>NZ_KB290701.1 GCF_000318095.2 Alloprevotella sp. oral taxon 473 str. F0040
AGAATAAGGAAAAGGAAGTAATTAAGGGCGTACGGTGGATGCCTAGGCTCTTACAGGCGATGAAGGACGTGATAAGCTGCGATAAGCTGTGGGTAGGTGCAAATAACCATTGATCCGCAGATTTCCGAATGGGACAACCCAGCAGGTTGAAGACCTGTTATCCCGCAAGTGCGGGAGGCTAACGGGGGGAACTGAAACATCTTAGTACCCCTAGGAAAAGAAAATAATAATGATTCCCCTAGTAGTGGCGAGCGAACGGGGAATAGCCCAAACCATATAGATTTCGGTCTATATGGGGTTGTAGGACCACGCTGTTGCACGAAATACAGTTAGAGGAACGCTTTGGAAAGAGCGACCATAGAGAGTGACAGTCTCGTACTCGACAATTGTATGAAGCATAGTGGTATCCTGAGTAGGGCGGGACACGTGAAATCCTGTCTGAATCCGGCGGGCCCATCCGCCAAGGCTAAATACTCGTAAGAGACCGATAGCGAACCAGTACCGTGAGGGAAAGGTGAAAAGCCCCTCTTTTAGAGGAGTGAAAAAGTTCCTGAAACCGTACGCCTACAAGCGGTCGGAGCA
>NZ_KB290702.1:0-30406 GCF_000318095.2 Alloprevotella sp. oral taxon 473 str. F0040
CCCTCCCAAGCATCCATAAAGGGGGAAAGGTAGTTCGCCAATTCATCATAGGCGGTAAGGATGGGAAATATCTGCGCATAGGGGCGATTGAGGAACTCAATGGCGTGTGGAAAGGTGCAATACTTGCCGTCTTCGTAGATTTTGAGGAACCAAATGATGGCAGCAAGTAAGATGATAGGCGACTCCACGAAGAAATCCCCCTGCTTCTGTATCCACGAGCGGTTGAGATTGAGCATGATTGTGTAAGCACTCTCGTAAGCATCCGAGATGTCCGTCATAAAACTCGGGTTGATGGGATTGCAACGGTGCGATTTTCGAGGGTCATCAAAGTTGATAACGAAGAATTGGGGTTTTACTTCATAAGCATCCAAATGATGGAGCAAATGATTGTAGGCAATCTCTGAGAGGTCAGGAAATTTGTAGTCGTAGATGTACATCGCAAAACCTTTTTCTATTTGTTGCTTGATGTAGTTGTTCACAATGGCATAGGACTTACCAGAACCCGGGGTGCCGAGTACCATTGAAGCACGGAAAGGATTGACGATGTTGATCCACCCTTTGTTCCATTTCTTTTTGTAGTAAAAGCGTGTCGGCAAGTTCACTGAATACTCGTTTTGCATCAGCCGTGTTTCTTGCATAAAACTCTCGTTTTCCATGTTGAAAACGTCATCCATCAGGTTGTTCTTGAGCAAACGACTCATCCAGACCCCAGCCATCAATAGGCAGATATAACCTAGGGACAAAGAGAAGATGTAGATTGATGCTGCACCTACTGCCGAGATGGGCAAAACGAGCAACCACCAATTGAGAAAGAAAAGCACAAAGCCCACGGCAAGGGCTGAGTAAATCATTCCCCACGTTATCTTTTCTTCTTTGACGCCCTTGGTGCCTAAACAAGAAAGCCCAAGGAAGACTACGCAAAAGAGCTTTGTCCACAGAACGGAGGAGAACAAGCCTGTCGTGCGTTGAAAATTGAGTAGGATTTTGTCTATTATAGCCAGCGTGAAGTGCCACGTTTCAAATGCGCTATAGCAAAACCAATAGCAGTTGATGAGGAGAAAGAGTACGGATATGCCTCGCATAAAGTCCATAATCTTTCCCAATGCTCGTAAATCGTCTTCTTGTGCCATAGTGGTATGTGTGTTTGAATGGTGTTTGAATACTATGATAATGCCTTTAGAACTAGTGCTTTCTTCTTCCCAATCGCACCCTACTCTGTTTGCGCAGTTTGCGTTGCCAAGCCGCTTCTTTCCAATCATCATTCCCTGCTGGTGCTGCCAAAGTTTCTAGGGTGTCGTCTAAGAGTTCGTCAATGAGATTGTCGCTTTCTGAGTTGTCGTGAAAAACGTCAGACTTTTCTGAAAAAACGTCGGACTTTTTTGGAAAAACGTGGGAGATTTTTTGAGAAATGTCCCTTGTTTTGTCTCTTCCTTCAGCACCTTCCCCAAGGCTGTTGGGATAACGTGTTTCATCCAAGAAAGGATTCTGTCCGGTGTCTTGCAGATATTGGGCAAAGACGTTGGCGGAATATCCCTTGCCCAAACGTGAACCATTGAAGGCTATCCCTTCTTTGTCGTCTATAAAGGTGACGCCATAGATGCGCCCTACCTTATTTCTGCGAAGTACTACTCGCAAGCCTTGTTGGATAAGGCTTTTCTTCAAATCGGCTTCTGACGAGGGGGAAGTACGCATCGCCATAAGTACGCGTTGCCTTACCTTGGGAATATCCGTTTTAAGCGCAGACTTTGAGCGTTTGATGTGGTTGGTGATAGCGGTATGTCCCAGTCCTCGACCTAGTTCAGAGGCTGCAATGGGCATACTCTCTTTTTTACCCTCATCATCTGTGAGGAGGTAGACCAGTCCATCATAGCGTTTGCCCCGAACTTCTGTTTTTACCTCTTCGGCTGTGAGATGATAGTGTGCGAGTATGGCATTGAGTTCTCCCAAAGAAGCGAACTTGTAGTGTGCAAGTACGGCACGAAGCAATCTTTCTACCTTTGTTTTTCTATTCTCCACGGACTCATTGAGCGGTTTTTCCGTACTTGCTTTTTGAAGTACTTGCTCTTGGGTCGGTGTACTGGGTATCAATCCGTATTTTTGTTCCAGAGCATCTGTGATACGCTTGCTTCTTCGCTTTTCAAACCTATCATTGATTTTCTCTCCTTGTTCATTTACGCGTAAGGAAACGATGTGAATGTGTTCTCGCTCGATGTCGTGGTGCTTAAACACGATGTAAGGTTGTGAGCCGTAGCCGAGTGCCTGCATATATTCCTCGGCTAAGGTGGCTAGCCTCTCATCCGACAAGCGTTCATCGGAGTGAGGATTGAGGGAACAATGGAAGACGCTTTTCTTAGTCCGGCAATGTTGCGGAAGGAGTGCCTGCATATCTCGCAGTACTTCTTCCATCTTAAATTCCCCTTCTGCTGGTTGATAGAGCCCTTTGGATAGAATGACTTCGGCATCTCCTTTTTCCACTTTCTTAAAGTTGTAGCCTAGCGCACCACCTAGGTTTTCCGTGGCAGAAATTTTGGCAATCATCGTTTGCGGTAGTCAATGGTGAGAGCAATAACTTGGGATTGCAGCGCAAGGATTTGCGTGGAATAGTGCGTCAATTTCTCTAGCATCACCTGTGCTGTCTTAACGGAATGATAGGTGTTGAGTGCGCGTACAGCTTGGTTATAGAGGATACCAATCTTATGTAACTGTGCTGTGAATTCCGATAGCTTTCGGTTGTATTCCACGGCGGATTTATCTACGGAGATAACCTTAAATTCTTCACCCAACAAGCGAGCGCGCACAAAGTCTGACTTTGTTTTTGCTCCCGAACGCTGGAACAAATCAATGATTTTCTGTTGGTCTTTGAGATTAGGTAGGCGTATGTGCCAATTGTCCCACCGAGGTTTATCGGAGTTTAAGCCCTCAGTGGAGGGATTGCTTTGCTGTTTCATGTGTTTCTTCTTTACTGACGACTTTGGAGTTCAGCATTTCCTCGTACCGAGGCAAGGAGTTTTTGTGAGACAAACCGCGGTTTGTGTTACAAAGACACACCTTGCCAGTAAAAAGAGTTGATGCTGAGGAAGCATCCAGCCCTTAGTGGGCTGTTTCCTTCGGTCGTGTTAGAGGTTATATTTGTTCGTCTGCAAAATTACAGCCTAAACTTAAATCATTCAATACGAAAGGATTATCCAATTCATCCCTATTTTTCCCTCTTTTCTCCTTTTCTTGTGAGTGGACTAAAAACTAAGTTCTTTTGCAGAGTCAAAAGGTCTATATAGACTGAGCTAAAGACATCCAAATGGACTGACTCATTGACCAATTGACTAACTGACTCATTGACTAACTGACCAATTGACTAATTGACTGATTGACCAACTGACCAATTGACTAATTGACCAATTGACCAATTGACCAATTGACCAATTGACTAACTGACTAATTGACCAATTGACTTAAGTCTATGAGTCTATACAGAGAAAAGTCTAAGCATTACGACCTATAAACATGATTCATTATGCAACAAAAAGTATCACGACCTCTATTTTTAGGCTTCGCTTCTCAAAAAGGTGGAGTGGGAAAAAGCAGTTTAGCCGAAGTCTTGGCTGCGGTGCTGTATTATGAGCGTGGTATTCCTCTTGTTGTCATGGATTGTGACGCAACACAAGAGTCGTTCTATAAGTTACGAGAGCGCGAACGCGACCTTATCGAGTCGGATGCCAAGATACAAGCTGAGATGAAAGCCTATTTCACGCGCTTAGGGAAACCATCCTATACGATATTACGCGCCAAACCCGAAGATGCTCTCACGCTGGTGCAACAATATCTCGACACACAAGGAAGAGGAGAACGACTGGTGATTTTTGATTTCCCAGGACACGCCAGCACAGAGAGTTTGTTGCGCTTTTCTGTGGAGATGGATTTCATCATCTCTCCCATCGAAGCCGACCCTCAGTCCTTAGCGTCTTCTTTTGCCTATGCTCGCACCATCTGTGATTTGGGCTTAGGCTTTGAAGACGCACGCATTGAAGACTTCTTCTTTCTCTGGAATAAGGTAAATCGCAGTGCAAATCCCACGATTCAACAGGTCTTTACGGACTATGCCAAGCAAGAGGGCTTGAGTATGTTTGATACGTGCATCTATCATTCGGTGAAGATTGCC
Organism: Alloprevotella sp. oral taxon 473 str. F0040; assembly: GCF_000318095.2. Taxonomy (GTDB): domain Bacteria; phylum Bacteroidota; class Bacteroidia; order Bacteroidales; family Bacteroidaceae; genus Alloprevotella. The sequence goes on from NZ_KB290702.1 coordinate 4,157, forward strand.
CGAGAATTACAAGCTGCAGGAGGAGTCAAGACTTGTTTCCGCAGTTCCTATCTTGCGCCTGCTCCGATGTATCGCGCTGCCCTTGGCATTGACGCGTGGGTGGATGAGGTGATAGAGAAGTTACACCTTATAAATCTAAAGTCTGATGAGTAGTCTAAAGGAACAACGCGATAAAATTTTCCAAGAGAAACTCCAAGAATTGGGAGATATGGGTACGAAGGAACGAACGCTAGAAGATGCGCCTTTCTATGACAAGCCCGTAACTTCCCTTGCGATTCCTCCAAAAGAGAAAAAGGAGGAGGAGATCACGAGTGAGTCCACATCAACGATTTCATTTTCTCAATATGCAGACCTCTATTTGACCGTCAATAGTACCAAAGGTGCAAAATCGGGATTCACCATTCGCACAGAGGTGTTGCAAACACTGCGGCACGTGCTGAGTGATTTGCGGTCTGACACAACACTCTCGAGTTACATTGAACACATTATCGTAGAACATCTTCGCACACACCAACAATTGCTCAACAAGGAAATTGTCAAACGCAAGAAGGAACAAACCATACAACTATGATTACTGCTTTTCTACTCAATATTTTGCTCCTTTTCTCCATCCTTTGGGTGGCGATGGGGTTGATTTATACCTTTCATCGCTGGAGAAATGGATATTCAACGCTACATAAAGTTGTACCTCAAGCTGATACGCAGCGAGATACACCCCAAGCTGCTGAAGAGCATATCCTTGTGGGCAAAAGCAAAGGATTGACGACACAAATTATTGCTGCGACATCCGATGTGGAAGCCACAGAGAAATCTAGTGAAGAACTGGATAATGTTATTACAGAGAAAAACGAAGACTCCCACGAACAGACCGAAGAGAGTGAAATCGCGGTGGACTATACCCTAGAAGAAGAAGTGGATGAGGAGGAGGTACTTCGCGAAGAAATCCTTTGGCAAGACAATGCTACTACCGATGTTTCGCCCACTAGCATTCTCACTCGCGATTTGGTGAGATTGAATCATTGGCACAAACAAGATGATAGTCTTGATGAGGAGGACGAAACGGAGGTTGTACATACGCTCCAAAGCCTGAAAGGTACGGACTTATTGGCGCAATATAAAGCCCAACTCTCCCAAGAAGAAAGGGTGCATCAGAAACTCTTGCAAGCCATTGACAAGGCTGAAACAGAAGAACAAGAAGGGGCGGAAGAAGAAAAAGAACCTTCTAACTCCATTTCAGAAATAGCAACTCATCCTCTCGATTATTATCTGTAAAACTATCCATTCGGAACAGGAGAACACTGCGGAGGTATGAGGTTACGCACTCATTCTTCCATTACTAGAGCCTACAATACCTCCCTCTGTTCTCACTTCCATTCTCTCACCCTAGCAATAATCACATTTAATTTCTATCAATATGAAGACAACAAAGAAACTCTCTTTCGTGCTTCTCGCCCTCTTTCTCGTATCGGCAGGAGCTTATGCCCAAGGTAACGGCATGGCAGGTATCAATGCAGCCACAAAAATGGTGACTTCCTACTTTGATCCTGGCACAAAACTCATTTACGCCATCGGTGCTGTCGTTGGTCTGATTGGTGGCATCAAGGTGTACAACAAGTTTTCCAGCGGTGATCCCGACACCAGCAAGACAGCGGCCTCTTGGTTTGGAGCTTGTATCTTCCTCATTGTGGCAGCAACCATCCTTCGTAGCTTCTTCCTCTAATGGCATCGTGGGACATCAATAAGGGAATAGGTCGTACGGTGGAGTTTAAGGGTTTGAAAGCGCAATACCTCTTCCTCTTTGCTGGAGGACTCTTGGCGGTTTTTATGCTTGTGGTCGTATGCTATCTCTGCGGTATGAGTCAGTGGCTGTGCTTAGGTATCGGCTTAGTGGGTGCCACGCTTGTTGTGTGGCAAACGTTTGCCATGAACCGCAAGTATGGTCAATATGGACTGATGAAGCAAGGGGCTATTCGTATGCATCCGCGCTATCTTATTAACCGCCGTACGGTCTATCACCTCATTAGGGATGCTCACATAGCACGGCACTAGCGTCGTTACTTCGACATTCGGGCTAGTCACGTACTTCAAGTACGCTCCTTCGCCCTCTGTCTCAGTGCCTATCTATTACCGCACTCTGCGAACATTCCTCGTAACCTCAAACAAAAACACGAACATATGCGCAACACCAGCAAAATAAGTACGCTCGAAGCCAAGTTTCCCCTTTTGGCAGTGGAACATGGTTGCCTTGTGAGCAAGGATGCTGACCTGACTATTGCCTTTAAGTTGGAGCTTCCCGAACTCTTCACCGTGACAGAGAGCGAATATGAAGCGATGCACTCGGCTTGGCATAAGGCGATTAAGGTGCTCCCTAATTACAGCATCGTGCATAAGCAGGATTGGTTTATCCAAGAAAACTATGCTCCCGAACTCAATAAGGGAGAACTCAGTTTTCTGGCTCGTGCTTCAGAGCGACATTTCAATGAGCGACCTTACCTCCATCACGCGGTTTATCTCTTTCTCACCCAAACGACCAAGAAGCGCATGGCACAGCAGAGTAATTTCTCTGCCTTGTGCCGTGGGCATCTCATTCCCAAAGACATTGAAGATAAGGAAGCGGTGGCGAAATTCTTGGAAGCCGTAGACCAATTTGAGCGGATTATCAATGATAGTGACCATCTTCGTTTGACGAGAATGACTGAGGATGAACTCATCGGTACGAAAGAAAAGACTGGACTCCTCGATAGATACTTTTCGCTTTCGGAGCATCAGCACGCTTCTTTAGAGGATATTCGTTTGGGGGCAGACCTTGTACGTGTGGGCGACCAAATGCTTTGCTTGCACACGCTGAGCGATACGGACGACCTCCCCACAAGTGTGCATACCGATGCGCGCTATGAACGACTTTCTACCGACCGCAGTGATTGCCGACTGAGTTTTGCGGCTCCCGTGGGCTTGCTCCTTTCGTGCAACCACATCTACAATCAATATCTCTTCATCGAAGATAGCGGTGCCAACCTTGAACGCTTTGAAAAGCAGGCGAGGAATATGCACTCTTTGGCGCGTTATAGCCGAAGCAATCAAATCAACGAGGAGTGGATACAGGAGTATCTCAACTTGGCACACTCTCAGGGTCTGACTTCTATTCGGGCGCACTTCAATGTTTTGGCATGGAGTAGCGACAAAGAGGAACTTCGTCAGGTAAAAAACGACGTAGGTTCTGCGCTCGCGCTGATGGAATGCAAACCTCGGCACAACACGATTGACACGGCTACGCTTTATTGGGCGGGTATCCCTGGCAACGCTGGCGACTTTCCTGCCGAAGAGAGTTTCTACACTTTCATCGAACCTGCTCTTTGTTTCTTTACGGCAGAGACGAACTACAAGGATTCTCTTTCTCCCTTCGGCATCCGCATGGCAGATCGTCTGTCGGGTAAGCCGATTCACTTGGACATTTCTGACCTGCCGATGAAGAAAGGCATTACCACCAACCGCAATAAGTTCATCTTAGGTCCATCGGGCAGTGGAAAATCTTTCTTCACCAACCACATGGTGCGTCAGTACTACGAACAAGGGGCGCATGTTTTGCTCGTGGATACGGGCAATAGTTATCAGGGACTCTGCGAACTCATTCACAGAAAGACTAAGGGAGCGGATGGGGTCTACTTCACTTACACCGATGAAAGTCCCATTTCCTTCAATCCCTTCTACACCGATGACTATGTCTTTGATGTGGAAAAGCGCGAGAGTATCTGCACGTTGCTGCTTACGCTGTGGAAGAGTGCCGACGAACCGCTGACCAAGACGGAAGCGGGTGAGTTGGGTTCGGCTGTGAATGCCTATATTGAGCGCATCCGTGCCGACCATAGCATCACGCCTTGCTTCAACACCTTCTATGAGTATCTCAGAGATGTCTATCGCAAGGAGATGGAGGAAAGAGAAATCAAGGTGACGCTCCAAGATTTCAACATCAACAACCTGCTCACTACGCTCAAACAATACTATCGTGGTGGACGTTATGACTTTCTGCTCAATTCTACGGAGAACATCGACCTACTTTCTAAACGCTTCATTGTCTTTGAGATTGACCAAGTGAAGGACAATAAGGACCTCTTCCCTGTGGTGACAATCATCATTATGGAAGCCTTCATCAACAAGATGCGAAGATTGAAAGGTATTCGCAAAATGATTCTCATCGAAGAAGCGTGGAAAGCCATTGCTTCGGCTAATATGGCGGACTACATCAAGTATCTCTACAAGACGGTGCGCAAGTATTTTGGCGAAGCCATTGTGGTGACCCAAGAAGTGGACGACATCATTCAATCTCCCATTGTGAAGGAGAGTATCATCAACAATAGCGACTGCAAAATCCTCCTTGATCAGCGTAAGTATATGACCAAGTTTGATGGCATCCAAGCGATGCTGGGCTTGTCGGAAAAGGAGAAGAGCCAAATTCTTTCCATCAATCAGAACAACGACCCTCATCGACTTTACAAAGAGGTGTGGATTGGACTGGGCGGTATGCAGAGTGCGGTCTATGCCACTGAGGTGAGTTTGGAGGAATACTTGACATACACCACAGAAGAGACGGAGAAGGTGGAGGTGCTGCGCCTTGCCGAGCAACTCGGTGGCGACATTGAAACTGCCATTCGACAACTGGCTCGGGAGAAACGACACAAGGAATAAACAGCACCTTCCAAGAAGCGCACAGAAATCTCCGAGAGAACTAAAAAAATCTCCGATATTTTTCCAAAAACGTGGGAGATTTTTCCAAAAAAGTCGGACGTTTTTTCGCAAAAGTCCCTTGTTTTCTTTACAGTAATCTCACCTATCTAACTCGAATACTCATCATTTCAAATCAACCAACAAATGAAAAAGTACATATTTTCAGTCTTATTGCTTTCCATGCTTTTTTGTGGCAAGGCTCATGCCCAATGGGTGGTGACTGACCCTACCAATTTTGCGGGCAACATTGCCAACACGGTCAAAGAAATTGCCACGGCCGGTAAGACGGTCAAGAATACCTTGAATGGATTTAAGGAGGTGGAGAAGCTCTACAACGACACCAAGAAATACTATGACGCGCTCCGCAAGGTGAACAATCTCATTGGCGATGCCTACAAAGTCAAGGAGTGTATCTTGATGGTGGGCGATATTTCTGACATCTACGTCACCTCCTACAAACAGATGCTGCGCGACCCTCATTTTCGTCCTTCGGAACTCGCTGCCATCGCTTCAGGATATACCAAACTCTTGGAACAAAGTGGCGAGAGTCTGAAAGAACTCAAATCGGTAGCCAAGAGTGGTGTTTTTTCGATGAACGATCACGAGCGTATGCAAGCCATCGACCGCATCTATACCACACTGCGTGAGTATCGCTCGTTGGTGTCTTATTACACAAGAAAGAACATTTCGGTGAGCTACGTGCGTGCCAGAGAAAAGGGTGACCTCTCGGCGGTGCAAGCCCTATATGGTAACACGGCAAACCGATATTGGTAGGAGTGGGTACTATGGATTTCGCTAGTTTACACGACCTACTGCGCTCTACCTACGATGAGATGATGCCGCTCTGTGCGCAGATGTCGGGCATTGCCAAGGGGATTGCAGGTCTAGGTGCGCTCTTTTACATTGCTCTGCGTGTTTGGGCATCCATTGCACGGGCTGAACCCATCGATGTGTTTCCCTTGCTCCGTCCCTTTGTCTTGGGATTTTGCATCATGTTCTTCCCAACGGTGGTGTTGGGAACGATGAATGCGGTGCTTTCTCCTGTGGTGCAAGGCACTGAAGCGATGGTGCATCAACAAGAAAACACGCTGGCGCAGTTGGTGAAAAGGAGGGATAAACTCCAAGAGGCGGCTTATCTGAAAAATCCCGAAACGGCTTATTTGGTATCTAATGAGAAGTTTGACGAGAAGATTGAGGAGATGGGTATCATCGGTCCTGAAGATGCGGTGACCATTGCTGGGATGTATGCCGAAAGGGCTGCCTATCAGACGAAGCAATGGTTTATGAAACTCTTTCGAGATTTCATGGAATTGCTCTACAATGCGGCTGGTTTGATTATTGATACCCTCCGCACCTTTATCCTTATTGTACTTTCCATCTTGGGACCTATCGTCTTTGGTATCTCGGTGTGGGATGGACTTTCGGGTTCGCTCAGTGCGTGGTTCTCGCGCTACATATCGGTCTATCTGTGGTTGCCAGTGAGTTCTATTCTTTCGGCTTTGCTTGCCAAGATTCAAGTTTTGATGGTGCAAAAAGATATTGCAGCGCTTTCGAGTGCGAACTATGTTCCCGACTCGGGAACGTGGTATTACATTGTCTTCTTCCTCATTGGCATTGTGGGATATTTCTGTGTGCCCACTGTGGCCGGCTGGATCATCGAAGCCGGTGGCGGTATTGGGGCTTATGGTCGCAATGTCAATAGCGTGGCAAAGACTGGCGCACAAGGTGCCTACACAGGTGGTAAGGCTTCTGCAGCCGGTATGGGAGCTACCGTGGGAAATATCGGTGGACGTATCAAGGGGATGCTTATTAAAGGCAAATAATTTCAATATACACTCCTATGGAATTCAAATCTCTAAAAAACATTCAGACGGCATTTAGTCAGATTAGGCTATATATCATCGTCTTTGCCTTGCTCTGTGTGGGCATTACGGCTTATGCGCTCTACGCTTCCTACCACTTTGCTCGAGAGCAACGAGAAAAAATCTACGTCCTTGACCAAGGGAAATCTTTGATGTTGGCGCTGAGTCAAGATGCTTCTCGCAATCGTCCTGTGGAAGCACGCGAACATGTCAGACGTTTCCACGAGCTCTTCTTTAGCATTGCTCCCGACAAGGATGCTATTGAGCAAAATATGGCACGTGCCTTTGCGCTTTGTGATAAATCGGCTTTTGATTATTACAAGGATTTGGCAGAAAAGGGGTATTTCAATAGTGCCATCTCGGGCAATGTGAATCAGCGTGTGGAAATTGACTCTATACAATGTGACTTTAAGGTGTATCCTTATGCCGTGACAACTTATGCACGCATGTTTATTGTGCGCCCTAGTAACGTGACGGAACGTAGTCTAATCACGACTTGCACCCTGCAAAATGCGGTACGTTCGGACAACAATCCGCAGGGCTTTCTGATGGAACACTTCGTTGTGCGTGAGAATCAAGATCTTCAAACTTACAAACGATGACACGAACGTATTCTCCCCAACGAATGCTCCGCAGCTGGATCATTCGCGGAAAGGTGTGGCTAAAACAACAGTGCGAACGACTAAGTACGAAGCAGAGAAAAACACTGGTCTATGGCATTAGTTTGGTGTATCTCCTTTGCGCTCTCTTTATGATTGCGCAATTCTTTGTGACTCCTCACGCTACTGCCTTACCTATTCCGAAGAATGAGCATGTGGACAGACCTGCGCTCCAACAACAAGACACGGAATATCAGCAATTAAAACCAATACCTCAATTATGGATAAGAAACAACAAGACCAACTGAAAAAATGGCTCGTCTTTGGCGGACTAGGATTGCTCTTTGCGCTCTCTATGTGGTTTATCTTTGCCCCTTCGGGCAAGGAGAAAACGGCAGCGCAGCAGGGACTCAATGACAGTATTCCGCAAGCGACCGTGGAAGAATTGCCCAGCAACAAACTGAAGGCTTATGAACAGGGCAACAAATCGGCTGAAGAACAGCAAGCGAAGGCGGAGATGGCGGAAGTTTCCGATGAATTTGCAGCGCAAAATGCGGCTGAAGAAGCGGAAAGAGTGGAAGCTTCTCGCTCTCGAAGTAAGATTGAGCGGTCGATGCAACGCTATGCGGAGAACAACCGCTTGCTCAATGATTTCTATGCCACTGACCCTAGTGAGAAGGAGCGCGAAGAACTTCGCTCACAAGTGGCTGAATTGAAGAATGAATTGGCAAAGAAAAATAATAAAGAAGAGAATGAGGAGGAACGTCAATTGGCGCTGATGGAAAAGAGTTATCAGATGGCTGCGAAGTATCTTCCTAAGTCTACGCCTAATAATCCTACCGCGCTGAACAATGCTTTTGCTCAAGCGCAGGAACGCACCATTGTTGCGCCTTCTTCTGACAAGCAATCGGAAGGGGCAAAGGCGGTGGAGGTGCTTCCCGAACGAAAACAAGTGGTGTCTTCTCTCTCGGGGACGATGAGTGATGCGGACTTTGTCAAAATGTATGGAACAAAGGGGCGCAATCTTGCCTTTCACTCTATCAACAATGAGAAAAAGGGGGTGGAACGCAATACGATTCGGGTGCAGATTGACCATACCCTTGTTCTCAAAGAGGGGGATGATGTGGTGTTGCGCTTGCTAGAAAATGCGCGCATTGGGGATTTGCACCTTCCTCGCCAGAGTCGCATCATTGCAAGTGCCAAAATCGAAGGACATCGGATGCAACTATTGGTCAAAAGCATAGAACATGCTGGGCGCATTCTTCCGATCAAACTATCGGCTTATGATATGGACGGACAGGAAGGTGTCTACATTCCTGAATTGGAGAACCTCTCTGCCCTCAAAGAAATGGGAGCTAACATCGGGGGAACGATGGGAACGAGTTTTACCTTCGCTTCTTCTGCCAAAGACCAAATCATCTCGGAAACGGCACGTGGGGTGATGCAAGGGGCGAGTCAGCTCTTGCAAAAGAAACTGCGTACCATTAAAGTGACCATTAAGGGGGGTTACAAACTCTTCTTGATGCCTACCAAATAATCATTCAATCAATCGCTATAAACAATGAAACATTTCTTTTTCTCTGCGCTACTCCTCGTGGCAAGTAGCACAGCTGTCTTTGCCCAGAGCAAGGATAAAACCACAAATTTTTCTTCTTCGCTCTTGTCGTCGGGGACGCTCTACCAAGGATTGAGCCGAAGTGTTCCCAACGCTCGAGTTGTCTTGCCTTATGGCTTGGAGGTGACTTTCGACAAGACTACGCATCTCATCTTTCCTGCGCCTATTCGCTATGTGGACTTGGGTTCGCAAAACATCATTGCTGGCAAAGCGGAGGATGCGGAAAACGTCTTGCGCATCAAAGCTGCCGTGCAAGATTTTGAAACGGAGACTAATCTATCGGTGATTTGCGAAGATGGCTCGTTCTATGCCTTTAATGTGAAGTATGCTGCCGAACCTGAGAAGCTCAACATTGAGATGCAGGATTTCCTTGCGCCTACGGCTGGACGTCTGCCGTCTAATCGCTCGGACATCTATTTCAAGGAACTGGGCAGTGAGTCGCCTATCTTGGTGAAACTCATTATGCAGAGCATTTACCAAAGCGATAAGCGCAGGATTAAGCACATCGGCGCGCAACAATTTGGAATGAAGTTTTTGCTCCGCGGTCTTTATGCGCACAATGGATTGTTCTATTTTTACACGCGCATCGACAATGACACGAATATGCCTTTTGCTGTGGACTTTGTGACTTTCAAAGTGGTAGACAAAAAGGTGGCGAAGCGCACTGCGATGCAGGAACAAGTGCTGCAACCGCTTCGTGCTTATCATCAATTATTGGAGGTAAAGGCGAACGATAACGAACGTGGGGTCTTTGTTTTGGAGCAATTTTCGCTCTCTCAAGACAAGGAACTGCAAGTGACGCTCTACGAACGTGGAGGGGGACGCACGCTTTCTTTTTCGCTTGACCAAGAGGACCTCTTATTGGCACAAAAGATTGATAAACTCAAACTGAAATGGTAAGAACTATGAAACTGAAGCTCTTGTTTTCTTCGCTCTGTGCTGCACTAGTGGTGGGATGGCCCACTGCGGTGCAGGCACAGCGTTTGGTGCCTAGTCAAAAGGGATTGGAAGTATCGGCGAGTGTGCCCATAATGAAAGGCAAATCGTTCTTTAAGCAAGATGATTTTGGGCTGACTTTGTCGCTTTCTCACTATCTCAAACGGGGTAAATATACGTTCTTGTCGGCTGGTTATGAACAGCAAGCCTTGAGTTATCACAGTTACCAAGTACCCCTGCGTGACTATCTCGTGCAGATGGGATATGCACATCCCTTGCTTTCGGACAAAGGAAAGAATGTGTTTTTCTATCTTGGCGCTTCTGCGCTGGTGGGCTATGAGGACATCAACAAGGGCGAGAAGCTTTTGCCCGATGGGGCGAAATTATTGGACGGCTCACGCTGGGTGTATGGCGCAGGATTGCACACGAGTGTGGAACTCTTTCTCACGGATAGGATTATTGTCGGTGGAAAAGCTCAACTGCGTTATCTTTTTAACTCGGATGTTCACAGACTTAGACCTACACTGAGTTTGGGACTTCGCTATCAATTTTAATTCTTATCTCTATGAAACGTAACATTTTAGGCGCAATATGGGTGATGGGGGTACTCTCCTTCGCTGGGTTTTGTCTATCTAGTTGTACTCCTGAGTTGGATGTGCAGCAGGCTTATGACTTTTCTCTGCAAACATTGCCCGTTCAAAAGGACATTATAAAGGGGGCAGTGGCTGAAATTCGTTGTTCGCTCAAAGCGGAAGGCGATTTTAAGGACACGCGCTATACGATTCGCTATTTCCAACCCGATGGGAAGGGGGAATTGCGTTTGGAGGATGGCACGTTGCTTTCTCCCAACGACCACTATGTGTTGATGCAAAAGGAATTTCGTTTGTATTACACTTCGCACTCTACCGATCGACAGACGATTGATGTGTATGTGGAAGATAATTTCGGGCAAAAGAAGGAGTTGCACTTTAGTTTTAATGGCAAAAGTGCTGAGCAGCACGTGGATCATCCTAAACCTACTCAACCTACCTCAAAAACTGAACGAGATGCGTAAGTTATTGTTCTGTTTGTTTTTCCTCTGCTTCCCGTGGCTATGGCTGCGAGCTCAGCAGAGGATTGCTTTTGCTCGGCTTCCTCCTTTTGAGCGTGCTGTGGTGTGTGTGAAATTCTTTGAGGGATTTCACGGAAAGGGCTGTTATCCCTATGTGGGCTATGGACATCAACTCCAAAAGGGGGAGCGTTTTTCTTCGAATATGCCCGAATGGCAAGCGGACTCTTTGCTCCGCGCTGACCTTATGGCGCAATTCGACCGCTTCAAGGGCTATGGCAAAGATGCTTTACTCCTTTCTCTTTTGGCTTATAATGTCGGGGCTGGGCGCATTCTTGGCTATGGCAAGCAGCCAAAGAGCCAACTTCTGCGCAAAATAGAGTCGGGAGATAGGAACTTTTATCAAGAGTATATATCATTCTGCCGATACAAGGGAGAAGTTTTGCGTGGATTAGTCAAAAGAAGGAGGGCGGAGTTTGCTCTGTTTTATATACCATGATTGTTCAATGCGACTCTTGCGAAATTTTTATGCTCCGCAAGGGGCATTGTTTTTGCTGTTATATTTGCCTTTCTCGCTATGAATGAGTAACTTTGTAGAAAAATTATAGATTATGCTTCAAGGAGATAATATAACAATACGAAAGGTACACGGAGTTGAAGATGCTGACTTGCATAAAATTAAAGCATTCTTGCAAGGAGCTGTGTATTCTTGGTGTATAACGTGCAAGGACGAGTGGTTTTGTGCTAGAGATTTTATAGGAGGGGATAATTATTACTGGGAACATTATCCTTTGGGAGGTCTTTATTTCCGTCACATCAATGCAGGTCACGACCATGATTATGCTTTTGACCAAGCAGCAAAAGACGCAGGCAAAATCCTGAAGAGTGTACTAAAAGAAGATAGTCGAGTCTTTGAAACTGAAGGCGGATACACACGTCGTTATCGTTGAAAAAAATAATAAAGATATAAAATGGTGGTGATAGCATAAGTGTACACCTCTTCCCATTCCGAACAGAGAAGTTAAGCCTTGTTGCGCCAATGGTACTACATGCCTGTGGGAGAGTAGGTCGCTGCCAACGTCCACTAAATGGGTTCGGGACGTAAAGCCAATAACGGTAGAACCCTTTTATTTAATAAGACATCTATATATGAAAAAATATTTCAAAAAGTAGGTGATTGACTTAAGTAAAAAACTTAGTCAATCCTTTAAAAGGTTTATAACCAATAAGAAGGTTGTGATAATATCTAACAATATGATTCAACTGATTATTGGTCTGATAAATCCGATAGCCAGTATAATATTTACTTCTATTATAATGTGCTATTAGCTGTATAACAGCAAGAATGGAACAGATTAAGTTTCCGGGGTGGAGCAAGCTGTTTGCTCCACTTTTTTATTGAGATATTAGTTACATGGCTTTTCTCTGCGACTTACTTTTGGTCGCCTGCTCACCTCAAAGACAAAGAAAAGAAGTCCCGAAGTGATTTTTCATCGCTTGGGGACTTCTATTTGTTAGACTTAGGCTACTCGGCTCTGTATTTGGCGGATGTTGCGGTTTACTAAGTCAATGATGCGGTCGTGGTACTCGGTGTTCTTATTCTGCAAGCCACGGCACTGGATGACTTTCATGGTTTCAAGAGATACCTCTATCGTTTCTATTCGCTTGCCATCTATTCTAGCCGATAGGATTAGGCTTTGCTTTTTGAGGTAGTATTCGTTGGTGAAGACGCAATGGTGCAAGGCTGTACCCTCCTCTAAATACTCCTGCACGCTCTCTAAGACTTTCACTTGGATAACTCCGTCTGTAAAGGTGATACCAAAGAATGGGGCTTTGAGGGCTTGAAAACGCTCCTCGTTTTCTATCGCTTTCTGTCTTCTGCGTGTTTCGGCTTCTTTATCTTGTTTTGTTTGCAGTTTCCGCTGTGCCGTGTCGTGGGCTTCTTGTAAGTTTTCGGGACAAACATACTTCGGGCTGTGGATGTCCTTGCCTAATCTCTTGAGCATATCCACATAATCGCACCAAAGGGCGATGTCTGTGATGAGATAGTGATTGCGAAGGGTGATTTTATAGGTTGCCCAATACTGGTCAATGCCTTGGGGATTGATCAAGAAATGGCGCAAGTCTGCTGTTCTTCCTCCTTTGAAAAGGGTTTCTGCACGGCTATCTGTGAGGAGGGCTGGGATTAACTTTGTAGGGGCGATGTCGTGACAATCTCCTGCAAAGCCATTTCTTTGGAGAATGTCTAGGGCTTTAACCTTGGGATAGAGTGGACTTTGTGCGATGTACTGATAGACTTCGTTATCTCTGCGGATGGCTTTGGGAGAATGAAAGGCAAAGGTGTCTAGGTAACTGCCCATTGTGCGCTGTATCGCTACAATGGTTTGTTTGCCTTGGCTGTTCCACCAATACTGACCTATCTCTATGACAGAAGACTCGGCTGGATAGCCTTTCTCCATGCCCACAATGAGTAGGCACATTCTGAGGACTTGATAATCTCCCGATGTGGTGAGGATGGTGAAATAATGCTGTTCCTTGTGTTTCCTCGCTCTTGTGGTCTGCACTTGCAATTTGGCTCTACAATGAGGATAAGTGCAAGTTTCTCTATATTTGCTCATTACCCAACGATGCCCACAATCCATACACGTTGTGCGACCTTTGGGTAGTCGGTAGGCGAAATGGGAGATACATTCTCGAAATGCCCACTTGATTTGTTGCTTTGTTATGGGGCGAAGATGCTTACTTTGCTCCATTACGGCTGCTTCAAACTTATTTCTTGCTTTCATCGTCTTAGTCAAATAGGGGGAGTTGAGGTACTTCTTCTGTACTGGCTTCGTTCTTTGGCTTACTTCGCTTGCGATCTTGCAATTTGCGGAGTTCTTCGGCTTGATATTGTGCAAAGGCTTGTTGTCGAGCTTCGGCTTTTTCCTCGTCTGTCAAGACTATGGTGTGATTGACGACTACGTTACAGGGGATTGCATTGCCCACTTCTAAATCGTCTTCATCATAGTAGTGTACCGCCATTGAATAGATTTCATCATCCTCAAATCCATTACAACCGCTTTTCTGCACTTCACTCAGAATATAGGTGATGCACTCCTCTATATTCTTGTTCGGTTTCATCAAGTTGGGCGCAAACAAGGGGTCTGTCATTGCTCGCTGATTGAGATACTCGGCAATGGTGCGTGTGAATTGGTCTGTTCCGTTCATATTGATAGAGATTAAAGGGTGTTATCGGTGGGTAGGCTTACAGCATTTATGTGGTAATGAGAGGAGGTGCTATTTCCTTTTCTACTCATCGAAGATGTTGTATTTACTTTCTGCTTATCCATAGCGACATTTTTTTTATGCGTCCAAAGATCGGAGTATGCTGATTCCTTTTTCGTAGCAAAAAGAAGGGAGGGGAGCTGCTCTGCGACAAGGTTTAGACGAGAAATACGAGCCTAGCGGAAGCGGAGCTGGAGATTTCTCGACTAATCGCTAGACTTGACCTTGACGCAGTCCTAAAGCGACCTACTACCTTTGCGAAAGAAAAGAGGAAACAGCATCCGTCTTGGAGGGGCATCAAGTGGAGCTATGATGAAGAAGCGAAAGTGCAGAGCCTTAATCTTTCGACTATACAGAAAAAAGAAAAGCAAAAAAGAAAAAGTGGCTATCTCGAGAAGAGATAACCACTTTTCGGTTTGAGAGAAGGCAATGCTTATCAAAGCACGCAGAGCAGGATAGCACAGAGAACAGCGAACCAAAACAAGTAACGCAGGAGCGTGAACGTGATTTGCAAAATTACTTTGACGACAAAGCGTAACAAGAGGAAACTTCCGAGAATGGAAATCGCGGTGACGACTTGTGGCGTGACGAGTTTGGAAAGGAGATAAACAAAACCGATAAGCAACGCTAGAAGTGTGACTAAGCCAATGAAGCGTGTCCAAGAGAAACGATGGACTTGCTTGGGCGCAGGCACGCTGGAGGGAGCGTTGTCTTGCTGAGAAGCTGTTTTGTCTACTCGCTTGAAGGCTGGAGAGTGGAGGTCTGTGAGCATAATTTGATGATTCATATCGGAGAGTGTTTGGTGGTTCAAGAGCAATAACAAGATAGTTCGCGACACCTAAGACAAGGGTTTGAAAAATACTTGGCGAGTGGAACGAAATACCTATCTTGGCTCTTGATACCACCGCACTCTTGATGTGGCAAATGATGACTATTCCACAGCGTTTACTCCTTCAACGGTAGGCAAATTGTTTTGCTCGATGATCAAGACTATCGTTCCTGTGAGTTCGGTGTAAAGGTCTTCGTACTGTGGACTTGCGGCAAAGTCGTCCGTGAGATGGTAGTTGGCAAAGACGCGTTGCACCGCCTTATTGCGGAGGAGAATAGGAGCGAGTTTCTCAGGTAGTGGACTAGGAAGCTCTGCCTCAAATTCGTTTTCCAAAACAGACACTAGGGTGTCATACTTTGAGAAATGCAAACCTTCAAAGAGGACATTGCTGGCAATGCTTTCGGCTTCAGGATGAGAGAAGCCTTGCGCCACTGCATCGCAATAGGCGGTGAGGGCTGCATCGGCACGAGAGGAAACGAGGGTGGCATCGTCCACAAGCTCGGGTTGATGATCGCGGAGATAGGCTGTGAGTTTCAAACGGAAGTAAGAAAGCTCGGGAATTGCTTTTGTGTTCATAATAAATATAGAGATTAAAAGTGATACATTCGTGTTTTAGAGTCCCATGGCATCATTGAATTTGTCGAGTTTATCGGCAAGTTCTTCCATATCGTGCTCAATCTTTTTGTTGGTGATGCGTGCATAGATTTGCGTGGTGCGGATGTTGGTATGCCCCAGCATCTTAGAAACGCTCTCCATCGGCACTCCCTTACTGAGTGACATCGTCGCAAACGTGTGACGTGCCAAATGGAAGGTGAGGTTTTTCTTGATACCGCAAATATCGGCAATTTCTTTGAGATACGAATTCGTTTTCTGATTGGTAAGCATTGGAAAGAGTTTGCCGTTTCGATAAGTCTTTCCACCATACTTAGCAATGATTGCTTTGGGAATGTCCAAAAGAAGGACATTTGTTTCCACACTTGTTTTCTGCCTCTGAGTCATAATCCACTGCTTATCGCCAAGGGGGACGATGTGATCGGGAGTGAGGTTGGACACATCTATATAGGCTAGCCCAGTGAAGCAAGAAAAAATGAAAATGTCTCTGATTAGCTCTAAACGTGGTATGTTTATCTGTTTATGAGCAATAAGTAGGATTTCCTCATCAGTGAGAAATCCTCTATTGACAGGCTCAATATGAAAGCGATGGTTCATAAATGGGTCGTGCAAAAGGACGCCCATCTTCTGACCAAGAAGAGTTATCGTCTTGAAAGTCTTCATCGTTTTTGTGGCTGTGTTGGGATTTTGTCCTACTTCGGTGCGAAGATACAAATCAAACTCACGAATCACGACATAGGTTAGCTCTGTCAGTTTGAGATCACTGCGTTTGTATTGTTTTTCAAGAAACTCCGAAAAGTGACGCTTGCATACGTTGTATTTCTGCAATGTTGCTTTTCCCACAGACACACCAACCTGTTTTGCAACATCGCCATTATGTTTCTCGAAAAGTTGCATCAGCGTATCTATTTCTTCTTTTTTGCCTAGAAACTCAGATTTGATACGCTCAAGAGAAACGACATCCGACATTTCTATTCTGCGAAAAATAGATTGTAGTCCACTTGCGATGTTGTCGAGCTGCAAGTTAGTGTTGAGTGCTTCAGTGGTGCGTCCTTTGATGCGTTCTTTCTCTTTGTCCCATTGAGAGGACTTGACAGAGATGCCAGTGGAGCCGAGCGATAAACGCTCATTGTTGAGGTAGATGCGGAGCATCACGGAGGTTTTCCCCTCCTTGTTTACATAGTTACTTCTAAGGTAGAAGACTACTCTGAAAATTGACTTCATCATTGTCTTTTGGGGTTAGGGTAGCCAAACTGAGAGTATTTGTAGCCAAGACTGTCTAAAATTGTAGCCAGATATGGCGATAAATCACTCTGTAGTCCTGCTACAAAGTTCAACATAATACTTTGAATAGCAGTAATCTACGCAAACTCTAAACGAACTCTCTACTATCTCCTGGCTACAATTTTTATTTTGCAGAAAAAAGTGTAGCCAGATTGTAGCCATAGGAGAGTCTTTTGGGAGTATTTGGGTACTCTCTACGTACTCTAGAAGGACAATGACGTATAAAAGAAAAGCATCGTAACTCATTGAAGTTACGATACTTACGTTTTTCTTTGATTTCCTCTGAACTAAGTTTCAGAGTACTTCACGCGGAGAGAGGGGGATTCGAACCCCCGAAACGCTTTTGACGTTTACACGCTTTCCAGGCGTGCCTCTTCAACCACTCGAGCACCTCTCCAATCCTGGTTGATCAATGGGGCATAGCAAGAAGGCTAAACCCAAGGGCTAACGGACGATTTCCGAAATGCGATGCAAAGATACACCTTTTTATCCATATACACAAGACGAAAAGCTCCTTTTTATTCCTTCCTCCTACCCTTTTCTCTCCTTCATCGGGGGAGAATGGAATGCACTTTTTCAGCAATCGGCCACCACCACACTCATCTTGCCATCCTACTATCCTTGCCAAAGAAAGGAAAGATAAACAAAGGAGAGCAGAAGAAAAGGAAAACATGAGCAACAGACAACCTAAGAAAGGTGAGCCATGTCGCATCTGTAATCCCCAAGGCCGAACAAAAACAAAATCTCCCCAAGTTTTCACTTGGGGAGATGGGGAGGGGAACTGCACTGAAGCCTTCAAAAGTAAGGAAGGCTCGCGCGTGTCTATCTGCATCCCTGAAAGGAGTTTATCATCCAACAAAGGAAACCTAACATCGAGAAATCCAATATAGGAAAATCCAACTAGGAAAGACCTATGAAAGATATAGCTCGAATATGGAACTTATTTGCTCCATCCAGGGAGGATAATCCGAGGAGGGATTATTTTACGGGGCGATAACGACCTGATGGGTCAGGGTTGTTGAAGTCGTAGACAGGAGAGTTGAACACACCTTCAAACTTAGGCAACACGATGTTCATCCAAGCTGGGCGACCATTGGTGTTGTAACGTACGGGTTTGGGAACATTAGTACCGTCATAAGCACGCGTCACGGACATGTTCAGACGCTTGATGTCGAAGAAAGTGCGACCTTCACCCCAAAGTTCGATGCGCTTTTGGAGCACCACTTCTTGCACCACCTCGTCACTGCTGCTTAGGGTGCAGTTGTAGTTGGCATCGCGATAAGTCTTCATGAAGGTGTTGAGCAAAGCAGCTCCCTTGGCACCATCGGTGTGTGCTGCAGCTTCCGCTTCAATGAAATACATTTCTTCCACACGCATCAAGGGATAGCTGCAAGTAGAGCCGATGGTGTAAGTAGAGATGTTGCCTTGTCCAGGACGGAACTTGACCGTAGTGTAAGGATCCAGTTCTTTACCGATGGCAGCATCAATGAAAGTAGTTTTGCCTTCTAGAGCGTGACCTGCAGGTGCTTTGAAGGAGAGCTTACGGAAGTCGGTGTCGGCTATCTTGTCGTAGAGTGAGCGGTCTATGCGTACAAAGACTCCAGCGCCACCAGCATATCCGTATTGAGTTTCAGACGACATCCATCCCGTCCAGTTGGAGAGGTTATAACGACTGCCAAGAGTTTCCTTATTGGCAGTAGCCGAGAGCATCCAGCTACCGTTGTTGGGAGAGTTGAAACCAGTGATGGGATCATTCCATTGTGCAGCAGTGAGGGGTGAACCGTTGTGGGCTTCGATAGCCTTGCGTGCATATTCAGCAGCCTTTTCATACTGACCATCCCAGAGATAGAGGCGAGCTTTGAGACCATAGACCACATCGAGGTGAGGCACATCTTTGGTGTTGGCATCGAGTTTGTCAATGTTGGCTTCTGCCTTATCGAGATCAGAAAGGATGAAGTCAAACATTTGCTTGTGCGTAGCACGAGGATTTTTGTATGAGTCTTTCTGGCTCACAGCATCAGTGACAATGGGTACGGTGAGGTTGGTCACCACATTGCCTTGTGCATTGCGACCATCGGGGAAGACTTCATTGGGGAGGAACTCAAACATTCCTGCCAATTCGAGATAGGTGAGTGCACGGAATGCGTAGGAAGCACCAAGGAAACCCTTTTCGGCATCGCTGAGGTTGGCTTCGTTCGCCACATATCCCTTGATACTTGTGTTGGCAGCAAGCACCACATCATAGCAGGCCATGTAGAGGGCGTTACCAGGAGTGTAGTCTTGTCCCAGGGCTATGTTTTGTGAGTATGCGCGGAAGTGGTCATAGCCCAAAAAAGGTTTGGTCATGTCGCCCGTCATCACGTCGCGAGCGTGCATCATAGTGCCCCAACCGAATTCCCAGTGGTCGCCAGTAGGCTGCACGATGCTAGAAGGAATCGCCCAAAAGGCTCCTTCTTTTGCCTTAGGGCTTTGGTTGAGTTGTTCTTGGGTGTACATGCCAGAAGGGAAGGTGTCTTCCATGCAGGCAGTGAAGAGCGAGAGTGAAGCCACACCAGCGAGAGCTAGAGCTGGCACTTGATGGCGCACTGTGCGAAGCGTAGCACGCACGGCAGCCGTGCTTTGCTTCAAAAGGTGGAGATATGGAGATTTCATTGTGGAAATGCTTTATTTTAGACGTTAGAACTTAGACGTTAGACGTTAGAGCCATGCGGCAAGGGTCTATTATCTAGACGTTAGAAATTAGACTTTAGACGTTAGAGCCTTACGGCAAGGGTCTATTATCTAGACGTTAGAAATTAGACTTTAGACGCTAGAGCCATGCGGCAAGGGTCTATTATCTGTTGTTTTTAATCTATGACTTTCAACATCAAACGCTGTGTCTCAGACATCTTGTATTAAACATCAAATAAGATACATCTAATGTCTAACGTCTAATATGTCTAATATCTAAATGATTCTAGAACGTAAGTGTAAGACCGCCAGAGATGGTGCGTACGGGAGAGTATTGCACCTGTTTGGTCGTAGACACAGATTGACGTGGGTCGAGACCCTTACGTGCAGACCAGTAGTGAACATTGTCGGCCGAAACGTAGAGACGGAGGTTTTGCACTTGTCCCTTGGCATAGCGATACAAGAACTCCTTAGGCACAGTGTAGCCGAAGTTGATGTTGTTCAAGCTCAAGAACGAAGCACTCACGTAGTAAGTGTCTACATCAGCTGAGCTATTGGTGCTCAAAGCCGTTCCAGCCTGCAAGCGAGGATACTTCGCATGGCGATTGGTGGGTGACCAAGTCTTGGTCAGCGCATCTTTGTGCACTGCCGATCCACCGAATTCTCCAGAAAGACCATTCATCAAGTTAGCATAGTCCTTGTCGAGGATGTGACCACCGAGTTGGAAACTAAAGTCAATGCCGAGGTCGAAACCTGCATAAGTGAGGCGAGTGTTGAAACCACCATAGAGATCGGGGTGAGGATCCTTGCCGAGGAAGTAGCTAGCTTCAGAAGCCAAAGTCGTCTTAGTGAGACGGTCTTTAGCCACAGGAACTTCCTCCACTTTACCGTTGGCATCGGTTACCTTCTTCTTGAGGATTTCATACACAGGTTCTCCCCAGCGGTCGAGCTGTTGCACCTCTTTGCCGTTGGCATCTTTCACCATCTTAGGCTTCGTGAGGTCGTAGCGATAAGCCCAAGTGTAGTATGTCATCTCACCGGTCTTTTCGTCTACACCGGCAGAGCGATACAAGAAGCGTGTCCACATGGGCAATCCTTCACCATAGAAGAAGTTGCCGCTCTCGTATCCCTTGTGACCTTCATATTCTTTGAGCTTCTTTTGGTCGGGGATAGAGGTGATTTGGTTCTTGTAGTGTGTGAAGTTCACGCCAACACTCCAAGAGAACTTGCTCGTGCGGACGAGCTCAGCATTGAGTTCCACTTCCACACCGCGGTTGCTCATGTTGCCGAGGTTGTCATAGAAGCTGGTGAAACCATAAGAACGTGGCAAGCTATAGGTAGAGAGCATGTCGTGAGTGCTGCGGTTGAACACTTCGACCTGACCGCTCAAGCGCCCCTTGAAGAGAGAGAATTCAACACCCACGTTGAAGTTACCATTCTTTTCCCAAGAAATCTTCTCATTACCCAAGAGGCGTGGTACGAGTGCCAATTTACCATTGCTGTTCTTGAAGGTATAAGTGGTGGTGTAGAGGTAATCTTTGATACCATCGTTACCTTGTTCACCATAAGACGCCTTCAGTTTGAGTTCGTCCACCCACTTCACGTTGAAGAAGCTCTCCTTAGAGATGATCCACGCACCAGAGAGGCTCCAGAAGTTGCCCCAGCGGTGATCAGGATGGAAGCGAGAAGAAGCATCGCGACGGAACGAAGCCGAAGCGAAATAGCGATCAAAGAGGCTATAGTTGGCACGTGCAAACCAGCCTTCGGTGTTGTAGAGCCCAGCACTAGAAGAGGGCGTACCATTTTCAAGACCGCCACCAAGTTCGTGGTTCTTGTGGTCTACAAGGTTGGTGCGGGTGCCCGACAAAGAGTAGCTCTTAGAGCGATAGTATTCATGACCCACGAGAGCTTCCACATTGTGGATGCCAGCAAAGGTGCGGGTGTAGTTGAGGAGTTGTTGGAAGTTGTGGCGCACACGGAGGTCGCTACCTACGGAAACGAATCCCTTGCTAGACTCTGCGCTCTGTCCATAGTAGGGGTTAGACAGATTTTCGCCACGGCTAGAGATGAGGTAGAGCGTATTGTTGGTGACAAACTTAAAGCCTTTGCCCAAGAGCACATCAGCTCCCACGTTTGCGTTGAGGGTGTGGGTATTTTCGCCATTATAGTTGAGGGCATTGTCCGAGAGGGGATTTGAGTAGCTCAAGAAAGGACGGTTCATGGGGAGATAGCCCTTCTTACCATAGTCGTAGCGAGTGAAGCCCATATTGTCCACCATGATGTTGCCCTTGCCATCGCGGAGATAAGCAGGGTAGATGGGAGCGATGTTGTTGACCAATCCGAAGATAGAACCAGAGCTATTCGCATCTCCTTCTCCTTCCACGTTGTGGCTCTGCGAGTTGGTGTAGGTGATGTTGGTGTTGAAGTTGAGCCAATCTTTCGCATTCCAGTCAGCCTTCAAACGAGAAGTGATGCGCTTGAAGTCGGTGTTTTGGAGGATACCCTTGTTGTCCAGGTAGCCCATTGAGAAGTAGATGTTGCTATTGTCGTTGCCCTTGGCCACATTGAGGTTATACTCTTGGCGCAAAGCAGGACGATAGGCCAATTCATACCAGTCGTCGGGCGTGATGGTATAGTCAAAGGGTTTGCCAGAAGCATCCTTACCCTTCACCACACGGCCGAGTGTAGCCGCAGGATTGAGCTTACCATTCTCGAGCACGAGGTTTTGGCCATCGGGCACAGTGTAGGTGAGGTAGCCCAAACGTTCTTGCATATTCTTGTTGGCAAACTCATAGGCAGCCTTCTCGTCACCGAGTTGGTAGTTGTTCTGAGCATTGAGATTTTCATACAAGCTCTCGTTGCGGAGGGCTCTGTGGTAAGCCTCATAGTAGCCAGCCGCATCGCGCACAGTTTCGTAGCGTTGTTGCGCCACTTGGTTCACACCCCACTTGGCATCGAAGGTGACACGTGCACCATGATGACTGCGTGTGCGCTTGGTGGTGATGATGATCACACCGTTGGCACCACGAGCACCATAGAGAGCAGCCGAAGCCGCATCTTTGAGCACAGAGAAGGTTTCGATGTCCTGTTGGTTGATGGAAGACAAGTCGCCAGGATAAGGCGCACCATCCACGATGATGAGCGGATCGTTGCCCGCATTGATGGAGGAGATACCACGGATGCGGATGGTGGGAGTGCCACCATCAGGACGACCAGAGTTGCTATAGATTTGCACACCAGCCACACGTCCCTTCAAGCCTTCCACAGGGTTCGCCACTTGGAGCTTGTTGATATCATCTGCCTTGATGGTTGCTGCCGAACCGGTGAAGCTGGACTTCTTGGCTGTACCATAAGCCACCACCATCACCTCATCGAGGTTAGCATTGTCCCACTCCATGGTCACGTTCATCGTGCTAGACACAGAGGTTTTAATGCTCTTCATGCCGATGTAGCTAATGGTGACAGATCGAGTGCCAGCCGGCAACTTGGTAAGGGTAAAATTACCGTTCTTGTCGGTCACGGCAACGACACGTTCGCCCACTTTCACAGCGGCGCGTGCCACAGGCTGCCCATCGGGGTCAGACACGTGGCCGATCATTTGTCCTGTCGCAGTGTTTTGAGCGACAGCACCACCGGCCATGAGCAGACTGAGACTGAGGAGTGCTAACTTCTTGTTCATGTTTGTTCGGTTTATCTATTATGCTTACTTGGATATCGAATATTGACTTGCGCCTTTAGCTCTGGACTAAAATCCTGATGAGCCTGCGCAAGCGAGGGGGAGATGCTCCTCTAGAGAAAGGGGCATTCCGCAAAGGAGCTATCCTTTTTAAGTATGTCCTGCGGTTTCCTTTCAAAAAATGATGCGGAGTTCTGCGACCCACTCGAAAGATGTCTGCTGTAGAAGCTCTACATTTTTTCACGAAATGCAAAATAGCGATTCGTAACATCTTTCCTAGCATTTCCCTATCAAATTGATAACTTCGGGAGGGCTATATTTGCAAATGTAGAAAATGTAGTGGAGAAATCCAACACTTCGACAAGAAAAAACGTATTGCAGACTACAAGTAAAGATTTTTTAAGCTAAAAAACCTCGTTTTGCGTGTTCTAACTTTGCAAAACGAGGGGTATAGCCGAAACAACTTGTTTCACTTAGCGCGATTTTTGCGCAAATTGTTGATTTTATGGTTCACCTTTTGCTCATTTCTGTGTCGTTTTTCTATCATTTATCCACTCATTCACATATCAACTTCAAAGAAAATACTTCGTATTTTAAGACACTATATCATAACAAAAAGAGGATGCGCCCGCGTAAGGTGAGCGAAAGCTCCCTACAACCATGAAGATTTGCACCTATCTAGATGACACTTGGAGCGATTTTCTATGCCCCACTGACGACCTTCAGCCCCCACCGACGGCCTTCGGGTCATTGCACACAAATCTCATCGGTGAAAATCCAACCGCCTAGCTGCCCAGACTTGGCCTGATAACGGATGAAACGCGCCTTCGCAGCTCCGCACCACTCCATGGTTTGCACCTTAAAATCGGTCGAGGTGTCCACCTCATAGCGACGATGGTCGAGCTGCTCGAAGTGCACCCCATCGTCCGACACTAGAATCCCCACCTCGGCAGGCGTATAAATCTCGGCACTCACCGACTGAAAGAAAGCAGCCTTGATGAGCTTCAACGGCTTTATCTCGCCCAAGTCAATGGTCACATCCAGACGGTCGGCACCGATGAAGCCTTGCCATGCTCCATCTTGGAAATCCCATCCGCCACTCTTGCCGTCTACCAAAGCCCCATCGCCTGAAGCGGGATAGTTGGCTGCGTAGGGTGCATGATACACCACCCTCTTGCCCACTGCCAAATGCTGCATCACGGTTTTCTTCTCAGCACGCTCGCCCACCTCCTTGCGCAGGTCAAAGGGGTGATAGCCACGGCTCACCAGCACATCTTGCAGGTGCAAGGCTCTGCGGCGGAAGTCGGCATAGTCGGTCTTGCCATGGCTCCACCCATTTTCTGCTATCGCCAGCAGGCGCGGATAGAGCATATATTCGCAATGCGCCATGGTGGGCACTTGCTCCGTCCACAGATTGCCCTGCAAACCTAAGATATGCTTGGCGATGCTATCGGGCAAATGTCCAGCGGGGTCATAAGCATAGCACTGCTCCAGCGACATATAGCTGCCGAAAGCCTGGGGTTGCGAAGGTGGATAGTCTTGATAGCGATCCAAATAGCAATACCTGCCTGGGGTCATGATGACGTCATGCCCAGCTTTCGTGGCGGCTATGCCCCCCTCTTCGCCGCGCCACGACATCACCACTGCATTGGGGGCCAACTGCCCCTCCAAGATTTCATCCCATCCGATCAAGACTCTGCCATGACCATTGAGAAAACGCTCCATGCGCCGCGTGAGATAAGCCTGCAATTCTGCCACCGTCTGCAAGCCCTCCGCCTTCATTCGCTGCTGACATCGCGGACAAGCGGCCCAGGCTTGGCGCGAGGCTTCGTCGCCACCGATATGGATATACTTGGAAGGAAAGATATTCATCACCTCGCGCAACACGTTTTCGAGGAAAACAAAGGTCTGTTCATTGCCCACACATAGGTCGCTATTCCGCTGGCTCACCTGCTCACATTGCAGTTCGGGATAGGCGTGCAGCACCTCTGCGCTGTGTCCTGGCATCTCGATTTCGGGGATGACCGTGATGTGCCGCGCCGCAGCATAGGCCACGATGTCCTTCAAATCCTGCTGGGTGTAATAGCCACCTGTAGCTCCCTTGTCTTCCTTGCGTGCATAGCGTTGTCCCTGTTCGCGCCATTCGTTCCAAGTAGCCCCTACCCTCCAGGCTGTCTTTTCGGTCAAAGCAGGATATTGCTTAATCTCCATGCGCCAGCCAGCATCATCGGTGAGATGCAAATGCAGACGATTCATCTTGAGATAAGCCATAGCATCCAACTGCTTTAGGATAAACTCCTTCGGCCAAAAATGACGTGAGCAGTCGAGCATGACACCTCGGTAGGCATACTTGGGGGCATCTTTGATGTCACAGCACGCCACACGTCCCTGCTCTTCTAGTTGGCGCAAAGTCTGCACACCATAAAAGAGTCCCTTCATGCTGGAGGCTTCGAGGTGGATGTCTCGTGGCGTGATGCGCAGTTGATAGCCCTCTTCGCTCCTATCATTAGCCGTCTGTTTCGCTTCGTGGTGTGGAGGAATCAGACGGATTTGCAACACCCGTTTTCCTCGTTTGTCCAGTTGCATGGCAGGAAAAGCCTCCGCTAATAGACCTTGCAACGCCTTGCGCTCCTGAGCTGTCACGTTGGTCACGAAGCGCATTTGCCCTGTCATCTTCATCTCTCCTTCGGTCTTCACATACGTAGCAGGCGCGGGTATCAATCTCGCCACATCCGCAGCCAAACGCTCACCAACAGCAGGCAGACGTTCACCATCCGCAGCCAACACACTGACAAAACACGAACTAAAAGCTAAGAACAGAAATAAAAAGTGTTTCATGATCATAAAACTATTGATGCTTATGGAGACAACACTGAGGCTCAATCTTCTCTTTAGTCTCTGTGGCCATTGCTGTGCCTCCCTTGTTTTCACCTCACAACCATAGGACAAATGTTGTGTAATGCAAAGATACGTTTTTCTTAATACAAGACAAGCAACATAGGGGCTTTTACTAAGACCAGAATTTATGTCAACAACTCTCCATCGGTGTTGCGCCGTCGCCCCAAGAGCAATGGCTATGGGGAGCCACTCCTCACTACAAGGCTCTATAGCTCACTCTTCTTATCTAGTC
>NZ_KB290702.1:30426-61255 GCF_000318095.2 Alloprevotella sp. oral taxon 473 str. F0040
CTCTTCTTATCTAGTCTAATGTCAAAGGTGGTTGGCATTTGCTCCGAGAATTCTCTGAATATCTCCGAGAACTTTCTAACTATCTCCGAGATATTTTAGAAAAACTCGGAATGTTCCTTTCAATTCTGTCGGCAAAATATTTGCCCTCCACTCTTCACCTCAAAATAAATCACTAAATTTGCGATAGCTACACGCGCGCGATTGTCATTGAAGCAGCTAGATATTAGCAGCAATGCCCACGCAGCAGAGCTACTCCCGTGTGCCACGCAATATGATCATGGCCACAATTTTAGACTATCCCCATCCTCTCATTAAAATGTCCATCTCATGCTACAACAAGGCGAATTTTACGATCTACCGATTATCAGTATTTTAGACGAACCCGAAGGGAGCTATTATATCGTACAGTCGGAAGGACAAGACTATAAGGTCAAGATGTATCATTTTCAGCGCAATGACATCGAACAGCGACAACGGAAAATCCTGCCTTGCCATGTGCGTGAGAATAAAGAAGGTATCCCTTATTTGGTGCAGAACACGGCCAAGGTGTTAAGCCCCTTTTACGAACCCGACCAGACCTATCCTTTCGTGGTGCTCAGATCTTTGCAGTGCGACAGCACGGCCTATATGCGCTATGCTGCACAAGACCACTTGCAAGTGCCCATCGTGGTGACCTGTCCGGCCAATGCCGAAACACTGCGCCCTCGACAGCAGATAGATGTGAGAGTGAAGCAAATCAATGAGAATCGCCTCCTCTTCCTCCTCGACAATCGTCCCTCCACGGTGAGTTCGGCCACCTGGTCTTCGCTCCTACAGCTGGGACAGTGCACTCCGGCTGAGCATCGCTATGTGGAGCGTGTGGTGCAACAACATCCTGCTTGGAAGCACACGCGCCGTCTGCTCGACAACCAGTCGCCACTGTGGCCCGTGAAAGCTCTCTTGAACACGCCCACTGCCGACCGCTGGCGCAGCCTCAAGCCCAAACACCGCATTGCGCTGCTCAGCATCTATCGCCGCATTGCACTCCACGTGCTGGAAGATGCCGAATGGTTGGCTGCCTTCAGTGCTACAGAGAGTGAGCGATTCCGCGAAGAGATAGCCACCCGAGTGGCCACCAACGATTTGCAAATTGAGGCTCTCCAACTCATGGACGAAGGCCAAGCCGAGGAGACTATCAAGGGGGTGATGCGCAAACTCAATCAGTCGGGCTATGTCTATGACCTACAACACAAGTTGAGCCTGATGATGACCCTCTTTTCTCTGCGCAAAGACTTGTTGGAACATCACATAGATTCGCTCCTCGACTTCATCGCACGCCAAGGTCATGGCTGGAAAAATCGCACCCTCCCCGATGCCTTTGCCCACTTCCTCGAACGCTATGTGCGCGCCAACGCTGGACGTGCCAATCGACTCTTGGGCTGCACATCGCTCCATGCACGCCATCTCGTGGAGCGCATGGTTCAAGCCATCTGCTATTTCTTGGCACTCGAGGGTGGACAGACGGAGTGCAAAGGCGAATACCAAGCCATGCTCTACTATTATCTGTCGCTCGTGGCTCCCCAACGCACCCTCACTGACGAGGCTTCTTCGCGCCACATGGCGCGCCTGCTCCTGGATCGCGCTTTTTGGAATCTCATCGAAGCCGAACCCTTCCAGAGCACTTTGGTGTGGAGCCAAGATTTTCGTCAGTTTGACCTCTTGGCTCACCACATGCTCGATGCCCAACCTGCCGTGGCCACCCTCGTCCCTCACTCCTATGAGTCGGAGATGGTGCGCTTGTCGCTCACACGCGAGGGGGTGCAACTTGCTCCCACGCAGACTTCTGAAGGCGCACGCAATGTGCTCCCAGAAGATTTCGTGGACTGGCATGGGCTGCAAGTGATTGTCGATGACCCTTCGAGCCATCGCATTGCTCCCACAGCTTCACTCTCGGAGTGGACACTCTGGTGGAGCGATGTGGAGCGCACGCTCTTTTCGCCTTACCAAGAGGAGGTGGCTGCGCCTACACCTGTGGCACGCAAGATTATCCCCGAAGCTGGCACAAAGGTGAAGGTGCGCGTGGTGCGCCGTCATCCCAACGAACTGACTCGATTCTATTGCATCATTGAGGACGAACGCTATCGCGGTGAGGGATGGATTGACACCTATGTCAAGGGACAAGACACGGGCATGTTTTTCTACAACCCCTTCTTTGGGCTCGACTCGTTCACTTATGAGGGCCGTCCGCTCCTCTTTGAGGTGATCGTCATGGGTTGGGCTAACCCTGAGGCTGAAGACGAACTCCTGCTCTTCAATGCGCAACCGCTCATCGTGACGAAGATGCACCAATGGGTGCAAGATTTCATGGAAGAAGGCCGCCTCACCAACTGCCACCTCTATGGCTATGCTGGGCAGTTCTACCGAGGAGTGACCGAAGGGGGCTATGTGGTGCTGGTCGATGTGCCTGACGATTTGGAATGCGCTCCTGGAGATGATGTGCAGGTGCGCATCACCAATGCCGACAATGTCCGCTCCATCCGCGCCGTGGCCACAGACTTTGCCAGTGCCAAGGTGGACATGAAACTGGTGACGGAGAATTTTCTCATCGACTTTGCCGACGGACAGGTGTACACTCCTGCACCCACTGAGAAGGTGGCGACTGCTTCGACCACTAACGACTGCGACAATGAGACCCTGGAAGGCGAAGAGGTGGTGATGTGGGACGACAACGATGTGCACATCATCCTCCAACTCCTCGATCATCAGGCCATGCTTGAGGCGGACCACACCAAGGCCTACGCACTGCTCTCTGTGGGGCACATCATGGCGCGCATGCTGGAAAACAAAGATTTGATGCACTATTTCGACATGCGCCGACAGTTGCTCCGCCAAATTGAACACTATGGGGTGAATCGACAGATAGACCGCGAAGAGGTGGAGCGCATCATGCGAGATGCTCAGGGACTCATCGACCGATATCCCTCACTTCGCGAACAACTCACGGAGATTCTCCTCGTGGGCAGCATGGGCGATGAAGCGAAGAATGAGTTTTTGTGGAAGACCACGCAGCAATATCCTTCGTCGCACAAATTGGCGCAACTGGCACGCCTCATCCTCTCGTTCAACCTCACCTCGGGCTTTGCTCTCGAAGGCCAACAGGAGGACATTCGCCAGCAGATTAAGCAGATGCTGCACATAGATCTGGAACTCCCACAAAGCTATGCCTTCGGGGTCGAAGGGCAGCAACTCGAGTTTAAGACGAGCACAGTGTTCCCCCCCGACAATGACATGCGCCCCAACCTCGAAATGCAAACTCACAACCTCATGAAGGTGGTGTGTGGGATGCTCAATGCGCAAGGCGGCACGCTCCTTTTGGGCGTGAACGATGCGGGAGTGGCTTGTGGATTGGCCGACGATTTGAACTTTTTCAAAGGCGATCTTGACCGCTTGAAACGCCATGTGCGCGACAACATCTTCCGCAAGTTTGGTGTGAGCATCAACGACCGCGTGCGCGACGAACAACTGCCTGCTGGCAAACACGTGGTGCTGGCTTTCCACATTCCTTCAAGCGATGTGCCAGTGGCACTCGAAGGGGTTTACTTCGTGCGCCAAGGTTCTAGCACACGCTACGTACATTCGGCGGAAATGGTGCGCCAGATGATGGCTGCTCGTGGCCACAACGAGGGTGCTCATATAGAATATACGACTCTAGGCGATGGGCTGTCCTCTCCCACTCATGCGACGACTGGAGGCACTCATGCACACTCTGCTGACTCTGCCACTGCGATGTCGGCCACACTCCCAACGGCCTCTGCGGTTTCGCCCACGATGGACGACACGGAGACGGAGACGACAGCAGAGACGGCCCGCCCCATGGACGTTGCCTCGCAGACGACGGCCAACAGTTTCAACCTTGATGCGCAACAAGGCGATGCGCTCTCTCGACTCAAAGAGGTGCGCACTTCGCTCATCCGCTCCAATGTGGTGAACAACTGGGAAGAAAACTACGGCATCGACACAGTGGCTTATCTTCGCTTCTTTGATGGTGGTGAGTGGTGCGTGATGGACGAAGAGAATTGGGACGAGGGTTGGCTGACTCTCGCAGTGCACGACCGAGAAGAGAAGGGTTCGCTCTTGATGGTCTATGAGGATGGCACGGTGAATCGTGTGCCGATGGATCTCTGTCTTGAGAAGGTGCGCAACAAACACTTCAAACGCTACAACGAGCGCACGCCGCTCTTCTTCTGCCCCGTGGCTGCTGGTGATGCGCTCCTCACGGCTTACCTCGACGACCACGGCAACCGCTTCTTCCGCCTCGACGACATCGACCGCATCCCCGAGGGGAAGATGCTCTCGGCTGGTAACAAATTGGTGCGTCCTGAGTTTAAACAGTTTGTTTTCTGCGAGGTGATTCCTGCTGGACAGCTCGGAGGACTGGAGAAGTTCCACAACCTCAAAGACACGACTCTCGGACACTCTCTCGATGTGCACTACGAGAAGGAGCGTAAACTCCTCTCTAATCTGGGAATCAAATTCTAGACGTTAGAGTTTAGACATTAGACGTTAGAGTTTAGACGTTTGAGCCATGCGGCATTGAGTGGCTAACGACGTCTAAAGTCTACATTCAAAGGGCTAAGGTCTATTCACGCTCTAACGCCTAACGTCTAATATCTATCGTCTAACGTCTAAAACGGGTCTGCGCCCCCTAACGTCTAATTTCTAATGTCTAAAGTCTAATTTCTTATATATGCTTGATTTATTTATCCTTATCATCATTGGCTGGAGCTTGTTTAATGGCTGGCGCGCAGGATTTCTCCGCGAAGTTCTCTCCACCGCAGGTCTTTTGGTAGGTCTTTTGGGGGCATCCCTCGCCTACTCGGTCTTTGGCGAAACCCTCGCTGTGGCCACAGGAAGCAAGGTCAGCATGGTGACCAACATCGTGGCCTTCTTCCTTTTGTGGATCATCATCCCCCTCATGTTGGGATTTGCTGCCACACTCCTGACCAAAGTGCTCCGTAAACTCCAACTGGGCACCATCAACTCAGCTGCTGGAGCTGGACTTTCACTCCTCAAATATACCATTCTTCTCTCTTGTCTACTCACCGCCATGCACAGTCTGGGGATTCTCAATGAAGAGCGTGTGGAGAAATCCGTGTTGTATCGTCCTGTGAGCGGTGTGCTCTCATGGGCTGTGGAGGCTGTCTTCGACAACCACGGCGAAAACTCTCACCACGATGCTCGCGACATGGAGGGTTCCTCCGACGATGATGGCACTTCCTCCAACAGCCATTTGGACAAAGCCTCCGACCGTCCCGACACGGTGTGGGTGCAACGCGATGGCAGCACCAAAAAGTAGACATGACTCCTACCACAAACACGCCTCCTGGCCTATAGCGCACGGCAGGATAAATATAACCTCCCCACTCATACTTGTAGATGAGTGGGGAGGTCTTTGGTATATTTCCAAGCCTTCTAACGCTTAGGAGAAATCACTCGGATGTGTACACCTCAGTGTCTACTGGAGAACGACTAACGATGGGAAGAGAATACTTGCTTGCCCTTACGAGAGATGACGATACCTTTATAGCTATTGACTACACGACGTCCGGCAAGATCATAATCTTCGGTAGAATGCCCCATTCGCCCAAGTGCAGCAGCAGGAGTGTCCTTGCTTACAGACGAGATTGGCAGACGAAGACCAGCCACAACATTGTCCGTATAGAGCACCTGCCATCCTTTGGCTGTTGCGGTAGCAGCTTGCGCAGCATTGATTGCATTGCCATCTTGTGCAGGATCTGCCACAACCCACAAGCCCTGATGCGTGGGAAGTGAGCCTATAAGAGCATCCATAGCCTCGGAGGAAATAAAATTGTGGGCAGTATTGAGACGGATGAGTGAAGTGTTAGCAGAGAGATCAAGCTGGGTGAGCTGATTGTCTGTACACCACAACCCCATGAGCTTAGTGCAAGTTTGGAGCGGAAGTGCCGAGAGTTGATTGGATGTTACATCCAAATACAACATAGCAGTAGAGGCAGAGAGGTCAAGCTGCGACAACAGATTGTTGGCACAATAGAACACACGCAAACGAGGATTATGGTTCACGTCGAGTTGGCTCAACTGATTACCAGAACAATCTAGGGTAGACAAGACTGAAAGGTTAGAAAGATCTAGTTTTTTGAGCTGATTATTTGAGCATACCACTGTTTCGAGCGTAGGACAAGCTGTCACCTCCAACTCTGATATTTGGTTGTCGGCACACAACAACTCAGTCAAATTGGCCTTTATCTTGATTTGTTGAGCTGTGAGACGGTAGAGAGCAAACTGACGACCATATTCATCCGTCTCACTTCCCACTTGTTCTGCTCCTTTGACACGAAGCTCACCAGAGGCGGTAAGAGCTAAACGGAGAATTTCTCCCACAGGCTTGGTAGTGGTCATGGTGACCGTGCCTAAGTCTATGTCTTCGCTTCCTACATAAGGGTTACCTTCATGGTCAAGCACTGCCCAACCTTGTTGTTGCGCTTTAGCCACTTGTGCCTTGCTAACGATGTTACCATCATGGGTGGGATCAATGATTCGGATGCTTGACTGAGAGGACGAAGCTGGTAGGGCGGAAACGACAGCATCAAGTTCTTCATCGGCCAATCTATTGTGATAGCAGGCTACATAGTCTAGAGGAGCTTTACTAGGAAGCTGCAATGAGAGGAGACGATTATCTTGTACATTCAAATTGGCAAGCTGCTTATTGGCAGTAAGATTGAGCTGATTGAGCTGATTATTATATGCCCAAAGCGTAGCCAACTGAGGACATTGCGCGAGCTCCATTTCAGAAAGCTGGTTGTTATGCACCCATAGTGTGGATAACTCGGCATTGTGGAAAAGTCCAAGCGTAGAAATTTGATTGTTGTGCAACCAAAGTGTCTTCAATTCTGGACACTTCGACACATCTACAGTAGTCAATTGATTATATTGACTCGCCAAGAAAGTCAATTTCTCATTGGCAGAGAGATTCAAAGCTGTCAGTTGATTGCGATAGCAAATCAGGGCATTAAGTTCGGGATTGTGGGCAAGGTCAAGCGCAGTCAGCTGATTGTCATTGCACTCTAATCGTGAAAGCTGTGCATTGTGGGCGAGGTCGATATGAGTAAGACGGTTATTACCACAATTGAGTTCAACCAAGGTAGGGCACTGCGTTACATCGAGAGCTGTCAATCTATCGGCTGAGCACCGCAGACTGGTCACATCACCCTTGATGGTGAGATGCTTGTCGGTGAGACGAAAGCCTATCTGATTGGGCTTGATTCCTTGTGACATGTCTACTCCCTCTATGAGAAAATCACCTTTGGCATTGACCTCGAGGGTTATCATTTCTCCAATATTCATGTCAGTGGTCAAAGTGATACGACCGTCCCCCAGTTCAAGACTACCTTCATATTCCTCAAAGAATCCAGCATAAGTAGTCCAATTCTTAGCCTTTAGGGCTGCCACTTGTCGCCGAGTTATCACATTGCCTTCCTCTGTTTTACTAATACCCAACAGGGTACCTTTGGTTGCAGGCAGCGATGCAATAAGTGCATCCATAGAGGTGCCTTTGATTTGGTTGTTCAAAAGTACCAAACTGGCCAACTTTGGGTTGTGAGAGAAATCAAGTGCCGTGAGTTTATTACTCGCAGCCCACAGCGTAGTAAAGTAGGGATTGTGAGAAAAATCAAGTTGCGATAACTGATTACTACTACAAATCAGAGTCAGTAGAGCGGGATTATGAGAAAGGTCAAGCTGTGAAAGGTTATTGTTATTGCAGGTCAAAGCCTGGAGTTCCTCATTGTGTGTCACATTCAGCTCAGACAATTGGTTATTAGAACAGCTGACACTGGATAATTCTGTATTGTGCTCAAGATTTAGGGCTGTGAGTTCGTTGCGATCACAAGTGATAGCCGACAACGTAGGGCATTGCGAAATATCTAGTTGTGCGAGCTTATTGCCGGAACAAGTGAGCTGAATCACATCCCCCTTAATCGTTACTTGTTGGGAGGTAAGGGTAAATTCTATCTGATTTTTAGCAAATGGCCTAGAATGCTCCACTCCCTCAATGTCAAATTCACCACTGGCCTTGATTTGAAGTACAATCTTCTCACCCACCTTCTTTTGTGTGGTCATAGTGATGCGACCTGAGCCGATAGCTACGCCATCGGGAGTGCCTTCATAGGGGGCAAGATGAGTGTCAGACACCACCCAATCTTTGGCTTTCGCAATAGCCACTTGGCTTTGGCTCACGATGTTAGCTTCGTGCTTAGGATTATTTACCCAGATTTGTGGCTTGATGAGGCGAGAAGTAGCATTGGGCAACGACTTCATCAGAGTGGTCATCGCTGTTCCTTTGATGCGATTATTGGATATGTCTAGCCCCATGAGGCTTGAGTTGCGTGTCACGTCGAGAGCTGTCAGACGGTTTCCTCCGCAATAGAGGCTTTCGAGAAATACACATTTCTGTACATCTAGATTCTGCAAACGATTGTTGCCACACGACACCTGTTGGAGAGAACTGCTTTTAGACAGATCGAGCATAGAAAGGAAATTGCCTGAACAATCAAGTACCTCCAGAGAATAGCACTTTGTCACGTCGAGAGCTGTGAGCTGATCATTATTGCACTCCAATCTTAGCACACGTCCTTTCACATTAATGTTGGGCGAAGTGATGCGATAGCGTTTACCTTCTGAATAAGGTACATCTATAGGATGAGCGTAGTCGACACCCTCCACTTCGTAATCACCACTAGCAATGATGCGGAGATAGAGTTCATCACCCACATTCTTAGAGGTGGTCATAGTGATGATGTTGTCCGAAGTGATGCTCTTTCGGACAAAAGTGGGCAGTGTCTTGAGCCCAGCTAACATGGTGCCACCTAATACAAGCAGCAAAACAAGGAAGAGAGATAATCGTTTCTTCACGTTACGAGTATTTGTAGAAAAGAATTAAACTATAAACACAAAAAACGAGCTAGGCGAAAGAGAGAATAAGCACCATAATGCCCGCAAAAAGGCTTAGAGTGCGCCATCATCTTTCGATTGCTCGTCTATGTTGTGGGAAAAAAGAAACACGTTAGTATGATGAACTAACATACTGCAAAGGTAGTGATTTTCAATAGTAAAAACAAAGGATTCTCCAAAAAACTATAATATTATTTCTTCTTTACCGGCTACCTTCAATGTTCCCTAGGTGGATGTTCTTATCCTACTATCAGACATCCAATTATAAAGGGCTATCCGAATAGGAATATCCCACCCAATAAGCACATCCTAAAGAGGAAGGAACTCCCCAAAACAAAGAACCTGAACTCCGAAATGGGGTTCAGGCTCTTGGGGTAATAGACCAGAAGATTGCTAACTCCTGCGCGAGCTTAGACAGGTCTACAAGAGAGCAGAAGAACTAAGCAGATACTTATGGCGAATAGCGCGCAGAAGGAAAAAGGAACAAGCAAAATGCCATAGAGAACTATCAATATTAAAGCAGTTTTCTGGCCTATATGATAGAGAAAAACTCGGCTCTACTTCGCAGGTTTCTCAGCAGGTTTGTCCGCTGCCTTGGGACGAGAGAGAGAAGCAGGCTTCACCTCAAAGTCGAGGGTCGTGTTGTCCGTATCGACAAATCCCTTACCGTCAAACTTACGTTGAAGAGAGAGCCCCATCACCTTGAGGAGATTTTCATTGTTGTAAGTAGAGAAGTTTTCTTCAGCTACACCGAGGAAGCCTTTGTCCAACTTAGAAGGTTTCATCAAGAAACGTCTGCGTGGGCAAATGGTCATGCAGTCGATGACTTTGCCGAAAGGAATTTCAACAGCCACGAAGTCAGCAAAGTCGGTGTTGGTGACGTTGATGTAGTGAATGGGGTTTTTCACCTTGGCTTTTTTGTCAGCTTCGGGATTGCGCTTTGCAAATTCGGCAAAGGTGGCAGGTGACCAAGGCAAGCGCACGAGTGCCAAGCCCACAGCTTCAGAAATAGTTGAAAAGGCGCGATTGGGCGTGATGGGCGTCAAATCGGGCACATTGGGGTTGTTGTTCTTGTCGGTGCTGGGACTCCACTCAAAGTCAGCCTTAGAGAGGTCGAGGAATTGGTCGATACCTTCATATTCCTTGAGGTTTTCGCCATTATCATCGAGATATTTCTCATAGTCCTTAGCATGGTCTACGGCATGATTGACGATCACAATGGTTTGACCAGGTTTCACAGGGAAGTCATGACCCTTACCGGGGAAGCACATGATGCTGTTTACACCATAATAAGAGTTGACAAAGTTGTCGCCAGGTGCAAATTCAAAGATGATGCGAGGGTCGATTTGGTTGGTTACAATCGCCAAGCTATCGAGGTAAAGCGTTTGCTTAGAAGGATTGTAGATGGTGATGTATTGGTCGTTATCCACACGAGTGTAGAAACGCTTTGCCAAAGATGCGGCACGAGTAGACGTAGTTGTTGCAGGGTCAGTAGATTCTTCAGAAGGAGAGTCAGAATCTGTGTCATCGCCATAACCGCCGCCACCGGGGAAAGGCGTATAGCCTCCATCGTAACTGGTGGATGGCGTGCGAATCATAGCGTGACCCGCGTAGAACACCTCTTTGATGATGAGATGGTCGGTGGTGGTTTCAGACGTTTGGACGTTGGTGAGTCCAGTTTCGCGTTGGCAACTGCCCAATCCGAGGGCGAGAAGCGCGAGAAGAGAATAGAAAATCTTATTCATTGTGGTAAAGATATGACTATAATAAGTGGAAGTGGCACCAGAGAGAATGGTTAGCGCGGCCTTCCTATGATACTATATTAGCAAATCAACACGCGAGAGAGTGGGTGGTGAAAACTTGCAGATAAGCCTCAAAGTGTGCCCTCCAAGGGAGAAGACACCACTTCGGCTCAGTGTTTTGCGGTGTGGTGGCAGTGTTTAGCCTTTACAGGTTAGAGGAACCACTTGCCAAAGCCGGAACCACCGCCGATGCCGTGCGTTTGCACATTCTGTGCTGCTTCTAGGGCCTCTTCGGGAGTAAGTCCAATTTCACGTCCCATGAAATAGTAGAGCGGGTCGTTGGGGTCTACGCCTGTGGGGTCAGTGTCGAAGCTGCTGCAATAGATTTTGATGGGAATGTTGAAGCGCAACACTTCTTTCCATTCAGAGTCTTGTCCGTATTCTTTGGCTTCGTCGGGATTAGTGGCATCCGCGCAAATGCGTTGGCTGACAAATTGATAGGTGGAGTGGCGTTTCAGATATTCATCGCGAGGAATGAGTGCCTTTTTGCCCTTAGGACATTTCATCACGCGGACAGAAAGATAGAACTTCGGCAAGAGATAAGTGGGACGCGTGTATTGCGCTGGTTGTCCCGTGACGAAATCAGGACGATTGGCAATGAGATAGGGCCATTGCACGTGGTGCGTGTCGGTTTCTCCGAGGTCGATGTCGAAATTGAAGTGTCCTTTCAAGCCCACGCGGTCTTGGTCGTAGGGAGCCACGGCATAGTCCATAGCCGACTTGTCGAGCGGTGGGAGCAAACGCTGGTTGAACAACTCACGCGCGCCATCGCCCATCACCCCGTGTGTCCAGGTGTCGCGATAGGTGTATTCAAAGAGCTTAGAAGACAATTCGGCGCGCTGCTTCCACGTGGTGGCATTGGCAAAGGCTGGTGCTTTGATGGGCGTTGGATCCACGGTGCCTTTCTTCAAGGGGTCTTTGCTCTTAGGGTCATAAGTCCATTTACCACGGCAGTCCATCACGTCATAAGGATTACCCTTGTCATCAACATCACTCACGGTGAAGAAAATCTGGTATTCGTCGGAATGATTGAGGATGTCATCATTCATGAGCTTGCCTTCTTTGTTGAAGAAGTAGAGGCAAAGTCCCCAGCGTTTGAGTTTTCCGCCAATGATGCGGATGTAGTCGGGTCCTTGTTTGCCCTCCACCGACTCCAGATAAGTGACCGTGGAGGAGCGTTGCACCTCAACGGTGGGCCATTGTGTGGTGTTGTTGCGAATGATGGCAAACTCTTCTTGTTTCCAAGGTGCGTTGCGATAGACAAAGTTGCCGTGCATCTTACCGTCACCGTGGGAGTGTCCTTCCTTGAACATCGCCAAACAAGTGGACCAGTTGTTGAAGGCTCCATTGGGATCGGGGTTGGCCATGGCAGCGTTCGTCTTGATTTTGGTGAGACTATCGACATAATGGTCGGCTCCCGAACGAGCAATGGGCTTGGCCTCTAGCGGATTGTCATCATAATTGACGTGGACATTGCCAAAGACAAAGTCGTCACACGAAGTGGTGAGACATCCGACTGCCAACAGACAGGCGGAAAGGGTGAATATCTTAGTCATTAGAATAGTACGGTGCTTTGTCTGAATCGATAGGAAGAGAAATAACTTTGTGGCTCTGAGAGCATGCGCCAAAGATTAGCCGCATTGACATTGGGATAGAAGCGTTGAATGTCTTTGACACACTGTTCTTCTCCGTCGTCAGTGTCGGCAATGACACGAATGGGCAGCGGATAGTCGATGTCGAAATTGTCCCAACCAGGCTGTATTTGGTTGAAATCCCACACATATCCTATGGCAGAGTTGCTCACGTTGGTGTACTTGGCAGGCTTGTCTTGCGCATTTGCTCCAGCACCAGCTTGCTGAGTGCCGCGGTTGAGGATGTTGCAAATGCGTGCTTGCAGAGAGAACTGAACGTCTTTGCGTTTGAAGCGCAAGATGCCTTTGAAGCCAAGTCTGTCGAAGGGTTTACCAGCATCAAGACTACGCTCTTGGCGCAACAAGCTCACGGTGTGGCTATAACGCTGACGAGGCAAATTGGTGTCGGGATCGATGAAGTCGTCATTGTAAGACTCCACAAAGAGTTTGCCAATTTCTTCTTCCACAGGGTCGGTGTCACGATATTCGTAACTAAAGAGTTCTGGAGTCAGCTCATTGAGTTTTGTGCCTTCCACAGTTTGGAAAAGACGCATATTGCCTTCAGGCGTGCTGATGCTCTGCAAAGCCTCGGGCCGACCACTGTTTTCGATGGCGCGCCATGCCATGTCGGGATTATAGGCCACGGAGTTTTCGCCTATAGCAAAACTAGTGGGAGCATAGATGTTGCTCGCGCTGTATTTGGTGGCAGGCAATGGTTGTCCTCCCTTTTCGCGGAAGGTG
The DNA here is from genome assembly GCF_000318095.2 of Alloprevotella sp. oral taxon 473 str. F0040. Classification (GTDB taxonomy): domain Bacteria; phylum Bacteroidota; class Bacteroidia; order Bacteroidales; family Bacteroidaceae; genus Alloprevotella. The sequence goes on from NZ_KB290702.1 coordinate 43,568, forward strand.
TAGCGGTCGATGTAGTGCGGTGTGGCTTCTAGCGTGCGAGGATAGGCCATCTGCAAACCTTTCTCCACGATGGGGGCTTTACCGGCTGCAACTGTCGCATTTTGGTCGAGGGTACTATGACCGATGCCGAAGAAGTGTTGGTGCATTTGGAGCGCACTGCTGATTTCGTCGGGCACTTGATTGCCGTTTTTGTCGGTCTTATAGAAATAGCTTGAGAACTGATGGTTGATGAGCAGTCCATTCTGGTCGTAGTAGCGCAATTCCAAGCCATAGACCACTTTGTCGGAAGCCACTACATCGAAGTGATTACGCGCAGTGGTGATGGTCATCTGCCCATCATCGTCTTTGGCAATGTCGATTTCCTGCATCACAGGTAGAGAAAGGCTGTCTCCAGCAGTGTGATAGGTGCGATAGACATTGATTTCGTCTTCGCCATTAGGACCAACATTGAGGGTGCCACCGGGATAACCCATGCGGAGGATGGCATGCACGGCATAGATTTGATCGTGGCCCTTCACATCGCGTTCGATGGATGAGGGGGGAGCTTTGACGATTTTCTTGAAAAAGTCGTCCACTTGATTGTCTGAACAGCTCACTAAGGCTGCGAGTGCCAAACATCCAGTGCCGAGATAAGAGAGTATTCTAGAGTTCATTTGTGAGGTTGCTTTTGAGGAGAACGTATAGGGCTAAGGCTCGGCAGGGCGAGACTGTAGCGCGGGTCTAAAACTTGATGAGCGTTCTCAGAGAGAAGTTCGCACCGCGCTCATGGGCATAATAGCGGAAGCGGTCGGTGTACTCCTTATATAAGGCGTTGAGCACATTGTCGCCCACAATCATAAACTTCACCTCGCGATGGTGAGGGAACTTGATGGCAAAATCGGCGGTGCCGTTGAGCAAGAAATAGGCATTGGGTGAGTCGGGCACGAGGTCTTTGTCGGGATCGAAGCGCGTTTGCTTCGTCACATAGATGCCCGAAAGGGAGAGCGAAGCCACATATTGCTTGCGACTGCCCAACGTCTTGCTGTAAGTGGCAGAGAGTCCATAGCGGTCGGAGGGCATGAAAGGCAACCAATCTTGGCGACTCAAGTTGCGACCAAAGATCCATTCGCCCTTTGCCACGAGGGTCAAGGGCTCGATGGGCTTGTAGGTGGCTTCGATGTCACCTCCCATGAGGCGCACATCGTCTTGGTCGTAGATGAATTTGGGATATTTTCCACTAGGGTGATTGTGGAAACGATCCTTACCTGTGCCGATATGGTCGTAGATGTAGCTGTCGATGCGCTGATAGAACACGCTGGGTTCTACCGAGAACAGGCTGTTTCTCCACTTTGTGCCCAACACGGCTTTGTAGCCTCGCTCACTCTCTAAATGGCGATTGCCCACCACCCAATAGGAACCTTCTTGCAGACCGATGGCATAAAGCTCATTGATGTCTGGTGGTCTCCACGACCAGCCCACGTTGGCACGCGCATCCCACTGCTCACTGATTTGATAGTGCGCCGCGAGTGATGAGGTGAAATTGCTGTAGAGTTTGAAGTCGTCGTAGTAGGTGTAGTTGCTCAAACTGGTGTAGCCATTGACCGACATCACGCGGAAGTCATAGCGCAGTCCGAGAGCTGCTTGGAGTTTGCCCCACTGTGCTTTGTGCAAAAGGAAACCTCCCATGGAGAGGGCGGCAAAGTTGGGGACAAAAGCGGGTTGTTTGGTGCCAGGATAGTTAAAGTTTTCCTGATAACTATTGGCCAATCCGCTCTCTGTGGTCATGTTCCACAGGTGCCATTTGGCATTCCACGTCACGTCAAACTTATAGGTCTTGAGAATCAAGTCTTGCATCGGAATCCAACTCCACTGCTGCTTCTTGCGGTTCTCAAATTCCTGGCGCAGATTTTCCTGAAACGAAGCCACAATGTCGAGTTGGTGATCATCGTTGATGTGCCATTTCACCTCACCCTTCACGGTGAAGTGCTGCGACTGCTGGAAGGGAGGTTGAATGTCGTAGGAGAAATTGCGCAAAGTGGAAGCATCGGGACGACCTGCCTCAAAGCGTTTGATGAGCTGATCGAGGTCGGAAATCTTCGATCCATAGTAGATGCCACTGCGCTGATAGTAGATGCTAGAGAGCAGCGTGGCGGTGATGTGCTTGTCTTTATAGCCCAACATGGCAGAGAGGGCGATGTTGTTGTAGCCGGTGTTGTTGAGGATGTAGTCGGCCGTGCGGTAGTCGCCACCTTTGGTGTAGTTGCCGTGCACACGCATGCCCCAGCGTTTGTAGCCCGCTTCGAGCGTTCCACTGCCCGACACACCGCGCGCATTGGTGTCGTAGCCCATATTGGCCGAACCTTTGACGTGGAATCGGGTGCTATCGTAGGGCAATGGTGCATCGTTGAGCAGCACCACACCACCCATGGCTCCGAAACCGTAGCGGATGCACTCGGCACCTTTCACCACTTCCACCATGCTGGAGCCTGTGTAGTCCACTTCGGGGGCGTGGTCGGCTCCCCAACTTTGGCTTTCGAGGCGCACCCCATTGTTCATCAGTAGGATGCGACTGGAGTGCATGCCTTGAATCACGGGTTTGGCAATCGTTCCTCCCGTGCTGATGGAGCTAACTCCAGGGATAGTTTCTAAAAGTTTTGCGAGGGAAGTTGCGCCCCCCTTTTCGATGTCGGCAGTCTTCACGGCAGCCGACTGCTGGAGCACAGAGGTGTGCTTGCGACGGGCATTCACCGTGACACCTTGAATCATCTGGCTGGCATCTTGCAGCGAAAGAGCGATGTGGCCATTGGCGGGCACGGTGAGTGTGCGCACGAGTTTGTGGCATCCGATGTAGCTCACCTCTACATGCACTTTGCTGGGAACGTTTTTCAGACGGATGGCACACTTACCATCGCTGTCGGTGATGCCGACGATGCCTTCACAGCGCACGGATGCCCCGATGAGGGCTTCGTGAGTGCCCTGGCGCGTGATGGTGAACTGCACCGTGGGGCGCGCCTTTGAGGGGGGATCGCTGGGAGCAGGCTCGGCTGTGCCCTGCATGGGGGGGAGAGGGGTGGACAAAGAGGGAAGGGACGATGGGAAAAGAGCTTCCGCATCGGTGGACTGTGCGCCGCTCGCCATCGCAGCGAGGGTGAATCCTTGTGCCACCAAGGCAGCGCAGAGGGCAAGGGGTGCCGTGCCGAAGCGTTGCGGTGGGGACAAAGTTGTTTTTTTCATATTTGATTCTTGCATATCATAGTCGAGGGACATCCCCATCTCGAGGAGTCCTCTCATTTAGGGGTTGGCTAGGGTTGGGATGTTTAGTTGACTTTTGCCGTTTTTCTTCTCGGATGCAACGCTACTCTCCGCAGCACATCTCCGATTAAAACGATGGGCATTTTGTGTTTTAACTCCTATTCACGTCTTCTACTCCTTTATACTAATAATGGGAATAAGGACGGCTTAGGATTTAACCTCTATTTACTCTGTATTATTTCCTTCATAGAGGGAGCGTAAGAGCAAAGAGTCCTTTCGTGTTTTGTGAGTGCAAAGTTACATCCTTCCTGATAGGTGTTCAATACTCACATGTAGGTATTTTCCGTTTTTCGATTAGATTTATTTACACTTAAATAAAATCTAGACTGAAATTATATATGTATTTTTACAGATAAACAAGAGAATATATAACATATCTTCATCAGCCACCCGACTTTCGTAAGAAGAATAAGGAGAAATCGACATCACAACCTCATTTCACGGAGCTAGCGAACCTTAAACTGACTTTATTTCACCCCTTCTAGTAATATTCTCGCTGCACAAAATCCCTTTTCTCACTGTCCAAAATCTTCTCTCTCAACCCACAACAAATGTAAACAATAAAAAAATACAACTTGAAAAGGGGTAAACATTTACTAGAAGATTGTATGCCATCTCCTTACAGCAAACACACAACCTTCGTACTATCCTATAAATATCTCGGAGAGTGATGAATAAAATCTCGGAGAGTTGAAATAAAATCTCGGAGAGTTGGAACAGAATCTCGGAGAGTTTTCCTAAAAAATGGGAGAAAACTAAAGAGATCTCAGAGAAGATTAGAAATTAGGCATTAAAGGTAGACCATAGACATCGAATAACCAAAGAGGAACAAACAAAAAAAATAGACGTTAGAGCCTCCGCAGCCAATAAGCCACATGGTTCTAACGTCTAACGTCTACTCTCTAATTTCTATTACGCAGGAGGAGGGCTTTGATTCCTTCGATTTCAAAGGTGAGGTACTCCTCGATGAATCGCTTAGCAGCCGCTTCATCCATGTTGTGATCGATGATTTCTTCAATCATGCTAAACATACCTGCGGAAAGCCATCGGATAAAAGCATCGGAAAGTTGCGTACGCAGTTCTTGTTGTTCCTCGCTTAGATGCGAAAACCACTGCGAAACAATACGAGCGCACTTGTCGATAAATTCATGACGGTAGGTTTCGAGCGAAGACCCTTGCGCGCGGTAAAAGAGCAAATACATCAAGTCGCGATGCTCACGCACGAGATCTAGATAAACTTCGGTGGTCTTCTGGATATTCTCCGGAGCATTCCACTCGAGCATGTCGTAGCCCGTGAGTGCATGATACGACTCCAACAACCGCTCCATCTGAGCTGTGAACGGCTCAACTACTGCCACAAAGAGGGCATCCTTGCTAGGAAAATAGTTGTATAAATTGCCTAAACTCGTACCGGTCGCAGTCGCTACGCCACGCATCGATGCTTTCAAGAAGCCGTCTTCGAGAAATGCACTGCGCGCCACATCCATGATGGTGCGTCGGGTGTGATCTTTTAGTGTCTGCATACTGGGAGGGTTATTAATTTATTTGCCACAAAGATACATATAAATGCAGTCCTCATCCAAAAATTTCGACTTAAAAATATATTAAAACCAAGGTTTTTCACGTTTACATCGTTCATTTTTACTCATATATCGCAAAGAATATTGAAAAAACAAACTTCTTACTACTATTCATGGCATTCATATTCGCATCTTTCTCCATGCCATCATTTATTTGTTGCGATTTTGCATTGCAATTACAAAATAAAATCGTAACTTTGCAAGCACTATTAGACAGCTAAATCGTGAGTAGTCTCGAAAAACACCACCACCCCACCCACCACTATTCCGAAGCTGATACGAAAAACACTACTTTTATCTACAAAACACAGCCAACCATGAGAATCAAAGATCATGATTCCTGCCCACAACTGGCAGAAAACACGAAACGATTTGAGATCATCGTCCAACCTATGCTACAAGAACTTAAGGCCTATGCCAAGACACTTCCCTTCCTCACTCAACACTTTGAAGAGGACTGGCAAGACGCGCTCATCGAACTTTGGCAACACCTTCACGACTGCCCACCTCAGAAGGAGAGAGAATGGGCAAAACAACGCATCTGGCATCGACTGCATCTCAATCACTCTGAACGATATCGCAAGAAGATTGACCTAATTTCTTGCGAACTTGACGAGACGGAACTGTGTTCACCCGAAGAATATACCAGTAAAACGGACTATTCTTCCGAATTTGAACGATTAGCAAACAATGTTTCCTGCGTGAGAACCGCAAAAATATTAGATTGTCTGCGACGACAACCCGAAAAAGACCAAAACATCGTGCTCATGCACCTCGACAATTACACCTTTCCTGAGATTGCAAAAAGCATGAAACTTACGAAATCGAATGTAATCTATCGCTATCGACAGACAATCTCCCTCCTCAAGTCTGCTGCAAGCCAAAAGTTCGCAGTTTTTCACGAACACTAATGCTGTATTTTGAACTCAAAGGGAAGAGGCATGCTTCGACTACAAAAGCAGGTTCTACCTCACATTTTAACGATATGACACAGACTCATCTTAAACCATAATCACTATGACCACAAACGCTCATCCTCATCTCAGCCAGAAAGACACATCACCTGCTGAAGGCCAACCCGAAATGGTCTCCCTCGCCGTTTGGCGCACCCATTTCACGACCAACGCCACACTTGGTGCACTCTACATCAACGGCCAATTCTTTTGCCACACCTTAGAACCTTGCACACGAGCTTCGGGATCTCCGAAGATTCCAGGCAAGACGGCAATCCCCGAAGGGAGATATCGCCTGCGGCTTGACCTTGTTTCGCCACGATTCTCCAATTTCATCCGTTATCCTTGGGCACGTCCATGGAATGGAAAACTCCCTTTTCTCTACAATGTGCCAGGATTTAGCGGAATACTCATCCATGTGGGCAACACGCCCTTTGACACCGCAGGTTGTCTCCTTGTGGGAGAGGCCAAAACACCCGAGTGTATCCTCAATTCTGTGGCCACCTTTCGCCGGCTCATGATGCGTCTCTGCCGTCACCCACTCCACATACCTATATATATAAGCGTGCGCAATCACCCCAAAGCACAACGTCCGCTCGTGGGGCATGAGGGATAGCATCTAGCATTTGCCCGTTTAGCACCACCCCATCACAAGAGGACATCACCTAGCGGGCGAACACAGGATGAAACCATCTGAAGCCTCGCCAGAACAACCTCGCAAAGCCCTGGTTTTACGGAGTGTCGCTAGGACAACTAATCATGCTCACCATGGAAGAAAGCAGACCCCCACCAATAATAAAACAAAAAGAAACATTGCTTTTCTAAACTTCTAAACCAAAACAATAGACATTTGCGAAAAAAAGATGACAAAAAACACACTACAATATGGGATAATCCAAAAATATTATCTAAATTTGCCAACGACAATGGGAGCAATTTGCTGTATTTAGATTGCAGAATAAAGCCAAAAGGTTATTTTCCCCTATTTCAACCTTGTGTAAACAGCCCACAACACGTAGAAAAGCATTTGAGTTTCCTCTCGTGTCGTCGCAATCCCTGCACTACTTTATGGAGATTGCGACAACGTGATGCGAGGAAACATCAAGAAAAACGAACTCTCCCTGCAACATTAAATAAAAATAGCGTGGAACAGCTTCCTTGACGAGAATAGCAATAGTGAAAAATCAAAACAACAAATCAAACATATGAATAAACTTTACGCTCTCTTCCCTGCGCTGGTGCTCGCTGCTGGCTTAGCATCTTCGGCAAAGGCGCAATCAACAGCCGAACAAGGCTATTTCTACAACAAAGCCTCCAATCGCATCATGATGGTGGAGGGTAATGTGGTGAAAGCATATCCTTTTGATGCCAATAAACTTCCTGCTTCACTCTTTGAGTTTGATGTGAACAACGAAGGAGCTGTGGCTTTCAAGAATGTTCTCTCGCAACGCTACATCGGAAAAGTAGGAAATTTCAACACTCCTATTGGCACGCAGACCGAAGAGTTCCGCTATAAGCTGTCTTCTACGTATGATGAAGAAGGCTACACCTACTATTCATTTGCGGACACAACGACTACTGGCTCACAAGTGTCTCTCCACAACAACAATACCAACAATGTTGTACGCTGGAATGCTGGTATCGGCGGTGAAGAAAGTGCTCCTTCTCGCTGGTATTTCGTCAGTGCAGAAAAGATGCGTGCTTATGCCTCTTTGCAAGCTAACAAGCTCACCCTTAAGAATATCGGAGCAGACGTGTTGGCTGCTACCGTGCCTGCTTACCAAAAAAAGGGCAGTGGCCTGATCACGGCTGAGACACAGCTGAATACCAATTCGCAAGATCCCACTGAAGGACCAATTAAAAATCTCATTGACAACAACGAAACCACCTACTTCCACTCTAGCTATCAAGGAGGACATCCTAAAGTGGCAAACATCCAGGTGACCTTCGACAACACTTCTGGCCACAAGACTTTCCAAGTAGACTACAAGAAGCGCAAGCAAAACCCCTACAACATCCCCACAAAGATTGCTATCTACGGAGGTAAGAAGCAAGCCAACGGTACTATCACCTGGGAAGCACAGCCTTTCACAACTATTGCCAACGAAAAGCCTAACACCGAGACCAACTTCGAAGGCGTAGGTGCTTATGGTGGTTACTTCCAATTCTCTGCTGATCAGGCATACGATGCTTTCCGCTTCGACGTGCTCCGCACCAACTCTGGCTCAGACTTCTTCACTTACTCAGAATTCCAACTCTTCCAAACAGAAGTGGCTGGTCCAAAGCCTCGTGTGGTGAAGCACCAATTCATCGAAAAGGGCTCACAAATGTGGAGCGACAATAAGGAACCATCTGAAGGTAGCTACGCAGAATTGCTCGACGGCAAGAACACTACGTTCTTCCACTCTAACTGGTCTACCAACCAAGGCAACAACGGCAAGGAGCACAACTTGATGTTCAAGTTTGACAATCCTGACGAAGTGACGAAGTTCAAGTTTGCTTATGAAGCTCGTAACGCAAATGGTGAATTCAATGACCGCCCCACAGAGATTGACATCTATGGTGGCACACCTAATGGAGATAATTACACCTGGACTAAGATTAAGACCGAAAAGGCTTCAGGCAACATCAACACGCATGGAGTGAAAGGCATCGGTGGTATCTCTGGTGTCCTCGACATCGACACGCAAAAGCCCTACAGCGCATTGAAGTTTGTGGTGAATAAGACCAATACTGGCAAAAAATTCTTCACCTATGGTGAGATTGCGCTCTACTCAGAAGTGGTATTCCCTGCAGGCACCACTGCTGCTACTGAAGAACAAGTAACAGCTCTCAACAAGGCATTGGCAGGTCTAGACCAAGAGCTTCGTCCTTATCAAGGCAATCCCGAAACCATCGAAAAGGCAGCTCGTGAGGCTATCAATGGCATTGTAAAAGACATTGTGAGCTCTACGACTCAAAAGCAAGAAGCTGATGCGCTCTTGGCAGAGGCTTTGGCTAAGGCTGATGTGGCTATCGAAAAGGCAGAAGAAGCCATCCGGAAGAGTGACTTCACCACTAAGTTCATGCAAGAGCAAAAGTACTATTTACTGGGCCTCATCGAAACGGTATACCAACTGCGCTCAGAAATGGACCATCTCTACAACACGATGGTGGGTGGATACACTCAAGAGCAGATGAGCAAGTTCAAAGAACTGCTCGCTAACCTCCTCACTGGTGTGAGCTTCATCAATGTAGGTACTAGTGACCTTGCAGGTTTGGTGGAGTCATTCGTAGATCCTGCCAAGAACTTCAAGCTCGTTCCCATCGAACCTTGGATGAGAGCTGACTATGCGGTGCACTGGGACAAGTATTCTAACCTTCAAGTGAAACGCCAAGACCGCCTCTCAAAAGGCTTCCGTGCAACGGTCAATGGTGAAACTACGGAATTCCTCAAAGAAGAAAGACCCGAAAATGTATACAATGAGATGCTCGACTATGTGGTTGAAGCACCTGCTGGCGCAGAAGTGACCATTGAGCCTCAATACAACAACGTGTGGATGCATGGCTATGTCTACATCGATGCTAACCAAGACAAGAAGTTTGCTTGGGAAAATGTGGAAGCTGGTAAGAGCAACACCGAAGTGGTGGCCTATAACCACTACATGGGTTTCAACTCTCTGGGTGAGAGCGCAAGAAATCAAGCCACTATCGAGAATGGCTTCATCAAGATGCCTGCATTCACTGCTCCTGAAACTCCTGGTGTCTACCGCATGCGTTTGAAGATAGACTGGAATAACCTCGACCCCGCTGGTCAATTCAATGGTGGATATACCAGCAACTTCATCAATGACAACGGCGGTTACATCTTCGACTTCCTCCTCAAGGTGGTAGATCCTACGGCTATCTCTTCTAGCACTACGACCACTACCCAAGCTCCTGCCTTCGACCTCTCAGGACGTCGCGTGAGCACACCTGCTCAAGGACAAGTAGTGATCGTGAATGGTAAGAAAGTGGTGAAATAACCAGCCTATCTTTAGTTCATAGATAACTGAAACTCTCTTTCTGTCCCACACCTTCTTTTCGAAGGTGTGGGATTTTTTTGGTCAATTCTTTGGCAACCTTGGTCAAAAATCGTAACTTTGGGCTTGAAGCTCAGTTCCTCTCCTACAAAGGATTGGCTATATGGCTTCCCCCTCTCACGCAAACTTTCCTCTATGGTGGCATTCCCCCAGCATAAAGGTCTAATCTCTAAAGTCTATCCTTCATGAAAGGAATCGTTCTGGCAGGAGGTAGCGGCACGCGCCTCTATCCCATCACCAAAGGAGTGAGCAAACAGCTCCTCCCTATCTTCGACAAACCGATGGTGTATTACCCCATCTCTGTGTTGATGCTGGCTGGCATCCGAGAGATTCTCATCATCTCCACACCACACGATCTTCCTGGCTTCCAACGACTATTGGGAGACGGTAGCGATTTTGGCGTGCAATTCTCCTATGCAGAGCAACCTTCGCCCGATGGACTCGCACAAGCCTTCATCATCGGCCGAGAATTCATCGGCGACGATAGTGTGTGCTTGGTGCTTGGCGACAACATTTTCCACGGTGCTGGCTTCACCGAACTGCTCCAAAAGGCTGTAGCTACAGCGGAAAAGGAGCAACGCGCCACTATCTTTGGCTATCGCGTGAATGATCCTGAGCGTTATGGCGTGGCCACCTTTGACGACGAAGGATGCTGCACCTCTATCGAAGAGAAACCCGAGCACCCTAAATCCAATTATGCCGTGGTGGGCTTGTATTTCTACCCCAATTCGGTGGTGAACGTGGCAGCCAACATCAAACCTTCGGCACGCGGAGAACTGGAAATCACAACGGTGAATCAACACTATCTTGAGGCCAACGAGCTACAAGTGCTTACCCTCGGGCGCGGTTTTGCATGGCTCGACACCGGCACCCACGATTCGCTCTCCGAAGCCTCCACATACATCGAGGTGTTAGAGAAACGGCAAGGGCTCAAAGTGGCTTGCCTCGAAGGCATCGCATACAGTCAAGGTTGGCTATCAGCTGACGAGGTGGAGCGCATAGCGCAGCCCATGATTAAAAATCAATATGGGCAGTATTTGCTCAAAATGATTGCCCCCTAGGTTTTGAGACACCCCACTGCACTGCCCCATTTCTGCGCTCCAAGCCTCATCCTACGTAGCAGGCTTACGGCTCACCTAAGCTTCTAGACCTTGCTGCTCAGGTGGGAAAGGGCTACAGCCACACGCAGTCTCAGTCCATGGGACTCGCTCTAAGAAGAGAGCTGAGGTGATGATCACCCATCCCTCCCTTATCCTCGCGACACCATAATAAAAACGTCGGAGTATTCTAACCGAAATGCTCCGTCGTTTTCCTGAGATGCTCCGAACTTTTTGTTCATCTCTCCCACTAACTTCCGACCTTCCATAGATTTTTCTCCCACAATGATTGTTCACTCCACAGCTATCCCGGACGTTGTCATCCTCGAACCCCAATTGTTTCGCGACGATCGCGGGTATTTCTTTGAATCCTTCTCCCAACAAGAATTCAACCGCTTAGTACGCCCCATCAATTTTGTGCAAGACAACGAATCTTGTTCCACCCGCGGTGTGATGCGTGGCCTGCACTATCAGCGCATGCCCCACACGCAGAGCAAACTCGTGCGCTGCACCCGCGGCTGCGTGCTGGATGTGGCAGTAGACATCCGTCAGGGCAGTCCCACCTTCGGTCAGCACGTAGCTGTAGAACTCAGTGAGGACAATCACCTCCAACTCTTCATCCCTCGTGGTTTTGCCCACGGTTTTGCGGTTCTCTCCGAAGAAGCGGTGTTCCAATACAAGTGCGACAACTACTATGCTCCCGAATCCGATGCGGGCATCTCGCTCATGGACGAGAGTCTCGACATCGACTGGCGCATGCCCATCACCGATGCCATCTTGAGTGCTAAAGACCAGCACCACCCCGTCCTTGCCGATGCTCCCCACGACTTCATCTGGGGCGAGGAGTTGTATTAAAGCCACTCTCCTCTCTACAATAGGCAGCGACAAAAGGCGTACACCCTGTCTGTGCTCTCACCAGCCTTCACGGCTAAGTGTCCCCCACTTCTACGAAGATTTCTCCTTAACGCTATAAGCACAACGCGACATTTCACCTCGGAATGCCGCGTTTTTTTGTCCTTTGCGCAGGGTAAAAAAAAGAAAGTGGGTGCAAAAAGGCGACGGAGTCCCCTATGTGGTTTTCAACAATGGGTGCATCGCTCTGGTTCCATGCAGGTATTGTCCGAAAAACAGAGATTGATGCGACTTCCTCTCAAATCACTGAGGCATTCTCTGAAAAGATGGGGATTATCTCACTGAAGGGTAAGCCTATTCTCGCATAGAAGAACGAAGCACTCTCTCAAGCTAACCTGGTCTTCTCACGTGCATATACAACATCTTCCGTAAAAGACATCTCGATTTCTCCCCAAATATCTCAACATTTCCCCCAAGAAAAAACAAAAAGCGCGACATCCTACACTAGGATGTCGCGCTTATAGTCAGTGTTAAGGCTTATGCCTCAGCAGTTTCAGCTTCGGGGAGGGTCCAATCTTGCTGAGTCATGCGCACGTAGCTTTGATAGCGACGGCGAGCATTGTCTTCGCAAGCTTGGAAGAGCTCTTGGGCTTGTTCGGGGAATTGCTTCTTGAGCGCTTGGAAACGCACCTCACCAGTGAGGAAGTCTTGGAATTCATCCCAGTTAGGAGCCTTAGAGTCGAGTGAGAATGGGTTCTTACCTTGATCTTCAAGCGCAGGATTGTAGCGCCAAAGCTGCCAGTAACCACACTTCACGGCGAGTTCTTCTTCGCGTTGGCTCTTACCCATACCAGCCTTCAAACCGTGAGCGATACAGGGTGAGTAGGCGATGATGAGTGATGGACCAGGATAAGCCTCTGCCTCACGGATAGCCTTGAGGGTTTGGTTGTGGTCTGCACCCATAGCCACTTGTGCTACGTAAACATAGCCGTAAGTGGTGGCAATCAAACCTAGGTCTTTCTTGCGAATGCGCTTACCAGAAGCTGCAAACTTAGCCACAGCACCTGTAGGAGTAGACTTAGAAGACTGACCACCAGTGTTAGAGTACACCTCAGTGTCGAGCACGAGGATGTTTACGTCTTCACCAGATGCGATGACATGGTCGAGACCGCCGTAACCGATGTCGTAAGCAGCACCGTCACCACCGATGATCCATTGTGAACGCTTGGTGAGATAGTGAGAAAGTTCGTCGAGTTGCTTGCTAATGGGGCAACCTGCTGCCTTGCCAGCGGCAATCATGGGCTTGAGCTTCGCAGCAGCAGCCTTAGAACCAGCAGCGTCGTCCTTCATTTCGAGCCATTCAGCAGCAGCAGCCTTGAACTCTTCGCTCACGTGCTCACCACCATTGGCGATGGCATCCTTGAAGATGAGTTCGATGCGTGCACGCATCTTCTTGTTGGCAAGCGTCATACCGAGACCAAATTCGCAGAAGTCTTCAAAGAGTGAGTTAGCCCATGCAGGACCATGACCTTCTGCGTTGGTGGTGTAAGGCGTGGAGGGGATAGAAGCTGAGTAGATGGATGAGCAACCTGTAGCGTTGGCCACCATTTCGCGGTCACCGAAGAGCTGAGAAACGAGTTTCACGTAAGGAGTTTCACCACAACCTGCGCAAGCTCCAGAGAATTCGAAGAGAGGTTGTACGAACTGTGAGTTCTTGGGGTTGGAAGCGACATCCACGAGATGGCCCTTGTTGGTCACCTTCTCAGTGAGGTACTTCCAGTTGTCAGCTTCGCCAAGTTGGTCTTGGAGAGGAGACATAGAGAGTGCCTTACCAGTCTTAGGACGACCAGGACAAACGTCTACGCAGTTTGAGCAACCCGTGCAGTCGAGCACAGAAATCTGGATGCGGAAGTTCATACCCTTCATTTGGGCAGGAGCTTTCATTTCGATAGCACTCAAGTTGGGAGATGCAGCCTTCTCTGCTTCGTCCATCACGAAGGGACGGATACAAGCGTGAGGACAAACGTAAGCACACTTGTTACATTGGATACAGTTTTCCAAATCCCAAGCGGGCACATAGGCAGCCACACCGCGCTTTTCGTAAGCGGCAGTACCTTGGTGCCAAGTACCATCTTCTAAGCCTTTGAAGGCACTCACGGGAAGGTCGTTACCCATTTGTGCGTTGATGACGCGAGCAATGTCGGTGATGAATGCAGGAGCTCCATCGTCCACCTTAGCATCATCTGCGAGAGAAGCCCAAGCGGGATCTACGGGGAATTCTTGGTATTCTCCACCGCGATCTACTGCAGCGTAGTTCTTCTCCACGATGTCTTGACCCTTCTTGCCATAAGTCTTCTCGATGAAATACTTCATCTCCTTAACAGCCTTGTCTACAGGAATCACGTTGGTGATGCGGAAGAAGGCACTTTGGAGGATGGTGTTGGTGCGATTGCCAAGACCAATTTCGCGCGCAATCTTTGTTGCGTTGATGGTGTAGACCGTGATGTTGCGTTGAGCAAGGATGCGCTTAATCTTGTTAGGCATGTTGCGCACGAGGTCTTCACCTTCCCAAAGGGTGTTGAGGAGGAATGTGCCGTTGGGCTGAATACCGCGCAACACGTCATACATGTGCATGTAACTCTGCACGTGGCAAGCCACAAAGTTGGGGGTGTTCACCAAATAGGTAGAACGGATGGGATGATCACCGAAGCGGAGGTGAGAGCAAGTGAAACCACCAGACTTCTTAGAGTCGTAAGAGAAGTAGGCTTGGCAGTACTTATCGGTTGTTTCACCGATGATTTTTACAGAGTTCTTGTTAGCACCAACAGTACCATCAGCACCGAGACCATAGAACTTAGCTTGGAACATACCTTCACCGCCGAGACTGATTTCTTCTTTGGGAGGAAGTGAAGTGAAGGTCACGTCGTCCACGATGCCCACGGTGAAGTGGTTCTTAGGTTCGGGCAATTGGAGGTTCTCATACACCGACATGATTTGTGCAGGTGTGGTGTCGTTAGAGCCGAGACCATAGCGACCGCCCACGATGAGAGGAGCATTTTCTTGATCGTAGAAGGCTTCCTTCACGTCGAGGTAGAGAGGTTCGCCGTTAGCACCAGGTTCCTTCGTGCGGTCGAGCACAGCGATGCGCTTTGCCGTCTTGGGCACTGCAGCGAGGAGGTGCTTCACAGAGAATGGACGATAGAGGTGTACGCTCACGAGACCCACCTTTTCACCCTTTTCTTCGCGGAGATAGTCGATAGCTTCGCGGGCAGCTTCAGAAGCAGAACCCATGAGGATAATCACGCGATCAGCTTCGGGGTCACCATAATAGTTGAAGAGACCATACTTACGACCAGTGATGCGAGAGATTTCGTTCATGTATTCCTCTACAACTTCAGGCACAGCCTCGTAGAAGGGGTTACAACTTTCGCGGTGAGCAAAGAAAGTTTCGGGGTTTTCAGCCATACCGCGAGCCACAGGACGCTCAGGCGTAAGGGCGCGGTTGCGGAAATCAGAGAGAGCTTGTTGGTCAACGAGGGGCTTCAAATCCTCAGTTTCGAGCATTTCAATCTTCTGGATTTCATGCGAAGTGCGGAAACCATCGAAGAAGTTCATGAAGGGCACACGAGTTTTGATAGAAGCGAGGTGAGCCACACCGGCCAAGTCCATCACTTCTTGCACAGAACCTTCGGCCAACATGGCAAAACCAGTCTGACGAGCAGACATCACGTCTTGGTGGTCACCGAAGATAGAGAGTGCGTGAGAGGCAATGGTACGTGCAGAAACGTGGAACACGCAAGGGAGGAATTCACCCGCAATCTTATACATATTGGGGATCATCAAGAGAAGACCCTGAGATGCGGTGAAAGTAGAGGTCAATGCACCAGCTTGAAGTGAGCCGTGCACAGCACCTGCAGCGCCACCTTCACTCTGCATTTCCTGCACGAGTACGGTTTCGCCAAACATGTTTTTGCGACCTTGTGCCGACCAGTCATCGACATATTCGGCCATTGTGGACGAGGGGGTGATGGGATAGATAGCTGCAACTTCGCTAAACATGTAGGCGATGTGCGCAGCGGCTTGGTTACCATCACAAGTAATGAATTTCTTTGCCATAGAGCCTATGGTTTTTATTGTTATGTTGTTGTTGATGTCCTTGAGGAGTAGGTGTGAAATATAAGTCCTTCGACACGAATTGCTAGTCTATATCTCTAAAGAATGTCCCTTTGTGCAGGGCGGAGTATAGGCTAGTCAGGGCATTAGATGGTGGAGCGAGAGCAAAAAACGAAAGAGGCTGATGCACGGTCTCCAACGCTTAACGCTTCGTGTTCAACGTCTAAGCATGTCTACGGCAATCTTGTCTACTCAGAGCTGGCTAGTCAGGCCAGAATGCTTGTCGATGAGGGCAAGCAGGGCTGTAATGATTACAATGTATGCTGCAAAGGTAATGATTTCCTAGTGATTAGAGAAATATCGAATGAGATTTTTCTCTTCTTTTTTTTAAGTGCCTTTTTATCTCATCTTGACACTTCCTTCTACTCCTTCCTTTTCGCTGTATTCTTCTGCAGACTCACTAAGTTTCCATTCTTTTATAATAATACACCACGACCTTTTAATCCTTAAATAACATCTATTCTTTCCTTCAGACTCTCAGAGATTTTTATCTATCTCTCGAACTTTTTTCTAGACTTCCTCAGAAATTTCCCTCACGTCTTGGGCCTTCACTTTCTTGTTTCACAGATTTTCTCACTCCTTTTCGCCACCTATCTACGCGCGAATTTGTATCTTTGCGCTCAACTATTATAGAGAGTCATGTACAATCTTAGACTCCGACAATAGCTCTTGATAAACCATAGAAGAGGACTCACGATACACCCACCCTCACACTCATCAACGACTCATGAAACGCCCCGATTGGTTAGATAAAGAAAAACTCTTTCGCATCATCTTTTTGGCAGACACTCCAGCAGGAAAGACCTACGACATCGTGCTCATCTTGGGCATCCTGGCGAGCATCATCACGGCATTTGTGGAGAGTATGCCCTCACTCGCCCACCCTTTTCAGGTGGCTCTTGAGATTTTAGAATATGTCTTTGCCGTCATCTTCACTTTCGACTATGTGGCACGACTCTACTGCACACGGCGACCGATGCGATACGCCTTGAGTTTCTTCGGCATCATCGACCTCATCTCCACCCTTCCGCTCTATCTAGCGTTCATCTTCCCTGGCGCGCGCTACATGTTGTTGCTCCGTTCCTTCCGATTCATCCGCGTGTTTCGCGTGTTTCGACTCTTTAGTTTTCTCCATGAAGGCTACCTTCTTTTGGAATCCCTCCGCAGAAGTCTCAATAAGATTTTGGTCTATTTCCTCTTCGTCCTCATACTTGTCACGTGTATAGGCACACTCATGTACATCGTAGAGGGCAACGCCCCTAACACACAGTTTACCGACTTGGGCACTTCTGTCTATTACGCCATCGTAACGATGACCACAGTCGGGTTTGGCGATGTCACCCCGGTGACACCATTTGGAAAAATCCTTTCATCCATGGTGATGCTCTTGGGTTACACCATCATTGCAATCCCCACGGGCATTGTAACGGCTACGTTTGTCGACGAAACCTCAAAGCCAGTGCAACAAGGATGTTGCCCACGCTGCGGACACCGGGTGCGAAAGACCGACCGTTTCTGTTCACAATGCGGTGAAAAATTGGCGTAATCACGATTAGTCTGACTGCAATTGACGCAACCACAATTGGCGTAATCACACTGCAAAATCTCTCTTGCTGGTGATTACGCCAATGAAACATAGAATATAAGCCCCAATCGGTCATTAGACAGTAAAAGTGCTACT
>NZ_KB290702.1:61275-121258 GCF_000318095.2 Alloprevotella sp. oral taxon 473 str. F0040
TTCGAACTCACGGTAAACAATCTGCTCAACAATCCAATGAAATCTGTTCAGGATCTAATGACCGATTTGGGCTAAAAACACAAGCACTTGGAGGCAAGTCACAAGTGGGGAGATGAGCAACACGTTGTGCCGTGAGGCACTGTATTTCTCAAAGATAGGATATTCCTCAAGAGTGATGTTCCTCAAGGTTGGAATTCCTCAAAGAAAGCATTTCTCAATATTGGTATTCCTCAAGGCTGGCACACTAAAGTCCGCAAGCCTGTTTGATGCGGTCGCTCATACCGATGCCGTCACGCAGATTTCCTGCGAGGGTGAGCGTTGGATATTGCGATTGGATGGCAGCAATGGCTGCAAATCGCTCTACTGACGAAGCCTCATATTGAGGAATGGCGCGTGGATGGCGGAAGATGCGCACCAAGTCGGGCTGTAAATCGCGGGGCAATCCCAACATCGTTTGGAGTTCACTCAATACAGTTTCGGTGATGGCCTCATCGCTGGCTTCCACCCATTCGGGATGGCGCACACCACCCATGAAGACGGAGAACAATGCTCCACCCTCGGGAGCGCGATGCGAAAAGCACGAAGAGGGAAAGAGAATGCCCATCACCTTTCGCCCGGCAGTGGAAGGCACCAACCCACCGAAAGCTTGAAACGAACGACCTTGCACATCCTTAAATCCGACAGCCACTTGCACCACTGGTGCATAAGTGAGTGTAGACACGTCTTTCAGCAACGATGATTCCACAAAAGGAAGGAGTTGTGGCAGCGCATAGGCAGGACAAGTGGTGATGACGCGTTGCGCACGACAAACAAAATTGTTTTTTGCCGTTTGCTTTTCTTTTTCATCAGACAAATGTTCACCGCAAGCCGTAGAAAGTTCAGAAACATCCAACATCGCGTCTTCTGTTGTAGTCACCACACCGCGAAGTTCCCAACCGTCTTTGCCTTCTGGGCGCAACACGGCAGAGGTGACGCCAAGATAGATGCGTTCGCGTCCGATGCCGTCAGCCAACTGCTCGATGAGACGTTCCATTCCACCCTCGCACGACCACACTTCTTTGGTGGCAAGACGGTCTCGTTCGGTTTTGGGCGTGCGCATCTTCTGTATTGCTCCACGAATGAAACTGCCGTAGGTTTGTTCTAAGGCATACAATTTGGGCAACGCAAAACGAGTGACCAATTTGTCGGGATTGCCGGCATAAACTCCAGAAACAAAAGGATCAACAAAATTGCGGAAATAGGAATTTCCCAATCTGCGACGACTGATTTCGCCCACCGTTTCGTCAGGATTTACACCGCGCTGGCGAAAGGGTTCTGCCAAAAGTCGGAACTTGTCGTAGAGGGTCACCAAAGGTGTGGTGAGTCCGCTCCACAATCCGTGGGGCATCTCCACAAAATTCCGTTGGTACCAAATCCATCGTGCGTGCGCCTCTTTGCGCGCTTTGAGCAAAGTGGATTTATCGAGAAGTTCAAACAGTTCTGCCACCTCAGGATGATTCAACGCACTCGTAGAAGGACCACTCTCAAAGGTGAAATCTCCCTCGTGATAGGTGTGAATCTGTCCACCAATGCGATTTTCTCTTTCCACCACTGCCACATCCACTCCCTTTTGTCGGAGCATAAAGGCAGTGACAAGCCCCGTGAGCCCTCCACCCACCACCACAACTTCGTGGCAGTGAGAAGAGAGGGCAAGGCCTTGCGAGTTTTCGACACGAAGTTGCGTGTCGGGAGCCTGGTTTTGCGAAAATGGTGCCATAGCGCACAGACTATCCATTAAAACTGATAATTAAGTGTGCAACCGAAAGTGAGCGGACGCCCAGCCTGTGCATAATTGGCACCAAATTTGAAGCCATAGACCACATATTTTGTAGAAGTCAAGTTCTTTCCCCAAAGTTCAACTCCCAAGTTTTTCCATTCCATACGCACTTTAGCATCGAGCAGCGCATAGAAATGTTGCTGAGCTTCATTGTCTTCGTGCCAATAGATGCGACCGAGGGCAGTAGTTCCGACAGAGAAAGTGAGTCGGTCCATCAAATTCAACGGTTTTTCCACGGTGTAATCTCCCATGGCAGAAAGCGTATGTCGAGGAGTGAGAGGGACAATATGATGGGCATAATCCACCACCTTGACAGGTTTACCCGCTGCACCGACAGTTTCTTGTTTATATTCAATGAAGCGCGCATAGTTATAGCCATAAGCAGCACGCAACACTAAGCCTTTGATCGGAGAGGTGCGCACAGAAGCTTCCCAACCTTTGCTGTCAGAATGTCCAGCATTGTGCAAGATATTACCCACTCCAGGCACCGTGAGTGCAACTTGCTGATCGCGCCAATCGGTGTAGTAGAGGGAGATTTGTCCTTCCGTAGCCCAAAATGGCAGATGGAAATGTGTTCCCACTTCATAGCTCCAGTTGGTTTCGGGCAAGAAGGTGCGCTCTGTCTCATAGCGGAAGGTTTGGTTGAATCCGCCAGCCTTGTATCCGCGCGCTACTTGCGCATAGAAATCGGCAGCCGCCCAACGATATTGCACTGCAAATTTAGGCGTGAGTTGAGAGAAATGCAATTTACTTACCCAATTTTGGTTGCCATTGGGCAAAGGCTTGCGAGTGGAAAGAGACGATTTCTCATTCTTACAGTCATCGGTGGCTTGTTCAAAATCGTAGCGCAAAGCAGCTGTCAATGAAAGTCCGCGCCACACATTGTAACTAGACTGATGATAGAAGGCAAAGGTCTGTGTGGACAAGAGATAATCTGTCACAAATCTTAAATCTGCGCCTTGCTTTGTTTTGGGCGAAGGCATATTATTCGCCACATCAATATTGTTTTTCACCCATTGTGACATACCAAAGAGACCAAACATCCACTGATAGCGCGAGTTCGTATTAGATTTCAGTGAAAACTCCTGACTCACCAAATTTTGAAGAGTGCGATAATCCACCTCCGTATAGGGTTTTGGTGTGAAATCTTGGTCAATGGTTTGATGGTCTTTCAGATATTGATAAGACGTTTGGCTATTGAAGTCGAAACCTTTGCCCACATATTGCCAGCGCAGACCGTTGGTGTTGAGCAAACGCTCATAGCCTGAGGGATGATTGTAGTTTACCTCATTCACATGTTGGGTGTTTTTGTCCCACACACCGTAAGGGTAACCTCCTTGGTCAGTGTAGTCGACCATAGAGTTGAGGCGCATCGTCCAACGATCATTGGCACGCCACTCCACACCCACACGCGCATAGCGTTCTTTGAGCGCATCGGCATCTTGGTTTGTGTATTTGTTTTTGAAATATCCATCGCGATTGTGCGCACCAGCAGACAGAGAAACACCCCAACGGTTGTTGAAAGTGGTTTGGGTGGACAAGTTGGCTGAAAAATCTTTGAAATTGCCGTAGCCCAGGCGCAGGCGCGTGCCAGTGCGGTCGAAAGGCGAGAAAGTTTTCACATTCACAATGCCTCCAATGGCATTGCGACCATAGAGTGCGCCTTGTGCACCACGCAACACTTCTACGCTACGCACATCCTCGAGGAGAAAGTCGAAGGCTGCTCCCTCAAAGTGGGGCACACCATCTACATAAAAACCTGCTGTGGGTGCTTTGGCTTTTGCTCCTATGCCACGAATGTAGAGCGGAGAGTTCTGTTTGCTCCCGTAATCGGGCATATAGAAGTTGGGCACTACGGCAGTGAGGTCTTTGAGCGTGCGGAGTTGATGGTTATTCATCAGTGAAGATTCCACTTTCACACCAAGTTGAGGCGCAAGGTCTTTTTGATTGCGCTTCATTTCTTGAATTTGTGCTGTGGGAAGCACCACTTCGTGTAGAGCATCGGGGGCAACGTTGTGTGCAATGGCAGCACTGGGCATTGAGTCTGTGGGAAGTGTGGTTTTGTCTGTCCCTTGAGTTGTGGAAAGGCTGAGCAATGTGCTGCAGCAAAGGAGAGAAGTGAGCACTGTTGTTATCGTTTTTATTTTTGGCTGCAAAGGTACGTCATTCTCACCAACCATAAAACCCTAAATTATGAGGATATTTCACCCCAAAAAGAGAAAGGAGATGTTGCAAAATTCGTTTTTGCAGCATCTCCATTGGGTCGATTGCTATCGTGCAGTTCGTTATTGAGAAGACAACTTCCGGTCGTCTTTCATTTCCTTGTTCGGAAATTTTTCAAGCTCATTTTCCGCAGTTCGTTGCGCCATGTCACCCACCATGCTATGAGAGTGTAACCTCCAGCTATGCACCAAAGATGAAGCCATTCGCAAGCTACATCGGACAAACTCGCGCCCATCGAAGAAAGACGCACAAAACCATTGATAGCAGGTGTGGAAGGAATCACAGCCCCCATCGTTTTCCAATACCATGACATGGCACTTGCGGGCCAACTCACCCCACTCAAAAACAACATCGGCACGGAAGTAAAGACGATGATCAGGATGATACTCTCGCGCTGATGAGCAAGGGCACTGAGCGAAATGCCAAACATCACCGCAGCCAACAGATAAGGCAACACAAACAATGCCAAATCACTAAACTCTACCAACTGGGGAAAGTCGAACAATCTTGGCACTACTCCTAAAACGAAGGCAGAAACAGGAATATAAATAGACAGATAGGCGGTACTTCTACCAAGAAGGCTTTTCAAAGCACGCCGTGGGGCATGACGACGACGGGGATGACGAGGATGAAACCATCGACGTTTCACCTCAGTAGCTTCCCCTCTTGCCACAGCTGCCTCGGCTTCTATGCGTTGGCGGTTCACTTCTTCACGATGCTTAGCATCGGAGGCTTCGAGGATGGCTGCCGCTTCAAGTGTCAAATCGTTCGTGGCAGGAAATCCATGCGTGCGCTCCATGCGCTCACGGCGCGTACCAGCTTCCATGCCAATACCAAGAATGAGAGTTTGCTGCAAGATGAGCACCAACACAGCAGGGAGCAAGAAGGTGGCAAATCCACTTTGAGGATTGTACAACGCCACGTGTTCGTAAGTCAAGGGCGCAGTGGTGATTTCTTCCTGTCGCTGCGTAGCGCCAGGGGTCTGCGTCACCTTGATGCGCGCATTGGTCTGCAGTGCCACATCTGTGGTAGTGGCCAGCACCGCTTTATAGTAGAGCATACCGCTCATGTCGCAGTAGACTTGTACGCGCACAGGCGTTCCGCGCTGAAGATCGCGATTCATCTGACTGGGCAGGGAGACCACACCATAAGCTTTGCGTTGGCGCACGAGACTTTGGGCTTCTGCCAGCGAATTAGCTTGAGCCACCACCTCCACATCGGGAGCGGCATCGAGCCTTCTCACAAAGTCGCGCGAAAGACTACTATGGTCGCCATCGACTACCACCACTGGCACATCGCGCACCACTTCTTCATTATAAATAAAAGCGTAGAGTATAGGATAAATCGCTGGGACAACGAGCAGGAAGATAATCAATCCTCCATCGGTAAATATGTCGCGCAGAGTGTTGCGAAAGGATTTATGCATATAGATAGGGTTAGAGAGGGCATCCTCTCTGGTTCGGAACTATTCGTTTTCTCCATTTCAGTTTGCCTAAACAGAAATGAAGGGTTGCAGCAAGTCTGACGCCTCCCTTTTCCACCTCGAGAGTGCTACAACTCGCAAGCGTGATGCGGAGCAGGAATCAGCGACTGAGTGCACTAAGGCACGTATTGAATCTTCGTGACAATCGTCTTGAATCTCGCAGAGAAGAGCAAGGGCAAGAGCGCAAATCCGATGAGTGCTCCCCAAAATGGCCAAGCATTAGAGAGTGGCCACCCATCGAGGGCGCAATTCACATAGAGTAGATAGTAGTGTCTCAGAGGGAAGAGGTAGCTCACCCCATGAAGCATGGGATGCATCGCCATGGCGGGGAATGACATACCACAAATGCTAAATGAGAGGACACCCCATAGTGAGGCAAAACTCAGTCCGAAGCGTGGATTGGGCAATGCACAAATCATCAACACTCCCATGCCTTGCGAGGCAAAGACAAAAAGGCTTAACAAGCCGACCATGGTGAGCCAACCACACTGGCAGGGAAAATGAAGATAGCCATAGAGATAGGCTCCCAAAGCCCATGCCACGGGGAGGAACAACGCAGCTTGCGCCGCGAGTTTGCCCAATAGTGCTTTCCACGCCACGCCACGAGTGTGTACCAACATGGCTCGCCCATGTGCTTCTTTGATTTCTTGTCCGATAGAATACACCGTGACGAAGAAAATCATCAGTGAGAGCATCCCAGGAATAAGGATGTTCGACAGATATACGTTGTAGTTGAGCGAGGGATTCCCGATAGGGTGAGCATCCACCGCCACAGGTTGGAGAAAAGCCATCGCCTGATCGTTGGTAGCTCCTTTGGCGATGAGCACCGAACGCGTAGCAGCTCCTGAAGCCAGTTCGCTCATGGTGCGCATATCTTTATAGAGCAACGACCCTGCCATGAGGAAGGTGTTGTTGGTATAAAATGAAACCTTGGGTTGTTCCTGTCGGAGGAGCTTTTCGGTAGTGCCTTTGGGAAGATAGTAGAAGGCGTAGATTTCTCCTCTTTGCATGGCATGTCGCGCTTCCGTCACGTTGGCAAATCGATTGGCGATACGCGTGTTTTGGAAGGCATCAAGATTGCGTGCGATGTTGCGCGTAGTGGAGGTGTTGTCTTGATCCACGATTCCCACCGGCATTTCTGTGGGCAGTCCTTCTCCCATGAGCGAGGTAAGCATCACCGCACTCACCAAGGGCACGATAAAGATGCAAAAGAGATAAATGGGACGAGAGAGCAGTCGTCGCCATTCGCGGAGAATAACTTTGAACATATTAGACGTTAGACTTTAGACGTTAGACATTAGAGCCAACGAAAAGTAGAAATACTAGATGTTAGACTTTTAGACGTTAGAAATTATTGGAAGTTGACTATCGCGTGGCCACACTCTATGGTTGATGCTTTACATCTTGCTGTAGAGTAGATTTGATTAAACCACTAAGCATTCGACCTACTTCTTGAGTCTGTAGGAAGGTGGATTGCAACTCCTGCTGTGGAATGTAACCGATAAGCTGGCACAACTCAAGCTGTGTTTCGAGTTCTGCTCGAGAGCCTTGGGCAATATAGAAAAAATGAGCCATATCTTTAACTGAACACCGGGCATTCCCTTCAGCTATATTAGAAGGAATAGAAATAGCAGCGCGCCGCATTTGGTCTGAAAGTCCATAGTTCTCTTCTTTAGGAAGTTTACGCACTAAATCATAAACAGCAACAACTAACCGCATGGCCTTTTGCCAAACAAGCAGTTCTCTATGGTTTTTGCCAATCATTGTGCTATTTTCTAATTGCAAAAGAAGTTTCTTATCTTAATTATTTAAGACTTAATCTTAGAACTCTTACATCAAAAGGCTACTCCGCAACATCTAACGTCTAACTTCTAACGTCTAGTGTCTAAAACCACCGTCATTCCTGGACGGAAATCTTTGATTTGGCTCACGGGCACAGCCTTTACCGCAAAGGTTTTGAGGTCATAGCCACCCATAGCCTTCGTGGCACGCCACACAGCATACGAACCGACATCCTTGAGATTGGTGACACGTAAGCGCACCTCTTGGTTGTTCAAGGATGGCACAAAGGCCGTAACCACAGAGTCTTTCTTAAAACCTTGGAGTTGATCTTCGCGGACATTGAAATTTACCCACATCTTGTCCATCAAAGCCACAGACATGATGGGAGCTCCTGAACCTACTAGTTCGCCAACACTGGGGTAGATGTTGGTCACTTCACCATCGAGTTGGGCCACGAGCACCATTTCTTTTTGGTAGCTCTTCACCTCACTAATGGCACCACTCGCGCGATGCACTAGCGCAGCTGCCGCTTGTTTGTCTTCGATTTGTGCGCCATTCTTAGCCATATCATATTGCGATTTGGCAGCACGCTCCGTAGCGATAGCTGCATCTCGCTGAGCAGTCATCTCGTCGAGCTTTTGAGCTGTCGCCACCCCTTCGTCAAAAAGGCGTTTCACACGCGCATAACTCTTCTCCATCACCTCACGGCCTGCCACCGCTTTCTGCCACATCTCGTAGGCACCACGAATCTGCTCCTCGCGCGCACCCTTATCGGCCTTGCGACTCTGGGCAGCGGCGGCAGCTTCTGCCGATTTAGCTTGTACCAACTTGGCATCTACTTCGGGAGCTTCGAGCAGAGCGAGAGTGTCGCCAGCATGAACGAACTGCCCTTCTTCAACGAGAATGTGCGCCACACGGGCAGGAACTTTGCTCGACACACGATATTCTGTGACGTCGGCTTGACCTTGAATCACGTCTTTTTCGGGACGGAAAGCGAAATATCCGCATACTGCGGTAACTGCAATGACAGCCACGATGAGAATGATGGCTGGGATATAGTTAGGAGCTTGTTTTTTCATGAGAACAATGCTTATCTTTAGACGTTAGAGGATCACAGACCCTTTTTAGAATCTAGATATTATACGTTAGATGTTAGAGAATAGAAACCAACGGAAGTGGACTTTAGACCGTAGAAATTCTTAGTCTGCTATTGCCTTTCGGAGAGCAGACTGGGCCAGACGAAGGTCAATTTGCGCATCCACCACGTCTGTTTTAGCTGCCATCCACGCAGTTTGTGCAGCAAGGAGGTCAGAAGTTGTGATGACTCCCTCGTCAAATCCCACGCGTGCCATGCGGAGATTCTCTTCCGCCTTGGAGAGATTGCGCTGAGAGAGCGAGAGTTTCTTTTGCGATTCGTTCAGCACCAGATGACTTTGGGTCACTTGCAAAGCTATCTTCTCCTGAGCTTCCTGAGCTTTCAGAGCAGTCATAGCTACATCGGCCTTGGCAGCGCGCACCTTATGTTTGCCTTCACCCCATTCCCACAAAGGAACTTTGAGCATCACGCCTACACTCCACGTGCCCTTAAACTTCTTTTCAAATCCATTGAAGGCACTGGGATAGGTCATGCCATATCCCCCTGTCAAAGCTAGCGTAGGTAAGAAAGCTGCACGGTCTATTTTCACCTTCTCTTCGTATATTTTTTGTCCGAGTGCCAACTGTTTCAGTTCTGGACGCTGTGTCATGGCCGTTGCCACTGCCTCTTCGGTGGTAAGTTGCTCTTTCGTGGTGAAATCCACCATCGACATCGACTCCATGTCGCTCAACATTAACTGGCTATTCAGTGGCAAACCGCAAATTTGGGCTAGAAGCATACGCGAGAGGGTCTCCCCATCTTCCACGCGCAAGAGAGTGATGTCAGCCTTGTTCAGTTCCACCGCCACAGCAAGAGCATTGGCTTTCGTGGCTACTCCCTCCTGCACCATCTTCTCCACATCGGCATTAAGACGGCGCAAAAGGTCGCGATATTCCACCGCTAGTTGTCGCTTGTAGTGCAAACTCACCACTTGCCAGTAGGCTTTATCCACATCATAAATCAACTCCTGCTCAGCCTGACGCACCTTCTCTCCAGCAAGTTGGGAGGAATAGCCTGTCAAGCGGTCGTAAGCACGGATTTTTCCACCCATATATATAGGTTGAGTGAACATCACTGCTCCCACAGCCACATTGCGCGTGTCGGGAGTGAGTTTGTCGGCAAGATTACTACCCATCGCATTCAAGCCAGCCTCCGCTTTCTTCCCTGCCGCCATTCCCTTTTGCAACAAGGGGAAGAGGTCGGGATGTTTAGCAAGAAATCCTTGTGCAGCCTGCATAAACTCTGGCGTAATCCCTTGCATGAGCTGCGTGCCTAGGGTGGAAAGGCTCGCCTGCTGGTCGGTAGAAAGAAGCGAAAGGCTATTGCCCGTATGAAAATAGGCACCCACAGCCGACACCTTGGGCAAATAGTTGGTGCGAGCCACGCGGTGTTCTTCCTCGGCCTTGGTCACAGCCATCTGTGCCACCTGTAGGGTTTTGTTGTGCTTCAGAGCCAAGGCACGATAGTCTTCGAGCGTGCGTGGCGCAGCAGTCATGGTCTGAGTGGCGGTCTGGTGCATCGGAGTCCCTTCCTGTGCCCATCCGCTCACAGGCATCGCCAATATGGATAGCCACGCTGCAAAATATAGGGTTTGTTTCTTCATACTTTATCTGTTATACTATACGTGGTGGACATCCTTCTATCCCGCTTTCTGCCTCAGCACATCGGAAAAAAATTCTTTGAATTCCCGACATATTGCACAATCTCCGTTGCAAGCTAGAAAATCCTTACAATGTTGATATTCTAAGCTAGGCTAGAAAATAGAGAAAACAGCAATAAATCATGATTTTCAGCTTATTTACACAGCCTTATCGCGACTCATCATCGGGAAGAATCATCCCATATCGTAGACGAGATGTCCTCATTTTTCACACTGCAAAGTTACATATTCGTGACTATCCACCCAAATAAATACGACATATTGCACAACTACCAAGTATAATTGCCGTGATTTTGCACAACGATTAGAACTTTCCTGCGATTTTTGCCCTATTAGCCCTTTAAATTTTCTGGGAAGAAATCCCACAGAGGCTAACTCTCTAAAAGATAAATGCGCGAGAAAGGAAAACGGAATTGCAGGGCAGAGAATAAAACTCGGAGAGCTGTCCTAATAAAAGGAGAGCTGTCCTAATAAAACTCAGAGTCATTCAAAATAATCTCGGAGTTATTCAGAAAAATCTCCGAGAGATTCTTAAAAAAGTCGGAGAGTTTTTCTAAACTCTTGGAGTTTTCTTCCTCGACGCTCCTAGATTTTTTGAGGAAAACTACTTCAAAATTTGGTCATTCACCGAAAACATGATAAATTTGCTACGCAAAGTTAGCAGAATAGACTTTAGATTTCTCTCCCCTATGTAGGGAATTAGACGTTAAACGTCTAATTACTAAAGACTAAAGGAGGGTCTTGCTTCATAACTATTGTCGCAATTTTATACAGTTATGCGCTGTTATTAGAAGTTGTAAGGCTAAAGTCCAAATCATCATTACCTTGATACATCTATAACCCTCTCTTTAACCTCATGAAAAGATTCTACGCGCTGTTTGCATTGTGCTGTGTATGGGCAGTAAATGCCTTGGCACAACTCGCCCCTGAGTTTTCTACTGTGGAGAAACCTCACTATTTTCGCATTCAATTCACCCGAGGCAATGTCTATCTCTCGGACGAAGGCAACGGAAAACTGCTGAAATCTCAAGAAGCTTTGCCACTCGACGGACAGAAATTTCAGTTTATTGGCACCCAAGACAACTGCGTGCTGCGCTCTGCACTCGGACACTATGTGACCATGCAGCAAGGCACTGCCCCCGATGGTCGTTCTGGACAATTCTTTGCAGCTACCACCGATGCAACAAAAGCCGTGAACTTTGCTTTCAAGATGCAGGGCAAGGGCTACGAACTCGCCAATCTGGCAGTGGCCAACAATAATTTCATGAATCTTTTTGGAGGCGGCGGTGCTGGTCGCGTGCTGGGCATGTGGCAGTTTGGCGACGTGGGCAATGCTTTTATCCTCAAACCAGGCGACGGAAAGGTGACCATGCCCGACCGCTATACGGGCTATCACAATGTGGTGCGCGGCATGGGCGAATACCCCCTCGCAGGAGTGAGCACTTTTGCACCCAAAAATCCCCTCACCCTTTGGTATCCCTCGCCTGCCAACGCGGGTCCCAACCCTTGGATGGAGTATAGTTTGCCCATCGGCAACGGACAGTTGGGCGCGTGTATCTTTGGTGGCGTGAAAACTGACGAAATCCAATTCAATGAAAAAACGCTTTGGTGGGGCACTCCTAAGGACATGCAACGCCAAAATGGCGATGGTCCTGTATCTGGTTTCGGATGCTACCTCAACTTTGGCGGACTTTTCGTGCAAAATCTCAATGCGAATCTCTCGCAAGTCAAAGACTATGTGCGCTATCTCGACATCCAGACGGCTGTGGCTGGCGTGAAATTCACAGACGAAGCTGGCACACAATACACTCGCCGTTATCTTTCGTCACAACCCGATGGAGTGATTGCCGCACTCTACGAAGCGAACGGCAAAAACAAGCTCGACCTTCAGTTCACACTCATCTCGGGCGATACGCTCAAAACGAAGAAAACGGAGTACACAGCCGACGGTTCGGGCTGGTTTGCAGGCAAATTGCCTACCATCTTCCACAACGCCCGCTTCAAAGTGGTGCCTGTGGGCGGTACACTCACAGCCACAGCAGATGGTATCGTGGTGAAAGGTGCTGAAAAAGTGATGGTGATCCTCGCTGGAGGCACTTCGTTTGCCCCCACCCTCCCCGAGCGCACCAAAGGCACTGCCGATGATCTCAACGCACGCATCACAGCATTGGTGGACAACGCTGCGAAGAAGTCTTTTGAAGCTATCGAAGCTGCCAACATCGCCGACCACCAATCTTATATGAGTCGTGTGGCATTCCACCTCGAAGGTGCGGCTTCTCAGCGCAACACCAAGGACTTGGTGGACTATTATAGTGCTGCGCCTAACAATCGCAACACGGCAGATGGTTTGTTCCTCGAACAACTCTATTTCAACTTTGGTCGCTACCTGAGCATATCTTCTAGCCGCGGATCTATGCCTGTGCCTAACAACTTGCAAGGCATTTGGAACAACCGCCACGATGCTCCTTGGAACTCTGACGTGCACAACAATATCAATGTGCAAATGAACTATTGGCCCGCAGAGCCAACCAATCTCTCTGACTGCCACATGCCTTTCCTCAACTATATCATCAACAATTCTCAAAGCGAAGGATGGCAACGCGCAGCTCGTGAGTTCAACAAAATCAACGGAAAGTCCAACAAGGGTTGGACAGTCTTCACTGAGTCTAACATCTTTGGTGGCATGTCCACTTGGAGCAGCAACTACTGCGTGGCCAACGCTTGGTTGGTCTATCACCTCTGGCAGCACTATCGTTACACGCTTGACCAGGACTTCCTCCGTCGCGCTTGGCCTGCCATTTGGGGTAGCGCAGAGTTCTGGATTCATCGTCTGAAGAAAGCCAATGATGGCACGTATGAAGCTCCCAACGAATGGTCACCAGAATATGGTCCCAAACAAGATGGTGTGGCTCATGCTCAACAGTTGATTACCGAAAACCTGCAAATCGCTCACGATGTCGTGGAGATTTTGGGTGCGAAAAACGTGGGCATCTCTGATGAAGACCTCAAGCTCCTCAACGATCGTCTGACTCACCTCGACAAGGGTCTGCGCATCGAGAAATATCGCAACGACTGGGCACAACGTGAAGCCAGAGAACGCGGCATTTCCAAGGACACCCCCCTCTTGAAAGAATGGAAATATAGCGACTATCGCGCTGGTGGTGACGTAAACCACCGCCACCTTTCTCACCTCATGTGCCTCTATCCCTTCAGCCAAGTGCAAGAAGGCGACCAAGGTTTCTATGAAGCAGCGAAAAACTCTCTCGCACTCCGTGGTGATGATGCCACAGGATGGTCCATGGGATGGAAGACCAACCTCTGGGCTCGTGCAAAGGATGGCAACCACGCTCGTCGCATTCTCAGCAACGCACTGAAACACGCGCAAGCCACTCACGTGGTAATGTCGGGCGGTGGCGTATATTACAACCTTTGGGACGCACATCCTAGCTTCCAAATCGATGGTAACTTCGGTGTGACTGCAGGTGTTGCGGAGATGTTGCTCCAAAGTCAGAATGATGTATTGGAGATTCTCCCTGCTCTCCCCTCTGATTGGACCGCAGGTTCCATCACCGGTTTGAAAGCCGTGGGTAACTTCACCGTCGACATGACTTGGAATGCTGGTAAACCCACGATGGTGAACATCACTTCTCACAAGGGCACTGCGCTTCGCGTGAAGGGTGCAGAACTCGCTAAGGTGAGTGTGATGCTCAATGGCAAAGAGGTGCAACCTCAACTTGCTGCTGGCATCGATGCGAAACAGCAGGTTTACGAAATCCCTGGCGTGAAAGCAGGCGACAAAGTGGTGATTAACTACACCAAGCCTACCGCCATTGCTGGAATTCGTGCAAAGCAAGAAGCTAACCTAGGCTCAGCTGCCATGGCTACTGCCCGTGTTTATGACCTCTCTGGCCGATTGGCGGATGCTGCCTCACATGGCGTGCTCATCACACAAGGCAAGAAAACGATTAAATAAGCGTTTGTATTTAGACGTTAGACGTTAGTATTTAGACGTTAGATGGGAGAAATTAGCCCTTAGCAACTAAAGTACAGATGCTAGAAGGCTAGATTTCCCAAAAGATAAACGTACTCATTAGCGACCTAGATGTCATACGTGACAATAAATAGCGTGGGACGTTTGAAACTAGATAGTAGACATCGGAATACATCGCGTATTCCGATGCCTCTTTTCCAAGATACATCACAGCAATGAACAAGATACTTTCCCTCCTTGCACTAGCAGCCACTGGTTCTAGCGCGATGGCCCAAAGCCCAGTGCCCACTTTTACGGCACAAGATAAGCTCGATGCGGCTTCCTATTACCACATTCGCTTCAAAAATGGTAGCGTGGAACTTGTGGACAAAGGCGTTAATGCTAAAATTTCTACCGACTATGGCAATGATGCTTCGGCACAACTCTTTGCCCTCATCGGCACACGTCAGCACTTCGTGCTCCGTAGTAAGAATGGTAACTACATAGGATTCCAAGGAGATCGCTTGACCAGCGTGAAGGAAGCTACGCAAGCCCTGCAACTCACCTTGCTCAATAGCCCCGTGTTTGGTGAAGGGTATTATGTGATTTCACGCGTGGACGACCAAAAGAATTCCTTCAATCCTCATGGCGGAACAGGAGTGGGCAAACAAATTGGCTTCTGGGAAAATGCAGATGCCAACAATTCGCTCTACTTCCCCTTACCCGAAGATGTGCCTACTCCCACTTATTCGGCCTATCGCGACAAGTTTACGAAAAACGAATACGCATATAAAGGCAACAACTCCTTCCGCCCCGAACGTCCCCTCACACTTTGGTACACCAAACCTGCGATGGGGGTAAGCAATCCATGGATGGAGTATTCCCTCCCCTTGGGCAATGGTCATCTCGGTGCCAGCCTTTTCGGCGGAATTCAGGTGGATCAAATCCAACTGAATGAGAAGACCATCTGGACAGGTACGCCCACTGACATGGGACACTATGGAGGATATCGTAACCTCGGTGGTATCTTCGTCCACGACCTTAGCGGCAACTTCGACAAGACTACGAAGAAGGCCAACGGCTATTCTCGATTCCTCGACATCGAACGCGGCATTGGTGGTGTAGATTTCTCCGACAGCCAAGGCACTAAATACGAACGTCGCTACTTTTCTTCTGCCCCCGATGACGTGGTGGCTGCCCACTACAAGGCCACGGGTGACAACAAACTTCACCTTCGCTTTGCCTTGGTAGCAGGAGAAGAAATCAATGCTTCCGACCCCAGCTACGACAAAAACGGAGAAGCCTTCTTTGCAGGCAAGCTCCCCACGGTATATTATAACGCACGTATGAAGGTTGTGCCCACTGGAGGTACGATGACAGTGACAAAGGAAGGCATAGAAGTGAAAGATGCCACGGAAGTCAAGGTGATTTTCTCCGCTGCTTCTACTTTCGACAGCAATGTTCCTTCGCGCTCTTCAGGCGATGCCACCACAATGGCTACCAAAGTACAAGATATCGTGACCAAGGCGGCTGCCAAATCTTGGGCGGAACTAGAGAGTGCTCATGTAGCCGACTTTGAAAGCTACATGGGACGTGTGAAACTTAACCTTGACGATGCAGTTTCTCGCAAACATACGGAGTCACTCATCGGATTTTACAACACCAACACTCGCAACAGAGACTCTAAGGAAGGGCTCTTCCTCGAACAACTCTACTTCAACTATGGTCGCTACCTCATGATTTCTTCCAGCCGTGGTGCGATCAATGTTCCCTCCAATCTGCAGGGTATCTGGAACGATAAGGCCAATGCGCCTTGGAACTCCGACATCCACACGAACATCAACGTGCAGATGAACTACTGGCCCGCAGAAACGACAAACCTCTCCGACTGCCACCTCCCCTTCCTCAACTATATTCTCGACAACTACAAGGAGAAGGGTTGGCAAAATGCCGCTCGTTGGGGACAAGATGGGCAGAAAGTGGGCTGGACTGTCTTCACCGAGAGCAACATCTTCGGAGGTATGAGCCAATTCCGAACAAACTACAAGGAAGTAAATGCTTGGTATTGCACCCACCTTTGGGATCACTATCGCTTTACCCGCGATGAAGCCTTCCTCCGCAAGGCATTTCCTGCCATTTGGCAGAGTGCGCAGTTCTGGATGGAGCGTATGATTCAAGACAAAGTGAAAAAAGACGGTACTTTTGTTGCTCCCAACGAATACTCTCCTGAACAAGACAATCACCCCACAGAAGACGGCACGGCACACGCACAGCAGTTGATCACCGCCAATCTCCAAATCGCCCAAGAGGCCATCAACATTTTGGGTGCAGAAAGCCTAGGTCTCTCCGCTGCTGACGTAGCACAGCTCAAAAAATACGTAGAAAAGACCGACAAGGGCCTACATATCGAAGAGTATAAGGGAGATTGGGGCAACTGGGCCACGAATCTCGGTATCAACAAAGGCACTAAGCTCCTCAAAGAATGGAAGTACGCTTCATATAGCGTGTCAGGCGACAAGGGACACCGCCACATGAGCCACCTCATGTGCCTCTATCCCCTCAACCAAGTGGAGCGTGGCGACGATTACTTCCAACCTGCGGTCAATGCTCTCGCCCTTCGTGGTGATGAAGCTACCGGTTGGTCCATGGGCTGGAAGGTGAATCTCTGGGCGCGCGCCAAAGATGGTGACCACGCTCGCCGTATTCTCAACAATGCCCTCAAGCACTCCACGGCCTACAACACCGACCAATATCGCGGAGGTATCTATTATAATCTCTATGACTCCCACGCGCCTTTCCAGATCGACGGCAACTTTGGCGTATGTGCGGGAATAGCAGAGATGCTCCTCCAAAGTCAAAACGACGTCATCGAACTTCTCCCCGCGCTTCCTCGTGCTTGGAAGAATGGAAGTATCACTGGTCTGAAAGCCGTGGGCAACTTCACAGTCGATGTGGCGTGGAAAAACCTCCTTCCCTCCGAAGTGAAGATTGTGAGTCACAAAGGTCAGCCCATGCGAGTCAAGGTTTCTGGCAACACGCAAAAGCCAGGTCAGGAGATCGATCCCTATAAGTTCGACCTCACCTTGGTGAAAGTCCTCGTCAATGGCCTTGGAGCCAAGGTGATTCCCGTAGAAACCAAAGATAAGAAGCACCCCACCTTCGAGATCAAAGCCTTGGTAGGCGATCAAATCATGGACGTTCCAGCAGGAGCCACCGTGACCATCGATTTCTCAGCTCCAGCTGTGCCCACAGGCATCGGAGTCGTGGCCAAAAAGGATGCTAAAAAAAAACAAGTGTTCAGCCTCGACGGTCGTCACGCCTCAGCCAATAGCCACGGCATCTTCGTGGTAGATGGACAAAAGGTGATTCGATAACCTCTACATTTCGCCACCCACGTGGCAAGTTGTCCCCTTTCATGCTCCGAGTGTTCCAAGATGTCATCATCTCCGAGCCTCGGAGCATTTGTCTTTCTCTGTAAAATAAAGATAACAATCAAGCCTATGCTTTTCCACTACTCCCCACTCCTCCTCGCCTTGGCCGCAAGTTCGCTCACAGCCTCGGCGGAGACCACAGACCAATATGCGGTGAATTTCGACAAAACTCAGACCATCACTTACAATGGTCGCCAACTCCGCAACGTCAGTCTGCAATCCTCCGATGGCCACCAGTCACACGCAGTGGGTACTCGTCTTGTCTACAACGATTTGACGGCAAACTCTTTCACAGCTCTCCCTGGCGATGTCGTGAAAATCAGTCTTGACTATCAGACCGGTGCGACTCCCTGGATGCACTCCTACGTCTATGTCGATCTCAACAAAGACGGAAAGTTTGCAGCAGACGAACTTCTCAGCTATTCCTACAGCAAGGGGAAGAACTCCCTTGGGCAAAGCATTGCCAACGGAGCTGCAGGTGCAGGCAACTCTCTCCAACCTCCCACCTTCCAGTTGGCGAAGGATCTTGCCGAAGGGCAGTATCGTATGCGCGTAAAAGTGGACTGGGACAACGTCGATCCCGCAGGTGCGAAAGGCGAAGACGGCACAGTCACGGGCAAAAATGGCATCGTCACCAACGGAGGTGCGATAGCCGACTTCACCCTCCACGTACATGCCACCGCATTTCCCCCAATGGCACTCTATCTCGACACCAGACACGCCAACATCTATGCCGAACGCGGTGCCCTCCCCATCCAGCCTCAACGCGGAAAAACTCTCACGCTCCGCATCGTGCCTGTGGAGAACACCTACGAACCCTCGCAGTTGGCGGTGAGATATGGCAAGAACCCCTATGCCCAACAAACTATCAATGGTGAAATCCAATGGAAAGAACAGCCTCTTAAGCCCAACGAAAAAGGCCTCGTGACCCTGCCTGCGGAGATGATGAACGGCAAAGTGCGAGTTATCGCTCACTACCAAGCCACTAAAAACTCCAAATACCTCCCCATCTTCTCCGATGAGTTTGAGGGCGAAGACCACAGCGAGCCCAACACAAAGGTATGGTCGCGCACACCACGCCGGGGCGCTACGTGGAGCCGCTTTTGTTCTAATGACACCGCTGTAGTTTACCTCCGCGATGGTGAGTTGGTTTGCCGCGCCATGGCCACGCCTCAACGCCTCAAAGGCACAGAACCCAAGGAATTCATCTCAGGCGGAATCAAGAGCGAAGGCAAGTTTTCCTTCCTATATGGCCGTGCCGAAGCACGTCTCTTCACAAAACCTCACTCAGGTAACTTCCCCGCATTTTGGATGATGCCACAAGACGGCAGCGCAGGTTGGCCTAACGCTGGAGAAATCGACATTTGGGAGCAAATCAACATGGAGAGTATTTCCTACCACACCCTACACTCTCACTGGACCTTCACTCTCAAGCACAAGGGAGACCCCACCTCTGCAGTGCAAGGTCGCAACATCGACTACAGTCGCTACCACACTTTCGCTGTAGAGTGGACACCCACCCTCATTTCATGGTATGTGGATGGCGAATTCGTGGGAAGTGCACCCAAGAGTAAAGACAGCAATGCTTTGGCCAACGGACAATGGCCCTACACCAAGCCTTTCTATCTGATTCTTAATCAGAGTGTAGGCGATGGAAGTTGGGCTTCTGCTCCCGACCCTAACTTTGTCTACGAAACCCGCTTCGACTGGGTGCGTGTGTATCAAACCGTGGAACAGAATCCCTTGCTCACGGGCATCGAGCGCAATGAGCTTTCTCCCCTCGCCCCCTCGCAAAATGCCGAAGGATATGCCGACAACACAGCCTCTCGCTGGCACGATCTCAGCGGTCGACGTGTCCAGAACTCTTCTTCAGCTCACGGAGTAGTCGTTAGTGCAGAAGGCAAAAAGGCTATTCTCTCCACACGATAACCACTCCCTTCTCTGCCCGCTCACCACACATTGCGGCAGAGATGCCGACAAAGCTCTCCCTAGACTTTGAGCATCGCTTCCTATGGAAAAACAGGATTCTCTTAGCCGAGAGAGAAACACTCAGAGAGTTGTAAAAACATCTCCGAGACATTCTCAAAAAAGTCGGAGAGTTTCCCAAAAAACTCCGAGATATTTTGGACAAAGTCCGAGTTTTTTATAGAAAAATTCCGAGAAACCTTTGTCAGTCTCGGAGAAGTCAGTAAATTTGCAGGCGTAATCGAGAGGGCATCTCGGTTGCGCCTACAATGTTTGGGGTATGGTGTAATTGGCAACACTGCAGATTCTGGTCCTGCCTTTCCTGGTTCGAGTCCGGGTACCCCAACTACTTTCATAATTTTTCAGTTGAAATGCGGCAATGAGACTCGTCTTATTGCCGCATTTTTTGGAATATACAGCCAGTTCTCTCCTTGCAGGACAACGCACCGTCCCGCGATTAGCAGGCATTGTCCCACAATGGAGTTTGTCAATAGCTCAACACAAATACAACTAACGCAACAATTTACACTATAAGTATGAATTACGGTCTCATCATTGGCGGCCTTTTGGGCTTCATCATCTCAGGAGGCAACCTCTACTTCGCGGTTTTCGGAGCTGCCTTAGGCTATTTCTTCAGTCGCTCCTTGCGCATGTTTTCTGGAAGTAAACCACGCCCCTACATCATAGACCCAGGCAACGCCTACTCCCAGGTGTTTCGCGAACGCGACTATCTTGCTCCTCACGACTTTTTCTCCTCGCTCATGGTGCTTACTGCCTATGTGGTTGATGCAGATGGGCGCATTATGCACAGCGAAATGGAACACGTGCGCACCTTTCTTCGCAACAACTTTGGCGAACGTGGGTTGCGCGAGGGGGAAGCTTTGCTGCAACAACTCTTCCAGCACCAACGTGAACTCCGCGACCAACAAGGGCAGGAAGCCTACAACCAACTCGTCCAACAGAGTTGTGTGTTCATCCGCAACCAAATGACGCTAGAAGGTTGTCTGCAACTCGTAGATTTCCTCATCGACATCGCTCGTGCTGACGGCAAAGTGATTGAAATCGAAGTGGAAGCCGTGCGCTATGTGGCACAACTCTTGGGACTTACCGCCAATCAATTTGAAAGTTTGCTCCACATGGGCGAGGATTCTCTCGAATCGGCCTATGCCGTATTGGAGATTTCCCCTAATGCCACAGACGAAGAAGTGAAGCACGCCTACAAACGTCTGGCTCTTCAGCACCACCCTGACCGTGTGGCTTCGCTTGGAGAGGATGTTCGCAAGGCAGCAGAGCGTAAGTTTCAGGAAATTGGCGAAGCTAAAGACAGAATCTACAAAGCGCGTGGCCTGAAGTGATAGAAGTTGGACGTTAGATGTTTGACTTTAGACCTTAGAGATTAGACTTTAGACGTTAGCAGTTAGACGTCTGAAAGTAGACATTAGAGAGTAGGGCATGAAATCCTTGCTACCCATAGCGCAATCATAAAGTCTTATCTAAGATATTAAGCACGACGACATTCGCCCCTCAAACGTCTAAAGTCTAACTTCTAACGTCTAATTTCTAGAATCCTCATAAATAAGTATTGCATTGAAGCCAAGAAGTTTGTAACTTTGCCCCCATCTTTCGGACAAAGTGTAGACATCAGGCTCGGCTTTGGGCATCCCCTCTAGAAAACCTCCCAACAGCCAGCAATACACCTCCATGATTTTTCATCTCTATATATAGAAACACAATGAACATCAAGTCAATTTTTGCCATGGCATTCATGGCTACTGCCCTTGTAGGCACAGCTTTCTCTTTCGTTGCATGCGAAGATGACGAAAAACAAGAAGTAGTTCTCGGTGGAGAAGAGGACGGCACTTTCACCGCCAACCTTGACATTGCTGCAGGTGTAGGACCAAAGGCCATCAAACTGGCTACAGTGAAAGGACAAAAGGTCGTTGTCCTCACACTCAAGTCCTACCAACCTCTCCTCACCATCTCTGGTTACGAAACTGATCTCCCCGAAGGTGCACCCTACAAGCACATTGGCCAGCAACAATACCAACTTCGCAACGTGAAGTCTACGAAACTTGCTGATGGTACACTCCAACTCTCTGGCGAAGAAGAAGTAACGATGAAGCTCCGCATGGTAATGGGCAACCAAACTGCTGCGAATGTTCCTTTCACTGAATACAAGACCAAGGTGAAGACTCAAGGCACATTGAAGAACGGTAAGCTCAATCTCACCACCACCTTCCGTCCTGGCCACATGCCTATGGACATCGTCTACACCTACACTGGCCAACGCTAAACCCATGCTTGCCACATTTGCACAAGCATTGTCCCATCGTGGACTATGCGCGACTCGTGGCCATGGACGATTTCTCCTCAGTGTGCTTCTCCTCGTGGGAAGTGCACTGAGTTTTTCGTCCTGCAACGGGCTTTTTGATGGCATCTACGATCATCCCTCTGCCGATTCATCGGAGCATAATATGGGATTCGTAGCCTATGATGCTACCACGCATCGAGGACGTATCTTGGTGGATGTGGGGAGTTATCAACACTGGACGTATCTCGACCTGCCCAGCCGCACTACTGCAAAGATGGAGGTTCCCTCAAAGCTCACTGGAGAGTGGGATGAGAAATCGGCCATCAGCTATCAGCATGTCACGTGGCCGTCTACCTATCGCACCGATAATATCATCAAGACCGACCCAATGCCTAGTCCCAAAAACTGGTCGTTTGCCTTTCATCACTACGACGTAGCAACTAACCATGGGGCAGCAATGGCCACACAATATCGTTCTCTCGATGAACTTCCTCGCGAAGGGGCAGCGCGCGAATCGCTTTTGTCACAGACTTTCTCGCCCGATGTGTGGACCACTCATCAGAGTTACTATGACCTCACAGGGATTTATCAGTACTACATCGGGTATCAACATGCAGAGCTGAACCCTGTGCTCTCCACCTGGATGGACATGAACGTGATGAACCCTCCTCCTCGCTACACCCTCTCTGGCCTCGTCTATCTGCTCCGCTTGCAAGATGGGTCGGTGGCTGCCCTACATTTCCCCTCGCACATCAATGTTGCGGGACAAAAAGGCTTTGTCACGGTCGATTATATTTGGCCATTTTAGCTCAAAAACTTTAATATGTCAGTTGCTTCTCTCATAGCTCTTGCCCTCACTTCTGCTTCTGTGCCGCAGACCTCTCCCACCGACTCCACGCTCTCTACGGCCGTGGTGACAGGCACTCGCACCCCCAAGCTCTGGGCTGAGACCCCTGTGCCGACTTTCGTCATCGGGCGCAACGACATTCTCCGAAGTGATGCCACGAATCTCCGAGAGCTCCTCACGCACGAACTGCCCAACGTGGAGTTTTCTTACACGCCTTCAGGACACATCAACCTGAATTTTGGCGGATTTAGCGGACAAGGGTTGCTCTTCTTGGTCAACGGCGAGCGCATGGCTGGAGAGACCATGGACAATGTGGACTACTCGCGCATCAATCTCTCGGACGTGGAGCGCATCGAAATCGTACGCGGTGCCTCCTCGGCTCTGTATGGAAGTGCTGCCATTGGGGGAGTGGTAAACATCATCACACGACAACGTCTCAAATCCTCGCGCAACAGTGAGGCTAGTGTGCGATGGGGACGTCACGACAACCGACGTCTCGACTTGAACCTCGGGCACAATCTGGGACGATTCACCCATCTTTTCAACATGCAGCACCAAGCGCAGTCGGGCTATGCCCTACACAATCCCGACGATGTGGCTCTCTTCACCACCTACGCGCTCAATCGTGTGCCAGGACATCGCGTGTGGCAATGGAAAGATCGCTGGATTTGGTCGCCCACCTCGAACTTCCGACTCTCGGCTCGCGCAGGCTATTTCTTCCGAGAGCAAGAACAAGACGCCACTCTAGCCAACCGCTATCGAGACTTTGTGGGAGGCGTGAAAGCCGAATGGAGTGTGTCGCCACAAACTCGCGTGGAACTGGCCTACCACTTTGACCAGTACGACAAATCTGACCTCATTCAAGCCAGCCACCTCGACATCCGCGACTACAGCAACGTGCAACACACCACACGCGCCCTTGTTTCTCACGACTTCGCCCATCTCCTGCCCTCCGACCATGGCTTCACGCTCACAGCAGGCGGAGACTATCTGCGAGACTATCTGATGAGCTATCAGTTTGAAGGCCAATCACGGGTGCAACACTCGGCCGATGCTTTCGTGCAAGCCGACTGGACACTCTCTCCCCATTGGGAAATCTTGGGAGCAGTGCGCTATGATCACTTTTCCCAAGGCCAACACGAGCACCTCACCTCCAAAGTGTCGGCACGCTATCGCCAAGGGGCATTCACCTATCGCGCTGGATATGGGCAGGGATTTCGCGCTCCATCGCTCAAAGAGCTCTATATGCACTACCCCATCAACGGACTTTTTGTGCTGCGGGGCAATGAAAACCTCCGTCCTGAACGCAGTGACAACTTCCATGCCTCGGTCGATTGGCATCGACATCACTGCTTGCTCACGGCTGCTTTCGGCTACAACCTCGTGCGCCAACGCATCACCACCGCACCACCTAGCCAAGAACGCGAAGCTAGCTCGGGACTACCCTACATAGATTACATCAATCTACCTCGACTTCATGCCTTCTCGGCACAACTCTCGGCACAAAACAGTTGGACACTTCGGAAAGGCACAGTCGGACTGCGCCTCAACTATGCCTTCACTCACGAGGAAGCGCAACAAGGCAACTCACTCACGCCCTATCTTCCAGCACGCCCGCACGCCATCACAGCCAGAATCTCCTACGATCTTCCGTGGCGCATCGACAACGCTTGGGGCATCCAGCTTAGCGGTCGCTGGCTGTCGAGCATCCACTCGGAGGAGTACACCGCCAGCACTGGCGCGATGCACGATGTTCACTATCCTGCTTACGCCCTGCTCCGACTAGCCACCACGCTCTCTCTGAATCATGCCTGGCAATTGTCGCTTGCAGCCGACAACGTCTTGAACTATCGCCCACGCATCTACTTTTACAATGCGCCCACCACCGACGGCATTGATGTGCAAGTAGGAGCGACCTATCGATTCTAACATTCCTCCTTTAATCAATCTCTTTGCATCGTGCTAAGTTCAGCCTTGACTGCCGCCGCATGTTCAGAGTCCCTGCAAACATTATCCCAGAATCTGGAAAAGTTCAGACTTGACTGCCGTCGCATTATGCTAAATCCCTGCTAGGATAATTCAAAAATCCTACTGAAGAATCCCCCATATCTGGAGCAGTTATCCCACTTTTTGCCTTAGCCTTGGCTTCCTTGTTGTATCATTTTTGCAACAGAGAGCCAAGGCTAAGGCTGTTTTTAGGCCAGAAAATAGTAATTTTCGTTCAAAGAGTGCCACATTTATTACATGAACCATTTGTGTTATCCTTTGAAACGAATGTGTTATTCACCAATCTCTACCAACATGTACATTTGCAGTATCGAAATTACACAAACATCCCTCACAGAAACTTTCCTCGCGCCACCGACCTAGATTATTCTACGGTCGGAAGATGCGCCCCCCTGCAACGACAAACCTCCGTTGCCCTCATCACTTCCTTACGCTGCTCTAGCGATTTTCCACCATGACCCTCTTGTGTAGTTTCGGTGCCTACCTATCTTTTCCTCTTCTCCCTACCTTATCTGTAAACCATCAGCCTTATGCCCAAGCAATCTTCTCTCACGCTCATTCCCGTGATGCTGGCATTCTTTGCCATGGGATTCGTAGATTTGGTGGGTATTGCCTCCAATTATGTCAAGGCAAGCCTACACCTCACCAACACTGAGGCCAACGTCTTCCCCTCCCTTGTCTTTTTTTGGTTTCTCATCTTTGCCGTTCCCACTGGAATCTTGATGAATAAGATAGGGCGTAAGCGCACTGTGCTCCTCTCTCTCCTAGTCACGGCCGTATCTCTCGCCTTGCCCATCTTCGGCGAAAGCTATGGTCTCATGCTGCTTGCCTTCTCTCTGCTCGGCATAGGCAATGCGCTGATGCAAACCTCCCTCAATCCGCTCATCGCAGGCATGATTCAAGGCGACAAACTGGCTTCTACGCTCACCTTTGGCCAATTTGTCAAGGCCATTGCCTCATTTATGGCTCCCTACATCGCCATGTGGGGCGCACAAGCTGCGATGCCTACGTTTGGACTCGGCTGGCGTGTGCTCTTTCCAGTCTATATGGTTATCGCCATCGCCACCATTTTCTTGCTCGGCTCCACTCACATTGAGGAACAACCCGCAGCGCGTGCCAGCAGCTTAGGAGCTTGTCTGAGTCTGCTCAAACATCCCATTGTGCTACTCTCCTTCATCGGCATCATGTGTCACGTAGGTATTGATGTGGGCACCAACACAACTGCCCCTAAAATCCTTATGGAGCGTTTGAACATCGGACTGGAAGAAGCGGGCTTTGCCACAAGTCTCTATTTTATCTTCCGCACCATAGGTTGTCTCACGGGATCTTACTTCCTGCGTGTCCTATCGCACCGTCTGTTCTTCGGCATTTCGGTCGTGATGATGGCACTTTCCATGCTGGGACTTTGGTGGGGACAGTCCACACTCGTGTTGTATGTGGCCATAGCTTTGGTGGGATATGGCAACTCTAACATCTTCTCGCTCGTATTCTCCCAAGCTCTATTGTCTGAACCCGAGAGGCAGAATGAAGTGTCGGGTTTGATGATCATGGGCTTGTTTGGTGGCACGATATTTCCCCTTCTCATGGGCTTTGCTTCCGATGCTATCGGCCAGATTGGAGCCATTGCCGTGATGGCTGTTGGCGTGGGCTACCTCTTCTTCTACCTGCCTACGATAAAAGCCCAGCGCGCATAATCATTACATCTTCACACAAAACGCCCCTTGCTCTGTGCATGAGCAAGGGGCGTTTTGGCTATTTTTGTCGGCCCAATAGCCATGCGCCACAAGGACGATGGCTAAACAACCAAGACTATCGCTGAGTGTACATCTGTTCGTAGTATTTTTCATACTCGCCCGAAGTGATGTTGTCCATCCACTCCTCGTTATCGAGATACCAACGCACGGTCTTTTCGATGCCTTCTTCAAATTGGAGCGAGGGTTC
Organism: Alloprevotella sp. oral taxon 473 str. F0040; assembly: GCF_000318095.2. Lineage (GTDB taxonomy): Bacteria > Bacteroidota > Bacteroidia > Bacteroidales > Bacteroidaceae > Alloprevotella. The sequence continues at coordinate 87,847 of NZ_KB290702.1, forward strand.
CCAGCCGAGTTCTTCCTTCAACTTCGTAGAGTCGATGGCATATCTCAAATCGTGGCCAGCGCGGTCGGTGACATAGGTGATGAGATCCAGGTCTTCGCCTTCAGCACGTCCGAGCAGACGATCCACCGTACGCACCACGAGGCGCACGATGTCGATGTTTTTCCACTCATTGAAGCCACCGATGTTGTACGTTTCATTGACAGCACCTTTGTGGAAAATCAAGTCGATGGCGCGCGCATGGTCAATGACATAGAGCCAGTCGCGGACGTTCTCTCCCTTGCCATAGACAGGAAGGGGACGACGATGGCGAATATTATTGATCATCAAAGGAATCAGCTTCTCGGGAAACTGATTAGGGCCATAATTATTTGAACAGTTGGTCACCAACGTGGGCATGCCGTAGGTGTCGTGAAAGGCGCGCACGAAGTGATCACTCGAAGCCTTCGATGCCGAATAGGGAGAGTGCGGATTGTAGGGCGTAGTTTCCACGAAGAAATCATCGCCATAAGGTGCTTCTCCTTCGGGCTTAGTGATGTCGAGTGCGCCATACACCTCGTCGGTAGAGATGTGATAGAAGCGTTTGCCCTCGTAGCGTTCGGGCAGACTTTCCCAATAGTCGCGCGCAGCCTGCAAGAGAGAGAGCGTACCCATCACATTGGTGCGTGCAAAGCAGAGGGGATCTTTGATAGATCTGTCCACGTGACTCTCTGCAGCAAGGTGGATAATACCAGTGATTTGGTGACGTTCCAAGAGCGCACGCACGGTGGGGAAATCGCAAATATCGGCTTTCTCAAACACATAGTTGGGAGCTTGCTCCACATCCTTGAGATTGGCGAGGTTGCCAGCGTAGGTTAAGAGATCGAGACAGACGATTTTTGCCTCGGGATATTTGTTGACAAAGAGACGAACGACGTGGTTACCGATAAAACCAGCACCACCGGTGATGAGGATATTGGGCATTGTAGATTGTATGCTTTAATAGGTTTGTAGAAAGACGTAGCCCTATGCTCCAAATACTTCGTGGAGGCTATCGAGCCAGTGCGGAATCTCTAGTCCAAAAGTGGCTTTGATCTTAGACTTATCGAGCACACTATAGGCAGGACGCTTGACAGGCGAAGGGAATTCATCGGAATGGCAGGGCAACACCTTGCACGTGCTTTCAGGACACATGCGAAGGAGGGCCATGGCAAAATCATACCACGAGCAGGCACCTTCGTTGGAATAGTGATACACTCCCTTATGCTCAGATTTCAACCCCTCATGGTCGATGATGTGCATCAAAGCCGCCGCCAAATCGCGTGCAGAGGTGGGTGTGCCCACTTGGTCAAACACCACCTTTATTTCGGGACGACTGTCGAGCAGACTGAAGATTGTCTTGGGAAAATTCTTGCCAGGCGTGCTGTACAACCAAGCGGTGCGCACAATGATATGCTGGCATCCAGAGGCAATGATGGAGTCTTCGCCCAAAAGCTTCGTACGGCCATAGATGCCAGTGGGCGTTCCCTTCTGACTCTCGGAGCAAGGCGTGTTGTAAGGCTCAGCTCCAAACACATAGTCTGTGGAGATGTGCACCAACCACGCATTTCTTTTGGCCGCTGTCTGAGCCATGTGCGCCACTGCCTGATGGTTGAGCGCATCGGCTAGAGCTTCGTTGGTCTCTGCCGCATCGACGTTGGTGAAGGCTGCACAGTTGATGATGATTTCTCCTTGCACAGCTTCCATGGCTTGAGCAAACGCCTCAGCATCTGTGATGTCTAGGCGATAGATGGGGAGAGCTTCTGTGGAGACTTCGGGGTGCGTGTCGAGAGTGGTGGAAGTGATTTCCGCAGCTCCTTGCACATCGGTGAAGAAGAAACGATGTTGTGGATAGTGGGGAGCCAGAACTTGCAACTCATGACCGAGTTGTCCAGCTGCACCAGTGACGAGAATGTTCATGCGTGGAATGTTTGGGAGAAGACCTTGGGCTAGACGAGTGGTTGCTTTTGCAGTTGCTGTCCACTCTTGCCTAAGTCTTTCGTAGCAGATAGGGCAAAGTTAGCGATTTCCATGGAAACAGACAAGTCAGTCCATAGAGTTTCACATTGATGAAATAGGCTGTTTTTTTCGATAAGTCGGAGAGTTGTCCTAAAAAACTCGGAGAGTTTCAAAAAAGTCTCGGAGTTTTTTAGAAAAATCTCGGAGAACTTTTGGAAAAAGTCGGAGATTTTCTGAGAACTCTCGGAGATTTTGATCGCTTCCCTCGGAAAAGAAAGGGATTTGGCCTCAAAGGGCAAAGAAAAACAGCGCACTACGGCCATGTAAAACCGTGGTGCGCTGGGGATGTGTCAAGGACGAAAATACTACTATCAGCTAGCTTCAAAGTAGCAATCTAGCCGACAAGAGGAAAGATTAGCCCAACTAGAAGAGGAAGTTTGTACAACCTACAACTACTTTGCTGCTGAACGACGGAGGAGAAGCTGGTTGCGCATTTGGCGAAGCAGCACTCTACCGTGATTGCGGAAGGCAAAGAGAGGGATGGTCACACCTACGACCATGGCCATGATGGTGAGGGTACAAGTGATCCAGTTGAAGTTGAAGAGGGCGAAATAGTGATTGAACAAGTCGTCATCGGCCTTGTGTGCCAACAGTTCTACGAGCGACTGGATGCTGCCATAGGCGAACTTACCAGGCACCATGGGGAGGAGAGCTGGGAAAGACAAGGTTTCGGCAGGCGACTTGATTTTGGTGGAAAGGGGAATGGACACGCAGCCGATGACAAGTCCAGCTACGCCGGCAGCCATGGCGATGTGCCAATCGGCAAAGTCCATGAGGAGGAAACGAGTGATGTGGCCGAGTGCGGCAAGAAGGGCACAACCCCAGAAGGTGGAACGAGTGGGATTGCTGATGCTTGCAAATCCGATGCAAGCAATGGCGGCAAAAACACCGTCATTGACGATATCGTAGGTGAGATCTAAAAAGTTTACCATGGGAAGTATGGGATATTCGTGGAAGAATGACTGGGCTTTAGATGGCAGAAGTAGAAGTAGGTTTTTCTACTTGTGGCGGACGTCTAAGCTCTTCATCAAATCATGCGGATGTCAAAAAGGAGAAGGGCGATAACCAATCCCAAGGAGAGGCTCACGGTGATCATCATGGCGTGCACAAAACGGCTCCATGCTGAGAGGTAATGTCCATAGATGAGGTCATTGACAAAGTTGCAGAAGGGCACACCTGGCACAAGGAAGAGTACACTAGTGCCGAGCGCAGTCACAGGAGTGTCGGTGAGTGTGAAGTTTTCTAAGCCATAATGGGAGAAATCCACCAGTCCCACGCAGGAAACTACGGCGGCTACGACACCTGCTACGACGGTGACGGCGCGATAGTCGATTTTCCAGGCCTGGAGTCGCTGTTTGACGAAGAATCCACAGAGAGTTGCGAAAAACACAATGCCAATAGCGGGCCAGTCTCCCTTAAACAAACGGCAGAAAGCGGCATTGGCAGCGGCAGCAAGGAGGAGTACGATCCAGCCATTGAGACGGGGAATCTTTTTTATCTCTTGCAACTTCTCGTTGGCCTCAGAGAGTGTCACTTCTTCGGTGAAGACTTGGTCGGAAAGTCGGCTCAATCGGGTGATGGTGTCGAAGTTGATGCCGGCATGCGCCAAGGGGGAGATGCAGGTGTAGGAGTGTTCGCCCTCTTTGTCCCATAGGGTGAAGAGGACATTGGCAGGCATGATGGTGAAGATGGCTTCTACGTCCCATGCTTCGGCCATTTGCTTGACTTTGCGCTGGATGCGCATGGTGGTGGCTCCGCTAGAAAGGAGCGTACTTGCGTAGTCGCAGAAGAATTTGGCGATGTTTTTGAGCTGATTGTGCACTTCGTGGTCTGTGATCACGGTAGTGTCTACAGGAACATTCGAATTCATTGATGATGAAATTGGATTTGCAAAACAGAACCTCGCCCCGTCATCTCCCGATGTCGTGGTGCGTTGTGCCATGATAGTTTAGGTTGTGGCATGGCGAGGTGCGAGAAAAGCAGTGCTACTTAAGTAGGTTGGCACTTAGGCCTTAGGAGTATTATCCTCTAAAAATGCGCGGTCGTGGTCCACCATGTTTGACTCTTTGGGCTTGCCAGGCTTCATGGTGGTGTGATTCTTCTGACTCTTGAAGAAGCGATAGACCATGGGCATACAATAAAGCAGGAGAGTGAAGAGGATGACGCCCAAGATGACGTAGGGAGCTGCCTCGTGATTGTTGATTTTTAGTCCTTCGAGGATAGGCATAAAATAGAATTTATAAAGGATATATAAGGGGAAAATGCGCAGAAAGGCGCATTTATTCGTCGTTCATCAAGCCATACTTTTTAAGAGAAATGACCGAATTATGGTGCAAAGGTACGTATTTTTCACGAATTATGGGGGAGATGGTTGTGATTTTGTGAAGATAGAGCAAGAGGGCATTGGGAATATTGGGCAACAAAAAATGGAGAAGTTCTGAGGAACTTCTCCATTCATTTTGAATGCTTAGCATTGAGTGGTGATCCGCTTGGGACTCGAACCCAAGACCCATACATTAAAAGTGTATTGCTCTACCAACTGAGCTAGCGGATCCCGGCAAACTTTGCTCGAAAATCTTTAGGTTGTTTCGGCCTCTTTCGAGGTTTCTCAACACTTCCTTGCTGTTTGCGAGTGCAAAGATAGGCACTTTTTCTGATTTGACCAAAGTTTTTGTCGGAAATATGCAATTAAAGGCGGAAATGTCTCGCGGTTAGCATCTAAATATCTGGTAGTTGGGATCTAAAATACAAGACCAACGAGACAAGACGACAAAAGGATAGATCACTTGTCTCTTCACTAAGCATTAGAGGCTATGGGAAGATTTCCGCTTTTCATCTATTTCTCTATCTACCACATCAGTTGGCGGAGGTAGCGAACTGGGACACCATAGTTGAAACTCTGGGTGCCACTCACGCCCGCAAAGTTGATGGCCACGAGCTCTCCCTTAGCATTGAACACAGGAGAGCCACTTGAACCTGGCAACGTGGGAATGCTGTAGAGCAACTTCTCAGAAGACGATTGACTCACATAGCCTTTGTTGAACTGCGCTTGGATGCCTTCTTTCGTCACTGCGAGTTGTGGCCCGAGGTTGTAGCTGAGCATGAAGATCTGCTCGTTTTTGTCATTGCCAAACTTCTGAGCTATTTTCTCTCCAAAGGTATAGTGCGTGAGGGGATCTTTGGAGGGAATGGTGAATATATAGCTACCTTGTGGGGTGATCTGGCTTTTGAGCTGAATCACTGCTAGGTCATGCTCAGCATCCGTGCGGAGGACAGTGCAAGGCATGAAGGAGTTTTTGCCTGTGGGCATGGCATGATTCAACACCACACCTACTTCGTTGTGATAGACCAAGCGGAGACTCTTGAGATTGATGTCGAGCAGTCGGCTCACATTCTTCTCTAGGTTTGCCTTTTCTTTGCGAAGATAGTCCAAGCGTTCTCGAAGTTCCATCAGTTCTGTGTCGTCGCCATAGAAATACTCAATGGCGTTTTCAGCCTCTTCTTCAGACTGACTGACCTCTTGATAGCTTTCAACATAGCTCAACAATATGGCAGAAATGCGCTGACGTAAGGCTTCACTCACGGCTTCTTTCTTGTTTTCTCCATTCACCACGTGATTGTTGGTCACGATTTTCCCATCTCGGCTCACGAAAAAGCCAGTGCCGTAGCCTTCCGTTGGCTTGATTTCGCTCAAATCGTCGGTGAGATTGTCTAGATCATCGGCCTCATCGAAGGAGGTGAAGTAGAGTGACTCCATGCCTGGGATACGAATTTCGTAGTAAGCTCGGTTTTGCACCATCACCACGCCCGAAGCGCAGGTAGTTTGTAGCTCTTTCTCGCTCATGTTGCCGCAGGAAGAGAGTGCAAAAATGCCTAACAGACACGCAAAGAAGGGAATGACGAGGCGCGAAAGAGGAAAAGTGAGATGTGACATATTTGCTGTTTCTAGAAAAGAGATGAAAGATAGTGAGGGGATGTCTGAAGTGCGCTATGAAACTGATGATCGACAACGCCAAATGCTGGGTGCGAGATTAGAAATCAACATAGTTTTTTGCCAAAACGGGGCTAATCCAGTGGCGATAGGTGCGACCGAAATGTTCTTCCACTTGGGGAGTGAAAGCACGGGGCATGGAAGGTGCTGGCACCCCCTCGCCGATGCGCTGCGGACAAACCTCTTCCCAGGCCTCATCCCAGAGGTCGCGCTCTATGAAACTTTGGAGCGTGGCTTGTCCCCCTTCGACAAAGAGCGACTGCACTCCATCGCGGCGCAAGCCTTCAAGCAAGGAGTCGATGTCGGCATAGGCTTGAAATCCGGCAGAAAGCGCACGTTCGTCCACACCACCTAGGACACAGCAGAGCGGCGATGCGCCTGGCCAGCAACGCACATTGAGTTGTGGGGCATCGAGTTGGAAAGTCTTGCGCCCCACTAGGATAGCTTGGTGCGTGGCTCGGAAGTGATGCACGCGCAGTAGGGACGATGGGGAAGAAAGTCGGAGCGGTGCTGCGGACACTTCGCCATTTTCGTCCAGACTCCGCGAGCGGTCGATGAAACCATCGGAGGTGGCAGCCCATTTGAGGGTGATGAAGGGGCGGCGCAGCACGTTTTGGCAGAAGAATTTGCGATTAAGATAGATGCACTCTTCGCGAAGCACGCCCACCGTTACGTCAACTCCCGCTTCTTGTAGCATGGTGATGCCACGTCCACTGACTTTGCGGAAGGGATCTTCCGAACCGATGACACAACGTTTCACCCCGTTTTTAATGATCAAGGCAGAACATGGCGGCGTGCGACCATAGTGTGCGCAAGGTTCTAGAGTGACGTAGATGGTACTCTCGGAGAGGAGTGGACGATCTTCGGGACGAACGGAGCGAAAGGCGTGGACTTCGGCATGACCTTCGCCAGGTCGCACGTGGTATCCTTCGCCTAGGATGCGAGCTTCTTCACCTGTGCCGTGGACAATCACGGCTCCTACCATAGGATTGGGCGCAGTGGTGAGTTCACCTTGTCGGGCTAGTTGGAGACAACGTCGCATCCAGCGTTCATCTTCTGCCTGCGTGGCGCGAGAAACTCCGTTTGCAGAGCTAAAAGTTCCGTTTGCAGAGCAAGAAGTTCCCTTGGCTGGGCTTGAAGCTCCGTTTGCAGAGCTAGAAACTCCATTTACAGAGCTGGAAAGTTCAAGTGCCGCACAGGTTTCACCGACACCCGCACAAGAATCTCCGTAATCAGCGGAGGTATGTGGTAAATCTGACATGAGGTTCTGGGATTTATTCAAACTCAGAGGGCTGGAAAATTCAGAGCACTCCAAAGAATCGGAGTGCTCCAGAGCTAAAATATAGCTTATCGTTCGAGTTTCCAGGTGGCACCGTCCTTGGTGTCCTTCACAGCAAAGCCGAGGGCTGCGAGTTGGTCGCGAATCTGGTCGCTTGTAGCCCAATCTTTGTTGGCCTTTGCCTTAGCGCGCACTTCAAGAAGTAGGTCGATGGCGGAAGAGAATGCGGCTTCGCGGGCTGCATTTCCGCCTTCTTCTGCAGTGAGTCCAAGGATGTCGAAGCAGAATGTGTGGAACACCTCACGGAGTGCCGCAAGGGTTTCGGCAGCAATCGCCATTTTTCCATCCGCCAATGAGTTGATGGTGCGGCAAGCCTCAAAGAGATAGGAAATCACGATGGGGCTATTGAGGTCATCGTCCATGGCATCATAGCAACGCTGGCGCAAATCTGCCACCCACTCCGCAGTCACCACCTCGCCCTTAGGCGTTTCGCCTTCCGCCACGGGAGTGATACGATCGAAAGCACGGAGAGCATCCATCAAACGCTCGAGTCCCTTTTGCGAAGCTAGGAGAGCATCGTTGCTAAAGTCGAGTGTAGAGCGATAGTGTGCCTGCAGGATGAAGAAACGGATGGTCATCGGCGAGAAAGGCTGGGAGAGAAGCTCATGACTGCCCGTGAAAAACTCATCGAGCGTGATGAAATTGTTGTAGCTCTTACCCATTTTCTTGCCGGCAATGGTGATCATGTTGTTGTGCATCCAATAGTGCACCATGGCATGTCCTTGCGAGGCTTGAGATTGTGCGATTTCACACTCATGGTGTGGGAACATCAAGTCCATACCTCCACCGTGAATGTCAAATTCTTCGCCAAGATATTTGCGCCCCATGGCTGTGCACTCGCAGTGCCAGCCAGGAAATCCATCGCCCCATGGAGAGGGCCAACGCATGATATGAGCTGGGCTGGCTTTCTTCCAAAGTGCAAAATCCACTTGGTGGCGTTTTTCGCCCACACCATCGAGTTCGCGACTAGCATCACGCACTTCCTCGAGATTACGGCCGGAGAGAATGCCATATTTATAGTCTTCGTTGTACTTCACCACGTCGAAATAGACCGAACCATTGCTTTCGTAGGCATAGCCAGCGGCAAGGATCTGCTTCACCAGTTCGATTTGCTCGATGATGTGTCCCGTGGCATGAGGCTCGATAGAGGGAGGAAGCACATTGAGTTGTGCCATGGCAGCATTAAAACGATTGGTGTAATACTGGGCTACCTCCATGGGTTCGAGCTGATCTAATCGAGCTTTCTTGGCAATCTTGTCTTCACCCTCGTCGGCATCGTGCTCTAAATGCCCCACATCGGTGATGTTACGGACATAGCGCACGGCATATCCCATGTGTTTGAGGTAACGGAAGAGGAGGTCGAAGGTAATGGCAGGGCGCGCGTGTCCGAGGTGGGCATCGCCATAGACGGTGGGACCACACACATACATGCCTACTCGGCCTTCGTGAATGGGTTTGAAGACTTCTTTAGTGCGAGAGAGGGTGTTGTAGATTTGGAGAGCCATGAACTTGATGCTTATCTTATGGGTCAAAGCAAAGGTACAATCAGATTGCACCTTTGCTCAGTGTTCAGAGTGTTGTGGCACGACCAGACAAAAGACTACAAGTAGCCTGCTTGCAGTGCCAAGTATTTAAGGGAAGAAGTGGAAAACCGGTGTCAGGAATTAGCGATTTACCAGCCTTTTCTTATTCGCTTTTTTAGTGGAAATGGGAGCAAACTTGCCGCCCGTGATTTGTTCCAAGGTGAGAGGTCGGTACATATTGGTGTAGCTCAAGCCTCTGCCATAAGTTTCTTCCTCATAGAAAAAGGCTATGCGGCCATCTTGCTGCTGCACCATGGTGCTGTAGGCACTGAGATGGGTGGACACTTGGAAAGGTCCGCTCCAGTTTTGAGCAAAACCCTTGGCAGTGTTGTATTCACTCTCCGATGAGAGCGCTTTGTAATAGACACCTACGTTGGCGCGTCCAGGACCGAGGGGCACAGACTGCAGAGCGAGGGGCACTTTCTTGCCCGTGGCGCGCTCCACCGCTGGGACGATAAGGATTTCACCATTGGTGCTATTTTCCCGAGCCTTCACGCCTCCTGCCACTTCGGCCGAATGCACAGCAACATTTTCCCAAGTGCCTGTGGCGTTCTTGTGCGACATGTAGTGAAACACATTGAAGAATCGGCCACCATAAGCGCGGCTAGAGAGCACCACATCGCCATTGGGGAGTTCTTCCACCTTAGGTTCGTCACCTTTTGGCGCAGGCGAGGTGTGAATGCTTCCGAGCGCGTGCCATGTGCGTCCGAAGTCATCTGAATAAACCACACGGTTGCCACCAGGACGTGCGCAGAGTGCGGCATAGAGGCGATAGTATTTGCCCACCTTGATGCGACTGCTCTGACAGATGCGGCCACTTCCGAAGAAGAGAGAAGCCACAGGGCCGAGCTGACTTTGGTCGAACAACCCATAAACAGCCTCTGTGATTTCGGCAGGGTGCGACCAAGTGCGCCCGCCATCGGTGCTGTGGAGCACTGCCACGCGGTTGGGATTCTGGCGAGTCGTAGTGCCATGGCCGTACACGGTGTTGCCCGTGACACAAACCACCACAACTTCGTTGCTCTTGCGGTCGGCTACGATGGCAGCATCGCCATAGCCGCACTTGCGACTACCAGTGACTCCATCGCCTTGTGCCAAGACATACTGTGGCGACCACGTATGTCCGTTGTCGTTCGACAGACGATAGCGCAAGTCTACCCGACCAAAACCGATGTCACCTCCGCAGGGACGATAGTCACTCACGGCGATGAGCGTGCCTTTTGGCGTAACCGCGATGGCAGGAATGCGATAAGGCACCATGTCTGCCAAAGTTGGGAAGAGCGGTTGTTCGAAGGCCGTGTAGGCGTTTGCCACTTCTGGCGCATAACGTAAGGAGGTGTCGGCAGGATTGTTCAAGCCGAAGGCGGCAACGTGGCTTTTGTCGAAGGGAGCCAAGGTTTGCGCGCCAGCGGACAACGTAGCCAGCAGACAGAGTGTGGTCAGAGAGAGTGACTTCATATAGGAGATGTATGAAATGATGTTGCGAAATAGAACGTCGGACAGCAGAAGAAGTGGAGTGGTCTTTTTGAGGTCGAATCCCACCTCTTCAGAGCTTTTTGGGCGAATCTGGGAGGAGTGAACAAAAAAAGTCGGACTTTTTCAAAAAACTCTCGGAGATTTTTCAGAAAATGTCGGAGATTTTCCAAAAAAACTCGGAGTTTTTTAGTGCAACTCTCGGACTTTTTTGTTGCCAACTGCAGTAAAAAAGCTTGTATCCTTAGGAAGCAGCCGACGGATTGGCCATTCTTTCAGGCCTCAGACGGGCGTTGCCCGATGCCGACTCCCCGCATACCAACGCTTAACATTCACAGCAAAAATACTATTTTTTGACGAAGCAGGCAAATATCCCCCTATCATTTCACATTTCGGAGGAGAAAAGAGGGAATAATCCACATCTATAAAATCATCGTTTCAAAGAAAGCTAGCCGACTCACTGGACATCTCAACATAAGCAACGCAAAAGCTCCCGACCTCTTTGGAAAGTTCTGCCAACTTCTTGGAAAAAGATAACGATTCTAGACGTTATAGCTCCACAATCTAAAGATTTTGTTGTATTTTTGTGGCAGCAGTTTTCTAATACCAGACTGCCTCAGGCATAAAATGTTATGCCTGACTTCTCTTCCTTCCTTAAGCCTGCAGAAAAGGAGGGAGAGAAAAATTAACTCTGCGGAACACCTTATTTATATTAACGTATAATCTAACCTCAGATGAAAGGTATTCTTTCCTTCTTTCTCGTACTTTTTCTCATGCCGCTCGGCCACGGCATGATGATTCTCATGGAGCACTACTTGCCCCCTACCCCACTCCATTTCGCAGCCTTTGCCATGGGTTTTGTGGGTCTGCTAATGGCTGTGCGCGGTGTCTTTGCAGAAGGCGACACTCGCCAAACGATTTTCGGACTCATCGGAGCATTGCTCTTCTGGACTGGCTGGGTGGAGTTTCTCCTCTTGTATTATGCCCAACGATTTGGAGCACACCCAGAACTGGCGCACGGAGTGGTGAGCACCACTACCACCTATGTCGAAGGTGTGTCTTCGACGGTGATGCACATCAATGGAAAACTGGTGCATGACCTCCGTGAACCTTGGGTGAAAGATTTGGTGCTCACTCGCCCAGAATACTTGATTATGCCCAGTAGCTTCGGTTTTTGGGCGATGTTCATGTTGATTTATGTGTTTAGCATCCGAAGTGGCTGCGATTTCCTCAATTGGATTCAAAAACATCTCTTTAGTCGGAACAAAAACAAGATGGTGTTCCGCCCGATGACTCGCCATGTCTCCATCGTGACGTTCATGGAATTCAATCTCATCATGTGGAGTTGCTATCTCCTGCTCATGTTTTGCTACGATCCTGTCTTTTTGGGCGACCATCATCCCGTGAGTTTAGCCATCGGTCTCGGTTGCGCTGTGGGCGGTGTCTATATGTTGCGCCGTTTGGTGCGGATTCGCGAATGGGGTCGTGCGCTTCGTTTCGCCATTGCCACGGTGATTGTGATCTGGACGCCCGTAGAAATTCTGGGACGAATGAATGTTTTCAACGAAATTTGGGTGGATCCGCTTCATCACATCGTAGAGATGTCGCTCATCTTGTTGTCGTTTGTGGCCCTTTCTGCGGCTCTGGTCATCAACTGGTGGAGAAAACGCAACTGACCTCCTATTTTTTGATACTAATATTCCTCTTTTCATCAAGTGCAACACGGCTCGTTTTGGCGCGCGTGTTGCACTTTTCTACGCCTTATCCCTAAGCTTTCTCTTTTCATTTTCGCAATTGACCGCCAGGAAGCCCTTTTGACGTTTCTTCTTCTCCATTTAGATATATCTTGATTCCTGGGAGTCTTTTTTGGTCTTCATTGGCACAAATCCGAGAGAATCGGCATCTCAAGTTATCAAATTAAGGACTACCTTCTTTTCAAATGTGAATAATTCTAGTAAAACAAGCCTATCTACGAAGATTTTCACTGGGAGTGGCTTGTTTCATCTTTTATGGACAGACAAAAAGGTGTATTTTTGCAGCCGAAAACCAATAACGATTTATTCGTCATTAACAAAGACACGTTACATGTCCAACACAACTCCACTTCTCACCCCTACGCGCAAAGTGATTGCAGGTATGCAATTCCTCTTTGTCGCTTTCGGTGCCACCGTACTCGTGCCTCTGCTCGTGGGTCTTGATCCTTCGACGGCTCTATTCTCGGCAGGCGTTGGTACGCTCATTTTCCACCTCGTCACTAAAGGCAAAGTTCCTATTTTTCTCGGTAGTAGCTTTGCCTTTATTGCGCCCATCGTAAGTGCTACGAAGATCTACGGATTGCAAGGCGCACTCTTCGGACTTCTTGGCGTGGGATTCGTCTATTTTGCCATGTCGGCACTCATTCGTGCCTTCGGCACTAAGTTTATTTCTCGCCTTTTTCCTCCAGTAGTCATCGGCCCTATCATCATGCTCATCGGCCTTTCTCTCGCTCCTGCAGCGGTGAACATGGCGAAGACCAACTGGCTTTTGGCACTTATCGCCTTGGCCACGGCTATCGTGGTGACACTCTATGCGAAAGGCATGGTGAAACTCATTCCCATTTTCCTCGGCATCCTCGTGGGCTATGTGGCAGACCTCCTGCTCGCTGGCGTAGGCCTCAGCGATGGTGTGGACTTCAAGCCCATTGCTGATGCAGCTTGGTTTGCTTTGCCTCAAATCCACTGGCCTGAAAGCTTCTCTTGGGAGCCTATTCTCTTCATGATTCCCGTAGCCATCGCGCCTGTGATTGAACATATCGGCGACGTTTACGTGGTAAACAATGTGGTGGGTAAGAACTTCGTGAAAGACCCTGGCCTTCATCGCACCATGCTCGGCGATGGTTTGGCCTGTGTGTTTGCCGCTCTCGTGGGTGGCCCTCCTGTGACCACTTATTCAGAAGTGACTGGTGCTATGTCACTCACCAAGATTACCGCTCCTGTGGTGTTCCGCATTGCTGCTGTCACGGGTATCGTGTTCTCGCTCATCGGTAAGGTGAGTGCCTTGCTTCGCAGCATCGACCAAGCCATCCTCGGTGGTATCATGCTCTTGCTCTTTGGCACCATCGCTGGTGCGGGTATCTCTAGCATGCTCCACAGCAAAGTGAACCTAGCTTCTTCACGCAACGTGGTAATTATCTCTGTCACTCTCACCACTGGCATTGGAGGTGCAGCCCTCTCTTGGGGTAGTTTTTCTCTCGCGGGTATCGGTCTCTCAGCTGTCATTGCGGTGATTCTCAACCTCGTTCTCCCCGAACGCGAAGAAGACCGTATAGAGACTCCCGAACCTGAACACAACAAGGTGGACTAAACACTCCGACACCACCAGCCTTCCCTGATAAATATCCACGATAATTTTATACCTATTATTGATATGATCCGTAAATTTTTCCTTCTCGCGGCTTTCCTCCTCACTGCAGGTATCGCTGCTCAGGCTCAAAACGTCCAACTCCACTACGACTTTGGCCGTCGCATGTATGATGAGCAAAACGTTCCTGGTGCAGAACGTCCTAATCTGACCACGACTGTTGAGATGTTCCGCCCTGACAAATGGGGTAACACTTTCTTCTTTGTGGATATGAACTATCGCACTGAGGGCGTTACTTTGGCCTACTGGGAAATCTCTCGCGAATTCAAGCTCGGCAACTCTCCCTTCCTCGCTCACGTAGAGTACAATGGTGGCTTGAGCAATAAGTTCACGTTCAACAATGCATACCTAGCTGGTATCACCTATGCTTGGAACCGCAAGGACTATCAAGGTGGCTTCACTGTTACTCCTATGTTCAAGTACTTAGACAAGAAGACCAACCCTGCTTCTTGGCAGCTCACTGGAACTTGGTACTACAACTTTGCAGGCGGCCTCCTAACCACTAGCGGTTTTGCTGACCTCTGGAGCGATCGCAGCTTCGTAGATGGCAAGAACAACCTCGTGTTCATCACCGAACCTCAGCTTTGGCTCAACCTTAACAAGGTGAAAGGTGTAGACCCCAACTTCAACCTCAGCGTAGGTACTGAGTGGGAAATCAGTCACAATTTCGCTATTAGCGACAAACTCACGGTGAACCCCACGCTTGCTGTGAAGTGGACTTTCTAATCTCTGAAAGATAAGTCTAGCTTCCCTTTCTCACTTCCTTATTTTTTATACTCTTCATCATCAGCATTCCTGCTCTGCTCCCATGAGTCAATCAGGAATGCTGCTGATTTTCTCTCCTTCTCATTGGCTAGATTGATTCGGATAGGGTTCATCCCTTTTCAAGCACTACCTTGCTAGCCAATGGCACTTTTGATTATTCATTCACTCATCAACCATACATCTCGTATGCAATTCCTTTATCGTCTCGTGGGCTTCGATCCCACCAAGTACAATCTCCGCACGGAGTTGATGGCAGGTCTCACCACCTTCCTCACCATGGGCTACATTCTTGCCGTTAACCCCGACATTCTCTCTGCTACTGGCATGGACAAGGGCGCAGTATTCACCGCAACTGCACTGGCTTCTGCCATCGGCACACTGCTCATCGCCTTTATGGCAAAGTTGCCCTTCGCACAAGCTCCTGGCATGGGTATCAATGCCTTCTTCGCATTCACTCTTTGCCTCACCATGGGCTACACATGGCAACAATCACTTGCCGCTGTTTTCATTGAAGGTATCATATTTATTGTCCTCACCGCTTTTAATGTGCGCGAGCGTATTGTGAATTGCATCCCCAAGAGTCTGCGTTTCGCCATCTCCGCTGGTATTGGCTTCTTCATTGCCTTCGTAGGTTTGAAGAACTCTGGCGTTATCGTGGCTAACGAAGCCACTTTCGTGTCACTCGGTCACTTCAATGCTACTTCTTCTGTGGCTTGTTTGGGCATCATCCTCAGTGCTGTGCTCATGAAACTCCGTGTGCGTGGTGCACTTTTCTATAGCATCATCATCTCACGCTGATTGGCATTCCCTTGGGCGTGACAAGTCTTGGCGAAAGTTTCACTCCCGTGTCTATGCCTCAGTCCATCGCTCCCACGTTCTTGCAAATGGACTTCTCTAAAGTGCTAAGTGGTGACATGATTCTTACCATCCTCGTGCTCGTATTCATCGACATCTTCAACACCATCGGCACACTCATCGGTGCTGCAGCTAACACTGAAATGATGGACGAAGCTGGCAACGTGAAGAACATCAAGGGCGCAATGATGGCAGATGCCGTAGCTACTAGCGTAGGTGCTATGTGCGGCACTTCTACCGTAACGACTTTCGTAGAAAGTTCTGCGGGTATCGCTGAAGGCGGTCGCACAGGTATGACTGCTCTCTCCACTGCTTTCTTCTTCTTCCTCGCACTCTTCCTCTCTCCGCTCTTCTTGCTCATCCCCTCTGCTGCCACTACTGGCGCACTCGTATTGGTAGGTGTGTTGATGTTGAGCTCGATTAAGGACGTGGATCTTATGGATATCTCCGAGGCTCTTCCTAGCTTCATCACGGTGCTTACCATGGTGCTCACCTACAACATCGCAGAAGGTATGGCACTCGGCCTCATCAGCTACACCCTCGTTAAGGTGTTTACAGGTCGTTTCAACCAAGTGTCTATCACCCTCTACATCGTATCTGGTTTGCTTATCGCACGCTATGTGCTTCAAGCGCTCAACGTATCGGCTGGTATCTAAGCACAGTGCTTCAACATCTCCACTGTGACCTTCGATAGCTCGGTTTAGTCGAAAAACACAAGTAGAAGACTAAATAGAAGAATTTAGAGAATAAAGCTCCTTTTCTCAAGCAAGAGTGGAGATGCTCTCACGACTATTTCCTCATCTATACTAAGCTGGGATTGCCCTTGATGGACAATCCCAGCTTTTTGTTACCCTTGCGGAATAGAATATGCCTACACTTAGACGAAGCATAAAGCATCTTTCTGCATACCTTGTCAAACTATTGGAGCACGATTCCTTCTCCCGCTAAAACTTTTTTCAATCATTTTTTCCTGCACGCCCATGACTCACCTTATGAACATCCCTTAGTGAGAAGTAAATATGCCCAAAAAGGCAATGATAGATTTGGGTGTTTCTCCCTTTACTGGCAATAGCTTAGCACAACAATGCTCGTTTCTTAGACTAAGATAGCCATGAGAAACGAGCATACAAGAAAAAACGATTCGTGATGAAGGGCCTAAGCTCCCAACAAAGCAGCACCAGCTCCGATCATCAAAAAGATAAGCAGCAGTATCACTCCTAACAAAGAAAGCACAAAGCCTGCAATCGCCAGACCTCGTGGGCTTTTCAACATCCCTATAATAGAGAGGATCAAACCTAAAGGCCAAAGGATAATACACAGGAAATTGACGAAAGGAATGAAGCCCAAGACCATATTGACCAGAGTAACCACAAATCCAGCCGTACCTATGCCATTGCTTCGGCGTGGTTGAGGATAGGGAACACCATAAGGTGGAGGGGCAGGCGCACCATAAGGAGTTTGAGCGGCAAACTGCGGTTGTTGGGGAGTCCCAAAATAAGGCTGTCCGCCATTAGGCTGCGATGATTGAGAATGAGCATCGCTATTCTGCACAGAAGCTGTAGAAGAATTTGCAGTCTCCTGCGCAATCTCTTTGTCGAGTTCAGACATAATAAAGACTAAGTTTACAAAATTACAGACACAAACATAGCGATTTCTCACTACACTTGGCCTTTTTCGTTCATTTCTCTCTGCAAATAAGAGCCTATCTTATAGGATAAGCCTTTTAACTCTTACGAATACCGCCCTCTTCGAGTACGATTTTCTTTTCGCGATAGAGTGTACCCACTGCGCGCTTGAAGGTCTTTTTGGACACCCCAAAACGAGCGGAGATGTCGTCGGACGAAGATTCGTCAGTGAAAGGCAGGAAACCCTCTGGGGCAGCTTGGAGTTCTTCGTAGAGCACTTCAGCAAAGTCACGAAAACGACTCTTGCCCAAGCGCTGCAACGACACATCAATGCGACCATCGGGACGGACATTTACCACAGTTCCACGCAGGCGATCGCCCGTCTTAGGCTCTGGGGCGAAGAGTTGGTCGTTGTAGACAAGCCCCGCATGGCAATTGTCTACGATGACCTTAAGACCTAATTCCGTGCGCTGCCAAACGAGAAGGTCTACTTCCTCACCACGGTGATAATAATGTTCGCGAGCAGGACGAAGATGCTTGTCAATTTTGGCCGTAGCCATGAGGCGACCAGTCTCTTCGTCGATGTCAACAAAGACAATGTAGCTTTCTCCCACCTCCATGGTGCGCTTTTGCTGACGGAATGGCACAAAGAGGTCTTTCATCACTCCCCAATTCAGGAACGCACCATGCTCATTCACCCACGCAACTTCCAAGTAGGCAAAATCTCCCACCATAGCTAGTGGCTGCTCTGTGGTGGCAACGAGCCGCTCCGACTGGTCGAGATAGACAAAAAGTTCGAGCGTGTCGCCCGGTCGCATGGACTTCGTCACATAAGCTTTGGGGACTAGGATCTCACCTACTTCACCACCATCCACATAAGCACCATGGTCGGTGAATCGGGTGATGGTAAGGGGGTTAAATTGTCCGATATTGATCATAAAAAGATGGGATTATTCAGCAAGGTTTTGGGGATAGTCTGACATAGGGACAGTAAGATGCAGCACAGCGGTTGCTTCCGCATCTGTTGTAGCATGGTTATCTTCGTCCGCCTCTAAGGATGCTGCACCAGTCTGCTGCACTTCTGTGGTGGCATCATCAGAGATTCTGCCATCGACCATGTGAATGCAGCGGTCGCACTGCTGTGCAAAAGCCTCATCGTGAGTGACAATGACAAAGGTCTGTCCGAGGTCACGCCGTAGTTGGAAGAAGAGTTCCTGCAATTCTGCACGATTTTTGGAGTCGAGTGATCCCGTGGGCTCGTCGGCAAAAATGATGTCAGGCTCATTCATCAAGGCACGCGCTGCAGCTACACGCTGTTTTTCACCTCCAGAGAGTGCCGCAGGTTTATGCTCTGCTCGATCTTCCAATCCCATATAAGCCAAGAGTTCGGCGGCACGTTGGCGAGCATCACGCTTAGAAGTCCCTGCTATGAGGGCAGGCATCATGACATTTTCAAGCGCGGTAAACTCTGGGAGGAGCTGATGAAACTGAAATATAAAACCTATGTGGGCATTTCGGAAATGTGACAAGGCAGATGACGACAGACGAGTCACATCGGTGTTGGCAATAGTCAGTGTGCCTTCATTGGGACGATCGAGCGTGCCCATGATTTGTAGGAGCGTAGTCTTACCCGCTCCCGAAGGACCAACGATACTCACCATCTCGCCTTGTTGTATGTCGAGATCTATACCTTTGAGCACTTCGAGAGTGCCAAAGGATTTATGGATATTTCTAAGAGAAATCATGTGCAGTGTCAGCTTTCAAAACCTTTTTAGTCTATTGATATTACTGCGAATTTACTCATTTCTCGGGAGGTGGTCGCATTTTAGTTCATTTTTCTTGAGCATGCTAGAGTTTTTCGAGGGCTAGACTCAGAAATATGGGGCATGCTTAATGTAATTACCTCTGAACTTTCTACCTTTGCGGTAACATTTAAGTTAGCAGTGACATAAACATATCCATCCTAATCCAGAGATCATCCTATGCAAGATTTTGTGGCCATCGACTTTGAAACAGCAAATAGTGAGCGAAGCAGTGTTTGCTCTGTGGGTATCGTGGTGGTGCGCGAGGGAGAAATTGTCCAAAAGCAATATGCTTTGATTCAGCCCGAACCGAATTATTACAACTTTCATAATACACGCGTACATGGGTTGTCGGCTAAAGACACAGAAAACGCAGCAGTGTTCAGCAGAGTATGGGAAGATATTGCGCCACTCATAGGCGATCTCCCCTTGGTAGCGCACAATAGTGCCTTTGACGAGAGTTGTTTGAAAGCCGTTTTTCGGGTATATCAGATGGATTATCCAGATTATCCCTTCTTCGATACCTTGAAAATGGCGCGCAAAGCTCTTCCCAAGCTAGAAAACCACCAGCTCCACACAGTTGCTGCGGAGTGTGGCTATGATTTGACGCAACATCACCACGCTTTGGCCGATGCCGAGGCTTGCGCTTGGATAGCTCTGCAATTAGGATAACGGACTATATCTAAAGTATATCACCAACATCGAGGATGGAATCCGATAAGAAATCCTCAATACGACAAAAGATGGAGCCAAATGGTTCCATCTTTTGTCGCTTCCTTGTCACAAGGATTAAGGAGAAAAAACTATTATTGGATTCTATCTCAGAACAATATGAGTTCGCGCGCTCGCATTGTCAGCTGTAGCACAGACACATCTTGTTGAAAGATTCCTCTACTGCTCTCTATATCCATGCTTTTAAGTATCTTGTTTTGCCAAGCAGTCGGGACAAACTCCCCGATAGTACAAATCAGCAGTTTCGATAGCGAACCCCTGTGGTGCGGTGGGAGGAGCAGCCAAAAGTTCAGAGGGAGACTCAATATTGAAGATACGTCCACACTGATGGCAAAGGAAGTGAGCATGCGGCTCAGTGACCCCATCGAAATTAGCATTTTTGCCATCAATGGTGAGCATGCGCACCACCCCATGCTCCATGAGCAGGCGGAGGGTGTTGTAAACAGTAGTTTTAGAAAGCGTAGGGATGTGATCCACCAAGGCTTGATAAATCTCGTCTACGGTGGGATGTCCCATTTGTTGCAGTAGATATTGCATCACAGCCACGCGTTGCACGGAGGCTTTCACGCCGTGTGCCGTGAGATAGTCGTAGACCTCTTTTTCTTGCATGGGGAGGGTATGTTATGTCTTAGGCAAAATTACTAATTCCTTTTGGGCGGAGCAAGCATCGCAAACGATTTTTTTGAATGGCAGCCAGAGGCCTTCAAAAGATATTACCTATGTGATGACCACTCAGTTGGCGTCACAAAACCGCAAGACTCAGTCTTTTTGATTCCTTATTATCTTTGGGTAAGTCCTGTTGTCAATGCCCTACTGGCGAACATCAATTCGTGGAAGTACAATCATCCAGCTGCGCATAGAGAAATAGCGTTCCAGCTGCATGGGAAGTTGGTCGAGATAGCGATGATGAGAGGGCATGCCTCGGCGTGCTGAGATAAACACAGCAAGATGATCGGAGCGCAATCGAGAAGCCAAGGGGAGGAGGTCGTCCCACGAAGTAAAGTCGTGATATTCCACCTCTGGCTTTTGTTTCGACGACTCCCAAATCTGTCGCAAAGCCTGCATAGTTTCGGGTGCACCATAAGCCGAGATGCGACAAGACAACTGCACGGACAGTGTGGCTAATCGGGCTGCCCAATGACGAAAACCAGGGTCGTATTCACCACGACGAGGCACTACGATGTGCATACGTCGCAGAGAGTGGATGGGCACCAACGGACGATAGACCATGATTTGCTGAGAGGCGGCATCGAAAAGGTCAGTAGCAAACTTGCCGAAGAAGGTGGCAGAAATAGATTTCTTTTGGTGAAGCCCTATGAGAATGTCCGTAGCCTCGTGCTCTCCAGCCGTGTGTACGATGCCCGTCACGGCATTTACTGACCGGCGGCAATGAGTTTGCATGCGCACCCCCACCGTAGCTGCCATCTTTGCAGCGTAGTCTAAGCCTTGTTGTGCTGTAGCTCGCTCTTCTGTATCGTCGGAAAGCACTACACTCACAGCTGTAAGTTGAGAAGTAGCCGAGGCACTACGTAACATCAATGCCATATTGGTCATCGGAATCACCATACGCGGATTAGCCAAAGCCACGACGAGGGAATCTTTCTCTTCTCGCTCTGCTGAAGCGGACAGCGTAGCTCCCGAAAGCATCAGGCGACGTGCAGCACGCTCGGTGAGGGCGGAAGCGATAATGCACGACCCAAGAATGAGCATCATGGCAGCTCCCACCACATCTTCGTTGAGGAGGTGTGATCCATCGGGCAATATGATTTCATACCCCACCATAGCAATGGCTAGCGCCGAAGCTGCACGCGCAGTACTCAAGCCTCCTACCATACTTCGTTCTATGGCTGAAAATTGCAAGGCACGCCCCACGAGTTGCGCTGCGAGCAGTTTACCAGCAGTTCCGATGAGAATCATGGCTAAAGCCATTGCTGCAATGTTCCATCCAGAAAGGAGGGTGTGGAGATTGATAATCATGCCCACACCTATCAGGAAGTAGGGGATAAAGAGTGCATTTCCAACAAATACTATTCGCTGCATCAAAGGGCCTACCGCAGGAATCTCCCTGTTTAACACAAGTCCTACGAGAAAGGCTCCAAGAATTCCTTCCATGCCCGCCCATTCCATAAGACCTGCTCCTAAGAAGACCAAGACCAGCACAAAGACATATTGCACCACCCCTTCATCGAAACGGCGGAAAAACCAGCGTGCTACCCACGGCATGGCTAAGAACAACCCTACAGTGACCAAGACCACACGCCCAAGAAGATACCAGATATTAAACTCTCCTCCATCGGGCTTATACATTCCCACAGCCACAGCTAGCACCACCAAGGTAAGCACGTTAGTAAGGATGGTTCCTCCCACAGCCATTCCCACTGAGCGATGACGCGCCAAGCCCCACCTCATCACTAAGGGATAGGTGAGTAAGGTATGCCCCGAATACATCGCAGCTACCAATATGGCAGCTGGAAGAGATAGGCCTAGTCCCCAGCGATTGACCAAGAAACCTAAGCCCATGGGGAGGGCAAAAGATATGGTTCCAAAAGCTAGAGCCCCCCAACGATAACGCTGCACATCGGTAAGGTTCATGCCCAGTGAAGCCAGAAACATGATGTAGTAAATCCCCACTTTACCGAAGATTTCAAAAGAGGCATCCCGAGAAAGCAGATACACGCCGTGTGGCCCTACCAGCATACCCGCCACAATAAGGCCAACGATAGACGGAATTTTGAGACGTTCCAGCACCATCGGGGTGAAAAGAATCAAGCCCAAGACGATGAGCACAATCCAAGTAGGGTTGGTTACGAGAGGTTCTGTGGGAAGGAACATAGAAGGATGGTGTAGAGATTTGGCATATTCACTGTAAAGAATGCAAGATTATACGTTGCAAACTATACATTTTCCAGCAAAGGAACAAAAAAAATGGCAAACTAAGCAGGTATTTCAAAGATAAATTGATACTTTTGCAGCATAAATAATGAATCTTCATGGGGGAAGGTATATCTATTGTATGAGGTTACTCATTATATATATAGGAAGGTACTCATATTATATATAGGTGTCTTCTGACCAACCTCCCTCCTTTTCATCCATATCTCTGACAATGAAAGTAGCCATCGTGGGCGCCAGTGGTGCCGTAGGCCAAGAATTTTTGCGCACATTGGCCGAGCGCAATTTTCCTATCGACGAACTTCGCCTCTTCGGTTCGAAGCGCAGTGCAGGAACTTCCTACAATTTTTGTGGGAAAGAAATTGTGGTGCGCGAACTCCGCCACGATACGGATGATTTCAAAGGCATTGACATCGCATTTACCAGTGCTGGCGCAGGCACTTCTAAGGAATTTGCTGCCGATATCACCAAATATGGTGCTATAATGATTGACAACTCTAGTGCTTTCCGCATGGACAATGACGTGCCGCTCGTGGTGCCTGAATGCAATGCGACCGATGCACTCGAACGTCCTCGCGGCATCATTGCCAATCCTAACTGCACCACCATCATGATGGTCGTGGCACTACAAGCCATTGAACGCCTGAGTCACATCCGTCGCGTACACGTTTCGAGCTACCAGTCGGCTTCTGGTGCTGGACAAGCTGCCATGGATGAACTCATGGAGCAACAGAAGGCACTAGCCAATGGGGAAAAGCCTCATGTAGAAAAGTTTGCTTACCAACTGGCCTACAACGTGATTCCGCAAATCGACCAATTCTGCGACAACGGCTATACGAAGGAGGAGATGAAGATGTACAATGAGACCCGCAAGATCATGCACAGCGACATCGAAGTAAGTGCCACCTGTGTACGCGTCCCCACGATGCGCAACCACGCAGAGTCCATTTGGTTAGAAACAGAAAGCCCCATCACTTTGGAAGCTGCTCGTGAAGCTATCGCAAATGGCGAAGGTCTGGTGCTCCTCGACAATCCTGCAGAGCGACAATATCCCATGCCCCTGCTTCTGGAAAGCTGCGACGAGGTCTATGTAGGCCGCATTCGCAAAGACTTGGCCCATCCCAATGGCTTGACACTTTGGTTGGTGAGCGATCAAATCAAGAAGGGAGCAGCCCTCAATGCCGTGCAAATCGCTGAGTGGTTGGTCAAAAATGACCCTTCTCTCGCAGGTAAATAGCCATTTACAACACTTTATGCAAGAATAAATAGGAAAAATCGTGGTACTTTACTACGATTTTTTCGGCTTTAACGTACAAAATCACCCTATTATTGCCCTCAAACGCGTTTTTTTCTGTAAAAACATTGGGCTATATAGCAAAAACTACTACCTTTGCAAGCACAAGACAAGGATATAACAGGTGAAAATCTCTTGATATTCTCTGAATTGAACGTTTTCTCAAGCCCAACAAGTAGTGTCAAAGATGGAGTCCCGATTTGACCTGACACAGCTGAGGATAGTTTTCTTCTGAAGAATTCAAGTCACCATCGGTTGCATGCACTTGGAAGTCCTTGTTCAACGACACGTCAATCTCCTTTTAGGCATCTCCCATAGCCACATTCATAGTTTTAGCAGGGCATAGCGGTTGCCTGTCTTCAGTGTCTCTCCATTAGCATTATCAGAACAACAAACTCAAAAATAGATATTATGCAATTCAAGTCTATCCTCGTAGCTGCCCTTGCTGCTTTTTCGCTCAGCGCAGCCGCTCAAGACGCTCCTAAAGAGAAGTTCCATCCTCACTGGACCCTTGGTCTTCAAGGTGGTGTAGGCTACTCTCATGGCGCGCACAAGAAGTTGGGTGACGTTATCACTCCCGCTGCTGGTTTCCACTTCGGCTACCAGTTCACCCCTGTCTTCAATCTCCGTGCACACGCAAGTGGCTGGGAAGGTAAGAATGGTTGGGACTATGACCACACTCCTCAAACTTACAAGTGGAACTACGTGACTGCTGGTCTCGATGGTATGTTCAACCTCTCTAACCTCTTCGCAGGTTACAACCCCAACCGTTGCGTTTCTCTTAACGCTTTCGTTGGTGTAGGTTACATCCACGGCTTCGACAACAAGGAAGCTCTCGATGCTAAGCGTCTTTCTCCCGATGAACTCCTCCTCGTTTGGAACAGCAACACACTCAACCTTCCTACTGGTCGCTTCGGTGCTAACGTAGACTTCCGTCTTAGCAAGCGCGTAAGCTTCAACGTTGAAGGTCTCGTGTCTGTGACTGACGACAAGTTCAACTCTAAGGATGGTAAAAACGTAGACTGGCAAATGAACCTCTTCGGTGGTTTCACCTTCCGTCTTGGCAAGCTCTCTACTGTAGTTCCTGTACCTGTAGTTCCTGCTCCTGTACAACCTGTTGAAGAACCTGTTGAAGTGCCAGCTCCTGCACCTGCTCCCGCACCTGCTCCTGCTCCTGTTAAGGCAGAACCTCTCACTCGCAACGTATTCTTCCTCATCAACTCAGCTAAGGTTCGCCAATCTGAAATGGTGAAGGTACAAGAAGTTGTAGACTTCCTCAACGCTAATCCTAGCGCTAAGGTAGCTATCACTGGTTACGCTGACAAGGACACTGGTAACAAGACCATCAACACTCGCCTTTCTAAGCAACGTGCTAACGCTGTGTTCAACGAACTCGTGAAGAAGAACATCCCTGCAAACCGCATCATCAAGGATGCTAAGGGTGACACTGTTCAACCTTTCAGCGTCAACGAAGAAAACCGTGTGGTTATCTGCATCGCTGAATAATCTTTTCTGAAACTGATTTTTCAGAGTTTCTCATAATGAGTCGCTCTCAATCGCAAGATTGAGAGCGACTTTTTTATTTTCTCCACCATGAAGGAGTGCATACCTTAAGAGAACAGCTTTGGGAAACTCGGGATTAGCTTCTGACACCTACTTATTGATGCTACTAATGACACTAATTTTCTCATCGCCTTCTCTACAATTTATACCTTGGTTCTCTAAAGAGATGCTCTCAAAACTAGCATAAAATCACTATTTCTGCATAAGACACAGCTCACTCATAGGCTTAGCCTCCACAGTCATTCTCTAACTCATGCACCCCCCACGCAAGCCCCCCTCGTCACTATCCGTTCGCGTGAGATCGGTCGCCCCCTCTGTTTGCCATTTTCTCCCAACAGCCTGTGCCATACGCTACTATGATGTCAGCAACGTAGCTGCGCCACGCGAAATTCTCGCACGCATCGAGATCTGAGATAGGTCGGGGGCCCTCTTTCCCTGCGCCATGGGTCATCCCATCCCCCTTGCTATAGCCTATAACGCCGTTTCTCCATAGCACGCCTCACATCTTCCCATAAAGTTGTTCAACCTCTCCTGCGTCGTGTATGGAGTTATCTCTTTCCCTCATGGGAAAACCTCCCAGGTCTCCACCAGAATATTTATCATCAATTCTCACACTTAGCCCTTTCTTTCGCTGGATTCCCTCAACACTCTCGACCTCCTGCCCCAAGAGCCCCTTGAGAGGTGGATAGAGCTGCGACATTGCTCCTGTTAGCACCTGTGTTTGGCTGGCGAGGGCACAAACATGTGTCTTGGCCTTTTGCAGGCAGCGGTCAGTGCTTCGTCGCGTGCCATCTGCTTTGAGCAGAAAGATGTGAGAACAGCACCATGGTAGCGGAACCGCGTGGGACGATTATATCCGCAAATACAGAGCTAAAGACCAGCCACAAGCGGCAAGAATAATATAAAAAAAGGAGAGTGTAGAGAAAATGTCGGAGATATTCTAAAAAATCTCCGAGTTTTTTCGGAAAATCTCCGAGAAAATTTGAAAGTTCTCCGAGAGTTCCTTTCTAACTAAAGCATTTTTCCTTTCCAAATGAGGAAGATGGCAATAAAAGAGTCAAAATACACAGCACTACGCCCTGTGGGGAGATGTAGACTGCGCGTGACTAGCGCACGAATCTTTGGGCTGCACTTGGGCATCATAAGGGGGAGACTCACTCTTGCCGATCTTTCACGCGCAAGTTGTCGATTTGCGTGCAATCAAAGACAACAATTCGTGGTGGAAATGAAACTAACGGCTCAGAAACTCAGTCTTTCGGTCACGATACACTAAGAGAGGAGAAAAGGTAAAGCACTACTGTTATGCTTTTGCTCCATCCGCAACGCGAACACGTGGCAGAGATTGCCTAGAAAAAGCAGTGGCAATGCTGCCCCCTTGCGATGTGGGCGTAGAGTTCTCGATGTGTCGGAATAAAGCGAACTCTAAGTTAGAGAACAGCTAAAGCACTAGCATAGAGGATTCTAGTATACTCATTCTGCAAGGCTTGCACATCCCATATTCTTTATTCGAATTTATTTAAATAAGTTCGCAAGATATACATCCTTTATACAAAAAAGTGGAGAAAATATCTATCAAGGAACAACAAACAAAGTACATTTTTTCACAAAAAACTAATTTAGACTACTTTTAAAGTCTCAAACAGACAACTGATAACTTCGGTATAGCTTCATAGTTTTCCTGCAAATAGCATAAGATTGTCGCATTTTACTGAAAAAGTCTCGAACAAGCCTGCTTATATCGCAAAAGACGTGTTCTTTCTAACTTAAAACAACACTACTCGTTTCCATGAACTCCGTTTGAAATTGCGCATAAAAAAAGAACTAAGTCCAATAAAGATAGCCTATTTTCGGTAATATTATTACGCTAAAAAGAGGTGAATAATCCCTAAATTCAGAGAGAAAGAAGAAAAATACAATCATGCATAAAATAATTGCTGATATATTTGGTCGTTTCACTAATAGTGCGTATATTTGCAATGTCAATAAGACAAAAGGGGATTTAGCTTACAAGCGATCCTCTCCTAAATTCGAGATAGTTTTTTCATCTCTATATAAGTTCTGTGAGGGAATGTTTCGTCGAGAGACGGGTCATTCCCATTTTTTTCGCTATAACTAGACGATTTATAGGCTATAAAAGAAAGTAGACTCGCAATAATGTGAGGAGACACAAAGTGCATCTTCGCTAATATCCACCTCTTTTCAAGAATAATCGCAGCAATCTTCCACATAGGTCTCCCATACATCTCTAAAAGCGCGAACAAATATTATCCACTTCTTAGCTCTGAATTCAAGAATTAGAGCGACATTTTCTTCTTACGAAGAATTTAACTACCCACCTCCACCATTGTCATTAGGACAAAAGACACATCACTCCATGGCTTTCGGTTTGGAATTTCATCCTCAACATCTCCTCTTCTTAATATTGAAGGAATAAGACCACCAATGTATATCCCATTTCTCTCTGATAAGTTGAATCATCTATCCCCAAAATGATGAAAGATAGAAGAAACTTGCGAAAACAGAGAAGAAACAAGAAGAAGACTTGTTCACCAAAACAGAAGGTTTAGGGTATTTTTTTCACATATGAGTCTCAAAACAGGGGGGGTGAACAATGACCAAGACATTTTTTTAATAGAAAAATGCGTACATAAACGGATTATTTACTATCTTTGTCGCAGCAAGCTGAAGTTATAAGAAAAAACGCATGAAACCAAGACACGAAAGAATAGAGGTGCTGCGCCTAATTTTGGCCAATACTGAGATAGGAAGCCAAGAAGCATTGCTCAAAGAACTAGAAGCAGAAGGATATAAGGTGACACAGGCCACACTCTCCCGTGATTTGCAGAAGTTAAAAGCCGCAAAAGTGGCTAGCATTGGCGGTTATCGCTATATTCTGCCCGATAATCCTCTGTATAGACGCAAGATTTCTGTGGAAGCTCCAGATTTCTTGAGAAACACGGGCTTTCTAGGCCTCGAATTCTCAGGCAATATTGTCGTGATGCACACTAGGCCCGGCTACGCGGCAGGCATCACTACAGAAATTGATGCGCAAAAACTCAATAGTATTTGCGGCACCTTGGCAGGTGACGACACAATTTTAGCCATCGTTCGTGAAGGAGCTTCACGACAACAGGTTATAGATGATTTATCTTTGGTACTCCCCGCTGTGAAAAACATCATACTATAGGTTTTCTAGAATCAGCAACTTATATGATGAAGTACTAATTTTCTCTTTTCAACATACAACAATCCCCTTCCACTAGGCTTTAGACCTTATGGAAGGGGATTGTTGTTGGAGGCTCTCTTCATGTACTTCTGCGAAAAAGAAGAAGAGACCTTGATTACTACAGGGATATCCTCTACTTAGTAGAGAGCATTATTCCTCTACTATTAGTGGATTCGAGCGGCAAGCTGAGCACGATATGCTTCCCAATCTGTGATAGGTTTGCGAGCGACACCACTTTCAACGGCGGCTTTAGCCACCGCGCAAGAAACTTCAACCACAAGACGTGAATCTACGGGCTTGGGAATGAAATAGTCTGCCCCAAACTCGAGATGATCTACACCATAAGCCTCCTTAACTGAGGCAGGAACTTCTTGGCGAGCAAGTTCTGCAATGGCACGCACTGCAGCTTGCTTCATGGGTTCGTTGATGGCTGAAGAGGCTGTGTCAAGAGCTCCACGGAAAATGTAGGGGAAGCCTAAGACATTGTTGATTTGGTTAGGATAGTCAGTACGGCCAGTGGACATGATGACATCAGGACGTGCTTCACGAGCATCATCATATGAAATCTCAGGAACTGGGTTGGCAAGTGCGAAAATGATGGGACGTTCTGCCATGGTGCGCACCATATCTTGAGAGAGAACATTGCCCTTAGACAAACCTACGAAGACATCTGCACCTTGAACAGCTTCTGCAAGGGTGCGCACATCAGTGCGCTGTGTGGCAAACTCACGCTTTTGCGCATTGATGTCAGTGCGATCAGCGGAGATAACTCCTTTAGAATCAAGCATAATAAGGTTGCTAGGCTTAAGTCCAAAGGCGATATAGAGGCGTGCACAGCTAATAGCGGCTGCACCTGCTCCATTCATCACTAGCTTCACATCCTCGATGCGCTTACCCGCTACTTCACAGGCATTGAGAAGGCCTGCACAAGAGATGATGGCTGTGCCGTGTTGGTCGTCATGCATCACGGGAATGTCGAGTTCTTCTTTCAGACGAGTCTCGATTTCAAAACACTCAGGGGCTTTGATATCTTCAAGGTTGATACCCCCGAATGTGGGAGCAATGGCTTTTACCACTTGGATGAAACGCTCAGGATCTTTCTCGTCAACCTCAATATCAAAAGCATCTACGCCAGCATAAATTTTGAAGAGGAGGCTCTTGCCTTCCATCACTGGTTTGCCTGCTACAGCACCTATATCGCCTAAGCCCAAGACGGCTGTACCATTAGAGATAACGGCTACTAGATTTCCTTTATTAGTATAGCGATAGGCATCGTCATTGTTCTTTTGAATCTCTAAACAGGGTTCTGCTACGCCCGGTGAATAGGCAAGAGAAAGGTCTGTTTGAGTGGCATGGGGTTTTGTAGGAACAACTTCAATTTTACCGGGACGCCCTTGTTCGTGGTAAGCCAGGGCTGCTTCTTTCGTGATTTTTGCCATAATCGTATGGTATATGTTATGATTTTAATAGGATAAATTCCGTGGATGCTGTCTGATAGTTTGGAGGTTTACTATAAATCTGATACTAAAAATAGTTGATGCAAGGCCCTTATAGGGAGCTATTTCCCATTACGATGGATTGCATGCGGATTCCTAACAAGAATATGCACACGGATATTAGGGCAAAGATACAATTTTCTCTGCAAACTACGTGCCTTTTGCTCTTTTTCTTGCCTGATGACTTGATGATTGCCATGATAGGTGGGAATTTACAAGGTGGTAGCTCCGTTTACGTTAAAGAAGCTCTGAATGCAGCTATGAAATTTAGGCTAGAAAAGTAATTACAGTAGAAGAATTATCTCTAAAAATGGCTTATTATCGGAAGGTGATGCGTAGAAAAAGCGTAAACGACAGGTCTGTTTGGTCAAAAAGATGGCTAGATGCTTGGGAAGCACAACGGAAATAGGTATCTTTGCCGTAGATTCATGTATTATCCTTAGTGATTCCTGTCGAGATGACAGCAAATAGTAAGGGCTGGCTTTGGCTGGGCATGGGTCTATGACAGACATACATAACATAACAAACATTTATTCATTCATTAAATTCTTACACAATGGCTTACATTATTAATGATGATTGCATTGCATGTGGCACTTGCATCGACGAATGCCCAACTGCATCTATCACTGAAGGTGAAATCTACGTTATCTCTCCCGAAACTTGCATTGACTGTGGTGCTTGCGCTGACGTTTGCCCCACTGGTGTAATTGCTCCTGCGGAGTAGTCATTTTAGAAAACTGAACTTTCTCGGACGAGAATACTGAGTGCTGACTCTCAGTGACTCATTCTTCTTGCGAAATCAGTTTTACTTTTCAAAAAAATCCCCACCATCGTTAGCACGATAGTGGGGATTTTCTTTGGCGGGGACCGTCCTTAGCTGAGGAAGAACAACAGAATGAGTTGTGCAACAAGGATACGTAAGAACATTGCGGGGAGATATACGGTGCTGTAACCTACTGCGGGTGCATTGTTACCGGCAGTCGTATTGGCAAAAGCCAAGGCAGGTGGATCGGTGTTGGCACCTGCTATGAGTCCCATAAGAGTGAAATAATTGAGCTTGAGCTTCCAGCGGCCGATAAGTCCACAGATAAAAATGGGAACTATGGTAATCAAGAATCCCATCCATACATAGTGGATGCCGTCTCCAGCCATTATGGTGCGCCAGAAAGAGGCTCCAGCTTGGATACCGACACTGCTAAGGAAGAGGATTAGGCCGACCTCACGCAACATCAAGTTGGCAGAAGTAGAAACATAGGTGTTGATGCGATAACGATGTCCAAAAGCACCTACGAGGATAGCAACAAAGAGAGGACCACCAGCCAAACCGAGTTTCACAGGAACGTCTACACCAGGGAACGGAATGGGAATTTGTCCCACCAAGAGACCAATAAGAATTCCCATGAAGAGGACTCCGACATTAGGATGATCGAGGCGTTCTACTTGTGAACCCAATACAGACTTAACTCGTTCAACATTTTCTTCTGTACCAGTGACTAGAACACGGTCACCTACAAGAAGAGGAAGATTTCGGTCTGCAAAGAGCTCCATGCCTCCACGAGTGACACGTGTGACATTCACACCATAGAGTGAAGATAAATGCAGCTGGGCAAGGCTTCGACCTGTGATTTCTTCACGAGTCACTACCATGCGGCGACTTACATATTGTACTGTGTCTATTTGCTCCTCATGACCTACTTCTGCTGTTTTACCCATGAGTTGGATGAGAGCTTCAGAATCCTGTTCAGAACATACGAGGTGAATACGCATGCCCATAGAAACTTCTGTCGTGGCATTGGGCACAACAAATTGTCCGTCGGGATAAATGCAACGAGTTACTACGAACTGACGCTTGAAGAAATTGCGGAGTTCTTCTAGTGTCTTGCCAACTACTGCTAGATTGCTGACTTCGATGATGAGGTGCTTGGGAGTGGTTTCAGGATGCGACTCGTTGCGTTGGCGAAGCTCCTCTTGTTCTTTTTCCAGAGAAATGCGAGCGATAAAACGCAAAGCAATTGTGGAGAGTATGATTCCTACAACACCCAAAGGATAGGCACAAGCATATCCATTAGCAATAGCAGGGACATTACACGTATCACCGAAAAGTTCGGGTAAAATGCTGTTGGCAGCTCCTAGTGAAGGGGTATTAGTTACTGCACCGCACATGACACCGACCATCATAGCCAGATTTCCCTTGTCGTGAGGTGTAGAGAAAATACCTGTGTTGTCAGCAAGGAAGAATAAACCTAGTGTCATTGCTACGTTCAGTAGCACTAGCAACACTGCCAAAAGGCTCATTCCGAGGCCTCCTTTGCGGAAAGCTTGGAAAAAGCTGGGACCTACCTGGAGTCCGATGCAATAAACAAACAAGATGAGACCGAGTTCCTTGACAATATCAATGATGTGTCGCTGATAAGCCACGGCTTCAGCTGGATTGTCATAGAGGAAATTCGTGCAAATGTGGCCTACAAAAATGCCAACAAACAACACCCAGGTTACACCAAAGGCGATGCCATTCTTTCTTCCGCCAATCTTCCATTGGCCAAAACGTACGCCTAGACTAATAACTAGCGCATAAATAATCAGCAAGTGCGCTGCACTTTTAGGGTCAGTAAGAAGTTTAATGATCCAGTCCATAGGGAGGTAAAAAAGTTTGCTAATTTAACATAGCAAATATAAGCATTTTATACGAACAAAACAAAGGTAATACTGAGAAAGTGGCTCAAATCGGAGAGTAAAACAGGACTCATGAAGATATATACCAAGAATATACATGAACAAAATCAGATACTTACTGAATAACTGAATTGTACCTGATAGTGCAATACACTCTGAGATTACTAAGCTAAGAGAGCTAACTCCATCGATACTCAATATAGGTCAAAGTGAAAGTAACGTCTTATCCTAAAAATACTGCAATCGTGTATCAAGCATCGTGTGCTATATCAAAGCAGATGGGAGCATGTGAACACGGTACAAGCTAATAAGCTGCGAAGACTAGTGTAAAGAACGAGAAAAACACAGGAACATTCCACTTAAAAAATTGATGCTAATAGGTACAAAAACGTAAGCCGCCCTTCTAAAGCTCTGTGGATGGCCAAACTAAATGCGACTATGAGAGTTCGTTAGCATTACAATACGAACTCGATTCAAGCACCATACTAACACGTTTCTAGCACAATACAAACAATATACAAGTACTATAAAACATGATACAAGTACAATACAAACAACACACAAGAACTACAAAAGACGAAACTAGTACAATACAAGTACTAGATAACATGATACAAGTACAATACAAACAATATACAAGTACAATAAACAGTCGATACTTGCACCT
>NZ_KB290703.1:0-227 GCF_000318095.2 Alloprevotella sp. oral taxon 473 str. F0040
CTACGGTGCCGTTGATGTCGCCGGCCACGATGCAATCGTTAAAGGTGATTTTGGCATCGTGGTCTGCCGAGAGCACCATTCCTGCGGCGCAGTAGGTGTCGTTCTTGTCGCCGTTAGTGATTTTCACATCGCTGACGCAGCCCGAGAAAGTGGTGTTGCCACCCGCCTCGAGAGAAAATACGCCCAAAGGCTCGCTGTCGGACGTCATCTTCCCTGTTACGCGCAGG
>NZ_KB290703.1:247-1678 GCF_000318095.2 Alloprevotella sp. oral taxon 473 str. F0040
AATCGATCGTGATGGTGTGCCCCTGTCCGTCGAAGGTGCCGGAATAGCCAGTGCTCTCGCTGCCAACTTTCAGGATGTCTGAGCCGAAGTCGAGGTCGACGGTGAGCTTGGCGTTGAGGTTTCTCTCCCCGGATCTTACGAAGTCGCCGAACTTCTTCCAGTCTTCTTTCGTGGCGATTTCGCACATGTTGTTTACGATGACATCTACTGCCACGGTGCGGTCGGCATAAATGGGATATTCGGCATAGAAATCATCGGCGAAGACGAGCTTGTAGGTGTTGGCGGTGTTGTATGCCACGCCCAGGATTTCCTGCGGGGTGGGTAGGGTGCCGACATTGCCGTCGTAGTTGGCGTAGCGCGACGCGACCTCCTTGCCGTTGTAGGTGAAGGCCACCTTGTAGATGCGCTTGGCGGTGGCGGAGAGTTGGGGCTCGAGGTCGGTGCCGAGCGTCTGTCCCCACACGTTTTCGGCGCGCCCGCTCTGCAGCATCCAGGCCACGTAGCCACTTGCAAGCTGCTCGGCGGTCGTCGGCGTGCCTTGCACGTTGGCAAAGGCGTTCACGTAGTAGCAGTTGTTGAGCGTGGGCTTCGGCGCGAAGGCGTAGCCGCCCTTGGCGTTGTTCGTGCCGGTGTAGAGACAGTTGTCGAAGGTGCAGGTGGCGTCGTCAGCTTGACCACATACGAATCCGCCCATGTTCTGCTTGCTGTTGTCGGTGGTGCCATTGAGGTCGCCGGCCACGATGCAGTCTTTGAAGGTGATTTTGCCTTCGCTGTATGCTGCGCGCACCATTCCTGCGGCGCAGTAGGTGTCGTTCTTGTCGCCGTTAGTGATTTTCACATCGCTGACGCAGCCCGAGAAAGTGGTGTTGCCACCCGCCAGGTAAGAGAATACGCCCATTGGAACATCGGTCGTCATCTTCCCCGTTACGCGCAGGTTCTTGATGGTGGCGTCTGTTACAAAGGGGAACAGCGCGAAGTAATCACCGCCGTTACCGTTCCAATCGATCGTGATGGTGTGCCCCTGTCCATCGAAGGTGCCGCGATAGTCAGTGCTCTCGCTGCCTATTTTCTGGATGTCCGTGCCGAGGTTGAGGTCGGCGGTGAGCTTGGCGTTGAGGTTTCCCTCCCCGGATCTTACGAAGTCGCCGAACTTCTTCCAGTCTTCTTTCGTGGCGATTTCGCACATGTTGTTTACGATGACATCTACTGCCACGGTGCGGTCGGCATAAATGGGATATTCGGCATAGAAATCATCGGCGAAGACGAGCTTGTAGGTGTTGGCGGTGTTGTATGCCACGCCCAGGATTTCCTGCGGGGTGGGTAGGGTGCCGACATTGCCGTCGTAGTTGGCGTAGCGCGACGCGACCTCCTTGCCGTTGTAGGTGAAGGCCACCTTGTAGATGCGCTTGTCGGCCTTGTCGGTGGGCAGCG
>NZ_KB290704.1 GCF_000318095.2 Alloprevotella sp. oral taxon 473 str. F0040
ATGCAGGAGGAGCTATGGCACAATGTGTAGTGACCGTGCTTGCACCACCCCTTATTGTTCAGAGAATTACGCTACCAGATTCTGTGACTTATAAAACAGAAGAAGAGTTCAGGTTACGAGCACAAGTATTTCCCATAACTGCCCGAGCTCACATTTTGTGGGAAGTGGAGGACAAGAGCATTGTCACAATGCTTGCTGATGGCAAATTCCGCGCCATCAAACCAGGAAAGACGACCATCATAGCGCGTGCACAGGATGCAGGCGGAGTGACGGCACAATGTGTAGTGACCGTACTTGCACCTAATGTGGCGCGCATCGAGTTACCTGCGACATTGACACAACAGCTTAATAGTGAGTTCAACTTAACGGCTCAAGTGTCTCCTAAAGAAGCTACGAGTGCCATCGTGTGGGAAGTCCAAGACAATACCATTATCTCTTCTCTGGGTGGTGGTAAATTCCGCGCCATCAAACCAGGAAAGACGACCATCATAGCGCGTGCACAGGATGCAGGCGGAGTGACGGCACAATGTGTAGTGACTGTGCTTGCGCCCAATGTGGCACGCATCGAATTGCCTGCAACATTGACACAACAGCTTAATAGTGAGTTCAACTTAACGGCTCAAGTGTCTCCTAAAGAAGCTACGAGTGCCATCGTGTGGGAAGTCCAAGACAAGAACATTGTCGCCATGCTTGCTGATGGCAAATTCCGCGCCATCAAACCAGGAACGACAACCATCACTGCACGTGCACAGGATGCAGGAGGAGCGATAGCTAAATGTGTGGTGACTATTATACCACCTACAGCTATCGTGTCTCACACTAATATTCTTAGTGTACGTCGCAACGATACGATGCTCCTCATCGAACAAGCTCCTGCAGGTCTTCCTATTATCGTTTATGACTTGACGGGAAGAATATTAGCCAATGGACGTACCTCAAATGATACAGTGACTCGCCTCCACGTTGGAACGTCACCATTATGGTTTGTCGTTATAGGAAATAAGAGTTACACACTAGGACAATAAAAGTTTTCTCACATAATCTATGTACTAATTTTATCGACTCATGATAAAAAAAACACTTTTACTCTCACTTGCAGTCAGTGTGTTAAGTATGGTTGGACACACGGCTCAGGCTGAGCCTGTCGATATCCGGAAAGCAACAGACATTGCTCGCAATTATATGAAGCATCCTGTTGCGGTTGTCACTTCCGATTCTCCTGCTATTGGTACGAGATCGGCAGCAGAAGCCCCAGCTTACCACCTCTTTGTAAGCGAAGCCGAGCAACGATTTGTCATTGTTTCGGGAGAGAGCCAAATGAATGAGATTGTGGGTTATGGCCGATTAACGAGAAGCGATGCGGATGCGCTGCCTCCACAGATGCAAGCACTATTGCAACAATACACAGAAACGGTGCGTCAAGTGCGTAGTGGACAACAGCCAGCAGCTTCTCTACCTAAATTGCTAAAGCGCAATGTAGCTCCTCTTGTCACAGCTCAATGGGGACAGAGCTATCCTTACAATAGCAAGACGCCACGCATTGGCGGAAAACCCACCTACACGGGCTGCGTAGCCACGGCTGCTGCACAATTTTTGTATTTCTACAAATGGCCTAAACAACGCCCAGCACTCTATGTCCGTAAAGCCGGCGATGGAGACGAAGCCGACACATCTCCCACTTATCTTTGGGATGCAATGAAGGACACACGCGAACAGATGACAGACTTCCGTTCAGTAAATGCCGTTGGTCGTCTGTTGTTAGACGTGGGTAAAGCCATTCGCATCACTTTTGGTACTCAAGCCAGTCCCTCCAACATTGAATACACCCTCGATGCTTTGCAAAATGACTTTGGTTATACCACTCGCTTGTTACACCGCGACCGAATGCAAGCAGACGAATTTCGTGAAGCGATTTTGCAAGAGCTTTCCGATGGCTACCCTGTGATGGTTTGCGGTGGCATACACGCATTCATCTATGACGGCTATGACCGACGCGGCTTCATTCATGCCAACTTTGGTTGGGATGGTCAAGGCGATGGCTATTATGATATTAACACCATCACCACTCCTATTCCTGGTCCGTTTATGGGGAATGGGCAGTTTTGGGAAAATCAAGTGGCACTGATGGCGCACCCTAAGAATGGACAATACCCTGACTTCCCCACTCCACAACGCACATTGGGTGCTCGCAAGAATGCAGCTTTTGAATTTACTCCCCGAACAGGAGATGCAAACACTCGTTTTAATGCAACGATTTCCTCTGGCTCTTACCATTCAATGAATGGAGAGTTCTATCGTTTCACTGGACAAGTGGGCATTGCGGTGATGGATCAAAAAGGGAATACTGTGAAACTGATTAACTCTAACAATAGGAATTTTGAATGGACAACCATTTTCATGACACAAAATATCCCTATTGAGGACATTCATTTTGCAGACATTCCTCAAGGCGACTATCTCTTGGTGCCCGTTTCACGTGAGCTGGTGGCGAAGAATCCTGATAAATACGAGGCGTGGTATCCTATTGAATATGCCAATCGTATGAAGTTGGCAGTGACCAGTAGCGGAATCTCCGTGACGGATGAGATCCAAGGGGGACCCTTGACCGTGTGCCGGGCACCAGAAATGCTCTTCCCTGCATATGCAGGCGTAGGAGATCCTGCCATGATAACCTTCGGCGTGCGTAATCCCAATGTGGATGAAGTGCATGGCAATTTGAGAATGACGTTTCAACCCGTGAATGGTGGTGCTAACTTTGTGCCTCCTTTCACCGCCAATAGCACTGTGTCGTTCCGCCGTTTGGCAGACACACAAGTTGCTGTGAACTTCCTTACGAACTATTCCGACAACACGGGTTCTCACGCGATGGCTCCTGGACGTTACAATGTGAAACTAGTATTGGAAACAACCAACACCAAGACCAAACAATTCATTCCTCTTGGTGCAGATCAAAATTACCAAATCAATGTTTTGCCTTATCCCGAAGTCAAAATTAAGGTACACAATGTTGATTTCTTGGTCAATGGCAATGAAGTCAATCAACAAGTATTTGATCTAACAAAACAGCGAGAGATTGGTATGCGGATTCATACAGAAATCCGTGGCAATAGCCAAAAGTACTATTATAGTAAGATTTACTATCGTTTAGTTTGTCCCGAAGCAAATGAATCTATTGAGGCTGGACAATCTGGTGCGGTGAGCTTGCGTCCTTTCCAACGTACGGAACCACGCTCAACAGCTGCCAGAATAGACCTCACACGCTTAACACCTGGACGCCGCTACGAGGTTCACGTCGAAATCGAAGAAAATGGTAAACGCCGTGAGATTTGGACCAATGATTCGCCACGTGCCCAATTGATGGTGGTGAATGGGAAAAGCAATTCAACACCAGACAACCCCACCAAGCCTGTAGTTCCCCCAACTCCCGAACAACCTTCTAAACCCGAAACACCGAAGGCTACACAGGTGGTGCTGGATGCAACCCAACGCAATGTGACCGTAGACGATGTCTTCACCATTGGTACTAGCGTAATCCCCAAGGAAGCAGACCAAAAGGTAACGTGGCACTTGAACCAACCCGGTATTCTGGACATGATCGGAAATGGTCAATTCAAAGCCTTGAAAGCAGGAGAAGTAATTATCACAGCTACTGCACAAGATGGTAGCGGAGTAAAAGCTGTGTGCCGAGTGACGGTCAAAGAAAAGAAGCCTGAAATTCCCAAGGCTACACAAATAGTACTGAATGAAACGCAACACACAGCGACGGTAGACGATGTGTTCACCCTTATCGCTAAAGTAATGCCCGAAAAGGCTGAGCAAAAGGTGACTTGGGCGATAGATAAAAACGACATCCTCCAACACTTGGGTGAAGGCAAGTTCAAAGCCTTGAAAGCAGGCGAAGTAATTATTACTGCTACTGCGCAAGATGGTAGCGGAGTGAAGGCTGAATGCCGCG
>NZ_KB290705.1:0-123368 GCF_000318095.2 Alloprevotella sp. oral taxon 473 str. F0040
GAAAATTTTTAAACACCCAATTTTGCAATGTAATGAGTTTGCAAAATGGGCACTTATAGGCACTTTCAAATGATTTGGATCATCTTAATCAAAAAGCGAGAAATCAACAAACTTTCCGCGTCGTCTGCGATCTTCAATCAATCGATGCAATTCTTGCTTTCTTGAGAATGCAATCCATCGTCGCGCAAATATATTAGGGATAGCAACTCCAATTGAAAGGCACAACACTATCAACGCTGCATTCAAGAGATTACTAAAAGCTCCCATGAACTCTTGCACATCGTTTCCTAGATGAACAAAACCAAAAATACCGCGATACATCAGAATACCAGGAACCATCGGTATTACGCCCGGTATAGAGATGACGTGGTTAGGAGTTCTAGTATGATGTACCAGACGAACAGCCACCAAAGAAATAAGTGATGCTCCAGCGAGAGATCCTAATATTAAGCCCACGTTTAAGTCAAAAGCTAGTACATTTCGAAGCAACATCCCTAAAATCCCCAAAATAGCGACAGCAGGAAGAGAGTGACGAGGCACATTGAAGTTCATACCAAAACCCATTGCAGAAATTGCAGTTACGATAGCAGCCTCTCCATAGGATATATTGGGAGCCATCGACAAATCCTTAAGGAAGTTATCCACACTACAAACGCTTACTGCAAGGATAATTCCAAAAGCCATGGATGCAATCTGAAGCACCCCATTAGCAAAACGGGCTAACCCAACATGCAGATAATTATCGAGCATATCATCCAAGAAGTTGATCAATGCAACCCCTGGCACAAGATAAAGACAGCAACACAAAAATGAATGATAAGGATAGTCAGTAAAATTCGTTGGTAAGGCGAGGAATAACAACCAAGCCGTCAACGTGGCCACAAAAGAAGTCATGGCAGTAACCATGTAGAAGTTGAAGCCACGTTTCAGCATAAAGAATCTCACCACATAAGCTACTGCTCCCGCAATCGTGGCAGGTACAAAGGAAGCCCAATCCCCACCAAAGAGAACCGAGAATCCTCCACAACCAAGTGAAGTGCCCAAGGTCACTGCCCAAGCAGGATACTGAGGTTTCATTTTACGAATCTTGTTGAGTTCTCGCTCAAACTGCTTTATACTATAATCTTCTCTAATCGCTCTCCAAGAAAGTCTGCTCACTGCAGAGAGTACATTCATGTTAATCGTGTACTTATCTGAGTGCATAAAGCGACTAAAGGAATGCGTTTCATCACTATAATTTACCTTAATAGTACCATATAAGACATCAATATGGAGATAGCGCTCTTCTAACCCAAGAAAAGCTGCAACACGCTGCATATTACGGACTATACGGTTAGTATCTGCAGCACTCTCCATCAAAACCATACCTGTACGAAGAAGTATGTTTAGTTTGCGATGTAAACTCTTAGTGTTTTTAGTAACTATGTCGTTGTTCATTTAGATAAAGTCAATGAAAAGATTAAACCAACCTATATCATAAGCACTTCCTAACTCAGATATACTGCAAAGATACAAATAAGGCATAATACTATACCTTCTTACATAAAGAAAAATAGCACTCAACAAAACAGTCACAGTAAAAAGTATTTCATTTGCTGGTCAACAAACAAAGCTCATATACTATCACTAAAATACACGAAAGCACCACACAAATATTCTGCGCAGTGCTTTCTACAAAGAGACTCAAACTAACGTTTATTTTCTCTTCTTTATTTTTTTATAAGCGTCATAGCGCCGATTAAGTGAGTCTCTTTGCTCAAAAGTAGAGATTGGTGCCTCCAAGCGTTCAGAATCTGTGAGGATAAGACACCATTTTCCACTATAAAACACTGGAGTAAAAAACATTTTAGTTGTTGCATCTGGCATACCTTGTTCGCCTTTACGCAAGATGACAGTACAACTTACTTCGTTTTCAGTTTCAGTAAGAAACTTCACATAGTCTAAGGTATAGCCTTCGAAAGGAAGTTGACGCTGAACATTTACAAACTTGTCCATCTCCTCGTTGGAGAGTTGTCGAATCTCAGCATTCTTCACCTTGCGCGTGTAGAGCATTGCAGCAGCATCATAGTATTTCTTATCCTTGATATTGCCGTAAAACTGAGCTACCACCTTTTCTACATCAGCCGTATCCTTAGAGGTAAGTGACTGTTCAAACTCCGTCATTTGATTAGCTGAGTCCTTGTCAGACTTACATCCTGTGCAGGCTACGAAAGCTGTAGAAATTGCAATCAATAGGAAAGGAAGAAAGCGTTTAATCATCATAGTTATAAAAGAAAAAAGGAAGAGCAGGCAGGAGTCTGCCTGCTCTTCGCAGTGGATGTATTTACTTGTCAGTAAGAAAGAAATAATTACTTACGACGAGCGTTACCTTGGTTCAAAGTCTTACCAACCTTAACGTCGATGTGAGACTTGATTTCACCCCAGTAGTACTTCACGTAAACAGGAATACGGATGGTGAACTGCTTGAGGTTAGCAGTGTTTGTTGTGTATTGGAGCTTAGGATAAGTTCCAAACGCATACTCCTTGTAGCCTGCGAAATCTGCAACAGTTGAAGGAGTACCTGCAGGAGTAGCAGCAACGCTTACACCAAAGTTATTGTTGAATGTAGCAATAAGCTTTTGAGTGTTGATGTCACCATTATTAAGGTCTGTTGTCCATTCAGCTTCAGGTGCGAAACCTACAGAAAGAGCACCATAAGCAGCAGTAAGTTGACCCATGTTGCTAACATTACGCCAGTCAGAAGTAGCGTTGTCAAACTTGATTTCTGCTTCTTGATATGCTTGGTTAGCATCACCGAATACAACGTTGCCAGTGTAGTTAACATTGAGAGGACGGAGGAACTTCACGTCAAACTCAGCGTACTTCTTAGTAGCATCAGTAACCTTAAGCATCTTCTTACCACCGCAAGTTGTAGTAACATAACCTACACGAGCAGTGAGAGTTTGGCCATCCTTAAGCTCATTGTAACCAGCGTGGTTGAGGAGCTTCTTAGATACAGGATTATTCTCATAAGTGATAACGCCAGCAGCGGTGATAGATGCAATATCAGCTACAGGAGCACCTGCAAGCACCTTACCATCCTTCATTTCCTGAGCCTGGAACTTCATACCATCATTAGAGACAGAAAGCATGTAAGTCTTACCATCAGTACCTTCAGCTTGCTTAACGCGAGGTGCAACAAACTTCCATCCAGAATTAAGGTTCTTAATGTCTGTAGGATACTTAGTAGCATCGAGAGTAGGAGCTGTAACTACACCTCCAACGAAGGCCTGAAGCAAATCATGGGTAAAGGTATTGTGCCCATCGATGGAAACGTGCATGCGTTGTTCTTGCTCATCAGCCTTGTTTTGGTTATCGAACCAAAGATTAGAGATTGGTTTAGCAGAGAAAGCAACTTCAGGCATCGTTTGAACACTCTTAGGCTTCCACTCTACAGTAAAGTAGAGAACAACCTTAGGATCATCCTTCTTGATAACTTGAAGCACAGTAGAAAGAACTTGACCTTCCTTACGGAGGTTAGCTACATTCTTTTCCTTCAGTTCACTCCAAGTTACAATGTTCTTAGTACCGTTAACAGAACGCATCAACTTACCCACACGATTAGCATAAGGTGCAGCTGTTGCAACATTGTCCTTAATCGTAAATTGATCGTGAGCACCAGCAGGTGTCTTAATAGTGAAGTTGTTAGTAAGAACGTGATTCCAAACGTTAGCTTCTGTCATACCAAAGTTCTTAGCCAAGTACTTGGTAACAGGCTCAAGATCGAATACTACGTCAGGTTGTGCGCTATTGTCATCGCAAGCCAACTTCACTTCGTTATCTGCAGTTACAGTTGCAAATGACTTAGCAGGAGTAGCAACACGAACATAATAATAACCTACAGCTGCAACATCTCCCTTATCGCTAACCAAAGTTACACGAACAGCAGCAGTCTTGCTAAGATGTTGGTAGGGTTTATCTGCATCAAAAGCCACCTTTACAGCACCAGTCTCAGCATTGATAGTGAAGACATCTGTAGACTTGTCAGCAGCATTCTCCTTAACTAGAGCATACTCATAGTGGAAGCCTGCATCCTTCAAGAGACTTTCAGCAGCTGCATTATCATCAAGTTCTTGCTCAGCACCGGGAGTTGAAGCATCGTAAGTGCGAACAAGTTCAGACAACAGAGTTTCAGTACCATCGTTCAAGACAGTAAACTCTTGAGCATCTCTCGCAGCACCAGCCAAGTTCTTCAAAGCAACAATACCACCATCATTGGTCTTGAAACGAGTGGTAGCAAGATCAACAGTAGAAATAGCCTTACCAATGCGAAGACCCTCAAAATGATCCTTGGCAACGCGTGCGTAGTCAGAAACTACCATACGAACAGTCTCGCCTTCCTTTTGAGCATAGTTCAACGCAACAACGTTAATTTCACCAGCAACTTCTGCAGGAAGGTTATCATGGAAGTCTACAGAAAGAACGCCTGTCTTTTCGTCAAACTCAACGTTTTCTACAGTTACCTTCTCTTCACCTGCACGAGTTTGAGAACGAAGATCTACGAACTTAAAGTTCTTAACATCAGTATCAACCTTAGCATTGCTAGGATTAACGTGATAGTTAGCAGTTGCGAAGTTAAGAGATTTAACTCCTGCACCTGCATCTGTGCCTTCTTCAGCAAAAGTTACAACACCTTGCTCATTTGCCTTACCGAGCTTACCAATAGGTTTGAAGTTATATTGAGCACTGAAAATACTCTCCACACCCTGAACGTAATAACCAGGGATAAAGTTCAGAGAAGTAACCTTTGCTATCTTAAGTTGGTTAAGAGCTGTTTGAAGCTCATCAACTTTTTTAGATACAGGTGCAATCTTTGCGTCTACTTGTGCTTCTGTCTGATAACCAGCATCTTGAAGAGCCTTAACATCCTTCTTCAAAGCTGCGACTTCATCTGCAACTGTTTTCTTAAGAGCATCGAGTTGCTTTTGAACCTCAACATCCTTAGACTCAAGAGCAGCAATCTTTTGATTGTACTTATCAAGAGTCTTTTGCTGATTTTCAACTTTTTCGTTTAAAGCAGCCAAAGTTTTCTCCAAAGAGTTAGCCTTTTCAGTTGCAAGCTTCACGCCAGATTCAGCAGCGGTCAAACGAGCTTCAATCTCAGCAACCTTCTTATCATAAGCAGCTTGATCAACCTTAGCATTCACCAAAGCAGTCAATTCAGCCTTAGCTTTCTCAAGAGCTTCAATACGAGTTTCAAGTTTTGCTACTTCAGCAATCTTAGCATTAAGATTAGCTACTGC
Source organism: Alloprevotella sp. oral taxon 473 str. F0040 (assembly GCF_000318095.2). Classification (GTDB taxonomy): domain Bacteria; phylum Bacteroidota; class Bacteroidia; order Bacteroidales; family Bacteroidaceae; genus Alloprevotella. The sequence goes on from NZ_KB290705.1 coordinate 5,283, forward strand.
AGCATCAAGGGCAGTTTTATCAGCCTTTTCAGCAAGCTTAGCTTCAAGAGCAGTAGCTTTCTCGTTCGCCTTTTGCAATTCAGACTTCAAAGAAGTGATTTCAGTATTGATTTGGTTCTTTGCAGCTTCCAAACCATCAAGGCGGTTGTTCACCTTGTTGAAATCATCATCGTAGTCTTTGCAAGAAACGAATGTGCACGCAGGGGCTGCAACAACCAGCAGACCGAGCAATGCGGCATTAATCAAATTCTTTTTCATTACGTAATGAATTAGTTTATAATAGTTGATATCTTTATCAATGAAACCAGAGACTAGCACTGGTGTTTGATTGAGTGACTGAGAGATGAACCACAAAATATAGTTACGAAACCTTTTGAGATACGCATACTACAGTTGAAAGCTCGGTGCAAATTTAATAAGAAAAGTCGACCCACCAAACTTTTTTGCAAAAAAAATAGGCAGATTAGACCTTAGCCATTAGACTTTAGACACGAAAACAGTTTTTTCCTTCATATTTAATCGCACTGGGCCAAATAAAGGCTTAGACTATAAGCTACAATAACTATTCAAACAGAAGAGTCAGAAAAATAAGCTACGAAAGAAATACCAGGAAACAACTAAGAATAAATTATTGCTACTCTAATCAGTATTTATAGCTTACATTTATAAGTCCCTCTACTTAAACAATTTTAATCTTAACTATTCTGCAAATACTTACGAAATATTCAAATTAAAGAAAGTGGAAATCTCACAGACGAACTAAGGAGAAAAGCTGCTAAAATTCTAAAAAAAACGAGACAAGACTTTGAAGTAGCCTCCTAAACTTGGGAGATTCCTGCTAAAAATTTATGGACTACGACTCTCTATTCTACATTTTCTGAACCCAATTATGAAAAGAGTGGGCTTTTTTTCTGTCTTCCCTATTTGCATTAGTCTTTGTATTTCTAGAAAACAAAAGAGTTTCAAGAATAACTTTTGCCTTGCTTATGGCCGCTTTTCTCCCTTGAACATTGGCTTACGGCCAAAATACCAACCGAAGAAGAGCTGGATATAATGAATCGTATTATTTAGCGAAAATCCAGGATGCCGGTAATCATAAAGATAATTGACAGTAGAAATGCCCAAATAGCGGCGGCCATTGGTGTGAACTAAAGCACCACGGAAGATGAAGTCCATGTGGAAGTTCTCGATATTCTTCCACAACACACTAGCCGTAAGGCTTTCTCCTTGCTGATATTTATATCCAACGGAAGGAGCAAGACTGGCTGAAAGCAACCAGCCTCGTGCAGGCACCCAGTTGTAAGCGTAACCAAAAGACACCCCCCATTGACGATAGGCAATGCTACTCACGCGTAATGCATCATTGATTTTTGCATTAGGAGCAATAATACGCAAGAAAGACTCGGTGCGTTCTGCATCGAAAGTCATGAATTGTCGATCAAATCGCACCCCCATGAGCCACGAACCAGCACTGCGCAACTGCACAGTGCTCATGGCGAAAGCAGCTGGATAGGAGAAGTGGCGGTAATTAAAAACGTAGTATAGGTTTAACGCAAGCGTATTGGTACGCATGGCTGGAAATCTCTGCTGAGAGATATTGTAAATCTGCAGAGAGTCAAAACCAGAAATATCAATCAGATTGAAATTGCCACGGCTATATATATAATTGAGATCAAAACCAAGTTTGGAATTGTAAGAAGCGATATTAAACTCCGAAGCCCTGCTACCGTAGCGATCAGGGACAACTCCAAATGAATAACCAAAGCTCAATGCTTTCCATGCTAAGAAAGGGCCTATTTTGACTTCATGAGCAGGAGCAAAAGTAAGACTTTGTACTTTCCCATTAGCATCTGCACCAGAAAGTCGAATAAGCTGGAGAAAGTGCGTATTGTAGAGTTTAACTTGAAAATCGTAGCGAGTGCGCTCTATATAAGTGGTATCAAAGGTATTAAAAAAGGTGGCAATGTCATTCCCCAGGTCGATTATAAAATTCTTGCGATGGCGACGCCAATCAATACGACAATCCGGGGGGATATTGCGCCAACGATCCTCTGTTTTTCTCTTGTTAGGGAAGAGGATAGGCAGTAAACCATAGGATTGATGGGAAAGCGCGCGAAAGTCGAGGTGAAGGATATCGGTGGCAATGGGAGGCAAATACTTTCTACTGAGAGAATCTAGTCCCATCCAAGTCTGAGAGAGAGGTATTCTACCCTCATTGTTGGGCTGATTCACTAAAAAATCAAGAGAGCGCAATGTAGTAGGAATAGCAGGTAGCCTCAAAGTGTCTAATTTGGTAGGTAGGATAACATAAGGCATACGTTGCAAAGTGTCGCCTGTCTCGCGAGCAAAAGCCACGAGACAGGCGAAAAATAGACATATAATAAGGAGCGATGAGCGGAATAATGGCTGCATGCGACTAATTTATGTTGGGAAGCGTGCGAAGATAAGCTATGAAAGCATCAGTGGAAGCAGGCACATTCACCTTGATTTCCGCTGTTGCAGGGAATTGGCTAGGAAGATAGCCATCACCTCCTGTAGTCATGTATTCATCGGCAACAACCACCAACTGAGTATTGGAGCGAATAGGCACTATCTTTCCACTAGGAAGAGTGAGGGTTAGAGATTTCACATGACCTTTAGCATCGAGCGTTGGATTGACTCCTGAAGTTTGGAGGTGTCCCAATTGGCAGACATTAAACCCATGCTCCACAAGGTCCAGTAATTGTTTACCCGTGTAACGATATACACGCAAAGGATTAGCAAAGGGAAGAGCTTCTCCAACGGAAAGAATCGTAACCTCACCTTGGGGAAAACCTGCACGTATGCTACCGAAGTGACTGACACCTACGATGAGGGCATTATCATCGAGCTTTGCAGCCTTACGATAGGCTTCTGCATAACTTTGGCACACGAGAGACCCCAACTTCGTTTGACGTTTGCTTTGCGTGCGATCATGCTCGATAGCCTGACTGGCATAAGTCAACTTTTGACTGAGGGGGACACCTCGGAAAAGCATATTATGGTATTGCTCTTCCACCTGTGCTTGCAAGCGTGCGGCTTTATAATCTAACTTCGCATCGGGATTCACTCGAACTAGTTCAGGCGTTATATTGAGAAGTTGGCCAGAGATGGTGTCTACTTCACATTTGAGCATGGACACATAGCGACCATGCCAACGACCTTGGACAATGGGCACAGACTTCTTACTATCTGACATGCCAATGACACGGGTATGAGAGTGCCCAGAAAGGACAGCCTGAACGTCTGGTGAGTCTATCTTCTTCAAGTTTTCCTCATCACGATCAGACCATAGCACTTTATCCCCACGCATTTCGGCACCTATGTGACAGAGAAGCAAACGCACATTGGCATTGTGCACAGCTTCGTAGCCAGGAAGATGAGAGATACTATCGAGAACGGCAGGATAGTTGCCATCGAAAGTCAGTCCTTTCAAGCGTTTAGCCGCAGCCTGCCATGGGGTGTTGCTGGTGAGCAAACCAATAAATGAGACATGGAGCGTCTTAGTTGGAGACACTTTTACAGGCACTACTGCCCACGGTTGCACATATTCTGGCAACTTTCCTTCAGCATTGCGCACATTAGCTCCGAGATACGTGATTTCCCATGATTTAGGTTTGCAATCTACATCACTCCACTTACGAGAGAGCGCTTCTTGTCCTTCATCAAACTCATGGTTACCTAATACACTAATGTCTACCCCCATATCCTTAAACATCTGTGGCATGAGGCTATGCGAACGCGTGGCATTGTAGAAAAAGCTCCCTCCAAAATTGTCGCCTGCAGCCACAGTGACGTGGTAAGGATAAACCTTTTTGAGAGAATCTAAAGTTTGCACCACATAAGCTGCCCCAGGCGTGCCTTGGCTTCGATCAGGAAGTAGCCCGGCATGAAAGTCATTGAGCGAGAACACAGCAACAGTGACCGCATGTTTGTTTTGAGCAGTAGAGGTTTGATGCGCTGCTTTTGCAGCATCTGTAGCTACGACAAAGGCACTAGCCATGAGCGCAGCAGAAAGGAGTGAGTGTTTCATTGTAGATGATGTATGGTTTAAGCTGTAGCTAATTTAATCCAAATAGCGTTTGGTAAGAGGAGCAAACTCTTCGATGCGACGATCGCGAAGGAAGGGCCACCATCGACGCACGTTCTCACTGCGTTCGAGGTTGATATCGACTATTGCCACTACTTCTTCGTCTGTGTCAGCACGGAACAGGAATTCACCTTGTGGCCCTGCAACAAATGAACTACCCCAAAACTGGATGCCTCGTGTTTGTCCGCTAGGATCGGGTTCATGACCAGTCCGATTCACCGCTATGACAGGCAAGCCATTAGCCACTGCATGGCCACGCTGCACCGTGATCCAAGCCTCACGCTGGCGCGCTTGTTCTTCGGGTGCATCACTGCTTTCGTAACCAATAGCTGTGGGGTAAATGAGAAGGTCGGCTCCACGGAGTGCCATGAGACGTGCGCCTTCGGGATACCACTGATCCCAGCATACTTGCACACCTAAGCGCCCCACGCTCGTGTCGATGGGTTCAAAACCTAAATCACCAGGAGTGAAATAAAACTTCTCGTAATAAGCAGGATCATCAGGAATGTGCATCTTACGATATTTTCCTGCGATTGACCCATCTTTCTCTATCACCACCGCTGTGTTATGATAAAGCCCCGCAGCGCGACGCTCAAACAGACTTGTGACAATCACGACTCCAAACTGACGAGCAAGTGTGCCGAAGAAGTCAGTAGAAGGACCTGGGATAGGCTCTGCCAAGTCGAAGATATCAGTGTTCTCCGTCTGGCAGAAATAAGGCGTATTGTGGAGTTCTTGCAACACCACGAGTTCTGCTCCACGCTGGGCAGCTTGTGCTATCCCTTTGGCAAGTTTCTGAAGATTAAACTCTACATTGGGAGTGCAAGACATTTGAATGAGGGCAACTTTCATGAGAAATGAATGGTATTTGGGAGTATCAACTGGAAAAGACCAAGCCTTATTCTATGAAATGATAGCAGGCCTGCTCCATAGGAAAATATTTATTTAATCAGTGCACGAAACACTTCGCGTGGAAATTGCATGGTAGCACAGTGCAGCGAACCATGTTGGCGAATCAAAGCCCGACAATCTACACCAACAATTTCATGTTCAGGGAAAGCTGTTTGGATGGTTTTGAGAGCCAAGGCGTCTTTCTCGGACTGAGCATAAATAGGGACAAGTACCGCCTTGTTCATAATCAAGAAATTAGCATAAGTAGCAGGCAAACGCTCCCCTTCATCATAGCACGCATCGGGTAGCGGCACTGGCACCAAGCGATAAGGCTTATCCTCAAGAGTTCGAAAGGCTTGAAGTTCACGCTCCATAGCTGCGAGTGCTTCGTAATGCTCATCTTCAGTATCCGTGCATTGCACATAAACAATGGTGTCATTGGGACACAAACGAGCAAGGGTGTCGATGTGCGAATCGGTGTCATCACCCGCCAAATAGCCATGGTGCAACCAAAGCACACGCTCCACGCCTAAGCGTTCTTTGAGCAAGTCTTCCACTTGCGCCTTATTTGGCGTTGGCACTGCATCGCCTTGACGGCGTCGATTGGAGTTGAGCAAACATTCTGCCGTTGTGAGCAACGTGTCACGACCATCACTCTCTATGCCACCGCCTTCGAGTTCAAAATCTAGCGCATCTACATAGTGTCCGCGCATGAGATTCGTGGCAAACAACAGCTTATTCGCAGCATTATCATGGTCTGCGTGGAACTTTCCGCCCCATCCATTGAAACGGAAATCCATCAATTCAGCCCCTCCCGTACTTTGCACGGTAAGAAAACCATAATCACGCACCCACGTATCATTGGTAGTAGGTACAATGACAAAGTGGATATTCTGCATCACAGCTTGCGGAAGTTGCTTCGAGAGATAAGCTTCAAGTTCCAATCCTTCGACTGTGAGGATAACGAGTGGCTGTCGCACAGCAATCTCATAAGCAAGCCTCACATAGCATTCAGTCACTTCATCGAGGATGTCTGCCCAGTCCGTGGCAGCGTGTGGCCACGCGATGAGAATCGCGCTCTGTGGTGCCCACTCCGCTGGAAGTGTGCGCAATGGACGTGGCTCTTGTTGCTCCACATCAATGGATTGGTGGAGATTCTCTAAATTAAACTCTGCGGTCATTCCGTGACCAGGACGGGGGGGAAGGGCTTCGAGAGGCATTGAAACTTTGATGTTTATAGAAATTCTTCCTAATATCTAGTGAGGCTTATAAATACCACACTGCACATATATCAGACTAGTACAGAGAAAGGTGTACGACAAAAGAGGGACATCGTTACACTACTCCACTCGGAGCTCACTATCGGGACGATAACCACGGAGAAAATCCGTAATAGCCATGCGCTTTTTTCCTGCAAGCTGGAGCATAGTGAGACACAGATAGCCATCCGAGAGTGCAATCTTCAAGTAGGTCTTACCATCGCTTACCACACAACCTAAAGGTTCTGCAGGAGTGCAACATTCTTTCTCGGTAGCGAACAGCTTAACTACAGTACGCTTTCCTGCCCCATCTACAAACTCAGTCCACGCAGCGGGATAAGGCGACATGCCACGCACAAAATCATAAGCAGCTTTCACTCCTTTATCGAAAGGTAAACGGCAGGTGTCTTTGAAAATCTTAGGTGCGTGATGTATTTCCGCATCGGGAGCAAGTTCAATCTGAGGAATAGGACGGACGTTGCCTTGCATGATGTCGTCTACCGTGCGGCAAACGAGGGGTGCACCCAAATTCATCAATTTGTCGTGAACATCTTCAGCATTATCGGTGTCGAGAATCTCCACTTCTTCGCGATGTAACACTAACCCAGTGTCGATTTCATGATCCAACAAGAAGGTGGTCACCCCTGTTTTCGTCTCTCCGTTGATAATCGCCCAGTTGATGGGGGCCGCACCTCGATACTGTGGCAGGAGAGAAGCATGGAGATTGAAGGTGCCATGCGGCGGCATATTCCACACCACCTCAGGAAGCATGCGGAAAGCCACTACCACTTGCACGTCGGCACGAAAATTGCTGAGCTGTTGCAAGAACGTTTCGTCTTTCAACTTCTCGGGTTGGAGCACAGGAAGACCCTGACTCACGGCATATTGCTTGACAGCACTTTGGGAAAGTTCCGTTTGATGACGCCCCATAGGCTTATCGGGCATTGTCACCACAGCCACCACATTATACCCGCCTTCGACAAGAGCGCGCAAAGAAGCCACAGCAAAGTCGGGAGTGCCCATAAAGACGATTCTAAAATCGGATTTCTGCATAAGAAACACTATATTTTTCTGCGAAGTTACGGCTTTTTCGGGAAAAAAGCACTAACTTTGCTCCGCTAAATGTATAGCTTCATCGCTAAATCTCATCAAAATCCCTGACTAGACTAGGGATTTGTTGTTGATTTCACCCTACATTTCAGCGTGCGGCAACACCGCAACAATTCAGAATCATCAACTAAAAAAATAAAGTTACTCCCACCATGAACATTACTCTCGAACAAAATGGTGTAAGTGCCCTCGTAACGGTTAAGTTGGAACAGGGCGACTACCAGGATGCAGTAAAGAAAGAACTCAAGAATATCTCAGCGAAAGCTGAAATGCCTGGTTTCCGTCCTGGCAAGGTTCCTGCTGGTTTGATCAACAAACGCTTCGGTGCTCAGGTGAAAGCTGACACTATCAACCGTGTGTTGGGCGAAGGTTTGATGAACTACATCAATGAGAACAAGGTGAACATCCTTGGCGAGCCTATGATGTCTGAAAAGCAACAGCCACAAGACATTGAGAACCAAAACGAATTTGAGTTCCTCTTCGACATCGCTCTCGCTCCTGAATTCTCTTATGAGCTTTCTAACGCTGACAAACTCCCTTACTACGACATCGAAGTAAGCGACGAGCAAATCGATGCGCAAGTGAAGAACTTCGCTCAACAAGCTGGTCACCCTGAAAGTGTAGAAGAATATGCTGATCGCGACATTCTCCGTGGTGCACTCGCACAACAAGACGAGAAGGGCAACGTGCTCGAAGGTGGTCTCGCCCTCGACAAGGCTAGCTTGATGCCTGCCTACTTCGTAAACGACGACCAAAAGAAAATTTTTGAAGGTGCTAAGGTGGGTGATGTCATCACTTTCAACCCCTCTGTTGCTCACAGCCAAAACGAACTCGCTGCTCTCCTCAAGGTGAGCAAGGAAGAGGCTGCACAATACAACAGCAACTTCACATTCCAAGTAGAAGAAATCAGCCGCTTCGTACCTGCTACTCTCGATCAAGAGCTCTTCGATCGCGTGTTTGAACCTGGTACTGTGAAGTCTGAAGAAGAGATGCGCGCTAAGATTAAGGAGCTCATCCAAAACCAATACAACGAAGACGCTGACTACAAGTTCCTCCTCGACGTGCGCAAGTACGCTGATGAGAAGGTGGGCAAGCTCGAATTCCCCGAAGAGCTCCTCAAGCGTTTCATGAAGGAACAGAATGCTGAAAAGGGCGAAGAGTTTGTTGAAAACAACTTCGCACAGAGCCTTGAAGAACTCAAGTGGCACCTCATCAAGGAAAAGCTCGTTGCTAAGGCAGAAATCAAGATTGACGATGCTGATGTGCGCGCTGCTGCAGTTAAGACAGCTCGCTTCCAGTTTGCTCAATACGGCATGAACAATGTGCCCGAGGAATATCTCGAGAACTATGCTGCTGAACTCCTCAAGGATCGCAACCAAGTGAACGGATTCGTAGAGCGTAGCATTAACGAGAAGTTGGCCAAGGCTCTCAAGGAAGTGGTAACTCTCGAGCATAAGGCTGTGAGCGTGGAAGACTTCCAGAAGCTTTTCCAAGACGAAACTGCTGAGTAATCAGTTCCGCTGCTTCCCCGAAACCTAAAAGGTTCTACGGTGTCTACTTAGGTTGGTAGCAGTGTCTTATGATTCCATCTCGACAACGGGGAATGACGATGCGCGCTGGCGCAGTGTCACTCTCCGTTGTTTTCATTTGTCTCCCTAATATAGAGAGAAGAATGGTTCTGTTACACATTTCCTGTTTGGCAACCTTTTGAGTAGTTTGGTCATTTTATTCGATAGATACCTCCCCCTACTCTTTCCTTGTTCAAGCTTTTGTCAAGCATGAATGGAAATGTTGCTAAAAAGTATTTTGCCCCATTACTTCCCTCTCAATCTTTAGAGATTATGCACCAAGATTTTCGCAAGTTTGCCACCAAACACATGGGCATTAACTCCCTCGTCCTCGACGATGTAGTGGCAGCACAAAACCAATATCTCAACCCTTACATCCTCGAAGAACGTCAACTCAATGTTACTCAGATGGATGTATTTAGCCGTTTGATGATGGATCGCATCATCTTCCTAGGCACAGCCATTGACGACTATACCGCCAATACGCTCCAAGCTCAATTGCTCTATCTCGACTCAGCCGATCCTGGAAAAGATATCTCCATCTACATCAATTCTCCTGGGGGTAGCGTCTATGCTGGACTTGGCATCTACGACACCATGCAATTCGTGCAAAGCGATGTTGCCACCACCTGCACTGGCATGGCAGCCTCTATGGCAGCCGTTCTTCTCGTGGCAGGACAAGAAGGCAAGCGCGCTGCCCTCCCCCATAGCCGTGTGATGATTCACCAACCTTTGGGTGGTGCGCAAGGTCAAGCCTCTGACATAGAAATCACTGCACGCGAAATCATGAAGCTCAAAAAGGAACTTTACACCATCATCTCTGAGCACAGCCACACCGAGTTTGACAAGGTATGGGCCGATAGCGACCGCGACTACTGGATGACCGCCAGCGAAGCCAAGGACTATGGTATGGTAGACAGAATTCTTTCGCGCAAAGGCTGAGTATCTCCCACTCGCTGATTGTTTCTAGCACTCCTGATTGGCTTTCAGTCTGATTTTGTTTTTACAAGCTGGTTATTTATCTTAGCAAGCATGAAAAAAGACTGTTAGAGCAGACGATGAGGGAAGAATCAACAAACTCTCATAACTCAAGGACTATCCCTAGATTTAAGCTACATACTCCTTTCAGCGAGCAATATCACACCAGAAAAAATGGCAAAAAAAGACAATAACCAAAGACACTGTTCCTTTTGCGGTCGTGGCGAAGATGAAGTAGAATTGTTGCTCACCGGCATCGACGGACACATCTGCAACGATTGTGCACAACGCGCTAAAGAGATGGTGGACATCGCCATCCCCACGCACACTTCTTCTGAGCACATTGCAGAGGAATTTGGAGCACTTCCCACTCCCAAGGAGATCAAGACGTATCTCGATGAGTATATCATCGGACAAGACGCTGCTAAGAAATATCTCTCAGTGGCTGTGTACAACCACTACAAGCGCATTCTCAACAAAAACAAGGCTTCTGACGATGACCAGGTGGAGATTGAGAAGAGCAACATTGTGATGGTGGGCTCCACGGGTACGGGTAAAACTCTACTCGCACGCACCATTGCCAAGCTCCTCAAGGTTCCTTTCACCATCGTTGATGCTACGGTCTTCACCGAAGCTGGTTATGTAGGTGAAGACGTAGAGAGCATCCTCTCTCGTTTGCTCCAAGTGGCAGACTTCGATGTGGAGAAAGCAGAACGCGGCATCGTGTTTATCGATGAGATCGACAAGATAGCCCGCAAGAGCGACAACCCTTCGATTACTCGAGATGTGAGTGGCGAAGGTGTGCAACAAGGCATGCTTAAGCTCTTGGAAGGCAGCATTGTAAACGTCCCCCCCAAGGGTGGTCGTAAACATCCTGACCAAGACTACATCCACGTAGACACCCACAACATTCTTTTCATCTGTGGTGGAGCTTTTGACGGCATTGAGAAAAAAATTGCTCAACGTCTCAACACGCACACAGTGGGCTACGATTCTGTGCAAAACCTCAAGAAGATCGATGCCTCCGATCTCATGCAGTATGTAGAGCCTCAAGATTTGAAATCCTTTGGTCTCATTCCCGAAATCATTGGTCGTCTGCCTGTGCTCACCTACTTGAAACCGCTGGATCGCACGGCATTGCGCAATATCCTCACCGAACCGAAGAACTCGATCATCAAACAATACATCAAGCTCTTTGCACTCGACGACATTGCGCTGACCTTTGAAGATGCCGTTCTCGACTACATCGTCGACCAAGCAGTAGAATACAAGCTCGGTGCACGTGGACTTCGCTCCATTGTAGAAACCATCATGATGGACGCTATGTACGAAGCACCTTCGAGCGACACGAAGTCACTCACCATCACTTTGGACTACGCTCGTCAGCAGTTTGAGAAGACCAACATCCCCGCCATGTAATTGGCTATAACTGCTCACATCTTCCCGTAGCTCCTCTTCAACAAGGAACCTATACTCAGCAAAGCTAGCGAAAGTTTCCCACTTTCTTCGCTAGCTTTGTTTTGTTTTTGCCCTTCACTTAGCAGTGCCATTTTAACCTTAGAACGAAGGGGGATGATTTCTATCACAAACCATCAGCAGGTGTCCAGAATAGAGAAAGAGTTTCATCACGTACGCGCGTACGCGTGCACGCGCACCCTGAGTTTTACACTTTTTACTTTCACAACCTTCACAGAAAACAACATAACAAACAGAATTTCAAAGAGATACATACTACAAACTCCCTATTTTTTAATCAAGACCTACCACAAGAGTACAAGAAGCCAGGAAAGCCCATGGAGTTCTCTACTGAAATGTCAGAGTTTTCTCAAAAGAAGTCGGACTTTCTCCACAAAAATATCGGAGATTTTCCGAACAATGTCGGAGGTTTTCTGAGAAATATCGGAGAGAATTACGGAAGACTCTGAACCCCGTTCCTAATACACCGATAACCTATATGAAATTCAAGAAGATACAAAGAAAACTGTGAAGGTTGTGAAAGCAAAAAACACCAAATTACTGTAACGCGCACACACGTGCGCGCGCGACAGTTGGCTATCAACCAACAATAACTCGCGCCAAAGGCAAAAAACACAACACAATAAATGAGACATGAAAAAGGCTACATCAGAATAAGAATTCCAATGTAGCCTAAATCGCTATAATCTACTTAAGTCTAGGGAAGCACTTCCATTTGTGCAGGGAAGCCTTGAACTCGGAGTGCAAGCCCCGTAATTTTCTTGGCAGCAAGATCGTAAGCATAGAAACCGTTGTCGTCAGCATTGCTGACTCCGAAATAGATTTTGCCATTAGCTTCTGAAACCGCGACAGCATGACCATTGGAAGGTTTAACCCCAGAAATATAAGCCACAGAACGGTTTTCTAAATCAATACACACAGGCACCATCACTTTAGCTAGGTAAGGATTTCCTGAGGCATCGAGTTCGTAGGAAGCAGCCATAGCATATACCTTGCCATCAGAAGCAAGTCGCACAGTACCGAGATAGTTGAGAGCGTGATTGAAGTTAGGCACTTTAGCTTGAGAGATATTTAGTACGTAGTCTCCATCAAACTCAGTTTCTCCTTTTTTGATGCGTAGGATACCACTATCAAATCCAGGCTTAAAACCAAAGGATCCCATACAATTCAGATAGATAGCACCGTCTTTGGGATTCACAAAGATGGAATGTGCATCAATGGGGCGAGTAGCAAAAGACAGTTCATGCTTGGTATCCACAATACGCTTGAGGAATTTATTAGCTTTTGTGTCTATGATAGCTACTTCAGCTTGCTTCAAATGGGGCATCCACTGACTATCAAATTGATTGAGTCCGACAAAGAGCAAACCATCGCGCAGCACCATCGCACCAGGAGCTACACGCACCTCTGGCTGTGCCAAGGAATTGAGATCAAAATCCCGCACTTTTTGCATGGTCGTGGGGTTAAACTCCATGACTATGCCAAGATTCTGCATACTCAAATAGGCTTTTTCTTCCGTGGCTAGTACAATATTGCTTGCCCCAGAGTTGGTAGGAATGGCAAGTGTGCCACGCTCAACGATGTTACCTTGTTGATCTTTGACATAGTGAGTTATCACAGACTTAGTGCTACCCATGTAGTCAGGAAGCACAAATATATGTTTACCAATGACAAGGGGAGGAACTCCCATGCCAGCAGGACGCGCTTGAGAGTTGTCGATAGAGCCTTCCATTTTTGCCACAGATTGGAAATAACTCACGCCACTAGCTCCATCTGCATTGACTACATTGGTGGTGATGAGAAAACTACCAGCAGCAGAAGGAGTAGGATTGTTGGGAGTGTCATTGTCACAGCTAGACATTGCCACGAGAGCGAGGGCCAATGTCAGCCCAGAAAATAAGTGTTTGAACATAGGATACTATATTATTTAGAGAAATGATTATTCACTGACTTACAAGCACTACCGAAAGAGATAGCGCAATTTTATAGAGAAGTTTCGCCCTGGAAGAGGTCTATTGAACTCAGAAACGACCTCGCGGTTTGTCAAGTTTTTAACTTTGAGCGTAAGCGTCCAACGACGATTAGCAAAACTGTGTTCGATAGCAGCATCACACGTGAGGGAAGTTGGGATTCTACGATCTTGATACCTACTCAACTCAAAGTCATAGAAGTATTGATGGATATAAGAGGCATCAACGAGCACACGCGTGTTTTGCCCTTTGCCACCTAGCCAGTTTTGACCATGCAGTTCCAGCCCACAATTAGCCATAAGATAAGGCACATTGGGAATACGCTTATTGAAGGACGGATTGTCAACAGACGTTTCAGGGATAAACTTACGAACATCGCGAAGATCCTGCCAGGTGGCATTGACATAAGCATACAACCACTGAGTTAAATCACCCTTCACCTCTCCTTCTATACCACGCGAGTTTACCGCACCAAAGTTGGCGTAATGGGCTGTAGAAGGAATCATGCCTGGAGTGAAACGAATCATATCAGTAAGCTGACTGGCGAATACATTTAATTCAGCTTCCAACATACCTCCTCTCTCCAAGTTCTTGTGATAGAGCATCCCTAGATTGATGCTGTTATTACGCTCAGGCTTAAGATCTGGTGAAGGCATAATGGTGTAGCCATTACCAATGAGTTCTTCGCTGGATGGAATGCGCACCTCAGAACTTACGGCTGCTTTGAAGAGCCATTCTGGAAGGGGACGATATGCTAGAGCAAAGTTAGCTCCCCACTCCATCCTATCTATGTAGATGGGTTTAAGTACATTAAGAAAATAGTTTTCTAATCGTGTGCCTCGCGAATTGATGTAGAAGTTTTTAAGGGTTAAGGCTGTTTGCAAACGGCGATTAAACAAAAACGCATCGTAGGAAAGCCCTGTAGTAATACTATTGAGATGAGAATCATAGCCCACTCTATACCCCATGGCCTTATCCATCAAGTCATTTTTAGGATTCAGGGCCGTACCTGCTCCATAGAGATTGAGATTGATAAGGTGATTTTCTCTGAGTGCATAGTTTAGATTGAGTTTTGACACCCAACCTAAAGAGGTATTTTTAGAATCGGAGGGGAAATTCATGGTTTCTCCTCCATAAGGCGATTGCGAGCGACGTGTAGTTCCATCCCAATTATGCACCACATGCGCAGTGTCTACTTGGCCATAGTTGCCCACATTAATGGCTGCTGATAGGTCGAAATCCAAGCCTTTGACCAAGAAGTTCTCCCGTTTGGCCGTGATTGACCCAAGAAGTGAACGTGCATGATTGAAGGCGTGCTGATAGTTCAACTCGATGCCCTGCATTTCTTGCCGTGTGAGCGTGGCAATGGCTTCAAGCTTGAGTTCATCAAACCACCATTTTGTAGCTTTCAACGAACCTCCTGCTACAGCCTTGCTAAAAGCATCGTGACTGCGACGTACACGAATGTCCCCCTGATGGTGAAGGGTCATTTCATAGTCATTATCGGAATGTATGTAAAGACCGCCCATTCCCCACTCTATGCCAGATTTTTCATGGTGTCGTTTGAAGACCGTGTTAAATCGGTGGGTATTGAAAGAGCCATATTCATAGGAGGCATCTAGATAACGTGGAGGATAATCCTTTACCACAACATTGACTGCCCCACCTAAAGCATCTCCTCCCAGACGATAAGGTACGATGCCTTTATAAATTTCCACACGCTCTATCATATCCGTTGGCACATCGTCAAGGTTCACAAAGTTGCTGAACTGACCTATGGCAGCCTCATCTATAAACAGTCCCATGCGCTTCCCTTCCAATCCTCGCACAGAAATGCGCGAAGGGCTTCCTACTCCGCCTGTAGTTCTAATGGTGACACCCGCCACACGATTAAGCACCTCATTAAGAGAAGATGCAGTGCCTTGCAACTGACGTTCTCCCACTAAACTGACAATCTGAGGAGCATATTTCAACTGATGGACAACAGAATGCCCCACCACATGGGCTGTGCCTAAATGATGCTTACGTGAGGAAGTAGAAGCCGAAGAAGACTCTTTAGAAGTGTAATTTTCTTTTTTCTGAATATTCACTGTATCAGCCACACCATTATCTCGAAATGTGCTAGAGATATAAGGAGATAAGCTAGCAGAATCGCTAGCAGCCATAGCGGGTAAAAAAGGAGGAAAAGTAGCAAAAACTAAAGCTACTAAATTTGCATTTCGCATAACAAACTTTTTGATTGCAAAATTGAGGAGAAAATACAAACTGCACAATACTCAAACCTAGGTAAATAAAACAGAATATATCATGCATATTTAGAGATATTATACCTAAAAATGATGACACCATACATAGTATTCCCAGGTAAAGACATTCGATGGTAAAGAAAAGCTGAAGGTTGCTTCATAGGTAAAAAAGGAAAGAAAAGGCTAAAGCAAAAGAGGAATCAAAAGATGAGAGTAATATGAACATAATAAAAACATTGTTTTTCGCCAAAAGGGGCGAAAAAAGTGGGACAAGCTATCGAAAATATCAAAAGTTCTTTCTAACTTTGCGAGAGCAAGTCATCTCAATCTTACTCTTGTATCCATGACGAACGACACCAACCTACTCGAACCTCTCAAATTGTATTTTGGCTTCGAGACGTTTCGTAACAATCAGGAAGCTATTATTCGCAGCCTGATGGCGGGACATGATGTCTTTGTACTCATGCCCACGGGCGGAGGAAAATCTATATGCTACCAACTTCCAGCATTACTCATGGAAGGTGTCGCCATCGTTGTGTCTCCCCTCATCGCATTGATGAAGAATCAAGTGGATGCGGTGAGACAAACAAGAGCAGACAATAGTGTGGCGCACTACATCTATGCGGCACTAACCAAACACGAGATACTCGACATCATGAACGATGTGACAACGGGCAAGACTAAACTTCTCTACGTCTCGCCCGAATTGTTCAACAAAGACAGCTTTGTCGATTTTCTCAAAACGGTTCGTGTGTCGTTTATTGCTGTGGACGAAGCGCACTGCATCTCGGAGTGGGGACACGATTTCCGCCCTGAATATCGCAAACTTCGCCCTATCATCAATGAGATCGGACAAGTGCCCATCATCGCACTCACAGCCACTGCCACTGATAAAGTGCGCATGGACATCAAAAAGAATTTGGGTATTCCTGAAGCTCTTGAGTTTAAGAGCTCGTTTAATCGTCCCAACCTCTACTACGAAGTGCGCCAGAAGACTGCAAAAGTGGATTATGACGTCATCCGTTTCATTAAAAACCACCCTCATGTGAGTGGCATCATCTACTGCCTATCACGCAAACGCGTGGAAGAACTCACAGAGGTGCTTCGCACTAACGACATCAATGCGTGTGCCTATCATGCAGGACTTGATGCGCAAGTGCGTAGCAATACGCAAGATGCCTTCCTCAAAGAAGACATTGACGTGATAGTGGCAACCATTGCCTTTGGCATGGGAATCGATAAACCCGACGTACGCTTTGTCATCCACTATGACATCCCCAAAAGCCTTGAAGGATATTACCAAGAAACAGGACGCGCTGGCCGTGATGGCGGCGAGGGCCTCTGCATCGCCTTCTATTCTCACAAAGATCTCCAGAAACTGGAGAAATTCATGGAAGGCAAACCCATTAGCGAACAAGACATTGGTCGTCAGCTCCTCAAAGAGACGGCCGCTTATGCCGAGTCTGCGGTATGCCGACGTAAGTTGCTCCTTCATTATTTTGGAGAACAATATGAAAGCCCCGATGGCTGTGGCAATTGTGACAATTGTAAACACCCTCATAAACAAGTGGAAGGAAAAGATTACTTATGTAGGGTCATCGAGACTGTTCTTGATTGCAAAGAGAACTTCCGCGATGACTATATTAAAAACATATTGATGGGCAATGCCACTGAAGAGATTGTGGCACACCATCACGATGATTTGGACAACTTTGGTTGCTCTGAGAATGATGAGGACGAACAACTGTGGAATGCAGTGATTCGCCAAGCTCTTTTAGCCGATTTCCTCAAAAAGGACATCGACAATTATGGTATCCTCAAGGTTACCCCAGCGGGAAAAAAGTTTCTAAAGAAACCGACGAGCTTCAAAATTGTAGAAGACAATGATTTTGAAGAAGAACCCTCTGACCCACCGGCACAAAGTGGTGCGGGTAGTGCCCTAGACCCACAACTCTATCAAATGCTCAAGGACTTGCGCAAGCGCATGTCGAAAGAGCTAGAAGTGCCCCCTTATGTGATATTCCAAGATGCTTCTCTCGAAGCAATGTCTACGGTATATCCGCAGACCATCAATGACCTTCAGAATATTCCAGGAGTTGGTGCCGGAAAGGCTAAACGATATGGCGAGAAATTCTGTACACTGATCCGACAACATTGCGAAGAGAATAATATCCCTCACCCTGAGGAGTTCCGCATTCGTACCATTGCCAAGAAGTCCCAACTCAAAGTGGACATCATTCAAAACATCGACCGAAAGGTGCCACTCGATGAAATAGCAAAAGCAAAAGGCATTGGTTTCGACGAGCTTCTTGACGAACTGGATGCCATCGTGTATAGCGGCACGAAAATCAACCTCGATTATTTCATCAAAGAGGAAATTGATGAGGATTCAGTAGAAGATATCTACGATTATTTCCATGAATCAGAAACTGACGACCTCGAAGAAGCCTACAACGAACTCAGTAATGACTATTCCGAAGAGGAGATTAGACTTGTACGCATCAAGTTTATCTCTGAAATGGCCAACTAATCTCCCCTCTTCTCCTAACTCTCACGCCTCCACGCAGAGTTACTAACTACTCACTAACATGTCTACCACTCCTGAACTCTCTAACGAGAAAAAAGAATCGCTCAACTTTATTGAGCAAATCGTGAAAGATGACCTCGCCGCTGGTAAAAACGGCGGACGACTCCAAACGCGTTTCCCACCTGAACCCAACGGCTATCTACACATCGGGCACGCTAAAGCTATAGCTTTGGACTTTGGCATCGCCGAACGCTTTGGAGGAGTGTGCAACCTCCGCATGGACGACACCAACCCTCAAAAGGAAGACCACGAATATGTGGAGGCTATCAAGCGTGACATTGAGTGGTTAGGATACAAGTGGGACAATATCTACTATGCTTCTGACTATTTTCAAGATTTATGGGACTTTGCCGTGGCTCTCATTAAGCAGGGTCGCGCTTATGTCGATGAGCAAAGTAGTGAAGAGATAGCTTCTCAAAAAGGAACTCCCACGCGCCCTGGTACAGAAAGCCCTTATCGTAATCGCCCAGTGGAAGAATCCCTTCGTCTCTTTGAAGAGATGAATAGCGGTAACGTTGAGCCGGGTAAAATGGTGCTTCGTGCCAAGATAGACATGGCGAGCGACAATATGCACTTCCGTGATCCAATCATGTATCGCGTGCTCAATATGCCTCACATCCGTACGGGAAATCACTGGAATGCATACCCCATGTATGACTTCACTCACGGACAAAGCGACTATCTAGAGGGAGTTACACACTCTATCTGCACGCTTGAGTTTGTGCCCCACCGTCCTCTCTACGATTTGTTTGTAGACTGGTACAAAGAGGTACGCGGTGAAGACCTCTCCGACAATCGCCCACGCCAGTTTGAGTTCAACAAGCTCAACCTCAACTATACGCTCATGTCGAAGCGTAATCTCTTGCTTCTCACGAAAGAAGGCGTGGTAAATGGTTGGGACGACCCTCGTATGCCAACGCTTTGTGGTATCCGCCGTCGTGGCTACAGCCCCGAAAGCATCCGCATGTTCATCGACAAGATTGGTTACACCACCTTCGATGCGCTCAATGACATCAAGCTCTTGGAGAGTGCTGCTCGCACAGACCTCAACGAACGCGCCACACGTGTATCGGCCGTTCTCGATCCTGTGAAGCTCATCATCACCAACTATCCCGAAGGTCAAAGCGAACTGCTCGAAGTGCAAAACAACCCCGAACGTCCTGAAGATGGCACGCACACCATCGAATTCAGCCGCGAACTGTGGATTGAACGCGCTGACTTCAAGGAAGTAGCCGACAAGAAATTCTTCCGCATGGCTGTGGGCAAGGAAACTCGCCTCAAGAGTGCCTATATTGTAGACTGCACTGGCTGCAAAAAGAACGAGGAAACTGGTGAAATAGAGGAAATCTACTGCACTTATGATCCGACTTCTAAGGCGGGTACAGAAGGTGCTAACCGCAAAGTTAAGGGCACCATTCACTGGTTGAGCTGCGACCACTGCTTGCCCGCTGAGGTACGTAACTATGCGTGCCTTTGGACATGCGAAAATCCTCGTGATGCCATCAAGCAATACGAAGAAGAAAATGGTGTTCGCGGTATCGAAGCCATGCGCCCCTTCCTCAATCCTGATAGCATCCGCGTGAACAAGCAAGCCTTTGTAGAGAAATTCGTACAAACGCTTCCAGCACTCTCCTACTTGCAGTTCACTCGCACAGGCTATTACAACATTGACCCAGAGTCTACGCCAGAACATCTTGTCTTCAACAGCACCGTTTCGCTCAAAGAAGACAAACATAAATAAAGCGTAGTCCCCCATGAGAGGAAGAATCTTCTCATGGGGACTACGTTTTCTCAATGCTCACTCTCAACTACTTTCGCCACCATGAAGCGTTCGCCCGAAGAAATGCAAACCTTAGTGCGTGAGTATCAGAAGAATTTGTCGGAAGCCTCTATCCCCTTTTGGATGGATGTTCCCGACATTTTAGATATTCTCGACCATTTTGAGCAAACTCAGCAGACGATAGAAGCTGAGCTTTGTCTTCGTATTGCTCTCCGCATGCATCCCAACGATGCAGATATCCTTATGCGAAAGGTGTATCGCCTGAAAAACGACGGAAGATGGCATGATGCCGAAACCTTAGCGAAGCAACTCCCTGACCAAGACCACATCGACGTGCAATTCTTTTTTGCCGAAAAAGCTCTCAGCGAAGTTCGCTTTTTCGATGCTGATGCGATTTACGAAAATATTCTTTCTCGGGAACAACAAGCTATTGAGGAGGAGCTTTTGGAGAATCCTGAACAAACTGCCAGCCTCGACGACTTGCGCATGGAGATAGCCGAACTCTTTCTTGACTATGGAAGCGAGGTCTTTGCAAAGAAATACCTCTTGCTCATCGATAAGAATTCACCTCTTCAGCGTCGAGTGAGCTTGCTACAAGGCGAGATTCTAATGCGTTATGGTGCACCAGAGCAAGCAGAAGAGGAAGTGGAACGAGTGATAGATGAAGATCCTTACAACATAGATGCCTGGATATTCCGTGCCGAACTTGCCAATGAGCGCAAGGACTTCGACAAATGCTCTGAAGCAGCCGAATATGCACTAGCCATCGAGCCCAATCATCAGAAAGCACTGCGCATGAAAGCCATTTCGGCCTTAGGAAAAGAAGACTGGGACACTGTCATCGATACCTACGATCTCTACCACACACTCGAACCTAACGACTACACCATGTCGCTCTCCGTGGGAGAGATTTATCTCAATCGTCAGAATATCGCCAAAGGTAGAGAGGCACTGCAACACGCTATACAAAATTGCAACAACGAGAACCCCGATAAGCAGCGTATCACTCATGACCTCGCGGTCTCCTTTGCTATGGAAGGCGACATCCGACAAGCCTATGTTTGTATGGCTACGCTCAGTTCTTTAGGTGTTCCTCACGATGAAATGATATTCCAAACAGCACGCATCGCCTTTAACTACGGTTTTATTCCTTTCGGTATTGAGATGATGCGCCACCGCTTCAGTCTTGTCCCAGGCAGTGATGAACGGAATGTCCAAGTAGCACAACTCTTATATGAATGCAAACTCTATAAAGAGGTACAAGATCTTTGGGAATATCTCTTCAAAGCAGGTTTCTCAAGTGAGAGCGAAGCACAAGTCTATCTAGCTTATGCCGCTGTTCAGCTACGCAATAAAGAAGTTTTTTCCACCACTTCCGCAGCTGCTTTGCAGCATCAACCGAGTTTAATGCAACAAGTCCTTGGTCAGTTGTATAAAGACGTGCCCTTGCATGAAATTCCAACACGCATTCTAACCGACTACTTCAGCAACACCCCCTAATAAAAGCAATGAATAAGACTCTAATAGCGAGCCTATTCGCTGGAGCACTCTGCGTAGTGTCACCAGCTATGGCACAAAATCCTCGCCCCTTCGTTGTTCCCGAACTCACTTCATGGCAAGGCGGTAAGGGCAACTTCGTACCTTCTGGCAGAATCGTGGTGCAAGATAGTCAGTTTCTCCCTGCCGCACGAGCTTTCGCCCAAGACTATTATACGATGTTGGGCAAAAATCTCATCATCAACAGCGGAAAACCACAGAAAGGTGACTTCGTCTTCGCCAAAGCGGGTTTTGCTGCGCTGTCTAAAGCTGACACTCTCGGCACTGAAGGCTATCACCTCAACATTGCTGACCACGTTACCCTCACTGCTTCCCAACCTACGGGTGCATTTTGGGGCACACGCACCCTTCTCCAACTGAGCGAACAAACTCAATCTCACGCCATTCCGCAAGGTGTCACCACCGATCGTCCACAATATGCCCTTCGTGGCTTCATGATCGATGCTGGTCGTAAATACATCCCCATGGACTATTTACGCCAACTTGTCAAGGTGATGGCTTATTATAAGATGAATACGCTCCAAGTGCACCTCAATGACAATGGCTTCAAGCAGTATTTTGGCAACGACTGGGCAAAGACTCCCGCTGCTTTCCGTTTGGAGAGCGACTATTTTCCTGGACTCACTGCCAAAGATGGTCACTACACCAAGAAGGAGTTCATTGATTTCCAACGCGAAGCCGCAACTCAAGGCGTAGATATCATCCCTGAGATTGATGTCCCCGCACACTCTCTGGCCTTTACCCACTATCGTCCCTCACTCGGCAGCGAAGAATTTGGAGCAGACCATCTCGATTTGCGCAATCCCGCTGTAGTACCTTTCCTAGATAGTCTCTTCACCGAGTACTGTAGTGGTAAGAACCCCGTCTTTGTAGGCAAGCGCGTGCACATTGGTACCGACGAATACAGCAACAAAGACAAGGAAGTGGTAGAATTATTCCGCTCCCTCACCGACCATCTCATCAAGCACGTTGAACGCTATGGCAAGCAAGCCGTGGCTTGGGGTGCACTCACCCACGCCGATGGTAAGACTCCTGTGAAATCTAAGGATGTATTGCTACAAATGTGGTACAATGGATATGCCGACCCCAAGAAGATGAAGGAGCAAGGCTTCCAAATGGTGTCCATCCCCGATGGCTATGTCTACATAGTCCCTGCAGCTGGTTATTATTACGACTACCTCAATTGCCCCTTCCTCTACGAGCATTGGACACCTGCTCAAATCGGCAACCAGAAGTTTGAAGAGGGAGATCCTTCTATCCAAGGTGGTATGTTTGCCGTATGGAACGACCATGCAGGAAATGGCATCACCGTGCGCGACATTCACCACCGTGTAATGCCAGCCCTTCAAACTATTGCTACCAAGACTTGGACAGCAGCAAAGACTTCTTTACCTTATGCCGACTTCGCTCGCCTAAGCCCCATCCTCAGCGAGGCACCTGGTGTCAACCTCCTCGGACGTACGCTTGGCAAGACCGGGCGTACCACAGTAGAATATGCGCACCTGCCTTTGCAACCTAACACCTCGCTCGACTGGTTTGGTCGCGAAATCGGTTACAACTACACCGTAGACGTCACCATCAAAGCCGACGAAGTAACGAAAGGTGCTGTGCTTTTCCAATCTCCCGATGCAACAGTCTATCTGGCATCTCCACAAAACGGAAAATTGGCCTTTGAGCGTGAGGGTTACCTCAATGAGTTCGACTACGTTTTGCCCAAAGACCGCACTGTACGCCTCACCTTCATCGGCACCAACAAGGAAACAACGCTGCTTATAGACGGAAAATTCCGCCAAGCACTCTACCCTCTCACCGTAGGCAGCGCACAAGTTAACGCAGGTGCAGCCGGAGCCACCTCCGATCCCTACGCAGCTTCTAAGATGTACTACCAGCGCACGCTGGTCTTCCCCTTGGAACGCACGGGAAACTTCAAAGGACAAATCTTGAAACTCGCTGTTTCTAACTTTGCACAAGAGTAATGTCGGTGAAACAAACACTAAGACTTTTATAAACTCTTCCGCTTCGTCCCATTTGTGGCAAGCCTAAAAACATCATCCCCCATCGTTCTACGTGAACGCTGGGGGATGTTTTGTATAATAGTCCAACAAGTGGAAATATCTATACAATGAAGTATATTTAGCTCACCACATTCTGTGGTTTTCCAGCGAGGAAAGCCTCAAGATTGTCCGCCATGATGCTAATGATACGGCCACGCGCAGCAGCACCTGCCCAGGCGATGTGAGGGGTCACATAACTATTGGGAGCATTCAGTATGGGATTATCGGCAGCAGGTGGCTCTTGTGCCAACACATCACAAGCATACGCCGCAAGATGTCCATTGTGCAAAGCTTCGGCTACAGCCTTCTCGTCTATCAAGCCACCGCGTGCCGTGTTGATGAGCACTAATCCTTTGCGTGCCTTCGACAAGAGTTCTGCATTCACAAAAGCCTTGTTGTCTGGCTTCAAGGGGCAATGCAAGGAAACGACAGCCGATGTAGCAAATGCCTCATCCATAGAGATTTTTTTCACACCTTTAGGGAGAGACTCCGCAGATTGGCTTGTCACCACACATACTTCGGCTTCAAGCACACGGAGCAATTCGGCCACCTTTCGGCCAATATTCCCCCATCCTACGATGGTGATGCGTTGCTGTGCGAGTTCTTCCACAGCTTCATCCCAAAGACTGAAATCGCGACTGCGCGCCCAGTAGCCGTCACGGTTGAGTTGAGCATAATGTCCCACACGATTGGTATGCTCCAACAAGAGTGCAAGCGTGTGTTGCGCCACAGCCAGCGTGCTATAAGCCGGAACATTGCACACCGTCACGCCATGTCGGCGCGCAGATTCGAGGTCTATGACATCATAGCCAGTAGCACAAACTAAAATCAAGCGCAGTTTCGGCAATTGTGCAAAGATTTCTTCAGTCATCCGCTTTTTATTGAGGATGATCACCTCAGCATCTTTAGCCCGCTCTACGATTTGATCTGAAGGAGTGCGATCATATACAGTGAATTGCCCCAATTCAGCCAAACGTCCCCATTGGAGATCACCAGGATTGAGCACAAAACTATCGAGAAATACGATATTCATTAGTCTAATCTTTTATATGTTGTGTCAAGAATAATTACCGATATCGTTAGCCTAGCAGCAACAAAGATGGGAAAAGGCAGCCTCTATTGCTACGGAGTTGGAAAGGCTAGTTACTACTTTATGGACGAAAACGAGGAATCTCCACAGGCATTCCACCTTGTTCAGCTGAAACTCGCGTTAGTTCCACGAGACACGACCATTCCGCAGCATCATACACATCTATATCAAGTGGCAAACCTGCCTGCAGACACGCTACGAAGCGGACATCCATGGCATAGTTCATTGGGTTCTCCACCCCACGCGCCTTACCTTCCTGCCACGCTTTCATCTGTGGTGTCAGAGGTGCTTCCCACAACAGGGCTTCAGCTTCCTCATTGATCCAAACTCCTGGATCTTTTTGTACAGTAACATTAGGATATTTCTGTGCAAATGCTTTCGTACCACAAAGCGTTTGCAAACGACTATATGGACGTGGTGTAGTACAATCAAATTGAAGCAAAACTGTTACGCCCTTTTCTGTAGTGATTAAGGTAGAATTAGCATGCCCCAAACTACTATCCTGCCCCATGGCTCGGCCAGTCATCGAAACGAGTTGCACCATACGGTCGTTATTGTCGCGCAACAGCTGACCTATTGGGGCTATACCATGCGTGGGGTAAGGATTACCACCATGAAAAGCTCCTTGTTCGTAGCTCTGTGTCTGAACATCGGCAAAAAACTTCCGCCAATCATGAAGATAACCTCCTTCGGCATGAGTCAATGTACCGAAAAACCCGCTATTATATAAAGAGCGTGCGGCCAGCGAAAACCAGTCGTAGCAACAATTCTCCGTCATGAAGCAATGTCGCTGCGTTTCTTCTGCCGTGCGCACCAACATCCAGCATTCCTCCACGGAGGTGGCAGCAGGTACTTCCACAGCCACGTGCTTTCCTGCTCGCATCGCTTCCACAGCTAAGGGGGTGTGCGAATCCCAATCCGTACAAAGATACACCACATCCACCTCTCCTGAATGCATAAGTTGGGTGGCAGCATCTTCCCCCACGTAACACAGGAGCTTCTCTTCAGAGACATGAGCCAAACTTTCAGATGCTTCTTTCACTCCTTCACACTTTTCCCAACCTTGCAACACAGACTTTGCTGCAGCCACACAATCTTCCGACAAATCTGCCAAAGCGGTCACCTCCACACCCTTTATATATTGGTAACGGCGCAGAGTGGCGAGTCCCCTTCGTCCTAGACCTACAAAACCAATGCGGACAAGGGGAAGGGGGGCACAACGGAGTGCAAGTGCAGAAGTGCGAGAATGAATCATGAGCAATGCGGTTTTCTAACAAAAGAATTAGCAGATTTATACTAGGCAAAGATACGAATTTTCGACCAATCAGAATAAGAATATATAGCATAAAGCAAATAAAGCAAACAAGACCTGTCGAAGCATACGTTAGATATCTTGTATCCTCCACCAGAAAAAAGCCACATTCACGCTCATCAAAAAGGAACCTTCAAAATAGAATTCTATTGAAAATCGCATTTTCTCCAAATATTTTCATCTAAACTCTTGGTAGTTTCGAAAAAAGTGCCTACTTTTGCACTGCGTTTGACAAACAAATGCACCCAAGGAAGGTTGGGTGAGTGGCTGAAACCACCAGTTTGCTAAACTGACGTACGGGCAACCGTACCGGGGGTTCGAATCCCCCACCTTCCGCACCTTATGGTGCCTTCATCTAATGGTTAGGATACATGCCTCTCACGCATGACATACGGGTTCGATTCCCGTAGGCACTACCACTAATGGCACAAAAGACTAGGCGAGTTTCTTCATCGAAACTCGCTTTTTTTCTTAATAGCCTTTATACCCTACTGGGCTGTTGGGCTACAAACACACCAGTCCACTGAGCACCACATGGTCATTTATAGATGATACATCCCATGAACACTTACAACATCGCCTTTGCCGGCACTGGATATGTCGGCATGAGCATTGCCACCCTCCTAGCTCAACACCATCACG
The DNA here is from genome assembly GCF_000318095.2 of Alloprevotella sp. oral taxon 473 str. F0040. Lineage (GTDB taxonomy): Bacteria > Bacteroidota > Bacteroidia > Bacteroidales > Bacteroidaceae > Alloprevotella. The sequence continues at coordinate 31,911 of NZ_KB290705.1, forward strand.
TCACAGCTGTAGACATCGTCCCCGAACGTGTCGAAGCTGTCAATGCGAGACGCTCACCCATCCAAGACACTTACATTGAAAAATATCTGGCAGAAAAGGAACTAAATCTGACTGCCACACTCGATGCAGCTAGTGCCTATCGCAACGCCGACTTCGTGGTGATTGCCGCTCCCACCAACTATGATGTACAACGCAACTTCTTTGACACCTCTGCCGTAGAAGCTGTGATAGAAGCTGTGATGGCAGTAAATGACAAAGCCATTATGGTAATCAAGAGCACTATTCCCGTGGGATACACCATGCAGATTCGCCAGCGCATGGGGAGCGACAACATCATCTTTTCCCCTGAATTTCTCCGCGAAAGCAAAGCTCTCTACGACAATCTCTATCCTTCACGCATCATCGTAGGACGTCCTGAAGGCGATGCTCGACTAGATGAAGCCGCTCACACCTTTGCAGCCCTACTCCAACAAGGAGCTTTGAAACCCGACATCGACACCCTCTTCATGGGACTCACCGAAGCCGAGGCTGTAAAGCTCTTTGCCAACACTTATCTCGCACTGCGCGTGAGCTACTTCAATGAACTCGACACCTATGCAGAACTCAAAGGGCTCAACACCGAGCAAATCATTCACGGAGTCTGCCTAGACCCTCGCATTGGCAACGACTATAACAATCCCTCCTTCGGATATGGCGGCTATTGCTTGCCCAAAGACTCCAAACAGCTCTTGGCCAACTACCAGGATGTTCCCCAAAACTTAGTGCGCGCCATTGTGGAATCCAACGTAACGCGCAAAGACTTCATCGCCGAACGCGTGTTGCGCGCTGCAGGCTACTATGGAGAAAACCCAGCTTTCAATCCTGCCAATGAAAAAGACTGTGTGATTGGAGTGTATCGACTGACAATGAAAGCCAATTCCGACAATTTTCGCCAAAGCTCTATCCAAGGAGTGATGAAGCGCATCAAAGCCAAGGGAGCCACCGTCGTCGTTTATGAACCCACCCTCCAAGATGGTAGCACCTTCTTTGGAAGTTTAGTAGTCAACGATTTGGAGAAATTCAAATCCATATCGCAAGCCATCATTGCCAATCGCTACGACACACAACTCGACGATGTCAAAAACAAGGTCTACACACGCGATCTTTTCTCTCGAGACTAGCGCGCAATCTTTGTACTAAAACACCTTTTTCTCGCTTCACTCTGCGTTATTCATAGAGAAAAAAGTGTTTTTTGAGAGTTTCAAGCAAAAAAACTGCTGAAACATTTGGACGTTTCAGATTTGCACCCGAAACAAGGAAACAATGCTACTAAGCACTGCACTCTTAGCTCAGTTGGTAGAGCAACTGACTCTTAATCAGTGGGTCCAGGGTTCGAATCCCTGAGAGTGTACCAACCTCCTTTGGAGGATTTAGTAGCAACGATTCCACTGTTGCACTCTTAGCTCAGTTGGTAGAGCAACTGACTCTTAATCAGTGGGTCCAGGGTTCGAATCCCTGAGAGTGTACTCCAAAAGCTTCATCTCAATGAGATGGAGCTTTTTTTGCACTGAAGCCATCCGCCATCACCACTCTCCCACAGCCTCTTATTCATCTCCGACCCAACGGAGAAATCTATATAAAACTGCGATAAATGCTTAGAGTATCTTTCTGAACCACTCTTTGCATTTATCGCGGTCATAACGAGTTTGTGAGCCACCATAAGCGACCATTTCATAAGTAAGGTCTAAGCCTTACTTAATCAAATCTGACCATTTCATAAACATCTTGGCCACATCTGCACTGCGAAAACCATATTTTATCGACAACAAAAATATCTTCGCGTTTGATACCACTTTTCTAAATAGCACGCCCCACCCCTTTTTCGTTTTGATAGACTTGCGCAGTATCAATTATACGATAGCCTACACTCAAAGCATCAGCTACGCAACACTCCGCCTATCTGGCAACACTTGAAATACGCCATAACCTATTTGTGGCATTTCTATGCCATTGTTCAATGTGATAGTTCTTATGACTTCTTGATTTTAGTTTTACATTCAGCTAAATATGCAGAGCAAATATAGTTATTTATTGGATACTCTCGTTGACAACACAGATTTTCCCCAACTCATTCCATGTTTTGTGTAATCTTCTCGGAGCAGTAAAAAAACAGCTCTAATTTCTTATGGCTACAACCTGAGAATTATCAGTTAGGAGTGAAAGAAGAAGTTTCAAAAGAGGCTTTTAACCCAATCTACAGAAGTAAGACCAATGAGGAAACCTCCTACTACAACTAAGAATAGTCCAAGGAAAATACGTTTAAGTTCCCACTTCGTCTTACTTTCTCCCAAAATATAGATACTACCAAGAGTAGCTAGCACTACATTCATCTGAGCCATAGAAGCAGCAATGGACACTCCATTAAACTCTATCGATATAAGATAAAGCAGAACTGCGATGGCAAAGATAAAACCACCTAGCAAGTTTTGTGCACTCTTTTTAGAAAATGGACGCTGACGCAGAAAGAAAAGAGAAAGCAACAGAGACATAACCACCATTCCAAGAGCTTGTGGGAAAAATGCAACTTGACCGGGCACATGAAATTTTGCAGGAATAAACGAAAAGCCCACATAGCCTACGGTTGCAATGGTGAGTGTGACGAATCCACCTCGCATATCTCTTTGAGGAGCTTTCGATTCATCATGAGAGACCCCACTCACCTCTTGCAAGAGTTCCACACGAACATTGGACGCAGACTCTTTTTTCTCTTGCAACGTGGTGAGATAAATACCAGCAACAATGATGGCAATGGCACCAAATCCCACGAAGCGTTCACCCCAAGTCGGCCAATCTCCAAGAAACAGAGTACCCACTACGGCATTTGCTGTTAATTGCATACCCACAGAAATGGGAATACCATTGGAAACTCCAATTTGCTCAAAAGAACGATACTGTAGCATTTGAGCAAATGCCCAAAAAGCACCCGATAGGGCACACCAGCCAAAAATACTCTGCCCAATTTCAGGACGTTGTACAAGGAAGACCAACGAAGCCACAAGAAAAGTGCCGACCGTTGTTCCTATAATTTGTTGAATGGGACGTCCGCCAACTTTAGCAACTGCTAGAGGTAATAGCCCCCAGAACAAAGCTGGCAGCAAAGAAAATAGTATATACATCATCGTAAAGTTTGTTGATTATAAATTCTGTCAATAATACTTCACAAGCCATAGCCGAGAAATTAGAGAGGGTACAAAGGTAACATTTAATCAACAACTACATTGTAATACTAGAAAAAAAGATTATTTTGTGGCTTACGTACTATCGATTTTGGAAATCTCATGTGACACTTCGTAAAAAGTGTGTCAAATTACGCTTCATTTTGGGGACTTTACTCAGAAAACAAAAGGCTATTCCTCTAGAATTCCGTATTTTTGCAAGGAATAGTTTGTTGACAACGGCAACAAAGCATCACAAACATAGAAACAAATATGACAATTCCCACAACTACGACAACAAATACAAGCCCATCCTCGACAAAGCCCCACGCAACAGTGGACGCAAAACCTTCACTTTTGGGACTTTCGCTCGAAGAACTCACAACTGTGGCACTCGATTTGGGCTTACCCAAGTTTGTGGGAAAACAAATTTGTGGTTGGCTATACGACAAACATGCGCGCTCTTTTGACGAGATGACTAATCTCTCCAAGGTTGCGCGACAAAAACTCGCAGAAAACTACAAGATTGGCATCTCAACTCCCGTGGAAAGCGTGGAGTCTAAAGATGGTACTATCAAATATCTCTACAAAACAGAGCGTGGACATTACATCGAAACAGTCTACATCCCCGATGGAAAACGTGCTACGCTCTGTGTATCCTCGCAAGTGGGCTGCAAGATGGCATGTGAGTTTTGCATGACCGGCCGACAAGGTTTCATGGCAAATCTCACAGCTGCCGACATTCTCAACCAGATTTATTCTCTGCCTCAGCGCGAACAGCTCACCAACATCGTATTTATGGGACAAGGTGAACCGATGGACAACATCGAAAATGTGCTCCGCGCCACAAAAGCGATGACTGCCGAATGGGGATATGCTTGGAGTCCGAAGCGCATCACGGTGTCTACCGTAGGAGTCGCTAAAGGTTTGATTCGATTCCTCAACGAAAGCAACTGTTCGCTTGCGGTTTCCCTCCACCATCCTTTGCCAGATGAGCGCAAAGCCATGATGCCTGCCGAACGCGCCTTTGGCGTTGAAGATATGGTACAGTTGCTGAGTCAATATGATTTCTGCCGCAAGACCAACGAGGACTACGCAGAAGGCGCCAAACAACGCCGACTCACGTTTGAATACATCGTCTTCAAAGGCATCAATGATTCGATAGATCATGCCAAAGCCTTGATTAAACTCTTGGCTCCCTTGGATTGTCGCATCAATATGATTCGATTCCACACGATTCCCGACACGCGTTTTGACGGCACAGACGAAGTGGCGATGGAACGTATGCGAGACTATCTCAACAATCACGGCATCACCACCACCATTCGTGCTTCGCGCGGACAAGACATCTACGCAGCCTGTGGTATGCTCACCACCAAGCGCATGGAAGAAGAACGTGCATAAGTGCTCTTCCTACTCGATGAGCAGTCCTGCTTCTCCATGATTTTCTTCAACGACCTCTCAGCATCAACAACATGACACATAAGATACGCGTGGGCATCACCCACGGAGACATGAACGGCATCGGCTATGAGACGATTCTCAAAGCCTTTTCCCAACCTACTCTCTTTGAACTTTGCACTCCCATTGTCTATGGTAGCGATCAAGCAGCCCAAGCACATCGCCAGCAACTTGGACTCGAGACCACATGGAAGGTGGTAGCCTCAGCTGAAGCAGCCAAAGAAGGACAGCTTAACTTGGTGGATGTGACAGAAGGTGCTGAGGTGAAAGTAAACTTTGGCCAACCTTCTGCTGAAGCAGGCCGTTGGGCACACCAAGCTCTCGAACGCGCAGCCGAAGATGTCAAAGCTGGCAAGATTGATGTGGTGGTGACCTGCCCCATCAACAAGGCAAGTATTCAAAGCGAGTCTTTCCAATTCCCAGGACATACGGAGTTTTTTGAGGCACGCAGCGAAGGTAGTGCCTTGATGATCTTAATGAATGAGTTGCTTCGCGTAGCTTTAGCCACCGTGCACGTGCCTATCAAGGAAGTGCCTGAGCAGATTACCATAGAACGCGTGGAAACCTGTATACGTCAAATCCTAGCAAGCCTAAAACGCGACTTTGATTGTTCATCACCTCGCCTAGCAGTGCTCAGTCTCAACCCACACAACGGCGATGAAGGCCTGTTGGGCAAGGAGGAGCAAGACGTGCTCCAGCCCCTTATCGCGCAGTTACAAGCCGAAGGTCTCCCCGTATTTGGCACATACAGCCCTGATGGCTTCTTCGGTGCGGGAGCTTACCGCCATTTTGACGCAGTTCTCGCGATGTATCACGACCAAGGGCTTGCACCTTTCAAGGCTCTCTCCATGGACGACGGAGTAAACTTCACGGCAGGGCTGAATATTGTGCGCACATCCCCAGATCATGGCACGGCTTTCGATATAGCGGGCAAAGGTGTGGCTTCGGAACTCTCACTCCTCCAAGCTATTTATGCGGCTATCGACATTTATCGTCACCGCCTAAGCTACGATGAGGCCAATGCTAACCCTCTTCCATTCACTCCTCGCCATCATCGTGATGATCGTCGCCAACGTCAGAGCTAAACAATCTCGTTGTTTCTCCACTTAATTTGATTATTGCTTACAATTTCTCCCTATATGAAGAGATTTCTCCTCTTGTTACCGCTTCTCATCCTAGGCTGTTTGTCAGCCAGTGCCCAACGCCTAGTGGGGCGCGTGCTTGATGCTAAGACTGGAGAGGCTACGCCTTTCGTCAATGTCTTCTACGATGGCGCGAAGGGTGCGGTACAAACCGATGCCGATGGCCGTTTTTCTATCCCTTTCCGCAAAGGGGGCAAACTGATTGTCTCAAGTATTGGCTATCAAACCCAGAGCTTACATCCCAAATCTACTGCGGATTCGCTTATCGTTAAGCTGCGCACCATCGACATGAGCCTTGGTACAGCAGTGGTACAAGCGAAGCGCGAGAAGTATTCTCGTAAGAACAACCCTGCGGTCATCTTGATGGAAAAGGTGATTGCCGCAAAAAAGGCAAGCAATCTCCGCCAGCGCGACTACTATAGTGTAGAGAAGTATGACAAACTCGCCTTTGCACTGAGTGATATCACCCCAAAAGTCTTTGAAGAAGGCACCTTTAAGGCAATGCCTTTCTTGAAGGAACACGTGGAAACCTCGCCCGAAACAGGTAAACTCATCCTTCCTCTCTCAGTGGATGAGACCGTGTCTCAAGAGATTTACCGCAAGAAGCAAGACGAGAAAAAGAGTATCATCAAAGGACAACGCACGACGGGCATGAATGAACTCATCGACACGGGCGATATTCTTGCTTCCATGCTCCAAGATGTCTTTACCGAGGTGAATATCTACGAAGACGACATCCGTTTTGTCCAATCGCAGTTCTTGAGTCCCATAGCCACGAACGGAGCCATCGCATTTTATCGCTACTTCATCGAAGACACCACCTATGTTGATGGCAACAAGTGCATCCAAGTGTCCTTTGGCCCTAACAACTCTCGCGACTTCGGCTTCACTGGGTCCCTCTATATCATGGCCGACTCCACCTTTCGCATTGCGAAAGCCGATATAAGCATCCCCATCAAGTCAACGGTCAACTACGTAAAGCGCATCAACATCGCCCAACAGTTCACACAATTGCCCAGCGGTGAGCAAGTACTGGCCAAAAACGACATGTTTGTCTTGTTGGAAGCGGCGAAGTTTTTGAAAACCTTGGAGGTGAAACGCTATACGGAGTACACTAACTACTCTTTTGAGCCACTTTCTGACCGTCTTTTCCGATTCCGTGGCAATACCAAGATAGAACCCGATGCTATGATGCAGGAAGACAAGTTCTGGGCTCAGCATCGCACAGAGCAACTCACCAAGTCGGAAGACAAAACTTCCCTCTTTGTGAAGCGCATCATGAACATTCCTGGCATCAAGCCATTTATTTGGGTAGGTAAATCCCTAATTGAAAACTTCGTTCCAACCTCTATTGACGACGAACATCCCTCAAAATTGGACGTAGGTCCAGTGAACACGATGGTAACCACCAACCCTGTAGATGGACTTCGCCTTCGTGCTTCAGCGCAAACCACAGCTAATTTCAATCCCCACTTCTTTTGGCGTGGATACTTGGCCTATGGTTTCCGCGACCAACGCTGGAAAGGCATGGGAGAAATGACCTATTCTTTCAAGAAGAAAGCGTATCTCCCCATGGAATTTCCTACTGCCAACCTCACTTTCAACTACTCTTATGACGTAGGTGTGCCTTCCGACCAATATCTCAACACAGATAAGGACAATGTGTTCCGTGCATTGACGTGGTCTTCCGTGAAGCACATGATGTACGATCGTAGTTTCAAGTTGATTTTCGACCGAGAATGGGAAGATGGTCTCCAATGGAAGACGCAACTTCGTTATAGCCAGACAGAGCCAACCTACCATCTCTTCTATCAACCTGTGGCTCACGCTCACCAATCCGACCCAGGTCTGCCCTATACTATCACACCTTGGGGCCCCGAAAGTGGGAAAAACCTGGCCAATCTCAATCGAAACTTCCTCAACACAACGGATCTTTCGATGACACTCAAGTATCAACCCGGTGTCGCCTACATCAATACGAAGCAAAGACGTATCTTGGTGAACAAGGAAGCTCCGATTTATCGCATCTCCCACACCACGGGATTTAAAGGCTTCGGCAGCGACTACACCTACAACCTCACAGAGATTGGCGTGCGCAAGCGTGTTTGGCTCCACTCTTGGGGACGTATGGACTTCGACTTTGCAGCTGGTGCCCAGTGGAACAAGGTGCCTTTCCCACTTCTCATCATGCCTAAGGCCAACTTGTCCTATGTCTATGAAGACGACATGTATTATCTCGTCAACAACATGGAATTCTTCAACGACAGATATGCGCAGTTGATGTTCAACTGGAACCTTCATGGCAAGATTTTCAACCGCATTCCGCTCATCAATCGCTTGAAGATTCGCGAGCACATCGGATTTAATGTGCTGTGGGGCAAGCTCACTGACAAGAATAATCCGAATCTAGAGCAAAACCGCCACCGTACAGACCTCTTCATCTTCCCAGGTGAATTCAAGAATGGCGTGTTTAAGCCCACAGGTTATGCCATGGATCCTAAAGTGCCCTACGTAGAAGCCGCCTTCGGTATCCACAATCTCTTCAAATTAGTCCATGTGGACTATGTGCGCCGCTTCACTTACATCGACGATCCTTCGATTGCGCGCTGGGGTATCCGCTTCATGGTGCGCGTCATCTTCTAATTTTCTCCTTATTATAATAGGATAACGCAGCACCCTTTCTCCTAAGAAAGTGGTGCTGCTTTGCTTATTCTCCCTTTGTATCTCTCGTTAGGGGTTGGAAATGCTCCGTGTCTTCATGACATCGCTCGGAGATTCTTTCCAACTCTCAATAGATAATCCCACACCTCTTCCATGAAATTTGCCATCATTGCCGCAGGCGAAGGCAGTCGTCTCGCCACAGAAGGTGTCACTCAGCCGAAACCTCTGATTCCGCTCTGCAGAGTTCCCATGATCGAAAGGCTCATTAGCATCTTTCATCGCTGTGGAGCAGAAGAAATCATCGTAGCCGTCAACAGCGCGCGCCCAGAAACCCACCAGTATTTGTTGGAGTTTTCGGAAGCCAATCCCACTATTCCACTGCGCATCGTGGTGGCAGATACCCCTTCGTCCATGCACACCTTCGCGGCACTCGCACCCTACTTGCAAGAAGCTCCCTTCTGCTTGACCACGGTAGACACCATTTTTCAAGAAGAAGCCTTTCGCGCTTACCTGCATGCCACAGAACAATATCTACTTGACGGATATGACGGTTGCATGGCGGTAACAGATTTCGTAGACGACGAAAGTCCGCTCTATGTCACTGCAACCTCTCAGCTCGACATCACTGGTTTTCACGACAAGATTACGGATACCGCCAACAAAACAAGAGATGTTTCCGACAAAATCACGGATTTTTCTGATAAGAAGGCTGACTTCTCAGACAAGAATGCTGACTTTTCCGAGGAGAGTTCAGACAGGGACAAGAATCATCATATAGACTCAATCTTCATCTCTGGAGGTATTTACACCCTTTCTCCCAAGGCACTCACCACCCTCTCGCGCTGCATGGCAGAAGGTCAGCATCGTTTGCGCAATTTTCAACGAGGGCTCATCGCCGACGGTCTGAAGTTGAAAGCCCATCTCTTCGACAAAATCCTAGACATCGACCACGCCAGCGACATTGCTAAGGCGGAATGCTTCTTGCAAGAAGGGATATAACTTTCTATTCTAGCCACGCTTATCCTGGAGCCCCCAACAGCTCCGCGCCCTCTAACGTCTAACGTCTAATTTCTAACGTCTAACCTTCCAATACCCGAGCCACGCTTCTCGTGGCGAGCAAGAAGGGTCTGCGCTCTCTAACGTCTAATATGGTCACACTCATCTCACGTCACTCCAAATACTCCCCCAATTCCGAAGCACGCGATGAAGCACTCTTCCGTTCTCTCGTCATGAACTTCGCGCTCCAAGGCGTGTGTGTCGCCACATTCGACGAAGCAGTGTTTGAACATCGCCCACCGCAGTTAGAAAAGTCCACACTCATCCTCTCCATGGCTCGTAGTGAAGCAGCTCTCCAAGCACTTACTGCTGCAGAAGAACGCGGAGTGATAGTTCTCAATAGCCCACGCGCGCTGCAAAAAGCCCAACGCACCGACTTCCAACAGTGGTTTGCCGAGAGTGGACATGCCGCAAAGCATTGGCACACTTCCGAACTTACTGCAGACCGCAAAGCCACTCTCCTCTTCCCTCTTTGGTGGAAGCGCAACAACACTGCCACAACCTCCGCCAACGATGTGCAATTTGTGGAGCATCTCGCCCAACTTGACGCCATTCTCTCCGAGTACACAAACGAAGATGCACTAGTCATGGAGCATATCGACGGACAACTGGTGAAATTCTACGGAGTGGTGGGCACGAATTTCTTTCATGCCGAGCCGCACTCTCCGAAGGGATTCTCTAAATTTGGGCATGAACAGCACAACCACCACAAGGATTTGGCTCTATCCTCCCCAATGTGGAAGCAAATACTCCGCGCCATGCACACCTCTGCCACACAAGTGGCACAACAATCAGGCTTTTCCATCTATGGAGGTGACGCCATCCTTCGCCAAGATGGCACCTTTGTCTTCATCGACTTCAACGATTTCCCCTCCTTCTCCGCTTGTTTGCCCGAAGCCTCCGCAGCCATCGTGCAACATAGCCTTTCTCTCCTTGCTAAATAACCGCTAGAAATTGCCCTTCAATGGCTTTTCTTTCTTAGCATTCTCAGAATAGTCCTTCCGGCTTATCCTTCTTTTTCGATCCCCTCTCCAATAAATTCCATATCTTCTCATGAGCGACCAACCTTTTTCTCTGCAAGCCACGCTAAAAAGTAGCGACACCGAAGAAAACATCGACGTTTATTTCACTCGCCCCATCGGACTTCTTTGGGCGCGCTTCTTTCGTGCACTCCACATTCATCCCAATGTGGTCACCATTCTTAGCATCTTTCTGGGCATCGGTGCGGCCTATTTCATGTACCTTGGGGAGGGCAACTTGCTTTTCACCCTCATAAGCATTGCACTGCTCATATGGGCAAACTTTTATGACTCAGCGGATGGCCAACTAGCCCGAATGACGGGACAGAAAACCCTTTGGGGGCGCATCTTAGATGGCTTTGCCGGCAACATTTGGTTCATTTGCATCTATCTTGCTGTGGGACTTCGCCTCTACAATCAGCCCATGGTTCCTGGGTGGTCGGAGAGTCCCAACTGGAACTTGAGCATCTTTGTGCTGCTCCTCCTCATTGGCACTCAGATTCACGGAGCGCAGAGCAGACTAGCCGACTATTACCGCAACATCCATCTCTATTTCATTCGAGGTAAAGCCCAAAGCGAACTCGATAATTCTCAACAACTGCGCCAAGATTTCGCAGAAGTTTCCGCACGTCAGCAACCTGCGTGGAAAATCTTCCTCTGGTTCTACATCAACTATACACAAGCGCAAGAACAAGCTACGCCACAGTTCCAACAATTCAAGCGCACGCTCGATGAGCACTATCCCACGGAGCTTCCCGAAGCTTTGGTAAAAACGTTCCGCGCTGGCAGTCTTCCGCTGATGAAATGGGCAAACGCGCTCACTTTCAACTGGCGCGCCTTTGTGCTTTATGCTAGTTTGCTCCTTGCCGTGTGGCATCCTTGGGCAGTCATCTTGTTTCCGCTCGCCGACATCACCGTGTTTTTAGTCATCTACATCCACATGCACCGCCAGCACGAAGCACTGTGTCAACGACTTCGCCTGCAAATCGAATCAGAAACTACGGAAGAATAAGAGCTGAGCTATCACTTTTTATCCCAAATCGGTCATTAGATCCTGAACAGTTTTTATTTGATTGTTGAGCAGATGGTTGGTTGTGAGTTCGAAGGCGTAGCGGGCTACGTCGAGAACGAACAAGAAACAAGATGCCAACAAGAAAATGAAAGATGGCAGGAAGTTATCTTCTCTATAACGAATTGCACTATAACGGTCTAATGACCGATTTGGGTTTATCCTTCTTCTCTCACACCTTCTCTCATTCCTCTGCAACTCCTTGCATGAAACCTCTCTATCGCAATCTGTTCTTCGCCTTTGGACTGCTTGCCATCGGGCTTCTCATCTGGCGTTTCCCCGATGGGTGGCAAATCATTCGCCACAATCTTGACCGCGTAGTCCGTTATCTTCCCCTCGTCGTGGGCAGCTGGATTCCAGTCTATGCCCTCAACGCCTATGCTTTTCAGCTCTTGGTCAATACGGGGCACGCTGATCATCACATTTCTCTCGCACGCGCTGGCCAACTCACCGTGTCGGGCTTCGCCTTTTCCTACACCACTCCCTTCGGGTCTGGCGGAGCTCCCTATCGCGTGCTCGAACTCTCGCACCTCGTAGGCACACAGCGCGCGCTAGCTTCTGTGACACTCTATTCACTCCTTCACGTCTTTAGCCACTTCTTCTTGTGGACCACCGCCTTGATTGTCTTTGTGGTCTGCCACTTCTCTAGGATTACGCCATGGCTTGCTGGCTTGTTCAGCCTCTACCTCTTGTTGTTTGTGGCTGCCATTCTCTTTTTTCAACAATGCTACAAACGCGGAGTTGCCCTACGTTTCTTCCAGATTCTTGGACTTCTCCCCCTCATAGGAGGCTGGGCAAAGCGATTTCGCGAAGCGCATCAAAACGATTTGCTCACTATCGACAGCCATATCCGCACACTCTACGCTCATCCGCGCGTATTTCTCCGCGCCCTCTTGGCAGAATATGTGGGGCGGCTTTTCAATAGTCTTGAATTTTACGGCATCCTCCTTGCCTTCGGACTCACCAATGCCACGCTAGCCGATGGACTCATCATCTTAGGTTTCTCTTCGCTCATGGGCAATCTCCTCTTCTTCCTTCCCATGCAACTGGGTGCACGAGAGGGAAGTTTAGCAGTCATCGTCGCCCTACTCTTTCCCACGGCTGGTGCTTCCATGGGCATCTATGCCTCATTCTTCACCCGCATCCGCGAAATCTTTTGGATAGTAGTCGGAGTTGCTTTGGTGAAAATCAAACCTGCACACCGACACTAGCCCCCCTCTCCCCAATAACCTCCTTTTTTTCTCGACATTCTTTCATGCCTACCCTCCTTTTCGACTATGGCGGAACGCTCGATTCCGATGCACGCCACTGGAACTACGTGCTCCGCGATGGATTCACCAAAGCTGCGATCGAACACCCCGCACTTGCGCAACTCGACACCGACACTTGGCGTGCAGCTTATGTACACGGTGAGCGAGCACTAGCCCAACATCCCATCATTCTCCCGGAAGATGACTTCGCTACTCTCCTACATAAGAAAGTGACCCTCGAAGTGGAGCATCTTTGCACTGAAGGAGGTTTTCAGTTCTCAGCCGAAGAGCGCGAGAGCATCGTAGACATTGTGGCCACCTATTGCGACACTCAAGCACGCCACACCACACTTCGTGCGCGCAAAGTCCTTGATATATTAGTGACACGCGGATATGACTTCGTGTTGGTCACCAATTTTTATGGCAACATCCGTGCAGTCCTGCAAGGCTACGGACTGCTCGACCTCTTCCCTCGCATTGTGGAGAGTGCCACGGTTGGAGTGCGCAAACCCGATCCTGCGATATGGCAACTCGGCATCGACCTTGCCCAGCGCGCCCCGCAAGATTGCATTGCCATCGGTGATGCTTTCGGCAAAGACATCGCACCAGCCCACGCTTTAGGGTGCAAAACCATTTGGTTTCGTGGAGAAGAATGGACGCCAAAGTCCGTAGATGAATCTATCCCTACGCACATTATCGAAGACCTCTCGGAGCTACTCACACTCCTGCCGTAGTCTTCCCTTCACCCACACTGACATTTGCCACACACAAAGGGTCGTCTCTCGCAAACCTTGCCAGAGACGACCCTTTTTCTCATTTTATCTTTTTACCACAACCGCAGCACTCTGGCTACGTTCTCCATGTCATGTGTTAGAACTTCACCCTGTTGCAGTGGCTATTAGCCTATGGCTTCAATATAGCACTCTCAATTTTCTTATCAACTTCTTGACTTCCAGCCTGATGCTTACGTCCAAATCCAAAATTGTAAGCCACAGTTAGATTCAAACATCTACCTTGTGCTTCAAAGGCTCGGACAACCTCGCGCTGATACTGGCCATAATCCATGTGAATTTGATTTTCAAAATAGCGCTTAAACACATTCTGCGCAGCAAAAGTCAGACTCCAATCCTGATGTGTCCATTGTACACTGAAACTATAACGAGGGTCAATGCGCACAAAGAAGGGTTCACGAATGTCAAGAGCGTGATATCCACTAGTGAAACGAGCATTTATACGAAAATCTCCCACAAGATAAGTGGCATTGCCCCCATAGCGCAATATAGACTTCGAGAGGTGATAATCATCGCCACGGAGATAATTCAACTCTTGTTGGACAGTCGTTGTAAGCAATAAGTGGTTTTGGAAGAAATTATGCGAAAGCTCCAATGTAAAATGGTTGCCACAGAAGAAAGAGTTGTTTACCCTCATACGATAAATGCGCGATTCATCTAATGAAAATCTGTCAAGTTCATTATCAAAATAGCACAAACTCAAATAAGTTCCAGAGAGTTTTAGCCCTTTCACGCTCGTATTGTAAGAAAGCCTGTTGGTCATCACTTTAATGGGCTTAATATTCGGGTTACCGACCACAGATTCAAAAAAAGAAACTGGCACGACTACCGAGTTTTTGTTGGAGGGTGTGAACTCTGTATGGGTGAACTCTCCATTCAAACTCACACTACTCTTCTCGTTCAACAAATAATTGCCCCCATAATATAGTACAGGATGCAAATAGTGTTGGCGGTCGCCATTGAGATTGACCCCAATATTTGAAATACCAGCAGACAGATAGCCATAATATTTCTCAGTATATCGCGAAATGCTCAAAGCTCCATAAGAATTTTGCGTGGTGAGTGACTGGCTGCTAGGAGACGTGCCGAGATATTCATCATCATAATGTTTCCACCCATGAGAAAGCTGGACATCTCCAGACCACCCTCCTTCCCAATATTTGGAATATTGGGAAACAGCCAACACACTATGCGTGTGTTCCGACGCATCTGTCCACAAATCTGATTGATTATCCTCGTGGTTAAATAAAGAGGTTTTCTCCCTGCCTAGGCCAGCATTTAAAATGATTCGCCAACGTTGATTGTGCGGCAAAGAACGCTGATAGTCAATGTACAAAGTAGGCGTCCATGCTCTACCATGATAACGATCATACTTTTGAGTTTTTCCTATATATTTCCCAGCATAAGTGGCTTCATTCACTGTTTCGTGGCTGGGACTTGCAGAATACACAAAATTGAGATAGGAGTTAAAAGTGGATTCTGGTGTAGTGTGGGTGTACTTCAACCTTCCCCCCAAACTATTATCGGAGTTGAGATTACCTTTGTTGGACATGATGCGCGACATCTCATCACCATTGGTAAATTTATAGTGCTCTTTTCCTTCTGTATAGTCATGATTGCGCGACCAATTTTGGAAGATGAGTGTAGAGAAGTAGGATTTACCTCGCGTATAATCCGCAAAAGCTAGATAATCTCCCTTTTTATATGCCATTCCTTGTTCAGCCGAGAGGTAGATATTTCCACCACCTTCTGCCAAATCTGTGACAAAATTCAGTAAACCTGCTTTTCCTACATATTTACCAGAGGGCGTTCGGGTGTACTCCACTCGTTTAATTCGCTTGGCACGCAACGTTCTTACCTCTTCCATCGTGGCTTCTCGCCCATCGATACACACAACCAGTTCGCCTCCTCCTTTAAGGGAAATGGCATAGTCCAAGAGGGACACTTCAAGTTGGGGGATTTGGAGTAAATCTAAGAGTTGGAATCCATTGGTACTATGTTTTTTCTGGAGCTTTGTAGGTAGGAACAAAGAGGCAACTGGGGTTTCCACTTGTGTTTTAGCGGTGACTTTCACTTCATCTAACTGGCGAGTCTGGACACTGTCAGTAGGTTGCTGCGCCATAACCCCTAAAGGGAAAGCTAGAAAAACGAAAAGACAAGAAAAGTTAGCACGGTTCATGGTCGTTATGCACTTAAAAGTAGAGTTGAATAGACGAAGTCCTCACAAGAAAGAAGGTGAGAGATTATGTAATTCTTCCATTCATACAATAGCCAAAGGCTGAATGCAAGAAAAATGATAGTTACAAAAGTAGGAATTATCTAGCTATTGTCCCAAAGAATCGCGTGTTTATTTCAAAATAAGGAGACCAAAATCCACGATATTCCTAGAAGAAACAGGATTCTTCGGAGGAACGCAAAAAAATGTCGGAGAGTTTAGAAAATATCTCGGAGATTTTCTGAAAACTCTCGGAGATTTTTTGGAAAAAGTCGGAGATAATTTTAGAAATATCGGAGTTTTTTATCTGATAGCTCGGAGAAGGATGAAGAAAGGAGGGAGAAGAAGCAAAAGAAGAAAGAGAAGAAGCAAAATAAAAAGGAACTTCCCCACCATCGTGTGGGGAAGTTCCAAGCAGAAAATAGTAGATTACCGAACAGAATATAGTAATCAATAGGTGCAACGCTTTAATAGCGCAACCAGCGGAGCATATCTCTCAGCGAAGGTTTCTTGCCATACATCAAGATGCCTACGCGATAAATCTTAGCAGCGACAAAGACCATGGCAAGTGATGTGCCGTAAAGCAAAACAAGGCTGAGGAGTTCTTGCCACAAAGGTACGCCAAATGGGATGCGAATCATCATGACAATGGGAGAAGTGAGGGGGAAAAGTGAGCCCCAAAAGGCGAGAGGCCCATCTGTGTTGGAGGCACTGCCCATGGCAGCGTACATGCTGAAGAGCAACAACAAGATGATGGGCGACATGAACTGACTAGAATCTTCCTGACTATTGATAGCTGCGCCTATCGCTGCGAAGATGGAGGCGAAGAAGAGGTAACCTCCGAGGAAATAAAGCACGAAGAGGAGGAGCATTTCGCCTAAAGGAAGACTGAAGATGGCAGAGAAGATCGCTGTTTCTCCTGATAACAAAGAAGCTGCATTGGCGGAGTTGGCCGGGATTTCAGTACCCACGATGCCACTAGCCGCTGAGAGAATGATGCCACCTAAGACACCCCAAAGCAACAACTGGGTGATGCCCACCAGTGCAACGCCGATAATCTTGCCCATCATAAGTTCAAAAGGACGAACGCTTGATACCATGATTTCCATGATGCGATTGGTTTTCTCTTCCATCACACCTTGCATGACCATTCCTCCGTAGGTGAGGATGAAGATATAGATGATGAGGGTGAAAAAGAAACCAGCTGCTTGTGCCACATCGGCGGAAGAAGTGGTAGTTTCTCCCTTATCGTTCCACTTTGCAGTAGAGATTTCTACGTTGCTTCCCATGTCACTAACGATGGAATCCAGTCCAGCGATGCCATAGCGTTCGATTTTCTGTTCGCGCACCGCACTATCCAGGAGGTCGCCTACGTGATTGCTCAAATCGCTCTGCACTTCTTTATGGCTCAACACTTCAAGGGCATTAGGATTGAGGCTGAGATCGGACTTGATGTGCACCACGGCTTCTACATCTTCTGGGAGATCTGTCACCTTGGGAACGGCTTTCTCGTGCACAAAGTGGAACTGCGGAGTGGATCGAAACAAAGAGTCGTAAAGATGACTCTCATCGACCACCATGACGGTGCGATTTTCTCCGCTCGAAATGCGGCCTAACCAGATGGGAACAAATACAAGGGCTACCATCAAAACGGGCATGAGGAGCGTGAGCAGTAGGAATGATTTGCGACGAACACGAGTGAGATATTCGCGCTGTATGATAAGAAATATCTTGTTCATGAGCAAATGAAGCTTGAAAATGGGAATGAAAATACCTAAATTATGCCCTTAACGATCAGGAAAGGGGGGAAGGTTAGGCTTGCTGTGTTTGATTGCCAGTGAGGGCAGCCACGTCATCGCCTACCGTGCGTAGGAAGATGTCGTTCATCGTGGGGAGGATTTCCGAGAAACTACGGATTTCCACCTCACTCGCTAGGCTTTGCACCAGGGCGGAATTGGAGAGGCCTTCTTGTTTTTTCAAGCGATAGGTGGTGAGTCCATGGTGTTCCACTTGCTCCAAAATGGAAAAAAGTTCGGGATGCTCGGAGAGTTGCCCTGCTGTGGTGGTGAGGGAAAACTCGCCCGTGCGATGTTGCTCGCGAATCTCTCGCACATTGCCCTGCAAACGTACTTGTGAGCGGTGGATGAGTGCGATGTCGTCGCAAACTTCTTCGACACTTGCCATATTGTGCGTGGAGAAAATGATGGTGGCTCCTCGATCGCGCAACTGCAACATTTCGTGTTTCAACAACTCTGCATTGAGGGGATCGAAGCCCGAAAAGGGTTCGTCGAAGATCAACAACTTAGGTTCGTGCAAGACAGTGATGATAAACTGTATCTTTTGTTGCATACCCTTGGAGAGTTCTTCGAGCTTCTTGTTCCACCAAGGCATGATTTGGAATTTCTCAAACCACATTTCCAACCGCTGTTTGGCTTCTGCATGAGAAAGTCCCTTGAGTTGCGCAAGATACAAGGCTTGTTCACCCACTTTCATCTTACGATAGAGGCCGCGCTCTTCGGGAAGATAACCAATATAAGCCACATCTTCTTGGGAGAGTGGCTTTCCGTCGAACAACACCTCGCCCGTGTCGGGGAGAGTGATGTGGTTGATGATGCGAATGAGGGTGGTTTTTCCGGCACCATTGGGACCTAAGAGCCCAAAGATGCGACCGCGTGGCACTTCGATGCTGACATTGTCCAACGCGGTGTGCGCTGCAAATCGCTTAGAAACCCCACGAACAGAGAGGAGATTAAACATATTAGAGATTAAATATTATACGTTAGAAAGTAGACCTTAGAACATAGAGGTTAGAAGGTAGGAATTAGAAGATAGAGATTAGACACAAGGGGATAGATGTACATCTAATGTCTAACATCTAATCTCTACCGTCCATATCATGGTTCTGTCTCACCTTCGATGTAATCTTCCAAGAAAAGGTTTTCACCATCGAAGACAGCGTAGGTGAAAAGGCTAATCCAGTCGCCAAGAATCACGACACGCGAGGACTTCGACAGCATGAGATCGTAGTCTATGTGGCGATGTCCAAAGAGGAAGAAGTTGATGTCAGGATGATCTTTCAGATATTGCTTAGCAAAAAGTATAAGATGCTCCTTGTCCTCTCCCATAAATGGCGGTTCTTTGCCGTCTTCACGCTTCAAACGACTGTGTTTCGCCCAATTAAGTCCGAAACTCATGCCCCAACGTGGGTGAATCGCAGCAAAAAGTGCCTGCGCAATGGGATTATGAAAGAGAGCGCGCAAGAAACGGAAGCCACGACTGTCGTCGCCTATGCCGTCGCCATGGGCTAGATAAAAGATTTTACCATATAACTCTACGGTGCACGCGGTCTTATGCAGCACTACTCCGCACTCTTCTACGAGATAATCCTTCATCCAAAGGTCGTGATTGCCCGTAAAATAGTGTACTTCTACGCCAAGGTCGGTGAGTTCGGAGATTTTGCCCAAGAATCGGGTGTAGCCCTTGGGAACTACCGTCTTATATTCATGCCAAAAGTCAAACATATCGCCAAGCAGATACACCGCACCTGCCTTATGTTTGATGCTATCGAGGAAGCGTACGAGACGACGTTCCTGCATGCGACGGCTTTGAATGGCGAGACTGCCAAGATGTGCATCGGAGAGGAAATAAATGGGTTTCATATAGACGTTGGACGTTAGACATTAGAAGCTAGACATTAGACGTTAGAGGCTAGACTGTAAAAGTTGGATTTTAGTCTCTAGCCACTAGTCATTGGACGTTGAGCTCTTGTTATTCTCCGAAGAGGAGGGAGTGTTAGGGCGATACGCCCTCAGTTTGTTAGGATTAAAGACGGCGGTGACATCGGGAATACCGAGTTCCTCGGCAGAAAGTCGGCCCGTGTGGTACTGTCCTGCCGCACAGAGGGTGAGGAATCTCAGGTGAGCATCACTCACCGCTGCGATGGTGCGCGCAATACTGCTGAGAGTGGCTCCCACCGTGAGGACATCGTCGAGGATGATCCAGCACTTGCCTTGCAGACGTTCGGGATGCTGCACCACAAAGATGCCTTCCACATTGGCTTTTCGTTCGGTAGGCGCAAGCGTGGTCTGGGAGGGATTGTCCACCTTACGCACCAGAATGTCTGTCACAATGGGAAGTCCCGTAATGGCGGACACACCCCGCGCGAGGAGTTCACTCTGATTATAGCCCCGCTTAGCCATTCTTTGTCGAGACAATGGCACTGGAATGATGCCGGCTACGCCCTCAAAGAAGTCTGTGTCACGGAGTTCCGTGGCCATGGCTCTGCCAAAACTTTGTGCGAGTGCCGTGCGCCCTTGATATTTGAAGCCATGCACGGCTTGCGCCACGGCATATTCGGGCTTATACCACACGAAGGCACTCACGCGCTCTACATTTGGGTCGCCCCAAAACACGCGTTCTAGCACATTGCCCTTGCGACCTTTGAGATGGGTGTAGGGAAGTTTGAACCAACATTGTGGGCAAAGTCCGTTGCCATAAAGGGTTTTACCACAAATGGCGCAGCAGGAACCCGTGAGCTGTGCCCATGCGATTTGAAGAACCTCGCGAAAGGGCTGCCATACGTTGGTGTTTTTCTGCTGCGCCATTGTGTGTCAATGATTAGTATTCTCCCAACATCTCAAAGAACATTGCCTTATATGCTCATAGTCTGTAGGCTATGAAATACTACAATGTCCCGTGATGTGGAAAAGAAAAGGGAGCGGACTAGAGGAAACCGAGGTCGAGCTTGGCTTCTTCACTCATCATTTCGCGATCCCACTCGGGTTCAAACACGAGATTCACACGAACATCTTTCACGCCTGGCACACCAGCGGTCTTGATGCGCACGTCTTCCATGATAAAATCTGCGGCAGGACAGTTGGGAGCTGTGAGTGTCATCTCTATCTCTAGGAGACCATCTTCGGCAAGATCGATATTGTAGATCAAACCAAGGTTATAAATATCTACAGGAATCTCAGGGTCGTAGACGGTCTTGAGGACTTCCACGATTTGTTCTTCGATTTTCAATTTTTCTTCTGGGGTCATGTTTGTTGTTTGTTGCGTTGTTAGAAAGAATAGTTCAAAAGGAGTTGTGCCAAATCATAAACGATTCTGGTCGGCATAACTATAATATTGCGTGTCGGCTAGGATGATGTGGTCGATAAACCGCAAGTCCACTTCCCGACAAGCGCGTTTGAGCTGCTGAGTTATTACATCATCCGCTGCAGAAGGTTCGGGATAACCCGAAGGATGATTGTGACACAGGGCGATGTGTACGGCATTGCTCACCAAAGCCTCGCGGAGAATCACACGGATGTCAATCGTGGTGCCATCAATGCCGCCACGTGCCACCATGACACTGCGGATGAAGCGGAGATTATGATTGAGCAAAAGCACGTGCGCTTCCTCGATGGGGAGATCATGTAGCTTTTCGTAGAAAAAACGATAGAGCTTTTCGGAACAATTGAACTGCTCATCTTGCAGTCCCTCGGCACCTCTACGCGCCCCCAACTCACAAGCGGCCAAAATGGTCACTGCTTTGGCTGGCCCAATGCCGTGATAGGCGCAGAGTTCTTCGATGCTTCGTTTGCCCAATGTGGTGAGCTGTCCATTGCAGTCGGAGAGGATGCGTTGCATCAAGGTGACTGCGTTCTCCTTGTCATTGCCACTTCCCACGAGAATCGCCAAGAGTTCTGCTGCGCTGAGGGAACTTCCGCCAGAAGTCATGAACTTCTCTCGAGGGCGGTCGTTGATGTCCAACTCAGTGATGGACTTCTTCTGAGGTTGCAGCGTAGATGCAGAAGGTTCAAGGAGTTTCATAGTGAGACAGATCGGAAGGAAATGCTGGGCATCTTGGTGCGCTACGTGTTGCGCTGGGATGGCCCTGCTGGGACATTGCGACGATGGTCTGGTTTTCAGCGAAAGTGCTGGGTGCTTCTACTGATAGAAGGTTTGAGAGAAGGCCTCAAACTCGCCCTCCCCTCGCACATTGCATCGCCACCATGCGGAGAGATAGCCCGTGCCGTAGCCCGTGAGCTGCACGAAAGCCGCAGCGATGGCAGTAACTCCCACAGCGAGCGAACGAGATTGCCGAGTGGCATCAACACCAATCAGAAGGGCGAAGAGCAACAAGGGACTGAGGCTCACGAGTGTCCCTATTTCGCAGCCAAAACACAGAGATAAGAGCGCGAGCACAAGAAGAAAGGCTACGCCTAAAGTGAAGACGGCTGGCAAAAGATGGACAAGTTTGTGAGTGCCTGGGTGGCGATGGGAAAGATGTATGCGAGCGATGCCACTATTGTGCACTTGTTTGAAAAACTTCTTCAAGTCAGTGCGACGTTTATGATAGACCCACGCTTCGGGAAATAGGCGACAACGATAGCCACTCTTGAAGATGCGGGTGGAGAAATCAATGTCTTCGCCAAAACGCATGGCTGAAAATCCCTCCAAGGCTTGGTAAACTTCGCGGCGCACTCCCATGTTGAAGGAGCGTGGATAGAACTTATCCAACTTAGCTTTGCCTCCTCTGATGCCTCCCGTGGTGAAAAAAGAAGTCATGGCGTAGTTAATCGCCTTCTGCGTAGTAGAGAACGACTCGTGTGCTCGGTCAGGCCCACCAAAGGCATCGCAAGGATTTGCCGCTAGTTCGGCATCAATAGCTGCAAAATAGCCTTCGGGCAACACAACATCACTATCTAGAATAATGACATATTCGCCGTTGGCGCGCTCCACTCCGTAGTTTCGGGTCTGTCCTGGCCCACTATTGGGCTTGTCGTAGTATTGCACGGCAAGTTTGTCGGCATATCGCTCCACAACCTCGCGACAAGGCACGCTACTTCCGTCTTCAACAATGATGACTTCAAAGTCGCGCTGAGTCTGATGCGTGAGACTTTCCAAGAGTTCTTCGCACTCATTGGGGCGATTATAGACAGGAACGATGACAGAATACTTCATTTTTGGGAGTACTTATTTGTGCAAATGTACAAAAAACTCGGGATAAAGCCAAGAGAATTTAAAAGGACACTATAAAATATCCGCTCTCCTCCCAATATACGTAGGAGAAGAGCGGTATTCCTTGAAACCTTAGCCGTAAACACTCGGCAGTAGCCAATGCTTCTGTGGCTTTGAGGCATAACACATTGCTCTAAGATGGCAACGGCAATAGGTGGATACTGACTATTACTTGAGGCAGTACAACAAGATATTATGCCCCCTTAGGTTAGTCCTTATAGATTTCTTTCTTCGCGGCTGCGAGAGTATTTTGCATCAACATGCAGATGGTCATCGGACCTACGCCACCGGGCACTGGGGTAATGGCAGATGCAACTTCTGAAACTGCTTCAAAATCAACGTCACCTGAGAGACGATAGCCATTCTTGCGCGAAGCATCGGGCACACGTGTCGTACCGACATCGATGACCACAGCACCAGGCTTCACCATGTCGGCAGTGACAAAGCCAGGTTGTCCGAGAGCGGCGATGAGAATGTCGGCTGAGCGGCACTCCTCTGCGATGTTTTGCGTGCGCGAATGCACACAAGTCACTGTGCTGTCGGCACCTTCCTTCTGAAGCATCAGTTGCACCATAGGTTTTCCTACGATGTTGCTTCGTCCCATTACCACACACTTCTTGCCTTTCGTGGCGATATTGTAGCGGCGCAACAAGGTGAGGATACCTAAAGGCGTAGCACTGATGAAAGCAGGCAGACCTATTGCCATGCGCCCTACGTTGATGGGGTGGAAACCATCGACATCTTTGCGTGGGTCTACGGCTTCGATGACGCGCTGTTCGTTGATGTGACGAGGAAGTGGGAGTTGCACGATAAAGCCGTCAATGCTGTCATCTTGATTGAGCTGATGGATGCGCTGGAGCAATTCGGCTTCTGTGACATCATCTTCGTAGCGAATGAGGGTGGAATCAAAACCACAAGCCTCACAAGCCAAGACTTTGTTGCGAACATACGTTTCACTTCC
This sequence comes from Alloprevotella sp. oral taxon 473 str. F0040, assembly GCF_000318095.2. Classification (GTDB taxonomy): domain Bacteria; phylum Bacteroidota; class Bacteroidia; order Bacteroidales; family Bacteroidaceae; genus Alloprevotella. Next base: position 55,738 of record NZ_KB290705.1, read on the forward strand.
GCCATCATGTCCCACAAGTATGGCGGCAAGATGGGGAGCGCGGTAGCCTTCTGAGGTGAGTTGGTTCACTTCTTGGGCTATTTCAGCTTTGATTTGTGAGGCAAGTGCTTTACCGTCTATGAGAGTGGCTGGCATAACGAACTTATATTATAAGGTAAAAAAAGAGAACTGGTTGAACAATCAGAGAATTTCGTCGAACCTATCTGAGGAAAAAGGAAAGACGTGGGAGATTTCTCAAAAAATGTCGGAGATATTCCTGAAGATGTCAGAGATTGTTTTCTAAAACGTGGGAATTCTGTTCAGATAAGTAAAATAGGCCCCACGAAATCTAGAGAGCAAGGACGAAAAATAACGAGAAAGGACTAGTCCCAGCGACACTAGCTATGGTGCTACTCGGACTAGTCCTTTGAATATTAATTAGAATTTGGGCATGCCTGGCAAACCTTTGGGCATACGACTCATCATTTGGCGCATGCCTCCTCCGCTCACCATCTTCATCATCTTGCGAGTTTGGTCAAACTGCTTGATAAGACGGTTGACATCTTGCACGGTTTTACCAGAACCCTTGGCAATGCGCTCTTTGCGACTGCCGTTGAGCACTTCGGGATGTTGGCGTTCGTAGGGGGTCATCGACAAGATAATCGCCTCTACTCCGAGAATGGCACGATCGTCCACTTCAACATCTTTGATTGCTTTGCCCACACCTGGAATCATTGCAGCCAAGTCTTTGATGTTACCCATCTTCTTGATTTGCTGCAACTGTGCGAGGAAGTCGTTGAAGTCGAACTGGTTCTTCTGGATCTTTCTCTGAAGTTTGCGAGCTTCTTCTTCGTCATACTGCTCTTGCGCACGCTCTACCAAGGAGACAATGTCGCCCATGCCGAGGATGCGGTCCGCCATACGTGAGGGGTGGAACACGTCGAGTGCTTCCATCTTCTCGCCTGTTCCGACGAACTTGATGGGCTTATTCACTACAGAACGGATAGAAAGTGCAGCACCACCGCGAGTGTCACCATCGAGCTTGGTGAGCACCACGCCATCAAAGTCCAAACGGCTGTTGAACTCCTTGGCAGTGTTCACTGCATCTTGTCCCGTCATAGCATCGACCACGAACAAGGTTTCATCGGGATTCGTGGCTTCTTTCACCGCCGCAATCTCATTCATCAAGGTTTCGTCTATCGCCAAACGACCAGCGGTGTCCACGATGACCGTGTCATAGCTCTTAGCTTTGGCCTCTTGAATGGCTGCAAGCGCAATTTTCACGGGATCTTTTTCCTCTAAATTGAGGTAGATGGGCACATCTATCTGCTCTGCCAAAACACGCAATTGCTCGATTGCAGCAGGACGATACGTGTCGCAGGCTGCCAACAACGGACGGCGGTTCTTCTTTGTCTTCAAGAAAAGGGCGAGCTTACCAGAAAGTGTGGTTTTACCTGCCCCATTCAAACCTGCCATAAGGATGACACTGGGGCGATTTTCCAACTTCAGGTCGGTGCTTTCGCCACCCATGAGCGTGGCCAACTCGTCATGGACAATCTTAACCATGAGCTGCGAGGGCTTCACAGCGGTGAGCACGTTCTGACCAAGGGCTTTTTGCTTCACCGTGTCGGTGAATGTCTTAGCCACCTTGTAGTTGACGTCGGCATCAAGGAGAGCGCGGCGCACATCCTTGAGAGTTTCGGCTACGTTAATTTCGGTGATTTTGCCTTCACCTTTGAGTATTTTGAAGGATCGTTCGAGTCTTTCGCTGAGATTGTCAAACATGTATGTGGAGTCTTATGAAGATATTTCTATATATAATGCGTTGTCGCATAGATTATTTCGTGCAAATATACGAAAAGTTTTTGAGAAACTGGCTGATTCTTCGCGACAGATTGCACGACTATTGGGGAATGCTCGCAAAACCTCCAAAGTTGTAGCGATAAGATGCCAAGGCCTTTCTATTCTACATAAGGAGTGCTTCACCTTATAGACTAATTAAACGTCGAGACAACATAAGAGTTCTTCACCAATCATCCAAAAACCCTCGCACGTCTCACGACGTACGAGGGTAAAGAGATATAGAAAACCTATTAACATTTTTGAGTTGAAGCTGCTCCTCTAGGTTAAGTTGCAAAATGATGAGGAGGATACTCACCCAATGCCCCTAAAGAGGAAGCAGGACATCACGAATTAGAAAGTGAGTTCCACGCCGAGACCAAACACTTGGTTGGTACGAGTGAAATCGTCAGATCCTTTAACAACACCAGATTCTACCAACTGCTTAGCACGCTCTGCACCTTCTGCCACTCCGATAATGTTGGCCGCGTTGTTGTAGTTCTGAGAGTCCTTGTGGTAAGTGTCGTAGAAAGTCTTGAAGTATCCAGCGTTGATCTTCACCATGTCGTTCACTTGATAACCAACACCCAATCCGAGGCTGGTGGAGTTGGCAGTAAACGTGAGATCATTCATGTAGGCATCAGTATTAGGATAGAGGGTACGTTGTACACCTGCGCTGATTTCCCATTGCTTCGTCAAATCATACTCCGCACCGAAGAGATATTCAATAGTACCACCTTTGAGCAAATCGTTGCGGTATGCGCCTTTCAAGCCAGACTTAGCCTGTTTGTCAAAGTAGTGGTGGTAGCCCAAGTTGAGACGAAGGCCTTCTACTGGACGAACTTGTGCACCAACGGTGAGCAATGCTGGAATGTCGCTGCGCACTTGAGCATCATCCTTGTAGGCTGCAAGGGAAGTTAGATTGTTTGCACTTGCACTATTGGCCGACTCGTTCTCGAAAGCGATGCGTGTGCGGAACTCATATTTAGCAGCTAAATCAATGTATTTGCTGTGGAAGTGAGCACCTACGATAGGGGCAAAGCCAAAACCGCTCTGATCTGTATTAAGAGTTACGTCTTGTGTCGCAGCAGCGAGTACGCCCAACTGACGGAGACGGGGTGCCAAAGCAGGATTGGCAGCAACAGCTGGCTGAAGTGACTTAGCAGCCTGCGCGAAGAAAGCAGGAGCAGACACAAAGTTATTGCCACTTCCTGGATTGATTTGGATGTTCTTCAGATATCCATAGTAATGAGCTGTAGCATAAACGCCACGAAGTCCGCCATATACGGAGAAATTGTCGTTGATGCGATAGCTAGTACCGAGTGTTGTACCAAAATAGTACTGCTTTCCGTGCATGTAAGCATCAACTTTATACTTGTTGAAGCCTAGAGCAGGCATAATGGCTGCCATACGCTGACCCACCAGTCCGAGAAGTGCTACTTGACTCTCGAAAGAACCCATGCCTTGCTCAAACTCAGCCTTTCCACCTCCACCGACGAGGGCAAAATTAAATTGGAATGCCCAGCGATCCTTCACCCAAGCGGCTTGCACTGATGGGATGATGGGGGCAGAAGCAGTGGCTTTGAAGAGCTTTGTATCACTTGTATTGTTGGCACCAAAGGCAAAGGGAGCAAACTTTGACGTCACTTCGCGTGTTTGGAAGGCTGCTTGCCAGTTGAGACCTACGTGGAATCCTTGCTTCATAAAGGAGACACCAGCAGGATTGGAGTAGACACCATTGAGGTTAATCGCTGCGTCCTGTGCTGGGTTACGCAAGAAAGCTACACTTTGATTGGTGTTTGTAAGATAACCACCCGCAGTAGCGGTCAAAGCTGCACCCAAAAGGGCTACAGACATCACGATTTTTTTCATATACTTCCGTTCGATTGTTTAATTTCACCGACAAAGGAAAGACATCTTTTGCACAAAAGCAAGAAATATGTGCAGATATATTGATTTTACAAGCCAGAAACACAGTATTTGCAACCTTTATCTAGCAATCCAATAGGATAAATCAACTGATTCTCACAAAAGGTGGAATAGAACAAACCAGAAGTAATAATGTAACAATAACTACAAAAACAGCACGAGATCCTTAAGTTCGAACTTATTTCATGGAAATCCCTACTACATAAACGCCTCCGTCGCTGTATCTTCATGGTGAGACACAGCGACGGAGGCGAAGAAAAGGGTTTGAAAATACACTGATATTCAGAAAGTACTACAAGTTGTCTACGAGTAACCTTGATTAGTCCTCATTGGAACAACTAAGTTTCTTCCGAATATCTTGATACTGCTCAACTATCCATTTGTATTTGCTTTCTAAAAGCTCATTTTGGATTTTTTGATAAGCCTTTGGCCAATCCGTATCTAAGGAGAACGGCGTAATCTTACTCTCTTCAGGGAGCACGAATTGCAGTGTAATACCCTCATTAGCATCGTAGAAGCAGGGTGTACTTAGGGAGACATCCCTAAAAATCAGCCGCAACACTTCATAATCTTCCCCTGTGAGCGTATCATTCACAAAGCTCATGTAATAAAGACTCAAAAAATCGGCCATATTCAAGGCTTGAGTGTCTAGCCAATGGAGGTTGATACGCATCGTGTCTCGAGTATTTTGCTGTTTCTCGCGAAGATAAAGCAAAGCCACCTCTTGAAACTGAGCAAACTGCACTGAGATATAATTAGCTCTTCCGCTTCGCAGCGTGCGCTGTGCGCATTCTAGCTCCAACTCAAACACAGATTCCCCCCGTGATATGGTAGGAAGTGCCAATAACAACAGGAAGATAAAGAAAAACTTCTTCATGACCTTTGAATATAAATAAGCTAGTGACTAATTGAAGAACTGCAATATATCCTTCTTTAGATGAGCAACTCCTCGATGCTAGATGAGCAACTCATGTAAAAGAAGAGGGATAATTATATAACTAACTTGCCTAATATCTACTCACAAGACTAAGAGCGAATGCGGTGCGCATTGAGCTTCACAAAGTCATCCCACGAAGCCGACCTGCCACTAGTGGAAGATCTCTTCGCTTTCTGCTGCGCGGGGAGCAATCCCTTCACACCATGCTGCGTAGTATTCACAAAATGACAGTAGGCAGCCGCTAGCGCATCCGTAGCATCTAGGTAAGGCAGCATCCGTTCATCCGAGATTTTGAAAGTGCGCTGCATAATGCTGGCCACTTGCTCCTTAGAAGCTGCCCCATTGCCCACAATAGCCTGTTTAATCTGCATAGGCGCATATTCGTGTATAGGAATCTGCCGCGCTATAGCTGCGGCAATTACCACCCCTTGTGCACGTCCAAGTTTAAGCATCGACTGAACATTCTTGCCGAAAAAGGGAGCTTCAATGGCCAATTCATCAGGATGAAAGGCATCAATTACCCCCATCACACGCTCATAAATGCGACCAAGCTTCAGATACACGTCAGACACCTTGCGCAAATCTATGACTCCCATGGCGAGCATTTGTGTTTCCTTGCCCGTCACAGCCACAAGACCATAGCCCAATACGTTGGTGCCAGGGTCAATGCCCAAGATGATTCTATCGTGCTGCGTGAGAGATGCCTTATTCATGAAGCAAAAATACATCATTAACGACAAAACTAGAAGAAATCACTATTAAAGATTACTATTCCAAGCATTTTCTTACCATATACCACGGATAAGTGTTATATTTGCAGTCACATTTCATTGAACAAAATCACAACATTATGATTAAACGTCTTTTTTCTACGCTCGTGTGTGGCCTCGTTTTGGGCATCACCACTGTTGCTGCACAAGCCGTAATCACTTTCAAGCACACAGAACACAACTTTGGCAAGTTCAAAGAAAGCAAGGAGCAAACTTTTACCTTCAAGTTTAAGAACACTGGCGACAAGCCTCTTGTCATCGAACAGGCTGTAGCTTCTTGTGGTTGCACCATTCCCACCTACACTCAAGCCCCTATTGCTCCTGGCAAAAGTGGAGAAATCAAGGTGGTTTACAATGGTAAGGGCAAAAGTGCTGGTGAATTCAAGAAGGTAATTACCGTGCGTTCTAATGCTTCCAATGAATTAGTGCGTCTTTACATCATGGGCGACATGGAAGCAGCTAATCCCTAACTTTAGTTTACTGCGCTTCTCTCCCTTCTTCATTCGGATTATCCACCTTTAGGACTCTCTCACTATGACCTCACATCAACACCTTGTCATCATGGCGGGCGGTATTGGTAGCCGCTTTTGGCCAATGAGCAGCGTGGAGCGTCCCAAGCAATTCCTTGACATCTTGGGATGCGGTCGCACCATGCTCCAGCTCACCGTAGATCGCTTTGAGGGCATTGTGCCAGCCTCTAATATATGGGTGGTAACCTCCGAACATTATGCCGACATCGTGCGCGAACAGCTCCCTGATGTCCCAGCAGACAATGTGCTTCTCGAGCCTTGCATGCGTGGCACTGCGCCTTGTATCTGTTATGCTTCGTGGAAAATCAAAAAACGCGACCCAAGAGCTACTATAGTTGTCGCACCTTCCGACCATAACATCAAAGATGTCAGCCACTTTGGCCAATGCATCGGCGAATGTCTCGAATTTGCAGCAGAGACAGATGCGATAGTCACTCTTGGCATCAAGCCCAACTTTCCGGCTACTGGCTATGGCTATATCAAAGCCGACCTTTCTTACTCCTCTTCTCGCAAGCGAAATATTTACGCTGTCGATAGTTTTAAGGAAAAACCTGAGTTGGCCGTGGCGCAACAATACGTGGCGCAACCCAACTTCTTCTGGAATGCAGGGATTTTCGTGTGGAGCGTGACCACCATTGTAAATGCTTTCCGCGTATACGCCCCTAAAATCTCGAGCATCTTCGAAGGTTTGCTCCCCTATTACGACACTCCCGAAGAAAAAAGTAAGATTGCCGAGCTATTTCCTCAGTGCGAAACAATCTCCGTGGACTACGCCATCATGGAACATGCTGAAGATGTGTTCGTGCGCCCGGCAGATTTTGGTTGGAACGACCTTGGCACGTGGAGATCACTCCATGGAGAACTACCACACGACGCATATAATAATGCCGTAGTCGGAGAAGGTGTAAAGCTTTTCGAGAGCAGTGACTGCATGATACACGTTGCTCCTGGCCGAAAAGTCATCGTTCAAGGCTTAGAAGGCTACATCGTAGTGGAGAAAGAGGATGCTTTGCTCATCTGCAAAATGAGCGAAGAGCAGCGCATTGGCCTCTTCCAAAAGAACTAAACACAACATTACAAGCACTTCTTCTCTATTGTCAAAGGTGAAGAAGTGCTTTTTTTTTAGTATCCTCCTCTCATTGGGGGCTTTCATTCCCTTAAGTTGCATTCATGAATCCTTCCCGCCTCATCTGTTCTATGGCCGCGTTAGTCAGTGCTGCGGCTGCTCAGGCGCAAACCTCCAAGCCCAACGTCATTGTCATCATGACCGACGATGTGGGCTATGGCGATTTCTCCTGCTATGGTGCCACTCGTATGAGCACTCCTCACATAGACCAACTCGCAGCTCGCGGCACTCGCTTCACCGATGCCCACGCTTCGGCCTCCACTAGCACTCCTTCACGTTACGCCTTCCTAACAGGAGAATACCCCTTCCGTAGATTAGGCACAGACGTGGCTGCAGGCAATGCAGGAATGATCATTAAACCCGAACAGTTCACCCTAGCCGACCTCTTCAAACGTGCTGGATATGCCACAGCAGCCATAGGAAAATGGCACTTAGGTCTAGGAAGCAAGACAGCTCAACAAGACTGGAACGGCCAACTTGACCAAACACCTGCCGATTTAGGCTTCGATTACAGTTGCATCATGGCTGCTACGGCCGACCGAGTGCCTTGCGTGTTCATAGAAAACGACCATGTCAAAAACTATGACCCATCCGCTCCCATACAAGTGAGCTATCGCCAGAACTTCGAAGGCGAACCCACCGGAAAATCTAACCCAGAACTCTTGCAACTTCAGCCTTCGCATGGTCACGACATGAGCATTGTCAATGGCATTTCGCGCATAGGCTATATGAAAGGTGGCGGAAAAGCCCTATGGAAAGACGAAGATATTGCCGATTCTATCGCCTCTTATGCTATCAACTGGATAGAAGAGCGTGTGAACATGGCTAAAAATGCCCCCCACTGCCGTAAGGGAGAATGTGATCACACTAGACGCAGTGAAGCTAACCTGCCCTTCTTTATGTATCTCTGCACCAATGACATTCACGTACCGCGTTGGCCACACGCTCGTTTCGCAGGAAAGAGCCCTATGGGCTCGAGAGGTGATGCCATTCTTCAGTTGGACTGGACAGTAGGTCAAATCACAGCTGCGCTCCAACGCATGGGCATCGCAGACAACACCCTCATCATCCTCACGAGTGACAATGGGCCCGTCTTGGACGATGGATATGCAGACCGCGCAGAGGAACTTGCAGGCTCGCATCGTCCCGCAGGACACTGGCGCGGCGGTAAATATAGTGCATTCGAAGCCGGAAGTGCCGTGCCCTTCATAGTGAGTTGGCCAGCTGGTAAGGTACCGCAAGGCAAAACTAGCCGAGCTTTGGTGAGTCAAATTGATGCTATGCGCTCTCTGGCTGCAGTCGTAGGTGAGCAATTAGCCGACAGTTTAGGCATTGATAGCAGAGACCACCACCGCACCTGGTTAGGACTATCTTCTAAACCCCGTAATTATGTGGTGTCAATGGCCTACAACCGTTCGGTGTCAATCCGAACTCCTCAGTGGAAATACATCGTTCCAACCAAAGGCCCTGCCATGGTGCCATGGGGGCCTCACATCGAAACAGGATTTACCTCTACAGCACAGCTCTATAACATGCGTGGAAAGCAAGGAGAAACGACCAATATGGCTGAGAAACATCCCAAGATTGTGAAGCAACTTGACGAACAACTCAAAAAGGAATTGGAATCTCCGCAGCGATAAACCCCAATGATTGGTGCCGATGTCCTAGGCGCACACAATTCTTTGGTACAAAACAACATAGGTGGAAGACTAGTTGATCTAGTCCTCCACCTATTTTTCATGGTGTCTCACCGACATTTTAACTCAAAATTAAGAAAACTCCGCGCAAAATGCCCTATGGTTTAACACTATATTCGCAAAGAGCAGAGGGGATGCACTTGGAATTGGCGCAACCACTATTACATAGACTCTCATCATTTCGCCAGAGTCATCAGTCCATCTACCTATCGTTCTGTCACTTTTTCCTTTCATACTGCACTATATTTCGGTATTCCATCCCATAAGTTCCAAAGCTTACAGGCTAATAGCAGAGAAATGCAGAAATATGCGTCTTCTATCAAAGGATTTTCTCCTAGTTTCTAGCCCATTATCTCGGAGGAATATGAAAAGTTCTCAGAGATTTTCTACAAACTCTCGGAGATTTCCTATTATACTCTTGAAACGCACCGCAGTAAAAGCCAAAGAAGGGCAAAGTCTTCTCCTAGATTGAAGAAAACTCTGCCCAAATTCCATTTTCAATTTTAACAGTTCACCTGCCGAACTGCTTCACCTTTCAAGAAAGAAATATGCAGCCTTTACGGACTGCTAGCTCAGCATACTAAACTGGGCTACTCTACCTTCTTCTTCAAGCTCGCAATTAGTTCGTCGAGCAAGGGGAGAATCTCAGAAATAGATTGCTCAGGCACACCATTATTGCAGAGAAGGTCTAGCATACAATTGGGAATGCCGACAGCTTGCTCGCGGAGTCCACGGCCATGCTCGGTGAGGGCCACTATGGTTTGGCGAGTGTCCACCTTACCCTTGGTACGCGTCACGATACCTTCGCGCTCCATGCGCTGAATTAACGGAGTTACGGTGTTAGTCTCCAAAGAAAGTTTCTTGGCGATGTCGTTTACGGGCAAGGAATCCGTCTCCCAAAGCACCATCAACACGAGATACTGCGGATAAGTCACGCCCAATCTGTCTAGATGTGGGCGATAAGCCTGCGTAATCAAGCGACTTGCCGCATAAAGTCGGAAGCAGAGCTGGTTGTCAAGTTTGAGTTTATCGTAATTCATGAGTGTAGCTTTCAAACTAAAATAGGGGATTCCGTATCGCCACTACCTCGCAGTCTCTGACTTCTGAGGATACTAGCACAGCACATCGCGATTATTCTGGCACTCTTCACAAAACCTTCCTTGCTAGAAAAGGGAACAGCCAGATGATGATTTGCTAATGCAGTGCACTCGCTTGGTTGTGCTGTGCACAATATATCGGAGTGCGCGGGGCATTGAAACGGAAGAAGCCGACACGGAAAATGCATGATCCGTGTCGGTCTTAAGGATTTTCTTGAATCTTAATGACTTAGAAGAGCTTTTCAATCTGCTTTTCGATGTCTTTAATGTCGTGTGTGGGCTCGAAGCGCGCCACAACTTTACCTTCACGATCCACGAGGAATTTGGTGAAATTCCACTTTACATCGCTAGATTCGCGCCAACCAGGGAGATTCTTGTCGAGGATGTCTTCGAGAATGGGCGTGAGTTTGTGGTTCTTGTCAAAACCCTTGAAAGGTTGCTCAGATTTGAGCCAGGTGTAGAGGGGGAGTTCGTTGGCCCCATTCACCTCTGCCTTGCGAAACTGAGGGAAGTCTACACCGAACTTCAAAGAGCAGAATTCGCTGATTTCGGCATCAGAACCAGGAGCTTGTCCACCAAATTGGTTGCAAGGCACATCGAGAATCTCAAGACCTTGGGCCTTGTGCGCACGATAGAGGGCTTCGAGTTCTTCGTACTGAGGAGTGAAACCGCATTCTGTGGCTGAGTTCACAATGAGCAATACCTTGCCTTTGTAGTCTGCTAGGCTTACTTCGTTGCCTTTCTTGTCGGCAAGTTTAAAATCATATACTGTTGCCATAGTCTTTTGCTTGTTTTGAACCTGTGCGTCCCAAAGGAGTGTTCGCTCCATTGTGTTTTCTACAGGAACACAAGGCGTGGGAGTCGCTACCATGTTGTTGTGTTGAAATAATATTGTTGTAGTCTATGTCCGAGAGATGGCTTCTTCGAGAGCTACACTCGGATGTTGTTAGTGCAAAGATACGATTTTCCTCATCTGTCGCAAGCGATAGTCGGAAGAATCTCACTATCATTTTACACTTTTTGGGATTGACTTCTACAAAAGGCCTCTTTTTAAAGCCTCATCACTCAAAGAGGCGTGCATAGTATTCGGCTTTCTTCTCCAATTTCAGAGGATAAGCCCGTGAACTACTGGGCATGCGCCAGAAAATAATGTCACGCCCGAGGCTGTGTTGTGCTTGAGGACAAAACACAAACTCGCCAATCTTTGGAAGTTGCTCTACTCCCAACATGCGACAAAGCGTTTCGCCAGCTAATCCGCCCGTGGTGATGATGTTTTTGCAGGAGGGCATTGCTGCTAGAAGGGAGCCAACGTCGGTGGGCTCTATGATTTCTAAGAAAGCATCTGAGGCGTTCCCTTTCAACCGCCTTACTTTGGTGGCTGTGTCAAAGAAAGCAAAACCTTTGTCGCGAGCAAAGGCCTCTATAGCTGATTGATCGAAACGCTTTTCTCCTTGCACCACAAAATACTCTCGGTCATCAAAGAAAAGATACCCCATGATGCGCCAAAAATCATTGATAAAATTAGGGTAAAAGAAAAGCATACTCCAGCGCGCCTGCGGAGGGGGAAAACTTCCAAGGAAGAGCCATTGCGCATGCTCTGGGAGAAAGGGCTGAAGAGGATGTGTTTCGATGGGAAGTTCGGACATAGTTGTGGATTAACACGACGATAGATAGGAAAAATAAAAATCTATATTCTAATGGTAGTTGGCCTGTTACTTATGCAAAACGAGGAGTAACACGCGGCCACTTTCAACAAAGAGGGTGGAAGTTTGCACCCTGACTATAGGGTTTTCCCCTTTCAGCTCACCAATAAGGTGCAAGGAAGGAGGCAACTCTTTGGGTGTATTCCACTCGATGATCATGATAACTGTCGGCATGCCCAGAATGCGGAGCAACCCAAATAGATTTTGGCTGAGGTTTAGCTGCATACAACTTATAAACCATCGCGGTGGGTACAAAGGTGTCTACGCCACCATGAATGAAAAGCATGGGTTGTCGGCAACGGCTCACAGACTTCTGGGCATCGGCTTCGCGAAACGACCAGCCGTAATGCCATTTGCTGAGCACACTTGTGATGTGCATCAGCGGAAAAGCAGGGAGATGATAGCGATGCGCTAGTTCGCTCTGGAATATGTCCCACGCAGAAGTATAACCGCAATCTTCGACATAAGCGCAAATAGGAGGAAGACTGTCTGTGCCACTTAGCATCATCGTTGTGGCAGCTCCCATGGAGATGCCATGCACCACCAAGTGAGGAGAAGGACTCTGAGAGGGTTTAGAAGAGGTGAGCGCAGAAAGTGAGGCAGAAGAGTCTGATTTCAAACCATTACCAAAGATTTCTGACACCTTCCAAGCCCATTGTCGCACATCCAATCGGTCGTTCCACCCCATACCAATGCTTTTTCCAGCAGTCTTGCCATGATAGCGCAAATCGGGCATCACCACATTCGCCCCCAAATCGTGGTGATAAAGATAGGCTATGTGGAGCATACGCAAGGCTGCATCCTGATAGCCGTGGACCAACAAGGCTACACGCTGAGTGGGCTTTGCGGCAGGAAGATAATAACCATGTAGCTGTGTGCCATCGGGTGCGAGAACTACAGTGTCACGCAGGGCATGATGAGCCTGCAAACTGTCTACCCACGGCCGAATATGCGGATAAAGACGGAGCATTGTGTCAAGAGCCACCTGTGTCTCACGATAAGAACTTGGCACGGGACGCAGAGATGTTTTGAGCATAAACTCACCTACACCCCACAAAAGCACAAGAAGGCTCAAAACACCCCCTATTATCAATTTCCAAGCTCGCAAGGTGGTCACCTTGTATGGCTGTGATTTAGATGAAATCATGGCAAACAGACGTAAGAAACCAGAAAGAGTTAGTACGATCCTCAGAGAGGACTATAAAGAGGCTCCCTCCCCTGAAAAGTGTTTTCAAGAGAGGGAGATAAAGAAGTGGCCATTCACATATCATCATCTGCATAGCTATAAATCACCAAATGGTCTTAAGCTACAGAGACATGGTAAAGGCTCGAAAATTCTTGGGCAAGAATTACTTGCGCTTGAGGTCGTACTTCAAGCCAGAAGCGGAAGGTGCGAGGGTAGAGTCTGCAGATGCAGAAAGAACGCTGTCACCATTGTTAGCGAAGAAACGCACGTCATTCTCAGAAATGATGAGCTTGTAACCCTTCTTTTCACCAGCGGTTACTTCTTCGTACATACCAGTAGATACAGTGCTGTCCTCAGCGAGAGTGAAACCCTTGGTGCTATCTTGAGCAAGAGCAAGCTTCACAGCCATTTCACCACCATCAGCGTTGGGGAATTGACCTTCGAACACGAGTGAATCAGCAGTTTGTGCAGTGAGAGAGTCACCAGCTTGCTCAGATTGAGCCTTGTTGCCGCAAGCCATCAATGAGAGGCAAGCAGCTGCGAAAAAGAGAACTTTTTTCATTGTAAGTGATTGTATTGAGTATTTTGTGTGATGTTCTTGTCACTGCTCCTCAGAAAATGGGCTTCTTTCTTGGAAGAAAGATGCCTCGACGTATACTGAGATTTCTAAACAGCAGGAAAAAACGAGAAATAGCTGTGTTGTTTGCGAGCAAAGGTATACACTTTTATAGACTCCATGCACATACATAATCTTAAAAATACCAAACAACACGATAAAATGAGCATTATCCCTTCTTTTAGGTCTGAGAAATCCAACTAGACACGGCAGATTCCTCAGATTTCTTTGTATCTTTGCTCTATGTTTTGCCAAATGCTTAGGATTTTAGACGGAAACTCTCCTATATTTTTACCACCTTCTTCCTGGAGTGCTCCCATAGTATAAAACCTATAGCTCTAAAAATCAAGGAGCAACCACTGAAGCTAGCGTGCAAAACATACCTCATTCTCATATCTATTCTCTATGCAATATATTGGAGTCTTCCTATCTTCTCATGATAATGTGCCTACGTCTTTCCGTAACGCGACGGAAGAGGTGGGAAAATGGATTGGCCAATCTGGACGAACCCTCATTTATGGTGGTTCGGGGATTGGCATGATGGAGGTGCTTGCTCAGAGTGCCAAACAAGCAGGTGCTAAAATCTATGGCATCGTTCCCCAATTTGTAGTGAACCGCAATGTGGTCAGCGACACCCTTGACGTGGAAATCCGCACTGCTGGCCTAGCCGACCGCAAAACAATCCTTATCGAACGTAGTGATCTCATGATAGCACTGCCTGGAGGTGTGGGAACACTCGACGAAATCTTCACTCTTTTGGCCGAAATCACCACTGATGGCACCCGCAAACACCTTGCTCTATATAATGTAGATGGATGTTGGGACATGCTTGTGGCTATGCTTGATCAAATGGTAGAGACCAACTTGGTAGACCTCTCGGTACGTAACAAAGTCCACGTAGTAGAAACTACTGAAGCTCTCGAATCGCTCTGTCAGTCACTTTAACAACCCTCTATGTTTCTCTGGAGGTAGTGGCCAAACTTTACAAAATACGAGCCTGCCACTCTGAGAAAACGCAGACTGAAAATGCTCCATAGCGTGAAGAATAGTCTGATTCCTACATCTATTCCTACACAAAAACAACGATAAACTACGGTGACAGAACACGAAAAGACGCTTCCTCCCCACCCTTTCTCACAACGCCTTCTAGATTGGTATGATGAATTCGGTCGCGAACTGCCTTGGCGCAACACTCGCGACCCTTATCGCATCTGGATCTCGGAGATTATTCTCCAGCAGACTCGCGTAGCACAAGGATATGACTACTATCTGCGCTTCATCGAACGCTTTCCCACCGTAGAAATTCTCGCAGCCGCATCGCAAGATGAGGTGATGCGCCAATGGGAAGGGCTTGGATATTATTCGCGCGCTCGCAATCTTCACACTGCCGCCCAGCAGATTGTGGAGCAAGGTGGCTTTCCCACGGACTATGAAGGGGTGAGAAACCTGAAAGGGGTAGGTGACTATACTGCAGCTGCCATCTGCTCTTTTGCCTATGATCTCCCAACGGCTGTGGTCGATGGCAATGTTTATCGCGTGCTTTCGCGAGTTTTTGACATAGACACTCCCATCGATAGTACCGCAGGGAAGAAAGAGTTTGGTGCGCTAGCTCAAGAACTTATGGTTTCTCAACGAGCAGCCGACTACAACCAAGCAATTATGGATTTCGGAGCCTTGCAGTGCACCCCGCGCAGTCCGCAGTGTTTGCTCTGTCCTATGAACGAAGACTGTGCTGCCCTCGCAGAAGGTACAGTGGAATCACTGCCTCTAAAAGCAAAAAAAATAGCGATTTCTCATCGCTACTTTGTCTACATTTGGCTATTGGAAGGAGAAGCCAATGAGAATGATGGAGACACAAAAGCAGCTCTAGACTCATCACACTTGACTACAGGCTGTGCAACTCATCACTCTCCGACTTTTGTTCATCCTCTTCACACTTGGATTCACCGCCGAGGGAAGGGCGACATATGGCAAGGGCTTTACGAACCACTTTTATTGGAGTTTCCCACGCCTCCCACTATAGCAGAAGTGCTGCAACATCCGACTTTGCAGCCGTTCCTTTCGGAACAGTCTACGCTACAATCGGTGGTGACCGGTTTGACACACCAACTGACCCACCGCAAACTCCACGCTGATGGTTACATACTACGGGGGGATTTCGCAAATGCCTTCGACACTCACCCCGAACTCACAGATGATTTCATCCGTATCTCATGGACAGAGCGTGAAAACTACGCATTCCCTCGTCTCGTACATCTAATAATGGAGCGTTTCCCAGCTTGAAAAGTTAGGAAACGCTCCATTTCTTCATTTAATATCAGAGGACGTGAGATTCTTCACTTAGGATTTTCTCTCCTTAAATCTACGCTCACACTATACCAAATCTACAAAAATTTCCTCCGTAGTCTTACGTTTTCGGCCTGTATCTTGGTGTTTCTCTCCAGGATAACCTATAGGAGTCATCGCTACTGGCTGCCATTCCTCAGACAAGTTCAAGAGTTCAGCACAGGCTTTTGTATCAAAGTTGCAAATCCAGCAAGTACCGAGACCTTCTTCTGCGGCAGCCAAGCACAAATGCTCCACTGCGATGGCCAAATCAATGTCGCCATGAGCATGATTATCGGCAGGGCGCACCCAGTTTTCTGCCACATTCTTCACAGCAACAAAGAGAGCTGGGGCAGTGGATAGCCAAGGACGAGGATAAGTTTGGAAGAGCTGTGACAACAGCTCTGGATTAGTGACATAAAAGAACCGCCATGGCTGCTTGTTACAGGCAGAAGGCGCAAGTCGAACGGCTTCTTTGATGCGATCTATGGCTTCTGCTGTGGGAAGTGTGGGCAGATAATCACGCACCGACGCACGTGTATTGCAAAGCATTAGAAAGTTATTCATGACTCGTCAAAAAATTAAATGTGTTCCATGCGATAAAAGTTCACTCCAAAAGCATTAACACGCCCTTCGGCACGGAAACCGCTACGTTCATATAAGGCTTTTGCTCTAGGATTCTCAGGATCAACCAAGAGGGTGGCCAACATCTGCTGATCTTTGGCACGATTTACCACTCGCTCCAAAAGACTCTGAGCAATGCCGCGCCCACGATAGTCTGGATGCACAGCAAGAGAGTCAATGTAAAGTTCACCAGCTCTCGTCTCGTCCTCCATAGCTGCTATTTCTTCTGGCGTGAAAAAAGGCAATTGATTGAAGGTGCGCTCACGAAATTCTCGAAAGTTCTCCCCTTCATAACTGAGTAGCATGGCCACAGGGTGGCCGTTATGCTCTGCAATCTCAGCATGTTGGTAACTATATAACACTCTGGTTTGTTGCACCACGGGCACTACTACATCGACCGACTGCTGCTGTTCGGCTGTAAGAGGTTGTTCCAGATCTATTATGTGGAAGGCTGCCATTACAAATCTGGCTATAAAATCTGCATCTTCAAGATTTGCAGGACGGAATGTAATATTTACTGTAGACATTGATGGATGATTTATGACGGAAAACGACTGATAAAAATGAGAAGACTAGGGATAAAAAGAGAATCAAGGAGAGAACATACTTCATGACACAGCCGAATAATAAAGAATGTGTTCTCCCTTATTGCTATAATGATGATAGAGCTTCAGAAAAGGTTTATTGGAAGAACCAATGGGAAAAACACACGATACACAACTATTTTCTCTGTAGAAATGGCGGCATCGGTGGAGAACTATCTTCAAGCTCTCCCTAAGTTGTAAACAATATCTCAGAGATTTCTCAGAAAAACTCGGACTTTTTCTAAATTATCTCCGAGTTTTTCCAGACACTCTCAGAGAGCTTTGGAGAAATCTCCAAGAAATCTATTGATACGCCAGAGATTTGCCTCTTAAACATCAATTCGCATCCTTGAAAATCCTATACAACGGACTACAACTCCTCTATCTTAACTACACATTACGCACAGACTGCTAAAACTCTCCTTACAAATCTTCGTAACGAGGGATTTCAGAGAGAAACTCCACGCGATGGTTTACATAATCTATTCGACAACAGAAATGCTGTAAACCATTGCTCACAATGAGATAATCGGCACGGAGCACACTATTGTAGCTTTGCACTTGAGTGAACACAGCCTCGGTGATTGCTACCTGTGGAGCTTTGTATTCAACAATAAGACGGGGCATGCCACCTTCTCGAGCGTAGAGCACTGTATCGCAACGTCTAGACACACCTCCTACGTTTATTCCAATCTCATTAGCGAGAAGACCTTGAGGATACCCTCTTTCAGCCACTAAAAAAGCCACGAAATGCTGGCGCACCCATTCTTCGGCTGTAAGTGTCACAAAGCGTTTCCGCAATTCGTCATAGACTTGCGGTCTGCCATCGGCACTCTTGCGCAAACGCAAAGCTGGAGTGGGGAGGTTTAAGGGAGGAAAAGAAAGCATCAAGACTCTAATTATGTCGAAGGTGTAGAAGTATCCTATCAAGAAGTTGGCAAAGCTAATAGATGAAAACAAGCCACTCCCATCACATTAATAGTAAATTAAAGACATTGGCTTACTTTACCTATTATATAAGCTTACGATACTATTATAGTTCTATGCTACTTAAGCAACCATAATCATAGGCTACTCGAGCTACAACTATGAAGGCCACGTTGCATTGCTCAGGGGGCTTTTACTAATGCGACTAAAGATTCACACTATTTCCAACTGATACAACTACAAAGATACGCATTTCTCTAGGAATTACTCCTTCAAACCGAACGGGAGAAATGGTTTTTACCTCCCAGCATTCTTCTTTCATCTGCATGAAGAACCGATTTATTTGCTAGAAGGGGAGAAAACTTCAAACGTGCCATCGTCATAAAACACGCGAATCTCCTTAATCTTACGTATCTTTTTGTCCATTAAATTCGCGGCTTCTAACATTCCCCCATATTGTTGGGCTAGAACAGATCCTTCTCTGCGTATTCCGCGGGCGTTTCCCCCCATCATAGAGGCATGCATTCCAGCATTCCCAGCTGTTACTCCTACACTAACACCAGGCATCTCCTCGCCAAAGAGAGTTGTTTCAGGGAGTAGAGTCGCAGATTTACCATTTCCTTCTACGTCCTCCACCGTTTCCTCCCTTTTTCCATCGAGTGATAGCAGCATTTCTCCCTCCCCAAACATCAACCAATTGGTATCTATCTCGGGAAAAGCTTTATGAATGGCTTGAACATGCTTATTGGTCGGGTTAGTACGCCCAGTAAAAATACTAGATATTGTGGCAGGCGCAACTCCTAACTGAGCTGCAAAGTTTTGTTGACTCAGACCATAGTGGTCCATAATTTGACGTATTCTTTCTTGCATTACGATAGTCTGAAAAGTAGTTCCTAAGGAACAATGAAAGAAGGCAAAAACAGCGATATAAAATCGCATGTATTTCAGCTCGTAAAAGAGCATTTTCTGACTCTATAATAAGAAAACTCTAAGAGAAACACTAATGAGCAATTGGTACAACTCAACGAAGTAAGAGAGACTGTAGGACTGTCATTACACATGCACTTAACCTTGTTCGACAAAGAGTCAACAAAGAGTAAGATTTCTCCTATGTCTGCTTCTTTCCTTGAGGGACTCGTACAGAGGATGTCACAGCTGCTTCACCGAGTATAGGAAATATACAACTCAATATACACAAATCCTTCCGAAAGACGAGCTTAAGAAAACAGATTACTTGCGACTGAATCGCAACTTACAGACTATTGAATTCAAGCATTTCAGGGATGGTTGATCTCCTTGTCTGAACAGCACAGAAGAAGTCACCAACACGTTTGCTTCCTCTCTTAGAGCTTTTACTTAGCCACTACAAAGGTAGTGATAAAAAATCAGACAAACAACATTCTAAATACAAATATCAAAATCAAAACACCATCACATTTCAAAACACAAATATAAATATCCAAATCAACAGTACATGAAAAGCTCTTCACATTTACATATCACAGTCTAAAAGAACTATTGTACATCTATAAAAAACAATAGTACACAACCGCATAAACACTGGCTTTCAAACAGATATAAGAAGATCTAACGACTTTACAGCTACATACGACAAACATCTACCTACACACAGCCAACAAACAAGGACAACACACCAACAAACACAACATAGAAATCTGGTTTACAACGAATTAAAAGACAAAAAGTTGGATTGCATAATAATAGATTTAGATTTCACAATTCAAGAAGTAAGACTACAAACACAAACTCAACAAAGGGTTTACAGGATGTAAATCATGCCTAATAAGAGAACTATGAGATACATTTTTAAATCACATTGTAACACACCACAAAACTCAAGCAATAAAATAGAATGCAAACAAAACCCAACTCTAAATCTCGAAATATTGAGAAAAGGCCATTTGTACGAATTTTAGCTCATTCCCACACCTTATCCTAATTATCGGAATTTACGCGATTCTCAGAGCTTACAAATCCATCTATTCTACTATAAAACAAAAGGTTATACACATTTTCTGTATCTCAATCCAAGAACGTTCTAGCACAAAAAACAAGGTTTTTCACTCCCTAAAACGTGATTTTTCACCTCAACATCCTGGTTTTACTCGTAAAAATAGGAACTTTGAAGGCAAATTTACGCTAGATCATGCTATTTCTACTACA
Organism: Alloprevotella sp. oral taxon 473 str. F0040; assembly: GCF_000318095.2. GTDB lineage: Bacteria > Bacteroidota > Bacteroidia > Bacteroidales > Bacteroidaceae > Alloprevotella. The sequence continues at coordinate 75,791 of NZ_KB290705.1, forward strand.
TTTTCACCACTCTCCCCCATTCTCACTACATCCCCTCCATATTTCTCTTTACTTTTCCACAGTCTTCAGAGTACTAAATCGGAAATTCGCAAACAGAAGCCCAAAAGGTCTCGCAAAAAATCACACCTACTAGAAAATACCTTCAAGAACAGTTTATACACTTTTCTAGTTGCTTCTTTAAAACAGGAAGAATGAAGGGCTCTCTTCCTAAAGATACAAAGACACCCTCTAAGACTCCGAATAATTCTTGCAAGGGGAACACCCATCAACCGGAAAAACACGCACCACTCTCCTACCCTACAACAACTCACTCCCAAGAGAGAAATGAAAACTCTAAGAAAACTCAGCCACTCTAGGAAGCGAGTTTGTTCATCTCCTAGATTATAACATCAACCTCCATGACATCACTTCTAAAGCCATTAGTTTTCACATTTACACAAAGCCCAAAAAAATACTTCTCCCTACCATCCTTAAGACAGCAGGGAGAAGTATGCAGCAATACTCCAAAGAGAACAAAGCTAAAGATAAAGATCCTGGAGAGTTTTCTTAGACAACCTAAGACAGCCCCTTAAGAACTACCAGACGAAATCATAGACTTCAGCAGGTAGAGTAAACGCGATGCAAACAAATCAATGGAGAATAAAAAAGAGCAATTCCTTCATCAGATCACCCGACTCAATGGCAGGGTTGTCTACCCCCTTACTTTTGGCATCCGTACGGCGAATTTGCCCTATTATATCCATTACCTTACGACCAGAATACAGGCGCATTGCAGGAAGGATATTGCGCTCTGCTTGCCAATCGCTCACGCCTACCCATGATGCAATCTCGCGGGGGCTTTTTGTTCCGGGCGTATAATAAGCGAGCATCAACTGAGAGAAGAAACGAAACAAGGCAGGAAGCACCATCTGAATAGGGTTTTTCTTCGGATTTTTATCAAAGTAGTTCGCGATTCTATTGACTTTTACGACATCTTTTTTGCCCAGTGCATCCAGCAGTTCAAAAATATTGAACTCCTTACTCACTCCAATATGCTCTTGAACCAACCCAAGACTGATGATAGAAAGTTTAGCAGAGAGTAGCAATTTATCGATTTCTCCCGAAAGACGACTGAGATCAGCCCCGACAAAGTCGGCAAGCATCTCAGCGGCTTGGGGTTCGATGGTAGCCTTTTTGCGTTGCACATAGTTTTTCACCCAAGTGGCCAATTGATAATCGCGGAGCTTCGCGCTCTCCATTAAGACACCATGCTTCTCCAATAGCTTCACCACGCCCTTACGTCGGTCGAGCACCCCATTCTTATGGCAAAGAATGAGCACCGAAGTAGGCTGCGGCTGTTTGAGGTACGCCTCAAGCGGAGCAAGATCTTTGAGGTTCTGCGCTTCTTTCACCATGACCACCATTCGTTCTGCTCCCATAGGAAAACCCATAGCAGCTTGCACCACTGCCGTTGCATCAGTTTCGGCTCCAAAAAGTGTGATGAGATTAAAGTCGCGCTCCTCAGGACGGAGTAGACTATCAAGGAGAAAGTCAGCCACATGGTCGATGTAATAACTTTCTTCTCCCATGAGATAGTAAACAGGCGCAATATTTCCAGCCCGCACATCAGCAACAATCGTCTCGTGTGTTGCACCCGTAGGATTTTTTTTCGCCATATTATATATTAGGTATAGAAGTACACACCATGCACCTTAGCTTTTTTTCAAGAGAAAAGAGCAAAGCCGCATAAAGTTTCTCCTATAAGCAGATCAAAAACAAATACAAGCTAGCCATAAACTGATACGGCCCAGCTAAATAATAAATCAGGAAGGCCGTAAACTACAATGAGCAAGCCATAAATTAAAGAAGGCGCAGCGAACATTCGCCTGCGCCTTATCCTATTATAACAAGAGAGATTACCAATCAAACTTCAAGTGGCGCACCGTCTTTCGGTCACCTTGCAACAAGCGCAAGGAGGCGATACCCAACTGTACATGTGTTTCGGCAAAATTACGCGTTACATGATTATCAGACTTCTCCGTCTTCACACCTTCAGGTTCCATAGGGTTGTCGCTCACTAAAAGCAAAGCTCCCGTAGGAATATGGTTATAAAATCCACAGGAGAAGAGAGTGGCGGTCTCCATGTCAATGGCCATGGCGCGAGTTCTGCGAAGATAAGCCTTAAACTCTTCGTCATGTTCCCACACTCGGCGGTTCGTTGTATAAACTGTTCCCGTCCAATAATCTAAAGAAGCATCACGAAGCGCAGTAGAAATAGCTCGCTGCAACATGAAAGCAGGGAGAGCAGGCACCTCTGGTGGGAAATAGTCATTACTAGTTCCCTCTCCTCGAATCCCAGCAAGGGGAAGAATATAGTCGCCCAGCTGAGTTTTGTGGGAGAGTCCTCCCGTCTTACCCAAGAAGAGCACGGCACGAGGTTTCACGCTTGAGAGCAAATCCATGATAAGCGCAGCATTAGGCGACCCCATGCCAAAGTTGATCATGGTGATACCCTCTGCAGTAGCTGCGCGCATGTTAGCATCGAAGCCCACCGCAGTCACATTCATCTGCTCACAAAACATGTCCACATAATTGTTGAAGTTTGTGAGAAGAATGAGATCGCCAAACTCTTCAAGTTGGACTTTCGTATATCTTTGCAACCAGTTGCCGCAAATTTCTTCTTTCGTCATATTATTCTGTTGTAGTTTAGGAGCAAAGTTACAAAATTATTTGTGAACGAGTTGTCCACCTGCTGAGAAAATCGTAACTTTGCCGAAAATATCTGCGGTCACTTCCTATCGACCGCCAAAGCAATGCGCTATGCAGATCAAACAAATCGCAGCAGCCCTTGAAAATTTCGCTCCGCTGCCCCTGCAAGAAGGCTACGACAATGCCGGCTTACAGTGTGGATTAACAGCGAGTGAGTGTTCAGGGGCATTATTGTGCCTTGACGTCACAGAAGCCGTGGTACAAGAAGCCGTGGATCGTGGCTACAATCTCATCGTAGCTCACCACCCTCTCCTCTTTCGTGGGGTGAAATGTGTGAGCGACAGCACCTATGTGGAGCGAACCCTCCGAATGGCTATCCAAAACGATGTAGCCATCTATGCCGCACACACCAATCTTGACAATGCCGTGGGCGGTGTTAATTATGAAATCGCCCAACATCTCGGCCTGCAAGACATAGCCTTTCTCGAAACTCTCGGACGTGGTGACCAACCTGCGGGAAGCGGGTTAGTAGGAAATTTGCCTCAACCTATGGATGTGATGGATTTCCTCCAACTCCTCAAACGAGAATTTAAGGTAGAAAATCTCCACTTCTCTCGTGGTCCTCAGCAGACTGTACAGCGCATCGCCTTTTGTGGCGGTGCAGGCGACTTCTTGATTGGTCGTGCACAAGCCGTTGGAGCTGACATTTTCTTCACGGGTGAAATCGGTTACCATTACTATTTCGGTCACGAAAATGAACTTTGGCTCGCAGCTCTCGGACATTATCAAAGCGAACGCTACACGATCAATCTTCTCCAGCGCATTCTCCAAGAGCAATTTCCCACGCTCCCCACAGCGATGACGACGATTGATACCAATCCTATACAATATCTATAAGTAGCGCAACGATAATTTTAACCGCTGACCTACCATATATATAAGGAGTCCTTAGGCATTTCAACATAGCCTCTCTATTATACTAAGAGTAATTGCACGACTCATATACATAGATATAAATAAACATTACCCATCGCTTCCCACTACGCAATAAAATTCCACCATAATGGCAACAAAGAAAGACAACACTTCCGCAGACATGTCTGTAGAACAGAAGCTGAAAAACCTCTACTCTCTCCAGACAAAGCTCTCTGAAATTGACGAAATTAAGACGCTCCGTGGCGAGCTTCCCCTTGAAGTGCAAGACCTTGAGGACGAAATCGAAGGTCTCTCACACCGTCTCCACAAGTATGAGGAGGAAATCGAACATATCAAGGGTGATATTGCTCACAAGCATGAGAGTATCAAGGAAGCGCAAGAGATGATGACGCGCTACCAAAGCCAACTTGACGATGTGCGCAACAACCGCGAATACGACAACCTCTCAAAGGAGATCGAATTCCAAAGCCTCGAAATCGAGTTGCTTCGCAAGAAGATTAACGATGCTGAGCGTTTAATTAACCTCAAAACGGGTGATCTAGAAAAAGGTCGTGCAGCACTTGAATCTCGCCAACAAGACTTGGATCAGAAGAAGGCAGAGCTTGATGAAATCGTAGCCGACACCAAGGCTGATGAAGAAAAGCTCCGCGAAAAAGCCAAGGCTATTGAAACCACCATCGAACCTCGTTTGCTCACGGCTTTCAAGCGTATCCGCCAAAGCTCACGCAATGGTCTCGGCATCGTCTACGTTCAACGTGACGCTTGTGGTGGTTGCTTCAACAAGATTCCCCCTCAGCGTCAGCTCGACATCCGCATGCGCAAAAAGATTATTGTGTGCGAATACTGCGGCCGCATCATGATTGACCCCGAACTTGCTGGTGTGAAGATTGAACGTCCTGAAGAAAAGCCAAAACGCCGCGTTTCTCGTCGCAAAAAGACTGAAGAGACAGAAGGATAATCTTGCGCTATTCGCAAAGGTATTTGCACCCTTCGCTCACAAATCCTTACTGAATCATCCGTGCAACCACCTTTATTAGAACTACATCCGCCCTTTTGCCCTCTCCATTTGGGCAGAAGGGCGATGTGCTTTCAATAGGCTTATCTCAGAATGGTGACCAAAATCACGTAGACCCGCGAAAAATACTCCGCTCACTAAGTCTATCTCTGGAACCACTTGTTAGTTCCTCCAGAAAGAGAACTAGGTTGTCCTGCGTTATAGGAGAATCCCCTGGTATCTGAAGGATAAAAGCAACCTCCACTGATGGCGAATCGCAGCAATATAAAGGAGAATCGCATTTTTTAAAAGTGCGAATGCTTAGCTAACAACGGTAAATATCATCCTTCTAAAGGCAGATGCTAGTCTATTAAAAGCTTATAGCAATCTTCTAAAAGCGAATGGCAGCCAACTAAAGGCGAATGGCAACCTTCTAATGTCAAAGTACTAAAGTCTCACTACTTATTTCCCACATCTAAAAGTCCACACTCCCTTGAAACTTCACCTTCTTGTTGTCGGTCGCACCGTCGATGCCCACCTCAATGCTTTGATCACGGACTATGTTTCTCGCATCAAACACTACATTCCCTTTGAACTTGAAGTGATTCCCGAGCTCAAAAACACCAAAGCGCTCAGCACTGCACAGCAAAAAGAGCGTGAAGGTCAACTCATTCTCAAGAGTTTGAAAGAAGGAGATTGGGTAGTGCTCATGGACGAAGGCGGCAAAGAATATCGCTCCATTGAGTTTGCCGACTACCTCCATCGACGTCAGTCGTCAGTCTCCAAACGAATGGTGCTGATCATTGGCGGTCCTTATGGTTTTTCATCTGAGATTTACGCACTTGCCAAGGAGAAACTCTCCCTGTCTAAGCTAACTTTTTCTCACCAAATGGTGCGACTCTTCCTCACCGAACAGATTTATCGCGCCATGACCATCCTTCGCGGTGAACCCTATCACCACGAATAGCCCCCTTTTTCCCACATCCATACTATGAAATCCCCTTGTTCTCCTCAGTCTCCAGTTGTGCTCTGGCTGCTGCCTCTTATCGTTAGCTTATATTCTTTTTTATGGGCTAACGTTTTCTCTATATCTGCGCAGAATCCTTCGATCTACTCCTCAGCTAGAACGACAGACCAACAGTGGCAACCTCATCGGAACTATGCTCGCTCTTGGAAACGACTTCGCGTTCTCACTTGGAATGTGGAAAATCTTTTTGACACGCTCCACGATGACGGATTTCACGACGAAGAATTCCTACCTTTATCTCAACGAAAATGGACTTCTCCACGCTATTGGCGCAAACAAGGTGCCATAGCTCGCACACTCGTGGCCGCAGCAGACCTACAACCGATAGACCTCATCGGACTTTGCGAAATAGAGAACGACTCTGTGATTCATCATCTTTGTCGCCGCACTCGTTTAGCCCGTTTGGGCTACGAATATCTCGTCACCCACAGTCGCGACCAACGTGGTGTCGATGTTGCCCTTCTTTATCAACCCTTCACTTTGTCGCTGATTTCGCACCAGGCTCTCCGTGTGCCATTCGATTCTCTCCACGAACGCCCAACGCGCGACATACTCCATGCCACTTTTCGCGCGCCACGCGGTGACACTCTCGATGTTTTTCTTGCTCACTTCCCATCTCGCCTTGGAGGAGCAGCACATTCCTCTCCCTATCGTGAGCGAGCAGCCAATCTTATTGCTCACACAGCTGACAGTCTACTCCACCTGCGGCTTCATCCTCATCTCATTGCCCTAGGAGATTTCAACGACGAACCCTCTGATCCCTCCATCGCTCGTGTACTTTCGCCCTATCTCTACGCCCTCACACCACATGCAACGCCCTATCCTGGGCCATCTTCTCAAGAACCTTCTAGGAAGCCTAAAGCATCGAGAAGCATTGATACAAATGCCACAACAACTGTTCATGCCAAGACTCCTGAATCATTCGATAATAGCTCGGTGATGGGCACCTATTTCTTCCGACATCAGTGGGGCCGCATCGACCAAATTCTTGTTTCACACAACTTTATCACAGAAGAACGTCCTACTTCTCCGCCACATGACACTCGATACGCAGCGAAGAAAAACCAATTTCTCACACGTCCCTCTTGCGACGTTCGCATTTTTGCTCCCTCCTTCTTGCTAGAATGCTCCAAGTCTGGCGAACTACATCCGCACCGCACCTACCTTGGCACCTACTATCATGGAGGCATCAGCGACCACCTTCCCCTATTTGCCGATTTTTGGTATTGACTTTTCTCTCCTTCTCAAAAAGACTCCCTCCCATCTCTTCTCAGAAATGGGAGGGAGTCTTAATTATATATGAGGAGGATGATAGACCAACAAGAACAACGATGAACGATAAAAGAAAGGACACCCAATATCTACCTGGAGTCTTGAGTGCACTCAGGCCTTAATAATTGGCGCATCGCCTAATCTATTCGGTCTAAAACCCAATGCTTTTTATGCCATTACAGCATCTGCGAGAGCTTCGAGGGCTGGAATATCAGCTTGTTTCAAAGCACTCTTGATAGAAACTACATCTTCGAGTACTTCAAGGTTCTTGAAATTAGCTAACTCAGCCTTGATAGTCTTAGCAGCCGTAGGAGCCCAAGTCGTATTCTCCATGATGGCCACGCGACGCTTGATAAAACCTTTGAGACGAAGTTTGTGTGTGAAGTGGTGCATGGGTGGGAAAACTTCAGAGTCGTAACTAGAAGCAGCAAGGACGAGCTTACCCAAACGGAATGCATCGGCAAGAGCGTGATCAATAGAACCACGGCAGAGATCGTGAAGCACCACTTCTGAAGCTCCCTTTTCGCGGAACACCTCAGCTAAACGGCGAGCAGCGACCTTGGTGCCTCCGTGAATGCTGGCAAAAGCAATGACAATGCCATCAGGATTCTCGGGTTCATATTTAGACCAAAGACCATAAAGACGAAGGGCCTCAGCCATCTCACCATTGCGAAGGAGCGTGCCGTGGAGAGAGCAAATCACTTCTATGTCAAACTGCGCTGCTTTCTCGAGCACCTTAGACACTTGCATACCATACTTACCGCAGATGCTGAAATAGTAGCGGCGAGCTTCTTGCGCCCAATCGTTGGGGTGAGCGTCGTATGTACCAAACTTACCGAAAGCATCGGCAGAGAAGAACGCCTTGTCACCATCATCATAGGTCATGATCACTTCAGGCCAGTGCACCATAGGAGCCGTGATGAAGTGGAGGTTGCGGCCACCGAGGTCGAGTGTGCTACCATCGGTCACTGTGATGGTGCGGTCGGTCATATCGAGACCTTCGTTGAACTGAGCAATAAAGGTCAAAGCCTTTGCGCTAGCCACGACTTTCAAGTTAGGATACTTGTTCATCGTCTCAGCAATGGCACCAGCGTGGTCGGGTTCTACGTGCTGAACTACAAGGTAGTCTGGTGTGCGACCCTCAAGAGCCACTTGGAGATTCACCTTCCACTCCTCAACGCAGCGTGCATCGACAGTGTCCATGATGCAAACTTTCTCATCGAGAATCACATAACTGTTGTAGCACATGCCTTCGGGCGTGCGATATTGGCTCTCGAAGAGGTCGAGATCACGATCATCAGTACCAATGTACTTGATGGTGTTTGACACAAAAGGAATCATATCAATTTGTTTTTTATAGAATGACAGAAATACTTTCTTGTGGTATGATGAGGAAGGAAGAGAGAAAATTCTGTATGATAGCAGAAGCTAGTTTAGTCATAAAATGGCACACACCCTAGGAGCATTACACCACCTCGGCAACAGCGCGAAGATAATTGCGAAGATTGCCAGCCTTGTGCACAGCTTTGAAGGCTTTACGTCCGATTTCTGGTTCGAGATAATCCCAAAAAGTGCGGAGTTTCTGGTGCAGTTGCGCTTCTCCAGGTATGATGCGAGCATAGTGAGCATGGAGGGCATCGTGCAGTTGATGGAGCAATGCAATGCGCTCATGTCTAGTCCATTCACGCTGTTCACGAAGCTCTGCACCTAATGAAGGACGTGCCAAAAGACCGCGCCCTACCATGATCCCAACAAGTTGTGGAAAACGCTCTTGTATCTGCAACACCTCTTCTGGCGAAGTGAGATCGCCATTGTACACTAACGGCTTCTTGCATTCAGAAGCAAAGGCAGCAAAGGCTTCCACATCAGTCGTTCCTTTGTAGCCTTGTGTGCCGATGCGCGGATGCAAAGCGACCTGCATGAGTGGAGCTTCGTTGATGAGGGGCAAAAGCAGTTGCGCCACAGTGGGATTGTCCCACCCTAGGCGGAGCTTGATGGAAAATTGCACTTCAGGGTGCTGTTTCATCTCTGCAAACATTGCTGCAATCTCGTCAGTCTGCGCCAAAAGTCCGCAGCCACGTCCATGTTTGGCTTGAAGCGGAAAAGGGCAACCCATGTTGAGGTCCAGGCGACGATAACCATTCTCCCTAATAAGGTCAGTGAGTGTGCGAAACTCCTGCACATCGGCCGCAATAATCTGTGGCACCACTGGCACATGCTCATTGTGTGCTGGGAGAATGTCGCGCAAATCTTTAGAGCGCGGTGAACCATGCTCGAGGCGCACAAAAGGAGTATAATAGAAGTCCACCCCACCTACGAGTTGATGGTGCAAACGTCGATAAACATCGTCGGTATATCCCTGCAAGGGAGCGAAATGCAACGCAATCATACAGCAAAAATACAACTTTCTTCTGAGATTCACCTCTTGTCCGACAAAAATGACCTAATTTTGTAGCCTAAATCTCCATAAACCTATGTCTTCTCTCTCTTCTATCCCTTATTTTGGTGAATCTCTCTCGCTCATTGTGGCCACCATGTGGACCGCCAGTGCGCTGTTTAGTGAGGTGGCGACGAAACGCTTGGGAGCAAGTGTGGTGAATGTTTGGCGCATGATTCTGAGCATGTCGATGATTGCTGCGTTGCTCTTTGCCTTCACTGGTAGTCCGCTTCCCCCTCCTGCTTCAGCCACCACATGGACATGGCTCTTGCTCTCAGGGATGGTGGGTTATGTGTTTGGCGACTATTGTTTGTTCAATGCCTATCACCTCATAGGTTCACGCTTTGCACAGCTGTTTATGACCATTTCTCCAGCCACGGCGGCCATAGCAGGATGGTTGTTTATGGGGCAAACAATTTCACCACTCGGCATTGTGGGCATGACGGTCACTAGCTTAGGCATCGCTCTCTCTATTCTCGGAAAAGCCGACAAAGATGCTGCCGACCATCAGAAAAGAAAACGCGTGGAACTGCGCCTCCCCTTGCGAGGAGTGCTCTATGGATTAGGGGCAGGTGTGGGACAAGGACTGGGTTTGGTGCTCTCAGCCAAAGGTCTTTATCATTACGATTTGAGCCTGCAATCCTTATCTCTGTCGTCTGAACAACTCGACACTTACAAAATGCTCTTGCCCTTCGCAGCTACTTTCATGCGTGGCGTAGCAGGGCTAGTGGGATTCACCTTCGTTCTGGCTTTGGCACGTAAGACTCAGCAGTTCACCGCTAGTCTTCGCGATGGGCGTGGCTTGAGCATCCTCTCTTGCGCCGTAGTTTTTGGACCATTTGTGGGAGTTTCTCTCTCGCTCATGGCCACACGCTACACATCTGTTGGAGTGGGCATGACACTCATGTCGCTCAGTCCGATTTTGATACTCGCACCTGCCCATTGGATATTCGGACAGCGCATCGCCACACAAGAGATTATCGGTGCTTGTGTGAGCGTCCTAGGCGTGTCTTTGTTCTTCATCGGTTAGCTGCTAGAGGCTTTAACGCACCATCATACCATTATATATTAGTCAACATCCTTCTCAACATAACTCTCGTGTCATGAATCTTACCCATTATCTCGTAGCGGCGCTCTATTGCTCTTCATTAGTTGCCCAGGCACAAGAACTCTCTCTGCAAGAAGTGCCTGCTGCTCAACGCTATATTTGGAACTCTTGGCAGCAACAAGTGAAATGCTCTACTTCAGCTTTCTCGATTTTTCAACAAGCCACGCTTCCTTCGCTCAGGCAGCCTACGACACAAAGTCAGCTTCTTCCTAGTCAATTAGAAGAACATGCAGAACTCCAATTCTACGTTGGCACCAAAGGTGAACAACCTAAGAGTGGTTATCCCCTCTTTCTCTATTTGCATGGTAGTGGTCAGGCTGAGCAGGAATGGACTACTGGACTGAGTTTGTCGCAAGGATTTGATGATGCGCCTTCTACCTATGTGGTTCCTAAGATGCCTAATCCCACTGGAGAGTGGTATCGCTGGTATCAACAGTCTAAACAATGGGCTTGGGAGGAAATGTTGCAGCAAGCCATGGCTTCTCCCAACATTGATCCCAACCGCATCTATGTATTTGGTATCTCCGAAGGGGGCTATGGTTCGCAGCGATTAGCTTCTTATTATGCTGACTATTGGGCTGGTGCAGGTCCAATGGCTGGAGGAGAACCTTTGCGAAATGCGCCTGCGGAGAACTGTCAGCACATTGCTTTTTCTCTTCTCACGGGTAGTCAAGACTATGGTTTTGGACGCAACCAAATTACAATGGTAGCTAAGGAGGTGTTCGACCAACTCGAACAACAATATCCTAATACATTTAAGCACCGCATCGAGCTGCAACAAGGGCGTGGTCACGGCATTAACTATAATCCGACCACAAGTTGGCTGAAAGAGTATCGCAGAAATCCTCGTCCCCAAGAATTCCTTTGGGAGAACTTCCCAATGGGTGGTCGCTATCGCAGTGGGTTCTACAACCTTCGTGTGGACGAATCGCCGAAGTTGCCCGAAGTTGCCGCCACTAGCCCTGGTGCAACCAATGACTATGACGGAAGATCCAACCGCTATTTCCATCATCTGAGCATGGCAAACAATGAGGTGCGCCTTACCGTAAAAGAAGTGACGTATACGGTGACGGAAAATGTGCCTGGAACGAGCATTCCGATGAAGTTTAATCGCACTTATTCTCCAGCAAAGTCGGGCACTTACACCATTTTTTTGGACAACACTTTGGTGAACCTTGCACAGCCTGTGAAGGTGTGGGTAAATGGCAAGAAGGTGTTTGAAGGCACCGTGAAATGCGATGCAAAGAACATCCGCGAAAGCCTTGAGCTTTTCCACGATCCTGAAAGATTGTTCCCTGCTGCAGTGCAAGTTAAACTCTAAATCGTGATGAGATTTTCCACACCGATTGAGATTTCTCCTCTTTCCTTCCAACTGACACCACAGTCACGCATCGTTGTGCTTGGTTCTTGTTTTGCCGAGCACATCGGGCAGCGGTTGGCGCACGCGCTTCCTCCTGGCAGTGTGTGTGTCAATCCGTTTGGCGTGCTCTACCACCCCATGGTTTTGGCGCGCGCCTTGGCGATGATAGCCTTTGCACCTGATCTTCCCGAAGATGTTTTCTTTGAAGGGCGTGATGGACTTTGGCATAGTTGGTGGCACTCTGGAGCTTTTACAGCTCCCACTCAGGAAGGGTGCATACGCCAAGCGGAAGAGGCTTTGAAAGAAGCACAAGCGGTGTTGGAAAAGGCTGATTTACTCATTCTCACCCTCAGTACGGACCATGGGTATTATCTCAAAGAAACACTCAGCTGCGGCAGTTTGGTGGCAAACTGTCATAAGATGCCCAGTAAGATGTTTGAAGAGAAAGTCACTTCTTTAGACCAATCTATCAGTGTGTGGGAGTCGTTGTTGCCTCTCATCAAGGCTAAGTTTCCGCAACTCCATCTCCTTTGGACCGTTAGCCCTTATCGTTACGCCAAACATGGGATGCACGAATCGCAACTCTCGAAAGCTCGCCTACACCTCACGATTGACCATCTCATACACTCCAAAGTAGCGAACGCAAATTCTCTTCACCAAGAGAACGAATTGATGGGTCTTATGGATAAGTCAATGCTGTGCAAGAAAATCTCGGAGAGTTTTGCTAAAAACTCGGAGATTTTTGGAAACTGCTCGGAGTTTTTTGAAAAAATGTCGGAGAACTTATTGAAAAAGTCCGAAATTTCTTCTTCAAACATAGGAAGAGACCAAGAAGATAGCTTACCCTCCATGCAAAAAGCTGCAGAGGAGAGTTCAGATGTAGTTACATCTTCCCTCGCCTCTACTTGCGACACTTGGCAACACTACTATCCAGCTTATGAAATTCTTCTCGATGAACTTCGAGATTATCGTTTCTTTGCCCCCGACATGCTCCACCCTTCTGAACAAGCAGTGGATTACATTTGGGAAAAATTCCGTTTAGCCGCTTTTTCTCCAGAATTGCAGGACTGCGCATCACAACTTTATTCAATTCGGCAAGCTCTTTCTCACCGCCCGCTTCACCCCGAAAGTGAAGATTATCGGCTTTTTTATACACAAACACAACAGAGAATTGAGAAGTTCGCTCAGAGGTTTGGTTTTATCCCCAAATAAAGACCAAAGAACGCCCCAAAAGACACAAAAAAGAGAGGATATATTGCACTTTTCTATCAGAAGAGCAATATATCCTCTCATTTTGTCATCTCCATCTACGACTAAGCACTTCTAAAAGGTCGGAATCTCATGACACTAAAAAGCAAGAAAATTCAGAAAAAATGCAACCACTGATTAAGAAACGCTCATCGTTCTATATAACAATAAGTTAGCAACGAACTAACACCTCCATTTTTACTCTTTTTCGAAGCCTTGAGTCTAAAAAAAAATTGCAGAACATTTGGAAGTAAGATTCTTTATCCGTATCTTCGCTATACAAAAATGCTTACTGAACTTAGCAAAATTGCATACAAAATTCAAAATATCAATCTTTCCTGCATATAAATACGGCAGAGAATTTAAAAATAAATACAACATGCTATGATTAAGCCTATGCTATCTGTGAGAGCTATGCTCTTGATTGCAATGCTGACTGGTGGGGCAGGTGCCTTTGTCCCCACTACGCTTCATGCAGCTACTTCAAGTGTACAACAGAAATCCGTTGTTAAAGGACGGGTAATTGATGCTACAGGCGAACCTGCTGTAGGTGCTTATGTCATCGTTGTAGGTGCCGGCATCGGTACGACTACCGAGCTGAATGGTTCATTCACGATTAAGAATGTCAAGCCCGGTGCTACTATCAAAGTCTCGCTTATCGGTTACAAGTCGCAAACGGTGAAATGGGATGGTACCTCAGAACTTAACTTTACCCTTGAGGAAGAAACCTCCAACCTCAATGAGGTGGTTGTTACAGCCATGGGTATCACCCGCAAAGCAAGTTCTCTGACTTATTCCACGCAATTGCTACGTTCAGATGAATTGATGAAGGTGCAAGACCCGAACTTGGTAAACAGTATCGAGGGTAAAATTTCGGGTGTGACCATCACTCCTTCTGCTGGTGGTGCTGGTGGTGCTTCTAAAATCACACTTCGTGGTAATAAGTCTATCCTTGGTAACAACGCTCCTCTCATTGTGGTGGACGGTGTGCCTATGACCAACAACATTCGTGGTCAAATCTCTGGAACAGGATTCGCAGCTGAAGGTAGAACAGAAGGCTCTGACCCTCTCTCTATGATTAACCCTGATGACATCGAATCGATGAACATCTTGAAGGGTGCCAATGCTGCTGCTCTTTATGGTTCTGCCGCTGCAAATGGTGTTGTAATGATTACAACGAAGAAAGGTAAGGAAGGTAAACTCGATGTAAACTTTACTTCTAATGTGACCTTCGACACCCCATTGCTCACTCCTCAGATTCAAAATGTATATGGTGGTTATGACGGAAACGCCCTAAATGTACATAGCTGGGGTAAGAAGCTGAGTGGTGAGGGTGGTGGTTACAAAATCCACGTTCCTAATGGTGGCGATATCCAAGGTAATGGTCGTGATGTATATCTGCGCAACTCTGCTGCGGATGATATGAAAAACTTCTTCCGCACTGGTTTTACCACCAATAACTCTGCCTCTCTCTCTGGCGGCACGGAAAAGGTACGCACCTATTTCTCTTTCGCTAATTCGCACTCTGCAGGTATGATTGAAAGCAATACCTATAATCGTAATACTATTGCTTTCCGTCAAAACTATAAATTGTGGGAACGCGTATCAATTGATGCGAATGCCAACTACGTACAAACTAAAACACGTAACCGTGTGGGTGGTGGTGTAGCTGGTAACCCTCTATATGACCTTTATACCATGCCTCGCGATGTAGACTTCGGATACTATCGCAACAATTACGTTGGTGAAGGTAAGTGGCTCTCACAACGACAAAACTACTACAAACTTCTCAACGGAAGCTACACTGCTACACAAGGCCAAGCAGAACTGTCTGGTCCAATGCAAAACTGGGCATTCCAATCTCCTGGTAAAAACAACCCCTATTGGTTGCTCAGACAGAATAGTGGTGTCAATCGCGAAGACCGCTTCTATGGTTCATTGCAAGGTAAGGTTGATATCTATGATGGCCTAGCTTTCCAAGCTCGTGTCTCACTAGATCATACGAAGTACAATTCTGAATCTAAGCGATATGCTACGACTTGGGATCCTGCTTCTATGAATGCTTATGGTCGTTACTGGTTGACCAACAGTCGCTCTAGCGAGATTTATACAGACTACTTGCTTTCTTACAACAAACAAATCCAAGATTGGAGCGTTTCTACCACTGCTGGATGGGTGGGCCACGTCATCAAAGGCGAAACTACTTCAACTGATGCTACAGCTACGTTTGACATGACCAAGAATGGTATCATGACGGAGCTACCTACAACCATCAACCACTTTGAGCCCAATGCTGGTGGTGCAAGCGTTACCAACAAGTCTAGAAGCAGTAACTGGGACAAGGCAGCCCTTTTCACTACTCAGTTTGGATGGAAAGAGCGTGTTTACTTTGACGCTTCTTATCGTCATGACTGGTATCGCACCTTTCGCCAATTCTCATATCTTGGAACGAAGGATAACTATGGTTATTTCGGATTTGGTGCTAATGCCATCATCTCTGAGCTACTCAACATGAAGAACGAATACATCAAGTATCGTTTGAGCTACTCAGAAGTAGGTAACTCTATTCCTAACGTGGTGATGAATGCCGTTTCCTACGATCCTCGCACAGGTACTTACACCGTAGGTGGCAGCAACTCTTTCGATCCTATTCCAGAGAAAACAAAGTCATTTGAGACGGGGCTTGAAATGCAATTCTTCAACAACCGACTCAACGTTGACGTTACTTACTATAACTCTGCCATGCACAACCTCTATCTCAATGTGCGCGGTACAAATGGAAAGTCCCAACCTGTCAACTCTGGACGTATTCGCAACCAAGGTATCGAAACTACCTTTGGATACGACTGGCAAAATGTTCTCCCAGGTCTCCGTTGGAAGACTAGCGTGAACTTCTCTTATAACTTCAACAAGATTGAACGCACTTATCGTGACAAGAATGGTTTCAGTCAAGATTTGCCACTTGATATCGCCAATGGTCTGCAGTTGAAGTACATCGAAGGTCAGAAGTATGGTAACGTATACGCAAGTGACTATACACGCTGGGCAACTGACGTATACCAAACTGATGAGGAAAAAGCCAAGAATATATACAACACGGAAGGCAATGGTAAACTAGTCCACAAAGCTGGTGACATCTTCGTCAATAGCAATGGTACTCCTTCTTTTGATGGAAACACCAAAACTATTTCCAACTCTGGACGTGTATTAACCAAACCTGGACGTAAATATGGTCGTTTCTTGGGAAATATGAACTCAGACGTTCAACTCTCTTGGAGCAACACATTCTTCTATAAGAACTTCTCGCTCTACCTTTTAATCAATGGTCGCATCGGTGGTAAGGTGATTTCACTCACAGAAAGCTATCTCGATCGTTTAGGCCTTTCTGAGCGCACCGCTAAAGCACGCCTCAAGGCTGAAAAGGAAGGCATCAAAACTGCTAATGGAGCACCTGGCATGTACATCAATGATGGTCGCGACATCGTACCTATCAAGGAATACTATGAGGCCATCGGTACAAACGATGCTTCAAGCTATGTTTACAATGCCACAAACTTCCGTGTACGTGAACTTTCATTAGGCTACACTTGGCGTAATTTGTTTGGTGAAAACAAGAACTTGAGCGTTTCTGCAGTTGCGCGTAACCTCTTCTTCATCTACAAAGATGCACCAGTAGATCCAGATATCTCACTCTCAACTGGTAATGGATTGAATGGATTCGAAATGTTCAATATGCCTTCAGCACGTTCTTTCGGCTTCAATGTGAAACTCAATTTCTAATCTTCGACGATCATGAAACTTAATTTATATTTTGCCTCTGCTCTCATGTTAGGAGCTTGCAGCCTGCAATCCTGCTTGGATTATGACAATCCTGGTGCAGAGTTCAATTCATTGCAAACGCAAGAAAGCCCTGAGAAGCACCAAGGTAATGTAGACAAGATAGACTTCTCAAAACTTGCCACTCAAGAGGAAGTAGCAGAAGCACTCGAAGCACTAAAAATCAACTTGGGACAGAGCAAAACTGCTCAGTATTACTTGAGAGGGGGTAAAGATGGTAAAACACCTGCCGCTCACGCCTATCAGTTCCAATACAACTTGGGTATTGATGCTTATGCGCAGTATCTCGTGGTTCCTCACAAGGACTTCCCTTACAGCAACACGACATTGACTTCTTCTTATAACATCTCTGAGAAGTTTAATGGTGGGCCTCATGGAGGATATGGAGGTGCTAAAAATGCACTGATGCCACTCTTGAACCACCCAATGATTGACCGCGTGCCAGAGCTGAAAGCAATCAACCTGCTTTACTATTGTCTTGCAGCACAAGAAAGAGCAGACCTTTCAGGACCTTTCAGTTATTTGGAAGATAAGCAGAATTCAGAAAATCCTACGATTTATAATGACCTGCCCACCATCTATAATGGTATCGTGAGCAATCTTAATACGATTGTGGCATGCCTCAAGAATTATGAGACACGTCCTGATTGGTACAAACAAGAGATAGCAAAAGCGCTCAACCAATATAATGTTACAAGTCGTGCTAAGCTCATGGGTAAGCCAGGAATTGAAAGCTATATCGCTTTGGCTAACTCACTTAAACTTCGTATGGCTATGCACATTGTCAAAGTAAATCCTACATTGGCTAAGCAATGGGCAGAAGAAGCTGTAGCTTCGGGTGTGGTAGAACGTGTAGAAGATCAACAAGGTATTTTCCAATTGATCAGCGGTTTCTCACATCCTCTCGTAGAACTAGCCAACAGCTGGAACGACACTCGTATGAGCGCATCATTCGAAAGTCTCCTGATGAGTTTGGATCACCCCATGACCAAGTACTTCTGGAAAAAGAACAGCTTGGACATCAAGAACCCTCGCACGGGTGAAGTTCTTGAGAAAGACCAACGCATCGTCGGTATCCGTACGGGGACTCGCGTAAAGGATGGTCAATCTCCTGAAAGCAATGAATACGAGCGTTATTCTTCGTTCAATTCAGATCCTATTGCAGAAGCTCCTCTCTACTTCGTCAAGTATGCAGAAGTTTGCTTCTTGCGTGCTGAAGGTGCACTACGTGGTTGGAACATGGGAGGCACAGCCGAACATTTCTACAACGAAGGTGTCCGTCACAGCTACTTTGAAGACCCAGAAAACTTGAATTATTCTGAATTCCCACAATACATTGACGAATATCTCAAGAAGGAACAGCCAACTCCCTACGTACAAAAGGATCCTATGGGAGGTGAAGACTGGGCATCAGTCACCAAGATTGGTGTGAAGTGGAACGAAGCTGATGATCGTGAAGTGAAACTCGAAAAGATTATCACTCAAAAGTACATCGCACTCTTCCCACTCTCTACTGAAGCTTGGGCAGAGCTTCGCCGCACAGGCTATCCTAAGCTCTTCCCAGTCCTCAATCCTGAGGATGGTGATGGAACACTAGATTATGGCGACATCATCCGTCGTGTACCCTGGTTGCCCACAGATCCACAAGGCCAAGCCATTGTTGACCGCAGTGGATTGCATGCTCTTGGTGGAGCAGACTTCCAAGGCACTAGACTCTGGTGGGACGTACCTGGTCCAAACTTCTAACATAAACACTCTGGATCTATAATTTTCTAAAGTGGATAAGAGGGGAATTTTATAATCTCCTTAGAATTCCCCTCTTTTCCCATTTGAGATATAATCCTATTATTCCCAACTAACACTTTAATTATTATCATGAGAAAGTTTACTCTTCTTGCCACTATGGCATGCGCTCTTCTAGGTTTGCCTAGTTTTGCGCAAACAATCTCAGCTGAGAAAGCAGCTTCTGCAAGTGTTTACGACTTTTCAGGTTTTAGCGAAACTAAAATTCTTGAACTCTTTGCCAAAGTCAAAGCAGAAGGTCGTGATTACCCCACTCTTGCCGAATTTAAAGAAATCGGTATCCTTCCCAGTGATTTGGCCTTCGTACGCTCACACATGCGCCCTCGCAACTTGTTGAGCCAAGCCAATCGTGTGGTACAAAGCACTCGCGAAGGTCGCGATTTGTGGATGAACATCCCCATGGATGCTGGTAAAGGCGGAGACGTCGGTTATCCTAGTGGTAAGTTTGCAGCAGATGTATACTCCATGTGGAACTACACCAACTTGTTTGGTTCTTGGAATCATGGTCTCTTCACAGCTCCTGGTTGCTGGGTAGATGCTGCTCACAAGCATGGCACAGACATCTTCTCTGGTATCAAGTTCTTTGACACAACGGGAGGACGTAATGGTAGTTCTAACGCTTGGGAAGCTTTCATCTTAGCCAAAACACCAGAAGGTAAGTTTACCTATGCTGAACCTCTCATCAATGTATTGATGTATTTCGGTTCTGATGGTATCAACTATAACTGGGAAGATTCTGGTTATGACAGACCTGAAATAGTAGCTTTCCACCAGGAACTCTGGAAAATTGCAGCAAAGAAAGGCTTCAAAAACTACCACTCTGGTATTTATACTAGCCAAAGCAGCTTGAGTGAATACAATGCTAAAGCCTTGTTTGGAGATCTAGCAAATGGAGGAAAGACTCACGATTTGATGCTCAATTATAGTGGCGACAACTTCATACCTGTATCCACAATGGAACGCTCTGTTAATGCAGCTAAAAAAGCAATGGAAACAACAGAAGGACTATACGCCAGCACGTGGATTGTAACGATGAATCGTTCGTGGAGTAACCTTAGCAAGAATAACGATATCAACATCTGTCTTTGGGGTGAACATGGTGAAAGCCGCTTCATGAGCTACAACAAGGGTAAAGATGCCTTTGATGCACAGCGCAACTACCAACGTTTGCTAGAACGCGCTTTCTCTGGTGGTAACCGCAATCCTATTAAACGTCCTGCAGTAAGTAATACAGGAAACAACTGGGAACAAGAAGGAGATAAACTTCCTCTCCAAACCTTCTGTGGTCTTGCAGAATTTATTCCTGAACGTTCTACAGTTCAAGGAAATCTTCCCTTCGCTACTCATTTCAACTTGGGTAACGGAGAACGCTTCAACTATAAGGGTAAGAAGACAGCTGGTTCTTGGTACAACATGGCTGCTCAAGACATGATGCCCACCTACCGTTGGTTGGTTTACAACGCTGGAACGAAAAATATTTCTACTGCTATCCAACCTGAGTTCTCTCATGACGATGCCTATATTGGTGGTTCTTGCCTCGAGCTCAAGGGCGATGCTTCACAAGCTACAGACATCGTACTTTACCAAACCGACCTAAAGGTTGGTGCAGCTAATCCTGTTGTCAAACTCGCTGTTAAGAAACTTGCTGGTGCTGGTCAATCTAATCTCTCAGCTATCCTTAAAGTAGGTGAAAACTGGGTCGAAGTTCCTTATGGTGAAGTTAGCGGTAATACTTGGGAAGAAAAGAAACTTCCAGTAAACCTCACTCAAGGTAGCACCATCACCGCCATCGGTCTTCGTGTGAAAGATGGTTCTGACAAGTACCTGCTCAATGTGGGTAAACTTGAGATTAACGACGACAGCTTCTTGAAGCCCGCTGAGTTGAAAGACCTTTTGGTTGAAGTCAAAAAAGAAACCAACAAGTCTATGACTGCTAAGCTCTCTTGGGGCGTGGATGCAGAAGCTAAGGATCGCAAAGCCAATGATCTTCTCTACAATGACGAAGCTAACATTGATCACTTTGAGGTGCTTTACAAGAATGGCCAAGATGGTAAAGTGCAAGTAGTTGGTCTTACCTCTCAATGGGCTGCAGTTGTTCCTGACTTCGAGTTGGAAGATGGTGCAGAACCATACTTCGGTGTTCGTGCAGTTTCAGCTGACCTCAAACAATACTCTACAGTTCAATGGCAAAAGGTAACTCGTGATCCTAACGCTCCCAAGATTCAAGAAGTAGATCCTTACGGCATTTCTGCTATGAATCCCAACTGTGATGGAGCTGACATTGCACGTCAACAGCGCTATGTAACAGCTGTTACCACTACTGGAGCTACTCAAAATCTTAACTATCACGCAGACGCTCCTGTTGCTGACGGAAGCCAGTATGCTGATGCTCGTAACCAAGTGCTCAAGGTGAAGCAAGGTCAAAAGGTAACACTCACCATCAAGTGCTTCGACACTAGCAACCTCTCCAAGAAAGACGGTCTCCGCTGGTGCTTCGCTGGTGGTTGGATGGATCTTGATGGTTCTAAGTCTTTCAACCCTGATGCTATTGACGAAAATCCCAAGGAAGGAGAACGAATCTTCAAGGTAGGTAAAGTGCGTGCTGGTACTCCTGAATTTGAAACTCAAGGTATCTCTACTACTTTCGAAGTTCCTGCTGACGCTCGTCCTGGTAAGAGCCGTCTACGCATCGTCTTCTCTGATGCTTGGTTCGCTGGTGCATTCTTGCCCACAGGTCTCCACAACAAGGGATTCTCCATCGACTTCGGTGTAGAAATTGAAGGTACTAATGCTGGTCGTATGCCTAATGACTCGCACGACCAAGGTGCTGCTGACGAACCCGATCGCATCAAGGACGAAAAGCCCAACTACCCCACTGCAGTCAACAAGGTATTTGACGAAGTAAGCCGCGCAAACTATGCAGATGGCGTACTCCAATTCACCAACGTACAACAAGCATGGGTATATGGTGCAGACGGTAAGTTCGTTGTTGGATCTAACGGCGAAGCCATCAACACGCAAGACCTCGTTCCTGGTGTTTACCTCGTGAAGATGCAAAACAAGGGCGTTATTCGTTCTACTAAGTTCGTAGTGAAATAATCTCCCTCTTCTCTATCTAATCGCCCCCATTTCTCCTCTGAAATGGGGGCGATTCATGTTTCTAACATCATTGATTCTTCATTCACTCTCGCACACCTCTGTATATAGCCTACCTAAATTTCCTCAATGAAACACATTATGCATACACCCCCAATTATCTTCACAAACACCCCTCTCATATATATGGAAGGATATAAGACGTAAGAGTGAAAAAACAGCAGAAAAATGACAGACATTCTCCATCTTTACTCCATTTTATCAAACAGACAAAGCAATTTAAGATAATTATCAGGTTATTACTGGAAGATGATTACGCTCTATCTTCCTGCAGTATCGAAAAACCAATAGAGAAGGATAGAGAGTTCCAAAGAACAATGAAAGAGTAGTAAAAGCTAAGGCCACACTCACACTTCCCTATCAGAGAGAAGCAACATACAATGCATCTGGTACAGCTGAGCATTTATCTCTGTACCCCATTTTTCATACGCTCTTCCTCTACGCTCGTTATTATCTGACCAGCAAATCCATCTTCTGCTCATACTAGAAACATCTACAACAAACTAGAGAGGCTCTTTAGCAATCTGTTATAATACCATTCCCCATCGAGACTCTTCAATTTTAAGACAAACAATCCCCTAGCAACTATTGCAAGTTGCTAGGGGATTATATTTTAATTATAGTGTCGTTAAATGCTTACTTCTTCAAATATATTCTACACTGATTATCAATGATTATATCCGTATAGTACAAATAAGGAGCACTATAAGCCTCCTTAAAGATAGGAATTAATAATCATCGAAAACAATCCAAGCTCTCAGTTTGCCAACTGTATCTATCGTTTGTTCTGTATTACTATTGTAGTTGCAAAGGTACTGAGATTTTTTGACCTGCAAATTACTCTTGGCTCAAATTACTTTCTTTTACGCAAATACGTTCATTGGATTATCCACAATCTCAATAGCAGAAAGGAAAATGATGTCATTTTCCTGTTCATGTTCGAAGTATTTATAAGCATTCTCATGATATGTCAAGAATATCGTTTTAACAGAGTATTCGGCATCGACTTCAGGAACATAGAGTTTAAACATATCAATATTATCCTTACACCACACATCTCTTTCAATGACATGGGAAAGTTCTTTAGACACAATTTTCCGGTTCTGCTGTATCAATTCGTATGCTGTTCTACTCTCCGAGAATTTTTTTGCCTCTATACAAACAATCTGCTTTGTTTTTTTATTTATAAGGAGAACATCAATATCTCCAAATTGTTTAGTGGCATTGAGAGGTTTGCCTGGCATAATCTCAACCTCGGAATCCACATATAAATGGTCAAGAGACAGACTTTTATATAATTTCTTTACATTTATAGTGAACTCATGACCTTTTTCATTATTTACCTTTGATACAAGAGCCTGCATTTCTAGGGTAGTATTAACCACAGTTCCATTATTCAAACGTTCAACTCGAATCATCCAACTCTCACAAAGTGTTTTAGTTGAATAATAGATGTAGCCATCAAAGAGTATCCAGGGCCGTGCTGTAACTTGTACTGGACGATTAAATCTCTGAACCCATTTGTCACTAAACTTAAGATCACCATTATTGAGATCCTCCCTAAGGACAAAGTTAGCCTTAAATGCTTTAGCATTCTCTTCATCAAAAATGCCATTACAAACCGTTTCAAAGAACTCCTTCTCTGATACTACCATTACAGGTTTCTTATTATAGCTGGCATAATCAATAGATGCCGTTAGAACTTTACAATACGTCTCAAATGAGATGCCGAATTGCGCTTTATAAGCCTTTATAAATATTTCATCATTTTTATCGATGGAGGATGTTGGCATCAGATTATGTAATTTTGTGTACAATTCTGGATTACTCATAGACAACTCTCTCAGCCTATAAAAATAGGAGTTTAGTTTATCAATCATAGGCTTTGGCATAACAAGTCTTCCATTTTTGAGAATTGTCAACTCTGAACCTTTTATTTTTTCTCCTAATTGATCCATATATACACCCATTTTCAAACTAAAGTGCATAAGGGCAAACAGGCGATCCAGCTTCTCTAATCTAGGTTTTCCTCCAGTATTGTGAATACCATTCAGAACAATGGTTTCAATCATACCTTGTGTTAATGTATTCATCTCAGAATATTCATTGACATAATCAAGCTGATTATCAAATGTCGCATCTAAAAAAGAATAGGCCTTGCTTAATGACTCATACCTTCGTTGTGTCAGCTTCGACCAATAGATCATGGCATGATGGAGTTCGAGAAGACTTGTAAGAAGTTGTTTTGTATCCATTTCTGCCAACAGTTTTTGTACATCAGCAAGGATATAATCAGATACCCGAATCATGATTTTCTTTGACTCTGCAAAATCAAAAATTTGTTCAGTCCCCTTCATGTTTAGGAAATCAGCAACCTCAGAAAGAACTTTGTCACAGTATCGGGAATTGACGTAATAGCATGAGTCAATACCATCCTTCTCGTCAATAATAGTTATATTTTCACTCTTGCCAACCTGAATAAATCTACCTGGTGCAGAATCAAACAATTGCATACCAACGTCCAATAATGACTCGTTAGAAGAGAATCCACAATCTTTAATTGCTTTGAAAAATTGGCCTACTAACTCTCTCTCCAAAGTAGTTGCATCCGAACTCATTATTTTTTCTGGTACACAAAATACCATAGTATTGTCATTTGCCTTTTTCCACTCGTAATCACTAATAGGCAAAATACGTAATTCTACATGGAGAGTCCGACTAATACTATCTATGCATAGCTTTTTCTCTACAGTAAACATCCAATTCATTAAGGCAATGGTTGCCTCTTTACCAAATATGCGATGCTCCTCTTTGCATTCTATGTGAATCCATAAATTATAGTTTTGCAACTCAATCATAAGAAGGCCCTTCACCATCATGTATGGAGCGTAGATAGGTATCTGCTTTGGTATGTCAGCATAGTGCTTGACCATCACATAGCTACTTTGCGGTGCATATTGTACTATATGCGCATCCTGGCCGCACAAATATTTCTCACGCATTGATAGAGCGTAACCTATTTCCACGACCATGATATCTGGCATTTCATCCCGATAGAATGTATAATTATTAGAACAGTAGTACGCAAATCTATCAATTTCCTGGGTAAGAAGAGCAAAGTTTTGATCCAATTTATCTTGATCATAATAATATAGATTCAGCAGATTCATCCTACTCTGGCTCATGACGATTTTCAGTTCTTCAACCGAAAAATAAGTTATATCACGACCAATAGTCATAAAGAGACCTTCCTCTGCCATCTCTTGTGTGACCAAGAATGTAAATATGGTTATATGTGGGTAGGCTTTATTTATTGCAGTCTCTGAATCCTTGACCGCTTGATCCAGTTTTGTTCTCTTATCTGCTAAGACAATTCCAATATTTGCAACCTTATCTTCATCAAAACGGAACCAAAGAAAAGGTGTGTCTTGATAATTATTTTGTCCTATAAATGATCCATGACCATTTTGCAAGAGAAATCCAATTTCTTGAATCATCTCTTTTTCTATTAATGAAAGAAACGTTTTCTTGCCTAGTTCCTTTACAAGAATGCCATAGCACAGTCTGTAAGCTAGCTTTAAGAGATTAGCCGGGAACATAACCAAATATTCTCCGTTATCAAGTTTTAGGAATGGGTGCAATTCGAACGTATCACTATACCCTAATTGAGAGAATTCTTTTATGTATTCTTTCTTTTTCAGGCATAACAACAATGGCTGCAGATGCTTTTCCTCAACTTGGTATTTTGCCAAGATAGAGTTTACCTCAACTTTGCTAAAACAGGTACAGGATTCATACTTGCCATATTCTTGGTAGTTTGAGGTATAAACTGATTCTGCATTGTATTTTCCACATACATTACGGGCATAGTTGAATTTATCTGCTATTCCATTGGAAATTTCCAATATTGCATAAACAATTGCCAACTTACTTCGATCAATCTTTTCCTTATGAGCCAAAAACAATAACTGGCTGAGAAGATACTTATAAGTCAAATTGAACGCAGAAAATATCTTGTAAGAACCAATCGGAGTATTTACAGTTTCAACAAACAATCTCTCTTGTGGATCTTCTAACTGAGGATTGCCATACTCAAGAAATCTATCAATGTGGCTCCAATCATACTTTCTTCTTCTCCACATCAAATATGCTTCGACCAATGCCATTTCCAACCTATAAGAGAAACTGGAATTTTCCTGTAACACAGACAAATAGGAGAGATACTTAAGTACCTTCTCTCTCTTCAAGTTATGATAGAATTTATTTTTCATTATAGTACTATTCATTTAACTACAAAATAGTAAGTTATATACCTAACTTTTCTATTGCATCATTTATAATATAAGAATTCGCAATGACATATTCATCAAACAAGTCCATTATTTTGTTCATTGCGTCCAAATTATCCTCTTCTTTCATTTGCTTATATATGCCTAATAAAAGTTTCACATTTTTTTCTCTAAGATAAAAATCATTAGCCTGTAAGAAGTCATGTGCTTTTATATACATGTAGCAATCTAATGGTAGCATATTAGCACATTTTTCTAGGTATTTAATCTGAGAAAAACGTTCCCTATACGTTGTATTATTCCAATTCTTTGTAATCTTCTTAAATAGATTAAATTCTTCTACAGGTAGGTCATCTATATGATATTCATATGATTTTACAATCTCTTCTCTATTATCAGCTATATGATATAGCACAATATCATTTGCTGTTTCCCTATAACAAGGTTCAGAAATATTTTTTAAAGAAAGTCTTACCATCAGCGCTATGATTTTTTCATCATTCAACGACAAAATTTTATTAAGGTTTTGCTTACATACATTCCTTATGTCTTTATGGTATAATCCATAAAAGAATATCTGAGTTAATATCTCATGGCATCTATTATCTTTCATAAGATCTGCAATGTATGTATGCACAGAATCTGTTTTAAAATAATAATATGATTGTATTACATCTGCTCTCACCATTAGCCCATAGGCTCCACAACCAGATAAATAAATAGAGAATAATTTATCAGTTAGCACTTCATCATAATATTCCTTATAGTATATGTAATATAAAACCTCTAAGCACAATTCTGTTGCTAAGTCCTTATATAGTAGGTTTAAAAGATTATAGATCTGGGTACGACGGGTGGATAACGCACAAATAGAAATAAGGATCTTCAATGCACAACCTTGGAAACTGTTAATAGCAACATTCAACTTGTGTTGTATAATATCAGCTAAGCTTTTAATATGCTGCTCTTCTTGATCGTCTTTTAAAAGTAATGGCTGCTTTATTGCTTGTATAAGTATCGGTATCAAATCATCTATCACACCATTTTCTTCCTTAGTATAGTTCATAGCAAGTTGTTCAAAAGTATATGCGTTATTTTTAATATAGTCCACTTTCATATACCTTTGGAACAATGGGACTAACTCTTTTTTATTAGTTCCACCTAAAAATAATCCTAATAATCCTGCTTCTTGGTACATAGATTTGATATTTGGATTATCATGTAAAGAGAAGATAAATTTCTTATACTTTTCTGGAGAATTCTCTACACATTTAGTAAATGCTTCTGCATGTGCTCTTAAACTAATTGGTGAAAAATTGCCTTTGCGGAAAGTAATTCGTTCATCTAATTTACCAAAAGAGGATAGCCAATTATCGGGAGAGAAATGATTATAAACTTCTTGCGTTGTTATACCTCCACAAATGGATGCAGCGGTTACATGGTGGTTAGGTTTCTCATTGACATATACACATTTGAATCGCCGACAAAGTTCTTGCTTATATCGCTTAGCTTCTTTCGTCAATGTAGATTCTAAAATAGTACAACATAGTAACTGCCATTTATGCCAGCCAAGATAAGGTAGCACAAGTTTATTGTCACTTCTATCACTATGTATGTTGTCTCTTTTTGACCTATATTTCAAAATATACCCCTGATATTTTACTTGTTCTTCATGCGAAACTGATAGATACCATTTAGATAGAGCTTCTAAAAAATAATATCTCACATCATTAAATTCAATAAACTTATCTAATTCTTCGTTATGCGAGACTAAATTCTTTATATATCTATCAAAAAGAGTTGGTTTTGCAGCAATTACCTTGAAAGACAAAATAAATGCATACTCCTCCTCTAGAGATAATAATTTTTCCACCATAGAGGTATCAAAATCTTGCTCACCAATATATTGTATAAGGAGATTTCCTAACCAGTCAAAAAACTTTTCTGCATAATCAGACATATAGTTACTAAAAATCTCATTTGTCGAATACCACTGATAGCTTTGTTTTCTTGTTTTGGAAACTATTTGTACAAAACAATCGTATGCTATCATCAAAAAATCTTTCGGATATTCTTTGTAGAATCTTTCACATATCTGTTCAAACAACTCGTAATCGTAATGCGACTTATGCTTATTGTTATTAAGAAAGTAGTAGTTAATGAGAAGTTCCTTCGTCTCTTCCAAAGCAAAATTCAGATTGGTATCAATTGCATCCATGACACAACTTGCCAAATCGAAATTGGGTTTTACTTTTAAGTTAATGTAACTTTCTCTTACTTTCTCATTGGAATAATCATTATGATTTCGCAACATCCACATCGTTATATTCTCTTTAGTAGAACTGTCCTTTATTGTCTCTACCATGTCATAAATGTCGTTGGGAAATTTCGAGGCATAATTCGAAAACAAAATTCGCAGAGGGTCAAAATAATCGTTTTCGGTGGTAAGGTCAGCCACTAAAGGTTGTATCAAGTCCTTTATTGTCGGGAACCATAAAGGATTCGCAGTTGTCGAAAGGAAATAAATAAATAATTGGTGACTGAGTTTGGGCAATTTCTTAATGATATCAATCTCGAACTTATATATAGCATCACTATATGAGAGTATAGAAAGAGCCAGTTGTTTCAGATGCAAACGAATATCATCAGAGAATATTATTGTATTAATATCTTTTTTATACAAAGAGTCAGAATGTGCCCTCTCAAAGTCTAAGAAAATTTTAATTGAGGAACGTATCTCTAATCCTTGAAATTGTTTTTTCAATTCAGTAATAAAAGACTTCTTATTTGATGCATAATACCTTGCAAGTACATAATCGTAAAAACTTTGATGAAAGAACGAGATTCTTTTATTGTCATACTTTACGATGCACTCGCTTGCTAAATACCTTGTCGCATTATTGTTTCCAACCGTTATTAACCATGTTGGAGTTAAAGTTTCCGCTTCTTGAACAGACTTTGCAATTTCAAACATGACACCTTCCAAATTACTATAAGACGTATGTTCGCTTGCATAATTTATCAATGACAACCACAAGGCATCATATAACTCCATGTAGTTTTGATAATTGTATTCTCTAACATTGCCAGAGTCATATAACCTACAAAAGACATCTAGATATTGGGCAGTTTTTAGTATCGTAATTGTTTGGGATGTTAATTTACAATAAAGACCAGGATCTAATTTGTTAATAACACACTCAACATCCTTATCATCCAATCTATTCACCTCAATAGCAGTGCTATGCTCTTTTAATTGACTTAATGATGGGTCATATTCTAAATCATACTTCCTACAAGACACTATTATTCTTATGTCTTTGCTATACTCCTTTTTCCATGCAGCAATTACATTCAAGAGTATATTTAGCTTATCTCTATCGTTAGATAAATATTGGGATAATGCATCTATTTGGTCTATAATAAAAACAACTCTCTTATGCTCAGATACTAATAAATCCAGTGAAGCATGTAATCTCGCCAAAGAAAAATCAGAAGTTTCATTTTCTGTAATGTTGTAATAATCTGCCTTAATCGTCAGACACTTAATTCCTGTTGCGGTAAGTTTATCCAGTAAATCCTTAATGATAACAGTTTTCCCGACTCCTGCATTTCCAACCAAAAGTTTTAATTGACAATCTTTAGATGTCAAATCGCCTTGTATCCAATCAAATAATAGATCTGTTTCTTTTCTAGCTATATGAGATTCTTTTAATCCATAAAATGTAGTCGTTATTCCTTCAAAAGATTTCAGGTTTACATCTAAAAAATCTAATAGTTTTGACTTCTCATCTTTTAATGATAACATTTGCTCATGGTATAATGTTTCCCATAAATCAATGACCGAGTCAACATTATTTTCTGTAAGATTTTCATTGTCTTTAAAATAATACCTGTAAGTCTGTTGAATATTTTCTGAGTTAGCAATTTGACTTTCAACAAATACTCTGTCAATATACTTCCAATAAACGATATCGTTGTTAGTATCACAAGTGATAAACAAAACAACTTCTCCTTTCATTCTATGGGCATACGCAAGAAGCGATGTCGGGATGTCATAACAGACACCCTTTTCACTAATAGCGTTGTTATTATAATGCTTTATCTGCACTGTAACTTTTGCGACAATTGTATCATCGACATCCAAAATACTAATATACCCATCTGTATTTGCTTCTGTTCCACCTTCTTCAATGTTAGAAGTGTCAACCCTTTTATCTTCTAAGATTTTCCGTAGTAGCCGAACAGATTTTTCATCCAAACGTTTTGAAGCCCAAGATGATTTATTGGGCTGTAAACTCAGATCTTTCATTTAAGTTGCTCTTTACTCAATTCCTTATCTACAAACACTATCAATTACTTTGGATTAACCTGCAAGATCTCTGCTATCTGAAATAGCAATTCTAGGATTGGCTGTCGACGATTGCAAACGTAGGAGTTCACAATAGTGAAACTCTTACCGAGTTTCTCTGCAAGCCATGTTTGCTTAATCCCTTTCTCGATAAGCACCTCTTTAATTCTATTAGTTGGACTTTCCATAAATATCATCTGATTGTTTGCAAATATAGTAAATTTTCTTGTATAAAATATTTAATAAGAGGGGAAATTCCCCTCTTATTAAAGTTTATGTGTTCAACACTATTTACTCTTCTTATTTTGCAGGTTATTCTGCATCAAACTATCTGCCTTTTACTTCAATTCCATGTCGTAATCATCGGCTTTTTTCTTGATTAGCTTGATAATCTTTTCATTGCGATGAATGTCTAACACATCGCTGAGGCATAGGATTTCCTTTGGGCTGCAACCTCCTCATACTCTGATGATACGGAATTTCAAGGCATCATCCTTGTATTGCTGTTTACTTTGCCACAAGAAGTAATTGCCAACCAAAGAAACAAAACAGAGGACAGAAACTGTAACCGCATCGGTAAAGATTCACAACGACTTGATTTCTAAGTATTGCTTTCTTGTGCCGTTTGGAAGTTTACCGGACAGCAGTAAAAACAAAAATAGCAGTAAGTTATTATCTTACTGCTATTTACTATTTGTTTGATGCTCTTTTGTGAGCGGAATTACTTCACTTCTTCAAAGTCAGCATCTTGGATGTCTTCTTTGCCGTCTTGTTGAGCACCTTGTTGTGCACCACCTTGGGCAAAGTCAGCAGCACCAGGTTGAGCACCGCCACCAGCTTGAGCGTAAAGCTCTTGAGTAGCAGCATTCAAAGCAGCAGTAGCTGCATCAATAGCCGCAACGTCTTGCGCCTTGTGCGCTTCCTTCAATTGGTTGAGCGCAGCTTCTACCTTGCCCTTCACCTCAGCGGGGAGCTTATCACCATTTTCAGAGAGCATATTCTCCGTTTGGAAAATCATGCTGTCAGCTTGGTTGATCTTTTGGATGCGTTCAGCCTCAGCCTTATCCGCAGCAGCGTTAGCCTCAGCTTCAGCCTTCATGCGGTCGATTTCCTCTTGAGAGAGGTTAGAAGAAGCCTCGATGCGGATGCTTTGTTCCTTACCAGTAGCCTTATCCTTCGCGCTCACGTTGAGAATACCGTTAGCGTCGATGTCGAAAGTAACTTCGATTTGAGGTACACCACGGCGAGCAGGAGCGATACCAGCGAGGTTGAAACGGCCGATGCTCTTATTTTGAGCAGCCATAGTGCGTTCACCTTGGAGCACGTGGATGGTCACTTCGGGTTGGTTGTCCTCAGCAGTAGAGAAAGTCTGGCTACGCTTGCAAGGAATCGTAGTGTTAGCCTCTACGAGCTTAGTCATCACGCCACCGAGCGTTTCGATACCCATAGAAAGAGGAGTAACATCAAGGAGCACGATGTCAGATACACCACTTTCCTTGTTGAGGATAGCACCTTGGATAGCAGCACCCACAGCCACCACTTCGTCAGGGTTCACGCCCTTAGAAGGAGCCTTACCGAAGAAGTTTTGCACAAGTTCTTGCACAGCAGGGATACGGCTAGAACCACCTACGAGGATAACCTCATCGATTTCGTTCTTCTCGAGACCAGCATCGCGGAGCGCGTTTTGGCAAGGCACGAGACAAGCTTGGATAAGACCGTGAGCCAATTGTTCAAATTTCGCACGAGTGAGGGTCTTCACCAAGTGCTTAGGCACACCACCTACGGGCATGATATAAGGAAGGTTGATTTCGGTAGAAGCAGAGCTAGAGAGTTCAATCTTTGCCTTCTCAGCAGCTTCCTTCAAACGCTGCATTGCCATGGGGTCGGCAGTGAGGTCAGCACCTTCGTCGTTCTTAAATTCTTGTACCAACCAGTCGATGATCACTTGGTCGAAGTCGTCACCACCGAGGTGAGTATCACCGTTTGTAGAGAGCACTTCAAACACACCGCCACCAAACTCGAGAATAGAGATATCGAAAGTACCGCCACCAAGGTCAAACACTGCAATCTTCATGTCCTTGTTAGCCTTGTCCACACCATAAGCAAGTGCAGCAGCCGTTGGTTCATTTACGATACGCTTCACTTCGAGGCCAGCGATTTGACCAGCTTCCTTGGTAGCTTGACGTTGTGAGTCAGAGAAGTAAGCAGGCACGGTGATAACTGCTTCTGTAACTTCTTGTCCGAGGTAATCTTCTGCGGTCTTCTTCATCTTCTGAAGGATCATCGCAGAGATTTCTTGTGGAGTGTAGTTACGACCATCGATAGCCACGCGTGGAAGACCACCATCGTTCACCACCTTATAAGGCATGCGACCAATTTCCTTGTCCACTTGACTGAAGTTTTCACCCATGAAACGCTTGATGGAGTACACCGTGCGCTCGGGATTGGTGATGGCTTGACGCTTAGCAGGATCGCCCACCTTACGTTCACCATCGCCAACAAAAGCTACGATAGAAGGAGTGGTGCGCTTACCTTCGCTGTTAGCGATAACCACAGGTTCGTTACCTTCAAATACGGAAACACAAGAGTTGGTGGTTCCGAGGTCAATACCAATAATTTTTCCCATAATAGTATATTCTTTTTTTTTGTTATTCAATGTGAGTTACAGCCTCTTGCAGCGCATTACCCTCGAGAAGAGGAAATAGGGCATAGCGTAAATCCTTTTAGAATCATCCATGCTTGCGTTGAGGAAGCGTTACGCCCCTCTTATTGCAAGCCGTGTGCCAAAAAGAAAATGCCATTCTCATCATTTTTCTCTCTGACAACTTGTCAGAAAAAATGTCATATTCATCGTTTTCACGTCGCATTCTATACCATCTCTGCTATTTCTAAGCTATACCAATGCTTTGTTTGATTCGTACTTTCCCTACTATTTGACACACCTAGCAGACAAGATAGACCTTGAAGGCACAAACTAAAAGGGAAAGGAGAAGTACTCGTTTGCATTATAGTTTGTTTTGTTTGCCCATGTGGTGCATAGTCCGTAACTTTGCGCGCACATTATATATATATATACGTCGCGGCTACGGCCAACGCCAACCCATATTGTCTGGGTGACTTACGCAATGTTCAACTGCACACCACCCTTGTCTTGACGCACCGCTGCCCACATTTCTGCTCAATACCTATGTCCTATACGATAGCACAAGTTGCAAAAATCATTGGCGCATCCCTTGATGACGCAAGGGATTACGATACCGCTGCGCTCAACACACAGATTGACTGGTTGCTCACCGACAGTCGCTCGCTTGCCTTCCCCGAAACTTCACTTTTCTTCGCTCTTCGCACAGCCACTGGCGACGGACACCGCTACATCTCTGCGCTTCTTCAGCGTGGAGTTCGCAATTTTGTGGTCAATGATGACTATAATCTCGCTACTCTTACGGCAGACTCTGCACATCCTCTCGCAGCCGATGCCCATTTTCTACGTGTGAAATCACCACTTCACGCTTTACAGCAGTTGGCCACTGCCCACCGAGCACAATTCTCTCTGCCCGTTGTTGGCATCACAGGCTCGAATGGCAAGACGATAGTCAAAGAATGGCTCTATCAGCTCCTATGCCCATCCGAACAAGTAACACGTTCTCCTCGATCTTTCAATTCACAGATAGGAGTTCCCCTCTCGGTATGGTTGCTCAATGCGCAAAGCCGCATCGGCATCTTCGAGGCAGGCATCAGCCGTAAGGGCGAAATGGCAAAACTGCGCGACATCATCCAGCCCACCATTGGACTGATCACCAATATCGGCGCAGCCCACGAAGCCAACTTCTCCAGTATGGAGGAGAAATGCGCGGAAAAATTGCAACTCTTCACCCATTGCGAAGCCTTGGTCTATTGTGCTGACGACATCCTCATCGGAACTACGCTCGACAAAATGGGATTTGAGGGCAAGCGCATCACATGGTCGAAAAAAGGTAAGCCGGCACAATATCACTTCTCCACCCACGTTCTCTCCGACAGTACTGAGATATCCTTCCAGCTTGCAGAGATTTCGGAAGATGGTTCCTACGTTTTCAGTCAGAATCAAGAGAGTGTCCAATTTTTCATCCCTTTCACTGACGAAGCCTCCATTGAAAATGCCATTCATACGGCTGTTGTAGGACTAGAACTGGGCGTTACCCCCATACAACTTGCTGCGCGGATGCCCCAACTTCAGTCTGTGGCCATGCGCCTAGAGGTAAAACCCGGTGTACGAGGCTTAACCCTCATCGATGATGCCTACAATGCCGACCTCACCTCGCTCGACATTGCACTCGATTTCCTGCATCGCCGCAAAGAAGCCCACCACAAGTCTGTGCTTGTGCTAAGTGATTTCCAACAAACGGGCATGCCAGCAGCTGAACTCTACCAACGCGTAGCCACACTCATCGCCTCGCGCCCTGTAGACATGGTCATTGGCATTGGGCATGAAGTGAAACGCCTGCAAGGACTGCTGGATTGTCGAATGGAATGCTTCGACAACACCGATGCTTTTCTAGCTAGTTCCTGTCTTGCTTCTTTGTCAGATGCTGTGGTGCTCCTCAAGGGCGCACGCGAATTTGCCTTTGAGCGCATCGCTGATGAGCTCCAATTGAAGGTACACGAAACTACTTTGGAAATCAATCTCTCTGCCCTTGCAGACAATGTGCGCTTCTATCGTTCTCATCTTCAACCAGGAGTAAAACTCACTTGTATGATTAAAGCCGGAGCCTATGGTTGCGGCAGTGTGGAAGTAGCTAGAACCTTACAAGACCTTGGTGTAGATTATCTTGCGGTCGCTGTAGCAGACGAGGGAGCAGAACTGAGAAAAGCGGGCATCACTGCTGGAATCTTGGTGATGAATCCCGAGATGAGCGCGCTCCACACGCTGTTTAAGTATCGGCTTGAACCCGAAGTCTACAATTTCCGTCTACTCGATGCCCTCATCGCAGCAGCGCGACATGAAGGCATCACACAATATCCCGTGCATATTAAGCTCGATACGGGGATGTGTCGCCTTGGTTTCAATCCAGAGCACGACATTCCTGCTCTCATCGAGCGTTTCCGCCACCAACAAGCCCTGCGACCTCGTTCGGTGTTCTCGCACTTTGTGGGAAGCGACAGCCCAGACTTCGACGATTTTTCCGCACAACAGTTTTCGCGCTTCGACCGTGCATCACTCGAACTCCAAGCGGCGTTTCCCTTTCACATCATGCGCCACATCTGCAACTCCGCAGGTATAGAGCGTTTCCCCGAACGACAACTCGATATGTGCCGTTTGGGACTAGGGCTCTACGGCATTGATCCCATCGACAATCGCACCCTCGAGCACGTGGCAACCTTGCGCACCACGATTCTTCAGATTCGCGAAGTCGCCACTGGCACCAGTGTGGGCTATAGTCGGAAGACCATCGTGCAACGCCCTTCTCGCATTGCGGCCATTCCCATCGGTTATGCCGACGGCTTAGACAGACACCTTGGCAATGGACGAGGCTACTGCTGGGTCAACGGACACCCTGCCCCATATATGGGAAATATCTGCATGGATGTCTGCATGATCGACGTGACCGACGTGCCTTGTCGCGAAGGGGACTCCGTAGAAATCTTTGGCGAGCACCTGCCGGCTGCACGTCTCGCCGAATGGCTAGACACCATTCCCTATGAAATTCTCACATCGGTCAGTGATCGTGTGAAAAGGGTCTTCTTTGAATAAAGCTCTCCTCTGTTACTGCTACTCAGTGATCTGGACACTACAGCTCTTTTCCCACACATTATATATTAAGATGTTGCGACATCATCTTCAGAGTTTGCCGTGATATATCCATTTTCTACCACCCTATTTTTTCCTACTTGGATTCATCCCTACCCATATATGGGGTAGCTATCCTACCAAGAGGACGCCTATCGTCCCCCCTTCCACGACATCCAAACACAACCACTATTTTCTCAACGCTAACACGCTCACATGGTCTTTTCTGATCTCTTTTTTCTCTTCGTTTTTCTCCCTAGTTGTGCCATTCTCTACCTATTGGCTGGGCTGATTGACAGAAGATCCTTGCAGCCTAATGGACGTCCAACAAATACTATCAAGAATGCCGTGCTCGTGCTTTTCTCACTCATTTTTTATGCGTGGGGAGAACCTGTCTATGTATTTCTCATGTTGGGCTGTGTCCTTTGGAACTATCTCGGTGGACTTGCCTTAACCCACTTTTTCAATCATCGACGTCTTACTCTATTCTTCGGAGTCATGGGCAATTTAGCCATACTTGGCACGTTCAAATATGCAGGTCTTGTGGCAGACACGTTGACAAGTTGGGGCATACCAGTG
This sequence comes from Alloprevotella sp. oral taxon 473 str. F0040, assembly GCF_000318095.2. Lineage (GTDB taxonomy): Bacteria > Bacteroidota > Bacteroidia > Bacteroidales > Bacteroidaceae > Alloprevotella. The sequence continues at coordinate 112,643 of NZ_KB290705.1, forward strand.
GCGAATCCCCATATAGCCCTTCCCATCGGTGTGAGTTTCTACACCTTTCAGTCCATGTCCTACCTCATCGACGTGTATCGACGTGAGAGTCCCGTACAGAAATCTTTTGGCAACCTTTTGCTCTACGTGTCAATGTTCCCTCAATTAGTCGCAGGCCCTATCGTGCGCTACAGCACAGTGGCAGCGCAAATCCAAGACCGCCGCGTCACTGCCCACGATTTTGCCGAGGGTGTCTATCGTTTCCTCATTGGACTGGGCAAGAAAGTGATTCTCGCCAACCAATTCTCCGAAATCGTTTCGCAGTTCTTAGGAGGAAATCTCCAACATCTCACCACCTCTGGGGCGTGGTTGGGCATCTTGGCTTTTACATTCCAAATTTATTTCGATTTCTCTGGCTACAGCGACATGGCAATTGGCATGGGACGTTGCCTAGGTTTTCACTTCAACGAAAACTTTTCTCATCCCTACATTAGCCGAAGCATCACCGAATTTTGGCGCAGATGGCACATCTCCTTGGGGAGCTTCTTCCGCGACTACGTCTACATTCCCCTCGGTGGCAATCGTCGCCACCAATCTCTCAACATTTTAGCGGTGTGGTTCCTGACAGGACTTTGGCACGGTGCGAGTTGGAACTTCGTCCTCTGGGGCATGTATTTTGGTTTCATCGTGATGTTGGAGAAATACACCCTACTTCGCTTCATCCATCGCGTGCCACGCGTGTTGCTCCATGTCTATAGTCTGCTGCTCATCGTGGTGGGTTGGGGCATTTTCTACTTCGACGATTTCACTCGCCTCGGACAGTTCTTCCACACCCTTGTGGGAGGAGCGAGCGAACTGCACAGTTTCATCACCACAGGTGCTGTGTTCGACCATTTTTGGTTGTGGATAGCTGCTATCCTCTTGAGCATGCCGCTTCGTCATGGCGCACAATGGCTCACGGCTCGTGCGTTGGGTGGCGAATCATCAAGCGCCTATGCCGTGGTTTCCTCCCTCGGCAGAGTGGCACTCTCCGTGGGCATCCTCGCCCTCTCCGTGGCGTTGCTCGTAGGCGCTACGAACAATGCGTTCATCTACACCCGATTTTAAGCTGATAGCCTCTTTTCCACCTTTGACTTTCCTTTTCTCATGCGATATCCTCGTTTTTATCTCCTCATCGTTGGGCTAGTTTTTGCTGCTTTTGCTGTGGTCTTCGACACTTTCCCTCGCAGCACTTTCTCTCCTCTTGAGAAGCGCGACCTAGCCACCTTTCCTTCCTTCACGATGGATCGCCTACTCTCTGGCGCATTCACCAAAGATGTGTCCACTTGGTTCAGCGATAGCGAGCCTTACCGCGACCATTTCATGCAAATGAGCATGGAGACAAAACATGCACTCTCCTTCAATCGCGGGGAAGAAAATGTGACGTTCCATGCTGCTACTCCCGACGCTTCAGAACTGACGTCCAACGATGCGGTTGCCCAATCTCACGACCCTGAGATGCAGCAGTATGAAAACCACACTGCCGACGAGAATGCCAAGATTTCCAACGCAGGTATCATCGTCACTGGTTCGGGAAAAAATGTGCGCGCTCTCATGGCTTTCGGTGGCAGTAGCAAGGGGTGTGTGGGATATGCCCAGGCTTGCAATCTCTATCAACAAACTTTTGGCAAGGCGGTTCAAGTGTATTGCTTGCTCATCCCAACGGCGGTGGAATACTATTGTCCAGAACAGGCGAAACGTATCTCGCGCCCTCAATATCCTACGATTCGTAGCACCTATGCTCTGCTTGATCCTGCTGTGAAATCCGTAGATGCTTACACGCCTCTGGGACAACACGCGCAAGAAGACATTTATCTCCGCACCGACCATCACTGGGCTCCCCTCGGCGGCTACTACGCTGCAGAAGCCTTTGCCAAGACTGCGGGCGTGCCTTTCAAAGACCTCTCGCACTATGAGCGCAAAGTGGTGCGCAACTATGTGGGAAGTATGTACGGATATGCCAAAGATGTGGCCATCAAAAACGCTCCCGAAGACTTTGTCTACTACGTTCCTAAAGGCATCACCTACACGACCACCTACACAGACTATCAAGTGGACAAAAACTATCGCGTCACTGCCGAAGGAAAACCGCACAGCGGGGCGTTCTTCCAGCACTACCGCGATGGACACCCTGGAGCTTATTGCACCTTTATGGGAAGTGACCAACGTCTCACCGTGGTGCGCACCTCGACTCCCTCAAAACGCCGCCTGCTCATCTTGAAAGACAGCTTCGGAAATGCCATTCCTGGCTATCTCTTCTTCAGCTTTGGCGAAATCCACGTGGTAGATTCCCGCTATTTCCTCAAGAATATGAAGGACTATGTGGCGCAAAACAAGATTACGGACATCCTTTTTGCCAATAACATCTTCAAGGCATATTCTCCCAATATCTATAAGTCTTATCTGCGCTTCCTATCGCAACACGGAGTGGCTCCCACTGCCGCACCTGTAACCACAGAGAAGAGTGCGCCTAAAACGGACAAACCTGCCTCGACTTCCCCAGAGAAGAGCTTAGAAAAAGCTACACAACCAACCGCAGAAGGCGCTAGTGCTCATAGTGAGCCTGCTGCTGCCGCCACGGAATAGGATTTCTCTCTCGAGAACTGATACCTCCCACAGCAGTATTCCCCTTACTTGGTGTGGTAGTTCTGTCTTTTCTATAATACTCATTTGTGAGTATTGCCTATTTTCTCGGGGTCCCGTAACTTTGCTTTGCAAAATCAGCAATTCATTTTAAGACTTATTCTCTAGATTTACTTGAGAAAATCATCCATGATGAAGAAATTCGCCTTTAGTCTTTGGGTTGCTCTCGCGCTTCCTCTCGCAATGCAAGCACAACGTGCCGTACGTTGGACCGTAGGTGTCACCACACCTATTGTCAGCAGTGCGCCAACCGCTTTCCAATTCTTGGGATTCTCAGTCAAAGCATCCTATGAAAAATTCAAGAATGTGGAATTGGGTTTGGCTATTTCGATGGAGGCGCACACTCGGGGCATACAATATTATCATTATTATTCCTCCACCTTTGGTGCTCAACTCGGAGCTCCCAACGAAGAACGCGTAACAGCCTCTTCAGTGTTGGCTTCTATCAATGGAACCTATCGCTGGCAACCCGAAAAGACTGTTTCTCCTCTTGCTGGTGTGACCGTAGGTGTGTCTAACGATTCCTATGGTAATCATAATTTCAGTAACGACCAGAGCACATGGAACGCATTTGTGGCTCCACATGTGGGTTTGATGCTATGGCGACACCTCGACGTGCGCTTCTCCTACTACGTTGCTCCCAATGGTTTCAACCGTGGAATGCTCTCAATAGGCTATAAATTTCAAAGGTAGCTACTGTGAAATATCCTATCTAGTGGGAGATTTCACCACATGTTCTCCCTCACTCCATGCAGTACTCCCCGAGTTTTGTTCGTTATTAAACAGAACTCGGGGAGTCTATCGTTAGAAGAGTCAAGACGTACCTTCAAAGTCGAATCCATAGGTATGCCCATGGGCCGAATAAACGATCCGATACTACAGAAGCTTCGCGAACCTAGAAGAAGCATAAACAATGGCATGACCTTCTTTCTCTCCTAATGTTCTTGCCCAATAACACAAAAAATTAATGGGACCTCCACTAATTAGTGGTGTCCCATTAACCAACACAAAAACTAAACTAGACTTAACTAAACTATTTTCTCGTTATCATCACGACAACTACTTAGTGCAAATTTAGGGGATTTGCGGTAATTGACCAAGTTTTTTTGGAATAAACCGAACTTTTGTCTCTGATTTTAACATAAAGAACCGCAACCACCGCCGACAAAACAGCAAAACGTAGTCCTACAAAGAAGTTTTCTTCCGTGAGAACCAGTCATTACTGAGCAGTGCGCTACGACCTTTGCTTAGTCAAAGCGCGACAATCGCTGTGCCAAATAGGCATCAGCCAGCGTGAGAGCTGCCATAGCTTCGACAATAGGCACAGCACGTGGAAGCACACAAGCATCATGTCGACCACGTGCATCAAGGGTAGTGGCTTCCCCTGCAAGGTTTATGGTGCTTTGAGGTTGGAGGATTGTTGCCACTGGTTTGAAGGCCACGCGGAAAACGATGTCTTGGCCATTGGATATGCCGCCCTGAATGCCGCCACTATGGTTGGTCGCAGTAGTGAATCCAGGAAGAAAAGCATCATTTTGTTCTGATCCTCGCCAAGAACTTCCAGCAAATCCTAATCCATATTCAAAGCCCTTAACTGCATTGATGCTGAGCATTGCAGCTCCTAGGCGAGCATGGAGCTTGCCAAAAGCTGGGTCGCCCCACCCCGCTGGGACTCCTTGGACCACACACTCTATGACTCCACCGATGGTGTCGCCTTCTTGCTTCACCTCCATGATGAGAGCTGCCATCTTTTCTGCCATCTGTGCATCAGCACAACGCACTGGATTACGCTCAATCTCTGAGAAGTCTAACTGGTGATAGTCTGTATCCAGCACAAGATGCCCTACTTGTCGTGTCCATGCTGTAATTTGTACACCCAAAGCTCGCAAGAGAAGTTTGGCCAAAGCCCCACCCACCATACGAGCTATCGTTTCGCGGGCAGAACTTCTACCACCTCCGCGATAATCTCTCACACCATATTTCGCGTGATAGGTGTAGTCGGCATGCGAAGGACGGAAGAGTTCGCGCATGTTCTCGTAGTCCTTGGAGTGCTGATTGCGATTGCGCACAATAAATCCAATGGGACAGCCTGTGCTTTTGCCCTCAAACACGCCAGAAAGCAGTTCGACCTCATCGTCTTCCTTGCGAGAAGTGGTGAGTCGACTCTGACCAGGTTTGCGACGTTGCAATTCGTACTGGATGAAATCTTCATCAATAGCAATGCCTGCTGGGAAGCCGTCGAGTACGCCTCCAATGGCGGAACCATGGCTCTCCCCAAAAGTGGTGAGACGAAGGAGTTGTCCGAATGTATTCATTTAGACCTTAGAGATTAGATGTTAGAAGTTAGAGACTCATACATCCCTTTGTTATTGCCACGACAAGCATGGTTTTGCGAAAACTGTAAGAGAAACAAGAGCGAGACCAGGAAACGTGAAAAACACGAGCACCGAGAGCGACCAAAATACCTATAAAGTTTCACTTCTAAAAACTGCAAGTCGGACTTTGCGGAACGTATCCGTGAAGTCCGACTTGTGGAGTTTTCATCATAGAAAGCCGAGATATCTGCTTAGGTCTCTGAGCACCTTTTCACAAAGAGTCCCTCAAAGTAGAGCAACGTAACGACTCTCTCGTTCGCAAAACAGATTTAATGCTTGTGCCCGCCGCAAGCGCAACCTTCTTCGCCGTGTTCGTGATGGTGGTGTCCGCCACAACCACAACCGTCTTCGCCGTGTTCGTGATGGTGATGTCCGCCACAACCGCAACCACCTTCACCATGTTCGTGGTCATGATCGCAACCACAGCCGCAACCTTCACCAGACATCATGTTGAGAGTGCCTTGGATTTCTTCATTGGTAGCCTCACGTGCTTTTACCACAGTGCCTTTATAGTGCAGTGTTTTGCCAGCCAATGGATGATTCAAGTCGAGAACCACGAGGTCTTCTTTGACTTCGAGCACAAGACCATCGAAGCGGAAGCCATCTTCATTGACGAGTGGGAGCACAGCTCCTGGATAAATGGTATCGGTGTCAAAGCGACCATTCACAACGAAGGTTTGTTTGGGCACTTCAATCACATGTTCTTCCTCGTAAGGGCCATAGGCTTCCTCTACACTCAGCGAAAACTCGAAAGTATCGCCTTCGTTGAGGTGCGCCACTTGACTTTCAAAGGATTCCAAAGCCATGCCCAGGCCAGAAATAAACTGAAATGGGTGCTCCACTGGGGCTTCTTCAACGATTTCGCGGATGCCTGCTTCATTGTCTGTGAAGAGTTGATAGGAAACAGCAATATAACGATTGGACATCTTGGGTGCGTTAGTTGTGTCTTGTAGGTTATTCATATTGTAAAATGTTGTTGCTATATATATGGATATTATAGATAAAATAAAACTAAAGGGAGACAAGCACAAAGATCTTGCGAAAGCTACGCAAGAAGATAGGCGGAAATGCGCTCAAAGCATGCAAAGGCAGTGCAAGAATCTTGCAAAAACTGCACAAAGGGCTTGCGAAGACTGCGCAAGATGATTGGAGGAAACTCGCTATCTCATGGATAAAATCTTATGAGAATTAGTATTCTAGAGACTATGGATAGGAAAATCCAATCAGGCACCATGGACAGAGAGAGACAAATCTACAGCACTTCTAAGCGAAGATTCACGGCCAACTGCCTAAATGCCTCATTCTTTTTGAGCATCTCTTGGTAAATCTCACGAGGAGAAAAGGCGCGAGGTTTAACATTCACCGCAGTGTTCACCACGAAGTTCACCACAATGTCATCATTGCGTAAGCCCTGACGAAGATATTGTGTGAGAGCAGGCAGCACCTGACGAAGATAGTTGGCCGCTGCTGAGTTTTCCACCATCGCTTCTACCAAACAATTCTCCTTCAACTCGGGGAGCATGATTTTCAGACGCCCAGATTCAGCTCCTTGCTTGGGAGGAAGTTCATTGGCAAATCGCAACCATTGATAGCGCAATTGCTCTAGCGTGAAGGGTTCGTGGCGTTTCTCAGCAGGGGTTACAGGACTCTGCTGGCCAGCAAGGCCTGCTGCGGTGGCTTCATTGGCTGAAGCATCAGCATTCTGAGCTTGAGTGGCCTGACTACGACGAGTGAGCGACACCGTTTGTAAGCGACTTCTATTGAATTGGCTCTGAGCAGAGGCGTATGCTCCTGCGCTCGGCTGAGCATTTGCTGCGGGAGTCGAAGCAGAAGGTTGGAGCGCAGCGGGAGAACTTTGGCCGCCTGCTGAAGGCAGAGGCGAGGACGCGGGGGAAGCAGGCACGGTGCCAGAAGGCATCGCGGACGAAACTTGAGGAGCAGCCGAGGGTTGAACCTGGCGATGCTGAGCTGCACTTACCGCAGTGGTAGGCGCAAGCTGGAAAATGGGGAGGAGGCACTTTTTAGGGCGACGCCCAGACCCAACAGCTTCATCTTCTTGCAAAATCTGAGCCACTTGAATGAGTGTCAATTCGACTAATAGACGCTTATTGGGCGCAGCACGATAGGCCATGTCGCAGTCGTTGCAGAGTTTCAAGGCACGATAGAGGAAACGCGGTGAACAACGCTGCGCTTGTTCTGCGTATTGTTGGCGCACCGTCTCAGCGACTTCTAGCAAAGGCAGGGTTTGCGCATCACGACTCACTAAGAGATCGCGGAAATGCGCGGCGAGTCCGCTCATGAAATGCCCACCTTCAAAACCTTTAGACAGGATTTCGTTGAGCTTCATCATCGATTCTGGTATCTCACCTTTGAGCAAATGGTCGGTAACGGCGAAATAATAATCATAGTCCAGCACGTTGAGGTTGTCAATCGTGGCTTGGTAGGTGATATTTCCTCCTGTAAATGAGGCCACCTGGTCAAAGATGGAGAGTGCATCTCTCATTCCACCATCGGCTTTTCTCGCTATGACATTGAGCGCAGCCTCTTCATATTGGATGCCTTCTTGGTCGGCCACGTGCTGAAGATGGCGCACAGTGTCGCCCACTTCCATGCGGTTGAAGTCATAAATCTGACAGCGCGAGAGAATCGTGGGAAGAATCTTATGTTTCTCCGTAGTGGCGAGAATAAAAATGGCGTGCGCAGGCGGCTCTTCCAAAGTTTTGAGAAAAGCATTGAAAGCGGCTTGCGAAAGCATGTGTACCTCGTCGATGATAAACACTTTATAACGTCCCACTTGTGGGGGTATCTGCACCTGATCTATGAGTTCTCGGATGTCATCTACAGAGTTGTTAGAGGCGGCATCAAGTTCATGGATGTTGTAAGAGCGACCTTCATTGAAGGCCACACAACTTTCACAATGATCACAGGCTTCTCCGCTCTCATTAGGTGTGAGACAGTTGATGGTTTTAGCAAAGATGCGCGCCGAAGTAGTCTTACCCACGCCACGAGGTCCGCAGAAAAGATAGGCATGCGCCAATTTTCCTGTTGCAATCGCGTTCTTTAGCGTAGTGGTAAGTGCACTCTGTCCCACCACACTATTGAAGTTGGTGGGACGATATTTGCGAGCCGAAACAATGTAGTCTGACATAACGTGCTAAGTTTGCCACAAAGTTACGATTTTCCTATGGATAAATCAACACGATAGGGCGATGAACCCATGTCCATCGCCCTATTTTTTAGCTTATCCTATACAAAGGAGTGTCTCCTAAAGACTGATTTCTGAAATGAAGTATTGAGAATAAGGGGTCTATCATTAATGTAAATCCCTTCTAGGAAATCAAGTTAGGCCTCAGTAGCTTCTTTGAATTCTTCCTCAACCTCCTTTTGTCTACCGAGATATTCAGGAAGATTCATACCAGCTTGTTCGAAGAGATCAGAGAGAGGAGGCACAGACTTGAGCAGACCACTGAGGAAATTGGCTGTGCTTCCCTTGCCGTCAGCAGCTTGTCCGCCATTGTCCCAAACCGTCACCTTGTCGATGTTGATGCCCTTGATAGCTTCTACTTGAGTACGCACGAGTTCTGGAAGCTTTTCGAGGAGTAAGAGAGTGTAAGCCTTGGTAGCATCGCCACCGGCAGCCTGAATCATCTTGTCATAACCCTGAGCTTGGCGAGTGAGAATCTCATAAAGCCCCTTAGCCTCAGCCTCCATCTTAGCAAAAATAGCATCAGCTTCACCACGCGCTTGTACACGCTTCTGTTCTGCTTCGGCTTCTGCCTCAATCACCACGCGCGTCTTCTCCACTTCTTGTGCCACAATCACGTTGGCCTGTTGAGAAGCGCGCTCGCGTTCAGCACGAGCCAATTCCGCTTCACGCTCTGCAGAGTAGGCTTCTTCCAAGGCTTTTGCCTGCGCCACCTTTTCCGCAGCGATGGCTCTACGACCGGCTTCAGCCTCTTTCTCACGGCGCAACGCATCAGAATTGGCAATGGCCACCTTAGCTTCGTTTTCTCCGGCAATCGCTTTGGCGTTTGCTTCAGAAGTGCGGATACGCGTTTCTTTCTGAGCCTCAGCACGACCGATTTCACCAATCTTTTCTTGTTCGGCCACGCTTACTTTGGCTTCGTTAATTGCTTTAGCCGCAGCTTCTTTACCCAATGCTTCGATGTAACCACTCTCATCTTTAATGTCGGTCACATTGACGTTGATGAGCTTGAGTCCTATTTTCTTAAGCTCTATCTCCACATTGGTCATAATATTCTCTTGGAACTTGTCACGGTCGCTGTTGAGTTCTTCAATCGACATGGAGGCTATCACCAAACGCAACTGACCAAAGAGGATATCACGCGCCATCTCTTGGATGTCATTGGGCGAGAGTCCTAGCAAACGCTCAGCTGCGTTGTTCATAGACTCGCCTTCTGTGGAGATACCCACGGTGAATCGGCAAGGCACGTCGACACGGATGTTCTGGCGAGACAGAGCATTGGTGAGGTTTGCCTCAATAGAGATGGGCGTAAGACTGAGATAGGCATAGTCTTGCACAATGGGCCAAACAAAAGCACCGCCACCATGCACACATTTTGCCGAACCGCCATTGGAGGTTGTACCATAAATGACGAGAATCTTGTCGGAAGGACAACGGCGATAGCGGTTGAGTAAAGCAGCAAGAAGCACGAAGCCTGCCAGAACCCCAATAATGGGAAGAAGTAAAGGTTCCATATTATAAAACTTTTGATATTAGATATCGGATATAAACTCAAGGGGACATCCTAGTATCTTCTTTTCAGATAGACTCACAACAAGGCATAACCCAGAAGAAAACAAGGAAAGTATAGCGTCTTATTGCTACGTTCTTTGCACACGTACGGTGGCATCATCAATGGCCTCCACGATGCGCACTTTTGCTCCCGTAGGAATGTCCTCTTCGCTGGCATTGAAGGCTTGAAGTTCATGGAGAGAACCCTCGTAGCTCACCATCACCTTACCGCTTTTATCGGCATCGGCAGGAATGCGAAGGTAGACATCTGCTGTGTAGCCCACTATTTTGTCGGCATGAAATGTATTGTCTTGCGAAAGGGTCAGCACTTGCTTGAGCAAAAACCAAGCACCCAGCATGAAGAGCGCGCCTACTCCTAAGGAAATCAAAGCTACAATCCACCCGTTTTCAAAGAAAGGAGCCAAAATCACTCCACTCCATCCAAAACCAAGCAGGAAGCAAGATACGGTTTTGACCGAAACAAGGGCCAAACCATCGACATCAAATGCCACGTCTCCGCCACCAAAGTCTGCATCGGTGTCGAAGCCGACAAAGAGCATGATGGTTTGTATGGTAAAAACTAAACTTGCTAAAATGGCAATACCCCAATAGATGTAATACATGGGGGCTTGAAGAAACTGTTCCCAAAGGGACATGTCGGTAGTCATCATGGTGTTTACTAATGATATTATACCACGAATTTACAGACTCTTACGGAAATTTCCAAATCTAAAAGCTATTTTTTGAAACCTCTAGCCATAAAAGAGCACTATTCTTGATGGATCATCCATGATGACAGGGGAAAAATATAGGGAAAGCTTTCTATTTTCTGGATGAGAAAACCACTAATATCTAATGTTTTTTTGACTTATGGGCAAAAAAAATGGGATACCACTGTATCCCAACCTTGTTAACCTTAAATCTAATACTATGA
>NZ_KB290705.1:123388-133915 GCF_000318095.2 Alloprevotella sp. oral taxon 473 str. F0040
AATCTAATACTATGAAAAACACATTGCAAAGATAGGATTTCCCAGCAAAACCTCCAAGAAAAACGAATAAATTTTGCAAGAAAATTTTGTTTTACGCCTATTTTGACATCTTAAAATAGCAAATACACCAAAAACTATACTATTTCGGCCGTTTCAAGCCTCCTCTTATCCGAAGTTCTTCCCAAAGCTTCATGACAATTTCACTCTCACAACACAAGTCCTCTCCTTTTTTTTCTATTGACTTACTCTCAGACATCTCCACTTTAACTTGAGAGTCTCTGTTGCATTATAGCAAACTAAGCATTGAAGTCTCCACTCATTTCACCCATTTCTCCGAGAGTTCTCAGAAAATGTCGGAGGTTTTCAAAAATATCTCCGAGAACTTTTGAAAAAACTCCGAGAGTTTTTAGAAAATCTCCGAGTTTTTTATCTCTACTCTAGGAGAAGTGCGCAAAAAACTTCTGATGGATAGTAAAAATCAGCCCATCTCCCTCACGTAGGGTCGAAGATTACCCTTCTTTTTATCTAGTTATTCAAGTGAGATGCTGATGAAAGATACACCTCAAACGAAGAAAGCCCAAGAAACAAAGCAGAAGAACAAGACTCAAAAATCAGCGCACAATTAAGTTTCAGCACATTATCTTTGCTGTTCGCCGAGAAAGTGGTAAATTCGCACATTGATAGATTGGCTCGCTATGGGCTTTTGTAAAGGGAAGTTCATAGGTATCTTTCCCCTCTCTGGCTTTTTCTCAGTAAAAATGCCCCAAGGTATGCCCTAAAGCAGTGCAGTCACTCACCTCAAAAGACTCATAGGTCTTAAAAAGAAAGACAACTATATGGCTTGTATCCTACATATCGAAACCTCCACCACGGTGTGCTCGGTGGCGGTGTCAGAAGATTCCAAAGTAATCTTCGAGCAACAAACGCTTGAAGGCCCTTCGCACGCCACAGTGCTTGCTCCCTATGTGGACGAAGCACTGAGTTTCATTGAAAGCCACGCCATTCCTCTTGATGCCGTAGCCATCTCTGCTGGCCCAGGTAGCTACACTGGGCTTCGTATCGGCACTTCCGTGGCCAAAGGTGTGGCCTATGGTCGCAATGTCCCCTTGATTGCGGTGCCCACTCTTAAGCTCATCACTGTGCCTACTCTGCTCTTCGATGATGACATGCCCGAAGATGCGCTACTTGTGCCCATGATTGATGCCCGTCGCATGGAGGTCTATGCTGCTGTCTACGACCGCGCACTCCGTCCTCTGCGAGAAGTGCAGCCCGACATCGTAACGGCCGACACCTACAAGGAATGGCTCGATCGTGCTCCTGTGTATTTCCTCGGCAATGGTGCTGAGAAGTGCAAGGAAGTGATCAATCATCCCAACGCGCGCTTCGTGGACAACGCACACCCCTTGGCGAAATATATGGCTCCTTTGGCTGAAAAGGCATTCCTCGACGGAAAGTTTGAAGATTTAGCCTATTTTGAGCCTTTCTACCTTAAGGATTTCCAAGCCTCTCAACCTAAAAAACTCCTGTAAACTGCGATGCTCTACAACACACAACTGGAACCTCTGCGCATGAAAGCCTATGGGCGCGAAGTGCAACAGATGGTGGACCATGCGCTCTCCCTCGAAGATCGTGCAGAACGCCAAGCCTATGCGCAGCGCATCATGGTGGTGATGAAGGCGGTGGCGCAAATGCCCAATCCAACACAGGAGGAAAATGAAAAACTGTGGAATCATTTAGCGCAACTATCGAACTATCAGCTCGACATTGACTATCCTTGCACCATAGAACCTCATGTGAAACAGGAACATCCTCCCAGACTTCCCTATTCACAACAGCATCCACGCCTGCGCCACTATGGTGTTTTGGTGCAGAACCTTCTCAACAAAGCTGCCGAAAAAGAGGATGCGGAGCATCGGCGCATCGGCGTAGAAGCCGCTGCTAAGCGCATGCGCGAGAAACTCTTTGAAGTGCGCGGAGACATGCCCGACAATGAGCGCATAGCCCACGACATCGAGTTCTTGACCAAAGGGCAGATTACCCAGCAAGAAGCCCTTTCGCTGATTTCTTAATTCATATATTCTCAACTCCTTCCCTCCCGTATGGCTTCATTCCTCATCGAAGGCAACCATCGTCTCCAAGGCGAAATATTCCCCCAAGGGGCAAAAAACGAAGCACTTCAAGTGATTTGCGCCACTCTTCTCACTGACGAAGAGGTGCGCCTGCAAAACGTGCCCGACATCTTGGATGTTAACAACTTGATTCTCCTCTTGCAAGACATTGGAGTGAAGGTGAAACGTAATGCTCCTGGCGACATCACCTTTCAAGCCGACAGCATCAATCTCGACTATCTCCGTAGTGATGAGTACTTAGAACGCTGCTCATCGCTCCGCGGTTCGATTTTGACCATCGGCCCCTTGGTGGCGCGCTTCGGTCACGCCGTGGTGAGCAAGCCTGGGGGCGACAAAATCGGACGTCGTCGCCTAGATACTCACTTTTTTGGCCTACAATGCTTAGGAGCATCCTTCACTGTTGATGCCGATCATCAATTGTTTGAAATCACAGCTGACCACTTGAAGGGAGCTTACATGCTACTGGATGAAGCAAGTATCACAGGTACGGCCAATATTCTCATGGCTGCGGTACTCGCTGAGGGAACAACTACGATTTATAACGCAGCTTGCGAACCCTACCTCCAACAGCTTTGCCACTTGCTCAATCGTATGGGAGCAAACATCTCTGGCATCGCCTCTAACCGTCTGACGATTGTGGGCACCAAGCGTTTGCGGGGGGCCACTCATCGCATTCTTCCCGACATGATCGAGATTGGTTCGTTCATTGGCATGGGAGCGATGGTGGGAGATGGGCTGACGATTAAGTCAGTTTCTTTGCGCGATTTGGGCATTATCCCCGATGCTTTCCGCCGACTCGGCATTAAAATTGAGGTGCAAGGCGACGATTTGTTCATTCCAGGCGGACAACGCTACGAAGTAGAATCGTTTATCGATGGCTCTCTTATGACATTGGCCGATGCACCTTGGCCCGGTCTTACCCCCGACCTCCTTTCTATTCTCATCGTCGTGGCGACCCAAGCGAAGGGAAGTGTGCTTTTCCATCAAAAGATGTTTGAGAGCCGTCTCTTCTTCACCGACAAACTCATCGACATGGGCGCACAAATCATCCTCTGCGATCCGCACCGTGCGGTGGTGGTTGGGCACAATTTCGAGCATCAACTCCGTGCGCGCCGCATGTCTAGCCCAGACATCCGCGCAGGCATCGCGCTCCTCATTGCTGCACTTAGTGCAGACGGCACAAGCCGCATAGACAATGTGGAGCAAATCGACCGCGGATATGAGCACATCGAACAACGTCTTAACGCGCTTGGTGCAAAGATTACACGCATCTAAAAGGAAGTTTTTCGGCTTTCCTCACGCATTGTTACAGACTCCCTCACACATTATTATATATAAGGCGTAATCTATCCCCCATACTCTCGCCTTTCTCCATCCTCTTTCTTCCACCTATTCTCAATGATCACCCCAGAAGAAGTATTTCAAATCGGTCGCATCACCCGCACACACGGCATCCACGGAGAAGTGGAACTGCAATTTACAGACGACATCTTCGACCGAGCCGAGGCGGAATACCTCGTTTTGCGCATCGACGGGCTGTTTGTGCCCTTTTTCTTCGAAGAATATCGCTTCAAAAACAATGAAGCGGTGATCATTAAGTTTGAGGAGGTGGAAGATGACGCAGCAGCGCGCCAGTTGGTCGGACTTTCTGTGTATTATCCCCAACAATTTGTGGATGAAGAAGCACATGATGAGATAAATAATCTGCAAGCCTTCACAGGGTTCAGCCTTCTTTTGGTAGATGAAGCCAACACGAGTGAAGAGCAATTGGCGACTTACGAACTGGGCAACATCGTTTCGGTCAATACCTCCACGGCGAATACCCTCCTCACCGTAGAAACCGAAGAAGGCGAGGAACTTTTGATTCCGCTTCACGATGATTTCTTGGTAGACTATAGCGTGAAAGACCGTTATTTGCTGTTGAATTTACCCGAAGGCATCCTAGAACTCAACGCTTGATGCCGACAGACGATCTATGAAAAGAATAGCAATACTTGGTGCCACTGGCTCGATTGGCACACAAACTTTGGACGTCATCCGCGAACACCGCGACAAATACGAGGCTTACGCCCTCACCGCTGGAAGCAACTCGGATTTGCTCATCCAGCAAGCGCGAGAGTTTCAGCCCGAAGTGGTGGTGATAGCCGACGAAAATCAATATGAAAAGGTAAACTCTGCCTTGTCCGACCTCCCTATCAAGGTGTGGACGGGTGCAGAAGCCCTTTGCGACGTGGCGCGTCTCCAAGATGTGGACACGGTGGTCACAGCTATGGTGGGATTTGCCGGACTTCGCCCCACAATCGCTGCGATAGAAGCGCATAAAACTATTGCTCTCGCCAACAAAGAGACGTTGGTGGTGGCAGGAGAACTGATTACCGAGCTAGCTGTTCGGGAGCGCGTGGCAATTCTTCCCGTAGACAGCGAGCACAGTGCGATATTCCAATGCCTGGTGGGCGAAGATGGCAATGCCATTGACAAAGTGTTGCTCACCGCTTCTGGCGGACCTTTCCGCAAATTCTCCCTCGAACAACTACAAACCGTCACAGCGGCACAGGCTTTGCAGCATCCGAATTGGGAGATGGGTGCGAAGATTACCATTGACAGCGCGACGATGATGAACAAAGGCTTCGAGATGATCGAAGCAAAGTGGCTTTTTGGTCTCACTCCCGAACAAGTGGAAGTGGTGGTACATCCCGAGAGCATCGTGCACAGTGCCGTGCAATTGACAGACGGCTGCGTGAAAGCTCAGATGGGATTACCCGATATGCGCCTGCCCATCCAATACGCGCTCTCATTTCCCCGACACGACAGCCTAAGCGGTGCGCGACTTGACCTCACCGCTTTGGGAAGCCTCACCTTTGAACGCCCAGACTTCGAGCGTTTCGACTGTTTGCGCATCGCGTATGAGGCTGCCGCCATCGGAGGTAACATGCCGTGCATTGTCAATGCTGCGAATGAAGTGGTGAATCTCGCCTTCCGCCAAGAGCGAATCGGCTATCTTGACATTGCGCGCCTCATTAGAAAAGCGATGCAAGAAGCCACATTCGTGCAGAAACCTACGTTGGATGACTATTTCCAAACAGATGCCGAAGTGAGAAAGTTGGTAGAGGCGATGATTCCCTAACCAAGAAGCTGCCATTTTCTCCCATAGTCCAGCCACACAATTCCTATAAACTAGCAATTCAATCTCAATAGCAATATATTTTCTCATGGAAGTATTCCTTATTAAAGCCCTTCAACTCATCTTGAGTATCTCGATTCTCGTGGTATTGCACGAAGGCGGGCACTTTTTCTTTGCCAAAGTGTTTGGCATTCGCGTACATCGCTTCAGCCTCTTCTTTGATTTCTGGAAAGGCGGTAAGAAGAAAGCACTGAAACTTGGCCGTTGGGGCAACACAGACTTTGTCATTGGCTGGCTTCCCTTCGGTGGATACGTAGATATCGCCGGCATGGTGGACGAAAGCTCCGATGCCGATGCAGTGGCAAAGGAAGAAGCTAACATTCCTGCGCGCGAACTTTTCAAGAACAAACCTGCTTGGCAACGCCTTCTCGTGATGGTGGGCGGTGTGTTGGTGAACTTCCTCGTGGCACTCTTCATCTACGCCATGCTCCTCTGGGTAAATGGCGAACAGCGCATCCCACTCAAGGGCATCACCCATGGCATGTCGTTCAACACAGAAGCCAAGAAACTCGGATTCCAAGACGGTGATCTCATCACGGGCGTGGACAAAAAGACCTACACCTACCTAGATCATGTGGCGATGCTCCGTGATTTGGGCGATGCACGCACCGTGCACGTGCTCCGCAATGGGAAGAATGTGGACATCAACATCGATGGTCAGTTCGATTTGCTCAAAGCCTTGAAGCAACAGCCTCCTTTTGTCACCCTCACCCTTCCCTCTGTCGTGGACAGTGTCTTGGCAGAAAGCCCCGCAAAAGCCGCTGGTTTACAAAAAGGCGACACCATTATTGCCATGAACGGCCGTGAAGTCAGCACATGGAACGAGATTGACAATCTGCTTTATCCCATCCAAGATCAAATTGCTGCGGCAGAAGGCAAGCCCGTTGACGCAAAACTCTTGCAAACAACGCTTGTGGTAAAGCACGCATCCCAAGATAAGACACTAGCTCTTGCAGGTGCAGCCGATACACTCCGTTTCTCACTCAACGCAGAAGGAAAAATGGGCGTGACCAAGCACAATGTCTTTGTAGATTATCCCACAGAAACCATCCACTATAGCTTCATCGAGTCCATTCCTGCGGGCATTTCTCACGGACTCTCCGTGCTGAAGGGCTATGTAAGCGACTTGCGCTATCTCTTCTCTGCAGACGGTGTGAAGAGCGTCGGTTCTTTTGGAGCCATTGGTAGCCTTTTCCCCTCAGCTTGGAACTGGACTGCTTTTTGGAATCTCACAGCTTTCATCTCATTGATGCTAGCGTTCATGAACTTCCTCCCCATCCCCATGCTCGATGGTGGCTACATTTTCATCACACTCGCTGAGATGATCACTCGTCGTCGCCTATCCGACAAATGGATTGAGCGCGTAAACACCGTGGGATTCTACTTCGTTCTTGGACTGATGGCCCTAGGCATCTTCAACGACGTCGTACGTTTCATCTTCTAAATCACCCATCAATCAAAGGTGCGTGGGAATATCCTCCTACGCACCTTTGCCTTTTTAGAGCAACGACAGGAAGATACGCCACATTTTTCCATTTGCTCTGCACAGAGAAGCCTCATCCCGAGGGAAATTCTCCAACCTATTATCTCGAATGTCAAACGCCTCTTCTCTAAAGTCCAAGACTGCCAAAGGATTGCTGTGGGGAACGCTCAGCAATGGCGCACAACAGGTGCTCACCCTTGTATTCGGCATCTGGTTAGCTCGCATGCTTTCCACCGCCGACTACGGCATGGTGGGACAACTCACCATCTTTTCTCTCATCGCCTCCACCATTCAGGAGAGCGGTTTTACCGCAGCTTTGGTGAATCGTCCCACGATTGAGCACCGAGACTATAACGCCGTGTTCTGGTTCTCCCTTCCTGCCAGCCTATTTCTCTATACGCTCCTCTTTTTTGCCGCACCTTTCATCGCCGACTACTATCGCGATGCGCGACTTATCCCACTTTCACGCTATCTCTTTCTCTCTTTCATCATCTCCAGTATGAGCATTGCACCCTCTGCCCTGCTCTTGAAGCAGATGAAAGTGCGAGAGAAGACCCTCTCCAACCTTATTGCGATGATTATTTCAGGAGTGGTCGGCATCACGCTTGCCTATCATCACTTTGAATACTGGGGACTTGCCACGCAAACACTTGTGTATGTAGGTATCAATACGGCACTTTATTGGTGGTTTGCACGATGGCACCCCACCTTTCATTGGGATTTCGCGCCCGTACGTCAGATGTTCGGATTCAGCAGTCGGTTGTTGATCACCAATTTGGTCAATCATATCAACAACAACTTCTTTTCGCTCATCCTTGGTCGCGTATATAATGCCCAGATGGTCGGCAACTACACCCAAGCCAATAAGTGGAATTTCATGGGACACTCCATCGTGACGGGCATCGTGAACGGAGTAGCACAACCCCTCTTCGTAGAAACCCAAGACGACCGTGAGCGACAAGCGCGCGTATTTCGCAAGATGCTGAGATTTACTTGCTTTCTAGCCTTCCCCATCATGTTTGGGCTTTCCATCATCAGCCGAGAGTTGATTCTCATAGCCCTAGGGGCAAAATGGGAAATGGCCACGCGCATCCTCATGCTCTTGTGCATTAGTGGAGCGTTTCTCCCAGCTACCACCCTCTACACCCAATATCTCCTGAGTCGTGGCCGTTCGAGCACTTATATGTGGGGCTTGATTGTGATGGTCA
Source organism: Alloprevotella sp. oral taxon 473 str. F0040 (assembly GCF_000318095.2). GTDB lineage: Bacteria > Bacteroidota > Bacteroidia > Bacteroidales > Bacteroidaceae > Alloprevotella. The sequence goes on from NZ_KB290705.1 coordinate 131,390, forward strand.
TCTGCCAACTCATTGCCGCCATCTTCAGTGCGCCTTTCGGAGTCATGGTAATGCTTCTGCCCTACATTGGCATCAATTTCCTTTGGGTAGGCGTGTGGCACTACTTCGTTCGCCAAGAACTCCACATCGGCTATGGGCAAGTGCTTCGCGACATCTCCCCTTTTCTCTTCGTAGCCGTGGGAGTCATGGGCGGTGTTTATCTAGGTGTCGGGCAACTCCATTGGAATCTTTTGGCAAGCCTATTGGCGAAGGTGGTCTGCGCAGCCCTACTTTATCCCGCTCTCCTTTGGATGATGCGTTCCGACATCTTACAAGAAAGCATTAATTATCTCCTCAAAAAACGACGTAAAGCATGAGTAATACAGCACAAAGTCCGAAGCAAGTGATTCCCATCTTCTTCACTTTCGACGAAAACTACGTCGTTCCTGCCATTGTCACGGTGTTTTCGCTCCTGTACCACGCAGAGGCGAGCCACGACTACGAACTGTATGTGCTGCATCCAGGACTCTCTGCCAAAGCCCAGCGCGAGTTGCAGCGTGTAGTTGGGAGATTTCCGCAGGCTTCGTTGCACTTTCACGACACTTCCAACGACCCCATCGCACAGGAATGCCCTAGTAAGTCGCACTTTTCCAAAGAGATTTACTTCAAACTCTGTGCTCCCGAGCTCTTCCCTCAGCACGACCGTGTGCTCTGCTCCGATGTCGACGTGGTGTTCCTAGGCGATGTGTCGCAAGTCTTTGCTGCATATCCAGAGGAAAACTTCTACTACGCTGGCGTAGACACGATACTCCCCACCACGCGCGCCGCACTTTACCAATCATTTTCTCCCGAAGCGCAAGACTTGCTCTCCCGAGAAATCAATGCTGGTTTCCTACTTTTCAATCTCAAGGCTCTGCGCCACGACCAGATGCAAGCCACTTGGACGGAGTTTTATAAGAGCAACTACGCCCGTCTTCCCTTCCCCGAGCAAGACTGTATGGCGATCTGTGCTGGACACTCCGTGCGCTACTTCCCCATGTACTATTCCGTGTCGAATAGCTACTACAAAGTAGACCCACACGCCACGTCTTTCTACGAGCATTGTCAGTCGCTCCCCACAGACGATGCCGAGCGTCGTCGCATCTTCTCCGATGCCCTCGCCCATCCCATCCAATTGCACTACATCGGTGCCGCAAAACCTTGGAATGCCTTCGGCGTTTCGCGCCAGCGCATTTGGTTCAAATATCTATGGATGAGCGGAGCCACAGGCTATTATCTCCAAGTGCTGCCCAAAATCTTCCGACAACGGTTGCGACGTTACAGCCTTTCGCGCTTCTTCCACAAACTCAAGGCGCGACTGCTCGGAAAGTAACCGCAGCCCTCTCCCCACTTCCGCAGCGCAGCTCCCCTATTCTAGTGCGTTGGTAAGAGCAAATCTCGCCACTTCCCACGATTTCTCCCCCTAATCATGCGTTGTCTGCGCAGAAACTCGTACATTTGCATAAAGCATTCCCTTCAGATTCTATGATAGCTCAAAAGAAAATAGTGGTATATACGTCTGGAACCTTCGATATGTTCCACTCCAACCACCTCAAGATGATAAAATATGCTCGCGGCTTGGGCGATACGCTCATCGTGGGCGTGAGTACTGATGAATTGGTCAGTAGTTACAAGCGTCCTCCTGTGATTCCCTTCGAGGAACGTCTGGCTATTTTGGAAGCCCTTCGCTATCCCGACGTGGTTATCCCCCAGCGCACGCTCGACCACACGGAGATTGTCAAGAAACTTAACATTGATGTCTTCGTGGTGGGCGATGATTGGACAGGCAAATACGACTATCTCAAAGAACTTGGTGTAGATGTTTTCTATTTCCCCTATGGTGATGGCGTGAGTTCTACGAAGATTAAGGAAGAAGTTCTCAAGAACTATCAAGACCTTAAGAGTAAAGTGGAAACACGTGTGAATCCTGACGTCAAAGTAAAGGAATAGACAATAGACGTTAGACATTAGACGTTAGAGGGTCATAGACCCTTTTTCGCTCGACTTCGACTTCGCTCGCCTCGAAAAGGAATAGACGTTGGAGGTTAGACGTTAGGCATTAGACGTTAGATATTAGACAATAGAGGGTTATCCTTTAAGTTATCACGCGTGAGCCGTTAGACACACAATTATTGTTCAGAGAAAACCTCGCATCCATGCGCAATCCCCTCATCGTAGGTGGTGCAAGTGGCATCGGACTTGCCCTAGCCCATCTGCTTGCAGCCCAAGAAGACACCGAAATAGTCTGGATAGTCGATAGAAATCTCCCCAGCGCGGAGCAAGATCATCCCAAATTTCGAGTGCAACAATTCGACCTCACCCACGAAGACTACAGCATCTTCTCCCATTTTCCTACCGTGGATGGACTCTTCATCACGGCTGGCTTTGCACGCTTGTCCCTGTTCAAAGACATCGACGAAGCCCATTTGGTGAGTTCTTTCCAAGTCAATGCCCTCGCCCCGCTGCGCATCGTGCACCACTTCTACGAGCGTTTGCAGCAAAAGGAAG
>NZ_KB290705.1:133935-172800 GCF_000318095.2 Alloprevotella sp. oral taxon 473 str. F0040
CAAAAGGAAGGTTTTCCTTGTGCCATCATGGTGAGCATCGCTGGATTCTTGAGTTCTCCCTTCTATGCCGTCTATGGTGCCACGAAAGCCGCGCTGAGAAGTTTTATCGAAAGTGTCAATGTCGAACTCTCGCGCGCCGATACTCCCAATCGCATTCTCAATGTTTCGCCCGGACACTTCAGCGGTTCGCAATTTGAAGGTGGCACTTCCACGCAGCTCGATCAGCTTTTCCCACTGGCACAAGAGATACTCACACGCGCCCTTGCTCACGACGATCTCTACATCCCCCAATATGACGAAGTGTTTCGCGCCGTGCTCGATCGCTACCAAGCCGATTTTCGCAAAGAGGGTCAGAGAGCCTATGACTACAAACTCCAATCTGGACGTGTGAAAAGCTGACGCCTGCTTTGTATTCTCCACCCTATTCTTCCCCTCCCCGCCTTTCTTCATCCTCTCTCCTTACTGATTTATGCCTCAACCTCCCATTGACCACGAAGCTCTCCACGAGCGTTTCAATCCCGAAGGCTCACTTCTACGCCGCATGCAGCACCGCATGACCGAAATGCTCGGAGAAATCGACAAGATTTGCCGTCGCCACAACCTGAAATACTGGCTCTGCTCTGGCACTCTCCTTGGTTGCGTGCGCCATGGTGGATATATTCCTTGGGACGACGACCTCGACATCGAGATGCTTCGAGAGGACTATGAGAAACTACTGAAAATTCTGCCCGAAGAACTGCCGGAACACCTGAAACTTCAGACGCCCGATACCGATCCAGGTTATTTCTTCCAGTTTGCCAAGGTGCGCGACACACGCAGCTACCTAGAAGAGACCAATGACTACGACCGCATCTTCCAACTCAAGGGCATTTTCATCGACATCTTCCCTTACGAAAAGATGCCTCTCCCCTTGCTTTGGATTTCCAATCGCACTTTCGGGCGAGTATATAAGGTGATGAACAATCCCAACTACACGCCCGATCAGCTTATTGCCAAGGTGCGCCGCATCCGCAAGTTCAATGAGCGTTTCGTCTTCCCAGTGTTGCGCGCGATTGCCAAACTCTGGCCCACGAAATTCCTCAACTACAGCCCAGGCATCCCATACGACAACACGATTCTCCCAGAGGAAACCTTCCCCCTCACCACGGCAGAGTTCGATGGTCTGACAGTTCCCGTGCCCGCTGACACAGATGCTTACCTCCGTCGCAAGTTTGGCAATTACATGCAGCTTCCTTCTCTCGACAATCTCCATCCCCACAGCGCAAAGCTCACTATCGATGACTGATTCCTCCCTTGCCCCCGTGGCACTCTTCGTTTATAATCGCCTAGATCACACCAAGCGCACGCTAGAAGCCCTAGCGGCCAACTATCTTGCGCCAGAAACGGAAGTGTATGTCTTTTCCGATGGCGGGCGCGACAATAGTTCTTGGCGATCTGTCGAAACCTTACGCGAATATCTCCACGAATTTGCGGAGCGCAATGCAGAGGAACACCTCTTCCGCGCCTTTCATCTCATCGAACGTCCCGAGAATTTCTATCTCGAGCGCAACATCATTGAGGGCATCTCCCAAGTCTTTGACAACCACGAGACGATTATCGTCTTGGAAGACGACATTGTCACAGCGCAGGGCTTTCTTTCCTACATGAATCGCGCTTTTCAGCTCTATCGCGAAGAACCTCTAGTGATGCACGTAGCCGGATTCACTCATCTCAATCTGATAGATGAGCACCCCGAACTGTTAGAATCGGACAACGAAGCCTATTTCACGCCCCACATGGGCGGCTGGGGATGGGGCACCTGGCGCGATCGCTGGCAACATCACTTTGTCCACTACGCTTCTGCCCAAGAAGCACTCGAAGGTCTCACCAACGACGACATCGATGCTATGCAATATGGGGGCAATTTTCCCTGCCTTCACTCCATCGACCGCGACCCTATCCCTTGGGATGTCTGTTGGGAAATCGCTATTTACCGAGCTGGCGGACTGTGCCTCACACCTGCGCGCACGCTCATCCGCAATATCGGCTTACAAGGGGGCACACACTTCAGCGCCACTAGCAGTTGGTTGCAGCATTTCAGCTATGATCGGGAGCCCCTCACGCGACCTCTCCAACTTTCGCACCGCACTCCCGAAAAATCCCCTGCCATAGAACGACTCTTCGCAGAAGCGATTCGAGACTGGGGCATCCGCTACACCTGGCTCGGTCAAGTGTTGCGCACGCTCAAACATTGGATAATCGGCAAACCCAAGCACTAACTTCGCCAACAACAGCTGAGGTGTTTACACCACACTTCGCATTCTTTTTGCAACAATCCACAGAGGACAAGGACATCAACGCCCTTGTCCTCTTGCTTTTTCTTCACAAAAGAACAAGCTCATCAAGGTCAAATGAACCTAATACTTCAAGGCTCTCTTTGCGCTCATCTGAGCATTCTCACAGACAAAAGGGAGAGTCGCGATAAAAAACTCGGAGAGTTTCAAAAAGTTCTCCGAGTTTTTTCAAAAGTTCTCCGAGATTTTTTAGAAAAAGTCGGAGATTTCTATGCACACTCTCGGAGATTTCTTGTAAATAATCGCAAAACCTTCGCTTTACTCTCTCAAAAAGAGAGAAAACACTTGGATGGTCGCCAAGGAAATCCTAACTTTGTCCTTATACCAATGGAAGATTTTCTACTACAAACCTTTACTAAAACTACCTGAAAATGAAAGTATCTAACCTTTTTACCCTATTGTTGCTCGCCATCTCCGCAACAATCACCAGTGCTTGTTCCACTGAATCACCCTCTCATGAGATAGAAGCTTTGGCTTTCCGCAGCTCCGAATCTGGTCGTTGGGGCATCGTGAGCATGGACGGCGAAGTCATCGTCAGAGATTACTTCAAGAACGAACCTACTGTCGCAATGGATGGCAGATATTTCGTAAAAAATGACGAAGGACTGTGGGAGATGTATGACCTTTCAACCCAACCGCAAAAAAAAGGTGGGAAATACGTCTACACTTCTGGCTTTTACCACGGCAGAGCTTTGGTGACGGAGCGCAATCAAGGGATTTCGCTCATCGACACTGAGGGAAAAGTGCTGAAACATCTGGATCGCATCGCCAATAAATCGGTAGAAGAAATAGCAAGCTTCGACCAAGGCTACGCCATCTTCATGACCACCGACAGTTTGTACGGAGCCATTGATGAAAACGGCACATGCGTCGTCCAGCCCTCTTATTGCTATTTGGTGGCAGACGAAGGAAATTTCGTGGGCATCCCCAAGCAATACAAAAGAGTCATTCTTTCGGACGACAGCCCTCGCAAATATGCCCTTGATCTCTTCGACAAATCAGGAAGAATGCTGCATCAATTTCAGTCGTCGGAGTTTGAAGAACTCACCACAGGCAACGATAAATTTGCCATCGCCACGAAGCAAAAAGACAAAGAAAGCTGGACTTTCTACAACTTTAAGGGAGATGTGCTCTTTCGCTGCCCAGAAAATGTGAAGAATATCACGGCCATCAAGGGAAATAACTTCATCTATTCCAACCGAAAAGGCTTTGGATTGATGAATCTCAATGGAGAAATCTTGATTCCTGCCCAATATGCTGACTTAGAATTTGATGGAGACTATCTCATTGCTACGATAGAGAGCAATGTCGATAGGAAAAGTATCTGGCTCAATCAGTACGGACAAAAGGTGGGCTCTGAGGCTTTTGAAGCTATCTACAATGCTTCTGACTTTGACAACGAGCATGCCGTGGTGAAAGTCAACGAAATGGGCTATAGTCTAGTAGACCTTAAAGGAAACCCGCTGAAACACCAGCCCGACATGGTAGAAGTGGGATGGAAAAAAGGCGATGATTTCATCCAGTCTGACATTATAGATTTGAATGAACTGCTCAACCAACTGAAGTTTAGTCCGCAAGGTGTAGATGGACTTTCCTTCCGTTCTTCTGCAGAAGTTGGAGCAAAACACTGGGCAGAAGTGAGTGGTGAAATCGAAGATGAAGAAGCCTTAGAAATGCTCCCTGCATTGTTGGGAAATCGCGCTGACCTCACCTACACCCTCAACGTCATGGGCATCCAAACCGAACTATATGTTGAGTATAATCAACTGATGAGCCGCCACAAAGCAGGCAAAAATGGTCTCTTCCCAACGAGTGAATTGGACTATGAAGCGGAGAGAGAGGAAATGATGTCGCACAACTTTGTGTGGAATGACACATATCCCATGTCTTTCGCCATGAAAATAGCGAATAAAGGTAAGATGCACGGCAGACTTCGTCCACTTTTCAATGCGATAGTGGCGCGTTTGCAGCAAACTGGTAGCCTGATGAAAGGCAATAATGGAGCAAAAATCTTCAAACTCAAGGATGGACACCACGCGATTGTGGCATTAGAACCTCATTCCGTCTTTGTGATTTGGGGTAAAATAGAGGGAATTGAAGACTATGATATTGAGTTTTTCAAAAACCACAAAGAGAATCTCAACATTACCTCCGAAGAACTGAGCGAAGACATGACGGACGGACTCTCTGACCAAATGATGATGGAGGACAGTTCTTCGGAAGATAGACCCATGTCCTTAAAAGAAACCATCGCCAATCTAGGAAACAAATAGCAGCGCACTGCAACAAAACAAAGTCCGCATCCCTACACGCGAGGGATGCGGACTTATTATTTTGAGCGAAAGGGGCTAGACTAGGACTGCACATGCGGTTGAATCCACTGCAAGATGGTGGGATCTTTGAGTTTATTATCCTCTGCGAGAAGCACCACCTTGGAGATAATCTCCACCGTCTTGGGATCTTCATCCATGAAAGGCAGATAAATACGGCCGCGGTGCTGACTGTGCACAGGGATAATGGGAATTACTGTGCCGCCCTCTTGGCGCACCAAACCAGAACCTAGATGAACGGTGTAGTTGGCGAGCATGCCTTTGATGTAGACATGGTTGCCGCTGATGCTGACATTGGCAAATTTCATCAACTCTGCTGTGCAGCGCACGATGGCAGCACGGAGTTCCTTGGTGCTTTGTCCAGTTTCGGGGTCTACACCTCCCACAAAGGCGATGCTCACCGCCATGTCGATATCGCGCATCACCTCACTGTACAACAGAGGATCTAGGTCGGCAATGTGGAGATCTGGCACACCGGGCACATAGCGAGTGCGAGAGAACCGCACATATTCTATGGTGGGAGCTTCAACAGCTGAGGGAGAGAACCAGTCGGCTCGGGCATAGAGCGAAACGCAGATGCCTTGCGCAAGGAAGACTTTCTGCAATCCACCCTCATAACTCGCATTCCAGCCACGAGAACGCAAGGCTGCAGCGGCTTGTTTCACCTGAATTTGATAGCCACTATAGCGACGTGACTCTCTCAGCTCGGCCTCTTCCGGCATGGGCACGTAGAGTTCGCGGAAGACTTGCTTGAAGGGCTGCACCAACTTCTCAGCAAAGAGGTGAGACTGCCATTTTGCCCACAGTCCAGCTGCGTTGAAATCTACGGGGTGTGCGAGAAGAAGTGGCGATTTTCCATACTTTTTCACCCCATCTAACGTGGCGAGTCCTTCGGCGGTGGGAAGTCCGAACTGCTGGTCTTGGAGAAGCACGAGCTTTTTGAACATCGGACTCACCACGGGATTGGAGAGAATGGCGCGCACATCGTCCATGGCTAGCGGAGTGCGGCGTTGCATTATGTCTTCCAGTAGGAAGCGCGCACGCTGATGTTGGGCTTTCCACGCCCTGCTCACCTCCGCTATCTCCAGATATTGCGGATGCTTCTTGAGTTTTGTAGGAATCCCTTTGAGCAACTTCTTATCTTTGAGGATTTGCAACCTATTGGTGCCGTCGTCCTTGAGGGAGATGATGCAGGAATATCCTTCGATGTCGATGCCTTCTAGGTAGTTGGCTGCGCTTTCCACCTGAAGGGCTTCCATGCGCCACGTAAGTTGCACGGGATCGGCAAAGCCTGCACCACGAGAAAGATTGAGGAGCGCAATCTCCCATACGCGTCTTTCAGAGTCTTGTCGCTGAGCACCAAACTGTTTTGACTCTTTGAGGAACTGCTGAATGCGAAGATAGCGACGTTGGATCGCAGCATCGTCACGATCGGTGAGCAATCCTAGTGCGCACACAGCATCTTTGTTGCGCTTCTCTTTGATTTGCTTCAGGAGTTCTTCCTCTGTCACCTTGCCTTGCACGACATCTGCATAACGGCGTGCCCGAGTGTGGATGGCACCACTGCCGATGTATTTGGCAGCCTTGGAGCAGATTTCAAAACGCTCTTCTCCGATTTCTTCAAGAGCTTGGCGGAAGAGTGCCTCGTCAAACGCACCATCTGCGAGATCTAGAGGGTCTAGTTCGGTGTAACGTGCGATGAGTGCCTTTTTTTCGTCGTTGCCCATCTCACGAGCATGGGCGATGAAGTAGTAATAGGCGGTACGGAATCCGCGCCAATTCAGACGTTGCTCCACAAAATCCAGCCACTGTGGCGCGAAGAATGCGAGTTCTACGAGGAGTTGTTCCGAGATGTCTGCCAACATCTCGGGCGTATCTGTGGGAAGCGGGTAACAGCTCGTCGCCAAACTACTGAGGATGGAGCGGCGCTCTGTGCCATAAATGTCGATTTTGAGGTGATCTTTGCGCACTGCCTTCATGATGCGCGCCACACGCTCTGCCCCTTTGAGCACGAGAATGTAGCAGCACTGATGAAACGCCTCAGTAGCCTCTGTGGGAGCATTGCGACGTTGCATCTCCACTTCAAAGAGATGGTTGATAAATCGATCGACTAAATCTCGGGTGTTTTGGCTATAACAAATCAAATTGACCTCGTCTCTTGCATATTTCTCCAGTTCTTCCACCTTTTTCAGGCTCAGTGCTCCCCAGCGATGGGCATAAGCCAGATCCATCATATCTTGCAAGCCGCGGAATTTTTCATATTCCATCTGCGTATACAGCTGGTCTTCGTTGATGGTTCCATGCGCAAGCAGCTGAAGCAGGACAGCCGTCGGAAGATAATAAACATCTTCCCAGTCCTCTTGGCAAGCAGGTTCGCCCCATCTGTGGTAAAACGCAAGAAACATCGGAGCTACGCGCTCAAACTCGCCCTGCATGTTCGATTCGCACGCATGGATGGCGTATTTCAATGGAAATCCTCCAGAGATAGGATAGATTGCATCATCGCGATACCTGTAGGGTTCCTTATAAGTCTCTTGTGGGGTATACCAATAACACAGTTGGCAGAGGGTGTAAGCATGGGAGAACACCAACTCAGGTCGCCGTTTCTTCACCATGTGTTGGAGAGCCACGATCATTCTCTGGAACTTCCATAAATGGGTCCACTGCACTCGCCCGCCGATATCGCCAAAAGGATAACCGTTCAAAGGCAAGGGCAACACCCCTAGTCGGTCATTGAGCAAAAGATAACTCATCATCAAATCAAGAGCTAAGACTTTTTCGTCGGTGATGTCGTAACGTTCGATCCAACCTTTCCAGAGTTCCGGGTAAGGGAGCTGATTTACCTCTGTGGCACCGTTCCACATAAAACCGCCGTCATAGAGACATAGCGTTTCTCCCCTTTCGTCTTGGTAGGTGAGTTCCTTGTTATCCTCAAGGATTTGGGCAAAATCGTCATAGATAGCTTTGACATCTTTTTCTGTTAAGGGGAAGAGTTTGGACAAATCTAGTTTGGATTTGCTGGTTCCCCTGGAGAAGATTCGAGCAAGCAAAGACTTTTTCTTGGAATCTATGGACACCCACTGCGAAACAGGGCTTGCGGCGAAACGTTCTGCGTCAGCAAATGGATTTTCAAAGGGGAGTTTTGGCAGCTCTGTGGGAGTGAACAAGCCGAAACGTAGTTGACTGTCGCCTGCATCTCCCACTTGCGCTGCTTTAGCTTCACTCTTTCCGGCTGCGGCTCCACTGTCAGCAGCACCATCCTCAGAGATTTTCTTCTCTGACTCGGTCACTTCGCCAAACTTCTCGCGCAAAATGGCACTGCCCTCACGGAGTTCCACCAGACAATCGGCTATATAGTCGCCATTCGTACACAGCAATCGCTCATAAGCTCCCACCAAAATGTCATCGGGCTGCGTGAGCAGCAACTGCACTGCGCGTTGGCGCGTGGTGGAAACCTTGGATTTGAATTTGGCATCAAGGAGTTGGATTTCCTTATCTGTGAATTGTTCGCGCAAGAACGCCTCGCGGAATACGAGAAACAGGGCATCGTTCTCAAAATTCAAAGCATTGCGCAAGAGAAAACCTCGACGCGCCTCGGGAGATCCCATAGGAAGCACGTAGGAAAAGAAGAAATCTGTATATCCATCTTTGTCACTATTGTAATAATAATAGGAGGAGAAGATATTTACTCCCCATGAGGGAATCTTCTGCGCAAGGAATTTATCCACAGCAGCTTGCGTGTGGAGGAGCAGAGAGATCGTATATAAGACATTGATAACGCTTTCGCGCGTGAAAGAAATGCAGAACCACTCGAATCCCGGATGGACCACTTTATTCTTCGCTTTGAGTGTTGGCAGCCAATCTAAAATTGTTTGGTGCAACACCTCCAGTTTTTTCCGAGTATTCTCGCTGAATGCTATCGCCTTTTTCGTTTTAACGAAATGGTCTAATACGTCTGTTCCTCTAAACTCATTGATGATGTAGGCACGAAAAGTAGGTTCTTCTAATCGAAGAGTAAATACATCGAGATGCAAAAAGTCTATATAGTGCCTATCTTCCAGATTGACACGATTTAAATACCACAAGGCAGCCACAGAGACCTGCGAGGGTTTGTCACTAGTCAGCAGCGCTTCAGCCTCGTCAAATGCCACTTGCGCATCGACACAGCCCACAGTATAGAGCGCAATATAGACAAGTAGCGGATTATCTCCTGCATAAGCAGTGGCGAGTTCCTCGGGATGCTCGAGATATCGGCGAATGGCGTGGAAGATAGTCGCAATATCCTTATCTTCAACCTTTTCGTATCCCAATCCGCACCAAGTTTGCACGGCACGACGTACAGAGCTATAGCGCAAAAGTCCCTCTTCGTCGACGACTTTTAGGAGTTTGAGGTAGAAATCCATGTTGTAGGAATCACCACTCTCCAGGATTACTTGTCGCAATCCCTCTTGCAACTTAGCTGCTTTCAGCAGGTTGAGGAGCAAATCATGGAGTTCTTCGTTGTCACCACGCTCGATAGCGCAGACTAATTCGTAAGATAAGATGCCAACATTGTTTTCTGAGGTGATTACGTCCTTAGCAGCGGCAATGACTTCGGCATTGCCTTGGCGTAAAGCGGCTCCAATGAAAGCGCTATAACCGACCTTTCTAAACTCCTGTAGGCGCATTGTATGGCGCCCACGAACAAGATCGTCTAAACTTGCTCCATGAAGAGCTATCATAAACGCATCGACGACTGTCTCTCTCACAGTAGCTTCCGACAACTTGCCTGAATTAGACAAGCGGAAGCGATAAATGCTGCGCATCATCCCCTTCGTTTCCTGATAACCAAGGAGATATGCCAGAATTTCACTGAGCCACGAGGGCAACAGGTGGGGAAGATGGTAACCAGCTATGAGCAGTTGGGAATGCACTAAGGAACCGATGGTCAGTTCTTGTAAGGACTTGTGGAGTTCCCAAGGAGATACTTCAGACAAATCCTTAGATTTTACGGCTTTATACAGCACTTCTTCGACCTTGTTCAATGAGTTGACATCGATTTGAGCTAAATAATCCTTCTTAAATAGTTCTGCTTGTTCTGGAGTACGCATGAGATTAGACAGTAGATATAAGACGTTAGATATTAGACGTTAGACGTGAGAGGCTAGACATTAGACGTTTGACCACCGATATTGAACATTAGACCGACAATCTTGGACGTTAGAAGTTAGAAAGTTGACGTTAGCCCCTAGAAATATAGGAATTGGCAATCAAAAACACGGAGGAAATCTTCCATATTCACCTTACCACAGCAGGCCAGTGAGGAAGGTGAGGCGAAGAAATGCGACTTCGCTACCCTCTTTCAGGGAGAGTGCGGCATCGAGGTCGGTCACTTCTTCACCATCAACGAAGATACGCACCAAACCATCGGCAAATGCCTGGAGCATCACCTGAAGGGCACGCTCTGGAGTGTCGTGATTTTCACCATAACGGCTGGCGAATTTCACGCGCCCTTCCTCGGATTGTGCAGCAATCTCTTCCTCGGTGAGAGGAAAATCACTGACCACTGTTTGAGCTTCACGAAGACCATGAAGGGTAAACTCAGTGAGCAACTGCCGCAAGGTGCTGGAAGCCTCATCCAAAATGAAAGGATGACGCCCCAATTCTTTGCGACTTCCACTGCGCTTGCGAATGAAATAAATGTTCATAGGCATAAACTAAACTCTAATGTGCGATAACTCTGCGCATATATGCGTTGTACATGCCATAAAATCAAAAAAAACGGCCATTCTTAGGGCAAGAAAGACCGTTTATGCTGAGAGTTCGCATAAAAAACGAAGACTATATATAAAGTATTCTGTGAATGCATAGGCCGTAAAGCTGAGTGTCGCTTTAGCCTATGGTAATGCGGCGTGCCACTTTGCCCACTTTGACGATATAAATGCCACGATCTACATTGAGCGTAAAGGAATAATCATCACTTTCTACGCGATGGGTACTCACCTTAACGCCGGTGATGTTGTAAACCATCAAAGTAAGCCCTTCTGCATGCTGGACACGAATTTGATTGCCTCGCACAGTGATTGCAATTTCATCCAAACCGGGAGCTTCCATCTGCATGGGTGCCTCGGCTAGTGTCGCAGCATTGCCTTGAGACTCACTAGCAACAGAAACCTGTCCTGCTGCGAAAGAGTCAAGATGTCCCAATTTATGTTGAGCAGCTGCCGATAGAGCGAAACCACTCACGAAGAAAAGGGCTAGATAGATGCGGAGTATATGTTGTTGCATAGGCTTAAAATGCTAAGTGATTGTGGCAAATATACAACAAAATGTGGAGTATGCCAAGATTTTATCCTTTTTTCTGCTCATTATTACGTGCTTCTTTGTCTAACTCTTGAGGAAGACGGAAAGCAGTGTACAATTCAAAGACTACGGCTATGGAGAGACACACCTTCCACTCACCACCTTGCAGGGGCAATAAGCGAAAACTACTCACGAGCATGAGTACTGCACTGACCATGAGTAGGAGAGCACCGATAATTTCTTGACGTCGCAGGCGAATAATAGTCGTGTTTTTACCTTCATAACGGCGCAACATCTGCGTGCCCCCATAAGAAAGCGCACCTAAAGTGAAGACATAAGGAGCATATTCAGCCATGACGCCAGCAAGCGGTAGGAGAGCACCTACGATAAGAAGCACACCGCCAATCATGGAAATGGCATTTTGCAAAGGGGTAAGGGGTTTCATCATAAGAAGCAAAGGGGAAGTGAAGGTAAAGATCTCAAGAAAATCGAATTACAAAAGAGGAGAAGGCCTCTCACAAGTTCCTATTCGTCAGAGTCATTCACCACCACATAGACATCTTCATTGGCTTTTTTCATGAAGAGCTTCACCCGCGCCACTTTCTCCACGGCTTCGGGCGAATTGTCCATAAGGCGAAGTGCACGAGAATCTTCCTTATACTGCTGTTCAAATTGCGCAATGTTTTGCTGCAACTCATGATTATTGCGAGTGAGCAAGAAGATGTTGAGCGCACTATGTTCGTCAAAAATGCCAGCACCCAGCACAAAAAGAATAGTGATAAAGGCGATGCGAAAACGCCAAAGCCGAGAAACGATGGAGGAAAGACTAACCATGCTGCAAGAGACGGGGATAAGTGAGAAACAACTATAGCGAAGTACCTGATTCGCTAGCCACAAGAGGCTTAAAGATCATGCTGCTGCAAACGATAGGCAGCAAGTTCTGCGTAGCGAGTACCAGGCTTTCCGTAGTTGGCATAAGGATAGATGCTGATGCCACCTCGGGGAGTGAAGAGTCCAGTGACCTCGATGTATTTAGGATCCATGAGGCGAATGAGATCTTTCATGATGACATTGACACAGTCTTCGTGGAAGTCGCCATGATTGCGAAAGGAGAAGAGATAGAGTTTGAGGCTTTTGCTCTCTACCATCTTTACATCGGGGATGTAAGAAATACGGATTTCGGCGAAATCAGGTTGGCCAGTGATGGGACAGAGAGAGGTGAACTCTGGGCAGTTGAAGCGCACCCAGTAGTCATTTTCTTGGTGCTTGTTGACAAACGACTCGAGCATTTCTGGTGCGTAGTCCGTGGGATATTGAGTGCCTTGGCTTCCGAGATGTTGGAGGCCTTCGGTTTCGCGTTGTGACATAAGGATAATAACTTATATAAGTAGGAAATTCTAGAGAAATGATTACTTGTTGGTTGTCTCTTTGGTGAGCAGATATTGCTGCAATCCTGCTTGGCGCAACTGGCAAGCGGGACAATGTCCACAGCCATCACCTACCACTCCGTTGTAACAAGTGAGTGTGCGCTGACGAATCAAGTCGAGCACTCCGAGTTCATCGGCAAGCGCCCAAGTTTCGGCCTTATCGCGCCACATGAGTGGCGTGTGAATGCAGAACTGTTCGTCCATGGCTAGATTGAGCGTGACGTTCAAACTCTTGACAAAGTTGTCACGACAATCCGGATAGCCCGAGAAGTCAGTCTGTCCCACCCCAGTGACTAGATGAAAAATGCCACGTTCGCGAGCATAAACCGCTGCGATGCTGAGAAAGAAGAGATTGCGTCCAGGCACAAACGTATTGGGCGGTGCATCAGCAGGCTTATTCTCGTCCATGGTGAGGGAAGTGTCGGTGAGCGAATTACGACCAAGCTGTCCCAACAAGGGTACATCCATCACCTCAAAGGGCACATTCTGTTCAGCACAAATGGCGCGCGCCAACTCTACTTCGGCAGCGTGCTTCTGTCCATAGGTGAATCCTAGAGCAAAGACTTCGTCAAACTCACGAAGTGCCCAAAAAAGACAGGTGGTGGAGTCTTGTCCCCCACTCAAAACAACGAGGGCTTTTTGATTCATGACTGAATGATTTGGATAGCTGATGGGAGAGACCTCTCCGATAAAAAACTAGGTAATCGTCCTAAAACTCCAAGAGTTTCAAAATTATCTCGGAGATTTTATAAAAATTCTCGGAAATTTTCAGAAATATCTCGGAGATATTTTGAGAAATCTCCGAGAATTTTAGTTCAATAGTCCAAGAAAGATGATAACGGCCTATGAGATGCTCTGTAGAAGTTCCCCAAAAGCATTAGGATTTCTCCTGGGCATTTTTAGCATCAATCTCTTTTTCTTGGGCATCTACTCCCTCACTCAGCAAGTCGTTGCCCCAGTGTTGCGAAGCGAGACGAGCTTGGCGGTCCACCACCTCTTTGGCTTTGCGGGCATAAACTATGAAGCGCAGCGATTGAGCATAGGAAACATAGTTCCACACCCAGTTGAGGAAAACAATACTCTTGTTGCGGATACCCAAAATGCTGCGGAGATGGACAATGAGCCACATGAACCACGCAAAGAAACCAGCCATCTTCACTTCGCTAAATTCGGCTACGGCGCGATTTCTTCCGACAGTAGCCATAGCTCCAAGGTTCTTATAGCGGAAAGGCTTGAGCGTTTTACCCTTCTCTAGGGCTTTGAGATTGCGAGCTAAAAGTTTTCCTTGTTGAATAGCAACTTGTGCCAACTGGGGATGTCCCCCTTTCCAACGAGGATCGCCCTCAGGCATGATGCACTGGTCGCCGATGGCAAAGACACCGTCCAATCCTTCTACTTGATTGTAGGCATCAACCACAATGCGACGACCACGTCCCAGGTATTTGGGATCAAGATTGCCCACAGTCTCTCCTGCTACTCCACTCACCCAAATGAAGGTGCGGGTAGCGATTTGTGTACCGTCCTTCAAGATGACACGATGATTTTGATAGTCTGTCACCATCTTGTTGAGCAATACATTGACGCCCATGGTGCGGAGGAAACCTTCGACATGCGCCGAAGTGGGAGGACTCATGGCTGGAAGTAGACGTGGTCCAGCTTCGATGAGGTAGATGTTCATCAAACTCGAAGGCATGTCGGGATAGTCCTTGGGAAGAACGTAATTTTTCATCTCCGACAATGCACCAGCCACTTCGACTCCAGTGGCGCCACCACCAACAATCACAACATTGAGCAGTTCTTGTCGCTCGGTTTCACTGGAGCAGGTGAGAGCGCGCTCAAAATTTTCGAGCAAGGCGTTGCGGAGTCCCATAGCTTCACTCACATTTTTCATGGGAATGGCGTGCTCTTCCACGTTTTTATTGCCGAAGAAGTTGGTGGTTGTTCCTGCCGCAAAGACCAGATAGTCGTAAGAAATCTTGCCTATCGAGGTTTGGAGTATCTTTTGGTCGGTGAAAACGCTACGCACCTCAGCCATGCGGAAATAAAAATCCTTACGACCATGAAAGAGTTTGCGGAAAGGAAAGGATATACTGCTAGGCTCGATGCCTGCCGAAGCCACCTGATAGATCAGAGGTGGGAATTGGTGGTAGTTGTTGCGGTCGATGAGGACAACTTGGAAGTTAGAATCCTTGAGTTTGTTGGCCAATTTCAAACCACCAAAGCCACCGCCAACGATGACCACACGCTTTTTATCGGATTGAGGTACGTTAAACGCCATGTGAGGATGTAAGAAAGGATAAAATGTTATGGAGCAATGCCAGAAAGCACCGTGCTACCCATTAAATTCTTGTGCTTATATTATATAAGGAGTGGCGAAGAGCTTTGCAATCCTTCGCAACGAGCAGTGTCAACAGATGGAACTATCTGATGGAATCGGTGAGGAGTTTGATTTCGAGTGGGGGAGATATGCGCTCATACAAGATGTTGTAGACAGCATCAAGGATGGGCATGTTCACTCTATAACGCTGATTGATGTGGCGCATACAGCGCACACCATAGTAGCCTTCTGCGATCATCTCCATCTCCATTTGAGCATTCTTCACGCTGTATCCGCGACCAATCATTTGGCCGAACACACGATTGCGCGAGAAGTTGGAATAACTCGTCACCAACAAGTCACCAAGATAGGAACTATCGTAGACATTGCGCTCAATAGGATAGACTGCAGTCAAGAAACGATGCATTTCTTGCACTGCACTTGCCAAAAGTACCGAGAGGAAGTTGTCACCATATTGCAATCCCGAGCAGATGCCAGCTGCGATGGCATAGACATTCTTGAGCACGGCAGCGTATTCGATGCCGATAACATCTTGTGAAACTGATGTTTTCACATAGTCGTTGGCCACCAACTGCGCCATAGTGCGAGCACGCTCCATGTCTGTGCATCCAACTGTGAGATAGGTGAGGCGATTGAGCGCCACTTCTTCAGCATGACTTGGCCCCCCTAGCACCATCAACTGGTCTTCGGGCACACCTAACGTGGTGCGAAAATACTCTGTGCACACCACGTTCTCATCTGGCACAATGCCTTTGATGGCGGTCATGATGTACTTATTGTGTAGCTTGACTTTGAGTCTTTTGAGCTGGGCTTTGAGATAGGGAGATGGGGTGACGAAGATGAGGGTATCGGCTTGGCGCACCACCTCATTGATGTCGCTACTAAAATGGATGCGATCAACGGGAAATTTCACCGAAGTGAGGTAAGTGGGGTTATGTTCATAGCGACGAAACTCTTCAATTGTTTCGTCACGACGCACATACCATTCAATCTCGGGCACACTTTCTAGCATGATTTTAGCGATTGCTGTCGCCCAAGATCCACTACCAATGATGGCGATTTTCCCAGGAAACTCGGCCAAACCGCGACTGTCTTCGTTGCTGTCGCCAAATCCGAAGAAAGAACTGAAACTAGGCATAAGGAGAAGTAGGCTTAAGTGTGGTCGATAGAGGAAATAAAATGATATACGACTAAGGATTATCCTACACCACTACGCTATCTTTGCGCAGGAGTTGAGGAGGACGTATCACAGGTCGATAGAAAACACTGCATTGGTGAGGCGATATATCCTATCGTCCCCACCAATGCGGCATGATGTGATGTGCTTATGCACCAAGGGCTTCAATCCAAGCTGCGATGTCAGCTACCGAAGGCTTGGTGATATCGAGCTGATATTTCTTGATTACTTCGCCCATCTGCTGTTGGATCTTCTGAGGATTGGCTTCCTTGAGGTCTTGCACCAGATAGTAACCCACCTTTTGCAGCACGGGCACTAACTCAGCTGGGATGCCGAGGGGAAGATAAGCCTCAACCTTGTCCTTGGCAGGGAGTTTCTCAGGCTTCATTTGAGGGAAGAAGAGCACTTCTTGGATAGTGGTGTTGCCAGTAAGCAGCATGACCAAGCGGTCGATACCGATGCCGATACCAGAAGTGGGAGGCATGCCATATTGGAGAGCGCGGAGGAAGTCTTGGTCGATGAGCATTGCTTCGTCGTCACCCTTGTCAGCCAAGCGCATTTGTTCGAGGAAACGCTCTTCTTGGTCGATGGGGTCGTTTAACTCTGAGTAAGCATTCGCCAACTCCTTACCGTTTACCATCAACTCAAAACGCTCGGTCAAACCAGGTTTGCTGCGGTGCATTTTGGTGAGGGGCGACATTTCCACGGGATAATCCGTGATGAAGGTGGGCTGAATGAACTTGCCTTCGCAAGTTTCACCGAAGATTTCATCAATCAGCTTGCCCTTACCCATGGTGTCGTCCACCTCGATGCCGAGCTTCTCTGCGATGGTGCGGATTTCCTCTTCAGACTTGCCGTTGAGGTCATAGCCAGTCTCTTCCTTGATCGCCTCGAGAATGGGGAGACGACGATAGGGAGCTTTGAAGCTAATCACCTTGCCATCGATTTCAGTTTCGGGTTTA
Source organism: Alloprevotella sp. oral taxon 473 str. F0040 (assembly GCF_000318095.2). Classification (GTDB taxonomy): domain Bacteria; phylum Bacteroidota; class Bacteroidia; order Bacteroidales; family Bacteroidaceae; genus Alloprevotella. The sequence goes on from NZ_KB290705.1 coordinate 150,785, forward strand.
CCATTGACCGCGATGCAGATTTTCTCCAGCATACGTTCGGTAAATTCCATCATCCAGTTGTAGTCCTTGTACTGCACATAGAGTTCTACACAAGTAAACTCAGGATTGTGCGTGCGGTCCATACCCTCGTTGCGGAAGTTCTTGCCAATTTCATAGACACCTTCAAAGCCACCTACTATGAGACGCTTGAGATAAAGTTCTGTCGCAATGCGGCAATACATCTCTTGACTCAAAGCATTGAAGTGTGTGATGAAGGGACGCGCAGAAGCACCGCCAGGAATATTTTGGAGGGTGGGAGTTTCTACCTCAGTGTAGCCAGCTTCGTCTAGGATACCACGCATGGTGGTGATCACCTTTGCGCGCTTGTAGAAGGTTTCTTTGACGTTAGGATTAACAATCAAGTCTACATAGCGACGACGATAGCGCAATTCAGGATCTTCAAAGGCATCAAACACTTCGCCATCCTTTTCTTTTGGACTGGGAAGTGGCTTCAAACTCTTAGCCAAAAGAGTCAATTCGCGCACGTGCACGGAAATTTCACCAGTTTTGGTGCGGAATACAAAACCTTTCACTCCGATAAAGTCACCCAAATCAAGGAGTTTCTTCACCAAAGAATTGTAAAGGGTCTTGTCTTCTTCGGGACAGATGTCATCACGCGTGATATAAACTTGGATGCGTCCACGAGAGTCGAGAAGTTCAAGGAAAGTTGCCTTACCCATCACACGGCGACTCATCATACGACCTGCGATGCAAACCTTACGGGGTTCGTCTTCATCGCGGAAGTTTGCAATGATTTCATCGCTAAAAGCATTGGTGGGATATTCTGCTGCTGGATAAGGATCAATGCCAAGGGCACGAATCTCATCGAGTGACTTGCGACGAGCAATCTCTTGCTCACTGAGTTCGAGGATATTCATAGGATTGTATTGTTCAATTCTGTAAGATTTGCTGCTGTGATTTAGCATCCTTTCGGCCTCCTTTAGGAGTCCATCATTGAGGCTTTGGGAAAAGTTATTTATCTCCTTGTCCACAATCAATTGGCGCAATCTTAGGCTAATGTAATATTTGTGGCAAAGATACGATTTTCTTTTGAAAGTGTCCGTGCTGTACTAGGACATTTCACGCTATTCTTCCAAGAGTTTTTCAAATTTCTACCGAGTTTGCACAACAATCTTGGGAACGTGCAACTTATTTACTCAGAAATTCGTATCTTTGCAGCCCTGTCGCCGCTTCTTCATCTCCAAGTGTATTGAGGAGCGGGGGCAAAGTGTAGTTGCTAACCACTCTAAAAACAAGACTTTTTTATGTCCTCTTCTAAAAATGTGAGCCTTTCGCTCTTAGTGCTGAGCGTAGTGTTCTGTGTGTGCCTCGTGGCATCTAATCTGTTTGAAACGAAATTGGTGCAAATTGGTCCAATTTCCATGACCGCAGGTTTTCTAGTTTTTCCCATTTCTTACATCATCAACGACGTTGTCGCCGAAGTTTGGGGCTACCGCAAGGTACGCCTGCTCATCTGGCTGGGTTTTTTCATGAACTTCCTTGTCGTTGCCATCGGACAGCTTGCGGTGTACCTTCCTGCAGCTCCCTTCTGGAAAGGCGAAGAACACTTTGACTTTGTCTTCGGTCTGGCTCCGCGCATCGCTTGTGCCAGTTTCATCGCCTTCATCATTGGCTCGTTTCTCAACGCTTGGGTGATGAGTCGCATGAAAATCTCTGATGGCGGCAAGCATTTCTCCCTCCGCGCTGTAGTTTCCACCTTAGTAGGCGAAACAGGCGACTCACTCATCTTCTTCCCCATCGCATTTTGGGGCTTGGTGTCTATGACGGAGATGCTCAAACTTATGGCGGTGCAAATCGTGGCTAAGACGCTTTACGAAATTATTGTACTGCCGATCACCATTCGCATCGTAAAATGGGTGAAACATCGCGAACAAACAGATGTATTCGACCACAATGTGGACTATCGCATTTGGAGAGTCTTCGATGTTTAATCTGATTTAGCAGACTGTTTCTCCCTCAATTTTCTTTAACTATGGCTCTTTTCGTACCTAACATTGAGCGAAAATCCTAGTTTCTTTTTAATTTGCAACTTCACCATAATGGGGCAATGCGCATCATGTAGCATTGCCCCATTCTTATTTGGGTTTTGTCTTCAAAAATCAAGGCATTATCGCACTATCTTCTGCCCTTCTTCCGACACAAGAATGCCTCGTGAAGTGCTGACTATGGGACGTCCTTGCAAATCATACCATTGAGCAGTGCCAGCAAGCGCGGCTGCCGCTTTCTGCACTCCTGTGATCACACCATTTTCCATGCGCACTGGGGTGAAAAGAAACTGACATCCTGTGTCGGTACTATTAGTTCCACTGCCCCAATTTAGCAAACGGAAACCTTTTCCTCCATTGCCCTGATTGAACTGTTTGCCATCTGAGCTGCTTATCGTGAAGAGCCCAAAAGTGGAAGCCGATTTTAATTGCCACCCCTTGACAGGCCGCATGGCGGTGGTTACCAGATTCTCACCCACAACGATAGGAGAAATGTAGGAATTGTCAGAATAATTTCGCAAATCGTAGGTATTATCCTCGCGCAACAAGCATCGCCATAAACTTTTCTCTGTGGCTTTTTTCTGACTCACCATCGGTTTGCCCACTTGCTGCAAAGTAAGCAACAGTTTGTCACGCAGAGGCGTGGAGATTTCATACAACACATTTGCCGTTTCACTGGGGGTGAGCGGCATATTCACACTGGTGCTGACAAAAGATTGCAACAAGGCTTCATAGGCTGTTTGGAGTCGCGTGAAGAGTTGTTGACTCTTTTCGTCGGAGAGTGTGGAGAAGTCTTCGCCTTTCACCTGATGGAGGACAGCATTTATCTCCTCAGCGAGCGAAAGAGGGTAATACCCTGGGCGATTCCCCACCTTATCGCGAAGTGTACGCTCGACTTCCTTGACCAACTGCGCCAAACGTCCAGCGACAATACTTTTGATTTTGTCAGGCGAATAGATCACATTTTCTAGTGCATTACGTCCGCTCTTGTCGGTGAGTACGAAGGTGAACATCCATTTTTTGAGGCGCGTGCCATTCGGATTGAAGGGAAGTTTGAGCAGCACCTTGTTCCACCCCATTTTGAGGGAAATTGGTGCAGCAGGACGGGCTGTAAAATTCTCGTCCTCCAACAAATTTTCGTTGGTCATTGATGTCTTACCCGCATTCTTCCAAGAAGGAGCCGGGATTTCCCTATCGTTGAGCCAAATCTTTGCCCCCATTCGATCCCAATGCCCATTGTTCGGAGCAAGATCCTTCTCCGATCTGCCATAATTATAGATTTCGATGAGCGCACCTACATCTTGTGCTTTGGGCGAATAGACATACGTCCAAGCATAAGCCGTGGTGTTCTCTTTCGGCTGGGCATAATAGGCAGGAATCGTGCCTTCGCCCCACGTGTGCCTCAGATAGATGCCAGCTCCAGTGGCATATCCTGTGGTGTAAGTCAGACCTTGATAGGTGTAACTACTCTTCAAACCTTCCGTTTCTGGGGGAAACCTCTGCGCTGCATTGCCATGATTGGGAAAAGCCTCTGTGATTGCCCACTGCACATTCGTTTGGCGCACATAGGGAATGGACACCTGCTGCAAAGTCGTGGCTTTGTGATAGAGGAATCTCCGTTCCCAATCGGCAAATTCCTCATATTCTTCACCTGAAGATGGGAGCATCACCCCACCCTTTTCGACATATTCTTTGCCACCTCCTATCCATCCACGCTCCGCAGAGGCAAGTGCGTTGGCATAGAAGTTGTTTTGTACCACAATGTCGTCTTGCGTGGGGAGTTTGCGGTCGTTCCACGGACAAGATATCGTCCCTGCGATTTCTGCATTCCCACGCGCAGCATAATAGATGCTACTTTTGTAGATGCCCACTAGGTCGGCAAAGACATCAAAGTGGTTGGTATAATTGTAGCGACAGTCAATATTAGGAATCCCTTTCACTAATTTTCCGCGTGTGCTCCACATCTGTGTCATGTCCACCTTGTGATTTTGGATAGCCACTCCATTGATGGGATTCCACACGACGGCCTTTTTGCCAAGACTATGGATTTTGTCGATGATCGTATTGAGGAAGTTCGGATAAGTTATCGTATGTTCATCAGCCCCAAAATGAATATAAGGCGCACGCACAAAGACTTTCGCCACCTCCTCTAGGATAGTTTGCAATTCTTGCATGCCTTGCTCGGTCTGCATATCGTGTCCCATGGCGCGAACAAAGGCTTGGCTGTGACCGGGCATGTCGATTTCGGGGATAATCGTCACACCGCGCTCGTAAGCATATTCCTCCAATTCGCGACACTCAGCCTGAGTATAGAACTTTCCAGGGAAGCGCGTCATGGAAGTTGCCGAGGTGAGTTGAGGGAAAGCCTTGACTTCAAAGCGCCACGCTTGATTTTCGGTCAAATGCCAATGGAACACATTGACCTTAAATTGAGCCAATAAATCAATTTGTCGCTTTAGTTCTTCGATATCAATGAAAGACCGCCCCACATCATGCATCACTCCACGCACTTTGAAGGCTGGAAAATCTGTCATCGTCAGCGCTTCTATCTGCGGACTGCCTTCGGTGCCCAGTGAGAGTTGGTGTAGCGTTTGTGCCGCTCGCACCACGCCGATGGGTTCAGCCACAGTGATTGTAATCAGGTGGGGAGAAACGTCCAATTGATAGCCTTCATTACCAAATCCAGCCAATGGATAATCAAAGGTGTTGAGCGATTTGTCCACTATAACTCGCACCACTGCCTGTGCACTCTCAGAGAAAGTAGCCCCACTTGCGGAGAGCACTTTGCGAAGTAGCGGCGTTTGGGTTGCATCCTCCAAACGAAGTGCACGCTGCAAGGCGAAAGTCCCTGCCTGCTTGGTGAGTTGTAGCGGACGAGGAAGGAGATGTTCTGTTTTCGCAGGCGAAGATAAGGAGAAAGCACCAGCACAAATGAGGCTAACTAGTTTCAATGGTAATCTAAACATAAGGAGAGAATAGAAGAGATGTACGTATCTATCTAATACAATAGGATATCTATCAAACGATAGTTGAATACAAAGATACAAAAACTCCAGAGGAGTTGCTCTTTCTCATCGCAGTTTCTTAGATAGACGTCCTGTTTCTCATGAGAAAGATACTATCACCTCAAAAAAATCTCGTATCTTTGTGCAGCATTCAAGCATATACTCACTAGCCTCTTATGAAGATCCTTTTTATTTGTCTTGGCAACATCTGCCGTTCTCCGTTGGCCGAAGAAGTTTTTCGCCAAAAAGTTAAATCAACTGGTCGAGTTGCGGACTTTCCTACCATTGATTCGGCAGGAATGATAGACTATCACGAAGGAGAACTCCCTGATCATCGCATGCGCCAACAAGCCGCAGCGCGTGGCTACGCACTCACACACCATTCTCGTCCCATGACCGCAGAAGATTTTCGCACCTTTGATTGCATCGTTGCCATGGATGCAGACAATCTCCGCAGACTGCGCGAAAAATGCCCTGAACCAGAGTTGATGAACAAGGTGGTGTTGCTCTCCGACTATCTCACAGCGCATCCTGATTTCACGTCAATTCCCGACCCTTACTACGGCACTCTGGCTGATTTCGACCTCGTGATTGACCTCTGCGAGGATGCTTGTGCGCATTTGCTCACGCAATTATCATAGAAGCAATGAAATATAGAATAATGCCATAGACATTTGTAATAAGGCTATCCACCTTTTCAGACAACCTCCCAAACTACTAGATTATACTCTTCTATGAAATCTGTCATCAACTTCCTTCAACAGCTCCAAGCCAACAACAATCGAGAATGGTTTCACGCTCACAAAGAGGAATATAAGGCTGCGCAATCCCGTTTTCATGCCTTTGCCGAAACCATGATTGCGCAGATTGCCCAGTTTGACCCTACCGTGGCTGGACTAACGGCAAAAGATGTGACCTATCGCATCCAACGCGACACCCGTTTCTCGGCAGACAAGCGTCCCTACAAAGGACACATGGGCTTATTCATTGCGCGTGGCGGTAAGAAATCGGGCTATTCTGGCTATTATTTCCAGTTGGGCGCAGACCAGAATGCCGCGGACTTTGGAGGCATACATTGGGAATCGCAACACATCATTGCCCCAGGGCATTACTGCATCGAGCCCAAAGCACTTCGCATCCTTCGAGAAGACATCATGGACGGCGAGGGCGATTTCGACAAACTAGTGCGTGAAATAGCCGACACTCGCTTTCAACTCCTGCACTTCAATGAGCTGAAACGAAATCCCAAAGGCTTTCCTGCCGATGCACCTTGGAGTGAATATCTGCGCCTTAAAAGCTTTTGTCTTGCTTTTGCCCCAACCACAGAGGAAGTTACTGCAGCAGATTTCCCTGAACGCTTAGCCCAATACTTTAGCACTACGACACCTTTCCTCAACTATATCAACAGAGCCATAGACTTTGCTCGAGAAGAAGAATAAGAAACTGGTAGAGGCTGGGCAACACCTTGGGAAATCCCAATTTAGCAACTCAAGTTGCTTATTGCGCTATTCTGAGCGTTCAAAATGTTTTTCCAACTTAAATTCTCGAATTTTCCTATACATTTTTCTTGGAAGTCTTATAATAAAAATATACTTTTGCGGGAGATAAAACAGATTTATCTGACAAATAACATTCATACAACCACAAAAAACAGACAACATGAAACTATTCAATGCAAACGCTGCGGCTAAATGCCTCGCATTCGCCGCTCTCCTCTCCTTCGGTCTCAATGCTGCTGCACAAGACGTAAAGCAAGATGACAAGCAAGAACAAAAGGCTTGCTGCAAGAACGGCGACAAAAAGTGCTGCAAGAAAGAAGACAAAAAGGACAACAAAAAGTGCTGCAAGAAGGAAGACAAGAAATCTTGCAAGAAGGGTTGCATGAACGACTGCAAAAAGGAATGCAACGAAAAGAAGGGTTGCTGCGGCGAACAAGGTTGTGGCGACAAAAAGAGCTGCGACAAGAAGTAACCTTGCTCCCTTTCTAGTGCAATTTGCACTTCCAGCATAAACGGAGGTGTTGCAAAACTCGTTTTGCAACATCTCCGTTTTGTTTGACAAAGGAATAAATGCTAAGCATTGAGATGGAGGGTGAAGGGAAGGTACTGAAGTATGTGACCAAAGCTAATTTCGAAAATAACGCAGCAGTTTCCCCTTGATTCCCCTGAGTTTTTTTGTACCTTTCACTATTTCAGCGTATACATTTGTTCAATCGCCTGTTTTTCATGCAGACTGTAACTGACAAAATGTCGTTTTTATAAAATAAAAAACAAGTTTGGCAGGAACTTTGCATTCTATGAAATCAACAAAGCAAGCATTTGCTGCGTACTCTAATCTCTCCAACGAGAAAAACAAAGAAAAGATGTCGAAGAAACATCGACAATTTCTCATTGCATTTCAAACACATAAAGATATAAGACAATGAATATCCAACCTCTAGCTGATCGCGTACTCATCAAGCCCGCGCCCGCAGAAGAAAAGACCATTGGTGGCATCATCATCCCCGACACAGCCAAAGAAAAGCCTTTCAAGGGCGAAGTGATGGCGGTAGGACAAGGCACCAAGGACGAAGAAATGGTGCTCAAAGTGGGCGATGTCGTGCTTTATGGCAAATATTCTGGCACAGAAATCGAAGTAGAAAACGAAAAATACCTCATCGTTCGTCAGAGTGAAGTCTTGGCTGTAGTGAAATAAGTCTAAGCATTACACACTCCCTCCCCTACTTCTTCCTATTACTCTCTCAAAAATAGCATACAACAATGGCAAAAGATATTAAATACGACGTAGATGCTCGTGAACTTCTCCGTCAAGGTGCCGACGCCTTGGCCAATGCAGTGAAGGTAACCCTTGGCCCTAAGGGTCGCAACGTGGTCATCGAAAAGAAATTTGGCGCACCTCGCATCACCAAAGACGGTGTGAGCGTAGCAAAAGAGATTGAACTCGATGATCCCTTCCAAAACGCTGGTGCACAATTCGTCAAGAGCGTAGCCTCTAAGACGGGTGATGATGCAGGTGATGGCACCACAACTGCCACCGTGCTCACACAAGCCATTCTCACCGAAGGCATGAAAAACGTGGCTGCTGGTGCTAATCCTCTCGACCTCAAGCGCGGTATCGACAAGGCCGTGGGTAAAGTGGTGGAAAGCATCAAAGCACAGGCCGAACAAGTGGGCACTAACTACGACAAAATCGAACAAGTAGCCACGATCTCTGCCAACAACGATGCAGAAATTGGTAAGCTCATTGCCGACGGCATGCGCGAAGTGTCTGTAGATGGCGTGATTACCATCGAAGACGCTAAAGGTCGCGACACTGTCCTCAAGACTGTGAAGGGTATGCAGTTCGATCGTGGTTATCTTTCTGCTTATTTCGTGACCGATCCTGAGAAGATGACTTGCGAAATGGAGAACCCTTACATCTTGATCTACGACAAGAAGATTTCCAACCTCAAAGAGTTCATGCCCGTGCTCGAACCTGCAGTACAAAGCGGCCGTCCTCTCCTCGTCATTGCTGAAGATGTGGACAGTGAAGCATTGACCACTCTCGTGGTAAACCGCTTGCGCACACAATTGAAGATTTGTGCAGTGAAAGCACCTGGCTTCGGCGACCGTCGCAAAGCCATGCTCGAAGACATTGCTGTGCTCACCGGCGGTGTAGTTATCAGCGAAGAGAAGGGTTTGAAGCTAGAACAAGCCACAATCGACATGTTGGGTACGGCCGACAAAGTGAGTGTTTCTAAGGATTTCACGACTATTGTGGACGGCCATGGTGACAAAGAATCCATCGCTCAGCGCATCCAACAGATTAAGAACGAAATCAAGAACTCCACTTCTGAATACGACAAGGAGAAGCTCCAAGAACGTTTGGGCAAACTCTCTGGTGGTGTGTGCGTGCTCCAAGTAGGTGCTGCCAGCGAAACCGAACAGAAGGAAAAGAAAGACCGTTGCGACGATGCACTTTGCGCCACTCGCGCTGCTGTCGAAGAGGGTATCGTGACTGGTGGTGGCGTGGCTTACATCCGCGCTCAAGCTGCTCTCGAAGGATTCTCTGGCGACAACGCTGACGAAAACACGGGTATCCAAATCATCCGCCGTGCTATCGAAGAACCTCTCCGTCAAATCTGCAAGAACGCTGGAGTGGAAGGCGCAGTTGTCGTAAATAAGGTGCGCGAAGGCGAAGGAAACTTCGGTTATAACGCAAAGAACGACACGTATGGCGATCTTCGCGAAGTGGGTGTTGTGGATCCTGCCAAGGTAACTCGCGTTGCGCTTGAAAATGCAGCATCAGTGGCTGGCATGTTCCTCACCACAGAATGCGTGATCTGCGACAAGAAGGAAGATACTCCCGAAATGCCCATGGGTGCTCCCGGCATGGGTGGCATGGGCGGCATGATGTAATCTCCCACACTTCCCTTAAGTTCAACGCTGAAGACTTACATAGCCCTTCAAGCACTGAGCTCCAAAGATAAGGAGATGTTGCAAAACTCATTTTTGCAGCATCTCCTTTTGGTGTTTTATAAAGGGATAAAATGCAAGGCATTGAGATGGAGGCTGAAGGGAGCGTACTGAAGTACGTGACCAAAGCTGAATATCGAAAATAACACAGCAGTTTGCCCTTTATGAAACACCCTGTTTTTTGTACCTAATCGGGAGAAATTCCCCCATCGCTCACATTTGTGGCAAAGGATGCCCGTGGATAGTGTCGATGTGTCGCACCTCAGCTAGGTCACCACCGCCATTACCCCTTATCCACTGGACGTTTGAGCAAGAGCAATTCGCGTTTGGTCTCCGCATCAATGCGATAAGACTCACGAATCTTCTGAATCGCCTTGTTGTGTGTCCATGCAGGAAGGAGATTTTGTGCCAACCACATTTGGGTCTCTTCGGGACAATGGGTGAAACATTCGGCCACCGCCCACGCCACTGCCATGCGCACATAGTAGTCTTCGTGAGTGATGGCAGCAAGTTGCGCTAAGAATAGTGCTAGATGGCTTGGTTTTGCAAAATACTGCAATCCCATCACCACAGCAAAACGAATTTCGTAGGTGCGCTGTGCCGAGAAATAGGGCAAGATGAACGACCAAACCTCCCCTTCGTGCGCTGCCACCCAGCGTTTTCCACCCGAAAAACTAAAGATGTCGCACACCGACCAACTGTGGATGCTGGGCACCCATCGCGCCACACGTTGCAGATAGTCAGCCACGTCGGTGACACGCCACTGACTCAGCACAAGCCCATGCAGGGTTCGGGCCTCCATCCATCCGAAATCCGCTTCTGGTTGTACTGATGCTCCATTCTTTTGTTCAGACTCATGCAGTTTTTCTAGCGCAACATAGTGCGCTGCCAAACTTTCGGCTTCCTGCAAATAGTCTTCTTGCGTGCCGCTTTTGATGATGTCTTTCGCCAGTTTGCGCAAATCGGGAATACGCACTCCCAGCACACCAGGAATGTTGGGATGCAAGCGTTGGTTGAACTCCATATTGCCACGTTGGGCAAGCGACAAAAGGTGTTGGTCGATGGTTTGGCTGTGAATCGTGTACATAGTGCGCAGAGTTGAACAAAAGATTACGGAGAAACGACTACAAAAATAGGTATTTTTCACTGCATTAAAATCATTTATTAGGCAAAATCAGCCTGATTATCCACAAAAATGTAACTTTGCAGGGGAATAGAGATTAGACGTTAGAAGGTAGACGTTAGACAATAGACGTTAGAAGCTAGACTTTAGACGTTAGAGTCTTCCTTTCGCCCCCTCTACCTTAGGACAACGTCTTGAGATACCACACAAAAAACTAAACTTATGCAAGAAATACTCCGACTCATTCACGAGATGTCGCCCTATCTCCTCCTCGGCTTCTTCATCGCAGGACTGATGCACGCCTTCGTGCCTGGACGACTTTACAGCCAATATCTCAGCGGAAACGACCTCCGCTCCGTACTCTATGCCGCGCTCTTCGGCATTCCCCTACCCCTCTGCTCATGCGGGGTGATTCCCACCGCTATGTCGCTGCGCAAAGAAGGGGCTTCGCGCGGGGCTACCACCGCTTTCCTCATCGCTACTCCTCAAACGGGAGTGGACAGTATCTTTGCAACCTACTCTCTCCTTGGACTTCCTTTTGCGATAGTTCGTCCTGTGGCAGCACTGGTCACGTCTGTCTTTGGCGGAATGATGATGAATCGATTTGCCCCCCTCGAAACTGAAGCTCAGAAAGCGGCAGTAGATGCAGAAATCAGCAAAGCTACCTGCACCATCGAGGCGCAACAACCCTCCTTTCTTGGAAAACTGGGCATCGCCTTCCGCTATGGGTTTGTCGATATGATGCACGACATTGGCAAATGGCTTTTGATGGGTTTGGTCGTTGCTGGACTTATCACCCTCTTTGTGCCCGACAACTTTTTTGTGCAATTCGCAGAAATTCCCTTCCTCAGCTACTTTGTGGTGCTGCTCATCGCCATCCCCATGTATGTCTGCGCTACCGGAAGCATACCCATCGCAGCCGCGCTCATGCTCAAGGGACTCTCGCCTGGTGCAGCCCTGATTCTCCTCATGGCAGGTCCAGCAGCCAACATGGCTTCTGTGCTAGTGGTGCATCGCGCCTTGGGACGTCGCAATCTCATCGTCTATCTCGCATCGCTTATTCTCGGCGCAGTGGGCTTTGCACTCCTCATCGACTATGCGCTCCCACGCACATGGTTCACCCACTTTGCCGCGCCTACAGATGCTAGCTGCCACATAGAAACTCCGTGGTTTCAATGGGCAAGCACGCTCCTCCTTGGTGCGCTTTTGATCTATGTCTTCATCGCGCTTCCACTGTGGAGAAAACTGCATCCGCAAACGGAATTAACCATCGACCAATCATCTTCTTCTGCCACTCCCGTGCGCAAGTTTGCCGTGGAAGGCATGACCTGCAATCACTGTCGCAACCACGTGGAACGCGCTATTCTCGGAGTGGAGGGAGTGACCCAAGCCACAGTGTCACTCGAAGATGCCGAAGCTCAAGTCATCGGCACGGCTTCGGACGAAGCTCTCCTCCAAGCTGTAGCAGAGATGGGCTATCAACTCAAACCAAAACCGGAATAAAACCTGCCACTCCTCCTGAGCATCCGTCAGATTGCTCTGATATAACCTAGAGATGGGGCACAGATTCAACAGCGAACTGCGCGTTTTCCTTCCAATCTCTTCCCCCTTTCCTCAACAAAATAGCGACACTGCACTAGAGAATTTCTCTGTGCAGTGTCGCTATTCTCATAAAGCGAGGAGCTACCTAAAGCATCATTGGGAATCCTGCTCACTCTCTTCTAGCCATTTCACTGGACGGCAGGGATTGCCCACCGCCACGCAGTTGCTGGGAATGTCCTTAGCCACCACGCTTCCTGCACCGATGGTGACATTATCTCCAATGGTGACACCAGGTAAGACGGTGACTCCCCCACCAATCCACACATTGTGCCCGATGGTGATGGGTTCTGCCCACTCTTGTCGTGAATTGCGCGCCACGGGATCTGTGGGATGACAAGCCGTATAAAGCCCGACATTAGGGCCAATGAAACAGTTGTCGCCAATGGTGACTGGAGCTTCGTCGAGAACGGTGAGATTGAAGTTGGCAAAGAAGCCTTCGCCCACTGAGATATTGCTACCATAATCGCAATGAAAAGGCTGATTGACAATCACTCTTTCGCCCGTCTTGCCTAAAATTTGCTTGATTTTTTCCGTGCGCAGGGCATGGTCGGTAGGGCGAATCTGATTGTACTCAAAGACTGCATTTTGAGTGGTAAAAAGTTCAATAAGAATTTCAGGGTTGCAAGCATCGTAGATGTGCCCTGCAAGCATTTTTTCTTTTTCGGTCATGGGATAAACTGAGATTTAATGGGCTGTGAGAGGAAGGAGGGCTACCATGGGAAGTTCGATTTCTCCCCATGCCAGCATGGCATTGAACAGTCGGATGCGGGAAAATTCCGAAAGGCGATCGAGAGTCAGCGCGGAGTCTTCAAAGATTGTGCCAGTGCGCAGCAGAAAAGCTCGATGCGTGCCGCGGAGCAAAGGACGTGCCGGCGTATACCACCGTCTCTGCTGCTCGTGCCACAGGGCGATGTTGGCAATCGACGTGTCTGTGAAACACTTATCTCGCACCATGAGCACATCATCGCAGCCATTGCGTTGGTCGAAACACTCCATGATTGCCCTGCGATTGGTAGATTTAAGGGCGTAGTCCACATGATTGGCCTCAACTAGGCGGAGCGAGCGTACCAACCGTGGGGAATAACTCCGGAAGGTAATGGAGCGAATGCCCTCTGCCCCATAGACGATGCGCGCCATCGTGCGACCTTGGCGACAATCTTCGGGCATTTGTGCTGAAGCGGTAGCCCAGTGCTTGGGCAACTCTTTGCTGACATCTCGCCACACCAAGGCTTGACATGCCGCCTGCATGCGAGCCAGATGGAAAGGCCAGCGTAGCACTTCCCCATCAATGAGACAAAGGCTCTCCACCAATTCACAGATTAGGGATGAAGGTGCTGCATTCGCCTGAAAATCGGGTAAATAAATCAAGGATTCTTGGAAGAGTTGGTCAAACATCAGTGAGCTATTTTGAGCTATCTACGAAGATTGGACTAAAAACGTGGGAGACTTCTAAAAAGTTCTCGGAGTTTTTTCAAAATATCTCGGAGAACTTTTAGAAAAAGTCGGAGATTCTATACATAACTCTCCGACTTTTTATGCAGGAAAATGGGAGCAAGCTCCTACCACTCTATGCAGAAGCTATATGATGTCCCTTGTATTCCTCCTTAAACTCAGTAATGGTTTGCCCCGTCTGCTTCTTGAAAAAGCGCATAAAGTGTCCAGGTTCCGAGAAATGAAACTCGTAGGCTAGTTCGCTGGCTGTCTTGTTGGTAAATAGAATCTCATTTTTGATTTCTGCCAACAAGCGTTTTTTCAAGAGATGAGTAGCCGTTTGTCCATACTGCGCTTGCACTGCTGCATTGAGGGTCACGCGACTGATGTGGAGCATATCGGCATAGTCAGCCACTTGCTGATGCGTGCGAATGTGCTGTTCGAGGAGTTGTTTGAACTCATAAGCGTGATAATTCTTAGGAGCTGCAAAGGGAAGGTCATAAGAAGTGGCATATTGCCGATTGAGCAAGATGAGAAGATAGTGCAACAACGACACCATGATGTGATAACTATCGCCCACAGGATGCGCCAACTCTTGCTGAATGCGATTCAACACCTGATCATATTCCATACAATGTTCGGATTGAACATCAAGAATGGGCGCAAAGTCTGTTTGATGACAATAGAGCAAACGATAGGTGAAGAAGGGATCTGCCAGATAGATATTGAGAAAGTCGTGGCGGAAAAATAGGATACGCGCCTTAACCTCTCCTTCTTCGATGTGCCACTCTTGTTGCACATGGGGAGAAAGCACCAAAACACTATGATCTTTCAACTCGATTTGCTGAAAGCCATATCGCAAATTGCCTTTGACTTTGTCGAAAAAGAAAAGCTGAAAATAATCTGTCTTGAAGGTCGGATGCTCCATGAGTGCACCTTGTAGGTCGGAATAGTCGCCTACAGCGATATTGAAGTCTACCCCACAACGCGTGCGGCTGAAGGGTACTGTGGTGAGGGTGAAGGGAAGAGACGGAGTTCTCATGACACAAATGTACAACTTCTTGATGATTTATCAAAATGGCAGAGTATATATCATAAAGGGTAGAAAGAGATTACGCCAAATGCAGTTCCTTTGCACTTGTAATTAAAACCCTAAAAACTCAAAGAAAATGGCTAAACAAGTAGAAGTAAAGAATCAAGGCAACCACTTCACAGCAGTAAACGTGGGCAAGTTAAACGAAATCAAGGACTATGCCCTTGACCTCGGTGTAATCACCATCCCTGGCAAAACCTTTTTGGGACAGGCTCTTCAAACCACTGGTGCTGAAATCTCCTTCCAAAGTCTGGCAGCTGGTCAAGACTATGCTGCACGACATGCACACAAGACTCACGAAGAACTCTATTTCTTCTTGAAAGGAAGTGGAGAATTTGAGGTGGATGGCGAATTTTTCCCTATCACAGAAGGTAGTGTGGTGCGCGTGGCTCCCAAAGGTGTGCGCAATTTCAAAAACACTGGCGACTCTGAAATGCTGATGCTCTGCGTGCAATATAAGGCAGACTCTTTCGGTGAAGAGGATAGCCCTATGAATGATGGAATTATGATGTAAACCCTCTATCGTCAATCACCACGATGGCTAGGAATTGTGAGGAAAAACAGCTGACTGCTTTTACCTTACACCGCATGCAACTCACTAAACAAACGAAGCGTTGGACTATCTGCTCAACGCTTCGTTATGGTATATCTCCTAATTGCGCACAATGCAGCTTAAAGGAGGGGGATAAATCGCAAAAAAATCAGTGGCCCCATGCTCTACAATACTCTACGAAGAAAGGGAGCTATCCAATAGGCGCATAGACTTTGTCGAGTAATTCTTGATATTCGCTCTCGGCATCACTCCGCGTGGTGATGCCACCTCCTGCCTTGAACACTAGACTGCCGTCTGGCTGCTCTTCGACAAAACGAATCATGACGGCACTTTGCAGGGAGGTTCCATCGAAACAGCCCATGATGCCAGTGTAATAGCCGCGATCGTAGGTCTCGGCTTCGGCGATGCTCCGCACCGTAGCAAGCTTGGGTGCTCCTGTGATGCTCCCAGCTGGTAGGAGGGGCATGAGTAGATCGCCAAGGTGCGAGAGATAGTTGTGGGACAGACGTCCCACGATTTCGCTACTCGTTTGGAGCAACGCGCCACGATGGGTGTGAATCTCTTCGACATAGCGATAGCGTGCCACGTGCACCTCCGTGGCAATTTGGCTCAGGTCGTTGCGCAAGAGGTCTACGATGGTGGCATGCTCGGCTTGCTCCTTGGCATTGGCGAGCAAGGTCTGCTCGGCTTGGGGCAAGGTGGCATCAATCGTGCCTTTCATGGGAAAAGTGCGAATCGTGCCATCGGCGATTTCGACAAAAGGCTCAGGCGAAAAGCAAACAAAATGCCCTGGCCAAAGGAGTTTGTAGGGAGCGCGTGCCGAAGTGTAGAGTTGCGCCAGCGTGAGATTGGTGCACACGGGCACAGCAAAGGTGAGGTTGGTCAAAAAACTATCGCCTCGATGAAGGTGGTGCTGGACGATGTGAAACGCACGATGGTAGTCGCTGAAAGTTGGTGCTGAGACTTCCCATTCAATCTGCGACGGCAGGGATGAACAAGTGGAAAGATGACCAGCGGAAATCGGAGAAAAACTTGCATCTACACGACCAGTGAATTCAAATGCAAGGGCTGTGCCTGGCCAATCTTCGAGCGGAATCATTATGGCCTCAGAAACCTGATAATTGAACACAAAGAAGAAAGGCCGCCGCTCAGCACCCCACTGGTTCATGAGTTGCTGAGCGGTGGCCACATCGTGAGAGAAGGGTCGTAAAAGAGGAGACAGATTAGGCATTTTTCTCCACTTCACGCCCGCTTGCTGCCCAACCAAGGAAACCAGAATCTAAATCTGTGACTTGAAATTTTAGTCGAGCCAAGAACATGGCTGCTTGTTTGCTACGCGCTCCACTCCGGCAATATACTGCTACGGGGCGATTAGCATCTAGTTGGGTCTGTGCTCTAGGCAGGAAATCTGGAGCCATTACGTCCATGTTGGTACTTCCTGGGAGGTGTCCTTCTGCATACTCTAGCGGGGTGCGTACGTCGATGAGTTGAACATCGGGAGTGGATTGTAAGAAGGCTTCAAATTCACTGACAGAAAGGGAGGGAAAAGGGAGCATGGACTTAAAGAGCTTTTTGAGGGATTTGAAGATTTGAGCTATAAATCGTGACATAACCAAGAGATTTAAGACATGTTCTAAGCCTTCAATGAAGGAGTTTCTAAGAACTAGTCTAAGTTTTTCGTGCAGCACTCGATGCGCTTGCACATAGGCAAAAATACGCTTTTCTACGGAAAGTGCCAAGTGCATGAGCAGAATTATCGTGTACGAGTTCTATAAGACTCCCCTCTACTGCTTTAAGACTGCACTTGTGGACTTTTATCTCTAGGAACATGAGATGTGAAGAACTCTATTTCATTTGGCTTATCTAGGCAGATAAGCACACAAATTCTGCAAAGACAAAATAGCAAACCAGCATATATTCTGCAAAAATAACTTACCACAATAGGGGAACGCACTGAAAAACAGAGATGAGCAGGGATTTTACCTTGATTTTTTCGTAACTTCGCTAGTGAATTTTCACTTCATCCCTTTATTTTCCTCACACACTCCTCACGAATGAGCACATTGAGATTCAAAGTGGTCGAAGAGGCGTTTAAGAAACGTCCCGTGCCTGTGGCTGCTCCAGCCGAACGTCCGTCAGAATACTACGGCAAGTATGTCTTTACGCAAGAGAAGATGCGCAAGTATCTCCCTCTCCGCACTTATCAACAGTATGTGCAGGCACTAGACAACGGTACTCCGCTCGACATCCCTACGGCCAACGTGATTGCGCAAGGCATGAAACAGTGGGCCATCGAAATGGGCGTGACTCACTACACACACTGGTTTCAACCGCTCACGGAGGGTACTGCAGAAAAGCACGATGCCTTCGTGGAACACGATGGCAAAGGTGGCATGGTGGAAGAGTTTTCTGGCAAACTACTTGTGCAACAAGAGCCTGATGCTTCGTCTTTCCCGAACGGCGGTATTCGTTCCACCTTTGAAGCGCGTGGATATACCGCATGGGATCCTGCTAGTCCAGTGTTTATCATCGGCGATACGCTCATGATTCCCACTGTGTTCATCAGCTACACAGGAGAAGCACTGGACTATAAAGCACCGCTCAAAAAATCGCTTGCAGCAGTGAACCAAGCGGCTTTGGAGGTTTGCCGATATTTCTATGATGATGTGCAAAAAGTTTCCACCAATCTGGGATGGGAACAGGAGTATTTTCTTGTAGATGAAGGACTTTATGCGGCTCGCCCAGACCTTTTGCTCACGGGTCGCACGCTGATGGGGCATGATAGTGCGAAAAATCAGCAGATGGAAGACCACTATTTTGGTGCTATCCCTGAGCGCGTGGCAGAGTTCATGCGCGATTTGGAAATCCAAGCCTTGGAATTAGGCATTCCCTGCAAAACTCGTCACAACGAGGTGGCTCCTAACCAATTTGAACTTGCGCCGATTTACGAAGAATGTAACTTGGCTGTAGACCACAATATGTTGCTCGTGTCGCTCATGCGCAACATCGCACGCAAACATGGCTTCCGCTGCTTGTTGCACGAGAAACCTTTTGCGGGGGTCAATGGTAGCGGTAAGCACAACAACTGGTCACTGACTACTGACACAGGCGTGATTCTTCACTCTCCAGGCAAGACACCTGAAGAGACCCTCCGCTTCCTCACCTTTGTGGTGGAGACTTTGGTGGGGGTATACCGCCACAATGGTTTGCTCAAAGCGAGCATCATGAGTGCAACTAACTCACACCGACTCGGCGGACATGAGGCTCCTCCTGCTATTATCTCCTCCTTCTTAGGTAAGGAATTGAGCGAATTGATTGACACCGTGGCTAATTCTAGTTCGGACGAACTTACGGCTATGGGTGGAAAACAAGGGGTGAAGCTGGATATACCACAGATTCCCGAAATTCTCGTAGACAATACGGACCGCAACCGCACTTCGCCCTTTGCTTTCGTGGGTAATCGCTTTGAATTCCGCGCTTTGGGGTCTAGCGCGAACTGCTCTACAGCGATGATTGTGCTAAATACTGCCGTGGCAGAGGCTTTGTGCAACTTCAAAACTCGCGTGGATGCGCTGATTGCTCAAGGGACTGAACGCACAAGAGCGATTCTCACGGTGCTTCGTGAGGACATCAACACTTGTCGCCCTATTCTCTTTGATGGTAATGGTTATTCTGAAGAATGGCAAAAGGAGGCGCTCCGCCGTGGCTTGGACTGCGAGACAAGTTGCCCCATTGTCTTCGATCGCTATCTCGACGAATCGAGCATTGAAATGTTTGAGCGTATGCACGTGATGACACGCAACGAACTCGCTGCTCGCAACGAGATTAAATGGGAAATCTATTACAAGAAGGTGCAAATCGAAAGCCGCGTACTGGGCGACCTTTGTATGAATCATATTATTCCCGTTGCAACCAAATATCAAAGCGTGCTGGTGGACAATGTGAGCAAGATTTTCAGTGCTTTCCCTGCAGAAAAGGCGAAACAACTGAGTGCTTACAACGTGACGCTCATCGAGAAAATCAATGCGCACACGGACTTCATCGTGAATGCTGTGGACGAAATGGTGAATAAGCGCAAGTTTGTGAACAAGCTCTCCTCAGTGCGCGATCTTGCCGTGGCTTATCACGATGAGGTGGAGCCTTATCTTCACGCGATTCGCCGACATATCGACAAACTTGAATTGATTGTCGAGGACGAAATGTGGACACTCCCCAAATATCGTGAGCTTCTCTTCGTGAGATAAACGATGCTAGTGCATCACTTGTCCTATAAAAGTGATTTTATCAAAATAAAAAGGGCTGATACTTCCGTTGAAGTATCAGCCCTTTACGTTATGGTATAGCGCTAAAATTGCATTTGCATTTACGGGATAGCAATAGTAGAGATGCTATTCATTCATGCTTATCACATTATCGATTTGATAGGAGCCCTTTGACTGGACAACATGCACGCGGATACGTGTTTCCTGGCTTATAGTCTGTTGTCTGTTATCCTCCACCGCTGGCCACCTCAGACGCACTTCAAAATAATCGTCGGGCATTGGAGAGATAAACAGAGAATTCATATACGCTTCGACACAATCTTGTGTATCCAAGAAGATGTCGTAATCCCATTTTCGCTCAACAACAAATGGCTTAAAGTACTTGGGGGCACAACTCTTTATCAAGGCATCACAAATGTTATTGGAAGCATCATACATCGTTCCATTCATATATGCCATGTAAAAGCCGTAAAGGAACAGTGCTTTTTCCTTTTGCTCAGTTGATACAAAAGGGGCGATGCGGGAATACGCTTGACTAAAGTCAGGATGTGTATCTTGTAACGTGGATTTCTCATTGACCGTAAAAACGAACTCACTATTAGCCCGTAACCATAGCTTGCTCTTATCTTTGGCAGTCAAAGGGAAATCCTTTGCCACCTTCAAGCGCAACTCTTCACCAGTTGGAGTTGTCTTGTAGGAATGTGCCAAATTCTTAAGGAACACATCAGAACCTCCATCAATACAATTTGCAGTGTATGTCTTACCATTAAGCGTAAGACTAAGACGGTCTGCCTGATTATAAGTCATATATTCAACTGCAAAATCTAAAAGTTCGGCAGCATATACCTTATAGGTGGCGTCATACACCGAATCTGGATCTACAAGAGTTACAAAACGTGCCTTTTGATCCTCACGTTGTATCGACATATTATTACCTATACGGAGATCCACAGTAGCCTTTGCAGGATAGGCTACAGCGGTAGAAAGAGAGTGATACTTTGACTGTACGAATGCAGGAGTGCCATAAGACTCTGAAAACGTGCTTTGAGCTGGTGACTCTGCTATGCCTAATGTCATAGCTAAGCCGATAAATAATGCGCGCATCATGGTAAAGGGTATAAAGATACGAGACGAAAATGTGTAAGAAAGGAATACAAATAGCAAGAAAGACGACAAAAGCTGCGTGAGAAAAGATTAAAATTGAGCCAAAGAGAGACATAATTGCGTGAGAAAGGAGCTAGATTACGCGAGAAAGATAGAAACGAAATCGCCTTACGCACAAGTACATGCGAGCAATCTTGTAAACCTATCTACATCACAGCGCAAATGTAGATATAAAAGAGCAATTGCACAAATAATCCTGAGATTCTTTGAAGAAACAACGAGTATAGCTCAAACAACAACAAGGAAAACACCAAGAAAATACTAGGCACTACATAAGAAAAAACTAGAAATTCTCGAAGATGGATGAGAATTTCTCAAAAACAAGGAGAAATTGCACGGAGAAGATAAAGATTTCTAGAATAATAATGAAGATGTCCAAAAGAAACAAGGAGGAGTTCTCGAAGAAGAATGAGACTTCCTCAGAAAACTACAAGGAATTACACGGAGAAGAAAAAGATTTCCAGAATAATAATGAATATGTCCAAAAGAAACAAGAAGGACTCTCGAAGAAGGATGAGAATTTCTCAGAAAACAAGGAGAAATTGCACGGAGAAGAAAAGGATCTGCAGGGTAATAATGAGGATGTCCAAAAGAAACAAGAAGGACTTCTCGAAGAAGGATGAGAATTTCTCAGAAAACAAGGAGAAATTGCACGGAGAAGAAAATGATTTGCAGGATAATATTGAAGATATTCAAAAGAAACAAGGAGGACTACTCGAAGAAGGATGAGACTTCCTCAGAAAACTACGAGGAATTACATGGAGAAGAAAAGGATCTGCAGGGTAATAATGAGCATGTCCAAAAGAAACAAGAAGGACTACTCGAAGAAGGATGAAAACTTCTCAGAAAACAAGGAGAAATAGCACGGAGAAGAAAATGATTTGCAGGATAATAATGAAGATAATCAAAAGAAACAAGGAGGACTTCTCGAAGAAGGATGAGGATACCTGAAAGATGAAGCTTAAAGATTCCACAAGATATGTGCCTATAAAAGCCCTACAGCTCTAAGTTCACCGTAAATCAGCGCAGAAATGCAGTTTAAGCTCATACATTTACTCCTACGAACAGAAGCGTTTATAGACAAATATTTGCAGGAACACCACTAAATAGCGCAGAAAAGCATATTAGAGTTCATGTAAATGTCACCCAAACATAGGAGTGTACAAACACAAAATATCAGCAAATAACTAGTTAGGGGTGTAGAATCTGCGTTGAAACGCATGTAACTTGCTCCAACCTATAGTAGCACATAAATACAAAAAAGCCCCGAGTTCATTGTGAACT
>NZ_KB290706.1:0-224 GCF_000318095.2 Alloprevotella sp. oral taxon 473 str. F0040
TTGTTCCAGATACGGAGCATTATCCACCAACACTGTGTGGTATACTGATTTTATTCCTGAATCCGAGACGGTTGTATCAGCCTCCAAAACATCACACCTTATTGGTGCGACAAGAATATCTCTTCTAAAGTGAAAGATTACGCCCATCACGATGAAACAGAGAAATGCCAATCCAATAAAAATCTTCTTGTGTCGCATTATATGTCACTTTAATTAGCCTTGTA
>NZ_KB290706.1:244-1751 GCF_000318095.2 Alloprevotella sp. oral taxon 473 str. F0040
CTTCTAAATAAACCTCATTGAAAGAATAGAACTTAGCAAGCGCCTTATAGAAGACCGGCACCTCCACTCGAATTTACTTCTTAGGTTCTTGATAGCGTTCGATGTCTTGCTGGAGATACTGTCTAAACGCAGGAAACTCCTTGTCAGTATATTCGAGGATACGTTCCCGAGCTTGCAAAGGAATGCGATCCAAGCGTATGAGTTGGTCGTATTCCCCAAACTTCGGATAGTCCACCCAGAGTAGCTCCAGCTCTTCGGCTGAGATGGGGGGATGTTCTGTTGTAATCATCTCAAATGTCCCATCATAAGCTTCCCCCTGATAGATAACAGACGAGCATCCACCTTCGTGGGTATACGAGAAATCGATACGGCGCATCCTTTTATCTGTGCCTGGGTAGCATTCAAATAAGAAAATTGCTTTTAGAAATAGCTTGCCATTCTGGTTGCGTTGCTCTCGATACTGAAAAGTCAAATAGTCATCGTAGTTATCCCTCAAGAAATCCAAACCGAAGTATCCCACATTGGACTCAATGGCGCAGTAGGGGCTGTCATCCTCATTGAGAATCGTTGCAAAGTAGACATTTTGTTGCTCATGCGCTTCGCGAGAGGCCAGTTCCAAAAGGCCTTCTTTATTCTTCCGACGAGAGTAGCGAGTCTTGTTGTAGCAATCTAATCTATATAGGGTGTCTCCCTCACTTTGTAACTCTGTATAGCCTTGACTCCAGGCTCTAAATGTAACTTTCATGTGTCTCTACTTATTATATTTTTTTTCATTCACGTCACGAATGATAATATCATTCTTCTTCGCGTAATCTAATACATTTGGCGGTATTTCCGCTTTCTGCACGGGCACTTCTAGAATCATTTGTCCACGCAGAACATTGTCTCCGTTAAGCTCAAAGATTTTTTTATTTGACCCTGTATTATTAGAAGGAACATCAGCAATGATCGAACCAGGTAAATACTTATTTGATAGTTCTTTTAAGTAACGGATTGCAGTCTCTTCCGACACCTCATCGAACTGGGTATACTTACGAGACACAATCTCTGTATTGGGGACGTATGAATCTAATCTTACATACTTGTGTTTTGCAGGCGAATCTCCTGCCACCTTTGTCTCTTTCTTTGGTGCTTCTAAATAAACCTCATTGAACGGTAGAACCCTCGTTAATAACTTGGCTCTCCGCCCTCAAAGCTCCACTCATACTCACCCTCCATAGCTCTCGTTCTTTAGCTGAACAATCACAGGAGAGGTCTTGTCCTCAGCAATCTCTATAGAGAAGGAGGAGGCTATCGGAGCTGACTATTCGTGGAGGCAGGACGATAGCAAAACAGTAAAAAGCAATATTGCTATTGAGTAATATCCAATACTACCGTGCAACATTCTCTTTTGATATTTTGTTATGCCATGCACCATACAGATTCTCTTCAATATATGAATCGTCTTTGAACAGATAGACCAGCGGTTCTACATCAAAAACAAAATCAGAGATAGGCTCTCGCTCTT
>NZ_KB290706.1:1771-2236 GCF_000318095.2 Alloprevotella sp. oral taxon 473 str. F0040
CATGCGACCTTCATAGGCGGGATAAGGATATTTCCTTTTTTGAGGAAACGATAGGGTGTATAAACCTCCTTGCTCTTTAAAGCCCCTTTCTATTAAAAAAGGATTCTCTCCTATTATTTTCCAAAACCAGATATCGTTATCATCACAATATTCTGTTAAGAACATATCTTCTTCTTCAAAAAGAATGCGACTTCCACTTGGTGCTTTTATTTTCACTGCTCAACTACTTTAAAAGTTTTATCATTAAACACTGCGTATAAAGTCTGCGTACTTTCAAAATCGGAGTGCAACGATTCATTCGTTTTTTCATAGTTAGAACCTATGTAAAACAGATAGACGTTTTGCACTTAGATTTTGAAAGTACAAAGATAAACCATGCACAGGCACTTCAAGAAAAATCTGTCCTTTGAGTTTTTCACCGAAACCTTACCATTTCTATAGCGAAGTATGGTTATGATAATACTC
>NZ_KB290706.1:2256-6977 GCF_000318095.2 Alloprevotella sp. oral taxon 473 str. F0040
ACCGCTTTTTCTCTATCACACTCTATCATATACATCTCAAAGCCAAACCCTTCATAAAAGTCGACTTCGCCTCTCAGTAGCATTTCTATTGAGGAAACTATTTCCTCTGCATACTCAAGGTCTATGTGATTCACTTCAGACCAGAAAAATGTTCCATACTTTGAAGCATTCTTTAAATGAACGATAGAGGGAATGGTTTTCTTTAACCCATCCGATCCGTAGTAATCTATTATGTCAAATCGATATTGCATAGGCATCATTGCTTTAAAGGAAAGAATGTACGTATTTCTCCTTCAACATAGTTCTGTCCCACTACTACTAAATCCCCAATACTCTTCATGAGAACCACCTTTAAACTTTCCTAGATTATGTATAACTGCGTATTGCACTTCCTGAAGTATTCTTTCCTTCTTTCTTCCCCCCTGATATTTGTCGTGAAGACCATTGCTGTTCAATGATAAGTTGCTTGATTTTCCAAACTAGTTCAGGGGCAAGTGCAGCATTGTGAACGGAACGCTTGCGACGTTCCATAGCCTTTGCATGCGCCTTGCACCAAATGTATTTGCCCGAAGGGGTGCTGTTGCGTTTCAATTCACGAGAAAGTACACCCAAGACTTCACATATGCCATTTTGTATGCATCACTTCCTTCTATGATTATATCAGACAATATTATTGTTTTAATATGTTGAATTCTCGACGTTTGCATTCAAACAACTCATCGATCGATTTGTAAGTTTGAGCTTTCTCTTGATCAGATGTAATATCAACTAAGCACCTCATACCTAATCCCGACGAATATGTTGTAACATAATAATCAACAACACCATCTTCACGCTTCCAATATGTTACGTCTCCAAGACGATCTTCCAAATGATTACGCCAGTCCATTACATTATTCATTGGATCAAAAACAGGAGAGTACTCTTTTCCTTCCTCAAATTTTTGATTAGGAAACTCTGTCTCTCTGTAAAATGAAATATCTCTAATTTTATACATTCTAACCTCTTTAAGCGAAGTGCTTGACCAAAACATATATTCCACTAACTTGCTTATGTTCCCTTGAAAGTATGGTGCATCTCGCACAAGGCGTACCTCTGATTTGATACTATCACCATCAATGATGTCTAAGTATGAATTCAAAATATATGCATCGCCATTAGAGAGAACAATATCATTCTTAAAATGGATTATGCTTAGAGATAAAAGAACTAATACTAGAACCGCTGGTAGCTTATTTTTTAATATCATCGGAAACCTCCTTCTATCTTTATTTCTTTTCTCATCATTGTGACAAATGGTTTGTAACCTCTTCGGTATTGCAAAATAAACCAAGCGTAGAACCCATCTGCTGCTGCGTGTGGCGGAGCATACACACGGGGGGCATTAAGCGATTCTTCAGTTCTAGGTAAACCTGATTAGGGCCTATGACTTCCTCCTTTCTCTAGCCATGGTTTCGAGATATAGCTTAGGGTTTTTGGAGAGAAAATGATAAGCTGTGATACTGATGTCCAGTTGCTTGGTCAGCTTCCTTTTGTCGCTTGCTTTCTGCCACAAATTTAGTGACAAGGATTGAGTGTAGCAAGTAAAATATTAAAGGATTTTTATTTTCCTCTATGTGTGTGATTTTGTTTTCTCCCATGTGTATATTTTTTTGTCGGAGATTTCCAAAAAAATGTCCATCGTTTACCGAATAACGATGGACTTTTTTGAGAGTAAACGATACTAAGCATTAGAGAGTGGCGTAAGTTATAGAGCTTGTTGAAGCAAGGCCATCATCGTTTCGAGGGTAACGATGTCGGTGGTAGAAAGGCGATGCAAAGGCAAATCAACCTTTGCGAGAATCTCATTTTTGAGTTCGTCGCGCGCACTTTGGGTAGCGTGTTGTTGGTGGTAGTGCCATCCATCCACTTCGATGGCAAGGAGCGGCTGGTGAGTCAAAACGTTGTAGACCAAAAAGTCAAGGTGCGAGAGAGGGTGATGGGCAAAAGCACGTTCTTGCTCATTGAGTTCGTGGCATTCGCCAATGAGTCTTGACAAAGGATAGTGACACAGCACCCCCATTTGCCTCCATGACAAAGCCGACAAAGCATCCTGCAGCGTATAGTAGACCAAGGTTTCCGATAAATGCTCAGACACCGGTGGGTGCTGCTCCAAGAAGGCTATGCGTTCGGCGGTGTATTGCTCATAGAGCAGGTCGAAAACAGAGTGGAGCTTACTCTCTCTAATCTCAAAATTATGATAGTCCACATACGCGATGAGTTGTCCCAAATTGGAGTCGTGGGGAATCTCATTGCCCGAAACCACGATGCAAAGCCGAGATTTGGCACGCGACACTGCCACATTGAGCAGTTGCGCATCGTCGGAAAAAGGTGTCGGCACACTGTCCACCATACTCATGATGATGGTGTCGCACTCACGCCCCTGATATTTGTGCACAGTGCTTGCTAGGTCTTGTCGCAAAGCCCGATTGATTTGCCAGGCTTGATCACGATAGGGAGTGATGATGCCCACACTCTCGTCTTCGGCATAAAGCGGCATGACTTCTTGGCGAATCACCTCAACTTCTCGTAGATTGATGTGCGAACCTGTGGCGGCACTCTCTGGGCGAATATAGCTTGTGCGGTCGTGATTTCCCTTAACCGTGCGCACCACTCGCAGCACATCCTCCTCCCCCATGTCTTGGGTCATGGCGATGAGCTGTCCGCCGTAGAATCGTTGGTTGCAAAATTCTATGATTTTCGGATGACAGCGATAGTGCTCTCTGAGCAAAGTGACGGGCGCATCCTTGAACACCTCTAGACAAGACTGCAAGAAACTATGTGTGGCGGCATTGTAAGGCTCCTCCACCTGATAGGTGCTCAAGATGGCTTCGATGGCCTGCCGTTGGGTTCGGTCCACCACTTGGGGCAGTTGCTGCGTATCGCCCACGATGACGGCATTCATGGCACACGAGAGGGCCAAAGCTCCCGTCTTGATGTCCACTTGCGAAGCCTCGTCCATGATCACGTAGTCAAACACAAGGTCAGGACTCAAACACCGTTTGGCAGAATAGGTAGTGCTCAGCACCACAGGATATTCTTGGAGCAAGGCTTCGGTGTTGTGTCTGATGTCTTTCTGGCTAAACATGGGGCGCGTGCGGTGAGCATAGCGTTTCTCGATTTGGTGTTTGAGCAGCTGCAATGACGAAGTTTGCAGACGTTTCACACACGCTTGCACATCCATCCCTTGCAGGCGAGCATCGATGCGCGCCAGATTCGCGCAGATTTCTCCTTCCCTCGCTTCGTAGTAGGCACTTTCCAGCGGTGCTATCAGTAGCGAAGGCTGCTCTTTGAGCCATGCGAAGAGAGGAGTGCCCAAGGTGAAAGCCCATTTCATCCGTTGCCACAGACTGAAGGTTTCTTCGCGCTCCGTCTTCATCTTGCACGCCAGGAGCAGTTGCAGGAGTTTTGCCGAAGGCTTTCGTTTGAGCCCATCATATTTTTCACTCGTGTTTTGCCCCTGGTCGTTATATTGCTTTTCAGTGAGCAAAGCATCCAATTCAGCTTGTAGCAGAGCACGCTGGGTTTGGTCGTCAAATCCTTGCGACACAGCAGCGAGTGACGATTGCACCTCTTGTTTCACCGCCGAACTCTGCTCCACCTTCCATGCACTCATGTCGGGATAGCAAAGCTGTTGTTGCCGAACGAATTCATCCCGTTTTTCAGAGTTTCCGAGTGTTGCCACCAGAAATCCCAGTCCTTCACGTTCCAGTTTCTCCACCACGTTTGCCACTGCCGAATTGTTGTTCGACACCACCATCACCGTCTTGTTCGCCAACAAAAGGTTAGCGATGATGTTGAGGATGGTTTGGGTTTTTCCAGTGCCCGGAGGTCCTTGCACCACACTCACTTGATGTGTCAGCGCAGCTTCCACCGCCTCCTTTTGACTGGCATTGCACCCAAAGGGGAAATACACCACTTTCGGCAATTTGTGCCTAGTCAGCGCACGCTTGTCTCCCAGATATTGTGCGAGCGGCACATTGTCGCGCTTCACATCTACCCACCCATATTGCTCCGAGAGGGAGTTCATGCCGGCATCCCCTTCTTGTTCTTCGTCTTCAGAGCGAAGTCCTGTCTCCTCTGCCAACTTCTTGAGGTAATCCCATGTCGAACCTCCGTTTTTGTCTATCGGGGTGCGTGTGATATACACCTGCGCTTCTTCCACGCATTCGCTGCAGCCATATTGGTTGGTCACGCGATAGAAGGTGTGCTTACCCTCCGAGAAGCAGAGCACCTCTTGTGGTTTTCTGATGCGTTTGTTGCGAACGTAGAGTCCTTTATCTCGGATGTCCACTTTCGTTGGGTTGGTGAGGCAGAGCAGTCGTGCCGGGTTGTAGCGAAACACCCTCCGCGAAGTGCCGAACACCACGGTCCACAGTCCTTGCTCGTTGCGTTGAATCGAGGACACTTGTTCGGTGATAAACATGCGCTTGTCTCCCTTTCTTTCTAGGTCAACAATCATATATTCTCTAGCATTCATGATATCTAGGGTGGGGATGGTTATTGTCAAGGACAAAGATACTAAAAAAATAGACGTTAGAGGGTCACGGACCCTTTTCCGCTCGCCACGGAGTGGCTCGATTCCTAGGAAAGCTAGTCTTTCTAGTGCTTCTAGTCTTTCTCGTTGTTCTAGTCCATCCGCGCGAGTCTTCTAACGTCTACCCTCTAATGTCTAACGTCTA
>NZ_KB290706.1:6997-10201 GCF_000318095.2 Alloprevotella sp. oral taxon 473 str. F0040
TCTAACGTCTACCCTCTAATGTCTAACGTCTATCCCCCTTTCTGCTCGGCTTCACTGCGTTGCGCTCGCCTCGGGCTCTGCTTAGACGTTAGGGGTTAGCGCAAGAAATCTCAAACAATCTTCGTCTTCTTTCCATAAAATCACTAAATTTGCAATCATAACCGCAGAAAAATGTTTTATACAGCATTTTTCTGCACTTAAAATAGGCGCATGAAGATTAGAAGAGATATAATGGACATCTTCCTACAATGGAAAGACGAGGCAGAAAGGAAGCCCATTCTCTTGAAAGGAGCAAGGCAGATTGGTAAGACTTGGGCGATGGAAACCTTTGGCGAAGTGGCTTTTGAGCATTGTGCAAAGTTTGATTTTGACCGACAGCCCGAACTCAAGAGTGTTTTTCAAACGTCTAAAAGTCCTGCACGCATCCTCAAAGAGTTATCACTCTATACGGAAGTTCCTATCATAGCAGGCAAAACACTCATCATCTTTGATGAGATACAAGAATGTGAGGAAGCCTTCAACAGTCTGAAATACTTCTACGAAGACGCTCCCGAGTATCACATCATTGCTGCTGGGAGTTTGTTGGGAGTCGCTGTGAAGAAAAAAAGCATGACTGTTCCTGTGGGCAAGGTGCGTATACTGCGAATGTATCCCATTTCTTTTCGGGAATTTTTGCGGTCGGCTGATGACAAATTATTTGAATACGTAGAAGGCTTGCAGCAGGCAGAGCATTTGCCAGAGATTATTTTCAATAAGTTGAAGACCGAATACCGACGCTATTTGGTGTGTGGAGGTATGCCCGAAGCTGTTATTAGTTTGCTCGATAATAAAGGTATGGAAACGGTGGAACATGTATTGCAAGACATTCTCGACCTTTACGAGCTTGATTTTGCCAAGTATGCCACCACCAAAGAGATTCCACGCATTCATGCCATTTGGCACTCTCTTCCGTCGCAATTGGCAAAGGAGAATCGCAAATTTATTTATAAGGTGGTGAAACCAGGGGCGCGCTCCAAAGATTACGAAGATGCGTTGCTATGGTTGGAAGATGCAGGCATGATATATCGGACGTTTAATATCACCAAACCCGCCTTGCCTGTCTCTGCTTATGAAGACCCAACGGCATTCAAAGTCTATGCTTGTGATTGCGGATTGTTGCGTCGTTTGGCTAAGTTGCCGGCAACGGTTGTGCTGAACGCTACTGCCAACTACACGGAGTTCAAAGGGAGTATGGCAGAGAATGCAGTTTTGCAGTCCTTGATGCCACAGATGCAGGATGATGTGCCACATTATTGGTCGCCCGATAGCAGAGCAGAAATTGAGTTTGTCATTCAGCAGGGAGAAGACATCATCCCTGTTGAAGTCAAAG
The DNA here is from genome assembly GCF_000318095.2 of Alloprevotella sp. oral taxon 473 str. F0040. Lineage (GTDB taxonomy): Bacteria > Bacteroidota > Bacteroidia > Bacteroidales > Bacteroidaceae > Alloprevotella. Next base: position 8,367 of record NZ_KB290706.1, read on the forward strand.
CCGAGCAATGTGTTAGTGGGCGGAGTTTGTCTGTATATACTGAAAAATACCAACCCAAACATCGCATTCGATTTTCTTTTCTCAATCTGCAATACAATAATGGGTTGCTTAGTTGCCCATCCCCCCTTGCAGAATGGTTCAAACGGTTCTTGCCGTTAGAGATTAGACATTAGAGGTTAGAGGGTCGCGAACCCTTTTCCGCTCGCCACGGAGTGGCTCGATTCCTAGGAGAGCTAGTCTTTCTAGTTGTTCTAGTCCATCCGCGCGAGCCTTCTAACGTCTACCCTCTAATGTCTAACGTCTATCTCCCTTTCTGCTCGACATTTGTTACTTCCTTGTCCGTGTGCCGACGATGGGTAGAAACGCACAAAACCGCAATACCCACCAAATCAGAAACCATATCTGCGGTGAGCGTACAGAATTCTCTTCTACCTCCCACTCCCCACTCCTCATCAATATCAATCAGCTAAGACTTCCCTAATAGGCATTATTAGTTGAGATATGTTGTGCGCTCACCCAATCCAATAGGCCATTGTCATCCACTTCTACCTTGCTTCTGTTGAGATTGTTCTCACGAATGCGCGCTTTGTCTTTGTAAGCATCTAGTTTAAGTACACGATATTCCAACTTATTGCCCTTGCCATTGACGTAAAAGTCCAAGACGGCATCCACGAAGTTCACAGGAATGCTGTCTACATACTGATAAGAACGCACGACAGCGCGCAATCTGTAGTAGTCTGCAGCCTTTGCCGTGACTTCCGTTGGGGCAATGTTGTAATCGCGTGGGACGAGGCGAACGGTATCTGCGACAGGTGCAGCCAAAGGTTGGTAGGACAAGTGCGAGAAGCTCAGCTTTTTGAACTGAGAAGTGGAGAGAAAGAGGCCGTTTTTGGGAGTAATCCCCAAAACTTTCCCTAATTGTGCATCGGTAACGACTACGTTTTCAATAGGAAGTAGCGTTGTTGCATCAATCACATGGACTTTGCGCTGCGCTGAAAGGCTGAGAGAGTAGAGGGTGCAGAGAGAATATATGAGTAATCGGAACATAGATAGAAGTTTTTTAAGAATAGCCCCAGAGAAGTGTAAGCTACTCTGGGCTACCCTAGGATTTACCACCAAGGTAAACGAATCTTGAAAGTAAAGATGCGGAGGTAAGCGTTATGTGGTACACCATCACCAATTCCACCAATGCCGATGAGAGATGCTCCTCCCTCATCTTCTTTTTTGCCACCCTTGATGGCAGAAAGCTCTTGATTGTTGAGTTTTTCCATACGTTGAATGTTTGGAAGGAATACTAGAAGATGAAAAGGATATAATAAAAAGTAAATCCTTTCGACGACAAAAATAAGACAAAAACAGACAGCCAAATAATCAAGAGAAAAATTGAAAGAATGAGTGATATTTTCGCAGAAGGGTAGAGTCAACGAGTAAGTGCAAATTTAGTTAATTCTTTTGTAGAACTCAACTTTCGGGGTAGAAAAATTGAGTTTTTGTCGTGGTGTAGAGTCAGCCGTAGAGTCAACCAGCGAGCGCAAAAATACAATAGTCTTTTGTAATGGGAGTTCTTGTCGAGCTCCTGTTTTGTCTAACTCTCTCTTGAGAAGTTCCTTCTGCCGTCTGCAATGGGAGTGAGAGTGTTGGATAGTCGGAGAAATCTCCAAAAATGTCGGAGATTCTAGAACAAATGTGAGAGTTTTCTCCGAAAATGTCCGACTTTTTCTCTGAAATGTCGGAGGTTTTAGAGGTTAGTCATTATTAGACATTAGATTTTAGACGTTAGCAATTAGACATTAGATAAAATAAATCCCCACTCACCTGCTAGAGAGGAGTGGGGA
>NZ_KB290706.1:10221-15241 GCF_000318095.2 Alloprevotella sp. oral taxon 473 str. F0040
ACTCACCTGCTAGAGAGGAGTGGGGATTTCCTTGGTTTTTGACGTTAGACTTTAGAATATAGACTTTAGAGGGCTGTCGCAGTTGGACTATTCTCAGCAGTGTTCTAATGTCTAACGTCTAATGTCTAACATCTAACGTCTAACGCCTACAACAACTTTCTTGCCATTGACGATGTAGACACCAGCGGGGAGGTGTTGGAGACTGCCGTTGACGCGCTTGCCTTGGAGCGTGTAGATGCCTTGTGCTTTGTGCGCCTTGAGGAAATTGTGGTCGATGGCCGTAGGATATTTGGAGAAGTATCCCGTTTCGGGGTTGGCCATCGTCACGTCCGTCTTGCTATCATCGTAGTCCACTGCGCCTTTGAGCTTGAGACAACCTTCAAACATTTGCGCTGATTGAGGGCATTGCCAAGAATCCAAGCATTGGATGTGAGCTAACTTCTTGCTTTCGCTGAACATTCGCGTCATCTCCACGACGTTGGTGGTGTTGAAATGAGAGAGATCGAGGCTTTCTAAAGCTGCGCATCGGCTAAACATGTAGCTCATGTTGGTCACGTTGGCGGTGTTGAAGCTCGAGAGATCGAGTTGAGCCAAGGCTGCGCATCCGTTAAACATGTAGCTCATGTTGGTCACGTTGGCCGTGTTGAAGTTCGAGAGATCGATCTGTGTCAAGGCTTGGCAACCGCTAAACATTCGGCTCATGTCATTGACCCCTGAGGTATTGAAACTCTTGAGGTCGAGTGTAGTCAAAGACTTGCAACCATCGAAGAGACCATACATGTTGGTCACACTGGAAGTGTTGAAATGAGTCAGATCAATCTTTTCCAAGGCAGCGCACTCGTTGAAGAGATACATCATGTTGGTCACGTTTTCCGTGTTGAAGCCCGAGAGATTGAGCTGCTTTAGTGCTATGCACTCGCTAAACATCAGGCCCATGTTGGTCACCTGCTTGGTGTTGAAACTGGAGAGATCGAGTGTGGACAAGGCTAGGCATCTGCTGAACATGGCCGTCATGTCGGTCACCTGCGAGGTGTTGAGATGCTCAAGTCCCTGGAGATCGGTGAGAGCCTTATAGTGGAGGAACCAATAGGCTGTGGTGGTGGGGCGCACCTCTTGGAAAGAAGCATCAAACACCACCTTAGTTGTGGTTTCGTTCGCCACCTCCCAGGTGCCAGCCCAGGCAGGGACAGAGAGGTTTTGCATCACTTTTGTCTCATTGATGCCCCAAGTGTGTCCTTTTCGTGAAGCGCGCAGCTTGTCGTAGTAGAAGGTGAGAGTCTTTTGGTCTTCGCTTTGGTGAGCATAGGCTTCGGGTGTTTTCACTTCAGGCTTGTCTTGTGGCTTGATGGTGAAATATCCGGTGGTGGGGGTGGCCATCGTCACGCCCGTCTTGATTTCATCGTAGTTCATCGCACCTTGGAGATTGAGGCAGTCTTTAAACATGTCTGTAGAAGTACGGCATTTCCAAGAGTTGGAACAATAGATGGTGCGGAGCGATGAGCAGCCTTTAAACATCATGTCTGCCTCTGTCTGGTCGCTGAGGACAAAGTGGGTGAGGTCGAGACTTTCTAATGCTGAGCAACCATTGAACATTTTGTATGTGTAGGTGAGTTGCTCCGTGTTGAAGTTGGAGAGGTCAAGATGCTTCAATGAGGTGCATTCGTTGAACATGTCGCTCATACTGGTCACCTTTGCTGTGTTGAAGTGCGAGAGGTCGATCTGCTGCAAGGTGGAGCAACCTCTAAACATGTCGCTCATGTTGGTCACCTTCGCTGTGTTGAAGTGCGAGACGTCGATCTGTTTCAATGAGGTGCACTCGTTGAACATGAAGCCCATATCGGTCACGTTCGAGGTGTTGAAGCTCGAGAGGTCTAGTTGTTGCAAGGACGAACAACCGCCGAAGAGCAAGCCCATATCGGTGACGTTTGTGGTGTTGAAGTGGGTGAGGTCGAGTGAGGTGAGCGAAGAGCAGCCGGCAAACATCATGTCTAGGGTGGTGACAGCTGCGGTGTTGAAACTAGAGACGTTGGCCTTGACCATATCCCTACAACCTGCAAACATTTCACTCATGTCGGTCACCTTGCTGGTGTTGAAGGTCGTGAGATCGAGCGAACTTAAGGATTTACAGCCTGCAAACATTTCGCTCATATTGGTCACCTTCTCGGTGTCGAAGTGCGAGAGGTCGATGGCCTTCAGGTGTATAGCACCGGCAAACATGCCGCTCATGTCGGTCACCTGCGAGGTGTTGAGATATTCCATGCCCTCCAAAGCGGTGAGATTTGTGCAAGCACTGAACCATCGAGCGGTGGTGGTGGGGCGATAGTCCTTGAACGAAGGATGGATGATGATTTTGTTGGTGAATGTGTTGGAATTGTTGTTGATCCAGGGCACTAAGGGTTTGCCCTCTGGTGTTTTTGCATCAACGATTTTCCATTTGGGCTCTTCATATTGGTCATAATTGGCATCATAGAAGAAGGTGAGTGTGCCCGCGTTATCGTCTTCCACCACATAGGCTTCAGACATCTTCTTAGCGAAATAGCCCGTAGTGGGGTTAGCCATAGCAGCGGTGGTCTGCTGGTCGTTGAAGCTGACGGCACCTTTCAGTTGGAGACAACCTGCAAACATGCCGTCCGATTCGCCACAAGTCCATGCTTTGTTGGAAAAGAGTGTTTGCAAAGCGGCGCAGTCTTTGAACATTTCGCTCACCTTCGTGGTGGCAGATAGACTGAATTTATCCACATCGAGGCGAGGCAAAGCACGACATCCTGAGAACATGGCGCGCATGTCGGTGACCTTCTCGGTGTTGAAACTCACAAGGGAGCAATGGGTCAGTGCGGCGCAGCCCTTAAACATGCCGTTCATGTCAGTGACTTGCGCTGTGTTGAAGCGGCTGAGGTCGAGAGCGGTCAGTGTGGCGCAGTTGCTAAATAGGTGGCTCATGTCCGTCACCTTCTCAGTGTTGAAGTTCTTGAGGTCTAGAGACGTCAGGGCTACACAATGGGTGAACATGCTGTTCATATCCTTCACCTTCTCGGTGTTGAAGTTCTTGAGGTCTAGAGTCGTCAAGGCAGGGCAATCTGCAAACATGTAGCTCATATTAATCACCTCCGATGTATTGAGATTTTCGAGTCCCTCGATAGTCTGAAGTGCTTTAAATCCACTAAACCAATAGCTAGTGGTGGTGGGACGGAAGTCTTTGAACGAAGCATCAAACACCGCCTTGGTAGTCAACGTGTTCCATTCTGAATCCTCTCCTTCTATTAAATGTGTCCATGCAGGAATCATAGTGTCATATTCCTTTTTCTGATCATTGATGCCCCACGTTGTGCCGTCGCGAGAGGAGCGTTGTGTGTCGTAGAAGAAGGTGAGCGTGGCCTTGTCTGTGCTCTGATGCACATAGGCTTCTTGGGCTTGCGATCGCTGTGGGAAGGCCACAATGGAGCAAACCAGTGCAACGATTGTCGCGCAGAGGGTGTGTAGTGTGTGAATTCTCATAATGAGTGTGCTCCGCCTATGCCCTCCAGAGGAGACCGTGTGGGATGATCCTTGGGAGAGAGCCGCACAGGAGCAGGGGCTTTAGGTTAGTTTGAAAACGATATTCTGTGAAAGCGTTTTAAGCCTCGTCTTGATCCTTTTGGGGAAATCAAAGCGAAGCAAAGAGAAGGGGGAGGATGAGAGAGGTGAAATCTGGTGTGTGTGACGGTATTAATCATGATTTGTTGGGACAAAAATACAGAATGTCACGGACATTGCCAAATTATATTAGAAAAATCTTTAGAGGGTCGCATACCCATGCTGTCCAATGCTTCGTGGGTCGGGCTGGCGCACTTGGACGATGCTAGAGATGAAACAAAAAATCCCCACTCACCTGCTAGAGAGGAGTGGGGATTTCCTTGATCTTAGACGTTAGAGATGAGACGTTAGACTTTAGAATATAGACTTTAGAGAGCTATCGCGGTTGAACACTCATTGCCGCAGGGTTCTAACGTCTAAAATGGGTTTGCGACCGTCTAATGTCTACTTCTTAACTTCTAAAACTCCATTGACGATGTAGACGTCAGCGGGGAGGTGTTGGAGTTTGCCATCCATGCGCTTACCTTGGAGGGTGTAGATGCCCGTAGCCTTGCGAGTGTTGAGGAAGGTGCGGTTGAGGCCAGTGGGACCTACCTTGGTGAAATAGCCTTCATGCTTTGCCATGGAAACGTCCGTTTTGCTTGCATCATACTTCACTGCACCTTGGAGAGCATCGCAATTTGTGAACATATCGGTGGATGCTTCGCTTTTCCATGCGCCTGCGCTATAGATGGTGGTGAGGGCGGAGCAGTTGTAGAACATTTCGGTCATGTCGGTGACCTTGCTCATGTCCCAAGAGGAGAGGTCGAGCACTTTCAAACTCACGCAGTTGACAAACATGGAAAATGCAAATTGCACGTTGGAGGTGTTGAGATTTTCAAGACCTTCGATGGTAGCGAGGTTTTGGCAGTTGTAGAACCAACATCCGATGCTGGTGGGGAGGTAGTCCTTGAAGGAGGCGTCAAACTTCGCTTTTTTGACCCAAGTGTTGGCTTCTTTCAAAGTGCCAGCCCACACGGGATAGCCATAACCGCCTTCCGCATCCGTTTTGGTTTCGTCGATGGGGAATATCGTGCCCTCACGGGTGTCGATCTTATCGTCGTAGAAGAACGTCAAGGTGGTTTCGTCGATGCTCTGTACCACGTAGGCTTCTTTTTCTTGTGCCTTTGCGCTCAAGGGAGCTGCGAAGAGTGTGCAGAGGAGCACAATGAAGGTTGCACTGAGTGTGCGAAAAGTAGAGTTAAATCTCATAAAGTCGTTCCCCTGTTACCTCTTCTTGTTGAAGAGCTGCCTAATGGGAAAATGGGCAGTGATGGTTAGTTCTGTAGAAGGAAAAGTCCTTTTCTCTGTTACAAAGTTAAGGGTTCTTTGGAAAATACAAAAATATATGGAGTAGAAATAGAGATTAGACGCATTTTAGACATTAGACGTTAGAGGGTCGCAGACC
>NZ_KB290706.1:15261-24337 GCF_000318095.2 Alloprevotella sp. oral taxon 473 str. F0040
AGACATTAGACGTTAGAGGGTCGCAGACCCTTTTATGCTCGCCACAAGTGGCTCGGGCTAGCGCGATTGGGCTTTTCTCCGCACAGCTCTAATCTCTAACGTCTAAAACAGTCCAACTGCGCTAGCTTTCTAACGTCTACCCTTTAATTAGAAATAAATGCTTACCTTTGCAAAACTATGCAGTTCACTCTTAACGCCCTATCCTTCGGCCACCACGGTGTGCCGCTGATGCCACCCCTCACCCTCACCCTAGAGTCGGGACAGTTGGTGGCCGTCATCGGGCGCAATGGAAGTGGGAAATCCACCCTCCTCCAAACCCTTGCTGGACTGCTGCCTTCCCTCGCAGGACAGGTGATGATAAAAACAACAAGAGCTCAGCTCCTTGCGCCCACTCCGCGCTCTGGCACTCTCGCCCTCGAGCGCAATCTCCAGCCGAGTGAGGCGCAACATTCGGAAGCACTGAGCAGCAGCCCGACGGCGCAAGAGGAGGTGGACATCGATTTCTGCCAACTTGCGCCGCCTCAGCGAGCGTGCTGGATGAGCATCGTGCTGCCCACCACCACTGAAATGCCACCCCTCACGGTGCAAGAAGTGGTGCAACTGGGTCGTCTGCCCCATGCCTCTACGGCATGGCGGGCAGGACACTCGGATCCTTTGGTGGACATCGCCCTCGAGCGGTGCGGCATTGCCCATCTGGCTTCGCGCAAGATGTACACCCTCTCCGATGGTCAGCGACAGCGCGTGATGCTTGCCCGAGCTTTGGCGCAAGACACGCCCATCCTCCTCCTCGACGAACCCACCAATTTCCTCGATTTCCAAGCCACAGAAGAGGTTTTTTCCCTCCTCCACCAGTTGGCACACCACGAACACAAACTCGTCATCGTTGCCACCCACCACCTCGATTGGGCGAAAAGAGAGGCAGATAAGACGTTAGAAATTAGACGTTAGAGCCCTGCGGCGATGTGCGTCCATGCTAACTTTCTAACTTCGACTCTTTAGTTTCTAGATTCGTCCAATCGCGCTAGCCCTCTAACGTCTAATGTCTAACGTCTACCCTCTCTCATGTCTAAATTCAAGTAATTAAAATAATTATGGCACTTCACATCGACATAGAAGCACTACTTAGCAATCAGCGGATAGAGAGCAATCGCATAGAGTTTAAGCAAGGTTGGAACGCTCCGAAAATCTATCAAAGCATCTGTGCCTTTGCCAATGATTTCGACAATATAGGTGGGGGATATATTCTTGTTGGGGTAGAAGAAGAGAATGGCATGGTCAAACGTCCCATTTGTGGAGTGCCAGATGAATCTCTAGACCGCATCCTAAAGTCGATGGTGGGATATAATCACAAAATTAGTCCTTTCTACTTGCCCCGCACGTCCATAGAAGAAGTAGATGGGAAGAAACTTTTGGTCATTTGGGTGCCAGCAGGGGATATGCGCCCTTACGAGGTGAGAAGTAGTGTGGTGAGTGATAAGTCACCCTCTACAACTTACATTCGTTCAGGAAGTAGCACGATAGAAGCGAAGGGAGAAGTGTTGAATGAATTGAGAGAAATGAGCAATAGATTGCCCTTTGATGAGCGTTCGAACAAGGAAATAGCCCTCAAAGACATCTCGCTTCTCTTGGTGCAAGATTATCTTCAGCGCGTAGGGAGCAAACTGGTGGATGTGGTGCTCAAACAAGATTTGAGCGTAACACTCGAGCAACTTGATTTGTGGAGTGGTTCTTCTGAAAATAGACGATTGAAGAACGTAGCAGCAATGATGTTTTGTGAAGATCCGCGGAAGTATTTTCCCTATACTCAAGTGGACATCGTGATGTTTCCCGAAGGAGTGCTTCAAAATCCCAATAATATGATAGAAGTGCCATCTATCACGGGTTCTGTGCCCACGATGATAAGGGCTACTCTCGATTATCTCCGCACAAACATCATCAAAGAGAGAATAATAAAACCCAAAGGGCAAGCAGAGTCTATTCGTTTTTTTAATTATCCCTATCAGGCTTTGGAGGAAGCTGTGGTCAATGCCCTCTATCATCGCGACTACCAAGAGTATGAAGCTGTAGAAATCTGTGTACAACCTCACGAAATTTCTATATTAAGTTACTCAGGTCCAGACCGTAGTATATCTGCAGATGCCCTTAATTCTGCTCAGTATCTACAAGCACGTCGCTATCGCAATAGACGATTAGGCGATTTTCTTAAGGAATTGAAGCTCTCTGAGGGACGCGCCACAGGGATTCCCACTATCCAAGATGAGTTAAAACGTAATGGATCGCCTAAAGCCATCATTGAGACCGATCAAGATAGAAGTTTTTTCTTGATTCGCATTCCGTGTCATTCTGATTTTATCCATTATGATACAGTAAGTGATACAGTAAATGATACGATAAATGATATAGTAAATGATACAGTAAATGATACAGTAAGTGATATAGTAAATGATACAGTAAGTGATACAGTAAGTGATATAGTAAAACAGAGATTGGCAAAGATGCTTCAACTGCTCATACAAAACCCAAGCCTCTCCAAAAAACAATTAGCTTTGGAGCTTAGAGTTTCTGTGCCGACCATCTCCCGAGATCTATCTTTACTAATAGACTATCAGATGATTGTGCGAGAAGGATCCGATAGAAAAGGGAAATGGGTGGTGCTATTAAAATAGAGATTAGAAATTATACGTTAGAGCCCTGCGGCGAAATGTCTAATCTCTAACGTCTAATTTCTAACATCTAATTCGTCTCATCTGCCCGAGCCACTCCGTGGCGAGCGAAAATGGGTCTGCGACCCCGAGCATAAAAGGGTCTGTGACCCCTAACGTCTAAACAATGATAGTTTGCATCGCTGAGAAACCCTCTGTAGCCGCCGACATCGCCAAAATCATCGGCGCAACGCACCACCACAGGGTGGGGCGCAATGCTGGTTACTACGAAGGCAACGGATATCAAGTCACGTGGACTTTTGGCCACCTCTGCGAACTCAAGAATCCCGAGGAGTATTCCCCCTACTGGAAAGCCTGGTCGCTCGCAGCCCTCCCCATGGTGCCCGAGCGATTCGGCATACGACTCAAAGAAGGCGTGGAAGAACAGTTCAACGTCATCGAACAACTCTTTGCCAAAGCCGAGCGCATCATCAACTGCGGTGATGCCGGGCAGGAGGGAGAACTCATACAGCGATGGGTCATGCAGAAAGCCGGTGCCACCTGTCCTGTCGAACGACTCTGGATCTCCTCCATGACCGAAGAAGCCATCCGCGAAGGTTTTGCCCGTCTGCGCCCCCAAAGCGACTATCAAGGGCTCTACGAAGCTGGACTCTGCCGCGCCATTGGCGACTGGCTCCTGGGCATGAATGCCACCCGCCTCTACACCCTCAAATATGGCGACAACAATCGCCGTCGCGGAGCGCAACCCCTCTCCATCGGGCGCGTGCAAACCCCCACCCTCGCCATGATTGTGGAGCGGCAACACGAGATTCAAAACTTCCAACCCGAACCCTATTGGGTGCTCTCCACCATCTATCGCGATGTCACCTTCACCGCCCGCCTCGATGCGGAAGACGATGAGGAGGGCAAATCCGATGGTGCACAGAAAAAGTCGGAGAGCATCGCAAAAAATACGGAGATTTCTTCACAAAGTTCCGAGATTTCGGGAGAAAACTCCGAGATCTCTGGCGAAGGAGTTGCAAATAGCAGTGGCGATGCTCCACAAATCCCCTCCACAGCGGCAGAAGGAGGGCCAGCTGCCGAGGGCAAATCCCCTGCCAACAAGTCGCTCTCCAAACGAGGATTCACCAATCGCGAGGAGGCGGAAGCTGCCCTCAAAGCCATCGAAGGCACGCCCTTCACCGTGCAGAAGGTGACCCAAAAGAAGGGCACAGAAGCTCCCCCGCGACTCTTCGACCTGACGAGCCTGCAGGTGGAGTGCAACAAGAAGTATGGCTATGGTGCCGACCTCACCTTGCAACTCATCCAGCAGCTCTACGAAAACAAATTTACCACCTATCCGCGTGTAGACACCACCTATCTGCCCGACGACATGTACGACCGCTGCCCTGCCATCCTCAAGGGCATCCGCGATTATCACGTGGGGCGCACAGTGCCGCTCACGCAGTGGCTCGAACCCCTGCGCCATGCTCCCTTGCGCAAGTCGAAAAAGGTGTTTGACAACGCCAAAATCACCGACCACCACGCCATCATCCCCACAGGTGTGTTGCCACAAGGGCTCACCGATGTGCAGCGCAATGTCTACGACCTCATCGTGCAACGCTTCGTTGCCGTGTTCTATCCCGACTGCCGATTTGCCACCACCACCGTCGATGGTGAGGCGGCTGGCATCCCCTTCCGCGCCAGTGGTAAGGTGATTGTAGACGAAGGTTGGCGCGTGCTCTTCCCCAAGGCGAATGCTGCCCGAGAGGGTGGAACGAATGCCGCTTCTTCCTCCTCCGCTCCTGCCGCAGGCGAGGGTGGGGCAGCACCGCAAGCGGGCAATGCTGGGGCGCAACGCTCGGACGATGAGCGCACCTTACCGCCCTTTCAGAAGGGGGAAACAGGCCCTCACACGCCCACGCTCACGCAGAAAGAGACGACTCCGCCCAAACCCTTCACCGAGGCCACGCTGCTCCGCGCCATGGAGACGGCAGGGCGCAATGTGGACGACGAAGAACTCCGCGAGGCGATGAAGGAAAACGGCATCGGACGTCCGTCCACGCGTGCTGCCATCATCCAAACGCTCTACAAGCGCGGCTACATCCGTCTGCAGCGCAAGAGTTTGGAAGCCACTCCCACGGGCGTGGCTCTCATCGGGTTGATCCAAGAGGAACTCCTCAAGAGTGCGGAACTCACGGGCATCTGGGAAAATAAGTTGCGACAAATCGAGCACTACACCTACAGTGCGCAGCAGTTTATGGCAGAACTCAAGCAGATGGTTTCAGAACTCGTGCACACGGTGCTGTGCGACAACACCAACCGCCGTGTGCAGCAGGCTGCTGCACCTTCTGGAAATGCTTCCTCTGCTGGAAAATCCTCTGCAAAACAAGGTACATCTTCTCCCTCAGCCCCTTCTTCCCCTGCAGGAAATGCGTCATCTTCTCCCGAAAATGCGACATCTTCTTCCGTAGAAAGCAATGGCGAAGCTAAGCCGAAGCGCAAAATCATCCGTGCCGGCAGCAAATGTCCCGAGTGTGGCGAAGGCAAAGTCATCAAGGGACACACTGCCTACGGCTGCTCCCGCTGGAAAGAAGGCTGCGACTGGCGCAAACCATTCTAGACGTTAGAAATTAGACGTTAGAGCCCTGCGGCGAAGATGTCTAACCGCGCTAGCCTTCTAACGTCTAACGTCTACAACGCCCGAGCCACTCCGTGGCGAGCACAAATGGGTCCGCGACCCCGAGCATAAAAGGGTCCGCGACCCTCTAACGTCTAAAGTCTAATCTCTAACGTCTAATTCATGTCTAGAATCTTCTCACTATTATTTGCCGCCATCATGGGTGGCACTGCCGCAGCACAAGGTAGCACAGCGGCAACAGCAACGCCCCCAGAGGGCACGGTCGAAACGCACGCATATCCCAAGGACTATGTGCTCTATCCTCGTGTGCAGGTCATCGAAGAAGGCACCGGCACATGGTGCGGCTTCTGCCCGAGAGGCATCGTCACTATCGAACGCCTGCACAAAGAACTCAAAAATGTGCCATTCGTGGTCATTGCTGTGCACAGATCACAGGGATACACCATAGAAAAGATGGCGGTGGAGGACTATCGCTTCCTTGGATTTGAGGGATTACCCGCAGGATGGGTTAATCGCAAGAAGAAGGTAGACATGTCGTTCTACAACACGCGCAACGTCCTCCAACAACAACCCAAGAAAACGCCCTACAAGATGGAGACGAAGGTGACGAAAACCGATACTTTCGACTACGACATCACCCTCACCTCAATACTCGGATTTGATAATACCAAAACGAATTTGCGCATCCAGTATGTCCTCGTGGAAGACAAGGTGGGACCTTACAATCAAACAAACTATTTCTCTAACCGTCCAGAATTGGAAGGTGCTGACCATCCGTGGGTGAAAAAGCCCTATCAAGTATCGACCCTCTATGATGATGTGGCGCGAAAAATTTATCCAGTGGGTATCCAAGCTGAACAGGTGGGCATCCTCCCCACGGAGATGCGCCGCGGTGTGCCGGTGAGCCAGACGTTTCATCTCTTCCTCCCCGGAAGTGTGATGAAACCTGAGAACCTCCGCGTGGTGGGTCTCCTCATCGACAACGAGACTCAAGAGATTCTCAATGCGGATGTGCAAAAGCTCCTCACTGTGGTGCCCACTGCCGTCGTGCCCCTCGCTCCTTCCGCTCCCTCCGACGATGCTCCGCACTACGATCTCTCCGGACGACGCATCTCGCCCTCACAACCCGGACTCCATATCGTCAAAGGCAAAGTTATTAGACGTTAGAGGTTAGGCGTTAGAGGGTCATCGACCCTTTTTCGCTCACCACGCCAAGCGGGGCTCGGGCTCTGCTTAGAGGTTAGAGGGCTGCGCGGTTGGGCTAGAACCCCTAGAAGAACTAGCCCTCAGAAGAACCGAGCCACTTCGTGGCGAGCAGAAAGGGTCTGCGACCCTCTAACGTCTACATTTAACCTATAAAGATATGCCCAAAAACTATGTCCTCGCAAGCCTTATTGCAATGACTTGCATCGCCACCGCCTGCAAACCTTTGGCAAAGATGACCGAAGCATCAGGCAAGAGAGAAGGCGCATCTGCCCTCAGTCTACAACCCTCTGCCAGTCTTCAACCCTCTGCGAAGACCACCGATGCAGCCCTCAAGAGCATCAAGAGATTGAGCCACGAGGTAGACCCCATGATCGGCACAGACTGGGTGGGCAACACCTATCCTGGTGCGGCAACCCCCTTCGGCATGGTGCAGCTCAGTCCCGACAACGGCATCCCAGGGTGGGACCGCATCGCCGGTTACTACTACCCCGACAGCACCATTGCCGGATTTAGCCACACCCACCTCAGTGGCACAGGAGCAGGCGACATGTACGACATCTCCTTCATGCCCACCATCGCCCCCGTGCTCACCGCTGAGCCGCCCCTCGGTGTCCACGCCAAGTTTAGTCACGACCAAGAAAAGGCGCACGCCGGCTACTACTCCGTGCTGCTCCGCCCCTACAACATCCGCGTGGAACTCACTGCCACGCCGCGAGTGGGTGTGCAACGCTACACCTTCCTCCAAAGTTCTGACTCCGCTTGCATCACCCTCAATCTCAACAAGGCGATGAACTGGGACCGATGTACCGACAGCCAGATAGAGGTGGTGGCGAACGACGAACTCCAAGGTTACCGACACTCCGACGGATGGGCGCGCAATCAGCAACTCTACTTCTACACCCGCCTCTCACGACCTGCCGACAGCATCACGATCGAGCGCATTCCCCTCAAAGACGAACCCGCGCACCATCAGGGCTATGTGGCGAAACTCCACTATCGTGTGAAGGCTGGCGACCAAATCGTCCTCACCACCGCGCTCTCTGGCGTGGATGCGCAAGGGGCGAAGGGCAATCATCGCGCAGAAGCCCAAGATTTCGACTTCGATCGCTACCACCGCGAGGCACGTGCTTTGTGGGAATCGCGCCTTGAGCGTGTGCATCTCGAGGAAGCTACGGCGGCACAGCGGCGCATCTTCTACACCGCGCTCTATCGTGCGCAGGTCTGTCCCACCTTGTATAGCGACGTCGATGGCCGTTATCTCGGGGCAGACCGCCAAGTGCATCGGTTGTTCGAGGGGCAAAAGCACTACAGCACCTTCTCCCTGTGGGATACCTACCGCGCTGCCCATCCGCTCTACAACCTCATTGCACCCGATGACAACAAAGACATGGTGCAGTCGATGGTGGACTTGGGAGCGCAAAACCAAGGTCACCTCCCCGTGTGGAACATGTTTGCCAGCGAAACGGACATGATGATCGGTTATCACTCCGTGCCCGTCATCGTGGAAGCCATCTTGCGCGGAGTCTACAAGCCTGCCGATGCGCAACAACTCACGCGCCTGCTGCGCTCCACTGCCGAACGCTGGGGCTATCGCGGGCTGGGCGACTACGACACGTTGGGCTATGTGCCTGCCGATAAGCACGAAGAGAGTTTGAGCAAAACACTGGAATATGCCTATGACGATGCTGCCATCGCAGCGTGGGGCAAGCACATCGGTGACAGCGTGCTCCATCGCGACTATCTGCGCCGCGCCCAGAGTTATGCTCACCTGTGGGACACAGCGACGGGCTTCTTCCGCCCTCGCCTGAGCGATGGGACATTCAAGGCGGATTTCGATCCCTTTGCCTACACGAAGGACATCACCGAGAGCAATGCTTATCAGTATCTCATGAGCGTATAGCACGATGTGGAGGGACTGAAGGTGAAAATGGGCGGTGCGGATGGCTTGGCGCAACGTCTGGACGAGTTTTTCTCTGCCGAAACTCCGAAGCACGTGGAGTTGCCCATCTTCTCCACGGGCATGATTGGGCAGTATGCGCATGGCAACGAACCGGGACATCACGTGATTTTCCTCTACAACGCCGCGCGCCAACCTTGGCGCACTGCCGAACTCGCGCGCGAGGTGTGCCAGAAGTTCTACACCGACCGCCCCGAGGGGCTGTGTGGCAATGAGGACTGCGGTCAGATGTCGGCATGGTATGCCTTTGCTGCCATGGGCTTTTATCCGGTGGATCCTGTGCAGGGACACTACGAACTGACATCGCCTCTGTGGCATGAGAGCCGCATTGCGCTGAACAACGGCAAGGTTTTTACCCTCACTGCCGAAGGACTTTCCGATGAGAATTGCTACATCAAGTCGGTCACTGTCAACGGACAACCTTACACAAAGAGTTTCTTGACCTACGACCTTATCCTCTCGGGCGCAAAGGTGACCCTCGAAATGACCGACCAGCGCGGCATTTGTTGGTACTAGAGATTAGAGGTTAGAGGGTCGCAGACCCATTTTCGCTCGCCCCGCCAAGCGTGGCTCGGGCTCTGCTTAGACGTTAGAGATTAGACATTAGAGGGGAATAGAGATTAGAATTTA
>NZ_KB290706.1:24357-28161 GCF_000318095.2 Alloprevotella sp. oral taxon 473 str. F0040
GACATTAGAGGGGAATAGAGATTAGAATTTAGACGTTAGACGTTAGAACCATGCGGCGAAGAGCCCAACCGCGCCAGCCCGAGCCACACTTGTCGTGGCGAGCAAGAAAGGGTCCGTGACCCTCTAACCTCAATTTCTGCTCCAAAAGTTTGCTGGTATTTGAGAAAGTTAGTATTTTTGCACTACTAGAACCCGCCAAGCCTCTCAACGATGCTCAAATGTGCGGGTCAATTTTTTTTTGACCCATGAATACTAGAAACACAAAGGTTGCACCGCCTACCTTGGTGCCTTTTACGAAAACATACACTTCCACTCAATACTTAATCAAGTTGTTGCAGTTGCGCGGTCTACAAATCACCGATACCCTCAAGGCACAACGTTATCTGCAAAGCATTGGTTATTATCGACTTTCGGGCTACATGTATCCCTTTTTGGAGCAGCCAAAAGAGGCGCATCTCTATAAAAAACTGGCTTCCTTTGAAAAGGTTATGATGCTCTATCGTTTTGATAAAAAACTTCGTCTGCTCATTTTTAATGAAATAGAGAAAATTGAGGTCGCAGTGCGTAGTGCGATAGTCAATATCGGGTGTGAGGTGACAAAAAATCCTTTTTGGATGTCAGACGTTCAGAATTTTGTCGATAGCTCCATACATCACGCGACGATGGGGTTGATGAGAAAAGAAGTTGATAACTCGCGAGAAGATTACTTGGTGCATTTCAAAAGCACCTATTCTTCGCCTTTTCCTCCTGCGTGGATACTGGCAGAGGTTTTGCCCTTTGGAGTGTTGACAAAGCTTTATGATAACATTAAGAACAAGGTGATTAAGAAAAGGGTGGCTAAGATGTTTTGCCTTGATGTCAAACCTTTTAAGTCGTGGTTGACGATTGTGTATCTCACGCGCAATAGTTGTTGTCACCATGCTCGAGTGTGGAATCGAGTGAATGCCATCCGTCCGATGCAGCCCCATAGTCTACATGTGCCGTGGTGCACTAAAGGTAATGCACAACTTCGCATTTATGATAATCTATGGATTATTAAATATCTCCTTAATAGCATTTCACCTCAGAATGATATGTTTGGCAAAGTTCGCATTTTACTTTCAAATTTTCCCGAAGTGGATGTGAAGGCGATGGGCTTCCCCACTGGTTGGGAAAAGGACTCTGTGTGGATATAGAATAGAGAGACGCAGACCCTTTTTAGACGTCAGAGGGTCGCAGGATATCAATGTAGAGGACCATTTTCGTGAGGTCACGAAAATGGTGGCAATCGGCAGTAGTTCCAAGCGTGGTATCCCTGATTTCATGCTTACTCGCTATGCTTGTTATCTCATCGCTTAAAACGGAGACCCCAAGAAAGAAGAAATAGCTTTCGCCCAGTGTTGCCACAAAAATACAAAGTGAAGTGCCACAAAAGGAAAAAGTCTCTTGCTTCGCCACATGGTTCTAACGTCTAACCTCTAACGTCTAACCTCTAACATCTATTTCGTCTATTTCGTAGAAAGGAGTTGTAAGTTTTATCTCTTCGCTGTTAGTATCTTGAGATATGTCTTCTTTTCATAGCCTCCTTATTTGAAGAACTATTCTATGTCTTTTGTGTTTCAAATCTTTAATACACAATGCAGATGGCAATAAAAACTATTTTCTTTTGCTAGTTTTTAGACATTTCCTTGGTCAAGTGCACAGACATTCGTATTTTTGCTAACAACGCATCTTGCGTTTTCCTTGTGAGATGTTTCGTTTTAGTATAGCCCGTCTCACAATAAGGTCGTTTTATCTCAGCTCTTTTTTGCTAAGAGCATGGGTAGACTTCTACAACAGATGATTCACTCAAAACTATCCCGCCATGCAATCTTCCACTTCGCCCACCTCCCCTCGGAAAAGAAATGCTGCTCTCACTAGCATGGGTAGCACTGATCCGCAGCGCATGACACCCGAACAGCTCAACTTGCGCCAGTTGCTCATTGAAACTGCCGACCTTGCTTTCCGCCAGCGAGGCATTAAGAAGGTCACCATGGACGAAGTGTCTAAAAACCTTCGCATGTCGAAGCGCACGCTCTATCAGTTTTTCCGTGACAAGGAAGAGTTGGTGATGGCGTGCGTACAGAACAATTTAGACCGGGAGTATCAGTATTCTGCACAATTGGCTGCACGTTCCACCAATGTGTTGGAGCTCATGATGGGGGTGACAGAATATCGTATCAACGATTTTGCATCAGCTAGTGATCACTACTTGCGAGAGATTCAGTATTTCCCTGCCGTTGCTCAGTATTTCAAATCACGTCGTGAAGCCACCGACAAGCATTTTGTCGAATTGCTTCAGGTGGGAGTGGAGCAAGGCCTCTTTCGCGATGATGTGAATTATGCCGTGATTGTAGGATCTTTAGCTTTGCTCACCGATAGTGTCATCCACCGTGATCGAGGCATGGAGCAGTTTACCATCGAAGATTTTATCAAAAACTTTGTGGTTACGCTTTTCCGAGGTTGTGTCACGGACTTAGGGCGTACTATACTCGACAAATATCGTTCAGAACTTCTTAAGTTGAAGGGAAATGCCCCTGATGCTTCACAGTCTAGTCAAAATCAAAAACAGTCCTCTGAATTACGTTTTTGAGTGACTGTAATAGACGAATATAGACTCTAAACATTAGGTATTAGACGTTAGGTATTAGACGTTAGGTATTAGACGTAAGCAGTTAGACGTAAGCAGTTAGACGTTAGACGTTAGCACCATGCAGCGATAATAGAAACATCCCCACTCATCTATTGCAGGTGAGTGGGGATTATCTTTAGGTTAGACGTTAGGTCTTAGACATTAGCAGTTAGACTTTAGACTTTAGAGCCATGCGGAGATGTAGTCCAATCGCGCTAGCCTTCTAATTTCTAACGTCTAATTTCTAACGTCTAACGTCTAGATTTGTCTAATTTCTAACGTCTAAAACGGCTCTGCGACCCTCTAATGTCTAGATTCGTCTAATCTCTCCGAGATTTTTCAAAAAACGTGGGAGAACTATCCTCTTTTCTCCGTAGTTTGACGAAGAATCTAGGAGAAAATCGTGTGACGTAGCCTAGGTCACCTCCAATCTCGGGTTTCCCTGAAGCATCACAAGCCAAAAGAGAGGAGGAGAAAAACGACACGAGAAAAATAATAAATCTTAAATCTATTTGTTTATTGCGACAAAGTCGTAACTTTGCGGTGTAAAAGCGCAGGGATTTCGCAGGATTGCGAGAAAAACTGCACCCTTTGGACCATAGTCCCATCCTTTACCTAAATCGACACCATCATGAAAAAGACAGATTCCTACAACAAGTATGTGCCGCTTTTCATCGACAACTATGCCGAACAGCGGTCTGCCAAACTCCGGGCTCGCATGGGCTGGGCAGGATATGGCATCTATCTCGCCATCCTCCAACGCTTGCGCTCCGAAAAATACTGCGTGCTCGAACTCGACTATGAGTCGCTCGCCTTCTCCTTCTGGACGGACGAAGACACCGTGCGCAGCATCATCGAGGATTTCGGACTCTTCACCATCGACCGCAAGAATCGTACGTTCTCCTCTCCCATGCTCGACGAAATGTTGCGAACCATCGACCCTGCACTCTCGAAGTCGAGAAACAAAAGATATAGCTTGCAAGTTCCTGCAAATGAAGAACTTGCATCGTGTGTTGCCTCTGATGCGCTGGAATACGGTTGTGAAGTGCCAGAAAATAGTGTGCAAGTTCCTGCAAATGAAGAACTTGCATCGTGTATTGCCTCTGATGTGCTGGAAGATGGTTGTGAAGTGCCAGAAAATAGTGTGCAAGTTC
>NZ_KB290706.1:28181-46528 GCF_000318095.2 Alloprevotella sp. oral taxon 473 str. F0040
TAGTGTGCAAGTTCCTGCAAATGAAGAACTTGCAAATGGTTCTCACGCGTACGTGCGCGTTAACAAACAAACGAACAAACAAACAAACGAACAAGAGAAAGAAGAGAGAAGAAAAACATCTTCTCTCCTCGTCACCGAGAAAGAGGAGAGTAGGGTAGCGGAAGAACAAAGCGTGACGAACGATGAAGAGAATATCTGCGAGGAATTAAATCTTTTCGCAAAATCTTGCGATACTCGGGGTGAAGGGAAGGCGAAGAAGGCGAAATCGTCTGCAGCTCTTCCCCTGCGGCGCAAGCGTGCCAGTGTGAGAGGGCATCTTTTGCGCACTCCCGTCTATCTCAATCCTCCCACGGTGGAGGAGGTGGCTGCCTATGCTCGGCATTTGGGCTATGCCGACTTTCAAGCCGATCGCTTTGTGGCCTACTATGCCGCCAATGGCTGGAAGACCACGCGCCACGACATGATGAACTGGCATGCGGCGGTGAGCACGTGGCATCTCAATCAGTGTCGATATGCCGAAGAACGAGCGCAGCAGGTGAAGCAAAAGGCGGAGCAGCAAGAGTGCAGAGAAGCTAGTTTTCAGGCCGATAGGGCATGGCGCAATAGGGTGTTTCTCGAGCGCAATGCTTCGCAGGAGCAGCAAGATCGGCTCTTTCACCAGCAGCGACAGCAGTTTCTCCAGCATCAAGTGGTGCAGGCCATCACGAGCCAAGAAGACAAATACGCGCTTCCGCCTTGTGTGCCGTTTTGATGACTTATGTGTCTGTGCATGTCTGTCGTCTTTCAGCTTATCATGAGATGCAGTTCTGCTAAATGTCTGTTGCCCGTCTGTTTGCTTTCTGTTAAATGTCCGTTGCCTTTCAGCTTAGCATGAGATGCAGTTCTGCTAAATGTCAGTTGCTCGTCTGTTTGCTTCCTGTTAAATGTCCGTTGTCTTTCAGCTTATCATGAGATGCAGTTCTGCTAAATGTCCGTTGCATCTCTGTTGCCTTTTTTGCTAAACGTCCCATCTTCTTTCCTAACCTCTTTTGACCATGAAACTCACTCCTTGCATTTTGTCTGCACCGTCTTCACAGGACGATGCTCAGCTTTTTCCCGAAATGGAAACCATCGCTTCGCAACAATCCGATACATCATCTCTCCCTTCGCAGAGGAAGAAAGCTGAGATAAATTCGATTTCGCAACTTCTTCGCACTTCTTCTGCCTCTCCCGAGTCTCTGCTTGCCATCCCCACCGCAGCAGAAGCACCAGCCACCGCGCCTGTCACCGCAGGCAGCTCGGCTCTTGCGGCTTCCCCCCGCAGTGGTTCGGCCCTCACCGCTGCGCCACAGGAGGCGGTGCAGCGCGCACGAACGGCTTTTCTCGAACGCTACAACCCGCAGGTGTGTCGCCACATGGCACTCGATGCCGACCGCTGTTTCCGAGGTTGTGCGCCTGCTCTGGAGGTGGTGAAACGTCGCTACGGCACGCAGACAGCGGTGACGTGGGTGACCATCCAACTGAGCGAGACGGCGCGGTTGTGGGGCAGCAGCGACAAGATTTCGGGGGAGATGTTGGAGGCTGTGGCAGAGTCGTTTGTGGGGGAATATAGCAAGTTGAACTTGGCGGAGATAGGGCTTTATCTCTCTCGTCTGCGTGCTGGGGTGTATGGCAAGGTGGCGTATGGCAAACTCACGCCGGATCATCTGGTGAGCCACTTGCCCACCTTTTTGGCGCAGCGTTCGCGCGAGATCGACGTTTTCCATCGCGAGCAGGAGCGCATCGACCGCCAGCGTGAGCACGAACTCTGGGCTTCCCGTGCTGTGAGCCACGAGGAGGCGAAACGCCTCTATGCCGAGGCTCTTGCCCTCTGCGACAACAATCCCGACCGAGCGATAGAATATTTGAAGAGGGTTGCAAACCCTCTTTAGACGTTAGACGTTAGAAATTAGACGTTAGAGGGTCACAGAACCTTTCTGCTCGGGGTCACGGACCCTTTCTGCTCGCCCCGACAAGCGTGGCTCGGTCCCTTGGAGGGCTTCTAGACTTTCTAGTTTTTCTAGAGAATCTAGTCCAACTGCGCAGCCCGAGCCACTTCGTGGCGAGCGAAAAAGGGTCTGTGACCCCTTTTTTTCTTGCACAGGTAAGGCTTCTCAAAAAAAAACTGTATCTTTGCATTTTAAGGGTACTCGTTTATATCTATCCACTCCATTTTTACATCATTCAATGGACACAATACTACGTTTTACAATAGAGAATTTTCGTTCGATAGCAGAGCAAAAAAGCATCGTCCTCACTCCCGATAGCCACGTAAAAGACTTGGAGGATAATGTGGCAGTGCAAGGCGAGCATCGCTATTTTCGCACTGCTGCCATTTATGGGGCAAACTCTAGTGGCAAGAGCAATGTGGTGCACGGACTATGGATGATGAAACATTTAGTCGACAGTTCGGTGAAAATGAACAATGGAGAAGCATTGCCCTATGATCCTTTCGCCCTGAATGCCGAAAAAACTCAGTCACCAACGCTCTATGAACTTGACTTTTTGACTGGAGACGAGCACTATCGCTATGGATTTACCCACACTGCTCAGGTGATTTGCGAAGAGTGGCTCATTCGCACCGATGAAGCCGGAAAGGAGACTAAACTCTTCGACCGCGATGAAGAAGGTATAGGCGTGAATGAAGTGGACTTTGCAGAAGGAAAGGATTTGGAAGAGCGCACCAATGACAATCGCCTATTTCTCTCGCTCGTGGGACAGCTGGGGGGAGATATTTCTAACCAAATTCTTGGATTTTTCAGTAAGCAACTTAATGTATTGTCGGGACTAAAAACAGAACGATTACATTTATTCACTGGGCAATATCTCCAAGAGCAACAGCCAGGATATGAACAAATGAAGGAATTCTTTCAAAGAGTTGATTTAGGGTTTAGTAATCTTTCTTTGAAAGTTCAGGAGTTTTCACCTGAAGATTTGCCCAATGAAATGCCTGCTGACCTAAAAGAAGAAATTTGTAAGGAATTAAGTGGTCAGAAGCACTTAGAGGTATTCTCACAACATGGCCTCTATGACCAAGAGGGAAACAGAATAGGGGAACAAAATTTTGACTTTAAGCAAATGGAGTCGGCTGGTACACAAAAGCTCTTTGATATGGCAGGACCCATCTTTGCTACACTCTACAGGGGTGGAGTACTCATGATCGACGAACTAGATGCTAAGATGCATCCGCTCCTCACGCAAGAACTCGTGGCATTGTTTAACGCCCCAGCGCGTAACCCTCGAGGGGCGCAGCTCATCTTTACCACGCACGACACCAATTTGCTCTCTGCCCAGCTTTTGCGACAAGACCAAATCTGGTTTACCGAGAAAGATGCACAAGAGCGCACCGACCTTTACAGTATGGCGCAAATGGTGCTCCCCGACGGCACACGCCCTAGCCACACGACGAATATGGAGCGCAACTACATCGCAGGGCGATATGGGGCAATTCCTTATTTTTCTCCCTTAATCTAAGTTGAAAAGATGGCTAAAAGAAAGAATTTCTCTCCTGAAATTCGAGAGAAAACGAGAAGAACGGCAACCGAAGACCGCAATATTCGTGGGCGTATTCTCATTGTTTGCGAAGGTAAAGAGACCGAGCCTAACTATTTCAACTCTTTTCCCAGACGTGATAACGTCTCTGTGGTTACCTATGGTGGAGAAGGTTGTCCTAGTCAAGTAGTGGAGAAGGCGTCGGAATTGCGCGATAATGCACAAATCCCCTATGATGTAGTGTGGGCGGTGTTTGACAAGGACAACTTTCCCGACTTCAAGACGGCTATCGATGCTGCTCACGAAAAAGAAATCAGATGTGCATGGAGCAATGAAGCCTTTGAACTCTGGTTCCTCTATCATTTTGAAAATCCTACAAATCCCATTAGTCGCGATAAATATAAAGGCAGGATTGAGAATCATGTGCAGCAAGGGGCAAAGAAACAAAAACTCAGCCAATATCAGAAATTTAGTTATCAGAAAAACGATAAGAATATCCGTCGCACGTTGTTGGACTGCGGAGGAAATGAAGATAATGCCATAAAGTGGGCAGAAAAACAGGCGCAAGAACAGTCGGAATGGCATGGTGAAAAATGGGACGATCACAATCCTTGCACGATGGTTTATCTCCTCGTCAAACAACTGCTTGGAGAAAAAGACGAAGCGTTCAAACGCAAAATCAGCAAGAATTATAACAAAGATGAATAGTCATTCGGCTGCTATGCTTGAACCTCAGTGCCAATGCGTGACGAAGATGATTTAAGGATGATTTTCGGCTGCGTATTTGTACTTTAAAAGAAGGAAGGAGCTACACATTTTGTTGTGTAGCTCTATTTTTGGTACGCTCGGCATGAGCATTATCTAATGGGTGGCAGTCCCGAGTAAGCCCTAATAGCGGGAATTACATAGCCAAGAGCAAGGGTGTTCATCGTGAGATGAAATCTGAAGGAAGCTGGCGGCAAACATCTGACCTAACGAACAGAAACTTCATACAAGGCATATAACCATGGACAAGGTTGCCAAACAAACCAAAGTCCTATAGCTATTCGGAATGGTTGGTGTAAATGAAGTAGGTATAAGATGGAAAGATAATGTTCTTATCCGAGGAGGTCTCACGGACGTTTCAAATAGTTGTTTTTACGAAAGAAGCGGAGTAAAGTTTGCCGTGAGAAGTCAGCAGAGGTCATAGTACCCAAGGTACGTGTGCCTACAGGGAAGGACTGAATCGTGCAGTGCAATAGTAAATGAATGCTACCCTGCGAACCTCTTCGTCAGATGTCCGCAAGGAACTCTCTATCCAAGACGATAGGACGGAATCCGACAATAGGATAGAAGTGACGTTACTCAAAGGGATAGCTGAAAACAACTTGCCACACACCGTGAGGTGTAAAAGTACGAAACCGCCGTATGCCGAACGGCACGTACGGTGGTGTGGGAGGTCGGTAAATGTGAAAGTAGGAGGTAACTGCCTTTTATGACTAGCATTTACCTCCTACCCGATTATATGTCTATATTCTAACGTCTAAGGTTGCCCCGAGCCACGCTTGTAGTAGCGAGTGGAAAGGGTCTGCGCCCCTCTAATGTCAAGAACACGTCTAAAAGAGCCATGCGATTTATGAACGAAAGATTTTGTGTTTCGAAAGATGTTCAGTATTTTTGCACTGTTCAGTATTATTGAACAAGAGTGCAAATATGAACAATATATGAATGAAATACAGATTATAGAGCAAGTGATTCATGCCTTGAAGGCCCAAAGAGTTTTTCTTGAGGAAGAGATAACCTACACCAATCAAGAACAAGCCACCTCTATGGGCAATGGTACAATCAAGATGATGGAACTAGAGTTTCAATACCTAGTTGAAAATGAAATCAACGGGACCAATCTTTTGCGTGTTGAGGAAAAAGCCAAGAGGTGTGGGGCGACCAGTAAAATGCCCGTGTTGTTGGTGGCAAGGTATGTGCAACCCACTATCTACCATGCTCTGTATAAAATGGGACTCAATTTTGCAGATGCGGCAGGCAACTATCACATAGAGTATGTAAAAGGGAAGAAATATAGGATTCAACTTTCTCATTCGGGCGAAAAAGCCCCATTAAGTAATAAGCAATACCCTATATTTCAGGAAGCCGGCTTGAAAGTTATCTTTTATCTTTTGCAAGATGGCAAGCATATAGAGCAATCTTTTCGAACCATCAAAGAGCATAGTGGAGTGTCTATAGGCACTGTCAAAAATGTGATTGATGAATTGGAAAATCGGAAGTTTATACTGACCACACAAAGAAAAAGAGTGCTGAAAGAACGTCGGCTTTTGCTTGACCTTTGGGCTGATAACTATCATCGAGTGCTAAAACCCAAGTTGTTGTTAAAACGGTTGGATTTTCGCACCCCACAGCATAGGGAACACTGGAAAGAGTTGGTATTGCCCGCAAGTACATTATGGGGAGGAGAGTGCGCCTCTAATTTATTGAATGGTTATCTCATGCCAGCATGTTTTGAGCTTTACACAGAAGAACCTTTTTCCTGTTTGATGAAGTCAGGAACCATGCGGACTACCGAAGGCGATGTTTATGTCTATCAGAAATTTTGGAAAGGCGACACAATGCCTTATCCATTGATATATGCAGATTTAGTAGCCAGTGGGGATAGTCGTTGCATTGAAGCTGCCAATAAATTATTAGAAAATGAACTTTCAGATTTCAAGTGAGAAGATAGGCAACCCATTGTTGGTTGATCTTCTTAGGAAAGTTTGTCGCTGTTTTGGCGAGATAGAGCAGGATTTCTTTGTCATTGGAGCTACTGCTCGAGACATTTTGATTCGGCAGTTGGTAGGGATAAGTTCTGGGAGAAAGACTCGGGATTTAGATGTTGCGATTGCCATTCCCCATTGGGATGCTTTCGAGGGGATTAAGCAGCAGTTATTAGCGTCGGGCTTTCAAAAAGATGAGCAAATGTACCAACGCTTCTACGATGGAGCCTATGAGATGGATATCGTTCCTTATGGAGCGATAGCTAAAGACGATGGCTGTGTGTATTGGCCTCCGGAAGAGGATATTGCGATGTCTGTTAGAGGTTTTACGGAGGTGTTGAGAGGTGCCATAACAGTAAGGATTGATGACGAATTTGACATAAAGATTGCATCGCTGCATGGCTTGTTTGTGTTGAAGTTCAATGCTTGGATAGATCGAAATATTCAAACGAACAAAGATGCCGTGGATATGGCCTTTATAGTTGAACACTACTTTTTCGCTAATGTGAAAAGAGGAATCCATTCCGAGGTGTATGATTGGGAAGACTTTGATGAGATTATCGTAGGTGCTTATTGGTTGGCTCATGACATTGTAGAGTTCTTGTCTAAAGAGCATCTGGACTACTATAAACGATGTCTGCAGCATGAGATCCAACAAGAGGAAAATAGTAAACTCATCCAACAAATCGTAGATAGTAATGGTCTGTTTTCTTATGAGACAACGCTATCTGCCTTCCAAAAAATGATATTGGTTTTTGAAAGTGCATAGTTCATGGAACTCAAAATAGAAAGCCATAGCGTAGGGGTAGGAGAGAGCAATGGAGATTACCTCCTACACAAGGCGATGCCTAATGGTGTCACCCTCCTTCTCCTTGCAGATGGGATGAGCGGTTTATCATCGCCAGAAATCGCATCGCGAGTTGTATGTCATGCCATCGCAGATTATATGGATACGGCGAATGTTCCCGATAGAATAGCGCTGATTTGTCGTGCGATTAGCTACGCAGATCAGCGCTTGGCAAAAGTTTGCAAAGAGTGCAAATGCAAAATGGGAGTGGCATTCACTCTTTTGTATTTCTGCGAAGATAGACTTTTGTATGCCTCGTTGGGAGATGTACGTCTGTACCATAAAAATCGAGAAGGAGAAATAGCTCAACTTTCCGAAGACCACGTCATCGTCCAAGGAGAAGAAACCTTTCTTACTGCTTGTGTATCAGGTAGAGGTTTTAGAATTCCTCTTCGGGTGAAAGAGTTGCCATTGCATATCGGCGATGCTTTCTTGCTTTGCAGTGACGGATATTATCAGTGTCAAGATATTTATCATTGTTTTCCTCCCAATCGTCTGCCTGCTCCATTATGGATAAAGGATGATAGTTCTGTGGTTAGAATAGAGGTGTTTTAGACGTTAGAGGGCTGGCGCGGTTGGATGCCCATCGCCGCATGGCCCTCTAACGTCTATTTTCCAACGCCTAACGTCTACTCTCTAACGTCTAACGTCTACTCTCTAACGTCTATTCTCCAACGTCTAATGCATATTTTCCTGTGGAAATTTGTTAGTCTGGGAAATATGTTTTACTTTTGCACTTGTTTCCAGGGGAAACTAATTGACGGTTTCATGAAAAGCTAGCAGCTATGATGTGAAAAAGCAATCATCATGGGAATGAATAGCAACCCTCATGAGAATGAATAGTAATCCTCATGAGAATGAATAGTAACCCTCATGCGAAACTAATTAGTAAAAATATTATATCACAACGAAAATTGGAAATTATGAAAGCAAAAGAAATTACAACAGACTACTTCCAAAAACATGTATTTGACTATGTGGCTAACCCTAATGAATGGAAGTTTATCGGACAACGTCCGGCCATCATAGACTTTTATGCCAAGTGGTGTGGCCCTTGCAAAGCGATGGCACCGCATTTGGATCAAATCGCAGAAGAATTTGAAGGAAAACTCGATGTGTACAAGGTCGATGTGGACCAAGAGGTGGAACTCACTGAGGTGTTTGGCGTGCGCTCCATGCCTACACTCCTCTTTATCCCCCAAGAAGGATTGCCCCAAAAGGCGGTGGGAGCTATGACCTATGGCCAACTGAAAGAGGTGATCGCTGACATCCTCCTGCCTCAGTCTTAATGACTTCTTCTTGATTTTTAACACGCTAAACTATTTTCTCTTGGAACAGCCTCTTGCAGGGAACACCGTGTGAGGGGGGCTCCATCACTTCATTTACTTAATTATATATTTATATCATGTGTAACGAACATATCGTACGTCTCTTTGCTGGTATCGTGGTGCTTTTGGGCATCGCTTTGGCTCACTATGTGTCTGAGTATTGGATTTTCCTTTCTGTCTTTATGGGTGTGAATCTCGTGCAGTCGGCCTTCACGGGCATCTGTCCGCTCGAGATGATCTTGAAGCGTTGCAGAAAGAAGTAATCACTACGCACGCATTAGTCTATTTTCTTTTGGCCATTTTTCTCGTTTATGGACAGTTCTTGCCTTTGTCGCATCCGCGACGTCTATCGTGCCATCGTTGATGTGGAGCAGTATTTTGAGCAGCATTATGATGTGAATCTCAATGAGGCGATGTTGCTCTGCACGCTGAGTGCGCGCTCCTGGCAGACGGCTGGAGAAGTGGCCGAAACGCTTGGACTCACCAACTCTAACGCTTCTAAGGTCATCGCTTCTGCCGAGCGACTTAAACTCATTAAGCGACAGCTGTGCAAGGATGATAAGCGGAGAATGCGCTTTTCGCTCACTGCGCTAGGTGAGGAACGCTTGGCAAGGTTGCATGCAGACGATATGCCGCTGCCAGAGATTTTGCGATGATGATGCACTGGGCGATGTGTCCTTTGCTTGGGTGAGTCGATGCTGGCCATGACGATGGCTGGTGCTTACGCTGAGATGGCTTAACCCTAAAATAGACTAGTCCTCTTGTTTTCCCCTCCCCACTTGGTGCGGAGGGGATTTTGTGTGATGGGGGGGCGATTTTTGGGGATGAGGCTTGCTCACGCTTCTATTTTGGGGCTTGGGAAGGAGGAGCAGTTATTGTAGTGAAATCCCCTAGTTTTGCAAAGTTGACAACACAAAAAGAGGGGTGGATGAAGAAAAAAGTGCAGATTTTCCCGATTTTTTCACTCTTTGGGGTCATATCAACCCATATATAAATAGAGGGTCGCTTCTCAACGAGGAGGCTGTGGGGCACAGCACTCGAGCGGAAATGACTCTTGCCCCATCCTAACCTTGGGTGAGTGGAAAATACACAAAAAGGGAGGAACGCGAAAGTTTCAGAAGAACGATTCGCAAGTTGCATACGGTGATTGCGATGGTTGTGCACGGCCATCTCGTGAGTAGTGTAGGCAAATGCGAAAGTTTCAGAAGATGCTCGCGCAAGTTTGACATGCGAATGTCATGGCTGAAGAGTGCGAGATTGCGTGGCCCTTTGTCGAATTCCACACACATTATTTTATTCACTTCAAAATCTGTATTACTATGATTCGTTACAAGATTGCAAAACGCAAAAATCCCCACACCAAAGCTCAAACTTTCCATCCTGCCATTGTGCCTCCTGCGGCCATCAACAACCAGAAGATCATTGATCGCATTGAGAAGAAGTGCACCTTGGCTTCGAGCGACATCAAGGCGGTGGTAGATGCCTTGGAGGTGGAACTCATCGACGCGCTCCGCGAAGGCAATGCGGTGCGTTTGGGCGACCTCGGTTCGTTCCGTCCCACGCTGCGCTCTAAGGGTGTGGACAAGGAGGAGGCGGTCAATGCTGGGCTCATCACGAGCGTGCACGTGGTGTTTGTGCCTGCGCTTCGTGTGAAACGTGCACTCGATGTGAAGAATGGCGATTTGCAGTTTGCCAAGGCTGAATTGGTGCCTACACCCAAAAAGAAAAAGAAGAAAGAGGAAAACACTCCTCAAGGGTGATCAAATAGACGTTAGGGGTCATAGACCCTATATAGACGTTAGACATTAGACGTTAGACGTTAGAGGGGCATAGACCCTTTCTGCTCGGCTTCGTCTTCGCTCGCCTCGGGCGTTGTGGAGGTTCCACACAAAAGGCTCGCGCAGTTGTGTTTTGCTGCGCTCGGGGTCGCAGACCCTTTCTGCTCGGCTTCGTCTTCGCTCGCCTCGGGCGTTGTGGAGGTTCCACACAAAAGGCTCGCGCAGTTGTGTTTTGCTGCGCGAGCCTTTTTATTTTAATGTCTAAGTTCTAACGTCTAATATCTAATATCTAAATTATGAAACACTTATCGAAATGGGAGCTTCAGGAATGGAGCGCAATGGCGATGCTCACAGTGGGCACGTTGTTGGTGATGGTGGGCTTTTGGTGTCCACCGCGTGGCACGATACATGAAAGCGTGTTGTGGTTTTTCGGACAATGTCTGGTCTATGCCGGTTCTGTGCTCGGAGTGGCAAGCTATATCTCTGTTAGACGTTAGGGGTCGCAGACCCTTTCTGCTCGCCACGACAAGCGTGGCTCGGGCTTTGTTTAGACATTAGACGTTAGAGGCTCGCGCAGTTGGACATCTTCCGCACTCGGAGTCATAGCCCCATTTTGCTCGGCATCGTCTTCGCTCGCCTCGGGCGTTGTGGAGCTTCAACACAAAAGGCTCGCGCAGAAGAAATACAACTGCGCGAGCCTTTTTATGCTAATGTCTATTTTCTAACGTCTAATCTCTAACGTCTAATGTCTAACGTCTAACGTTTGCAGCTGCGAAAAGTTCTTTCATAGCAGCCTCCTCTTGGCGGATGCGCACGATGAGCAAGACCACATAGAGGGGAAATCCGATGCAGAGGGTGTACCATGCGTTGCAAAGCAAAGCCACACCGATGAGTTCGGGCATGATGTTGAGGAAATAGTTGGGATGGCGCACCGTTCTAAAGAGCAAACTACGCTCAATGCGCTGGTTGGGCACGATGTAGAGTTTCACCGTCCACACATCTCGCAATTTGTACATCACGTAAAAAAGCATGACGTAGGCAAAGAGCATCACCCCAGCACCCATCCACGAGAGAGAGTTCATCTCCATGTCTTTGCTGTAGGCCTCATAGAGCGCACCGAAATAGAAGGCGATGTGTGCCAAGGTGAGCAAGAGAGAATTGAACTTGCCGTATTGTTTACCACCTTTTTTGAGGAGGCGTTTCTCGTTGCGGATAGAAAACGAAAGCGAAATGAGTCGCAAAGCAAAAAAGCTGAGAAAAATAATGATGATGTATTGCATATAATAGATAAATTGGTAAAATCAGATGTATCATCTCGTCATGTTGCACTCAGGGGGGCATGATGATTCCCTGATGGGGCATGCGCCATTAGCGCAAGCGCACAATTCTTCCTAGCAGATAGGGTGCACCACCGGCGTAAAAACGCTTCGTGCCACTATAATATATCCGAAAAAGAGGGAAGTTTAGATGTGTGTTAAATGCAAATATAGTACATTTAGTTTGATTATTCTATATTTTTGCGTTTTTTTGTTCTAGTTCTAGTTCAATTTTTGACTAAGTGGACTAAATCAGGAAGGAGGACTCTTCATTTAGCCCCATCTTCGGCAGGAGCGAAGTGCATCATGAGCTTTGTTCTAAATCCCAAAATATCCAGCAAAAGAGATGAGTATCTCGGAATTTATTGCTACATTTGCTCAATTCTATGGTTTAACGTCTGAAAGCTCTCAGCCAGTGTGCCCAAAGAAGAGCAAAAAGGAGGTTTCGACTTTGCAACGCCTAATGTCTAATGGCCAGAGGCGAGCGAAGACGACCCCGAGCATAAATGGGTCTGCGACCCTCTAACGTCTAGCATGTTCCAATCCACACTCTATCAACAACTACAAAATCAGTGGCGCAAGGGCAGATTGCCCCATGCCATTCTCCTCGATGGGCCAGAAGGTGCAGGGCACATGGCCGTGGCACTCGACTTTGCGCGACTCTTGCTCTGCGAAACGGCTAAGCGAAGAGTCGATGGGGCGGAGCAGGAAGGCAACAACTTCTTTGCCGACATGCCCTCGGCTCATGGCACAGATGAGACACAGCCGATGGTCGCTGACACGTCTGCCACAGACCACCAGCCTCATGAGCATGAGGCACTATTGCAGCCCTGTGAGCAGTGTGGCGGATGTGCCATGACTGGCAAGTGGACTCACCCGGATCTGCACTTCGTCTTCCCCGTGATTCGTCCCAAGAGTGCTTCGAGCACCACAAGTGTGGTGAGCGACCTCTGGCTCAAGGAGTGGCGCAAGATGCTCTCGGAGTCTACCCACTTCGATCTCTCACTCTGGGAGAGCGAGATGGGCATTGAGAATCAGCAACCGCAGATCTTTGCCGATGAGAGTGATGAATTGGTGCGCAAATTGGCTTTGACACCCTCGCAAGGGGGCTGGCGCGTGGTGGTGGTGTGGCTGCCCGAACTCATGAATCAGGCTTGTGCCAACAAGCTCCTCAAGCTCCTCGAAGAACCGCCCACACAGACTGTGTTTCTCCTCGTGACACACCGCTCAGAAGCTATTTTGCCGACCATTCTTTCGCGCACACAGCGACTGGTGGTGCGCGCCATTCCCGAAGCGGAGATAGCGGAGCACCTACAGCGCGAACGGGGCATCTCGCCCGAAGATGCGGCCTATGTGGCGCACACGGCTCAGGGCAACTATGTGCGGGCACTGCGTTTGCTCTCTGTGGGACATGACGAACAGGAGTTTCTCGACATGTTTGCGGTCTTGATGCGCAAGTGCTACCTGCGCGACATCAAGGAGATGCACGCGTGGAGTGAGTGCGTGGCAAGTTGGGGGCGCGAACGTCAGAAGGCGTTTTTGGACTATGCGCTGCGCATGGTGCGTGAGAATTTCATCATGAACTTCCACCGCCCCGAGTTGAACTATATGACACGGGCGGAGGAGGAGTTTTCTCGCCGCTTTTCGCCCTTTATCAATGAGCGCAACGTGCTGAGCATCTCGGACGAACTGGCTCTGGCACGCCGCGACATCGCGCAAAATGTGAATGCCAAAATGGTGTTCTTCGACTTTGCTCTCAAAATGATTGTACTGTTGATACAATAGAGGGTTTTAGACGTTAGACATTAGACGTTAGACGTTAGAGCCATGCGGAGGAGGAGCATCCAGCCGCGTTAGCCCGAGGTGAGCAGAACGAAGCGTAGACGGAGTCGAGCTGAAAGAGTCTTTGCCCCTCTAATATCTAGCGTCTACTTTCTAACGTCTAACGTCTACATTATATAGAGATACTACATTCCATATAGGGATAACATTTTCTTACTCATAACTCATTCTTACTCTTCTTACTCAATCTCTTTTTTCACTTTTCATTAGAAGATAGACACTAGAGACTCTAGACTTTTAAGGCTAGCGCGGTAGTATTTTCTCCGCAGGACTCTAAAGTCTCGTGTCTAACATCTAAGTATTGCCCGAGCCACGAAGTGGCGAGCATAAAGGGTCTGCGACCCTCTAAAACTAGACTTATGTTTTTAAGAATTATTATTTTTCTCCTGTTTTCGGGAGCATTTTTTCCACTGATGGCGCAGCGCGGGATGGTGAAAGGCCGCGTGGTCAATGTGCGCACCAACGAACCCCTCATAGGAGCCATCGTGCGACTCGAAAACCAAGCGGCAGCCACCGTCACCGACTCCGTGGGCAACTACGTGATCAAGCAGGTGAAACCTGGATTTTACCACATCACCGTGAGCTTCCTGGGCTACGAAAAGAAACGCACCGAAGAGGTGCAGGTGATGGGCAACCAAACCACCTTCGTCGATGTGGCGATGAACGAAAGCGAGGTGTCGCTCACCGAAGCCATCGTCAGACCGCGCACCGAGGAGACACGCGCCGAGAGTCCGCTCTCCGTGCAAACTCTCGAAGTGCGACAGATCGAAAAGAGTGCTGGTGTGAACCGCGACGTGTCGAAACTCGTGCAGACCCTCCCTGGTGTGGCCGCCACCGCTGCCAACCGCAACGACCTCTTGGTGCGAGGCGGAGGCCCAGCCGAAAACGTGTTTTACCTCGATGGCATTGAATTGCCCGTCATCAACCATTTCACCACGCAAGGAGCTGCGGGCGGAGCGGTGGGCATCCTCAATCCCGACTTTGTGAGTGCCGTGGACTTCTATACAGGAGCTTTTCCTGCTAATCGTCCCAACGCCTTGAGTTCGGTGATGGACATCCGCATGAAAGAGGGCAGCCGAGATCGCGTACACGCAAAACTCTCCTTGGGAGCATCGGATGCCTCGCTCACCCTCGACGGGCCTGTCAATGCGCGTTCCACCTTCATCTTCTCTGCCCGACAGTCCTATTTGCAGATGCTCTTCAAGTGGCTAGAACTTCCCTTCCTGCCCACTTATAATGATTTCCAACTCAAATATGACTATCGCATCAGCGAGCGGCGCAATCTCTCCATCATCGGCTTGGGCTCTATCGACAAGATGCGCCTGAACACCGACTTGGGAGCCAACGCCAGCGAGAGCCGACGATTCTTGCTCAACATGCTCCCCATCTATGACCAATGGCACTACACCGTGGGAGCCGTCTACAAGGTGCTCGGCGCGAAACACACCGACCGCTGGGTGCTGAGTCGCAACATGCTCGACAATGGCAGTTATAAGCACGTGGGCAACCAGACGAATTTGCCCAAAATCTTCGACTATCAGTCGCAAGAGTCGGAAAATAAACTCCGCTTCGAGCGCATCTTTTGGGGATTGCCCTTCAAACTCAATGTGGGAGCTGGCGTGCAGCATGCGCACTATTTCAACCTCACCGCTCGTCGCCGCATCATCGCAGGCGTGTCCACCCTCGACAACTATGAGAGCAGCCTTGACTTCTTGTCCTACGCCGCTTTCGGGCAAGCCTCCAAAGAGTGGTGGAATCAGCAGTTGAAGCTCTCCTTCGGCTTGAGTGTGGCAGGCAACAACTACAACACTGCCATGCGCAACCCCTTGCCGCAGTTGTCGCCCCGCCTCTCCATCACCTATGCGCTGAGCGATCGCACCGATGTGAGTGCCAATGTGGGACGTTATGCCAAATTGCCCTCCTACACCACTTTGGGCTATCGCAATGCTGAGGGGCAGTTGGCGAACCGCGATGCGTTGAAATACATCATGGCCAATCATTTGGTGGTGGGTGTGAGCCATCGTCCCATGGAGGGGGTGTCGCTTGCTGCCGAGGCTTTCTACAAGACCTATGAGCACTATCCCATTTCTCTGGCAGAAGGTGTGAGCTTGGCGAGCAAAGGTGCGGGATTTGGTGCTGTGGGCGATGAGGCATTGACGGCTTCGGGCTTAGGTCGTGCCTATGGTGTGGAGACGGTGGCGCGCTGGCAACTGCCACAAGGAGCCATGTTCTCTGCCACCTACACGCTCTTCCGCAGTGAGTTTACCAACCGCGCAGGGCAGTATCAGCCTTCTTCGTGGGACACGCGCCACATTCTGAACGTCATCGCCAGTTGTCCCCTCGGCAGGAATTGGAATTTTGCAGCCCGTTGGCGTTGGTTGGGCGGTGCGCCCTATAGTCCCATCGACTATGCGCTCTCTTCGCAAAAGGCTGCTTGGGACATCCGCAATATGGCGTATATGGACTATTCGCGGTTCAACTCTCTCCGCCTGTCGTCGGCTCACCAACTGGATGTGCGGATAGACCGCGAATTCTATTTCCCGAAATGGGTGCTCAATCTTTATTTGGATGTGCAGAACGTCTACAAGGCTGCGTATCCTATGGAACCAATCTACACGAACCTCGACCCGCAAGGTCAACCTGCGACGGACCCTGCCGATCCGTCTCGATATGTGTTGCGCGAAATCCCCAGCATGGTCGGCACGCTGGTGCCCACCATGGGACTGATGGTGAAGTTCTAGAGGTTAGACATTAGCTATTAGACGTTAGAGGTTAGACATTAGACGTTAGAAACCTGCGGCGAAGAGTCCAACTGCACTAGCCTTCTAACGTCTAACAACGTCTACCCACTAATAACTGCAAATCCCCACTCATCCAGATTGGACGAGTGGGGATTTTTTTAGATAGAGGCTTTATTAGAATTTAGAGATTAGAGTTTAGACGTTAGTCTTTAGAGCTTATACTCTAGAAGAATTGTCGATTAGACGTCTTTTGCCGCACGGCTCTAATGTCTAACGTCTAATACCTAACGTCTAACTTATACTTGTGCGCTATGGCTATCAATCTCGTGGGCTTCTATTTCTACGACTCCGCGCTTCACCTTGCCTTCGTAGGTGACAAAATAGATACCTTTGGCGGGAGTCCATTCCATGCAGAAAAGCTCAGCAGGACTGTTAAAGCCATTTCGCTTGATGTTGTGCAAAGCCCAAGTCTTGGTTCTGCCACTGCGTTCAAGACCGCTCTCGACAAATTCCCCATTGTTGACAATGAGAAAGGACTCAGACGTTTTCTCGGGAGGAAGAACGGTCACTGCACCATTGGTTTCGAAGAGCACATCTTCCACATCAAACATCGAAAAGATGCCTTTCTGTCTGAGGAGCAAACGAAATTGTTCCATCTCCAGGCTATTGCGTTTGAAGTTTTTAAAGTTGATAATCCCATCTTTGACCAAGAAAACACTTTCGCCTTTGATGAAATGTCTCAAGCGTGCCGAGCGCATGGCAAAACGTACGAGCATGTTGAAACCTGTCCACACCGCCAGAGCAAAGAGGATGTGCCACATGGACATGTCGGGATTGTACAAGACACCACCGACCAATGCACCAATGACGAAAGCACTCACGGTGTCGAGGGGAGTGATTTGTGCCATTTGTGCTTTGCCTGTGATGCGCAGAAACACCAGAATACCAATCATGCCCGTCACAAGTTTGAGGGCAATGCCGAGGTAGGGAGTCAATAGTTCCATCATAATAAGCCTTTTAGAAAATAGAGAGCCGTTGAATGAATGATATAAGTTGATAATGCGGCAAAAGTACAACTATATTCTTGTTTTCACAACGATTCTTTGTAGAAATATAAATTGCGACAACATTTTATTCTGCACGCGAATGAATGTATGTTTTTGGGCTTGGTAGTGAGCATTTTATTGCATACCTTTGCACCTCAAATTCTATTGATGGTTCAGAACATTGTCTATCTTCCAGAACTTCAACACGATGAATAAAATAGTTTTCCTTTTGATGGGCTTTTTGGCCTATCTTCCCACCTACTCGCAAATGCTCTTTTCTGAGAACCTCACGATGAACATAGATAGCACAAAGACCATCCAAGGTTCTTTGTTTCCTGTGTTGGATTTCAAAACAGAGAAAGAGAATGTGCTGACCTTAAAGAATACTGCCAATCTCAACCTCTTGATCAATGGTAATCGGGTCATCAACTTTATCAATAAACTGGAATTTTCCACCTATGGGGATAAGGTGACGATGAGTGGAGGCTATGTGCATCTAGAATATCGTTATCTATTTAATCGTGCCTTCGAGGTCTATCCTTATGCCGAGTCGCAATGGGCAGAGAGCCGAGGTATGGCCTTCAAGGTATCCTCTGGACTTCTGTCTAGAGTTAGACTGGTCAACAATGAAAAAATCTTGATGTTTGCTACCGCTGGACTTTTCTTTGAGTTTGAAAAGTGGGAAGATCCTACTCCTCATGTTAGTCGCCCTTATGTCTTTAGCCGAAGTGTCAAGAGTCACCTCTCTGTGAGCATCAAGCACCGCCTTAATGATTACTGGGAACTCACGACCACCGCGATTCATCAAGCCAAACCCGATAGTTATTTCAAGGCTGCACGGTGGGGAGGGGCTGTGGATGTCAAATATAAAATCACACCCAAGATTGGGCTGAATGGGGCTTATCGTCTCATTTACGATACCGACCCGATAGTGCCTATCCGAAAGGACTATAACAATGTAGAGGCAGGCGTGAGCATCTCCTTTTAACGAGACGATTCTTGAGGTTAGACATTAGATGTTAGACGTTAGACATTAGACGTTAGAGTTTAGACGTTAGACATTAGACGTTAGACGTTAGAGCCCTGCGGCGAAGAGTCCAACCGCGCTAGCTTTCTAATGTCTAACGTCTACTTTCTAACGTCTACTTTCTAACGTCTATAACTGCAAATCCCCACTCATCCAGATTGGACG
>NZ_KB290706.1:46548-66060 GCF_000318095.2 Alloprevotella sp. oral taxon 473 str. F0040
GCTTATACTCTAGAAGAATTGTCGATTAGACGTCCTT
This sequence comes from Alloprevotella sp. oral taxon 473 str. F0040, assembly GCF_000318095.2. GTDB lineage: Bacteria > Bacteroidota > Bacteroidia > Bacteroidales > Bacteroidaceae > Alloprevotella. The sequence goes on from NZ_KB290706.1 coordinate 46,586, forward strand.
TGCCGCACGGCTCTAACGTCTACTTTCTAACGTCTAAAAAGGGTCTGACCTTCTCTGTTGCGAAACCGAGGCAAGCGGAACGCAGTGTAGCCGTAGCCGAGCAGAAAGGGTCCGCGACCCTCTAACGTCTAATAACGTCTAGTCTTTAATACTCTTGCCTTGCTTGGTGATGATAAGACCCTTGTGGTTCTTGCCCACTTGACGGCCAGAGAGGTCATACTGCTTTTGTGAAGCAGCAGCCTTCTTAGTACCCTCCTTGGAGAGGTCATGGATGCCAGTGGTAAGACCCGTGTCTTGGATGCGCCAGTGAGAAGGGAGAGACTCCTTACCTACCCAGCACACGAGATTCTTGTCGCGATTCATGTGGAGGTATTTGTAGGTCGCATTCTTACCATTGAGGCAGCGGATGAGGCTTTCGCCATTGCCCAAAGACTCGATGGTGTAGACACCTGCTTCGTTTTGCTTGTCGGTGGTCTTCACCACTTGGTTTTGATTTTGGAGTGGAAGGAGGTAGCGATCCCAAGCCTGGTTGTAGATGTAGTACTGGCCAGGTTGGTTGGGCACTTTGTAGAAGATGAAGAACTGTGTATCATCTGCTTCATCATAAGCATCTACACCCTTTGCTTCGCTGTCGCTAAACTTGAGGTAGTAGCTCTTCTCAGCTTGTTTGTAACCATCGTTTTGGAGATAGTAGAACTTCTTGTCCGAAACTTCATTGAAAGGAGCTTCGTTCACAGAGAGGTTGAAGAGTTCGTACAGCTTCTCAGAGGGATTAGCCAAATAGGTGTTGGCCACTTTCTCCACCATATTGAAGACTTCGGGAGTATACTGACCGAGGTTTTCGCCCACGTTCTTCTTCATCTCAGCCAAGCGAGCCTTGAGCACTTCGGTGCGAAGTTCATTGGCCACAGCAAGCTTTTCGTCAGCGGCATATTCGTATGCACCCTTAGTGATTTGGTCGATGGTGTAGTTCTTGTAGACCTGAGTGTAGCCACCCTTGGTGGAAGGAGCGAAGGTCTCCTCTTCATACATGAAGGCTAGCTTGTTGTCCTTTTGCCAAGCCATGGTAGAATAGGCCGAACCGATGTAGGAAGACATGTGTGCGCCGTCCCAGTCCTTAGCGAAGAGGGCAGACGATCCGAAGTCTTCATAGCCAGCCAACTCTTTGTAGTTGATACCCACGTTGGTGCGACCAGCAGGACCGAAGGGCACAGACTGGAGGGCGAGATACATCTTCTTGCCAGTGGCTTTCTTCACCACGGGAACGATGAGGATTTCACCGTTGCAAGCATTGGCACTCGCCTTGACGAGAGTGCCGTGTGCCATGGTGTCCCAGTAGCCTTCGCCCTTGGCAGAGTCGGTGAAACGGAAGACGTTGAACCAACGGCCATTGCCACGGCGTGAAGACACCACGATAGAGCCATCGGGAAGTTCTTCGCACTTAGGTTCATCGGCATTGTAAGGGATGGCAGGTGTCATGGGATCGCCGAGGATGTGCCAGTTATGTCCGAAGTCGTCGGAATACATCACCCAGTTGGCTATGTTTTGTGGATCCACATTCAAACCGCTCATCACGGCATAGACACGATAGTGGCTGCCTACCTTGGTGCGTTGGCTCTGCATGATGCGACCGCTACCGAAGAACATGGATTCGATTTTGCCACGTGGTGTGGTGCCGTCAAATTGCTTGTAGATTTCTTCGGTGATGTCTTCGCGAGCAGTGAAGGTCTTACCACCATCTTTGGAGTACCAGCGTGCTACACCATTGGGAGTGCCACGGCGAGCATTCCAGAATTTGGTGAAGCCCGATACGCTGAGCACGAGCACATCGTCGCTCTCACGGTCGCCCACGATGGCAGCATCACCAAAACCAGCATCGCGACTCTTGTTGGGATCACCGTCCACCATTCTTCCTGTGCCTTGTGCCACGGGCTTTCCATTGGCATCGGAGAACACAGCAGGAGTGTCCCAGTTGAGGCCATTGTCTTTCGAACGAGTGGCAAAGAGGTCTACACGACCTGCACCTACGTCGCCAGTGCCAGTGTGGCGAGAGTCGCTCACTGCCACGAGCGTACCGGACTGACCAGTAACGGCGATGGCAGGGATGCGATAAGTGACTTTGGAGTCTTTGTTATAGATGTAGAGTTCCTTTTGAGGCTCAAGTTCCACCTTCACGCGCTCCACCACCACTTTCATGTTGGTCACCTTGACAGGAGTGTTATCGCCTAAGATTTCAAAGGAGATAGAGTTGGTCTGACCATCACTTTGCAAATGGAAGTGATGAGGGTCTTTCACCAGCTTGAAGGAGATGTCTTGAGACTTGAAGGATACGTTTTTATCTGCGTTGGCTAGTTGGAGGTCGAGGTCTACGCTCTTGACTGCATAGCCCACAGGAGTGGAGATGACGTAGCTACCACGTTTAGCAGAACCGCTGTGGAGTTGAAGAATGTCTCGACCACATTCATGTTGTTGACACCAGCATTGAGAGTGAGAGGAATGCCACCCTTGTAGGTCCAGAGTGCACGGTAGGTGGCGCTGTTGCCATTGGCCGTGAGCGTACCTGTGGAGGGATTCACATCAATGGTGCCGCTCACAGGGAGGATTTGCAACGAACTACCATGGTCTGCACCTGTGGTCCAGAAGGCGAGCTTGTTGTCGCGGTTGTTCATCTTCCAGCCAGAGTGGCCCTTGAGTTCGATGAAATAGGAGGTCTTGCCAGTGAGTTGATCGCTCTTGCTGATAGTCCATAGGTCTACGTAGCCACCGAGGTTGTTGGCATCCTTGAGCGTCACATAAGAGTTACCGCCAGTGTTGGCACTTTGGGTGGGATCGGCAGCCAACACTTTGGTGGCACCAGCCGCCTTGTTGTAGATGCGATAGCCTTCGGTGTCGTTGCCCACGAAGCACCAGAGGTCGGCATCGGAGAAATCGCTCAAGGCTTTGGTCAAGTCGATTTGACCTTCGGCATTGGGCTTTGAGAGGTAATACTCGTTGGTGCCAATTTGGAGGGTGTACCAAATGGTGTTAGAGGCAAACTTCTGGTCAGCTGTGATTGCCGTTGAGGTGAAGGGTGGGGGAGTGTTAGCTGCCGCTTGTGGAGCGTAGAGCGCAGCAGCCAAAAGGAAAGCGGTAATCGTCTTTTTGATCATGGTAAATTTACTGTGTGTTAAACATTAAACTATTGAACTATGATATAGTGTCCATGGAAGTTATGCATGGACTATCAGAGATTTTCAAAGAGAAGAGGGAGAAAATCGCACAAAACCTTACTGCACAATGTCTGTGAGGAGCCACCGTGCGGTAAGGTTAAGCGATGATTTTCAAAGGGGGAAGCTGCCTATTTAGACACGATGTTGAGCGTGTCGGTGGCGATGAGCAGTTCTTCGTCGGTGGGAACCACCACGACTTTCACACGGCTGTTGGGAGCGGAGATGATTTCTTCCTCACCAAAGTTGGCTTTGTTTTTGTCGTAGTCCAACTCGATGCCCAGGAATTCGAGATTTTTGAGGGCATTGTAGCGCACATCCCATTGGTGTTCGCCCACGCCAGCGGTGAAGACGATGGTGTCCACACCACCCATGGCGGCAGCATAAGCACCGATGTATTTTTTGATGCGGTAGTTGTACATGTCGAGGGCCAACTTGGCGCGCTCGTTGCCTTCTTTCACGCCGTTTTCCACGTCGCGCATGTCGCTGCCGAGACCTGAGATGCCGAGCAGTCCCGACTTTTTGTTGAGGAGGTCTTGCATCTCGTCGGGAGTCTTGCCTTCCTTCTTCATGATGGCGAGCACCACAGAAGCATCAATGTCGCCCGTGCGAGTGCCCATCATGAGGCCTTCGAGGGGTGTGAGTCCCATGGAGGTGTCGATACACTTGCCGTGGTCTACTGCCGAAACGGAAGCACCGTTGCCGATGTGGCAGGTGATGATCTTCTGCTCTTCGGGCTTCACGCCAAGGAGGTGGCACACGCGGTCGGTGACGAAGCGGTGGCTCGTGCCGTGCGCACCCCAGCGACGGATGTTCATCTCCTCGTAGTAGTGGTAGGGCACTGCATACATGTAGGCGTGTGCAGGCATGGTTTGGTGGAAGGAGGTGTCAAACACGAAGACGTTGGGCATGTGTTCCACCACAGCTTTCACAGCGTTGTAGCCTTTGAGGGCAGGAGGGTTGTGGAGGGGAGCAAGGTCCATGAAGGTCTTCCACTCCTCGAGCATGTCGGGGGTGACGAGGCGGCTTTCGGCGAAGCTACCACCTGCTACGATGCGGTGACCGGCAGCGGCGATTTCGTCGATGCTCTTGATGGCACCGTATTGGGGATGGGTGAGGGTGTCGAACATCATCTTGATGCCCTCGGTGTGGGTGGGGCAGTCGAAGTTGAGTTGGAGTTTCTCACCGTTGTGATCGGTGGTTTTGAGGAAAGCTCCTTCTTGACCCACGCGCTCGATGCCGCCTGCTGCGAGCACAGCGCGAGTGTCCATTTCATAGAGCTTATATTTGATAGAACTGCTTCCGCAGTTGATGACGAGAATCTTCATTTTTGTCGTTGTTTTTGACAAGTGAGTCTAGAGAAACTAGAAGAACTAGAAAAACTAGAGGGACTAGAAGTACTAGAAAAACTAGGGGAACTAGAGGGACTAGAGAGTCTAGCCCTCCGAGGAACCGAGCCACTTGTGGCGAGCACAAAAGGGTCTGCGACCCTCTAACGTCTAATGTCTAACGTCTAACGTCTATAAAGGGTCTGCGACCCTTAATTTTGCTTCGCTGCAATAGCTTGGTTAGCGGTGATGGCCACCATCTTGTAGATGTCTTCCACGGAGCAACCGCGAGAGAGGTCATTGACAGGGCGAGCGATACCTTGGAGGATGGGTCCGATGGCTTCGGCACGTCCGAGACGCTCCACGAGCTTGTAGCCAATGTTGCCCACTTCCAAACGAGGCACCACGAGCACGTTGGCCTGACCAGCCACAGGACTACCTGCTGCCTTCAAGTGAGCCACAGAGGGCACGAGCGCAGCATCCGCCTGGAGTTCACCATCGATGTCGAGATCAGGGCGGAGTTCCTTAGCGCGTTCAAAGGCAGTGCGCACCTTGTCCACATCTTCGTGCTTTGCCGAACCATAAGTGGAGAACGAAAGCATGGCCACCTTAGGTTCGATGCAAGCCACCGCGCGAGCAGTGTCGGCAGAGCAAACGGCGATTTGTGCCAACTGCTCAGCATCGGGCACGGGAGTCACCGCCACGTCGCCCATCACGATGACACCATTCGTGCCATATTCGTGCGCTTGCGTGAGGAGCAACATCGCACCGCTCACCACAGAGATGCCAGGAGCCGTCTTGATGATTTGGAGTGCAGGACGAAGCACATCGCCAGTAGTGTTGCGAGCACCCGCCAATTGGCCGTCAGCATCACCAGCTTTGATGATGAGGCAACCGAGATAGAGGGGATTTTCCACGATGGAGCGTGCCGTGTCGATGGTCACGCCCTTCTTGGAGCGGAGTTGCGCAAGCAGTTGCGCATATTCTTCCTTCTTGGGATGTGAAAGCGGATTGATGAGCGTGGCTTTCTCGATGTGAGAAAGACCATTTTTTTGTGCGAGTGCCATGATTTCGGCAGGATCGCCAATAAGGATGAGGTCGGCCACCTCGTCAGCGAGGATGCGGTCGGCTGCTTTGAGGGTGCGTTCTTCCGTGCCTTCTGGGAGAACGATGCGTTGCTTGTTGGCTTTTGCGCGAGCAACGAGCTGTTCGATAAGTGCCATTATTGAGATTTAGATTGGATGCAAAGTGAAAAGCGTGTCGTGCTTAAGGTCATTTCCTGCACGACACGCTGCAAATTTACAAAAAATGGCTGATATAGCCCACTAATCCCCTCATTTTCTATTCTAGACTAAGCAAATAGAGGGGATTAGCTCGGATTCGTTTACTGCTTCTTGGGCAGTGTCACCTTAAATTCGGGCACGGTGGGCGGCGTGTGTTCCTTGTGGATGATGTCCACCATCTTCTTCACCACATCGGGGTGTTGCTTCGCCACATCGTTGTCTTCGTGGAGGTCTTTGCTCAAGTCGTAGAGACTGCAATTACCGTTCTTCACCACGAGCTTCCAGTCGCCCATGCGCACACCCATCATGTTCGTTTCGTGAAACTCCCAATAGAGATGATCGTGCTTCTGCTGCTGGTCGTCCTTGCCCGTGAGGGTGTTGAAGAAGGAGATACCGTCGTAGTAGTCCTTCTCATTGCGCTGATAGGCCTTGGGGAAATCCTTGATGCCTGCCACATCGCAGAAGGTGGGCAACACGTCGTAAAACGCCAACTGGTGGTCGTTCACCTCGCCCGCTGCCACCTTGCCAGGCCAGCGCACGATGAAGGGGATGCGGATGCCGCCCTCGTGGGTGGAGCGTTTCAAGCCCTTGAGCAGACCGTCGCGGTTGAAGAAGGTGGGATCGGCACCGCCCTCTTCGTGAGGACCATTGTCGGAGGTGAAGATCACGATGGTGTTTTCGTCCATGCCCTTCGCCTTGAGCTTGGCGATGATTTCGCCCACCATGAAGTCCAGGCGCGTGATCATAGCGGCAAACTGTGCGTGTGCCTGTTCGGTGCCGTGATAGCGGTTGCCCACTTGGCTGCGGAAGGTGTGCTCTTGGCAGAAATGGTTTTGATACGCCTGCAAAAGGCTGTCGTTGGGCTGTTGCAACTCAGCGTGGGGCAGGGTGTAGGTGAAGATGCCCAAGAAGGGTTGGTCTTTGGTCTGTTTGTCGAGCCAAGCCATCGCCTTTTGGTGGATGAGATCGGCAGAATATTGTGGACGTTTCAAGTAGTCGTCGCTGCCGGGCATGCCATATTTGATGTTCTCCTCGAGCGTCACGCGGTGCGTTTTTTTGTCGCCTCTCGAACGACTGTATTCGTTCAAGAAGTTGGGATAGTAAGCATGCGCCTCAAACTGGCAGATGTAGCCATAATATTCGTCGATGCCACGCTTGTCGGGCGTTGAGGCCGATCCCTCATATCCACCAGCCCATTTGCCAAACATTCCCGTGGTGTAGCCATTCTCTTTGAGGATTTCGGGCAAAATCTTGTGGTTCACATCATAGGGCTCCTGTCCTGCCCAGCCTTCTTCAAAGTCTGAGTTGCGACCATAGAGATTAGGCACATCCTTGCCGCGCCAGTATTCCTTGTTGCCGCGCACGTGGGTGTGTCCGCTGTGCTGTCCCGTCATGAGCGTAGCACGCGAAGGAGCCGACACCGGACTTCCGGCATAAGCCTGCGTGAAGCGCATGCCTTCGGTGGCCATGCGGTCGAGATTGGGGGTGGCGATGTACTTCTGTCCATAGCAAGCCAAGTCGCCATAGCCCATGTCGTCGCACATGATGTAGATGATGTTGGGACGTTGCTGCGCTTGACCAGTCATCGCTGCTAAAGCGCCAAGTCCGAGGAGAGTATATGCTTTTTTCATGATGAGAATGCAGGGGATTATTCCATGATGATGTGTGGAGTCAATGATGACTTTTCTAGCCCAGTCGTTTAGGGCTGCACCACCTTTTTACCGCCCACGATGTACACGCCAGGAGCGTTGGTGGAGGTGGGTCGGCCAGAGAGATCGTAGGTGTGTGCATCGCTACGATTCACCGTGGGGCGATGCACTCCAGTGGGGGCTACCACGTTGAGGAAACCATCGAAGAGGAGGCCCACCACTTCATCATCTGCGCCTGTGAGACCATTGGAGGTGAGGCGGATGCGGAAGCGCGTGTTGCCCTTGAGAGCTGTTTCGGGCACGGTGAACTCAGTGTTGGTGGTGCGCTGCAAAGTGAGGGGTTGTTGCACCTCGAAGATGCCATCGTGGTTCCAGTCGAAATAGAGATAAGCCTTCGCATCTTTGGGCGGAGTTTTGCTGAGTTTAAAACTCAACTTTATCTGCTCTTTCTGTGGCAATTCTGCCGTCTGTCGAGAGAACACCACATGGAGTTCGCGGTCGTTTTTGGCTTTCTCATCGGGATAGTTGATGGAAGCCAACACTTTTGCGCCCTCTTTCGCCTCATCCTTCACACCGAGTGTGAGTGATGTCCACGTGTAGTTGTCGGTGGTGGTGCAGGGATAATCATAGATCTGCAAGCGGCGCATGAGGGGGGTGCGCTGTGCCATGAAGCGGAAGCGCGTTTCGCCACCGAGTTTCACGCGCTGGTGAGCCGCGTTTTCCCATCCGAAGAAGCCCGTGAGTTCGTCTTCCACGATGCTCCAGGCTTCGCTCTCGTTGAGAGTTTTGTGGTTGGTGCCGTGGTGGAGTCTATATCCCCCTTTTGAGTTGCCCTGTCCCTCCATGTAGAAGGACGTTTCGCCCTCCGCTGCTTCGGGAGTGGTCCAGGAGAAATCGCCATCGCCATTCACCTGCAACCATCGGCCCATCTCATCGACTAGGGCATAGAGGCGGTCTTTTCCCGTGAGGAAGGGGCGCACCTCGTAGGTGTCGGTCGTCGCCACAGGCCACCAGTAGGAGTTTACATTGTTGTTGCCCGCCTGCCAGGCCACCACGAGGCTTGTGCCGCCTTTGCGGTTGAGTCCCATCGGTGTTTTGGAGCGGTCGCTGTAGTTGGGCACGTCGGTCGAAGAGAGTGTCCATGCGCCAGCGGTCTTCGCTTTCGCGTTGGGAGCCACAAAATAAGCCACGGGCATAGTGGAAGTAGCGATCGCAGTTTTCCCAGCCTCTCCGGTGGCAATGGTGGAGGCGAGATAGCGACGAGTGGCGGTGTTTTGTACGTAATACACGTCTTGTTGTCCCTCCACAGGGATAAACTTCCAGAATTGGCGGCGAGCGTTGTCTTGCGGAGCCACCATGAGGTTGTGCTCATCGTTTTCGGTGATAAAGACTTGTGCATCGGGAGCCGACTGGATGCGATAAACGAGTTCAGCAGATAGCGGGCCGCTAGTAGCTTTTTGCGCATGAACCGTCACCGCAGTGGCAAAACAGACGATGGCACTCATGGCATAATGGAGGGAATGGTGCATGGTGTGTGAAAGAAATGTAGTGTCATGGGAGGACTTCCAGCCCCATAAGCCGATAGGCAAAGGGAGGAAGCGATGGGAATCCTCATGAAGGGGGATGTAAACTCTGTCTTCGTCAGGCCTTCCGTGAGTCGTTGTTTCTCATGATGCAGGGGCTTCAAGAGAAAAAAAGGAGAAAAATTCAAGTGAAAATCCAAAGTGAGAGTTTCATTTGAAGTGCAGCAAAATTACAATACTTTGTGCGTTTGAGCAAGTTTTTAGGGCGATAATGCAATGTCTGCATGAGAATTTTGCCCATCAGCAGGTGAAGAAGCGCGCTAATCTTTACCTGTTTTTATCTTGCCTTGGAGCAAGAACGTCACATAGCTCCGTTGTCCTCCCTATTCAGAGCTACAAGTCGAGAGACAACATAGGCTGAAATCCTACGCGAGGGTTTCAGCCTATATTTTTTGTTGCCTTCAGAGAGGCTAGCACACAGCAGTTCGCCTACAGGAAGGTGCGGAAGTGCTGCATAGCGCGAAGGCAGATGGCAACAATACCACCATTATTCTGACTCTTCCTTATAAAGATTGATATATTCCATCACAATTTCAATCGCCTCAGGGCGCATGTCTTTAATCTGCGGACTGTTGATGTGATGGGTCATAGACGTATAAATCTTTCCCCATCGTTGGGGATTGTCCAAACAGGTCTGAGCATACACCAGTCCCATTGCCATCATAAACGACTGGCGGTCTCTGATTGGTTTCAACATCGCCTGCTGCATCAAACTAAACATGCCCTTCGAGTCGAAATAGTTGGACATGGCATACATATACACCAGCACCGCCATCTGCTCACTGGAGACATAGTAGAACAGATCTTTTTTGGTGAGAAACTTTTTTTCCTCAATGCCAAACTTTGCTTTGGGGAAATGGTTGAAGCAATACCGCAGATAGTCCGTGTAGGTAGAGAGTCCCTCCATGCGCCAGCCCACCGCATTGATTAGGGCTAGTTTCACATCGAGAGGATTGTCTTCGTCAAACAAGTAGGCTTTGGCCTCATTTGACAGCTTACCAGGATTTTTCGCTGCTGCTGCCACGATGGGGACATCCAAATAGGCCTTGTAAAAATCGGTCGAGGTCAGCGGAGAGTCTGCGAAACACAGTTGGAAAGCAGACATCATCATGAGCAATACTAAAACTAGCTTCTTCATGTTTTCTAATGATTGATAGGGTTATCATGCGGTCGCATCCTCCTTTCTCCTTATCCTTCTCTTGTGTGTGTTTATGGGGTGGTGTGATAAGCAAAAAAATCAAGGCGTTGCATTCTTTGCAGCAAATCTACAAGATATTACGCGTTTGACCAAGTTTTTAAGGTGGAAAATGCCCTGCCCCGTTTTTACTTTGGAAAATAATAGCCCCATGAGAGTTTTACCCCTCCTTCCTTGAAAGGACTTTATTCTTGCAAGATACCTCAGAAAATCTCCTTCCTTTTCCCTCTTCTCTCCGACTTTTTTTGGAAAATCTCCAAGCAATTTTCTCAAATCTCCGTGATTTTTTATTTTTTCTCTGCGATTTTTAGTGCTTTCTCCGAGCTTAAATTTTAGAGATTAGCAACTAGACCTGATACGTAATCCATCAGAGAGCTAGTGCAGTTGGGTTCTCCCCCACATGGTTCTTCGCTCTAACGTCTAATGTCTAATGTCTAATGTCTAAAACATACGTTAGAGGTCGCATATCCCCCTTTTTCTGTATATCAAAATACAATTCTTCGGGATTTCGTCATTCGATGACAGATAAGCAGCATAAAGCAAGGGTTGAAAATATTGCATGGCAATAAACAAAGAGTATATTATCCAATGATTTTATCAACCAATAACTTGCGGGAATGAATGAAAATGAATATCTTTGCGGTTGAAAATATGCAGTTAAGATATACTATGAGTGTAGTTTCAAGTACAAAAATCAACCAATTACTAAGGGATACTTCTCCTTCAGGGTTAATATTCTCCGATTGGATGAGACATCACGGCTACTCCCCCCAACTCCAAAAGCGGTATAGAGATTGCGGCTGGCTATCAAGTTTATCAAAGGGGGTGATGTATAGAACGGGGAGCAAGTTGCGCGCTTATGATGCAATAGCCTCTTATAATAAGCAGATGGACAAGAATGTTTGTATTGCTGCTGTGTCTGCTCTGGAATACGCGGGCTTCAATCACTTTGTCCCTATGGGTAAACCAGTTCTGTCGATTACACTTGAGAATGAACGTCTCGCTCCTATCTGGATGAAAAGTGATCTCTTTGATATGACATTTCGTCCATTGACGATAAACATCTTCAAAAATAAGTCGATTATTAAAAAGGAGGTTGAAAGCGGTGTTCTTTTTATTTCTTCCCCTGAGCAGGCATTTTTGGAATGCCTCGCTTGTACACCGAAGTATTATAATTACATGGATCTTTACTATATCATGGAACAGCTGACCACGCTCCGTTCTGATGTTTTACAGGTTTTATTGGAGAACATGACGAATTTCAGTGTCAAGCGTATGTTCTTGTATATGGCAGAGAAAGCAGGACACTATTGGTTTGATGAACTGAACCTTGAGGCAATAGATTTGGGAACATCTAAACTACAGCTGGTCGGTAAGGGCGTTTATATCGCCAAGTATCGAATCACTATCCCTAAAGAATTAAAGGATTATGAAGGATAGATACAAGAAGCAGATGGAGTTGCTCATCAGAATTATGCCATCAGTATATCGCATTAAAGAATTTGCAGTGCATGGAGGAACGGCTATCAATCTGTTCTACAAGAATATGCCACGCTATTCAGTGGATATAGACCTCACCTATATCCCGATAGAAGACAGGGAATTGAGTCTACAAACTATCAACGCAAGGTTAGAGGACGTAAAGCGTAATATAGAAAGAACTATTCCAGGAATCGTCGTAACGCCAAAACCCAAGGTGTGGAAACTTCTCTGTACCCTTGGTGGTGCTACTGTAAAAATTGAGGTCAACGGAACCAAACGAGGGATAATCGGCAGCACTATTGATAAGCCACTTTGCCAGAAAGCTGTTCAGGAGTTTAATATGGGATGCAAAGCTCGTACGGTATCTTTTAGCCAACTCTATGGTGGAAAGATCTGTGCGGCATTAAGCAGGCAGCATCCAAGAGATTTGTTTGATTGCCGATATATGGAACTAACTTCCTTTGACGAAGTAAAAGATGGTTTCATGCTTTGTCTGCTGGGCAGCGACAAGCCCATCATAGAGTCTTTAGTCCCCAATGAGATTGACCAGACTGAAGCACTAGAGAAACAGTTTGAAGGGATGTCTAATACTCCATTTACCTATGAAGACTACCTCCATGCTCGTAGAGAACTGATCAAGTTGGTTCAGGATGGCCTGACAAGCCAAGATAAGGATTTTCTGGTTTCATTCGAGTCTGGGACACCCAAATGGGAATTATGTACAGCAGGCAATCTCTCTGCTTTCCCATCCGTTCAGTGGAAACTACAGAATATCAGAAAACTTAAATCGTTGAATCCCCAAAAGTTCGAGCAGAGCATTAAAAAGTTGGCTGACTTTTTGACCTATCATAGCAACGGAATGTAAGCCGTTTTATTAAATACGCCATTGTGGCCACAATCAGACTACAGGAAAAAAGCAAGAACATGTAAAACGAGAAAAGCCAGAAGCCCCTCAACAAATAGACTCTCGAAGCACCACATTTACTCCCCCTCCCCCCCCAAAAAAAAACTACAAGATGCAAAACAACATCCAAGAAGCCTACGTGCACCGCAGTGCAGACAAAAAGATACTCACTTTCTATTACGACACCCTCCGTGCTGAACGCGACGGCACAACGTGGGGGATAGGCGAGACAAAAGAAGATTCTTTTTCTAAATACTACGCTTGGACGGGCACTTTTGAATCTCCCAATACATCCGTTCTTTCTGCTGTGTTTGATGCTTCGTTCCGGGAGTTTCGTCCTACCACCACGGCAGGATGGTTTCTATGTTTCCCATGGCTTAAAAGCATCGAAGGACTGGAATACCTCAACACCTCGAAGGTGACGGACATGAGCGGTATGTTTTTGGGATGTTCATCGCTGACTGAGATTGATTTCTCCCACTTTGACACCTCGCAAGTGACGAATATGAATGGTATGTTCATGGAGTGTTCCTCTCTGACTGCGCTAGACCTTTCGAGCTTCAACACTGCAAAGGTGACCAATATGGGAGCGATGTTCTCCGATTGCTCATCTCTGACCACTCTCGACCTCTCTGGATTCGACACGTCGAAGGTGACGGACATGAGCTATATGTTCATGGTTTGTTCCAATCTGACCACACTAAACCTTTCCCACTTCGACACGTCGAAGGTGACGACCATGTACAAGATGTTCGTAGCTTGCTCCTCTCTTACCGAGATTGACCTCTCTGGCTTCGACATTTCCCAGGTGGAGATTATATGTGAGATGTTCTGTGGGTGCTCTGCTCTGACCACGATTTATTGCAACTCCTCTTGGCGCTGCGATGACTCGAAAGATATGTTCCACAAATGTCTCTCCCTCCGCGGTGCCGTGGCTTATGACGAATCAAAAACAGATGCTAGCATGGCTAACCCCGAAAGGGGATACTTTACGATTAGACGTTAGAGATTAGAGGTTAGACGTTAGAAGTTAGACGTTAGACGTTAGAGCCATGCGGAGGGGAGTCCATCGCGCCAGCCCTCTAATGTCTAACTTCTAACGTCTAATGTCTAAAACAGACGTTAGAGGGGTCACAGACCCTTTCTGCTCGGGGTCGCAGACCCTTTTATGCTCGCCACGACAAGTGTGGCTCGGGCTAGCGCGGTTGGGCTAGACTCCCTAGAAAAACTAGAATATCTAGAGAAACTAGAAGAACTAGAACATCTACAAAAACTAGAGTAACAAGCCACTTTCTCAAGGAGATGAGCCAGAAAAGAGGGGAAATGTGCCTCTTTTGTGCAAAAAAATGGTTTACTCTTGGCTGTTTTACAGAAAAAACGTATATTTGCAGTGATAAATGACGTGAGGGGCTCGAATGAAGCTCCTCACTTCTGTCTATAAAGGGGCATCTAGATGTTAGACATTAGACGTTAGAGGGTCATAGACCCTTTTATGCTCGCCACGACAAGCGTGGCTCGGGCTTCAGACGTTTCTTCTAGACGTTAGATATTAGACGTTAGATATTAGACGTTAGAGGGTCTCTAGTGCATCTATCCTCTGTCCCTCCACAAACAGCAATAATTGCCCACTGAATGATCAGTAAAACCGTAGTACAACAACTTATCGACCAATGGCTCGAGGATAAAGATTATTTTCTCGCCGACTTGTCGATCAATGGTGACAAAATCCTGGTGGAAATCGACCATGCCGAAGGGGTGTGGATCGAAGACTGCGTGTCGCTCTCTCGCTTCATCGAGCAGGGACTCGACCGCGATGAAGAAGACTTTGACCTCGAAGTAGGTTCGGCCGGTATCGGACAGCCCTTCAAGGTGCTTCAACAATATGAAATCCACTTGGGCGACGAGGTGGAAATCCTCACCACCACGGGCAAGAAACTCCAAGGTCGCCTCACCGCCGCTTCGGCCGAAGAAATCTCTATCGTGCAGCAAGTGAAGGTGAAAGCCGAAGGCGAAAAGCGTCCACACCTCGAGGAGGTGGAAACTAAACTCCCCATGAGTGAGGTGAAATGGACGAAACTCTACATTGATTTCAAATAAAAAGCAGCAGACACGCAGGGTACCACCACGCACGACGTGAACGAAGCTCTGCAACTGCCGTTTCCACATATATTATATGGCCAAAAAGCAAATCCCCGAAATGAGTCTCATCGACACCTTCGCTGAGTTCAACGAGACCAAACACATCGATAGCACCACTCTCTTGGCTGTGCTCGAAGAGAGTTTTCGCAGTGTCATCGCCAAAATCTTTGGCACCGATGAGAATTTCACCGTTGTGGTGAACCCCGACAAGGGCGACTTTGAAATTACCCGTAGCCGCGAAATCGTGGCTGATGGTGAGGTGGAGGATGAAAACAAGCAGATTGCGCTCTCCGAAGCACAAAAGATTGAGCCCGACTTTGAAGTGGGTGAAGAGGTGAGTGAGCACATCGAGTTTGCTTCCTTCGGACGACGTGCAATTTTGACCCTTCGTCAGACGCTCGCTTCCAAAATCCTTGAACTCGAACACGACACCTTATATAATAAGTATATCGATCGTGTGGGCGAAATCATTTCGGCTGAGGTCTACCAAACGTGGAAGAACGAAACGCTCCTCGTGGACGACGACAAAAATGACCTCCTTCTGCCCAAGAAGGAACAAATCCCACGCGACTTCTTCCGTAAGGGCGACCGCGTGCAGGCTGTCATCGACCGTGTGGACAACAATAATGGTAATCCCAAGATTTACCTCTCGCGCACCAGCCCCATGTATTTGCGCCAGCTCCTTCGTCGCGAAATCCCTGAAATCGCAGAAGGTGTGATTGTGCTTCACGATGTGGCTCGTATTCCTGGCGAACGTGCCAAGATTTCGGTGGAGAGCTACGACCCCAACATCGACCCCGTAGGTTCTTGTGTGGGTGTGGGCGGTAACCGTATCAGTGGTATCGTGCGCGAACTCAAAAACGAAAATATCGACGTCATTCCCTTCACCACCAACTCGATGCTCTACATCCAGCGTGCACTCAACCCAGCACGTGTGAACAACATCGTGATCAACGAAGAAGAAAAGCGCGCCGAGGTGTTCTTGGCTCCTGACCAAGTGAGCCTTGCCATCGGTAAGGGAGGACAAAACATCAAACTCGCATCCATGCTCACGGGCTACACCATCGACGTGTTCCGCGAGGTGGAAGGCGCAGAAGAAGTGGACGACATCTATTTGGACGAATTTTCTGACGAAATCGACCAATGGGTTATCGATGCCATCAAGCAGATGGGCTTGCGCACAGCGCGTGAAGTGCTCAATGCACCTCGCGACATGATTGTCGAAAAGGCCGATCTCGAAGAAGACACCGTAGACCACTTGCTCGCAGTGCTCCGCGCTGAGTTTGACGAATCCGCATCTTAATGCCTCTGCGGCTCGACCTAACCACATAAATTAGGGCGAGCCGCAAAGAGCTGTTTGGAGGTGGGGGCTTATCTCACTCCATTTTACACCTCGAGATACTCCGTCAAAGAGTTGAAGATGAGGTAGATGATGCCCCACACAAGGCGATAGCCCAAGGCGAGTCTTGCGACAAACTCCAGCAGCCCTCTTATGTTTCACCGATTTATCCCGAAGCGGTCATTAGATCCTGAACAGATTTTATTTGATTGTTGAGCAGTTTGTTTTTCGTTTGCTCGATGGCGTAGCGGGCTACGTCGAGAACGAACAAGAAACAAAATGCCAACCAGAAAATGAAAGATGACAGGAAGTTATCTATTCCATTTCCAGTAGCACTTTTACGGTCTAATGACCGATTTGGGTTTAACCCTTCGTCAAACCAGCAAGCCTGCTTCCATCACCCCAAATATACACATGAGATTAAACAAAGTAATCAAAGAACTCAACGTCTCCATCCAACGTGTGGCAGACACCCTCAAAGATCACGGTATTGATGGCGAAATTACGCTCAACACCAAAATCACTGAGGAACAATACGAAACCTTGAAAAAAACCTTTGCCGACGATATCAACCGCAAAGAAGAAGCTGAAAAACGCTTTCATAATCGTCGCGAAGACAAGCGTGCGGCCAAAGAGTCGGATGCTGCTCCCGCTGTGGGCGATGGACAAGACGAAGCTAAGGACGCTCCTGCGCCCAAGGCCGAAACGTCATCTGCACCTGCTGAGCCTAGTGTCCAAGAAGCTCCTGCTGCTCAAGAAGTGGCGGCTGCTGAGGCCGACAACAATGCCGAAGGAGGTTTGAAGGTGGTGGGACACATCGACCTCGATGCTTTCAAAAAGCCTGCTAAAAAGACCAAGGAAAAGGTGGCTAAGGCTGAACCTAAAGCTGAGCCTAAGGCTAAGGTCGAAAAGAAGGAAACTGCTGCTGAGGCTCCCAAGGCTGAGCCTGCACCCCAAGAAGCTCCTGCTGCTGAGGTGAAAGCTGCCGAACCTGCTGCTCCCGTAGAAAATGCGCAGAAAGAAACTGCTGCTGAGGTGGCGCCTGCTGAAGCGGCCAGTGCTCTCGGTGCTGAAAATGGAGATGGTGTGTTCAAACTCAACTCTGAACCTCGCCTCACTGGCCCTAAGGTGCTTGGCACAGTGGATCTCTCGGCCATCAATGGCAGCACTCGCCCTAAGAAGAAGACTAAAGAAGAGCGCAAGAAAGAGCGCGATGGCAAGAAGCGCAACCGCATCGGCAACGAACGTGTGGATGTGAGTGCTGAAGCCAAAAAGAACAATAATGGCCAAGGTGGCCACAACGGCAAGGGTGGACAAAACAATGGTCATCCCGGCCAAAACCAACAAAACCGCAACCAACAACAAGGTGGCGGCAAGGGTGGTAAGAAGGGCAAGAAGGGCAACAATGCTCCTGTCACTCCACCTAGCGACGAAGATGTGGCAAAGCAGGTGAAAGAAACGCTCGCTCGTCTTCAAGCCAAGGGTGCCAACAAGGGTAAGGGTGCGAAATACCGCCGTGAGAAGCGTGATGCTGCTCGTGAACGCCACGAGGAAGACATGATGCGCCGCGATGCTGAAAGCCGCGTGTTGAAGCTCACCGAGTTTGTGACGGCCAACGAATTGGCAACGATGATGGATGTCCCTGTGACACAAGTCATCGGCACGTGCATGAGCATTGGTATCATGGTGTCTATCAACCAGCGTCTTGACCAAGAAACCATCGAAATGGTGGCTGAAGAATTTGGTTTCACCACTGAGTTCGTGTCGGCCGAAGTGCAAGAAGCCATCGTAGAAGAGGTGGACAATGAAGAAGATCTCCTCCAGCGCGCGCCTATTGTCACTGTGATGGGTCACGTAGACCACGGTAAGACTTCGCTTCTCGACCACATCCGCAATGCCAACGTCATCGCTGGTGAGGCAGGTGGTATCACCCAGCACATCGGTGCTTACAACGTGAAGCTCAAGAATGGTCGCGAAATCACCTTCCTCGACACCCCTGGTCACGAAGCCTTCACCGCTATGCGTGCTCGTGGTGCTCAGGTCACCGACATCGCCATCATCATCATTGCTGCCGACGACAACGTGATGCCACAGACCAAGGAAGCCATCAACCACGCTGTGGCTGCTGGTGTGCCCATCGTCTTCGCCATCAACAAAATCGACAAACCCGGTGCTAACCCCGATGCCATCAAGACTACCTTGGCTTCGATGAACTTCCTCGTGGAAGAGTGGGGTGGTAAGTACCAATCGCAAGACATCTCTGCGAAGTCGGGTCTTGGCATCTACGAACTCCTCGAAAAAGTGCTCCTCGAAGCCGACCTCCTCGACCTCAAAGCTAATCCTAACCGCCGTGCTGTCGGCACCGTCATCGAAAGTTCGCTCGACAAGGGTCGTGGCTATGTGTCCACAGTCCTCGTCAGCAACGGTACGCTCCGTCAAGGTGATATCCTCGTGGCTGGTACGCACAACGGCCGTGTGAAGGCACTCTTCAATGAACGTGGTGTTCGTGTGGAAGAAGTGGCTCCTGCTCACGCAGCCACAGTCCTCGGTTTTAATGGTGCGCCACAAGCTGGTGACCAGTTCAACGTGATGGAGACCGAACAAGAAGCTCGCGAAATCGCCAACAAGCGTCTTCAACTCCAGCGCGAACAAAACCTCCGCACCTCTAAGATGCTCACCCTCGATGAGATCGGTCGCCGCTTGAAACTCGGTGACTACCAAGAACTCAACATCGTGGTGAAGGGTGACGTGGACGGTTCTGTACAGGCTTTGAGCGACTCGTTCATCAAGCTCTCCACAGAGTCCATCGCCATCAACGTGATCCACAAGGGTGTGGGACAAATCTCCGAAAACGATGTCACCCTCGCTGCGGCTTCCAAGGCCGTTATCGTGGGCTTCCAGGTGCGTCCTTCGGCTGGTGCGCGCAAGCTCGCCGAGAAGGAGGGTGTAGACATCCGTCTCTATTCTATCATCTACGATGCCATCGAAGAGGTGAAGGAGGCTATGGAAGGTATGCTCAAGCCTATCGTGAAGGAAGAAATCACCGCTATGGTGGAAGTTCGCCAAGTGTTCCACATCTCGAAGGTGGGCTACATCGCTGGTGCCTACGTGGTGGACGGAAAGGTGTCACGCTCCAACAAGGCCCGCCTCATCCGCGATGGTGTGGTGGTCTTCACAGGCGACATCGCTGCCCTCAAACGCTTCAAGGACGACGTCAAAGAAGTTACTACCAACTTTGAGTGCGGTATCTCCCTCCAAGGCTGCAACGACATCAAGGAAGGCGATATGATCGAAACCTACCAAGAGGTCGAAATTAAACAGAAGCTCAATAATTAGACGTTAGAGGGGTCGCAGACCCTTTCTCGCT
>NZ_KB290706.1:66080-97930 GCF_000318095.2 Alloprevotella sp. oral taxon 473 str. F0040
AGACGTTAGAGGGGTCGCAGACCCTTTCTCGCTCACCACTCCGTGGCTCGGGCGCAGTGTACAATAGAAGATAGACGTTAGAGGGGTCGCAGACCCTTTCTCGCTCGCCACTCCGTGGCTCGGGCAGAACTGATATTAGAAAATAGACGTTAGAGGGTCGCAGACCCTTTCTCGCTCGCCACTTCGTGGCTTGGGCAGAGCTGTTATTAGAAAATAGACGTTAGAGTTTAGACGTTATACCTTAGTTCATACTAGCATGGACTCTCGTAAAGCACTAGTCTCTTACGTCTATTTTTTATGTCTGCTTTCATCTAGAGCCTCTAGCATCCAACGTCTAATGTCTAGCCTCTAACGTCTACTCTCTAATGATTAGCGTCTAAAACGCATCTAAGCATCCTCGAGGCGAGCGTAACGCAGTGTAGACGAAGCCGAGCAGAAAAGGTCTGTGACCCTCTACTCTCTAATGATTAGCGTCTTGTATTCTAGAAATTCATAAACACATAAACTTTTATGTCCAAAAAGATTTATACTATTGCAGCCGCTGCGCTGCTTCTTTTCGGTGTCACCTCGTGCACCACACTCAATCAAGCTCTCAGCACTGGCAACACTGGCACAGCCGTTGCAGCAGGGGGCAACATCCTCGACAATCTCCTCGGTTCAGTCCTCGGTAGCCAACCCATCACCGAGCGCGAACTTGTGGGACGTTGGGGATACACCGGTGTAAGCACCGTTTTTGAAAGCCAAAACTTCCTCGCCCAAGCAGGCGGTGTGGCAGCAGCTGGTGTGCTCGAAGCTAAACTCGATGAAAACCTCACCCGTTTCGGTTTCAAGAAAGGCAGCACCACCTTCGTCTTCAATGCCGACCACACTTTTGAGGCCAACCTCAACGGTATGCCCATCGGCGGCACCTACACCCTGGAGCCCAATAAGAAGGTGCTCCACCTCTCCCTCCTCGGTGGTTTGATGAATTTCCATCCCCAAGTCGTACGCACCGCTTCCGGCATCAGCATCCTTTTCGATAGCGACAAACTCCTCTCCCTCCTCGGTGCTGCCAGCAAGATCGCCGGCAGCGTGGCAGACTCTCGTTTCAGTTACGTAAGTTCTTTGCTCAGCAACTACCAGGGTCTCAAACTCGGTCTCAAGCTCCGCAAATAATCTCTCCTTTCACTACCAGAGCGACACGCACTGTTCCAAAGTTCGAGTATCTTAGTGCTCAATACCCGAGCCTTTCTGCTCCTATAATACCTTGAGTATTGTGTTCAAACTCCAAACATCTAGTTTGTGAACTCCGAACACCTCCGTTACCTCTCGAGTGAAACCATAAAGCCAATGCCCCCTTTTCGGGGGCATTTTCTGTATCCCTCCCTCAGCTCAGGCTGTATTTCTCCAAAAATGTTGCGCATTCTTCCAGC
This sequence comes from Alloprevotella sp. oral taxon 473 str. F0040, assembly GCF_000318095.2. Taxonomy (GTDB): domain Bacteria; phylum Bacteroidota; class Bacteroidia; order Bacteroidales; family Bacteroidaceae; genus Alloprevotella. The sequence continues at coordinate 67,493 of NZ_KB290706.1, forward strand.
AATTCTCCCCTGCAGTTGTGTCATCTTTTCCCACATTGTTAGATAACTTTTCCGCATCATTCCGCATTTTCCCTACATCGTCGAACATATTCCCCACGTTATAGCGCATTTTCCCCTCTATTTCCACACATCTTTTATAGCATATTGCCCCCGAAAGGGTGTATTTCGACCTTTGCTTTACTAAATTATCCCCGAAAGGGTGCAGAATAGTGTTTCTGCTTAATCAATGAATGAGAAGAACTTGAATAATGCATATTACCATAATACAAGGCATTACTGGTTTTAAGAGGAATATTATACGATAAAACACAACAACTCCCGATACCTCATTGCGAAGTATCGGGAGTTGTTTTTAGACTTTAGATGTTAGACATTAGAGCCATGCGGAGGAGAGTCCAACCGCGCTAGCCTTCTAAAGTCTAACGTCTAGTTTCTAACGTCTATAATGCCCGAGCCACTTTGTGGCGAGCATAAAAGGGTCCGTGACCCCGAGCATAAAAGGGTCTGCGACCCTTACGCCTTCACGCGGTTTTGGTAAGAGCCATCGCGAGTGTCCACTTCCACCAATTCACCAGTTTCGATGAAGAGAGGCACGCGGATTTTCGCACCCGTTTCGAGGGTAGCATCTTTGAGCGTGTTGGTGGCAGTATCGCCGCGGAGACCAGGTTCGGTGTAGTCAATCTTGAGCACCACCTTGATAGGCATTTCAGCGTAGAGGATAGTCTCGGTAGAAGCATCGCTCACCACAGTCACCACGTCGCCTTCTTTCATGTATTCCACACCCGTGATAAGATCGCGAGCGATGGGCACTTGGTCGAAAGTCTCTTGGTTCATGAAGAGGAAGTCCTCACCCTCTTGATAGAGATATTGGTAAGGACGACGTTCCACGCGCACATCTTCGAGCGATTCACCGATGTTGAAACGCTTTTCGAGCACACGGCCGCTCACCACGTCCTTGAGGGTGGTGCGCATGATGGTGTTACCCTTACCGGGCTTCACGTGGAGGAAGTCGATGCAGAAGTAGAGTTTACCATCCATGCGGATGCAAACGCCCTTCTTGATGTCCTGAGATTTGATCATACGAATGATTTTATTATCTTGAGTAGAGTTTATAAATCGAGTGTTGGGCAATCCCTTGAGGGGGAGCAGTTTATTTTCGAGAAATCAGCGTGTTTGCCTCCAACGACACCGCGCAACTGCCCTGCAAATTTACAACATTTTTCCGAGCTGACCACAACAGCACCGATTTTTTTAGTCCAAATCGGGCATTAGATCCTGAACAGATTTTATTGGTTTGTTGAGCAGTTTGTTGCTCGTTAGCTCGAAGGCGTAACGGGCTACGTCGAGAACGAACGAGCAACAAGATGCCAACAAGAAAATGAAAGAGGTCAGGAAGTTATCTTTTCCATTACGAGTAGCACCATAACGGTCTAATGACCGATTGGGATTTAGGTACATCCTCACCCATCCACTCCGTCCATCCCCACAGAGTCTAGCCACCAGTGCGCACGAATAATCCCGTAAAAATTTGGTGAAATCAAAAAAGTCTTTTCTTTTGCGTGATATGCCCTATTGCACAAAGGAAGCGATTCTTTCAGAAACGAGTAGCACTATTACGTTTTAATCACCCTTTGGAGTAAAACCCACAGTAGTCTCCGCCCTGTCTGCCCCAAAGCGATATTTCAGCCCAAGGGCATCTTTTGTGCCCACTAGCGGCATTTCCCTCCCTGCTCAGCTACCATCTGCTGAGCTGCCCTCTCATTTTCATCTTCATCTCATGTCACAAACAACAGACCAACGGTAACTCTGATGAACATTCGAGAAGATGCAGGCTATTGTGGCTCACGTTTGCCCCAGCGACAACTCCCTCATTGAGGTGAGGGATGAGAGGTGACTCATGTTTATCCCCTACATCAGTGATGCTAAATTTAGCTGTGTCACGATGTCGGGGCCATTGTTTTGGTGCTTTCCCTTTCCTTCAATGTCGGGAATCATTTGGAAGAAAAAGGAGTAAAGGAAGAGTAGGATTGGATGCAAGGCTTTTATTTCACTCTTGCTGAATCTAATATGTTGACTTTTACGGACTTTTATTTGGGTGGATTGCGAGAATTGAGTAATTATGCCAGTAGAATTGAGTAAAATCTGTAAGAGAATGGAGTAAACTTTGCAGGAGATTTGAATAAATCCTGCACGAGAATTGAGTAAGCACCCCCTCTTCATGGGCTAAGGCTTTGATATCATGATAAAATCTCCGCAACCATTGAGGTGGTGTGCGGAGATTTTTTGTGACCTACCCATGAGAAAGGTACGCTTCGGGTGGCTGTTTAACCTAAAAAAAACCTTTGTAGTCGTTGTACTGAAAAGGGGATTTGATATATGCGGAGAGATGTCTGTTTGCTAGTGGAGATCACCTTCTCTTTCAACTGAGGAATAAGGTGCTTGGATTCACTGAGAGGATGTTTAGGGGCTCAGAGAGAAGGTTTGGATTCACCAAGAGATTGTTGAGATTTACCAAGAGGAAAATCCTATCACAGCAAGGGAATATCGAAAATCACGGAGCATTGCTCTCGATTATCGGATGACCTTTTTGCCATTGACGATGAGGAGGCGAGGAGTAGCGGACGACTGCTGAGCGGATTTGGAGGGAGAGAGCTGACGGCCTGAGAGGTCATAGATGCGAGCGGTAGTGGGGAAGGAGAGTGAGGGAGCCGCCGTGGCATCGGTGGGAGAAGTGGCAGTGCCCCAAGGGAGCGCGCGGATGGCCGTGATGGTGTTGTCGTTGAGAAAGGTCACGCCCTTTGTCTGCTGCCAGTGGTCGGCTTCTTGCACGAGGTAGGCAGCGCGAGCGCGGAGCCACGTGTGCCAGCGAGCAACGGCAGTGGCGTAGGGATAAGGGCGCACGTTGCCCCAGCGGTCGTAGGCATACCATCGTTTCCAGTCGCGTTGTGCGGCAGTGCGCACGGAGGTTTCAAACTCCTTGACGTAAGCCGCGAGTTGTTCGATCTTGCCTTTCTCCACAAACTCGTGGCACACGCGCTGATAGGCATCGCGCACGGACTGCGAGAGGAACATGGCGCGGAAGAAGTCCTTACCGCTTTTGTCGGGGCCAGCTCCGAGCAGATAAGTCGAATCGGCTGGCGTGCCGAGGTATTGAAAAGTGCCTTCGTAGCCAAACGCCCAGTCTACATCCCACACGGGTCCGAAGGTCCAGAGGGAGGAAGGCGAGAAGATGTCGGCTCTGTGCACGAAGGTGCTCTTGGGATGGCGAAGTTCGCGGTTGTCGCACAAAGCATTGACAAAGAAATAGCGCGCAAAGGCTTCGATATCCATCACCTCTTCCGCTTTCCCCTCTTTGACAGCGGCGGTGAAACGGTTTACTTCGGAGTGCAACTGGGCAGAAAAAGTCTTTTCCGCCTCTTTGCCATACGCCTTGATGTAGTCTTTGGCTTCGGGCGATTTGACACTCACGGGCAAACGGAAGTTGTCGTCTTTGTAAGTTCCGTCGTAGTCATCGAGTTCGAGGAGCGCACCCTTGCTTTCGTCTTTGAGTTTCACGCTGTTAGAGGCAGCATCCACCTGTTCGGTGAGGAGATAGAGGCCGCGATATTCCTGATTTACGTATAGTTCTACGGGCAGCACGTGATTGGCTGCGACCGTGCCCACGAGTTGTGCGGCACGAAATCCGATGGGATTGGTGAGAAGCGAACCGAGCATGGGCTGGGAGAGGAGTACCCACGCCTTACCTTTCGCTCCGCCTAGGAGGGCATGGCTCTTGTCGAGCTTGAAGCGATAGGGTTTCTTGTCGCTGATGACCCAACTTGAGTTGCCTCTTCCTCTAAACTTCGCAGAGTCGGAGTGGTTGAGAGCAGGAGAGGCGGCGGAGGTGAGGGGGATTTTGGAGCGTCTCCAGGTTTTTTGGGCAGCGTGCACGTCTTTGAGGGTGAGTGTGTCGGACAGATCGACATGGAGTTGGGCTATGTTGGCCGAGGCATTTTGAGAGAGTGTAGGTGCATTAGGGGAAGATGAAACGAAATTTTGAGCTTGAGTTTTAATGCAAAATCCTACGAGTACAAACCAACTGCAGAGGAAGGGCAAAAGATGGCGGAATTTCATGGATGAGGGTTGGTGAAGTAATAGGTTTAATGCTCCCTTGTTGTAGTGTTTCGAGGTGCAACAAAAAGAGGAAATATCGGTTTGCAAATGTAGCGTATTGTCGTGTAATACGCAAATCTCTGCAAGGGTTTTTGGAGGGAAAAAGGAGTTTTTGTAAAAGGGCTGTGTTGAAGGATGGAGGTGTGTCGAAGAGCGTGGAGGAAAGGAGGGAATCTCTCCACAAGGCAAAGGCGTGGTGCTGGGATGTCTTGAGGAAATGAACACCAAAAAACTCCACCTTCTTTCGGGAGCTATGGGGATAGCGCGAAAGAAAGGTGGAGCGAACTAAACCTTAAACAAATATATGAAAGAAAAAACGAGTGCTATTTATTTCGCTCCTTCCACTTTAGGCGCAGGAGCTTCCACTTTGGGAGCTTCTACTTCGGCCTTTTTTGGGGTAGCCTTGGATTTAGCGGTGGTCTTCTTGGCAGAGGTAGTCGCCGCTTTCTTGGCAGTAGTAGATTTGCTCGCAGTGGTGGTCGCCTTCTTCGTCGTGGTGGCCGATTTTTTCGAGGTCGCAGTGGTGGACTTAGTAGTAGTTCCGGTTTGCTTTTCGAGGCGGCCGATGAGATTCTTCAACTTGGCAATCTCCTTGTCGCGAATGGCGAGTTCGTCACCCTGATTTTTGATGGTGGTCAAGAGTGCGTTCAACTCATCATTTTCGATTTCTTGAGGATAAAGATTGTTGACACGTGTGATAAAGTCGCCGAGGATGTTCATATAGTTGGTGAATGCATCGTAGGGCGAGGAGTAGATGCCGCGATAACCGCCATAGCTGTTGGCTTTTGTCGAAATAAAGCGGAGATTGTTAGAAGCTTGGAGATAATCCCAGTCTTGGAGCAAACGCTTGTCTCCAGCGATGCGCACGCGATCAGCCACAGAGTAGAGTTTGTCGAGGGCTTCTTGTTGCATCACATTGCCGAGCCATGGTGAGAGGTCGCGCTCTTCGTCCACCCACGTGGTGGGATATTCCACCATCAAGGGACCTACGCTCTTCACGTTGTTGCAAATCTCGGAAGGTGTGGAGAAGGTGATGCCGCGCTGACGGAGTTGTTCGGGGAGGGCTTTGAAGAACTCGAGGATGTTGCTGGAGAGCGGTTGGAACATGCCCAAGGCGCAAAGCTCCATGAAGAGGTTCACCACGGGTTCGTCGGCAGGTTGCTGAGCAATCCAGTCGGCATAGGTTTCGGCAAAGAGGGGATATTCGCTCCAAGAGTGGTCGTTGAAGCGGTAGCTGATGTCTTCGGAGAGAGCGGGATCGCGGAGGAGGAGCTTGAGCTTGGGATTGCGGCAGCAGTGATAGACAAAGTGCGGACTCTTCCATCCGAGGGTCTGCTTCGCACCTTCGGCGAGCATGCCTTTGAAGCCCATGTCTGCCACGAGTTCGCCGATGTCGTCAGAATACATGAGGCAAGAGTTGCGGAGCACCTTGGGAGCTTTGCCGAAGAGGCTCTTGATTTTCTTGCTCACGCGCTCCACTTCTTGGCGGAAGCACTCTGGGCATTTTATGGAGGAGAAGCCGTGGCTGTAGGGCTCAGCCAGGAATTCCACGCAACCCGTTTGGTTGAGTTCGTCGAGGAGTTCGAGCACCTCGGGGCTATATTGTTCGAGGAGTTCGATGGCCGTGCCAGAGAGGGAGAAAGCGCACTTGAAATAGTCGCCATAGCGGTGCGCCATTTCGATGAGAGCTTTGAGCGCAGGGATGTAGGAGTGCTCGGCCGTTTCGGAGATGGAACGCTCGTTTTCGTAGTCATCGTAGTAGTAGTGGTCTGTGCCGATGTCGAAGAAGCGATAGCGTTTGAGGTGGATATTCTGGTGAATCTCGAAGTATAGGCAAACTGTCTTCATGAGAGAGAGGTTTAATGTGCGTGAATGGGGGAGAGGGGTTGTGGATGTGGGGAGAGGGCAATCGCTTTATTTGTAGCGCGCTAGCACCTCATCATAGCAGCGACGGATGCGAAGTCCCACCTTTTCCCAGGTGATTTCGTCCACCTCCTTCTTACCTTCGGTTTGGAGGTATTCGAAGAGTCCGTCGTTGGTGCAGATGGAATACATGGCATCGGCCATAGCTTCGATGTCCCAATAGTCGGTTTTGATGCACTTGTCGAGGATTTCGGCACAGCCACTCTGATAAGAGATGATGCTAGGCACGCCACATTGCATGGCTTCGAGAGGAGAGATGCCGAAAGGTTCAGACACCGAGGGCATGACATAGACATCGGAGTCGCGGAAGATCTCATAGACCTCCTTGCCCTTCATGAATCCAGGGAAGTGGAAACGGTCGGCGATGCCGCGTTGTGCGGCAAGAGTGATCATCGCCTCCATCATATCGCCCGAACCAGCGAAGCAGAAACGGATGTTTCGGGTGCGTTTGAGCACGAGAGCAGCGGCTTCTACGAAATATTCTGGGCCTTTCTGCATGGTGATGCGGCCGAGGAAGGTGACCACCTTCTCTTTGCGCTCGTGGTGCGGCTTGCGTTGATTCACAATCGCTTGGATGTCTTGGGGCAGAGGATAGACGGCATTGTGCATGGCCACGCATTTGGCGGGATCTTGGTGGTAGTGGTTGATCACTGTCTGGCGCGTGAGTTCTGAAACGCACATGATGCAGTCGGCATGGTCCATACCGTCTTTCTCGATGGCATAGACGGTGGGGTTCACTTGTCCGCGAGATCGGTCGAAATCCGTGGCGTGCACGTGGATCACCAAGGGGCGTCCGCTCACTTGCTTGGCGTGAATGCCAGCAGGATAGGTGAGCCAGTCGTGGGCATGGATGATGTCATATTGCTGTTGTCGGGCGATGACACCTGCCACGATGGAGTAGTTATTGATTTCTTCCTGCAAGTTGTCGGGGTATTTGCCCGAAAACTCGATGCAGCCCAAGTCGTTGGTTTGACGATAGGAGAAATCGGCGTAGATGTTGTCGCGAAGGGCGTAGTATTGTTCGGGCGTCATGCGCGTGCCCAGGCGTTGTTTGACGTAGTCGTAGTCCACATCGCGCCACACGATGGGCGTTTCGCTCAGGCCGATGAGGTTCATAAAACTTTTATCTTCGTCGCCCCAAGGCTTAGGTATGCAGAAGGTGATGTCCATGTCGGGCTGTTGCGCCATGCCAGCTGTGATGCCGTAGGACGCTGTGCCGAGTCCGCCTAGGATGTGGGGAGGAAATTCCCAACCAAACATGAGTACTTTCATATCGATGCTCGTTAATATAGGATAGATAAAAGATTATGCTTCGGCGCGATGCTTCTCGAGGAGGCGGATGGCACGGAGGATGCCGCTCACATTCATGGCGAAGGAGATGGCACCACGTCCTGAGAAGGGCGGATTGCCGTCGAAGAGTTCGGGGATGGTGCCCACGCAGTGGTAGAAGAGCTCTTCTTCAAATCCGATGAGTTGTCGCTCAATATAGTTCACTCCACTCATCTTGTAGACACGCAGATAAGCCTCGAGATAGAAGCCTGTGAGCCAGGGCCACGCGGTGCCTTGGTGATAGGCATAGTCGCGTTGCTGCTGATGCCCCGCATAGTAGGGGGTGTAGCCGCCACTCTTGGGCGAGAGCGAACGGATGCCCTTGGGCGTTTTGAGTTCGCGGGTGCAGATATCGAGCACGCCTTTGCGCTCTTTGAGGGTGAGAGGTGAGAAATCGAGGGCAATGGCCAAGAGCTGGTTGGGGCGCACCGACCAGTCGTTGGCTTGTCCATCGACATAGTCGAAGAGATAGCCATGCTCATTGAGGAAGGTGCTACGGAAGTTGGTCTCGAAGAGTTTGCATTCTTCTTCGATGCGCTCTGCCACCACGTGGTGCATGGCTTGGTCGCTGTCCACCAGCATTAGTTGATAAAACTTCTTGGCGTTGTAGTAGAGGGCGTTGAACTCCACGATGTAGCCCGAACGAGGGATGATGGGACGGCCGTAAGCCTGAGAGTTCATCCACGTCACGGCCTTGTCGCGGCCATTGCTGTAGAGGAGTCCGTTGTTGTGGGCGAAGAGGTTGGGGTGTTTGCCTTCAAAAATGAACGACATCATGCGATGGATGAGGTCACCATAGCGAGAGAAACATTGCTGACGTCCCACAAATTTGGCATATTGCTGCAAGCACCACATGGCCCAGAGCAGGGTGTCGGGCTGTTCCACTTCGTAGAGTTGCACCGAGATGTCGCGACCGTCCATGAAGTCGTTGAGGGCTTTGGCCGCGGTGTCCATGTATTTCTCAAACTGCTCCGTCTCACCGATGGCCAGTGTGAGGCCAGGCATGGAGATGAAGGTGTCGCGAGCACGGGCTTTGAACCAAGGATAGCCTGCCACGAGGTATTCTTCGCCTCCGAGCTGTTGGCGGAATTGGTGGGCAGCATTGACCAAGCAGTGATAGAAGGAGTCGCGAGAGTCGTGATTGACAATCTCGCTTTCGATGAGAGGTTGCAAAGATTTGGGGTCGCGTGCAGCGAGAGAAGCGGTGAAAACGATGCTTTCTCCCTTCTCGATGGGCATTTCAAAATAGCCTGGCACGAGGAGGTCTTCCGTTTCGCCGTAGCCACGTTCGCGCTCTTTGGGATAGTCAAATCCGCGATACCAGTCTGGGCGGTGCACATAGTGGGCATGGGGGCTGTCGAGCTGCATGAAGAGCTCGGGATATCCGTCGTAGAGGCGCATGCTGATGCCCTGTTCCACGGACTCAGCGTGCGTGTTGGCACGGCCATTCTCGTGGGTCCATTGTCGCACAGAGCGGAAGGCCAAGTAGGGATGCAGGCGGAGCGTGGTGGGAGAGTGCGCTTCGAGCAGGGTGTAGCGGATGAAGAGGCGGTCGCGCTCGGTGCGGAAGATGATTTCCTTCTTGAGGAGCACACCGCCGATGCGATAGACCCATGTGGGGACTTTGTCCCACTCAAAACTAAGGATGTATTTGTGTCCCTTAGGACTGTAGTTTTCGCCGGTAAACTTGTGAAGACCAAGGTTGAACTCTGCACCGTGCTGGATGACGGTTTCGTCTAATGAAGAGAGGAGCACGTGGTTTTCATCGTCGAGTTCAGGTACAGGCACGACAAAAAGGCCGTGATATTTGCGGATGTTGCAGCCCACGAGGGTGGAAGAGCAGTAAGCACCAGATTTGTTGGTGAGCAGAAACTCCTTCATGAGGGAGTCTTGCAGGTTGGTCATCTGCGTTTTGTCGAACTTCAGGAATGACATAGGCTGTATATTATGGTATAGTGTAGGGTAGACAAAGGTGGAGCTAATGACAAAAGCCTAGAAAAGCGTGGGTGCTTTTCTCATGGTCTGCCATCGATTCTCACCCCAAAGTTAAGGAAAATCCTAGGGTTTGAGAAATAAAATTCCTCCTTTTTTCAGGTTTTACTGCAAAAAAATGGATGAGAAGGGTGAAATCCGCCTTTTTGTTCACCTTTTCGGTGGAAAGTGTGTGTGATTTTATGTTTTGTAGACAAGGTTTGAAAGGTGGGTTTTACAAAAGAGGTAGAAAACAGAGCTTGGGTTTCCAAAGAAGTCGCCTTGCGCGTGCTCTGGGTTGGCGGTAGATTGTCCTTCGATGTGGTCGGCCAGTGGTGGACAATGGGGAGTGTGAAGCCGCAAGTGCTGGGATATAGAGGAAAATGTCCGAGTTGTTCGGAAGAAAGTCGGACCTTTCTCTAGAAATGTCGGAGCTTTTCTGGAAGAAGTCGGAGATATTTGGGAAAATGTGGGAGATTTTTTAAGAAATGTCGGAGAAAAAACAAGGATGGAACTAGGACTGATGTGATTTGCTTGAGAAAGATGGAGCGTCCTCTCCTATGAAATATGTAGATGTCGCAACGAAAATTCTGGAAAATAAAAATTTATGTGTAAATTTGTGCGCATAAGTTGTAACTCTCAAACGCTTGAATTTCAAGCGTGATATTGTCTTTGCTTTAGAAGACGCCTTACATAGATATTGCAGACGATATCAAAGCAGGTGCTATGAGAAAGTTCAATCAATTATAGCAGTGATACTACATGAAACAAGAGATACAAGCCTTTAACCAGAAAGATTTCGCTCCCATAGTACAAGCCATCGGAATAGATATTGAGCAAACGCAAGTGCGCATGGCTAGTAGTGCCAATGCTGATATGCTTTTCCACTATTGGAAGATAGGACATTTCATTCTCTACCTTCAAAAGAAAGAAGGTTGGGGAAGCAAAGTTATAGATAATCTTTCCAAGGCTATACGCTCTAAATTTCCAGACAAGAAGGGTTATTCTCGCAGAAACATCTTCTATATGTGCCAGTTTGCTAGTGCTTATCCGCTGGAAGTACTGAACAAGATAGTTGAGGTTGATAGCTTGCTCCAAAATCCTACGTTGGAGCATGTTTTGAACCAAACAGAAGAACTCAATCAATTAGTGCAACAACCTGTTGCACTAATTCAAGCCGCAGATAGTCAATCGGATACATTCACGCAACAACCTGTTGCACAATTAGGAGAGGTCTCTGAAATGCTGTCGGCTATCTATCATAGCGACATTAGAAAGATAGAAGAAGGCTTCAAGCAGTCCCCCATAGTTCGCACCAACTGGGCGAGCCATGTGATTTTAATGAATAGCAAACTTCCTCTTGGAGAACGCTATTGGTATATCACACAAGCTGTGGCGAATGGCTGGAGTAGGAATGTTCTGCAAATGCAGATTGAGACCAATCTTTTTACGCGGCAGATTACGGCAAAGAAAGTGAGTAACTTCTCTGCACGATTGCCCAAACCGCAAAGCGACCTCGCCAACTATCTAATGAAGGACCCTTATATCTTTGATATGATGGGGCAAACGGAAGCGATGAATGAGCGAGATATTGAACAACAACTCGTGCAGAGCATCACAAAGTATCTGCTTGAAATGGGCAGTGGCTTTGCATTTGTGGCGCAACAGAAACACTTTGAAGTCGGGGATTCTGATTTCTATGCCGACCTCATTCTCTACAATATCCAACTGCACGCCTATGTGGTTGTTGAACTCAAAGCCACATCTTTCAAGCCTGAATATATGGGACAACTCAATTTCTACATCAATGTAGTAGATGATACGCTACGTGGCGAACACGACAACAAGACCATCGGCTTGCTCCTCTGCAATGGTGGCGATAAGGTGGTAGCGCAATATGCCCTCTCTGGCTACGATCAGCCAATCGGTGTGAGTGACTACCAACTCTCAAGGGCTATTCCCGATAATCTTCGCTCAACGCTTCCCAGTATCGAAGAGGTTGAGGAAGAGTTAGTCCGAATAATTGAAAAACAACCAAACTATACATAATAGAAAAGTTTATGAGCAAGAACACTGCAAAAGGTAGCAGAAACTTCTATGGTGAATACTCTCTTGAGCAATGGATTAAATTAATCCTCACTAAAGAAATCATTTTACCCGATTATCAACGAGCCTTTGTCTGGTCAGAAGAAGATGTAAGGGAACTCATCACCAGCCTAAAAGATGGATTGTTTATTCCACCGATAACTATCGGGAATTACGATGGTAAGACTAACTATATCTTAGATGGACAGCAGCGACTTTCAGCCATTCTTATTGCCTATTTAGGATTGTTTCCTAAGAAAGAGAAGTTCAAATTTTCTATGTCGGAGTATCAAGGTACAGCTAATGATAATGATGATATAGCCGAAGAAGATGAGGATATCATGCCTCTCGAATGGCAATTCAATTACTTTACTAAAGTAGGACAGGATAAACAGAGTATACTCGAGAAGATAGAAAAAGACAAATACAAAACTAAAAACTATGATTTAGACAGTAACTTTTGGAAGGACTCCTATATTGGTTTCTCTCTTATAATTCCCATCAGCGACGAAAGGGAAGAACAACAGAAGCTATACTCTTCAGTATTTCGCAATATTAATATTAAGGGTAAATCACTCACGCGTCTAGAGAGTCGTAAATCGCTATATTTCCTGAAAGAAGACTTTGACAAATGGTTCTCTCCACGATTTGCAAACGGCGTAACTATCAATAATTTCCCTATTGATTTTGTACGATACCTATCATTACTGTCTCAATACAAGAAGAATGGAGAAACTGGCAGACTTGCGCAATACTACAAAACTAAAATGGAAACGTACTACGAGTCTTATATCCTAGCTGAGGTTAACAAACAAGGTACTATGTTTACCCCGTTATTATCTAAAGATAATCAAGATCGGTATGATAGGCTTGAAGAGTTTCTAAAAGCAGATTGTTTTTCCAAAGGCTTTGCTTCCATTATTGATGCTGATGTTTATTTATTTGGGGCTATTTACTTCATTATAGCTAAAAACAAAAAGGTATCTATAACAGAAGAATTACAGTCTGAAATTAAAGAAAAGATACAAGGATTCAAGGGAAATTACATGCATTCTAAATCTCCGTCAGCCCTTAAATACCTTCGTTCCCGTATTCAGTCATCTATAGATATCTATAGAACATATGCATCTGATCTAACAAATTCCAACGATGAAGCATAAGGAATTTATTCTTACTCCTCTCTCCTCCCTTATAGAACAGACATTGCGACCTCTGGATTTATATAAGGGGCAGATGTGTAATTATATCATGAAAGAATATGTCTTACAGACTCTCTTCATGAAGTTAACAGGGTGTATGGAGCAAAAAGCGAAGTGTATTTTATGGGACATTGCTACCCATGACTTTGAGTATCGTGGAAATTTTTTGCGTGACAATTCCAGACAAGGAGAATACTCTACATATAAAAGCAAGAATTATGTCTATAAGGTTCTTGTGGAACATGTAGGAAAAATTGATGACCAAAGAAAGGGAGAGCTACTAACTCAACTAGAAGATTTCAAAAACAAAATTCTTGAGGAAAGCATTCTCAAGGTATGGCTACCTCGAGAATTGAGAGATCTCAAAATCAAAGAGCTATTTGCCATAAAGAGGTGGGCGGGAGATAGTCTTTTAGGAAACCCTCTCAATGATGAAGAATATAAAAGCCTGTATATACATCGAAATCGTTGTGCTCACAATGTGCTCTCATATCAAGGCAATGCGATGAATCCGCAAAAGATAAAAGAGGTGGGAGATGCAAGTTACGCCACTTGGTTTACTTTATTGGTTCTTATGGATATGATTTACATGGAACAGTACGAAAAAGTTCACAATCAAATAAAACTAATCTCTCTATAGATGTCATTCTTTTTTCGTAAAAAGAAACTTTTAAACGCACTCTAGCAAAAGGGGGTAGCACTTAAACTTCACTGGCTTGTGTATATGCTCTGTGAGTTCTTGCTATTCTTCATATCTTAGAGTAAGTTTTTTGTTGGTGTCTTCCCCCATTAGGGAAGATACCCCCTTTGCTCGTTATGAAAAAGAAAAGTGTCCCTTGCTCATCGCTCTGGAAAGAGGATAAGCGAGGGACACTTTGTGGGGAGTAGAGGGATTTACGCCTCAATAGGGATTTACATCTCAATAGAGATTTACACCTCAATGTTGTACCAGCCGTGCCAAGTGGTGCCAGGACTCGCGTGCTGCACGTGCGGACGGTCTTGCCAGTCGCCTAAGAAACCTTGTTGGTCGGGCAGGCCATACCAAGGTTCGCAGCAGATGAAGGGCGAAGGCAGGTTGGTGGGAGCCCACACCAACCAGGCGGGAGCGGACGAAACGACACGTGCAATGCGTTGCTCCTTGGCATCGAGCACGTGAATCGCTGTGACTTGATGCTGGTCGAAAATCAAAGCCTCATGGGCAAAGGTGTCGATGGTGAGCGGCACGAGCGCATTGAAGTGGTGATTGCTGGCCAAAGCTTTAGAGGTGGCAGCATCTTTGTTCCAAGGGATGTGCACGCGTTGCGGTTCGGTGCAGCCTTGTGTTGAGGCGCGCAGCAGACTGTGTGGCGTGCCTTCAAAGCGCAGGTAGCCCACAGGCTTGTTGTCGACGGAGGCAGGCGAGGGCACGAGGGAGAAAGGATTGACCTCCTGTGTGAGTTGATGGCCCTCTGCTCTCAAGGGAGTGGGGAGCATGATGGAAGGGTGTCCACCGATTTGGAACCACATCGTAGAACGAGTAGAAAGGTTCTTGACATTGAAGTCCACATGGAGGGTGCGATGATGGAGCGAATAGGTGACTTCGAGGCGGAAAGGCCAGGGGAATTGCTCCAAGTCTTCGGGGAGGTTTTCGATGGCGAGGGTCACGCTGTCGGAGCGATGCTCCACGACATGCCATTCGCGTTGGCGCACAATGCCATGTTTGGGCAGGTGATATTCTCGGCCTTCGTGGCGGAGTGTGCCGTTCCACGCGCTGCCCACGAGGGGGAAAAGGATGGGGGAGTGGCCACGCCAGAAGGTTTCGTCGCCATGCCAAATGATGGATCTCCCACTGTCGATGACGGTGAGTGCGTGCATCTCTGCACCTAGTGTGGAGATGCTGGCTTTGAGGTGAGCGTTGTGAATGGTCAACATAAGTGTAAAGCCTGAAAAAGTGAAACAATGGTGGACATCTCGCCCTTGGTGTGCGGAGATATGATGGAGGAGGCCAATGTGCCTCTCGTAGGGATGTTCTGTGCTGAGGTTAGCGTGAGAAGCGTTTTCGGTAGTCGAGTGGAGAGAGTCCGGTGACGTTTTTGAAATAACGTCCCATGAAACTCTGGGTGGTGAAGTTGAGTTGCTGGGCTATCTGTTTGACACTCATGTCGGTGTTGCGCAGGAGCGATTTGATCTCCATGACCACCATGAGCGAAATCCACTGTCCGACGGTGCGCCCGCTCACGGTCTTTACCACTTCCGAGAGATATTTAGGGGTCAATGACAAAGCATCGGCATACCAAGCTACTTCGCGCTCGTCCATGTAGTTGGAGGCGAGGAGCTGCATGAAGTGATAGAAGAGATTGTAGGTGCGAGCGTTGTAGTGTTCGCCACGTGGAGCACGCTGCTCCATCATGCGGCAGACATCGAGATAAAACACTTGCAGGATGGACTGCACCAGTTCTTGGCGGAGCACTTCATGGGTCGAAGACATTCGGTGCTTGAGCATCTGGTAGTCTCTGCGCACGATGGCGCGCTCATCGTCGGTGAGCGACATGACAGGATGGCGCATGAGATAGATGAGATAGGGCCAAAGATAGCGCATTGTCATGAGCGACTCTTGCACGAACTCCTGACTCTGGAAGAGGGCAATGCCTTGGAAGTTATCGCTACGCTGGAAGTGGTCGATGGTTTGTCGGCCAAAGGTGACGAAGAGGTCGCCTTCCTGCACGCGACATTCCTTGCCGTTGAGCATGAAGTTGGCTTCGCCTTTGGTGCAAACGGCAATGGTGAAAAAAGAGGTTTGGATGGCCACCTGCGAAAGGTCTACTTCACTGAGTTTTTCCACGATGAGCAAGTCGTCACCGCGCATAGCAATCTCCTTGGCATAGGGGCGGAGATCGTCAAATTGAATATTCTGTAGTGCGTTGGACAAATCTTTCATGGTTACAATCGCTTTAGGTGGTAAAAACTTCAAGGATGTGTAACGGCAAATATATGCGATTTGTTCGAGAATGCCAAACTTTTTTCCGCAAATTTCCGTGATTTTCTATAGAATAGAGGAAATATCAACTAGAATTGTGTGACTTTGTAGTGGAAATGTCCACTAATTTTAGCAAAAAGTATAAGGTGAAGTGTTGTAGTTCGCAACTTCCACCGCGCGAGTAGGACGAAAAGAGGGTGTTTCTCTGGATAATCTCCCGAATAAATCATAAGTATATTCATGATAATGGAGAAAAATGCAACAAGTTTGCGTGGATATGCCTCGAAATTGCAAAGTAGGCTTGCAGAAGCGAGAGCTAGTTTCTTAAAAAACACACGTTTACCCCAAAATTACGGCAGGATTCCTCTCGCGAGTAAAGATAACTTTGTAAATTTGCCGACGTAAACAATTCAAATCTCATTTTACAACACCCCAAAATGAACAAGCAATTCTTACTCGCCTCCATTGTAGCCGTAGCTACCCCCGTGAGTGCTATGGCGCAATCGGCAGTGATCAAGGGCACAGTGGTCGACAGTCAGAACAACGAGCCTATTGCAGGCGTGACCGTTGTGGTGCAAGGTACGAAAGTGGCAACCATTACCGACGAAAACGGTAAGTTCAGCCTCAAAGCTCCCAAGGGCGCGAAGCAAAATCTTCAATTCTCCTGCGTGGGCTATGAAACGCAAACCCTCGCTGGTGGTCAAATCTCTGGCGACCGTGACCTCGGCTTCGTGCCCATGAGCCAAACTTCTGTGGCACTCAAGGATGCTGTGGTGACCACTCGCGCGGTGGCACGCAAGACTCCTGTGGCACTCACCACCCTCGGATCGGTAGTAATCGAAGAGAAAGTGGGTACCGCCGACTTCCCCAAGGTGCTCGAATCTACCCCTGGCGTATATGTGACTCGCGAAGGTGGTGGTTATGGTGACTCCAAAATCTCTATGCGTGGCTTTAAGAGTGAGAACATCGCTGTGCTCGTCAATGGCGTTTCGATGAACGACATGGAGTGGGGTGGTGTTTACTGGTCTAACTGGGCCGGTCTCGCCGACGTTGCTTCTAGCATCCAGACACAGCGCGGTCTTGGTGCTGCTAAGGTGTCCACACCTTCTGTGGGTGGATCGGTGAATATCGTGACCAAATCAACCGATGCTAAGAAGGGCGGTTACTTCTCTTATGGCATGGGTAACGATGGCTACAACAAGCTCACCTTCAATCTCTCTACTGGTCGCACTAAAAATGGCTGGGCACTCAACCTCCTCGGCGGACGCACTTGGGGTGATGGCTACATCCAAGGTTCAGACTTCCAAGGTTGGAACTATTTCCTCTCTATCTCTAAAGATCTCGGTGAGCATCACATGATTTCGCTCACTGCATTTGGTGCACCTCAATGGCACAACCGCCGTACCTCCTACGATGGACTCACCGTGCAAGGTTGGCAAGATGTGCAACAATATATGCCTTACAAGGAGAAGTATCGCTACAATGCTACCTTCGGTTATGACAACCAAGGACGTGTGCGCCACTCTGCTCAAAATGTTTACCACAAGCCCCAAATCCAACTCCAACACCTCTGGCAGATTTCTAACACGGCTTCACTCAATACCGTGGCTTATCTCTCTCTCGGATACGGTGGTGGTGAATCAGGTATGGGTACGGCTGCCTACAACTCTTCATGGTATGGCACTAACAATGGCGTGTTGAACATGAGCTTCCGCCGTGCTGATGGTACTTTCGACTATGGCAAGGTGCAAGACCTCAACGAAAAGAGCGAAAGCGGCTCACAAATGGTGATGACCATGAGCAACAACCAGCACCGCTGGTATGGCCTCGTGTCTACTTTCACCAAGGAAATGAGCGAACGCCTCAATGTATATGCTGGTGTTGACCTCCGTTCTTATGTAGGAACGCACAACAACCGCATCACTGATCTCTTCAATGGTGCTTACTACATCGATGCTTTTCGCGCGAATGTGAAGGCTGCCAACAATAGTGCTGCGGCAGATCCTCTCTTCAAATATCAAAAACTCTCTGTGGGTGACATCGTGCGCCGCGACTACGACGGACACGTGAACCAAGGTGGTGTGTTTGGTCAAGCTGAATATGACTACAACAACCTCACTGCCTTCCTTTCTGGTTCGCTCAGCTACACCAACCAATGGCGTTACGACCGTTTCTACTACGAAAAGTCTAAGGCAGAAAGCGAAAGCCACGGTTCACTCGGCTTCACTGTCAAGGGTGGTGTGAACTACAAGTTCCCACACATCGACGGATGGGGCGGACAGCACAACGTGTTTGTCAATGGTGGTGTGATTTCTCGCTCACCTTACCTCTTGAGCAGTCTCTTCCTCTCTGGTGACGTTTCTAACGAAATCAACCCCAATGCCGTTAATGAGAAGATTTACTCAGTAGAAGCTGGTTGGACTTACCACACTGCTTCCTTCAACTTCAATCTTAACGCCTACCACACCATCTGGCAGGACAAGGCAATGGCACGTTCGCTCGACATCACCGATGCTGCTGGCAATGCTGACCGCGGTCTCATCAACATGCAGGGCGTAAACTCCCTCCACCAAGGTGTTGAAGCTGAATTCGACTACAAGCCCGTGAAGTGGTTCTCCGTGCGCGGTATGCTCTCTTTGGGCGATTGGCACTGGACCAACAACGCTGTGGGATACTTCTACAACTCACAAGGTCAGCCCCTCGCAGATGCTAAGGGTAAGATTGCTTCTGGCATCTACGCTGATGACCACGCCAAGATGACCCTCAACCAAAAGGGCGTGAAGGAAGGTGGTTCTGCACAGTTCACCGCTAGCCTCGGATTCACCGTATATCCCATGGAAGGTCTCCGCATCGGCTTGGATTGGAAGCACTTCTCCAACTACTATGCTGACTACTCCCTCAGCGGTCGCGATCTCTCCATCAATGGTGTGAAGAACTTTGAGACACCTTGGAAGGTGCCTGCATATAGCTTGGTAGACCTCTCCGCTGGCTACACCTTCAACATGGGTGGCTACAAGACCACAATCTCTGGTAATGTGGAGAACCTCTTCGACCAAGAATACATCAGTCAGGCTTACGACGGCGCAGGTCACGATTGGCAAACCGCTTATCGCGTATTCTACGGCTTCGGTCGCCAGATGTCTATCAAGCTCAAGGTGAATTTCTAATCCCTGAGCCTCAGAGTTCATATTCTCAACTATATTTCATCGACAACAATGAAACATTTATATATCGCTCTTCTCGCTTCAGCAGCCCTCACCACGGCTTGCAGCGACTATAACGACCAATTTGAAGGTCTGAAAGAGGGACATCACGCCGTTGACGTTAAGAAGATCAACTACACGCTCACCGCTGACGACTACAAGGCCATCGCTGAAGATGCTACCAACAAGGCTCTTGCGAAAAAGAATGGCGAAGAAAAGGAACTCGCAGCTTTGGCTAAGAAGCAGCAGTTCACCGAGAAAATCACCGCAGCTGAATACATGCCTGCATTCCTCGCCAAGAAGTGGTTCACGGCCGACAATGGTAGCGCAGTGATTGTCAACTACAATCGCCACGAAACTACTGGTGCACTCGATCTCTATCAAGACTTTGAAGGCACGGAAAACAAGGCGGTGCAGCCTGCTGCTGTGAAGGATTGGCAAACGCTCACCACCCTCGGCGGTGACAAGGCTGCTTGGTCTACCCAGTTCCGCAACAACGCACACTACCTTCAGGCTTCAGCTTATAAGCAGAAGGATTCTGTGCAAACCTACCTCGTTTCTCCCATCTTCACCATCACCAAGGGATCGAAGCTCACCTTCGATGCACTCTATGGTCACTATGTGCCAAAGGGTGGACGTCTCAGCGTCTTTCTCTATGATGGTGAGACTCTCACGCAAGAAACTGTGCCTTCTCGTCAGCCTCTTGCCGACCTCACCAAGCAAGTGAAGATTGAAATACCTGCTGCTGGTCAGTCTTTCGGCACTTTCAAGCAAGCCATCAATGCCGACCTCTCCAAATATGCTGGTAAGCAAGTGCAACTTGCCCTCCGCTATGATGGCAACGGTAAGACTGGTGCTACAACCACCGTGCAGCTCGATAGCCTCGTGGTGGGTAACCAAAAGGTGAACATGGAGCCTGGTAAGGATCAATTCGTGCTCAACAACCACAAGTGGGTGTACGATCCTTCCACTACCGTGACCCTCGGTGTCCAAGGTGATGCAGAAGCCAAGGCATTCTACCAATCTATTGTGGAATGGGTGAAGGCCAACAAGGGTGCAGAATACATCGAAGGCCGCGGCAATGCTGAAAGCTACTCGGGTATTTCTTCCCACTACAGTAACGTGGACTTCAGTGCAGCTACCGTTCGCAAGAACACCCCTGCCGTGTTTAAGGACGTGGCAGATGCCGACATCCCCGCATTGCTCCAAAAGAACCTCTACGAAACTATGGCAGCTGGTCTCACTTTGAACTATCCCGATGCAGTGCCTGTGGAAGGTGTCGAAGTCATCTACACCGTGAAGTTCACCGTTTATGACAATGGTGCGAAGAAGATTCATGAAATCAAGTACAAGGTTACTGGCAAGGGCAAGTTTGAAGCTGTGCCCAATAGCTTGAAAGAAGTGAAGTAATCTCATTGAGAAAAGCCACTTAGATGGATTTCCATCCAATAACATATCGACAACTCCCCGCTGATCATCGCATCGGTGGGGAGTTTTGGGTTAGATGCAGCTTGGACTATGGGGTGATATTGCATGGGATGAGAGGAGGTAAGGCTTTTGGGAAAGAACATTCTCCGATAGCGGCCTTAATTTGTGTGTAAGCTCCAAATTGCTTATTGTCCACTTGAAAATCGGTTCCCTGTTCTTCCTTTTCTCTGCGAGGCGAGGTTCAGTGGCATTCTTCCACGATTTCAAGGAGAAACCCCCATAAGAACGAAAAAAAAGTGCTAACTTTGCTCCACAAACTGCGCAGACGAGGATGGGTAGCTCCCAATTCTCCAGCGCGACAATTCAAACTATGCGCCAATTCTTTGCATTTTTCAGAATAAAACGGCTTGACACGTTCGTCCTCGGCAAGTTCCTACAACTTTTTGTAGGCGCATTTTTCATTTGCCTCTTCGTGTTTGTCATGCAATTCTTGTGGCGCTATGTCGATGACCTCGTGGGTAAAGGCTTGACCCTAGACGTGCTTGGACAATTTTTCTGGCACGTTTCGGTCTATCTTATCCCCACTTCGCTGCCACTTGCGGTGTTGTTGGCCTCGCTCATCACCTTTGGTAACATGGGTGAGAACCTCGAACTCCTCTCCATGAAGGCTGCTGGTGTGCCGCTGGTGCGAGTCATGCGCCCCATTCTCCTAGTCATTCTCCCGCTGTCGGCTTTCGTCTTCTACTTTCAAAACGAAATCTCCACGAACGCCCAAAAGCAGCTTCGCGCACTCCTTGTTTCCATCAAAATCGCCCAACCTGCTGTCGAAATTCCCGAAGGGGTGTTCTATAACATGCGCGATTTCAACCTCTATGTGGTGAAGAAAAACGCGCAAACTGGCATGCTCTACAACACCATCATCTACAAGATGGACCAAGGTTTCGACCGCGCACAGATTGTTTTAGCCGATTCGGCCAAAATCGAGATGACGGCCGACAAGATGCACATGAAACTCACCCTGTGGTCGGGCGAACAATTTCAAAATCTCAAGTCAGAAGACGTCAATGTCTTCAAGAGTGAGAGTGTGCCCTACGATCGTGAGACGTTTATGTACAAGCAGTTGCTCATCGACTTCGATGCCAACTTCAACCAAATCGAAGCCAATGAGTTGGCCTTCCTACCGCAGGCGAAGAACTGGCCTGCGCTGGCCAATTTTATCGATTCGATGAACTTGCAAATCGACTCGGCAGCCCTCGCTTCTTCGGCAGAATACGCCGGACGTGCGTTGCCCACCACGCCAGCCTTCACAAGCAAGGATTCCCTAGCCACAATACGTGCCCTCTCTCGCCAAAAATTGAACTTTGATAGCCTGATTGCCAAGATTCCCAAAGAGAAGATGGAGCGCGCTCGCAACCGCACGGCCACCATGCTCCAGAGTTTCTCCACTGAAATGACTTGGCGCAATGAGGCCGTGGAAGATCAAGAATACTATGTCCGCAAGCACGAGGTGGAGTGGCACCTACGCATCACCCTTGCTTTGGCTTGTCTGCTCTTCTTCTTTGTCGGTGCGCCCCTGGGAGCCATCATCCGCAAGGGCGGATTGGGCATGCCCACCATCATCTCGGTAGGTATCTTCATTCTCTACTACATCATTAACACCTCGGGCATGAAGATGGCGCGCGATGGTAGCATCAACATGGTGGTGGGAATGTGGATGTCCACCTTCATCCTCACACCAGCTGGAGCATACCTCACCTTTATGGCCAATCGTGACTCAGTAGTGTTCAATCTTGATGCCTATCTGGCCTTCTTACGTCGCCTTTTGGGCTTCCGCACCAAGCGACATCTCTTCCGCAAGGAGGTGATTATCACTCCGCCCGACGTGGAGGCAGACTTGCTATTGGCACAGTCCATTCGTCAAGAAGCCGAGGACTACCGACAAACGAAGCGTTTGTGGCTCGCACCCAACTATTTCCGTCTCTTCTTCCGCACACGTCCCGATCATCGCATGGAACAACTCAGCGAGCGCATCGAAGAGTTGGTGGAAGATTTGGCAAACACCCGAGACATGCACGTGCTCGATACGCTCAACCGTGTGCCGTTTATCTACGCACACGCGCACACCACGCCTTTCTCTCGCCAGTGGGTCAACTACATCTTTGGCCTGCTCTTCCCCTTGGGCTTGCTCATTTGGGTGAGAACATGGCGTTTCCGCCTGCGTTTGGCACGAGATTTGCGGCAGACGATTCAGTGCATGACCAAACTCGAAGAACAATTAGACGTTAGACGTTAGAGTTTAGACGTTAGACGTTAGAGTTTAGGCGTTAGACGATAGCGATTAGACGTTAGTCCCTTACAGCATCGGCTATGATGCCTTAGTTATAGTCACACCACTAAGCATACCACACAACAACATAAAGACACCATCACATGGCAGACATTCAACTTTCCACCATAGAAGAGGCTTTGGAAGATTTCAAGGCTGGAAAATTTCTCATCGTTGTCGATGATGAAGATCGTGAAAATGAGGGCGACCTCATCACTGCTGCGGAACTCATCACACCCGAAAAGATCAACTATATGCTCCAAAAGGGACGTGGCGTGCTTTGCGCCCCAGTCACTAAAGAGCGTTGCCGACAACTTCACCTCGACCACCAAGTGCAAAGCAACACTTCGGTGCTCGGCACGCCTTTCACCGTGACCGTCGACCTCCTCGAAGGCTGCACCACAGGTGTTTCCACCCACGACCGCGCAGCCACTGTGCGCGCTTTGGCTGATCCCGAAGCCCGTCCCGAATGGTTCGGTCGTCCTGGACACATCAATCCGCTCTACGCCCAAGACCGCGGTGTGCTGGCACGCGCTGGACACACCGAAGCTGCGGTAGATTTGGCGCGTATGGCTGGTTTCCAACCCGTGGCTTGCCTCATCGAAATTCTCAACGAAGATGGCACAATGGCGCGTATGCCACAGCTCAAAGAGTTTGCTGCTCAAGAGGGACTCAAGATTATTACCATCAAAGACCTCATTGCCTATCGCCTCAAAGAGGAGAGTCTCATCGAGCGCGGCGAAGAAGTGAGCATGCCCACCGAATATGGCGATTTCCGCCTCATTCCCTATCGCCAAAAGAGCAATGGACTCGAACACGTGGCCCTCTTCAAAGGCGACTGGAAGCCTGGTGATCCCCTCCTCGTGCGCGTACACTCTAGTTGCGTGACGGGCGACATCTTCGGCAGTTGTCGTTGCGACTGCGGTGCCCAGCTCCACAAGTCGATGGAACTCATCGAGAAGGAGGGCAAAGGTCTGGTGCTTTATCTCAATCAAGAGGGACGCGGCATCGGACTGATGGCAAAAATCGCAGCCTACAAGCTACAAGAAGAAGGTCTCGACACGGTAGATGCCAATGTGCATTTGGGTTACGATCCCGACGAGCGCGACTATGGTGTGGGGGCTCAGATACTCCGCGACCTCGGTGTGACGAAGATGCGCCTCATCACCAATAATCCTGTGAAGCGTGTGGGCTTAGAAGCCTATGGCCTTGAGATTGTGGAGAATGTGCCTATGGAGATTCAAGCCAATGAGCACAATCATCGCTATCTCCTCACCAAACAGGAGCGCATGCACCACGCACTACATCTGAACAAGTAGGCCGATGGGCGTAGTTGCTCACGGTTGGCACGGCAAAGAGGGTGGAAGAGTAGAGAAGAAAAACTCCAACTTTCTTCCAATTATCTTGGAATAGTTTTGAAATATCTCGGAGAAGTATTGAAATACCTCGGAGAACTTTTCAAAAACCTCGGAGACTTTATCCAAACTCTCCGAGAAAATCTCCTAATCTCGTCACCACCTTTTTCCTTTCTCTGCAATGTGCTAGCCCATGTCGGAGCATAACTCTCTCGGTACTCAGTAGTTTTTACATCAATAATACTAATTCTCTCATGTATCAACCTCAGAACAATTACACTCGCTCTTATGCAGCGCAAGGTCGCTCGCTGAGCTTTCCCGCTGTGATGCAGAAGGTCTATCTCTGGATGACTCTGGCACTCGCCATGACCGGACTTACGAGCCTTGCCATGGTCACTCAGCCCGCTCTGATGAACATGGTTTTCAGCTCACCCATCGTGTTCTACGGACTTCTCATTGCCGAAGTGGCCATGGTGTGGTATCTCTCTGCGCGCATCCACAAACTCTCGTTTATGACTGCTGGAGTGCTCTTTGCCCTCTACGCCATTCTCAATGGTGTCACCCTTTCGTGCATCTTCTTAGTCTACGCACAAGCCGATATTGTCAACGCCTTCTTCATCACGGCAGGCACATTTGGCGCGATGTCCGTAGTGGGACTTTTCATCAAGAAAGATCTCTCCCTGATTGGCCGCATCCTCTCGATGGCAGTCATCGGACTCATCATCGCCCTTGTGGTGAATATGTTCCTTGGAAGTTCCACTTTCGACCTCCTCATCAGCATCGCTGGTGTGCTCATCTTCACAGGGCTCACGGCTTATGACACCCAGAAAATCAAAAACTTGGTGCATGAGTTTAACCAAGCAGACGAAGAGTCTACCATGAAAGTCGCGCTGATGGGTAGTCTTATCCTTTATCTCGACTTCATCAACCTCTTCCTTTACATCCTCCGCTTGTTGGGCCGCCGCAGATAATCGTTCTGCATCGCGGTGCAAACCTATCACGGCTCGGAGGTCTCCTCGATCCTCTGGAGACTTTCGAGCCGAAAACTTTTCGGTAGTCACGTTGCTGACTCCACTGTTCGCTATCAGCCTTTTTTACTCTTCAATCCATCCCCTCACATTATGCAACTTTCCGATCGTCTCAATCGCCTTGCCCCTTCTGCCACTTTGGCTATGTCGCAAAAGAGTGCAGAACTCAAAGCTCAGGGCATCGACATTATCAACCTCTCTGTGGGCGAACCCGATTTCAATACGCCCGACCACATCAAGGCTGCTGGCCAACAAGCCATTGCCGACAACTGGTCGCGCTACAGCCCTGTGCCTGGTTATCTCGATCTTCGTCAAGCCATCTGCGCTAAATTGGAGCGTGAAAATGGCCTTCACTACGAACCTACGCAAATCGTGGTGGGCAATGGTGCCAAGCAAGCGGTGTGCAACGTGCTCCTCTCTGTGGTGAATCCTGGCGATGAAGTCATCATTCCTGCACCTTACTGGGTGAGCTATCCCGACATGGTGCGTTTGGCAGATGGTGAACCTGTATTTGTAGAAGCCACCATCGAGCAAAATTTCAAAATCACGCCCCAACAGTTGGCCGCTGCCATCACTCCTCGCACCAAAGCCATCATCCTTTGCAGCCCCTCCAACCCCACAGGTTCGGTGTATAGTCTCGAAGAATTGGCAGGTCTTGCCGACGTGCTCCGCCAACATCCCGAGATTGTCATCATCGCCGATGAAATCTACGAGCATATCAACTATGTGGGCAAGCACGCCTCCATCGCCACTTTGCCCGACATGCAAGAGCGCACCGCCATCATCAATGGTGTGTCTAAGGCTTATGCCATGACTGGATGGCGCATCGGTTTTGTGGCTGCTCCTCTTGCCCTTGCCAAGGCGGTGAACAAGCTACAAGGTCAATACACCTCTGGTGCGGGTTCTATCTCTCAAAAGGCTTCTGTGGCGGCTTTCAACGGCAATCAAGCTCCCGTAGAGGAGATGCGCCAAGCCTTCCTCCGTCGCAAGAATCTCATTGTCCGTTTGGCAAAGGAAATCCCTGGATTTGAGGTGAACGATCCCGAAGGTGCGTTCTATCTCTTCCCCAAGTGTTCTTCTTATTTTGGCAAGACAGATGGCACAACGACCATCCACACTTCGGACGACTTCGCCCTCTATCTCTTGCAAGAAGCCCACGTGGCTTGCGTAGGTGGCGACAGTTTCGGCAGTCCTCAGTGCTTCCGCATGAGCTATGCCACAAGTGATGAAAACATCGTCGAGGCCATGCGCCGTATCAAGGAGGCTTGCGCCAAATTGAAGTAAACTTGACGTTAGAGTTTAGACGTTAGAGGGTCACAGACCCTTTCTGCTCGCCACACAGTGGCTCGGGCAAAGAAACGTCGTGTAGAAATTGTTTAGACGTTGCTTAGACGTTGTTTAGACGTTAGAGATTAGACGTTAGACGTTAGTGCCATGCGGACATGGACTGCGCTAGCTTTTTAATTTCTAACGTCTAGCTTCTTCTCCCCAAGCTCCTATGTCTAATGTCTAACATCTAACGTCTAATGTCTAACGTCTAGTGTCTAACTTTTAACGTCTAAGTATTTGAAACCACGTATCCTCATTGACCTTCGTCATTACAGCAAAGCCCTGTTTTCTGCCGATCTCATGGCAGGACTCGTTGTGGGCATTGTAGCTCTTCCCCTTGCTATAGCCTTTGCCATCGCCGCTTCTCCTGGAGGAGATGCCGAACACACCATCGGTCCCGGCATCGGCATCATCACCGCCATCGTAGCAGGTTTGATTATCTCCCTTTTTGGAGGCAGTCGCGTGCAGATAGGCGGCCCCACTGGAGCTTTCATCGTCATCATCTATGGTGTAGTCGCCAAGTTTGGTTTGTCGGGCTTGTTGGTTGCCACCGTCTTGGCGGGTATCCTCCTCGTCCTCATGGGGCTATTCCGCCTAGGCAGTGTCATTAAGTTCATCCCCTATCCCATCGTGGTGGGTTTCACCTCAGGTATTGCTCTCACCATCTTCACCACGCAGGTGAAAGATCTCTTAGGACTTACCATCGAAGGCGGAGTGCCAGCAGCTTTTATCGACAAGTGGGCGTGCTATTTCCGCAACATCACCACCTTGCAGTGGGATGCCATCATTGTGAGTGTGGTGAGCATCGCCATCATCGTGGCTAGTGCCCGATGGATGAAACGCCTCCCAGGTTCGCTCCTCGCCATCATCGTCACCACCGCAGTGGTTTACTTCACCAACCAGAGTGGACTCACCCACATCGCCACTATCGGCGACCGTTTTGGTGCCATCACCGCATCATTGCCCAGTATCACGGCCTTCCAGCTTGACTGGGCGGCACTCTTCACCGATGCCGAGGGACATTTCACCCTCACCACCCTCAATGCGCTCCTGCCCACGGCCTTTGTCATTGCCATTCTAGGAGCTATCGAGAGCCTACTCTCCGCTACTGTAGCCGATGGTGTCACTGGCGATCACCACGATTCTAACCAAGAACTCATCGGACAAGGCATTGCCAACATCGTAGCTCCTTTCTTTGGCGGCATCCCTGCCACAGGGGCTATAGCCCGCACCATGACCAATATCAACAATGGTGCTCGCACGTGCATTGCTGGGGTGGTTCATGCCTTGGTGTTGTTGGTGATTTTCCTCCTCGCCATGCCTTTGGCGGCATATATTCCCATGCCCACTCTGGCAGGTGTCCTGGTGGTGGTGAGCTACAATATGAGTCAGTGGCGCACCTTTGCCCAACTCACGCACCGCCCCAAGAGTGATGTGGTGGTACTGCTCGTGACATTCGTGCTCACCGTGGTCTTCGATCTCACCATTGCCATCGAACTAGGTCTGGTGCTCGCCTGCTTGCTCTTCATGCGCCGCATGGCAGAGGTGTCGCAACTGTCGATTTTCACCAAAGAGATTGACCCCAATGCTGACCCCGTAGCAGATATTCCGCTGCATGAGGAGGCACTCATCATCCCAGAAGGGGTGGAGGTCTATGAAATCAACGGCCCCTTCTTCTTTGGTGTGGCCAATCGCTTTGAGGAGATGACGGCAGAGATGCAGGACCATCCCGCTATCCGCATCATTCGCATGCGCCGTGTGCCTTTCATAGATTCCACTGGTGTGCACAATCTGGAGAACCTCTGCTTGATGTCGCAGCG
Source organism: Alloprevotella sp. oral taxon 473 str. F0040 (assembly GCF_000318095.2). GTDB lineage: Bacteria > Bacteroidota > Bacteroidia > Bacteroidales > Bacteroidaceae > Alloprevotella. Next base: position 95,597 of record NZ_KB290706.1, read on the forward strand.
CGATGGCACGCAAATCATCCTTTCGGGTGTGCAACCCAAGGTGCGTGCGGTGCTGGAACGTGCCGGATTCCCAGCCCTCATCGGAGAAGAAAACATCTGTTCGCACATCACCCTTGCGCTTGACCGCGCGGCTGCGTTGAGGCAAAAGAAATAATACGTTTGCTGATAATACGATTGGCTAAGCCAATAATCTCTTGCTGTCCAGCAGGCGTGGCTTAGTCTGTTCGTTTTCTTCTGGATAGAAATAGAGTGGTTTGTCGGAATTTCCGATGAACCACTCTTTGTTTACGTGCTGTTGTAGGCTCTGTAGTGATAGGCCATCCCAGAAGTTCCCCAGTCTAGATGGTGATTCACTGCTTGAGAAAGAGTGGGAATCGAGGTGAACTTTGATTTACTAAATGTGAAACAATGAAACAATGTTCAAAATTTGGTAGGCCATAGAGAAGCTCGTATTTTTGTAATAGAGAAGAAGCGCAGATTCGTTTTTTTCTCTTCTAATGCCCCACACACCAACATAGATAGTCAAGATATTTCATCCCTATGAACTCGCATACCGCCTATAGTCTTTGGGATTCTGTCGAAAATGCTGCGGATTTTTGGCAGATTCTTAGCAACGAACAGCGCGCTATCCTCGATAGTGCGAAGGAGGTGTTGTATTTGGAGAAAGGGGAAGCGGTCTTTCGGCAAGGGGAACTGCCGCAGCAACTCTTTTATGTGCACGCCGGCACAGTCAAGGTGTCGCGCATGGGGGGAGCAGGGAAGTATCAGATTCTCCGCTTTGTTGCACATGGAGATGTCTTCGGATATGGAGCTGCGCTAGCTGATGAACCTTATGTGGTGTCGGCTGAGGCGTTTGAAGATAGCGAGATTTGGACCATTCCTCTCAGTTGTGTGCGCCACACGCTGTTACATTCTGCTGAGGTCATCCACTACGTACTGCGCCGTTTAGCGCACGAACTTGGGACTTCTGATTGCCGTATGGTGAGTCTCACACAAGGTCATTTGCGCGGGCGGATGGCGGAAACCTTGCTTTTCTTGCATCGCACCAACCGCACCGAACGAGGACAACTGGATGTGCTTGCGCACCTCACACGTCGCGAATTGGCAGCCTTGAGCAATATGAGTACGGCCAATGCTATTCGCACGCTTGCGCAGTTGGCCGAAGAAGGACTCATTGCCGTGGAGGGACGCCACATCCGTCTGCTTGACGTCCACCGCCTGCAGTTTGTTGCTCTGCAAGGATAGGAACACTGCAGCAATTATGCCCAGCTTACATCGCAATCCCTACTTTATGCTAGAGCAGGAGCTTCAGCAAATGAAGAACCATACAAAGAAGTTATTCCAGAAAAACGGAGATGTCTGCTCTATAAAACCACAAATTTTGAGGGAAAAGTCGAAAAAGTTCCCGAGAAATTTGGAAGTAAAAAAATAAAGTAGTACTTTTGCATCACATTTGAGCCACGCACTTCGGTGCAGGAGTCAAATCCTTGCAAATTCAGTGCAAAATAGCAGACTAAACCAGTTCATATTTCGCACCTTGCAACAGGAGAGATGGTAGAGTGGTCGATTACAGCAGTCTTGAAAACTGCCGTACCGAGAGGTACCGGGGGTTCGAATCCCTCTCTCTCCGCAAAGCGGCTTCAAGATGACTTTAAAATGGTCGTCAAAACAGCCTTCTAAATTAGCGTAAATCGTTGTAAGACTTATACTTACAACGATTTTTCTTTTATATAAGCCTACAGAGTGACGGCTAAACCCTAGGTTTTGATAGTCATCATTCGGTCAAACACTGCTACAGATCCTGCTACACAAAATAATGGACGTATAGGTTAAATAGCAGGATATTTTGAAATATTGCTGTCCGGTAAACTTCAATCTGAGTGGGTTCCTTTAGGGAGAGTGTCGCTGCAGCCAGTTTGTAGTCAAAATAATCTGCTGAGCCATCAGCGTTGGGGCGGATCCCAACTGCATGAGTAACCTCTTTGGCACAATGTCCGTACATTTTTTTGACATAACAATCTGGAAGTACACTGATAGAGAGACTGTCTGAAAGGGAATCGTATTCTTTGGTTTGTAAATCTAGTTTTTTTAATGTTTCAAAGGCATCTCTTTCAGTTAAGGCTCCTGAACCTTCGAGATTTCCGAGAACTGCTCGGGGAGGATGAGCTTTGATGATGAATAATCCTCTATCAAATCGCTTATATCGCTAAAGTCCGCCTATTCGTCTGTAAAGTTTACAAACATCCCTCGCCAACTCACTAAGGAGATGGTGGGAGACGATAGAATAGCCTACGTAAGACTACTCGGCTCGATGAGTTCTCTGAAAAAACATAC
>NZ_KB290707.1 GCF_000318095.2 Alloprevotella sp. oral taxon 473 str. F0040
GGGAGGTGCGCAAGACCAGTTGCAGGGGCAGATTACTTCGGCAAAGATACCGCTCTCACGTATGATTTCGCCCGCTCTCTATTGGGTGATGACAGGAGATGATTTCTCGCTCGACATCAACAACTCACGTGAGCCAAAGGTCTTGGTGGTGGGCAATAACCCCGACCGACAAAACATCTATTCAGCTGCACTTGGACTGTATAACAGCCGTATCGTGAAGCTTGTCAATAAGAAGAAACAGCTCAAAAGTTCTGTGATTATTGACGAGTTGCCCACCATCTATTTTCGTGGTCTCGATAACCTTATTGCCACAGCCCGAAGCAATAAGGTTGCCGTATGTTTGGGCTTTCAGGATTTCTCACAGCTTACCCGTGACTATGGAGATAAGGAAAGCATGGTGATACAAAATACAGTTGGCAATGTCTTTTCTGGGCAAGTCGTCGGAGAAACTGCCAAGACATTGAGTGAACGTTTCGGTAAGGTGCTTCAGCAGCGGCAATCCATGACCATCAATCGAAACGATAAGTCCACGTCTATTTCCACACAGATGGACAGTCTTATCCCTGCAAGCAAGATTTCAAACCTCACGCAGGGCATGTTTGTCGGTGCCGTGTCTGATAATTTTGATGAACGTATCGACTAGAAGATTTTTCATGCGGAGATTGTTGTAGATAGTGAAAAGGTTTCCGCCGAGATGAAAGTCTATCAGCCCATACCTGTGATAGTAGACTTCACGAACAAAGATGGCTCCGATAATCTCAAAGAGACTATCGAAGCCAACTATAAACGCATCAAACAAGAGATTCTCTCACTTGTGGAATCGGAGAAAGAACGCATCAGGACGGACCCGACTCTTGCCCACTTGAACAAGGAGTAGACCATTTTCCAACCGATGTCTCCGAGCATCTATTTCTTGCAAAGGTATTCGAGAATAGATACCTTACCATTAGGAATGGAAAGATTGATATTCGAGAGAATATCTTTCGGACAGTATATGTACGTTAATTTCTTAATCATCGGAAGGGCGCGGCACCTGTTGCGCACCGCGCTCCCCCCGATGAAGATAGAGTTTATCGTACGACAAATTTCTTTCCCCTCACCACGTACACGCCGGCGGGCAGGCGGCGCAGCGTTTCGGCGTCGCTGCTTTCGGCCACGCGCACGCCCTGCAGGTTGTACACCGCGCCGCGGGTGTCCGTCGCGTCGTGCGTCACGCCGTCGATGCCCGTGGTGGTGCCGTTGATGTAGGCCTGCACTTGCTCGTCGGAATTAATGACGGTGGTCTCCGAGAAGCCGCCGCCGAAGGTGAGCGCATACGTTTTGGCGGCATCATAGGCCGGGCCGAGGATGTCCTTGGCCGTGGGCAGCGTCACGTTTCCGCCTCGGTTGGCATAGCGCACGGCCGCCACCTTGTTGTCGTAGGTAAATTCCACCTTGCACACGCGCTTGTCGGCCTTGTCGGTGGGCAGCGGCGTG
>NZ_KB290708.1 GCF_000318095.2 Alloprevotella sp. oral taxon 473 str. F0040
CCCTTGGGACCTTCTCCAGCCCCAGGATGTGACGAGCCGACATCGAGGTGCCAAACCACTCCGTCGATATGAGCTCTTGGGAGGGATCAGCCTGTTATCCCCGGAGTACCTTTTATCCTTTGAGCGATGGCCCTTCCATACGGAACCACCGGATCACTATGCTCTGCTTTCGCACCTGATCGACTTGTAGGTCTCTCAGTCAAGCGCCCTTTTGCCATTACACTCTACGGCCGGTTACCAATCGGCCTGAGGGCACCTTTAGAAGCCTCCGTTACGCTTTTGGAGGCGACCACCCCAGTCAAACTACCCACCAAACGCGGTCCTCTCATCTGAGAGTTAGGAACCAGACAGCCAAAGGGTCGTATTTCAACAGCGGCTCCACAAACACTGGCGTGCCTGCTTCATTGCCTCCGACCTATCCTACACATCGACTGCCCAATTACAACGTTAAGCTATAGTAAAGGTTCACGGGGTCTTTTCGTCCCATCGCGGGTAATCGGCATCTTCACCGATACTACAATTTCACTGGAATCATGGTTGAGACAGTGCCCAGATCATTACACCATTCGTGCAGGTCGGAACTTACCCGACAAGGAATTTCGCTACCTTAGGACCGTTATAGTTACGGCCGCCGTTTACTGGGGCTTCAATTCAAACCTTCGACTTGCATCTAAGCTCTCCTCTTAACCTTCCAGCACCGGGCAGGTGTCAGACTGTATACTGCATCTTTCGATTTTGCACAGCCCTGTGTTTTTGTTAAACAGTTGCCTGGGCCGATTCTCTGCGCCTCACATTACTGTGAGGACCCCTTATTCCGAAGTTACGGGGTCAATTTGCCTAGTTCCTTAACCATGAATCTTCCAAGCGCCTTAGTATATTCTACCCGACTACGTGTGTCCGTTTACGGTACGGGTATCTTTGATGTTAAGCTTAGCGGATTTTCTCGGGAGTAGGATTACCTTCACTATTACATTGTCCGAAGACGCTGTATACTATCAACTTTCAGCTCAGATGGTGGATTTGCCTGCCATCCTCATTACCTACGGTCTTTAACGAGCTATTCCGTCAGCTCGCGGAAGTGTCACTCCTCCGTCTCCACATCGCCAACAAAGATAGTAACGGAATATTAACCGTTTCTGCCATCGGCATCACCATTAGGTTGAACCTTAGGTCCCGACTGACCCAGGGGCGATTAACGTTGCCCTGGAAACCTTAGTCTTTCGGCGAGAGTGCATCTCACACTCTTTATCGTTACTTATACCTACATTTGCTTTTCATGAAGCTCCAACAGAGGTTATCCTCTATCTTCAAGGCCGCATGAATGCTCCCCTACCGATATCATTAGATATCCCACGGCTTCGGCAATAGACTTTATACCCGATTATTATCCATGCACAGTCCCTCGACTAGTGAGCTGTTACGCACTCTTTGAATGAATGGCTGCTTCCAAGCCAACATCCTAGCTGTCACGGGGACCACACTTCGTTAGTTTAACTTAGCCTATATTTCGGGGCCTTAGCCGGTGGTCAGGATTCTTCTCCTCTCGGGCGTGGACCTTAGCACCCACGCCCTCACTCCCGGGCTTAGCCTGTGTGCATTCGGAGTTTGTCTGGACTTGATAGGCGGTGAAGCCCTCGCATCCAATCAGTCGCTCTACCTCACACAGGGAACGCCCGAGGCTGCACCTAAATGCATTTCGGGGAGTACGAGCTATCTCCAAGTTTGATTGGCCTTTCACTCCTACCCTCACCTCATCCAGAAGCTTTTCAACGCTTATTGGTTCGGTCCTCCATCCCGTGTTACCGGGACTTCAACCTGGACAAGGGTAGATCACTTGGTTTCGCGTCTACCACCGCCGACTATGCGCCCTGTTCAGACTCGCTTTCGCTTCGGCTTACGTGCTTCATAGCACTTAACCTTGCCGACGACGGTAACTCGTAGGTTCATTATGCAAAAGGCACGCCGTCAC
>NZ_KB290709.1:0-34192 GCF_000318095.2 Alloprevotella sp. oral taxon 473 str. F0040
TAAAGGTCGAAAATATATGAATCATCAAACGAATATCAATGATATAGAGCTCGTTATCAATAGAAACCGTCTCTGCCTATTCTATGTTAAGGCTCCCGATTGTGGAGTTTGCAATGTAATGTTTAGCAAAGTTGGAACGTTAACGGAGAATTACGCTCAACTTGTGTCTTTCTATACTGACATAACAGAGGAGCCTTTGATTGCTAGTCGTTTCCTTGTATATTCAGGTCCAACCGTATTACTCATATTAGATGGCAAGGAAGTTTATCGCAGTTCTCAATTCATAGACCTAAAAGAACTGGAAAGAAAGATTGTTCAACTGGTAGAATTTTGTGATTTATAAGGTGTGATTGTTTGACTCTACGATTTGAGTTAGAAAAGAATTTACGTGCATATTTTGCTCAACCCCTTCTTGTGAGGATGTTTATATTGGCAGTGAAGGAGTAGATAGAAAGGTAAGAGTTTAGAGCTGGTATTGAAATAGTTTAAGTTTACCAACGTAATATGGTTGAAACCACTCGTGTCATCTGAAGTACTCTTGAGATGTTTTTGTTAAATCCTTTTGGGATTAAATACAAGCTACAATGAAGTTAATCTTCTATTGTTCTGAGGTGTGCAGTTTGGATTTTATGGTTTTCTTTATTCCAAAGTGAGAACAGAAGATGTAGGAAATGATATATTAGTTTGGCTTTCGCCGTGGAAGTAGATTATTGAAGGGGCACTAAATGGAGGAGCCCCTATATGTATATGGGAGGATATGAGGCGAAAGAGAGAAAAAATCGAGGAAAAGTGCAGATTTTTCTTGAAGGTGTGTCTATTTTGTAAGGTGGATATGTCAGAATTGCGAGAAAGTGGGCGAATAGTGCAGGTGAAACATAAGCTCTTATCGGGAGCGAATGTTGACGGAGAGTGGGAGGATGGAGGGAACAAAATAGTGGGAGACTGGGAAACAGCGGAGGGGGAGTAATAATCGAAAATACGATAGTGGAAGAATGTGGGGGATAGGGCAGAATAGAGTAGTGGTGAAGGTGCAGTATGCTTTGGGGAAGTATGCCACCAAAGAGGGGGGAAAATGTGTATAGACATTTTTACATTTCAGAAAAATCCCCTCGTGTGCGTGTGCGCACATCAGGGAGTTGTGACTTTTTGCTTTCACAACCTTCACAGAAATAGAGTAGGGATGCAATATGATGAGTTGTAAATCAGTGAGTTATGCTGTGTTAAATGCTGCGTTTTAGAATGTTGGTGTGGATTTTGGGCTTTTGATTGTGTTAAAAATTGTCTGAAAATAGGTGGTAAATACTTGAAGTATAGAGAAATGCAGAGAAATCTGTGAAGGTTGTGAAAGCAAAAACATAGAAATTGCTGTAATGCGCGCGTACGCGTACGCGCGAGAAGAGCGTTTTTAGAATCGTTCACGTATCGCTCTTTTTCTTCTGGTCGTGATGTTTTCTTCCTTCCTTCGGAGAAGAGAGAAAGTTCCGATTTACTTTAAAAAACAAGGGAGGCGTAGCACGAAAAGTCCGACGTTTTCGGAAAACTCTCCGAGAAAATTTAGAAAAACTCCGACGTTTTCTGAGCTTTCTCCCAGAGAAGATTTCGAGGAAGGGATGTTTAGCAAAAAGCATGAGCATTATCTCGTGAGAAACCCTTAATTTTGCAGTTAGCGAGGCTGCGAAAATGGGGCTTGTGGCTCTGTTTGGACCAGAAAATCCTGTGCATCAGCCCTCGTTGTTCTGCATATTTCCCAACTCCTATTCAGATATTCTTCATCATGTCGCAACTCATCATTCAAGGCGTAGAATTTGACGAAAGCACTGCCCTCCCATTTGCCGAGAGCGGACCACAGGCAGGGTTTCCCTCGCCTGTGCCTTCGCAGTATCAAGAGAAAATCGACTTGAATCGAGAACTGGTTTCTCATCCAGAAAGCACTTTTTATGCTAAGGTGGTGGGCGATTCGATGATTGATGCCAACATTTATGCCGGAGATATCCTCGTGGTGGATCGCTCCATCGATTTTCAAAATGGGGATATTGCAGTTTGCATCGTGGATGACGAATTTACGGTGAAGCACATCTTTGTGGAGGCAAATCATGTGCGGCTGGTGCCAGCTAATAGCCAATATCCAGAGTTGCGCATCGCGTCGGATCAGCAATTTAGTGTGTGGGGTGTGGTGACTTACGTTATCCATGCTGTGCGCAGAGAGACGATGCCAAAGGCGCAAAAGAGCAAGAAATAGCGCGTCGCTTCGTCACTTCGTGGATGCTCTGGCATTTGCGTTGCGCTATGCGCATTTCATCTCCAAAACCTCGAGGAAGCTATATTCCTCTTTAGTTTGTTCGTTCCCCACACCTGATTAGTTGGTATGATAGCTGTCATCGACTGTAATAACTTCTTCGTGTCATGCGAGCGTGTCTTTCGTCCGTGTTTGCTCGACAAGCCCGTCGTGGTGCTTTCCAACAACGATGGGTGTGTGATTGCGCGCAGCAACGAAGCCAAAGCTCTCGGCATTGGCATGGGAGAACCCTATTTCAAGGTGAAGCATCATTGCCAACAGAGTGGACTCATGGTGTGCTCTGCCAATCACACACTCTATTGCGACATGTCGCAGCGCGTGATGCAAATCATCGGGCAATATGCCATGCGGATGGAGCAGTATAGTGTCGATGAAGCCTTTGTCGATTTCAGTGGTATCCCCGACGTTCAAAGCGTGGCGCGGCACTTGGTGCAGCGCATCAAGCAGTGCACGGGCATTCCGGTGAGCATTGGCATGGCACCCAACAAGACTTTGGCAAAAATCGCGAGCCGATTTTCCAAAAAATATCCAGGTTATCAGAGTTGTTGCTTCATCGATAGCGATGAGAAGCGCGTGAAAGCCTTGCAGCTCACGGCGATAGAAGATGTGTGGGGTGTGGGACGGAAGATGTTTGTCAAATTAGCAGCTGGGGGAGTGAAGACAGCCTACGACTTCGCACAATGGGGAGTGACGCGTGTGCGCAATAGTTTTCACAAACTGGGCGAACAAATGTGGCGCGAACTCAATGGAGAATACATCTTAGACCTTGAAACCCCAGCCGCGCGACAGAGTTTGCAGCACACCCGTACCTTCAAACACCCTATCATCGATGCAGAAACCCTGCACAGCCTCTTGGTGGACTTTGCGGTGCAAGTGGGCATCAAGTTGCGTAAAGACCGTTCTGCTGCCTTGCAACTAAATGTCTTTGTGGCTACCGATCGCTTCTCCACACTCCAACCCTATGTTTTTCGCAGCACGTTTCATCGCTTTGAAGTCGCCACCAATGAAGCTCGTGAATTGGCAGCCGCTGTGGGGCAGTGTCTTGTGTCGTTGCATCTTGACGGATTGCCCGTGAAGCGTGCAGGGGTGGGGGCAACGCTCATCGAACATGATGGGGTGCAAGGTGGATTGTTTGACACGATAGATCGTGAAAAGCAGCAACGGCTGCAAGCCACTGTGGACAATCTGCATGCCGTCATAGGAGAGCACTCCCTCCGTTTAGCTTCGCAGACTGACCCTTCTTCGGTGGTATCGTCAGAGCATCGCTCGCCTCACTACACCACGCGCTTGAGCGATGTGATAGAGGTGAAATGAGCCGTGGTGATGGCTGCCATTTCTGAAAGACGTAATGAGATAAAATGGAGTTGTACTTTTGCTCAGCTAATCTTGCAAAAGTATATAAAATATATTTTTGAATAATTGGCTCCCTTCTGTTTGTATATATAAGCAGAAGGGAGCTGTTTTTAGGTGTGGAAAGCGTATATATGACGAAAAATCACTATCTTTGTCATCTGAATTTACAGAAATCTACATGAAATCTACCTTATTATCCACTTTATTGGCTTGTGCTTTGTTTGGGGCTTCCCAGGTGCAAGCTCAACAGTTTGTTAATTTGACTCCTGTGCCCATGCAGATGCGTGTGGACAAGGGAACTTATCGTCTGCCTGCGCAGTTCACCATCGGCGGGGCGCAACTTCCCGATAGCATCAAGGCAGAAGCTCAAAAGTTTGTGACTGATTTCAATAAATCAGCCACTGGTGCTACGGCTTCCTATAGCAAGAAGCCTGAAGGTGCTGCACTGGAGTTGGTGCACGATAAGACACTCTACAAAACTCTCGGACAAGAGGGCTACAAACTGGCGGTGACTGCTACGGGTATCCGTTTGGAAAGTGCCACCACTACGGGTTTTTTCTATGGTTTAACCAGTTTGAAGAAGATGCTGCCAGCCTGCATTGCTGCTGGAGTGAAGGATGAAAAGGTAGTCACTTATGAGTTGCCCTTGGTGCAAATCACTGACAAACCTCGATTCCCTTATCGTGGTTTTATGCTCGACGTGGCGCGCCACTTCTTCACCGTGCAAGAGGTGAAGAAGATGCTCGATGTGATGGCGATTTACAAGCTCAATAAGTTCCATTTTCACTTGACCGAAGACCAAGGATGGCGTTGGGAGGTGAAGAAATATCCCAAGCTCACCAAGGTGGGTGCGGTGGCTTCCAACACCTATGTGACGTCTATGGAACACGGTGCTTATTGGACGAACCAACAATATGGCCCCTATTTCTACACTCGTGAGGATTTGAAAGAAATCGTGGCGTATGCCGCTGCAAAGCACATTGAGGTGATTCCCGAAATCGACATGCCTGGTCACTTCTCCGCAGCGATGGCGGCTTATCCCGAGTTTTCGTGCAATCCTGATGGGGTGCACCGCGTGGAAACGTGGGGGGGTGTCTTCACCGACGTGTTGAACGTGGCGAATCCTAAGGCAGTACGCTTCGTGAAAGACATTCTCGATGAGTTGATGGAGATTTTCCCCTCCAAAAATGTGCACATCGGTGGTGACGAATGTCCCACGACAGCTTGGGAAAACAACGCAGAGTGTCAAGCCATGTACAAAAAGTTGAACCTCACGAGCTACCGCCAACTGCAAACGCACTTTATTGCTGAGATTACGGATTATCTCAAGCGCAAAGGTCGCAAGATTTCGGTGTGGAATGAGACCGTGACGGAAAAGGGGGCGGATCTCCAACTGATGAAGAAGACCGGCGCAACGGTGTATTGCTGGGTGCCTGCTCGAAAAGGCGCGGAGATTGCCAATAGTTTGGGACTTCCTAGCATCTACACGGTTTATGGTCCTTATTATATCAATCGTGCGCCTCGTAAGGAGGGTTGGATGAAGACGCTCCCTGGAAATGGTAGCGATCATCTCAAAGCCACTTACAATGAGCAACCCACGGATTTCTCACACTCCATCGGTGTGCAAGGCACGTTCTGGACAGAACACGTGGCGACTCCCGATGTGATGGAGTTCCTTGCCTTGCCTCGTTTGATTGCCGTGGGTGAAGCTGGTTGGTCGCCTCAAAATAAAAAGAACTTTGATTCGTTTGTGCAGCGCATGCGTGCTGACACCACGATGTTGAACTATGCAGGTTACAGCTACGACCGTGCTTATCTCAATGAGAATAAGGCTTCTACGATGGTCTATCCCACGGTGAGCACTGCTGAAAAAGAAGTGTATTATCGCATCGTGACTCGTGGTAATGATAAAGAACGTAGCGGTCGTTGCATCGAACTCTTGAGCAATACTTCTCCGATTGTGGCTGCCGAAAAGCACAATGGTGCACAGGCTTTGCGCCTTTGGACGGCTCCTCAAGCTAAAGAAGGGGAGGCTGCTTATGATTATCAACAATGGAAGTTGGAGGTAGACCCCAAAAATCCCGAACGCTTTGCACTGGTTTCTAAGGCTTATCCCGAAGGTAGCGTGGCCGCTAGTCCCACCGCCGTTGCGGTGAATGGTCGCTGGAACTACGACACTAAGGCGAAGTACTATGACTTTATCCTCGGTGACAAGGGCTATGGTGTGGCCGATGGTTATCGTTATTACACCATTCGTTCGGCAAAACACGACGGACAGTGGTGGAACGCTTCGATGTCGCGTCAAGGATTGGCAGTGAATGTCTACACCAATCCCACAGATGGAAATGGTGGTTTGTGGAGCTTTGTAGGTGGCACCCCTGTTGGTGAAGAAGTTCCCATGGTGGAAGCTCCTGCCGTGCTCCCCAAAAGTGGACAGGTGTATGTAGTGCGCAACACGGTGGCTGGACATGCTGGCGCGATGCTCGCTGATGATGGTCAACAACAAGGACTTATTCACACTCTATCTGGACAAAATGCCAATAACGGTTGGGAAGTGGTGAATGCCTCTGCCTTTGACACCAAAGGAGGTACGATGACCATGCAACTCCGCAACGTAACTACCCAGCGTTTTGTGGGACAACCTGAAACGCAAAAGGTAGAACGCTTCGGATTTCCTGTGACGATGTCGAAGACTCCTACGAAGATTACCCTCACTTATGCACCTAAAACAACGGATTTCACCCTTGCTTCGGGTGGTAAATTCCTCTTCCCCGTGTCGGCTTCTGCTCCTCAATTGCAAGGCCGTGTGTCTTCGGGTAGTGGTGTAGGCGGTGACAATGCCGTTCGTCCCCAAGGTACGGGCTGGGAACTTGTTCCTGCGCGTGCAGTGACCTATCGTTGTGTCACCACTGATGGCAAGGAATTGCAAACCATCACGGAATATCTGCCCACAGATGCCACTCAAGTGACGGTGCCTCAGTTCAAGGGGTACAAAGTGAAAGGTGAAATTCCTCAACTTCAACAAGGTAACGAAGCACAAACCTTTACGATTGTCTACAAAAAGTCGAAGCACCTGGTTTTTCTAGATGCCATCAATGACGACGGCACGTTGTTGGCACAAGATACTATCGCCGTACCCGTGGGGGAGAGCGTGGTGATTCGCGCCCCCAAAATCGACTTTTTTAGTCTGAAAGAATTCCCTGAAGAGGGAATCAAACTAACCCCCACAGACGATGTGTATCGCACGATAGTCTACACTACTTCAGCGTTGCTCGGTGTGAAAGCCCTAGCAACTCCGCTGAAGGAGTTGAAAGATGGTCAGCAGGTACTCATCTATGACTTCTCTACTAAGGATCCCAATCGTGCAGGCTTCCGCAATGTCTCTGCTACCTCTGGTAGAGTGTTGCAAGGAGGTCTCAACAATGGGGAAGCTTCTCCGCAGTTTGTGTGGAAGGTGCAGAAGAAAGGCAGCCACTGGCAGTTTTTCCATCCCGCAACAGCGTTGTTTATGCCGGTGCTCAAAGAGAGCAAAGAGGTCATTGTCGCCAAAGAAGCGGGACAATTCAGTGCTTCTCGCAATGCCGATGGCACGTGGAAGGTACAAGGCACGAACGGACAATACTGGGATGGCGTAGTTGGTGGAATGACTGGTTGGCACACCTATGGTCATCCTTATCAGTTCTACACTTTTGTTGCTGCTCCCTACTTCCGTTTGACGGTGCGCTATGTGGATACTGAAGGAAAATCGGTTCTTCCCTCCGAGCAAAGCATCGTACCAGCAGGAAGTGAAGTGACGGTTGTCGCTCCCGAAATTAAAGATTTCAAGTGGAAAGAAACCATTAGCATGCTCAGTGACCTCAAACGCATTGATGCGCACGGAGATATCACCGTGGTGTATGAGAAAGCCACGGGCATAGGCAGTGTGACTGGGGCGAAATCCTTTGGTCACGTCTCTACCTACGACCTTCAAGGTCGCCGTGTGGAAAAAGCGCGCCATGGTCTTTTCATCGTCAATGGTAAGAAACTTCTGAAACCCTAAGCGAAAGTGATTCATTGGCAGTGTTGTTCGATGGATACGTTCTTCAATCGTTCATTGTAAGACTAAGCGTTCATTCAGAGCTTGCATAGTTCGGTGATTACGTTCTTCAATCGTTGCATTGTTCAGAACTTGCATCATTCAGAACTTGCATTGTTCAGAACTTGCATCATTCAGTAGCAACTTAACATAAGATTAAAACCATCCCCCGATATCGTTTGTGATATCGGGGGATTTTGTAGTCTGTAAAGAAGAATAGATACTAACATCTCCGCATTAGAAGTTCTCTTCTCATGCGGAGATATTGTTTTTGACCCTTAAGCCTGTTTTTGCAGTATTCTGCTGCGAATGCTCAGCGCAAGCAAGGAGAATATTCCCTTTTACACAAGGTGAGCAATCAAGGCTTCGCGGTCGCCTTCGAGATAGTCGATCACCGGAATCTCAATCATGGTGTAAGCACCAGGTTGTTGCTTCATAGAAGCACGAGCCACATTGATGAGCACTTGAGCCGTGAGAGCAGGATTATTGATGCGCATGTTAAACTCAAAGAGTTGGTTGTGCGTGCAACCCGATACACCCTTGCGCACGAGGTTCACCCCGTGACCCACATCGTTGAGGGCGTCCACACTCTCCACTTGATTTACGTGCGTTTCATCGTTCACAAAGTAAGGATCAGCCTTAATAGCCGCTGCTACCTGCTTGAAGTCCGCACCCTCTTCGAGTTCCACATACACCATACGACGATGAATGCCCGTGCCTAGGGGAATAGTCACCGACAAAGCATCACGAACACCTTCGATGGCACGCACAGCCACAGAGTGACCCATGGAGCGACCAGGGCCGAAGTTGGTGTAGGTCACTCCCTTGGGAGCCAGACCTTCGATGAGGGTGCGTACCACAGAGTCAGAACCAGGATCCCAACCCGCAGCAATCACGCTCACAGCACCATGCTCTTTGGCAGCAGCATCGAGCGAACGGCGCAAATCCACAATTTTAGAGTGAATGTCGAAGGAGTCCACCGTGTTAATGCCGAGTGCAAGACACTCTTTCGCGTAAGCCTCCACTTGTCGGGTTGGTGTAGCGAGGATAGCCACATCCACATCTTGGAGTTCGGAGATGTGTTTCACCACAGGATAGTGCGCCAATTCCGCAGGTTGCTCTCCTGTCACGTTGCGGCGCACCACACCAGCGCACACCATGTCGCCAGAAGCCTCGATAGCCTCGAGCGCGTATTTGCCAATATTGCCATATCCTACGATGGCAGCGCGAATTTTCTTTTCCATATTACTTGAGCGTTTGGATTTCAAAAAGTGATTGTCCGAAAGTTGTGTCTAAACAGAGGAAATCAATCTCTTCTTTAGGAGGGAGAAAAATCTCTCCTTAGAGAAAAATCCTCTCTTTTAAGGAGAAAAGTCTCTCTCTTTGAGGACATAAACCTCCCTGTTTGAGGAGAACCTCCTTGTTATCAGAGGAGAGAGTCAAGCCTCTGTCAGGCATCTATCGTTTTGTGTGCTGCAAATTTAGAGAGAGCTATCGAAGTGAACAAGCGCAAACTGCTATTTTTTGAAACGTCTTAGTGCAAAAAGTCCTAATGCTGTGAGCCCTCCATTGAGTATGAGTAGTTCGTAGCCAAAGGTATATCCCCACCAGATCGGAGCATAGTGGTCAAGGAGAGCCGTTGCTATGGGAGCTACTATCACCACCACAGGCACATAGCGGTCGCGAATCTCCCACTGTGTGTAGAGTCCGAAGGCAAAAAGTCCCAGTAGTGGGCCATAGGTGTAAGAAGCCATCACATAAATCGTGTTGATCACGTTCGGACTATCGACCAAGCGAAAAATGAGTAAGCACACAAAACAGAGCACCACCACAGCTGCATGCGCCCCTCTTCGCAAGCGCACATCGTCTTCACGGTCGAGAATGTCGATGCAGAAACTTGTGGTCAATGCAGTTATCGCCCCATCGGCAGCCGAGAAAGCAGCTGCCACTATGCCGATGGTGAAAGGTAACACCACTAAATGTCCCAAAGCCCCACTACTCACGAGCATTGGCAGGAGTTCGTCGCTCTTCGCTGGCAAAGCAATGTGTTGCATCTTGCAAAAATGATAGAGCAGCACCCCTAGGCCGAGCAACAAAGCATTGATGGGGAGGAAAGAAAGTCCATAGACACACATATCCTTCTGCGCATCGCGGAGCGTGCGGCAAGTGAGATTCTTCTGCATCATGTCTTGATCCAAGCCAGTCATCACAATCACGATGAAGATACCGCTAAGAAACTGCCGCCAAAACGCCTGCTTGGACGAGGCATCCCACACCCACACACGGCTCATCGGACTCTCGTCAATCAACTTCCAAGCACTCTGCCAGTCCAGCCCCATCTGTTGCATCACCGCCCAGAGCGTTCCGACGACAGCAAGGGTGAGCATCAAGGTTTGCAGCGCATCGGTGTAGAGCAAGCTCGCTTGTCCTGCTCGAAAGGTGTAGAGCCAAATCAAGAGGAGTGTCACCGCAGCGGTGACAACAAAAGAGATGCCCAGTGGAGCTGCAATAAAAGTGTGGAGCACCAAAGTCGCCACGTAGAGTCGGGCAGTGGCTCCAGCCAATTTGCTGAGGAGGAAAAACCCCGCCCCCGTTTTGCGTGTGCGGTCGCCAAAGCGGTGCGAGAGATAACCATAGATGCTCGTGAGTTGCAGGCGATAATAGAGGGGCAGTAGCACCACCGCCACCACAATGTAGCCCACGATGAAGCCCATGCACATTTGCAGATAGCTCATGCCGATGCCCCCCACCCACGCAGGGACACTCACGAACGACACCCCCGAGATACTCCCGGCTATCATGCCAAAAGCCACCATAGGCCAGGGTGCGCGCCGTGAAGCACGATAAAAAGCAGCGTTGCTCGTTTGATGTTTACGCCCACTCACCCAGTGAGCGATGCCAAGCAACACGAAGAAGTAGACCGCTAACGTGGCGATCATCCAAAGAGAAGTAGACATTGGTTTAGGGGTTGAGAATCATAGTTTACCGTAAGGTTTCACCTTAGGCGACTTCCGTTTTGAGGAAGCGTTGGAGCGCATCGTCGGTTGCTGTTGCGCATCGTAGTGTTTAGGTCGCGGAGTTTCCTCTGCTGGGATAGCAGGAAAACTCATTTCTTCCGAATCCTCGGGACAATGCACCAAATCTTCGCATCGAGCCACCAAAGCGTGTGCCGCTGTCACGATTCGCTCGAAGGCTTCTGTGTGGTGATAGGCAGTTTGTTTGCGCACCATAGCCTCAAAGGGTGCAATCGCATGCTGATAGGCTGCCAATTCGTTGCGCTTCTGCACCGCATGACAAGCCAATTTAGAAATCTCTCGTTCGCGCTGTCTGCGCAGCATGTCACAAATGCTCGTCATCAATGGCATCACCACGCCATCTAGCAAGTCGTGTCCACGCATGTAGAGATAAGCTGTTTGTGGTGTCACGCCCAATTGCAACAGTTGTTCGCGCAGGGGAGCATACGTTTGTCGGCCTTCGGGAAACATCCGTTGCAGGCGGTTGATCTGCTGATTCACGCGCCGCTTCAAGGCTTGCAGCATCTCCTCGGGGTGGTAAATGTTGATATACCTCAGTTCCACCACGCGCGCAAAGTCGGAGAGTGAAAACTGCGTGTAGCGACCGTAGCGATATGCCCACACATTCCACACCAAGAGGGGAAAAATGATTTCAGAAAATTCCGCGAAGAAAGCCTCATAGTCCATCACCTCCTGGTCATTGAGTGTCGCCATCACACATACGTGCGCCAAGGTTGCAGCGTGGCATTGCAAATTTTCGATGGCGTAGACCCCTGTGTGCAAAACAAAGGGCGAACGACACACCATTTCGCTCGTAGGAGTGGCTCCTTGCATGAGAAAATCATAGTCGGCATCCACACAAGCAATCATGCTATGCCCCAATCGGTTGGAGAGAGCTATCTTCTTGCCCCTTCCGAGCGAGGTTTGCGAGGGCAGCATCACCTCAAACTCCATCGCTTCGGTTTCCACTTCTCGCAAGACATCTTTCCAAAACAAGATGTCGTCATAGCTTTCCACATAGGCCACCACTATGCGGCGCGCCTTTTTGCCTCGCAAGCGGTTGGCCGCTGCGATGTAGGCCGAATTGATATGGTGAGAGAGACGAGACATAAGGCAAAAGCATTTAACCCCAAAAGGTCATTAAAATGTAATCTCCGACACTTCAGTCACACAGTCCTCCCAGCCATCCATGATCACCGCAGGGGAGTGAGTGGTGAGAATAATCTGCACGTTAGGGTTTAAGCTCCTCACCATCGAGATGAGGCGTTTTTGCCAATCAAAGTGTAGCGACACCTCTGGCTCGTCCATGAAGAGCGCATAAGGTTGGCGATCTTGCGTGAGCGTGGTGAGGAGAATGATGAGCATTTGTTTTTCTCCTGAAGAAAGCACGTAGGGCGAAAGCACCTCTTCGTATTGGAAAAAGCGCAGTTCATTGCTTTCGCGGTCGATGCGTTTGCCCGTTTCGGCAAAGAGTTCGTCCACCAAATCCAGAAAATGCGTCTTAGCCTCGGCAGCGGCAGCCGCTTCTTCGCGCGCCGACTCGCTTCCGCTGGTGAGGAGGGCAATCATGCGATTGCCGATGTTCACTTGATAGTCGAGATATCGGCGTTGCAGTTGATAGAGTTGCCAGTCGAGTTCGGTCACCACTTGTCCTTCAGCGAGGGTAGTCACGCGTTCGCTTGTCACCATCTGGCGATCCACCGAGCGCACCACGTCATAGCGTATGCGCTGAGCATCAGTGGGGAAAAGGTCGAGCTTCACGCCCAGTCGTGCTCCGAGGTGCAGTTCGCCCGAAGCGGAGAGACTGCCCACCTGCTGCACCATGCGCGAAAGGATGGTGCTTTTTCCTGCGCCATTTTTCCCACTCAGCACATTAACGTCGGGGCGCAGTTGCCAGACGATGTGCTTGTGTCCGCTCCAAAGACTTGAAATCTCGATGCGTGCGATGTAGTCAGCAAAGATAGTGTTCATAACCGAAAGATATTTATAACTACAAAAGTAACGAAAATCTCTGAGATGCTGTCTCGAATGCTGACAAATTATCTCGTGCTTCTTTTTCTTCTCATTTCTTTGTGTGTGGCCCCCCTATTATATATGGGGATGCAAATAGCCGAAAGTGTCACTGTAAATGTTAAAACTAGACGTTCAGCACTGAATTTTGAGATAGTTTAAGACTCGAGGACGGAGAGCCCTTGCTGCCGTCTCAAAGAGGGTGCGATTTCTTCGCGTGGGCGCGTACGCTCGCGCGCATCCCTGGAATTTCGTGTTTTTTGCTTTCACAACCTTCACGCAGGGGGTGTTGAATGTTCTATTTTAGGGAGAGAATTTTCTGCTTTTACAAGACAGCTTGGAGCAGTCGAAAGGTAGGAAAATAGGACGATGGAACCGATGTGTGTTAAAATATGTCCGAAAGATGCGCACTACGAATTGAAACATAATAGGTTACAGAGTTTTCTGTGAAGGTTGTGAAAGTAAAAATACGAAAATCGCTGTAATGCGCGTGTACATGCGCGCGTGAGGAAGTCTTTTTAAGATTCGTTCACCCTCCGTTTTCTTCTTCCTCGCTTTGGGCTCTTTGGGGCAAGGAGATAACCTCGTTTCTCGATGACTCTTCGATGAGTAGGCAAACTCTCCGACATTTTCCATTTTTTCTTGGAGATTTCCAGACAGATGTCGGAGACTTTTCTGCGCATCTCCGAGATTTCCCCCTCTTGTTTCCTACATTTTGTGTGAGATAATCCAATGTCCTTGTAGCACTTGTGGAGAGTTATCGCGAGACAAAGGCTTAATGAAGTCTTACGAAGGCTTAGCAAAGGGCTATAATTTGTGCACCGTCGGAAAATAATGGGAGAGATATTTGGCGAGCCACGAGCAAACCACTAATTTCGCTGTGTAGAACAATGGACAGAACGGCAGATTTTTTCCTCGCTTGCGAAATAGAAAAGTTCGTTTCCTCTGTTCGTTCTATGTCACTTGCAAGTGCCCCTTGATTTCACCCAGAGTCTTGTCCCTTCCTTGCTTTTCTAGGCGGCAATGCTGGAGCAAAACTCTATAACCTCTACTCATCATGAAGAAGATATTCACCCTTCTCGCTTTCTCTTCCTTCCTGCTTACCACCAGCAATGTCGCCATGGCTTGCGCTCCTGTGGAAACGGTGAGCATCAGTAGTTCCGAAGAAAAGACTAATGTGCAGACCCAAGCTAAATATGGCACTGGCGATGCGGAACTCATGGCGGATGTAGCCAAACTGATCAGATATCCCAAAGATTGTATTGAAAAAGAAATTCAAGGGGTCGTTTACGTGAAATTTACGATTAGTGCTAAAGGCAAAGCAGGCGGTTTTAGCATCCTCAAATCACTCCATCCTTCGGCAGATGCAGAAGCCATTCGCGCAGTGAAGAAACTGCCCGGCAAATGGAAACCTGCGCTCGATAGCAAAGGAAAGCCCGTGAGCTGCAACTTCAGTTTGCCCATTGTTTTCCGACTAAACTAAGCCACGGAGCGTTCGCTCTCGATAACTCCAAGAATCATGACCTCACGTCTCTCGCTTCATCGACTCGTGCAACTCATTTCGCTCAGCATCATTGTGATGCTGAGCCTTTTGGGCGTTTGGCAGGTGCAGCGATTGCGTCATGAAGTGGCACAAGCTAACGAACGAGTGCCAAGTTGCTTGCAGAGTGCCGACGTGGTGGAGATGTTTGTCAGAACCAGTCGTCATCGTGTCACAGACAACATGTATTTTTATCTTCCTGCGAGTCTCGAGCTCTCCCACCTCATGAAGTTGCCCAAGGCTTCGGACGAAGTGGCACTTGAGATGCAACGCACGCTCCACACCTCTATCGATTCGTGGTTGCCGCCCGATGCCGCCTTGCTCGACAGTCTGTTGCATGCCCATCTGATGCGCGAGCAGCTCCCCATTAGTTATGAATTGCAGAAAGTGGATTTAGTCAACGATAAAGTGACATTTCGCGCTCTTCACACCCAGCAGTGGATGCCGTGGGGCGGTGATGAATTTAAGCCCTCTGCGCAGGACTTGGCAGACACGCTCTTTGTGAGTGATGACTATTCGCAAGCCTATGTGCTGCGCTATGAGTCGTGCTGGAAAGTGGTGCTGCGCAACGAAATTCCGAGTCTTGCAGTTTTTCTGCTTTTTCTCATCATCTCGATTGTGGTGCTGGCATTGTTGCGTTTGCGGCAGCAGGAAGCCACTGCCACCACGCAGTTCGTGCGCAATCTCTCGCACGAACTCAAAACGCCAATAGCTGTGGCGCAGGCTGCCCACGAGGCTTTGTTGGATTTTGGTGCAGATCAAGATGTGGGGCGAAGACAACAACTGCTGCGCACTTCGCAACGACAAATCGTGCAACTGCAACAACTAGTCACTTCGTTGCTTGATGCGCTGCGTCCTCAGCCACAATGGCGCAAACCCCAGTATGAAGGTTTGGCGGTGGAGGAAATGCTGTTGCAACTGCAAGACGAACACGAACTTGGGCATGACAAACCTGTGAGCATCTTCCTAGATGTGCAACCGAATGATTTGGCTTTTTCGACTGATCGGCTGATGTTGCGTGATTTGCTCAACAATCTGATAGACAATGCTATTAAGTATTCCAATGAAGAAGCCGTGGTGGACATTCGAGTGAGGAAAGATGAGGCAGCACGCGCGGTTATCATCGAGGTGGCAGACCAGGGTGTGGGCATTGCTGCGCGCGATTTGCGCAAAGTGTTCCGAAGGTTTTATCGGGTGGAGCAGGGCGATTTGCACACAGTGCGTGGTTATGGGCTTGGGCTCTACCACGTGGACTGTCTGGTGCGGCAACTGGGGGGGCGCATCAGTGTGCAGAGTGAGATGGGGAAGGGCAGTTGCTTCCGTGTCGTTCTTCCTCTCGATGCAGTACCGCAGACATCTTGACCTTTGCCGACGATGGTGTGGCAAACTGCACCAATCGTTTTCTTAAATCTCTCATGAAGATATGAATAAAATTCGCATTCTCCTCGCTGAAGATGAACGTGATCTGGCGGGTATTCTCCGAGATACGCTCGTCACCCTTGATTTTGCCGTGACCCTAGCGCACGATGGCGCTGCGGCATTAGAGGCTTATGCGGCAGAACGTCCAGATTTGCTGGTGACGGATGTGATGATGCCGGTGATGGATGGCTTCTCCCTAATCCAAAAACTGCGACAGGAAGATGCGCGACTGCCCATCATCGTGCTCACTGCACGCACCGACACAGACGATGTGGTGCACGGGCTGCAACTGGGAGCGAATGATTATCTGCGCAAACCCTTTTCGATGCGCGAACTGGTGGCCCGCATTCAGGCTCTGTTGCGACAATTTCCACCCCATCCCGAAAGGGAAAATGGAGCAGGGGCAGAGGCAGCACACAAGGGGACGATGGTGGAGATGGTAGAACAGGAGAGTCAGAGTGAGCCAACAGAAAAGGCTAGAAGAGGTTTGAGCTGTGGGGCCACGACCCTCTATCCTTCGCGAGCGTTGCTGCAGACTGCCGATGGCACGGAGCAACCCTTGACTCAACGTGAAGCTGAGATTCTGCGACGTCTCTTTGCGCATCCCAATGAAATCGTGGAGCGGCATGGCTTGTTGCTTGACCTGTGGGGCAGTGATACGGCCTACAATGCTCGCTCTCTCCACGTTTTTGTGTCGCGTCTGCGCACAAAATTGGCTTCCGATGCTCTGCTCTCTCTTCGCAATGTGCATGGGCAGGGTTATCGCCTTGTAGTGGAGGAGAATTAAAGGGTAAGGGTATAGGGAAAATGTGATGTTTTTTTTGTAACTTTGCGCCATTGTTTTTGGCTGGCTGCGGCTCTGTCGAAGACGAAAGACATCGAACCCTCCTTAACCTCCTCATATCCCGCACTATGTCACAAAAATGGCTCTCTACTTTGCAAATCTTGAAGCCTACCATTTCCGCAAACATCTACACGATGTTTGTGGATCACATGAAGTGTAGCCATGAGGATGAGCAAATATTGGTGCTGGAGGTGCCTACTGCGGCTTTTCGTGACACGATGTTTAAGGCGATGGGGATGCAGTTGCGTGATGCCATGGTGAAGGTGTGGGGAACCATGCCCAGCGTGAAGTGGGTGTTCACCGATATGCTCGGGAATAATGATAGCTCGGGACAGGTGTCTGTGCTTTCGTCTAAAGGCTCGACTACAGCTCCAGCGGTGCACCAGCCCATAGCGCAGCTGACACCTGTGGCGCAACCCTCCAACTTCGATACGCACCTGATCGAAGCCTATACTTTCGATAGCTATTGCGAGGGTATCAGCAATCGTGCTGCGGTAAATATGGCGCGTGCCATGGCGGAAAATCCAGATGCGCAGACCTTCAATCCCTTCTTCTTGTATGGGCCTTCGGGAGTGGGAAAAACACACTTGGTGAATGCGGTGGGAAATGCTGTGCGAGAGAAATTTCCAGAACGACGTGTGCTCTTTGTTTCGGCGCGCAACTTTCAGGTGCAGTATGCGGATGCTGCGATGGCCGACCGCAACAATAAGAATTCCACGGCTATCAATAGCTTTATCCACTTCTATCAAAGCATTGATATGCTCATCATCGATGATTTTCAAGAAATCAGCGGTGAAAAAACACTCAAGGCCTTTTTCCACATCTTTAATCACTTGCACGCCAATGGGCGCAAGATGCTTTTCACCAGCGACCGTTCGCCAGCTGAATTGAAAGGATTGGAAGATCGCATTCTCTCGCGTCTGCGCTGGGGAATCACCATTCCGCTAGAACAACCTGACCGCACTTTGCGTCGCGACATTATCTTGTGTAAATTGCGTCGTGATGGGGTGGAAGGATTTCCCATGGATGTGGTGGACTATTTGGCGGATGTCGTGTCGGAAAATGCAAGAGAACTTTATGGTATGGTCAATTCTATCATTGCCGAGTCTATGAAAACGATAAGCTCTCACATTACGGTGGAGTTGGCGCAACGTGTGGTGCCACGAATTGTGAACCAAGCGCGCAAAGAACTGAGCTTCCGCGAGATTTCAGAATTGGTGTGTGAACACTATGGCGTGAAATCTAAAGAGGTATGCTCCAAATCGCGCAAGGGCAACATTGCGGCAGTACGTCATATCGTGTGCTACCTCGGACAGAAGTTCACGGACATCTCGTTGTCGCAAATCGGACGTGAACTAGGAGGGCGCGACCACTCCACCATTTTGCATAGTTGTAAAAAGATAGAACGATTGTTTGCTACGGATGCAGCATTCCGCGAGGAGATAGAGAATATTGAAATTACTTTGCGCAAGAAGTAGTGCGTGAAGGGGTGTCATGCTTTTCTTGATAAAGTAAAATAGGGGAAGATGACATGAGCTTTTCAGGAGTGAGAAGCCGTGCATCTCGCTTCGACTACTTGGGTGAGCATGGGTAAAGATATAGTTTGGAGCAGATTTCTCAGTTTTCTAGAGAAATCTGCTCCAATTTACATTATTTATCGTTGGCGATAAGTCGGGATTGTTGTGAAGTTTGTAACTTTACGGCACCAACACAAAACACATGAAACACTATTTATTGCATCGTTCTATTGCCTTGCTCGCTGTGGTTGTGCTTACACTAGCCGCTTCGGCACAAGGTACCAAGAAGATTGTGCTAAAATGCTATGATACCTTTGGCACTTATTTACTCACCGACTCCATAGTGCAACCGCAAGAAAGTTGCTTTTTTTTGATTCCTCCTCAAATACCTTACTATTCTTGTGTCACCTACGATCCTAAAGGCTCAAGTGCTTGTTTGGTGGGTGGTGAACTGAATGTAGAATACAGAGCCAATGGTTTAACAGGCTTTGATTCACTCACACAGCAGTCTATCGAGATTCATGATAACATGAGTGTCGTCGTTACAACCATGCGTGAAGGAGAGCCTCACTTGTGGACAGCTCAAGGAAGTACTTCCAAAATGTCTATCATTCCTCTGTCAAAGGCTGCTCATAGCCCTGAGGAAACGTGGGTGTTTACGAAGAGTTACTTGGGATGGCAGATTTACAACGAAGCGACAGGTTTATATCTCGCGGGAATCTCTAAGAGCGGTGATCTCATGGTGGGAGAAGAGCCTGTGATGTTCGCGATGAAGACTAGTCGTGTGACGGGCGAGGCTTGGGAAATCACTGATGCTCAAACGCAACAAACCTATAGTTTTGTGCCGCGTCGATATGCGGTGCGTCCTTTCTTCAAATTGCAGGAGAATTTTGTGGATGATAAGGACGAGGAAATCGTTGCTTCTCGCGAATCTTATGTGAAGGCTGGAGATTCCTTTAAACTCGAGATCAAGAATATCCAGGATTATTCTTATAAATCTTGGCGCATAGATGGGAATGATGGTGGAGATGCTATGACTTTGCCTAAGATGGAAACGCACCATACGATTGAGTATGTGTATAAGCATGTCACTGCTATCTCACACCAGCGGGAGTTGGTGAAAGAGCTTGCGCCAGTGGATCTAAGTGGTCGCAGAGTGACTTCTGGCTATCGAGGCTTGGTGATAGTGGGAGGCCGTGTGAAGTGGCAATAAACTGACTAAACGAAAAAAAGGCCGTGATGTAGAGGATTACATCACGGCCTTTTTTAGGTGATTTTTTTATGCTAATTTATAGCAGAGTTCTTATATCTATAGCAGAGCACTCACTTCTATGGCAGAGATCACGATTGAACGTTATTGCGCACGGAGAATGAGTTGAAGTTGCTGAGCTTTGGTGCGTGCTTTGAGCCAGTCGTTGAGGCGTGCGCGCTCTGCTTCCGAGAGTCTTCCTTTATGGGTGACCACTGCTAGGACAATGTGCGACTTTTGCCCTTCGGAAGGGGCAGAGATAGTTGGACTATCAGAGGATGCTACACTATCTGTTGGCACTTCCACAGCTTGTGACAGACTGAGCGTCTGAACATTGGGCCACAAAGTCTTGATTTCACCACTGATGCTGCGACTCATCGTTTCATATTGAGTATAGGATTGGAGTTGCGCTTCAAGATGTTGGATGCGACCAGCCTGTTCTAATAGTTTTTTGTTGTTGGCTTCGGTTGTTGTTCCCAATTTGTTGAGAGAAGCATTGAGAAGTAACAAACTATCGGATTGTGCACCTTGGAAAACTTGAAGTTTATATTCTCCTAAACTATACTCTTCCAACTTATTTTGTGCATCTTCAATGTTGCTCGCAGAGATAGGATTACCCACGGCCACCACATTCAATAGCTTTTTCTCCCCATCCTTCTGGTGAGACACGATTTGCGTGCCAGGATAGCGCAGCTCGTGCTTCAAAAACTTGGTGATGTTATTGTCTATCACGCTCTCACGAATGATTCGCACTGTCATGATTGTAGCTGGAATCATGGTGATAAATACAATGCCAATAATAGTGCGATTCACTACCCTCATACGATCTTTGCTCACCACTATCTTAGGACGGAAGCGAAGCATGCGAACCCCAATGTAGGTGGCGAGAGCAATGAACACCGTGTTGATGAAATAGAGATAGAATGCGCCGAAGAAAAACGACCATTCTCCCATTGCCAAACCATAACCTGCTGTGCAAAGTGGTGGCATGAGGGCTGTAGCAATGGCCACACCTGGCAATACATTGCCCTTGCCACGTGTGGAAAGAGCCAGAATCCCTGCAGCACCACCGCAGAGCGCAATCAACACATCGTAGAGTGTGGGAGAAGTACGTGCGAGGAGCTCAGACTGTGCCTCGGTGAGAGGAGAAATCAAGAAGTAGACCATCGCTGTAAGCACACTAATCACTGTGGCTACGAAATAGTTTTTGATAGAACTCTTGAGCAAGGGCAAATCTCCGATACCTACTGCCAATCCCATGCCGATAATCGGCCCCATGAGTGGAGAAATGAGCATCGCACCGATGATGACTGCGGTGGAATTGACGTTGAGTCCGAGTGAAGCGATGAAGATGGCAAAGACCAGCACCCACAAGTTGGAGCCGTGGAAGGAAACCCCGCTGCTGATTTGTTCGATGGTCTCAGCTTCATGCTCTTTGTCGGGCAGTGCATTGAAGTATCGCTTGATGGTTTTCCACAAAGTTTGGGAAGTTTGCGCCATAGTTTTATCTTGGTGTGAGGATGTTAGAAGTGAAAAGTCGAGAACCCGCTTTTATACTGTCACAAATCGCGATTAGAACGACAGACCAAAGGCTATGTGTGGGGCAAATGTGGAATGCTGGCTTACAGAGTATTTGAGGTCTTTGAAACCAGAAAGGACGGCCAGACCCACTCGGAAGAACAAACCTTTAGGAGCTTGGTAGCGATAGCTCATTCTCAAACTTCCGAAATAACCAAAGCTAGGATTACTCGTGTTTGTTTTCGTGAGGTTATAAATCTGTTTTTCCATGGGATCTTCTCCAGTGTCAGACATTTGCATAAAGAACCATGAGTTGTTGGTGCGATCTTGGTAGTAACCGAGGTTCAGACCAATACCGAAATCTAAGAAATTACGTTTACCACCAATCAAAGTGTTGATTTCGAGAGGTATGGCAATACCCTCACACAGGTAGGAGTCATTGTTTAGGATAGAGAAAGGAGAGTCCTGGCCGCCGTAGCCAATTCCGACGCTATATCCCAAACCTTTGTTGCCATGAAAACGTGCATCATAGCTCACGGAGAAGCTATTGGAAAGACCACCGAATTCTGTGTAGACAGCATGTTGAGGTTTTTGTGCAGCCATAGGCAGTGCCACACAGAGTAAAAGCAAGAAACCTAAGAAGGATTTCATAGTAGCTGAGTATTTAGAAGGAGAATATGAGAAATACTTGTTGAGATGCGTACTTGCTGAGGCATCTACGGGTAAGGATATAGTTGAGATAGCTCAACAAATCTCTACAAATCTAGAATGAGTAGTCGATTTTAGAATGAATAGCCGATCGCAACATAAGGTTGAAGGACGTTGTCCGTATTCTCGCGGTCGTGAGCGTTGATGCAGAGTCCAGTACGAAGCACAAGTCCTCGAGTCATTTGATAGCGATAGCCCATATTGAGCGTGAGATAGTAGCAAAACTGCTTTCTCTTGGATTCAATATGGTATTGATTCTCCTCATCTATTCGAGAAATACGTTCTGTATATCGCAAAAAACCAGGTACAACTCCAGCACCGATTTCAAAATGATGCGCTCTTTTTCCCGTGAGGTAATACATGCGCAGTGGCATTGACACATGCGAGAGCTCGTAGCGATAGGAGGAGCCGTAGGTGTCGATGCTGTGTCCTAGCCCCACATCGTAACCCCAATGAGAGTTGGGAGCAAGGCGAGAATCGTAGTTGGCAGAAAAACCATTGGATGCACCATTAACTTCCACATACACTGCACGTTGCTGCGCTGAAACTCCCAGTGTGGCCAGTGAGAAGATTATGAGGAAAAGGAATCTATTCATAAGGATGATAGAATGTTTGTTGATAAATAAAAAGGGAATCAAAATGAAAACAGAAATATGCATGCAAAAATAGAACATTTTGTAGAATCAACGATGCTTATCTGTCTTTTTTTACGGCAAACAGGTTATAATCTCGGCTTTTTGAGGAGAAGAGTTGGAAAATAGCTGTCAAAGTCGTAAATTTGTGGTCAAGATTGGTGTCAGAAAGAAAAGCCTACAACAGGAATCACTCACTTGATTTTCAAAACAATTGCAGCTTTTCCCCGCGCTCTGCTACAAATCCCTTCCACTAAGGATAATGCAAAACTAATTGTTAAAGTAACAACTAGCTAATCTCCAACAATATTCAATGAAAAAATCGCTCCTATTTCTTCTTCTCTTCGTATTGCACCTTGTCGTGTATGCACAAAACCCCTTTGAAGGGCCGAAGCGCGAGATGCGTGGTGCTTGGATTCAGTGTGTCAATGGCCAGTTCCAAGGCATGAGTCGCGAGCAGATGCAAGCCAATCTCACCCGTCAGCTCGATGTCTTGCAAGCCTGTGGCATCAATGTCGTGATGTTTCAAGTGCGTGCCGAAGCCGATGCACTCTACCAGAGCAATTATGAACCTTGGAGCAAATTTCTCACAGGACGTCAAGGTCAATATCCAGGCTGGGATCCCCTCGCGTGGATGATTGATCAGTGTCACTATCGTGGCATGGAATTGCACGCGTGGATTAACCCCTTCCGTGCCAAAACCAAGGGTACAAAAGAATTAGCCACGACCCATCCCTATTTTAAAAATCCCGATCGCTTCTTGCGCTATGATGGACTGCTGCTCTTCGATCCAGGCATCATGGAAAATCAGCGTTACATCTGCGATGTGGCTACCGACATCGTCCGCCGCTATGATGTAGATGGACTCCATATCGACGACTATTTCTATCCCTATCCTGCACCAGGGCAAGTGATTCTCGACGATGCCACCTATCTCGCCAATCGCAATGGCATACAAGACCGTGCAGAGTGGAGAAGATTTAACGTGAACACCTTCGTGAAGATGCTCTATAACACCGTGCATAGTGTCAAACCATGGGTGAAGTTTGGAGTCTCTCCTTTCGGCATCTACCACAATCTCTCAGCTGGGAGCAACATTCCTGGAAGTGAAACGCGCGGACTTCAAAACTATGATGACCTTTACGCCGATGTGCTCTATTGGGTGAACCAAGGTTGGGTGGACTATGTGGTGCCACAACTCTATTGGGAAATCGGACACAAGTCAGCCGACTACGAACGTCTCATCCGTTGGTGGTCACGCCACACCAATGGTCGCCCTTTAATCATTGGGCAAGATGTGGAACGCACCGTTCGTGCGCGCGATGTCAACAATCCCACCGTCAATCAAATGGCAGCTAAGTTTGAGTTGCAACGCAATTTGCCCAATGTGGCGGGTAGCTGCCTGTGGTATTCTGCTGCTGTGGTGCGCAATGAAGGAAACTTTGCTTACGAACTTCAGAACAACTACCACCTTACACCAGCCCTTCAGCCGCTCATGCCTTTCATCGACAACAAGGCTCCTAAGAAGCCTCGCAAGGTGAAGAAACTCTGGATGCCCGATGGATATTATCTCTTCTGGACAGCACCCAAGGCCAAGACAGAGATGGACGATGCAAAGCGTTATGTAGTCTATTGTTTTGAAAAAGGGCAAAAGATAGATCTGAATTCTTCTACCCACATCATTGCCATCACCGACCAAACGATGTATAAACTTCCTTATCAGTTTGGTAAAGAAAAATACACTTACGTCATCACGGCTCTCGATCGTTTACAAAACGAATCGAAACCTGTGAAAGTCAAAGTGAAACTCTAAAGACATCTAGCGTTGCGTGCCGCAGCTGTGCACTTGTACTCCCTGCGAGAAAGTCAAGCCTCGGCACGCAACGCCTTTTATATAGCAGACGTAGACAGTGGTCGCGCGCTGCGTATGCCCTTTGGTGGGTCTCTTGTTTAGGCAAATGTTTGTGCGGCTCTTCCATAGGTGACAATGCGCCGTAAAGACTTTCTTCATCAATAGAACTTATTCCTTCTCTTCACATTTTATTCAGACAGCCCATGAAAGTACTCAAGTTTGGTGGTTCTTCTGTGGCCACACCACAAGCCATTCAGCAAGTCAGACAAATCGTGCAGCACACTGCTTCTCCCATGGTGATAGTGGTTTCTGCGCTGGGAGGAGTCACTGATCAACTCATCGCGCTCTCCCATCAAGCCACCAAAGGGGGAGATGATTATCTGCCTGCGCTCGAAGCCCTCCATCAACGTCATTGCGACATGGTCAAAGCGGTGGTCGAAAAGGCTGAACAACCTGCTCTCTTAGAGTTGGTCAATCGCCGCTTTCGCGAATTGGGGAGTTTGCTTCAGGGCATCAGTCTTATCCAAGAACTTCCCCCTCGCATCGCCGACACCATCGTGGCTTACGGCGAACTCCTTTCATCGGCTATCGTGGCACGCGCCATCGACAAAGCCATCTATATTGATGCACAGAAAATCATCAAAACACGCAAAGAGGGCGCGCGTCAAACCGTAGATTTTGAAGCCACTCATGCAGCCATTGAGCAGCACATGCACGCGCTGCCACAAATCACCGTCGTTGGTGGCTTCATTGCGAGCGATGTCACCACTGGGCACACCACCAACCTCGGACGTGGGGGCTCTGACTACACCGCTGCCATCATTGCTGCGGTACTCGGAGCAGAGGTGCTGGAAATCTGGACAGACGTAGATGGATTCATGACAGCCGACCCAAGAGTCATTCCCACGGCTTTCACCATCGACGAACTCACCTACGATGAGGCCACAGAATTGTGCAACTTCGGGGCAAAAGTCATCTATCCCCCCACCATCTTCCCAGTGTGCAAGGCGGGCATCCCCATTCTCGTGCGCAACACGTTCAATCCCACCGGTCGCCACACCATCATTCGCCAAGATGCAGCACCTGGTGAGCGACTCATCCGCGGCATTTCTTCCATCAACCAAACTGCACTCGTCACCGTGAGTGGTATGTCCATGGTGGGGGTAGTCGGTGTCAATCGCCGCATCTTCTCCTGCCTCTCCGATGCTGGCGTGAGTGTGTTCATGGTGGCGCAATCCACTTCCGAAACCTCCACTTCTCTCGCCGTCACCCCTTCACAAGCGGAACAAGCCTGCGCCATCCTCGATCAGGAGTTTGCCAAGGAAATCGAGTCTGGAGCCATGAATCCTGCGCAGTGCAACAACGATCTTGCCACTGTCGCCATCGTGGGTCAAAACTTGCGCTACCACACCGGTACGGTCGGCCGTCTTTTCTCCGTCTTAGGACGAAATGGTATTGGGGTCAATGCCATTGCCTTGGGTGCTCTCGAACTCAGTGTGTCGCTTGTCATTCCTCAATCTCAGTTGCGCAAGGCGATTGGTGTGCTCCACGACAGCTTCTTCATGGGCAATTACGAAGAGTTCAACCTCTTCCTCTGCGGTGTCGGCACAGTGGGGAGCCAGCTCATCGCGCAACTCCAATCGCAGGCAGAGACCCTGCGCCAAGAACGTGGTCTCAAAATCAATCTTGTCGGCATCTGCGGCCGTTCTTCCGCTGTTTATGCGCGCGAAGGACTCGACACTGCGCGTTACCGCGAACTCCTCGATGCTTCCACCATTTCTGGGGGAATCGAGGCTATGCTCGATACCATCGAAGAGATGAATATGTTCAACTCCGTCTTTGTCGATTGCACAGCTTCAGCCGAGGTAGCAAAGCACTATGCGCGCTTGCTCGATCACCACGTCCATGTGGTCACTGCCAACAAGATTGCGGCATCGGGTGATTACGACAACTATCAGCGTCTCAAGTCGCTGGCTCGCCAACGTGGCGTGAAATTCCTCTTTGAAACCAATGTCGGTGCGGGCTTGCCCATCATTCACACCATCGATGATCTCATGGCTTCGGGCGACAAAATCAAGAGCATCGAAGCGGTACTCTCTGGCACGCTCAACTATGTGCTCAATGCTCTCTCTTCCGAGGTGTCTTTCTCGCAAGCGGTGCGCCAAGCGCAGGAGGAAGGTTACAGCGAACCCGATCCACGCATCGACTTGAGTGGCATCGATGTGGTGCGCAAACTCACCATCTTGGCGCGTGAGAGCGGTTATCGTGTCGAGAGCAGCGACATCGAAGCGCGCCGCTTCTTGCCCGACCATCTGTTTGAAGGTTCGCTCGAAGATTTCTGGGCACAACTTCCTTCGCTCGATGCGCATTTTGAAGAAGAACGCCAACGTCTCGTGCGCGAAAACAAGTGCTGGCGCTTTGTGGCAGAGTGGCACGAAGGCAAGGGTAAAGTCGGTCTCAAGGAAATCCCACAAGGTCATCCCTTGTATCATCTCGAAGGCTCTAACAACATCCTTTGCCTCACCACCGAACGCTACGACACGCCCATGATCATTCGCGGTTATGGCGCAGGAGCTGCCGTCACTGCCGCTGGTGTCTTTGCCGATGTCATGCGTATCGCTCATCTCTAATCCCCCTTTGTCACTACCATTACCGCCTTCCTAGGTAGGGTAATACCTCATTTCATCGCGCCCGTCCGCATCAGAACACAAGTTTTGATGCGGACGAGCCGTTTCTGGTGCAACCATCTTTCTTTGCTGCTTTCTTTCCCCTTCTGCCTTCTCTCCCTTCTCTCTCCCTTCATTCTCTTATCTTGCATTCGCTCTTCTTTCGCTCGCTTTTTTGTCTCCTTGCTTCTTCCTTTCTTCTTTCACCCCATTTTCTATCCTTTTCCCTTGTCGCATATCCCTTTATTCATCCGTTCTTTTTGCTTTCCCTCTGCCCCCTATAAGTATATGGGAGGATATGAGGCGAAAGTGAGAAAAATCGACAGAAAAGTGACATTTTTTCTTTGAGATCTTTCTATTTGAAAAGTCTATCTTGCAAAACTGTGTGATAACGTGCTGCAGAACACACCGACCTTCGCGAACTCTATCTCTTTTAGCGATTTCTTGTTCTGACCTAGTCTGTCTGTTTCCATCCATTTTCCCTAATTCGTGATAGGGTAGTGTAGGAGAGGACGAGTTCACTCGTCGCACTGTGGAAAACTCTCTCCTCGCGCGTACGTGCGCGCGCCCTACAGCGATTTTGCACTTTTTGCTTTCACAACCTTCACACTCGCTTTGTCCGTTGTCTTCCTTTTCCCTTATTTTTCAAGGTATTATCCTCCTATAATCTCCCATATTTTTCCGAAAAACTCCGACATTTTTGGAGAAACCTCCGACGTTTTCTCAAATATCTCCGAGTGTTGTGGATAACTCTCCGATTTTCCCATTTTCTCCCCAAAATCTACTCTTTGCCCCCAGTTGTCCATATACGGCTTATTTCATCCCATTTTCCTTGATTTTTTGCTCTTCTGCCACGTTTTTCTAAATGAATGCAAATAAATCGCTTGTATCTCGTTGTGCCCTAGTGTATTACAACGAAAAGTGTGAAGGTTGTGAAAGCAAAAACTACTATTTTGCAGGGTGCGCGCGTGCACGCACGCGCGAGAAACCTTGATTTTACATTTGTTAAGTTGGACGGGAAAGTTAGTAGGAACGACTTTCGTTATGTTGGTATACCTAGCGAGGATATACCAGAAGTTACTTCGTACTTTCAAAATCGAAGTGTGTAGAGTCTATCCACACTTTTCGTGAATTGAAACGCAGCAGCACTAGGTCGGGCAAGTATATTTGGTTCAAGGCGTACGACAAGGCAATGGAACGTCGCAAGCGTTCCACACGCAATGCTGCCCTTGCTCCCGATTTTGCCGCACACAAACTCATTACAAAGTATTTGGGAGCCGTCGTCTATTTCGCAGATTCTTATGTCTCATGGCAGAAAGGAGCGATTGAAAATACAAACTCATCAGACAGTATATTCCAAAATAAGCCAACTTTGATGAAGTTACAGATAAAAAGATTGCGATCATACAGAAGAAAATCAATAATAGACCCAGGCAAAATAATGTTTGAAACACCAAAAGCAGAGTTCTTCAAACGAGTAGCCTAATTTTGCACTTGCCGGTTGACTCTACGTATTACGTAATTTTCTGTCTCATAACACAAAAAGACCATGAAAAAATCTTTGTAGAAAAAAAAATGTGTATATTTGCTGTTGTTTTTCAGCTTAGTATCTATTGTATGGATATTGTACTGCTGTGAAAATGAAATTTTCAGGAGATATCGGTGCTTGCTTATATGGTTGTTTATACATCTATGTTGACGTACCTCTTTGCAAGTCAATTACATAAAAAGTTATCCGACTCTAATTTGCCAGGAAAGGCGTATATTATAGGCTATTATATTTTATCCCTTTATCCTTATGTCTTCAAACAGGTTCGTTCTTATATTTTTCGCAATTTTCATTACTGCTGTTTCATACGCGCAAGAGTCCACTGTTACGCTGCAAGGCGGTGTCCAAGATGTCTTCTTGAAGCGCGGTCTTTTTGATTGCCGTGTCGCCCTCTTCAACTCGGACAGTATTGAGGTGAAAAGCGATATTAAGGTCTATGAGATTGGTGAAGACAGCATGCACGTCTCCACCATCTATTCCATCAATACTCCCAACGTGGCCGGCAACTACCTGATTCGCGTCCAAAAGCAGGGATACGCAGATGGATGGGCACAGGTCGTCATTCCGCAGGACAATCAGAAGAAACAGTTGTCTGTGCCTATGATTTCTTTGCGCAAGTTGATGCGCGAAAATCAATTGGGCGAGGCAGTTGTGCAGGCCACGCGCATCAAGGTGAAGATGCGCAACGACACCTTGGTCTACGATGCAGCTGCGTTCAACCTTCCTTCGGGTTCAAAGCTCTCTCACTTGATAGAGCAACTTCCAGGAGCCACGATGAATGCAGCTGGCGAAATATTCATCAATGGGCGAAAGATTGATGAACTTACCCTCAACTCGCGTTCCTTCTTTCGTGGGAACGAAGCCGTGTTGCTGGAAAACTTGCCCTACTACACTGTGAAAGAGTTGAAAGTCTTTGAGCGCCAACGCTTAGAGATGGTGATGCGTGGGCAGAAAGACGACAGTCCCGAGTATGTGATGGACGTGAACCTGAAGAATGAATATTCCTTGGGAGCGATGGTCAATGCAGAAGCGGCGGGCGGTACGCACGAAAGGTATCTTACTCGTATCTTCGGGTTGCTCTTGACGCCTACCTCGACCATTGGAGCCTTTGCGAACTTGAATAATACGAA
Source organism: Alloprevotella sp. oral taxon 473 str. F0040 (assembly GCF_000318095.2). Classification (GTDB taxonomy): domain Bacteria; phylum Bacteroidota; class Bacteroidia; order Bacteroidales; family Bacteroidaceae; genus Alloprevotella. The sequence goes on from NZ_KB290709.1 coordinate 29,373, forward strand.
CGACATCAGCCGCGCGATAGCGAGAGGATGGAACCAAGGGGAAGGATTTATAATGGGCAATCAAAACAAGCCTTCCACGCGCAAAGCCGCAGGACTGACTTTCGAGTACCAATCGACGGAAAAGGCAATGATGGGCTATCCAGCCTTAATGGAGTCTGCACAATTGTCATTCGATCACTATCAGAACTTGGACGCCTCGGGACGCTACAAAGAGAGCTTCCTGCCTTCGGGGAGTACTTTCGAGCGTATGCAGCGTAACCTGCAAACGACCATCAAAGCCGCGCAGCTCATCAATAAGTTCAATTACTTGCCTTGGTCTCTTAGCCACTATTTGAGCGTAGGATACAAGGAAGACAAGGAGGCGTGGGACAAAGCTACGCAGCAGTGGAATGCACAGCAAACAATGGCGAGCCAACAAATCGATGCTTTGGGCAAAATAAAGCATTATAGTATGCTGTCTATGCTGGGGTTTTCTATACCCCATCTTCGCCGACTGAGTGTCGGTTTCAACAGCTTGTGGGAGCGTTCTGATCGAGATTATTTCCACCGCCAAACTACGGCTTTAGCTCATCAGTCCAATGATTATCGCCACGAGTACACCGATGCTCGCACTACGGAGTATCGTGTGGAGCCTTCACTGTCCTTCTACCAGAACTTGTCTTCGCTATGGTCTCTTCACTTCAAAGAGCAATACAAACTGAGCGGCAAGAGTAGTGATGACCAATACTTCCTGTTGAGCGATTTGAAAGGCTGGGGCTTGGAAGATAGTGTGCAGGTCAATCTCTTGCCCTCCAATCGCGATAGGCTTTGGCAGGCTTACGACAAGACGAATAGTACAGCGTCGCACAGCCAACGTCACGAAAACGAATTTTCAGTTACCTTGAAACGGAGCAAGAGTGAGCACTTCCCCATCGACCTCACCTTGACTTTGCCACTTTACTTCCAGCGCGAACGCTTGGACTATCATCGTGGGGCGATGGACACGCTTGCCCATTACACGATGGTTGCACTTCATCCCTCTTTTTATCTCAGGCACAAACAGTGGTCGCTTCGTCTCGGATTTACTTCATCCACTCCTGGATTGATGAATATGATTCCCTATCGCGATGCCCGCAACAGCTTGGAGATTATCGAGGGTAATCCTCTCTTGAAAACCAATCAGCGTTGGAATGCCAGTCTTTCGTATCAGCCCAAATGGCAAAGCCGTAGAGTCGGTATGACTTCTGGGCGGGCGGAAACCTCGTTCGTTTATCACCTCCGCTCCGTGGCGCAAGGATTTACCTACCAGGCACAGACTGGAGCAACGACCTATCGACCAGAAAACGTACGTGGTAATTGGGCGTGGCAGTCGTCCTATCACACTACCATCTCTCTGCATCAAAATCAGCAGTGGTGGGTGGATAGCCATACCGCGGCCGACGTTTGGCACTCGGTGGATTATGCCGCCCTTGATGGAATGGCGGATGCTGCGCTCAACAAGGTCGAAACCGTCAATCTCAACGAGTCGCTCAAATTGAGCTATAAAAGTCGACATACTAAGGTCGATCTGTTGGGAGGCGTGCTTTGGCGTCGTACTTGGGGGCATCGCCCCACGCAAACCTCCCTTTCGGCTTTCGACTTTCGCTATGGTTTCAACTTTCAGCAAACCATCCCACAGTGGAAAACGACGCTGAATGTCGAAACGACGGTGTTGAGTCGCCGTGGATATGGGAGCAGCGCGTTCAACAAGAGCGAGTGTGTGGTCAATGCCTCCCTCACCCAATCGCTGTGGCGCGATAAGTGGGAACTGACTTTAGAGGGACGCGACCTTTTCCACCAGCTTTCCAATACCACCTACGAGGTCAATGCACAGGGGCGCACCGAAACGTGGTATCGTGTCATCCCCAATTACCTCATGCTCCACCTCGTCTATAAGTTCAGCCTAAATCCAAAACGATAGATTCATCCCCTAATAAGCTCGTGCAAGCTCGAGACTGACAATGCAAGCTGTTCCCAAAGCCTCAGATAGCAGGTGTCAGAAGTGAAAGAAACACAAACTATTCTGCAAGCGAGCAGGCATAGAACCAACCATCGGACACTTGAAATCAGATCATCGTTTAGGACGCAACTTTTACAAGGGAGTGGTAGGGGATGCTGTGAACCTACTATTGGCAGCTGCTGCTTATAACTTCAAAAGAGCCATGAGAGCTCTTTTGACCCTGCTAAATAATAAGCGAAATGCTAAGCGAGAGAGCATCCACGAATGGATTCTCACTTAGCTATGCTTTTTAAGGGACGATTAAATAGAAGAAATACTTATTAAAACAGATAAGCAAATATGAAGAGCTGTTTAAAAGATGCCTTGGATAAGGTTATGTTTCGTAGTGGAAGTCTAATTGAGACTATTGCTGTCAGATAAAAGTTTTTTGTGTGTAATAAAATAAGGCTGAAACCCTCTTATTGGATTTCAGCCTTGTTTGTTATAGTAAGAGCTATTTCCAGACAGCAAATTTAGAACATCACCTTTTCTCCATGGGGTGTGCCGATGACGAAAACACCTTTCTGGGGAAGGCGTCCTGGTTGGACGCGACGACCCGAAAGGTCGTAGAGTTGCACTTCGCGACCACCAGTGTCCAATTTGAAGACACCATTTTCTACTACCACTCGATGCTGCTCTTTGGGGAGGGACAAAATGCCGGTCGGCTTCACCTTTTCGCCATCCACAGGGAAGAGGGCATAGGCACAACCTGCATCGCTCGTGTTGGTGCCGCCACCCCAATCGAGGACTACATATTGTCTACTCTTGTCACCTTGGTTGATTTGCGAGAGTCCACAACCTAAAGCCATGAGATTTTGAGAGAAACTGTTACCAGTGAATGTCCATCCACGGGTGGGACGTAGTTTGCTCGCGCGTAAAGGTTGAGCCGGTTTTACACCTGTGCCAGGTTGGAGATACAAACTGTCTTTGCGACACATGATGTCATAGCCCAATCCGTCAGGGCGCAGGATCAATCGCCATTGCGATGCGTTCTCTTCGGGTTTAGGACGACCATAGAGGGGTTGCCCTGCTTGGGTGGCTGTGAGATAGCGGTTTTCACGTCGAGGGGTGAATAGATGATAATAGATCGCAGTGCTATCGCCTGCAAGTGGAAGACGTTGTGCATCGAGAAGTTGCTGCATACTCTTTACTACATCGGGGTGTTTAGCACTAACATCGCGCGTTTCACCTCGGTCGGCAGATATATCAAAGAGTTGCGCTTGACGACTGTAGCCAGTGGCTATTTGTTCGTCTGCCATTTTTAGCGGACCATTAGAACCTTCGATGTATTTCCAACGATTGGTGCGAAGGCTCAAGCAGCGATTTAGCGCCATCTCCAGCACGAAGGGGCTGTGCGCATCGCTTTTTCCCAACCATGTGTCAAGGGCATTGCGACTGTCGATAGCTGCTCCATCGGGGATTTGACTGTTGAGCATGGCAGCCATGGAGGCTACACCGTCTATTTGCGTGACGAGTGCATGGCTCACTTTGCCAGCTGGCACTTTTCCAGGCCATGTGACGATGAAAGGAACGGCAGTTCCACCTTCGAGAGCACTGTATTTACCGCCACTCCAAGGACCTGCGGGGCGGTGAGAACCGGCAAGACGAACGGCATCGTCCTTGTATCCATCGTCGAGCACAGGACCGTTGTCGCTGGTGATGACGAGAAGGGTGTTTTGGTCTAAGCCTAGTTTACGCAGTGCTTCCGTCACCTTTCCTATGGTGTAGTCAAACTGTAAGATGGCTTCTCCACGCAAGCCCATAGGGCTCTTGCCACGGAAGCGTTCGTGGGGATAGCGTGGTACATGGACATCGTTGGTGCAAAGGTACATGAAGAACGGCTCTTCGCGGTGGTCAGTCATGAAACGCACCGCACTATTGATGATGTTGTCGGCAATGTCTTCATCGCGCCATAGGGCACGACCGCCTCCCTTCATGTATCCGATGTGCGAAATGCCATTGACGATGCTCTGATCGTGGGTGTGGCTTGGGCGTAACTTGGTGAGGAGTTCTGGATTCGATTTTCCCGTAGGTTCACCAGGGAAGTTGTTGTTGTAACTCACAGAAATAGGCGCGCTAGGGTCGTGATTGACCACACGTCCGTTCTCAATGAACACGCAGGGCACGCGGTCGGCAGTGGCTGCCATGAGGTAGTGATAGTCAAAACCAATGTCGCGAGGAGTCACATCGAGTTCTCCATTCCAGTCTTGCTCTCCAGTCTTACTACCTAAACCGAGATGCCATTTTCCTATTGCAGCTGTGGCATATCCTTTCTGTTTGAACAAATCAGCGATGGTGAACTGTTCGGGAGAGATGAGCAAAGCCGCGTTGCCAGCTGCAATGTTGCTGCTAGGATGACGAAAGGCATGCTGTCCTGTGAGCAAGGAATAACGAGAAGGGGTGCTGGTGGCAGCAGCTGCGTGAGCATCGGTGAAACGAGTGCCGAGCGCAGCAATGCTATCCACGTGGGGAGTATGTACGCGCTGCGCGCCATAGCAGGAGAGGTCACCATAACCAAGGTCATCGGCAACGAGAAAGATGACGTTGGGACGAGAGTCTGGAGTCTGTGCAGTAGCGGAGGTTGCCCCCAAGGATGCAATGCAGCTGAAAAGAAGAGGATGATTCATGTATAGGAGGAAAGATAAGGAGGTGTATGTCGCAAATTTACATACTTTTTGCGACAGTAGCAAACTGAAACTTTCATTTCTCTGTTGGTAGACGAAGGGAGAGGTGTGTAATCACAAAATAATAACCCCAATTCGGTTTAAGAGCGGTTCTTCATATTAGTGCGTATTCCCGTGAC
>NZ_KB290709.1:34212-42956 GCF_000318095.2 Alloprevotella sp. oral taxon 473 str. F0040
TCAGAGCTAGTTTAAGGAAGAGCAAAAGTGGAACTGCCACTCATGGCATACGTTCCACAAAGGGAGTATAAGAAAGTAGATTGGGGAACTCTTCTTTTAGTTCTCGACAGACGTAGAAGAGATAGAAATGTTTGAAATTGCGAAACGTATTGCTGTGGAACAAGACGAGAATAGTAATCATTTCTGCATCGCTCATTCTTCCCTTTCTATTGCGAGTTTTAGGGATGTTTGGAGAGAGAGTTGAAAGTAAAAGTGCTTTTTTTGCACTTCGATTTTGAAAGTACAAATTCCAATTCATATTCTTTGCAGAAATCATCTGCAATACAATAAAATTCCGTAACTTTGCTGATAAGTTTCATAGAGGATAGTTTTTGTTTTCTGTTTGGTTATCAACGACAAATACACGAAAAATAATCCTCTTTTTGGGCTTTTATTGAAACTATTTTAAGGCAAAAAATAAGAGTTCCTTATCCTGAATTGGGGTTGTTATAGGTTCTGCACGCATCTAATCAAAGCATAGATTTATGTTAAATATGTAATTTCCCTCATATTCCACTTGCGTTTTTAAAATATAGTGTGTAGATTCGTAGCGTTCTAATCATAAATACATCATCATATGAACAATCAACAAGATATTATTGGTAATATTTTTGATGATAATATTCATTTTGATGTAGGATTTGCCATTGCACCAGTTATTAATGAACTCGAAGAAAAATGTCAAAAATGTTGGACAAAACACATATGCTCAGGAGGGTGTCCTTCTCAAAAACTTTCTCTCTCTCGTTTGCCTAATCAGTCTTTACCTGACGTGAATTGTGAGATAGAGAAAATTTCATCAGAATTCTATTTACAAGCATACATTTTGTTAAAATAATATCTAAAATGAGAAAATCAACACGCATTTCACCAATATTATTTATAATAATATGGCTTTTTGCGGTACCTGTATCGCTATTTGGGCAGCAACGTGTCGTAGTATCTCCTTTTTACTCAGACTATGCCACCTTGACAGATTCTCTTCCCCGAGGTTGGTCATTGTCACCTTATATTCAATTAGGAGTAAAGATAGATTTTTCACGAGAGACAACGTTATCTTCACTGAAGCAATATCAGTTTGAAAACAGTTCATACTTTAGTACCGTTCTACGTCCATTTATTCCTATTAGTCTGCAATATGGACACTTGAAGTGGGACAATCTAAATCTAACGAACTGGAATACACTTGAACTGGAGAAACAGGAGCGTCAATATGTGGAGACAGCGCAAGAGTACTTTTCATTATCATATAACGATTGTTCGTTTATAGCAGGGACACTGGTCAATAATAGAGGCATCCCCTCATTTTCATATATACATTATGAGGGATGGGGAACTCTACTCCCTATAAACACACAAAAAAGAGATACAACTACTTACATTCTACACATAAATCCATCTCTCTTTTATCTTCTTACTGATAAAGGTCTAGTAGATTTATATACAACAGAAAAGATAATAATACCACCAAACGAAAAGTATCCTTCATTGTTTCTGTTTTATAAGCCCATCTATGAATATAAAACAATTAAATACAAGGGGTTGAATGTCAAACTACTTGCAGAAAACGAGATGCAAGCTACAAAGTTGTATCGTAAATTGTCACTTGACACAATTGGACAACCATCTAACCAATGTTCTCCGAAAGTTAGTGTGTCGACTCCTGATGACAGCATTATATATCGAGCATTGAGTGCGATTGACAGTCTTACAGGTTTTTCCAAAGAGAACCAAAAGCATATTGCAATCGTGAAAACAGGCCTCAATTTTAGAGCCTCTATGGGGAGAAGTGAGGATTTGGATAGCCTATCTGCTAATTTCTCTTTGAAATTGGATAGCGTGTTGCTTATGGATCAAGAAATGTTTTACCAACATACCTTATTACACGAAATGCTGCATTTTGTGATTGGTAATCAACAAACTTACCAGAAAGACATTTCTAATCAGGAACTAAACTTCTTTACAGAATCAGTCACTGAGTATTTGGCCAAATATCTTTTTGGTAAGTACATTGTACACAAGAACATGTTTGTGGATTCGATAGAACATTGCCCTATCAACTTGACAATGCTAAAGAAAGCGAAACGCAGCATACGAGCCAACAATAGTGTCAGTGTCGGAACAAAAGATAGTAATGAGGCTGCTAACACCGCATGGGTGTATTATGACCTCTTGCCTGTACTGATACATCAATTAGCAGCGAGTAGTCAGGTCGATGAAAAGAAATTCGCCCAATCTATCTATTACTATGTTAGACGAAGCGATAAACAACAGCAAAGTCTGCAACATTTCTTTTCCTATCTGAAAGAACAAGGCTTCTATTTGCATAGCTTACAAAAAAACAAGATTCTTTACTTGCTAAATGAATAGTCAAATGCTTAGATTGTGGCTATCAATTCCGTCGCAAGCAGCTACCTTGCGAAGAAGAAATTTGGAATATATACCAAGAGAATAAACAGACGATTTCTGAACTTTCAGACATGTTCAACGTCAGCGATTCAACCATCAAACGGATGCTTGCTCACGTGACAAAAGAATGGGTTCAACCAGATCTGTCAAGACATAGTGGATACGTTCATCTTGACGCAACTTATTGGGGACATAATTGGGGAGTATTCCTTGCTCTAGATGATGCTTCTGGATACCCTTTGTATGTCGAGTTTATCAAGAGTGAAACCACTGCTGATTACTTAAATGCAGTGCGTAGTATAGAGGCTAGAGGTTATCTTATCAAAGGGATAATCATTGACGGAAAGCAAGCACTGTTCAACCTGCTTGCAGGTTACAATCTTCAGATGTGTCAATTCCACATGAAGCAAATAATCAGACGTTATCTCACTAATAATCCAAGACTTAAGGCAGCTAGAGCGTTAAAGGAACTGATGGTGACTCTGCCTTCTATTACAGAAACGGAGTTCAAGGAAAGGTACATTTCGTGGAGAAACTTCTGGGCAGATACGCTCAACAAACGTAGTCTGCTCAAGTCGGGAAAAACTCAAATATACCCACAAGCGATTAAGGTCGGCAATGAGAAGCATAGACTTCTTTTTGCCCTACTTATTTACCTATCAAAAACAGAACTGTGTAGGTATGCCAAATACGAACAATAAGATAGAGGGAACATTCACTGATTTGAAGAAGAATTTGAACAACCATAGCGGTCTGTCGACAAAGAACCGCAAGCGGTTCATTTGTGGGTTTTTCTTGGCATTGATAAAAGCTCTTTGCATAAAAAAGCAGGATACACAATGATGTACATCCTGTTTTATGCATGTCGCTATATGCAGCTTTATTCCTCACAGAGTTGCTCCCCAGCAGAGCTCTGCTATGCTTCAAACTGCGGGCAAAAATATAATGCTATCTGTTGATCTGAACAAGGAAAAAGACAAAATTCTCAGCCTGCAATTTGACCTATACGCCTTTTTGGGGTTACTACCCAAACGGAGCTTTGTCCGAAAAACTGTGTTGCTCTCCTTTGAAGACACCGAATACCATAAGACGAAAAGATTCTGAATGGGTGAGAGCAATGTACAAATTAAGCTTAGGATTTGGGAGTACCATTTGCGAGGGCGACAGCATTGCATTGTTGTCCCTCATAAGACTCGACAAAAAGACTGTGTTAGTGACAGCTCAATGATTAAGTATTGCTTCGAGTCTTAAAACTCCCCTGAGGAGAGTAATGTTAAGGATAATTGTTTTTACCACAAAATAAGAACTTTGGATCTTACACACAAGTTTAGGACACCATCGAGGAGTGCACATCTTCACAGGAGTTCGCGCTATAGCAGCATTCCCATAAGGGCCATAAGTATCATAGAAAACTCCCCATCGTTCTCTTCTCTATGAACGATGGGGAGTTTTGTTTGATAGTTGCCGTAGAATCAGAAAGTATGCAACTTTCCGACTACACGATAGAGCTGTTGGATGCGACTGATGGGGTAGCGTTCCACACCATAGTCGGGGTTGCTAGCAATGAATTCTAGCAATTCGGGATTGCCAGGCACGCGACGTAGTTTTTTGACCGTGCGCAAGTCGTCGAGGACAACGGCATAGATGTGTCCAGGCTCGAAGCTCTCGAGTGAACACTGGCGAAGCGCAATTTTGTCGCCAGGCTCAAGATCGGGCAACATGCTTTTGCCTTGCACTGAGCACCAAAGGTCGGCTGAGCGATTGAGGGGTGTGTCCATGTAAAAACTAGGGACAGCTGGTTGCTCATTGTTCACCTCCTCAAATCCACAGGTAAAATCGTTGTCATACACAGGAAGTGCTTCAAAACGATTGGCTCTGTGGGCATCACTCTCTGCCGATTCTCGATCGGCAATCATCATTTCACCATCACCTGTAAGCAACCAATCCACCGATACCCCTAAACGCTCACTGATAGATGCTAGAAAATCATACTTCGGTAAAACCGTACCTGTGAGATACGACCGAATGCGCGCTTCATTCGTGTCGAGTAAACTTGCAAACCGTGTGTTACGACCGTCTGCAAATTTCTTGACTAATAATTGGAGTCGGTTTGTCATAACAGATTGTTGTTTGAGATGTGACAGCCACATCTTTCATGATTAGAGATAAGGCGCATACGTCCTGAGAGACGTCTGGGGAAAAACCTCGCTGCACCGTATGGCTTATATGCGAGAATGGCTGATTTTATATCTGCAAATATACGATTTACGAAAGAAATTTCAAAATATACAGCTGGGTTTCGCGAAGAAAAATGTGTTTTACGCAATAAAACTAGTGATTTTGCACATTGCACCCTAGGGGAACGAATAATTTTGCGAGTTTTACTCGAAAAGATCAGGAGCATCCTCATTGAGAATGCTCCTGGAAATGAAACGGTGTGTCTATGACAAATAAGACACAAAAGCCAGAGATTTAGAATATTCTCCCACCACCGCCTGGAGGCATGGAGGGGCGGAAGTTGCCAGGGCCACGTTGCTCACCGTGACCACCAGGGCCATGGCCTTCTGGAGGAGTGGGGAGTTTGGCACCACCAAAGACGTTGAGTTTGAGAATGGCGTGCAGCAGGACATAGGTGTTGAGTCTATTGTTCCACGTGTCGGTGCGCATCAAGGCCGTGAGCGAACGACTAATGTTGTTCTGTTGATTGAGCAGGTCGAAGCCTTCGAGGCGCATGGTGAGTGCATTGCCTTTCAAGAATGATTTCGAGAGAGAAGCATTCCACACGAGTTCGTTGGTGTTGAGCTCTGAAGAAGCAAAACCACGGCGTGATGTCATTCTTAGGTCTGTGGACAAACTGATGCTCCAAGGGAGGGTGATGTTGGTGGAAACACCATAGTCATAGCTCCAGGTGTCGAGATTTCGATTGGGACTGAGAGAGGAGCGTGAGTGCTGGTATGACACACGACCATCGAGCGTGATATCCCACAAGTCGCGACGATAGGAAAAGTCGAGTTTCTCGGAGAATCCACTGATGCGGTTGGTGCTCTTTTGGGCATGAGCGTCAGCAAAGAGTTGGTTGACCTGAGAGATGCTTGGGGCATCGGGAAGAGTGATGGGTTGTGAAGTGGTGGCAATGAAGCCTACTGAGCGCGACAGGTTCACGTTAGTCGATGTGGACATGGTGAACATCTTGGAGGAATTGAGGGGAGTGTTGAAGGTGAATCCACCATTGGTACTCCAGTTGCCGTTGATGTTCTCGGGACGTGTGAATTGTCGACCGCTCGCGTCGTCGTAGATGAGCATTTGGGTCACGGCGTTGCGCTCATTGCTAAAGTGGAGATTGGCCATAATGCCTCGTTGAGACTCGGTGTTATAACCATTGTAAAACAAACGGAAGTTGTCGCTCCAGGAGGGTTTCAAACCAGGATTACCTACTGTGATGTGAAGAGGATTAGAGTTGTCCACCACGTTGAGCAGGTTGGTCATAGAGGGTTGTGAGGTGTCGCCGTGATAGAAAAAGTCTAATCGCTGGGTCTTTGAAAACTTGACTCGCAAACGGAGGTTGGGCGCAAAGTTTTGCACGGTGCGTGTGGTGTCGATATGTCCCACTGTGCCTCGGGTATAGTCCAAACGTGTGTTCTCGGGCATATAGCGCAGACCTACGTTGAGATTGATGAGGCTGGTGTTGTAACGAAGTCCCATTTCAACGCGATGGCGCTTGTAGTGATAGGTGGCAGACTGTGAATTGGCGGCATCACGCGCTGCTGCATAGAGATCGTTGGCATTGATGCGATCGAGCAACTGGGCTGGATCCACATGGGTTTGCAGTGACTCGCTACTCAACTTATATAAGGCTTCGGGTAAACTACCGTTGGCGGTGATATAATCATTGAGTGTATTGTAGCCAGAAAGTGAGGTGAGCTTATAGAGGTCGCGACTGCCATCGGTGAAGCGATGTTCATAGGAATAGCGAAGCTCTCCGTAGAGTTTGCCCACGATGGGCTCTACGTAGGATGCACCAAGACGATAGCTCCAATTGGTGGAAGGACGGCTAGAAAATTGGTGCGTGCCATTGGGAGCGAGCACGGACTGGGTGGGATTGCTGCGCAAACGGCGATGAAAGTCTGCTAAACTGTAATTTGTTGCACTTGACTCTTCCCATTTGCCTCGAGCTTCTAAGGTGAAGCTGCGCCCTTTGCGCCCTGGGAGTTTGCGAGTCATGTTTAGTTGTCCATCTAACGAACGACTCCATGAGGTGCCACGGGTGTTATTATTATTGAGATTGACTAGATAGGGGAGGGTGCTTGTTAATGTGTCAGCAGTGCCGCGGGTCGTACTGCCATAGGCGCGGTCGAGTACCTCGTCCGTGCTGGCTACTCCAAGAGAGGTGAAAGGATCGTTATCGAAGGTGGCTGCGCGATTGTTGCTGCTTGTATTACCTTCGCTCCAATTGAAATTTGGACGGAAAGACACTGAGGTCAGGGAGTCGGGATTCCACATCAAACGGAGCGATGCGCGTACACTTTGACTAAGACTGTTGGCAAATCGATGCGCGTTAGAAAAACTGGGTTTTCGACCAGCTGTGAGAAAAGTCTCAGTGGCAGTAATCGTTTCTGTGTTGTTGTCGTTGCGGAAATAGAGGGCATTACCACCAATCTCAAAAGCTCCAGAAGTGAAGCGTTTGATACCATTGTCCCAAGAGAAGTCTAGACCTGCCATGGTGGACACGGTGCGACCATCATTGTTGGAGGTGAAGCCTCGAGGGCCGCCAAATCCACGATCGCCGATGTTGTTGTGAGAGCCGAAGAAACCAAAACGGCTGTTGTCGGTGAAACGCATCAACATCAGTTTGGCCTGATAGAGATTGTTTTTCTCATCATCACGTCCACCAGCAACATCTATATTAGAAAGGAGAGTTTGGTTGAGCTCTCGTTTCGTAGAGATGTCGAGTACAAAACTTTCTTCTCCGTCATCAATGCCAGTTTGCTCAGCCAAATCGCTCTTCTTATCGTAGCTTTTGACCTTAGAAACTAGATTTACAGGAAGATTCTTCATCGCTACTTTAGTGTCGCCTTTGAAGAAATCCTTACCATTGATGAGTAGTTCCTTCACGGTTTTTCCGTTTACTTTGATACTACCATCGGCGCCCACTTCCGCACCGGGAAGTTGTTTGATGAGAGCTTCCAACGACGAACCCTCTGCAGTGCGGAAGGCTGCAGCATTAAATACTGTGGTGTCGTCTCTCTGTTCCATGCGTGCAAGCACAGCTTTTACTTCTGCTGCGCTGAGCAATACGTCACTGTTTTTGAGTGATACTTCCCCTATGCGCAATGTGTCGCTGTTATTCTTGAGAGCCACTGCAAAGGAGTGGGATTCGTAGCCTAAGGCACTGGCAGTGAGATGCAGACTATCGGTAGAGCTGGTCTCAGTGTGCAAGATGAAACGTCCTAAACTGTCGGTCGTGGCCACTGAAGGGCGTGCACCTTTAGTCCGGACGTCTGCATTGGAGATGGGGAGTTTGTCGTTTTTTCCTACCAAAGTGCCGATGATGACCCGGTTTTGGAGAGCATTAGCTGCATAAAGTCCTATGGGAGCGATAATACTGGCTGATAAGAAAAGGGGAAGGAAAGACTTTTGCATACGCAAGGATAGTGAAGGTTCTGTGTATAGGACGCTGAGACAGCACTTGTCCAGTTGCTCTAGTTGCTTATGCGAATAGATAGTGGGACATAAGTTTTGATACGTCTACGTTATTGTCATTGCGTGAGAGAATTTGAGGCTAGATTGACAAACTTCTTGATGAGTCTAACAACTATTAATCATGGCAAAGATACTGATTTTTCAGCCATTGACAAGAAAAAGAGTATGATGCGATAGGTCGTAAAACTAAATTTGACAACTTTTTTGTGCTGAAGTTGTCTTTTGTCTATATTAAAGCGATTGATGATTGCTGCAGTTAGGCCTATCTTGCTGCTAATCTAGTTGTTCTTTACTACACTTCTATATACGGTCTTTCTCTTATGGAATAGGTTCTCACGAGTTTATATTAACTTCCCCATTAATATAATGAATGCAGATAATCGTCTTTAGCTAGTATTGGGGAATAATTAAAAATTAGGAGATACTTTTTGGGGATAACTAGAACCATAAGCGTAGATGATGGACTTATAGCTGTTATAGTAGTACCTTCTAAAAGAAGATAGGAAAGACGAAGGGAGGAGAAGAGTTTTTGTGTTACTATAGTTTTTCGGAGTGGAATGGGCTATAAGTACCCATTTTGCAAACTGATTACATTG
>NZ_KB290710.1:0-45256 GCF_000318095.2 Alloprevotella sp. oral taxon 473 str. F0040
TGTTTGTATTCTACTAGTATATGGTTTTATTGTACTTCTATATTGTTTGTATTATACTAGAAACGTGTTAGTATGGTGCTTGAATTAGTTTCGCTCTATTGAATTAGTAACGAACTCTCATAGCCGAATCTGGGTTGCGAAAGCACAGATCTTTACGAGGGCGATTGCTTTTTGGTGATAGTTAGCAATAAGTTCCGATGTGGAACTACCAAGTTATTCTCGTTCTTTACATAAGTCTTCGTAGTATATTAGTTTGCATTGTGTACACATAGTCGATACTGGTTGGCTTCTGCATGTGTGTTGCTGCGGACAACGTAGTCAAGTCTCAAGTGAATGAGTTTCATGGTCACGGCCTTCATGCAAATCTCCAGTTCACGTAGAGAATCAAAGTGTTTGTGAACATCAATAAGCATAAGGATGAGGTGTTTCCAATCTATCAAACGCTTACATAACGCTTGCCCCCTAGTGTTTTGAGATAAATTCGTTGAATTTGGGCTTTATCCAGCAATATAAAGACCTGACTATAGACCGGCTGTCCGGTATAAGATGTACTTTTGCTCATGTTTCTAGCGTTGTTTGTAATAAGCTAAGTAACAAAAGAGTCTGAATAAGCAAAGTGACAAAATAGGCTGAAATCTTGTAAGAGGGTTTCAGCCTTATTTTTATCATCAGAAAAACTTTTACTGGACAGCAATATAATTGATGTAGGAATTCTCAATCTATTCGCTACAATCAGAGTACTATACAAGGAATATCACAACAATGTTGGCGAGCATATCTGTTGAATCGTTCTTTCTATTGTGAGACTTCCTCTTTTTATTTAAGAATCAGTCAATTTTTAGAGGTCTATGGCTATTAGGTTTTGTTTGCGCCACCCAGAGAGGATCAACAAGAATCTCCTGTAATTGTTTGGTCTATAGCGTGCATTTTCGTAATTTTGTAGTCAGTATGGCGTAAAAGGTCAAAGCGTTATGAGAAAACGTAGGAAGTCACTTCTTTTGATAACGAATGCCATATATCAACACAACAAACACACTACTGACACAACACCAAAATGGCTAACGAATACCTCAAAGAATTCACTCAACAGAAGTACGAAGCAGGCTTCGTGACTGATGTAGAGACTGAAATCATCGAAGCAGGTCTCAATGAAGACATCATTCGCCAGATTAGCGCAAAGAAAGAAGAGCCCGAGTGGCTATTAGAGTTTCGTCTAACTGCATTCCGCTATTGGCAAACCCTTAAAACTCCCGAGTGGTCACACGTTAATCTTCCTGAGATTGACTATCAAGCCATCTCCTACTATGCCGACCCCACCAAGAAGAAGGAAGGGCCGAAGGAAATCGACCCAGAGTTGATGAAAACCTTCGACAAACTCGGCATACCTCTCGAAGAGCGCATGGCACTCGCTGGGGTCGCTGTAGATGCTGTCATGGACTCCGTGTCCGTTAAAACCACCTTCAAGGAGCGACTTCAGGAGAAAGGCATCATCTTCAGTTCCTTCTCAGAGGCAGTAAAGGAGAATCCAGAACTCGTGCGCAAGTATATGGGCACGGTAGTAAGCTATCGCGATAACTATTTTGCAGCACTCAACAGCGCAGTATTTTCTGACGGTTCCTTCGTTTATATCCCAAAAGGCGTGCGTTGCCCCATGGAGCTCTCCACCTACTTCCGCATCAATGCGCGTAATACTGGCCAGTTCGAGCGCACCCTCATCGTTTGCGACGATGCTGGCTACGTGTCCTACCTCGAAGGATGTACAGCCCCCATGCGCGATGAAAACCAACTACACGCTGCGATTGTCGAAATCATTGTCGGTGAAGATGCCGAAGTCAAATACTCCACCGTGCAAAACTGGTATCCTGGCGATGCAGAAGGCAAGGGCGGTGTGCTCAATCTCGTCACCAAGCGAGGCCACCTTCGCGGTAAGAATGCCCGTTTGTCTTGGACGCAAGTTGAGACAGGTTCGGCCATCACTTGGAAGTATCCCTCCTGCATTCTCGCAGGTGAAGGTTCGCAAGCTGAGTTCTATTCGGTGGCAGTGACCAACAATTTCCAAGAGGCAGACACAGGCACCAAGATGGTTCACCTCGCACCCAACACCCGTTCTACGATTATTTCCAAGGGTATCTCCGCAGGAAAGAGCCAAAACTCCTATCGTGGATTGGTGCGTATGGCCAAAAAAGCCCACGGAGCGCGCAACTATTCCTCTTGCGACTCCCTCCTCCTCAGCTCCACCTGTGGAGCACACACCTTCCCCTACATCGATGTAGACAATGACGATTCCATCGTAGAGCATGAAGCCACCACGTCTAAGATTTCGGAAGACCAACTTCTCTACTGCCAACAGCGTGGTATTCCCATGGAAGATGCCGTCAACCTCATTGTCGGTGGTTATGCCAAGGAAGTCATCAACAAGCTCCCTATGGAATTTGCGGTTGAAGCCCAAAAACTTCTTGCCGTTTCTCTTGAAGGCAGCGTAGGATAGTTCCGTATCCCCACCAACACAGAACTGATAGTTCGCCCCTTCTCTCAGCAAAAGGTGCGGCTATCAGTTTCTTCTTTTTGAGCTCAATGTTGCAGTGCTGCATCAGTTTGTGTCACATCATGCAGAGTTCAGCCTAAAATCTCCGAGAGTTGTGACCAAACTCTCCGACTTTTTTCCTGATATCTCCGACATTTTGCAGAAAAACTCCGAGATAATTTGGGAAAAGTCCAAGATATTTCTACGCGCTCTCTCATATCCCCCTATCTCTCTCCCTATTAATATGAAAAAAGTCCTATTCACCCTCCTTTTCCTTCTTGCTAGTATCGCCACCTTTGCCCAGCAGTCACCTGCAAAATCCCAACTCCCTGCCGTGATGCTGCGCAACCTCGAAGGAAAATCTGTCAAAACCGACACCCTCTCCAATGCAGGGAGACCTCTCATCATCAGTTTTTTCGCCACTTGGTGCAAGCCTTGCAATCGCGAACTCTCAGCCATCTCAGAAGTTTACGAAGATTGGCAGCGCGAGACGGGTGTGCGTGTCATCGCTGTCAGCATTGACGAAGGACAAAATACCGAAAAAGTGCGACCCTTTGTCGCTAGCAAAGGTTGGGACTTCGACATCTTGCTCGATCCTAACAGTAATTTCCGCCGTGCCATGGGAGTCAACCTCATTCCTCATGTCCTTGTCCTCGACGGACAAGGCAAAGTCGTACTCTCGCGTTCCGGTTATACCGAAGGAGGAGAAGAACATCTCATCGAGAAGGTGAGAGAACTCGTGAAGCAATAGACACCATCGAAGCATGAAGAAGCCTCTTTTTTTCCTTCTGTGTAGTTGTGCCTTTCCTTTTTGGGCAAAGGGTAATGTCGTTACGCCAATTTTTCAGACCCTATTGAAGGCCGATTCCACATTCACCCCTTCACAGCCAGTAGAGAAGAAGCCTATCATCTTTCATGGTAGTGTGCGTTCCGACCTACTCCTACCGCAAACAGATGCTGTGATAGGGACAGAAGACACCCGTCATGGTCTACAGTCCAATTCTGCTGCTCAGTTCTCCCTCGCCTACGATTGTTGGGAAGCAGGTTTGCGCTACGAGTATCAGCAACAGCCCCTTCCAGGATTTGAGAAAGATTTTGCAGGACATGGCCTGCCCTATGCTTATCTTCGCAGTCGTTTAGGACGATTTGACGTGACTCTCGGTAGTTATTATGAACAATTCGGATCAGGGCTCATCCTGCGCACCTACGAGGCTCCCACTCTTGGCATAGACAGCCATCTTCGTGGTTTGCGTGTGGGAGTAGATGCAGGAGCAGGAGTGCAAATTAAGGCCATAGCAGGCCGCCAACGCCACTATTGGAGCACCAACCCAGCCAATATCTTCGGGTTGGACGGTGAGTGGAGCCTCCCCCACCTGTCCTTCTCCCCCGCTTCTCGCCTCATGCTTGGCGCATCTTGGGTGGCCAAACACGAAGAACAAGACAATGTGAGCCGGATCATCAGTCAGAAAGGGCAGGCTGTCCCCATGCGCCAACAACTGATTCAGCCCACCTGGGTACATGCCTTCGATGTTCGTTTGGCATGGCACGAGCGACACTTCAATGCCCTCGTAGAGTATGCTCACAAAGGCCAAGACCCCTCTTTCGACAATGGCTACACCTATGGGTTGGGTAGCACATTGCTAGTTAGCACCAGTTATTCACGTCGAGGACTCAGCGCATTGCTTCAGGCCAAGAGAGCCGAAAACATGAGTTTCCGCTCGCAGCGCAGTGGCAGTCTTTCGCCCTCCATGCTCAATCATCTTCCACCTTTCCCCCCCCAACCCACCTATGCCCTCACCACCCTCTATCCCTATGCCACACAGAGTGTGCCTGGCGAATGGGCATTTCAAGGAGAGGTTTCTTACACCCTTCCCAAACGTAGCACTTTAGGGGGCAGATATGGTACAGCACTCAAGGGACATGCTTCGCAAATCTTCGCCCTCGGGCTCAATCCCGTCGCAGCAGCTCAGCCCCTTTCTGGCACAGCTCCTTCCGCTTCCTCCGCTTTGATGGGCACCGATGGTGTGCAAAGTCGTGGCTTCTTTGCCATGGGCAGCACCCTCTATCGCGAAATCGGAGTAGACATCGACCGCCGTCTTTCCCGTCCGCTTCACTTACATCTCGCTTATCTCCATCAGCGTTACGACAAAACAGCGATAGAAGGCAAGGGCGGTATCATCACCACCCACATTGGCATAGGAGAATTGCGGTGGAAAGCGTCACGCAATTTGGGCATTCGCACCGAGCTTCAATATCTCCATACGCAGCAAGATCAGGGCGATTGGGCAAGTGTGCTTGTAGAAGTCTCAGCTTTCCACAAATGGATGCTCACCCTCGCCGATCAATATAACGGGCACGTCTATTCAACCTCTCTCAATCGTGAGTCGGCAGTCCACTATCTCCAAGGTTTTCTCACCTACACCGAGGGATTGCACCGCTTGCAACTGGGCTATGGTCGCACGCGTGCAGGCTACAACTGCGCTGGCGGTGTGTGTCGCTACATTCCTGCTCAACGCGGCTGGACCCTTTCCTACTATCTCACCTTTTAGTCCTCTCGCTCATGCGCCATATCCTCCTCCTTTGTTCCCTCTTCTTCACGCTGATGGGCTGTAATAGCTTGGCTCCTGAAGAACGCTGGTCGCAGCCCACTCCGATAGTGCCCAAAAAGCACGTGTTGCTGCTCGAATATACGGGCCAACGCTGTGTCAATTGTCCTGCTGCGGCACAACTAATAGCCGATTTGCAGTCTCGGCCTTCGGGCGATCACATCATCTCTGTGGCCATTCATGGCGGCCAACTTGCTGAAAATAGCGAGCGCAACGCATTGGGATTGGCCAACGCTGATAGCGAATGGCTCACCCAACAGGCCACTGTGCAAGGATGGCCAAGTGCCAGCATTGATGGAGCTAGTTTGTCTTTGCCCACCTCGTGGAGCGGAAGTATAGCACAACAGTTGACGCAATCTTCCGAGGCTAAAATTAGCCTCGTTCCCCTCTATGATGCCCCATCTCGCCAACTCACCACCAAGGTAGCTGCGAGTGCCACCCCCTCAGATTGCTATTTGTCGGTTTTCCTTGTGGAAGATCAGATACACTCCTTGCAATATCTTTCCAATGGTCGTCGCACGCTCGACTATGTGCATCGCCATGTGTTGCGCCAAATCCTCACACCGCGGCAAGGGGTAGCGGTGTCGCATCAGGCAACTTCCCAGACTTCGTGGCAACACACTCTGACTTTGCCCACCGCCTATGGACTTTTGGCAACTTCCCCCAGTTTGCAAGCCAAATATCCCCAACTTTTGGTGCAGCCCGAGCGACTCCATCTCGTAGGCTTCGTGGTGCATCGTCCCACAGGTCGCGTGTTGGAAGTGCAAACCGTCAAGGTGCTGTCCAAACCCTCCATATAGTCTAACTGCACTCGAAGATATTTTATGTTTAACTTTGTAGTTCCGTGAACCAACGTCCGAAACTACTCAATAAGGGCCGTGCCCTCTCTCATCTAATGAACAAAATCCTTATTGCTCTTTTGAGCCTTTTTGCTTTCGTTTCTTGTAATGACAATGAAGAAAAGCCTGTTCCTCAGCCTGAACAACCCAAATCCCAACTAGCCCTTTCCTATCAAGGCAAGGTTTACTCCAGCGGAAGCACCATCGACATCGCAGCTAGCGAGCGTGTTTTCGACTATGCACCTGGTGAAATGGAGGTGAAAGCTGGTGATGATCACCCTGATTTCCTTTCTCCTTCTCCTGTCATTGTGCTCAATGCAACAGAGGACAAGAAAGCCGAAGCCACGAAACTCCCGCTGAACTACACAGCTACGGTGACTACCACCGATTTTGCGCGCTTTACTTGGTGTGGAGTGGCCACCGAATGTGCGCCAATGGCCAAGGCTACTGAGACTCGCCAAGGCACACTCACGGAGGCTCGTCCTAAAACTTCACTTTTGCTTGAGTGTAGCTTTGCTCCAAAGCAATACACCACGGTGACTGCTACTTTGCAACTCCAAGCAGCGGGCGAAAAAGTCCCTGCCACCTACACCCTTCGCTATATTTACGCTAAGAAATAAGGAGGTCTCGTCCTGTTTTTTATCTAAATGTAATGCATGCTTGTCTTACTCCCCTAGGGTAGTAAGGCAAGTTTTTTTGTTAGTCTTTTTCAATGGTAGATAAATCGTGAGATTTAGTGCCTATTACTATTTTAGCATTCGTAGAAAATAAAATACCCTCTAATTGTATTTCCTAGTATTATTCATTGTTTCTTTGTATTCTACTCTAGGTGATTGTGATATTTCATCTTTAGTTATCAGAGCATATTTATGGTATTATCTTGCGTTGATAATGGTAGATATGTTGTTTTAAAGAATCAGGATGGAAAGGGTGAGAAAGTTTTTATATCCTGAACTTTGCTTGTTTATAGAAAAAGTAAACGGTATTCCAAGTATCTCGGATATTTTTTTGGAGAATCGGAAGTTTTAATTATATTCGCAGCAAGCTATCACGATATATGTAATAAGGAGAATCCCAAAGAGATTTATGTAATTGCATATAACTGTATAAATACAAAAAAGATAAAAGGATCGATTAAACAAGGGCACATGGTGTTTGATCTTTCTCTAATGTGCTCTATAGGTAACATCAGCTTTGATCATGATGGTCGAATGCAGTGTTGTAAGCTAGAAATGAATGTTTTGTGGAGTGTTTAGTACTATAATAACTTCACGGGATTATTAGGAAAAACAAAATTCGCATCTCATGTCTTCCAAGTAGATTTGGACGGAGTTTTCTGTTTCCATTTCATAGCTTGTCTATAAAAACTATCGTAAGAAGGATATTTTTTAGGTTGTGTTAAGCACTATCGTATACAAAGTGTGACCAATTGTTGGGTCGCGCGATTTGAGATAAAGTGTTGGTTGTAAGAGTGCTTGGTGGTTACCATGACAAGTAATCTTAATGCATTGGCACAAACTGATGACTATGTTTAAACATTTGCTGTAACAGGCAATTTAACGACGAAAAAACTACTTAGCAAGAAAAGAGTAAAAACTTTATTTAGACATCTATTTTGGGTGTATCCTAGCTTATGCCTTGCAAATTGATGGACTGTATTAACGATAATTGTGCAGTTCTCTCGAGAGGATACCCAATAATGTGATCATATTTATCAAAATAGATAAATATAATCTTTTTTATAAGTAATACAATTCGCAAATAGAGAAGCTGGTGAAGATAGGCTCTATGATACTCCGTCAGTTGTTGAGTGAGTGGTAGAGGCGTGTGTCTTCCTGTATGAAATTAAGGATTAATGGCTAGACCTACCTGCTAATCAGAGGTGGTAGGTTCTAATAGCGTAGACTTAAGGAGTTCTTGTGTTTTCCTGTTACTATCATTGTTATGTAGAGACCCCCAAATTGCTATATGAAAAGATTCCTACTACAATTATTTTTGTTTGCCTATGCATTATGGGCAGGAGCATCGCTGTCTACTACTACGAGAGTGTCTCTTCTTCGAGGTGACACTATTGTAGCTCAGGCTTATAAATGGTATCCTAAGTACATCACTTTTCTCCCAGCAGATAAGTTAGACTCTGTGTTAGCCTATGCCTACACTGACATCGTTCCTGTGATATATGAGGTGAATAAAACAGTGCTAAGAGAGAATGACCAACTCATCGAAATAGTTAATCTCATCAATAAAATCAAGGATGATAGTCGAGTAAAGGTGTCATATATCTGGATCGGTGGTAGTGCCTCTCCAGAAGGGCCTATTAGTGGTAATGAGCACTTAGGGCAATTACGCACTCAAGTTTTTGCCGATTATATAAAAGCAAAAACGGGTCTAACAGATGCAGACATTCGCACAGAGAATCTATGGGAGGACTGGGTGATGCTCTCTCGTGTTTTGGAGGAGCAGGAATTTCCTAATAAAGAAAAGGTTTTGACTATTATCTCCAACGAGCCTGATTGGACGGAACGAAAGAATAAGATAAAAGCGATAGATGGAGGTAGAACATGGCAACTCTTATTACGTGAGGTCTTCCCAATGTTGCGCAATTCTCGCATGGTGATAGTCTGTTCTGCCGAGGATATAAAGGTGTCTCCGCCACTTCCTCCTCTTCCTGCCCCACCTGTAGCAGAAGAGCCGAAGGACACAGTACCTGTGGCCCGCATTCCTGAGGCACCCATTGAGCAACCGGTAGAAAATCGTTTTTGGTCTATCAAGACCAATGGATTGTTTTTAGGTGCCCTAATAGCCAATGCCGGATTTGAGGTAGAGCTTTGGCGACGTTGGAGTTTAGATGTTCCATTTTGGTATTCTCCCTACAACTATACTCCTGCTCGCAAATTACGTCTTTTGGCTACGCAGCCCGAATTACGTCACTGGTTGAGGAAGGCTGGACAGGGTCATTTCTTTGGACTTCATACGCATATCGTAGGGTTTAATGTAGCTATTAATGACCACGGACGTTATCAAGATCCTAATCATGCTTTATGGGGCATGGGACTTAGCTATGGCTATGCTACACATTTAGATAAGGCGAAACGCTGGAGCTTGGAATTTAACATAGGTGCAGGTTTTGCGGAGTATGACTACGATGTATATCGTAATTGGCATAATGGTCCTAAATTTCGTTCTGGCAATGATTTTTATTGGGGAATTACTAGAGCAGGTGTCTCTATAGCCTATAAATTCTATAAGCCTCGCAAAAAGTAAGAAAGAGCGTTATGTACAAAAAGCTATATAATATAATCTCTGTATTGGGACTGCTAGTGGGCTTGCTAAGCTCTTGCGATAGAACCATCCATGAGTATCCTGAGCCTATGGATGCTGAGGTTGTTATTGAGACGAGTGTGGACCGCAGTCCTCCTCTCTATTATAAGGAGGTTGTTTATAATCAAAAGTGGGAACGGACAGTGCATGACCTGGAAAGAGTAGCTACTCCTGCCTATCGTCCCGCTGAAGGCTATGCCATGCGCCTAATCCTCGATATCTATCGTTGCAAGCAGATAGGAGATACTCGTTCTATGCGTCAAGACGAAAGAGTGTCTCGACATGTTATGGAGCTCGACAAAGATGCACTCCCGCCACAGCATCGACTGCATACTCGTCTTCCCGATGGCAATTATTGTGTATTAGGATGGGCTGATTATGTTCATAAGGGAGAAACAAAGGATGTTTTCTATGCAACTCCTTCTCTTCTTAATACCTTGTTTAACTTCCAAAATTATCCAGCTGATACGCATCTAAAGAATTGTGCTGCTGGCAAACAAGGGTTCTCGCTAGATCATAATCTTGGTCCTGAGGGTTATCCCATACTTCCAGGAATTGGGATGCAGCATTCTCGTATTATTCCGCTGATGCTCAAGCGACCAGTGGCTAGATACACATTAGTAGCGTCCGACTATAGTAATTTTTTAAAAGAAGGAGGAAGGCTAAGAGGTGGCAAGATTAAAGTAACATATAGGCAATATGTAAGCATAGGTTATGATGTTTCTCAGCAGGAACCGAATGAGTTTATCAGTGGATATACTTTTGAAACGTCACTTCCTGATGATTTGCCACAAGATACCAAAGAGATTATCTTGATGAAAGACTACGTGTTTACGAGCTTTAATAAGGAAGATAACATTATAGTCGATCTCTGCTTCTATGATGCTAATGGAGTTGAAATTAGTCGTTGTTCGAATGTCGAGATTCCATTGCTACGTAACCATGAGACGGTGGTCAAAGCTCATTTCCTATCTAAGAAGGTAGATAATGGGGGCAAGGTGACTATTGATGAAAAATTTGATGGCGAACATATCGTAAAAATATAATTCTCTCCCTCAAAATGAAAAGAATTGCAACCCTATTTCTCACGCTTTTGGGCTTTGTTATGTTTCCCTCTTGTCAATCTAAGTCAGGAGTGGAGGAGGATTTGGAAAATCTAACCTCGTTGGTGGATGTGACTTTCTCTGCATCTATGCCTAAAGGGGAATTTCTAACCCGAGGAGCTCTACTTGGAGAAGAGAGTAATAGTGCTTTGGGAGGTTTATACAACCTTGATTTGGTTTATCAGTATGATCTTCGTTATCAGATAGCAATCTATAAGCTAGAAGATAATGGCACGTATAGAAGAGTCGTTTCTCCCACTCAAAAGATAGAAGATCTTAATAAACCAGTAGTGTTCTCTCTACGCCTTAACCCTAATCGTACCTATAAAGCGGTATTGTGGGCGGATTTTATTCCTCAAGGTACTCGTGAAGATTATCATTATAATACACAAGACTTTACTAATATCACTCTTTTGCCTTCTGATGCGACTGCAACCTTGAATGATGAGAGCCGTGATGCTTTTTGTGCAGTGCAGGAGTTTTCGGTGACAACGAATCAGGTGGCTCAAGCACTGGTGCTGAAACGTCCCTTTGCCAAACTCCGTCTTGTAGCAACAGATTGGGACCCTACGGCACCAAAGGTTGATCAACTCAGAGTGACCTACTACGGCTGTAAGCGATTCACAGGTATTAATCTGTTGACCAACGAGGTGAAAAGTGTGGAAATTCCAAAGGAAGAAAATGTTACTGTGTATAAAGGTGTAGTTCATAAAACACAAAAAGAATATGCTTTGGGCTATGATTTGAGTCCAAGCAACCGCACTTTGGTGGTGGATTATTTGATGGCTCCCTCGGAAGGGCAGACACCTATAAATATCATATTTGAAGCTTTAGAGGGTAATACCTCTCTGGTGCGCTATAATCTTAAAAGCAATATCCCAATTCAGCGTAACTGGCTTAGTACTATTACGGGTAATCTCCTGACTAATACAGGAGGGGCAGTAGTTCTTTCCCGTAAACTCTCTCCTCAGCTTTCATTTAGCCCCATCCATTAAGGCTATGTGGAGGTCTATACGAAACACATTCTTGAATACATTAATCAAACTTTATTGAAATGAAAATTAGAATTTTATATTTCCTTTTTTCTCTTTTCTTCCTCGCTGGTTGTCAGTTGAGTGATGCGCTTGTTGAGGATCAGCAAGTGCCTGATGGTAGCGCTGAGGCTAATGTAACCTTCAGCCTAACTATTCCCGAAGAGAATATGTTGCAAGCTACGCGATCTGCACTTTACGGTGCCCAAAGCAGTAGCGCGGCTGGTGGTCTTACGAACGTAAACCTTGCTGCTACTCACGACCTACGTTATCAATTGGCCATCTATCGAGTGGAGGGTGCTAGCACCACAATTGAAGCCGTTGCTCCTATCAAAAAGGTGGTAGATACCTACCAGCCTGTGTCCTTCTCTCTCCGTCTTACTCCTAATCGTACTTACAAAGCTGTAGTGTGGGCGGACTTTGTACCGCAAGGCACCGAGGCGGATTGGCATTACAATACTACCAACTTTACAAACATCGTCTACAAGGATGCTCATAAAACAGACATCTTAAATGATGAGAGCCGCGATGCTTATTTTATAACTAAGGAGTTTCGTCTAGACAATGCTGATATCAACGAGGATTTGGTATTGAAGCGCCCCTTTGCTAAAGTGCGAGTTGTTGCGACTGACTGGGGATTGTATGACCTCGAAAAGGCAGACAACTTCAAAGTGACCTATTATGGTTGCAAGCGTTTTACCGCAATGAACGCCGTCACAGGGGTAGCATCTAGTGAGGATCTTCCTTCTCCTGGTACAGTTTCATACACTGGTACTATCAATAAGGCTCAGAAGGAATATGCTCTTAACTATGATTTGAGTGCTAATAATAGAACCCTAACAGTGGATTATCTTATGACTGATCTTACCGAACAGACACCTATCCACATGGTTCTTGAAGCTTTGGATGGAACCACTTCTATAGCGAAGCATGATTTAAAGACCAGCATACCTATCCAACGCAACTGGCTTACTACAATTACTGGTAATGTGCTCACGACAGGAGCCACTTTCTCTGTGTCTATCGATGAAAACTTTGTCAATAATTGGAATGTAGCAGAAAGATGGTGGAATCCTGCTGTATTGACTCCAACTGCTCCTCCTTATGATGCAGCAACTGAAACCTATACTATTAGAAATCGTAACGAGTTTGCTTGGTTGCCTGATAACGTATCAGCCATCAATGGTAAGAAGGTTGTTCTTGCTAATGATATTGACATGAGTGGAGTGGAATGGAAGCCCATTCACGATGCAAACTTTGATTTTGATGGTCAGAACCATAAGCTTAGAAACTTCTCACTTAATGGTGAGCACAGTACTCTCTATGAGTATTCAGCTTTGGGAGGCTTTATTAAATTTAAAATCAAGGCCTATACTGGGGTCTTCGGTATCTATAATGGTGATATGAAGAATGTCACCTTTGAGAATATTACCATCAATGGCCGTGCTGATGATAAAGTCCATACAGACCAGCATGGAAATGCTATTAAACACGATAATGAATCTGCTTACTTTGCAGGATGTGTTGCTTATGCTGGAAGAAATTGGAGTACCAAACTAAATTTCCACAATGTGCATGCTAAGCATGTAGACATTAAAGCTTCTTCTAATAGTAGTGCTTACACTCAAAACATTGGTGGACTTTTAGGCTGGATGGGAACAGGAGGCTCCACAGTCTTCGAGAATTGTTCTGTTGAGGACATTTACTTGATCTGCAAAAGCGGTCTCTTTAATGGAGAAGTTGGAGGTTTCATAGGACAGGTTCTTGGTGGTCGCAGCATCGTCATCCGCAACTGTAGTTCTGATAAGGTGACTATCAGATCTCCAAGAGCTGGATTGGTAATGAGCGGATTTATTGGTAATGTGAAAGATGGTTCAAATCTTGTACTTGATAAGAATCCTATTCCCACAAATCTAGTGTACGTGAATCACAATACTGGTGCCCCATTGGAGCATAAGCCACAGAGTGATTATTATGGTACTGTATCTAAAAATGGTGCAAGTATCAGTATTACTAGTCCATAGTTTGTGATTAGCAGTAAGTGATATCATATCTAACATTTCGCATTATGAAAAAGATAGCAATGTGCCTGAGTAGTCTTTTACTGCTCTTTACGGCATGTCAAACCAATGATATTGAAGTAAGCAACCCAGCAGCGACTAGTTCGCAAGAAGGTAACGTTACTTTTACCTTATCTCTTCCTGCTGAAGGAGAGATAAGTAGCACCCGATCTGCTCTATACGGAGATAAAAGTAATAGTGCAGCTGGTGGCATCACCAATGTTGATATGACCAAGTACGATCTTCGTTATCAATTGGCCATTTATCGTGTAGATGGATCTCAGACTCTTGTAGCTGTAGCTCCGATTAAAAAGATTGTGGATAGTTATGAACCTGTAACCTATTCACTTCGCCTCACCCCGAATCGTACCTATAAAGCGGTGGTTTGGGCCGACTTCGTGCCTCAAGGCACAGAAGCTGATTTACACTACAACACGTCTGACTTAAGCAACATTGTCTATAAAGATGTTAGCAAGATCAACATCCTTAATGATGAAAGTCGTGATGCTTACTTTGTTTCTAAAGATCTCAATGTAGGAAGTCAGAGCATTCAGGAGTCGCTTGTACTAAAGCGTCCGTTTGCAAAGTTGCGTGCTGTAACCACTGACTGGGGCTTGTATAGTCTAGAGAAAGGTGACAATTTTAAGGTTACTTACTATGGATGTAAGCGTTTCAAGAGCCTCAATGCGCTAACAGGTGAAAGCCTGAGTGATGATCTTCCAGTAGGAGAAACTCATTTCTATACTGGCACCATCAATAAGGTGCAGAAGGAATATGCTTTAAACTACGATTTGAGTGCTAACAATCGTACTCTTTTCGTCGATTATCTAATGACGGATAAGAGCAGTCAGACTCCTATTCATCTTAAGATTGAAGCATTGGATGGAGCTACAAGCATAGCCAGTCATGATCTCAAAACTAATGTGCCCATTCAGCGCAACTGGCTTACTACTATTACAGGTAATATGTTGACTCATAATGCTAAATTCAATGTTTCTATTGAAGAAAGCTTTGCCAATGAATGGAATGTAGCAGGTGAATGGTGGCAGAAGTCAGGTGTCACTCCTATTAAGCCTTCTTATGATGCAGCTACTAAGACTTTCACTGTTTCTAATCCAGCCGAGTTTGCCTGGCTTCCTGGTCATGAGGCTGAACTTACTGGAAGCACTATAGTCCTCAGCCAAGATATAGATATGAGTGGCATAGACTGGATGCCTATAGTCAATCAAGGTGCTTATACTTTTGATGGAAACGGACATACCATTAAGAATGTCTCTATCAATGGTAAATATGTTGATGGTAGCTACAAGCCTAATGCTAAGATCTACACTGGTATTTGGGCGAAGTTTGCCGGGACAATGAAGAATGTGACCTTCGAGAATGTAACAATCAATGGCCGAGCCAATGATGCTGTGCATACTGAGAACAATGTAGCTGTTGACCATAGCGATGAGCATGCTTACTTCGCTGGTTGCATTGGTTATGCAGGAGCTAACTATAGTCTTCCTGCCAACTTCAATAATGTTCATGTAAAGCATATTGCAGTAAGAGTCTCTAAAGGTAAATTGGTACAAAACATTGGTGGTCTCATAGGCTGGTTAGGGGTTGGAACTTATACAATAGAAGGATGTTCTGTCACAGATGCCTATCTTGTTAGTGGTGACATCAAAGGTGATGTCGGTGGCCTGGTTGGTGAAGTCCTAGGTGGTCGTGGTATAACCATCAAGAATTGCAAGACTGACCACATCACTATTCGCATGGGCTCTACGAACTTCAAAGACCGCTCAGGTTTTATAGGCCGTATTACCAATGGAATTAACACCAAGCTCGAAGGATGTACAGCTCCTAAGATGATGAAATATATCAATGAAGCTGGAGAGCCTATTACCAACTATCAGCCTACCCACATACTTTATGGAGTCTGTCAGAACGGAGCTGACCAGCTTGTTGTAACTCCATAAGAAGAATGTTTGGTTAATGTAGATATCAGCTGTTGTCTTGATGAATACATCTAATAGTCTAAGCTCTCATAGAGTTGAGCTTTACCCCAAGAAGACTGCTAAAACAAGATAATTAGCCAGAGTGTCTATAGTAAAAGGAAAAGAGGAGTAGCTTTATGCTGCTCCTCTTTTATTGGTGTTATAGTGAACTCACAAAGTATCGTTAGCTTCTATTCCTCTTCTTCTAATCAAGAGAGAGGGGGAGATGCTTACTGTTTGAGCTTTTCTATGATTAGAGGTCTTATGATAGGATAATCCTCACGAGGTCACCAACTCCTGAATCTACGACATAGTCATCAATTGTAATGACTCTATGTCTTTAATATCATGGAGCTTGTACTGTTGTTTCCTCCAAAATACCTAGATATAGTGATTGTGGAAAACTGTAAGATGTCGTAATTTTGCACCACATAATGATGATGTTCTTTTGCGATGATATGAAATCGCGAATGAATCACCCGCATTTTTCGGTAAAAAATCGCAATAACGGTCTATACGCATTGACTGCGGATGAACCGCCACGAACGTATGACACTTTTTCCTCATAAGTTTTCCATTTGGCTATGGATGGGCAGTGCACTACCTTTGGCGAGTGCTGCCCACGCTACGCTTGTAC
The DNA here is from genome assembly GCF_000318095.2 of Alloprevotella sp. oral taxon 473 str. F0040. GTDB lineage: Bacteria > Bacteroidota > Bacteroidia > Bacteroidales > Bacteroidaceae > Alloprevotella. The sequence goes on from NZ_KB290710.1 coordinate 16,101, forward strand.
CCACACAAAAACAAGTCAACGACACCACGCGCACCGCAACAACTGCTGCGCCAGACTCGACACTCACCAGTGAGCGAGAGCAGCAAGTGTCGGAAGTTGTGGTGAGTGCTGGTCAGATGCTCGGAAGTAAGTTTGAAGCTCGTAACCGTACTGGCTCGGCCTACTATATTTCTCCCCAAGAAATCCAACGTATGGGCTATACCGACATCAACCGCTTGCTCAAAAGTGTGCCAGGTGTCAACATCTATGAGGAAGACGGCTACGGATTGCGCCCAAACATCAGTTTGCGCGGTACGAAAGCAGAGCGTAGTGAGCGTATTTCTCTCATGGAAGACGGCATCCCCATTGCACCCGCTCCCTATGCTTCGCCCGCGGCTTACTATTTCCCCAATGTGGCGCGCATGTATGCCATCGAAGTCTTGAAGGGAAGTAGCCAAGTGCAGTATGGCCCATTCACCACAGGTGGTGCCATCAACCTCGTTTCTACGCCCATCCCCAAGCGATTCACGGCACGCCTCAATGCCTCTTTCGGCAGTTATGCCACCGGCAAGGCGTATGCCCTCGTCGGCAACGGAGGAAAATATGGAGGTTGGTTAGTAGAATATCTCCACTATCGCAGCAATGGTTTTCGCCACGCACAAGGCCACGAAGAAATGGGCTTCCGTCGTCACGACCTTAATGCGAAATTCCTCTTGCAAACTGCAAACGAAGAGGGGGTGAACCACAGATTGACCCTCAAATTTGGCTATGCACAGGAGCATTCCGATGAAACCTATCTCGGACTCACCGAAGCCGACTTTGCGCGCACGCCCTATCTACGCTATCCTGCGGCACAGCGTGACGATCTCACCACCCGACATCAGCAGTGGGCAGCCACTTATGTGCTCGATGGAGGCTATCGTTGGAAGGTGACGACCCAACTTTATTACAATCGCTTCTTCAGAAATTGGTACAAACTCAATGACGTCCGCACGGGAGTGTGGTCAGGGCAGAAGCACAGCATCGGAGATGTTCTAGCCGATCCCGATCTTTTGAGTGAAGCCTTTGACTTGGTGCGAGGCGCAAAGTCCTACGATGGTGAGGCCATGATGATGCGCGCCAACCATCGCTTGTATCATTCGCGTGGTGTTCAAGCCAAGGGCGAATGGAAAATGCCCTTGTGGGATGGCATCCTCTCAGGAGAAGTCGGCATCCGCTACCATGAAGATGACGAAGACCGCTTCCAACAAGATGACGGCTATCGTATGGTCAATCAGCGCATGTCGCTCTTTTTGCCTGGACTTCCTGGCAGTCAAGCCAATGCCATCACCTCTGCCCACGCTTGGTCGGGCTATTCCCTCTTGAAATGGGTGAAGGGTGTGCTCACCCTCACGGCAGGTGCGCGCTACGAAGCCGTTTCTTTGTTGAAGAAAAATTATACCAAGGTCGATCCTCGCCGTAGTGGAAAAGTGCGCCAAGAGACCCCCAATAGCGCGCATGCGTGGTTGCCAGGCATAGGTCTCAACGTCAAATTGCTCCCCACGCTTTCGCTCATCGGAGGTGCGCACAGAGGGTTTGCCCCTCCAGGAGCCGTGTGGCAACAAGATGCCGAGCACAGCACCAACCTCGAGAGCGGTCTGCGCTGGACCACGCAGCAATGCAAAGTAGAAGCCATCGGATTCTACAACCGCTACGACCACATGCTCGGTAGCGACCTTTTAGCAGGCGGTGGACAGGGCACATTGGAGCAGTTTAATGTGGGAAAAGCCACGGTAGGTGGTTTTGAATTTATGGCACAAGCCCAACCTCGATGGGGAAAAGCGCAATTCCCGCTCCAACTCTCCTACACCTTCACCCACACCCGCATGGACAATGAATTTTCCAGCGGAGCTTGGGGCTTTGTTCACGCAGGCGATGAGATTCCTTACATCTTCCGCCACGCTGCTAACGCTAATTTCGGCATCCAGCTCCCACGTTGGGAACTCAACTTTGGCATTCGCTACAACGGAGATATGCGCACTACGCCTGGACAAGGGAAAATCGCACAGCGCGAACGCATCCCTGCTCACTACATCGTAGATGCTTCTGCGAAATATCGCGTGAATCGCCATGTCATGCTCAGTCTCAATGGCATCAACCTCCTCAATGAGCACTATCTCGCTTCGCGCCATCCGTCAGGACTCCGAGCTGGACACCCCTTAGGCGTGTATTTTGGAGTAGATGTTAGGCTCTAACCCTCAGTGGGTCTTCGAGCAAACATCTTGTGAGACTTTGAGGTTGCCCGCCACAAATGGTAGTTGTCAAATCTCAGTTCCTCTCTTCTCTCCACTTCTCACTTCCATTCTCTCTCACACTTCCTAACGACTAATGTCAAACGTATTTTCTTCTCGTTTACTTTTCAGTGCCGTAGTGGCTGCCACCGCCTTGTCCGCACAAGCTCAAGCGGACAATACCCTCTCGGGAGTGGTGTGCGATGCCGACGGAGTGGCGTTACAAGGCGCACACGTCCAAGTGGTGGGCACAAAGTTGCGTACCCTCACCAATGCAGAAGGCCGTTATCATCTTCGCTTAGGCAAAGCTGGTGGGAAAATCACGCTCCTCGTGTCGCATCTGGGCATGCTCTCACAGCGCATCACGCTCAATGGCGAACAAACACGCGACATTGTCCTCAAAGCCGATAATAGAAGTTTGGACGAAGTCGTAGTGACGGGCTATCAGAAAGTGCGCAATCGCATCTACACTGGCGCAGCTTCTGCCGTGAAGATGCAAGACATCCGTCTAGAAGGCGTGGCGGATGTGAGCAAAATGCTCGAAGGTCGCGTGGCAGGTCTGAATCTTCAGACCATCAGCGGCACTTTTGGCGCAGCCCCTCGCATCAACATTCGCGGCGGTGCGTCCATCTTGGGCAATGTTCAGCCCTTGTGGGTCATTGATGGCGCAGTCTATGAAGATTTAGTGCATCTCTCGCTCGACCAGTTGGCTTCGGGTGATGCTGTCACCCTTATCGGTTCGGCAATAGCCGGACTTAATCCCGCCGACATCCAAGATATTCAGGTGCTCAAGGATGCTTCTGCCACCTCTGTCTATGGAGCGCGCGCTTTGAATGGAGTAATCGTCGTGACTACTAAGCATGGACAGCGCGAAACCCCACTTAAAGTGAATTATAGCACGGAGAATAGTGTGCGCTTGCGCCCGAACTACGGACAATACGACCTACTCAATTCTCAAGAGACCATGGCGCTCTATCAAGAGATGGAAGAAAAAGGCTATTTTGACGTCAATTCCTCTCGCTATGGTCGCAGAAGTGGCATCTTTGGTCAGTGGTATCAGGCTGCAAGCACCTACGATATTGCCAAAGGTGGCTTCTTGCAACCCAACACTCCCGAAGCTCGTGCTGCTTTTCTCCAACGTGGCGAAATGGCGAATACCGATTGGTTCCGCCAACTCTTCACTTTGTCACCCACCACACAGCACAGCATCTCGCTTTCTGGTGGCGGCAAGAACACAGCTACTTATGTTTCTGTGGGATTCTACCACGATGGTGGATGGACACTCCCAGAAAATGTGAATCGCCTCACAGCGCATCTCAAAAACACCTTCTACATCTCACCCAAACTCACCGCAACACTGACCGCACAAGGAAGTTTGCGTGGACAGTCTGCGCCCGGCACTTTGCCCCAGCGCAAGAACCATGCACAAGGTGTGTTTGAACGTGATTTTGACATCAATCCTTTCTCTTACGCCCTCGGCACGAGCCGCACCCTTTCGCCCTACAATCCCGATGGAACGCTGTCGTTCTATCGCAACAACTGGGCACCCTTCAACATTCTCCACGAGTATGCCCACAATAAGATGGAAATAGACGTGGTGGACTTCAAGTTGCAGGCCGAAGCAGACTACAAGTTGTGCGAAGACTTGGCAGTGAAAGCCCTCGTCTCTGCGCGGCAAGCCCACACTTCTACCTCGCACCGCGTGGCATCTCAAAGCAATCTCTTGGCAGCTATGCGAGCCAACGAAACGCCTGAGGTGGCGCGTGAGAATATCTATTTGGTGCGCGATAAAGATCGTCCCAATCAGCTGCCACAAGTCGGCGTGCCCCAAGGTGGATTGCTCAATCAAAATGAAGCCGCCCTCCACAGTTGGTTGGCGCGCATCGCCGTGGACTACGACAAATCCTTTGGTCAGCACGATGTGAAAGGCTTTGCCTTTGCCGAAGCTCGCCATGCTCTCCGCACATCCACGCCTTTCAGTGGCTACGGCATCCAATATGATCGCGGCAATCAAGTGTATCATACCCCCTTGATGTTCCAGAAACTGGCAGACGAAGGCGAGAGTTATTTTAGTCTTCGCGAACAAATCGACCGCGGAGTTACCTTCTCCCTCAATGGAACGTATGGTTTTGCCGGAAAATATGTGGTGAATGGAGTGCTCAACTATGAGAGTGCCAATACTTCGGGCCAACGCAACGGCACTCTCTGGCTGCCTACGTGGAACATTGGTGCGAAGTGGAACGTGGATCGTGAAGAATTTCTCCGCGCCTATCCCACCATCTCCAAACTCGCCTTGCGCTTGAGCTACGGACTCACCGCAAAGATGAACGAAGCAGCAGTCAATGCTTCGGCAGTCTATCGCAATGCCCTCACCCCACGTCATCGTTTGGCAGACAGAGAAAACCAACTCGACATCCAGCATTTGGAGAATCGCGACCTCACCTGGGAAAAAATGGTGGAGTGGAACGCAGGTCTTGAGCTTGGTCTTTGGGACAATCGCATCAGTGCCACGCTCGATTTCTATGCGCGCAATAGTTATGACCTCATCGACCTCGTAGCTACGTCGGGCGTAGGCGGACAATACTACAAGTATGCCAACTTTGGCGACATGCGCACCCAAGGTGTTGAACTAGGCTTACACACCATCAATGTGAAGACCTCCGATTTCAAGTGGAGTACCAGTCTCACTTTTAGTGCCATGCATCAAGAAGTCACTCGTCTGCTCAATGCACCCACCGCTTTCGACATGGTGGCAGGACGCGGACGTGGCAATATCGTCGGCTTCCCTCGCGGTTCGCTCTTCTCCTTCAACTATGATGGACTAGACATCAACGGGTTGCCTACGTTCAACTTCGGACGCTATCCCTCCAACTCGGGCGAGTATTCCCACATTGCAGGAGCAGATTTCTCCGACACGCAATATAATAAGACCTATCTGCGCTATCATGGTCCTATTGAACCACAAATCACAGGAGGACTCTCCAATACGTTCTCGTGGAAGCAGTGGGAACTCTCCGTATTCTTCACGATGCAAGCTGGCAACAAGATTCGTTTGAATCCCACCTTCGACCCTTCGTTTGCCGATCTCAATGTTTTCTCCACGCGCTATCGTGATCGTTGGTTGAATCCAGGGGATGAGCGTCGCACCAATGTGCCTGTTTTGCCCTCACAAGGCTTAATCGAGAAGGTGGGTCGCGAGAACATCGAGCGCGCTTACAACACTTACAACTATTCGCAGGAGATGGTGGCCGATGGTTCCTTCGTTCGTCTGAAAAACGTGGCTTTGGCCTATCGTCTTTCAGAAAGCGTGGCCAAGAAGTTTAGATTTACTTCGGCTACCATGCGCTTGAATGTCACCAATCCTTTGTTGATTTATGCCGACCCTCGTCTGCATGGTCAAGACCCTGAGTATTATCGCTCTGGTGGTGTGGCTTTGCCCACGCCGCGCCAAGTGACCCTCTCGCTCTCTCTAGGTTTCTAAAGCCAGATTATTGCGTGAGAAGCTAGTCCCCCTAGGCTCGATTTTCAGGGTTTTCCTAAGGTTCTGCGTAAAATCTCCGAGAGTCGCATAAGAATTCTCCGAGATTTCTCAGAAAATCTCCTACATTTCTTCAAAAAACTCCCACATTTTCTCAAAAATGTCCGACATTTTTTCCAAACTCTCCCACGTTTTCCGACGAAGCTCTCTTCTGCTCTGTGTCCTGTGGCTCATCGCAGGGGTGAGTTGTGGAGACTTTTTGAGCGAACAGCCCGATAGCGACCTCAATGTGCGCATCGACAATGAAGAAAAAGTCGCCGAATTGCTCACCGCTGCCTATCCTCAGGCGAGTTATTTTGCTTTTCTCGAAGCCCGTACGGACAATGTGGGGCTGCGCACCAATGGTGTGCACACGCGCCTCAATGAAGCCATGTATTTCTGGGAAGATGATCAGCAAGACGACCTGGACACCCCGCTCAACTACTGGAAATCGTGCTATAAAGGTATTGCACAGGCCAACAAAGCCCTGGAGTTGCTGGCAAACTATCCCAAGACTCCTCGCGTAAAAGCCTTGTATGGCGAAGCCTTCTTGTTGCGCGCCTATCTCCACTTCATGTTGGTCAACATTTGGGCTGAACCCTACCGCAAAAACTCCGATGCGCCCGGCATTCCCTATGTGGAAGCGTCCCGAGAAGCACGCCATTGTGGACTATCAACGCGGTACAGTGGCGGAGGTCTACCAAAAGATTGAGAAGGATCTCCAACGCGGCATCACACTGGTCGATGATCATTACTACAAGCATCCAAAGTTTCACTTCACCAAGCGCGCTGCCTACGCTTTTGCTTCGCGATTCTATCTCCATAAAGGCGACTGGGCACAAGTCATCGCCTATGCTGACTATGTCTTAGGTGGAGATGCCAAGAGCAATCTTCGCAGTTGGCAACGCTATGCAGAGACGTTGGAGTTCAATCATCCTCGACTCTATCGCCACTATGCGGCTACCGACGAGCCTGCTAACCTCTTGCTCACCACCACTGAATCGAGATATGCGCGTCAACAACCCACTGACCGCTACGGAGCCACCTACACCACGATGAACGAAGTCTTTGCGCGTGCCGGCATCGAAGGAGGGGGCGACTATGAACGCATGAACATGGTGAGCACTTATCTCTTCTCTTCATCGCCCTCTCCCGTGAAAGATGGCGTGTATCAAGCCAAATTCGACGAACTCTCCAGTGTAGAGAGCACGGGCAGCAAACCGCGCGGACTGTATGTCACCAATGTGTTGCTCACCACTGACGAGGTGTTGCTCAATCGCATGGAAGCCTTGGCGATGATGCAGCGTTATTCAGCTGCGATAGATGATATGATGGACTATTGGCAGGGAAAGTTTGGTTTCATGCCCTCCGTAGAGCGCGCAGTGTTCCCCAACACAAGCCGAAAACACTACAATGAGATTCGTCCTAGCTATGGACTCACCCTCAAACAACTCGCCATGGTGCGCACCATTCTCGGACTGCGTCGCCAAGAGTTCTTCCAAGAAGGTCTGCGATGGTTAGACATTCGTCGCTTCCATCTCTCCCTCAAGCGCAGCGACAAGAGCAGTTATTATCATCCTCTTGAGCAGGAAGACCCTCGCAAGATGCTGCAAATCCCTATTCAAGCGCAAGAGCGCGGACTCGCTCCCAATCCTCGCGAGCGCAATGAAGTATTCCAATGATGTCGAAGTCTATGTTTTTCTCCAATATCTCAGCCCTGCGCCACAAGTTCTGCGCTTTAGCTCTCCTCGTGTTGGGCATTTCCGCCTTCAGCAGTTGTGGGGAAGATGCTCTTTCTTCCACGAGTGTCATAGCGCAACGCCAGTCCTCTGTGCAAGAAACGGAGCTCGATCGCTGGATTCGCGACAGCATCACCTTGCCCTACGGCATAGAAGTGGTGTATCGCCAAGAAAATCATGGTGGTGCAGCAACCGACTATCTTTATCCTCCGCGCACGGAGCAGGTGAAACCTGTGTTGCGCGCTTTTCGCACCCTCTGTTTAGAGAGCTTCGCCTTTGCCGATCAAGATCGCTCCAATTTTCTTCTCGGTCGAGCTCCACTGCGCTTGGTGCTCTATGGAGGAGCCTATGCCGATGCGCACGGAATGGTGCGATTGTCCTTGCCCCAAGCTCCCACAACGATGATGCTCACGCATTGCAATGCCTTTTCACCAGACGACCCCAACAAGGTTTATTTGTTGGCACGCATGGGATTTCACCAACTCACTCGCCGTCTGTTGGCGCAATTGCCTTATGACCGCGTGGCCTTCTCTGCCATCTCTGGCGATCGCTACACGGGAAGCACGGCATCGCTGGTGGCTCCTTGGCAAGCTGGTCGTACCATCGACCAACAGTTTGGCATCGACAGTTGGGCGAACAAGCGTGGTTTTCTCACCATTCATGGCATGGTCTCTTCTGAAGAAGACATGGCAGAGATGATTAGTGCCACGATTTGTGCCACCCCTTTGCAGGTGCAACAGGCATTGACCGAAGCAGCCACGCCCGACACAGATGCCGATCCTGAAGTTCAGGCACGTTACACGGAAGAAGCCAAAGTGGCAGCTCAGCAATTGCGCCGCAAACAAGCCTTTGTGACAGACTATTTGCAGAAAGTGTGGCACGTAGATTTCCGTCGTTGGCAAATCACCACTGCACGCAAGCTCCGCAGCTATCGTGGATAGTGGATTTTTTCTCAGCAACTCCTATATTATATAATGCGTAAGTATCTCTTTCTACTATTGCTTTGCCTCGGCACACTTGCCGCTTGCAATAGTGATGATTCTGTTTTTAAGACCTCTCCCACAGCGCGTGCGCAAGAAGCGGTGGATGCGCTGAAACAACGGCTCGTAAGTGCGCCTTATGGGTGGAGAGTCCTCTATTTCTCACGCACCGACTCTTTGCTCTACACCCAGCCCGATCAAGATATTCCGCAGTCGCTCCTCCGAGGAAGCTACGGATATGGCGGACACTGTTTCACCATGCGCTTTACGGCAGACAATAAGGTCGAGATGCGTGCAGACTACTCCGACAACACCGCCAAAACTCCCGAGGTGAGTGAATTTTCTATCAACAGAAATAGCTTTACCCAGTTGAGTTTTGTGACTTATTCCTATTTGCACCGACTGGTCAATGAGCGTTTTGAAGGAAGTTCCGACTGGCTCTTCATGGGCACCGACCCTGATGGTGCCTTGATGTTTCGCACAGCACAGCATTTGCGCCCAGCGCGCGAATACATTCGCATGGTTCCCCTCCAATCTCCTGAGGGAATGGCAGAGGTTATCCAAAAGTCGGTGGAGAATCGTCAATGGTTTGAAGGGATGCTCAACCCTCAGCTTCGTATTCATCGCGGAGGGCGCACCTACTTCCAGAGTGATTATTTCGTGAAACGTCCAGTGGAGACCAATGCACCTCTGTTGAAGGAAATCAAAGATAAGCGATATTATCTCTTTGTCTTTGTCAAACAGCGCAATCCCATCCCCGACTATCCTCCAAAATCCATCACAGGTTTGGGCTCAGGCTACGTAGGTACGGAGCAAGGATTGACTTTCCGTGCAGGTTTGCGCTATGACAACAAAATACAGTTCTATGATTTTGTGCGCAATGGCAACAAGTTTGAAGCAGAACTCGTGGAAGTCTATGACACTTTGCTGCGCAGCACGCGCTATGTGAGCCGTCATTTGCACCCTGAAGGCAGAATCACCGGACTGAAAGCCGAGATTTGGGATGCGAAATAACGCGAGGTTGCGTTGCATATCCCCACGTCTTACCTCTAAAAATGGGGAGTTCTCCTTCTCTAAATTCTATAAATCGAGCCACGCTTGTCGTGGCGAGCAAAAAAGGGTCTGCGACCCTCTGACGTCTAATCTCTAACATCCTATATCCATTGCTACTCCTCGGAGTGCTCAGTTTCGGCAGTTGTCAGAAAGCAGAACTTGATGCACCTTTGGAAGACTACGACAAACTCTTTCCTTTCAAGGGAGCTGAGCGACCACGGATTTCTTATGAAGACCAAAATCTTCGTTTGGGAGATCCCGATGCGCCCATCAGTGCTTTTGTCTATCCTGGAGTAAAGATCGCGGAAGATGTGCGTACTTATCGTGTCACCTTGACTTGTAGCTACAAAGAAATCACTTTCGGTGGTACGCTAGTGGGCAAAGATGAAGTGAACAGTCGCTATGTGGTGCGCTATGTTGGGGCAGACCAGCAGTTGCATACGATAGCTACCTCAGTACGTGACACTACGGCTGAGACACATCTGACCAATAGTCGTGAACACCGTGTGACTTTCTTGGCAAAGTCGGGCCATCCAATGTATTTGTTGGTCAATGGTGTCGGTCCTTTCGGATCTTCCATCAAAGCCACCATATCCGCCGTTTCTGAAGATGGCTTCACCATCGTGCGTCCTTTGGAGGTGCAGGAACACCAAAACGAGGAAGGTGTCGGTAAAATCAAGCATCCTTTCTGTGGCTACATCATTTTGCCTTAAGCAGTCGCAGATGTTCGCTGCGCTTCTGGGCACTGATGGACATTTTCTCCAATCGAAGGTGAGATTTCTCAAGCCTAATGTGTGACTGTTCAGACCTAGTTTCTAGCGTCTACTCTCTAACGTCTAAAATGCCCGAGCCACTCTGTGGCGAGCAAAAACGGGTCCGCGACCCTCTAATGTCTAATCTCTAATGTCTAACGTCTATTCTCTTCTCCCCCTCCTATTGCTTGGCCTCTTTTCGCTGCAAAGTTGTGATACGACTTCCGATGAAGTGGTGGAGACGTCCTATATCTATCCCCCCGTGCCCGATCCCACTTTCAGTTTCAAGCGCAACGAGGCGAGCAGTGTGGACATCCTCGAATGCCAGTTGGTCAAACAGCCTTTGGACTACGTTTATTCGAGTTTTTTAGTGGAGGCCAATCTCATGTACCCTGCCAACATGGCGCGCATGAAGGGCTATTTTAATGAAGGAGAATTTGGCTGGTCGCCTAGAAACATCCTTTGTCGTTCGGCACTTCACGCAGCAGACAGCTCGAAAGTCTTGAGCGATGTGGAGCAAATCTTCACTACGACTGGAAAACTCAGTGGACTCGGTACGAAGAGCCCAAGCACCACGCGCAATCAACGTGCAGAGAAGGGCAAAGGTGGCTTTGTCGGTTATAGTATTGGTGATGTCAATCTGTGCTTTGCCGATGATCGTGGTGTAGTAGTGGCTGAGATGTTTCAAGAACTCGTGCGCGGCGCGGCCTTTCTCGACCAAATCCTCAATGTGCACCTTGATGAGGCGGTGTTGCTCAACGAACAGCTGCGCAATGACCACGAAAATGGTAAACTCCTCCCAGGGCGCAACTACACTGCGCTCGAACACCATTGGGACTTAGCTTGGGGTTACTATCAGTTTTGGTTGCCTTTGGTGGAGAACTCCGAGATTTCAGCCCTAAAGAAGAGTCGCATCACTCTGTATCGTGCCTTTGCGCTTGGACGTCAAGCCTTGACGGAATATCGATATACCGATGCACTGGAGCAAATGCGCATCGTACGTGCTGAACTTTCCAAGGTGGCTGCTGCCAATGCCCTACATTTGCTCACGGGCACGCGCACTTTGAGCAATCTGCAAGAAGAACCTGCCCATGCTCTGCCATTCTTGGGACAAGCACTTGGCGCAATCTATGCCTTGCAGTTCACACGCAATGCCGAGGGAAAACCGTATTTCACCTATGATGAGGTGAAGGCACTCATTGCCGCTCTTACTGCCGAGGGAGGAATGTGGGAGCGCGAGCGACTACTGGGCACCGATGCACAAGAAGGTATGCTTTTTCAGGTGGCAAAACAGATTAAGGCGCGATATGGCTTGAAGTAAGTGCCTGTCCACTCTCCGTCAATCCGGATAGGAGCAGGCTAGTTACTTTTGCTTTCGCCCACATATACATTTAAAATCTCACGTCTTGACGATATGACGCAACGATTATACTCACTTTTAGTACTGATTCTGTGTGGATTTTCCCTACAAACCTTTGCTCAGTTGGGACAAAACATTCTGCCCAATGGCGGTTTTGAATCCTACAGAACAGCCCCTATCGACGTTTCTTCCACACGTGCTGCGACGACTGCGGAAGTATCTGAAAATGATAATGAAAATCCCGATGATGGTTCGGAAGAGGAAAATCCTCCCGCGGACTTTGACCCTTATCTAAAGCCACAGTTCTGGTACATTAACGCTTCGCTCTTTCCCCAACGTACGAAAGATGCGCATGGCGGTGAGTATGCCATGAAGTTTTATCCGAATGGTGGGTCTTTCTTCTCGCGTGATGCGGAGTTCAATCCCTATCACCTGCGCGTGAAAGGTGGAGCTACCTATCGCCTCACATACTGGTATAAAGGTCAGCATGCGAAAAATAATGTCATAGCCACCATCGACTGGTTGCAAGGGAGCAGACAATTAAAGAAAGATGAGCGCAAAGCAGCTGCCGACCTCGCTACGAACATCTCTGAAACTTGGCAAAAGAGAGAACTTGTGTTTGAGGCTCCTCGCCAAGCAGATCATGCAGGGGTGGGATTTTACCTAGAGTATGACGGTGAAGCCCAAGCTAACGGCGGATTTATCCAAATGGACGACATCAGTCTTGTGATGATTGCTGAACCCTCATCGAGCAATACACTACAACCTCCCACGGATCTCAAAGCAAAAGCCCAACAGCGAGAAATTGCCTTGTCGTGGTTGCCTGTGGCTCAAGCTGGGGTGCAATATGAAGTGCGCGTGAATGGTGAGCTAAAAGCCACTACCAGCGAAACGCAGTGCTTTTTGTCTCGCTTGAACTACAACACGAGCTATGAGATTACAGTGAATACACGTGTGGGGGTCGAAACATCTGAGAAAGCAGCGCGAATCGCAGTGAGAACTCAGCCCCTAGATCGAGGAGTCAACGATCAAACTCGAATCCCTCAGCTTTATAGCATTCGCGAAAATGGCACTTGTCCTCGTCGTCTGCCACTCTATTGGCGTGATTTGGCTGAGGTCTCTGCTCAAATCACTTACGAAATTGATGATCAGGTGGTGCAACCTGATGGAGATTTCCTTGTTTTCCCCTCAGCAGGCGAACATGTGCTGCGTGTTGTGGTGGTAGAATCACCCGAACGTGAGTGGACACTGGAATATGTGGTGCAAGTGGACTAAATGTCCTCGATTTATTCTTACATCCAATCAGAATTCTCTTTTAGAAAATGCGATATTTTTCTCTTCCCTCTCAGCACATGCTGTCGAAACTTTCCCTTCTGTGGGGAGTAATGCTCTGTTGCTTCCTAGTCTTTGTGGCTTGCGATGACACGAGCGTGCCTTCTTCTCCTATTCGAGTGGGAGCCACTGATGCCGACTCTTTGAGCATTTCGCCTCAAGCCACAAGAATCGTCTTGCTCAGTGGTGGAACTGGCAAATATGCTGCCTATGTGGCGGATGGCACTTTGGCTAAAGTCGCGATCAATGAGGACACACTCCGCATCACAGGCCAACTCACGGGTAAGACGTTCGCCACCATCCATTCGGGTGATGAGATACGTCGCATCGCGCTCCATGTAGAGGATCGCGAAGTGAGCGTGAGCCATCAAGAAGTAAGGCTGTTTCCACGTGATGAAAGTCGCTTTATCAGCGTAAATGGAGGTGGTAAGTTTGCAGACCTCGAAGTCTTAGATCCTGAAGGCGCGATTTCAACCAAGTGGAATGCAAAGACGAACATCTTGGAGATTGATGCGCGTTACGAAGGGGAGGCACAAGTGAAAATAGTTCCTCCAGTGGGCAAACCCACTTTACTGAAAGTGGTGGTGCGCTGTGAGGGAGAGGTGAATCGACCTGGCATTTACGGCACGACTTCTCGCAGTATTTTCCGCCAAATGAACACCCTCTCTGTGGTGCATCGCAAAGGTGTGGGCGTGTGGCTCAACAATAATGCGCAACCTTATGGAGCTTTGCGCTCGCTTCAGGTGACCCCTGCCATTGTTAATCCCAAAGTGGGAGAGCATCTCACACTCAATTATACCATGCGCTATCCCGATGAGTTTCGCAATAGCGGACTCACCGAAGGACAGCACACGCTCATCGTGGAAGAAGTGCGCCAACGATATGTGGTACTTCGCGGACAAGGCCACAAACTCGTCCTGCCTTTTGAAGTGCGCTAACGTGGCTTCATTGTGAATGCTATATAGAAGCTCTCCATCACTGGAGAGCCTTGTGGAAAACTTTCAAGACATCAATATCAATTCAATAAATAAACTATCAACTACATGCAAATTTCTACGCTTTTCCGTGGCTGTGCTTTGGCAGCCGTTGCTTTGGTATCTGCTGCTACCTTCGCACAGAAGTCGGTGACCACCACCAAGACTGGCGAACTCTCTTCACTGATTCCTGGTGCTGATCGCTATAAGACTAAGAACCTCACCGTGGCAGGTCCTCTTAATGGCGAAGACCTCAAGCTTGTGCGTGAGATGTGTGGCCGCGACTACTCTGGTGCTGAATCAGAGGGCGTGACTGCTACCCTCGATCTCTCAAAGGCACTCATCAAACAAGAAGCAGGTAAGAACTATTTCAATGAAAAAGTTGGTTTCTACTCACGTTACTATGCTCCCAGTGCTGACAACGAAATCGGTGTGAAGCTCTTCTATCGCTGCGAGTCCCTCAAGAAAGTGATTCTTCCTGAGAATACCACTGTTATTTCTGGTAATGCTTTCCAAAGTTCTGGTCTTACAGAAGTGGTGATTCCTAACACAGTGAAGATCATCCGCCAATATGCGTTTGCAAATACAAAGCTTAAAGAGGTGACTCTCCCTGAATCTTTGTCCGATCTCGAGAATAAGGTGTTTGACAACTGCGCGAATCTCACCACAGTGGTCTTCACAGGAACAACTCCTCCTAACAATGTCCCTGCTGAGTTGTTTAATAAGTGTCCCAAGCTCTCCAAGATTATCGTACCTGCTGAGGCTTTAGAGGCTTATAAAGCTGCCTTTGAAGGTAAAATTAAGCCTGAAACAGCCATCGTAACTGGTGTGAAAACTGTAACGCTCTCTAACGGTGTGAATGAAGTGGCACGCTTTGACCTCCAAGGTCGCCGTTTATCTGCTCCTGTGCAAGGTGTGAATGTGGTGCGCTACTCCAACGGTACTACCGTGAAAGTACTCGTTCCCTAAGCATTTCTCTGCTGTTCGCTCATAGCGGGTGGCAGTAAACAAACAAAAAAACGCCATCTGGACTCTTCTGAGTCCAGATGGCATTTTCTTTTATTGGGAGGAATGTGACATAATGCTTGTCACCTCTTGGGAGTTTGTGGGAATGGGCTTAGCCAATCACGCCACGCACGCGGTCGTCAAATGCAGAGAGGGCTGCCTTAGCACCTTCGCCGATGGCAACAACAATCTGCTTGTAAGGCACGTCTGTGCAGTCACCAGCACCATATACGCCAGGCACTGAAGTGCGGCAGGTGCGATCGACTTGGATTTCACGACGAGGAGAGAGCTCCAGTTCTTCAGCAAAGGCTTGCGTGTTGGGAGCAAGACCGATTTGCACGAAGATACCATCGAGTTCAATCTCACGTTCTTCTTCTGTAGTGCGATTTTTTACACGGATGCCTGTCACCTTCTGACTGTCGCCGAGCACAGCAGTGGTTTGTGCCATAGTGAAAATTTCCACATTCTCCGTGGCGCGTGCCTTATCTTGGAGCACATTGTCAGCGAGGAGCTTATCGGCAAATTCCAAAACAGTGACGTGGCTGCAAATACCTGCTAAGTCGAGGGCTGCTTCGATGCCAGAGTTACCACCACCAATCACAGCTACACGCTTGCCTTTGTAGAAAGGCCCATCGCAGTGAGGGCAGAAGTGTACACCTCGGCCGAGATAGTCGGCTTCGCCTTCCACACCAAGTTTGCGCCAACCTGCACCCGTGGCGATGATGACAGCAGGAGCAATGAAGACTTCTCCACCCTTTACACTGATTTCTTTGGTGCATCTGTGGAGCGATGCGCTTTCAATCTTGCGGTTCTCAAACACGTCAATGGGATATGCACCAATGTGCTTACCGAGGTTGGCTGCAAGTTCGGCACCTGTGGTCTGAGGCACAGAGATAAGATTCTCGATGCCTACAGTGTCTTTGACTTGTCCACCAATGCGTTCGGCAACGATGGCAACATTCAAGCCTTTACGCGCGGAATAGATGGCTGCAGCACTACCAGCAGGGCCACCACCGACTACGAGTACGTCGTAGTTGCGACGGATAGCTTCAAGATTTGCTGTTTCGGTGCCAAATTTTTCTTCGAGTTCGTCCAAGAGACCCGCCATTTCGCCACGACCGCCATGGACCAATTTGCCTTCGTGCATCACCGCAGGTACACCTTGCAAGTGGAGGGCGTCAGCTTCAGCTTGGAAGAGTGCGCCATCGACAATCTCGTGTGTGAAGTTGTCGTGGAGCAAAGCCATGACATTGAGGGCTTGCACTACGTCTGGACAGTTGGTGCAAGAGAGTGATACGTAGGTGGTGAGGTGAATAGGCCCTTTGAGGGCTTTGATGCGACGGGCAATGGCTTCGTCGGGGAGTGTCTTTCCTTTACCATCTGCGTTGTACACTGCGAGGAGGAGAGAGGTAAACTCGTGTCCTCCAGGGATGCAACGGAAAACGATACCAGTGTCCTTACCATCTTTGGCAAGCACCATGCGAAGAGTGCCAGGTGTTTCTACTACTTCTAGGGTGAGATGATCAGAAGTAGAAGCAAATTCGGTGAGAAATTGCTTAAACTCCTCATAGCTCTCATGAGAAGAATCAGCTTCGAGGCGAAGGGTATATTGGGATTCCAATGCAGCAAACACTTGTTTGACTTGCTGGAGAAGGCTTTGTTCGATCATAATATCTGGTAGTGTAAGGTAATAATATAGGTGAAAATAGAAAAAGGGTGCGGCATCCAAAAAGTTCAAGCCCTGAACAATGCCGCACCCATCAATGAAAACCTATTAACGTATGGATCTCTATATTAGATTTTGCCTACAAGGTCGATGCTGGGTTTAAGAGTTTCAGCATCTTTCTTCCACTTCGCAGGGCAAACTTCTCCATCGTGGCTAGCCACATAGAGAGCTGCTTCAACCTTGCGAACGAGTTCTTCAGCGTTACGGCCGATGCTGTTGTCTTGGATTTCGGCAACCTTGATCAAACCTTCGGGGTTTACCAAGAAAGTGCCGCGATATGCCAAACCATCCTCTTCGTTGAGAACACCGAAACCGCGAGAAATCACGCCAGTGTGGTCAGCGAGCATAGGATACTTGATCTTCTTGATGCTATCAGAAGCGTCGTGCCAAGCCTTGTGGGTGAAGTGAGTGTCAGTGCTTACTGAGTACACTTCTACGCCCATTTCTTGGAGCTTGCTGTATTGTTCAGCGAGGTCAACGAGTTCTGTGGGGCAAACGAAAGTGAAGTCGGCAGGGTAGAAGAAGAAGATGTTCCACTTGCCAGCGAGATCTGCGCTGCTAACGGTCTTGAACTCGCCATTGTGGTAGGCTTCTACCTTAAATTCGGGTGCTTGTGCGTTGATGATGGGTTGCATATTATAGATATTTATGTTCGTAGTTGTTGAGATAATTTCTTGGGCAATCTCTGTGGCCGAGTGTTTATCTCTGACAACTGAGTTTATGCCTCTGAAATAGTTAGTTATGTCTGTGTTGGCTAATGGCCATCGTCGCTAAGTTATTCCCCCATGAGGTGGAACTTTCTTTTTGACGATGCAAAAGTACGTACTATATTTTAGCCAACAAACAGATGGGATTTATCACAATATAGATGAAAACTATAGATGTGGTTTAAGTTGTTGTAAAATAAGTGATTAGGGTGGTTTTATCTTGTGCTTGCGCTAGCCAACTTCTGAACCAGGGAGTACATTCTTCTCAGGGCAAATCACAGCGAGTGTGCCATCGGCATTGAGCGCTGAGAGAATCATGCCCTCACTGGTGAGTCCATTCTTAAAGGTGCGAGGTGCGAGGTTGGCAATGAAGCAAACTTGTTTACCCACTAATTGTTCTGGTTCGTAGTGTTGAGCGATTCCAGAAACGATGACGCGATTCTCGAGTCCATCTGCGATGTCGAAACGAAGGAGCTTCTTCATCTTGGGCACGCGTTCGCAAGCGGTGACAGTGCCGACACGGATGTCCAACTTCTCAAAGTCTTCAAAAGCAATCGTAGGTTTGATGTCGTTGGCGCGATGGTTCTCTTGCTCATTCTGCTTTTTGATGGCAGCGAGTTTGTCGAGTTGCGCTTGAATGGTTTCGTCTTCGATTTTTTCAAAGAGCAATTCAGGCTTGGGAAGGGTGGTTCCTGCTGCGAGAAGGTCAGTCTGTCCAAGTTGGTCCCAAGCGAGTTGAGGATTGGCCAGCATTTCGCGCAATTTCGCAGAACTATTGGGCAAGAAAGGTTCGAAGGCTATGGCAAGATTGGCCACTAGTTGGAGGGAAACGTAGAGAATCGTTTTCACGCGCTCAGGATCGGTCTTGATAACCTTCCAAGGTTCGGCATCAGCGAGGTACTTATTACCGATGCGCGCCAAGTTCATCGCCTCCTTTTGGGCATCGCGGAAGCGGAATGTGTCGAGCAGACGCTCCACTTCAGTTTTCACACCGCGGAACTCTTCGATGGTGGCAAGGTCGCTCTCTGTGAGTTCGCCACAGCTAGGCACGACACCTTCGTAGTACTTCTGCGTGAGTTGGAGCGCGCGGTTCACGAAGTTACCGTAGACCGCCACAAGTTCGTTGTTATTGCGCGCTTGGAAGTCCGCCCAAGTGAAGTTGTTATCCTTGGTTTCGGGAGCATTAGCTGTGAGCACATAGCGCAGCACGTCTTGTTTACCAGGGAAATCTTGGAGATATTCGTGCAACCACACCGCCCAGTTGCGAGAAGTGGAAATCTTGTCGTCTTCCAAATTGAGGAACTCATTAGAAGGCACGTTGTCGGGAAGGATGAATGAGCCTTCCGCCTTGAGCATTGCAGGGAATACGATGCAGTGGAACACGATGTTGTCCTTGCCAATGAAGTGGAGGAGTCGGGTGTCTTCCGATTTCCACCATTTTTCCCAAGAGTCGGGGAGGAGTTCTTTAGTGTTGGAGATGTAGCCGATGGGAGCATCAAACCATACATAGAGCACCTTTCCTTCTGCACCCTCCACAGGAACAGGGATACCCCAATCGAGGTCGCGGCTCACGGCACGAGGTTGCAAGCCCATGTCTAGCCAGCTCTTGCACTGTCCGCTCACGTTAGGACGCCACTCGCTGTGACCACCAATCCAAGGGCCGAGCCACTCTTGGTGTTTGTCGAGGGGAAGATACCAGTGCTTTGTCTTGCGCAATACGGGTTTAGAACCCGAAACTTTGGATTCGGGATTGATCAACTCTGTGGGAGAAAGGTCTTTACCACATTTTTCGCACTGGTCGCCATAGGCATGCGGATTGTGGCAGTGAGGACATTCGCCAGTGATGTAGCGGTCTGCGAGGAAGGTTTTCGCTTCTTCGTCGTAGTATTGTTCAGATTCGCGTTCCAAAAACTCACCCTTATCATAGAGCTTTCGGAAGAAATCGGAAGCCACTTTCTTATGGGTGTCGCTGGTGGTGCGAGAATAGACGTCGAATGAGATGCCGAAGTCTTCAAAAGACTGCTTGATGAGATAGTGGTAGCGGTCGACTACCTCCTGAACGGTGCAACCTTCTTTGCGGGCACGGATGGTCACGGGCACACCATGCTCATCAGAACCGCAGACAAAGAGGACTTCTTGCTTGCGCAAACGGAGGTAGCGCACATAGATGTCGGAAGGAACGTAAACACCGGCCAAGTGACCGATGTGCACACCGCCGTTTGCATAGGGAAGGGCGGCAGTGACGAGAGTTCTATTGAATGTCTTGTTATTCATTGTCAAGTATATTTGCTACAAAGTTACGCATTTCTCAGGCAATAGGAATAGGATTGTCCCGAGAATTTATGTGGGAACATTTATGGTTCATCACTCCCAATGTCCGATGAACCACATTTATCTCCCAGCAGAGAGGCACGAGGAATGCTGTGCTTTCGCTAATGGCTAAGTCTTGCTTTTACAAATGGCTGTGTAAGTCGTGGCCTAGCGGCTGTAGGAGAACTCATAGAAAAGGGATTCTCCAACTTGCATGTTGAAGAATCCCTAGTGAGAAATTTCGCAGTGAGCTTACTTGCGCACCAAACGGGGCTGGATGAACTCGGTGACGATACCGCTAAACGAACCGCGGTCGGGAGTCTTTGTGTTGAAGCGTGCGAAAAGATAAGAGCCCCAGTTGCGGGTGTCATCTAGTTTTTCGTGTTGCTTGAACTCCAATTGTCCATCTGCACCTACACGCAGATCGAGCAAATCTCGAGTACCCATGATGTAGGTTTGAGATTTCTTGTTGTAGCTGTCCACAGCAAGTGCACTTTGGATGTATAGCGTAGCTCCAGTTTTGGGATCTTTTTCTTCGCGGAGTATCTTACCATTGGATAGGGTGAAGCCCTTTCCTGGAGCGAATTCAACCTCCCATTTGTAGATGTTGTCAACGATGAAATAGGCTCTTGTAGAAGAGATGGGGACAATTTCTACTTGGTTGGTAGTTTCCACCATGTCGTCACCTTTCAGGTGCAACGCATGTTGGGTGTACTTGCCTGCAACGTCAGAGATAGAGGCTTGCACAAACACGATGGAGTCTTTCAGTCCCAGAGCTTCAGCCTTGATGAAGGCAGTGCGAGGACGAAGCGTTTTGTTGGCCGTCAGTTGCACTTGAAGTTGGTTGCCTTCGTGCACCACCGTGAGCCAGTCTGCAGTGGAGGAATATTTTACATCCACGTTGGAGGTCACGGGAATGCTAGTCTTGTAAGTCTCGTCGCCACCATAATAGGCTGATTCTTGCGGAAGACCAAAATTGACTCCTTCCTGCATGATGTTGATGTTGGTGGAGTCGCCACGCTCATTTTTAAGCACCAAGAGCGTGTTGCGAGACTGAGGCGTGTTGTTGAAAGAGGTGCTGAGCTTTATCGTTTTATCTACTGTAGTGACCTTGAGCCAGTCGTTAAGTGCATAGGCCTTTGCAGGCGATTTGGCCACAACGACTTGTTTTTCTCCTCCAAGCACAGAGAAGAAGGTCTCGGCTTTGAGCACCTCAACAGCTGGAGCTGGGATGTCCAAATTCTCGTCAGATGAGCACCCTACTGAGAAACCCAGCAGCGCAACGAACGAGAGAAAGAGCATTATATGTTTCATATCGAAGTAGAATGATGTGAAGAGTAGTAGCGACTACTCAGGTGGATGATGTCAGTGTGTTACACTGTGCAAGTAGCTTTACTGCTTGACGGGAGAAACATCGCGGATGTTGGCAATGAGGATAGGCACCACAGGGTTACCCTTCTCGTCCAGCATGGGTTGCTGTTGATAGTTGATACCAATACCCATGAAGGCATCTATCTTACCTTGTGTGGTTTCGTCATATTCCACATCGGCTTTGTTCTGATCAGGGTTCCATTTGAAGGTTACTCCAATCTCAGGCTCTTGAACCAAAGTTCCTGTTTTAATAATACCAGGAGTGAGGAGAATACCTCCAGGGTATTTACCAGACTTGTCCGCAAGAATCTGTCCACCTGGCAATTTTATGGTACCGACTGCAGGATCGTAAACCATGTTGAGTGGGCCATAAGTCTGACCATTGAAGGTGAGATTGGCTTCAAACAAATCGGGTTGTCGTTCGCTATATTTGAGGATGTGGAGCACCACAGGGAAGCGACGTGTATTAACGGCTTTGCTCAGGCTGAAGGCATTACAGTTGAGTCGCCAGTCACCGATCCATTCATCACGCTTGCGATAGCTCTTTGGAATGATAAGACCGAGGCTAAGTTCGTCGTTGACGAAAGACTTGCTCTCCTTTTGCCAGGTGAAAGACGTATATTTCTTACCTTTCAGCGTAACGGGACGAAGTAGTTCTATACCGTTAGGAGCGAAAGTGAACGGAGCATCGTAGCTGTAGTTGTCGATTGTGAACGAAAGGCGACGGAGCTGCGGATTGAGTGTAGCCTG
Organism: Alloprevotella sp. oral taxon 473 str. F0040; assembly: GCF_000318095.2. Lineage (GTDB taxonomy): Bacteria > Bacteroidota > Bacteroidia > Bacteroidales > Bacteroidaceae > Alloprevotella. Next base: position 37,926 of record NZ_KB290710.1, read on the forward strand.
TGTCAAAGTGTCTTGGCCCAATTGTAGAGCGAAGAACTGAGTGGTGAGCTGCTCTTGGAGATTGTAGATGTTGGTGATATAGCTTTTCCAGTCAGTGGTCTCAGGCAAGCGAATAAGCTCCATATCATTTTTCCACTTCTTGCCACGCAAACGGATAGTGTCGTTGGAGGTGGAAAGTACCATGAACTCATAGTCACCTTCGATGCCACGCGCGCCGCTACCTTCCCACACGCGAGAGAATTGGTGAAGGGCTTCGTTGTAGCTATCGAAAGAAAGGACAACGCCTTGGTCTTTGGCGATAGAGTAGGCCGCAGTGGTGGTTTTATCAGGATCATAATCACTGAGAACCGTGGCATGACCTTTGGTAAACTTCATGAGAATGCTATAGGCAGGGCCAGAGTAGCCTTGACCTGCGTAGTAGCGAAGCAACCAACCATTTGGGGAGGATTCAAGAACTTGCTGAGTTTGCTGAGCTGCAGTTTCTATGCGCTCGATTGCAGACTGTTCGAAAACGGTGGTGTTCTCGTGCAAGCACGATTGCCACGTGAGTGTAGCACAAAGCAAAAGCAGAGAGGATAGATATTTTCGCATGTGGCAATTAGTTGAGTTGGTTTAAGTCGAGAGAGGACACTTGGTGTGTGCGACGGAGCACAGCATCACGGAGTTGGTCAATGTCAATGTTCCACGAGTTTTTGAGATAACCGCGGAGAATATCGAGTTTTTGCTCAATGATGGCACGTCCTGATTTGCCTGCCTTGTTGAGCTTCTCTTCCCACTTTTGAGGAGTCGTAGTGATGTAGTAAGACTGCAACTCGGCAATGTCTTCACCAGGATTCTCCATGGAGTAGGGGCTGATGAAACCTGCGCGCAAGGCTTCTGGATCTTTCTTACGAATCCACTCTGATCCCAAATAGTCGGCCTTGCTGATTTGGTCGTAAGCCACGGGGTAAGGCTTCTTCTGATTGAGAATGTGGGTAAATTCGTGGTGAATGGTGTGGAAGTAGTATTCCGTGAGTTGGTCTTGATTTTCTAAGATGGTCTGATCCAAATCATTCACGCGATAGACGCGCACGGTGTATCCACCTTCTGCACTAGCTGCAGTCTGAAGACCTTGTGCGTTGATACCAGGTGAACCAATGGCGATGATGGTGCGAGGAGCATTGGCTTTGACAAAGTCAACTCCAGCCACCTCTGCATAAGCATCGAGCCAAAGATATTTGAATATGATGGCGAGCTTCGTCGCTTTTGCACTATCAGCAGGGCTCACGTTGTAGTTCGTCTCTGTGTCGATGTCGCGCAAGCGATAGGCAAAACGAATGTTGTAAGGGTTGGCATAGTTCTGCACTAACCACTTGTCGAAAGCATTGCGCTCTACTTGGGTGTTAGGAAAGATGGATGGCCCTTTGGGAGCATCATCGGAACAAGCTGCCACGGTGCAACCACCACCAATGAGTACGGCCACCAAAAGACTACTGTAAATATAGGAGAGTTTCATGTGGATGTGTCGTTGAAGTATGAAATATATCAGCGTGGATTAGCTTGCAAACCGGCTGTGATAACATCTTGAGGCAACTGTATGGCCTGGCGTGGGTCGTCGGTCTTCATGCTGTCGGTGACTTCGATGATGCGATTCTCGACACTCACACGGCGACGATAGATGGTCATGCCATAGCGTTTCACATCTTGCATGCGGAGGCCTTCGTGAATGGTGACCAAACGGCGAAGGTGAAGGATGCACTGCAAGAGGGGTTCTTGCGTGGTGGCTTCGATGGTGAAATCCGTGTGCAACTGCTTCTTCACTGTGGGTTGAGAAGGAGTGTAGTAGCGCAGAGCATTGTAGAAAGACTGGATGCCTTTGAGGGTGAGAGTGCGAGTGGCTTCTGTAGATTTTGCTTCGCTGCGGATGAACACCTTGAGCAAGGTGTTGATGTCAGCCACAGCTTCTTCATAACGTCCCAAAAGGGCTTTTGCTTCAGCACGAACAAGGAGTGTCTCATCTGCATTGAACACAGAGAACTGCGCATAGGGTACGCCAGTCTTAGCTTGTGGGTCGTATTGGTCGAGCTTCAAAGGAATTTTGCCTAAAGCTACTTTAGACACATTGCTTCCACTGGTCACCATATAGTTCAAGACTGTGCCACCTTCTCCCCAAGGGCCTTTAGACTCTAAGGTCTCGGAAGAAGAGAGGAGCTTGCCATGAGCATATTTGCTACCAATGCCTACAGGACGAGACACATACCCCCACATGCTCATACCTGTGAAGAGGAGCAAGTTGGTGTTTTTAGAACTCTTAATGTAGTCGTTGGGTTGTACCTGATCGTTGGCACCTAGTTTGCGCCATTGTTCCCAGTCGCGGAGCATAGGAGTAGCATCCGTGCCAAGCACAGCATCAGCGTGGGCAATCGCTTTCTCGTATTGACGAGCATAGAGATAGAAACGTGCTGCAAAAGCGTGTGCTGCTGCAGGTGTGAAGTGATACTTAGGTTGAGCGTAATTGTTGTTACTGATCAACTCCATGCCTTCGGTCAAATCCTTCTCGATGTTGCTGTAGAGTTGTGCCAAGGTGCCACGTTGGTAGGTGGCGCGTGGGTCATTTTCTACGGCATAAGGATAGGGCAGTCCCAACTCCTTCTCTGCAGTGTTGGGGTTGTAGGCACGGCAGAATACATTGGCAAGTTGGAACATGGCATAAGCGCGACAAATCTTTGCTTCGCCCAACTGACCTTGGTAGGCATCTTGATTGGATTGTTTCTCGATGAACTCTATAGCTGCGTTGGCTGTAGAGATAGCAGAGTAGCTGGCATTCCAGAGTTTTTGGGGCACATCGGGCACACCCGTTTCGGTGATATCAGCCCAACCATAGGCTTGTTCTTGGAAGCGATCGAGCGACGACCATGTTTCATTGACTTGCTCATCGGTGTTGTCCGAATACATCTCGAGCAGGTAAGCAGGATAAGCATCAGGATAGGCAGAGGCCACGAGCTTGCTTACATCAGATGGAGTGCGCAACTCCATGCGATTATCGGGATATTTGTTGAGGAAGTCGTTGCAGGCAGTCATGAAGCCGACTGCTGCAAGGAGGAATATGCTGAGTTTAATCTTCTTCATTGGAAGTAGCGATTATAGATCTACTAAGTAGAAATTAGAGACCAACTTTGAGAGTGAGAGTGAACTGCTTGGGGAGCGGTGAAGACACACCACCCGCATTGAAGAATTCAGGGTCTTGTCCGTTGAGCTTCTTGTCGGCATAGAGCAAGAAGAGGTTGGTGGCCTGAAGTTTCACAGAAATGGTGCGCACGGCCTTGCCCTTGAGCAGTTGTGCAGGGAGATCGTAGGTGAGTGACACCTCTTTCAATCGAACGAAATCACCCTTAGCTATGCGTGCCGAACTGTAGTTGTAGGCATTGTAGGCATAGCGCAAGTTGGTGTGTGTGGCATATTGGCGGTAGCTCAAGAAGCCAGGCACATTGGTTTTCTTCTCATCTCCTGCCTTGACCCAACGATTGAGGAAGGTGTGAGTCATAGAGGCGAGGTCGTTGTATCGAGCGCGGAACTTAGGATCGAGGCGCACGACATTGCCGAAAGAATAGGTGAGGAAAACGTTGAGGTGGAAATTCTTGTAAGAGAATACGTTGCCCAACGAGCCCGTGTATTTAGGATCGGTAGGCCCTTCATACTTCAAGTAGTCCGTGTTGGTACGTTCCTGGAAGTTGATGTCGTCTGTGGTCACTTGTCCCTTTTCGTTCATCACCATGGGCACACCTTCGTCGTTGATGCCCACGAAGGGGATGCTGAAGAGTGCACGAGCGGGATAGCCACGCTTGGGGAAACCAGTACCGCTCACAAGGGAAATCACATTACCACTGTTGAAGAGTTTCGTGATTTCAGTGTTGGTGTAGGAGTAAACGAAGCTAGTGCTCCAAGAGAAATCCTTCTTTTTGATGTTGGTGGAAGAGATGCTAAGCTCCATACCATTAGAGCGCATCTCAGCCACGTTAGCAGCACGTTCCACTTCTCCGCCGAGACCTTGGGTTACCATGATACCCATTTCGTCGAAGTTGTTACGGCTATAAACGTCGAAAGTCACACCAATGCGGTTTTGCCACAAACCAGCATCGAAACCGAGGTTAAACTCGTTTTTCTTTTCGTAGGTCAAAGTGTGGTTACCCACTTGTGAGATGCCGATGACGGGTTCTCTGTCCTCACCATAGATGCGGAAGGGGTTGCCTGCACGGAATACCGTGGTTGAGCTGCTGTAAGAAGGATCGGGGGGAGTACCGGTCAAACTATAAGAAGCACGAAGGGTGAAACGAGAGAGTGGACGGAGGCGATAGAAGAAACCTTCTTCGTGGAGGTTCCAAGCACCAGAAAGGTTCCAAGTAGACATCCAACGAGCATTGCTGTTGCGTCCCATTTGGTTAGACCCTTCATAGCGATACGTACCGTTGAAGACATAGCGACCCCGATAAGAGTAGCTCATGTTGGTGTAGAAAGCCACCGAACGCCAGTTGGTATTGGTGAGAGAGTAGTAGTTCTTGCTGTCTTCGATGCCCTTCTTCAGATATTGGTAGATATAGAAAGGCACTTCGCCAGAGTTGTATTGCATACCCCATCCTTCAAAGCCAGTGCGTGTGCGTTGGAGGTCAGTTGCTTCAGCACCACCAAAGAGGTTGATGGTGTGTTTCTGGTCAAAGGTGTGGGTGTAGGTCGCAGTGGTGCGGAAGTCGTAGTTGCTCATGCGGTTTTCGTTCTTGTGATAAACACCACCGATGGGCAAAACGGTCATAGGGAGATCATAGGGATGATCAGGGTCGCGATAAAGATAGCGGTTGCTATTGCGGATGATGGAGTTAGGCATCGCACGATAGGTCAATGCCTGGTTGGAGTTCTCCATAATTTTGTGCTCTTGTGAGGTGGCAGCATATTTGAATGCACCGAGAGCCGCAAGTTCTAAGCCCTTGATAGGCTTGTATTTCAACTCAAATTGGAACTTTGCATCGAGCACATTAAGGTCGATGTAGTTGTTGTCCAGTTCGTTGAAAATATTGAAAGGCGCATAGTTCGCCACATAGTATGTGTGGGGATCAAGCACACGAGAAGTGTTGAGCGCGTAAGAGTAAGGGTTGATGTCAAAGTCACGTTTCACTTCACCATCCACCACGTCTACATCCTGTCCAAGCGTACCGGGAGCGCGTTGTTTGCGGTAAGAAGCACCACCAATCACATTGAACGAAAGGTTTTCAAGGAGTTGCTGTGTGACGTTGAAGTTGGCAGTGTAACGATTCACATCGCTCTGCTTGTACCAACCTGGATCGAGCATAGCACTCATTGAGGCGTAGTAATTAGACTTCTCCGTACCACCGCTCAAGCTCACAGAGTGGTTTTGCATGATGGCGTTAGAGAAGAGATGCTTGAACCAGTTGGTATTGCGAAATTCAGCCTGACGTAAGTAAGCATTGCGAGCCTCTTCCGTGTTGGCAAGGGCAAACTGGCCAGTCTTCGGATTGAAAGTGTTGATCAATTTATACATGTGACCATAAACTCCGTAGTCACTACCATTGAGGACTTCGGAGAAATTGAGCCAACCGCGATCGTGAAGTTCGCGATAGATGCTCATTTGGTCTTGTGAATTGAGAATATCGAAGTTGCTGTAAGAAGGGATGAGGCGTGTGGTAAATTCGCCCGTGTAGTTCACATGCGATTGTCCTTGCTTACCTTTCTTAGTGGTCACTACGATGACACCCGACATGGCGCGTGCACCATAGATAGAGGTGGCACTGCCGTCTTTCAAGATTTGGAAACTCTCGATGTCATCAGCGTTGAGGCCAGCGATAGCAGAGCTGATCAAGGTCTCGGCGTTACCCGAAGCCAAGTTGTCGGCATCTACATTGGCCACATCTTCCATGATGACACCATCGACCACCCAGAGAGGTTTAGAAGCACCAAAGATGGAGGTGGCACCACGCACACGGATTTTAGGAGCCGCACCAAAGGTGCCACTCACGTTTTGTACGGAGACACCAGCAGCGCGTCCTTCGAGCGAACGACTCACATCGGCTACACCGCTCAAACGAGCCGTAGCAGCGTCTACTTTATCAGCCGCACCTGTAAACATACGGCGGTCGGTCTTGGTGAGACCTGTAACGACGACCTCACCCAATGATTGCGCATCTTTGAGGGATATCTTCATGTCGGTCGCACCTTTGAGGGTTTGCGACTGCATGCCAAGGTAGCTAACAGTGACATTGAGATTTTTTCCCTTGATGGTCAGAGAGAATTTACCGTCTTCGTCAGTGGCGGTGAAGCTTCGTCCGCCATCGGCTGAGACACGTGCACCAAAGAGAGGTTGATTGTCTGAAGCAGCGATTACAACGCCCGAAACGCGTGTCTGTGCAAGTACGGCGCCAATGCACAGAAACAGGCCGAAGAGCATCAATGTGAGCCTTTTCTTCATAGAAAATGTGGGTAAATAACGAAATAGGGCGCGGTGGTTTTTTTCTCTTTGAGGTGATGGTAACATAAAGAAAAATGATAACTCCCAACGTGCCGATTGAATAAATATGAAATGATTGCGGGGCCAAAGATACCAATTTGTTTTGACTTTTTGGTGATTGCTTTACTAAAAGATGAAGTATCAGGCAGTTGAACTTCTATTTTATGATTTAGCTAGTTGGAATGCTTTTTTTGCTTTGCAATATCGTGGTTGAGTTATTGCTGCATTTTGGGTTTCATAGGGATGTTTTTTTGCGTGGTAATATGTATTTATGCATTGATACTTGGATGGTATTCTTGATTTTTCTTCTCAAGATGAAGGAGACATTAGCGTTTAGAGCGGTATGGGTAGGTATGCAATTACTTTAATTCGTAGGTTGGTCTGTAATTTGCATATATTTGTTTTATGAAACTCGAATGTGCTCTGCTAGAATTGAGATGCTACCCGTTATGTTAAGAAGTCTATTCTTGCCTCCCTCGCGCGTGCGTACGTGCGCGCACCCTGCAGTTTTGCACTTTTTGCTTTCACAACCTTCACCGTTTTCCGTGTAATCTATTTGTAATGAGTGGGTTATAACGTGTGCTTTAATATCCTTTTGGAATTCTGTAAGAAACTCTCCGAAATTGGTGGATAATGGTAGATTGTGAATGTCGAAAAATAGGTGTGATTTAGAAGAAATCTCGGTGCTTTTTTCTCCTCTCTTGGAGCAGTTTGCAAAAATGTCGGAGATATTCCGAGAATTCTCCGACATTTTACAGAATATCTCCTTGATTTTAAGCCAGAAAATGGAGACGTTTTACTAGTGAGTGTGAAGGTTGTGAAAGCAAAAAGTGCAAAA
>NZ_KB290710.1:45276-58613 GCF_000318095.2 Alloprevotella sp. oral taxon 473 str. F0040
GTGAAAGCAAAAAGTGCAAAATCGCTGTAATGCGTATACGCGCCCGCGCGTGAACAACGCATGGATGCTTGGTAAAATCTAAAAGCTGGAGTAAGGGGTGTGGCTTGTTTCCCTTGCCAAAGATTTGAATGAAAGTTAATGCTTTCTGTATTTCGTCTGATTAGTGTAAGAATGACTTGGTTTTGCGATATGGGGTTTGCAAAACGTGTGGATGGAAAAGAAAATCTTTCTCTTTTTGCCTGTTTTTTCACTCTTTGCCCTGATATCGTCCCATATACTTATAGAGGGAATGATATACTTTTAAAATTTACATATATGGCGAAAAGTGAAAAATCTAATTTAAGAAGACTGGTGACTCTATTGTGTGCTATCCTCAGTGCTATGGAGTGGCAAGTCAGCAGGTGGAGGCTGAGGATACGGAGTGTGCTCCATGCAAACAGCCCTGCACTTACGGCACACCTGCTTAGTGAGAAGACGAGTGTGGTAAGTGTAGGGCTGTTTGTTAGCGTGAGTAGCGCAGGAAACTGCGACTCTAAGAAGGTCGACTCTGTTAGTAAAGGAAACCGAAGAGCCAGAGTGGAATTTCGTTGTCTCCGCGACCCACCTCGGTGTTGTAGCGTGCCAAAACGATGTTGGGATCGCTCTTTACGCGCTTACTGCGATCGCACACTTGAATGTCAGTGTTGTGGTTGATGCGGTAGATGCTGTCGCGCTTTCCTTTGTTGACCGTGTGGTGTCGCCACAAGGAGTTGACAAAGAAGGTCTCCATGATGGTTTGCTCAGAAATCTGTGGAGAATAGATGGAATAGAGCAAGTTGGGATTATGGAGGAGCACGGAGGCAGGCTTTTTGGGGAAGCATTCATCTTCTTTGTAGATGAGGTTCACCAAGCGGGCTTCTTCAAGATACTTCAAGTAGTTCATCACCGTGGCGCGTGAGGTGCCGATTTCTTCGGCAAGACGGCTCACGTTGGGAGCTGTGCTGTCGCTCACTGCGAGGAGATAGAGCAATTTCTTGATACGCTCGAGATATTTGAGTTCAATCTGCTTGATGAAGAGGATGTCGATTTCGATCATCGTATTCATACCGCGCAGGAGTTGCTCGATGAAGTTGCTGCTTTCGAGGAAGAAAGGATAATAGCCGTGGTGGAGATATTGTTGGAAATACTCCCAAGGACGTACTTTGGGCAAGATGCTCTTGAGGATAGACTTATGGTCTTCGAGCAATTCTTTGAGCGTATAGGCGCGGAAGTTTTCACCTGTGCGCAAGTTGATAAACTCACGGAAGGAGAAACCATGCAACCAATACTGCTGTGCCAAGGTGTTAAGCTCAGTGTGGTCGTTGTCGCCACCGCGCACGGAGGTGGTGGAGTAGACAATGCGCAGATAGGGGAATCGGTTGTAGCATTCGATAATCTGCTCACGCCAGTTGGGTAATTTGAAGGCTTGGTCAATCAATAGCACCTGACCGCCGAGTTTAATGAACTCTGCTGCAAAATCCACCAACTTTCGTCCTTGGAAATAAAAAGAGTTCATGTTGGCGTAGAGGCATTGGCGCAAGCGAGGGTCAAAGTTCTCCTTGGCATAGGTGAGCAAGAATTGTGTGCGACCTACGCCACGGGGACCACGAATGCCGATGAGTCGATAGCTCCAGTCAATGGTGTCCATCAGACCTCGCCGTATGGGCGAATTAGTATGCTCTACAAGGAAAGCGTGTGATTGAAAAAAAGTCTCCATAGTTCTCGGGCTGTGAGTTGTGTATCGAGAAATGATGATGATGATTTAAGCGCAAAATATCGCTACCTATTTATCATCTTACATGCAAAGTTAATATATTTCCTCGAAACTGCAAACTGTATATATCAAAAAATGAGATTATCTGCTATTTTCTTGCGTTTGTGGGGGTGTTTTGCGGTGCTTAGTGACACAAGCTCCTTAAAATCGTGAACAGGTTTCTCTTTAAGAGTTCTTTTCACACCCAAGGCTGAGTTCAGCTTTTACTTCATTTATTGACGAGGATTGGATGTTTTTAGATTAAGCTCTGTTTATAAAAGTTTACGGGAGGAGGGCTTGAGTGACGGGATAGCTATTCTCTCTACGCTAGTTACTGTGTTTTTGCACAGCAAAGCGACACCAGCGCATGAAACGCGGTGTCGCCAAGATATGTGTGTCTTGCGAAGTGTAGTGGCTTAGTTGAGATAGGGTGCAATGAATGAAAGGTAAATCACTGCTGCTGGGATAGCCAAAAGGGCAGAGTCGAAGCGATCGAGAATGCCTCCATGGCCAGGAAGGAGTTGTCCGCTATCTTTGATGCCAAGCTGGCGTTTGAAGAGGCTTTCCACCAAATCTCCCCATGTGCCGAACACGCATACCACTAGACCAAGGCCTAGCCATTGGGGGAGATTGAGCAACTCAGGGCGGAAGTGCCATAACACTGCTGCAACTACAAGGGTGAGCACCCCACCACCAATGCTGCCTACCCATGATTTCCCTGGAGAAATGCGGGGGAAAAGCTTGGCTTGGAAATATCGACTCAAAGTAGAGCCTACGAGATAGGCCCCACTGTCACTGCTCCATAGGAAGAAGAAAATGGAGAGTGGGAGCAACCAATCATAGCGTACGTCTTGCATCTTCACATCATAGCGATAGGCTAGGAAGGAAAGCATGGCCAAGGGTAGGGCTATGTAGAGCTGAGCTGCAAAGGAGTATGCCCAGTTTTTCAACGGATTGCTCTCACGTCTATAGAGTTCGCTGATGAGGAGATAGAGCAGTGTGCCAACAAAAGGAAGGAAAGAAGCATAGTTGGGCGTGCGTGAACTGCATTGGCTCACGGCAAACACCAAAGCCACGGCTGCTGCTGTGGTGATGAAGGCATTGACAGAGGCTCCAGCATGGCGATTGACATTGGCCGAGAACTCCCAAACTCCCATGCCTGCAACGAGGGCAAAGAAGAGCGTGAAGGAAAGTTCGCTCCAAATCATGCTGCCTACCAAGGCCGCTACAAAAAAGATGCCTGTGATGGTGCGAGTGACTAAACTTTTCATTGTTGTTCTTGGGGGGGGGGAGCTTGGTAGGACAATGATTCAGAAGTGTCTTCTGTATCTCCTGAAGGAGTGTTAGGCTCATTCAAGGAAGGTGCTGAACTGGTGGAGTGAGTGTGGTCCGATGGTTCCTCAGTAGTTAGCACCGCTAGCTTTGCGGCTTCTTCGGGGCTCTCTTCTAGAATTACATCGGCACGACTCTTCCATGGGCGTGGCCCAAAGATGTTTTCAACATCGGCTGCGAAAATCACTTCGTGCTCGCAGAGTAAATCGGCAAGTTCGTTGTGCTTAGCTGCATTGTCGCGGAGGAGTTGTTTGGCTCGTTCGTATTGTGCGTTGATGAGCTGTTGCACTTCGTGGTCAATGCGGCGTGCGGTTTCTTCAGAATAGGGCTTCGTGAACTGCTCTTGATTGGAATAGTAAGAGAGATTGGGGAGGCCTTCTCCCATGCCTAAGTAGGCAATCATGCCATAGGCACGCTGAGTGACACGTTCGAGGTCGTTGAGTGCACCGCTAGAGATGCGACCGAGGAATACTTCTTCTGCTGCGCGACCAGCAAGGGTGGCGCAAATCTCGTCGAGCATTTGTTCTTTGGTGGTGATGCTGCGCTCTTCGGGGAGGTACCATGCAGCACCCAAAGATTGACCGCGAGGCACGATGGTGACCTTGATGAGGGGATTGGCATGCTCGATGAGCCATGACACGGAAGCATGACCTGCTTCGTGAATGGCGATGGCGCGCTTTTCTTCTTGAGTCATCACCTTAGTACGCTTCTCCAATCCACCGATGATACGGTCTACTGCATCAAGGAAGTCTTGTTTGGTGACAGACTCGCGGTCGTGGCGCGCTGCGATGAGGGCAGCTTCGTTGCATACATTGGCAATGTCTGCACCTGAGAATCCTGGAGTTTGGCGTGCCAACAATTCGATGTCAAGACCTGGTTGCAATTTGAGAGGGGCAAGATGCACTTGGAAAATGGCTACGCGCTCGGTCAAGTCGGGGAGGTCGACATGGATTTGACGGTCGAAACGGCCTGCACGCAGAAGTGCCTTGTCCAGCACATCAACACGGTTGGTAGCTGCGAGGATGATGACGCCTGAGTTGGTGCCAAAACCATCCATCTCAGTGAGGAGTTGGTTGAGCGTGTTTTCGCGTTCGTCGTTGCCACCAAAGCTCGCACCTTTAGAACGGGCACGGCCTACAGCATCAATTTCATCGATAAACACGATAGAAGGTGCTTTCTCTTTGGCTTTCTTGAAAAGGTCGCGCACACGGCTAGCACCTACACCTACAAACATTTCCACGAAGTCAGAACCACTCATGGAGAAGAAGGGTACAGCAGCTTCTCCTGCTACGGCTTTAGCTAAGAGAGTTTTACCTGTTCCGGGAGGGCCTACGAGGAGAGCACCTTTGGGGATTTTACCTCCGAGTTCGGTGTATTTGGCTGGGTTTTTCAAGAAGTCCACGATTTCCTGTACTTCTTGTTTGGCACCTTCTTGGCCAGCTACATCTTTGAAGCGCACTTGTACCGCGTTGTCCTTGTCGTATTCTTTAGCCTTGCTTTTGCCTACAGAGAAGATGCCACCTCCAGCACCACCTCCAGCACCGCGGAGCATGAACCACCAAAACCCAATAAGGAGTATGATGGGGAAGAGGCCAGAGAGAATGTTGAAGAAGATGGAGTTATTTTCTTCATAAGTGAGCTTTCCCTTGTAGTTGAGAGAGTTGAGGTAGTCTTCTACCTTGTCTGTGGAAGGATAGCGTGAGCTAACAGTGGGAGCCTTCCCGAGCTGCTGCACACCTTGTCCAAAAACTTCGCGTGCCTTTTCGGGAAGGATGGTGATTTCCACCTCTCCATCGGTTTTGTTGACTACGATATTTTTGGTGTAGCCTTTCGCTATATAGGTTTTGATTTCTGAATAGCTTACCTCTTTGGTGGCACTTCCTGGGTGCATGTTACCTTGCCAGAGGATGACACCTAGAGTGGCAATGATGATGAGGTAGAGCCAGTTGAGATTGAACCGCGGCATTTTAGGCTTCTGTGGTCGTTGTGAGGGGGGTTGTGGCATAAGTTGAGTGGGGTTAGCTGAAGATGCTAAATAGTTTTTGTGCGAGTGAGACTCTCCGTTTGATTTCTGTATATACCTTTCTATATATATGACTAATATATTCTGGCAAAGAAACCTAGTGAGGTCATCTGTCATGAAGCCCAGCAGGCTAGGCAGTCTTAGTCAAGATCTGCGATTTCGGTGAGAGCTGCATCGCTCCAAAGGTGTTCGAGGTCGTAGAACTCACGAACTTCGGGGAGGAATACGTGTACCATCACGTTGCCGAAGTCTATGGCCACCCATTGTGCACCAGCACGGCCAGCTACGCCACCAGGGCGTTCGCCAAGTTTTGTGCGTGCCAAGTTTTCGATGTTGTCCACGATACTCTCCATTTGTGCTGGTGAATTGGCAGTGCAAATCACGAAGGCATCGGTGGATGCGGTGAGGATGGGTGTGAGATCAGCAACAACGATGTTGCGGCCTTTTTTATCTTGGATAGCTTCGATGATAATGTCGATGAGATCTTTAGTCATATTCTGAAGTTTGAGATAGAGTGACAAATTGATGGAGTAGCTGTAAGTGCTGCTTGCTGGAAAATAAGGGAGCAAAAAGCGTGCTAATGTCTAATTATCTGCCACAGAGAGTTTGTTTTTTAGAGAATGTTGAGGTTTGGAGTGCGTGAAGTGCACAAAATTCTCCCTTACCATGCAGGATGAAAGAAAAAGATGGGCAGGCTGTCAAGCTAGAGTGGTGTCGCGAATCGCGAGAGCAGTGACTAGCAATTAGCTTCTGCTGATCTGTAAACCTTGGGTAGAGAGGGACATATCCACAAAGCGTGCTGAACGCGCTGAGGGATATTCCGTAAGCAATTGTTTAATACGGATGGCGGCATCGGGATCTTTGGCTACCATATATAGATAGCCTCCACCGCCTGCTCCTGGTAGTTTGTAGCCACTGCAAAGGTCGGCTACTCGCTGGCAGAGAGCTGCCACTGCAGGCGGTTCGGTGCCAGCATCGAGGCGTTTGTTTTGATTCCAAGTCTTCGCAACAAGCGCACCAAAGGCAGCGAGGTTGCCCTGCTGGATTACATCGAACATGTCGAGAGCATGCTGTTTCATCTCGTTGAGCAAAAGGAGATGCTCTGCACTGTTCAAAAACATGCCGCGCACTATTTCAGAGAGGATGTGCTTGGCTGTGCGTGTGAGTCCGGTGTAGTAGAGCAAATGACAGGCACGCTGTTCTGGGGCAGTGAAGAGCGTGTCGGGCAACCAGCGAGCAATGGGCGTTTGATCAAAACCAGATTGAGTTTGCAAAAGCTTTACGCCATGCAAGATGCCGCCAAACTGGTCTTGCCATCCGCCACCAGTGGTGAGGAGCTGCTCGAGGATGAGAGTGCGATTGCCTACTGTGGTCTTGTCCCATCCGAGATGGCAGAAATCGCTGAGCGCACCCAAGACGGTGGCTGCAAGAATGCTACTTGTGCCAAGGCCTGAGCCAGCTGGGATAGCAGCTAGGAGGGTGATCTCGATGCCACAACCGAAAGCAGAGAGGGCATCTTGTAGCGTGGCGTGACGTTCTTTGGCAAATTGAGGAAGAAATCCGCACAAAGCTAATGCTGCTTTCGGAATAGAGAAGGGAGAGCCTACCTTGTTGAAAGCTGCGAGTTCTTCGTAGGTGCTGATCTCTTCCATAGCACCGAGATCGATGCTGCGGCACACAATTTTAAGAGAGGAGCAGGGTTTTACATATACCTGCAAAGGGGGCTGTCCATTGAGCTCTATGGCAAGATTCACCACGTTGCCTCCTGAATTGAGACAGAAGGGGGGAGTGTCTGTCCAACCGCCGGCTACGTCGATGCGTACGGCACTGCGCGCCCATACGATTTGGTCGTGATGCACGGCCAATTGGGGTGACTGGCGATGTTGAAGTGCTTCTGCTGTCAAACCTTCGCTGAGGAGCTGGAAGGCTCGATGTTCCTGCACACTGCCATCTTCTCCACGCAAGTCGAGGTAGCGAGAACGAAACATCGCATCACGAATCTGAGGCATCAGAGGAGTATCTTCGGGGAGTGCTGGCGGAAGAACTAAGTCGTTTGTTACGAATTTGTTGGCTGCATCACCGAGGTCTATTTGATAGAACACACTATGGTCGTGGTGTTCGGCAAGGAGGGCTAGATTTTCCTTGCGAAACGCGCAGCGTTGGGTTTCTTGTCGAGACAAATCAGCACGAGCTGCAATGTCGTCGGCAGAAAGACGGGGAAGTGCGCAGAAGATTGCTGAGTAGTCTTCTGTGGGCTGTTCGGACAACATCCAGGCTAGGAGTGACTCTATTTGAGAGCGATCTTTGCAGATGGGGAAAAGCTTTGCAGCTTGAAGGTCGGTTTCGTCTCCTCCTAGGTCTTTTGCTGTGATGTTGTGTGCTGCTATCCAATCGGTCATGGGAAGACCGAGATACTTTGTTGCGGAATTTGCAATCGCACCACGGAAGGCATCGTCAAAACCATAGGGGCGAATGGCCCATCCATCTTCGTCCATTGCAACGATGTCTATGCATTGTCCTGCTTCTAGGTGAAGTGACCAATTGTTTTCTGGCACTCCGGTGATGACGTGGTTGCGTTGTAGTTGCCAAGAAGTGGGGAGGTGCGAATTTTCAACCCAAATGTTTTCTTGCGATTTGTCAAAGTGATATTCCACTCTGGCGTTTTGGGTGAAGATTGAAGGATGGCGTTTGATTTCGCGTTGTAGGATGAGGCGTTGGTCTTTCACCACATTCTGCAGAGCTGTCGTTGAAGCGATGAGCTCGGGGGTGGTGCCAAAGTGGTAGAATTCCCCACCAGGGAGGGGGAGAATGGCCACAGAGAGTTGGGCCAGTTCTGCATCTTCTTGAGAAGGATGCAGTCCGAGAGCGCAACCCATTTGACCATACAAGTCGTAGTTGATACGTTGTCCTTGTGCATCTACAGAACGCTTACGCAAGAGTTCCACTGCCCGGTCTGACAATAGCCAAATGCCGATGTCCATCAAGGCAAAGTGGGTGGAAGATAGCGCATTGAGTTGCTCTAAACTAGGCTTTTGGAGCATGAAGTCCAAGCGTGTGGGGGCGGTTTGGGGCATCATGAAGACACCATGATGCGTGGCTTGTGTGGGTTCTACCCATAATCCATAGCACACTACGTCTGCTTCTGGGATAGTTTGCAGAGGTTGTGTGGTGCGTGTGTAGACATCTCCACTGGCTATGAGGGTGTGGAGGGAGTCAGGAGCTGCTACCATGATGCGCTCATAGAGTGGCAGCTGAAGATCGAGCAGTGTTTGATCAATGCGTTGTCCTCGAGCCCAGCGAAACACAGGGATAGGGAGCATCACTTTACCGCAGGAAGCATACGCGGGTAGGCGACGACTTTGGCCGCCAGCATGGAGGAGGAGGCGTTTTTCGCGAGCAATCCATGTGGAGAAATCCTCTTTCCCCTGCGTATCCTCTTGATAGGCAGCTTCGAGCAACCAAGTAGTGCCTCCGCCACTGCCGAGTTTTTGATCGACAGGGTCGGAGGTACAAAAGTATTCTTCGGCGGAACGTCCGCTCACATTGTGGAATTGTGCCACCACATTGGGAGGCAATGATAGGAGCTTCTTCAATGTCTTTGTTGATTTGCCACAAAGATACATCTTTCTCTGCGGTGGGACAAACATTCTAACGGAAAATACAGGAACCTTCGTGTAGATGCGAGGTTGTTGATTTCCTCACATAATCTTTTGAAACAGGGATGTTCCAAATCATTTTCGAGATTTCCTCAGCTTCATTTGGCCAGCTAAATTGTTTCTTTTAAGTTTGCAGTGTAGCAGATGAAACCTTTGAGGTAAGATGCTTCATGAATAAGATTCTCCTCTGTGTTGTGTTGTCTTTCGTTTTACCCTGTCTTTCGTGAGGAGAAACAGTTTGTGTTTTTCTCTTTTCTATACTTGGAGTTATCCTAGACTCGTCATTTCTATCGTCAGTCCATCATGGGTATATAGAGTAATGATTTAAATGTATAATAATTAAAGCATCGTATGAAACAGTTGTTGACTTTCGCGGTCCTATTCTGTATTGCCATTGCTGAAGGGTTTGGGCAAAAGGTTTGGTATAATCCTATTTCTTCCAGTCAGTTGACCTATATTCAAAACCAAGGATGGAATGAAGATGGTGGGAATTATCATAGATTCCCCAATAGAGCCAAAGGTAAGGTGAGAGATAAAGTTTGGCAGTTGTCTTGCCAATCTGCGGGTCTATCTATTCGCTTCAAAACAGATGCTCATGACATTAGCATTAAATATAAGGTGACTCAGCCTCTGAATATGCCGCACATGCCTTCTACTGGAGTGTCGGGTGTGGATTTATACCGAAGTGATGACCAAGCGTTTTGCTTTGGAAATTATAAGTTTGGTGATACCATCCATTATAACTACAAGGTGGATAAGGAAATTAAGGGGAAGAAGGAGATGGAGTATGTGCTTTATTTACCTCTCTACAACGAGGTGACACAGTTGGAAGTTGGGGTGCCAGTCAAATCTCGTTTTGCGTTTGTCCCTGCTGTCAAAGAGAATCCTATTGTCTTATATGGCACCTCTATCGCTCAAGGGGCTTGCGCTTCTCGTCCAGGTATGGCGTGGGCGAATATCGTGAGTCGAACGCTGAATCGTCCTTTGATTAACTTAGGTTTTTCTGGGAACGGAAAACTGGAATCTGAAGTCATTTCGCTGATTTGTGAGCAGCGGCCTTCGCTAGTGATATTGGATTGTATGCCTAATATGGGGGCTATCGATAGTGCTGAGATTATTAAGCGACTGAAAGAAGCGGTGCATCGCATTAGCAAGCTGCCTAATGTTTATATTTTGGTAGTAGAGCATGCTGGTAATAGCAATGTACTGACTCATCAAGCAGAAGGTGAGAAGAGCGCGCGCTGCAATCAAGCTCAGCAGCAGGCTTATGCACAACTCCAGAAAGAAGGAATCAAAGATTTGTTTTATCTCTCTCAGGCAGAACTCAATATGCATCCAGACTCTTGGGTGGATTATGTGCATCCCTCCGATTTTGGAATGATGCAATATGCCTCTGTCATGAGCAGAAAAATCAAGGATATTATGGAGAGAAAGAATAAATGACTGAAATTAGAGTGCGAAACTTAGGGATGTAGGAGTCCTTTGCAGGCAAAGCTCCCATTGTCAGGGGCTGTGAAATAAATAGAAGTCTATAATCTTGTAGGCAAGGATAAACGACCTTTTGTTAGATATTCTAGGACTTTGAATCAATGGCAACCGTTATCATAGAGTCTGACTCTGTGGTAGCGGTTGTTTTTTTAGATTATGAGGAGAAGTTAATCAAAGTGTTTGGATGGTTTGATAGATAATAAAGCAGAATTGCCTCCTTAATGCTATCCTAATAGATTGGAGGACAAGGTGTCGAAATTGGAAGCAACTTATGGGGGCCTTGTTGTACAACAAAAATAGGGTGTAGTATGATGGAATTTTCAGCCTCTTCGGTTAATTCCTCGTTGTAAAGCAGAAAAATAGTAAAAGATAAACGCCGAATCGTTGAATTCTTTTATAGAGATGTTGTTTTGTAAATGCTTGAAATATAATGTACTCTCTGTTTCTTTAGATATGTCTGACGCGATAAATAAATATTTTTTATGCAGGTTATCCTCAAAAATGAGGAGAAAAACTTGCGGGATTAGAGAAAAGTTGATTATATTTGCAGCAGATTCAATAACCATAGACATCATGATAACGAACAGATTCCTACAACGACTACCGCGTTTAAGCTATCGGCTAAAGATAGCTTTGCTAATCGTTAGTGGGGTTGTGGTGGGTTTAGGTGGACTCTTCCTCTATCTGCTCAGGTTTCACACCTATTTAGGAGATGATCCATCGGCTTGTGTCAACTGCCACATCATGACCCCCTACTATGCTACGTGGATGCACGGTGCACATGCTCGCAACACCACCTGCAACGATTGCCACGTGCCGCACGACAATGTCTTTCGGAAGTATTTCTTTAAAGGTAAAGACGGCATGAATCACGTTTACAAGTTTGTGACTCGCCAAGAACGTCAGGCTATTCGTGCCATCGACGAGAGTGCGGAAGTGATCATGGAAAACTGCGTGCGGTGCCACGCCACCCTTAACACAGAACTGGTTAATACCGGGCGGATTACTTATATGGACGTCAAGTGTGACGCTGGTAAGGCTTGCTGGGATTGCCACAGAGACGTGGCGCACGGCAAAATGAACTCTCTCTCATCTACTCCTGCAGCTGAAGTTCCACTTCCTGATACACCGGTGCCAGACTGGCTCCAAAAAATGATGGAATGAACTTCTTTATTGAAAAAGCATTATTAGGATAACAACATTTCAAAGACATACAATATCATGGCACAACAATTGAAACGCTGGCAAGGATGGCTCCTATTCGGAGGCTCATTAGTTGCAGTCTTCGTTCTCGGGCTCATCGTTTCTTCCCTCCTCGAGCGTCGCGCCGAGGTGGTGAGCATTTATAACAACCGCAAACACATGTTCAAAGACTCTATCGTGTCACAGAATGAAATGTTTGCAGAAGATTTTCCACGTGAATATCAAACGTGGGCTAAGACCATAGATACCACATATCAAGGTGAATTCAACAGCTCGCAGCGTGTGGATGTGCTTGCGCAACGCCCCGAAATGGTGGTGCTTTGGGCAGGTTATTCTTTCGCTATGGAATATAACACTCCTCGCGGTCATAAACATGCCATCGATGATATGCGCGAAATCCTTCGCACGGGTTCACCTGGTGTAGATGGTAAAAAGGACATACAGCCTGGTACTTGCTGGACTTGTAAGAGTCCTGACGTGCCTCGCATCATGCGCGAAAAGGGTATTGCAGAATTCTACAAAGCTCCTTGGAGCAAATGGGGTGACGAAATTGTGAACACTATCGGTTGCTCTGATTGTCACGATGCACGCACGATGAACTTGAAGCCTGCACGTCCTGCACTCTACGAAGCGTGGGCTCGTCGCGGTCAGAACGTGAGCGAGCAGTCACATCAACACATGCGTTCTCTCGTTTGCGCACAGTGTCACACTGAATACTATTTCAAGGGTGATGGCAAATATCTCACTTTCCCACACGATAAGGGTTGGACAGTAGAAGACATGGAGAAGTATTATGACGAAATGAACTATTCCGACTACACCCACAAACTCTCTCGTGCTCCTATCCTCAAAGCGCAACACCCTGACTATGAACTTTGGCGCATGGGCATTCACGGACAACGCGGTGTGTCGTGTGCTGACTGCCATATGCCTTATGTGAGCGAAGGTGGTGTGAAATATACCGATCACCAAATCGTTAGTCCTTTGGCAAAAATCGACAAGACTTGCCAAACTTGTCACCGCGAAGATGCTGAAACATTGCGTCAGAACGTCTATGACCGTCAACGTATGGTAAACGATGTGCGCAACCGTGTGGAAAAGGAATTGGCGAAGGCACATATCGAAGCGAAATATGCTTGGGACAAGGGGGCTACCGATGCTGAAATGAAAGCGGCTCTCCAATCCATCCGTAAGAGTCAGTGGCGTTGGGACTTTGCTGTGGCTAGTCACGGTGCTTCTTTCCACGCTCCACAAGAAGTGACTCGCATTTTGGCGCAAAGTCTTGGTTATGCACAAGAAGCTCGTCTTGCTGTGGCTAAGGTGTTGGCGAAGCATGGATTTACGGGCGATGTGCCTATGCCTGACATCTCAAGCAAGGAAAAGGCGTGGGCTTATATCGGACTGGACGGCAAAAAACTCCAAGCAGACAAAGCCAAATTCCTCAACACTGTTGTGCCTAAATGGGTGCAATCAGCAAAACAAAAAGGCAAACTCATTGAACTCTAATTCCGTGCTATCGGTTTGAGTCGATTAGACCTCTCTTTATGTCGCGGCGACAGACCTCTCCGTCTGCCGCCGCGCTTACTCTCAACGCTTCTCCGCTTTGCTGTGCCACCGTGGCTGTGTCCGAGGTGAATGGAGAGGTTGGTTTTGTGCACAGAGATGATTAACCCCAATCAATCATTAGACCGTTATAGTACGGTTCGTAATTGAAAAGATACCTTCCTGTCATATTTCATTATCTTGTTGGCATCTTGCTTTTCGTTCGTTCTCGCCGTAGCTCGCTACGCCTTCGAACCAACGGTAAACAATCTGCTCAACAATCTAATGAAATCTGTTCAGGATCTAATGACCGATTGGGGTT
>NZ_KB290710.1:58633-70328 GCF_000318095.2 Alloprevotella sp. oral taxon 473 str. F0040
CTGTTCAGGATCTAATGACCGATTGGGGTTTACTACAACTATTTTCTACGATTATCTTCTCTTTCTCCTTATGTTCAATAAATTCTGGAAAATGAAAGAAGGCTTTGCCTTCGGTGCCGGACTTATTGTGGTGGGACTAGCCCTGCAATTTAGCGTTGGTCCGATTCATTGGTCGGATTTTGCTTTTCCCCTCAACGGCATTTTTCTCTTTCTTTTTCTTTGCAGCCTTGGTTTGGTCTATGTGCTGCGCCACAAAGTACGCTTCTTTGGATTTTTCCACAGAGTGGAAGCTGCTGTGCCCATTTTGCTTTATGCTGCTGCCCTCACGGTGGCAATGGGACTGACGCGTCAAGTGCCTGCGCATGAGCGTGCTGTAGACCCCATTGGTTTGACACAAATGTTGTCGTTTTGGCCATTTGTGCTGGTTTATCTCACGCTGGCTGCCATTGTGGGTTTAATCGTTTTGCGTCAAGCTTTTCATTTCCGCTGGCGCGAACTGCCGTCTATGCTTTGCCACGTTGGGTTGTTTGTCGCCATCGTGTCGGCAACATTGGGAAGTGCCGATATGGAGCGCGTGAAACTCAAGGCTACTACCGATATGCCCGAGTGGCGCGCTACACACGAACAGGGGTTTGTGGAACTTCCGCTGGCTATTCAGCTCAAGAAATTTACCATCGATGAATATCCCCCTAAACTCTTGTTGGTGAACAACAAAACGGGAAAGACGATTCCAGAGAAGAATCCTGAAGTCGTGTTGATTGACAAGCATTTCAAAGAGGGACGCTTGATGCATTGGCGCATCAGAGTGCGCGAAAATTTGCCACTCTCTGCTCCTGTGGTGACAAAAGACACGATAAAGTATGTGGGTTGGGGCACTTCGGGAGCGGTGACTGCGCTTTTGGTAGAAGCACAACCGATGGATGGCGACAAAGAAGTGGGCAAACCCATTGTGGGTTGGGTGACTTGTGGTAGTTATATGTTCCCCTTCCAAGAACTTAAACTCAACAATCAGTTGAGTTTGGTAATGGCGCGCCGCGAACCCGAACGCTATGCTTCTCAAATTGAGGTTTTCACGAAGTCGCAAGAGCACATCGTGGCTACGGTGGAAGTGAATAAGCCTGTGAAAGTGGACGGTTGGATGATTTATCAATTGAGCTACGATGAGTCGATGGGTAGATGGAGCGAATCGAGTACGTTTGAACTCGTGAAAGATCCGTGGTTGCCAGCCGTGTATGTAGGTGTTTATTTACTCCTGGCTGGAGCTATCCTCATTTTCATTGTAGCACAAAAGCGTCGCTAAACCCTTTCGGTATAGGCGTGCGCCGCTTATCAGTATTCACCTCCCCAACAATGCTATTCGCTAGTGCGTTTGTCTCAAATGTTTATCTAGATTGTTTGTGTCAGATGTGTTTCTAGCGTGTTCATATCCAGCGTTGGGTTGCTCTTTTCTCATAATTCTCTTGTTATGACTTGGAATTCCTTTATATATTTTGCACTTCCCGCCTTGTTGTTGTGGTTGGGTGGTGCGTGGACAGCTTGGAAGAAGCGTCCAATTCCCACCTATTTGTTTACCGTTGCGGGACTTCTCGTCTATTTCGCTTTCATTCTCGGCATGTGGTTCTCGCTTGAGCGTCCTCCCCTCCGTACCATGGGCGAAACACGTTTGTGGTATGCGTTCTTTCTTCCCACAGCAGGCTTGATTATTTATTCTCGTTGGCGCTATCCCTGGATACTCGCTTTCAGTACGTTGTTGGCAGGAGTGTTCACCACCATTAACTTGGTAAATCCCGAGATACACAACAAAACGCTAATGCCTGCGCTGCAAAGTCCTTGGTTTGCACCGCACGTTATTGTCTATATGTTTGCTTATGCCATGCTCGGTGCAGCTGCATTGATGGCAGCCTATCTGTTGTGGTTCAAAAAGAGCGAAATAATAGAACATGAACTCGACATTTGCGACAACTTAGTACATGTAGGTTGGGCGTTTATGACGGTCGGCATCTTGTTTGGTGCACTCTGGGCGAAAGAGGCTTGGGGACATTATTGGGCTTGGGACCCGAAAGAAACTTGGGCAGCTGCCACTTGGTTTGCTTATTTGGCGTATATCCATGTGCGTCTGCGCGCTGATCGTTATCGTCGTGCGGCACTATGGGGATTGATTGTTTCCTTTGTGTTGTTGCAGATGTGTTGGTGGGGCATCAACTATTTGCCTTCTGCACAAGGAGCAAGCGTGCACACCTATAACATGGGCTAACCCCTAATCCTCATTTGTGTGAGGCATCATGAGAAACAATTTATCTGTTCACCGAAACATCCCCACCTATTGCGCAATAGGTGGGGATGTTTTGTTTGTATGATGTTTCGTTTTGCCGTTGCGATGCGAGACAACCTATAGAGTGGCGCAACCTATCGAGCATTCGTAGCAGTGGAAGTAGCCTGTTTGTAGAATATCCTTTCAGTTGTCTATCACCAGTACGTCTACTTACCTCTAGCGTGCTCCTACCTTCAGCCTTCTCCTGAATCTAATCTTAGCCTATCTTGGGTTGAATCGTTGTGCCTCTCTCGTGCTGTATTATTCCACAAAATAAACCGCCCACGACATTAGCCGTGGGCGGTTTTCTTTTGCTGTAAGTGATTCACTCAGTTGATTAGTCTTTGAACTTCGCAGCGATGAACTCGCGGTTGAGGCGAGCGATGTTAGCGATGCTTTCGTTTTTGGGGCAAACAGCTTCGCAAGCACGCGTGTTGGTGCAGTTACCGAAACCAAGTTCGTCCATCTTCGCTACCATCATCTTCGCACGCTTAGCACCTTCTACGCGACCTTGAGGAAGGAGAGCGAGTTGAGACACCTTAGAAGCAACGAAGAGCATAGCAGAACCATTCTTGCAGGCTGCCACGCAAGCGCCACAACCGATGCAAGAAGCGCAGTCCATAGATTCGTCAGCATCGGGCTTTGGAATGAGGATAGCGTTAGCATCTTGAGCTTGACCAGTGCGGATAGTGGTATAACCACCAGCAGCTTGGATTTGGTCGAAAGCAGTACGATCTACCATGCAGTCCTTAATCACGGGGAAGGCAGCCGAACGCCAAGGTTCTACGGTAATCACGTCACCATCGTTGAAGCGACGCATGTAGAGTTGGCAGGTAGTAGCACCAGTAGCCGTCTTGCCGTGGGGAGTACCATTGATGTAGAGTGAGCACATACCGCAGATACCTTCGCGGCAGTCGTGGTCGAAGACGAAGGGCTCTTGACCATCGTTGATGAGTTCCTCGTTGAGGATATCGAGCATTTCGAGGAAGGAAGTGTCATCGGGGATGTTCTTCATCTCGCGCTGTTCAAAGTGACCAGCGTCCTTCGGACCATTCTGCTTCCAGTATTTTACGGTGAAAGAAATATTCTTAGCCATGACTATGTCTTGTTTGGGAGTTGGGGAAATCTTAGTGTGCAATCTTCGCATCGTTTTCGGTCGATGTCTAGGTGAGCTCATGGCTCATTGCCTAGACATGCCGAATATGCGATTGCGTTTCGTTAGATTACGCCTTGTAGTTACGGGTTTGCACCTTAATGATTTCGTATTCGAGAGGCTCTTTAGAGAGCACGGGAGCCACGTCGTCGCTGCCTTGGTATTCCCAGCAGCCCACGTAGAAGAAGTTTTCGTCGTCGCGCTTAGCTTCGCCTTCTTCAGTTTGGTGCTCTTCGCGGAAGTGACCACCGCAAGACTCCTCACGGTGGAGGGCGTCGTTTGCCATGAGTTCACCCATAAGGATGAAGTCTTCGAGGCGAAGTGCCTTCTCGAGTTCCACGTTTACGCCTTCCTTCGAGCCAGGGATGCGGAGTTCTTGATAGAAAGTCTTGCGTAGCTCCTTGAGGAGACCGAGACCCTTCACGAGACCTTCCTTGGTGCGGCCCATACCCACGTATTCCCACATGATGTGTCCGAGTTCCTTGTGGATGCTGTCCACGCTGCGCTTACCACCGATAGCGAAGAGACGATCGATGCGTTCACGCACGTGCTTTTCTGCAGCCTCAAATTCGGGGAGGTCAGTAGAGAAGCGGGGAACGGTGATTTGGTCAGCGAGGTAGTTCTGAATCGTGTAAGGGAGCACGAAATAACCATCTGCCAAACCTTGCATGAGTGCAGAAGCACCGAGGCGGTTAGCACCGTGGTCAGAGAAGTTACACTCACCGATGGCAAAGAGACCATTGATAGTGGTCATGAGTTCGTAGTCCACCCAGATACCACCCATGGTGTAGTGGATAGCGGGGAAGATTTGCATAGGAGTTTCGTAAGGAGACTCGTCGGTGATTTCTTCGTACATGTCGAAGAGGTTACCATAGCGAGCTTCGATTTCCTTGCGACCAAAGTCCTTGATAGCTTGTGAGAAGTCGAGATATACGGCAAGACCCGTATTGTTCACACCGAAGCCCTTGTCGCAACGCTCCTTAGCCGCACGTGAAGCCACGTCACGAGGCACGAGGTTACCGAATGCAGGGTAGCGACGTTCGAGATAGTAATCGCGATCTTTTTCGGGGATGTCCTTACCTTGGAGGCGACCTTCTTGACAAGCCTTAGCGTCTTCGAGCTTCTTAGGCACCCAGATGCGACCATCGTTACGGAGAGACTCAGACATCAGCGTGAGCTTAGACTGCTTGTCACCGTGTACGGGGATACAAGTAGGGTGAATCTGCACGTAAGCAGGGTTAGCAAAAACAGCACCCTTGCGGTAGCAAGCGATAGCAGCCGATGCGTTACAGCCCATAGCGTTAGTAGAGAGGAAGTAAGTGTTACCATAACCACCCGTACCAATCACCACAGCGTGTGCAGCGTAGCGTTCGATTTCGCCGGTCACGAGATTGCGAGCGATGATACCGCGAGCGCGACCATCGATGATCACGAGGTCGAGCATCTCATAGCGAGTATAGAGTTGCACAGTGCCAGCGTGCACTTGGCACATGAGCGAAGAGTAAGCACCAAGGAGGAGCTGCTGACCAGTTTGACCTTTAGCGTAGAAAGTACGGCTCACCTGAGCACCACCGAAAGAGCGGTTAGCGAGCATACCGCCGTATTCGCGAGCGAAAGGCACACCTTGTGCCACGCATTGGTCGATGATAGCGTTGCTCACTTCAGCCAAACGATACACGTTAGCTTCACGAGCGCGATAGTCACCACCCTTTACGGTGTCGTAGAAAAGACGATATACAGAGTCACCGTCGTTTTGGTAGTTCTTTGCAGCGTTGATACCACCTTGTGCAGCGATAGAGTGTGCGCGGCGAGGAGAATCTTGGATGCAGAAGTTCTTCACTTTGAAGCCCATTTCACCGAGCGAAGCAGCAGCACTTGCACCAGCAAGTCCAGTACCTACGACGATAACATCGAGCTTACGTTTGTTTTTGGGGTTCACCAACTTCTGGTGAGCTTTATAGTTGGTCCACTTCTCGGCCACGGGGCCTTCGGGGATGCGAGAATTCAAAATAGCCATTTGAGAAATGCTTGAATTTTGAGATAAATGGGAGAATGTGCTACGATGCTAATTTAGCAACCGAAGTGCATAGTGCCATTGAGCATAGCGGCAACAGCAAACTTCACAACGACAGCTGCAAACATGAGCATGATGATGGTGGAGTAAACATAGCTGATGCACTTGATGCGGGGCAACCAAGTTTTGCCGCTAGCACCGAGGGTGTGCATTGCACTCCACATGCCGTGAGTGAGGTGGAACCAGATGGCTAAGAGCCATACAAGATAAAGCACGGAGTAAACAGGATTAGCAAAAGTGTATTGAATCCAATGGTAGCCATCAGCGGCCAACCATTCGTTGCCAACGTGTGCCAATTCCACGAACATCATCTTTGCCCAGAAGTTATAGAGGTGAAGGGCGATGCCGAGGAGAACAACGATACCGATGACAAGCATGTTTTGAGAAGCCCATTCCACCTTTTCAGGACGGTCTACGACTGCATAACGGCTGTTACCGCGAGCATTGCGGTTTTGTGCTGTCAAGATGAAAGCATAGACGAAGTGGATGAGCATCAATACACCCAATCCCGCGGTTGCTGCTACGGCATACCAGTGGGCGCCGAGCATTTCGCAAATCATGTTGTAGCCCTCAGCGGAGAAGAGTGCTACCACATTCATGCATCCGTGGAAGGTGAGGAAGAGAATCAGGGCGAGTCCAGTGACCGACATGAGCACCTTTCTTCCGATAGATGAAGTAGTTAACCACATAATAGTTTTTGAAGAAATTAAATTGTTGATGAATTGTTATAGTTTCGAGAGAAGGACAGGGAGAAACACACCAAAACTGCGCCACTTTCTTCTATGAAAAATGGCGTTAGTAGGTGTGCGTTATGCTGTCTATCATTTTGATTATTCGTTTTTTACGACAGGTGTTTACTGCCTTAATACTCTCCTGATAAATGAGGAGACGAAGTATTATCTGCAAAAATAACAGAAATCTAGCAATGCACAAAAGGAAAGTTCAAATTAATTAATATATATCGCACTAGACATAAATGAGATATGCCATTTTATAATCCTAATTGTGTAAGTAATCGTTCGCCTCGTGCAGATTCAGCTTCGCCCAGATCCATAAATTTATAGAGCATATTGAGAGCAGCACGTTTCACGCCCACATCTCCCTCGGGCGCAGAGAGTTCTGTTGCCACCTGGTCTAGCAGTTCGTCGGCATCTCGCTGCGTAGGATGCAGACCAGCCATGAAAAGGCGACCCAGTAGCAACCAACCTACTAGTCTTTGTATCAGTACTTCCGAAGAAATGAGTCGGAAAGCCATCGACGAAGCATAAGGACGATGTTGGAGCAGATGCAACACCAGCACCTGTGCTTCCTCAGCATAGCGCAGTTGTTCCATCCAGAGCATCGCTAGTTCTTCATCAAAATCCGATTGTGGCATCGTCATGATAGCGAGCAGTCGGAGTTCACGGATGTCCTCTTTCCACAGTGCAGCGGCGAGTTCGTAGGTGTGAGGGATTTCAGTGGCAATCTCTGCCAATCGAGGTTGGTCCACGCCAAAGTTCACGCGATAGTCCACTCCATTTTTGCGCATCGTTCCGCTGAGCACACCGTTCATGGCAGCACGAAGTCTGCGTTTGATTTCGCGCAGTTGGTCGTCGAGAGGTTGGTTAAGTTCAGTCATTCGCTTATATATTGTATAGTCGTTGTAGTTGAGTTTGCTGCAAAAATACGAAATCTGCGCCAGCTAGCGCAGATTTCGTTGCATAATAATCATCATTATCGCAGGAGGTAGCCCTTCTTCTCAGTCACTTCAGAAGCGCAGTTCCCAGCGAATGGAAGGAATAATAGAGAGCAGGCTCAATTGTTTCCATCTGTCCTCTTCGTGAAACACCAAATAAGGGTTCTTTCGGTTCAACACATTGTAGAGCGAGAAGGTGAGTTCGTGTTGCCAAGTGCGTCGCTTCCACAATACGGAGTACCCCACATCCAGTCGCAGGTAGTTCGCCACGCGATACTCATTGACCTTACTCATCTGCGTGCGGTAGTTGGCATGGAAGCTATAGAGGTGATTGTAATTGGAAGAGGTACCAGTCGTTTCCCAGAAAGGCAAATTTTCAGCGGAGTAGGTAGTCACAGGGATGGTCATGTTGTGCCCCGACGAGAAGTAAAGCCCCGTGTGAAATCGCTGCTCACGTCGTTCACTCGCTTGCAGCAGATATTGCGATTGCACGTTGAGGTTGTGCGTGCGGTCAAACTTGAAGGGGAAGCGCAGTCCGCGATTGATTTCGGCAAACTGCCGTGTGGTGCGAGAGAGGGTGTAAGCCATCGAACCCGTCCAGCGACCTTTGCGCTTTTCCAACCACAGTTCCAAACCATAAGAAGCTCCTTTTCCAGCAGCCACATCTTCTTCCCACGACACATTGTGCACCGCGAAGAGATTGAGCAAACTCTTATAGGTGGCGATGTGTGAGAGATGACGGTAATATCCTCCGAGGGTAGCATAGAAAGTGTCGTTGCCCCAGAATCCGCCTACATAGTATTGGTGCGACAGCTCCGTGGGGAGTTGTTGCGAAGCAGGCACCATCAAGTCGAGTGCCCAGCCCACTGGCAGCCCTTCCAAACTATGCTGAAATTGTGAGAGACGGTCGAAAGTCACTTCCACTCCAGCATTGTGTGTGAGGAAGGTAGAGCCTTGTAGTCTCACGTCCAAGTGGTGCGATGGGTGCTTTGCAGCATCTTTATAGAAAGTGTAGCGCAGCCCACCTTTGAGCTTGTAGCGATTGTCTTGATATTCCGCCTCGGTGAAGAGCGAAGACTGCGAGGTGCGGTAGTCGCTTTGTCTCACAATAGCGTCATAATGGTTCAGATAGGTCTTCTGTATCGCAGGTTTGAAGGAAAGCGCACGCACATCCACACCTCCGTTTATCGCTATACTTCTCCAACGTGTGAACAACTGGCTGCGAATAGCCTACTCGTGCTTCTCCGAGCCTAGTCCCATTCCGCCGCTCAAGCCTCTGATGGTAAACTCTCGCTGTTCTTGAATGCTGGTGAACTTGGAGGAGTAGGCTGTGGTCACTAGTCGCATCCCAAGGGTGGGTTGGTAGTTCCATTGCAACTTTGCCACACTGTTGTCCCAGCCTAGATGGATGCTGTTGCTCGTCACGTCTTCATCTATTTCTGGCTCGTATTTCAGTTTGTCATGACTCCCATAAAGCATCATTTCCAGCGAGTGCTTAGGGTGAATCGCCCAAAAGAGTTTGGCATAGCCATCTTGCACTTGTGGGTCGAAGTCGCCCGACACGTTTTCTGCACCAGCTATCTTCTTCGCAAGCAGATATTCAGGACGGAGCAGGGCAGATCTTCCCGTCAATTGGAAGGAGAGTTTGTGCTTCACGAGATAGCCTTGCAGCGAAGCCCCCACCATGAGAGGAGAGAGGGAGGCAGAAAATTGATATCGCTCCAGATTAGGCTTGGGAGTTTCGATTTTCAGCAGCGATGAGAGCAAATCTCCGCTAGCTGCCGAGATACCACCCATCTGAAAAGTCGATTTGTCCACGATGTCCGCATGGAAAGTGGAGAAAAGTCCAAACAGGTGTGTCGGAGCACTAATTGTCACCCCATCTAGCTCCACGCGGTTGTTGCCGTTGCCCCCTCCACGCACGTAAAATCCCATGCCGCCTTCCATGCCTTGTGCCACACCCGGCAGCACTTGCATATAGCGCATCACGTCAGTTTCGCCGGTGAGGGTGGCTATTCCTTTCACCTCATTGGTGCTGTAGGTGAAGGCATTGTTGCCGCGTCGTTCGCGCACTGCCGTCACAGTGAGCGTGCTAAGACTCTTGCCCAGCGGAGACAAAGAGATGTCGTGGACACCGCCAGTTTTGATCACCACTTTCTTTTGCGCATATCCTTGCAAGAAGACGATAATCTCCAGTTGCTCCGCTTTTTGTTCTAGCTCAAATCGTCCGATGGAGTCCGTTTGTGTCAGCACCTTCCCTTGATGGCTCAAGATTTCCACCTTGGGCAGAGGCACTCTAGAGTGCGCATCGCGCACCACTCCTTCGAAATGCTCCGCCAGTGCTGTGAGCGGTAGGCAGCACAGCACCGTCAAATAGTAGTATCGCAATCTATTCATCATGGGGCAGTGGGGGTGGAAGGATAAATGTTGTTGTAATAGAAAGACTGTTGCCAGTAAGCGGCAAAAATGCCCAGTCCGTTCTCAATGTTGGAGTAAATAACCGTTTCGTCAAACCAGCGTGCAGGGTCGTCAGAACCTTCATAAAACTTCAATTTCTCCAGTATAGATTTCAGGTAACGGTCATATTCTGTAGAGGCTGAGCGCATCACGATAAAGGAAGCCCATGCTTCACCGTATGCTATGGTGAAATGATAGGGATTATCGCGAGTGATTGCCGGGTTGGGTGCCACTCTGATGTAGTTTTCATAAGGAGTCGATCTATCATTAAAGGTGTTGCTCCTATCCACTATTTCATCTTGAGTGAAGCGGTCTGCATCTTTGTGGGTGGTCGCAATAGTGCTAATCAACCTAGCCTGAGCATCGTCTTCCACTTTGGGTTTTTTGAGCACATGTTGAGACTCCTTTAGGCTCGAAGTTAGTGCACAAATCCAAAAAGGAGCTGAATGACTGCTTTGAGTGAAAGGTTTGGTTATATTTTGGTTGCGTGGGTCTCCACGGTAGATGTCCACCGGGGTGGGCATGGTGGTGGTCGCTGTGATGGTGGGATGTCCAGGCACTTCCACAACAAGCCGATAATTCTTTCCGTGGTGAGGGGTGTAGTTCAGTTCCCACTCCCCATATCCTACTCTAGAGAAGGTGCCCACTGCTTTCTCTTCCTCGTAGAGAGTAGGGGTAGCCACTTCCACTTCTTCTGAAAAACTCGGTTCGTTGACAGGGTTGCTGTAAGTGAGCTGTAGTTTCTGCACCTTAGTGTTGTGTAGCACACACGACACCACCACCTTTCGCGAACCTTCCTTGGGGGATATGGATAAATCGTCCACACACGCCGTGAGCATGATGAGTAGGCACCAATTGGCTAACAGAAGCCACCAGCCTTTCCTTCTTTTGTGCATGAATTAGAGTTTAGAGATTAGACGTTAGATTTTAGACGTTAGAGATTAGACGTTAGTGCCATGCCAAAAAGTTGCACTTTAGAATTTAGATAAGACGTTAGATTTTAGATGTTAGCACTATGCATCGCAGGGGCAACTTAGAAGTTAAAAACAACAGCGAATAGGGCTGCCCAATTGCGTTTTCCTTCTAACGTCTAATGTCTACTTCCGTGGTATCTCTCAGCACCTTTCCGTCTGTGGTTTCTAGTATCGACACGAATTTCACGTGCGCTGGCACTTCGGGAGGAGTGGCATTGAAACGAAATACGATGACAGGGGGAGCCATTGGTTTAAGAGCTAGCCATTGCGCAATGGTTTCCACCTTATTTTGCGAGCGGTAGCCCCATACCAAGGACTGAGTGGTATGGGTAATAATTTGTTTGGGATGGAACTCAAAGATAGAGAAGTAGTGGTTGAGCGATGTCCCTGCAGCTTGTCCAAAAAGCGGAGTTGTGGCTATGATGTTGAAATCCTTGACACCCGTTATGCGATATTCCCAAGGTTTGATAAAGAACCAATCTAGCCCTTTTTGATTGGTGCTCCGTGTCTTGACTACCCCTCTGTAATAATCATCCCCTAGCAGTCTTTCCAACTTTTTGTTTCCTGGCGCAATGGGATAGTCAGAGGTGTCTCTCTGCCCCATCTCAGAATAGGTTTCTGGAAATAGATTGGGGTATTCTGCTATCTGTGCTTTAAGTGGACCATTAGTTGTGAACAGACACAGTAGAAAGTCTTGTGCCTTTATTGGTTGCCCAACTTTTGGAGTCGGCTCGTAGAAGTATCCTTGGTGGTTTTCCAAAGCGAGCGTAGCGATGTTGTTGCACTGTCTTGGATAATATTCGAAACCAAGACCTGTGTCCAGAAGCTGCACTTCTTCTTTCTTGCAAGAAGTGGACATACCTAATACACATGCTAAAAGGAAAAGATATTTCATCATACGATGTTAGAATTTAGACATTAGAGTTTAGATGTTTGAATGTAGAGATAAGACACTAGATATTAGAATTTAGATGTTACCACTATGCAGCGGATAGGGCTGCCCAATTGCGTTAGCCTTCTAACGTCTAATATCTAACGTCTAATATCTAAC
>NZ_KB290710.1:70348-86028 GCF_000318095.2 Alloprevotella sp. oral taxon 473 str. F0040
ACACGAATTTCACGTGCGCTGGCACTTCGGGAGGGGTTGCGTTGAGACGAAATACGATGGCAGGGGGAGCCATTGGTTTGAGAGCTAGCCATTTCGCAATGGTTTCTACTTTCTTCTTTGAGCGATAGCCCCATACCAAGGACTGAGTGCGATAGGAAATAATCTGTTTCGGTAAAAATTCAGAAATGATGAAATGACGATTCAGAGACGTTCCTGCAGCTTGTCCGAAGAGCGGAGTCGTGGCCACGATGTTGAAATCCTTGACTCCCGTCACACGATATTCCCAAGACAGAGGGTAGGATGATACCATCATGTCACTGGCTCTTGTGTGCTGTTGGCTTCTGGTAGAGTAGCTGGTTTCCGTGCGATAGTCATAATCAAGTTGTTGCTCAAGTTTTCGATTCCTCTCTGCAAGTGGGTAGGAGTCTGTTTGCATGATATCTAAGTAATAAGCTGGACTATAGCTCATCTTGATTAAGGGTATTCGTGCTAGGGAGTCCGTACCGGTAACCACCCAAAGGTCTGCATCTTGTGCCTGAAGCTCCTGTTGTGGATGATAGATATACCAGTTCTGTGGTCTTTCTTTGTGAGAAAGAATTTTTGTGGTGATGCACTCACAATGCCTAGGGTAAAAGACCAAGAAGTAATCTTCTTTAATCTCGGACAAATCCTTCTTGCAAGAGGAGAGGGTGGAAAGAGTGCAAAGAAGTAGAAGGAAAATGTTAGATTTCATGATGGGTATTTAAGGAAGTTTGTGGAGTAGGGGTAGTATGAGTGCAAATTTGAGGATTTGTTTTGAAATAAACAAGGTTAAGATGTTTTTTTTAAACGAGTGGGTGTGGGGGATATGAGCATACGTTCTATGATGGTTCAAGAAGAAGATGTTTTCGGAATAGAATAGATGTCTATTTATTAGTGGGTTGAAATGGGAGGAAAGAGTGAAAAATCGCACTAAAAAATGTTGCCGATAAGAAGATTTAAGTTTTACGTGGTAGAGGAGGGGGCGAAAAGACCCCTCTCGCGCGTGACGCGCGCGCCTGCCCTGGGAATTTTGATTTTTTGCTTTCACAACCTTCACAAAAAGGGAGAAAAAGGATGGAAAAAGAGAGAGAAAAGAGGGTACGCCCACGGTGGCGATAGTGGATAAAAATGGGGTGAAAATCCTTGATGATGGCGTGATTGTTAAATTTTGTCCGAAAATCTTGTGCTAATTGCTGATTTATAGTAGGTTATAAGGGAGGTCTGTGAAGGTTGTGAAAGAGAAAATGATGAAATCGCTGTGATGCGCGCGTACGCGCGAGAGAAATCCTTGATAAAACGGGTGAATATGTATTTTCGTTAAATAACGATTGGAGTAAACATCGATGAAGACTTTTGGGGGAGAGTCCTGATTGTAAATTTCAAGAGAAAGAGGCGGGTGAGAGTATAGAAAGCTAGGAGAGTTACCACTAATAAGTCGGAGATTTTCTTAAAAAGCTAGGAGATAATTGGAGAAATCTCAGATAGTTTTTGTAGTTCTTTGGAGCGTTGGGATGAGCGGCTCCGAGGAAACCAGTGAATGATGCGATAGGGCAATGATACATTATAGTGCAAAAGGGAGATTGCATCATCGAGAAGAATAGTAATGATTGTGGGAATGCAGTTTTTTCTCCTTGAAATAGCGCATCATTGGCATTAGTAACTTTATTTTGAAAGATTCATGTAGCAAAAATACGTATAAAAAGTTGGTGAACTAAATGGAAATGCCTATTTTTGCGGGGAAAATATAATTCATTTAAAACCCCATGAGACTACTACATCACTTAGCTGCTGCTTGCGTCTTAGCTTTCCCCACTACAGTGCTGGGACAGAACACGTTTAAGCTCGTGCAGCAGACACTGGACAATCCTAATAATGAGCCAGTGCCTGTGCATCCAGTGCCTCACCCACGTCAGGTGGCTTGGCAAGAAACTGAATTTTATGCCTTCTTCCACTATGGCATGAATACCTACACCGACAAGGAGTGGGGTAATGGTGACGAAGATGTGAAACTTTTTAGACCAACTGCGAAGCCCAATCCTCGTCAGTGGCTCGAAGCTGTGAAGAAGGCAGGCATGAAAGGGGGTATCGCGGTGGTGAAACACCACGATGGTTTCTGCTTGTGGCCTACCACTACTACAGAGCATAATGCCACGAAAGCAGGAAATCCTTATACTGCTGACATGAATATTCCTAAAGACTTTGCAGAAGCAGCAAAAGAATTAGGATTGAAATATGGCTTCTATATCTCTCCATGGGACAGAAACTCTGTGCACTACGGTACAGATCGTTATGTGCCTGAGGTGTTCTTGCGCCAATGTGCTGAGTTGGCACAATATGGTAACGACCAGTTTGAAATGTGGTTTGACGGTGCCAATGGCGGTGATGGTTATTATGGCGGTCGTCGTGGCACAGTGAACGTGGGCGATGCTAGCATCTACTACGATGTGCCCAACCTTCGCGACACCGTGCACAAGGTACAGCCTAACTGTGTGCTTTGGGGTGTAGGTGGTGAAGCTCGCTGGATCGGTAACGAAGCAGGATGGGCTGGAGAAACCAACTGGTGCATGGGACATGGCACAGATGGTGACATCAACGGTTGGTATTGGCATCCAGGTGAAAGTGATGCGAAGGCCACCAACAAGGGTTGGTTCTATCACGACTATGAGTCTCCTCATTCTGCAGAACGCTTGTTCCAAATGTATCTCGAAACTGTGGGTCGCAATGCTACTTTGATTCTCAACTGGCCTCCCAACAAGGCGGGTGTGCTCCCTGCTTCCGATGTGAAAGTGCTCGAAGAATTGGGTCAGATGATAGAAAAACGTCTAGGCAACGACCTTGCAAAGAATGCTAAAATTGAGGCTAGTGAAACTCGTGCAGCTGGCTTAAATCGTACTTATGGGGTGAAGAACCTCGTGGATGGCAATACCACTACCTATTGGGCTACCAATGATGGCACAAAGCAAGCTACCCTCACTTTCACTTGGGACACTCCTCAAGCTTTGCGATATGTGTCGCTCATGGAATTGGTGGCAAAGGGGCAGCGTGTGAAGAAGTTTAAGGTGGAAATCTCACAAGATGGCACCAACTTTAAGCCTGTTGCTCAAAATGTGGCACAAACCACTATTGGATATAAGCGCATCATTCCGTTGAATGGTTCGACTGTTAATAGTTATTCTGCACAAGGCATGCAGGCAAAAGCTCTCCGCATCACTATCGAAGATGCTAAGGCTTGCCCATTGCTTAAGAGTGTAGCCATTTACTAATCTGCAAAGCCCAACACCATGACATTGAAATCTATTCTTCCCTTGGCTGCTTTGGCTTTGCCTTTGGCAGTCCCTGCTCAAAATAATCCAAAAGTAGAAGAGGCTCCTGTAAATGTGAGCTTCGACTTTGAACCTAATCCTGCTAATCCCTGGAGAGAACTCGGTGTGTTTGACACGTGGGAGGAATCTCCTTTCCGTACGGGTAAGTTGAAAGGCAACGTAGCTGTGGTAGATAACCCCACGCTCGATGAACTAAACCCTCTCACAGGACTTCCTGTGAATCCTTCAAAGGCAGTGCTTGCTCTCCAACGTTCTCGTTTTGGATCAAACACCTTTGGTGCGCGTATTGTGTTGCAACAACCAGTAGCGTTGACTCCCAAACCACTCTATATTCATGCTTGGGTGCGCAGTCCAAAGGCTGGACGTGTGCTCATCGCTGGATTGGGTAAGCGTAAAGAACGCACCAAGCAAGTGGACGATGTGGTGCAAGTGGCAGAAATCACTACTTCTCCCCTCGAAGTGAATCAGTGGAGAGAAATTGTGGTGCCAGCAGCAGCCAATAAGGGCGTGGAACTCTATAGCCTCGTTATTGTGCCTGACTGTGAAAGTCCTCACGATTTGAAGGAAGACTTTGTGGCATATATCGACAATGTTTCTATCAATACGGTTTCTGCTCCTACCCTCATCAGAGGTTACTATCCTATCAATTTTGATAAGGCACAGCCACATGCTCGTAAGGATCGTTACATTGAAGCGGTACAATTCACCATAGATAAACAGAAGTTTAACTACGTCTTGCCCCAACCACGTATGCTCTATAATGAAGCTGGCGTGAGTCATCGCATTTTTGCCAAGGCTGGTGATGTGGTTACTCCTAAGGTGCAGTATAAGGGCTCCTGGATGCACACGTTCTTCTACGTGGATCTTGACCAAGATGGCCAATTTAAGCCTGAAGAGGTGGTGAGCTACTCCTACAAAGATGGCAAGAACAGTGCAGGAAAGACCTTTGCTAATGGTGGCATGTCATTCCAATCGCCTGAGTTTACCCTTCCTCAGAATATGAAGCCTGGTGTGTATCGCATGCGCCTCAAGGTGGACTACGATGATTTAGACCCCATGGGTCATAAGACGCTTCCAGAGAATGGTGGTGGTTTTGTAGACTTCCTCCTCAATATCCACGATGGTGCAGCGATTGTCAATGACCACAACCTCAATGGTGCGGTGAAGACTCTCGATGGTAAGGAACTGACAAGTTTGCAAGTGCCCTATGGACAAGACTTCACAATCAAGATGCATCCTGCCGATGGCTTTGAACACAATGGTTTTGTGCTGAAGCATGGTGTGAATCTCAATGGTGAAGCTACCGTTAAGGATAACGTGCAGTGGGAAACCATCACGATACCTCGTTCTATCTTCAATGCTGATGGCACCTACACCATCCCTGGTAAGTGGATGGATGGCAATGTGCTCATCGAAGGTCGCTTCGTACAAGAAGGTCGTTACAAGCCCGAGCCTGTGCCTGCATGGTTTTCGCGCTTCAATGTGACGAGCATTGATGGCAAGTATTTTGCTCCCAATACGCAGTGGTACTCTCTCCAACTGGGTGAGCAGGGATATGTGATTTATGGTACTTCAGAATCACACATTGCACTCGAGGCTACTGCTGTTGATGCAAAGAACCAACAACACTTGTGGTGCTTTGTGGGGAACAACGAAGCGGGTTTTAAACTCTACAATCGTTATTTCGGCACTGGCTATGTGTTGGCTGCCCCCACAACGATGAGTGGTGTGACTGGAGGTTCATCCTTCGTACGTCTAGTTCCCGCAAATCAGGTGCCTAGGGGCTACACTGCCGTTTGGCGCTTCATGGATTCTAAAGACCTGAAGGCAGAAGGTGCTGATGTGGTCTATATGTATGAAGATAAGTTCCCTGCCAACAGAGCAAACAACCGTGACAATAGACTGGCTTTCTGGACGGGCGGTGCCGATAAGGGATCTACCTTTGTCATTCGTCCTGTAGAGATGACTGAGCCAGCTGTCACCTCCATTGTTCTCCCTAATTCTGCGACTTCTTCCAATGAGGTGTTTGATCTTTCTGGTCGTCGCGCAGAGTCTACCTCTCAAGGTGTTCTCGTGATGAATGGGAAAAAGGTGGTGAAATAAGATTTATCTTAGATAACCTAGTATTTTAATAAGGCATAAGCCGTGTCAGAACTGTTTCAGGGTGATACGTCTTGTGCCTTGTTAGTTTGTTTGACTGTGATCTTACGTGATAACAAAATAGCACATATTGATATATGAAAACTCTTAACAGATTATTGGGCTGTTGCTTGTTAGGCTGTGCGATGTTTTTCGCGCCTAGTCAGCTTTGGGCAAAAGTCTATGACATCTATCCCCAACCGCAGCAAGAGCAAAGCGGACAGGGGGTGGTTAGTTTCACCTCATCGGTGACGGTGGTGTGCGATGCCGCTGTAGATGCTGCTACGCGTGAGCGTGCCAAACAGGTGCTTCAAGAGGCGAAGTTGGAAGCGGTGTTGGCAGAAGCTCCTCGTCAAGGACATTCCACTCTCTATTTGGGCGTGGCTGGAAGCGACGGCGTGGTAGACCGCTATGCACAACAATTGCAACTGAAGCGCGATGTGCTGAAGCGCACTGGCAAATATGATCGCCACATCGTGCACCTCCATGCTCAAGAGGGTAAGGCGGAAGTGGTGATTCTGGGTGAGCACTCCGATGCTACGTTCTATGGACTGGCTTCGTTGGAACAAATCCTCGAACGCGGCACACAACAACTGCCTGCGGTGACTCTCTTTGACTATGCCGACCAGCAAAGTCGCGGACTTGTGGAAGGCTACTACGGCTATCCTTAT
This sequence comes from Alloprevotella sp. oral taxon 473 str. F0040, assembly GCF_000318095.2. Taxonomy (GTDB): domain Bacteria; phylum Bacteroidota; class Bacteroidia; order Bacteroidales; family Bacteroidaceae; genus Alloprevotella. The sequence continues at coordinate 76,503 of NZ_KB290710.1, forward strand.
AGTTTGGCGGTGAAGAAGTCGCTGATGCGCTTTATGATGCGCTTGAAGATGAACACCTATATGTATGGTGCAAAGTCGGATATGTATCACTCTGCGAAGTGGGAATCGCCTTATCCCAAGAGTTTGACAAAGACGGACATCGAATATGGCAGAATGTCGCAAGACATGGTGAAGGATTTGGCGAAGAGTTCGCAAGCCACCAAGGTGAATTTCATCTGGGCTATTCACCCTGGTAATGATTTTGTGAGTCAACCGAGTGTGGTGACACGTATCATGAAGAAGTTTGCTAGCATGTACGACTTGGGCGTGCGCCAGTTTGCTATCTTTGTGGACGACGTGGGTGTGCCGAAGTCGGATGCAGACTGCAAAACGAATGCAGATCATCTGACGGCTGTGCAGAAAGCGATTGATGAGAAGTGGAACAAGCCAGGTAGTGCCCCCGAAGCTCGTGTGCGTCCGCTGCATTTCGTGCCACAAGTCTACACCTTGAGTTGGGTGGGACAAGCCGATCGCAAGCGTTTCTTCAAAGCCTTGTCGGCTGTGCCTTCCGACATCACCATCTACACCACGGGATGGGGCGTGTGGACGGTGCCAAACAGTAATGATTTGGCAACGATGAACACCGAACTCGGTCGCCCCGTGGCGTGGTGGTGGAACTATCCCTGCAACGACAACGCTGATGAGCAGATCTACACCTCCGACATGTACACCAACTTCATGGAAATGCGTGCGGTGGATAATAATGCTCGTTTGCCAAAGGCTTTGCAAAATGGCCTCGGTGTGGTGTCTAATCCCATGCAACAAGGCATGGTGTCTCGCATCGCACTCTTCTCTGTGGCGGACTATGCGTGGAACAATGCGGCTTTCAATAACATGACCTCTTGGAAGAAGGCGTTTAAGTATGCTTTCCCCGAAAATACTGCGTTGCGCGAGGCTTACCAAGCCCTTGCTCCTTATCTCCGCTGGAACGATCACGAGGATATGGCGAAGGCGGTGCAGCAATATAAGAACGGCAATCGCGCAGCCTTCGAGAAGTTGCTCACCCATTTGCAACAAAATATTGAGGTGGTGGCGCAGTGCAAGACTTCTGTCAATGAAGAGGAGCAATTGCTCTACGCAGAGATTGCTCCCTGGTTGCTCAAATTGCAAACGATGGTGGAGGCTGCACAGCAGTTTGTGCACACTCAAAAGCAATCCTCGGTGAATGATGGCTGGGAATCCTTTGTGCAAGCGACAAAAGCTTATGCTTCATTGGAAACAGACAAGCGTTTTGATGCCGCTGCTTTGGAAGGTTTGGGAAATGGTGTGAGTGTGTCGCACCGACAAGCCAACTGTTCGCACAAGGTGTTCTTCCCCTTCTTGGGAGTATTGCAGAATACAGCTTTGGGTGCGCAACCTTTCGGAGATAAGTCGCCTTTTGTGGTGCAAACTAGCTCTTCTAATGTGACAGCAAAGGGACATCTTGATGCGCAGCGTGCTTATCTCGTGGTGAATCATCAAGAACTCCAACCCAAAGGCTACATAGCGATGAGCTTTGCCACGGCTTTTCGTCCTTCTGCCTTGCAAGTGGATGAGGCTCTGCTCAAGCAGTGGAGCGTGCAGGTGAGCGAAGATGGTGTGAATTGGACACGTTTGCAATCGGCAATTCTCCCCAAAGAAATGTTTGTGAAGCACGTAGCTTTCTACAACACGTCTGACTCTCCTCAAGCACTGCAATTAGGAGAACAGAATTTCTCGCTGAAGTTGCCACAACCCACCACTCTTAAAGAGGTTTCTGTGCCTACGGAGGTGTTGGGGGATGGTAGTAACAAGGGCAAAGCTGCGATTATAGATGGCGACATTCATACGTTCTTTGCTGGCAGACAGAACCAAGCCTATGGCGACACTTACATGGTCACTCTTACCAAGGCTGAGGAGGTGCAAGATGTGCGCGTTTGCTTCAAAGCCACCAATGGAGATGAACTCAAAGGCGGTAAAGTCGAAGTGAGTGCCGATGGCAAGAAATGGCAATCCTTGGTGGTGAAAGGTACTTCTAGCATACAGAGCAACGTCTCGCACCGACAGAAGTTGGATGAGGATCTCTTTGCAGTGGATTTTGTAACCAAAACTCCCATCACCGCAAAGTATGTTCGCCTGGTGGTGACACAACCTCTGACGAATAAATGGCTGCGCCTCTCTGAGATTTTGGTAAATACCCAGCATTATGCCCAACAATTTGCACCTACTGTAGTGGACAATCAGCAGAATGGTCAGCCACAATTGGTAGATGGTCAGGGGCGCACTCCTTTGAAAAATGTGAGTGGTAAGCAGGTGAGTTACAAGATTGACAACTTCTTCCGTCCTAAATCCCTCTCAATCTATTGGGATGCTGCAAGTTGGGAAGGTGCTACTCCACAACTTTCTATTGTGGAAAATGGCAACACCATCGCGTTGGCTCCCCTCAGCGGCAGTGTGACACAAGTAGATTTGGCGAATCATCCCAAGGCTACGCAGTTAGTCGTGCAGTGGGAAGGTAAGAACGTTCCACAAATCTACCAAATCCAAGCCGTTGTCGATGACCATGCGATTACAACACTCACCTCCCTCCGTAAGTTGGTGCAGCAATCTCAGATGCGACAAGGCAAGGTCTACGATTTGCAAGGACGTGTGCGCCGCACCGATGGCAGCACACTCGGACTTCCTGCGGGCATCTACATTGTCAATGGACAGCGCATTCAAGTGTTAGAGCAAAACTAAGGAGTCTACGGACTATGTGTAGTGCTCCCTTCGCATCACTGAATGATGCTCGTGAGGTTTAATATAGGACACCTCACTAAGATTTATACATAATGAAAGCTCGTGTCAATCCCTAAAGATTGACACGAGCTTCTTTTGTAGCAATACTCAGTTCGAGAGTTTGTGGAAATATCCAATTTAAGAGTTTGTGGAATAGTCAGATGAGATGCGCGGAGCACTTAGCTCAATAGCGTAGTGACCTCAATTTGTGCAGAACACCTGGTTGAAGAGTAACTTTTAGTTTCAGTGATAAGAGAGAATTACACCCCTCCCACAGCACGCCACACAGCGGCTACAAGAACAGTTACCAAAACACCGAGCGCAATGGGGAGTACCACAGAGAGCGTTGTCCAGCGCACGCTGCGGGTCTCCTTGTAGATGGTGTAGATCGTCGTACTGCAAGGATGGTGCAACAGACAGAAGAGCATGAGGTTTACGGCAGTGAGGAGTGTCCATCCGCCAGACATCAAGATACGATACGTTTCAGCATCACCGCCTTCCATCAATACCCCCGCATTCGCTCCGTCTTGTCCGAGCACTAGCACAGTGAGCATGAGAATCGTGGGCATCACAATTTCATTAGCCGGAATGGCTAGGATGTAAGCGAGGAGAATGATGCCATTGAGTCCCATCAACCAACCTGGAACTTCGAGGAAGGTGATGAGGTATTGCGCAATGCTTTCGCCTCCAATCGTGACGTTGCAGCACAACCAGATGAGACCGCCAGCAGGAGCAGCAAATACCACCGCGCGCCACAGCACAATGAGGGTGCGATCGATGAGCGAAGTGTAGAGCGTTTGCCAAAATTGTGGCGGACGATAAGGCGGAAGTTCGAGGTGGAAGGTCGAAACCTCACCACGCAGCACTGTGCGAGAGAGGAGCCACGAACTGCCAAACATGAAGGCTACTCCCAGTAATACCACAAACATCACGGCTGCAATCGCCATAACGCTGCTATACTCTGGAGGCACCGCAGCCCCGACAAACAAGGTGGCTAGGAGTATCTGAGTCGGCCAGCGTCCGTTGCAAAGGGAGAAGTTGTTGGTGATAATAGCGATGAGGCGTTCGCGGTTACTATCGATGATGCGTGTAGACACCACTCCCGCAGCGTTGCAACCGAAACCCATGCTCATCGTCAGTGCCTGTTTGCCGTGTGCACCAGAGCGACGGAAAAGTTCGTCGAGATTGAAAGCCACACGGGGCAGATAGCCGAAATCTTCCAGAAGGGTGAAGAGCGGGAAGAAGATCGCCATTGGCGGCAGCATCACCGACACCACCCAAGCCATGGAAAGGTAGACACCATCCACCACAAAACCTGTGAGCCATTCTGGAGAACCAGCCATTTCAAACAGATGTCGCAAGAAGGGATGCCCCCAGCCCACAAGAAGCGAATCGAGCCATGAAGAAGGGTAGTTTGCCCCCACAATAGTGAGCCAAAATACACCACTCAGCAAAGCTATCATAATGGGGAATCCCCAAAAGCGGTGGGTGAGGATGCGATCTAACTTCACGTCAAGGGGCAACTGTCCGCCTTCTCCAGGTTGAGTCACCACCTCCGAGCAGATGTGTTCTGCCTGAATGTAGATGTCTTCCATCCATTGGTCGTGGAAGTTATGCCCAATTTGCAGGTGAATTTCTTCGGCAAGTGCAGAGAGTTCAGGGGTGGCGAACTGCTCTTGTACACTGGGGTCGCGCTCAATCAGACGAAACGCAATCCACTCCGCATTGTGCAGGTGCGGATGTTCCGCTTCGATGGCAGTGGTGAGGCGTGCCACCTTCTCTCTCGTGTCTTTGGGAAGCGAGAAATTACGATAAGGTTGGCAGACAAACTTGCCGTCCACCACTTCTTTGATAGCGAGGAGCAATTCTGCCAACCCTTGTCCAGAGCGTGCGGAAGCTCCCACTACGGGAATACCCAATCTGCGAGAAAGTGCTTTGAGATTCAGCTCAATTTTATTGCGTTTCGCTTCGTCAATCAAGTTCACGCAGAGCACAGCACGGTCAGTGATTTGAAGCACTTGGAGAATCATATTCATGTTGCGCTCCAATCGTGTGGCATCTGCCACCATCACCGTGACATCAGGTTGCCCGAAGAGGATGAAATCGCGCGCTATCTCCTCATCCTCCGAAGTAGAGGAGAGAGAATACGTACCTGGCAAGTCGACAATGCGATAGGTTTCTCCTTCATATTCAAAGAAACCTTCCGCCTTACCCACTGTTTTTCCAGGCCAGTTGCCAGTATGTTGCTTCAATCCTGTGAGTGCATTGAAGACCGTGCTCTTGCCAGTATTAGGATTTCCAGCAAGAGCTATGACATGTTGTGCTTCGCCATGTTCCGTTTCGCCTTTTCGCACCAAGGTGTGGAGCGTGGCTTGCGGACAGACAGCACAATGAGGAGGGAGAGATTTATTAGACATTAGAGGCTAGACATTAGACGTTAGAGGGTAGACGTTAGACATTAGAGCTTAGACGTTAGAGCTTTGTTCATTCTATTGTGCTTAGAATCATCCCTTTTTGCTCTACACTTAGAGGTGAATCGAGCTATTTAGACGTTAGAGTCTAGATTTTAGACTTTAGATTTAGAGCTTTGCTCATCCTTTTGTGTCCCCTCGCTAGAGGCAGGCACCGCAAGAATGTAGCGCGCTTGGTCTTGGCGCAGGGCAATTGTCGTGCCGCGCACCACGTAGGCCGTGGGGTTACCCATCGGACTGTGCATCGCCACCGACACCCGACTGCCGCGCACAAAACCTAAGTCTAAGAGGCGGCGGCGCAGAGCCCCACGACAAGCAGGAGAGAGTCCGACGATACGGGCTTTCTCGTGGGAGCCAAGGTGGTGTAGACGAAAGGTTTCCACTGGCCATTCGGCATGCGCTTCATCGGCTGTGAGGGGAATCAAGTCGAGAGCTCCCAGAGTCTTGGTGGGTAGCTGGAAAGTTTCGCCTTCATAGCGGAACGAGAAACGTTTCCCATTGATTGAGAGCACATGAATCACCGCATCTTTCGCTAATCCCGTCTGTAGAATGCGTTGGAAGATGTCTGCATCATCATCTTCCACGTGGGCAATGCGCCAATAGGTATTGGAGAGGGGCGATTGCGCCGTGTGGCGTGCAGGTGCCATAGCCAATGAGTCCGTGGGGATGGGGTCACCATGGGGGTCATAGAGTGGGTTGCCCAAGAGCGAAACATAGCGTTCTTGTTCATCCTTACTGATGTGGTGCTCCATGCGGTGCGCACGTTGGTGCCACTCTGTCGGGGCATATCCAGAGTGTTCCGCAAGATATTGTTCGTAGATGCGGTGAGCGCGAATCAACTTCAGAGCCGCTTCCCGACCTTTTGCGGTGAGGGTAAACTGTTCACCCACGGTGAGCATACCGTCTAGGGCCAATCGGCCTATAGCAGCAGCCAGTGTTGCTTCGTCGAGGTTGAGGCGGCGCATCACCTTGGTCATCTTACCGCGGGGAAGGCTTCCTCCTGCATCGCAGACATATTTCAAGAAGTCTTCTCCTGCTTCGGTGCGGCGTTCTTCTCGCATCTTGGGAGAAGGACGCCCCAGACTGGCGCGCAATGATTGCCAAGCGTGATAGCAGCGTGCCCAAAATTTATGTAGTAGTTTAGCCATAAATATCGAGAACATAATTCATTAACAAGCAAAGATACGATAAAATCTGTAGGTCTATCCATTATTTCTGATAAAAGTTATCTATATCTCGATAGATAATTCTTTGTTTTTACAGCCTTCTCTGCCGAGGTGTTATTTTCTCCTCTCATTTTAGTACTTGGGGTGGTTTTCTCCTTTTGACAGAAACGACGTTTTTGTGTTCAAAATCTTTGGTGGCTTATGGAAAATAGCGTAACTTTACCTCGAATAATCATGGATGGAGAGGTAGCCAAAGTGGTAGCGCATACAGACTATGGTGCGCCGACACTAAAGAAAAGCTCAATAGACTTCATCTTATACATCCACTTACCATCAAAACCCACAGAAGTATGGCACTCGAAAAGACATTAGTTCTCCTCAAGCCCTGCACCGTACAGCGTGCACTCATGGGCGAAATCCTCTCTCGTTTTGAGAAAAAAGGTTTGCGTGTATGCGGTCTCAAGATGATGCAACTCACCGATGAGGTGCTTTCCGAACATTATGCTCATCTAGCAGGCAAAGAGTTTTTCCAACGTGTCAAGGACAGCATGATGGTCACTCCCGTTGTTGCCATTGCCCTAGAAGGCGTTGGCGCAGTGGAAGCTGTCCGCACCATCACGGGCCCCACCACAGGGCGCAAAGCTCCTGCAGGCACCATCCGTGGTGATTACAGCATGTCGTTCCAAGAAAACATCGTGCATGCGAGCGACAGTCTCGAGACGGCAGCCGTGGAACTCAAGCGTTTCTTCCGTGACGAAGAAATTTTTGAGTATCGTCCTGCCACTTTCGACTTCCTCTATGCCAATGATGAATTCTAATACCGACCTTTTCCTGGGGTAGCGCACCAAAGTTGGGCCTGTTTCTTTACGTTTTATGCAGAGCATTCTCTTGCTTTTCATCTCGTCGTTGCGCCCCTTCCATGCTCCTCACTTTAAGGATTCATAAACAATCGTCCGCATCAGAATGAACACTCTGATGCGGACGATTGTTTGTTGGAGAAAGTAGCTTCACTCTAGTGAGTGCACGCTGTTTAATTCAAATCTTCGGGCATAGGATAGCCAGCCAAGCGAGCGATGGTCTTAGGAATTTCCGTGTTGTCGATGCGACCATGGAAAGCCTCTGCACCAGCACCAATGGCGAAGACCGGCACATAGCCATCGGTGTGGCCTAGAGTCGTCCAACCGACGCGCGCATACTTGCTCACCAACTTCTTCGCAGCAGAAGACAAACCGCTCTCAGAGGCATACAAGCTCTGGAAACCCTTGTCCTTACCCGCTAGCAAGTTCTCAAAAGCCTGACGTAGGGTCTCTTCCTCTTCGGCAGTGATCTTGATGCTCTTGCCAAATCCGAAGTAGTCTTGGAGGTCACGGCGCACAAAGTCCCAAGTAAACTTCTTACCCATGCGCTTGTGTAGCTCCTTCAAGCGAGTGGTGTAGAGGTAGCTGCTCTTCTTCTGATTCGCCAAAGCTGCAAGATCCAGGTTGTAGCCACCATTGCCCAAGGTGATACCGCCAGTTTCGTGGTCAGCAGTGATGAGGATGAGCGTTTCATCAGGATGTTGTTGATAAAACTCGTAAGCCACGCGGATAGCTTCGTCTGCATCAATCACTTCGCGCACCATGGGCGCAGCATCGTTGTTGTGGCAAGCCCAGTCGATCTTACCAGCTTCAATCATGCAGAAGAACTTTTCAGGATTCTTCTTTTGCAAGAAAGCTATGGTGGCGCGGGTAATGTCTGCCAAGGTTAAATCGCCTTTTTTGCGATCGAGCGCGTAGGGAATAGAAGCATTGTCGCGAGCATTGTTTTCCTTATTTTGGAAGAGAATCATGCGATCCGCCTTGCGATATTGTTTGGTAAATTCCTTGTAACCGTTGGCAATGGTGAAGCCCTTAGCGCGCGCTTGGTCGTAGAGGTCAGCTTCGCCTTCGTGAAGGGGAGCAGGTTTCAAGAAGTCACTCCCTGCAAAGAAGTCAAAGTTGGATGCCACAAGGTCACGGCCAATCTCTGCATACATCTTGCGGTGCTTTTGGTGGGCATAGAAACACGCAGGAGTAGCGTGGTCCACGCTCACACTGGTAGCGATGCCCACGGCTGCACCAGCTTCTTTTGCCCACACTGCAATCGAGGTGACGGGGGTAATGCTATCGGTGAGCACACCCACGGCGTTGTTGTAGGTCTTACGTCCTGTGGCGAGTGCCGTGCCTCCAGCTGCCGAGTCGGTGATGCCGTGGCTAGCACTCTGTGTGTTCACCAGAGCCACGTGAGGGAAAGAAGGGAAAATCAGCGGTTTGATGCCTATCGAACCTTCGATAGCTGCACCAAAGGTTTCGGCGGCATTCACTTGGTTCACACCCATACCATCGCCGATGAAGTAGAACACATATTTCGGTGCATTTTGGGCCCATGCGCTGGCGCAAAGCACCAAACCGAGGGCAAGGGAAAGAAGAGTTCGTTTCATGTGAAATCTATGTTAGATGAAGTCTGTAAGGGCAAAGTTACCATTTTTTGCCAAATCAAAGAAGCAAATACATCACTTTGTGTCTTCTTAATTTATGTATAATCCCTTCCTTCTCCCTCGCGTACGCGCGCGCACTACAGGAGTTTTGCACTTTTTGCTTTCACAACCTTCACTGAATTCGAGATAAACGTTTGTAATCTAGTGGTTTAAGCGTGCTTTTTAGCAGACGTTAAGGGAATGCTGGTGGAAAAGGGGAAATCGAGGACTGAAATCAGGTAATTTGGGGGCAGAATGACTGACGGTTTTTCTCTGCTTGAGATGAAAAAAGTAGATGGAAGGATGGAAGTTTTAGAGGGAAGGGATTCTTCCTTTCGATTTTTGGGGCTGAGTGGAAGAAGTGTCCTGGTTGAGTTTGGAGGATTTCCGAGTGTTTCAAGAAAAGCTCCGACATTTTCGAGAACTTCTCCCATGTTTTTTCAAAAAACTCTGATGTTTTTGTGAGAATCTCCCACGTTTTTGTGGAAATGTGGGACATTTTTGGTGCTGTTCCTAGAAAGGGGGAGAAGCGAAAGGAAAGCGCGTTTTTTGTCTTCGGTTTTGGGCGAAAATAGTCTTGATTTTTCGTTTGTCTGTGAAGGTTGTGAAAGCAAAAAGTG
>NZ_KB290710.1:86048-142701 GCF_000318095.2 Alloprevotella sp. oral taxon 473 str. F0040
GTCTGTGAAGGTTGTGAAAGCAAAAAGTGCAAAAGTCCAGGGATGCGCGCGCGTGTCACCCGCGCGTGAGAAAACCATTGCTGTGCGAACATCTTTAGGACGTCACACAATGAGACGCTCCAAATGAGTGGTGCAGGGAGGGAATTTCTGTCCCTTTGTGCTAACCCAGAGTAAAAACAGTGAAGAAGGTGGTGGAGCAATGCCAGTGTGCTCATAGCTTAGTTGGTGTAATTTCTTTGTTTTGCTAAATAGTGATAGCAATTACGGGTGTACTTGAATGGAAAATGTCAGTTTTTTGCCGTTTTTTCTCACTTTCCCTCTTTATCTACCCATATATAGTAGGGGGGGCGTGCAAAGCATCCTAATAGCAATGTGGATAGAGGAGGGTGAGCAATCCCGAATTGGGGTAAGGGAGTCACTAGAGAGAAGTTCTTCTGTTCCACTAAGGCGGTTGCTTGTAGACTATCTTTGACGGAAATCTCATTCCTCCCCTTATATTGGGGCTTATGAGGTGGGCATTATTGGGTAGAAAGATTTTTTTCTTATATTTGCATTAGAAAAGTGTAGTAATAAATTAAAACGAAACAAAATGGATTATGTTACTGCCTTAGGGTTGGTGTTTTTCACCTCCATTCCTTTAGTTGCTGCGGTGCACTTTTTGCGTCTTGCCTTGAAGCGTGAGACCATTGGCACTAGTCGCGCAGTATGTTGGGGTTTCGGATTTTGGGCACTCGTTTTCACCTTTTGGGTGAGTTTCCAAAAGGGAGAATGGGTTTGTGCTGATGCTGTGACCTTGTTGTTCAAACGCTCCATTCTTTTGGTGCTGCTGTTTAGATTCTACAACCCTAAATATACAAGTGCTTCTCTATAGCCATATCTGCTTTTGTAAACAAATTTTTTCGTCAGATGAAAAGTCACTTTAATACTTTAGCCTCCATAACAATCGTCGTTATGTGGATGATTTTTGGCAGTAGCTATGCACAGCAAAAAGCACTCGTCACTTTTGAACTCAGACAGGTGGTAACAGAGGAAGTGATCATGCAACCCAAGTTCGCGCTTTTCTTCCAAGACAGCATTGCGGTGCCATTTCAAGAATTTGCTATTCACGACCCCAATAGCGGTGTGCACTCTTTGGAGTTTGAATATAAACCAGGGCGGTATACACTGCGGATCAGCAAAGAGGGCTACCAAAATACAGAGAAACAATTTCTGGTGCGCACACGCCGCAATTCAGCTTTGGGCATCGGTACAATCCAAATGAGCAAAGCCAAAGACTACAAGCTGGGCGAGGCTGTAGTGAAAGCTACGCACATTAAAATGGTGATGCGCGGCGATACATTGGTCTACGATGCTGCGGCTTTTGAGTTGGCCAATGGTTCGATGCTTGATGCGCTGGTAGCACAGCTCCCTGGTGCAGAACTCAAAAACGGACAAATCAAAGTGAACGGCAAGCATATTGAGAGCCTAATGATCAATGGCGAGGATTTCTTCGCTGGTACGCCAAAGGTAGCTTTGGAAAATCTACCTGCTTACACCGTGAAGAATATCAAGGTCTACGACCGCGCAGCCAATGATGCCTACCTTCGTCGTCGCGCAACAAGTGGAAAGAAGCTACCGAACGAAGACGAACATATGGTGATGGACGTTCATCTCAAGAAAGCCTACTCCACAGGCTGGATGGGCAATGCTGAAGCTCACTACGGTGTACCCTCCGAACGCTATTTGGGCAAGGCTTTCGGTTTGGGATACTCTGACCGCCTGCGGCTGGCGGCCTTTGTCAATATCAATAATATCAAAGACACGCAGGCTGGCAATGCCTCGGGACAATGGGGAGGAGGATGGCCACAAGACGGCTTGCTTAACCTCAAGATGGGTGGTCTTGACTATCTCTATAAGGTGAGGAAGACCAAGGTGTTTGGCAACGTGATGCTCACCCACGAAGATGTGGACACCGAGAAACAGACAAGCAGTGTGAACTACTATACCAGTGGCAACGTGTTTGGACGTACACTCTCACAGCAGATTGACAAGAAATTTCACTTGATTTCGTCGCACACGCTGCAGCACTTTGGAGAACAGATGTATCTTCAGCTTGCTCCCTCCATTGACTATCTGCGCAATGACTACACTTCTCTCTTGCGCACAGCAAACTTCAAGGCTAATATCCATGAAAACCACCGATTGGCATCCCTTGACTCCCTCTACTCTCCCCTCGGCCTACGCTCTTCACTGGCACAGCATCTACTCAATAGTACTAATCAAGAGAAAGAAGGACGCTTAGGATGGTTCATTGGAAGACTAAATGGTGGGGCTACTATTTCGTTCCCCGGCTTGCGTGATAACCTCGAGATAGGAATGAACGGAGAGTACAGACACAACACAGACCGACCACTCATGGCAACGCATCGTTTTTCTGACTTTCAGACGCATACCAATGGCACGGGCGATCGTCTTAGCCAACGTCAAGATGGAGTTTCCACCTCCTACAACATCAATGGAGGAGCTGCATACTCTCTCTCTTTGATGCCTTATAATCCTCAAAATGGACACTATGGAATCGTACAATTCCGTGCCACTTATGGTCGCCAATACAATAAGCAAGACGACAACTATTGGAAGTTGCGCGAACAACTTGCCAATGGAGCGATGGCCACACTCTTACCCCCTTCTGCCATTCGTCCTGAGGTATTGCAACAAGATTTGAATAATAGTGTACATTCCGTTTATACACGAGACACCTATTCCCCAGGAGTGGAAATGGATTATGTGTATCAACCCAACATCAACGTAGAAAGACAATATAACGTCAATCTCAAATTGGCGAGCAATGTACGTCGTGAGTCATTGCACTATCTGAAGCATCAGTTAGACACTACTCTCATGCGATGGGCACATGAGTTCTCTCCTGCGCTCTCGCTCCGATATAGCTACAAGACTGGCATTAGTGCGAAGGAAGCCAAAGTAAGTTATGCTTTCTCCGAAGGCATCCCTAGCATCTACTATCTGCTGCCGACAGTGAACGATAGCGACCCGACCAACATCTACGCCAACAATCCCAATCTGCGCCGATCACTATCGCACAGCGTCAATGGGTATTACTCCTATCAACACCACAGTACGCACAGCAATATCTCTTTCAGCACGGGATACGGACGCACGGATCGCGCCATTGCCTACGCACGTCAATACCAGCGCAACACGGGCACCACCAAGTGGACACCGCAAAACATTGACGGCAACTGGAACGCAAATGCCTCCCTGCAATACTCCACTCCCTTGGGCAAGAAGGAGGCTTTCCAACTGCAAGGTACGAGTGCGGCCTACTATCTCAACTCGGCAGACTTCACCACCGACACCGATGAGATGACGCGCTCCGTGGTGCGCAACCTCACCCTCTCGCAGCATTTAGGCTTGACCTACCAGTTTGGCCAAAATCGTGTTGGACTGGAAGGCCGCGTCTCTTGGTTACGCAGTCGCTCCGATATGCGTAACTTCCCATCCACCGACGCTGTAGACTACAATGCCAAAGCCAGTGGTCTTTTCCACCTGCCTCAAGATTGGGAAATCGGTAGTGACATGAACTTCTATGCCCGTCGCGGCTACAACGATGCTACGCTCAACACGACCCACTGGGTGTGGAACGCTTCACTCTCAAAACTTTTGATGCGCGGTAACTTAGTCGTCAAGCTCACTGCCGTAGACTTACTCTCGCAAATAAGCAACCTGCAATACAGCATCAATGGCCAAGGCCGCACCGAAACGTGGGTTAACGCCCTGCCTCACTACGTGATGCTCGGTGTGCAGTATCGCTTTCACATCATCCCTAAAAAGAAACAATAATGAAGTTTTCTCGACAATTTGATCAGATGGACTGTGGTCCAGCATGCATATAAATGGTTGCCTCTCATTTCGGAAAGGAATGCCCATTGTCATATCTGCGCTCTTTCTCTCATTTAACAAGAGAGGGAGTTAGTGTAAGTGGCATTAGGAATGCACTAAAATAGAGCATTATGCCCCTTTTTGGAATACATTTGATCATTAAGTGCTTATTTAATAGAGAAAGCCTATGGACAGGTGTGGACCAATAGTCAACAATATGGTGCACTAGCGAAGGTGCTGGGCAAAGCCGTGCTCACTTTCCTCGTTGCGGAAGCCGTTGGCTTAGGTTGCTACGTCTTGTGGTTGAAGTTTATAGCCTAAGCACTCTCGCTATAGATGACACCCAAGATGATGGCTTACGCAGCTGTTGCCCCACTCATCTAGCATCTCAAAAGAAAATCCCGCCACTCACAGTGAGAGGCGGGATTTTACTATCCAGAGGGAGCGGTAAAAGTAGCTCCAACGAGGGACGAATAGGCTTATTGTCGCACCATCTTTTGGGCAATCTTTGCTCCTGAGGTGGAGACTTGCAGCACATACACACCAGGAGTGAAGCGGTCGGTGTCGATGTTCACTTCGTCACCTTGTGCGATGCTAGACAGTTGTTGGCGATAGAGGTTGCGACCATCGAGCGACGTCACCTCAATGGTGGCAAAGCGTTCGGGGTTGTTGAAGAGCACTTGCCATTGTGTTGCGGTGGTGTGGAAAGTGGCAGGGGCTGCACTGCCCGACACGCGCTCGATAGCGGTGAGCGGATCTTTACCAGCCTTTTTCAGCGCAAGTTTCAAGCCTTCATACACGTTGATCAATCCGTAACCATAGGTGGGTGTCCACTCTTTGCCAGCCATGTCTTCGTGTTTGGTAGAAGTAGCTTTGATGATATCCAATACATCGGTGTAGGAGAGTTGAGGATTGGCTTCGAGCCATAGGGCGATGCTACCCGCCACAAAAGGAGTCGCCATAGATGTTCCCTCTTGGTAGCCGTAGCGGTAAGTTTTGTTGTTCCACTTGCTAGAGTAGCTAGCCTCGTCTTGGTCAAAGTCAGGAGCATACTGGTTGAGCGCGCTCATGATATAAGAACCAGGAGCCAGTACGGCGGGCTTCGTGTAGTTGGCATTGAGCCATGGCCCATTGGAGGAGAAGGTGCTGCGTGTGCCTTCTTTTTCATCAGACTTAGCACCTTTGGGCACGTGGGTGGTGAAACTACCTACTGCGATGGCAGAAGGGATGGAGGCTGCACCTTCCCCCACGATGTAGAGATTGTCGGGCTTGATACTCTCGAGAGTAGAATTAGTGGCGAGTTCGGTGAACTCTGCAGAGTTGGGCGCATCGGCATAAATCCAGCCGTGGAGCGTGGCAGGTGTAGTGTTAGTTTTTTTTGCCGTAATCTCTAGACCAAAAATCACATCATCATATTTCTTGCCTATGTCTGCCAAGAGTTTGTTGATCTTTACGGCAACATAGTGGTATTCTCGCTTGTTGTTGGGATCAATACCCGTAAGGATTTGTCCCTCATCAAGATATTTCTTCCAAAAATTTGCATTACGTTTGGTGATTTGTGGTTCTGCATCTTCGTCATCGTTGCCATTTTGAGTGAGGGCAAGGATGGGAGTAATGGTAAATTGCTCAGTGGCGTTGGTGTCAATGCCCCAGAAATCAATATACGTGAGATCGTCTTCCGTGCCGTCTTGGTCTTTAAAGTAGTCCACAAAAAGATGTTTCGTCTCGCCAGGTTGGAAGGCAGAAGAAGCGTGGAGCAACTGATCTCCTTCGTTGCCCATGGCGGCTGTGATAATGCCCCCCTTGCCGCGCGCCATTTTGTCCATAGCTTGGTCGTAGTCGGTGCTACCATCGTGCGGGCCGATGACGCTACCCAAGCTCATGTTCACCACCCAAGGTTGCTGCTGTTTTTCGGCATATTCCTTAATCTTCTGCACGTCTTCGATGATTTCATCTTGTGCGAAGGCAGACGGAATCATGATGATGTCGGCGTTGGGAGCCACCCCATAATAAGGGTTGTTGCCGTGCTTTGAGCCTACGGCGATGTTGGTCACGTGTGTGCCGTGTCCGCTGCCCGTGTCGTAGGTGTCGTGGGTTTGTTTGCTAGCATCCACATCGAGAATGGGAGCTGCCGTGCTTTGGAGATCCTTTTCATAGTCTTTCGAGCGGTCCCAAATCATTTTGGCTCGTGACTTGCCATCTTCTCCCATGAAGCCCATGTGCTTGAACTCAAAACTCTGATCGATGACACCCACGATGACTCCTTTACCTGTGAAGGGAGTGTAGAGGTTATCTTTTTGGTGCACGCGGTCCACGCCGGTGGCAGCGCGTGCCTTTGCGAGAAAAGGGCGCAAACGCTTTGAAGCGGTGAGTTGCACCACTCGCTGGTCTTCTACCAGGCGTGCCAGCCATTCGGGAGCCACGCGCGCGGTCACGGTGGTTGCGCTGATGCGTGTGGCGTGCTGTCCTGCCTGTTGGAGCATCTCAGCTACATCTGTCGAAGCATTGGGCTGCGTGGTGATGATGAGTGAGAGAGGAGCGAGGATGGATTGACGTGTGCCATTGTAGTTGATAGTGGGTGCAGCGAGTGAGTCGGCAGTAGTGAGCGCACCGCCAGCGCGTGTGGCGCGGTGGGAGAGGCCATAGGCTTCTTGTTGTCGCTGTACTGCGCGGAGTGTGCGATCGAGCTTGGCGTTGGAAGTAGTCTCTTGGTGTTGGGTGGTCTGTGCAGAGCTGGAGAGTGCGAGTGCGCAGAACACCACGGGGAGCATGTATTTCTTCATGTGGAAGTCAGCGTTTAGTTGAGAAAAAGATCTGTTGATGTGCAACCATTTTGCTGGAAAAGTGGGGCATGAGTAGCTGTCCAACAGACTTGGGCTGCGAATATACAAAAAACTGAGAATATCGTGCACGAATTCTCAGTTTTTAGTGGTTAAAGAAGGACGGAATGCTCCAGAATGTGAGTTGCTGAAGTCCGAATCTTTGTTTGTGATTAGTGATTCACTACCACTCTGTGGGTGATTTGTGCACCCGGAGTGACGATGCGAAGGAGATAGACTCCTGAGGTGAGGGTGGTGAGATCGAAGGTTTCTTCATGACCTTGCGACACCTGTTGTAGGTTGCGTTGGAGAGCCACACGACCATCGAGGGCAACGACGGAAATTGTGGCAGAGCGTTCGGGATTGTTGAAGAGAATATTCCACACGCGACCATCCCCTTGAAGGGTGACAGGTTGAGTAGAGCCTGACACACGTTCGATAGAGGTGAGCGGATCTTTTCCTGCCTTCTGCAAAGCCAACTTCAGACCTTTATAGGCATCGATGCGGCCATAGCCTGTTAGTTTATTCCAGTTGTTAGACTTTCCTGGGTATATTTTATAGGAAGTCTTGTCGATGATTTCTTCGATGTCATTATGATCCAAGTTGGGATTAGCCTCCAACCACAGTGCTATCACGCCCGACACGAAGGGAGCTGACATGGAAGTGCCTTGCATATCGGCATAGTAGTAGTCTTCGCCGTTGACTTTCACCTTTTCAGATATCATCCAGAACTTTTCATCAAAGCCAGGATAGAGCTTGTTCATCGCACTGCACACTTGTGCGCCAGGACCGAGCACAGTGGGTTTCTTCACCTTATCATTGAGTACAGGGCCTATGCTGGAAAAATAGCTGCGCTGTCCGATGGCGTCTGGAAAATTGAAGCTCTTCTTGGTGATGGTGTTGGTGTGCGTGTTGCGACTAGTGTAGGCACCTACGGTAATAGCTGATGGGATGTTTCCTGCTGCATCCGCCACGGTGTAATTATTATCCCCTTTGAGGATTCGTTTGCTATCTATCTTTGGGATAGACTTCTTTACATAGGCTCCACGTTGTGATACCCAACCGTGCACCGTTTCTACTTGCACCTTGTCGGTGTTGGTTAATTTCAGGCCAAAGAGGATGGTGGCATCGTTCTTCTCCAGACGGACTTGGGGGAGCTTAACCCAAAATTTGTGTTGGTGCTTATGAGTAAACTTGCTGCTTCCCGTGTGAAACCATGCATGGTCTTTCCAGAAGGCAGCATCCATGTATTCCACCTTGTTATTGATCAAGAGGAAAGGTTTCACTTCTAGGCGGTCTACCTTGTCAGTGCTCTGTGACCAAAGATCGAAGGTGAAAGTCTTAGACTTCTTTTGGTCATCGGTGAGCTTTTCGTAGTCTTTGTAATCAAAGAGGATGAAACAAGAATCACTTGCAGGAATGTTGTGAGTGACGTGAATGTTCAAATCGCCATCATTGCCAGCTGATGCCACAAGAATGCCCCCTTTGTTTTTACCTACCAGTGACATGTTTTGGTCATAGCCTGTAGAGCCATCATGAGGGCCTTCTTGTGTGCCAAAACTCATGTTTACGACCCACGGCTTTTGGGCTTGCTTCGCTTTATTGCGCACAAATTTCACGTCTTCCAAAACCTCTGAGTCGAGGAAGGTGGATGGAATCATGATGATGTCGGCTTCAGGGGCTACACCATATTGAGCATTGCCTACGTCGCTACCAGCGGCAATGCCAGTGGTGTGGGTGCCGTGACCTCCCGAACCGCGGTCTTGAAAGTCTGTACCCACGGGAATTTTGTCCGTCGCAGATTTAGATTGGTTGGAAGTGGCTTGGGGAGAATAGCCTGAGCGATCCCAAAGCCATTTCACACGTGAGTTGCCGTTTTTGTCAAGGAAGGCCGCGTGGCGAAACTCAAAACTCTGGTCGATTACGGCGATGATGACGTCCTTTCCCTTGAAAGGAGTGTAGAGTTCTTTGGCTTCATGAATCTCGTCTACGTGTGACATTTTACGCGCTTCTTTCATGAAGGGGTATGCCCGTTGAGGCATCGCCATCTCCACCACCTCAGAAAGCTGAGCAACGGATTGAATTTGGGCAATAGGAATCTCTACCAAAAGGAAGTTCTCGGTGATTACGTTGGCTGTGCCACCGAGTTTCTGGACTTGCTGTGCCACCGCTTCAGCTTTGTTCTCTGTGGTATGGATATTGAACGCTACGGTGTTGAGCAATTGGAAATTGCCATCAGGAGTGGTTTGCTGCAGGGTAGCACTGTCGAGTTGGGCGGCTCCACGGGTGGCGATGAATTGCGTTGCCTGTTGATAGCCCTTTGCCAAGAGGGTGAGGGTTGCATCAAGTTTTGGCAGTGCCTCGTAAGGTGCGGTGAGTTGTGGAGTGTTTGTGCTGATTGTTGCACCTCGAGTGGGAGGTGCTGGTGTGGCAGGAACAAGGATGCGCGCTGAGACAGCAAGCGAAGAAGCAAGAAGAAGGCTGCTGACTAGGGGGAAAGAACGCTTCATGAAGGGAGAGATGGAGAGGGAAATAGAAAAAAGGCGCAAAAGTGGGCTACTTCAAGTGAGTGTGTACCACTTTTGCGCCAAAGATAAAAGATGTTGCAAGGATAATTCACCACATTGGGTGATTATAGCTTGGTGGTGAGGCCAGAATGCTAGGTTAGAAGTCGGTAATTCTTATACCTAACAAGGCTCTTGGCTACTATTTCTTGGGACGACCAGGTTGTACGTAGGTGATTACTGTCGATGCACCGCCCGAAGAGAGTTGGAGAGTAGCTGTACGAGGCTTTTCGCCTGTGTTTTCTCCATAGGTGAGTTCGACAATATTGCGTCCCTTGGCAGGTTGTTTCGCGTTGGCAGGGATCGTCAACCAATCTGCGTCAGAGGTGAGGGAATGGGTAGAGACTTGGTTGTCATAGAGTTCAAATACCATGCGCGTGGTTCCCCCCTTCTGTTGGAGCACCTCACTGAAATTAGGCTGTATGCTCTTAGACTGTTCGGAATAGGCTGCAACGGGACTGCTGATATTGAGCCAGCCTACTTGGTTGATGCGGCGTGACAAGCCGTTGAGAGGGCCTCCTAGCGGAAGGATGCGGAGGTTGGCTTGTTGCAGAAGTTGGGTAGCTGGCACTTGAGCCGTAATGACCACTGGTGTGACGATGTAGTATCCAGGTTTGACGGTGATCTCTTTAGGAGCGATAGTGAAAGCTGCTGGCGCGGTGGGAAGGGCGACTCCTGCGCTGCGATCCTCATGGGTTGAAGTGGTCGCGGGAGTCGTGGCCTGGTTAGCACCTTGTTCGGTAGTGGCTTTAATCATGTCTACACGAGAGGTCCATGATTCAGTGCTGGCCACCCACACGGTGTCAGTGGCCTGGTCGGCATAGAGGGTAGAAGCCAACTTGCGGTCGCGGCTTTGTATGCTCATCTGATGATTTTCAACATCAGATTTCGAGTTACAACTTGCGAGGAGCGCGATGCCGCCTAGTAGGGCTGTCGCTACTGAAAAGAAGTGTTGTTTCATGATGAGGTTTGTTTTGCCCAACCTGTGGAAGAATACGTCCTTCCACAGGTTGGAGGTTTATAAGTAGATCAATAGGGTCATAATTGATGGTTGTATGCTGCACTAAGATGCTCTTGCGAACGTGCTTTTCATTTCTTCGACAGCAGTGCATCAGGGGGACTAATACCAATCAATATTGCTGGAGTAGCTGCTTCGTTTCTCATACTTCAATGCATCGGCAAGCTCTGCTGCGCGAGCACGGAAAGAGAAGTTGAATGAAGAGTAGGGCAACAAGACAATGCTACAAGACATCTCAAAGCAGTGCAAATCTCGAGAGAGCGATGCTGTGGTCATGGAGAGCTTCTTATAGTTGAAATCGTAGCCCGAAGAGAAGTTGATGTTCCACCCCTTGGCCAGTGTGATATTACCCGAGAAGTTGAGTGTCTGGGTGAAGGAATAGGGATAGCGCATGTTGCGCGTGTTGATGGGCTTGGAGCGATCTTCAGCCATGGTGACACCATAACTAAAAGTGAGCGACCAGGGTAATGAGAAAGCTAGGTAGCCGTCATCATCGACGTCGGCACTTACTTTCTTTTCATTCTTCTTGTCTCTATTCTTTCTGAGCATGGGGTCAGTATTGGCCTCTTCTTCATCCTCGAGTTGGTCAGAATCGTCTTTGGGATTGGGACGCTTATCCTCTTCTTTGCGCTTCCCGGCAATGCCTTCCCAGACTTTGTCCCAACCACGACCAGCGAGTAACCCGAAGAATGTGGACATCTTCTTGTTGTCGAGGGTGTAGGAGATGTTTTGACTCATGCCTTGGAAGCGTCCGAAGCGACCGTGACTCCACTCAGTGGTGTTGCCCACTATGACTTTGCCGTCTTTGTCGAACTCATAAGCATAGGTGGCGAAACGTGCTGCCATGGAGAAAGTGTAGCGAGGAGAGAGTCGCAGACGGATATTTGTGGAGAGGTCACTCCATGGTTGGAAATCTGTGGCTAGATTGTAAGACATCGAAGCTGAAAGCTCGTCGATGAGCGAAATCTTACGGAATCCGCTGGTGTCTGCATCAGACTTGATTTTCATCTCCACATTGTTGGAGATGCTCATGTTGATGCTTCCTTGGCGTTTGCCCGAGGGATAACCATAGAGTCCTGAAGCGTAGGGTGAATAGTCGACTGTGCTTACCTTGCCATCTTTGTCAGTGCGCACATAACTGGTGACATAGCCATAGCTGCGTGTGGTGAAATCGGGAGCATAAGAGAAGCTCATGCTGGGTTTGAACACGTGGCGGATGGTTTGAATGCGACTACCGAAAAGTTTGCTCCAAGGTTTGTAGAAACCATAGAGGGTGGTGTTGAACGACATGGAAGCATTCCAATCATAGAGATTGTAGAAACCATAGGTGGTGTCGCGACGCTCTTCTTGTTGTGTGTTGTCCCAACTACGGCGTTCGCGTGAGAGATAGGTGCGACCGCTGAAACTGAGCGAGGGGGAGATGTTGATGTATTTGAACAGCTGGAATGTAGCATCAATGGGGACACGGTGCTGCATACCATTTTTCCATTTTAGAAGGGGGGTATGAAAAAGTTTATCTTCTTTAGTGTTGATGGAGTTGGAGAATTGTCCCGTGTAGGAAAGACTGATTTTCTCATACCATCGTTCCTTACCTACTGCCTTCTTGCGGCGGAAGGGGTAGAAGCGATTGACATTGATGGAGATGTCGGGCAAGGTGATGGCGAGTGAAGAGTCGCGCATGTTTTGCGTGATGTTGCTTGACCCCGAAAGAGAGATGCCGAGTGAAGGAATGTTGTGAGTGAAACTCACCGAAGAGGCACGTGTGGACTGTGTGTAGGCCGTGGGGGTGTAGAGCGAAGAGAGATTGCTGCGCTCATAGTTTTGTGAAGCAAAATTGACACGTGCCGTGAAAGAGGTGTTGGGATTGGCCTTTTGGTCGGAGGAGTGCGACCATTGCACCTTGAGGCTGGTAGTTTTGTTGTAGTCAGGCAGATTCTTTTCGCCCGTGATGGTGGTGAGATAAGAGACGTAGAAGTTCCCTCGATAGGCATAACGCTTAGCATAATTGGTCTCTGCCGATACTCCCCAGGAACCCTTGGTATAGATTTCTCCCAAGAGTTTGAGGTCCATGCGGTCGCTCAAGGCAAAATAGTATCCACCATCGCGGAGATAAAAACCGCGTGAAGTTTCATCACCATAGCTGGGCATGATAATGCCCGAAGAGTATTTCTTGTTGAAAGGGAAAAAACCATAAGGAATGGCTAAGGGTAGCGGCACATCTGCTACTACCAAATATGCCGGCCCGAAGAAGGTTTCCTTACCAGGCGATACTTTGGCGCGTGTGAGTTGGAGATAGAAGTGAGGATGGTCAGCGTCGCAGGTGGTGTACTGCGCATTTTGAAGATAGAAGTTGCCATCGTTGGAGCGTTTTGAGTCAACGCTTCGCAAGAAACCATTACCCTGGGTGGTCTTTACCTTCTCAATGAAGCCTTTCTTTGTCTTGAAATTGAACGACATGCGCTCACTTTCATAGTTTTCACTCCCTTGTTTATAGATGGGAGTGCCTTTCATGGCTTTGCCTGTGCTATCGGGTACACCCTGTGCATGGACGATTGTCGAATCCATGTTGAGCGTAATATAGTCAGCACTCAAATCCATGTTTTGATAATGCACCTTGGCATCACCATAAAGATGGGCGAAACCTGTAGTGGCATCGTAGACCAAGGAGTCCTTTGCACTATAGTCTACTGGAGCTTCCAATCCCGAACGCTGACGAGTGGTGTCGAGCTTAGCAGAATCTGCTAAGGCTTTAGCATTGCTTACTGCAATAGTGGTGTCGCGACGTAAGGTGCGGCTCAAACTATCGATATTGATGGCTGAAGTTTGGCGTGTAGAATCAGCAACTTTAAGGGGGGGAGTGGGATTATTTACATTTTCTTTGAGTAGGCTATCTGACGTTTGGAGCATGTTTAACACGTGTGCAGTGTCTTCTATGGCATCACGAAGCGCAGGTTGGCCTACACCATTGGTGTCCGCTGCTACGGTGGGAGCAGCGGAGGAAGTAGTCGTGGTAGTGGTCGCAACTCGTTGATGGCGACCTGGAACAAGGGCGGTGAGATTACACCCCACGAGGGTGCTACCCAATAGGAGAACGACTACCCAAAGAAGTGTTTTATGATGGATTGTGCGTGACAAGTGAGATGTCTGATAGGGGAAAGTATGAAAAAAACGCCTTTAGCAAAAAGCCCTTTTCCAACAAATGAGAGAGAAGGGTGAAGGCTGTAAGAGGTGATTTTGCCACAGGCTAGGGGCAAAGTTACAATTTTCTATTCAAAAAGTTCGGCCCAGTGGCGAAATTTCTCCACTCCTGCATCCCCAAATTTCTCTAAACTCTCAATGGTTTGGGAGAGGCTACGTTCGCGCTCCAAGTGGCTTTTACTGTAAAACTTATCGGCGTAGCAGATAATCTGTTCTTCGATTGTTTCGGGTAAGAGATCTTGTGCTGGCATGGGAAGGCCCCGTTGGGCTATGACCTGACGAGTAAGTCCCGTTCCAGTGTGCCGTTCACAAATGCGAGCAAGGGCTTCGTAGAAAGTGCAAGTCTCGTCAGAATGGATGGTAGCTGATACATCAGTAGTTGCTTTTTGACGTAAGACTTCAGCCTCATGGCGCAAGATGCTAGCCCCGATGATGCCATGGAGTAGATAGTGTTCGGTGCCATGGCAGTGGATGCCTGGAGCATCAGTGCGGAATATGCCTATGTCGTGTAGCATGGCACCAGCTTCTACCAATATGCGATTAGCCCCTAATTCGGGATGGCGATCTACAATCTGTAAGGCGCGCGTACAGACTTGCTGGCTATGATGCAACAGCATGCGACGAAGGGCATTGTCCTCAGGATAATAGCGATAGATGAGTGAGAGATAGTCCATAGACGAAGAGGCAGATGAGCTAGAAAGTACCGAATATTTAAAGAAGCATTGAGGCAGCTTCCCCCAAAAATGCCTTTAGGAAGATGCGTTGCCCCAGAGCGACTTTGCAGCATCGCACAAAGATGGTTGGGGGAGTCTTCGATAGATTGGCGAAGCTATATCAGTTCTTATAGAAACGCGAAGAGGAGAGATTTATTATTTAGTTGGAGATGCACTAGACTTTGGAGCTACTGGGGATTTAGTGCTGTGGGGAGGAGCTGCGTGCGGGGGATGATTGGTTGGATTGTTCGGCTTAGTAGATGGAACATTTGTTTTAGGAGCGGTAGATGGAGGAGTGATGGTTGGCTCTTCATTGAGAGGTGCCTCTTCTTCACCTTGGTTTTGTCCATCTGCAAAGCCTTGTGCGTATCCTCGTTTGTAGGCATCGGTGTAGTTTCTACGTTGAGCTTCCGTGGGGAACTTAGATGTGTCGTCATAAGAAGCTCGTTCCATGTCATCAAGTCCGTCTTGGAGGCCTGCAAAATAACCGTCCTCATATCCAGCATCAGAAGGAAGACGTAAATCCATGGATACTGTGTCGGTGGGGAGTGACGAGTCTGTATCGGTAGAGGTGAAGTCCTCAATTGGAGCTGTAGTGGTGTCTGGAGTCGCCATGCGTTGTATGCTGTCGCGTGCAGCAAAACCTTCTGGCGTTAGGGGAACATCAGAAGAGTGTTTCAAAAAAATGATGATACCAACGGCTAGCAACACCACAGCTATGAAGAGAATGCTGCGGATGATAGTTTCGTTGCGGTCGGAAGATGGGTTTGCCATGTTATGTTATCCCAAGTAGTTAACTTAATGTTTGAGTCAAAGAAAATAGGCCTTGAGCAATTAACCATTATCTGCGTTTGCGCCCAGCATCAATGCGGAGGAAGATGAACAGCAGAAGGGTGAAGCCCCATAGTGATGAACCTCCATAAGAGAAGAAGGGCAGTGGTATGCCAATGACTGGTGCGATGCCAAGCACCATGCCAATGTTGATGAATATGTGGAACAGGAGTATTGAGAGTACGCAGTAGCCAAAGACCCGTCCAAATCGTGACGTTTGCCGTTCGGCTAGATAGATGAGGCGCCATATTAGTGCCAAGAAGAGCAGCAATACAGCACTAGCCCCTAAGAATCCTTCTTCTTCACCCACAGTGCAAAAGATGAAGTCGGTGTCTTGCTCAGGCACATAGTCGAGCTTGGTCTGCGTGCCATTCATGAAACCCTTGCCTTGGAGACCGCCAGAACCGATGGCAATCTTTGACTGAATGACATTGTAGGAGGCATCTCGGTCCTCTTCGATGCCAAGTAGCACGCGGATGCGCGTGCGTTGATAATCCTTCATTACATTGTTGAGCGCGTAGTCGGAGGCGTAGAGAAATCCCATACTTCCTAGCGAAAATGCAGTGATGAGTAAGAAGGTGCGTATGCGTTGGCCTAGCCATTGCAAACCAAGATAGCCAGTCATGACTACACCTCCTGCCATTTGTGCCCAACTAATATCAAAAGGTACTATCCACAAGGACACAGCATAGGCGACAACGTGGAGAATGATACCCCAAAGGAGCAGACGTCGTGCGTGCTCGGGTTGTTTAGGACAATAGATGCGGAGCATGCCGATGGTGAAAATCCAAATGAGAGCCATCACCAAGACTTCACCTAAAGAAGCTAATGTGCCAGGTAGGGCGACATCTCCTTGTCCTATGCCTATGACAAAATAAGCTACTGCTGCAACCCCACTAAAAAGAATGCTACCAGGCATTCCTTCTCGGTAGAACATGAGGAAGAAAGACAGATAAACAAGAGCTGAACCTGTTTCTTTCTGTAAGATGATAAGGACGAAGGGCAGGAGAACGATACCCGCTGCTTGGAGAAACTTACGTCGTTCATTAAGGGTGAATCCGTATTGTCCAATGAGTTTTGCGACCATGAGTGAAGTGGCACACTTCGCAAATTCAGCAGGTTGAAGAGATACTGGACCTAATGAAATCCACGATCGAGACCCTTTAATGTCATGGGCAATAAAAGGGGTGATGAGTAGGATTAGCATCATGCTCCAATAGAACAAGTCGGCCAACATGTCGAAATATCGATCATCGAACATTAGAATGACTGCTCCAAGTCCAAGAGAGCAGCAAATCCAAACTAACTGTTTGCCAGGACGTGTGTCGAAAGTGAGAAAGTCGACGTCACCAAAACTATGACTAGCTCCGCACACACTGAGCCATCCAAAAGCAAGGAGAATGAGAAAGATGAGCAACACCCACCCATCCGCTCGAAAAGCGGGGTTGAGTTGAATACTATCGCGCTTGTTTGCCATAACTGATGTGTCGGTGTTGGAAGGTGTTGGCTTTAGCCTCAGAAGCGGGTGAGAGTTTGCCATTCACAAATTGCTCCATGATGAGTGAGCCAAGAGGGACGGCAAAGTCTGCTCCGAATCCGCCATTTTCTACATAAACGCAGACGGCTATTTGGGGATTGTTCATTGGAGCAAAGCCCATAAATGCTGAGTGGTCGTGACCGCGGTTTTGCGCAGTACCAGTCTTTCCGCACACTTGTACGCCAGGAAAGTCGGCACCTCGGCAGGTGCCTTGTTCCACTGCGCGCCGCATACCTGCCACTGCATAATTATAGTAGTGGCGATCCACTTTGGTTCGCCTCATATTGGTGTAGGTCGTATCGAGACGTTCACCTTGCACACTGTGCACTATGTGTGGCACGTAGAAATGTCCACGATTAGCGATAGTGGCTGCTAGATTGGCAATCTGAAGTGGAGTAGCAGTGACCTCTCCTTGACCAATCGAAATCGAAATCACGGTGAGGGCATTCCAAGATTTCTTATAGGCCTTGTCATAATAGGCTGCATTGGGGATCATGCCTCTTCGTTCCCCAGGAAGATCAATGCCTAGTTTATAGCCAAAGCCCATAGCAACAAGATGATCTTTCCAGCGAGTCATGGCATTTTGCACACTTCCGTATTTTCCTTTGTTGCCAAACATACGGAGCAAGTTCCAGCAGAAATAGGAATTACAGCTCGTTCCTATGGCTGGGACAAGGTTGATGGGCGAGGCGTGTCCGTGGCATCCAAGGTGAAGTCCTTTGTAGTTGAACCCATGGTGGCAAGGAAAAGCCACGCTGGGATTAATGCTTCCTTCTTGAAGTCCTAGGAGAGCTTGGGAGATTTTGAAGGTGGAACCAGGAGGATAGAGCCCACTAATGGCACGGTTGAGAAGGGGTCTTCGTTCGTCGCGCATGAGAATGCCCATGTGTTTGCTGCGATCGCGGCCTGCCATGCTGCGAGGATCATAGGAGGGAGAAGAAGCCATGGCAATGATCTCTCCAGTAGCCGGTTCGATAGCTACGATAGCTCCGAGCTTACCTTCCAGCAAACGCTCTGCAAGTTGTTGAGTAGCGAGGTCGATGCCAAGAGTTAGGTTGCGACCTGGGTGAGCTTTCGTGTCAAACTTCCCATCCATATAGTGCCCTTGGGTGCGTCCATGTACGTCGCGGAGCATGATGCGCATGCCTTTCTCTCCGCGAAGAGCTTTCTCATAGCTGCGTTCCACCCCGAGTTTGCCAATATAGTCACCACTCTTGTAATAAGCATCACTGTCAATATCTGCTTGATTCACCTCGGCCACATCCCCCAGGATATGTGCTCCGATGCCACTGGCATAACGGCGAACACTGCGTTTTTCGACGCTAAATCCATTGAAGCGAAAGAGTTTCTCGCGAAATTTAGAGAACTCCTGGGCTGGTATTTGGCTCATAAAGAGCTGAGGGGTGTTGCGAGAGTAACCTAAATTCTTTTGGGGATCCTTGATTTCAGCCATGCGAGCTATATACTCCTCTTTTGTGATGCCAATTGTCTCACAGAAATCTAGGGTGTCGATGCCGTGTTGGTCTTGCATCGTCACGAGGATGTTGTAGGAAGGCTCATTATAAACAAGGAGTTTGCCATGGCGATCCATAATCAGGCCGCGTGAGGGATAGATAATCTCTTTGCGAAACGCATTAGAGTCGGCACTCTTGCGATAGTCGTCGCTCATGA
Source organism: Alloprevotella sp. oral taxon 473 str. F0040 (assembly GCF_000318095.2). Taxonomy (GTDB): domain Bacteria; phylum Bacteroidota; class Bacteroidia; order Bacteroidales; family Bacteroidaceae; genus Alloprevotella. The sequence goes on from NZ_KB290710.1 coordinate 104,279, forward strand.
GTTGCAGTGTGAACAAGCGAATCAGGTAGACCGCGATGATGACTGCCGCCACCGCGCCTACTACAAACCTTCGCTTTTCATAACTGTAATCTTGGGGCATAATCTAGACGTTAGTCGTTAGAGATTAATTTTTCGAGCGATTTGAGCTCTTTAATTCTGTGACATCCTGTTTATTCTGATTTTTCCTATCTACACTGCAAGTAGTTGGGGTCATGCACTTCGAGAGGTATTTCTCAGTTTCTCAAAAGTGGCCATGAAAATCACTGTCAATGCTGTGCTACTCACTACTTCTATGAGCAGGCGAAGCGGGTCGAAGAGAGAGAAAGTTTCGAGGAGGAAGAATACCATCGTGTGAATGAACGTCACTGCAATAGCAAATTTCAAGAAACCACTCCATTGCATCGTACGAATAGAGGGGGTGAACTCCTCTTCCAGTTTATCATCTGGAGCAAAAGCACGCAATAGCAAGGGAGTGACAAGCCCAACGAGGGTTAAGGCTCCGGCAGCTGCTCCAACCGTGTTGCTGAGTGTGTCTACCACCAGTCCAAGCGCGAATCCAAGCACTACGTAAATCCATCGTGAAGTGCCGTGAGGCAGCATGATGAGTGCGTAGACATACGGCATTGGTGTGGCATATCCTATCAGGTGAATGTGATTGAACACCAAGGTTTGGGCGAGAATTAAACCCAAAATCCAAAGGATGCGAGGGAGGATGACATTAAACATGGGTTTACGACGTTAAAACTTATAATTTAGAGGCTAGTGGGCAACTATGAATGGATATAAGTTGTACGCAGAACTTACAACATCATATAATCATCGATGTTAGCATGTACAGTGGAGACTGTGATATTAGAAAATGGAATAGAGGTTTGATTCCCCATTCTAACGTGCTTATACGATTACCTATTGTAAGCTATCAGCCTTTTCTTGTAATTGTCGAATCTCTGCTTTGTAGGGAGTCACCACTACATTGACATCGCGTAGGTTAGCAAAGTCGGTGCCGAGGACGATGTCCAAGCGGTAGCTCTGTCCATCGGAAGAGTTGCTCACCTTGTGCACGCGACCTACAAAGATGCCTGGAGGAAATACCGAAGAATATCCTGAAGTTTCAATCACATTGCCAGCTCGAGTTTTGGCGTAGCGCGGCACATCATCGAGCTGTGCCATGCGCGTGCTACCACCATCCCATTGTAGGTAGCCAAAATAGTTCTTACCGCGCACTCGGCATGAGATGCTAGACTTGGTGTGAGTCACTGGGATAATCAAAGCATAGTTTTCACCTACTAAATAGACTATTCCTATGACACCACCACCGCCAACGACGCCCATCTCGGGGCGGACGCCATCTTTTCTTCCGCGGTTAATCACCAAATATCCATCATGACCACGGCGCACTCCATTGCTCACCACACGCGCTGGGAGCAGCTGAAAGCCCGCAAGTTCTTGTCGCACCTTACGTTCGGTAAATGTGGTGTCGTGTGTTGCAGAATCTAGTGCAGCGCGCAACACCGCATTTTCTTGTTGCAGTTTGGTGTTCTCTGTGGTGAGTAGGGCGTTGATATCTCCGAGCTTGAAATAGGCTTCGAGCGAAGCATAGGTTTCATTGGCCTTTGCTGCGCTTTCATTGGCCGCAGTGTTCCATACGCTCCCTTGGTAGTTGTTGAACTGGAAGAGGAGCGTCAAACTGATCCCCTCCAACAGGATGAAGAGAAAGAGATAGTTGTAGCGGCGAAGGAAGTCGAGAAGTATTTGCATCGTTGGGGATATGATGGGCAAAAGCCCTGCCTACAGAAGAGACAGGGCAGAGATTGCACAGAAGATGCTGCAAAAATGCGCGCTGCTCTCCATGTGGGTTATCGCCATATATGAGCGATTATTCATTATAGAAAGCAGAGAAATGATCATGACAAAGCCTAAAGGCGCATGATTTATCGCATCAAGCAGGGGTATTCGTCGATGTTGGCGAGAGCCTTGCCCGTACCTTTGGCCACACAGAGGAGGGGTTCTTCAGCTACGTGGAAGGGGATGTTGATCTTATTGCTCAAACGCTGTGCCAAACCACGAAGGAGGGCACCACCACCGGTGAGATAAATACCGTTCTTCACGATGTCGGCATAGAGTTCGGGTGGAGTGTTGGAGAGCGCATTGAGCACTGCCGTTTCGATAAGTCCCACGGAGCGTTCGAGACAGTGCGCGATTTCCTGATAGCATACGGGCACTTCCATAGGAAGCGCAGTGATGCGGTTAGGACCATGCACCACATAGTCTTCGGGAGCTTCTGCAGGAGGCAATTCAGCCAAGGCACTACCCACGTTGATTTTGATACGTTCCGCCATACGTTCTGAGACAGACACGTTGTGCTGTCGGCTCATGTATTCGCGGATATCGGCTGTGAAGTCGTCGCCTGCCATCTTGATGGAGTTGTTCGATACGATACCACCCATAGAAATCACCGCGATTTCGGTAGTACCACCACCGATGTCCACCACCATATTACCTTCAGGGGCGTTCACATCAAGACCAATACCGATGGCAGCAGCCATAGGTTCGAAAATCAGATATACGTCGCGACCACCAGCATGTTCGGCACTGTCGCGCACTGCACGGAGCTCCACCTCAGTAGAACCCGAAGGCACACCAATCACCATGCGGATGCTGGGGGTGAAAAGGTGGCGACTGGTGCGCACCATGTTGATCAGTCCGCGCATCATCTGTTCGCAGGCGTTAAAGTCCGCAATCACACCATCGTGCAGAGGGCGAACTACGCGGATTTTCTCGCTGGTCTTTTCATACATGAGCTTCGCACGCTCACCCACTGCGATAGTTTTCTCAGTGGTAGGGTCGAGTGCCACCACAGAAGGCTCGTTCACAGCTATCTCACCATCGGAGATAATGATGGTGTTGGCCGTGCCGAGGTCCATGGCAAGCTCACGCTTCATAGAGAAAAAGGAAGAAAAAATTCCCATTGTCAATATTTTGCTTGATTCATTGCCCAATAGGGCGCATCCCTTTGGGCACTGTGTAAGGAGAAATCTAAACTAGATACGTATGTCCTCGTTTAGTTTTTGCTAAACCATGCGTGAATCGCAGTGTCGTAGTGGCTAGAGGTTGCGAAAGCGTTGGTAGCAAATTGTTTGCGTTGTTCCAAGGTTGTTTCAGCACCTTGCGCCTTGACGATGTCGAGCAAAGGTTGGTAGTCCGCTTTAGAGGAAACAATCACCACATCCTTATGGTTTTTCGCACCTGCGCGAATGAGAGAGATACCACCGATGTCAATCTTTTCGATGATGTCTGCATCAGAAGCACCAGAAGCCACCGTAGCTTCGAAGGGATAAAGATCGACAATCACGAGGTCAATTTCGGGGATTTCATAGTGCGCCATTTGCTCGCGGTCATCTTCCAAGTCGCGACGGCCGAGAATGCCACCGAATACTTTGGGGTGGAGTGTCTTCACACGTCCACCGAGGATGGAAGGATATGACGTCAAATCTTCCACTTGTTGGCAGGGAAGTCCGAGCGACACGATAAAATCGTGCGTGCCACCAGTGGAAAGAAATTGAACACCTTCGTTGTGAAGGGCTTTGAGAAGCGTGTCGAGGCCATCTTTGTGGAACACCGACACGAGAGCGGTTTTGATTTTGCGCGTAGTAGCCATAGGGTTGTTTGAGGAGATAATAATCCCAAATCGGTCATTAGACCGTTATAGTGCAATTCGTTATAGAGAAGATAACTTCCTGCCATCTTTCATTTTCTTGTTGGCATCTTGTTTCTTGTTCGTTCTCGACGTAGCCCGCTACGCCTTCGAACTCACAACCAACCATCTGCTCAACAATATAATGAAATCTGTTCAGGCTCTAATGAGCGATTTGGGATAATACGTGTGCACAAAATTACGACAAAGTTTTGGATTATCCCCATAAATCTCCGTGATACCGCGCGAGTTTAGCCCTTTTTATTTCCACTTTTGCTATAAACCACCCGATTTGCTTTGTTTGCAACCCAGTTGCACACGAATTTCTCTATCTTTGCATCATCAAAATCATCACACAATCTCTGAATTATGGATAAGCATTGTCACTCTCATCATGAACAAAATGGCCATGACACTGGTGTACATCACCATGCACACAGCCATCACGACCACGAGCATTGCGGTTGTGCCCATTATCATGAGGAGCACAATCCGCATCACGATGCAGAGCATCTGCATTGTGCGAGCGACACCTGCGCTTGTGCCTGCGGATGTCATGCACACGATGGTCATAATCACGAGCATGGCGGAGCGCGCCAATGGATAGTTTTCACGGTGGCTGCCTGCCTTGCCCTCAGCACTTGGATATTGCAAAGCCTTGTTGCCCAGCAACACTTGTCGTTTTCCCATCCCGAATGGTTGAAATTCGGATATATCCTCGCCTATCTCCTTGCAGCGCAAACCGTCTTCAAAGGAGCTTGGCAAGGACTGCGCAAAGGCCAGGTGTTCAACGAGTTCTTTCTCATGCTCATTGCCACCGTGGGAGCGATTGCTCTTGGGGATTATCCCGAAGCTGTGGGCGTGATGTTGTTCTACCTGTTGGGCGAAAACCTACAAGGACTAGCCGTGGGGCGTGCGCGCAAGAGCATCGCATCGCTCGTGGCTTTGCGTCCCGACGCCTGCACCTTGGTCAATGAGGCCTCGGGCACCACACAGATGTGCAGTCCTAAAGACGTAGCTCTCGGCAGTTTGCTCCGTGTAGAGCGCGGAGCGCGTGTGCCTCTGGACGGCGTGTTGTGCGATGTCCCTTCAGTAATCACGGAGGGAAAACCTTATACCTCTGCACAGTTCGACACCGCGGCTCTCACAGGAGAGAGCGTGGCGCGCAAAGTAGCTGTTGGGGAGCGCGTGATGTCGGGCTATATCGTGATGGATCGTCCCATTTATCTCCGCACCGACCGCGCATTGGGCGAAGATGCTCTCTCGCGCATCCTACAAATGGTGGAAGATGCCGCAGCGCGCAAAGCCCCTGCCGAACAGATGCTCACGAAAATCGCGCGCATCTACACTCCCGTGGTGGTGGCCCTCGCTGCTTTGCTCGTAGTGGTGCCTGCTTTGGTGCAATGGGTTGCGCCCCAAACCGACATCGTCCTCAGTGAATGGGTGTATCGTGCCCTCGTCTTCCTCGTGGCATCTTGTCCCTGCGCCTTGGTGCTGAGCATCCCATTGAGCTATTTTGCCGGCATTGGCAGAGCTTCCAAGCGTGGTGTCCTTTTCAAGGGCGGATTGCACCTAGATGCTGTGACCCAAATTGATACGGTGGTGTTCGACAAAACTGGAACCCTCACCACGGGTGTCGTGACTTTGCAAGACGGCATGGATAGCGGTGCAGAAGGAGCCTTCTCCGTGAGCAATGATGAGGCGCGCCCCACGTCCAAAGCTGCGGTAGAGATGCTCCAACAAATGGGCATTCACACCGTGATGCTCTCAGGCGACTATGCCGAAGCGGTGGATGCACTGGCCCAACAGTTAGGGCTCAATGAGTGGCATTCGCGCTTGTTGCCCGAAGACAAACTACATCATGTGGAACGCCTCATGAGCGAAGGGCGCAAAGTCGCCTTTGTGGGTGATGGCATCAATGATGCTCCTGTATTAGCTCGCGCTCACGTTGGTTTTGCGATGGGAGCAGGTGGCACAGATGCTGCGGTGGAAACGGCAGATGTGGTGCTGGCCACCGACGATCCGCTCCGTGTGGCCGATGCTATTCGTGCTGGACGTAGCACGCGCCGCTTGGTCTGGGAAAACGTCACTTTGGCGATTGGTATAAAAACAATCGTGTTGGTGCTCTCCGCCTTCGGTTTAGCGGGCATGTGGGCTGCCGTGTTTGCCGACACAGGAGTCGTATTGCTCTGCGTACTCAATGTGCTTCGTCCTCGACGATAAGGCTACTCTCTCTCTTATTTCTCCTAAAGGGTGCAAATCATCTCTGTCAGATGGTTTGCACCCTTTTTTTGTGTTTCAACGCAGAGGGTAAGGGAGTGCCGTGGTGAGTGGTCGTTTACTTTCTATCTTTGCATGTGAAAGTCATGTGCACTGCAGATTTGAAGGGGATAATAGCCTTCAGACGAGTCCCTTTTTCGTACGAAAAATGCACAATCTCTGAGTATCGCAAAAATATCTCGGAGATTTCTCAAAAAATCTCGGAGTTTTTTCCAGAAATGTCGGAGATAATTTTGAAAAACTCCGATGTTTTTGCAAAACTCTCCGAGAAAAGACAACGGATGCTCCAAGAAGTGGGAAGAGCATCGTGTAGTGCACTAAAATACATCGCTCTAAAGTCGGATATAAATCATGCTGAAGTCAAAAATATATCGTGCTGTCTTTCTTGCAATACTTCCCAAAGGGTGTAGAAGAATAGTCATCTGAAAACCTCAACGCGCCGATTCCTCCATTGGGGAAATCGGCGCGTTGTCCTTTAATAATGTGCATCAGGGTGAGAGTAAATAGCAGAAAATCAATAGGTGTTCTCTTGCCTTTCTGTAAATCTCTGACGTGTCAATGTAGAAAATGCATTAGTCTACGAGTTCATCGGCAGGATAGCCACCCATTTCGCGGATAGCATTTTTGAGATGCACGTATTGGCGGTAGAGATTGTTCTCAGGTTCTTCATCCACGGTGTAGTCGTGTTGAGGGCTCTTGAGGTAGAAACTCAAGAAGCGTTGCGTGCCGTAGCGACCATCGCGCGCAGCCGCATCGATGAGTAACACAAGGTCGAGGCAGAGTGGTGCGGCAAGGATGGAGTCGCGACAGAGAAAATTGATTTTCACCTGCATGGGATAGCCCATCCATCCGAAGATGTCGATGTTGTCCCATCCTTCTTTGTCGTCGCCACGTGGGGGATAGTAGTTGATGCGCACCTTGTGATAGTAGTCGCCATAGAGGTCGGGCTGATCTTCGGGGCGGAGAATGGTCTCGAGTGTGGAGAGTTTAGACACCTCTTTCGTCTTGAAGTTTTCGGGTTCGTCCAAGACTAGACCATCACGGTTGCCCAAAATGTTGGTGGAAAACCAGCCGTTCAGACCTAAACAGCGTGTGCTGAGGATGGGCGAGAAGCCACTCTTCACGAGGGTTTGGCCAGTCTTGAAGTCCTTACCAGCGATGGGCACGCGTTGTTGTTCGGCGAGTTGCCACATTGCAGGGATGTCCACGGTGGTGTTGGGCGCACCCATGACAAAAGGTGCACCTTCCATGAGCGCAGCATAGGCATAGCACATGGAGGGAGCCACATGTTCGCGGTCGTCGGCACGCATGGCTGCTTCAAGAGAAGCTACAGATTCGTGTACTTTGTCCACAGGAACATAGATTTCGGTAGAAGCTGCCCACAGCACAACCACACGGTCCACACCACGCTCTGCCTTAAATTGTCGGATGTCTTGGCGCAGGTGTTCCACCATCTCCCAGCGTGTCATCTCGGGTAGCACGTTGGTGCCGTCTAGACGTTGGGCATAGTGGCGGTCGAAAGCCGCGCGGAGCGGACGAATCGCCTCAAGTTCGGCTTGAAGGGGCAGAATGTCTTTGGCGCGGAGCACATCTGCATTGACTGCACTCTCAAAAGCATTCTCGGGATATACGTCCCAGGCGGCAAACTCTAGGTCGTTGAGTGAGGGGAGTGAGAGGATTTCGTTATAGGGAAGGTAGCGTTGGGCTTCTCCTGTGCCCACGCGGATTTTGTCATACTGGGTGAGTGCGCCCACAGGTTTGGTGAGTCCTTTGCGTGCAGAGAATACACCAGCAATAAAAGTGGTACTAACGGCGCCAAGACCTACGATCATTACACCGAGTTTTCCTGTAGCTTCTTTCATGTGTAGGAGTAAATTAAAAAGAATAGACAGAGGTGTCTACAAGGTATGCGGCTCATGCAGCGCATGTAGGCCGTGTTTCCATAGGTCAAAGTTACACATTCTTTCGCGGTAGTGCGAAGAAAATCCGAGAAAAAGCACAACCCTTGGTCTAGATTGTACACTAAATGATGCAGTTCACCCCTTTTTTAGGAGGTGAGCGCATGATTTTGGAGAATAGAGTCTGATTGCCCTCAAAAAATATCGTACATTTGCAGTGGCAGCCTAGCCCTACAATTTCTATTTTATCTCTCTTGCTGTGGCTGCCATCACAGTACTGCTGCTCAGCTCTTGCACATCCATTGTATATGCCATCACAGACTACCCACGACACTGCTCATAAATTTAATGCATTGGGAGAAAAATCTATTCCCAAACTCCTTGTGCAATACTCACTCCCTGCCATTATAGCGATGGTAGTGTCGTCGCTCTACAACATCATTGACGGCATTTTCATCGGCCAAGCTGTGGGAGCAGATGCTATTTCGGGCTTAGCCCTGACCAATCCTCTCATGGCCATTTCAGCTGCCTTTGGAGCTATGGTCGGCATCGGGGGATCTACGCTCATGAGCATCCGATTAGGGCAAAAAGATCATCAATCGGCACACGCCATCTTGGGCAATGTTATTGTGCTGAATGTCATCATTGGTTTGACACTCGGCTTAGTGCTGGAGCTAAATCTTGATTCCATCCTCCGCCTATTTGGTGCTTCTGAGCGCACGCTCCCACATGCTAGAGCTTACATGCAAATCTTGCTCTTCGGTAATGTGTTTACCCACATGTATTATGGCTTAAACGCGCAGCTTCGTTCAACCAGTCGCCCGATGTATGCGATGTATGCTAATATCGGAACGGTGGCGATTAACACTGTCTTGGCCTATCTGTTTGTGATGCGCCTAGGCTGGGGCATTGCAGGGGCAGCATGGAGCACGCTCATCGCGCAGGTGTGCGCCTTATGTTGGCAATTCTGGCTGTTTAGTGGGAAGAATAGCCCCGTGCGCTTGTTGCGTCGTTATCTCCGTCCGCAATTGCGCATCATGAAAGAGATTGTCACCATTGGTCTTCCTCAATTTCTCATCAACACCACCACGAGCTTAGTGGCTATCATCATCATGCGTTCTATGGCAGAGTTTGGAGGAGACACCGCAGTTGGTGCTTATGGCATCGTCAATCGCCTAGCCATGTTCATGGCTTTCGTGGTGATGGGGCTCGACCAAGGCATGCTTCCCATTGCTGGCTACAACTATGGTGCGCAGAAGTTCCATCGTTTGGAGAGTGTGGTCAAATATACGCTGGTCGCTGCCACGGTGGTCACCACGCTGAGTTTTGCGGCGAGTCATCTTTTGCCAGGAGCTTTGGTGGGACTCTTTGTGAAGGATGCTCCCGAACTGGCTGCGGCGGGAGAGCATGGGCTGAAAGTGGTGAGTCTTTTCTGGCCTGTGATTGGTATGCAAATAGTTTCCTCAGCCTTTTTCCAAAGTATTGGTTCGCCAAGTAAGAGTATTTTCCTATCTCTCACACGACAACTCATATTTCTCATCCCTCTCATTCTCACACTTCCCCATATCTTGCCTGGACTACTCCCTGGCACAGCGGCCATAGACGGAGTGTGGTATTCGCTCCCAGCGGCTGATGGAGTAGCCGCTCTGATTTCGGCAGTGATGCTTGTGGCGCAAATTCGTAAGCTACGCCAAAAGAGTGCGATGACTCTTTGAACGCTTTCCTGTTATTGTACCAAATGTTTCGCGACATGAGTGCAGTGACGTAATCATCTATTTGAGAATCTCGGTTTCTTCATGTCAAACTTCTAATTTTTGAGTCTATCATGTCTTCTCCCTTTGTCATCAACATCGGTCGCCAACTAGGTAGTGGTGGCCGTGAAATCGGTAAGCACCTTGCCGAACATTTCAACATTGCCTACTACGATAAGGAGATTCTCTCCCTTGCTGCCCAAGAGAGTGGACTGCGACAGGGACTCTTCGAGCGTAGCGATGAGAAGAAAGGCTTTTTCCATAGCATTTTTCATGTGGTGCAACCTTTCTTCGGTGGCGGTGGTGACTTCTATGACAACCAGCTCTCCGAGGAGAATCTCTTTATCATCCAGAGCCGTGTCATCCAACGCATAGCTTCCGAAAGATCTTGTGTCTTTATTGGCCGAGTAGCAGACTATATTTTGCGAGAGCATCCACGTCATGTGAACATTTTCATCACAGCTAATCTTGATGATCGCATACGCCGTGTGGCGCAACGTCGCAATGTGTTGCCCAAAGCTGCTCAGAGCATCATCGAAGAAGCTGATGAAGAACGCGCAACTTACTACAACTTCTATTCTTCTGGCACGTGGGGTGCAGCAGATACCTATGACCTTTGTGTAAACTCTTCCCTTTTGGGCATAGAGGATACGGTAGCATTTATCGCCAACTTCATTGAGCAACTCGGATTTACTCAAGAATAGCTCGCGACATCTCCCAACGTCTCCATAAAATAGCCCTAGAAGCTCATCAGAGAGCTTTTAGATATTCGAGAGAAAGGGCTTTAGCTCCAAAAAATAATCCCACCTCAGGAATATATCTTGAGGTGGGATTACGTTATTTAGTGGCTCAATCCGAGAGCAAAGACTGACAATACGTAGAAGTGCGTGCTTAGATGCTCAGCCTTCATGAGGAAGTGCATGGGCGCAACCTAGAGTGAGATTACTTACGTCCGAAGATGGAGAAGTGAATGTAGCGTTTGGGCGACTTTCTCACGTCATATAAGAGTGAGTCTGCATTGACAACCGTGCGATTAAGGTGGTCGTAGAGGGTGCGGTCATGGAGAAACGCTCCAAGGTTGTTGTCTTTGGAGTTGAGTTTCTGCTGCACATCGGTCATGACAGAGTTGAGTTGTCCAGTCATTTGGCGCACATCATGGAGCGTACCATTGACATTTTGCATCGTGCCTTCCACATCTATTTTTGCCAAATTACCACTCAATGTGGCTGCATTGCCCGCAGTGCGGTTGAGATGTGCCACCATCAAGGGGACATCTTTGGCCATGAGGCCGTCCAGACGTGCGGAAGTGGTTTTGAGACGCTCCGTGATTTCTGCTGTATTGGCCAGTGTTTGCTGGAGTTCGGCCGAGGCAGTGAGTCGGTTGATATTGGTGAGGATGCTATCAATCTTAGGCAGCATCTGTTGCACTTGCGGGAGCATCTCGCGCACTTGCTCTGTGGCTCCTTGGTGTAGTCCACCAGAGAGGGTGTCGAAAGGTGCCATAATTGCGCTAGGATTAGCACCAAGGATGAGGTTCATCGTCACACCGCCCATAAGTGCCAATTCGAGTTCTGCAGTTGTGCCCTTGGGCACACTCATCTCTTTGTCCAATTCGATGCGTACGACAACGCCATTGTTGTCACTATAATTATAGTTGATGTCGCGCACAATGCCCACAGGATAACCATTAGCATAGACTGCATTGGACACAGTAAGCCCTTTGATGTCCTTAAACTTGACATAATAGGAGTTGCTCGACTCAAAAATGTTGATGCCTTTGAGGAAATTGATACCTACAAAAAGCAAGATGCCCGCAGCAATAGCGGTGAGTGCGATTTTGATTTCGCGAGTAATCTTGAACATGTTGGGGAGTTTAGTTTTTGCCATTTGGCATAAGCTTCGATAGCTTGATGGCTTCGGCGAGTTCTGTGCGTTGATTGTTGAGGAAGGCTACCACGAAAGCATCCGGAAATCGGTCTGCAATTTCTTTTTGCAGGCGTTTAGCCTCTTCATAATTGGCCGTTGCGCCATAGGTGTATTTGTAGCGGCCGCCTTCTTCATAGTATTCCACGGGAGAGAGACCCTTGAAATGACGGTCGTCACTGCGGAGGGCACGATCAATCGTGAAGAGCTGGAGCTTAAAAATCGGGCGATTGCTGAGCGTTTGCTCAGGGGACTTCTGAGAAGTCTTGTTTTCCTTACGCTGAGTCTCCTTATTTTCCTTAGCTACAACCTTAGTTTCTTGCTTTGTTACTTTGGAGTCTTGTTTGACAGCTTTGACTTCTTGCTTAGCCGCCTTGACATCATAGCCGACAACCTTGGTGTCTTGGGGCGAAACCTTGTCATTTGAGGCCACAGTCTTAGCAGTTTTGGGGTCTGTTGTAGCTTCTTTCAACACTGTCTTGGCTGGACTTAGCTCTGTTTGAGCCACTTTCATTTCTGCCTTTGCCACTTCTTGTGGCAGAATCTGGGATTCTTGCGCAGCACTAGTGGTGGTGCTGGACATCATTGGTGGCACCGTCTCTACTTTTTGTGAGACAGGAGTGCTAACGGGCAGCACAGGCACCATCGAGTCTTGGCTAGGGGGTGTGGCCAGAACAGGAGAACTAGAAGCGGCAACTGCAGGCGGAAGTTCGGGCAAAGAAATGACCTTCGTCGTTTCTCCATGCGACTTCTCTACTGGAGCTGCCGGTTGGCCAAAAGGGCGCGTGGGCACAGGCACTATCTCGGCTTTGAGTGTAGACACATCCACAGGTTGAGGAGCGGTCACGGAGTTGCGCACAACTTCGAGCGGAGACATAGGTGCTGTTGTAGGAGGATTCTCAGCTACTAAGGGTTGTGCTTCACTCTCGTCATGGGAGATTTCTGGTGAAAACACATCTTGCGCATAATGCTTTTGGCGATATGCCTTAAAACCATCAAAGATGGCGCGTGCCAAACTCTCTACACCATGCCGTGAATGTAGGAATTTCTCTTCTTCAGCGTTGGAGATAAATCCCAATTCGGTGAGCACCGAGGGCATAGAAGTGGCACGAAGCACGAGGAACCCTGCTTGATGCACGCCTTTATTGCGGCGACCAGAGGAAGTGTAATGGCGTTGGATCGCGCGAGCAAGGTCTACACTTTGCTGCATATTGCGATCTTGCAAAAATTCAAAGATGATATAGCTCTCCGACTTCCGAGGGTCAAAGTTGTGATAAGTCTGCTTATAGTTGCTTTCTTGCGTGATGACACTATTTTCTCGCTTAGCCACCTCAAGATTGTCCGCCGCGCGGTGCATACCCAAGGTGTAGGTTTCTGCACCCATAGGAGCTGCTTTGCCAGCAGGCGAAGAGTTGGTGTGTACAGATATGAAGAGATCGGCTTTATTGCGGTTGGCTATCTCCGCACGTCCTTGGAGCGTGACAAAGACATCGGTCTTTCGAGTGTAGATCACCTTGACATCTGGACAATTCTTCTCAACTAGACGGCCCAGTTCAAGAGCCACATTGAGATTGATGTCTTTTTCTTTGGTGAGTTGTCCCACAGCACCAGCATCTTTGCCACCGTGTCCCGCATCAATCACAAGGACAAAGGGGCGTTTTGGAGCTGCGCTGGCCGAAAAGCACGCACCACTGCCCCATGCCACTGCGAAGAGTAGCATGAGCATCCAGACGAGTCGTGCCCAATGGTTTCGAGAAATCATAATGGTATGTCGCATCGCATGAAATGATGTTGCTAGGCAAAGTTAATCATTTTCGGGAGAATAGACTTCATTTTGAAGAGAATACTCTTGCGTATATCGGATATTTTGTACATTCCAGCCGTGGTTTAGGTGTAAAACTCACCTGCGGCCATCAAAATAGCCCCACTTCTACTTAGAGAAGTGGGGGATAGCGGAGCCTATATTAAGAAGAATTGTTTTTATATTAAGATGAATTGTTTTTAATCGAACGACAAGCAGACTCACTAGCAGTGTTGTTTGCCATCAAAGAAGGGAGCACGCGATGTTGAGCTACTCAACAAGGCTCTGTGAGCTTAGGGCTATTCTCCAAACAAAGGGGTGGAAAGATAGCGTTCTCCCGTGTCGGGAAGGATGGCAACGATAGTTTCTCCTTCATACTCTGGCTTTTGAGCCAAAGTAATAGCCGCATGAAAGGCTGCCCCCGAGGATACACCGCAGAGCAAACCTTCTTTTCGTCCAAGCAAACGAGCGGCTTCGTAGGCCTCTTCATTGGTGACTTGCATCACTTCGTCCACCACAGAGGCATTGTAAGTCTCGGGAACAAAGCCTGCACCAATGCCTTGAATCTTGTGTGGTCCTGCTTGTCCTCCGCTGAGCACTGGGGAGTCTGTGGGTTCTACTGCCACAATGCGAATGGCGGAATTTTGGGTTTTCAAGTAGGCACCTGCTCCACTCAATGTGCCGCCAGTGCCTACTCCTGCTACCAACACGTCCACAGTTCCTTCAGTGTCGTGGGCTATTTCTACTCCAGTAGTGTCAAAATGCTTCTGAGGATTAGCGGGATTGACAAACTGTCCTAGCATCACTGCTCCTGCAGTGTTTTGACATATCTCCTCTGCCTTAGCCAAGGCACCTTTCATACCTTCAGCCCCCGCGGTGAGCACCACCTCAGCCCCGAAGGCTGCCACTAGGCGACGGCGTTCGATGCTCATGGTTTCGGGCATCACGATGATGGCTTTGTATCCCTTGATGGCTGATACAAAGGCGAGTCCAACTCCTGTGTTTCCGCTCGTGGCTTCGACAATAGTGGAGCCAGGAGAGAGTTTTCCCTCGAGTTCTGCGGCTTCCACCATGGCCAGTGCGGTGCGATCTTTCACCGAGCCAGCAGGATTAAAGGATTCTAGTTTGACCAATACACGAGCTTTCAGCTGCAGTTCGGCAGCCACACGTTGAGTTTCTACGAGGGGAGTGTGTCCCACGAGAGAGAGTGCAGAAGATGCTATCTTTGACATAGGCTTTGTGTTAAGCATAAGGGCGGTTATTTTAAGCGAAGCAAACCAAAACATCTGCGAAATTATGCGTAACTTTGCAGTAATGCGGCCATTCTTCACCGCAAATTTACAAGTTTATAAGCAAACATCTAGGATGCACCCCTTATAAAATAGGTGTGTTTTTGCATTTTCTTCCCATGACCCTACAGCCTCTCCTCAATCCCGACCAAATCGCTCAGCTCACCGTGGCTCTTGCAAAGCCCGATCCCCATATCCCTTTGGGAGAAGCTGACGGCATCGTGCCAGCTCAACTCGAAGAAGCGGTGTCGTTGTTGCGCGACTTGGTGTTTCCTGGTTATTTCACTTCGCGCCCCACGGTGGAGTGTCTGTCGAAGCTCTCGCGCATTCTCCTCGAACAGGTGCGACAAGCTCTTTTGGTGGCGGGAGAAGATTGCTGTTCGCGACAGATTACCACGGCCTTTATGGAGTGCATCCCCGAGTTGCGCCGCCTCATAGGGCTAGATGTCGAAGCCATTTACGATGGAGACCCCTCGTCTACAACCTTTTCTGAGGTCATCTTGTGCTATCCTTCGGTTAAAGCCATCCTGCATTATCGCATGGCTCACGCCTTGCTCCGTGCCAAAGTTCCCATTTTGCCACGCATCATCAGCGAATTGGCGCATGCACAGACAGGCATCGACATTCACCCTGGTGCGCAGATTGGTGAAGCCTTTGCCATAGATCACGGCACAGGTGTGGTGATTGGTGAAACATGCATCATCGGGCGCAACGTGCGCCTCTACCAAGGAGTCACCCTCGGTGCGCGTAGTTTTCGCAAGGCAGAAGACGGTTCGCTGATGAATGTACCACGTCATCCCATCATCGAAGACAATGTAGTCATCTACAGCAATGCCACCGTGCTGGGGCGCATCACCATCGGTCATGACAGCATCATTGGCGGTAACGTGTGGTGCACCCAAGCCATGCCTCCACACAGTCGCATGTTGCAGAGCAAAACCACCCTCGGCACTACCTTTGAAGACGGAAGCGGCATCTAGCAACTTGCTTTGCCATGAAGGAAAGATTGGAGCCTATCATTCTCCCTGCTGGATGTTCTCAATAGAAACATCGAATAGTGCGATACAAAAAATAGGCTGGCGCAATGAAGTTCTCGAAAGAATTTCATTGCGCCAGCCCTTTTTCTAAGATCTAATGTGGCTAGGCTTTTAGAAAGCCAGGGACTTTAAATCAAAGGTACACCCATCTCTTTGCAGGATTGTCGCATCTCTTCTGGCCAAATCGAGGCTTGTATTTCTCCGATGTGTGCTTTTTGCAGATAGTACATGCAGAGTCGGCTCTGTCCTATGCCACCTCCCACACTGAGAGGTAGGGTGCCGTCGAGTAGTCGTTGGTGGAAATAGAGCGAACGGCGGTCTTCGTGACCGCTTTCTTTGAGTTGGCGTTCCAGAGCCTCCTTGTCCACACGAATCCCCATGGACGAAAGTTCCAGCGAACGGCCTAACACTTCGTTCCACACCAAGAGGTCGCCATTGAGTCCGGGAAGTCCCTCATCGGAAAGTGTAGAGTAATCATCATAGTCTGGAGCGCGCATGTCGTGTGGTGCGCCATCGCCGAGTTTTCCTCCGATGCCAATGATAAATACTGCGCCAAGCTCGCGCGTAATAGCATCTTCGCGCTCCTTAGCACTCATGTTAGGATAGCGTTGGCGCAAGGTTTCAGCATGAATGAAGGAAATCTCTGCTGGCAATTGCGGAGTGAGCTGTGGAAAACGCTCACACACCAGATATTCGGTGCGTTGCATGGCTGCATAAATCGAACGAACGATTTGTTTCAAGAAGTCTACTGTGCGATTTTCTGGGGAAATCACGCGTTCCCAGTCCCACTGATCGACATAAAGGCTGTGGAGATTGCCCAGTTCCTCGTCCGCTCGGATGGCATTCATGTCAGTGTAGATGCCATATCCCTCAGGGATTTGATATTCGCTCAGTGTCAATCGCTTCCATTTGGCTAGTGAGTGCACCACCTCCGCACGAGCATCGTCCAAATCCTTGATAGGAAAGTTAACGGCACGCTCCGTTCCACTCAAATCGTCGTTGATGCCCAGACCGCGCAGCACAAACAGCGGAGCGGTGACGCGGCGCAAGCGCAGCGCGGTGGAGAGGTTGTCGGCAAAAAACTCTTTAATGACCTTGATGCCTTGTTCCGTTTCGCTCATGTCTAGGAGCGGACGATAATTGTTGAGGGGGAGAAGATAACTCATAAGTAAGGTTTTCTCAAGAAAATGAGAGAGATGTTTTACAAATCACTAGAAATTAAGCCAAACAGATGACCATTTTTCATTTTAACGTCCACAAAAGTACATTTTTATTTGGAGTCTTAAAAGCGAAAAAGCGTTTTTCTGGCGGTTTTGGTTGCGTTTTTCTTTTGTGAGGTGTGAAAAACTAGCATTTTGTGCGAAATAGCTTTCTTGTTTATGGTTGCGCACCACTGCATTTGTCGCAAATGCCTTTGACCACAAAGCCGACAGTGCGGACTGAAAATCCCTCTGGCAGTGCTGGTATAGGCACGGGCACCCCACGAAGACAGAAGGTGCGCTGGCATCGCTCGCAATAGAAATGGGTGTGAAGGTCGGCCAACTCGTCATTGTCGTCTTCTCCACAGTGGCAATCGTCGGAGCATAGAGCGTATTTAGCCAATCCACTCCCATCTTCCACCACATGTACCAAGTGATGCGCCGCAAAGGTGGTGAGGGTGCGAAAGAGAGTGCTCTTGTCGAGTGTGGGGAGAATGGCTTCGAGGTCGGAGAGCGCAAGTGCACTCTCCGTGGTCATGAGGGCACGAAGCACGAGTATGCGGCTCGAGGTGGCGCGGATGTCACGGCGAGCAAGCTTCTCTTCTACAATACTGGCGAGTAGTGGGTTGTTCATAACTGCAAAGATAACGATTTTCTCCTTTCCCTGCGTGCCTCTTCCCTGAGTTCTATACGAATTTTGGTATGAGATTGTTTGCAATCTCCGAAAGGGCAGAAGAGGAGATGTGAGGGATGAGAAAAAAACTCGGAGATTTTCTAAAAACTCTCGGAGTTTTTTCAAAAGTTCTCCGAGAACTTTTTGAATATCTCCGACTTTTTCTTCCATTTCTTCGCCTTGGGCTTTCGATACTCCGCATTGTGAAGTGAGAAAGATGCCCGATGCAAGAGGTTAATAGTGGATGGGCGAGAGGAAAATAGGGATGGGGTGATGGATAAGGGAGCATTTGCAATCGTGTTTCGCGTAGCCCTTTTCAAAGGTGAGGCTTGATGTGCATGCGAAGGTAGGAGCGGTATGGCATTTGTGCTTAAAATCACAAAAGAAACCCCGATAAAGCAGTGTGCCTTATCGGAGTTTTCAATAAAGAATAAAGTGTTTTAGATAGATAAAAGGCCAACACGAGGTTGGTATGAAGTGCTAAGAAGGTGTGCGTTTGTGCAAGTTGTCGTCTAAAAAGGTGAGGAGTTATTGCAGGGCTTGTCGAGAAATGCCCAATCAAATTCTTCCGCCGTGTCGGATTGTGCGAGTTGTTCGATGATGCGTGCTTCGATGTCGTGCCGTAAGTCGGAGTTGTCAGCAAGAGCTTGTAAGAACGCTTCACGCCCCATGGCGATGTGGCGATTATCAAGGCTATACCATGCCCCCGTCTTGTAGATGACTTTGAGTGTAAGCCCGAGATGGAGCAGTTCGCCCAAGTGCGAGATGCCCCGCCCGAAGATAAGTTCAAACTCGCAAGAGCGAAATGGAGGAGCCATCTTGTTTTTCACCACTTTCACGCGAGTCATTGCTCCGATGTCGCGCCCATCTTTCTTGATGTTACTGAATCGCCGCACATCGAGTCGGAGCGAAGCGTAGAATTTGAGGGCATGTCCGCCTGTGGTCACCTCGGGATTGCCAAAGGGGACATTGATTTTCTCACGCAGTTGGTTGATGAAAATGCAGGTGGTGCGTGTTTTGGCTAGCGAAGCCGTGATTTTTCGGAGTGCTTGGCTCATTAGTCGCGCTTGCAATCCGAGTTTGTTGTCGCCCATCTCCCCTTCTAGCTCAGCTTTCGGGGTGAGGGCTGCCACAGAGTCCACCACCACGAGGTCAATGGCTGAGGAGCGGATGAGGGTGTCGGTGATGTCGAGTGCATCTTCGCCACAGTCGGGTTGCGCCACGAGGAGAGCCTTGACGTCTATGCCCAGTTGGGCAGCATAGCGAGGGTCGAAAGCGTGTTCCGCATCGACAAATAGTGCCGTGCCGCCCATGCGTTGCACCTCGGCTATGGCATGGAGGGCGAGCGTGGTCTTGCCCGAAGCCTCGCCACCATAGATTTCTACGATGCGTCCTCGGGGGTAACCGCCAATGCCTAAGGCTGCATTGAGTGCCATGGAGCCTGTGGGAATCACTTCTATCGGCTCGGTGGGCTGCTGTCCGAGAAACATTACAGAGCCTCGGCCGAAGTCTTTCTCAATTTGTCGCATGGCAGCTTGCAGAGCCTTGATGCGAGGGCAGGTTTTTGCTATAGATGTGGGAGTTTCTTGTTTAGTCATGGTAGAAATGTTAGTGATTGTCTTTTCCGAAATAGCCTTTTCAATGAATAGTTAGCCAATGATGCTGCAAAGATATGCGGAGTATTTGACAGTATATGACAAAGGTGAGGCGCGAACGTTAAAGAGTGGGGTGACACTGATGCTCGAAGATAGTTCTAGGAAATACAATAAATAGTAGTGAAAACCCATAATTAGGGGATGAAGGGGGGGATAATTCTTTTCGTCATTGCAATGTCTTCGTGCATATCCCTAATTTCTATGCACTTCCTTGGCAGATTGCTCAAAAAAAGTTACCTTTGCGGTAGCAGGAGAATGTCAATGTGCCTCTATGGATGAGGCAAAGAAAATGATTAGTCTTGATAGACTCTTTGAGCATCCTGCTCAGAGTGATAATTATCCAGGCCAAAGGGTGTTTATGCACCTTTGTATAACCATCTCCCGCTCTCCTTTTTTTCTACGGCCATCGTGGCCATCCCTACATATAGACATGCACGATACCACCATCTCCGACCCTGCTCTCAGAGGATTCTCAGCTTGCGGTTGTGGATGCTCCAAGCATCAGCTCAATACGTTCGACTATTTCAGTGACGTGCCGGGCAACAACCAAGTGTCGAACCTCGTAGAGGTGCAGTTCAAAAATACTCGCAAAGGCTATTTTCTCAATGATAATCAGCTAGATCTCGCAAAAGGCGACATCGTGGCTGTGGAAGCCTCGCCTGGACATGACATTGGCACGGTGACCCTTACGGGAAGTCTGGTGCCTCTTCAAATGAAAAAGGCACAACTCAAGCCTGGCACCGAACTCAAACGCATCTACCGTAAAGCGCGTCCCGCAGATATTGACAAATGGGATGAGGCGCGCGGTCGCGAAAACGCCACAATGATCCAAAGCCGTCAGATTGCCAAAGAACTCGAATTGGACATGAAGATTGGTGATGTGGAATATCAAGGTGATTGCAACAAGGCGATTTTCTATTATATCGCTGATCAACGCATCGACTTTCGCAAGTTGATTCGCGTTTTGGCCGACACTTTCCACGTGCGCATTGAGATGCGCCAGATTGGGGCCCGACAAGAGGCGGCTCGCATCGGTGGAATCGGCCCTTGTGGTCGAGAATTGTGTTGCTCCACTTGGCGCAAAGATTTTCAAACCGTCTCTACTGGGGCTGCCCGTCAGCAAGATCTCTCGCCCAATCCTCAGAAACTGGCAGGACAGTGCGGCAAACTCAAGTGCTGCCTGAACTATGAACTAGACGTCTACCAAGAGGCGCACCAAGTGCTCCCTGATCGCAGCGTTCCTCTCGAAACTCTCGATGCCACTTATTTCCATTTCAAGACCGACATCTTGAGCGGCCGCATCACCTACTCCATGGATAAGCGCATGGCAGTCAATTTGGTGACCATCAGTGCTGAGAGAGCTTGGGAAATCATTGCACAAAACAAAGCTGGCGAAAAGCCTGAAGCACTGGATAATGAAGAACGTCCAGCACCGAAAAAGCCTGTGGATCTAGCGGAACAAGACGATTTAACTCGCTTCGATAAGCTTCGTAAGAAGAAAAAGCGCAAACCCCAATCAAAGGATAAGGAGCGCGTCCCACGCAATCGTGACGAACAGGGAAGAAACGGCCGTGAAGCGCAAGGTAATGGTCGTGATGAGTCGCGTAGGCCTCGAGAGAATCGTCAGCGAGAGCCGAGACAAAAGGATAATACTCCCAAAAGCGGAAACAATCCAGCAAAGGAATAGTTTATGAATTGGGCACGATTTCATCAAGCTGCAATAAGAAGCCATGGCTTTCTTGCTATGGTGTCTGCAGTTTTGCTCGTGGGAGTGATGCACCTTGTGAGTTGCACCACAGACAATGGCTATTTGCGCTACCAGTCGTTGCGTGTCGCAGGTTGGGAATACCGTGATTCTGTTGAGTTCGTCGTAGATTCTCTCCCCACCTCAGGCACTCGCCAGTTGAGTGTCGCGCTGCGCAAATCGTCGTCGCACGCTTATCCTTACACCTCATTGACCATGGCCGTGCATCAAACCTGGCGTTTAGGCGACAGCACGTTGGTCAATCGCATCGACACTATGGAGTGTGTCTTCAATAAGCCCGATGGCATGATTCGCTCCAAAGGTGTTTCCCTCTATCCTTTTGAGTTCTCATTGGGCACAGTCACGTTGCCCACCCACGCCACAGGGCGTGTTGTCATCCGCCATCTGATGAATCAGCAGAGCCTTCCTGGTTTTGAGTCTATCGGTCTGCGGATGGAGTGAGGAGGATCGTCTTATTCTAGCATCTTCGGCAAAAGTAAAGTCAAGAAAAATAGCGTTTTTCTTAGTGTATCCTTAGTGAAGTGGCTCGAAAAGCCATAGATATAGTGAACAAGGAAATTAGAAATAAAGGGCAGTTGCTCATATCTTGTTTCCATATAGTACGCCCATCTTATGCACAACGTACGTAGATTTTTCATGTTGCTAGCCACCTTCGTTCTTTGTTTGGGGACGATGGCGCAGCAGCGCGTGGTGCAAAATAAGCCGTTTATCGACGAGCGAAAGTGGCATTATGGATTCCACATAGGATTTCACGACCAGAGTCTCAAGCTTATCAACAATGGCTTTATAGACCCAAAGACTGGTGCGCAATGGATGGCCGAGAATGATCGACAAAACTTTGGCTTTTCTGTTGGAGTGCTCGGTGACTGGCGCATCACACGTCAGGTTGCGCTGAGAGTGAGTCCAGGTTTACACTTTGGTTCTAAGCATATCGCTTTTAGAAACCAAGTGAGTGGTGAGCTTCGCTCGCAAGATTTGAAGAGCACCTTTGTAAGCCTACCCTTAGATCTTAAGGTTGCTGCACCGCGTTTCAATAATTATCGTCCGTATGTTGTGGGAGGCTTCTCCGCCATGTACGACATGACCAGTGGAAAGGGCGAAATGCTCCGAACACAACCGCTACAAACCTTCGTACAAATTGGGCTTGGTTGTGATTTCTATTTGCCTTTCTTCAAATTGACCCCTGAACTCAAATTCTATTTCGGCTTGGGCAACGTGCTACGCCACGATCGTCCCGATCTCACTGCGCCTGAGCAGCATGTTTTTACTCAAAGTCTTTCAAAGGCTATCCCAGGAATGGTGGTGCTGACTTTCTATTTTGAATAGCCATCTTTTGCCGTTCATTGAAAACTCTCTCCGAGTTGTGAAGTTTCCTTTCACGATATCGTCCCTTATTTGAGGGAATCTAACTTAGATAAATACTCATCAATATCATTAATAGATTACATGAAAACCAAAACCTTTTCATCTCTGCTCACCCTCGTTGCGATAGGAGTGCTGTGGTGTTGTGGTGCTCTTTCCGCTTCTGCCAAGTTGGAAGCTGAGCGTTACTACACTCTCACCAATGTGCACCATGGAATGACACTTTCTACGGGAGGTGTTGGAGCAAAAGACAGTCCGCTTGTGGGAGAAGCCTACAAGAAGGGAAGTCCCGACCAACTCTGGCAGCTCAAAGCCTCTGGCTCTGATGCTTTTGCACTCTACAATCCAGAGTCGAATCTTGCTGTGGACCTCGCGATTCAAGCCAAAAAGAATCCTCTCTTATGGTCGCTAGATGTGAACAATCCCAACCAGCAACTCATTCTCGAAGAAGAAGGCACCAACTTCCGTCTTCGTGCTGCCTCTTTCCAATTTGAAGCGCGCTATCTTTCGATTACTAGAGATGGTAAAGTATTGCTCGATTCTAATAAAAATAACAATTCCCTCTTCAAGTTCACGGAAGTGAATCTCAAGGATATTCAATATCCTGACCGTGCAGAGTGGGAAAACGAAATGATTTTTGGCATCAACAAGGAACGTGGTCGTGCCACCTTCATCCCCTATGCCACCACCGCTCAGCTCCAAGCCGATGCACGCTACAAAAAAGCCTGGCTGGATCCTGAACAAGGGCAATTTCTCTCGCTCAACGGCATGTGGAAGTTTAAGTATGCTCCCGATGCTGCCAAGCGCGACACCGCGTTTGTGAAGACCACCTTCGACGTCTCCAAGTGGGACAACATCGAGGTGCCCTCTTGCTGGGAGATGAAAGGTTACGATAAGCCCGTATACGTCAATGTAGACTATATTTTCGCCGACAAACCACCTTACATCAAGCTCCGCAATGAGTATAAAGGACTGGTAGACCCCAACCCTGTGGGCAGCTACCGCCGCACCTTCACCTTGCCCACCAACTGGGACAAGAAAAATGTCTTCCTCCATTTCGATGGCATCTATAGTGGTGCTTACGTATGGGTCAATGGTAAGTACATCGGCTACACCGAAGGCGGCAACAATGATGCAGAATTTGACATCACCAAGGCTGTGAAAGCTGGCGAAAACCAAGTCGCCGTGCAAGTCATCCGCTGGACAGATGCTTCCTATCTCGAAGGCCAAGATGCTTTTCACATGAGTGGTCTCCACCGCGATGTATATCTCGTGGCCACTCCTCAGACTTTCGTGCGAGATCACGTGATTACCGCACAGCTTGAAGCCTCTAAGTCTTACACTGCTGGTGTGATGGAGGTAAATCTGGAACTCGACAACCGTCATAAGCTTAGCGGTAAGAAGCAAATCAAGGTGAGCTTGCTCGATGCTGACAACAAGGTGGTGAAGACCGCTACCACTGAGGTGCAATACACAGCTGCTACCGAGAAGGTGATGGCGAAGGTAAACCTCGATGGTTTGACCAATCTCCAACCTTGGACGGCAGAAACTCCCTATCTCTACAATGTCCTCGTGTCGCAACAAGATGAAAAGGGCAATGAAGAGATGGTGTTCAATACCAAATATGGCTTCCGTCACATTGAAATCAAGCAAGGCTTAGTTCGCATCAACGGCAAGCGTGTCTTCTTCAAGGGCGTTAACACCCAAGACACTCACCCCGAAAAGGGCCGCACCATGGACGTTCCCACCATGCTTCGCGACATCTTCCTCATGAAGCAAGCCAATGTGAACACCGTGCGCACCTCGCACTATCCTCGTCAGCCCAAGATGTATGCCATGTTCGACTATTATGGTCTTTACATCATGGACGAAGCCGACATCGAATGCCACAAAAACTGGAACGACCATGGAGCTAATGGCGGTTACAACACCCAAGTCATCTCTGGACGCACAAGCTGGAAGCCCATGATGGTGGATCGCACTGAGCGCATGGTGTTGCGCGACCGTAACCACCCCAGCATTGTCTTCTGGTCGTTGGGTAATGAAAGTGGTGCAGGCGACAACTTCATCGCCACTTACAACGCGGCTCGTGCTCTTGATGCACGTCCCATCCACTACGAAGGAGCCACCAATGCCGGACGTCATACCGCAGGGCTTACTGACATCAACAGTAAGATGTATCCCGACATTGATTTCACCAGAAGAGCTGCCAACAAGCAAGGCAGCAACACCGCTGGACAGCCTTTCTTCATGTGCGAATACAACCATGCCATGGGTAATAGCATGGGCTATCTCCGCGAATACTGGGATGTTCTTGAAAGTTCTTCTGTAGGTATCGGCGGATGTATCTGGGACTGGGTAGACCAAGGCATCTACAACCCACAATTACTCAAGAAAGGTGAGCGTCGTCTCACCACCGGTTACGACTATCCTGGCCCTCACCAAGGAAACTTCGTGAACAATGGTGTCATCACCTCCGAACGCGAATGGACACCCAAGCTCACAGAGTTGAAGAAGGTGTATCAGTACGTTCGTATCAGTTATAATAACAAGACCAAGCAACTTAGCGTGACCAATCGCTATGCATTCCGCACTCTCCAGGGCTTCTCGCTCCATTATAGCGTGTTGCGCGATGGTGAATCAGTAGAGACTGGCACACTAGACCTTCCTGCACTTGACCCTCAACGTGCACATCATTTCCCACTCTCGTTGAAGACAGCCATCGACAACAAGGCCGATTATCATCTCAACGTGGAAATGCGCACCACAGTCGATGAAGACTGGGCAAAATCTGGTTATGTGCAAGCTGCCGAACAATTTGTACTCGCACAGCGTACGGCACTTCCTGCTCTTCCTGCTGTGAAAGGCGATGTGAAGCGTCTCAAAGTAGACCGCAAAAATAATCAAGTCATCGTGAGCAATGACCGTGTGTCAATGACATTCGATGAGAACACGGCTGAACTTGTGGCTTGGAGCTATAACGGACAACCCATCCTCTATCCTGGCAAGGGTGCAAAGTACGACAACTTCCGTTGGATTGAGAATGAAGCTCCCTACACCAGCAAGCCCTACAAGGAGCTCGGTTCAGGTCATCAAGTGCCCGACCTCTTCAATTTCGGAAGTGCGCCTGAGGTGACCACCCAGCAGAATGGTCAAAAGGTGATTGTCACTGCGATGAACGAAGGTAACGTGCCCAACCCCCTCACCTACACCATCCATGCCGATGGCACGGTGTTGCTCGATGCTTCCTTCTCTTACAACTCTGGTAAGCTCCGCCGTCTTGGCGTGTCTATGGGCTTCGATCGCAAATACAACAATCTCGACTACACCGCTAAAGGGCCTCAGGAAAACTATGTAGACCGTCAAGAAGGTTCCTTCTTTGGTCGCTACAAAACAGTCGTAGACAGCAACATCGTCAACTATGCACGCACGCAAACCTGCGGCAACCGCATGAGTCTCCGCCGTCTTGACCTCACCGACAATGAAGGCAATGGTTTCCGTGTCGAAACCCAAGGTCAGGTAGACTTCTCCATCCTTCCCTACGACGACCACGACCTTGTGGCTGTAGAACACTGGTGGGAACTCAAGAAGCCCGTCTACAACACTGCTCACTTCGATGCCTTCCAGCAAGGTCTCGGTAGCGGAAGTTGCGGACCTGCTGAGACGCTTGACAAGTATAAGGCCTTCAAGCAGGATATGCCCATGAAGTACACCCTTCGTTTCACACCTCTGGGTGGTCTCATCACAGGTATCTCCTCTCCCTCTTTGTCGGCTTCGACAGCAGCACTCCAACTCTCTCAGCCCGACAGCAGCACAGTGGTGGTGAAAGGTGATCTAACGCCCTACCACCAAGCACAGCTTGTAAACCTCGGTGGGGTGATACTTCAAAGCCTTCCTCTTTCTGGCAGCAACAATCTCCGCTTCTCGGTAGCAGATTTGGCTGAAGGCACCTATCTTCTCCATCTTCAGCAAACAGATGGCACGAGTACCACGCTCAAGTTCTTCCATTAATCTTGTCCGATGTCAGAAGAAACAACGCTCTGCCTAGGTTTTTCCCTAGGAACTTACGTACGATGAAAATCTGACGTCTAAGATATAATACATTCCAGCAGTGAGATAGTCTTCGTTTGAAGAGCTATCTCACTGCTTTTTTCGTGCCAGAATAAGACCTTCGGGACTTGCAAACTTTTTGGGATAATACCGCTAAATCATAATTTAGAGGCGATGGCAAAGCAACTCTACGACTATTGGTTCGTGCAGTTCGACTTTCCAGACGAAAACGGCAAGCCCTACAAAAGTAGCGGTGGAAAAATGGTGTGGAATGAGAAGCTGAAAAGGGAGATTCCTGAAGGATGGTGTGTAGATGCGATAGGGAATATTCTAGACAAATATCCTACAACTAAAAGATACGAAACAAAAGAGTATTTGTCAATAGGAAAATATCCGATAGTTGACCAAGGAGATGCTTATATTGTTGGTTTTACCAACGAAAACGATAACTTACTAAGCAGATACCCCGCAGTGCTATTCGGAGACCACTCTACAAAAGTCAAACTACTTGACTTCCCTTTTGCGCGCGGCGCAGATGGTACACAGATTTTATACTCAAAATCTCCTTTGGTGAGCCAATACTATCTTTATTTGGTCGTTGCATCATTACAGATACCTAACCCAGGCTATTCAAGGCATTTTAAATACCTGAAAGAATTACCAATTGTAATTCCTTCCAAGAGTGTCATTAGCACTTTTACGGCAAAAGTTAAACCTTTGTATATAGAAAAGAAAGAGAATATATTTGCCAATATAGCATTAACTAAGCAGCGCGACGAACTTCTCCCTCTCCTGATGAATGGACAGGTAGAAATCGGTGTCGAGCGTTCTCGACTAAATTATGATTTATCGAACGATTGAGGGCTATTTTACGGTCAATATCAGATAAGAGTTGCCCTATCTTTTTTTGTTCAGGCAAAGGAGGAAGCCATACTGTGCAATCTTTTATTTTATCAGGAGAGGTATGCCTAATTTTTGTTTGTTGGGCGGCTGCACTTAGTTGTCGTTTCACCATATCAGAAGATATGAGATAATAGGCAAACCTTTTATCAAGGAGTTCTTCTTTGCAGGTAATTTTGGCTATATCCTGGCTTTGAATATATTTCCCGCTTTCAGGAATCCATGCGGTAGAACCGAGCAAACCTATAGCTTGTTCGGTTAGTGGAGTTATCAAATCTCCCTTTTCAAGCAGAAGTTCCTCCTTGAACTCTCCTGTATAAAAAAGATTGTCCTTAGAGGTATTCTGCTTAAAGCAGTTGTTGCGATAGTCAAAGTGCCCACAGGTCAGGCGAATGTATTTGCCCGATGTTGCATAGAAATCACCACTAAGGCTTGCTCCTCTTGTTACCTCTATTAAATCTCCAAGTTTATATTTTCTCATTACCGTTTTGATTAAAAAGGAAGTTCGTCATCAGAAATCGTCTCAGACTTATTAACTGGTGGATAATTAGATTTATAGAAATTGAGAAGAAATAAACCAACAGTGGTTGTTGCATTGACGACAAAGTAAGCATATACTGCATCTTTAATCATTAAATCTCCATCAGTTTTTCCATGAAATTCTGTCTTATCGCTACGTAAACCCTCTATCGCTTTCCCTGCATTTATTAGAGAACAGGCTAAGGTCTTTATCTCTTTAGGGAGATCCCCATTACTCTGCAATCCGAATGCTTTGCAGATATTCCCAATGAGTTTTGTCAAGGTCTCGTTTTTACTCCATGTTACATTTATTCTTGAATCCTTTAGAATCTCCTTAATAATGCTTTCAAGGGCTGAATTTGCTAATCCGACAGCAAGGCTTGGATCTGTCTCTACATCTCTAAATGCCTTTTCAAAGGTTAGGCTTGCTGTTTCATAACTGGACTTTAATTCATTTTTGAAAGTTGGTATGCTTGGGATATAATCAGGAGTTTCTATCCCCAAATCAATTGCAATCTTCAGTAAGGTTCCGCCATCAACATTATGGAGTGTCTTAGTGGCATCTATTTTCTTTTTTGCCTCATCTTTATAATAAAACTGGAAGTTCTCCCAAAAATTATTCCACTCCTGTTCTTCTTTATGCCATTTGCTTAAATACGCTTCAACATCTTCATAACTCTTGAATTGCTCAAATAAACTGGCATTTATCTTTTGAACAATATCCATTTGATATTTTGGAGAGATACTTTCAATCATAGCAATTTCTTTAATTCATCAATACTTGGCAGAGCTTTACGCAGTTTCTCAGGCATTTCTGAGGAGGTCTTATAGGTTGCCACTCCCATAGGCTTGTCATATTGGCGCACCATATACTCTGCGTAGTTCTTGTTAGCACTTCTGCAAAGCACAATGCCTATGGTTGGATTTTCGTGTGGTTTCCGTATTTTGTCATCGGCAATGGCAAGATAGGCATTGAGTTGTCCAAGATAGGATGTTTTGAACTCACCTGTTTTCAGTTCAATAACGACCAAGGCGTTCAACTCTCGATTGAAGAAAACAAGATCGGGAAAATGTTCCACGCCATATATCTCCATCCGATATTGGTTGCCTACAAATGCAAAGTCGTGCCCAAAGGTCATAATGAACTTTTTGATATTGTGAACGATTTGCTGTTCCACCACTCGCTCGTCTATATCCGCGGCATCACGTTCTCCAATTTCCTCAATATTGATAAAGTTCAGCAGATACTCATCTTTGAACGCCATAACTGCCTTACGTGCCAAATCACCTTTATTGATAGTGGCTGTAAAGTTGTTGGGGATGTCGGACTGATGGTGGTAGTCATCATTAGCCATCGCCTTCTTCAGCGTTTCTACGGACATGTGCTCCTCGGCACAGCGATGGATATAGTACAAACGTTCATCAAGCAACTTAACTTTGGCAAGAATACGTGAGTGATGGGTGAATGGAACCCTGAAAAAATCGTCTATTGGGAAACCTGCCGAATTTGTGAATTGCAATTCACGAATTGGCAGTTGGAAATCTTCGGAATTGTCTAAATCGTGAATCGCAATTAACGATTTATCCTTTTCTTCTTCGGCTTCCCAAGATGTAGCATCCAATTCTTTCCATTCTTCATAGAAGATACGCATTAGTTTAAGACTTTCTGGGGAATATCCTCGCAGTCCTGGCAGTAATTGGCGCAATCGGGTACTTATAGCTTCCAATGCACCAGTTCCCCAAACGCCTTGTCGGGTGTTAGCCGAAACATATTTGCCCACACTGAAATAGGTTGCCAACTGAATGCGATTAACACCTTTGGCTGCCTCATACTGTCCTTGTAAGATTGCACTTTTTATGGCTTCAGCCGCAATTTCATAGGTCTGTGATATATGATGTTACTCCATGACTAAACCTATTGGTTAAACTTCAAGCTATCAAGCTGGTGCATGATTTCCTCTTCGAGTCGATGACTTTCTGCGAATTGTTCAGATAGCGTTTGTTTGAAGTTCGCCATACGAGCATTGAATTCCTCCTCGGTGATGTCCACATATTCGATTTTGATGTCGAAATATTGTCCGGCAGAGAGGGAATTGCCTTTTTCTTTTATCTCATCGTAGCTTACGCACACGGAGAAGTCGTCGACAGCTTTGCGCTCGCGGAATGTAGACACGATTTGTTCCACCTCGAAGTCTCGGAGACGCTTCTTCTGATTGTTTCCCTCCTTGTATTCCTCGCCCAACTTGCTTGCATCGATGAGGATTACCTTGTCGGTTGAAGCAGATTTGTCGAAGAAGAGCACAGACACATTGGTGCCCGTGGTGGCAAATACATTGCTAGGCATAGAGATGCAGCCATAAATCCAGCGTTCGTCCACTATTTTAGAGAGAATTTTCTTTTCGATGCCACTTTTGGAGGTGATGAATCCCGTAGGTACAACGATGGCGCCTTTGCCTGTAGATTTCAACGAGTTGAGCACGTGCTGAATGAAGCAAGTGTAGATGGCCATAGCTTCTTTCTTCTTGGCTGGCACATTGGGCACTCCCGCCCAGAAGCGCGCAGGTTGCGCTGCAATCTTTTCACGCGTACCTGAAAAGTCGAATTTGAAAGGTGGATTGCTGACGACAAAGTCAAATTGTCGAAGACTTTGTTTGTCATCGCTTTTGTGGTAAGGCGAGGTGAGGGTGTCGCCTTGGATGGCATAGTCGAGAGAAGAGACCAAACCATTGAGTAGGAGGTTGAGTTTGAGCATCTTGTTGGAGCGCTGCGAAATGTCTTGTGAGAAGATGGTGCAGCGTTCCTCACCGATTTGGTGGCTCAGCGCCATGAGGAGTGTGCCTGTGCCTGCTGAGGGGTCGTAGCATTCTTGGCTGTGCAACTCAGGGGTGTCGCCCACCAGCAAGCGCGCCATGATGGTGGCAATGGCGTGTGGAGTGTAGTATTCGGCATATTTTCCTCCGCCTGCAGTGTTGTAGTCTTTGATGAGATATTCAAAAATCGAGGCAAAGAAGTCGTAGTGCTGCTCGAAGGCAGATTCGAAAGAAAAGTTGACGAGCTTATCGACTAGTGCACGAGCAAAAGGAGCGCGCTGTGCGGCATCAGTGACATAGTGGGTCAGTGGTTCGAAGAGTGGAATCTTGGTGTTCTCTGTGGTTTGCGTAGAGAAAATATCGGCATTTTTTTCTGCGATGTCCGTCATGGTGTTGTCGAAAATCGTGTCAAAATCCCCTTTCCCCTGTTGATTCCACAGATGAGCGATGAGGTGATAAGGCTCTAAGGTGGGCACCTCAGCAGGGAGTGCCCCTTGTAAGAGTAGTCTTTCCTCATCAGTGAGCTGAGCATAAGCCTCTTCCCATTTGGGAGCCTCTTTGATGCGTGGGGCTATGTCGCTAAACGCCCTTTTGATCTCAAAACCAAATTTGTCGTTGAGAAATTTGTAGAGAAACACCTGCGTGATGATTTTATATTCGTTGCCATCGTTGCCCATACCATAACTGGTGCAGGTGGCTTTGAGTTCATCAATGAGTTTGAGGGTTTGTTCTTTGATTGGCATATCTTAGGCGTTAGCGTAGGTGGCGTTGTATTGGTTGAGATATTGCTGCGCAATGCGATCTTTGATGAAATGATAGTCCGCAGTGTCAGGCTTGATTTGGGGTAAATGATAAAGACATCCTTGGATGAGTGAAAGCACCGTCTTCGTGAAAAAAGCATCTTTTTTGAGAATGTCATTCCTGTCGTAGACTTTCTTGTCGATGTCTTCTTTAATCATGCGTAGTATGACCATGATTTCTTCGTCTTTGAAGGAAAACATGGGTGGTTTATTTTCTGCTTCTCTTTGGTGATTCACCTCTCGGATGCGTTTGTGCACGCGAGCGAATTTGACATCTCCATCATATTTCTTCACTAAAGCATTGTTGCGTATGAAAATCACCTTTAGGCGTTTCATCACATCGTCTAGAGCCTTGGTTTCTTCGTTAAACTTCGCCACGGTGTCAATCACAAAGCCACGTTGTTTGAAACGTTCGGTGAAGGCATCGCGCAGAGTGATAAACTCTGGGTCGTCTTGGTCGAAGTTTTGGGTGAAAGCTGTGATGGTGCGTTGCCATTTCTCTTTCAATTCCATACCTCCAGCAATGAGCCGCAATTCCTCTTCTCCAATCTTTGAGAAGTTGAACTCAATGTCTAGCATAGCTTCGTTGATGAGTAGCTTTGTTTCAGCGTTTATTTCGAAGGCTGCTTTCTGATTGATGATGTTGATGCGGTGCTGCACTTCGCTGAGGAGCTCAGGGAGTTTGGTGATTTCCACCTTGGCAAAGTCGTTGCGCATTTGGTCGTCTCCGAAGGTGCGCACAACGTTGGCCATGTTTTTGGCAGCGGTGAGGGCGTGTTTGAGTTCGAGTAGCGTTTCCTTGTCTTCTTCAGTGGAGATTTCAGCAGAGAAATCCTCCGCATTGTCGCACGAGTAGTTGAAGAGAGTTTGACGGATGTTTTTCATCTGTTCGATGATTTCCTCCTTGCTCTCCAGCACTTGAGCGAAAGTGTTCACATTAGTTGGTGCCTCGTCGTTGGATACCTCATTAAATCGGTTCAACTCTTTTAGGTACGCCTCATTGGTTTCATCGAAATTGCGTTTGATGTCTGCAAAGTCAATGAGAAATCCATAGCGCATTTGCTTGTAAGGGCGATTGACGCGCGTGATGGCTTGCAGCAGATTGTGGTCTTTGAGTTTACGACCGAAATACAAGCGTTTGAGTCGTGGTGCATCAAATCCGGTGAGGAGCATGTTGAAAACGATGAGCACATCTATGGTCATGTTTTTCTTGAAGTCCTTGACGATTTGTCGTCGTGTTTCTTTGTCCTCGTGGTCATGCAAGATGAGTCCAGCTTTGAGGGAAGTGTCAGGACACACACTTTGACGGATTTGTTCGAAGTGTTCGTAGAGTTTCTCAGCCTGCGCACTTGTTTCGCAGATAATCATACCACCTAGACTAGGGTCACCCTGAATCTTGCGAAATTTGACCAAATCGCTGATGATATATCGCAAGAGTTCATCCACATAGTTGTCATGCTCTATAATCTGACTCTTGCGCACATCCTTTTTCTCTACGAGGGTTTCTAGTTTGTCTTGCACCTCCGTAAGTTTTTCCTTATAGGACGTTTCAATTTCCTCTCGCAGGATTTTGAGCGTATAGCCGTCGGCGATGGATCGGTCGTAGTAGTAGGTGTGAAGATAGTTGCCAAACACTTGGCACGAGGCTTGTTCCTCCTTGAGGAGGGGAGTGCCCGTGAGTGCAATTTTGATAGCATTTTGGTCTGCATCAAAAAGGTTGGCCAAGAAGCAGCCTCCAGGACGATAGCCTCGATGCGCTTCGTCGAGGATAAACACGCGTTGCAGGTTGGTGGCATAGGCATTGAGTTCCACACGCTCGGTGTCTTCTGCAAATCGTTGAATGTTGACCACGGTGATTTCTGCCTTTCCTTCAGCACCATGTTGAGCCTGGTTCTTTCGGAATTGTTCCATCAGTTCTTTGCGCGTGTTGGCGGTGTTCACCACCAATCCTCTGGCTTCAAACTCTTGGGTGGCTTGTTCTAGGAGATCAAGGCGGTCTACGATAAAATAAAACTTCGCCACTTTGTTTTGCCGAGCAAAGTAGTCGTTGAGCACATGCGTCAAGTGGTAGGATAAAGCCGTTTTGCCACTCCCTTGCGTGTGCCACACCACTCCTGAACGCACTCCTTCAGAGAGTTTGCGTTCTATCGCCATCGCTGCAAAGAGTTGCTGATAGCGCATGACATGTTTTTGGTCGTTCGACTCAATTTTTCCATCCACCTCGCGTTCCATTTTCACATAGGCAATGCCATAGCGCAAGATATAGAGCAATCGTTCCGGACTGCACATGGAGGTCAATATGCGGTTGGTGGGTGTAAAGGCGGAAAGGTTCGTCTGATATTCCGGACTGGTGTGGATGACTTGGCAGTTATAATCCTTTAGAATCTGTTTTTCTGTTGCATCATCGATGGGTGCATAGGGATAATTCTTATGAAAAGGAGCCACTTTGTTGCCTTGAGGATTCTCTTCTCGGAAACAGTTGAAGGGTGCGCTTTTTCTTGCACTGGTGCAATAGAATGCTCCTTCCACTGGCACAACGCCTCCCATGGTGTCATATTCCATGTTGTTGGAGAAAATCATCAATTGGGTGATGTTGAGAAATCGGCGAAACCTCTTGTTGGGAAATCGCTCATTGTTCATGCGCAAACTTTCAGCCACTATTCCTCCAGCATTGTTGGGCTTTTTCACCTCCACGAAGCATAGCGGAAGCCCATTGACAAAGAGCGTGATGTCTGGGCGGAACTCGTCCTGACCATTTTTGCACGTAAACTCCGCCGTAAAGTGAAAGACATTGTTAATAGGGTGGTCGAAGTCTATTAACTTGGTGGGAGAAATGGCTTTGAGCCTTTGATAAAATCCTCTTCCTAAGTCATCATCGTTGAGTTCTTTGCGGATGTACGATAGCATTTGCTCGAAGTTTCCAGCTTGTTCTGGATTAAGTCGGCAAAATTGTTCCTTAAATACCTTAAGGAGAATATTCGTGTGTGGGTCATACACGCCATTGTGCGCATCTTCCTCATGGATTTTACCAAAATATTGGTAGCCCAGTCGGGTGAGATGCACCATTGCTGGCATTTGTACGCGTGTTGCTTCGTTAAATGTACCCATATATTTTCAATTAGAAAGGCTAGAGAATAGGCGAATGTTGGGAAAAATGCTTTCAAAAATGGATAGAAGGATAAATGACCATAGTCCTAGTTGTTGTCTTGGTTGACATAATAGTCTGACTTACCTACAAAGATACAACTTTAAAGGATTTTATAAAGAGAAAATGTCGATTTCTTTATGTTAGGCAAGGATAATCCGCGCATTTCTGCTCTGTGATTTATAACCTACAATTGAGGAATCAACTATCCTTTGACTTTAGGCCTGGACGAAAGAGCATCCCAAAGGATTAAGGCGCGTCGTAGGGATGCTAATGAAGTCTCCAACACTTCCAGCGCAGAAATAGCGCAAAGGCTAAGAAAACTCATGACGGAATGATGCTGCCGAAAGCTGATATTTCTTAAGGACGATGATAGCCCTAATTTGGGGCTTCTCGCGCGCGCGTACGCGCGCGCATTACAGCAAAACTATACTTTTTGCTTTCACAACCTTCACAGAATTGTGCGTATCTATGTGGTATATAGTGGATTATAGAGGTAATAGGAACGGTGTTCGTTCAGAATAGGGCTTTCTAGCTGGGAAAGCCCATTTTTCCATAGACGAAATGAGAAGAAGAAATGAAAACTTGTAGCTTGAAAGTCTCTGAGAAATGCTCCGAAAATCATGGAGAATTTCTGGAATATGTCGGAGTTGTTCTAGAATATCTCGGAGATTTTTTAGGTTTTCTGCGAGCGTTTTGAGGAGACACTTGTAGTAAGTGAAAGTGGATTAGGATAGACATTTTTGAAAGCTTTCAGCAGCGAAAAGTGCATGTGATTGCTTGAATTGTTAAAATATGTCCGAAAAGTTGGTCTAACTCACTGTAGAATAGTTTGTTACGATGGCTGTATGTGAAGGTTGTGAAAGTGAAAATATAAAAACTCCTGTAATGCGCGCGCACGCGTACGCGCGAGAGAAGGCGATTTAAGGTTTGTTAGCTGGGACTCGTTCGTGAGATGAACAACGATGAGTGGTAGGATTAGCTTACAGAGTGGTGGTGAGTGCTCAAAAGGTGGAGCAGGGAATAAGAGGTAGAAGAAATCGCATCCGAAGAAACCATGTTTCTTCGGATGCGATTTAGGAGTCGAATGGGCTTTAGGAGAGTGTGAAGTCGAAATCACTCACGTGTGGCAAGTTTGTGCTCAAGGATTAGAAATTCTTTGGACATGGTGAGACACGAATTGCGCACTCCATACTTATCATCTTGTAAGAAGAGGTTAGGCTTTTGCGGCGTCCCATCCTTGGGCTTTGAGGGCAAATTCGTTGCCATCGCGCGTGATGAGCTGTGTGCCTTCGGCAGCCGTCGTGATGTGACCGATGATTTTGACATCGGGAAGGGCTTCTACACGCTCGTGGTCGGTGAGTGGTACGGTGAAGAGGAGTTCGTAGTCTTCACCTCCATTGAGGGCGCAGGTGGAAACATTGAGATTGAATTGTTCGGCTGCGACTGCTGTTTGGTAGTCAATGGGGAGACGTTCCTCAAAGATGCGACAACCCACTTGACTTTCGTGGCAAATGTGAAGGAGTTCGCTGCTGATGCCATCGCTCACATCGATCATGGCTGTGGGATGGATGCCTGCTTGGCGAAGATTTTCGACCACATCGCGACGTGCCTCGGGCTTGAGCAAACGCTCGAGGAGATATTCCTGTCCAGAGAAGTCAGGTTGGAAATTGAGAGCATCGCGGGCTTCTTGCGATTTGGCAGCCTTCACCTGCGAGAGATAAATGGCTTTCTCGCGCTCCATGAGTTGGAGTCCCATATAGGCCGCTCCGAAGTTGCCCGAAACACAGACGAGGTCGGTGGGTTTTGCGCCTGAACGCTTGACGATGTCAGAGGGAGCAGCGGTGCCGATGGCCGTGATGCTGATGGCGATGCCGGTGAGGGAAGCTGAAGTGTCGCCTCCCACGAGGTCTACACCGTGACGTTCGCAGGCAAGTCGAAGGCCTGCGTAGAACTCATCGAGATCTTCCACTTGGAAGCGATTGCTCACCGCCAGCGAAACTAGGAGTTGACGGGGCGTGCCGTTCATGGCGTAGATGTCGGAGAGATTGACCATGGCGGCTTTGTAGCCCAGATGACGGAGTGGGGTGTAGACGAGGTCGAAGTGGATGCCCTCCATGAGCATATCAGTGGTGACGAGGGTTTGTTCGCCTTCGGTGGCTCCGATGATGGCGCAGTCGTCGCCTACGCCCTGCAAGGTGCTGGGCTGAGTGGGCTTGATGCCTTCGGTGAGGTGGCGAATAAGACCAAATTCGCCAAGAGAGGATATGGTGGACATTAGCTATTAGACGTTAGAGGATAGACGTTAGACGTTAGAAGGTCGCGGACCCTTTCTATTCGCCACAATAAGTGTGGCTCGGGGGCATAGACGTTGGAGAATAGACGTTAGGTGTTAGACATTAGACTTTAGACATTTGAGGCTTGAGGGGCGCAGCCCCTTTTTCACTCGCCTCGAAGACATCAAAGAAGCGATAACGTCTAATGTCTACTCTCTAACGTCTAACCTCTAATTTCTATTTTAGAAATAGAATCCTAGACCAATGCGCATGCCGATTTCACTGCCTTGGGTGAAGTCATTTACCGAGAGCTTGTAGAACACTTGTGGTTCGATGGCAATGTAGTGATTGAGATAGAAAGTATAGCCTATGTTGAAAGGAAGGCGGAGGTCATTGTGGTTGGGGCTACGGTGCATGTATTCGAGGCCTGTGCCGAGTGAAATGCCGTTGGAGGAGAAGTAGTAGCGTAAACCAGCACCGAGAGTGATTTCGTTGTTGCGCTTACCGAAATGGTTAATCCCTGCTGAACCATGCACCATCCAATTGTCTTCAAAGAAATAACCGCCTTCAGCGTTCATGCCGAGGCGAAGACCACCGCGATCGTTGTAGCTGAGACCGAAATTAGAGAGAGACGTATTGACATATCGGGTGTCTTGCTCAAACTGAGCACGAGCACCGATGGTGAAGCTCACGAGGAGAAGCAGGAGAGTAAAAAACTTTTTCATGAAATCTACGTTATAAGTTAGTGAGAATATGCTAACTATTGAATATTAAAGTGTTGCGATAAGTGCTGTGAGACGTTGTACGTGGTCATCGGCTTTTGCCTTGAAGACTTCCGCTTGACCAGGTTCATTGCGCATGGCGTAGGACACACTGCAGGTGTGCACCATGCCAGCGAACTCCATGCCAGTGAAACCTGCAGCAAACATCTGGGCAAACATAAGTTTGTCGAAGGCATTGCCGTTGGCATTGATATAGACTTCTTCGGGAGCCCCTACAGTGAAGGAGAGAATGAGCTTCTTCCCTTTGAGGGCTGTGCCTGTGGAACCATGAGAGAAACCATGGAGCCACACTTCTTCTATCCAGCGTTGGAGCAAACTGGGGATGCTAAACCAGAAAAGTGGGAATTGGAACACTACGATGTCGGCTTCGACAAGGCGTTGTTGTTCACGCGCCACATCAATAGGCTTATGGGTGTAGAGATCTGCTAGACGAACGATTTCAACTTCGGGAAGTGCGACAGAGAGGCGTTCGAGAATTTCATTATTAACAACGGAATCTTTGGGGTCGGTGTGACCGCTGATGACAAGTACTTTAGACATTGATTTTAGATGTTAAGCTCTAGACGTTAGCAATTAGACGTAAGAGATTAGACGTTAGACGTTAGAGGGGCGCAGACCCTTTCTGCTCGGCTTCGTCTACACTGCGTTTCGCTCGCCTCGGGCTCAGCTTAGACGTTAGCAATTAGACGTTAGCAATTAGACGTTAGCAATTAGATGTTAGCAATTAGACGTTAGACGGCTTTGCTGTTGTACATCTATTGCCGCACGGTTCTAAGGTAAACTCTCTAACGTCTAAAGTCTAATCTCTAACGTC
>NZ_KB290710.1:142721-238325 GCF_000318095.2 Alloprevotella sp. oral taxon 473 str. F0040
CTCTAACGTCTAAAGTCTAATCTCTAACGTCTAAATCCTAATTATCTCTCCAGAAGGAGGGTGTGAAAGGGAGGAGGAGCCCGAAGATTTCGAGACGTCCAGCGAGCATGAGGAAGGAACTGAGCCAGAGACCGAGGTCAGGAAGTTCGCTCCAGGAGTCGAGGGGCCCGAGGGAGTAGCCTATGCCAGGGCCTACGTTGCAAAAAGTGGAGATGCTCAGACCGAAACTATCAAACACTGGATAGCCCAGCATGACGAAGATGCTGATGCCTACAATCATGAGGAAAAGATAGCAACAGATATAGGCAAAGATGCTCTGGAGAACGTCGGTGGTGAGATAGTCGTTGTTGATGCGCAAAGGAAGGACAGCGCGAGGGTGGAGGATGCGGCGCACTTCAGTGCGCATGACCTTTATGGCAGTGAGGATGCGCACGGTCTTGACACCACCTGCGGTGCTCCCCGCGCAAGCTCCCATGACACTCACCAAGATGAGGCTAATCCAGGT
The DNA here is from genome assembly GCF_000318095.2 of Alloprevotella sp. oral taxon 473 str. F0040. GTDB lineage: Bacteria > Bacteroidota > Bacteroidia > Bacteroidales > Bacteroidaceae > Alloprevotella. The sequence continues at coordinate 143,227 of NZ_KB290710.1, forward strand.
GAGATGAGGCCACTGCATAAAGTTTTCCGTGGTGAATCCTGTGGTGCTCATCATGGAGGTGACATAGAAGAGCGACTCGCGGAAGCCATGCTCGGAAGGGTCGCCTGAATGCCACCACTGACTCAAGGTGCAGGTGGTGGTGAAGAGGATGATAAAGGTGATAAATAGCCGTAGTTCCTCGTCCTTCCATAAGAGTCTGAAACGCTGTTTGAAAATCATGAAGTAGAGCAGCGAGAAGTTGACAGAGCCGAGGAACATAAAGAACACCGAAACATATTCGATGGCAGGAGAGTTGAAATGGGCTATGCTAGCTGTGTGTGTAGAGAAGCCTCCCGTGGCAATGGTAGCAAAACTATGATTGATGGCATCAAAGGTGTTCATACCACATAGTCGGTAGGCGATGGCACACGCAATGGTGATGAGGAGATAGGTGCTCCAAAGATAGTGGGCAGTGGTGCTAACACGCGAGTGGAGTTTGCCGAGTTTTAGTCCTGTGGCTTCGGCAGAAAAGAGTTCTTGCTCGCCTATACCGAGTGCAGGTAGTAGAGCGAGGGTGAAGAAGATGATCCCCATGCCACCCACCCAGTGGGTGATGCTGCGCCAAAGCAAGATGGAATGGGGCAGAACATCGATATTGGTGAAAGCTGTGGAGCCTGTGGTGGTGAATCCCGACATGGCTTCAAAGAAGGCTGCTGAAGGGCGAAGCATGTGTCCGCCAAAAAGAAAGGGCAGCATGCCCAAAATGCCATAGATAATCCATACGATGGCGACGATGAAAAAGCCATCTCTTCGCTCAAAGTGAGTGGGACCTTTGCCTGCCAAAATACCCAATAATAGACTTAGCGCGGTGCAGATGCCGATGGGTACAATCCATGTGCTGTGGTGAGATTCGCCATAGCCGATGCCTACGAGCCAACAGATGAGGAACAGCAAGGCTTCGAGACCTATGAGTCCTGAGAAGGCGCGAGCAATGATGCGATAGTTCAGCATGAAATGGGGTTATTTGAGAAACTTTTCCAATTTGCGAGTTTCGCTGTGTAGACAGAAGATGAGGAGCACATCGCCAGCTTGGAAGATAGTGTTGCCGTTGGCCAGATACCCTTTGTCACCACGCACATAACCACCTATGCTGGCTTGCGATGGCAGATGGAGATGTTTGACAGCTTTGCGGGTGAAGATGGAGTCAGGTTTGACACAATACTCTAGCACATCGGCATCGGCCACGGTAAAGCTCTTGATGGAGGCCACATTAGCTTTTAGTAGCATGCGATAGATGTGGGCAGCCGCAAAGGTTTTCTTGTTGATGATAGAACCGACATCCACTTTCTCAGCCAGTTCGACGTAGCCGCTCTGTTCGACCATGGCAATGGTTTTGGTGAAATTGAGCAATCGTTTGGCGGAGAGCGATGCGATGATGTTGGACTCTGTGTTTTTGGTGGCAGCCACAAAGACATCAGCTTTGCGGATACCTTCGTCGTTGAGAAAGCTCAAATCGCGGGCATCACCTCTATACACTTGATTTTTGGTGTGGGTGATGGCACTGTGTACGGCTTTCTCTTTTTCAGGATTTCGCTCCACGACCCACGTGCTGATGTCGTTGGGAAGTGTATTGACACTATGGATGGTGATGTCGCTGCCGCCCATATACACCACGCGTTTGGCTTCGGGAATGTTCTCTTTATCGAAAATATGGCGCACGAACTGAATGTGTTCGGGGCGCGTCATGACAAACACCAAGTCGCCTAAGAGTATGGACGTTTCCCCATGAGGGATGATGGTCACACCGTTGCGCTTGATGGCGGTGATGTGGAAGGGATCTTCAGGACTTGAGATTTCCGAGATTACTCTGTCGATGAGTTCGCAGTCTTCGCGCACCACTACGGCAAAAAGTAGGAGTTTTCCACCCTGCATTTCCCACCATTGGCGTGCCCATGGACGAGAGATAAGGTGGTTAATCTCATTGGCTACGAGCAGTTCGGGATAAATCATAGAGTCGATGCCGAGTTTGCGGAAAAACTCTAGGTTGTCTGCTTCCATATACTCTATGCTGTCTACGCGTGCCACGCACTTCTTAGCTCCTAGCTTCTTAGCCAGCATGCAGCTTGTCATGTTGCGGCTCTCATCGGGAGTGACGCCTACGAAGAGGTCACAACCTTCTACACCAACTTCGCGGAGGAAGCTGATGGAAGTGGGAGCACCACGCACTTTAAGCAGGTCTTCGTGCGGGCAAGCCGTTTTGAAAGATTGCTCGTTTTCGGTGATGAGCACGATGTCGTGCTTGTCTCGGGTGAGGAGTGTGGCTAAGTGACTACCCACTTCTCCTGCTCCAGCTATGACTATGCGCATGACTATGATAGAATGGCGCGGTGCGCCTTTTGAGATACTCGGATGATGTTTTGATAGATTTGCTCCTCTAGCGGAGTTTGGGCATTACCTATGAGATTTTGCTCTGCTTAGCTTCTGAGGCAAGTCGATGTCTTTTAGAGATGTGCTGCAATGGCTTGTTCTATGCCAGCTTGGTCGATGCCACAGAGATGGTGTAATTCATGGACAGCTCCATGTTCGACAAAGTTGTCGGGGAGCCCGAGGCGCACCACTTTAGAGGCCACACCATGATCTGCCAAGAGTTCAAGCACAGCACTGCCGATGCCGCCTTGGCGAGCCCCATCTTCGAGGGTGATGAGGGTGCGATGTGTGCGTGCCACTTGGAGTATCAAATCTTCATCTAGAGGTTTGGCGAAGCGCAAATCCACATGGGTGATTTTTACCTTGGGATGTTTCATCTCGATAGCCTCAATGGCATCTGCAGCAGTAACACCGATGGGGCCGAAAGAGAGCAGTGCCACTTCGCCCGTACCTTGTCGAAGCAGACGACCACGCCCTATTTCTACGGCCTTCATAGGGCATCGCCAGTCGCTTTGTCTACCGCCACCACGAGGATAGCGAATCACAAAGGGATGTTTCGCTGCTTGCTGCGCGGTGAACATGAGGTGGCGCAATTCGCATTCGTCGTAGGGAGAAGCGATGATGAGATTGGGGATGGGGCGCAAGGCCGCAATGTCGAAGACACCGTGGTGGGTGGGGCCGTCTTCTCCCACGAGTCCAGCACGATCTAGGCAGAACACCACGGGCAAATCCAAGAGCGCGGTGTCGTGGATGATGTTGTCGTAGGCACGCTGTGCAAACGAACTGTAGATGTTGCAGAAAGGAATCATGCCTTCCTTTGCCATTCCAGCAGAGAAAGTGGTGGCGTGGCCTTCGGCGATGCCGACGTCAAACGTGCGTTCGGGCATCTGTTGCTGCATGATGTGCATGGAACAGCCTGTGAGCATGGCTGGAGTGACCCCAATGATGCGTGGATTTTGTTCGGCGAGTTCGACTAGTGTGTGTCCGAATACGTCTTGAAACTTAGGAGCAGCATCGGGACGTTCGGGAGTAGCGAGTTTCACCTCTGCTTCAGGGTCAAACTTACCTGGAGCGTGCCATCCGAGAGGGTCGGCTTCAGCACATCCGTAGCCTTTGCCCTTAGTGGTCTTGATGTGCAAGAGCTTAGGGCCTTTCATGTCTTTGATGCCTTGGAGAATCTCTACGAGTTCGAGGACGTTATGTCCATCGTAAGGGCCGAAATAGCGGATGTTCATGCCCTCAAAGATGTTTTGTTCTTCGGAGAGGAATGATTTTACTGCATTGTTCAGGCGGATCAAACTCTTGCGACGTGAGGTGTTAAGCAGTCCCCAGTGTTCAAATCGGCGGGCGATGCGATTGCGCCAACGATTATATCCAGCAGAAGCGTGGAGTTTGAGGAGATATTGCTTCATGCCTCCGACAGAGTTAGAGATACTCATGTCATTATCGTTGAGGATGATGAGCAAATCATTGGGAACTTCTGAGGCGTTGTAGAGGCCTTCAAAGGCTAAACCTCCACTCATGGCACCATCGCCGATGATGGCCACTACTTTGCGTTCGGGATGACCTTGTTGCAAGGCCGCAACATTCATGCCGAGGGCAGCAGAGATGGAGTTAGAAGCGTGACCACAAGCAAAGGTGTCGTATTCACTCTCAGAGGGCGAGGGAAATGGTTTGATGCCTCCCAGCTGACGATTGGTGTGAAACTGATCGCGACGGCCAGTGAGGATTTTATGTCCATAGGCTTGGTGTCCCACATCCCACACGATGCGGTCGTCGGGTGTCGTAAACACATAGTGCAAGGCCACCGTCAGTTCGATAGCTCCAAGGCTAGAAGCCAAGTGCCCAGGGTTTTGTGAGAGCTCTTCAAAGATGTCTTGGCGCAACTCCCGACACAGCTGGGGCAGGTCGGCCAGTGACAAACGTCGTAGGTCGGCAGGCGAATCAATGCGCGATAAGAGGGGATATTTTTCGGGAGTTGTCATGTCTGAAAGATGTTAGAGTCAAGATCTTAGGCGTTGTCCTCGTGGAGTTCCTTCCTTGGGTGATGTTGCCATTCTCGACGTGAAGGTACGCAAAAATTGCAGCTACGCAAGTGCGCACCGCAATGTTTCTCATCTACAACGTCAAAAAACAACGTCTATTGTCCAAGGGCAAATAGGTAACGTCTAATGTCTATGTTCCGAGAGCCTCAGAGATTTGTTGTCTTCTGAAAGCAGAACGGATGTATTGTTGCATCATGGCAATGGCGCGCTTGTTGTCGCCGCCATTGGGCAGGATGATGTCGGCATGCTCTTTGGAAGGTTCGATGAACTCATCGTGCATGGGTTTGAGCACATTGCGATATTTCTCGATAAGCATCTCGAGAGAGTGACCACGCTCTGCGATGTCGCGCTCAATGACACGGAGCAAACGCTCATCGCTGCACGTATCGACAAAGATTTTCAAATCCATTTGATCGCGCAGTTCCTTGTCGTAGAGCGCCATGATGCCTTCCACGATGATCACATCGTGGGGTTCCACGTGAATGGGCTCCTCACATCGGGTGCAAGTGAGGTATGAATAGGTGGGTTGCTCGATAGCTTCTCCACGTTTCAATTGTTCGATTTGGTGAGCCAACAGAGGCCAGTCAAAAGCGTTAGGGTGGTCAAAGTTGGTGAGCTTGCGCTGATCTTCTGGCACATCCCATTGGTGCTTGTAATAAGAGTCTTGCGGGATGACGGCCACCGCATCAGGGGGCAAACTTTCCACGATTTTTCGCACCACAGTAGTCTTGCCAGACCCTGTGCCGCCTGCTATTCCGATGATGAGCATGGGAGAGGAGTGAATGTTCAGTTGATGGGAACTGCTAGTTTGGCCATGTGTGGTCTCGATAGTTCCACATCAACGGCACAATTCGTACAGTTTGTAAGGGCAAATGTACGAAGAAAAAATGAAATCTACCCAGTAGTGCCTATAATTTAGCCCCTATAGTTCCCACCTATACCTCGTATTAGCGCATCTTTAGTTGGCATTTTCTTTGTATAAATTATCAGGTGTTATCTCATGCTGTTGGCTTTGTACTCTTCTACTTTAGTCTTTGGTAGCATAATTGTTTAGAGGTTCAGAATGATTTCTTTATCTTGAAAAGCTATTAAAAAGCTGTTTTCAATTTGTCTGCTCAAAAAAGAATGAATAACTTTGGCATACTATTTCAGAGATATCGCACTGTAAGAGTTGCAGGTGCTCTGATACTCATCCTAACATCATTAACTCATGAAAATTAGTGCTTATTTTTTATTGTATAGTCTGTTTGTTTTGCCTTTTTGTCCGAGTGTGGCGAAGGCACAAGAGGTGGTGCGCTATGAGCCCGTCGCACTCTCGTTTTGGACTGCCGACAATCTCTCTATAAGTCTCTCGCGACAAGGCGATGGCTACTTGCTCACCCTCCAACTGAGGGCTACCGACCGCAGATTTCTCCCCGAGAGCACACTGTGGTTACGCACTTTTGATGATCAGATGATCCAACTTTCGGGAAAGCTCATCGACAATGAGGTGCAACTCTCCGTCAAAGACGAATCGGTGTCGGGCTATCCCAAACGCCGCATGGTCGCCACAGCCGTTTACCCCATCACGCGTGCACAGTTGTCGCAGTTGAGTCGTGGAGTGAAGCAACTTCGCCTTTCGACGATTCCCATGACCTATGATGTGCGCTTCGATCGCGACCGTATCGGACAGGCACTCTACAACCTCTTCTTGGCACAAGAAGAAGTGATGTAAGGGCAGAACGTGGTCTACCTATCAGTGCTAGTCTTGTTATGCTAGCGACAACAGAGGCCTTTAGCTGGTACTATTCTGCACTTCTTCGCGTTGTGTCTGTGGACTCTTGCTCCAGCGAACAATAGGATGTCTTCAGATGTCATGAGCCATTCTCCCTTTGTCTTTAAAATATAGTCTTCCCATGTATAAATACCTCCTATCTTTTCTTTTACTACTAACCACACTCTCCGCCACCGCTCGCAAAGTGGTGCGCGTGGCTTGCGTGGGCAATAGCATCACCTACGGCACAGGAATCGCCAATCGTGAGCAAGATGCCTATCCTGCACAATTGCAACGTATGCTCGGAAAGGATTATGTCGTGGGTAACTTCGGAAAACCAGGGGCTACCCTCCTGCGACATGGCCATCGTCCTTATTTCCAGCAGACGGAATTTCGTGAGGCGTTGCAGTTTAAGGGAGATATTGCCGTGATCCATCTCGGCATCAACGACACCGATCCGCGAAATTGGCCCAACTTCCGAGATGAGTTTGTGGGCGACTATGTGGCACTCATGGACTCTCTGCGACAAGCTAATCCCAAAGTGCGCATCATCCTTTCGCGCCTTACGCCGATTCGCTACGATCATCCACGTTTCGACTCTGGCACTGAACTTTGGCGCAGAGAAATCTCCGAGACCATCGACCGCATCGCCGCATCACAGGGCGTGGAACTCATCGATTTCTACCAACCGCTCATAGCGCATCCCGACTGGTTGGGCGATGGCATACATCCTGACCCACGTGGGGCGAAGGTTCTGGCTGAAACTGTGTATAAAGGTATCACGGGCAATTATGGCGGTTTGCAACTTTCACCACTGTTCTCCGATGGCATGGTGCTCCAACGCGGAGGTTGCTATGTCCATGGCCTAGCAAATGCCGGAGCTAACGTGGTGGTGAGCTATGAAGGCCGAGAACTGGGCAAGGCAGTTGCCAACAATCGTGGTGAATGGCGCATTTGGGCAGTGCTTTCCCAGCCTGTGGAGAGCGGAACACTGACCATTGCCGCAGGTCGAGAGGTGAAACGCTTCAAAGATGTGGCAGTGGGCGAAGTGTGGCTCTGCAGTGGACAGTCGAACATGGCTTTCAAGGTGAAACAAGCTGCGACTGCGCAACAAACTATCGCGCAGTGCAACGACAAAGGATTGCGCCTATATAATATGACACCTCGATGGGAAACCGACAATGTGAGTTGGGACAGCACAGCCCTTGCCGAGGTGGATCAGTTGCGACTCTTTGAGGCGCACCCTTGGGAGGTAGCTTCGCCCGAAAGTGTGGGTGATTTTTCTGCTGTGGCCTATTATATGGGCAAGATGATTCGCGATAGTCTCAAAGTGCCTGTGGGCATCGTGTGCAATGCTGTGGGAGGTACGCCCACAGAAGCATGGATAGACCGCCCTGTGTTGGAAGAGCATTTCTCACAAATCTTCCGCAACTGGCGAGGAAATGACTTTGTGATGGACTGGGTGCGCGGACGTGCTGCTAAGAATGTAGCACTTCGTCCCGAGGCACGTCACCCTTATCATCCTGCTTATTGCTATGAAGCTGGGATGCGCCTCCTAGAAGGCTACACTTTTAAGGGAGTGGCGTGGTATCAAGGTGAATCGAATGCGCACAACGCTACGACCTATGCGCGATTGCTGCGCTTGTTGCAAGAGAGTTGGACGCAGCGTTTCACCCAAACTGCGCAAGCTACCGAGCGAGTGGTGGCAGGGCTGGATTCACTTACTCCACAATTGCGCCTGCAACAATTGGCTTTTGCCAAAAAACATCCCTTTTATCTGGTGCAACTTTCCAGTATCGAGCGTCCATCATGGCCTTGGTTTCGCGAAACGCAGCGCAGTCTTGCACAAGAACTCCATCTTCCCCTCATCGTTACCTCCGACAAAGGATTGCGCCGTGATGTGCATCCTCCCTACAAGGCTGAGGTGGGTGAGCGTTTAGGCCGGGCGGTGCTCCGCAACGACTATGGTTTTGCACATAGTCCACTGAGTCCTGAGGTCACCTCTGCCCTCCGCGCTGGTAGTAGTGTGTGGCTCACGCTCGCCACTCCCATTCGCTTGACCACAAGTGACCAACAACCCATGCGCACCTTTGAAGTGGCTGGTGCAGATGAGCGTTTTTATCCCGCGACTGCTGAAGTCACTCCTGCAGGACAGCTTGTGCTTTCTGCTGAGGCAGTGAAACTACCGCGCTATGTACGCTATGGTTGGCAACCTTTCAGCGAGGGTAATGTAGTTTCTTCCCAAGGTCTTCCTCTTTCCACCTTCCGTTTGGAGGTGAAATGAGGAGCGCGCACTTTATTCTCTAGCTTAATAAAACAGCGACCAGCGAGATTCTCATCGAAATCTCGCTGGTCGCGTTCTTTTATATACCGAGTGTTTGCGGCTTGTGTGAGGAGCTGTGCTCCCTCGTGGGGTGATAGGGCTACAAGATAAGGACGTCGTCCTTTCTCCCATCTAGAGAGGAGAGTGGGGCAATCCTAATCCCTATCTGAATCCTAGGCACTATTTGCAATGAATGGTGAGACGTCGCTCTTCTGTGCTGCCTTTGGGGATGAAGACAATCTCTGTTTTCTTGCCTGAAAGCACGAAGGGCGGAGTCGAAACTGCCTTGGCAAAATCGATGCGCTCGCAGCGTTGCCCGTTAATCTCCACGATGCGGTCACCTTGATGGATGGGGAGCTTCGCATTCCACACAATGCCAGCCACGATAGTTCCATCGGCGGTGACGGTGGGCACCACTTCCCATTCGGGTTGATAGACTTTCAAGGGTTCTTTCTGCAAAGGATGAGGCAAGAAGTAGAACGCGCGGCGAGGGAAGTCAATGGCAACATCACCGTAGTTGAAGAGCATCGAACCGAGTCTGGAAGAAGTTCCATCGGTGGTGGTAGTGGCAACGTCCGCAAATCGGAAGCGTGCAATCTCCATTTGGGGAATGAGGATGCGGTGCTTGGTTGTCACTCCCTCTATGCCACTAGCACCCATGGACAAAGTACCGTCGGCAGTGGCCAGAATGCGCGCAGTGGAACGACTCTGGGTGAGGCGTTCGCGCTGACGGTTGGACATTTCGTAGAATCCCTCCGCTCCGCTGTCGAACATCACCGTGTCAGTGTCGCTTTTACCCAAGCGCACAGCCACCATGGGCACATAGTCGTTGGGCAGCAGTGGGAGCGCACGTGAGGGATCTAGGCCAAGTCCTTCGGTGAGGGTGGTGAAGATAAACTGACGTTGGCGAGTGTCCCACTTGACGATGCCCATGCGCAAGAGATTATACCCCAAGATGCCATCAATGAGTTGGGCGGTGGGGTTGCCTTTCTCCCATTGCATGGCTTGGATGTTGCGAAAGGTCACCGCACCTAATTGCAGACTGTCCAAACTCACGAGAGAAGTTTGCACCGCTCTGCCGTTGGAGTCTTCGCCAGTGCGCATTTCTCCTGCTTTGACTCCGATGCGTGAGGCAAACTCATGACTCACGCAGCAAGGCGCACCCGTGTCAAGCAGGAAGCGTCCTTGTTGGCCATTGACTTTCAAGGATACGATGAGCTTGCCCCCCTCATTGACATAGGGCACAATGGCGCGAAAACGCTGTGCCGCTGCGAAGAGTGAGGACGAAATCAACCAGCAGCCGAGGACAAATGACCGAAGAAAGGTAGATGTCATAGGTGAGAAACGGAATTAAACTAGGTGAATGGTAGAACTACTGTTGAGGAGTTGTGGGGATTTTCTCCATTTCCTCGAGAATTTTCTCCATGGGGAGTGAACCCACCACCTTTCCGGCTACAGTGCCATCGGGGTTGAGCACGAGGAGCGTGGGATAGGCAGAGATGCTGTAGCGCTTTGCCACCTCAGGGCCTTCGCCTTTTTCCATATCCAATTTGAGATTCACGAAGCGAGCATTGAACACCTTGCCCACTTCTGGGCGAGGGAAGACGTCGCGAGCCAATATCTTGCAAGGGCCACACCATTCGGTGAAGCAGTCTACAAAGACTTGCTTGCCACTCTCCTTAGCTTTGGCTAAAGCTTCTTTGAGTGAGAGATGATCAAACAAGATGCCATCATTTTTCTCCAAACGGTCTGCTAAGAAACTTAGTTGTTTGGCTCCACTTCCGGTTTCAACTGTAGAACGTTGACGGAGGTAAGTGCAAAGACGTTTGATTTGTTGAGCGTTGAGGTCGGGAAAATCGAAGGTGAGTTCGTAGCTAGCACGAGAACTCTGGAATTTATCGCCTTCTTTTTCCATGAAGTCTACGAGAGCTTCATATTGTTTGGTACCACGAAGTTCGGCGAGCTTGAGCGTAGGGTAGACTCCTGAAGTATCAGCTATGCCAGCTTTGCGTGCCCCTAGGGAGAGGTCTAAGAGGGCATCGGCATCGTAGGGTGTGGTGCCCGAAGCATAAGCCGCTGCTTCTGAATAAAACATACGTTCTAGGAAGCTATTCACCTTGTTTTCACCGATGTTTTTGATGAAAGCATCGCGGTGATCCACCAAATAGTGGTAAAGGGGAGCTTGACGATTGGTGACCAGACGGGAAAGGATGAACCAGTTGTCCTCCTTTGCATATTCCTTCTCCGAAAGTTGTGCCCAATATTCTTGTGCCACTTGGTTGAAGGTGGAGTCGTCTGCGAGGTTCAGCGCATAGAGGTAGTTGCGGAGCGTCTTCTTGTCGCGCTTTCCTTTTTGATAGGCTGCAGAGAGACCAGCGAGAGACGTTTTGGGAGAGAGCGATAGTGCGAGATCTTTTTGGAAATCGGGGAGCTGTTTGCCACCGATGATGCGTTGGATCACATTGCCTTCGGTATCGAGCACGAGGAAGTGCGCAAAGCGGTGAATGTTGTAGCGTTTGGCGATGGCAGCATTCTGACGTTTGCTCACGTCCATGTAGAAAGGTACAAAATTTTTGTGGAGATAGTCAGCAAACGCTTGGTTGGAGAATACGTAAATGTCCATGCCATGGCAGGGAATAGCCCAATCGGCGTAGCAGTTGAAGAAGATGGGTTTCTTCTCTGCTTTGGCGCGTGTCAAGGCTTCGTCGAGAGAGCGCACATAGTTTACTTTGATGTCGGCCTTTACTTTGTCGCCATACATGCTGGGTTCTACTTGAGCCGAGGCAGAAAGAGGGGCAAGACATCCCAATGCAGTGGCACAAGCCAGGAATAGAGATTTGATAGTCATAAGGGGAAATACTTAGACGTTGGATGTAATCTTGAGAGAAATTTCGTCAAAGGTACGGATTCTTTCTGGAAGATGTAGACGAAAACTCAGAAAAAATCTCCGACGTTTTTCAAAAGAACTCGGAGATTTTCTCAAAACTCTCGGAGTTTTTTCTGAAAAAGTCCGAGAGTTCTACACCAATTCTCGGAGAAATCGTTGGGAAGTCTCCGAAAGGGCTTTCTATTATTGGGCTTTTGGGGTGAAGTCTTTCACACAGCGCACGCTATAGAGTACGGGTCGTTCCATATTGTCTAAGCGAGAAGTGCCGCGCCACACCTTGTCGTTGAAGTGGGAAGACATGCGCACGATGGCACCAGGCAGAGAGTCATTGAGTGTCACGGGAGTCGATGTCCAATAGTACCATGATTTTCCACGATTCACATAGAGCTGACCGCGGGCTTTCTGGTAGGCATTGGCCCCCGCCAAGGGAGCATTGAAACCTGCTGCACCTCCTTCGCTCATCACGGTGCCTAAACCTGCACCGCGCCAAGCATTGTCGAGCTGAGCTTCTTGGGAAGAGAGTCCAAGAGCTTGCTCAAGTTGCTGCCAATCTTGGTCGGAGGGGAGTCGCCATCCCTCAGGTACAGATGCTTTTGCCGCAGCGTAGGAATAGAGGAAACCGTATTTCTGAACATATCCTCCATTAGCCTTTTCTGCTTTCTCAAAGTTGGCGCGGCCATATTTGGCACGAGCGGCAGGTTGAAGGGCGAAGCTGGCGAGGCGAGTGGTGAGGGTGTCGTCGAAATCGGGGTTGAGATAGGCGATGTTTTCACGCAGTTGGGCTGCGGTCAAACGACCGCGCTTGAAATGCTTGAAGAGTGGGAGGATGAAATTGTCGATGGGAGTACCATCCACTTTCCAGCCATCGAACTTCGGATCAAGGAAGAGTTCTTCTATCATTTGCCCTAGGATTTGGTCGTCGGGCACCATTTTCTTTTGATCCACGGGTTTTTCTTCCCAGGTGAAAGCACCATCTAGGCTATAACCATTGGGGGCATAGCGCAGATTTTCGGCCAACCAAAGTTGATTGCCCACACGAATGGTGTGGTAAACATTGTTGTCGCGTGGGTCGGTGAAGTCGGGGCCAGCCGTAACGGCCGAGGAGCGATAGGAAAAACTGGGGTTTTCTTCATCGTGACAGCCGATGAGCGCGCCAGTGGCTAGCAGGAGTAGAGTATATAATAGGGACTTCATGAGAGGACTAAGTCATTATCGGTGAGAAATGTGCAGAGAAATGCGTGTCGGAGTCGTAAGCGACGTCTATTGTTCTATGCGATTGTAGTTGAGATTCAAGCCCAGTGTTTGGCTAATAAAGTTGTAGAGCAACTCATATTTCTGCATCACGAGGGGGAAGTCTCCATAGCGTTGGCGGAAACCTCCATCGCCCAGATAGAGCAGAGCCTGAAGATATTGTTCGCGGTCTTCGCTGTCATCACTTGGGGCGTAGGCTCCCGATTGTTTCCAGCCAGCGAGGAAACCGAATTGTGCGATTTCGGCAATCATGGCCTTGCGCATGTTTTGGGCTTCTTCTTCATCTTTAGCAATGGGCTCTTGACCACCGGTGCTACGCAACAGCAGAGTTACGATGTCTTCGTGGTTGTAGGGGGTGAAAGGAGGTTCATCGAAGAGTGCATTCACAGAGTAGACGAAGCTCTTTTTGCCCAAGTCCAAGACGGTGGGTAGGGGATAGGTGCTATTGAGCTTCTTCCATTCTTGACCATACCACCCATTGGTCTTGCTTACCTCAGCGAAACGACCACAGAGAGCAGACTGGGCTTTCACGCGATCGCTCACCATGCTTTGCACGATGGTGCTGATTTGGGCGGCTACTTTGGCGGAGTCGGTGAGCGAACGCACTTGAGCGAGCACGAGAGTGCGGAATCCCACGTGGAAAGTGGGCTGTTGCGTGCGGTGAGCTGAGGCGGCAGTGAGGGTGTCAGCCACAAGGATGCTGAAAGGTCGCATGGGCTTAGAAATCTGGCCGAGATAACTGCGGATGAAGCGGAGCGCGCGCATCTGATCTTCGGGAGCGGTGAGATAGACGTAGGAGTATTTTACCCCGCGATTGTAGCCCGAAAAGGTCCAGTTGAGATCTACGGTTTCGTAAGTCGTACGAGGCTTTCCGTCTACACCAAGACCTTCAGTGTGTTTGGCGATGGTGTCGTTGAAATATACGGGAACACCAAAGTCTTTGTAGAGCAAATAGCGAGCATGTTGGATGGAGTCGTTGGGTTGATCGGTGATGACAAAGTCATTGCCATAGGTGAGCCCAGGAGTGATGGGGTCTTCGCTGCTGCATCCTACGAGAGCGAGGAGCGAACAGAGGAACAGAAATATATGTTTCATGGGGATGGAGCTTAAAATGTGGGAAGACGTGAGAGTCTTAGTAATAGGGTGGGCATAAAGATACCCTAAAGTCCTAAAGATTCATCATAGAGCAGTGCTCTGAATACTACGGAGCAGGCGTGGGAGTTTCGGGAGTGTTCTCCTCTTTTTCATCTGGGACGTTAGGCAACTCACGAGGTTTCTTCACTTCCACGCGCTCTGGGCGCACATGGTTGGGCATGGGCACCTTGTCGAAAGAGATGACACTCTCGGGAAGTGAGAAGGTGTAGGCAGCATCGCCCGAGGGGAGGAGGAAAAGATGCGTGGTGAGGAAAGAGTTTTGCTCCGTGTAAGCATTGAAAGCGTGAACGACAGTCTTGCGCAAAGGATATTTCTCCAGCACACTATAGCGGCGCAAGTCGAACCATCAGTGACCCTCGAAGCAAAGTTCGCGGCGGCGTTCGTTGCGAATCTCATTGACCAAGTCTTCTCCTGTGTGGTTCGTTAACTTTTCGTCTATACGCTGGCGTTGCAGTTGGTGAAGCACGGTGGTAGCTTCGGCATCCTTGCCCTGCATGGCCAAGGCTTCTGCCAAATTGAGGTAGGCTTCTGATGTGCGGAGGGTGAAACCATCGGAAATGTGGTTGGCTTCGGTGGTGCGCTCATATTTATTGGCCAATCCTAGACTGTCGGACAAAGAGTTTGTGCTGAAGAAGGTGCTGCGACGTGCATCGAAAGCCGAGAACAATTCGTAAAGTTCGCGCGAAACACAATAGTCGGCTGGTGCACCTGTGAGCGAAGTGTTACGATCTGCGGCAGCGAGGTGGTTGGCTCCTTGAGTGAAGAGGATTTCCACATTGTTGCGAGTCAGGAAAGGTTGACCGCTTTGCAAAGCAGACAGAGGAGTGAGCTTGGCACGAGGACTTTCTACCACGCGACGAGCAGCCTTTTCGGCATCGCTCCAGCGTTGCATGTAGAGATATACGCGGCTCAAGAGGAGATTGGCGGCTTCGGCCGATGCGCGGTGCAGACGGAAGCGGTCGGGCTGTGGAGAAACAGCCAGTTCGCTGGCTGCTGTCTCCAGGTCTTTAGCCATTTGCGCATAGACAGCGGCGTTGGTGGCGCGAGAAAACTGCGTTTCTTTGTCTTTGTTGTGCTCCACATAGGAAGTGAGCTTCAGAGGAACACAGAGGTCAACGGCTGCGGAGTCGAGGCGGTAGGGACGTCCGTAGAGATTGGCCAGAGCAAAATAGAATTGTGAGCGTGCAAAGAGGGCTTCCCCTTTGACACGATGGTAGAGTGCATCGTCTTCTTGGGTGGCATGTGGCATGTCGTCGATAAGGTCTACGATGTTATTCACATGGTTGATGCGCGTGTAGAGCGTTTTGAGCGTAGCATCGTCGTTGCCTTTGTTGGTGCGGCCATAATTGTAGCGCACATCTTGTTGCCAAGTGAAGTAGCCGTACATCGGAGCCACGGTGTGTGTCCATGCCGTGTTACCAATATTGCCTTGTTGTGACGTGCCAGTGGTGTTAATATCATCGTCGAGGATGTTGATAAATCCATAGGTGCTGGCCGAAACCCCTTTGTTCACGACATGGCTTTTGAGATATACATCGCCCACCAAGAGCTCGTTGAGGTCTTGCACGGTCTTTGCGACTACACGATCTTGAGAATACTGATCGAGAAAGTCGTTGCAGCTTGCAGTGCTTAGGAGCGAAAGGGCAAGTGCGAGGGTGGAAAACTTGTGATTCATGAGTAATCTATGCATTGGTTGAGGCTATGGTGGCTGACTTAAGGGAAGATAACACACCGACTGCCTCAAGATGGGAGATGATTAGAACGAAATTCTCAGGCCAAAGGTGAACGATGGGCGAAGTGAGAGGGCTGTTTGCAGTGAGAAACCTGACTGCGTGGGATCCTGTCCTTCGAGAGCAGATGATTTGAGTGTGAAGACATTGGTCATCGCTGCATCAAGTGCTAGGTTGGAGAAGGGCATACCCTTGAGTTGCTTGCGAGAGAACTGGTAGCGCAAGGCAAGATTGCTCAAACGCAAGTAACTACCCGATACTACTCGTGCATTGGAGTTGTCATACATCATCCAATAGTTGTCGGCGAAAGCCTCGAAACCTTGGGTCGCTGCGGGAGTAGCAGCACTCCAGTGGTAGCGGTTCTCTTGAAACGCTGGATCGCTGGGACTAATCAAGGAAGGAAGCTGAGTGTGCTTCTCATCGCCAGGTTTGCGCCAACGTTTGGTAAACTCTTTGCGCACGTTGTTTTCAGAAGACACTCCATCGAGCACATCCTTATATAAGGCGAATTTACGAATCTTATTGCCAAGGGCATAGTTGAAGCTCGCAGAGAGCGACCACTGTTGGTAGCGTAGTGTGCTGTAGAATGAGCCAGCGAGATTGGGTTCACGACTTCCGCTCTGAGAACCTACGCGCTGCATGATGCGGTCCAGGGGTTGTCCTTCGAGTAAATGCTGACGATCGCGGTAATCATCGAAGAGAGGGAGCCCATTTTGTGGATCGAGTCCGATGAAATTGTAGCTATAGAAGGTGCCAATGGGCTTGCCGTCGATGATGGCCGTGCCATTGAGGTACTTTTCTATCTTATATTTGTTGGCGGTTTTGGTGTTTATGCTGTTATAAACTACGGAGTAGTTGGCAGACACCAGCCACGTCCAATCGCGGGTCTTGATGGGATAGGCCGAAACATTGATGCTGAAACCACTATTCGTGATATCACTGCCGTTCATTGTGTAGTTTTCCACACCATTGAAGGGAGAAACCAACGTGTTGTCAAAGGCATCTTTAGTGTGCTTGTAGTAGGCATCTACACCCACAGTGAGGCGATAGTCGAAGAGTGAAGCATCTACGCCCACATTCCACTGATCGGTCTGTTCCCAACGCAGATAGGGATTGGGCAAAGCATCGACTTTTGCCACATTTTCTCCATAGTAGGTGTCGAGACTCTCTTGGCGCAATAGGAGATTTGGCGTTTGATTGTCTACCATATTACCCGTTTTACCAAAGGAGGTGCGCAGGCGCAAGTCGCTCACTGCATCATAGCGACGCAAGAAGAGGGACTTCAGATTGAGCATACCAGAGGCGGACCACACAGGGAGGAATTTTTCGTTGCTGCGTGAGCCAAACTTGTTGGAAGCATCAAAGCGCGTGTTGGCACTCAATGAGAAGAGGCTACCATAAGAATAGGAAAAAATGGCGTAGCCACTCAGGCGGTGCGTCTTGTCGGCACGGAGCGTGGGGTGATTGTGTGCCACCCATGAAGCATATTTTGGGAAACGATTCATTTCCTCTGCTGTCATGTTCACATATTTCAAACCACGACTCTTGAAGAAACCGCGTGTGTTCTCGCTGAATCCGTCAGTGTTCGACACATTCATTTCATAACCCAACGAAGCACTGAGGAGGTGCAGTTTCTTCTCTCCGAGGGCATGGCGGAAATTGGCTTGTGCACGGAGCGTAAAGTTTTCGTTTACGTTCGTTCCTGTGTTGTACACGCCGCCGTAAGGCATATCCGAGAGACCATAATCGCCAGGAATGGGAGCTTGTCCATATTCTGCATTGCGCAACTGCGCTGCATAATTGGATTTCTCGCCGAACCAAGTGGAATTGTCGGAGTGAGTGCGCTGATAAGAGGTGGTGAGGGTGAGGTCGAGCAGTGTTTTGAAACGATATGTCAAATCAAGGGCTGCCATGATACCGTTTGAGCTGTAGAGCTTCTCTGCATTCTCAATCTCATTCAGAATGTTGTAAGCATATTTGTACTGCTCGTTCTTGTCCGTGCCCACATTGTAGGCGTGTCGTTGGTAGAAGAAATAAGAACCATCGTTGTTGAAGGCTGGAAGTGCCCGCGTGGTATTATAGGCATAACCCAAGAGATCGATTTCTCCAGGGAGTTGTGTTTTCTTCTGTACGTTGGCATTGAGGCGGATATTCGCTTGGATCACCTTCGCAATGCGAGTTTGCATGTTGAGCGAGGCGGTGTAGCGGTCGTTGTTGTGGTGCAGTTGCACGCCCTCTTCGCGATTGTAGCCCAGAGATGCGTAATATCTGGCAGTTTCACTACCTCCCGACAGTGCCACAGTGTGATTGTGGTTGAAGGTGTCGTGGGTGAGCAACTTAAACCAGTCGGTATTCACCGTTTCCGCACGTTGCACCTCAGCCAAGAATCCATTGTAGTCCGTCTGTCCAGTGACAAATCGGTGATAAGCCCCTTCGTAGCCCACCATCGTCATGTGGTTGGGGAAGGTGTAGTGGAGATTCATCAATTCTTGTCCAAACTGCACGCGCTCTTGTGAGTTCATCAAGTAGATGTTGCGGTCTGAATAGCGCGGACGAGCGGTGAATTTGAATTGGCTGTTGTAGGTGATGCGTGGAGGGCCAGGTTCCCCCTTCTTAGTGGTCACCACAATCACACCATTGGCTGCGCGAGTGCCGTAGAGAGCAGTGGCAGCCGCGTCCTTAAGTACGTCGACACGTTCAATGTCTTGAGGGTTAATCCCTGAAATCGCGTTGCCGATGTAGTTGATGTAGTCTGGATCATTAAGCTGGTCGTTGGTCACATCGACAGGGTCGGAGAGAGGGATGCCATCTAGCACCCACAGAGGTTCGCGATTGCCGATGAGCGTGGAAGTACCGCGGATGCGCATACGAGCAGTTGCCCCCACTTCGCCAGAGTTCTGCATGAATACCATGTCGGGCACGCGACCTTCTAGAGCTTGTTCCAAACTCGTCATACCTGGCATGAGGATTTCTTCCATCTTCAACGAAGTGATGGCGCTAGTCTTCTCACGAGTCGAAATCGTGCCATATCCTGTCACCACGGCTTCTCCGAGACTTTGACTGTGATCTTCGAGCATGAAGTCGTAGTGTGTCACATTAGTGCGTCCACTCTTGGTTTGTCTCTTCATGCCAAGGTAGGAAGCCGAAATAGAAAGGCCCGCTGTGCTAGTGCCTGCTGGAAGTTTCACACGATAAGCACCTTTGTTGTCGGTTTGCGCTGTCCAAACTTTGCGCCCCAGTGTGACCCGCACGTAAACTCCTACGAGGGGTTCGCCCTGTTTGTTGAACACCATGCCCGTCACCACGTTATCTTGCATGGTGTTTTGGGAGGTAGCGGTGGTTTGCGCGGATAGTGGGGTGGTGGCCGTCAAGGCTCCTGCCGCGATGAACGCGGCTATTAAACTACGAAATGGGGGATAAGTCCTCATAGGCATGAAGAGATAAGATGAAGAAATGAGCGGTCGGAGATTGCATAAAAGATGTTGTTATGTGCTTATATGCAGAGACTCGATTGCAAATATACTAGTTGTTCTTGATTATAACAAGATTTTATTTATTTTTCTGCAATGTTTTCTGCGAGGGATATTTGTTTTAATGGAAAAGTGGTGGGAAATGTGGTAAAAATGTCGCTTTTTTATTGCGATAATTGCTTTTTGTCTATCTTGTGGTTGCTAGAGAAAAGTGAGTTTTTTGCGAATTTCGTTAGAAAAGCTATATATTCTGAGATGAAATGGTGAGGTAATTACGATGTATGTGGCTATTACTAATGGTATAATTCAATAATGTAAAATGGTATAAGAGAAAAAATGCACAAAAAACTGAGCATTATATTTGAAGCACTGTCTTGCTTCCCTCTAGCTTTCGGTTCTGGATTGTCTATTCGACGGCATATAATGCAACTCCTGGCTTGCGATGGGCTTTGGGAACCGTAGAAAATGGAAGAGTCCATGGGAAGAGGCATGAAATATCTAGGGATTTTTAGGAATATCGTGCAGTGTCTTTGGTAAAGTATTAGGAGTGGATACTAGGGAGAAATCAGCGGGAAAATCTATTCATATCTTCTGTTTAAGAGACTCTAGCCTTATTGTATAGAGGATTATTGCGCAACTTGAGTTTTTTTGCGCAAAATATGGCTCTGAAAATCTCGTAACTTTTCGGAGAGAACGCTGTTTACTCCCATTTTTGTTGGGATTTTTCTCGAAAAGAGGGATGACAATGAGAAAAAATGAAGAAAAAATTTGGAGAAGTCAAAATAAAATCTCAAATTCGCTCATGAAAACAATTAAAAACAGCAAGTGAACATTGCAAAAATGGGTATCTAAAGTTCAATTTCAAGAATTTTTACTTGAAAACTTTCACCTTTTATTCACTGCTATTAGGCATAAATCCTTATTTTCCCATGAAGATGCCATTTAGGACCTCAATCCTAAGACCAAGACGAAAACAAAATTGAAAGTACTCGCACCATTCATTGCGATGTATACGCCAATCTTCTATAACCGAAACAACGGACGGATTTAACCATGCTTAAGGAAGCACAGAGCTCTCAACAGGAGTGTCACCAATCCTTGTAGCCTAATCTTGTCGTCCGAATCTTAGAGTCCTTCGTGATTCTCTATTGTCTTTTACCTAAAAAACAAACCCTATGATGAGCAATGCTAATCGTAGACCCTCCGCTAGCCGAGGTGCTTCGCGGATGTCGGCCTTTATCGGCTTGATGTGTGCCTTAGGTGCACTGCCTTTCTCCCCAGCGCAAGCTCTTGCTGCGCAAGCCACCAACCATCGTGCAGCGGTGATGGAGCAACAACGCGTCAATGCAAAACGTGTCACTGGTGTGGTGCGCGATGCTAAAGGTGAAGTTCTCGTGGGTGCTCTCGTGCGCGATGCTCAAAATCCACGCATCAGCACATTGACCAACGAACGCGGTGCTTTCACTCTCAGTGGAGTACGTAGTGGTCATGTCAATGTTAGCTATATAGGTTATGATAAAGTAGACGTAGCAGTGGGAGATGGTTCTCCACTTTCTATCACCTTGAAAGAAACGAATAGTAATCTTTCCGAAGTGGTGGTCGTGGGTTATGGTCGCCAAACCAAAGCAAACCTCACTGGTTCCGTAGCACAAATCAAGAGTGAAGAATTGCAGAGCCGTCCCGTGCAAAACGTATCTTCAGCCCTCCAAGGCTTGATGCCTGGTGTCACGGTTACTGCAGGACAAGGTCGTCCTGGCGCCGATGGATCCACCATCCGCGTGCGCGGTATCGGTACGCTCAATAATTCCGCTCCTTATATCCTCATTGATGGTATTGAAGCCGGTACGCTCAACTCTCTTGACCCTAATGATATCGAGAGCATTTCTGTGTTGAAAGACGCAGCTTCTGCAGCCATCTATGGTTCTAAGGCTTCCAATGGTGTGATTTTGGTGACCACCAAACGCGGTAAGACCGGTAAGCCAGTCGTAAGTTACAATGGTAACGTAGGTTTCCTCAATGCGACTCGCTTAGTAGAACGCTTGAGCTCTTATGAATATGCCAAAATGTATAACGATGCTCTTGCGGCTAATGGCAAGAAGGCACGTTGGTCTGATGAGGATCTCAAGAAATTTGCCGATGGATCTGATCCCGATGGACACCCCAATACTGATTGGTACGGACTTGCTTACAAGACAGGTGTACAACACTCACACAATGTCAACGTATCTGGCGGTACAGACCTAGTGAAGTACATGGCCTCTGCTGGTTATATGAACCAAGAAGGTATTCTTCAATCGTCCAATCGTGAGCGTTTCACCATGCGTTCTAACTTGGACTTCAATTTCTCTCCCAAACTCACAGGACACGTTGGCTTAAATTTCATTCAGGACAACCACAACGACCCTAATAATAACTATGTAGGTGGTGGTTCTGATCAAATTATCCGACAACTTAATATCATCGCTCCTTGGATTCCCGCACACTTTAAGAATGGCACTTATGGTACTATTAGTGATGGTAACCCAATAGCATGGCTCGAAGCTAATCAACCCGTCAAGAATGAAGACCGTACCATCACGGCTAATTTGGGTTTGGACTATCAGCTTCTCAATAACCTTATGCTGAGTGCGAAACTCGGCCACGTAGCAAGTAATGCTTATGAACAATCCTTCTTGAAGTATTTCCGCTACAATCCTAACAAGGAGACGTCTCCCAACAACTTAACTGAAGGTTTTGGCGACGACACTCGCACCACCCTCGATCTTACGCTCAATTACGACAAGCAGTTTGGCGTTCATGGCCTCAAATTCTTAGGAGGTTATCATGCCGAACGCTATCACTATCATGGACTTTCTGCCTATAGAAAGAACTTCCCAGGCAATGAACTCACCGACATGAATGCAGGTGAAGCTGCTACAGCAACCAATGGTGGCTACTCTCGCGATTTGAACATGCTGAGCTATTTTGCACGTGTCAATTACGATCTGATGGGTCGTTACCTCTTTGAGGCCAATGTTCGTGCAGATGCTTCTTCACGTTTCGCCAAGGGACATCGTTGGGGCTACTTCCCCTCTTTCTCTGCTGCATGGCGCATTTCTGAAGAGTCCTTCATGGAAAACACCAAGGATTGGCTCAACTATCTCAAGATTCGTGGTTCATGGGGGCTTTTGGGTAACCAAGATGCACTCAAGGACTACTACCCAGCTGTGAATACTTACACTATTGGTGGCGTGAGCAACTTCAATGGTAAGCCCAACACAGGCTATTATCAAGGCAGCTACAAGCAAACTACAATTTCTTGGGAAAAGGCACGTACTTGGGGTGTGGGTGTAGACTTCCAATTGTGGAACGAACTCACTGGTAGCCTTGATTTCTATGACCGCAAGACCACAGGTATCATCATGAAAGTGCCTGCGCCTTATGAATTCATGTTGGGTGACTACATGGACAATGTGGGTGCTATGCGCAACACTGGTGTGGAATTGACCCTTGGTTACCAAAAGAAATGGGGTGAATGGTCATTTGGCGCACAAGCCAACGTGTCTTACAACAAGAACGAAATCCTCAACCTTGGTGGTGTAGACTATCTGCCCGATGGCAACCAACGCAAGGCTGTAGGCCATGCTCTCGGCACATACTACATGTATGAAGCTGATGGTTTCTTCCCAAGTGAAGAAGCTGCACAGGAATGGATGAAGAAGTATAGTGGTAAACCTGGCTATCCCTTCGGTAGTAATAAGTTCCATGCTGGTGACTTGATTTATAAGGACACCAATGGTGATGGTAAGATCACAGAAGACGACCGCACCTACCACGGCACGGCACATCCTAAGTGGAACTTCGGTTTGGTACTCAATCTCGGTTGGCGCAACTTCGACTTCCAAGCAATCCTTGCAGGTTATGCCGGAGCACAACGTGTGCTGGGTTCTGAAATCTATGGAGACTTCCAAGGTGACAACTCTCACCCCTCTACTATCTGGCGCGACTCTTGGACTTACAACAAGAGCAATCCTAAGATGCCACGCGTCGTAGAAGGCGAACAGTCTATGAGTCACTGGCGTCGTGTCATGAGCTCTTTCTGGCTCAACAACACTAGCCACCTCCGTCTCAAGAATATCCAATTGGGCTACACGCTTCCTCAAAGTGTCACTCGCACCCTTGGCATATCTAAGATGCGTTGCTACTATTCTGTCGAAAATCTCTTGACCATCGACGGCATGAAGGTGAATACTGATCCCGAAACCTATGTAGAACGCGGATCTAACTATCCTCTCATGATGACCAACTCATTGGGTATTTCCGTGACCTTCTAACCTCAAAATAGACACTATCATGAAACGTATTAAATATGCCGTTGTTGCGCTCGCCGCGCTCTTCGCCACTTCATGTTCAGACTTCCTAGACACCACGCCCCACGATGCCATTAGCCCTTCGACTACGTGGAAGAGTGCAGAAGATGTCAATAAGTTTCTCACGGGAGCTTATGCTGGATGGGCTAGCTCTAACTCCATTTTCTATCTTGATGCAGCTTCCGATATCGCCTACAACAACTTCCCTTGGGAAGGATGGCGCCCCATTGGTAACGGCACATGGACAGCCAGCAGCACAGGAGCATCTTTCTATGGCTATAGCTTGATCTCTCGTTGCAACAACGTAGTGAACAACATCGACCGTGCCAAAATTGCTGACAAGGCTGTCTACAACAATCTTCTCGGACAAGCCCTTGCCATCCGTGCTTATGCTTATGCTCGCATGAACTTCTGGTATGGTGGTGTGCCCATCTTGGATGATTTCTTCCCTAACTCTGAAGCAGCCAAGGTGCCTCGCAACACCGAAGCGGAAGTTTGGGAACACTTCGACAAAGACATCGATCGTGCCATCATGCTGCTGCCCAACACACCTGCTGAAAGTGGTAGAATCGCTAAAGGAGCCGCCCTTGCCATTAAGATGCGCTATGCACTCTATCGTGGCAACTGGCAGCAAGCAGCAGAAACTGCAAAGGCAATCATGGATTTGAAGCAGTATGAACTCGATAAGGACTATGCTGCTCCTTTCACTATGGCTGGCAACAAGTCGAAAGAGATCATTGCAGCCGAAGAGCACGATGAGGTGCAAAACGAATTGACTATCTTGGGACAACTCTACAACAATGGTGATGGTGGATGGTCGTCCATCGTGCCCACACAAAACCTCGTGGACCTGTATCTCATGAAGGATGGACTTCCCAAGGAAGAGTCTAGACTCTACGACAAGACTCACCCCTTTGCTAACCGTGACCCACGCATGGCAAAGACTATTCTCTATCCTGGTTGCGACTATTGGAACGGCGTGTACAATACCCTCGATAAGCAACTTGACGGCAAAGACAATCCTGACTTTCCTACTAAGGCTGCCAACTCTTCTAAGACTGCGCTCACTTGGGCAAAATATCTCTACCCCAAATCGCAATATGCGGACATATGGAGCACTTCTGCCTCAGTCGTAGTCTTCCGCTATGCTGAAGTTTTGTTGTCGCGTGCTGAAGCGCTCAACGAACTCAGTGGCCCTTCTGAAGAAGTCTACGCTTTGATTGATCAGCTCCGCACACGCGCAGGAATGCCTACGGTGGATCGCGCAAAATATGCTACAAAAGATGCACTTCGTGAGGTGATTCGCCGTGAACGCACCGTAGAACTTGCAGGAGAAGGTCTCCGCCGTGCCGACATTGTGCGTTGGAAGGATGCTTCTGGTAAGATGGTAGCTGAAACCGTGTTGAATGGCAACCTTACTCGCATCACTGGTACTGTGGATATGAAGGGTGCTAACCCCGAAACTCGTGCTACTATTGCTGAAGAACGCGATGTTATCGAAGATCGCTCCTTCAAGCCCGAGTATCGCTACTGGCCTATTCCACAAAGTGCAATAGACCGTAACCCCAAGCTCAAGCAAAATCCTGGATACTAATCCATCAACCTGTTTCATTTTCTTCAAGTCCCCTCTTTACGGAGGGGACTTTTGTTTTGGGGGCTTGAGAGGAATGGCTAGAGTATAAAAGGAGTCTGTCATCAAAAAAAGGAAGCCATCAGGTCTTATAGTAATCTTTCGCCACGTGCTCACGCTTGGAGTAGTTGCTCTCATTAGTGACTTCTCTTTAACGTGAGTTCGACGAATTCAGAACAATGCAAGCTGTGTATCAATAGCCCTTTGCGCATTGATGCACGGCTTCTTTGGGAATGGGCAATAGGCTGCAATTGCCCCTAATAAGTTGACGATGAAATTGTCAAAGCATCTATGTCTGGAGTGTTCCACTTGCGCAATGTTCTTCAGTTTATCATTTACTGTTTTATAATAGCTCTTTTTCTGAGCAAGAGTTTGTCTGAAGCACTCATTAAAGCTCTTTTCATGTTACTTTTCAATCTGGTGTTGTATTCTGTCAACGAAAAGCCTTTGAAAGAGGTTCTTGCTGCTGTACCCTTTGTCACCAAGAGTTTACCATGTATGAACTCTACAAAAAACGTTTTTACTCCAAAGGCATACGGTCATCAATATCTCCTGGCGTTATTATAAAGTTGAGAAGCTCTCCTTTCTCATTATAAATCAAGTGCAATTTGAAATCGAAGAACCAACCCAAAGAGCATTTCCGTCTTTGGGCTATGCCTTTGAAAACTTTGTGAACATGTATTCTTGGGTTCTTACAGACACGCAATGGGGTATAGTCAACAAAGCTTATGCCCGTGCATTTTCCCAAGAGGACTTTCTTGGTAAAAAAGGTTAAGAGTGCGAATATCTCCCTTACTAATTCTACTAAAAGGTTATAAGAAACAACATTGGGAAACAGATGAAGAAGATACTTGCTTACTTTTTCAAAAAGAAATGTTTAAAGTAGCGGTTACCGGAGTCGTGGAAAAGAATCATTATCAGCATGACTTCGGCCTTTGACATCATGGAACTGGGATGATATTTTCTTTTCTCGGTAGGTTTTAGTGTATATTTTGTTGTTATTGCATCAAAAAACTTGCAGAAATCGTCTGCTATACAAAATATTTCAGTAATTTTGTCTTAGGTGATTATAGCGTTTATAGTTTGTAACTCTATATATCAACACCTTAAAATTACAACGAATTTCGCTAATTGCCAATCTACAGGTACTTATAACTCATCAAACTCACGTTGTTAAAAATAAATATAAACAAAATTATGAGACATCTATTTCCTGTTCTTTTCTTCGTGGCAACACTAATAGCCACAAGTAGTTTTACGTATGAGACGACTTCTACAACTCGCGCAGAAAACGTTAGTTTGCAGACGCAAAAGAAGTATAAGGGGAGGAAAGCTTGTAAGCGTTCGAAAGCCCGTAAGAAAAGAACTACCTGCTCTGTTGAGGTCGGTCGGGTTGTATACATTACTCCTACAGGTTCTTGTTACCATTCACGAACATCTTGTCCTGCATTGTGGCGTGGAAACTACTCTCGCACATCTTTAAGTTCTGTACGAAGTGAAGGCTATCGTTCATGTTCAAGATGTTATTAACATAACGAGAATTCGTCGAACTCACGTTATTTTTACCTTCACTCTTCTCATCTCTTTTACGAGGTGAATGCTCCTAATAAAACTAAAATCCTAACGCTCTCGCGCGCACGCGCGTGCGCACATTACAAGAGTTTTTGTCTTTTAACTTTCACAACCTTCACATGCTTCCCCTGTAATATTTTATTTTACAGAGAGTTATGTCCGTTTTTCGGACATATTTTAACTATTCAATCCTTTGAGCCGTTTTTTCTTGCCTGAAATTGCTCAAAAAAGCTCGTCTACTCAAGTCTGAAAGAGCTTCAACATCTTGATAAATTCTAGGAGAGAACTCAAAAGTTCTCGGAGATTTTACTCAAACTCTCCGACTTCTTCCATTACTTTTCCTAGTTTTTGGGAACACTTCTCAGAGACTTTCATGTTTCAAGTTTCCATTTTTCTTCTTTTTTCGATAACTGAAAAGAGGTCTTCTCAGCCAGAAAACTATTGCTGTGAACGAACCGTGTTCCTATTACCTTGGTAATAGTCTGTAGTCTAGGTGAATACGCAAACTTTTGTGAAGGTTGTGAAAGCAAAAAGTGCAAAACTGCAGGAATGCGCGCGCACGCGTACGCGCGAGAGACATTGCAATATGAGCAGTTTTCATTCTATATAGTGCGTAGTTCTTAATGGTGTTATTCCATCATGAGTTTTCTTAGCTTTCCATTTCCATAAGAGAAAAGACAACGCTGATGTCTACACTCATCTTCGTAAGCTATTTTCTGGCTTCTTCGCACTTACTTCTGTGTTTGCAGAGCTTTTGCATCGCAAGACATGGGAAAGTCTTTGTGTCTCCACTCAGGAGCAGAATTGTAGCATTAGGACGTTGGTTTTTCAGTAGTTTGTTTTGACATGGCTGCGCAAAGCTGGATGGACTTGGAGAGGTAAAGAAAAGAGGCTACATCAAAAGGAAATGTTGATGTAGCCTCTGAGTTATAAATGCTATGCTAACAAATCGTTAGACACAGGAATGAGTTAAGCGAGCATCTAAATTAGTGCGCGCAACCTGTTTGGGGCAATTGCTTGAAGAAGTCGTTACCCTTGTTGTCCACCAAGATGAAGGCAGGGAAATCTTCTACTTCGATTTTCCAGATAGCCTCCATGCCGAGTTCGGGATATTCTACGCACTCGATGGACTTGATGTTGTTTTGGGCGAGGATAGCCGCAGGACCACCGATAGAACCGAGGTAGAAACCACCATATTTCTGACAAGCATCGGTGACTTGCTGTGAGCGGTTACCCTTAGCAAGCATAATCATACCACCACCTTGGCTTTGGAAGAGATCCACATAGGAGTCCATACGTCCGGCAGTGGTGGGACCCATAGAGCCGCAAGCCATGCCCGCAGGAGTCTTGGCAGGGCCAGCGTAGTAGATGGGGTGATTCTTGAGATATTCGGGCATGGGCTGACCAGCATCCAGGCGTTCCTTAATCTTAGCGTGCGCGATGTCGCGACCCACGATGATCGTTCCGTTGAGCGAAAGGCGAGTAGACACGGGATATTTGTCGAGCTCTGCAAGAATTTCTGGCATGGGGCGATTGAGATTAATCTTTACCGCTTCACCCTCACCAGCTTGACGATACTCTTCTGGGATGAGGCTGCCAGGATTGTCATCGAGCTTTTCAATCCAAATACCATCTTTGTTTATCTTGCACTTGATGTTGCGGTCGGCAGAGCAGCTCACACCGAGACCCACAGGGCAAGAAGCACCGTGACGAGGCAGGCGAACCACGCGGATGTCGTGGGCAAAATATTTACCACCAAACTGAGCACCAAGCCCAATCTTGCGGGTTTCTTCGAGCAAACGTTCCTCGAGTTCTACATCGCGGAAGGCACGTCCCGTCTCATCTCCCGTAGTGGGGAGAGAATCGTAGAAGTGGGTAGAAGCCAATTTCACGGTGAGCATGGTCTTTTCCGCGCTGGTTCCACCAATGACGATGGCGATGTGGTAGGGAGGGCAAGCTGCGGTGCCGAGGGTCTTCATCTTACCCACGAGGAAAGGCACGAGCGTGTCGGGGTTGAGGATAGCCTTAGTCTCTTGGTAGAGATAACTCTTGTTGGCAGAGCCGCCACCTTTGGTGACACAGAGGAAGTGATATTCGTCGCCGTGAGTGGCTTCGATGTCGATTTGCGCGGGCAGGTTGCAACGTGTGTTCACCTCATCGTACATGTTGAGAGGCGCGTTTTGTGAGTAGCGCAAGTTTTCCTCAGTGTAAGTCTTGTAGACACCCTTAGCGATAGCCTCTTCGTCGCAGAATCCTGTCCACACTTGTTGGCCCTTCTCGGCGTGAATGATGGCCGTGCCTGTGTCTTGGCAGATGGGAAGTTGGCCGCGCACGGCTACTTCTGCGTTACGGAGGAAGGTGAGAGCCACATAGCGGTCGTTGTCGGAGGCTTCGGGATCGCGAAGAATCTTCGCCACCTGCTCATTGTGTGAGCGACGGAGGAGGAAAGAAACGTCGCGGAAGGCTTGATTCACCATCTTGGTGATGCCCTCTGCTTCGACTTTAAGGATGGGATGTCCCTCAAACTCGCTCACTGAAACGTGATCTTTAGTGAGAAGGTAGTATTCCGTCTCATCGGCTCCCAACTGGAACATGGGGGCATAGCGAAAATCAGGTGTTTGTGCCATGACTTTAAATTGTTATGTCGTTATGTATGTGTATGAATTTATCTATGCTTCTACTCTCTCCTGCGAGATGAGTCGTGCGCAACTTAATGAGTGTGTGCACTTTCGTGTTACAAAGGTAAGCATTTAAGGAGAAACACGTTGATATTTCTTTTAATTTCTTTCTGTCTGGAGCTAATTTCTAAGGTCTAACGGCCGAGGTCTAACGGCTTTTTTGTATCTTTGCTGCAAACCATTTGGAAAGAGATTATGAATATTGGCGATAAAGTGCGTTTCCTCAACACCACGGGAGGCGGAAGAATTGCTGGTTTCCAAGGCAAAGACTTGGTGCTGGTGTGTGATGATGACGGATTTGAAATCCCTACTCTCCGTTCGGAAATCGTGGTGATTGAGACGGATAACTATAATTTGGTGCGCAAACCGATGGCTTCCAAGGAGCGTCCATCCACTCATGAAGCTGATGGCATGAGCCACACGAGCATCAAAGCCGCGCTTGCTGCCCATGCTGTGGCTGCGAGTGCTGCTGATGGGGGGCTTTCTACTGAGGATTCAGTGGAGGACGATTCAGAACCAGCAGATAAAGATATCACTTTCCAACCTCGTCCTTTGGAGCGTCGTGGTGCCGATCAAGTGAACTTCTACATTGGCTTCCTGCCTGTGGACAGTCGTTCGCTGAGTCAGACCGAATTTGAGGTGTATCTCATCAACGACTCCAACCTTTATGTGCGTTTCCTCCTGCTCACGCAAGAGGGGGAGCAATATTCGCTCCGTCATGAAGGACTCGTGTTGCCTAATCAGAAACTGCAGCTCGACACCATCGGACATAGCGACCTTCCACAATGGGAACGTCTTACGTTCCAACTGCTGGCGTATAAGACGGACAAGCCCTTCGCACTGAAATCTCCGATGAATATCACTCTGCGTGTGGATGGCACGAAGTTCTATAAGTTGCACAGTTTCGCTCCCTCCGATTTCTTCACCGACCCTGCCCTCGTTCGTCCGCTTGTGGCTGACGATCGGCCTGCTCAGTCGGTGAGCATCGCTGCCGAAATGGTGGAAGAAGCGTTGATTACCCCCGAGGTGGTGCGTCAAGCTCCCGAGCGTCCCAAGCGACAACCTGCCCGCCAAACTGATCGTTCGGCGGTGATGGATAAGAATGCCATTGTGGAAGTGGATCTCCATGCCACGGCTTTGCTCGATTCCACCCGTGGGCTGACGAATGTAGACATTCTCACAGTGCAAATCAAGGCTTTCCACGACACCATGCGCCAATATGCCAAAGACAAAGGCCGTCGCATTGTCTTCATCCACGGCAAGGGCGAAGGTGTGCTCCGCGCTACACTGCTCAAAGAACTCAAACAAAACTATCGCCACTGCACGCACCAAGATGCCTCCTTCCGCGAATACGGCTTCGGTGCCACCATGGTGACGGTGAGATAACAATAAAATGGAAAAAGTAAAACTCTCTCAAATCACCATCAGAGGCTATAAATCTATAGCCTCTGAGCATCCTGTGACGCTGAATTTGCAGGATGTGACTTTGTTGATTGGGGCTAATGGTGCAGGAAAAAGCAACATTTTGAGTTTTTTCAAGTTGCTAGGCTTCATGATGAATGGAGCTCTGCAACGCTATGTAGAACAGGAGGGTACGAGCAATGCGCTGCTACACTATGGAGTCAAAGAAACTCCACAACTTTCTTGTGAATTAGTCTACCGCTATGCCCAAGGAAAAGACACTTATCGCTTCACTTTGGCTCATGCTACAGAGGGGCGTCTTCTGATTGATGACGAAAAGGTGCTTAGCAATTGTGGTCATACTAGTGATGATGTCCAAGGAATATCTCCTGATTATAACTATAGGGAGAGTGGTCTTTTAAAGAGTACAGCCGAAAAAAACATTAGGATAAGAGAGATTTTGTTGCAAACAAAATTTTATCAGTTTCATGATTCCTCTTCCAATGGACCACTGCGACAAGCCTCACAAGTAGACACTGCCAACTATTTGCAAACACAGGCCACAAATCTTGCAGCCTTTTTGTTGTTTCTCAAAGAGAATTATCCTGTAGAGTTTCGCAAAATAGAGGAGCATGTGCGCTTTGTTGTCCCCAACTTCCGAGAGTTCTATCTTGTACCTAATAAGGGTTATGTCTCGCTAAAGTGGTATGACACTTCAGGCAATGACTATGTGCTAACTGCCGACCAGCTCTCCGATGGTTCTATACGCTTTATCGCGTTAGCTACTCTGCTTTTGCAACCTCAAGAGACGATAGCTCGTGTGATCATTTTGGATGAACCTGAACTAGGATTGCACCCCATGGCCATTGATGCTCTGGCGCATCTTATAGAAGATGCCTCGCTGAAGTCACAAATTCTTGTGTCCACGCAGTCCAAAGAATTGATTGATTATTTCGAACCTCAAAATATAGCCGTTGTGGAGATGGCAGAAGACTCTCATACAACGACAGTTCAGCAATTGGATAACGAAGCCTTATCCTCGTGGCTGGAAAATTATACTTTGAGTGAACTTTGGGATAAGAATGTTCTGGGAGGAAGGCCATGAAGCAAATCATCCTACATATCGTTTGTGAGGGACAGACTGAAGAAAGTTTTGTAAAGAAAGTACTGCAACCTTATCTGAGAAATTACGGAATTGTGGCAAAGCCCATTCTTGTTACTACGAGCAGAAGTAAGCGTGTACAAGGTGGGATTGTGAATTTCTCCCATATAGAAAGGGATATCCAAGACTCTTTGAAGCAGTGGAGTAGCAACAACTATGAATATCATGTGGTGACTACCTTCATTGATTATTATGCTCTCCCCAATGATTTCCCAGGATTTAAGGAAGCTCAGCAGCATCTTGATCCCTACCAGCGCGTGGAATGCTTAGAAAAAGCTTTAGGTGAGCACATACATTCATCGCGTTTTCTCCCTTATATCCAACTGCATGAGTTTGAAACCTTAGTGCTGTGTGGCTATCAATATCTTGCTGCATATTATCCTGATTGTAAAGGACTGGAGGAAAAACTGATGAATGAGTTTACCAGTCATGACAATCCCGAATATATCGATGGGGGAGCAATTACAGCTCCCAGCAAACGCATCTTAAAGCTCTTAGAAAGTATCTATAAAAAGAAGTACAATAAACCCTTTATGGGGACTCATGTTACAGCACAAGTAGGTATTGAACGCTTACGGGAGCTTTGTTTTCATTTCAATCAATGGGTGGCGCAGATTATTGCCTTGGCAGATACCGCAAAAGGGTAGAGTATAAGGGCAATATATTCCACCAAACAACATATAACATCATATTTCCACATGAAGAAATTACTACTCTCTCTACTTGCTCTTCTCTCTTTCTCAGCGGCGTATGCCGACGAGGGGATGTGGCTCCTCAAACTCATGAAGGAGCAGCACCTAGAAGACTCCCTCAAAAAGGCTGGGTTGCAAATCAGTCCTAGCGAACTCTACAACGAAACACAACCTTCCTTGCGCGATGTCATCGGACGTTTCGGAGGAGGTTGCACAGGTGAGGTGGTGTCCTCCAAAGGACTCGTGTTCACTAACAATCACTGCGGATTCTCCTACGTGCATGCCATGTCTACCATGCAGCACAACTATCTGCAAGATGGGTTCTTTGCTAAGAGTCTCTCCGAAGAACTCCCCGTGCCCGACCTCACTTTCACCTTTGTCGTGAGCATCGTAGATGTGACGGATCAGGTGGAAGCTGCAGCGAATAAGGCGAAAGTCGATGAGTATTACCGTCAGAGCAATCTCTTCCTTCGTCCACTTGCCGAGAAGATGCTCAAAAAGAATAAAACCTTTGCCAAAAAGCGCGGTGTTACCCTCCGCATTGTGCCTTATTTCGGAGGCAATCGTTACTATGCCTTTTACGAACAACGCTATGACGATGTGCGCCTTGTGGTGAATCCTCCACAACAGATCGGACAATTTGGCTTTAACCAAGACAACTGGATTTGGCCACGCCACAATGCTGACTTTGCAGTGTTCCGTATCTATGCAGATGCTAAGGGACAACCTGCGACATACTCTAAAAACAATCAACCTCTCGAGTGCAAAAAATGGTTGCCCGTGAGCTTGAAAGGCATCGACGAGAACGACTATACGATGATCATGGGATTCCCTGGCAG
This sequence comes from Alloprevotella sp. oral taxon 473 str. F0040, assembly GCF_000318095.2. Lineage (GTDB taxonomy): Bacteria > Bacteroidota > Bacteroidia > Bacteroidales > Bacteroidaceae > Alloprevotella. Next base: position 176,570 of record NZ_KB290710.1, read on the forward strand.
AACGAGTCGCTATCTCACGGCATCGCAAGTGCGCCTTCGCACTGAAAGCATCAACGAGCCCATCAATCTCGCTGGAGATGCCGAACTTCGCTTCATGAAAGCGTTGATGGATAGCGACAAAGATATGTCGCTCAAGTATGCCAACGACTATATGCGTTTGGGCAACATGGTGAAAAACTTCGGTGGCATGAATGCTAGCGTGCGTTCCACTGGACTGCTCGGCATTAAGGCCGAAGAAGAAAAGCGTTTCCGTGCCTTTGCAGTGAAGAGCGGTAAGCAAGAGTACATGACTATCATCGACCGTATGGACTCCCTCGTGGCAGCGGTGAAAGACACCCTCCACGACTACAACTTGCTTCGCTTCACTTTTGGTGCGCAAGATTTCAAGAATGACCGCAGCACCGTGGCTACAGTGGACAAAGCCTACGACTTAGGCAAAATGAAATTGCTGTCGGGCTATTGGACGAAGTATCATAAGCTCAATTTACAACCTGAGTTTGTGAGCAACGATATGGGAGCTTATTTTGATGCACTCTATCAAAATTCCCTCTTTGCCGATAGTGCAAAACTGAAAATTGCCACTGCAGAAGCCTTGGGCAACGATGTTCTCGCCACCCACTGGGCTGCCTACCGCAAAGCTCTCTCTGCATATCAACCCGCAGTGGAGCGTTATGAAAAGAAAGTGGCAGAGCTTAATCGCATTTATGTGCGTGGTCTTTGCGAAATGTACGACTGGGCGAAGAGTCCCGATGCCAATTCCACGCTCCGCATGACCTATGGTCACGTCAAGGGATACGCTCCCCGCGATGCCGTTCGCTACGATTGGAAGACGACTCTCCGAGGCATGTTTGAGAAAGAGAATCCTGCTGATCCCGACTATGTGATTGATGAGAAACTTCGTCAGCACTATCTCACCAAAAACTACGGCCCCTATGCCAATGCCGAGGGAGAATTGCCCACATGCTTCCTCAGTAACAACGACATCACAGGAGGTAATTCGGGTAGTGCCGTACTCAATGCGCGCGGAGAACTCATTGGTCTAGCCTTCGACGGCAATATCGAGAGCCTTTCGTCCGACCTCCGCTTCAATCCAGCCTTGCAACGCTGCATCAATGCCGACATTCGCTACATCCTCTTCGTCATTGACACTTATGGAGGTTCGAAATATCTCATTGATGAAATGGAGATAAGAAAATGATCCCACAAGCCTTTCAACAACAGATGTGCGCCCTTCTCGGAGATGCCGAGGCGGGCGCGCTCTGCACTGCATTATCTAGCGGAAACACTCCGACCAGCCTCCGCACCAATCCCTTCAAACCTCTCAAAGATGGGGGATGTCTGTTTGCACCAGTGGACAATGGTGAGTCGCCCTCCGACATTGCTGCTCCTCTCACCTTGCGCCCTGTGTCTTGGTGTGAATCAGGACTCTATTTGTCGGAGCGTCCCACTTTTGCGCACGACCCTTTGTGGCATGCAGGTGCCTACTATGTGCAAGAAGCAGCTTCGATGTTCATTGCACAAGCCTATAAAGTCATCGAAAGCACCTATGCTGATGAGGCTACAAAGGGAAATCCCCTAAAGATGCTCGACCTCTGTGCTGCCCCTGGTGGGAAGAGCACGCTCTGGCGCAGTTTACTTCCCGACGATGCCTTGTTGGTGGCTAACGAACCGATGCGACAGCGTGCGCAGATCTTGGCAGAAAACCTCACAAAATGGGGACATCCTCACACCTTCGTCACGCAAGCCTTCCCTGATGCTTTCACAAGTTTAGAGGAAACGTTCGATATCGTGGCTACCGATGTCCCTTGTTCGGGTGAGGGAATGTTTCGTAAAGACGAACAAGCCCGTGAAGAGTGGTCGCCTGCTGCCGTCATCTCCTGTGCAGACCGCCAGCGCGACATTCTCACAGCCGTGTGGCCAGCCTTGAAAGAGGGAGGATTCTGTGTGTATTCCACCTGCACGTTCAACCGTGAAGAGAACGAAGACCTCGTGACTTGGACTTGCACCACACTTGGCGCGGAGTTGGTGGAAATCCCCACCGATGCCGCTTGGCATATCTCGGGTGACACCACTGGGCGCAACCTCCCTGTTTATCATTTCTTCCCTCATCGCACCGAGGGAGAAGGACTCTTTCTCGCATTGCTTCGCAAAAAAACGGAGACCAATTCGACAGATGGCAGAGTGAAGGCCAAGATTGCAGCAAAACTCTCCGAGAGTTCTCAGCAAAACTCGGAGATATTTCAGAAAAAGTCCGAGAGTTTTGCGAAAAAGTCCGACTTTTTTTTAGAAAACTCAGAGTATTCCTCGAAGAAGTCAGAAAAGTCGAAAGGTAATCGACCAGCAAAGGGGAAGCACCGCGGAGGACAGCCCACGGCAAAGCCCGATGCAGTCCTGCTTTCTTGGTTAGCCGAAGCCCATCTTTCTAGTTTTGTGCGTTCTGAAGCTGGAGTGTGGACAGCTGTTCCCACAGCCTTTGTAGGCATTCGAGAGAGGTTGGCACAAGTGGCACCTTTACTCATCGGAGGCATCGAAATAGCTGAAGAAAAAGGCAAGAAACTCGTGCCGCAACATGCACTCGCCATGTCTATTTCAGCCTCAGATTCCGCCTTTCCACGTGTGGAGATTTCGCGTGAGTTAGCATTATCCTATCTCCACCGCGAAGCCATCACCCTCCCAGCCGAAGCACCGCGCGGTTATATACTCCTCACCTATCGCGGACTCCCCTTGGGGTTTGCCAACAATCTCGGCAATCGTGCCAATAATCTCTATCCTAATGAGTGGAGATTGAGAAATCTCTGAGGACTCTTCAGAGCATTGCCTTTTTTGCTCTGCAATCTGATAAGAAACATCCTAATGAGGTGCAGCAATCTAACAGTGTTTCACCTTAACGTCTCCGTCAATCGACCCATGATAACTCGTTGATGACGTAGACTAGCACAAAGGGTCTGCGACCCTCCCACATCTACAATATGCACTATCTCGAATTTATATTTACCCTCTCCCCTAGTTCTGAAGCCGCTTACGATGTTTTGAGCGCAGTATTGGCCGAAATCGGATTTGAAAGTTTCGTTCACACTGACGAATTGGACTTACCCCGTGTGGCTATCAACAACAATTTTCCCGAATCTGCGGTGTTTGCTGATAAAGCAGCCGAAGATACTTTCAAAGCCTACATACAGACGGAGTTCTTCGATGCCGATGCACTCGCAGCGGTCTTGGCAGATTTCCCCATTCCAGACGTGAAGATCACCTACCAACAGGCGGAAGCGGAACACAAGAATTGGAACGAGGAGTGGGAGAAAAACTATTTTCAACCGCTCATCATTGGTGAAGATGCCGAGCATCCTCGCTGTGTCATTGCCGCCACCTTCCACAAAGATGTACCACAAGGGGAGTATAACATTCGCATCAATCCACAAATGTCATTTGGCACAGGGCATCACCAAACCACAGCTCAGATGATAGACCGCATCCTTACGGACGATTTCAACGGAAAGTTTGTCCTCGACATGGGATGTGGCACGGGTATCTTGGCTATCTTGGCGAAGATGCGCGGTGCCTCACAGTGTGTGGCGGTGGACTACGATGAATGGTGCGTGAACAACACACGCGACAACATTGCCCTCAATGAGATTTCTGACATCATGGTGGTGCATGGGGATGCCTCTGCCTTGAAACCGCTAGAAAACACCTTTGATGTCATCATAGCCAACATCAATCGCAACATTCTGCTCCAAGACCTCGACAAGTATGTGGCATCACTCCGCGTGGGAGGTACGATTTATATGAGTGGTTTTTACACGGAAGATGTGTTGAGTCTCGTGGAGAAAGGCACAATGCTTGGGCTGTCGCTGGTGGATGTGAAACAACGTGACAACTGGGCTTGCTTGAAAATGAGTCGCTAACCGATAGTCTGCCTCTAACTTTTGTTTTAAGATGATAGCTCGCCTTTTTCTCATTCTTCTCCTCGGACTCACGCTCGGAAGCTTTGCACAGAAACCGCTGAAACAGCCGCTCTCTTTCGTGTCGGCTCAAAGCATTTTGGTGATAGATCCCACAGAAGACAATGTTGTGCAGAGAGCGATGCGAGTTTCTCCCTATCTCACCCCTCAAACACCCGAGTTGGTGACAGATTCGGTGAAGCACTATCGCAAACTCTTGCGCCAGTCTCCAGCTGTGTCAGCCTGCGATGTGCACACGCTCGAACAGCTCTTCTTGCTCTCTGGCGATGCTCGCTTCATTCATGCCCTGGATAGTTTGCGCGCATCATATAGTGCACAACAAAAAGCAGACAGTACGAGCCGAATGGCTGCGCAGCGTCTGCTCAACACTTTGGGATGGGTGGCTGCCACTGAAGGACAGAAGCTCTATATTAACCTCAGAGAGAGTTGTCTGATTCCCATCAACACTCCTCAACTGAAGGTGACGATAGACCAAATCGTTCAAGAGGGGCGCATGAAATTTCGCATCTCTGGATTGCCTACTCCTCAAACCGGAGGAAGCCGCACGCGATTTTCTCTCTATCTTTGTTTGCCAGGAGGGGTGAATCCTCAACGTATATTTCTCAATGGTCACCGACTCCTCTCTCCCAAATGGGAACGCGGGTTTTTGGTGCTTGACCGTGATTGGCGCAACATGGAAGAGGTGTATTATGAACTTCCTATGAGTGGAAACTGATGACGTAAGTAGAGAACACCGAATAAAGGAAAAGCGGAGGACAGCTGCATGAAGTAGCTGTCCTCCGTCGTTTTGTCATTGTTCGATTCTAATAGTACTTTTGGGGATTACTTGTTGTTTGCCATCGGCAAAGGTGATCACCAACTTTGTCAATACCATGTTGGTAGCATCGGCAGGGGCTTTGTAGGTAGAGGTGTCCCAGTCCCAGGTGTGGCTTGAACCACTTTTCAGCATGCCGCTTCCTTTGAACACACCAGAAGTGCGGGCTTCTCCTGCATCAGTGGAAAGTGTCCAGTGTATCTCTATGTCGCGGATGGGATTGTCATTGAGATTGGTGTAGGAAAAGTGGAATGACACACTAGCATCGTTGTGCCAACTCCAGTGGCGCACAAAGCCATAGGGAGCAAACTGCTTAAGACGATTGAGTGCACTCAGATATTCGGCTGCATTTTGTATCACTTGCGCTTCGCTAGAAAAGGGATGCGCGCGGAGACTATCGTTGAAAATTTCCCAGTGATAGCGATAATCTGGATCTTCTTGGAGAGTCTTAGGCAGAAGTACCTTATGAACCTTCTCATATTGGAAGTCTAGGGGCAGTTGCTCTGTGGTACTATAGAATAATGTATCACCACTAATTCCATACGTGCGAAGCATGCTGGTTTTGCTCTCACTGTCGCAACCCGAATCCATGCAAATGAGTCGATGTCCTTTGGTGGGCACAAGATTCCAAGGGTGGTTCTCAATATATTGTTTACGTTTTTGTACAGCATAGGCCTGTTGAGCATCCTCCCAACGCTTTTTTTCCAAGGAGTCATAGACCGTGCTAAGAGAGTCTGCAACAAACTTTTGGCGAGCTTCTAAGGTGGCTTTGGCTCGCTCTTTGTAATAGATGTTTCTTTGATCTATGAGTTCTACCAGCTGAATGTTGCGTGCGGCAATAGCGTTGTCTAGTGCTATTCCTGTGAGGTGTGGGATTGCTCGGTCTCTGCGCATGATACGTTCTTGCGCACCTTTTAGTTCAACTTCGTAGTTCCCTATTTCTGTGAGCACATAAATGGCACCTATTCGCTTGTTGTAGGCGTAAATCTCTACGATACTATCTACAGACTCTACAGTCTTTTGTGTAGATTTGCGATAGACCCCTTGTGCATCAGGACTATAATGTACTATCACTCGTCGAGCGACTGAGTTTTTTGCATCATATACTTCTCCACTTCCCATGCGCTGTGCTGGTGAGGGAAGACTCCCCATGAGGGTTGCACATAGAGTGATAAAAAGAAGAAATAGCCATTTGTGGCAAGAGGGGTATAGAAAACTGCTGTTTGCCCCATGATTTAGTTTGTTCTCTTTGACAGGGTATGCATCTTCAGCTAAGATAGATTGTTCCTTCATTGCTCGTTAAGTTTATAATAGCAGAGATGTATATGAAAAAGATGAGGAGCAGTATGCATAAACTATGCTTCTTTTGTTCACTCTCAGTTCTCAATACATCCCATTTCTTTAGATTGGGATAAAGCTAATCGATAGACTTTATCTTTCTATCCTTTTTCCATTTTTCGATATTTACTAGGAGTTACACCATAAACCTTTTTGAAGGCATGATAGAAACTTGACACATGCTCAAAGCCTGTTTTTAGTGCAATGTCTTCTATGCTGAGCTCTACTTTGGTTTTGAGTAGAATACTTGCACGTTGCATTTTGATGCGTAACACGAATGTGGCAGGAGATTCCCCAGTGATAGCCACTATTTTACGGTAGAATTGTCGCTGACTCATGCAGAGTCTTTCTGCCAAAGTAGCCACTTCCAGTTGGCGTTTATCAAGTAGTGCATAGATGTGATCCACTGTTTTGCTAAGAAATAGACGTTCTGCTTCTGAGGGCTGTGATTCTTCGGAATGCTCATTGGCTTGAGAATCACAATATTTACAGCGCAAGGACCGGTGTCTATCCAAAAGCTTTTCTACTCTAGTACGCAGCTCCTCGTTGTTGAAGGGTTTTGTGACATAAGCATCGGCTCCTGCAGCAATGCCCTTGATGCGTTCTTCTTCAGTCACTTTGGCTGTCACCACAATAATGGGGATATGATTGATAATTTCATTGGCTCGCACACAGCGACAAAGCTCTAATCCATCCATTTTGGGCATCATCAGGTCTGTGATAATAAGATCGGGCACTAAATCTATAGCTTTTTCTAGACCTTCTTCTCCATGAGAGGCGTAAGAAACAGCAAAATGTTCTGTAAATAGTGAGCCTATATAAGCGGCTACATCACGATTGTCTTCGATGATGAGTAGGCGTGTTTGGGTATCTTCTTCTTCACTGTCGAAGAGAGAGAAGTTTTGTATGGGAATGAGAGGCTCATTAGAGGATATCGTTTCATCTGTCTTCTCAACGAGAGTCTTGGCACATTGTAAAGACCTAATGGGAATTATGAGATGGAAAGTAGTACCTTGGTTTATCGTACTCTCTACCGATATAGTACCACCTACGGCATCAATAATTTGTTTAACCAAGGTTAAACCTACACCTGTACCTATGGGGGCACTGCAGTCTTGCCCTTGAAAGAATGGCTCAAAAACGTGCTGGATGTCTTCTGGGGCAATTCCCTGGCCTGTATCAAAAACGTCAATAAATAAATGCTTGTTTTGTTGATGAAGTTTTACTTTAATTTGTCCAAATTCTGGAGTGAATTTGAAAGCATTGGCCAAGAGATTATTGAGAACCTTGTTAGCATAATCTGGTACGAAGTTCATTTCTACTGGTCCCTGCGACATAAATTGTAAATCTATGTTGCGTTGTTTGGCATATTCTCGGTAGGTCTCAACTATCATTAAGATATGTGCCTCTATATTGCCTCTTTTCCAGTTAGGATTGCCTATGGAAGACTTAACCTTTGTGATATCGAGTAACTGATTAATGAGTGTAAGTAATCCATTTCCGTGACGTGAGATGATTTGTGCCTTGTTTTGTACTTCACTTGCTGGATATTGTTGCAAATCTTGCGTTAAACCTAAAATAACAGTGAGGGGAGTGCGGAATTCGTGCGTGATACTCGTGAAGAAATGCTCACGTACGGTCAATATATGCTTAAGTTCTAGGAGGCTCTTACGACGGAGACGTTGGATGTAGAGTACTATTCCAAGTAATCCTGTGACAAGAAATAATGCTATCATGGATAATCGTTTCCACCATTGTTCACGTTGGAATTCATGTTTGCGTATGTCCTCTATTCTTTGGTGTTGGCGATCAGAAATTACACGTTGTAGGGTCTCAATCTCAAAAAGATTACGAGCATTGACCATACTGTCTTCTCGCATATCAGCTTGTTTATAGAGCATGAGTGCAAGTTTATGGTTGCCTTCATGTTCGTTGAGCTTCGCCCTCACCCGATCAATCTTCGATAAGTATTCTTTAGCAGCAATGCGGTGGGCTGTGGCTTGTGCACTATCCAATTGTATGCGCGCGCTATCTGTCATACCTGCTTCTACATAAGCGTCAGCCAAAGAAAGAGCTGGTTGCATCCAGAGCCATAAATCGCGATCTGTGTGTACTAAATTCATGGATTCTCTAAATTCTTCAATGGCTTTGCGATAATTTCCTTGCAAAGCATAGATGCGCCCAAAGTTCATGTGTCCATAAGCCTTGCCTGTATAGCTGTTGGCCAGCTCACTATGATACATTGACCCTTTGTAAAATATCCATGCCGAATCAATTAGACCACGATTTTCATAAACACTTCCTAAATTGGCTAGATCTACGTTCATCCCTAGATGGCTATTCAGACGTTTCTCCACAGCAAGTGCTTTGCGTAACATCTCATCGGCTTTCTGGTAGCTGCCAATTGATAAATACACGTTTCCAGCACCATTATAAGCTATGGCTTTACATTTCAGCATCTTCTCATTCATATCTTCTTCAGCATACGACTGACAGGTCTCAAGTGCACGAAGATGGTAGTCTAGAGCATCGTAGTATAGGCCTAGTCTTCTGTAGTTCACACCAATATCATTGAGTGCACTGGTTTTCATTAGCGTGTCATCGAGCATTTCGGCCAAATGTAGTTGCAGTTCATGAGTCTTTACGGCATCTGCATATTGACTTGCTGTTTGATAACCATGACCTAAAGCAGCTAGTGCAGCCATCTCTCGTTCTAAATCTCCCGAAGTTCGATGTGTATTTACAGATTGAATGAGAGAGTCTATATTTTTTGTATGGTTGGTTGTCGTGTCGAGCTGTAGTCTTTGCTCATCAGTATAGGCTGGAGTTGAATTAGGCTTCACATTACAGCCTATAATAAGGAGTAAAGAGCTTATTATTATGATGCACCCTAAAGAATATGTACCTAACCACAGTGATTTTTTCGCAGCATTTATACTTGAAAATATAGCAATGTGGCCACTACAACAAGTAGTTTTTTTATTTTCTATGTGATATGACATAGTAGACGTGTGCTAGGTCTGGGAAAAACAAATGATGATAAGATTACCCAAAAATACGATGTTTCATCGAAACAACAATTTTTTTTTGTTTTTTTGTTACAGATAAAACTGATATTACGCATGTATTCCTAAATGATTTTTTCATATAAACTCTCCTTTTTATTATATATGAAATATCTAAAGAGTCTCGAAAAAATCAAAGACTTTTTTGGGAGAATAATTGAGAATCGTGGTTTTTCTCTTCTCTTTTTAGTACGTCTTTCTTTTGAAAAGCTATTTTCTTTGTATACAAACATTGTTCTTGAAGAAGTGTAAAGTTGTTTTTGTTTTTGTGTTGATTAATAGTGCTTTGTGATTGTTGTTATGTCCATTTATCACATTTTTTCTTCTGTGAAAGGTCTGGGAATCGTAGTTTTTTGTCCAGAAATCACAACGAATATTGCGTCCAATCCATGTAGTTTTGCATCGTAATATTAAAATGCCAGCATAGAGTCGCATTTGTAAACTCTAAGCTCAATATTTTGTAAACCTCAAAAATATATAAAGCCAAACAACCTTAACGCCCGAGCCTCCTTTAGGCGTTGCCCAATAGAGTTTCAACAGGGAGGCAATATAATACAATGAACGGAAAACGAACAATACCGCTTCTTCCGCCCAATAAAGGCAGGAAAGCAAAAGTCGGTCTTACCATCCTGTTCGCCACCGCCGCCATGGCTTCCATGCAAGCACAAAATGTAGACTTAGGTTGGCTACAGGAACCCCAAGATCTCAATAGCGAGCTCCGCACTCACACTTGGAGTGTCTATGCTCAAGGAGGAGTTTCATGGGCGTCTGGAGTGTGGTATCGAAATCTCGATGCAAAACGGAGCTATCAAATCTCACCCGCTGTAGGTGTTGGCGTAGACTTCACCATTAAACCTTGGGTAAGAGTTGGGGCTGACTATCTATTATCCCGCTATCGTAGAGAGCAGCGTCCATCGCAGATTAATCCTCACGAAATGCCTGTCAAGGTCTATGGCAATTATCTGATGAATGTGCATAGTGCCAAGCTTAGTGCTGGATTCAATGCTATGGAGTTCTGGCCCAACCGCAAGGCTCAATGGCTGAACATCTGGGCTGGTACTGGAGTAGGATACTCCATCGGTCGAGGCAATGAATATGCTTTCACCTTCAACAATACCTTTACGAAAGGTGGTGAGACGAAACCCTTAACTGGTTTAGCTCAAATTGATAATAGCTCATCAGTAGTCATCACTGGCAATGTGCGAACAACCAATCGTCATGAAAACTTTAAGAGTTTGTACATACCAGCTGTTCTTCAGGTTGAAGCCGATGTGAGCCGTCGTTTCACACTTGGCTTAAAAGGAGAAGTAGACTTTATGCTCCAGCGCAACAATATTGCACCTAAACATTTGTACTATGGCTTAGCCACTGTGCGTTACAACTTTGTGACGAGTGGCGCTCAAGTATGTCGTACCTACTATCGTGGAGAAATTGTCAAACTACTCGAACGTATCAACATACTTCAAGAAGACCTAGCTGTAGCACAAGCTGAAGCTGCACGTGAGGCTGCTCTTCGTCAGCAAGTAGAACAAGAGAAAGCTGCTCTTGAAATCCGACTCGCAGACTGCGAGAAAGGACAGATGGTTTCTCATTTCGTTCAGTTTGAGAACAACAGCAGTGAACTTTCAGTTGTTGAGCTAGCTAAGTTGCGACAGTTTGCCCAAATGGCTCGAGGCAAGAAGCTTTCACTTTTAGGTGAAGCTAGCACTCTAGGCACTTCTGGTCGTAACCAAACACTCTCCGAACATCGATTAGCTCGTGTGGTAATGGTGCTTATTCAAGAAGGTTTTTCTCTCGAAGACCTCCAACCACAAAATGCTATTGGTGACAAGAATGGTAAGCCTGATGCAACAGGTCGCAGAGTTACGATCCAATCACACCGATAATTTCCAGCTCTTTCTAGAGTTTGAACCTCTAACTGGGAAATCCCAACCAACCCTTATCTGAATCACACATCCGCAGCATACAGCACTTCATTGCATAATATCTAGCTGTATTTCTGCACCTGCTTTTACCCAAAGTACACACATAAATTAGTCTCAATACGTCACACATACAAACACTCAGTAACATGAAACGTATTCAACCTATCCTGTTCGCCAGCGCAGTATTGTTGGCAACACCTAGCCTTTTCACTGCATGCCAAGAAGACGCTCCTGAAATCAATTACACCATGAACGTGAGTGTAATCAATGATTTCACGAAAGTGGTCGAAGCGATCAATAATGGTTCGCTCAAGAATGAAGAAGCCATCAAGAAGCTTACGGAAGCTATTGATAATATGGCAGTGAAACAATCAGAGAAACTTCAAAGCATTAAGGACGTACTCGTATCTGCTAATGCAACTCTTGAGACTAAGCTCTCGGCCATTGAATCTACCATGCAGGCACAGACTCTTTCTCTCGAAAATAAGTTTGAGTTGCTCCGTGTTGCAGTACAAAACCACACATTGAAGGCAGAAGAAGTGGGAACCAAGTTAGCCACTGCCATCGATCATCTCAGTGGTGATGTAAGTGCCAAGCTGGCAAGTATTAGAGAAGCGATTGATAAGTCTACTACATCAATGGCTGCGAAGCTTGCACTTCTCGAAGCTGCTATGAAGGCTCATACACTTACTTTTGAGAAAAAGTATGATCTTGCGCTTGATCTCATGGCCAAGCATACCCTTAAGCTCGATGAGATTGGGGCTAAACTGGCGAGAGCTATCGATAACATGAATGGAGATTTAAGTACGAAACTCGACTTCATCAAGCAAGCAATCAACGACCAATCCAAAAGTATCAATGAAAAGCTAGCACTTCTCGAAGCTGCTATGAATGCTCAGACGCTCACACTTGAATCAAAGCTCTCTCTTCTCAATACAGCTATAGCTAACCATACCTTGAAGCTTGAAGAAATGGGCAAAAAGCTGGCTACGGCTATTGACAATTTGAGAGGTGATGTTGCAACTAAGCTTGGACAAATTAACGCAGTCTTAGGCGATACTCATAAGACCCTGGAAGAAAAGCTAGCACTTCTCGAAGCTGCTATGAATGCTCAGACGCTCACACTCTCTGGTCAATTGGCAACTATTAAGAAGGCTATGGATGAGCAGGTCATAGAGCAACGCAAGATGGCAGAACTCATTGCTAAGGCTATTGATAACATGAAGGAAAGCAACGAAAAGAAGCTTGAAGCTATCAATAAGACTCTTGAGGATACTAACACAACTCTTAAAGATAAGCTTAATCTAATCCAAGGAGTAGTTGCGTCCCAAACGTTGTCTCTAGAGAAAAAGTTTGATATCCTTAACAAGGCTCAGCAAGATAACCTTGTTAAACAAGAGGAGGTGGCTAAGAAGATAGCTGAGTCCATTGATCAGATGAAGAAAAGTGATGCTGAGAAGATGGCTGAGATTACCCAGGCCATCAAAGACATCACGAAAACAGGTGGCGTAATTGATTTGGTCAAAGGAGCTATTGAAGCTCAAACAAATATATTGAAGACAAAGCTTGAGGCTATTCGAGTAGGTCTTGACAAAATGCCTAACTACACTACTCAACTCAATCTTATTCAAGAGGCTATTAAGTCTATGCCTAATATTGTGGGTAAGTTGGAAGCTCTGAATACTTCTCTTGGTGCTTTGAAGAACTTTGATCAAAAGTTCGATGCAGCAGTGAAAGCACTCCATGCCATCAAGAATCAAGTGAAGGGTAGTAATGCAAAACAAGCTGAGATTGCCGCCAAGATTGCCGAAACCACCAAGGCTATCGAAGCTCTCACTGCACAAGTGAAAGAGGACAATGGCAAAGCACAAACTGCCTACGCAGCACTTAAAGATAAGCTTGCCGACCTCCAAACTCAATTGGCTGTTATTGCAGGTAAGCTATAGACCTCATATAGGTCTATAGCATAGAGCTAAAGTGCCTAGCACTATTAGAACGTGACTGAACAAGTCACCAGGAAAGATTCCTTTTTGTTTCTTGCTATTTTAGAAGGTGCTCTCCGGGAGGAGGGCACCTTCTTTTTTTGGGGGGATGAAAAGATTGCAATGCTCAGAGGCACGCTTGGGTGTTTTAGGGGTAGAGGCGAAACAGTATTGAAAGAGCTAGTCTTAAAGTTCTATCCTTAGTAGGGCTCATCAGTAATATGAACTATGGACTCGGAAGAAGTGGCGCACGGAAAAGAAGAAAATAACTGTGTATCACTAAAGAATAAGATAGGCTCTCCTACCCCAAAGGGCAGGAGAGCCTATCATTATGGCATTGTTCCAAAGAAGGTGTTGTGTCTATTTGCCTTCCATAGCTAGACGAATCTGACGAGAGAGGTCGGCATAGTGAGCACGCGTGGCAGCATCTTGTGGATGGGCTGCAGACAAACGTGACTGGATGCGAGTGAGCAAGCTCGTCATGTATGGGCGTCCATCACTATCTGCGGTGGCTTTCCAGCCTTTGATGAGACGAGTTACAGCTTGTTGTTGGACAAATCTGCGCCATGACCCCACACGATAGGGGGTAGTAGCTTCGCGGAAGAAGAGGCGGAGTAAATCATCCACATAGGCAGTGGGTGGATAGGCTTGAGCAGTGGGAGCACCAGTGGCGTTGACCGCGATGTTGTTGAACGTGTGTGGATCCACCAAACGGCTTACGGCCATCTCCGCTAGCGGACGAATGAGCTCTTGAGGCTTGGCGCTGAGACGAGAAATGTAGGGTTCGCTAATCATCCATGTGGGACATTGCAGCACATTCTTGTCGAGCCAAGTGAGGGCGCGTTGTTGACGTTCACGTGTCATGGTGGTGAACATCGCACCACTTTGCTCTACGCTCTTGTGTTCGCGGTGCACACCACCTACTTGTGCCAGCACATGGCCGATGTAGCGGCGGTATTGTCCGAACACAGCCTTGTAGCCTTCAGCCAGGTTATCACCGAGATTGCCTTCTTCATGCACCCATTCGGGGAGACCCTTCACCACGCGACGGAGATTTTTCAAACCATAGTCCGAAGCCTTCATCACATCGTCACTCAAATCCTCGGTGAGGGCAAGTGGATCGTTGTCGTGGCCCTCACCACCAAACCACAAGCGACGATTGCCTGTAATGGTCTTTACGGTGAGGTTGTTAAGCGTTTTACGTTCTTCTAGCTCTGACTTAGCGTTAGGATAGTAAGAATAGCCCCACTGGATGGCCCATTTGTCATAGTCGTTGATGCGTGGGAAGATGCCAGCATAGCCAATGTTGTCTTCTGGTTGAGCCACATAGTTGAAGCGAGCATAGTCCATGATAGAAGATGTGTGGCCGTGCTTCTCCACCCAAGCCTTGTCGCGGAGCTTCTCCACAGGCGTAGCAGCACTAGCTCCCATGTTGTGGCGCAAACCCAGGGTGTGTCCCACCTCGTGAGAGGAGACAAAGCGGATGAGTTCACCCATGAGTTCTTCATCAAACTCCTGCTTTCTAGCGCGTGGGTCGATGGCACCAGCTTGCACCATGTACCAATCGTGGAGCAGCTTCATCACATTGTGATACCATCCGATGTGACTCTCGATGATTTCTCCCGTGCGTGGGTCGTGCACATTGGGACCATAGGCGTTAGGTATGGGTGAAGCAAGATAGCGAATCACCGAATAGCGCGCATCTTCGAGGCTCATATCGGGACGATCCGTAGGCCATTCTTTCGCAAGGATAGCGTTTTTGAATCCCGCTTGCTCAAAGGCCTTCTGCCAATCTTCCACACCGAGTTTGAGGTACTTCACCCACTGTTTGGGTGTAGCTGGGTCGATGTAGTAGACAATAGGCTTCTTGGGTTCTACCAATTCCCCACGTTTCATCTTTTCTATGTCCTCCTCCTTGGGTTCAAGTCGCCAGCGAGCTACGATAGAACGGCGTTTCACCTGTTGTTGTTGGTCATCAAATTCCACAAATGAGTTAGTGAAATAGCCAACACGAGGGTCGAAGGTGCGGCTACGCATGGGATTTTCGGGCAACAACACAAAAGAAGTGTTGAGACGGAAGGTGATGAGTCCAGTATGTGCCGCAGAGGGGATCTTGCTAGGCTTAGCAGTGAAGGTCTTTACGGTGATAATTTCAGTGTTGATAGGGAAGGTCTTCACCGTGTCTACGTAAGAAAGGTCTCCTCTCAAGGCATTCACTTCAAAAGTGCCCTTGCTGCGTGTGTTCAGGCCCGTCACAGGATTGTCACCTTTGAGGAAGTCGGTGGCTTTGATGCGATAACTTTTAGCCTTAGTCACAGAGTCGGTCAGTGTTTCTTCGATTTTGAAGGCTGCCACGATGGGATTTTCTGCACTCGCTTCCACTGATTTCCAGATGCGCTGAGTGCTATCGGAGTGAGCCGCAAACATTTCGCTGCGGAGCAACAGCTGGTTGTTGTGGCGTTCCCAAGTCACCATCTTGCTGTTGGCCATTTCTCCACCATACATTTGTGCACCAGCAGGTGTGCTCACGAAGCGTGTGGTCACCAACATGGGACGTTTCAGCAGACTATCGGAGACAACGAAAAACCAATCGTCTTTTTCACGTTGAAAACTAAGCAATCCTTTGCGAATCGGAGCTTTTTTCTCCACCTTAGCAGGAGGAGGTGTTTCCTTTTTCTTCTTGCGCGCTTGTGCAGGTGTGGCGCAGAGGGTCAGTGCCAGCGGCAGGACATAGAGTAATTTGGTCATTAGAGGTTAGGGATAGTCCCATTTTTTGCTCAATCTCGACTTCTTTTGCATCAAGATTGTGCGGAGTTAGACATATAAGTTGGGTGGTGACAGCATTGCTGTAGGGCACGATGTTCACCCTATTGGTATAAACGCACGGAATCGCATAGCCTACTAGTGAGCAGACTGTGCGAGTTCGCGTGTGATGAGTATTAAGAATTTAGCAGGCAAGTTCTTAGAAGTTGCCTAACTTTTCAGCATACGCCTCAAGATAGTGGCGTATCCTTTTTACATAATTAGCGCACAAAGACTTTCTTACCTCCTACGATGTAGAGACCTTGTGGGAGAGCAGAAGGTTGAAACTGGGTTTGCACCAAGCGACCGCTGAGGTCATAAACAGCTTGTTGCGCGAAGGATGGAACAGCCACGCGGTTCACACTCGTGGGCACTGCGAGGATTTCTGCAACATTGAAGACATAGTCTCCCACTTCTTCCAAGAGTTGGAAAGCTCCTCTCCATACGAGCCAAGTATTGGGCTCCAGTTTATGAAGTTGCTCCAATACAGATTGACCAGAAGCTGGGAGAATGCGTGGCACCACGTTTGTGTTTTCTGCACCTTCTTCAAATTTCACAGTGGCAGTGTCGCCAATGGCGAAGAGGAAATCCGTGGCTTGCACTTCCTCTTTGGGAGTTTTGCCATTGGCACCGAAGCCTGCAAAACGTTCCACAAGGTAAAACTCTTGACCATTTTCCAAGAGGTTCATCCATAGTTCTTCGTTTCCTGTGATTTCCACCACATTGTAAGGATTGTCCTTCGTGCCGTTGCCAGCTTTTTTAGGAGTTTGAGCTACGGCTACTGCGGAGGAAAGGCTCACAAAGAGCGAGAGGAAGAGCAATTTCAGTGTAGAAAGTTGCATAGGCTAAAAGCGATTTATAGGTGAATATATGGGTAGACTATGTAAGAATTTGGCTGCCACTCCACTTTGCTACATCCAAACCGATGGCTCACGAAGAGTTTTTCTTAGTTTGTATGCTCTGCGCTCAGACTCTCTAGCGACTAGTGATTCAAAATCTTCTTTCCGTTAATCACGTAGATGCCTTGTGGGAGAGAAGAAAGTTGGGCAGCTCTGCCCACTTTTCGGCCGTTGAGGTCGAATACGTCCGAGGGAGTTGTGGTGATGAGGCTAGAAATGGTGCGAAGAGCAGTGAGTGTCTTAGGAGTGAGTGAGAGAAAATGAGTATCTTCAAGCTGCAAAGCTTCCTTCAAAATTTGAATTTTGTGGTAGTCGAGTGCCAGATAAATCTCTGTAGGGCGTTTGAAATCAATATATTGCCCATTGTTTTCCCCGAGTTCAAAGCCCACTCTACCCACTTCTACAACAAATCGGTAGAAGGTGTGGTTCATATCTGGTGTGCGAGTGACTCCTGAGCGAAGCATCGTCTTGTGATAGGGAAGATTACTCTTTTGATTTATCAGCGTCACAGGATAAGTGCCAGGTTCACCCACGAGCAGAAAGGCAGAATAGTCGAATTTGCTGCCTGCAATGGTGGTGTGAGCAGGGAACGTCTCTGTGAGGAGTTTGCGTTCTTGTGGGTAAATGTAGGGAGAAACCAGCTTGATATCTGAATTGCGGAGCATGAAAGTACCTTTTGTGGCAAAACCTCCGATACCTTGATCACCGATAACAGCACGATAAGCTCCGTCCAATGTTTCGGCAACGAAGACGTATTCTCCACGTTCATCATATCTCTTGCCACCTTCATAGATGAAATAGCCATGTATGAGCCAGTCGGTCTTAGAGTCTGCCCATTCGAGTCCGCGAACAAACTGCTCGGCGCGCACGATGATGGGATATTCAGCCGTGCCCACGATGAAGTTGTCGCCCACTCGGTGCTGAGGAGTGGCCTCTTTGAGGCTGTTGCCGAAGCCGATGAAGTTCACCTTGATGAAGACATCCTCTTGCGTTTTAGCGAGAGCATCTCGGTTTTCGAAGGCTTCTTGCGCAGTATAGGGTGACTGAGGAGTCCCATTGCCTGCGAATGCGGCGAGAGTGACGAAGGTTATAGCGACAAAAGTAAGGAATTTTCGAATAAAATGTTGCATCTAATAGTCTTTTTAATCAATTAAATTGTAATATGTCTGTGAAATGTCTAGTTAGAGTTTGCAAAATTCACTAATTTCAAAGAGGGATATGCGTATATTCCTATGTCAAAAAAGTGTTTTTTCTAGACAAATGCTTTACTTTTTGGTTTGACATGTAGAATATGTCTGCAGAAATTCTTTTCAAATCATCTCAGTGATGAGTGTAATGCTCCTACCTTATGGACGAGTGAATAAATATTGCGCCCTTTTCATCTGCATCGCTTGGCCAGCGATGGAAATAATGATAGAAAAAGAGTGATGGATGGAGAAGAGTTGTGAGGGAGGAAATTCTGTGTTGTAATTGCAAAATTACGATTTTCGACTGGTTTGTGCAATACTTAATAATGAGGATTAGCAGTAAAATAGCTTGATTTATAGATGGATATGTTTTTTTAATTCGTCATTATAGATTACAAACTCCGAGTTCAAGGGCTGAATCGAATGAGGAGTATCGGAGAAATATGCTTGTTATTTTCGAGGTATTTCAGGATAAAAAGCATCCGTGTAGGCGTAGATGACACTGCGCATCTCTCATACGTGCAAAAAAACTCCGAGACTTCTCAGAAAATGTCGGAGATTTTCTGAAAAGTCTCGGAGAACTTTTGAAAAAAGTCGGAGTTTTTAGGAGCAACTCTCGGAGAGTTTATGTGACACCCCTTGATGCTCTAGCCAAAAAGTTCGCGCAGAGCAGCCTCGACTCTCGACACGGGCACTAATTCAATCCCTGTGAATTGGTGGCGATCGAGCGATTTCATATTTTGCTCCGGGAGGAGAAAACGGGTGAACCCTAACTTTTGGGCTTCGGCAATGCGGCGATCTATGCGAGTCACAGGGCGAATCTCACCGCTGAGTCCGCATTCGCCAGCCATGGCCACGGAGCGATCTATGGGTGTGTCCACGTTGCTCGACAGCACAGCGGCAATGACACTGAGGTCTATGGCAGGGTCGGTGACGCGGATGCCGCCTGCGATGTTGAGAAACACGTCTTTAGCCCCGAGCTTGAAGCCCACGCGCTTTTCCAGCACGGCAAGGAGCATGTTGAGTCTGCGAAGATCGAAGCCCGTGGCCGAACGTTGTGGCGTACCGTAGGCAGCTGTTGAAACGAGAGCTTGGGTTTCGATGAGGAAAGGTCGCACGCCTTCGAGAGCAGCACAGATGGCCACGCCCGAAAGTGGTTCACCGCCTTGGGTGAGCAGGAGTTCGGAGGGATTGTCTACAGGGCGCAATCCCGATTGGTTCATCTCGTAGATGCCCAGTTCTGAGGTCGATCCAAATCTGTTTTTGATGCTGCGTAAGATGCGGTAGAAATAGTGGCGGTCGCCCTCAAATTGTAGCACGCAGTCGACGATGTGTTCTAGCACTTTAGGCCCTGCGATGCTGCCCTCTTTGGTGATGTGGCCGATGAGGAGCACAGGGACGTTGTTGTCTTTGGCATATTTGAGCAGCGCAGTGGCACATTCGCGGATTTGGGTCACACTGCCAGGAGAGGATTCCACACTCTCCGTTTGCATGGTCTGCACGGAGTCCACGATGAGCAGCTCAGGTTGCACGGCTTTCACCTGTTCCAAAATCACTTCTAGGCGAGTTTCGCAAAAAAGTAGTGGTTCTTCGCCAGCTGCAGTGGTGGGATTGCCTTGAGTTTGTGGGGAAGTGCTGAGACGATCAGCGCGCAGTTTGATTTGTCGCTCACTCTCTTCACCACTCACATAGAGGATGCGGCGGTCGCTCATGCGCAGCACGGTCTGGAGCAGCAGTGTAGACTTACCGATCCCTGGTTCACCTCCCAAGAGAATCAGGCTGCCTGGGACGATGCCACCGCCCAACACGCGGTTGAGCTCTGCATCGTGTGTGTCATAGCGTTCCTCTTCGGTGGCGTTGATTTCTGAAAGTCGCTGCGGTTTGCTGCGCTGCCTGTCCAGTCCTGCCGAGACCACAGCAGCTGCGCCCCTGCTAGGTGAGGCTACGGGGGAGATGTTGACTTCTTTGAAGGTGTTCCATTGTCCGCACGATGGGCAACGCCCCACCCACTTGGGAGAGTCGTAACCACAGTTGTCGCAGACATAGGCAGTTTTGGCTTTGGCCATGATAGAATCGTTAGTCGTTAGAAATCAAACATTCAGAAAGAGGTAGTCAGGAGAGTGCTCGAAGCAGTAGGCTATGGGCTTATTCCAAATCGCCAAGAGCCGCTTTGAGTTCCACGAGTTCGGAGCGGATGGAGCGCAGCCGGTCAATCACCTCGGCAGACTGCACCTCACCCTCTTTGTTTTTGCGGAGGGCTTCGCGGGCGGCTTCAATGCGCAAGCCACGGACTTTGACGAGATTGTAAATCACCTTGATGGTTTCAATGTCGTCTTTGGTGTATTGTCGCACTCCACGCCCCCCCTTTTTAGGAGAAATCTGAGGAAACTCTCGTTCCCAAAAGCGAAGGAGTGTGTCGTTGACCCCGAGCATTTCGGCCACTTCTCCGATGGAGTAATAGAGTTTGTATTTAGGTTCTTTGGACAATGCCATAATTTTAGATAGTGATGTGAGGAAAAGTGTGTGCGCCATTGCCCTCAATCCCTAGGAGATTGACGACAATGGCGCGATCACGATCGCACAAAGTGTGCTACAAATTTACGTTTTTCTCGTGACGTGTGCAAATTTGCCTCCTTTTCCTCCTAGAAGCGTGGGGAGTTTGGAGAGAATTGTGCTCGTCACTGGGACATATCAGAGGAAGCATCAATGCGTTTGCACGGATTTTCCCTGCTTTGAAATCACCACTTGTCCAGCTGTAGGAGTGGTGATGCGACGTCCCGAAAGGTCAAAAAGAGCTGCTGAAGCATCATTAGGATTTGCACTGGCATCTGCCGCAGAATGGAGACTTCCGATGCCAGTGGGTACCACAAATTTTCCAGTTTTGAGATAATCGCGAAGGGCTTTCACGAGTGCTGCTTTGGGCTGGAGATAGAGATTCTCAAAGATGCGCCAAGCCGCTCCCAGAGTGCCTTTCCCTGTAAGCTCTTGTCCTTCTGGAGCAGTGGGATGTGCCACTAGAGGAGAACGCTTGCCGGTGGTGTTGCTCAGTGAGAAGCCGATGCCTCTGCGACTGATTTGTATCTTCACTGGAGTTTCGCTCATTGTTGCAGCCGCGTCACCGTTGCCAGGTTGGAGGAATTGGCCAGACTGTAGGTTGTATACCACATATTGTGCGGGGTTTCCTGAACGATCGTCCCCAACAATGAGCCAGTTGGCGGTAGCATCTGTGACACTTGTGGCTTGCTTGTAAGCCTCTTGGGCATCTTTCACCATCTTCTCATCGACATTGCGGAGAGAGGGTGAGGCAGACTTGAGAGGTTGTACGAGAGTGCCCGACACTTCAGCATTGGTGAGCACATAGCAACGCTCGGCATTGAGCGAACTCAATTTGTCGATAGGCACGTATTTTATGACTTTCCCCTTCTGGGCAAGAGAGACGAGGGCGTGGGAAAGCTCTTTCTCAGTGGCGGTGTTGAGGCGATCATTCACCTCACCAAGGTATTTTTCCACATCAGTCTTGGGATAATGATTCCACTGATCGGCTTTAGCATATTGTTCTGCTACAAGTTCACGAAGGCGGTCGGGATTCTTGCCCTCAAATTTCACCTCTGCTATAGCCATAAAGCCCTCGCCTTGGCCATATCCTTCGGTAAATCGCAAGCGCAGACCTTGACCGTCGCTCAATTTTAGGGTTTGGGTGAGGATAATCTCTTGTTGATCTGCATTGGCTAAGCCATAAACGCCTTGAGTTTTCCAACCGCCCATAGGATCTGCCACTTGTACGCTCACAGTGCGTGCGCGATAGTTGCTGCTAGAATGCTTAGCTTCATTGAGCAGTACGATGCGACTGAGTTGAACTTCCCCTTGGTGTTTGAAGTCTATGTAGTGTGGATAGTGGTTGTGCGTTTTGCTCATCCATTCTGAGTGCCAGAAGGTGCCCAGTTTGCCATCGAGGACAAAGGCTGCTCGGCCATTGTCTTTCTCACCTACGGTTTCTTCTGAACTAAATCCTGTCACCTTCCATTCCTTTTGAGGGATCTCGGTGTAGACATCCGATAAGAGAGCATTCATGCGCTGAATGTCTTGTCTTTGGATGGCTGGTGCTACGTATTGAGCATGGAGTTGCGCGAGAGCCTCATCCGAAGGGAGGAAGTCACCAGGTTGAAGATATTTCAGAGTGATGGGAGTTCCAGCTTTGGGTTCTATGTATCCGCCAGATTGCATGTAGGCTGCTGGTTCACCATCGTAGACCATTTGAGTTTGGTATCTATCATTGCGCGCACCTTTGTCTGTGCCACCATCGGTGTGACCAAAGTGAAATTGGTTGCGGTTGAACCATTCTCCGCCAAGCATAGAGCGAGTGAAGACGCGACGATAGTAGGCTTTGTGGGGCATGTGTCCTTGGCTGGTGGCACCACGTGTGAACTCTTCGAGGAAAGAGTTGAAACCACTGCCGAAATACTGCACCTGTCCTGCCATGCGCTGGGAGGAGATGTAGTGCCACTTGTCGTCGATGCCGCGCACATTGTACCAAGCGGAGATGATTGTATTTTCGTAGTTGGAGCCATCTTTGAGTTGGATTTGCTCAGGTTGCACATTGAGCAAGAATCTCACCCAATGTCCGGGCTTCCAGTAGTCACCATTGAGGAGCACATGGACACCAGTGCCTTCGCCACCAAAGCGTTCTGCTACCGTGCGTTTGAGCGTACTGTCGATGGCTATGACGCCACTTCGTTTGTAGCCTGCGAGTGAGGCATCACTGTCTGTGTCGCCATTGTCCCACGTGGAGAAAATCACCGTGTGGTTGGTTTTGCCATCATCCATCTTTCCGTTGTTCTGAATACCAACGTAGCCTTTCGCAAAGCCGAAAGCCTCGACATAAGTGCCTTTGTAGTCTGCATCGTCTGGGATTTGAACTTCGTTGTAAATCCAATTGAAGGAATCGCCAGCAGGGAGTTTACCATTGCTGCTTCCAAACCCGTTGAGGTGGAGAGAGGGGACGCTGCGCCATGCGGCTAGATATACGGCATTAGCTCCCTTGGCATCAGTGGAGGAGATGGTGAAGTCGTGGAGTTCAGAATAAGGCTGTGCGCCGCGCAGCACGAAACGATACCAACCGTCTGCAGGTGCTCGGAAGGTAAAGTCGTTGGCTGGCTGCGCGGTGGCAATGTCTTGAGCTTTGTCCATCTGCGCCACGTCGATGGTGCCGCGATTGGTGGACTTTACTGTGAAAGTGCCTTTGGGGAATCGGATGTACCACGCAGGCATGTAGCCTTCCATCGGATAGTGGGAGGAATAGCCCACGCGTTCAGTGCTTTTCATTTGTTTGTCGAGGATGTAACCTCCGGCAGTACCTTGATTTTGCACGCTAATTTTCCACGTTGTAGCCGTTTGCGCGAGCATCATACTCGAGCATCCCATACAGAGGAGGGAGAGTAATGTTTTTTTCATGGAGCAGTGTATTTCAAAGTGTCGATGCAAGATGTGAGTTGTACGATACGACACAAAAGTAATAAGGCAAATTTAGTTAATCTGTCTAGAACTGCCAAACGTCTTAATCTATTTATCATCTGTTATCACATAAAGGCTGGCGTGAAATCACGCATTTTATCCTTGTATATAGATGCGTTGATGCAGAGAAGCAACATGCGTAAAAATTTTGTAGCCTAATGGAAGAGTAGGGTGAACGTCGGTTCTTGCTGCAAATCATAACAAGGGAGTCGCAATCGTGCTGCATCCAACAGATATTGCCTGCGGTAGAAGTCGGTCATTGCAGCGGAGAGTACCAGCACTTTAGGACGATAGTAGGCTAATAGATGTGAGAGAGGACGGTGCACATCATGCCCCACTAGTAGCACGTCTACCGAAAGCGGATGCTGAGGAAAGGCACGAGACAAGGGGCTATCTACGATAGCAATGCGTTGTTGCCCATAGATGAGGCAGTGAGGAGCGAATAAGGGTGCAGTGGTAGAGGCAGAAATGCCAGAGGGCTGGGAGGAATGCCCTACAATCGAGCCTTTTTTCTGATGATATGTTGTAGAATCGTTGAGCACTGACATTGGAATCCACTCCACTGTCAGACCTTGTGGTTCCCACTCTTCGTGAGCCGTCTGTCGGAGAGCTGCTTGTGCGCGGAGTGTGTCGGAAGCCAGAAGCCAAGAGTGACCATCTGGTGATGTAGCGTGCAAAGTTGTTACGCCCGATGTGGGATAGATGTAGAGGGCAGCTTGGGGACGCGTAGAATAACGATCCATTTGATAGGACAACATTGGGAGAAGCAAGCAGCCAGTGGCGAGCAGCGTGGATCGACCTATGGAGAGTCGTTGGGATGGGGGAGGGGATAACAATCTAACTAAGCCGAGGAGAGCAAATAGGCTCAAGGCTGTGGTGAGTGCGCTGGGATATAGCGGAATGGGCGCAAAACAATCTTTGGAGAAAAAGGCTAAACCTTGTTCCATGAGACTGATGAGGTCTGTGAGCCATGGAGCGAGGACTCCGCGGAGTGGGGAGATAAGCAAGAAAATCATCCCACCGCAGAGCAGCAAATAGGCTGCTGGGATAACAAAAAGGCTAGAGAAGAGACCACCCCATGCGACTTGATGAAAATGATAAGCCACAAGAGGTGCTGTGGCTAGTTGAGCTGAGAGAGAAACTATGAAAAGAAGATAGAAATATCGGCCGATGCTCATGAGAAATCGCATAGGCGAAGAGGTGGGACGGCGATTGATGAGTTCCGAAGCACGCTTGCTTAGTGGTTGCAGCCCTTGCGGCACTGGAAAAATGGGAGCGAAGAGCAGGATGCCTGCTACTGCGGCGCACGAGAGTTGAAAACCCACGTCGAACAACCAGTCTGGGGCATAGCATAACATGAGAGTCATGGACAAAACAAGGCCGTGCCATGCGCCAGGACGATGATTTCCCCACGTAAACACTTGAGCAAGGGTGAGCATCAGCGTGGCGCGTACGAGAGAGATGGGAAACCCCACAAAGGCGGCAAAGCTCCACATCAGCACTAGGCCTAATCCGATGGTGAGGAGGTGGAGAGTTCGGCCGAAACGTCGAGCTATCGTTCCTAAAACGAGGGTGAATGCGCCAAAGAGGATGGAGAGATGAAGTCCCGAAAGAGCTAGAATGTGACTAGCTCCGCCTTGACTATACCGCATTTTGGTGTCGCGATCTAGTAGTTCTCGGTGTGCCAGAGTCATGGCTGAGAGCACAGCTGCACTGTGTGGAGGAAGGTGGTGCTGATATTGCTCCATCCATAGTTCACGTTGGCGCAGCAGGCGTTCGTGCAAGGTCAGATCTGGAGAGACTGTCGCAGTATGTGTGCCGCCCTTCCCGATAGTTTTCCACTCATTGGGGAAGCAGTGGGCAGTGGCAACAATGTTTTGGCGCAAGAGGTAAGCAGAATAGCGATTTTTCACGCGTCCTTCTTTGGAATATAAGGCGGTGACGCGCCCATGTGCAAGAATAACTTGCCCAATTTGAGGTGCGGAGGGTCGTTTTTGTGGCGGGACTGGGGCGTTAGGTCGTAGAGAAGAGGGGCTTTCTTGGAGCATTGTGCTGTCGGTGAGAAACACTTGCCACTTCTCTCCCACGATGGGGGCTTGCATCCTCAAGCAGATGCGCCAGCCGCGTGGAGTGCGATGAGGCACATCGGTGACGACACCGCGAAACGTAAAGGCCGTTTGGGGATAGTCGGTGATGCGTTCGCGCTGTTGGTGGACAATGAGAAGAAGTCCCAGACTAAATAGGAGGGTGGAGGAGAGCAACGTGAGCCATAATCCTGTTGTGCGGCGAAACAATGCTAAGATGGAGCAGAGAAAGACGACTCCACCAAGGAGATACAACGATTTTTCGTAAGGCAACAGCCACGAAAACGCAAAATCCCCCATTCCGATGCCTACACAGAGTGGGATAAGCAGACGGAGAAGGGGAGTAGATTTCATAGTGAAGTGAGAGCAAGAGAACAAGTTCCTCGGAGGCTTGAAATTTTCACCCTAACAGTAGATGGGAAGAGCTTTTATAATCAGAGGTTGCCTCTGACCTAAATAGGTCTTGCCTATAGCCTTCTTGCGCGAAGACTTGAAGGCTAAGCACGTTGCTCCTAAGGAAATGAAGGGAGGTGTCTAGATTAGGGGCAGAGCAATGAGACTATTGATCGTCATTCTGCACAAAACCTTGATGATGCTCGGGGAGACCATCCATAATGATGCGATAACTCTCTTCGAGTGTTCGTTTGATGTTGTCTGCTCCCTGGCTCAAAGGGACGATAGGAGGGTGAATCACTAAACGCAAACGATGCCAGTGGGCAAAACGAAAGTCGCGCATGCGTGGCATCACATCAAAACTTCCATCGATGGTGATTGGCACAACTGGCAATTGGAGTTCGTCGGCCAACTGGAACGCACCTCTGCGAAAAATACCCATGTGTCCTGTGAAAGTGCGGGCACCTTCGGGGAAGACGGCCAAAGAAGTGCCGCCTACCAACCGCTGTCGGGCATCGTCCATGGTCTTGGCCACAGCTTTTCGACTAGATTTATCCACAAAAATGAAGCCAGCTTTTTCACAGGCAAAGCCCACAAAGGGAACTTTGCGCAGACTTGCTTTCATCATCCACTTAAACTCGCGACCGAGAAAGCCTGAGAGAAGGAAAATGTCGAAAGCACCTTGGTGATTGGCTGCAAAGATGTAGCTCTGTCCGCGCTGAAGATGCTCTCTCCCTTCCACCTTGACGGGAAGAAAGAGGAAGCGAATGGTGAACCATCCCCAAAAACGACTGGGGCCGAACGCAAACCAGCGCGACAGTCCCACCATGCACCCTAAGGCGGTGGTGAGAGCCACGAGGATGGTGACGACGATGAACAGCGGGAAAAAGATGAAAAGCTGATAGAGGCGATAGAGAAAAGTCATAAGAGTGGGATACAGCTGCTGGTGGTCACAATAGAACTATCGAGGCATATAGGTGATCATGCGGCCACGAAGGTTTTCGTTGGTGATGACTCCTTTGTTGTAGACCAGATGTCCATTGACAAAGGTACGCATCACGCGCCAGTTGAAGGTGTGTCCCTCCATGGGGCTCCAATTGCACTTCGATTCGATGCGGTTGGGAGTCAATGTCCAAGGAGAATGGGGCTTCACAAGCACCAAGTCTGCCATATAACCTTGACGTAGGAAGCCACGGTTTTCGATGCCAAACACACGTGCAGGGTTGTGACACATGAGTTCTACCATGCGCTCGATGGGCAATACTCCCTCATCCACGAGTTCGAGCATAGACACTAGCGAGAACTGCACAAAGGGCATGCCACTAGTGGCTTTTGCTGCTCCACCAATCTTGTCGGAGATGCGGTGAGGGGCATGGTCTGTGCCGATGGTGCGGATGCGGCCGTCGGTGAGCGCAGCGCGGATAGCCGCGCGGTCAGTGTCGTATTTCACAGCAGGGTTGCACTTGATGCGAGCTCCCAGACGTTCGTAGTCTTCACTGGCAAATATCAAGTGGGGCAAGCAAGCTTCAGCAGTAATCTGTTTGTCGTTGGGATCGAATAAATCCAATTCTGCCACTGTAGTGATATGAGCCACGTGGAGTTTAACATTAAATTCTCTCGCTAGCGCAATCGCTTCTTGAGTGCTCTTCACACAAGCCTCGGCAGGACGAATCTCGGGGTGGTAGCGCACGTGAGGGTCTTGGCCATATTTCTTTTTGTAAGCCTTCATGTTGGCCACAATCATAGGCGTATCTTCACAATGCACCATGATGGGCAAACGACTCTGTTCGAAGATGGTGCGGAGAGTAGGTTGGTCTTCCACTTGCAATTCACCAGTGCTGCTACCCATGAAGAGCTTAATACCAGCCACAAGACGTGGATTCACTTCTCTGAGGCGTGCGGCATTGTCGGGAGTGGCTCCAAGGAAAAAACCAAAGTTGACAAGACTCTGTTGCTGTGCAATCTCAATTTTCTGCAACAAACGCTCCTTAGTCACCGTGGGAGGCACAGTGTTGGGCATGTCAATGACCGTGGTCACACCACCTGCAGCTGCGGCACGACTTTCGGTGTAGAAGTCACCTTTGGCGGTGAGACCTGGATCGCGAAAATGAACATGTTCGTCGATAACGCCAGGAAGTAAGTAGCAACCTTCGGCGTCTATCACGGTGTCGGGAGGAAGCTGAGGCTTCGCATCCAGTCCGAAGAGCACTTCTTCGATGCGGTCGCCATCAATGACCAAACTTCCGATAGATTGCTGTCCTTCGTTGACGAGGATAGCGTTTTTAATGAGCGTTCTGCTGTGCATGTCTTAGGGGAGAGAGAGTCTGCATGAAGCAGACAATGAGGGAAAAATGAGAACATAGAGAAGGAGTGCGCCGTCTTCTGTCGAAGATCCTGCGCACTCCTAAGGTGTATAGCGCAGATGATATGCGCGTTTTGTTTTAAGCTTGCTTAGATTTGATTTGTCTGGTGAGCGCAGCCCAGCGCAGACGCATCACTCCAAAGAGTGCTTCGCCGAAGATGCCACCGCTCATTTTGCTCACACCGAGTTGGCGATTCACAAAAATCACGGGTACCTCTTTGATGCGGAAGCCCAACTTATAGGCCGTAAATTTCAGTTCAATCTGGAACGCATAGCCTTTGAAGCGGATTTTGTCGAAGTCGATGGCTTCAAGCACACGGCGTTTGTAGCATTTGAAGCCAGCTGTGGTGTCGTTGACAGGAATGCCTGTGACGAAACGTACATATTTTGAGGCAAAATAGCTCATCAACACACGTCCCATGGGCCAGTTCACCACATTCACCCCCGAGATGTAACGGCTGCCAATGGCTAAGTCATAGCCCTCCACTGCACAAGCGTTGTAGAGTCGAGGCAGGTCTTTGGGATCATGACTAAAGTCGGCATCCATCTCGAAGATATACTCGTAGCCGTGTTCGAGAGCCCATTTGAATCCAGCGATGTAGGCAGTGCCAAGCCCCAGTTTGCCTTGACGTTCCACTAGATGCACGCGATCCTTGAGGTCGCCTTCCATGAGATTTTTCACGATGGCAGCAGTCCCATCAGGGCTACCATCGTCGATGACCAATACGTCAAATCCATGTTCTTCCAGGCCCGTGACAGCACGGAGGATGGCTTCGATATTTTCTTTTTCGTTGTAGGTGGGGATAATTACAACGGCATCGTTCTTCTGCATTGTGGCTATTTGTATGATGTGTTCTATCTGCAAAAGTAGCATTTGCCCCTCGATTTGCAAAATTATCTACTGATATATTTTGAATTTATGAGGAGATAATTGTAATTTTGCATGAGAAGACCTACTTCTTATCGTTTCGATGGAAAGAAAGGCTGCGCTTTCGCAGCACAGCTGTTCATCGACTCTGTCTCGCAGACCGCTATGACTGCGCTTCTTTCCCTCGACACACCCCCACATGATCAAGACTTTGCTCCAGCAACTCGAAGATTGGTTTGCCGATCACGACTACCTAGCCGTCGAACGTACGCTGGGAGGACTTCCTGTTGACAAATTTTCACCACGCATGTGGGAAATTTATGTCCACACCCTCCTCCGATTGGCCAGGGATAATGGGCACGACACAGCGCGCTACTCACGTGCGCTCAATTGCATGCACTACATGATGGATGAGCAAGTGGAGCGTTTTGTGCACCTCTATTATTATTATGCCTATGCCCTGGCGCATCTTGATCGTGAATCTGAAGCTCTGCTCTTTCTTGCTGCCTATTTTGAGGAAGTCGTACCCGCCTTTCAGCATCCTAAAGCTGAGCTGCTCGAGCGGCAATGTCTAGAGTCTATCAGCCAGCAGCATCACCGTTTGGGCACTTTTGTGGATCGCTGTCAGCAGATGGGAGAGGCTTTGCAAAGCATCGCCCAGCCAGTCGCAGATTTGGCTCGAGAAATAGCGGCCTTGTCAGACCAAACTTCAAAACTCGCCCAGCACCGCCGTGCAGTGGCCGAGCAAGAGCAGACACAGTTGCTCTATAAAGTGGCGCGCCCTTTGCTCTATCAAGTGCGTTTCACGGCGGTATGGACGGAAAATCATGTGGCCCTTCAAATGGCCCTCGATGGAGTGGTGCAAAATCTCCATATTCTCTACACTTTGTTGTGCCTACTTCGCCCTCATCTGCCGCAAGGTTGGGACATAGAACTGCCACAGTGGGAGGCTTTTGTGCGAGAACATTATCCCGAAGAACCCTCTCAGAGCACGATAAATCAACTTCTTGCTCTTGAACGCACCTATAGCACCACCTTGCCTCCAGAAACTGCCGTCTACGAAGCCCACATTCAAGTCAATTCAGGGTGGACAACGCAAGCGATGCTTATGGTGGAGTATCTGCAAGATGAAAATTTTGTGTTCAATCTCCAGCGACTCAGTGGAAGTTTCTGTGGTTTTGTGGCCTACAACACGGATGTTTTCTCATCACAAGACGACCTAGAGCAGCAGGTTCGTGCTTTCAATGCCCATTTGGCCGAAGCAGTTCAGCATAGTTTAGGAGAGGCATTTGCAGTTCACTTTGTAGGAGGAGGATTTGGAGCTAGTGCCTTTGCCCATCATGCCCAGACCGCCTATTGTGACTTCATTGCCTATGATGCACCGCGCGTGTTGGCAGCGATTTCTTCCTATTTTGCGCAGCATGTAGAGTCCTATCCCCAGGTGCAAGCCTTCCATCGTGCCGCCACTCCCTTCTCGATTTAGGCGTGCGCAAATAGCGGTGGATAGAACATGACACCTACCACTCTCTTCAATTAAGTAGCCATCTCTTATATTTCCTGAGGGCCGTGTATCGTTCCTCACCATAAAAATCCTGTATTTCCTATATCCATTATATCATGAAGCACTATAGTTTCGACAACGTTATTTGTAGAAAAGGTACCAACTGTTCCAAACTCAGAGCCTTGCAGATGCTCTATGGACGCACAGACCTCATACCGCTTTGGGTGGCCGACATGGATTTTGCCACACCTCCTTTTATCCTCGATGCTCTCCGAGCACGACTCGAACACCCCATCTTGGGTTACACTTGCATTGACGAAGACTATTGGCCAGCTCTCATTGACTGGCAACGCCAGCTTCATGGATGGGACATCCAGAAAGAATGGATTTCTTTTGTGCCAGGAGTCATCCGTGGACTCGGATTTGCCCTTCAAGTGTTCACCAAACCTGGAGATCTCATCATCACGCAGCCACCCGTCTATCACATGTTTAAGCATGTCATTGAGGGCAATGGCCGTGTCATCGTGGACAACCCTTTGATCAGAATGGAAGATGGCCGCTATGATATGGACTTCGACCAACTCGCTACGGTGGCAGAAGGGGCAAAGATGCTAGTGCTCTGCAATCCTCATAATCCTAGTGGGCGATGCTGGCCTAAAGAGACCCTGCAACGTCTCGCAGACTTCTGTGCTGAGCACAACATTCTCGTGGTGAGCGACGAAATCCACGCCGACATCGCCCTCTATTCGGCTAAGCATGTGCCTTTTGCTTCGGTGTCAGAAGCTGCGCGCAACAATAGCATCACCTTTGGTGCGCCCACCAAGACCTTTAACTGTGCTGGAGTGGTGAGCAGCTGGACGGTAGTTCCCAACAAGGAACTGCGCGAACGCTTCTTCACTTGGCTCGTGGCCAATGAGATTGACTGCCCGCC
Source organism: Alloprevotella sp. oral taxon 473 str. F0040 (assembly GCF_000318095.2). Taxonomy (GTDB): domain Bacteria; phylum Bacteroidota; class Bacteroidia; order Bacteroidales; family Bacteroidaceae; genus Alloprevotella. The sequence goes on from NZ_KB290710.1 coordinate 208,194, forward strand.
CATGTTTTCTCCTACAGTAGCCATCGCTGCCTATCGGCATGGAGCAGAGTGGCGCAAGGAAATGTTGCGCTACATCGAGGGCAACATCGACTTCGTGGTCGACTATTGCCAAGAGCACATCCCAGGCATCATAGCTCAGCGGCCCGAAGCCTCCTTCCTCATCTGGCTGGATTGTCGTGCGCTTGAACTTTCTCACGACGAACTCAACCACCTCTTTGTCGATGAGGCGCATTTGGCTCTCAACGATGGCGAGATGTTTGGCGCAGGGGGTGAAGGTTTTATGCGCCTCAATGTGGGAGTGCCTCGTAAGGTGCTGGAGCAAGCCCTCAAACAACTGGCTGAGGCTGTGGCAAAGCTTCCTTCTACTCAATCCTAAACTCTTCATTTCTCCTTCATGACTCCTGAAAATATCCAAGCTCCCTCCGAATTTCTTGATCGCTTTGAGGAGCAACTCACCCAGCAACTGCTTCGTCTTTGCACCGCAGCGCGAGCCCTCTCAGGGCAGCTACTCGAAACACCCGACTTTGAAGCCGTGTGGCCAGAGGTTTGCACGCCCTATCTTGGAGATGCTGTGCCTGAAATAGCGAAATATCCCACGGTAGCCATTGGGTGGATGGGGTTTGTGGGTTTGGCCATAGCCCAGCGTTGGGATAGTGATTGGAGTGTAGCCACCGAAGACCCTCACGCCCTCTATCCCGCTTTGCTAGCACAAGGGTTTGATGCCCTCGATGACTATGTGTTAGACCATGTGCTAGCCATCACCGATGCAGAGGAGCGTGCGCAGCTTCACCAATTGGTGCGCACCTGTGCCGAGGCAGCACATGCAGCTTTGCGCCGTGAAGGCATTGAACCTCAAAGTCCTATGGCTTTTCACACCTATGTACGCACACTTCATGTGATGTATCGTCTGGGTATCGCCCTTCAGCTCCACCGTTTGGGCTACAAGTTTGAAAAAATGGACATGAAGTAGGCGTAAGACACAGAATGTCTGTTGTGCATGTTGCGAGCTTTAAATGACCATACGCTCACTCAGATGCTTTTTCTGTGGTTGAAATAGCAGTAAAGTGTTGACATCCTGATGGATAATGTGATATTATAGCTTTTTTCTATGTTAAAGAAGGGCGTATCTGTTGCAGACTCTAAAAAAAGCCCGTAACTTTGCATCGTAATCAAGGGATAAACCAAAGGACATGGCGTTCCTTTCTCCCTGATTTCTCTTTTAATGAAATCCATAAACATAACATATCGATATGAAAAATCTTAACTACACAGGTCTCGATGCTGCCAAGGTGCAGCCCGTAGCCGAAGCTCTTGCAGTTCTCCTCGCAGACTTCCAAGTGTATTATGCCAACCTCCGCAACTTCCACTGGAATGTGCAAGGCTCTAACTTCTACGCCCTTCACGCTGAATTTGAACGTCTTTATGATGACGCTGCTGAAAAGGCCGACGAAATCGCAGAACGCCTCCTCCAACTCGATGTGACTCCTGAGCATCGCCCCAGCAAGTATCTTCAAGTAGCTCAACTCAAGGAGCTCGATGTGGTACACTGTGGTCAAGAATGCCTCACTCATGTCCTAGAAATGCTGAAGACTATCATGGCACAAGAACGTGTTGTCATGGCAGCTGCTGATGAGGCTGGCGACGAATCTAGCAATGCTTTGATGAGTGACTTCCTCCGTGAGCAAGAAAAGCTCGTGTGGATGCTTACTGCAACACTCGCTAAGGATTGCAATAAATAAACACTATTGGCCTTTAAAGACCAAATGGCGTTTACCCTCAGCGCAAGTTGAGAGCTGTTTCATACAGCGAATTAGGAAGTGAGAAAGGGACAACCAGCATATACGCTGGCTGTCCCTTATTTTTGTGCACCAAGAGTTTCTCGTGTTTGATCCGTATGTTGAAGCAATCTCTAGGAGAATTGCAGTGAATATCTCGGAGTTTTTCAGACATATCTCCGAGAGTTTTAGGAAAAAGTCGGAGAACTTTTCGCATTTCTCCGACTTTTTAGTTGGAAGCGTGGCTCATATGCTCCAGAATCGTGCTCTTGTAGGCCTTAACTTCAAAAGGTTATTTGTGCCCGAACAGATTTATAGGATTGTTGAGCAGATTGTTTATTGTTAGCTCGATGGCGTAGTGGGCAACGTAAAAAACGAGAGACAAGATACCTACAAGATAATGAAAGGAGAGAGGAAACTATCTTCTCAATAACGAGCAGCACTTTTATGTTTTAATGACCTTTGGGAGGTTAATAAGCCCTGGCAATGTGAGCCATAACTGGTCGATAATGCGAGGCAAGAGTAGGGCGAATCTCATGTGAGCTGTAATCTATATAAAAAGAAAAGGCTCTTTCCTCGAAGAAAAGAGCCTTTTGTTTGTTGGATGTAATCCAGAGCGAGAGTTACGCTTCAGCCTTAGGTTCTACAGAAACCACGCTGCGGTCGCGTTGACCACGCTTAAAGGTAACTACGCCATCAGCGAGAGCGAAGAGCGTGTGGTCAGAGCCCATGCCTACGTTCTTGCCAGGATAGTGAACTGTACCGCGTTGGCGAACGATGATGTTGCCAGCGATGCAAGATTGTCCGCCCCAGATTTTAACACCAAGACGTTGTGATGCCGATTCACGGCCGTTCTTAGAACTACCTACACCTTTTTTGTGTGCCATTGTCTGATATGTTTAGGGGTTTAAGCTTTTACTTCCTTGATGGAAAGTTCAGTGAATTGATGGCGATAGCCGTTGAGCTTGCGATAGCCCTTGCGACGCTTCTTGTGGAAGATGAGCACCTTGTCACCCTTTACGAGGGGAGAAACTACTTCAGCTACTACTTTTGCGCCTGATACGGTGGGGACGCCTACAGTGACTTGGCCTTCGTTGTCGAGAAGAAGCACCTTGTCAAATTCAACAGTTGCGCCGCTTTCTGCGCCTGCGAGGTGGTCTACGAAGAGCTTCTTGCCTGCTTCCACCTTGAACTGATGACCGTTAATCTCTACGATTGCGTACATTGTGGTTGAATGATGTATTTAAACGGATTTTTCCGGGAGGCGGAGCACTTTTGCTCGCTTCGTCTGCCCCATCGGACTCTATAATCGGCTGCAAAGATACGAATTATTTTTGGATTCTACGTGCTAAAGTGTAGAAAATCTGCTGATTTCCTGCTTTTCCCCTGCTTATCCCTAAAAGGTCATTAGAGTCTGAATGGATTTTAGTTGGTTGTTGGTATCTTTTCCCTGGTTGACTCAAAAGCGTAGCGGGCTAGGTCGAGAACGAATGGTAAACAAAGTGGTAACATGAAAACGAAAGATGACAAGAAACCATCATTTCAATAACGAGTAGCACTATTACGTTCTAATGACTTTTTGGGGATTATTGGGGGCCGCTCTAGTGTATTGTCCTGATGATGATTTGAGATACAGGTAGATAATGCTAGCTGAGGCTTTAGTATATCGTTCTGCTCTTTACTTCATTCTCGAAGGCAAGTCCCTGCTTCTTCACTAAGTTGGCTGTCAACAAGGTGAAATGCAATGCTCGCCCAGGAGGTTCCCAGGCGAGCACTAATAGAGCATATCTTGCATCAAGCCCTGGATTCTAGGGCAAATTGATTGTTTGTGTGTTGAAGAGAGAGGAGGAAAGCTCTAGTGACACTGGAGTATGGCTAACCGTCCGCTTGAAATGCAAGGTTTGTTGATAACTTTGTCCATTAACTGGTAGGGTGCGCACTACATATTTGTAATATAGATTGCCATCCTTTGTAAATACCTTGAGACGATCGTTGGTCGTAGTATCCACATAGGGGGTTAAATCTACTGCTTTAATGATAATCTCATAGGGGAAAAGATTGTTTGGAATGGTGCCTGGCACATTGAATTTCAAATCAACGCGCTCTCCTTGCAAATTGGTGGCACTATTTGCCCCTGCACCCTCATTGAGTGATGCTCTAAAATCGTAGCGACGGCGTAGGGTGAGCGTGATGGTGCGCTGGATGATGGAACGATTGCGCGTGTCACCATTGTCGGCTATGACCACAAATTTGTAGATTTTCTCACCTTCTGTGGGAATCTTCTTAATTTTGACCTTGAGACTATGGGTGTCTTGATCGAAGCTTGCTGTTTCTATGAACTCATCGCTATTGAGTGCTGTGGCCACTGGCTTGCGATTGACATAGATGCGCTCCTTCTCGAGTGTCGCTTGGTCTCCTGTATAGAAGATTTGGGACTGGAAAGTTCTAGGTTCGATGATGATCGCTTCTGTGTTGGTGACATTCAATTTGTATTTTCCATCAGTCACTTCTGGGAAGTCTTGCAGTTCAACAGAGGAGAAGAGGTTGTTACCTGCAGGGCTTAACGCAGCTTGATTGTAGGTGGTATAACCATCCGTTGCCACTGAGGAAACTTTCACCGTATATTCGTAGTTGCGCACTACATCGTAAGGCTCCGAACCTATAAAGTTGTTACTCTCATCTTCTAGGTCATGCTTGAGGTCGATTTTGTAATAACCTGGTCGAGCAGCATTTTTTCGTTTACCATACATGATGATACTCACCTGCTTATCGCGTGGAGCTTCAGAGTTGCTATACTCAAAAGTGTTGAGGCTTTCTTTATTGGTCAATACATCGCCTACTTGTCGGATTTGAGTATTAGGCAACAGGGTAGGGCGAGAGGGAACTGTGGGGAAGCTATAAAGCACGTCACGATAGGCGGTATTGGGATCTGTGGGCTCCAATTTATCTTTGGAATAATAGGGAGCTACACTTCCACGATCAGGAGCATTGTAGAGGTTGAACCCATACAGCTCAAAGTCGCTTTCCGGTTCTATCACCAACTTTACACGAGCTTCATTGCGAATTAAACGAAAGACGTGGTTATTAAACGTGTTGGGGCGGAGATGATCAAACCTAAAAGAACGCCAATAGGATACCAATTCAATAGATTGGTCTATGAGCATCGGCATAACTTCCCCTTCATCTGCTCCACGAAGTGCATAGTCATCGGGGAAATTAGCTGGAAAATCATAGTTTGCGACAAAATGCACATAGCGCGGAGTTTCTGCGCTAATGAGTGTGACTTTAAAGTTGAGACTTTTGTTCTCCTGGGCAGGATTACCCTGAGCTGGAAGATTGGTCATTCCTCCGCCTATGATGCGAGGTGTGCCCACAAGTTCTGCTTTTGCGCGATAGAGATAGCGATGATGCTCATCAAACACAAGGAGAGTGAGGTTGGTCACCTGAGCAATACCTCTAGTTTGAAGGCTCATGACTGGCCCACTTATGGCACCGGTTAATTCAATGGTGTCACCTTGGGCAGCTAGAGGCTCTGTGCGTTGTGGCTCAGCTAAAAAGTCTTGGCTGCATGCCGTGAAGATACTGGCTGCAAGCAAAACGAGAATATGATGAATCAGTCGCATAAGCTAGTATTTGTAGGTGTCGAATACGGGACGTACGGAGAAATAGTACGTGGGTAAACCTCTTTTCGTAACATCAATATTCTGGTCTTCTACGAAAGAATAGGCGATATTTTCTTGGGCAGACCAGTAGGATTTTCCGAAGAGGAGGGCTTTGACAGCACTATTGCGATCTTTTTGAATTTTATTGATGAGCTTCAGCTCAGCCAAAGAGGGGATGCGCCAATGGGCATTATGATTGAAACTGAGATATTTGGGGTGAGTGTTATACCAGTCCTGGTATCCTTGAACATCTTGCCCATATATCTGTTTGGTTTCAGTTACCCCATAATCATCTTCCCAGTAGTTTATGGCATGGTCAGCAGCCACTTCATAGTTTCTATAGCGGTAGGTGGAATAATAGTAGCGCCCATACGCATCTTGTGCGCCGACTATGAAGTTGTCATTGGGAAAAAGTTTATTGCCATGGCCATCTAATGGGGAAAAGTCCTTAAGATTATAATAGTTGTGAGCACTTTTTACCCAGCCTTTAGGTATGGAGGGGATATCGAGATACTGGTCAACTGGAACACTTAACCCCCATTGGGAAGCAATCATAAATTCGGGAGAGACAATTTTGTTGGCTTCTTCTGATTTTCCAGTTTGTTGGTTGGCTGCTCCTAAAGTGGGGTCACCCACAATCATGTCCTCTTGTGCGGCAATAACGTGCACGGTGTAGAGCGTACTGTTTCTTTGATAGCCAGCACCAGCTTTACCATATTTGGTCGTACCATCTGAATCAATATAGAAACCAGTATTGAACCAGAAGGTAAAATCAGAATACCAATAAATAGGATTTCCCTTCGACTTTTTAGCCGTCACATAGATGGGAGGATATTGTGTGATTTTGATGTGCTGCTTCAGCGGAGTTCCAGACCCAGAGTTGATGTGTTGTGCCGTAAATTCAATGGTTTGTGGCACATAGTTGATGGGGACAGGGCTTTCTACGTGGATGTAGTGTTTGCCGTCTCGCTCACGTGTGGTAACTTTTATTTCTTTATTCTCATTGTTGCCCGTGTGAGGGTCTTCGTCACCCCATTGAGTGTAGGCAGTGAAAGCTGTCTTGATTTGGTTCAAAACAGTGGGGTTAAGCGGTAAGTCAGATAGGTACTGAATATCAAGTTCTTTCTCAGCAAGCATTTCTGGACGAGGCTCTTTAACCAAAAGGTAGTGAGCGAGGGCGATATTTCCATCTATAGCTTTGGGAGTGGTCCATTGTTCTATGGCAATTCCTGCGTTAACGTCGGTGGGATTCTCGGGGTCTTTGCTTCCTACTTCTTTGATGTCGCAAGTGATGTCGTAGACACAATTGCGCTGAACGCGTGCATAATTTTCGCGCTCTGCAGCTGGAGTGTTGCGAGGGGGCACAAGATAGTTGATAGGGACGTTGTAGTAGCTATCAAATTCCTTATTGGCCACGTCTTTTAAGTGGAGTTTTACTAAAAGGAACGTGCGAGAGTAAACGTCATTGCTCCAGTCATTGGCATAGACATAGAAAGGCACTTGACGAGCGAAAAAGTTTTGCCCATCATAGGTGCGTTGATAGAGGTTTTGAAAAGACGTTTGTCCTCCATTGACATAGGTGCGTGTGGAGAGGGCTTGCATTTCGTTGGCCAATAAGCGGCTATTGTTAACGCCGTTGACTAGTGCAACTTGGGGATTACCGAGGATTTGTAAGGGCTTGCCGTTGGCATCCTTGAGTGCTAGAGGAGATTTGAGGCGCAAACGAATCTTGGATGCTGCGCGTTGAAGCAAGATGGGGGATGAAAGAGCGATTTCGTTGTTGATTGACCAGCTGAGTTGCCCTGTTTCGGCTTCGGCATCCATCAAGAAGTCATTCTGTTTGGCTGTGGGGTCATCTTGGTTGCCGAGATTATTGGCTACATCCATCATGCGAGTCTTGAGATCGCTGAGAGAGACACCACTGAGCTGTTCAATGTCACCATGATAGTTGGCTATGACTACCAGGTGCAACGATTTATTCTGATAAGGGTTAGTGGGCGTATTTTTGGGGGCAAAGAGTCGCGCTATGCCTTCCACAGCATCAGCCTTGTCCTTACCTGATGGGTCGGCATAGTGAGTGCTTGAAGTGGGGAAAAGCACGAGATCGCCTTTGACGGTGGAGTGTAAGCCAAGAAAGTTGCCATTCTCGAAAAGAATGACCACCATGTTGTTGATGGCATTCTCATTGAGCGGATCATATTTGTTGGCTGCCTCTGTTTCGCTTGCACGTGTTTGAGGTGTGAGTACGGAAAATCGGAACGAGAGTGCGTAAGCATTCTCGGTATCGAATGACACTTCATTGTGGGGCAACCAGTCTTGGGTGCAGCTGCTAGTCATAAGCATAAATAGCAACGAGACCATAAGGACAAAAGGTTTCCTAAAGGTGTATTTGACGTGGAGCATATATTTGATGCAACTGGTTTGACGAAATATGGATTTCTAGAGTAGGATGACTCGAAGAGAACAGCGTAAAGCGAAGTCTGCTAGGAAGCTAATGTTTCGTGAATAGGAGCGCAATAGCTCGTAGGCTCTAGCTAGTTTGGCGAATTAAGTAGCGGAAGGTTGGACCGACGCGTTTCTCTCCTTTGTCTATGAGATCTTTAACAATTTGTACTTCTTTGCCATTGATGGTAAGATAGAGTTCGGTGGTGCGTATGTAGCCGTTCCAAGGCTTCGTGGTCTCTATAGTGAGTTGGATTTCTTCGTCACTGGCGATGCCATAACTGTTTTCTAGTTGGGTGAAACGGAAATCTAAATGATTGGTCAGATTGAAACGCCATACTGCGCCCTCTGGCTTTCTAATTTTGAAGCGTAGAGTCATGCGGTTTGCCTCATTGGCGTCAATAGAGATAACCTTCGCATCAATAGCACTTTGTTTTACTCCTAATTGTGGATCTGGGCCTGCGGGACTTTCGAGACTGACGGGAGCAAATTGCTTTACAGAAGATTTTTTGTTCCAAGGAAGTACCTTCCAATTTAATCTCAAGGCTTCTTCGTCCCATCCGTCCATCTGAACATCAGCTACGTAGTGGGTGTTACGGACAATACTGTTTTTTGACAGACTTCCACTATTGGCCATCAATGTAAAATGAGGGAGGGTAGAAGGAAAGTTGATTTGATCTATGTTGAGCACAGATTGACGTTCAATGCCATGCTTACCATAAGTAAACTCAACACGAGGAGTCTTGTCGGCACCTGCGGTGTTAGCGCAGAGGTATTCGGGAATGTAGAGCTTGCGTTCTAGTAGTTCAGATCCTATGGGCGACACTTTTCCTGTGAGTTCAACTGGAGCAGATAGGGCACTACTATAAGCTGTCTTGGGTGGGAACAGTGAATAAGTGGTAGGAACGTTGATCAGTTTGATGTTCTTTATGATGAGGTTAGCCGAATTGTCAGTGGGACTACCGTTCTTGAGCGAGCGTTGCATCTTGAGGGTCATCTTTGCCAAGGTTCTGATGAGCATTGCATCAAGACGGAGTGCATGACCCTTAGTGTGCGCTGCCGTGACGTTGGCTTGCACATGTGCCACCATAGGCATCCCTAGGGTGCTAGAGATAGACTCGCTTAGAGTGGGGATGGGTATCTGAGAGAGAGCAGGCAGTTGCCACAGCGCATCTTGAAAAGTCACAGATGCTAGGGCTGAGGTCATACTGGCGGTCTCATTGGCAATGATATAGCAATCGTAACTTCCTTTCTTTATTTCGATTTCTCGGTGGTAGTTGGTCAAATCGTTTACGGCGTGCAGCGCGTTGTATACTACTGCCCCTGTTCCAGACTGACAGATGATCAGGCGTACACGGAGCACCGCATCTTCATAGTCTTGAACATCAGCATTGATAGAGGGTGTGTTGCCTTGTGCCCGCGTTGAAAAACTCACAAACGTAGGTTCGTCATTAACCATTTCTTCGTCAAAGTGCTGTTGACAGCTCCATGTAGAGAGCAGTAGCATGAAGAATAGAAAGAATATTGAAAGATTCTTGTGGCGAATAGTCATAGGGCGAAACGAAGAACGTAATCGATAACTTTATTGTAGAATCAGCTTATTTTGCTGTTTGACCTCCCAAGGTTGAACCAGTAACTGGATACTAAGTTGATTCTTGAATTGGTCATTGGGTTTGTCCTCTGGTTGTTGGGGTTGAGGAGAGCCAGGCCCTTCAACGCGAGTTACCTTGAGGTGGTAGAGGTGATTGCGCACTAAACCATAGCGTCCATAGGCGTTGAGCATTGGCTGGAGCTGATCACTAAAATGTCGCAATGGATGGAGATAAAAATTTTCACCATTGTGGTAGAACTTTAAATTGAATTTGTCGAATGATGGAGTCGTTGCAGAGAGGTTGGGATAAGCTGCTTTGATTTTTGCTGCATCTATCTTGAAACCTGCTGGCATCTGTAAGGCATCGTCATTGGCGGCTGTAGTAGCGGCTTGAATCTTGGCTTTGAGTTGTGCCAAACTCAAAATAGCTCCTTTGTAATTGGCCCAGGTGCGGTCTGCGGCTGAAGCAAGTTCTGGTAGTTGCTTGGGAACATAGCGCAGACAAATCACGGCATGCGTAGTTTGGGTTGCGTATTGTGCTTCAGCATTCATAGTATTTTCAGGAGCAAATAAACCTTGATCGTCTTCCCATCCTCCTTGAGATACCTTATGTCTTTGGGGAGCTAGAGAAGAGAATTGTAGTAAGTCGGCTCCCGATAAAAGTGACATATTGGGGTCAGTTGCATATCGCATGCTCCAAGGTGTGGCTTCTGTTTCGGGTTGAGTGGGAGCGGCTGTGGTGGCTGTACCTGCTCCAGTGAGTGAAAGAGCAGGCTTACGTAGCCAAAATATGCGATTATTGAGCACATCCAAACTAAAATTCACCATCTGTGCTTGAGCATTTGCAGCATTCGGTGCAACAATGGAACCGCCTGATTTTGGGGTAAGAAAGACTTTTGCTACTGAACGTTCTAAGTCTACTTTGAGACTGGCTGATGCTGCCTCTGCCTCGGAAGGAGAAAAACGAAAGTTTTGGTCTTTAGTTGGCACTAACTTAGTAGCCGTCATGAGGATACCTGCTGGAGAAACTAGATCGTTGAGAGTGATTTGAGCCACTTCTTCTAGCTTGTTCTTGTGTTGTCCCAAACTTGTGGCTTGTTTCAAAGCATTGGTTGCATTGGCTAAGACAAGAACATAATATTGCTTTTTCTCAATCTCTTTGGCGCGAAGGGTGATGGGCGACTGGTTGAGAGAACCTCCAACGACGTCATTGTCGAGGGCATCAAAGACTTGTTCCACAGTGTTGTGAGTGTTGTAGAAAACGACACGGATGGAAGATACTTTACGATCAAACTGATTGCCAGCGTAGGTGTCCCCATCTTGAGCATTAGCAACCGTGCTAGCATTGCCGCGAGTGGCACTAGAGGAGAACGGAAGTTGAAGTGTAATAGAGATGTAAGCCTTGTTGTCTTGCGCTGAAATATCCTCTTTAGCAACAGGAGAACAGGCAGAGAAGGATAATAAAGAGCAGACGAGAAGGCTGAAAAAGCGATATTTTATGGGGAAATGGTGCATAAACTATTGAAAAATGAGTCGTTTCTTATTCGTGAAGTCTATGAAGGATGCGAGGACGGATGAAAGTTCCTAAAATAAAGCTGTATACTTGAGGTTCTCTATTTTGTGTTTTGCGTTGTCCAGTTGTTCTGTATCAACGTAGATACATAGGGATTTCAATTGTTGTTTCGTTTCTTGCACACTTCTAGTGCTAAATATACCACAATATCATTGCCTCGTAATAGAAGGTCGTATGGAGAGTTTTTCCATAGATTGCTATATCTCAAGAGAATAGATAAAAGGGCATTGCTTTGCGAAGCCATTTGGTCTTCTATTTTTTATTAGATGCAGAAGAAAATGGCAAAAATGCAGTGTCTAAAATCTTTTATCTACAAGAGGTCTTTATCCTAATTGCTGGTGCTGAGGTGGTTATAGTGTTGTTCGCACACGAAATAGCTTAGGGATATTTTGTGTTTTTGTGATAGTCCATCAAGGAAGGGGGAGCGAATGATAGTCTTTGCTGATAGTCTTCTGGGGGGAGTCTACACATTCAGTGTGAGATGGGGATAACCATAGTAGATCATATTTATATTTAGTTATATGTTCCCGAATTTAGTTATATGTTCCCGACAGGTTAAGCCTGTTGCCTCTTGATGTTGAGGATAGTTTCTTTATGTTTGTCGTGAGGTTTGCACAACGGCCAACATAGTAGTGCTAGGTTTGTTATTGCGGATTGGATTCTAAAATCAGACTATTATAGCGATTGTGTTGCTAAGTTGTTTTTTGCAAAGTTAGCGTGTTTTAGATAAGACGCGTAGTTTTCGTGCTGAAAAACGATATTTTGTTATTTGTTTTGTTGATTTTGCCATGCTTGGATGTCAAAATGAGTTTATCTAAGGCTTGTTGTTAGTTGTGAAGTGGTTTGTTGTTGGAGTGGATTTCTGTATAATTTTATTTGGTTTAATGCAGGTTTTTTATTTTTAGTGTTGAAAATGAATGTGTTATTATTATGGTTGTGTTTATCTGAGTTGTGAAAGTTTTCCTAAACTTGATCGTGTATATTTGTGAGTTTGATTTGGTTTGTCGATAGTAGGTGGAGATGAGTAGGTATAGGAACTAGGTTGGTGGTCAGTTGGTGGGGTGATTGTGCTAAGGAGGGGTAGGGCTGAGGGTGCGTTTGCGGTTCGCGGGTGTGCGTTTGAGTATTGATTGTTTTGATTGAGGGTAGCTTCGTTTTTTTTGAAGCTTTAAAGGTTTCTAGTGCGACTCATATTATATAAATAATATATAGAAGATTGTGGTTAATGTCGTAGTGTATAATATATCGTGGTGTATAGTATAATTATATTATAATATGGGGGTTGGATGGATGTGTACAGAGGGGGTGTTGTTTCTGAGTATTTCTTTCTTGATAGGTAGGGAGTGGGATGTTATCGTTTGGGAGGTTGAAGTGATTTTAGGAGGGAAGATTGGGGTGGTTATAGCTTGTGGATAGTTGAAACATAAATAATATCCTGGTTTTTTAGCTGTAAATGCAGTTATAATCGGGAAATTTCTTGTAAAAAATTTGGTGGATTCAGAAAAGTCCGTAACTTTGCACTCAGAAACTATCTAATCGCCTTGCTTTTAGAACTCGACTTGATTTAAGTCTGAGTGGTTATGCAGCGCGATAATGCCTCAAATAAGCACCGAAAATAGATATGAAGAAAGCTTTAACTTTGCTATTCTTTGCTGTACTTGTCGCTGCAGCATCTCATGCTCAGCGTGTTGTCCTTAAGCATAATGTACTCCTTGATGTAGCACATTCGCCGAATCTTAGTCTAGAGTTCGGGTTGACTCCTAAGCAAACTCTTGATGTTCAAGTGGGTTTTAATCCATTTACATACAATACTGCGGATAATTCAAAATTCCGTCATTTAACCATTCAGCCTGAGTGGCGTTATTGGACGTGTGAGCGTTTTAATGGATGGTTCTTTGGAATTCATGCTCATGCTGGTCGTTTTAATGCTGGTAATGTGACACTTCCCTTTAATCTTTTTCATACGGTGAAAGATGCTCGTTATGAAGGTTGGTTTGCTGGAGCTGGTGCAGCAGCTGGTTATCAACTTCCCTTAAGTCGTCGCTGGAGTGTAGAGGCTGAACTTGGTCTTGGTTATGCTTATGTGGATTATGATAAGTTTGCTTGTGGTAAATGCGGTACGCGACAAAGCGAAGGAAGTTCTAATTACTTTGGTGTGACTCGTGCTGGACTCTCTTTGATTTATGTGCTGAAGTAGTCTCCTCGTTTTCATTGAAAGAGTAGGCTTAAGCTTTCTAAGATAACAACATTGCCAGAAGTCTTTATAGTGTGTCCATCTGATTGGTTGATGCTTGTAGAGATGAAGGCAGGAAATTGGGTTTATATCCCTTTTAATGACTAAGGTCTAATGACAAAACTATCTCTCATTGCGCTTCTCTCTGTAGCTGCTGTGTCTCCTGTGGCTGCTCAACGATATAATGGTCAGGTGAGCTTTACTCCCGCCCAGGTGAAAGCGGCATCCGACAGTGTACGTCTTAACCTCGGCGTTGTCCTTGATAGCGTTCAGTTGAATAACCGTACCCTCGTCACGCTTACGCCACGTCTTGTTTCGCAAGATGGTGCGCAGACCTATACTTTCCCTGCGCTTAGCTTTGGTGGTCGCAATCGTGGCATCATGTGGGAGCGTAAGAATATGTCTGGTACTCCTCGTCCTGTATTGTTCCGTACTGGTGACAAACGTACACTTCCCCTTTCTTTGGCTGCGCCAAATGTGGCCTGGGTCAAGAAGGCGCGATTTGTTGTAGACGAAAAAGTACAGGGCTGCTCTGGATGCGAAGAGGGCTCTATGCGCTATAATCTCTTGGATCGACTCGTTAAAGAAGAGTATCGTCCTAAGTTTACTACGGTCTATGTGATGCCTAAGCCCGAGCCAGTCAAGACACGCTCAGATCGTTTTGTTGCTCGTTTTAACTTTAAGGTGAACCGTTACGAACTTCTTCCAAATCTGGGGAACAATCGTAATGAGTTTGCGCGTGTTGATAGTGTTGCTCAAGCAATCCTTCGCAATAGTGATGTGCAAGTGAAGAATGTTACTATTGATGGATATGCTTCTCCAGAAGGTACTGATGAAGCAAACCTCAAGCTCTCTCAGAATCGTGCACAAGCTTTCGTAGAATATCTCCGCCGCACTTATGGATTGTCAACTCGCATCTTTGCAGTACATGGACATGGTTCTGACTGGGAAGGCTTGTTAAAAAGCGCAGCGCGAGATCAGCAAGTGCCCAACCTGAGTGGTGTTTTAGCAATTCTCAATCAAAGTGGAAGCAATGAGGTGCGTAAAGCGGCTCTACGAAAACTAGATGCTGGTGTGCCTTACGCTTATCTTTTGGAAAATCACTATCCACCTCTCCGTCGCACTGAATACCAATTCACATATGCTGTGCGCGCATTCAATCTTCAAGAGGCAATCGAACGTATTCACACCAATCCTGGTTTGTTGAGCCTGAATGAGATGTATCTCGTTGCAGAACATTTTCCTGCTGGCTCTGTGGAACGTATGAATGCCCTTGAGACTGCACAACGTATCTATCCCAATGCTCCCGAAAGTCGTTTCAATGCATTAGCCAATCGCTTGGCTGTAGGTCAGTTGGGAAATGAAGAGTCTTTCCTTCGTAGCTATGCTGATGGAGCAGAAAAGTGGAATAACCTTGGCGTATATTATGGTTTGAAGAAAGATTATGTTCGTGCTAAGGAATGCTTTGAGTTTGCTGGAAACCATCCCGCTGCTGTGCAGAATTTGGCGGAGCTAGCAAAAGTTGAAGCTGAACAATAAACGTAAAGAAACTAACCATATAACCCTTATTTGACTAGTTTATCCAGTATGACATTACAAATTAGGGGTGTAAAAACTGAATAATTTAATTACTACTCTGTATGAAAAAGCAATTTTTCGTGGCAGCGATGGCTGTAGCACTTGGTGCTGGTCTCACTGCTTGTTCAAGTGACAACTTGGACGTTAAGAATCCAACAGAGGTAAATCAAAAGGCTTCGACTTACATGTCTGTGTCTTTTGCTATGCCTACTGGAGCTGGTACAAGAGGACTCGTTTCTGATGATGGTCAAGGTAAAGACAATCCTGACTTTAAGCATGTCGGAAAATGGGAAGGACAAGACAAAATTGAGAAGGTTATTGTTTATGTCTTTAATACAACAACAAATGTCTTAGAGAAGAAACAGAACTATCAGGGAACGCAGTTAGCATTCAATCAAAAGGATGCGAATGGCAATGCTGTAATAACTCCTAACTCAGCATTTAAAGTTACCCCAGGCAACAAAAAGGTTTATGTGGTGGTTAATCCAACCAGTTCTACGGAGAGTTTGCTTACAGTGACAGAAGGAACTACAACTTTGGCTTCGTTCCAAACTGCTTATGAATCTTCTAATTTAACATTTGCGAAGCCTAGTTTTAGAAATTCTGTTTATACAAGTGGAGACGAAACTAAAGCTGGTGAAATAGCTCGCGTAGATCGAACAGGTGCCAAACCCCAGGATGTAATTTTGATGACTGGTGAGTCTGCTGAAAAGAATATTGAAGATAATGTTTCTGCGACTCAAGCTGTTTCAGGTCTTAAGAACCGTGCTAGTTTGAATGTTCAGCGCGCTGTAGCCCGTGTGTTGGTTACCACAAAAGCAGCTTCTTATGATGTGAAAGGTATCAACCCTAATAACCGAGCAGACAATAACTTTGTAGCTGCAAAGATTAAGAATCTGACTTATGTTGTTGCTCAAGGTGAGTCTAAGATGTTCTTCCAACAAAAGAAACAGGATCCTCTTAATACTCATGGTGCTGCTTATACAACTCCCGCGTTTGATGTTAAGAATGGAGATAATGGTTATTGGACACAGGCTGGAATCGATGACTATATTAAAGTTGGTAAGAATTATGATTACTCTGGCCTTTGGAAGAATACAACTACTTATGCAAATATTCAAGGTATAACTGTTCCAACTCGTGCTGCGTTTAATACGAACCCTGCTGATGAATTCGGTTTGCTGAAAACTGATTTAGAGGCTTCTTTGAACGGAGAATTTGTGTTGCCCACTCTTCATAAATTTGTAGCAGGTGACCGCAAAACCACAGGTTATCGCAAAGGAAATACCGCTTATATTCTTGTTCGAGGAACTATGGTTCCACAAACTTATGTGAAGTCTGATGGTTCTATCTCTAACACACCGCTTGCAGAAGGAGTTGACTATTGGCTTGGGGCAAATGGATTGTTCTATGAGTCAGATGTAAATATTCAGGATCCTACTAAAGGGGGTGTACCTAACCAAACAGCGCAGAAGTTCCTAAAAGGTAAGGTTCTTTATTTCTTGTGGCTTAATCCCGATGATGTGAAGAAGGCTGTGAATTCACCTGTTATCCGTAATAATATTTACCATGTGCAAATTTCTGCAATTGGAAAAATAGGTGCCAACTGGAATCCACTTGTACCATTCCCCGATCCCACGCCTAACCCAGGAGAGAACCCAATTAATCCTAATCCAAACAATCCTGATCCACGTCCAGATACTCCTCTAGAGCCTGTTACACCTCCTGTTGATCCAAGAGATCCACTCTCAGAATTGGAAACGTGGATGTCTGTAGACGTAACGATTCTTCCATGGCAAGTTCACTCTTACGAGGTTGAACTCTAAATATGCCTCCTTATATTTTTTATTTCTGTGACTATACAAGGTAGGTATAACCCCTCCGAGCGAGGGGAGGGAACTCCCCTCTCCTCGCTTACTTTTTCCTTTTATTGGTGATGGAAACTTGCACCAATATCGAAGAATGATGATTACGCGCTTCTTGTACGCGCGAGCACAAAAGATTATAGCCATTATTACACATGAACCTACTCGCTAAGCTCGGTGCTGCATGCGCCACTCTTTTCAGCGTTTTCGCTACCTACTCTTGCGATTCCATTTTTCACGATGATCTTTCGGATTGTCCGCAAGGGGTTTATGTGCGTTTCTACGAACAAATGCCTTGCCTCAAAAAGCAAACTGCTGTAGGTAAGGTGCAAAACTTACACCTCCTTGCTTTCGACAAGCAAACTGGTCTTTTGGCCAACTATGTTGCTGCTGACCATGAGGTGATGCTCACACCAGATTATGAAATCTTACTTCCTCTTCGTCAAGGGGATTATGATGTCATGGCTTGGACAGGCAACTCTGCTGAGTTGGCTAGTGCTAAGCTCCAACGTGGAGTCACTAAAAAGAGTGATTTCTTCTTCCAACTCCGACAACAACAAGACGGTTCGCTCGTCTTTCCCGATACGCCTGAAAAGCTCCGTTATGGTTTTGCTGGAACAGGTCTTCAACGCTTGCCAGCAGACTCTGCCGAGTATGCGCACTATTATAAAATCTCACAATATCCTATGGACGAGGTCATCAATATACCTGATCCTGCAAAGGAAGGTAGCGTGTTTCGCCACGCGGCTGTCAACCTTAGACAACAAGCCCTCCGTGTGAATGTACACGTTATCGTTGACGGAAATGTGAAGCGTAGCAAATTCCCTACAATTCCTGCTAACTTTGCTCTTCAGCTCAATACAGCGGCGCGTGAACTTTCTCATGAACCAGCAACTGATGGAGCCCAAACCTCAATAGACTGGGAAGTTCCACAAGCAAAGGTGCTGCAGTCTGTAAAGCAGCTTCCCCTTCTTCCCGTGCATCAAGTAGTTTCTGGTGATTCTCTAAAGTATCGTTACAATCTCTTGGGAAATAGTCCAAGCAATTTATCAGAAGGTCGCTTGGTTCTTATGCACAAAGGTCAAGAAGTGGAGCTTTCTACGGGTGTACAAGAACACACGAAGTCTCTGAGCCTTCCTGCACTTATTCGTATTGCTCTTGAACAAAAAGGCTCCAATATAAATTGTGGTGGTGAAGTAACTATCGAGCTCCGTGTCAAAAATAAGTGCGATGATTGCAACACTTTTATGATTTATGATGTTGTCATTGGCCCTTGGAATGTACACTCTTACGCAATAGAGCTATAAAGCATTTTAGTTAATGTACTATTACGACATTGCTTTAATGCAATCATAGAATCAGTTTGCATAGCTATAACTATTTCACCGAAACGTCACGAGGATTTTTTCCTTTACCGTCAAATCTCTAGCGTTTTTTTCTTATGAACCATCGTTATTTTTTTCTTCTTTGCGCAGTATTCACAACGGCCACATTGGCAGCGCAAACTCGTACCAAAGCTAAGGTTGGTGTGAATACTCAAAATCCCACCGAAAACCTTCACGTGAATGGTACGCTTCGTGTCCAAAAGCTTCCTACTGATAAGGAAGCAGCGGCTATCGGTACTAAGGCGGATGGCTCAGCAAGTGCAAACTTTGATCAGACTTTTAACGCCAAGTACGTAGTTACAGTCGACAAGAATGGTGTGCTAGGTCGTGCTGCTGGAGCTGATCCTTCCTTCTTCTACATGCCAGCTCTTTTTGTTCCCACCAAGAGTGAGCAGTTAGCAGGTTCTCAAGCAACACAAGCTGGAAACGTTTTTTCTATCAATTTGTTTGAGAACTACGCGCATCAGTTTGGTATCTCAAACAAGGCTGGAATGCCTGCTATTGTGAAGAGTAATACTAGCGCTAATCTTGCAGTGAATACTCCAACACAAAGCGACTTTGACTACTTCGTTACCTATTATGATGACACGGTATTTGACAATGTTGCTGTGACTCCCGCTGGTGTGCTTAGCTACACTGTTAAGCCTTCTGCTAAGGTCACTGCCAAGACTTTCATGAATATCGTCTTCAAGAAGAAGCAATAGCAGCTCTTTTAGTCAAGAAACTCTCAATTCCAACACATGAAATTTCTCCATACTACGCTTGTAGGCGGCTTTTCTCTCATAGCACTCTCCTCACTGACAGCGTGTGATGCAACATTTCACGATGATCTCTCAGATTGTCGCCACACTCTTTGGGTGACGATGGCCAATAATGATTGTGCGCCTGTTGGTGCGCAGCCCTCTCGATATGTGGCTCCCAAAGGTAAGGTGCATCTTTTGGCCTTTGACAGCAAAGGTGTTTTGGCAGCAGATACAAGTTGGACACAAACGGAAGCGAGAGTGATAGAGCGAGTACCGCTTCATTCTTTCAATCAGGGCGCATATACTATACTTGGTTGGACAGGTATTGATGAACAGAAGTGGGCGATGCAATCTCTAAAGTTAGGTAAAACTCGTCTTACAGATGTCCTCTTGCAGCAAAATGCTGAGCTGAACAATGACAATCAGAAGCCCCCAATGGGCAATGTTCCCTTGAAACTCATAGATCTCAGCAACTCGCAGCTTTGGGTGGGGCAAAACACTGCGTATTTGAAACTACCTAATCCTGCTGATGTCGGAAGTACTAGCCAAGAAGTAGTGCTTAATATGCACGAGCAAACCTTTCATATCACAGCGGAGATTGAAGTTGATCCAACAACATTTGATGGGAAAAACGATATATCAGCCCATGATTTCGATGTGAGAGTCACAAGTCAGCATCCAAAGTTGCGCATGGATGGTACTCCTACAACCACAGTCGAAGGTGAATCGCAAGATGCTATCGTTCGAGTTAATTATGCTCGAACAGACAAATTACTTACGACTACCTTTACTGTTCCTTCTCTTACTTCGCGTAATAGTAAAGTTCGTCTTGAACTGATTAATCGCACGAATGGTAAGATTGTCGAACAAGGTACGTTTGACCTTTTGGCACTATTAATGCTCCAGCAACAGTTTGATCCTAGTTGTACACGTAATGCCAAGCTCCGATTTGTGCTTCGTGATCGTTGCCTTGACTGCGGAGAATTTAGTTGCTTCTCTGTGTGGGCAAATGGCTTCAAACTTGGCAATTTCAAAGATGCCAATCGCTAATTTAAACTTTACCATATTATTAAAGCTCTGTAGTGAAAACTACAGAGCTTTTTCGTTAGATGCCCTTCCGCATCTATGAGTTGAACAAAAGGTTTTACTGCTATCTATGTAGCGCAGATGCCTAAAGTTTGACTAAGGGCTTCCGCGCAGCGTTCGCCGTCCATAGCTGCAGATACAATGCCGCCAGCATAGCCCGCACCTTCTCCGCAAGGAAAGAGACCTTCTAGACGGATGTGCTGGAGCGTTTCGGGCGTGCGCAAGATGCGAACTGGCGCAGAAGTTCGCGATTCCGTCGCAATGAGAATGGCTTCGTCTGTGAGGAATCCGCGGCTGCGGCGACCAAAAGCCTTGAAGCCTTCTTGGAGACGGGTGGTAATAAATTTGGGCAACCAGAAATGAAGTGGAGAAGCAACTAATCCTGCATTGTAGCTAGATTTAGGAAGGTCGGCCGAAAGACGATTATTAACGAAGTCGGCCATACGCTGCGCAGGTGCAACCTGACTGCGACCGCCTTGTATCCAGGCCGCGCGCTCCAGTGCTTCTTGCACATACATCATACGCAGTGGGTTATGCTTATCATTAAAATCAGTGTGTGCAGCAGCAAACGACTCATCATTCATAGCTTCAAGGAGGAAAGGCATCAGCTCTCCATCAATGTCTTCAGGGCGAGTTTCGACCACCATACCTGAATTAGACCATTTACTACCACGGTTGGCAGGAGACATGCCGTTGACTACCAATTGTTCTGGTCCTGTGGCTGCAGGGACCACAAAACCGCCAGGACACATGCAGAAGCTATACACACCTCGATTCTGTACTTGTTGGACAAAAGAATACTCCGCAGCAGGGAGATATTTGCCACGACCTTGTCGGTTGTGGTATTGAATCTGATCTATTAAATGTGAGGGATGCTCCAAGCGAACGCCCATGGCAAGCGATTTCTGTTCTATTTCTACACCTGCTTGGTGGAGGTAACGGTATACGTCGCGTGCGGAGTGTCCTGTAGCAAGAATGACAGGCCCGTGAAACTCTTTTCCATCTGCTGTGCGGACACCCACGACTCTGTCACCATCCGCAGAAAATAGGAGCTCATCGACTCGTGTTTGAAAATGCACCTCTCCTCCCGAAGATTTAATTTGTTCGCGCATACGCTCAATGATGCCAGGCAAACGATCGGTGCCGATGTGAGGATGAGCATCTGCAAGGATGTCGGTGCTAGCACCATGTTGACAAAAAATGCTCAGAATGCGTTGTACATTACCTCGTTTCTTAGATCGTGTGTAAAGTTTGCCATCAGAGAAAGCTCCTGCCCCTCCTTCGCCGAAAGAGTAATTACTCTCACTATCAACGATATGGTCGCGAGAGATGGCTGCTATATCTTTTTTGCGGCCATTGACGTCGCGTCCACGTTCGAGCACGATGGGGCGCACACCAAGTTCTACTAGTCGGAGTGCTGCAAAGAGTCCACCAGGCCCCGCTCCTACTACAACAGCTTGAGGAGCGCGGCTGACGTCGCCATAATGGATGCGTTCATAAGAAAGACTCGTTGGGTCTTCGTCAATAAAGACTTCGAGGGTGAGATTAACCATTACTTGTCGTTGTCTAGCATCAATGCTACGTTTGACAGGACGAATGGCGTGTATCTGTTGTGGGGAAACCTCTAGTCGTTGAGCGACATCGGTACGGAGATTAGCAGCATCGTAAGCCACTTCAGGAAGAACGCGAAGTTGAAGAGTAGTCATATAGGACGTTAGAGAGTAGACGTTAGAGAGTAGACGTTAGGGAGTAGTCGTTAAAGGGAAGACGAGAGAGTAGACATTATAGATTTGTATTTAGACAAAAGAAAGCGAGACAGGCACGAAAACCTCGAGATTACTAAAGCAAGGAGTAGGAACCTAAAGCCTTTATGTTGAAGTAGAGTGCCTAAAGTTTTTATTTCTAGTATCTAAAGTCTAATTTCTAACGTCTAAAATCAAGATAATCTCTAATTCGCGAAAATACAACTTTTTTTTTGCATATTCAGCAGATAAGGTGTAACTTTGTGGCAAATATCACGCGCGATGGCTAAAATCATAGCTATTGCCTCATACACATCCCTCAGAAAATCATGACAAAAGGAAAAGTAGATGCCTTGTTAGGCATTGTCTTTGGCGACGAAGGTAAGGGTAAAGTCGTGGACTATTTCACCCCTCGCTATGATCTTGTAGCCCGTTTCGCTGGTGGTCCTAACGCTGGCCACACCATCATCTTCGATGACAAGAAGTTTGTGCTTCGCTCAATTCCCTCGGGCATCTTTGACGAAGGAAAGACGAATATCATCGGTAACGGATGTGTGATTGCTCCCGACCTCTTCATGTATGAGGCGCGTGAACTAGAGGTAGCTGGTTATGAGGTTGTGCAGCGTTTGCACATCAGTCGCCGCGCCCACTTGATTCTTCCCACGCACCGAGTGCTTGACCGCGCTTACGAAGCAGCCAAAGGTGAAGGCAAAGTGGGTACCACTGGTAAGGGAATCGGTCCCACTTATAGCGACAAAGCTGCGCGTGTGGGACTTCGTGTCGGAGACATTCAAGGTGATTTCATCCCTAAGTATGAAGCTTTGAAAGCCCGCCACTTGCAAATCTTGAGTGATTTAGGGTTTACAGATTTCGACATCACCGACGAAGAAAAGACTTGGCTCGAAGGTATCGACTATATGCGTCGCTTCCCCCTCACCGACACAGAGCATGAGATAAACCAAGCTTTGGCAGCTGGTAAAAATGTACTGGCCGAAGGCGCACAAGGTTCGTTGTTGGATATCGACCATGGCACTTATCCTTTTGTGTCATCTTCTTCCACTACAGTGGGCGGAGTGTGCACTGGTCTTGGTATTGCACCACAAAATATCGGCCGTGTATGGGGTATCTTCAAGGCTTACTCAACACGTGTCGGTAGTGGTCCCTTCCCTGTAGAGCTTTTTGATGAGACGGGTGAAGAAATCCGTCGTGTCGGTAAGGAATTTGGTGCAGTGACAGGGCGCAATCGCCGTTGTGGCTGGGTAGACCTCGTGGCTTTGAAGTATGCAATTATGGTCAATGGTGTCACTGATTTGGTGATGATGAAGGCCGATGTGCTCGATTCGTTCAAGGAAATCAAGGTTTGTGTGGCTTACGAGAAAGATGGTGAGCGCACTGAGTCTATGCCTTATGATACTGAAGGTTGGGCACCTGTGTATGAAACCCTACCAGGCTGGAATTGCGATTTAACGGGTGTGCGTGCTGAAGCAGATTTCCCCAAAGAATATGCTGATTACATCGCTTACCTCGAGAAGCAACTGGCAACACCTATCTCCATCCTTTCGGTGGGGCCCGAGCGAGATGCTACTATTATCCGCTAACCATCTGTTAAAGAAATGAATTGAGGTTCAGACATCTTCTTGATAGCAGAATTTCAATCTCTTAATAACATAAAAGGATTCCTCAACGGTTCTCGTAGAGGAATCCTTTTGGTGTTTGTGTGGGGTAAGGAGAAGCTACATCAGAATGACTAAGGGAGAATGTCATCTTCCCCCTATTGGTACCTGTCAAATAGCAGGCAGCTGCATCCCACGCACCTTACGGAAGAGATCGAGGGCATAAACATCTGTCATTCCCGAGAGGTAGTCCAGCACAGCCATAACTCGTGTGGAGAGGTCAGGGGAGTGGACCTCATATTGAGCAGAAACATGGCGAAGCAGCAATTGAGAATACGTTTTTTCTGGTGCTGTGACAGCTCCTATCATGAGCGAAAGTAGGGTGTAGATAATGTGATAACCTGAGAGTTCTATATCAGCAACCTCTTTCGAGCGATAGATGCGTTTGCGCGCCACAGCTGCGCACTTTTGGTAAGCAGAGGAGAGTGGTGCAGGGAGTTGACTGATGAGCGAACCTTGAAAAGAGCCTTCTAAAATCTCCGCTTCGTGCTCTACAAACACCTCCACACAAGCACGTTCGAGCGCGTTGATGACGCAGGAACGGAGATAAGCGATTTGATCTCCAGCATCGGTGCCTTCTGGATAGGCTGAACAGAGCGATTTTCTCTCTTCCTCGGAGAAAAAGTCGAGCAGAAGTTGTCGAGTTTCCTCTGTAGAAAGGATGCGTAGTTTGTGAGCGTCTTCGATATCCATCACCTCATAGCAGATGTCGTCGGCTGCTTCGACTAGATATACTAGTGGATGGCGAGCAAAGCGCAGATTTGTCCCCTCTTCTTCTAGCGCAGGGATGCCCAACTCCTTGAATATATGTGCGAAAGCCTCTCGTTCAGCCTCGAAAAATCCAAACTTCGGATGGGTGGCTAGGGAAGAAGAAAAGGGGTATTTAGCGATAGCGGCAAGTGTGCTATAAGTCATCACAAAGCCTCCTGCTCGACGACCATTGAATTGATGGGTAAGCAGGCGGAAAGTGTTGGCATTACCATCGAAGTTGGTGATATCGTTCCACACCTCAATTGGAAGTTTATCTTGAAGATGAAGCCCCTCTCCTTCGGCGAAAAAGGAACGAATGGCTGCTTCTCCTTCATGTCCAAAAGGAGGGTTTCCTAAATCGTGCGCCAAACAGGCTGCACTCACAATGGCACTAATACTCTCGAGCGCAGCGACGTCTTCTCCGGTATAGCGAGGAATGAGTAGACGCGCCACATCAGCTCCAAGCGAACGTCCCACGCTAGAAACTTCGAGAGAGTGGGTGAGACGATTGTGTACGAACACACTCCCAGGCAGCGGAAATACCTGGGTTTTGTTTTGCAACCGGCGGAAAGGGGAGGAAAAGATGAGTCGGTCGTAATCGCGCTGAAACTCAGTGCGCTGTTCTGTTGCAGAGCGTTGAGAATTTTGTTTTCCCCAACGTGCAGAGGAGATGAGTTGATGCCATTTCATATTGCAAATATAGGGGTTTTAAGGAAATACTGCGCCATTGATAGAGAGAATCTGCGATTTTCTTTGTATTTTTGGGGTCGAAGACCCTATTTCTGTAGGCTCATCCCTGCTGTGTCTAAGGGCCTATCATTTACCCAAGGCAATTACTGCCCCCTGTTAGTATTCTCTTAACGTAGACAAGAAAGTGTCTCTCTTAGTGATATGCAAGTAAAAATCGTCAATCAATCGCAACATCCTCTGCCAGAATATGCCACACCTCAAAGTGCAGGTTTGGATCTCCGTGCTAATTTAGGAGCTCCCATCACCTTAGCTCCGTTAGAACGAGTGTTGGTGCCTACAGGCCTCTACATAGCTCTGCCCGAAGGCTATGAGGCTCAAGTTCGTCCACGTTCTGGACTGGCACTGAAACATGGAGTGACTGTGCTCAACACTCCCGGAACTATTGATGCGGACTATCGTGGAGAACTACGTGTCATCTTAGTGAATCTGAGTAATGAGCCTTTTGTTATCAACGATGGTGAACGCATCGCTCAGATGGTCGTGACGAAGCACGAACAAGTGCAATGGCAGCCCGTAGAAGTGCTCGATGACACCGAACGTGGTGCTGGAGGATTCGGACATACGGGAGTTTAGGTATTAGACGATAGGCGTTAGGTATTAGACTATAGAAATTAGATGTTAGAGGTAATCATCTAGCACAGTCAATAAACTTGACCTTAGAAATCTATGTAGTCCAGATCAAGGTCTTGAGACCTCGCCATTCTTTAGTTCTAGACCTCCCCTTGTCTTTTTCTTCTACGTTTCAAGAAATAATAGCATCTTCTCTGTGATTTCAACTCAAAGACTTCTTTCATTTCGTGTCCCCACAGTGCTTTGTTGGACTTTGCTCAGCTTGTTGCTGTTGGGCTGCTCCAACTATGCGCGCAATTACACCCCACCCACCCTCAAAGATGGGGCTATTCGCGCTAGAAATCTTCTTACTGTAGCACAGCGGCGCACGTTTGATGGCATCTATCTCGAAGCGATGCGTCAGAAGTATTTGGGCAATGCTGATGCTGCTTTCGACCTTCTTGATCGTGCTTTGATGATCAATCCGAATGATGCCGACGCGTTATTTCAACAAGGTATGCTGTTGTTGCAGTCGGTGGGATATTCAGACAGTGTGTTGCGCCTTCGCGGAGAGCGACAACTACAGTTGGCTCATCAGTTGTCGCCTTCCAATAAGCACTATCGCGAGATGCTCGGCAACTATTGGACACAGGCTAAGCGTTACGAACGAGCATTGCGACTCTACGAACAAGTGGCTGCCGACGACCCCACGGAGGATAACCTCAAGATGTTAGAAGTGCTCCAAGAACGCACGAGCAACTGGGATGCTGCCTTACAAACGCTTGATAGAATAGCCCTTTTAGAAGGTTATTCTAATGAGTTGATTGCGAAGAAAACGAAGATTTTAGAAATGCAAAATCGCATTTCTGAAGCGGCAACAATGTTGCGCGAATGGAGTGAGACCAACAACGGGGATAATTATCCACGTGTGCTTTTAGCTAATCTCTACCTGCGCAATGGTTATTTAGAGCGCGGCCGAGAAATCATTGACGACATAGCAGCAAGCGATGCTCACAATGAGTGGGTGCCCATGTTACGACTCATTTATTATCGCATCAAAGATGATGCGGTCAGCTATGATAAAACGTTGGGAGCTATTGCCTCTGACACCTTGATGCCCATTGAGCAAAAAGTGCAGACATTCCGAGAAGCCGCAGCTTGGTTACAAGAAGGAAAATATGACAAAGAGAAAGTTTTCCAACACGCTGTGGTAGCGATGAATCAGAGAGAGGCAGGCGGTGTGATGGGCGAATGGTTGGTGGGCTTCCTCCAAGACTTCAAATTTCCAGAAGACCGATTGGCTGTGCCTGCTTTGGCCATATTCCGGGCCAATCCTAATGATGAACGCGCCATCATGGAATTAATCCGTGATGCCGTGCGCAGAGAAGATGCCGAACAGCTTGATACCATTAGTAAACGTGGACGGGAACTGCACCCAGAAAATGCCCTGTTCTACTATTTCGGCACACTGGCAGCACGCAACAAAGACGATGCTGCTCGTGCTAGAGCCATTCTCGAAGCAGGAGTGAAGAACATGTCTCCCACCACAGACAGTGCTGTGGCTTCCCAAATCTACTATATGTTAGGAGATGCCTATATGGACATCAAGCAGCAGAAACTAGCCTTTGCTGCTTATGACTCCTCCATAGTGAAAGATCCAGACAATGTTCACGCGCTCAATAACTATGCCTATTTCCTTACCACTCATGGCATCCAACTCCGTCGAGCAATTAAACTTGCCCAACGTGCCACTGAGATTGAGCCGCACAATCCTAGCTACCTCGACACTTACGCATGGGCATTATACAAAGCTGGCAAATATGCCGAAGCAAAGGGAGTGATTGACTCCATGTGGGTGGCTTTCGCACTGCCAGATCAAGAGATTCAACCCGATGCCGACTATTATGATCGTGCTGGCGAAATCTATTTCAAAGCGGGTGCCAAGAAAGAAGCGCTACGGATGTGGAAAGAAGCTTTGCAGCTTACTTCCGACCGCAAACTCCAGCGCAAGTTGCGTGCGAAATTGAAGAAGATGCGATAGCTTAATCGAATAATCGTTTGACGACTCCTTCCATACCTCCACAAACTCACATACTAGGTAATCAACTATTTCCAATCTTCACACAAAGAATTTTACGATGAAAAAAATACTCTTCCTCTTTGCACTCGTGGCACTCCTGACAGGGTGTTCCACCTTTCGCAATGATCAACCCTATCGTCCGAACGAACCTCTTGCAGTGACCGCTAAAATTTCTGCAGATTTAGAAGCCAACACCCTCAACCAAAGTTTGGGCGGCACGCTTCGCCTCCAGCGCGACCGACAAGTCCAGCTTTCCCTCAGTAAATACGGTATCGAGGGTGCGCGCATCATTTTCACGCCCGATAGTGTCATTGTGCTCGACCGCATCAACAAACGTTATCTTAAAGACACCTACGTGGCACTCAATAGCATGCTCACAGAGATGCCAGCCCTCAACTTCGACAAGGTACAACGCTTTTTTTGGAACGATGACCGCAAGAGCACAGAGACTGCAGATTTCAATGTCATGGGGTTCGTACCTGTAGAACTTTACATCCATCGCAATAAGACCACCAATGTACGTGGTTTCCGCATCGCCCGACACACGGTGTTCTCCGTCAGTGCTTTCGAAAAAGAGTTTAAGCTGAACTTGAAGCTCAATAAAGTGCGTATCAACTACGATTGGAACAGTCATGTGCACATCCCCACAGGCTACACTCCCATGAAGCCCGAAGCGATCTTGAAGCTCTTCAAATAGTTCGCCACTCTCGTCACGAATCCTTGATGCTTAGGTTGGGAGGATAACCTGCACCGCCTAAGACTTTTCTTCCTATCTCTTCACATCTTATAATGTATAAGCTCTTTCTATCCTTGTTGCTGAGTATTTTGTGTTCCACTACTACCATGGTGGCACAGACTTCACGGCGAAAAAACACGACTACTACGGCGGTGAAATCCAGGAAAACCACCAATACTAAAACAACAAAGATTAAGAAAGGGGTGAAGAAGGGCAAGACGAATGCCGTGCCTAGTAATGAAGGCATTCGCAAACTCCAGCATGAGCAAGCCAACCTCAAACAGAAGATGGCAGAATCTCAAAACCAACTGGCTACTACACGCAAGGATGTGAAGGCACAGCTGGCGACTCTCCAAATGATCAATGGGCAAATCTCCGATCAGCAGAAGATTGTCACTGGACTTCAAGTGCAAATCGACACCCTCAATCGCCGCATCGACACGCACGAGAAGGAGCTTCGGGAACTTGAAGCTGATTTGGCAGAATGTAAGCGTCGCTACACGCGAGGTGTTCTCTATATGTATCGCAATCGGTTGACGCAAAACAAATTGATGTTTATCTTCTCGGCCGATAATTTCCGACAGATGTATCGCCGCTTGCGCTACACTCAAGAGTATGTGAAGTATCAGCGGGTGCAAGGCCATATTATTGCTGCCAAAGAACAAGCAGTGCGTGAGAAACGCAACATTCTTTCGGGAGAACGCACCACTCAGCATCACTTGCTCTCACAAGGTAAAGCGCAGCAAACTATCCTCGAGGGACAACAGCGCAACCAACAGGTGGTGGTGACAGACCTCAACAAAAAACAAGCAGAGCTTCAAGCCACCCTTGCGCAACAACAACGCCAATTCAATGCGCTCAATGCCAAGATCGATCAGTTGATTCGTGCTGAGATTGAAGCTGCGGAACGTCGTCGCAAAGCCGAAGAAGCACGTCGCGCGGCAGAAGCCGAAGCGCGCAAAAAAGCGGCGGAGGCAGCACGAAAAGCAGCTGAAGAGCGTCGTCGTGCAGCCGAGGCGGCACGCAAGGCAGAAGCGGAAGCACGAAGAGCAGAGGCAGAAGCGCGCCGCAAAGCTGCAGAAGCGGAACGTAAGGCAGAAGAAGCACGCCGTCGTGGTGAAGAGCGTGCGGCAAGAGAGGCTCGCGCAGCCCAAGCACGTGAAGAAGCTCGTGCTGCGGCACAGGCCAAGGCTGCTGCAGCTGAAGCGCAACGCGCACGTACAGCTACGGAAGAAGCCAATCGTGCCACTGCCACTGCCCAGCAAAATGCAGCTGCGCCCAGCGATGCCCGACTTTCAGGCAGTTTTGCATCCAATCAAGGTCGCCTGCCCATGCCCATCACTGGCAACTACACCATTTCAAGCCATTTCGGGGCTTACAATGTGAATGGTCTTAATGGGGTCACCCTCGACAACAAGGGTATCAATCTCACAGCTCCAGCTGGAGCACAAGCCCGCTCCGTGTTTGATGGTGAAGTCACGGCTATTTTCTCGATGGGAGGCATGACGAATGTCCTCGTACGTCATGGTAGTTACATCACGGTCTATTGTAATCTCGCAGGTGCTTCCGTGAGCCAAGGTCAGCGTGTATCAGCTCGTCAAGTTCTCGGCAATGTGGCGCGCGATGCTTCGGGCAATTGCACACTCCACTTCCAACTTCGTCATGAAACTCAGAAGCTCAATCCTGAGCGTTGGCTGCGACGTTAGGAGAGTGTCAGTCATGATTAGGCCTTGCTCGGCTTTGCTGAAGGACTTCGGTGCTTACATTGAGCATCACTCTTAAACTTCTCGGAGGTAGTTCTCACTATCTCCGAGAAGTTTTTTCTTTCCCCACCTTTTAACTCCGTAGGTAATGGGCGTTGTCAGCAAAAATGCGGTATTGTCCGATATTTGTGACTTCGTAAGCTCCATTGTTCTTGT
>NZ_KB290710.1:238345-276241 GCF_000318095.2 Alloprevotella sp. oral taxon 473 str. F0040
GTTTTTTCTTTCCCCACAAAAATAAGAACTTTGGAGCTTACACACAAATTATGGACACTATCCGATTTTTTCACTCTTTGGGCACATATCTCCTCATATATAGAGGGCAAGACATAAAACGAAAGCAATAACTTTGAGATTCCAAAATATATCGCTACTTTTGACAGTAGTTTCTAGAAAAGCTCCTCTATATCAATCCTAAACCAATTCCATCCATCATGAAAAACTTTATTCAACTACTTATTCTCTATCTTTTCTTGTTTATCCCAAACAATGTTGCCACAGCTCAACAGAAAAGTGCACAATATTCCACATTAGGCAAGCATATCAAGGAATACAAAATCCCTTCAGGAGTAGGAGAAGAAGAGGAGGAAGAAGCAGACGAAGATCAAGGTGTTTATCGCATAGAGCTCACATTCACGGGCAACTTGGCAGTATTCTCCCCAACTTTGGTCGTTTCAGGCTATATCGACTCTACAGCTTGCCCCAAAGGACTGATAAGCAACCCTCAAAGCATGATATCACAAGAAGAACATGAAAGTCTTTACGACAACATCAACGAAATCATGTTCAACGAAGTACCTCCGCTTCACAATTTTCTCATATACGAGAAGTCTCCTAAAGTTTTCTCATCTCCTTTAATCTTTACCTCTCTCCCCAAATCACATGGGATGGATGTCTATATGTATTCTACTCCCAAAAACACTGCAATCAAAAATGAGAGCTCTAAAATCAAGGTTACAATGAAGGGCTTCTTCAGGGACAAACTTATGAAAACTGATACAATTGAAGTTACCTCAATCTACGCAGAAGATGCAGACTATAGCCTTCCTAGACCTTTTTCCTTTTCTGTGCGCGATCTCGATGCTGGAATGAACTCAATGCTAGATATCGTAGATTATTGTGCAAAACAATCAGGAGAGATTATGACTAAAAGGATGGATGAGATTATCAACCGCAACAAAAGATCACATAAATGAAAGCAGCAAGTACCATTGTACCTGCTGCCACGTGACACTATACGATTACCATAAAAGAGGGAACCAAATTGAATGGTATCCGCAGATTTTCAGAAAAATACAACCGAAGATGACTAAAGCTCCCCCAATGCCCAAGGTGAGTTCGATGGGATAAGCGTTAACTTTTTGGGAATTTCTATCTGATGCGGTTTTTACGAAAGGCTTGAGAATCTGGTTTTTGTGGGTAAAAGTTTCATAAGATGTTTGGAATTAAACCCAAATCGGTCATTAGACCGTTATAGTGCAAATTGTTCTGGAGAAGAAAACTTCCTGTCATCTTTCATTTTCTTGTTGGCATCTTGTTTCTCGTTGGTTCTCGACGTAGCCCGCTACGCCTTCAAGCTAACAACAAACCATCTGCTCAACAATCAAATAAAATCTGTTCAGAATCTAATGACCGATTTTGGTTAAAAGATAAAAAAAGAGTTATTAGGGCGACAAAAGGGAAAGAGCCGCGGTCGCGCTAGAAGTTGACGACACACAGATACTTTCCCTGATGTCTGATGATTGCTATTGGATGAATACCGACTAGTACCGCTTGGGCAGGCAAAGAGGATGCTAGATGGCGGACTACCTATTGGGCATTGCGCACGGCAGTGTCAAACTGCTGCAACAACCACTGGTTTTGAGCTTCTCGTGTCAGTTGCGAATTGTCGAGCACGAGGGCATCTTCTGCTTGTCGCAGAGGGCTTACTTCGCGATGAGAGTCGATGTAGTCACGTTCTTGCACGTTTTTCAAGATGTCATCATAGGAAGCAGGCAATCCTTTCGTTTGGAGTTCGTCATAACGGCGTTGCGCACGCACTTCAGCAGAGGCGGTGACAAAGATTTTGAGTTCTGCATGAGGGAACACAGCAGTCCCGATGTCGCGACCATCCATCACGATGCCTTTCTCCTCGCCCATGGCTTGTTGTGCAGCGGTCATGGCTTCGCGCACGAAGGGCAAAGCTGCAATGGGACTCACATGCTGGCTCACTTCAAGAGTGCGGATTTCATCTTCCACACGTTCTTCGTTGAGGTAAGTCACAGGCAGGTTAGTGGCAGGATCGAGTTTGAAATGCACTTTGACGTCTGACATACGCGCCTGCAGGTCTTCGGCTTTCACACTGCCATCGGCATTGAAAAGTTGATGGCGAAGGGCGAAGAGGGTGACAGCACGATACATGGCGCCACTGTCTACGTAGATGTAACCGACTTGTTGGGCAAGGGCTTTGGCCATGGTGCTTTTTCCGCACGAACTGTGGCCGTCGATAGCTATGATGATTTTAGACATTAGAATTTAGATGTTAGGGGTCGTAGACCCTTTTATGTTCGCCACGACAAGCGTGGCTCAGGCAAGGAGATTAGAGAGTAGACGTTAAGGGGAGGGGTAGACGTTAGAAATTAGACGTTAGAGGCTGTGCATGCTTGGACTAGAAGAACTAGTAGTGCTAGAAGAGCTAGAAAAGGACAATTCTCTATAATGTCCAATGTCTAATCTCTATATTCTAACATCTAATATCTAACACCTATTTTGGTCGCAGGGTCACGAGTGGCACCATCACCTCCTCCATAGACACACCGCCATGCTGGAAGGTGTCGCGATAGTACTGCACATAGTGGTTGTAATTGTTGGGATAGGCAAAGAAGCGCGTGCCCGTGGCAAAGATGTAAGCCGTAGAGAGATTGGGCGAAGGAAGTTTCAACGCGGCAGGATTGCGCACCTCAAACACCTCTTTCTTGGGATAATCGAGATTCTTCCCTAGTTTGTAGCGCAAGTTAGTATTGACATTGCGGTCACCAATCACCTTGCAGGGACGGTCTACGCGAATAGAACCGTGGTCGGTGGTGAGGATGACCTCAGCATCCCCTTCGGCAAGACGTCGGAAGAGCTCGCGGATGGCAGAATGACGGAACCACGAGAGGGTGATGGCGCGATAGGCTGCTTCATTGGCTGCTAATTCGCGTACCATTTTACTCTCCGTGCGCGCATGAGAGAGCATGTCGATGAAGTTGATGACGATGACATTGAGCGGATGTTTCGACCATTCGGAATAACTAGACAACACTTGGTCTGCCGCTGAAGAGTCATTGAGTTTGTGGTAAGAGAAGGGCGTGAGCTGGCGCAAACGTTCTAGCTGCTTGCGAATGAGTTCCTCCTCATGCAGATTCTTACCTTCATCTTCCTCCTCATCCACCCAAAGATTGGGATATTGAGTCTTGATGTCAAGTGGCATGAGGCCAGAGAAGAGCGCGTTACGCGCATATTGCGTCACCGTGGGGAGGATGGAATAATAGAGATTCTCCTCGATGTCGAAATCATTGGCGAGGGCTTTTGCCAGCGTGCGCCACTGATCGTAGCGGAAGTTGTCGAGCACCACCCACACCACTCGCTTTCCCTCCTTGAGTTTAGGGAGCACGGTCTGGCGCATCACCTGTGGCGAAAGCAAAGGAGTGTCTTCCGCATCGGGATGTTGCACCCACGATTCGTAATATTTGCGAATGAACTTGGTGAACGCAGCGTTGGCTTCATCCTTCTGGGCGCGCAGGAGTTCGTTCATCGCAGAGTCGGGCGCTTCCTCGAGTTGCAATTCCCAGTGCACGAGTTTTTTGTAGAGTTCCTTCCAAGCTTCTGCATCTTGGGCATCGTCCATGCTGAGCGCAATGCGAGAGAAATCTTGACGATAACCGATTTCGGTGTGCTCTTGTCGGATTTCCTGCGCGTGGATGTGCTTTTTGAGCGCGAGGAGAATCTGCATCGGATTCACAGGCTTCAAGAGATAGTCGGTGATTTGGGCACCGATAGCTTGATCCATCAAGTCTTCCGCCTCGTTTTTTGTCACCATCACCACGGGTATCTCAGGGTGCAGAGCCTTGATGGCGGAGAGGGTTTCCAAGCCAGAGAGTCCAGGCATGTTCTCATCGAGAAGGACGAGGTCGAAAGCCTGTGCTTTGCACAACTCCACGGCATCCGCACCGTTGTTGGCGGTGGTGATATCGTATCCTCGCTTCTCGAGGAAGATGCAGTGGGGACGGAGGAGATCGATTTCGTCGTCGATCCAAAGAAGGCGTGCGCTCATGAGAGGAGTGTTTTATCTGTCTTCCCACACAAGGTGAGAGGACGGTGAGAGAATCTTCCTACAAAGTTAGTGTAATTTGCGCGGTTGTGCAAGCGATTCTAAAGATTTGGAGTCGCTATTTTTAGTGATAGGTGGTATCAAGTGGCCACTTGAAAAGGGTAGATATATGGGGGAATTCCTTTTGAATGGGAGATGTCGAGGCATGGAAGAGTTAGCCTGTCCACCTTAGCCAAAAAATGAGGCCGCATCAAAACTTCAGCTTTTGATGTAGCCTCATAAATATGAAGTGTAGCTCAGAGTCTAGAGCGTAAGTTGTTTATTGCCTTCTGAGATGACAAGTTGTCCCGCAGTAGGATGCTCCACTTTGCGCCCACTGAGGTCGAAATTTACGGTTGCCTTCTTGTTCTTCTTAGTAGGAATAGAAGAGACACCAGTGATCTTATTGCGACCGAGACGGTAAACGACAGTAGCGTGTTTACGAACAGGAGTGCGGAGCACAGCCTTCACCGTGGTTTCCCCTGCCTTTTGGAGTTGGCAATCGTAGATATAATAGTCCATGGTGGGATCGAGAGCCGAGAACTTGGAGAAGTCGAAAACAGCTTCCTTGGTGGCTTCGCTCATGTTGGTGGCAGAAATAGCCACATCTCCATTAGCAAGGTCTTTCATGAAGTAGACCATGTTGTCGGTAGTGCCGATGTATTCCGCTTGTTGTCCTAGATCGTCTTGATCAAGGGCGATGAGATCGGCATTGGTCATGAGCTTCTTGTCGTCGGCAGTTATAGGTTTTGTGAGGTCGAAGGAGAGAAGCAAGGGAGAAGACCACATGCACCAGAGGGCAAACTGCGTGCGATATTCATCTTGTGTCATGCCAGGCTTTCCTGCCACGAGGTCGTTGCTCGATTTACCCGTGCCGTGGATACCCACACACATCATGTCGGCATCGTTGAAGCGGTTCACGCCAGAATAAGGCCAGAGGTCTTTCATCGCGGCAATACTTTGGATGATGCCGATGCCACCTTGCACTCCGTTCCATCCATCGCGAGTGTCGTAAGTGGCGCGCCAAACGGGTGATCCAGTGGTAGAACCCCATTTCCAAGGTTCGCGCGCCCCCCATTCGCACATATACAATAGGATGTTGCGGCCAGAAGCTTTGAGTGCATCGCCCATAGCTTTGTAGCGCACTTGAGCAGTGGCTGCATCTCCAGGTGCATGGCAGTAGTCATACTTGAGCAGGTCTACGCCCCACTCTGCATATTGCTTGGCATCTATTTTCTCTTTTCCAAACGAACCGAAAGCACCAGCGCAAGTGCGATCGGCAGCATCGGAATAAATACCAAATTTCAGTCCCTTGCTGTGAGCATAGTCCACCGTGGCCTTCATGCCTACTGGGAACTTGGCTGGGTCTTCTTGAGGACGGCCATCGGCATGGCGAGTCTTAGCGTGCCAGAGGTCGTCGATGATGAGGAAATTGTAGCCAGCATCTTTCAGGCCTTGTTTCACCATGGCATCAGACACTTTCTTCACCACATCAGTGGAAATCTTATCTTGTACCACGTTCCAAGAAATCCATCCCATCATGGGCTTTGCCATGGGGAGGTTCTTCTGAACGTTGAGAGAAGCCTTTGCAGTGGAAGGCTCTCCTTTGCCTTCCTGCATCACAACCGTGTATTTATAAACACCATCAGCTTCAGGCGCAGTACCTTCTACAGCGCGACGCTTGGCATTCCAAGTCAGACCATCGGGGAGATCGGTCACAGAGATATTGAGGGTGGAATCTGTGGTCACAATCTTGTGTAATACCCGGTTACCAGGAAGTGCAAAGATATCCATAGCGCAAGCGAGTGGAGACTTCAATACATCAGGAGAAACCATCTCAGGACGTGTGGAGTTTTGCTCGCGATAGATGAAATAGGCATTAGCCCAGTCGAAGTGATCTCCCCAGTTGCCTTGACCACCGCCGTTGTTCACCTCGAGAATCAGATACTTTGCATTGCGCACGTCGATATCGAGCTGAATAGGGGCAGAGTCGCGATCCATAGAACCGCTTTTGATCACTTGGTCTTGACCGTCTTGCCCACGGAGCAACACACGATAATCCAAAATGGCCGCTTTGTCGCGAGGATTGTTGGGATGTTCTACTTCTGCATCAATGCCACCCACAGCACGGAACGTGGTCACTGCGCCATTGAGTTTTACAACGATGCGAGAGGGGGCATGTACTCCCACGCCACTTTCGTAAGTGGTATTGCCCAAGCGAATAGGGTTTCCTTCGATGCTTTTATTGCGTTGTGGACTCTTCCAGCCATTTTCCATCTTTGACAGGTCGAGGCTGCTCAGTGGAATGAATTCTAGACTGGGGTCAGTCGAAACTGGAAGTTTCACCACATTGTCAGTGGCAACTTGCATCATAGGAGCAGCATGTGCTAGAGTTTGCAGTGCAGGTGTGCAGCAAGCCAGGCTTAAGCCAACAAGAAGAGTAGAATATTTCATGATAAAGTATATAGTTTCATAGGATTCTCTTTTCAAAATACACGAGCATTCAAACTTTAATCTGTAAAGTTGTGCAGGATGTCATGAAAAAGTAAAAAGTCGCCGCAAAGATACAAAATTATAATTGAATCCCATTCCTACTTTATTCGTTATTTTGCTATGTTCACTGTAAAAATATGGGGAATTATGCACAAAAATAATCCAGCGCAATGGTAAAATATACCATTACGCTGGATTGTTGTATATTCATGCTTAGACTTCTATTTAGCAAACTCGCTGCGGAGTGCCTAGGAGAGTCTTACAAGTATATGGTAATTAGCTAAGCTATTTTAGAGTTCCAAATCGCCGTCGTGGATTTCGTGCCAAGGAAGACCTTGCTTGTTGAGTTCTTCCATGAAGGGATCGGGATCGAACTCTTCCACATTGTGCACACCGGGTTTGTTCCACACTCCTTGCATAAAGAGGCGAGCACCGATGCAGGCAGGAACACCAGTGGTGTAGCTCACGCCCTGCATACCCGTTTCGTCGTATGCTGCTTGGTGAGAGCAATTGTTGTAGACATAGTAAGTGCGCTCCTTGCCATCCTTAATACCACGGATGCGGCAACCGATAGAGGTTTCTCCTTCGTAGTTTTCGCCCAAGTCTTGAGGATTGGGGAGAACAGCCTTGAGGAATTGGAGAGGCTGAATCATGTGCCCCTCATAGTTGATAGGTACGATAGAGTCCATGCCGATGTTTTGGATGACACGGAGGTGAGTGAGATACTCTTGTCCGAAAGTCATCCAGAAACGCGCACGCTTGATGGTGGGGAAGTTGATGACAAGGCTCTCGATCTCTTCGTGGTGGAGGAGGTAGCTCTCACGAGGGCCTATGTTAGGATAGGTGAGAGGTTGGTGAATCTCGAGGGGTTCGGTTTCCACCCATTTGCCATTTTCCCAGTAAAGACCCTTTTGAGTGATCTCGCGGATGTTGATTTCGGGGTTGAAGTTGGTGGCAAAAGCCTTACCATGATCACCAGCGTTGCAGTCCACGATGTCGAGATAGTGGATTTCGTCGAAGTGGTGCTTTGCAGCATAGGCGGTGAAAATAGAGGTGACACCAGGGTCGAAACCACAACCGAGGATGGCGCAAAGACCAGCCTTCTCGAAACGCTCGCGATAAGCCCACTGCCAGGAGTACTCGAAGTGAGCTTCGTCCTTAGGTTCGTAGTTGGCAGTGTCGAGATAGTGACATCCAGCTTCGAGACAAGCCTCCATGATGGTGAGGTCTTGATAGGGGAGTGCAAGATTCATCACCAAGTCGGGTTGAAACTCCTTGAAGAGCTTCACCAACTCGGGCACATTGTCGGCATCCACTTGAGCAGTTTTGATGTCGTTGCGCAAGCCCATGTCGGCAATGCGTTTGGCGATGGCTTCGCACTTAGAGACAGTGCGAGAAGCAATCATGATTTCGTCAAAAACATCTGAGTTTTTGGCCACTTTCACGGCGGCTACGGTGGCGACACCACCAGCGCCAATGATGAGAACTTTACCCATTTCTTGTTGAGTTATGCGTGAGTTGTGAATGGTTATCTGTAAATATATTGTCTGTGAGCGTAGAACTTACCTGCAAAGGTAGTGATTTCTAGTGAGATGATGTTCTTCTTTTCTGAGAAATCGCTATTTTTTTACTGCACCTCGTTTCCGTTGATGCCTAGTGCAGCCATCAAGCTGTAGCCGAGGAGTTCTTGTTGGAATCCACGCCCCATGATGGGTTGCATGGTGAAGAGGGTGATGTCTTTGCGGGGTAGCTCACTTCCCTTATCGTCTTTGGGAGGGTTGGCGCAGAGGTTTTTGATGCGCTGTGCTAAACGTGCGCTTTCATCGGTCATGCCATCCAAATCTGCAATCACCATGACACGCTCGCAGGCTGCATCACGCAACACTTCTTCAAACACCTGCACGAAATAGTCCTCAGGCGAAACGATGTCTTCTACACCATAGGCATTGAGCGCAAATTCTCCCAACTCATCGCGGAAGGCTTTTCCGTTGAGTTCTTCAGCAAAGTTGCAGGGGATAAAGTGTTGCAACTGTGTTTTATCTTTGGGGTGAATGAGATAAACGCGTGTTTCGTGGTCACCAGGGCGTAGTCCGCCATCCAGTGCCACGCAATCGAGCCATTTTGGGAAATCTCCTTTAGAAATTTGTCGGCCAATCATGCGCTCAAAATTTACGATGAGGTCGAATGCCACGTGGTCGAGGTGGGCAGTGTCGACAAGAATGATGTTGTGCAAAACTTATGCGTTAGAGTGATATGTAGAAGAATCCCCGACCAGTGTAGAGGATTCTAGAAATAGGGATAGAAAACTTCATTTCCACTGCAAATTTACGAGAAATCTGTGAGTTAGACAAGCATCGCATGTGCAGGAGCGGATAGGAAGTAGGAGCTGTGTATGCGGTATTGCGCAGGACTCTCTATAGTATATGGGTTGATAGATGTTAATATTGGGGTGTAGTAGTGTGAAGAATCTTATAAAAGCGTGTGATTTTGAAATCTTTTAACGGATAGGGTGGAGAATCAAGCCAGCAGAGGATGTGAGGTGGACGGTTACTCACGCGCGTACGACATGCGCGCCTTCCCTGGAGTTTTGCACTTTTTGCTTTCACAACCTTCACAGAGTAGGGTGAAAACTCGGCGTTTCTTCTCCAAAGGAGAGAGACTAGCTACTGTCCCTCTCTTAAGGTTTTGCTCCTGCCTTTTTCCTGATTGCTCCGCCTTTTAGGAGGGATAAGAAAGGGAAGTGTTAATAAATGTCCGAAATATTGTTGTAATAACTTGTTTGCCAGAAGATTATGAAGAAATTGGTGAAGGTTGTGAAAGCAAAAAGTGCGAATTTGCTGTAATGCGCGTACGCGTGCGTATGCGTTGATGCTGTTTTTAGAAGTTTTCACAGTGCAATCCTCGGATAAGTGTAGGCTAGAAGGGTGTCGCTCCCAGTGGGCAGAGAATATCTCCGAGAGATTTCAAAGAAAGTCTGAGAAAATCAGGAAAAAATCCGAGAGGTTTTCAAAATGTTCCGAGAGGATTAGGAAAATCGTGGAGAAAAGATTGAAGTCATGAGAGAAAGCCTTGGGGAAGGCTGTGCTGATGAATATGAAATAGTGGAATCGTTTGGTCAAGTCAAGGGAAAGGCGTATTTTTGCAGGGTCTAAGGCTCCGTAGCTTAGCTGAATAGAGCGTCAGATTCCGGTTCTGAAGGTCTTGGGTTTGAATCCCAACGGAGTCACTTTGCTGTGCATGAATAGAGTTTTTTACCCTAGAAAAGGGGTGGAAAATTGTAGAAATGTGCTGTGTGAGAGAGAAAAGAACGCAAAAATTTGGTAGTTTCAGAAAAACTTCCTACTTTTGCAATCGCAAATGAGACATGCGCTCCATGAGGTGCCATAGCTCAGTTGGTAGAGCAAAGGACTGAAAATCCTTGTGTCCCCGGTTCGATTCCTGGTGGCACCACTCTTTTCAACGCAAGTCTTTATTTGCAACCTTGGTGCCATAGCTCAGTTGGTAGAGCAAAGGACTGAAAATCCTTGTGTCCCCGGTTCGATTCCTGGTGGCACCACTTTGAAGAAAAGCAAAACGACGTAAACTCCTGATTTCTAAACGAAGTCGGGAGTTTTTATTTTTCCCACTTACGCAAAATATAGCAGAATATTACCGGTTTTGGTGGAGCAAAAGGTGGAGCAAAAACAGCAGAATGAAATCTCCACCGAAAAAGTCTCTTTACCACTGATATGCAGTGATTTGCGTGTCGACAACTCGTGAGTGATTTCCTGTCTTTGTTACAATTTCCGAAATAGAAACTCATAGAAAGAGAGGAGAATTAATGTCTCTACTCTGTAAATAAAAGCTCCTAAGCTTTCGGGCAAAAGCTTAGGTGGTTTGGAGAGTAAACTAAAGACTATTCGTTTGAACAAGAAAAAGCAGGCAGTAAGATTCTTCTTGCTGCCTGTTCTTGTTACGAGCTTACTGTATCGCCAGCAGCTTGCGGTATATTCCATCTTTTGCTTTGAGTTCGGCATGCGTGCCTTTCTCCATAAGTTGTCCTTTCTCAATCACGATAATTTGGTGGGCATTGCGGATGGTCTGCAAATGATGGGCAATGACCAAGACCGTGCGATTTCGGATAAGGGCAGACATTGCCTGCTGTATCTTGTATTCATTGACAGGATCAACATTGCTCGTTATCTCGTCCAAAAGAATGATGGGAGCGTCTTTCAAGAAAGCACGGGCGATTGAAAGCCTTTGTTTCTGCCCTCCGGACAGTCCCAAACCGTTTTCTCCGATTTTTGTTTCATAACCTTCTGGCAGACTGATGATAAAGTCGTGTATCATCGCCCGTCGTGCAGCTTCCTCGATCTCTTCCTGCGTAGCATTGCGGTTGCCCACTTTGATATTATTGGCAATGGTGTCTGAAAAGAGAATAACATTCTGCATCACCACACTGATTTTACCAAGTAGATAATCATAGTCCATTTCTCGAATGTCTATACCACCGATACGGATACTGCCGTTCTGCGGTTCCCAAAAACGAAGTAACAGGTTGGTAATGGTTGTTTTACCAGAACCTGACGAGCCAACAAGTGCCGTTACCGTCCGTTCGGGAACGTTGAACGTGAGATTTTTCATCTCAAAACTTTCTTTCTCATAATGGAACCCGACTCCCTCAAATGACAGGTCGAAGCGTTCCGCTGTTTTCGGCTGTGATGGATTGACGACAATGGGAGCGTCCAACAGGTGGGAAATGCGTCCGTAGCTGTCCTTTACCTTGATGTAGTTCAGCCAATGACTCTCCATATTGACAAAAGGTTTGTAGAACTCTTTCGAGACAATAATGAACATGAGGTAGGCAAAAACGGAAAGTTCTCCGTGCCAAGTCCACCAAAGACCGATTGTAGCCATCAGAGCGAAAGCCAACTCTATAAGGAAAGTGTATCTGCCCACACTCACAGCTGCCAAACGTGAAGTCTTCTTACTGCTTTCTCCAAATTCACTGACAGAGTGGTCGAGTCTGTCACGGAACATTCCTTTTCCTCCAAACACTTTCAAAACTGGAATGCCTTTGACGTATTCCACAAATAGGCTGACCATATCCGCCAGATTGTCCTGTGATTCCTCCTGTGCTTTCATTCCCGAGCGAATGCCTCGATACAAAGAAAATAGGGCAATAGGAAGAATGGCTACCATTGTCAATCCCATGAGCCAGTCCACACAGAAAAGTCCGATGCCAAGTATCAGAGCTACAATGAAGTCGGCGGACATCCGTGTCCATAGATGTCCCACAACCATTTCCATATTATCCACGTCTTTGTGTATGACGGTGCTTATTTCGCCCAGTCGTTCATTGGTATAGAAACCGAGTGAGAACATTTTCAGTTTCAAGATGATTTTCTCACGGATGCGTTCCACAAGGTCGAAGCCGGCAAAATGCTTGCTCATATCAGCAATGGCATTGGATATTGTTTTCAATACCAGCAGCCCGCCGAGTACCCATGCTGCCGAAATGAAAGAGATGCTTTCTCCCTGTATATGACGGTCGATAAGGAACAGGACGGTTAGCATGATTGCCGTGCCACAAAGAGCATAAACCACGAAAAACAGTGCAGAGATTATCAGATGCCGCACTCCGCGGGCGGTTA
The DNA here is from genome assembly GCF_000318095.2 of Alloprevotella sp. oral taxon 473 str. F0040. Classification (GTDB taxonomy): domain Bacteria; phylum Bacteroidota; class Bacteroidia; order Bacteroidales; family Bacteroidaceae; genus Alloprevotella. The sequence continues at coordinate 250,586 of NZ_KB290710.1, forward strand.
ATTCATTCAGTATATTGCGTACCATTCTTATTCCTCCTCTTCTTTTAATTGCCATTTACTTACTTGTTCCTGCGTCTCTGTCATATTGTGATACAGAGAGCAGTCTTTCATCAGTTCTTGGTGTGTTCCTTTTGAAACGACCTGCCCCTTGTACATCACGACAATACGTTCCATCTCCTGAATGGTATTGAGACGGTGAGCAATGGTAATGACGGTCTTGTTGCGCTGCAATTCATCAAGAGCTTCTTGGATTAGTTTCTCATTCTCTCCGTCCAATGCGGCAGTGGCTTCATCGAGAATAACTATTGGAGAGTCTTTGAGCAACATTCGGGCGATGGAAATACGCTGTTTTTCTCCGCCAGAGAATTTTACGCCGGCTTCGCCCGCCAGCGTATCATAACCATTCGGCAATCCCATGATAAAATCATGAATACGGGCACGCTGTGCTGCCATTTCCACTTCTTTTTGTGTGGCGGTTGGTCTTCCTATACGGATATTATCCCGAATGGTTGTGTTAAATAGAAAAACCTCCTGCTGTACCATCGAAAAGTAATCAGCAATGTTGCGTTCGGAAAGCTCCGCAATACTCTCTCCTCCCAGTCGGATGGTACCCGTTTGAGGTTGCCAGAACCCCATCATCAAACTTGCCAGCGTGGTTTTTCCCGACCCTGACTCGCCCACGATAGCTGTATGGCTTCCTCTCGGAAATTGAAGACATACATCTATCAACGCATTGTCTTCCTTGTTTGGATAGGAGAATGTAACATGCTCGAAACAAATGTCTGTCTGTGTCGTATCCGTTTTCTTGTCCGCTGTATCCTTTGTCTGTACCTCTGTAATGGACTGTACCTTTGTCAGCGACTGCCCATAGACGATTCGGAAATGTTGGAATGTAGCCAATTTAGCAAAGGAAGACGAGAACAGTCCGCCCAAAATCAGGGCAAGGATAAAACGTGCCACAATCAGTTCGCCCGAACTCATCAGCCATAGACCGACAAGGGTCATTACCACGATACCGCCTTCCAAGAACATCGTTATCAATGTCATGGGAACGGTGACGCTGAACATGCTTCGCTTCACCCAACGAATATAATCGCGCATACCACCGAGTACCCGTTCCGTTCTGTTTTCCTCGTTACTGAAAGCCTTGATTACCGGTATGGTAGCCACATATTCCAAAAGGTCTTCCGACATTTTTTGCGTACTCTCCATAAAGTGGAGAAAGCTCTTGCCCCAAAGCGTTTTGACAGCCATTTGCAGAAGAAATGCCATAGGCAAAAGAGAAACGAGCGACAATCCCAACCGCCAGTCCAACAACATGACAATCACCCAAATCAAGGCGGGGAAAAGCGTTGCCGAGAGGATTTCGGGTAATCCGTGTGCCAAATAAATCTCGATTTGCTCCACGTCATGGTTAATGATGTTCACCAAGTCGCCCACCTTACGCTCCTGAAAAAATCCGAGTGGCAAGCGTTGCAAATGACTTATGATACGCAACCTCAATCGTGTAAGGGCATTGTAAGCCGAGCGGTGCGCCTGCCAAATCGAAGTTCCGTAAAACACGCTTCGAAGCAGTGCGAATAGTATCAATACTCCTCCAACTCCCCAAACTATTGTGGAAGAGAATGTGTCGTTCATCAACTTGTCCACCGCCCATACCACGAGCAACAGGGGCAGTGTGCCGAAAACGAGTTGCAGCACAACCACTGCATTGGAGAGCAGGCTACGACTCTCCCGTTCCTCTTCAAGAGGCTTCATTTTCTCTTTATTCATATCGATTTCTGTTTGATTTTTCTAAGATGCAAAGGTACGGAGATGAGCACGGATAAAATACCCTGAATGAATAGAAGAATGCCCCGAAACAATGTATCATAGAAATGCTACAACAGGGGCATACGTATGGAGAATAGGGGTATTTTCTGCGGAATAACCATTTTAACTTTGCAAGAAATTTCAAAGAGGAATATACTGTATGAAAGTTTCAAAATATGATTATACTTCAAAGTGTGTAAGTCTGTTGCTTCTTTCAATACTATTTCCGCTACACCTCTATGCGCAGACAAATACAGTCGAATTAAAGGTTGTCGATGCAGATAATGGAAATGGAATAGAGGCAGCAACTGTTCAATGGAAACTAATAGGAGCTCCTTCTTTTAAGAATGGTGCTTTAACCAATCGGCGTGGTATTGTACAAATACAAGCGAAAGGAGTCGATTCTTATGTTGTTTTAACCCGATATGTCGGTTATGAAACGGCTATAGATACGTTGAAATCGTCCATAGAAAAGCATACAATACGTCTTCGGGCAAATGCGCGAGAGTTGGATGGCGTTGTTGTTACAGGTAAATCCAAAGTTCAATTTATGCGTGAGTCTCCTGAAGCAATTACTGTAATCAATGGTAAAGATTTACAAGGTCGCTCAGTTTCTTTGGAGACCATCTTAGATAAGACCATAGGATTGAAAGTCGGACAAACTGGTGGTTTGGGAAGCAGTTCAAGAATTATTGTTCATGGATTAGAAGGCAATCGCATCCAAATACTGTGGGATGGAATTCCTATGAGCACTTCGGACGGTACGTTTTCTCTTGATGAAATTCCTATAGATATTATCGAACGGATAGAAGTCTATAAGAGTATCATTCCTGCTCGTTTCGGTTGCGACGGATTGGGGGGAGCGGTCAATATCGTTACGAAAGAATTCAGTACGGACTATTTAGATGCTTCGTATGAATTAGGTTCTTATCAAACACACAAAGGAAGCGTCTTCTCTCGCAAGAATTTCCCAAAGAGTGGTATTTTGCTCGGTGCAGGAGGGTATTATACTTCTGCAAAGAATGATTACTCCTTCAGAGTTCCCGAAAGAGAGAACCTATTGGTGAAGCGAGACCATGACCGTTTTCGTTCGTATATGCTGAAAGGGAAAGTCGCTTTTACGAAACTTTGGTTCGATGAGATTAGTACAGAGTTCGGGTATTACAACCGTTTTAACGAGATACAAGGAGTCCTGAAGAATATCCAGCACGCTGAAAACAAATCCGGGATGTTTATGCTCGAAAACAAACTGATAAAAAGCGGAATACTGAACAATCGACTTAACTTCGAGTCGCATTTCTCTCTCTCGCATACGACGAACAATTTTGTGGATACGGCACGAGTTAATCACGATTTTGAGGGAAATATATATCCGAGCCCGAACGGACAGGGAGAAACGGGGGACGTTCCTCACAACTCAAACGACAAAGGTTTGGAAATCAACGAACGTATCAACCTTGATTACAAATTGTCCACCAATCACAGTTTGAACCTGAACACGCTTATTAACTATGCCCAAAGACAACCGAATGATGACATTGCGAGTCAGCACGCAGGGTTTATTATCGGAGGATTTCCAAGCAAAAAGACCAGTATTGTCTCAGGATTGACTTGGGAAGCGAAACTCTTCGGTAGAAAACTGACGAATATGTTCTCAGCAAAGTATTTCCATCTCCATTCCGAGATAGAGGATTTGACTTCATACGAGATGATCGAGGCTCCGAAGAAAAAGAGCAATACGACATCGCAAATCGGCTGGATAGAGGCAATGAAGTACGAACCGTTCAGAGGTTTTCACTTGAAGGTATCTTACCAACGGGCGATACGACTCCCCAATTCGCAAGAGCTGTTCGGCGATGGTATCATTACCTTTCCTGCTGCCGGACTGAAACCGGAAAAAAGCCATAACTTCAATCTGGGTTTCTTGATAGATAAAAACGATGTACTCGGCCTGTCGCGATTGCAATTTGAAGTGAATGGCTTTTATATGCAGGTGAGCGATATGATAAAACTGATGAAACAACATATGGCAGCCGGATATGTGAATGCGGAAAAGGTACATATCAAAGGTATAGAGACCGAGTTGAAACTGGATATATCGCCGACGGTCTATGCTTACGGGAACCTGACTTATCAGGACGTCCGCGATGTTTTGGACTATTTGCCGGGCACCCAAGCCCCTAATCCGACAAAAGGATTGCGACTGCCGAATATTCCCTACCTGTTTGCCAACTTCGGAGCGGAATACCACAGCGACCGATTGTTCAAGAATTGGTATGTCAAGGCATTCTGGGACGGGAAGTTCACGGAAGAGTTCTTCTACTTTTGGGAACTTACTGAATTGCTGAAACGACGTATTCCTCGCAGTTTCGTCAATGATATTGGTCTGCTATTGACCTACAAGAACAAATATTCCATCGCTTTGGAATGCCACAACCTGATGAATAAAGAAGTGTGGGACCAGTTCCGCCAACCGTTGGCAGGACGGACATTCCACCTCAAATTCAGATATGTCTTCTCGAAAGGTATTTTATAATTCTAAACATAAATAAAAATGAGAACAACATTGAAGAACATAGCCCTTTCTGCTATGCTGGTCGGCTCCATAGGGCTGACGTCCTGCGACAAGAACGATGACCCGAAACCAACGCCCAATGAGGTGCAACAGCATTTTGCCTTTGTGCATTATGTGGACAAAAGTGCTTACGTCGGCACGTTCGGTGATTTGACACCTCAAGCCACCAACAACAAGAAAGCATTCGAATTTGGCTTTGGGTGTTATCTCTTCGCAAAAGGAAACACGGTACTTGTGCCCGAAGGGAAATTCGGAGATAAGGTACACAAGTTTACAAGAGGGGCGCACGGCGAACTGCTAAAAGTAGGTACGATGACCTTTGAACAGATGGCGCAACCCGGAGAAATCAATTTCATCGACGAGCAGCGGGCATACGTCGCTTTGCACGGAAGGGGAAAGATTGCTCTAATCAATACCGCTACGTTGCAAAAAGAGGATGAAATTGACCTCTCGTCTTATGCTGTTCAGGACAATAATCCCGACCCCGGTTGCAACGTCATTCGAGACGGAAAGATGTATGTAGCCCTCAACCAGCTTAATTCGCCCCACACCTCCGTACCGGGGACGGGTGCAGAGGTGGCTGTTATTGACCTTAAAACGAAAAAGACCGAAGTCATTAAGGACAGTCGCACAAGTGTTGTCGGATTGTTCCGTCACTCCGATGCCTTTATGGACGAGCGGGGCGACATCTACTTTTACAGTGCGGGCAACAACTTCAACGTTGCCAATAAGGAAGGTTTCCTGCGTATCCGCAAAGGAAGCGACCAATGGGACGCCGACTACCTGTTCAACCTGTCGAAGACAACCATAAAAGGGATTGGCAAAACGGGGCAGTATATGATTAAGTCTTACTATGCGGGTAATGGCATTGTATATAGTTGCTTGAAAGTAACGGATACGGAATTCGGAATACTCAAGAAAGACTTCCAACCCGTGAAAATCGACATTTGGAACAAAACCATCGAAAAACTCGATTTGCCAATGACCGACAGCAATGGCTCTTTTGCCATAACCCGCTACAAAGATTTCATCGTCTTTGGTATGACGTGCAATAATGGAACGGGCTACTATACCTACAATACCAAGACGGGTGAATGCTCGCAAACTCCCGTCGTTACTGCCGTGGGAATACCTTCAAGTTTAGTCGCGTTTGAGTAACCAAATACGATATACGGAAGAACTCATAAGAAACCCATCAAAAGCACCTAAGCTTTCTGCCGATTACACCTAAGCTTTTGAGCAAAAGCTTAGGTGCTTTTTGCAATAAATCAAGTACATTTGCGTTATCGAACAGAAAGCCTTTGCCGAAAGCCAATACCTCCGACTTCGGCAGGGGAAGTAAAAGGAGGAAAAACTATTGATTTATGGCTAACAAACCATTACAGTTCGTTCTTGTAGAACGCAAATTGAACGTCGGTGCAAATGCCGGTAAAGTCGTGCAAATAGCCCAGCCAACGGGTAGACATCGAGTGCGTTTCCGCAATTTCTGTGAGCGTGTGGCGAAATCGACTACATTCAACCGTCAGGAAGTGGAAGCCGTATTGAACTACGCCACCGAGATTGCCAGAGATATCGTGGTAAATGGCGACATCGTAGAATTTGGTGATTTAGGTACGCTCAAACCTTCATTCAAGAGTAAATCCGTCCCTAAAGGCGAGGTTTTTAATGTGCAGAAGCATATCGAGAAACCGGTTGTACGTCTCAGCCCATCGAAGAAATACTTTACACTTACCGATGTGAGCTACGAGCAAACGACGGCCAAACCCAAGAAAGGTGAGAAGCCGAACGACAGTGGTAATGAGGAATATCCGTAATTTCATTAAAGTGGCGGAGCGACTGGCGGCAAAGGCAGTTGCTTCACTTATATCAATAATTAATATAAAAACGCAATGAGAATAGAAGTTGAATACAAAAATCACACTGGGGAACTAACCCCTAAGACATTCCCAATGACACGACTTGCTTTTGCTAAACATTTAGCGATTGCCGGACAAGCTTATGCTCCTTGTCTACAGAAATTTATTCGATCCGTTGGTATGTATTGGAGTTATAGCTATTATATACAAAAAAGGGCTTTTAATGAAGATCGTTTTTCAGAGCCACCAATTCAACTCTCGGATCCTACAGAAAAAAGTCATTTTTCTAATCTTGCAGGGAAAGCCATTGCAGATTTTCTTTCAAAACGAATAGATCAGAGTATTTTCACCGTGAATTATGAAGCTGCAATGAGGTTAAGGAATATACCTATTAAGGGTTGTCGACCGGATTTACTTGCTTATAAATCCAATGAGAATATATTCGCTATTGAGGCTAAAGGCTATTCGGGCGGATGCAGAAATATGCAAAAACATAAGGATCAATCCCAACAAGGTGAAATCCCTGTTAATTTTTCGGTTGCATGTGTCTCATATGATCTTTACAAAAAGGTTAAGTGCAACTATTATGATCCGTTCAATGACAACATTCCATTTGATGAAGAGCTATTTAGAGAGCTAACGAAAAATTATTACAGAGGGCTTTCGGAGTTCTTGATCTTTCCCCATAGAGAGCACCAGATTCAAGACGAATCTTTTTATGAAGTAGAATTGTTTCCTCATTTTTTTGAAGAAATTCTATCAGACAATATGCATTTTCGTTATTACAGAGACTTTTGTCGAGATGTTTATTATCGTTGCCCAAGATTAATATTGCCTGGTAGAATCAGAGAATATGCAGAAGCTGGTTTGCCAAGAGAAACAAGACCTTTTTCATTTGAGGGAGGAGAACGAGACCACGATTTATACATAGATAATGACAGAGTTGGACTAATAATAAATAGCACAACCTAATAATGGTAAGTAAGTGTTCAAAATTAAACTGCAATGTGTCTTGACTTCGGGACTGCGAGACAGACAGCCCTCGCAGTCCCGAAATCTCGTAGTCTCGTAGTCTCGTGTCTTTTATATAAACTAAATTTGCTCATCTACTTATACAAAAAAAATGCATTAATAGAACGCATATGACCATAGAATTTTGTGCAATCAATAAGCCTGAAGATTGGATGGAGATGGTAGCCGAGCAATTCGGCACATCGGTAACGAACGATGGTTTTACCGTTCCGCCCTCAGTGGGTAGCGGCTTTTTCAAGCAATACTACCCGTTGTCATGGCTCACATTGACCTACATCAGTTTCGTATCGTACGAACCGATGACAATGGTGCGTCGCTCGGTGGAAAACTCGAAATGGATTCCCGTGATGTTCTATATCAACGAGCATAAGCATGAGCAGATTATCGGCGCAAGCACGAAAACGGTCGGGGTGGACACGCTCGACGGTATCTTTATGCCCTCAAGCAATATCCCTACGGAGTGGACTTTCGCTCCCAAACGGCAGTATGAAAACATCACATTGACCTTCAACAAGGATTGGATAGAGCAAATGGATACGGCTCACGAAACCTACATCGGTCGGCTGCTCCGGTCGGACAAGTCTTTTTATCTGTTCGAGACCATCACACCTGCGATGCAACAAGTATTGGATGGCATTAAGGCCACAGCCCAAAGCGATGTGCTTTTCTATCCCCTCCATTTGCATGGAAAGGCAATAGAACTGCTGACGATATTTCTTGAAAAACTCGAAAAACGTTCGGAGGTAAAATCTCTTTCCAACTTGAATTTGAACGATGTGGAGGCTGTCTTCCGTGTCCGTCGTCAGATTTTACAAAGTTTGAACAACGTACCGAGCATTCCCGAACTGGCACGTGAAGTAGCAATGAGCAACTCCAAACTACAAAAGTGTTTCAAACAGGTTATTGGAAAAGCCATCGCCGAGTATGCCCTATCCGAAAAGATGGAATGGGCAAAACGTTTGCTTTCCACTCGTCTTTACTCTGTATCCGAAGTAGGCTATAAAATTGGATATGCCAATCTCAGCCACTTCACAGAGGCTTTCCGAAAATATCACAGAATAAAACCCAAGCAATATCTCGATTCCCTGTGAGTTTAATGTAATAGGGATATAGTTTGCCATTTAAGGATCATTTTACCCTAAGCAGTCTTCCGAACTTTGCCTGCAAAATATCAGGCAATATGAAAAGACTTATCAAAAAAGAATCCTTTGAGATGCTTTCCTCCAATCAAAGCACGGAAGCAACCGACGACCTTATCGGAGAAATCATAAAGTTGGGGGATAGTGAAGAAAATCTTGTTTCGTTATTTCGCACATTAAACTTTACCCGATTCCAATTGCGGATGATAGTAGAAAGCTCAGACATAACCTCCGAAGTGGGGAAAAAATGTGTCAGAGTTGCTCTTTGTCATTGACACAGAGTTGAAATTGCTAAAGATGCGGATGCAAGGAGTGTTGCCCGCGTCACAAAGCAAACCTGCCAAGAAGTTCTGTTAGACAGGAAAGATCGTGGACTTGGTGGAGTTACCTCTGAAAAATAAACGGACGGCTTCGTAAAAGTCATTTGAGGAAAATTCTTTTTCTCCTGATATGCTATCATCGTTGTAGCCAACAAAGTAGTCCCCAACAACAAGCTTTAGACAAAGGGGGTATGATATTATCGCTTGTATGTCTGGAACTTGCAATGTTTTGGGGAAGAGATTCCGTTGTAACTGAGAGATTAAGAAGATAAAACTACATATCATGCTATCATCGGAATAAAATTATAAGTAATAAAGAGTGATCTCGATATAAGAATATCGTGGCAAACTTAGAGTCGGATACAAATAGACAGGTCAACACAAAATTTTCTTCATAAGTCAGACTACCGTCACTATGCGAAAAAGAAAGGGAGAACTCCAAATGAGTTGTTTTCTGAAAATAAAAACGGAGAATAATTGCTCTTTCCCGTGAATCCTATTACCTTTGCACATAGATAAGAATATCACCCACAAAAAAGAAGCAAAGCATTGCAGAAAATCGGTGGAGCAATAGCGGGAGATTAGGTATTTTGCAGAATATAAACTCAAAGAAATACAGCCACTTATCAATTTTATTCGATTCCTGGTGGCACCACAAGAATTAGACGACTACTTCGGTAGTTGTCTTTTTTTGTTTTGGGCTAGCGGTGATGGTGAGAGTGATGTCTGTCCATCGTAGCGCTCATGCATAGTATTGTTCGGGTTTTCTCGGTGCGATGGGGTTTAGTGCTTGAGGCAGATGTTAGGATGGATGCATAGTATTATCTCATTGTTAGATCGTGCAAAAGGATGAATGTAGAGAATCTGTAGTAGTCAATGGGTGAGTCTTTATTGTGTTAGCGACTAAGGGAGTGAGAAGGCCTGAGCCCTGCGAGAGGAGATAGAATAACGACAGTGCATACTCGAAGATTTGAGTATGCACTGTCGTTGTTTTGAGAAAGAGTAGGCTACCAAAGTAGTGCGATGCGATAAGCAAGGAATGCCATGATGTAGGCAAATCCCGTGCTGTAGAGCATGGAGAAGACGGCATAACGCCATTGTCCGCTTTCGCCCTTGATAGCAACAATAGTAGCCATGCAGGGGAAATAGAGTAGGGCGAAGACCATATAGCTCAAAGCTGAAGCTGGTGAGGAAGATTGCTGAAGTGCTTGAGAGATGGCACTGTCCGCTGCATCATCTTTGCCAGTACCTGCCGCAGCGGCGGTGTCTTCATCGAGTTGATAGAGCACTCCAAGGGTGGACACCATGAGTTCTTTGGCTGCCGAACCTGTGATGAGGCCTACTCCCATGCGCCAGTCGAATCCGAGTGGGGCGATGATGGGTTGAATGGCGTGAGCTGCTTGACCGAGGTAAGACTGTTCTTGTTGTTCGTAGGGGGTGAGATCCGCACCACCGCGAGGGAAATAGCCCAACACCCAAGTGATGATTGAGGCGATGAGGATGAGGCCTCCCATCTTGCGGAGATATTGGCGGCCTTTTTCCCATGTGTGGCGGAAAACGCTGCTCGCCACGGGACGGCGATAGGGAGGAATCTCCATGACGAAATGGCTCTCCTCACGACGGCGGATGAAATGACTCATCAGCCATGCTGATCCGAAGGCGGCAAGTATGCCAAAGGTGTAAAGTCCGAACATGATCCATGTGGCATGGCGAGGAAAGAATGCGAGGGTGAACACCGTGTAGACCGTGAGTCGCGCTGAGCACGACATGAAGGGCAGGGTGATCATGGTGAGGAGGCGACTCTTGCGGTTTTCGATCGTGCGCGTGGCCATCACGGCAGGGACGTTGCAACCGAAGCCAGTGAGCATGGGGAAGAACGATTTTCCATGCAGTCCGACACGTCGCAGGATGGGGTCGAAGAGGAGGGCTGCGCGAGCCAGATAGCCCGAGTCTTCCAAAATGGAGATGAAGAAATAGAGAATGAGGATTTGTGGAAGGAAGACAATCACTGCTCCTACACCTCCAATGATGCCTTGTGAAAGGAGTTCGGAGAACCACCAGCCTTGCGGCATCTGACTCGTTGTCCAGTCGGTGAGCCAGCCAATGCCTGCTTCCATCCAGTCCATAGGATACTGGCCGATGGTGAATGTGGCCCAGAATACGAGCCACATCACGGCAAAGAATGTGATGTAGGAAAGACCATGTCGCACTAGCCATTGGTCTACACGCTGGGTGAGGCGCACAGCGTGCCCTTCTTTCAGTTGATAGCAATCTGAAAGATAGTGGTGCACCAAAGCGTGTGGGTCGCTCTGGGTGTGTGGGTCGTCGGCGAGCGATTGGGTGAACGTGTTGGGGTTGTCGTAGGCAGCAATCACTTGTTCTGCGAGTGCCTCCATTCCCTTGCCTTGGCTAGCAACACAAGGCACAAAGGGCAATGCCATGTGTTGGGATAGGCGGTCAATGTCGAGGGTCGAACCACTCTCGGTAAATTCGTCAAAGAGGTTGAGTGCGCCCACCATGGGGAGTCCCAAGCGGCGCACTTGCAGCGTGAGCAGAAGGTTGCGCTCCAGATTGTTGACGTCAAGGACGTTGATTACTACGTCGATGTCTCCTTTGCGAAGTTCGCTCATCACGTAGGCTTCTTCGGGAGAATAAGCGCGGAGTGAGTAAGTGCCAGGGAGATCGACAAAACGGAGAGTGCGTCCCTTGAAAGTGGTTTCTCCGACCACACTTGCTACAGTGACTCCGGCATAGTTGCCTGTGCGTTCATGCCCTCCAGAAAGGGCGTTGAAAACTGTGGTTTTTCCACAGTTGGGATTGCCGACGAGAGCCACGGTGATAGTGCCTTCTGCTTTAGGGGCAAGTTCTTTGTGAGGGCCGCAGGCTGCACACCCACCACAGGCGGTAGGGGCACAAGAGGCAGGGTGATCTGAGGGTGTGTGGGAGAGGTAGGTTTCGGCTGTGCTGGATGCAAAGAAACGCTTGGAGAGTGTTTCTTCGGAGGTGTAGTCGATATTGGGGTGTTCGAGCGATACTTCGATGAGGGCGGCTTCACTGCTGCGTAGGGCTACTCGTTGCCCGAGCATGGCAAAGACGATGGGGGTGCCCATAGGGGTGGCGAAAAGTCGTGTCACCTCTTGGCCAGGCACAAAGCCGAGTTCTTCGAGGCGCAAGCGTAGCGAAGGACTTCCCGTGGTGCGTAGCACAAAGGCCGTTTGCTCGTTATGGAGATCTGAAAGATTCATGGAGGAAATCTTGTTGTTATGTCATTGACTTGCAAAGATACGTGATTATCCTAAGAGTGGAAATACCTATATGTAGTGATATTGGTTGTTTTATGTCTCAAAGAACCCTAATGAAGAAAGACCGTGTGCGAGAAAAAAGAAGCAAGAACATAGGCGATACTCCGTAAATTCTTCGTAAATTTGCACCAAATATTTATAGAACAGAATAAAAGCTCCTCCCCAACATGAAGAAAACTAAGATTGTTTGCTCGATCAGTGACCTGCGCTGTGATGAAAAGTTCCTTCGCGAACTCTTCTTTGCAGGGATGAATGTGGTGCGTATGAACACTGCGCATGCTGATGCTGAAGGTATCAAAAAAATCATCCGTAATGTTCGTGCCGTATCGCCACATATAGGTATTTTGATTGACACGAAAGGCCCTGAAGTGCGCACTACTCGCGCAGAAGCCCCCATCACTTATAAGGCTGGAGAGCAAGTGACAGTGTATGGACGTCCTGGGGTGGACACTACACACGATGAAGTGAGTCTTTCTTATGCGGATATTGCCAAAGATCTGAAGGTGGGCGACTGCTTGCTTTTTGATGATGGGGCTATCTCTATGAGAGTAAACGCTATCGAAGGTGAAGCTGTGCGCGTTCAGGTGGAAAACGACGGCGTGCTTGGCTCGCATAAGAGTGTGAATGTGCCTGGGGAGCACATTGATCTTCCTGCGCTCACGCAGCGTGACCACGAGAATATCCTTCTCGCTATCGAGCAAGATATTGACTTTATTGCTCACTCTTTCGTGCGCTCTGCTGCCGATGTGAAGGTGGTGCAAGACATTCTCGATGCGCACAATAGCGACATTAAGATTATTTCTAAGATTGAAAACCAAGAGGGTGTAGACAATATCGATGAAATCATTGAGGCTTCTTATGGTATCATGATTGCTCGTGGTGACCTCGGTATTGAAGTGCCTATCGAGTGCATTCCTGGTATTCAACGTCAAATCATTAAAAAGTGTATTCAAGCGAAGAAACCTGTGATTGTAGCTACGCAGATGCTTCATACGATGATTAACAACCCACGTCCTACGCGTGCGGAAGTGACCGATATCGCCAATGCTATCTATTATCGCACGGATGCTTTGATGTTGAGTGGTGAAACAGCTTCTGGTAAGTATCCTCTCGAGGCAGTGAAGACGATGGCTGCGATAGCTGAACAAGCTGAAAAGGATAAGCTCCGCGAAAATGATATTGATCCTACGCCCGACTTTACTAATCAACGTGAGTTCTTGGCGCACGCAGCTGTAGATGCTACCTATAAATTGGGGGTCAAGGGAATCCTCACCGATAGTGAGTCTGGTGCGACCGCTCGTATGTTGGCTTCTTTCCGTGGCACTACGCCTATTATTGCGATTTGCTACAAAGAGAAAACCCAGCGTTTGCTCAATTTGAGCTATGGGGTAATTCCTATCTTCCAAAAGAAACCCGAGAGTGCGCAATATATGTTTACAGCTGCTGTGCGTATGCTTCGCCAGAAAGGATTTGTAGACTTGGATGATAAGATTGCTTATTTGAGCGGTATCCTCGGCAAGGGAGGCGGTACGTCATTCTTGGAAATTAATAAGGTGCGCTCAGTTTATGATGAATATTTCCGTTTCCATCTTCCTACTGGTAATGCCGGAAACGCGATGGAGGAAGAGTCGCACACTTAAAACTAAGTGTATGTAGGTTTGTCTTCTTAACGTGTTTTTTTATGTGATATTGATATCCGCTTGCGTCGTATTGCGAGCGGATATTTTTTTGTCCGTTTGCGAAAGTTGAAGTAGAAAAAAGTGTTATAAATGAATTGGTCTAGCCATCTTAAAAATGGTATATCCTTGAGAGATGAGGTTTCTTTCTTTATTTTTTCTCTTGATTATTAGGCTAGTTTCAAATGAAAGTTGTACCTTTGCCGTGTGTAAATTAATATTGCCGAAGTATAACCGTTAGATTTCGATGAGAAATAGGCTAATCTAGGATTTTTTTTAGCCTATATTTTTCATCGTTTTTGTACGGCTTTTGAGCATGAAAGTAATGCAGAATCTATAGATGTTATGTGCCTTAGTTGGTTCGGTAATTTATGTCAACTATTAAAGGCGGAACTATTAAAGACTATCACCGCAATATATCAAATGATTAGATTAAATAGCTTTAACCGATTTCGTTGTGGCTTCGTTGTCTTTTGCTCAACGATACTTATGGTGACGACTGGTTGTAATCGTGCTTTTATGAACGATGAACCGGAAGAACCCGGAACAACGGCTCCAGCTGCTCCCGTCTATATGTCGGCTTCGATTGCTGTGCGCGCCACTCAGGCAGATCTTGCTTCTAATTCTCAGAATGCGGAAGATGAGATAGCGCAGTTGCGTATTTTGGCTTTTAATAGTGCTACGGGAAAGTTGGCGATTAATAAGTTTTATGGTAGTGCTGAACAAGACCAATTCTCTAATCAGCCTGCTGGTACCACCGCAGCTTGGAAAGGAGCTTTCCAAATTGTGCCCGATAAATACGATTTCTTCTTTATTGCTAATGAAAATTCATGGCCAGAGGTGAAGGCTGCTCTTCAAGCTATGTCAGTTGGCGTGTCTACCGTTTCGGATCTTTATACCAAAGATTTTGCAATGCGTATTCCTTATGGCGTGAGTGATGCAGCCAAAAATAAAGAGAATCGTACTTTCTATCCCAGTGTACCTGGTACCCCTGGTACTCCAGGGCACTTGATTTTGGCTACCCGTACTTATCGGAATGTGACGGTCTTGCCCATTCGTAATGGCAAGGGTGGAAGTGCTACCGACCCTCAGCACTTTGAGGCGGAAGGAGATGAGAAAGTTGAGCTGATTCGTACCCTGGCTAAGGTAAAGGTACGCATACCTCATTCTGCTACTGTTGTTCCTGATGGGGCAGGTTATAAAATTAAGCAGTTCTTGCCATCTCGAATTCAACGAATTGTCTTGAAAGACGAAGTGCCTTATCAATCACTTTTTCTAAATCCTTTCTTGGATAGTAATCACTATACCAGTGGTAAGAAATTTATGAGTGATTGGTACACGAATGCATCTACTGATGCAAAGCGTGATTATGTGCTTTATGACCGAGCATTATTGACGAATAATAATGAAACTGGGCTTTCTGTCGGTGTTGGTGCTGAGGCCATTGTGCCAGCTGGAGCTACTTATGATGCTAATCGCCGATACGATTGTGTAATCTGGTTTTATGTCCCTGAGCATCTTCGTCAACTTACTGCTGCTGAGCCTACGGTTCCTGGTATGGTGAATGGTGCAACTGGTCTGCTTTTTGAAAAAGTTGGTACCAGTGCTGGGAATACTTTTGGTATTTGGCAAAACGATTTCACTGAAGGTCAGCAAAAAGTATTTGACAATGGGGGCAGTTCTAAGTTCTACTCGCTTCCTAATGCCAACCTATACTCTAAGTTCTCCGTAGTTCGTAATAATGTGTACGATATTACGGTTCGTTATGCAGGAGCTCAGTTGATGCTTCAATATAAGATGCTGCCTTGGGTTAAGGGTGGAACGTCGGGCGTATATGCAATGGATGCATTTAATGTATATACAGCAGATCCCGAATTTAAGAATACCCTCACCAATATTATCCTTAGCACCACTACTCAGCGTTTTGCTGTGGGAGATTATATTGAACTGAAGGCGAAGAACGGCTTTAAATTCGTAGCCAATGGTACTGAGTCGAATACCATAAAATATGGTGACGATCCAACGGAACGAGTGTTTAGACATTATCGTACAATACAGTTGAAAGCTGCGAATGCACCTGTAGCTACAGGTACTGCTGTCTTTGAAGTCTGGAATCAAGGTAAACTTCTTTATACTGTTAATGCCTCTGCACAATGAAATATAGTATCTACTCCCTCCTCCTAGCTTGTTTGCTTGGTCTGACATCGTTCGTGGCCTGTCAGCGTATGCACGAAGAAGAAGTTCCGCAAGGTTTAACCATTCATTTGTCGCAAGAGATTTTTACTAAGCGAGAAGTGCGTGCGCCTTCCGATCAGTCAGTAATTAAGACCCTAGATGTTATCTTTATTGATAACTCTGGCAATGTGCAAGCTATCGCTCCAAATAACACTGGTAGTACTAGTAAACGTGTTTTCCGATACGTGATAGATCCACTTGACCCAAGTGTGAAGTGGAAGAATAACAATCGAAGCACAAATACTATAGTGTTGACAGAGGTACAGCATCAAGTTTTTAGCAATGTCAAAATGTTTGTATTGGCTAATCTCTCTCAAACCGTGTATAATGACATTGCAAATGGCACCTTAGATACCCAAAATAAAATTAAAGATGCAGTTTCTGTATCTTTGGCTGCGAATACAGCGCACGCTTTGACTGAACCATTTTTATTGACTGGGGAAACTGCTTCTTTCAGCTGGGATGGTAACGTCGATAAGGAAGTACCTGTTGATCTAAAACGTGCTGTGGCTGCTATAGATGTTGTGATTCATTATGATTGGGATAAATTAGATCCCGCAAATCACGAAGGAAAGTACACACTCAAAGAGTTTGATAGCAAGACCTATGTCGGTGAGCATTATAGTGTGGATGACCCTGTTAATTCTACAGAGCAAACGATTCCTAGAACGACCAATAATCCTCCTACGTCCACAATCACCTTCTTCCTTAATGAATATGATTTGACGAAGACTGGTACAACTGGATTGCCCCCTTACATTCTTCTTAAACTAAAAAAGCTGAATGGGGCTAAAGAGCTTCCTGGAGGTAAACTACCACCACCCGCAGGGGATGAGAAGGATGTGAACGGAACTGACACTTACTATCGTATAGTGCTTCCACCCACAATTCAGCGCAATTATTACTACACGTTGCATGCGCATATTTCTCAACCAGGATCTGATACTGAAGAAGGTGCGACAACTTTGCAATTCAATTTCTCAGTACTCCCTTGGGTATATAAAAGAAGTATTCCTCAGTAATCCTTAGTGTCTTCCATATAGACAGATCGATGCTGATAGAATGATGCTACTGCATACATTGTTTGTTCACAATTCAAATTATTAGGAATGAAATATCTCCAATTGTCCATATTGGGTTTGCTCTCTGTCCTTGTCGTGGCTTGTCAAGCTTATGATGAAGAGATGGATGCAGAGTCTAACTCTCAGACAGAGCAAATAGTGCGTTTCCCACTTGGTGTGCGAAGTGCTAGCAGTATTCATGGACACCATAATCCGCCAGTCGGAGCTTCGGCAGAAGAAGCTATCAATAATGTCGTGATAGCTGGGGTTGCACAGAGTTCGTATAATCAGACTCAACATAGTCTTGATGTTCCGAGTAGAGCGTTGTCTCGTTCTTTTTATTTTGCTGCAAACTTAACTGCAAGCGATCAAACTAGAGTGACAGGAAGTTCTTCTCCGGAGCGTTTAGAGTTGAATACTCTAGATTATCTGAAAGACAATGGTGAACTGAAGAACCATTCTATTCCTTTGGTGGCTTCTTTGGACAACGTAAAGTATTCTGATTTTTCAGCTAATAGTGGTGTTGTTCAATCTCTCTTGCGCTATAAGAAGAATGTCGATTTTACTAGAGCTTTTGCAAAGGTTGAGTTTGTTGCTGTTCCTCAAACTAGTGATATTACTTTGACCAAGATTGAAGTAATCAATGTTCCTAAAAAGTTCGCCTTGGGAGGAGTGATAGCAGATTATGATGTGAAAGATCAAGCCACTTATGGGTACACCGTTTTCAATATTCCGTTGAAAAAAGAGTCCAATAATTATGTGGGTACTTTTTATCTGCCCGAACATGCGGTGTTGAATCCTGTGTTTAGTGATCCAGATACTCACAATATGACTTGTTTAGAATTTACCTATGTAGATGGTGAGAACAAGGAATATAAGAAAAAAGTCAGAATAGCAATCTCTTCAACTGACCCTGTTAATAATGCGAAAGGGAAGAATGGAATAGTCTTGCGCAATTATTTGTTTAGAAAAGGGCCTTCGCTGGACAAAACAGCTGACGTACCAGGGGTTTCTTTCTAGAAGACTAGGTTAGTCATATAAGTTATACTGATTGCTCGATCATTGATTATCAATGGTCGAGCAATATGTTTTATATGGATGAATTATCATCATGCAAAGACTTTTTCGCGTGAAACAGTGTGGAACAATTATTTTTTTGTTACCTTTGCGGTAGTAATTGATATATTGCACCGATAATCCACTACAAGTATGGGAAAAATCATTGCCATAGCCAATCAAAAAGGAGGAGTGGGCAAGACGACCACTTCTATGAATCTTGCTGCTTCGCTTGCAACGCTCGATAAGAAAGTGCTTCTTGTGGATTGTGATCCGCAGGCCAATGCTTCAAGCGGTTTGGGAGTGGAAGTCGGTAAAATCGAAACGTCTGTCTATGAATCTATGATTGGGCAGCAAGACATTCGAGAGAATATCTATACCACCGATGTGGAACGTCTGGATATTGTGCCGTCTCATGTACGTCTCTCTGGAGCTGATGTAGAGTTGTTGCAAATGGAAAGACGTGAGTTTGTGGTCAAAGAGATGCTGGCATCCATCAAAGACGATTACGACTACATCTTAATTGATTGCAGTCCTTCGTTGGGGCTTATCACTGTCAATGCGTTGACGGCTGCCGACTCTGTTATAATCCCAGTGCAGTGTGAGTATTTTGCGCTAGAAGGCATTACGCAGCTTTTGAATACCATCCGTATGATTAAGATGCGCCTGAATCCACAGCTAGAGATAGAGGGATTTCTCCTCACCATGTACGACCGTCGATTACGTCTTGCCAACCAAATCTATGACGAAGTGAAACGCCACTTCCAAGAATTGGTGTTCAAGACCGTGATACAACGCAATGTTAAGCTCTCCGAAGCACCATCACATGGTATTCC
The DNA here is from genome assembly GCF_000318095.2 of Alloprevotella sp. oral taxon 473 str. F0040. Lineage (GTDB taxonomy): Bacteria > Bacteroidota > Bacteroidia > Bacteroidales > Bacteroidaceae > Alloprevotella. The sequence continues at coordinate 269,486 of NZ_KB290710.1, forward strand.
TGCGCTTCTCTATGATATCGATTCTATAGGTGCGGTAAATTATTTATCGTTGGCTCGTGAGATTATAGATAGAGAAAAAGCATAGTGCAACTTGAGTTGAGCTTTTCAGGATAACTATTTTCAAGCTCAATGTATAACTTCAACGAATAGCATGGCTGTAAAGAAAAAATATCCCAACCTTGGGCGTGGACTTGATGCTCTGATTTCCACTGGAGAAGTAAGCACTAGCGGTTCTTCGAGTATTAATGAAGTCGATATTCTCAGTATTAAGGCAAATCCCAATCAGCCCCGTAGAGAGTTTGACGAAGAAGCCCTAGAAGAATTAGCAGAGAGTATTCGTCAGATAGGTATCATTCAACCCATTACCCTCCGACAGATGGAGGATGGCACCTACCAAATCATTGCAGGTGAGCGTCGCTGGCGTGCCTCACAGCGTGCTGGCCTAGACACTATACCGGCGTATGTGCGTACGGTCAATGATGAGGGAATGATGCAGATGGCCTTGGTGGAGAATATCCAGCGCGAAGACCTCAATGCGGTGGAGATTGCACTGGCCTATCAAAAACTTATTGAGCAATATAGCCTCACGCAGGATGCACTTTCTGAGAAGGTAGGTAAGAAACGAGCTACCATTGCGAACTACCTTCGATTGCTTAAGTTACCAGCGCAAGTGCAGATGGCACTCAAGAAGCGTGAAATTGACCAAGGTCATGCACGTGCACTCCTTGGCCTGCAACAGCCTTCGCAACAAGTGAAGCTCTTCAAAGATATCCAAGAGAAGGGCTACTCAGTGAGACAAGTCGAAGAGATGGTAAAAGCACTTAATGCTGGAGAAGATGTGCAGTCAGGTCGTCGTACCATCAAAAGTGCCAATCAACTGGCGGAACAATATGTACCAGTGCGTGACCATCTGGCCAATGTGTTTCAAACTAAAGTAGGCATGACTTGCCGAGCAGGAAAAGGGAATATCACCATTCCTTTTGCAAATGAAGAAGAACTCCAGCGTATCCTTACCTTAATGGAGCGTTTGGGCTAAAATTTTATAGGAGAAACTCGCTTGAATTAGGGGCTTAAAGAAGGCTATTTTTTCTTTTTCTTCGATTTAAGAAGTGTTCTCTCAATCTGTTGAGCGATGAAGTACATCCTTTCTCGCATTTTATTGATTCTGCTACTCTGCTTTTGTGTAGAGCCTCCCACTCGTGCGGCTATTCCTGTTGCCATGCCAGTAGCTAATTGGTCAGGAAGTCGTATGTTATCGTTGAACGTAGATTCATTGTCTCCAAAGGATACACTCACCACTGCCGAAGCGAGCATGAAGGCTCGTTTTGACAGCCTGGAACGAAGCCTGGCCCCTCGAGTGGATACCGTAAATATGCTTCAACAAAATCGGAAAGTTATTGCTGCGCCTTTGGCTGCTAGCCAAGACTTGCAACGACAGCTCAAGAAGCAGTTTGTTCCAAATCCGCAGCGAGCACTATGGCTTGCCTTAGTGCTGCCTGGAGCTGGTCAGGTTTACAATCGGAAATATTGGAAACTCCCTCTATTTTATGGAGGATTCTTGGGGTGCACTTATGCTTTCTTGTGGAATCAGCAGATGTATATGGATTATTCCCAAGCCTATCTTGACATCATGGATGATGATCCGATGACTAATAGTTTTCGCAATCTTTTTCCGCCTACCTACGACATTGATAGTAGATTGGAGCAGTTTAAGACGGTTTTCAAAAACCGAAAAGACCGCTATCGTCGTTATCGCGACCTTTCAGCCTTCTGCTTCATCGGAGTCTACCTCCTTTCTGTAGTCGATGCTTATGTTGATGCGCAACTTTCAGTTTTCGATATTAGTCCTGATCTCTCACTGCAAGTAACTCCTGCTGCTATCGAAACTTTTAATGGTATCCAGCGTAATCAGAGCATGGGCATCGGAGCCACGCTCACATTTTAGTGACGACCTCAAGGACTGAATCACTATTTCTCATCATCTAATCTCATAAAGCGAAGGCCTGATTTGCCAACGCTAATCAATAAAGGGGACACAACCCTTAATGTTTAAAGTCTAACGCTAATGTCTTTATTCAAATATCTCATAGCTTGCATCGTAACAGTACCTTTTTTAGGGCATACCGACTCTGTGCAGGCACGCACATTTCCTACAAATCCTCCCACAACTCTTGTTGCGGCTGAACAAGTGCCTAATCCCGAAGTGAACCCTACAGAGGGCATGCTTCAGAATATAGACGCCCAGCTCAACACGTGGTATGTGAAGAAGTATATGGTCATTGATTCCACTTGCCTCACCCGAGTGGCTGATGTTAATGTAGGCCCCGAGGTCTACAAAGATCGTCTACGTCGTCTTCCCACTACCATTGAGATGCCCTACAATGATGTGGTGCAAGAATATATTGATGCTTACACTGGACGTCTTAGTCGTTCGGTGAGCTTTATGCTAGGTGCTCAAAACTTCTACATTCCCATTTTTGAGGAAGCCCTTGAAGCAGAAGGGTTACCTTTAGAGTTGAAGTATCTCCCTGTCATAGAGAGTGCTCTCGAACCCACGGCTACGAGTCGCGTAGGTGCAGCTGGTTTGTGGCAGTTCATGATTCCCACAGCACGTAGATTCGACCTCACCATCAATAGTTTGGTGGATGAACGCCGCGACCCCATCAAGTCTAGTTGGGCAGCTGCTCGTTATTTGAAAGAGCTCTTCAATAAGTACAATGACTGGACGCTTGCGATAGCAGCTTACAATTGTGGCCCCACCAATATAGCCAAGGCTATTAAGCGTGCAGGAGGGGTAGCAGACTATTGGACTATTTATCCTTATCTACCTCGAGAGACTCGTGGTTATGTGCCTGCATTTATTGCCGCCAACTACGTGATGAACTATTATTGCGACCACAACATCCCTGCGATGAAAACGCGAGTGCCTATCGAAACAGACACTGTGGTGGTGACGCGCAATATAAATCTAGCACAGATTGCTGGGGCATGCAAAATAGATTTGGAAGCCTTGACAGCGATGAATCCGCAATATCGCACGGGGACCGTACCAGGATATAGTGCGCCTTGTGCCATTCGCATGCCACTCCCCACAATTGACCTCTTTCTGCAATTGGGCGATTCGGTTTATAACTACGCAGCTCCTGACCAATTCCAACGTCGTGATGAGGTAACCCCCGCTACGACCTCTAGTTCCAATGCGTGGAGTGAAAGTCCTGCAAGAGAAACACGTGCAGAACGTCGTGCTCGTCTGCGACAAGAAGAAGCAGAGCGTGAAGCTCAAGAAGTGGAGCAACGTGCCACATCTAAGAAGAGTAAGAAAGACAAGAAATCAAAATCAGAAAAATCTGGTAAGAAAAAGAAGAATAAGAAGGAGCGCACCAAAGAGGTAAGCATTAAGTCAGGTGACACCTTAAGTGAGATTGCAGAACGCAATGGTACTACCGTTGCAAAGCTCCGCAAAATCAATAAGATTAAAGGCAACAGTATCCGCGCGGGTAAGAAGATCCGTGTGAAGTAATGATTTTGACGAGTCTAGACGTTAAAGATTAGACATTAGAATATGGAGTAGTGCTCCACTATCTAGTGTGTAGCTATTCTCTAAAGTCTAGATTCGTCTCGTTTTAGATAAGGCTTATGATAAGGATTAAATGGCAGAATTACTTGTTCATTTTCCTATGTCTATCGTCTACTATCTAATTTCTAAAAAAGTGTCTGCGGACTTCCAACTCTACTCTCCAACGTCTACCCTCTAACGTCTAAATTCTAATGACTCAAGAAATCCAAGACGAAGCTCTCATACAATCCGCCTTTCAAAAACTGATTGACACCTATCTTGCTTCTCCACACCGCAAGAAGACCGAAATCATCACCAAGGCGTTTAACTTTGCCAAGGCTGCGCACAGAGGAGTGCGCCGTCGCAGTGGAGAACCTTATATTCTCCATCCCATCGCAGTGGCTCAAGTCTGCTGCGAAGAGATGGGCATGGGATCTACGACCATCTGCGCAGCCCTTCTTCACGATGTGGTGGAAGATACCGACTATACACGTGATGATATAGCCAATCTCTTCGGAGAGAAAATAGCCAATATCGTAGAGGGGGTCACCAAGGTCAGTGGTGGTTTGTTAGGCAATCGTGCTTCTATGCAAGCGGAGACCTTCAAAAAGATCTTGCTCACCATGAGTGACGACATTCGGGTCATCTTGGTCAAAATTGCCGATCGCCTGCACAACATGCGCACGCTCTCTTCTATGCTGCCTTCACGACAGTATAAAATTGTGGGAGAAACTCTCTATATCTTTGCCCCATTAGCAGATCGCTTAGGATTGAATCGCATCAAAACGGAACTTGAAGATCTTTCCTTTAAATATGAGCATCCTGATGACTACAATGCGGTGATGCAACATTTGAAAGATTCAAAACTAGAGCGCGACGATGCTATCAATGATTTCACTCCTGCCATCCGTGCTGCGCTTGATTCGCGGGGCATTGACTACGAACTCAAGGCGCGCATCAAGAGTCCATATAGCATCTGGCAAAAGATGCAGCGCAAACATGTCCCTTTCGAGGAGGTGTTTGACATCTTGGCCATCCGTATCATCTTCCACCCCAAGGAGCGTGATAATGAGATCGCTGAGTGCTATGCCATTTATGCTGCGCTCACGCAAATCTACAAGCCCCATCCTTCGCGTTTCCGTGACTGGCTCTCTACGCCAAAGGCAAATGGCTATCAAGCATTGCATAATACCTTCATGTCACACCAGGGAAAATGGATTGAAGTGCAAATCCGTTCTGATCGCATGGACGATATCGCTGAGGGAGGTTTTGCTGCGCACTGGAAATATAAGTCTCCCGATACAGAAGTTGAAGAAAGAGAACTCGATACATGGGTCAATTCTATCAAGGAAATTCTCGATGATCCCCAGCCCGACACGCTCGATCTCCTCGATACGATTAAGCTCAATCTCTTTGCTTCAGAGCTCAACGTCTTCACGCCCAAAGGTGATATTTTGACTTTGCCACAGGGGGCCACGGTGCTCGACTTTGCTTTTGCCATTCACTCCATGGTCGGTAGCCATTGTATTGGCGGTAAAGTCAATCATCGACTTGTTCCCATTAGTCATCGCCTTGCCAATGGGGATCAAATCGAGATTCTCACTTCTCAGTCGCAGACCATTCAACCAGATTGGCTGAACTTTGTCACCACAGGTAAGGCGCGTGGTCGCATTTCTGCTGCTTTGCGCCGGGCTGCACGCGAGTGTCAGCGCAAGGGAGAAAGCATTTTGCATGAGTTCTTCAAAGCGCATGAGCTGGAAGACAATGATTCTAATATCCATAAGATCAGGTCTCACCATCACTTCGATACTCCTTCTGCTTTGTATCATGCTCTAGGCGAAGGTCGCCTTGTGCTTTCCGATGCCGATGTGCAACATCTTTTGGGCAAGAAACCTTCGCGGGGATGGGGCTGGAGACGATTTGTACCCTTCCTCAAAGATAAATCTCTCCCAGAGAACTTAGAAGCTCAATCTGCATTGGATGCGAATTTTGTGGAACAACTGGATCGAAAAGCCACGCTTACGCTCTCTGACGAAGTCATCAGCCATTGCGAAATCTGTCCACATTGTCGCCCCATCAAGGGGGATGAGGTGATGGGCTACATCAATAATAATCATCATCTCGAACTCCATCGTCGAGATTGTAGCGTAGCACTCAAACATAAAACGAGCTTTGGCAATAATATTATAGCCACCGTGTGGGACAACTCTCGTCCGTCTGTTCATCTTTACGAAGCAACAATTCACGTGGAAGGTATTGATAGTCCAAGTGTGTTGCAAGAAATCGCCTTGGTCTTCTCTCAGCATCCCCAGTATCAGCTGCAAAGCATCCAACTCAAAGCTCACGATGGCATTTTCCACGGCACCCTCGGCATCCGCATTGCCTCTACCATCGAGGTGCAAGCTCTTTGTTCCCTCCTACTCAGTGCGGGGCAAATCACCAAAGTCAATCGTGGGAACTAGTTTTCTAGGAGATCTACATCCTTCTATCCCTCATTGTTCATAATAGAACAGTGGGGGATTTTATTTAGCTCTATGAGAACCTGCGGTCGCGTTGTAAATGTTCTTGTCATGCCTTTGGTGCAGCTACTTATACTATATATAATATGTAAGCTTTTTATCGAACGAACCTCTCTTGCTGATGAGGTGATGCTAGTGACATCCTTACATGTATCACAGATAGCTACTTATGTTTAACATTCATGGTTGGATGGTTCAGAATTTTTCTCCGAGTTATTTCGAGAAATGTCCGTGTTTTTCCGAAGAAAGTCCGAGATAATTTGTGAAAAGTCCGAGTTTTTCTCTTGAAACCTCCGATTTTTCGTGTTTTCAAGCGAATGGGAGGCGGTGAACCATTGATAAAAGGAGGAAATACGAGGTAGAGTAGAGGATATCTTTAGAGCGAGACACTCCAGAAGAGCCGATTCTTCGTGATTGTCGTGTAGAAGCCCAGAAACCCCTCCCAGTCATTCTGGGGGCTAAAAAGGGTGTTATGCTATTCTTCTGTTTTGTTCATGTTACAAAATTGGGTGTTTAAAAATTTCCCTCCGATTTTTTTGTAGAAAGTCTTGGTAGTTTAGAAAACTTGCCGTACTTTTGCATCGCAATCGGGACGCAAGGGTCACTTGCTAAGGCACGACGCGCTTAGATGAGACGGCGCTTGAAGGTTGGTTGCCTGACTGCAGCAAACGAGCTGCATGA
>NZ_KB290711.1:0-641 GCF_000318095.2 Alloprevotella sp. oral taxon 473 str. F0040
GATTGAGACAGAAACTCAGTTTTGAAAAACTGAAATCAGAGTTGTATCAAATAAAAGTGCAGCTCTGCACTTGCTGGTTGACTCTACGAGGGCAGAACATTGGGAAGTATTTAACGATGGAACAGAGAAACTAAGAGCAATTTTTGATAGAGATAAGTTCAATAGGGTAAAATGAGTTAATAAAATGACAATAAAGGAGATAGAATATTTGAAGAGTGGTAGTTATATCTATATATGTGATAGATGGCTGAAACTTAGCTATGCTGATGAGTATAGGATAGCTTATACTAAAGATCCATTTTTTTTAAGCCTAGGCTTTGAAAAATCAGGTGATTATTATAAATTGCATCTCTCACGTGAATCTGTTTACGAATTCACAGCCATTCGCAAATATGTTTATTGCATATTTTGTGGAGGAAAGTATACTCCTAATCAAGTTGTGAAAAACGGCAAGATTATTTTATTCCCTGATATAGATACCCAAATACACATCTTAGGTTTGCGAGATAAAGGAGAGCATTATATCGAAATTCCTTATGATAAATTTATAAGTGAAGTAACGGATATTTGGGAAGAACGTACTCCAATAGAGGGCTTCAAATTTGACGTAGAGCCTATTGTCTATCTAAAAAAAGATGGCG
>NZ_KB290711.1:661-2073 GCF_000318095.2 Alloprevotella sp. oral taxon 473 str. F0040
AGAAGAACAAATGTCTGCATTTATTAATGAGATGCTGCAGACTGAACATAAGTTCAAAGCCGGAGCAACCACGCTAGAGGTTATTCGACATCTGGAGAAGTATATCTCCGCAAAGTATAGCAGGAGACTTTCGGATCTGGAACTTGAAGGTTTAATCTCTCATGCAGCCGGTTCTGGGAGCTTCAGATTTGATGCAAAATGGAAAATTAAAAATCAAGATGGAAAGGAAATCTACATCTTTGTTGACACCAAGAACTATTCTAGAGCAGCAATATGTTCGGAGATTTAGGCCAGTTTAAAGCCTACCTCGAGAATATTGATAGTTTTGACAAACTCTATATCATACAACAAGGTGGTAGAGGAGTTATGCGTGAGCAGATAATTGCCCAACTCGAACAAGCCATTGCAAAAGACGCGAAAAGTGTGTATACAACTAATCAAAAGATTTGGAATAAATTGGGAATCAAGAGTGTAGATGAACTGTATGAAAAATGCAGTACTAAGAAGCTGTCAAAAAGTGAGCAGTTCCAGAAATTCAGAAATATTATTGTGATAACCAAATAACATAGATATGCAATATCAGAAAACCAATAAACTGGCGAATGTTTATGGATTTGATCCACAAAGTGGATGTTATTCTTTTACACAGGATGAAAGTGAATATCTTAGCTTGTATGATGAACTTTTTCAGCAAGACGAAGTTCCTTTAAATATAAGACCCATAGGAGATTTTCTGTACCTATGGTATGCTTGCTTTGGTAAGTTAGAAGTCTATTTGAATAAGGAGATATTATGTTCAGTGGAAAAGAACACTTATTTGATTGATGGAGAATCCTTGTATGTTGGACATTGCTCTGATTTTGATGAGTATAATCTAATGAATCCCATAACAGGAGAGTTCTTGCTAAGCTCCCATATCCCTTATGAGTTATATGTCGAAGATGATGTGATAATCGCATACGATAATTTACGCAAGAAAGAAATTAGGCGTATTGATAATAGTACTGAGGTGCTGTGGTCATTTCCTTTTGTAGATCTTGGTGAAGATAATGTCTACATGCCAGGGGAAGTAGATCACATCGTCAAAATGCTAGGGATTGTCGGTGATTTGCTTTGGTTTAAGACAGACTTCGCCCGTCTAATCGCTCTTGATATTACGACAGGTAAGCAGGTATACCAACTCTCATGTAATCCCGCAGACGAAGAGAAGCCTCAATATAAGATTGTTGAAGGCATTGGAAATTGTTATCTTCGAGAAGAAGATAAAGCTATTATAGGTATTAGTTCTTCGGGATTTCAGGCTATTGACCCAAGTACGGCTGAGGTAATAGATCGTTTTATATTCAGAGAGGCTGATCCCGATGGCATTGGAACTTACCGAAGTGTGTTCCACCCACTTCTTCAAGGAGACT
>NZ_KB290712.1:0-1426 GCF_000318095.2 Alloprevotella sp. oral taxon 473 str. F0040
AGTCTCCTTGAAGAAGTGGGTGGAACACACTTCGATAACTTCCAATGCCATCGGGATCAGCCTCTCTGAAGATAAAACGATCTATTACCTCAGCCGTATTTGGGTCAATAGCCTGAAATCCTGAAGAACTAATACCTATAATGGCTTTATCTTCTTTTCGAAGATAACAACGACCAATGCCTTCAACAATCTTATATTGAGGCTTCTCTTCGTCTGCGGGATTACATGAGAGTTGGTATACCTGCTTACCTGTCGTAATATCAAGAGCGATTAGACGGGCGAAGTCAGTCTTAAACCAAAGCAAATCACCGACTATCCCTAGTATTTTGACAATGCGATCTACTTCCCCCGGCATGCAGACATTATCTTCACCAAGATCCACAAAAGGGAATGACCATAGCACCTCAGTACTATTATCAATACGCCTAATTTCTTTCTTGCGTAAATTATCGTATGCGATTATCACATCATCTTCGACATACAGCATATATGGTATGGATTCAGATAAAATAGGACGTGCATCAATAGGGGACGCATAATTGTAATACGTTTGAAAAGTTGCCAAGTCCAACAAATGCGTACCAATATACTGAGTTTGTTCATTTAAGAGGTTCGTATTTCCTCCTATTTCTTTCACAAGTACATGCTCCCTGTATAACTCAAATCTTCCTGAACTATACCAAACATACCTATGCGTTCCTCTAAAAGAGAGATCACAAGGCGCCTCTCCTTTCTCTAGAGCCACTCCGTCAAGGACTAAATAACTCCGTCCTTTTCTCTCATAGCTATAATCCCCATTTTGAGGACAAAATCCAGCTACATTTTCTATTCTAGTTTGTTTGATATAATCCATATCAAAAGATCAGTTAGTTGTTTGTATGATATTTCTAAATATCTGGAATGCTGAAGCGCTAGAAAGTCCCTGTGCTCGACAAATACGCTCTAAGTCAGCAAAAGTACCGATTCCCATGTTTATCCAGACATTTCTATTTGCATTAAATACACTTCTTGCGTCTTTCGCAATGGCTCGTTCGAGTTGGGCAATTATCTGCTCACGCGTAACTCCTCTACCACCTTGTTGTATGATATAGAGTTTGTCAAAACTATCAATATTCTCGAGGTAGGCTTTAAACTGGCCTAAATCTCCGAACATATTGCTAGCTCTAGAATAGTTCTTGGTGCAACAAAGATGTAGATTCCCTCTCCATCTTGATTTTTAATTTTCCATTTGGCGTCAAATCTGAAGTTCCCAGAACCGGCTGCATGAGAGATTAAATCTTCAAGTTCCAGATCCGAAAGTCTCCTGCTATACTTAGCGGAGATATACTTCTCCGGATGTCGAATAACCTCCAACGTGGTTGCCCCGGCTTTGAATTTATCCTTCGTCTGCATCATCTCATTAATAAATGCAGACATTTGTTCTTCT
>NZ_KB290712.1:1446-4673 GCF_000318095.2 Alloprevotella sp. oral taxon 473 str. F0040
CGCCATCTTTTTTTAGATAGACAATAGGCTCTACATCAAATTTGAAGCCCTCTATTGGTTTGCGCTCTTCCCAAATGTCATCTAATTCACTTTCTTCCACATCCAAATGAGGGTCATATCCATGCCAAGCATGGTCTCCCGACATAGTTTGATATTCTATAGATGGATCTAATGTTATAATCCTATCTTCTGTAAGTCCTAAACACTGGCATTTATAACCTTTATAATTACAAAAACAACTTTTTCTATAGGCGGAATAATCATAATTGTCTCCGTAAGGTAAATATAAACCCCAATAATCATCCTCTTCTTTGTGAAAACCAAGATCTAAAAAATTAGCATTCCGAGTATAAATATGCCAACATGGATTATCATACATGTAGCTAACATTTATATTTATCCATTCATCAGCAATACATATATATTCGCCACCCTGAAAGTAATCACACTTTTGCCTTTCCATAGACTGTTATTTTATTATTACGAATTTACCACTTCTGTATATGGCTCTGAGCTCTTCAGTACCATCATTAGATATTTCCCATATCTCAGTACCTTCTTGAATATCTATTTTACTTTGGAAATGCCATTCTGGCACTCCAAGTCTTCCATTACTACCAGAGGTAAATCCATGAGCAGTGAAAGGATAATCATACCCATTGTACGGAGCCCCTGTTGGAATAACAACTTCCGAACTTCGTGTATTTTTGAATCGTATTATACCACAACTATTTGCACTCATAAAGAATCTAGAATTTGTATAGTCTAATCTTTCACCATAATATAAATCGTCAAACGTTTTTAGATGCTTGGTGTCTGCTGCAGTTGATACATACCCTCCTATCTTTTTGTAGTAATTACTCGTTGGATTTATGTAATTTTCAATATCAGTCTTTGGTATAATCTTTTGCATCAAAGTGTTAGCATCGGGTTTAGGTATAGCATTTCGAATCCTAGCCAGTTGTGCCTTTTCTGTTTCAGTCAAAGCATTTACATTCTTCAATATCATATAGCGAAAGGCGTCCATCGTTAAGTCTTCTTCTCTCAAGTAAACTAGGCAGCAAATCAATGAAGCCACGTTCCTGACTAATACTAGCAAGACTGTATTTGCCTAATTGTACAGCTTCATCGGATCCTTTCCCCCACACTGCAGCAACATCCGCTTCCTTACCACAACTTTTAGCTGTGCTAAAGAGCTTCTTTGCAGACAATACAATGCGTATGGATCTGAGAAAACGAACCAACGGTGCTGTAAGCAACCAGAGAACCGCCTCTCGTCAAGGACGACACGATGGCGACAGGTTACTTCCGCTCGTAGATGTGCAGTGTGTCTTCTGCGTCAATGACATACACCTTGTCCCCGGCATAGTATATGGGGCGACTCACAACAAGCTGATTGCCTGTTTTCTCTCTTTCCTCTGCCGGGATTACTTCGTCTGCCCACAACAATTTACGGGCTTGCAAATCAAATACTCCTGCCCATCCACAGCCGCCGAATTCGTGGGTACGTTCACCCATAAATACAAAGTGGTCGTCTTGCAGGCGAGGATTCATCACATGCTCAAACGTAGCAATCCCCTGAGGATCCACCTTTGCAAATGAGTAGCTCTCGATGAGATCGGCTGTAGCCGCATCTAAAATATGTATTCCCCAGTTGCTAATGGACAGTAGGGTTTTGTCTGTCTCGCGAAAGAAAAAAACGCCCACTCCTCCGATCAATCTATAGACAGAATTTTCCTCATCCATAAAGACAATCTTGTCTTCAGCGACATCGGCAGGAATAAATTGATACATAAGTTCTCCCGTTTCTACATTTAGGGCGATGAGCCTACCCCAATCGGTGGAGATCCAAATCATGCCGTTGGCAATCCCGAGCACCTTATCCAAGTGGGCTGTTCCCTTGTCACGCCCCTCATCATCAATTCTGCGTAAGGGAAAGCACCAAAGCACCTCGCCGGAAAGGTCTATACGGCAAAACTCTGTCTTGAAAAGTTCGTAGCCAAAAACCATCCCTTCCACTTCATACACACGGTAAGGGACGTCTTGCTCCAAAAGCCGCCGGCCATCAGACACAAAAATAATGTTTTCGCGCAACTCGAAGGTTTCGGGGGTACGACCGTGATACCTAATGTAGGTATCCAAGTCTCTTTCAAGCAGATCATAATTCTTCTCAAACACCTTCAATAAAGTGTGTCCTGAATAGATTTCTAAGCTTCCATTGCAAGTTCTCGCATAGACATACTCCCCTACGGAAACAATTCGCGTAGGCAGCTCCTTTTTTTCTAATACGACTCCATCAATACTAAGGTAGTGGCGGCCATCCTCATCATAGGAGTAGTCACCTGTGACAGGATTTATCCCCCACACATTTTTTATTTTGTCGATCTTAATGTATTCGTTCATCATTCGGTATTACGATAGTGTCCCAAATTTGTGTGTAAGCTCCAATTATTTTGTGGTGAACTAAAAAACAATCAATAACAATGGACCTTACGAAGTCACAAATATCGGAATTATTCTCAACATTTCTATCCTCTGGAGATTGTATTAATACATTAGTTGAATCCTTATGGGATGCCGTAGAGTCAACCGGAAAGAAAAAAATAAACTATTCTTTTGAAGAACTCTGAATTCAGTTTTTCAAAGCTGAGTTTCTGTCTCAATCTGTTATATAGGAGTTTAAGGGGCAGTTATACTTCTATATTTCATTATCAACGATTTTAAGCTCTCTCATCTTTAATCTATAAAGACTTGCCACATCCCTATAGTCTTTACTATACATTTCAGATTTTGAAGCGTCTACAAACATACGCCCCCCCCAACCAGAATCATAGATAAAGACAATATAGCAGACGCTTCCATCTGTACGTCTGTAGTAGCTCACTCTGCCTAATCTATCCTCATCGTGATTTCTCCAATCCATTGTATTATCCCAATGGCTATATACAGGATTATATTGATTCCCCTCTTTAAAATCCAAAGTCAAATACTTGGTTTTTCTATAAAAACGGATCTGATACTCTTCATATCGCTCCAAAGAATCCAGACACATATTCTTCCAAAAATACGTCTCTAAGCATTGCCTTATATTTTGTTCCAGATACGGAGCATTATCCACCAATACTGTGTGGTATACTGATTTCGTTCCTGAATCCGAGACTGTTGTATCAGCCTCCAAAACATCACATCTTATTGGTGCAACAACAATATCTCTTCTAAAGTGAAAG
>NZ_KB290713.1 GCF_000318095.2 Alloprevotella sp. oral taxon 473 str. F0040
GCTAATCACCTACTGTTCATTAGCCAATTCAAACAGCCACTACAAAGATAGTTGTTTATTCTTATTTCCCCTTCATTTGATTGACCTTAATAGCATTCATTATCACATAAGGATGAAATACCAAACAAAGTAAGTATATTTGCAGGAAAGTATTCAAAACCAACTATGCAGATATCATCTATCCTATATCATGCACAAACATTCAAAATGCAATGAATAAAATACGATACTACATTATGGCACTATTGCTTGTTTGTGCCACAGCCGTTAAGGCACAATCCTTTGTTACAGTAGAAAACGGAAAGCTCTATCGTGACGGTAAACCCTATACTTTCATCGGAACAAACTATTGGTATGGCACCATACTGGGTTCGAAAGGAAAGGGCGGAAACAGAAAAAGACTGAACCGTGAACTAGATGAAATGAAGCGTTTAGGCATCACCAATCTACGCATATTGGTGGGTAGCGATGGTGAAGAAGGCATCAAATGGAAAGCATCGCCTGTGCTTCAGCCTTCTCCGGGTGTGTATAACGACGCCATCTTAGATGGTCTCGACTATCTGATGTTGCAGCTTCAACGCCGTGGAATGGTGGCAGTACTCTACCTGAACAATTCTTGGGAATGGAGCGGAGGTTATGGTTTTTATCTCGAAAACGCAGGTGCAGGCAAAGCATTGCAGCCTAACGAGGTGGGATATTCTGCCTACGTTAAGTATGCTGCGCAATTCGCGATCAATCCCCAGGCACAACAGCTGTTTTTCAATCACCTCAATTTCATACTAAAACGCACTAACCGCTACACAGGAAAACCCTACACAGAAGATCCTGCTATCATGTCATGGCAAATTTGCAACGAGCCACGTGCGTTCGACAAGGCTGCCCTACCCCAGTTCGAAGCATGGATTGCTAAGGCTGCAGCGATGATGAAAAGTATCGATAAGCGACATCTAGTGAGCGTAGGTTCTGAAGGAGCCTTCGGTTGTGAGGCTGATTATGATTCATGGCAACGCATCTGTTCCGACCCCAATATCGACTATTGCAACGTACACATTTGGCCCTACAATTGGGGCTGGGCTAAGAAAGACTCGCTAATGCAAAATATGCAACGTGCTCAAGAATACACCAAGGACTATTTAGACCGACATTTAGAGATTTGTGCCAACATCAACAAACCGCTAGTAATGGAAGAGTTTGGCTATCCACGAGATAGTGTTTCTTTCTCTAAACAATCGACCACCACTGCTCGAGATGCCTATTATAGCTACGTATTCTCGCTCTTAGCAGACGACTTAGCCAAGGGCGGATACTTTGTAGGTTGCAACTTCTGGGGGTGGGGAGGTCATGCGCAACCCCAACACGAACAATGGGTGCCCGGAGACGACTATATGTGCGACCCACCCCAAGAGCCACAAGGCCTTTACTCAGTGTTTTCTACAGATGACTCTACCATTAAGATCATAAAAGCAGGTATTGCTAATCTGCCCAAAAGCAAATAAACGACACTTAATCGTGAGGCTATTTGTATCATTACCCAAAACGAAAGAGGGATTTGATGAAAGAATATCTGCGCTTGCCCAAACATTTTGCAGCGTTAGCCGACAAACTGGAATGCACATCCATCGCCAATACTAGCAAGGTGGTCTACAGCTCTGAATGGACAGCAAGAACGCTATTGAACATTATGGTGCAGATGAAGAAAAGATTCACGTGGTAGAGTTTGGGGCAAATATCACGACGAATCAAGGCGAAGTTATTTTGCCCAAATATCAAGCGATATGCTAACTGTTTTTTGTGGCTAAGGCATGGAAGCTTAAAGGAGGTGACAAGGTGCTAGCCACTTATCGCGCATTAAGGCAAAGAGACTTCCCCTGTCACCTCACCCTCATCGGTATTCATCCTGAAACGTTGCCAGAAGATGTCACGACGATAGGATTATTGGATAAGGCAAAGCCCTCAGATATAGCATTGCTCAAAGAGGCCTATCAAAAGGCGAATTTATACATGATGACAATAAATCGAATGAATATTCTCGCTGGATTCATGGGTGCTTTGACGAGAAAAATAAATTAGACTTTGAAAAATTCAAAGAGCGTGTTACGTACTGTTTTGAATACTACAAATCCTATCCTGAGCTCGATGATATGCAATTGGGCAAAGTCAATCCCAATTACAACTGGAATTGGGAACTCATACTTCGTTCTATGGGCATAAACTTCTAATAACATACATCTATGATACTTCGACTATTGTTTTGCTGCATCTGCACTCTTAGCTGGTGCAACTCGATTTTTGCTGATGACACACTCCACATTGTGAAGTTTGACGATGAAACTTATTACACCTTAGAACGATATAGAGGAGGGTTTTCTCAGACCTTCACCTACTTGCCT
>NZ_KB290714.1:0-99297 GCF_000318095.2 Alloprevotella sp. oral taxon 473 str. F0040
AAGACTTTCTATAAAAAAATCGGAGGAAAATTTTAGATGGCACCATTTTGCTATGTATACTACGCAAGTTCCACCCTTATAGCCCATTTTTCACACCCACCCCACTGGAACGAGATTTTACCCTTTTCTATCCCCTTTGATGGCGTTTGAGGGTGTCTCATGCTATCATCGCGCTTTGCGGTCTCTAAAATGCTCCACTATCGGCAGTTGTTCTCCACCAATTCTCCGCTTCTCTCGGACCTTTCTCAAAAAACGTGGGAGATTTCCCCAAAAACGTTGGAGTTTTTTTCAGTCCCCTCCGAAAGAATATTTCTCACAGCAAATAGAAACACAAATAAAGCAGGAAATGGAAGAGCTGCAAGCTTAGAAGTTCAACCTTTAATTGCGAGAATAGACAACTTTCAAGCATAGACAAAATAATAACGCGCGCGCGTAGAAAATGATTCATACAGCAGTGGCGAAGGTGATAATCCTCCATAAACGAATCGATACACTTGCGAAATAGGCTTGTTTACCCTAGAGCAGACGTAGCTAGGAAGAATTACTTGAATCTTTTGAGCAAGAAACGTGGATGGGCTCGTAAAAACACACCAAAAGAAAAAGTATGACGCAGGGCGGCTGGATCTATGGCACCATTTTTCAACAACAAATGTCCGGCATCAGTAACATAACCATTGGCTTTTGCCCCAAAAACATAGTCGCGAGACAAAGTTCGCACAAATTCCACACTCCAAAAGGCAGTGTTCATGTGAGAAAAACGCGCACCTTCGTTTTTTAGAGAAAGCGTGTTGAAGAAAGGACTACCATAGAGTGTGACAAAATCTTGCGTTTTCCACCATCCGAGTTGAAGTCGGAGAGCATGCCACAGATTGAGCGAACCACTGACCCACATGGCAGCACCATTGTTGAAGGGCCACAGTTTTCCAGCTTGCTGATAGGCGCCAAGTGCGTGCATCTCTAGTGCAGCCTCATTGAAAACACGATGATGCAGAGTTTTTCGTAACTGCAGCCCAACACTAGCATTGCAGAGTGTTTGCACTCCCAAATCCGTATCATCTTGTTCTCCTCCGCGGTGTTGCACCATCATTTGCACTGGCAAATCGAGCGACCATCCATGAGCATGCGGGTGGAGAAGATGCAGGATTTGCGACATGCCCACCGTGAAAGCCTCTTGATGCTTGTCCATCTCGTAGATGAAACTTTGCCAATCAATCCACGCATCCATCTTCCAGTGACGCGTGCGAATGATGGTTTGAAATCCTTTTTCGGGATCAGTGGTGAGTAGAGTCTCGGGGTTATAGAGCGGAAGAATTAGATTATGATTTGCTCCCCCGTAGAGGTCACCCAACACAAGAGTGGCAGCTCCCATCTGCAGTGCCACTCAAAAAAAGGGCAAAGCGTGTGCAAATCCTTGATAAGCATTGCCCTTCCAGGTGACGATGTCGTGAAAGGCATAGTTGGGATAGTAGTTGGTGCCGTCATAGCAGAGTGCGGTGAGTCCCAGCTGCAAATTCAAATTGGGTAGAGGTCGATAAGCGAGATACGGAGTAAGGCGCACTCCAGGGAGGGTGTAGCCTTTGGCAATGTTTCCATCGAACTCGTTGTCTTTGAAGAAAGCAAGAGCATCAACATCAAGATAAAGCGTTTTGATTTCAACGGAGTCTGTGTCGCAACGTGCAGTGAGTTGATGACACAAATCGGTTTCAGCTGTTTGCGCAAGGGCTACTCCGGAGAAAAAGATTCCCCCCAAGAGAAGAAAAAGACCACTCAAGCACGGCAGAGCGAGTGCGGACATGTATTTCATAAATGATACAATAGATGAATCGGCGAATCATCAGGTATTTGAGCGACAACCAATGTGGAATAAGGTACAATGACAAAGGCTGTTCAATGCAAGAGAATCGTAGTGTGGAGATTTCCCTCAAGTCGAAAAGCGCATCTTTTGAAACTAGGTGGACCCATGACAATGCGGGGATTATTGCTAAACCCACCTAATTCGGTGGGAATCCCCATGAAATTACGATCTATTTTTCCATTTCCATTGGCATCTTGATAGATGGTGATAGCATAAGTGCCTGCTGGCAGTGCCACAGAGATTCCATGTTGTTGAGCAGTGGCCGTGGCCACACGCAGCACCTGAAGGGGTTGTTTGCGATAGTGCTCGGGATTATCATAGACAGAAAGGACGATTCTCCCCTTGCTCTCCTTTATCCCACTGAAATGTACAGACAAAGTAGCCTTGGTAGTGGCAGTAGACTGCTGATCTTTGTGATGAAAAGCGAAGCTGATTCCACTAAAGCAGAACAAGAAGAGTAGAAAGGTACAACAAAAAGGCAAAATACGAGAAGACTTCTTGCGGAATAATAAGACTCTGCTCATATAAAAAAGTATTACGTAAGAAATAAAACAGAACGAAGGGTTCAGCACTAAGACTGTTCTTTTGAGGCCGCTTGCAGTTCAGATAAAGACGAAGTAGAGGAGGCTTTGGCACGCTTTTCTGCTTCTAGCAAGTCGCGGCGCGACTTGGAGAGTGTCACAAGAGCTACTCCCGAAAAGATGAGTGCCACGGCCAAGGCGTGGGTGAGCGTGAAGACTGCAAGCCCAAGAATAATACTAACAATGACAGCTACAATGGGCTGCACATAGTTATACATACTTACCACAGTTGGTCGCAACACTTGTTGACCTCGAATCATCAATATATAAGCTAGGAAAGTTCCTCCGACGACGACATAAAGAATTTCGCCGAGCGTGACAGCAGAAAGAGTGCTCCATGGAGTTTGCCACACATGATATGCAGTAAATGGCCAAATGATACAGGTGGCCGAAAGGAACATCCACTTATTCACCGTGAAGATACTGTAGCGTTTAGCCAACCACCCGAACACAGTGAGGTAAATGGTATATGATATCTGAGCCGCAAAACAGAGGAGATCCCCACGAATGTCGCCCATGCTCAAAGTGCCTACCGCAGCACTTCCAGAAGCAGCACGCACGCTCGACATCACCAGCAAGACTGCACCACAGCATCCCAAGGCTACACCCAGTGCTTTGCGCAATGTTATAGGTTCTTTAAGGATTATCGCCGAAAAAATAAGTGCTGAAATGGGCATGGTTGTGGTGACAATACCAGCATTGACAGGCGAAGTGAGGCTAAGCCCAATGGTGAAGCAACACTGATTGCCTACGAGTCCAAAAACTGCAGCAAGGCACAAAAGAGCGATATGTTTTCGGGAAATTGATTCACGAGGTGCAAAGAGAGAGGAAATCCAAAAGAGTATAGCACCTCCCATGACTCGCAGTGAAACGAGCGTGATGCCATCAATGCCATGTTGCATGGCATCTTTGCCCAGTGGCGACATGAGCCCCCAACAGATTGCTGCACCTGCAAGGCTAAAATGAGCTAGAAGAGGAATTCGATTAGTAGACATTGAATGTTAGAGAGTAGACATTAGACATTAGAGAATCGATAATCATGGCTGTAGATCAAACCTCTTCTCTACTTATGCTCAAGATTTGTCTTAGCATTCGCACTATGACAGAGAAACTAACAGAGCGATAAAAATACCACTACTTCTTTCGCCGACTATCTATAAATTAGGAGTCCGTGCGAAGCCAAAAAAAGCACGACACGCCGTATAGGTATGTCGCGCTTATGTGGGGTTTCGAAAGAAGTATTACTTCACTTCGAGAGCAGAACCAGCCTTGAACTTAACCACCTTCTTAGCAGGAATAGTGATCTTTTCTTTAGTAGCGGGGTTGATACCTTGACGTTCAGGACGCTCTGTAACAGAGAAAGTACCGAAACCGAGGAGGGCCACCTTGTCACCTTCCTTAACGGCAGCAGCGATAGCATCGAGAGTAGCTTCTACAGCGGCCTTAGCCTGAGCTTGCGTCAAGTTGGCTTGCTTAGCCACTGCGCTAGAGAGTTCTGTTTTGTTCATATTAGTGATGTATTTAAATGATTATTCAATTCTATAAGAGTGATTTTTCCAGAAATTAGTGTTTCTTTTCCCTGCAAATATATTGTAATATAGTGGGTTGCACAAATAAAATTCTCTTTTTTTGATAGAATCTCCTCAAAAAAGTGGATTTTATCGAGTTTACAGGCTGTTTTACCTATAGAATAAGGTGATTTCCCTCTACGATTTATCGTACAAGAGCCACCTTCGCTACGACACTCTGCGCGCCCCCTTGTGCAGCGACATAGAAATAGTAGACTCCTGATGCTGCCTTCTCGCCTCGGGCTGTTCGTCCATCCCATGTGAAACTTCCTCCAAGACTCATGCCACGCGTAATCAGGCGACCATCCGAGCTCACCACACGAACTTCTGCATCCGCCACAAGACCATCCAGGGTGATATTTCCTACATAATCTGGACGAACAGGGTTAGGATAAACCCGGATATTTGAAGTCTGAAGTGATGTGGCAGGAGCAGAAACACCTGCTTGATAAGAAAGAAGCCCTGCACTAGTACCAATCATCACTTCACCAGAAGATGGATGACATGCTATACTCCATATTTCATTGGAGAAAAGTGGAGAGTTATCTGTTGTAAAATGTTGTTCTACGGTGAGTGCATCTGCTGAAAGAAGATACAAACCATCGTTGAGTGTACCCACCCACTTGCGATTGGCCCCATCCACAGCAATGGCCGAGATGCTCGCTCCAGCCAACAGATAATCTGCTAAATTACTTCCGTCATTACGAGGCACCTTAATTTGAGTGACATAAAAATCTCGATTACTCCAGGTGTTAGGATTGTCCACTCGGAATAAACCTTGATTCGTCCCTAACCAAATGGCACTATCACGGTCTTCCGCAATGGAAGTAGCAAAAGTGAAAATGATTTTTTCCCCATCTTGATTAGAAAAAGAGGAACGGAAAGTAGACACATCATCTCGTGTATTTGTGGGAGTTTTATTATAATCTAAACACAAGAAACCACTATTATAATCCCCTGCAGAGCGACGAGAAAGCATCCACAATCTACCTTTAGAGTCAAACATCGTCTTTTCCAATGTCGGAGCATTATCTAGCGCACTCAGGTATATTTTACCCCAAGTGCCTTGGGGAGTTATAACATGGAGAGCTGTATCTGCACTACTGTTGAGCAAAAAGAGATTACCTTGGGCATCATATATAGCTCCATCAGTACGGACATAATTCTTAAAAGCGTTTTCATTGCGCTTTTCAGCTGAAACAAGGGGAGAATTCGTGTAAGTATATTGCCTACTGATATGATTTCCCTCATAAAGATATAGCCCCGTACGGGAAGTTGTCACTGCATATTGCTGAGAATTCAGAGGATTGCGATCGATGCAAGTGGCATTCTGAAACGCAGTACCCACATATCCTTCTGAAGCAGAGGGGGTGTCTAGAAAGTTCCAAGACTTCCCATCGTAAATTTCAGCCATCTGAGGATAGGATACCCTATCTAGAGGGTCTAGGCGACCACAAGCGACCAACAAATCACCTCCGCGATAACGCATAAAATAGGCTAAATCGTAACGTGGCCCCCACCCACCAAAACGCTGTGAGGCTTTTTCGACAGTCCAATCCACAGCATTAGCTGGACGATGCGCAATTCCTTTATCACTAAATCCTAGCCACCATCCTCCCTGACCATCTGTCTCTGCGCACTGGGCTTCGGCTGGAAGTTGGGTACGAACAAGCGATGTCTGTTCTGTAGGAGATACTAATACGGCTTGCCCTCGCTGAAAGGCCAAAAGCCTACCTTCAGCATCTATGTGCAGGTCATTTCCTCGATACTCTTTGTCAAAGTGCACCCAACCAGCAGAGGGGTTCACCTGCGCAGCCATAGTCTCTAAAGAAGATGTAGAAGGAGCTGAAATACTCCAGAGTCCGGCATTCACACCTTGGTCTGGATCAAGTGCTACAAAGAGGGTTTTACCAGAAGGTGCAATAGCACTCACATGAGCATCGAGAGCCAGAGTCCAAAGCGAGAGGTCATTAAAGTTGCTTCGTCTATTGATTTGACGTAGCTTTCCTCCAAAAGCAGCAAAGATTTGTCCACCCCATTGCACCACATCGAGACATTGTCCCACGGCAAAATGCCCACGCACAAGAGCCTGCCCCACATCTATCCAAAGAAAACCCGCATTGGTGGTGACAAAAGCATCATCATCCTGCACTCGCAAACGCTGGACAACAAGTTCTTGTTGTTGATAATTGGCAAGATGCGGGAGATGCTCCACTGTTCCAGTCTGCAATCTGAGCAAATCTACATTACCATCTGCATAAAGAAGAATCAGAGTACGATGCTTGCGAGACAGCCCAATGTGAGCAATAGACTTGCGAGCAAGACCATGCGACATACGGGTGATGGGAGTGGAAGTGCGGGCCACAAGGTCGCAAACCAGAAGATTCTCACCCATCAGAGCATAGAGATACCGCCCATCACGCACCACCTCCTTCCCATCGTAATAGGAAAGATGAGGTGTCCATCGAGAGAAATCAGCTGCTTGAGCAGTGACACTAAAGCAGAGAAGGAGATAAATGATAAGTTTATACAAATCTTGAAGTATTAAAAACGCAAACTCAAACAAAGTCTGCGAGGTTAGACTTATTGAACAGTAGCTAGGAACTTAAGCAATTGAGCAACTGCTCTTGCTCTGTGAGACAAACTATTTTTCACTTCAACCCCTAATTCAGCAAAGGTCTTGCCTGTCTCCTCTGGAGAAAACACTGGATCATAGCCAAAACCATCGGTTCCTCGACGTTCTGGTGTGATGTAGCCTTCTACTTTTCCTTCAAACAGATATTCTTTTCCATCCAAGATGAGCGCAATAGCCGTACGGAAGGCAGCTTTTCGATTGGTCTTCCCTTCCATCTCGTGCAACAACTTTGTGACGTTGGCCTCAGTATCGTGGCGATCAGAAAAAGCATAGCGTGCCGTATGCACCCCAGGCTGCCCATTGAGAGCCTCCACTTCCAGCCCAGTATCATCCGCAAACACATCAAGTCCATAACGCTCGTGCACAAAACGTGCTTTAAGCAGAGCATTCTCTTCAAGCGTATCGGCCGTTTCGGGAATGTCTTCGTGGCAATTGATATCGGCCAGTGACACAATCTTAAATCTATCTCCCACGACAGCACGAATTTCTTCAAGTTTGTGGACGTTGTTGGTAGCAATAACAAGCATTTTTAGTAAGTTAAGAATTAGAGCTTTGAGACTATCTGTTCATAAAATCTTTTCTACCCTTTATCCTCCGCGAAACCATAAACGGCTCCTATATTATAGAGAAGACATAGTATGAGAAAAAGAGAGAGAAACCTCCATGTTGATAACGGAGATTTCTCCAAAAAAGTGTGTGATGAAGAAGGGGAAACTCTTCTTACATCACACTAATAGAGACTACCGACGTGAATTAGCTTGGTCAGTAGCTACTTTAGCTTTCAACTTTTCCATTTCGGCACGTTGTTTTTGCTCGGCATTAGCCTTTACCTTGATGCGGTCAAAGCCATAACCGAACACGCCACTAGCCAAAGTCTGACTCACGAAAGCATGAGGATCGACAGCAGTAATGATACGGAATATCGTACTCGCCTCGCGTTTCTTTGCCAATACGACAAGCACCTTGCGCTCCTGTTTCGTGTACCACCCTTGTCCATTGAGCACTGTGACACCACGATTGAGGGCATTGATTTCTGAAGCGATTTCCTCGTATTTATTAGAGAAAATGAGGAACTGCACCGATTGTCTACCACTATTCACCACCAGATCTACCATCATCGTGATAATGATGAGCGTGGTGTAGCCATACAAGAGTTTCTCAAGATTGCTATTAGGCAAGAACAGCGAAGCGGTGATAATGCCCACATCAGAAAGTAGAATGAGTGTACCGAGCGACATATCGCGATATTTGTTGATCATCGCAGCAATCACATCAGTACCACCTGTCGAACCATTGCGCAGAAAAACAAGTCCCATGCCCAATCCCATAATACCCGATCCAAACACAGCACTCATGAACGCGTTACTGGTAACGATGGGCAATCCCACAGCTTCATTGAATCCTGCGGGAAAGAACTCAGGTTTAACTTCCCAAAGATAGCGCAGTACGTTTTCTACCCCAGCGAGGAACACAAAAAGCATTGCAATAGCAAAGAAGGTCTTCAGACAAAATTTCCAATCTAGCACCTTCAAAGCCACAGAAAGGAGTATCACGTTGGCTATAAAAAATGTCCATTGTGGTTTGAACCAGCCTGTCGCATAAAACACCAAGGATCCCAGACCTGTGGTTCCTCCTGGGGTGACCTGGTGAGGCACAAGGAAACAATAATAACCGATGGAATAACATAACAATCCAAGAGAGATAATGATCAAATCCTGAATTTCGAGCTTCCAGTTGATTTTAAGATTAGACATTTGATTGAGACATTAGGGGGCACAGCCCCTATTTAGAGGTTAGGTATTAGACCTTAGTAATTAGAGGTTGGAGGTTAGACGTTAGAAATTAGACGTTAGCCTCTAGCATATAGGACGTAAAGATGCAAGATTCTAGAGATTAGACGTCAGACGTTAGAGGTTAGAGCCTACCAGCAGCCCATAACGTCTAACGTCTTCCATCTTATTTCTACTTGACCACAATGTTCACGATACGACCAGGCACTACAATCACCTTCACCACAGTCTTACCTTCGAGGTGCTTCGCACTATGTTCTGACTCGAGTGCTGTTTTTTCGATTTCCTCCTTAGAAGCTTCAGCGGGAAAGTCGAGCGTGAAACGTGTCTTACCATTGAAGGAAATA
Organism: Alloprevotella sp. oral taxon 473 str. F0040; assembly: GCF_000318095.2. GTDB lineage: Bacteria > Bacteroidota > Bacteroidia > Bacteroidales > Bacteroidaceae > Alloprevotella. The sequence goes on from NZ_KB290714.1 coordinate 8,777, forward strand.
CCCAGTGTCACGGTGTCTTCCTTGATGTGCGCCTCATCAAACTTAGGCCATGTAGCATCACACACCGTGGTGGTGTGACCCAGTGCGTGCCACAACTCTTCTGCCACGTGAGGAGCGAAGGGAGCGAGCAGCACCACGAGCGACTGAAGCACTTCCTTAGCGGAGCACTTCTGTTGCGCCAATTCGCCCACAGCAATCATGAAGGCAGGCACAGACGTGTTGTAAGAGAACACCTCGATGTCATCGGTCACCTTCTTGATGAGTTTGTGAAGGGTCTTGAGGTTTTCCTTGGTAGGAGCTACATCAGTAGGCAAGAACTGCTCGTCTTTGTAGAAGAGATTCCACAACTTTCTAAGGAAACGGAAGCAGCCATCGATACCATTGCTATCCCAAGGCTTACTTTGGTTGATGGGGCCCAGGAACATTTCATAAAGTCGCAACGTATCTGCACCATATTTCTCAACGATGAGGTCAGGATTCACCACATTAAACATCGACTTCGACATCTTTTCCACTGCCCAACCACAGATATACTTTCCATCTTCGAGGATGAACTCTGCATCTTTATATTCAGGGCGCCATGCCTTGAAGGCTTCAACATCAAGCACATCGGCAGAAACGATATTCACATCCACGTGCAGAGGAGTCACCTCGTAGTTGTCCTTCAAACCAAGACTCACAAAGGTGTTCGTGTCCTTGATGCGATAGACAAAGTTGGAACGACCTTGGATCATACCTTGGTTCACCAACTTCTGATAAGGCTCATCTTTGGGACAAACTCCAAGGTCGAAGAGGAACTTATTCCAGAATCGTGAATAGATCAAGTGACCAGTAGCATGTTCTGAACCACCCACATAGAGATCCACCTGTTGCCAATAGTTGACAGCGGCCTCACCTACCAATGCTTCATTGTTGTGGGGATCCATATAGCGGAGATAGTAGGCAGAAGATCCTGCGAAACCAGGCATCGTGCTGAGTTCAAGCGGGAACACCGTCTTGTGGTCGATGCGGCTATTGTCAGTAACGCAGCGATTCTCCTCGTCCCACGCCCAGTGTGTGGCATTGCCAAGAGGAGGTTCACCCGTTTCAGTGGGTAAGAACCTTGTCACTTCAGGCAATTCGATGGGGAGACAGTCTTCTGGCACGAGATAAGGCATCTCGTTTTTATAGTACACGGGGAAAGGCTCACCCCAATAACGTTGGCGAGAGAAGATGGCATCGCGCAAGCGATAGTTGGTCTTCACACGGCCCAACTTATGTTCGGTCACGAAAGCCTTCGTTTTAGCAATCGCTTCTGTCACGGTCAATCCATTGAGCGAGAAACCATGGAGGGCTGTTTCGCCCGCCTTGGGAGAATTCGTCACAATACCTTCCTTAGCATCAAAGCTCTCTTCGCTCACATCGGCACCTTCGATAAGGGGCACGATGGGAAGATCGAAATGACGAGCAAAAGCATAGTCGCGACTATCGTGAGCAGGCACTGCCATGATAGCACCGGTGCCGTATCCAGCGAGCACATAGTCTGACACCCAGATAGGTATTTCAGCTCCAGTGAAAGGGTTCACTGCATACGCCCCAGAGAACACACCGCTCACCTTGCGATCGCTGATGCGCTCACGCTCCGTGCGCTTAGCCGTGGCTGCCACGTAAGCATCCACTTCGGCACGCTGAGCATCGGTGGTGAGTTGTGCCACGAGTTCACTCTCAGGAGCAAGCACCATGAAGGTCACACCAAAAATCGTGTCGGCACGTGTGGTGAAGATGGTGAAACTGTGGTCACTGTCTTTCACACGGAACTCCATTTCCGTACCTTGCGAACGACCAATCCAGTTGCGTTGTGTTTCCTTGAGCGAATCGCTCCAGTCAAGGTGCTCTAAGCTGTCGAGCATGCGACCTGCATAAGCACTCACGCGCAAGCACCATTGCTTCATCTTCTGTTGCACAACGGGGTGTCCACCACGTTCAGACACACCGTCCACCACTTCATCATTAGCCAACACCGTGCCAAGCGCAGGACACCAGTTCACCATCGTCTCACCGATGTAGGCAATGCGATAGTTCATCAAAGCCTGCTGCTGCTCCACTTCATTCATGGCTTTCCATTCAGCAGCCGTGAAGTGCAGAGCTTCAGTCTCAGCCACATTCAGCCCTTCTGTGCCGTTGGCTTCAAAATGTTCGATCAATTCGCTGATAGGACGTGCCTTTTGTGCGGCATTGTCATAGAAAGATTGGAACATTCTGCCAAATGCCCACTGTGTCCATTTGTAGTAATCAGGTTCGCACGTGCGCACCTCACGACTCCAGTCGAAGGAGAAACCGATTTTGTCGAGCTGCTCTCGATAGCGCGTGATATTCTGCTGAGTGGTCACTGCAGGGTGCTGTCCCGTTTGGATAGCATATTGTTCAGCAGGCAATCCATAGGCATCATAGCCCATAGGATTGAGCACATTGAAGCCGCACAAACGTTTGTAGCGGGCATAGATGTCGGAAGCAATGTAACCAAGGGGATGCCCCACATGAAGTCCCGCTCCAGAAGGATAAGGAAACATATTGAGCACATAGTATTTTGGGCGATCACTCCCCGTTTGCGCGTGGTAGGTACCTTCTTGCGCCCAGGTTTCGCGCCATCTTTTTTCAATGTCTCTGAAGTTATATTCCATGTCAGTGGTGGATTGTATATGCTTTTAGGATTACAAGAATCATCCTATCTCCTACATTTTCAAATAATTACATATTTTTCAGCAGGAGCAAAGGGCAGCTAGCAGACCTATTCCGCCCAAGTTAAGAACGATCTTCCTGCAAAGTTACGCGAACGACAAAGAAAAAACAAGAAAAGCCGTATGTTTTTTCCTCCCACTTCTTTTTATATACATGTAGAGTAGACCTGCAATTATCATTATTCTCTTATCAAACTCATATTCTTTATAGAAACCCACTGCAATACAACAAAATATTGTAATTTTGCTATTAGAAAGTATGAGCACTACTTCTTCAGAAGATTTCTGATTTTCAACAACTAACAAATGTAAACAATATTCCCTTAAGGCTACCTCACAAATATTTATTAAGCATACAATAAGAAAATCCTCATACAACATTGGGATAACATGCTTTCAGGACTCTAGAGATTAATGAAAAGCCTTAACACAAAGATTGTCTCTAGTATTAACAGAACTATACACAGTATATCTTTTTATCCATCAGAATATCTTAGTAGAAACATGAAACATACTATTGTCACCAGAATTATATGGCTAGTTATCTTTCTAAGTTATCAAAGCTTTATACTTTCCGCACAATGTCCTAGTGATGTAATATTCACAGCAACCATCACTCATTCAGTTGGCCCTAGCGATGGTGCGTTCAACATCAACACTAAGGTTGTAGGAAGTAATGACAACATGGTTACTTATGTTTTTGAGACAATACCCCTCACACAAGGTGCTTCTCACCCAGCCCCTACAGATAATCCTGTGATTAACAACTTGGCACCTGGAACCTATAACTTACTCATGAAAGCCACTTGTGTCAATGACAACTCTAGAATAATTAGCAAAACACTTACGAACCTTGTAGTGAAGGGTAGTTATATTCTACCCAGCATCACAGAAAGCAAACTAAAACGAGGGTCATTCTCGGCTTGCCCCTTGGGCATTCTTGCAGTCAATGTCAAGAATGGAGGTTCCACTTTTACGTGTACACTTAAGGATGCTCCAGCTGGCGTTTCTTTAGGCATAACACCTTTCACTATAAAACCAGGCGCGAATGGTTCAAAAGAACTTGTGCTTAATGGATATTACCCCGCCGGCACTTATAAGCTAGATATCCGAGACCAATATGGGAAAGGGCGCGAACTAAACATCACTTTGGCACAACTCACTGTAGACAACTTACCCACCATTGTTCCACCTGCCACTTGGGTGCATGAACGATTTACCCCTGGTTCAGATTGCAATCACATCTTCTTTAACTACTTAGGTCTCTATGATGCACAGTTTTCCAACGAAGACTTCAAAAAGTATTATGACCAAGAAGAGTTTGAAATAGCCATTGCTCCCACTGGAGAAGTCCCTAACCGTTGGCAAACAGTTATCGTTCCTTCTCCTTACCACCCTGCACAACTTTTTGACATAACGCCCTACACAATAGGAGAGCTTCACACAAAAGGTGTGTCTGTCTTCGCTCGTTTAAAAAACTGCCCTAACGTCTTCAACGAATGTAAGATCAAACTCCGCAAACCAGAATTCCAACACGAAGGTTCTCAAGATCAATGTGAAAAATATGGATGGAGAATTTACGAAGCCAAGTTCCAATTTAATAGTCTTTGGTGCTTCCCTGTAACCCTCACCTTACGCGAAAAGAACAAAACGGGAAATGTGGTAGGAACCTATACCATCAATTCTGCGAAGGACAATGTAACAATGCTCGTTGATTATAACAAACAGTGGTATGTCCAAGCCACTGATGGCACCAATACGTGGGAAGCAACAACAACTCCCGAGAGGTTTGTCGATTATGAAAAACTTCCTCGCCAAACGTTCTGCGACCATTGGCGGAAGTTCTATAACCTCAACACCTTTTCGGCTTGTGTGCCTCTCATCGTGAAAATCGAACGCGAAAGCGATGGGCACGCCCAGAGCGTGCAGGTCATTAAAAAGGCGACTGATTTCAATTACTTTGGAACAACAAACAATAACAGCAATGACAAGGCGTCCAACCCTCTTGAATATGGGGTAGATTATCGGCTCAAGGTCTACAAAGCCGATGGCACAACCCTCCTATGGTCTGCACCCACCACCTTCCATCAAGACGCCCGGAGCGATAAATTCGAATTCCGCCGCTGGAACCCCAGCTCATGCGGTAAACACATGGGCAGTCTGTTTCTCCGATTTGGAGAAAATGGACTAGAACCCCCTCTACGAGATGCTAAAGGAGAAATCATGGTGTCTTACCGCATACTAGACAGTAAAGGCAAAGAAATACCAGGCACCTTCAATACGTATAAATCTTATACTGGTACTTACTTTAGCACCACAACGACTCCAATGCCTCCAGGCACCTACACCCTCGAGGAGACCAACCTCTCCCTACCCATAGGAGATCCTTGTCGTGTACGTTTTCTCAGTGCCAAATGGGAAGGTCTCTATGATGTGCAAAACTTCACTTACACTTCAACTACAGAATGTGGAATCCTACGTCTCAAACCTCAAGGTAAGATTATGGACAAAGGCGTTCTTCTTGACGGGAATAAAAAGACCAGATTCTCCATTCTTTCTGGTGTAGCAGGAGGCTATACTCCCAAATTTCTCGTAAAAGAAGGAGATATCATCGAGCTTACTAAACCAGGAAACTACGTTCTTGGGATAGGTGATGATCGAGTAAGCCCCACCTGCTATCTCGACACCCTCCATGTGCATATTGAACCTCTCAATTTTGAAATCTCACGTCCCCATTTGAAGGCTTATAGTTGTATGAACTCGTCATCTTCTGTGGGACATATTGAAGTAAAGGGCATAAAAGGCAAAGAACCCATCACTTATGAACTTCGCAAAATGGATGGGGTCACTGTTGTAAAATCGGCTCCAGACGATATATCCTCCGATGGAGTAGCTCACTTTGTAGCTGGCGTCACAGGCGATCAATTCATGGTCTATGCGAAGGATGCTTGTGGGCAATACTTTCTTGAACCTGTCACTGTTGTGAGTGCTCGTAGCATGCTCCTCCTTCCTACGAGCTACATCCGTGCCTGCCCTAATAGCACCATTCACCTTCAATCAACTTACGAATTGGACACCTACGAATGGAGAGCTCCTGATGGCACAATCATCTCCACCGACCACAGCTTTGACATCGTTGATGCCCAACCATCTCAAAGCGGACGCTATCATTTTACCACCAAACTTCGGAATTGTGATTACAAACTTGAAGCAGACGTTGATGTGCAGATATTTCCTTGTGTAGTGTTAGTCAACCCTCACCTCATTTCACCCGTCATCCCTTAATTAAAGAGAACATTTTTACAGAAGAATAAGAAGAAACTCAAGCATATTGATTGAGTATTTACTGACCACTCTCCTTTATACGCATAGCCCCCTATTATATACTGGGTTGAAATGGGCCAAAAGAGAGAAAATCCGCGTTAAATGATGTCAAACCGCTCCATTTTTCTGCATTTTTACTCGAAAGTCGGATGCTACAGCGCACACAGTCTTCGAACAGACCTCTCTGACTTTTCTCAAATCAGTGGAAAAACTGGCCTTCCCCTGCTTCCATGCCCTTCTCTTCTACAAGCCATGATTCCAGTGTCTCATGGAGTATGTTTCTCACGCGTGCGCGTCGCACGCGCCTTCCCTGGGATTTTGACTTTTTCTCTTTCACAACCTTCACAAAAGTCGACAACAACTTATCTTGTTCCCCTTCCGCAAGTCACTCATACGTGATGTGACTTGCGGAAGGCAAAAGCAGCATTTTTCGATACAAAACTCACCATTCTGTTAAAAATTGTCCGAAAAACACGTGTTATTCTCTGTAATACAACTCATTACAGACAAATCGGTGAAGGTTGTGAAAGCAAAAACATCAACTTTGCTGTACGTACGCGCGCGAGAAGGAGTCAAACCCCAGGTGATTAACATTCATTTAACCAATGATAACTCAGACACGACTGGAGAAACAATCTCACCGAAAACTCTTCACCATTTGCAGTCGTTAAGAAGCATCCTCCTAAGCAATGCATCCATGTGCTACACATTGTTCGAAAAAAGTAGGTGAAATGCCAACGAAATGTCGCAGATTTTGGTGCAAAAAGTCCGAGTTTCTCTCAAATATCTCCGAGATTTTCTGAAAAAACTCGGAGATATTTTCGTAAAAATCCGACAAAACTTTGCCAAAACTTAGAAATAGATTGCATCAAAGTATCACCATTTAGTGTAGAATAAAGCCCCAAAACACGGAATACATGAAAGGGTAAAACAGAAACTTTGTAGCAAAAAGTGCTCTTTAGGCTTAGCAGAAATAAAGACAAAACACAACAGAGACTGACAAAAGCAAGAAAATGAATGAAAATCGAAGAAAAATACGTCTATCACTTTGTTGTTTAATTAGATTACACTATATTTGCAAAATCCCCCCTTAGCATCTGCACACTTAGAGCAAAGCATCTAAAAAGTGCTGTACGCTGGCCAGACGAGAGCGTCTGTGACGACTGGCATAAAGCTCAGCGTGATGGCTATTTGGTTATAGAAATATGGTGCACCACAGAAGCCCTTGTTGTCAAGCCATCTAAATTTGGGGGTATCACAGAACCAACCCCGTGCTGCCCATCTACCGGCAGCCTCATTTCGATGATTTGCGCTGCATGGAAAGGTTCTCCTCTCCATTCAAAAATGGATGATGCAAACATCGCTCAACACTAGACAATATACCTATCACCCATCCAACTTAAGCACATGAGGTTAGTATTAATTCCACTAAGCACCCTGCTGGCTGGCGTTAGCTTGACAGCAAGCGCGGCACATGCCCTGCCCCCTATGCCTGTGGCACAGACTGCGCAGCAAAATGACCCAACGGGTAAAGTCATCAAAGGCCGTGTCATTGATGGCAAGGGCGAGCCCCTCGTTGGTGCAACGATCAAACTCAAAGGTGGCAACGGTGTGTACTTCACCGACCACAATGGTAATTTTGAGATCATCACCAAAAAGAATCGTGAAGAAATCACCGTGACCTATATCGGACACGTCACCCAAACACTCTTTGTGTTCCCTGGCAACGATACTACGATTCCTTTGGCAGCTGACAACACCTCACTCAGTGAAGTCGTGGTCACTGGCTTCGTGAACAAATCTAAGGTGAGCTTTACTGGTTCGCAAACTACGGTGCAAAAAGACCAACTGCTCTCGATGGGTACTAAAAACGTGTTGGAGAGCTTGCAGAGCTTTGTGCCTGGCCTTGTGATTGCAGAGAACAACTTGGCGGGCTCTAACCCCAACAGTCGTCCAGAACTCAGCATCCGCGGTCGCGCCACTTTCGATGGTTCGGCCAACATGCCCCTCTTTGTCGTAGACGGCACAGAGGTGAGTGCAGACTATGTGTATGACATGGACATGAACGACATCGAATCGGTGACGGTGCTCAAAGATGCTTCAGCATCTGCCCTCTACGGTTCTAAGGCTTCGGCAGGTGTGATTGTGATCACCACCAAAACGATGAAGCCTGGTCGTCTGCGCCTCAACTATAGCGGCACCTATCGTCTGTCCACTCCCGACCTAACGGACTATCGCATGCTTAATGCTGCACAAAAGTTGGAATTCGAGCGTTTGGCAGGTCTTTACACGGACAATAACGACAGAGAACGTCAATATCGTCTCGACGCTGAATACAATCGTTTAGCTCAAATCGTGCGTAGCGGAGTCAACACCGACTGGTTGGCAAAGCCCCTGCGCAATGGTTTCTCACAAAACCACAGCTTGAGTATCGATGGTGGTGACGACTATGCACGCTACAACCTCGGATTGCGCTATGCCACTGACGATGGTGTGATGATAGGTTCTAAGCGCGACCGCCTCTCACTCTTCTTCAAGTTCTCTTACAACAAGCCTGGTGCGTTCTCTGTGAACAACTCTACCACTTTGATGACGGTAGACTCTGAAGATTCGCCCTATGGTTCGTTCTCAGACTACACGCAGCAGAACCCCTACGAGTCGCCTTACAACGAGGATGGTTCGTTGCGTAAGAACTTGTCAAACTTTATCAATAACCCTCTTTACGAAGCGCAAGCTGGCAATTTCAAGAAGTCGGAAAATGTGAACATCCTCAACACGACGACGTTGCAGGTATGGTTCTCCGATGCTTTCCGCCTCAATGGTGACTTCTCCTTCACCAAGGACATGACCACGAGCAATCGCTTCACTTCTCCCCTCTCTTTCAGTGAACTCAGAAAGACCGATATGTCGCAACGCGGTAGCTTGACCGAGAGTCACAGCAACCTAGTGCGCTATGCTGGTAAGTTGATGTTGTCGTACAACAAGAATATGTTTGGCAAACTCTTCACGAGTGCCACCGCTGGTTCGACCATCGAAGCCAACAATGGTGACAACACTTCCTACACTTCCATTGGTTACTACTCTGCCAACCTTTCTCACCCCTCTTTCGCAGCAGCTTATCAGGAAGGAAAGCCTAGCGGTTCGGACAACATCTACCGCACTGTGGGCTTCTTTGCCAACCTCAACTCAATTTGGGACAACAAGTACTTCCTTGACTTGATCTACCGCTACGAAGGTTCGTCTAAGTTTGGTAAGAACACTCGCTTCGCTCCTTTCTGGAGTGTGGGTGCTGGTTGGAACATTCACAACGAATCGTTCCTCCAAGGCAAGGCCATCGAACTGCTCAAACTCCGTGCGAGCATCGGTTACTTGGGTAACATCTCGTTTGAGCCTTACCAAGCTATCACCTCATATAACTACGCTTCCGGCTACAACTATGTGAAGGGTATCGGTGCGATTCCTAAGACCATCGGTAATCCCGACCTGCGCTGGGAACGTACGCTCACCTCTAACGTGGGTATCGACCTCACCATGTTCAAGGGACGTTGGGATTTGACTTTCGACGCTTATGTCAAGAACACCGACGACTTGCTCGTCAATGTGACCAAAGCTCCTTCTGTGGGTGTGACTACTGCGCGCGAAAACCTCGGTGCCATCGAGAATAAGGGTGTGGAACTCCGCACTCGCGTGATGCCCATCAAGAACAAGAACTTGCAATGGTCGATTTCTGCCACTTACGCTTACAACAAGAGTAAGATTAAGCAAATCAGTAATGCACTGATGAGCAAGAATGAGGAAAACCGCAACGCAACGGGCACGGCTCCTCTTCCCATCTACGAAGAAGGTGGTTCGCTTACAGCAATTAAGGTAGTGCCTTCTGCAGGTATCGATCCTGCCACTGGTCGTGAAATCTACATCAAGCGCGATGGCACTTACACCTTCGACTATGATGCTCGCGACAAGGTGACCTTTGGCGACGAAGCTCCTTGGGCTCAAGGTAGCTTGAGTTCTTACCTCACCTACAAGCAATGGTCGGCCTCTGCTTCATTTGGCTACTCTCTCGGTGGCTTGGTCTACAACCAAACTCTCGCAAGCCGCGTGGAAGGTGCAGATCCTAAGTACAACGCAGACGAGCGCGTGTTTAACGACCGCTGGAAGAAGCCTGGTAACTATGCCAAGTATCGCAACATCGCAGACTACTCCACTCCACAACAGACGAGCCGTTTCGTTCAAGTGAACAATTACCTCACACTCCAATCTCTCTCGGTGGCTTATGAATTTACACCTTGGCAGATTCGCAAACTTGGTTTGACCCGTTTGCGCTTGGAATTGCTCACCAACGACCTCTTCTATCTCTCTTCTATCAAACGCGAGCGCGGACTTGACTATCCTTATGCCCGCAGCGTGGAAATGTCAGTGAGATTCTCATTCTAACCCCTTTGCCCATTACTGCAATGAAGAAATCACTCATCAACTCAATATGTGTGGCAGCCTTCGCGCTGTCGGCAACATCTTGCAACGACTTCTTGGACGTGCAGCCTAAAGGCACGCTCACGGAAGATGTACAGTTTAATAGCGCACAGGGTTTCTATGACGCTATGTATGGCGTATATAGTAAGATGGCTACCGCCAACCTTTACGGTGAAAACCTCTCCTACGGATTCACCGACAAGATTGGTCAACTCTTTGGAAAGCTCAATGTCAACGATAAGGACAACGAGATTCTTAAATACGACTATCAGAATGCAAAGGTGCGCCCCATCATCGACAACATTTGGAATTCACAATATGAAGGCATCTCGTATGTCAATAATATCATCAAGAACGTAGAGGCAACTTCTTTGCACGACAGCCACCTCCAATTGGTACGTGGCGAAGCCTATGGCTTGCGTGCCTTCCTCCACTTCGACTTGGTGCGCCTCTTCTGTCCTGACTATGTGACGAATCCTAACGCACAATATGGTGTGCCTTATGCCGACACTTACAATTTAGCTAACAAGACCGTACCAACGTTGAAGGGCACTTATGAGCGCATCCTCCAAGATCTCAACACCGCTGAGAACATCTTGGCCAATGATACCGTGGTGACTCCCATCGTCGATGTACTCAACGACTACAACCACGGACGTGCCCGCCAATTTAACCTCTATGCTGTGTATGCCACCAAGGCGCGTGTGTATTACACCATGGGCGACAACGAGAATGCCGCAAAGTATGCGAAAAAGGTGATCGATGCGAAAAATAACTTCTCACTCACCGAGTCTCGCGATTTTGCCAATGTTCGCCGTTTCCCTGCCGACAAGGAGATGATTTTTGGTCTCAACAATAGAAATCTGTCTCAAAGCATCTACAACATCTTCGTGGGTGTGACCCAAAGAAGTGGTGTCTTTACAGAAGGACGCCGAGATGTGGAAACTCTCTACGAAACGAAGACCTTCACTTCCAACAACATCGATGTAAGATACGCTGCTTTCTACCGCATGGAAGTAGGTGCCTCTATCTTCTTGCGCTTTGTCGCCAACGAATCTGAAATCCGCACTAACGCACTTCAAGGCTTGACCTTGATTCGTCTGCCCGAGATGTACTACATCCTTGCAGAGTCTTTGTATGACACTGATGCCACTGCTGCCAAAGCTGCTTTGGACGAAGTGCGCAAGAGCCGCGGTCTTCTACCCGTGGCCGATGCCAAACTCTTGACCAAAGATGCTTTCTTGCAAGAAATGCTCAATGAGCGCATGCGCGAAATGCCTGGTGAAGGTCAGGTGTTCTTCGCATTGAAGCACTACAACAAGCCTTTCAAGGCACTGGATGGCAGAACAACTATCGAACCTTCTACCGCACGCTTTGTCTTACCAAGACCAGATCGTGAAACAGAATTCGGTAATAAGCAACAATAATCGGTTTTTCATGGCAGTAGAATCAGTGCTCGACGCACTGACTTCTGCTATGAGCAACAAACCAGTTGATAAAAACATACGAACATGAAGCACTTTTTCCAGATATTGCTACTGCCTTTGCTCGCAGCCGGGGTATTAGGTTCATGTCAAAGCATCGTTTACGACGAAGAATACAGCAAAGATGGGTTCTACCACTCCCAAAACGCGGTATATTTCCATTATCCAGAGGCACAAGACACCGTGAGATTCTACTCTTTTGGTGCGCTCCCTGTTGAGACTCAAGAATATGTGATGAAGATTCCCGTGCGCCTCGCAGGTGTGCCCCAAAAGCAAGCACAAAAGTTTAAGCTGATGGTGGATCCTTCATCAACCATGAAAGAGGGCGTGCACTACAAATCACTTAATCTCGAACAAGAGATTCCCGCTGACTCGGTGAATACCGTGGTGCCTGTGACTTTGCTCCGCAGTGGTCTTTCTCCTGACAAGGATACGCTCAAACTTGTCCTCCGTTTGGTAGAAACATCCGATTTGGCCTTGAAATTCCCCAATGCTCAAAAGGTGGAGATACAAGCCACTAACGTGCTCACCGCACCTATCTACTGGCAATACTTTGAAGTTTACTTTGGAAGATTCGAACGTCGCAAATATCTTATGATGTTAGCGAACTACCACTCTAACGAAGCTGAGTTATGGGAAGCTATGTCAAGAGACAGCAACCAGTTCTTCTTGAACTTCATGAAAGTGTATCGCATCTTGAAAGACGATCCTACTTACGACAAATCATATCTCCCTGCCAATCCCTATAACCCCTACAAATAAAGCTCATGAAAAGATTTAATCAACTATGCTTCTTCTCGCTGGCTGCTACAAGTATGCTGGGGGTATCTTCATGTATTTCAGACGACTCAGTAGGCGTTGTCAACCAATTGTCTTACCTCACAGTGAACAAGACATTGGCGGAAGAATACAAAGCCGACCGTTGGGATACACTTCACATTGCTGCGCCAGAGGTGCAACAAAGCAATGCGAACAAGCCACTTTCCTATCGTTGGGAAATCAATGGTGAGGTGGTGTCTACCGAAAAGGATTTGGCCTACGAATGTAAAGACTATACGAAGGATAAGAACAATCCTTTCCTCTGCCGCTTGACAATTTCAAACGAAGACGGAAGCTACTACAAGACCTTCAAACTCCACGTGCAATATCGCTATCGCACTGGCGTATATGTCCTTGCAGAAGACAATGGTAAGGCTATCATCAGCTACATTCGCCCTGATAGCGAAAAGCCTGTCGTAGAGCGCGACTTGCTCAGCAAGAACAATGCTGAAGTCACTTTCAGTGGTGCTCCCACAGCAGCCACCATCATCGACTATTATGGTAAAAACGATATTTTCTTTGCTGCGGGTTCTCCCAGCCAAGTGTATCGTTTGGATGGCAACACCATGCAGTTGGTCTCTACAGCTAAGGCAGCAGGCACGGTGTCTTACCTCTATCCTAACAAACTTGGTGCACTGAACAATGAGCAGTCAGGCGGAAAGCTCTCTGTCATCGAAGACGGAGAAATCTCTGACATCAAAACTTCAGACCTTTCTTTGGTAATCACAAGTGCTACATCTCGCGATATCGCAAAGGTTATCCCCAAGAGTAACTTGGCTCCTGCTGTATTCTCTTGGGCAGACATCGGTATTGATAACTATACAGGTCTTGCACTCTACGATAACTCTCAAGGTTTCGTGACTTATTCTCCCGATGCAAAGGTTTCCACCAAGGACAATCTCCAAAAGACGAAGCTCACCTACCCCGAACAATTCACAGGACTCCAGCTGCTTGGCATGGTGCCTGTAAGCAAGAACCACGATGTAGCTCTCTTCTTGCAAGATGCTGCCGCTGGTAAATACTATCACGTATGGCTCTACCCAGGAAGCTACAACGACCGTGTGAAGCGTCAGAATTCAGAACCAGAACTCAAGCAAGCGAAGATTGAAGTGCCTGCTTCTGCTGGATTTAACGCGAAAACGAAGTTTGTGGCAGCACAGTCTACCAACCTCGTTTACTACTCTTCTGGCAATAAGGTCTATGCTTACAGCGTATTGTCAAAGGGTAATTTCCCCACCACACCTGACTTCACTTGTGGAGAAGGCGAAGAAGTGGCAGCCATGGTGCTCAATGCCGATGAAAGCGAGCTCATCGTAGCTACTAACTCCACCACTTCCAAGCAAGGCAATGTGTATTCCTTCAATTTGCACGACAAGAAACAAAGCTGGAAATACCAGAATGCCACTGGCAATGTGGTTTCTTTGATGTTCAGAAAGTAAACAGCAGCCCAAGACTGAAATTGTTGAATCCGACATTAAACAAGAGCGTAAGACGACTTACACTTTTATAGCATCAACAATGTACACTCTGTCTATACACTATACTATCACACCTCATCAAGAAAGTGGCTTTTGCTACTTTCTTGCAGGGGTGGAGATTTTGCGTTAATGCCCCTCTATAATTCTTATCCACTAAACAAGACATATCAAGCGATGAGGAAAAATCTTATTCCCCTCTTATTTGGAGCTGCGTTTGCCGTGGTAGGTGCTTTTCAGTCGATGACGGCAATGGCCGACAACAAGAAGCCCGCCTCCGACAGCACTGCTGTTGTCACAGCCACAGACAAAAAGCCCGAAGCTCACAAGCCTTCTAAGAAAGAGAAGAAAAAGAGCAAGTATGCTAAGTTCTTTGAAAATAAAAAGTACGATTCTGCCAAAGGTAAGTTCATCTCCTTGTACAAGACCGATGGTAAGGTGTACTTTGAACTTCCTCTAAAGTATCTGGGTCGCGAAATGCTCCTCGGAGCCACTATCTCTTCGGTGTCCGATCCCACCTATCTCAGCACAGGACTCAAAAACAGCACCCCTCTCTATCTCCGCTTTGAACTCCAAGACAGTAGCATCGTGGCAAAAGTGCCCAACTCTAACTACTTCAAACATGGACTCACGGAGCGCGAAAAGAATGTGCTCGCCCTTAACTACCGCGATCCTTCTTTCCAATCCTTCAAAATCGAATGCTACACACCAGATAGCACCGCAGTGCTTATCGATGCAACCTCACTCGTGGGACGTGCAAACCCATTGCTCAACGTAGTACCTGCGAAATCTGGCAACTTCACTCTCCGCTCTACTCCTACTTCGGAGCTCACCTTTGTGAAGCAACTCAAAGCCTTTGACAACAACGTGAGTGTGAAGGTGGAACTCAACTACAAGATGAGTGCCTCCATCATGAACATCTACTACCTCATGAAGGATGTTCCCACCACAGTAGATGTCACCTACTCTCTCCTCCTCTTGCCCGAACACAAGATGACTCCACGCATCGCAGACGCTCGCGTGGGCATCTTCTCCTCTCCCAAGTTCGACATCAACGGCAGTGATGACCACACCCGCAGTGTCTATCTCGCTCACCGCTGGCGTCTTGTCCCCAAGGATCGCACCGCCTATCTCAATGGTAAGCTCACCGAACCCGTTCAACCCATTGTTTACTACCTTGATCCAACCTTCCCCGAGGCTTGGAAACCAGCTTTGCGCGAAGGTGTGCTCCGCTGGAACAAGGCTTTCGAAAAGGCTGGCTTCAAAAATGCAGTGCAAGTGAAGGACTTCCCCAAAGATGATCCTCAATTTGACCCCGACAACTTGGCCTACTCTTGCATTCGCTATATCCCAAATACAGAAGCAAATGCTTATGGTCCATCTTGGGTAGACCCTTCTACCGGTGAAATCATCAATGCCTCGGTAATTGTTTACAACAATGTGGAAGATCTTCTCCATAAGTGGCGCTTCGTGCAAACAGCTAATGTAGATAAGGCAGTGCGTGGCAATCGTTTGCCTGCCAACTTACTCAACGAATCTCTCGCCTATGTGGTGAGCCACGAAGTAGGTCACACCCTCGGTCTTGAGCACAACATGGCTGCTTCTGCCGCCTTCCCCACCGACTCTTTGCGCTCGCGCACCTTCACCCAGAAGTATGGCACCACGCCTTCTATCATGGACTATGCGCGCTACAACTACATCGCTCAACCTGGCGACCGCGGTGTTTCCCTCTCTCCTCCCACACTTGGTGTCTACGACCACTACGCCATTGAGTGGAACTACCGATTCTTCCCTCAATATGACGGAAATCTGGATAAGGAAACTGAAGCTATCGAAGCATGGACAGACCAAAAGTCTAAACAACCCTATCTTCGCTTCATGCGCCAGCAAGTGCGCCTCATCGATCCTACCGTGGTTGCTGAAGACCTCGGCAACGATCCTCTCAAGGCTACGCAATATGGTATGAAGAACCTCGAGGGTATCCAAAAGAATCTCTCTAAATGGATCACCAACGACGAAGATTCTCGCAAAAAGACCGCTCTCAATCTTGCCATTGCTCAACAGTATCATCAGTATTTCAAAAATGTGTTGAATCTCGTGGGTGGTACGATTGTAAACGTCAGCAAGGAAAACTCTGGCATTCCTCGTTATCAAGTGTTGCCTAAGGCTCGCCAACGTCAAGCCTTCCTTTGGGCACTCAATGAAACGAAGACTTTCACTCGCCATGCCGACCGCGCGGCAGAACGCAAGGAATACATGAGCGTGAGCTACTATGATCAACTCTTGGAATTCCTCATCAAGGATCTCTTCGACGTTCGTGCACGTGTCATCATTGCACAGCACCTCGACAGCAAGAGCTACACCCTGGGCGAATTCTTCGACGATCTCTACCAAAACGTCTTCGCTTCTACTCTCGCTGGCCGCACGCCTAGCCACATTGAGCAATTGATGGAACAAACCTTCCTCAACCAAGCCACAAACATCGTGACTGGTGGTCCTGAAAAGGCAATTCCTTCACTCCCCGCTGGTCTTCGTGGCTACAACAATGACGCTGCTGGTGCTTACTTCTCAGTCATCGAGCGTCTCGGCTATGCTCCTGCTGGCTTGAAAGATCAGTTGCTCAGTGCTCCCCTCCAAGTAGAGGAAGAGCAAGATGCTCACTTCGGCAACCCTGCTGCTAATCCTTACCCCACCGTAAGCGTGAGCATGCTCGATAAGTCCGACATCTACTATCAAGTGGCCATCACGAAGCTTCAGCCCATCCTTCAACGTCGTGTAGCTTCTACCACTTCTCCCACTCTCAAAGCCCACTATCAGCTCCTTCTTGCCAAGATTGACAAGGCACTTGGAGTGAAGAAATAAGATGATCTTATGAAGAAAATCCTATACGGCACGCTTTTCCTCTCCCTCGCGCTGGTTGCTGCAGCACCAGCCGAGGCAGGAATCTTCAGTTTTCTCCACAAGAAAAAGAAGACCGAGAAGAAAGCAGAGCCCAAGAAAACACCTTATGAGAAGATTCTCACCGATCGCCCCATCCAAACGGCATCGGGCCCTCTCATGAAGCTCCACAAGTCTGATGGCAAACTCTATTTAGATATCCCTAAAGCCAACCTTGGCAAAGACTTCCTTATCGGAGCCACCATCGCTTCTATCTCCAATCCTAGCTTAGGCAACGTGGGATTCCGCAACAGCAACCCTGTACACTTCCGCTTTGTTCAGAAAGACAGCACTGTCGTGATGGACATCGTTAACACAGAGTTGCTCACCACCACCGAGCCTAGCAAGGAAATGGCAGCTAGCATCCAACAGAACTATAGAAACCTCAGTTTCCTTAGCTTCCCAATCAAGGGATGGAGCAAGGACAGTGCAAGTGTGCTCATCGATGCTAGTTCTTTCTTCCTCAAAGACAACCGTTTCTTCCCCGTCATTGAGGGATCTAGCAGCGGTATCGAGGTGCAAGAAGAGCAACGCGACGATTTGACTCACATCAAAACCTTGAAGAGTTTCAAGAACAATGTGAGCATCCTCGTGGAACGTAGCTACAAAGCTACCATTTCCGCTGGTCCTGCTTCACGCACCATCACCAACTATCCCGTCACTGCTGGCATCAACTTCACCATCCTCGCCCTTCCAGAGAAGCCCATGACGCCTCGTCTTTCCGACACGCGCGTTGGCATCTTCCTCACCTCCAAAAACGTGCTTCATGAAGGCCGCATCGAACCTGCCACCTTCGCACGTCGCTGGCGCGTTGAGCCCAAGGATGAAGCAGCTTTTGCGGCAGGACAGTTGGTAGAGCCCAAGAAACCCATCGTATATTACGTGGATTCAGCTTTCCCTCCTGTGTGGCGCAAAGCCATTGACGTAGGCGTGGTTCGTTGGAATGATGCTTTCGAGAAAATCGGTTTCAAAAATGTGGTACAAGTGCGTGACTATCCCACTGACGACCCAGAATTTGACCCCGACAATCTCGAATACACCTGCATTCGTTTCGTTCCCACCGCAGTACAAAATGCGATGGGTCCCTCATGGAGTGACCCACGTTCGGGTGAAATCATCAATGGATCGACCTTCATCTATCGCGGTGTAAACAGCATCCTTGCCAACTGGCGTTTCATCCAAACGGCACAGATTGACGAAAGTGTCCGCACCAAGAAGATGCCCGAAGCTGCTTTGCAAAAATCACTCGAGTATGTGTTGGCACACGAAATCGGTCACACCCTCGGATTTATGCACAACATGGGAGCTTCTTTCTCCTATCCTGTAGATTCTCTCCGCTCCAAGTCGTTCACAGATAAGTATGGCACTACGCCTTCTATCATGGACTATGCACGCCACAACTACGTGGCACAAGTGGGCGACCCTGTGACCAACCTCGATCCTCCTCCCATCGGTCTTTACGACTACTATGCGGTGGAATGGGCTTACAAGTATTTCCCCGAACTCAAGGGTGATTTCGTAGCTGAGAACAAAGAGTTGTGCAAGCTCATCGAGAAGCATGCTCACGATCTTCGCTATCGTTATGGTCTGCAACAAGACAATCCCATCCTCGATCCCTCAAGCCTCACCGAAGACTTAGGTGATGATCCCATCAAAGCTGGAGATTATGGCATGAAGAACCTCAAGTTCATCATCTCACATCTCACAGACTGGATCCAAGATGACGAATCTAGCGAGCGCAAAACGAGCCTCTACAGAGAGGCCCTCAGCCAGGCATATCGCTATGTCAATAATGTACACGTGAATGTAGCAGGTATCTATCTTCAACAATCTAGCGAAAGCTCTGGCATCCCTCGCTATCGTGTGGTTCCTCGCGATAAGCAGCGCGCTTCGGCTCAGTGGCTTCTGAAGCAAGCTCGTGATTTCTCACAGCTGAGCAACCGCAAGTTAGAAGCAATTTTGCCCTATGCGTCCAATCGCCCATTTGATTTGATTGTCAACAACCTACAGTCAATGGCTATCAATCAGGCTTCACGTTTGGCACTCAGTGCCTATCTCGACTCTACCTCCTACACACCAGCCGAATATGCTGAAGATGTTTTCAACAATGTCTTTGAGAAAACCCTCGCTGGTCAGGAGAACCTCACTGAACAAGAGCTAAGTTTCCAATCACTCTACGTCAAGTATATGAGTGGTAATGTCGAAAATGTGACTCGCCCTACGGCAATGCAAGTGGGTCTTAGTGCAAATGGCAAAGCAGCCTTCGAAGCAAGTCTGAAAGGTGGCCTAGATGCTGCTCCCCTCTCTCCCGAGGCTTTGCGTCATCAACTCCTTGCCACAAATGGTCACATGCACGATAGTTCTATCGAAGAAGCTGCAAGCCTCTGTGGTTCTTGCACTCAAGGCAACACCACGGCTCAAGTTGGATTCCTCAACTTCGGTAAGGGTTATGGTGAGCAAGCCGACCTTTGGGGCAATATGGTCAATCGCTCTTCTGTAGTGCTGTATGGATATGCCGTAAAGACTCTCGAACTTCTCGAGAAGGCTGCCAAGACTACTAAAAACCCCGAAGTTCGTGCACACTATCAAACCTTGCACACTCGCTTGAAGAAGAAGTTTGATCTCTAATGCTCCACAGCCTTTAGGCTGCCTCTCCCAAGGCTGTTACCGATGCTCCAACGCACCCTTCAACAGCTCATAACACAAAAGCGGACACCTCCATCGAATGTGATGAAGGTGTCCGCCATTTTTTTGCACGGATCGGAGGTTTAAGCGCGGGTTTATGCGTTGTTGACAAGAGTCTAAGCAAAGCACACGTCATAGCCCTCAGTTACTATAATAACACTGTGACAATCGACGATTAAGATGTCTACGTCTGTCGAAGAATCACTCTAGCACAAGCTCAGCAGCAAGTAGGAGCAGCCGTCTCGTCTTCGTTCATGGGTTCAGCATCGGGCTGAACATCGGGGCGAATGTGAGGAGTATCGAAGCCTTCAGTCAAAGCCCGGCACACAGCATCTTGGAAGCTACGACCTTCAGCTGCTGTGCGCACCCCTTGATTCACGATAGCAAAGCACAGTCTGTGCCCATTAGCTGCCATAGCATAGCCCGTGAGTGAACTCACTCCTTCCACGGTGCCGGTTTTAGCCCGCACATTATCTTGCGCAGTAGTACGACGACAGCGAGACTTCAGCGTGCCGTCACGTCCCATGATGGGGAGCGCAATGGTAAGATGCGTGAACGTCTCTTCATTCTGTGCGGCATGCCGCAACACCGCTACGAGTAGCAAAGGCGACACATAGTTATATAGAGAGAGCCCACTGCCATCAGCTACTAGATAATCAGAAGGCTGTAACCCACAATCGGCAATAAGTTGATGCACCTGTGCAGCTGCATCCTTATAGGTGGCATAAGCACGCTTAGAAGTAGCCGCGAGCTGATAGAACATGGCCTCTGCACAGAGGTTATCTGAATCTTTGAGCATCGGCCGCAGCACTTGGTCAATGCTGTGTTTGCGTTCCACCAGCAATTGTGCACCACTGGGTAGCACACCACGATGGATGTTCCCTTCTAGCGTGATGCCAGCACGCTGCAATTGCTCAATGAAATGGTCACCCCAACTATCATTACCACGATAGAGCAATGGAGTGAGTGGTTTGTTCTTGTCGTCCCAACACCAACCCCATCCCAGATTAGTGGTGTCTTTCAGCGACACATCAAGGATGATGTCGCCAGTAATCCTACGGATGCCACGTTGTCGGAGCACTTCCACAAAAGCCCTAAGATCATCTCTCCCAAAGAGGGGATCGAATCCTCCACGTGCCACAAGCGAACCTTGGAGCAAGCTATCCGCGGGTGCTGCAGTGGCATAGAGCTGTGTGGCAAACTGATAGTCTCCTCCCAACCTATCCAGAGCAGCTACCGCTGTGACAACCTTCATGCTCGAAGCAGGGCGCATGCGCTGCTGATGTCCATGAGCATAAATCAGCGAATCTGTGGTGAGATCATAGACACACAGCCCAAGTTGGCTGCGCTCCATCAGAGGCAATCGCACAAGCGAATCTAAGCGATGGCAGATGAGATGGCTAAACGCGCTCGTAGAACGATCAGCAGTGGTCATAACGCTAGCGGTCTGCGCATGACTCATAAGAGCCGTAGGCAAGCATAGACAGCAAAGCGCGACAATCCCCAAAGAGAGAAGACGAAACATGGGCAATACTTAGGATAAAGCAGCTAAGAAGAAATAAATGTGCAAGAAAAAGCATCTGAACCATCGGGCGCGTCTATGAAAAACGCCAGAGAGTTCAGATGCTAAAGATGGGAAACCAAGGCTGTATGATGCAGCAGTCTTGCTGATGTGCAATCATCACAAGCATGGCCTATCCGACGTTCTCAGGATTTACTTAATGCCGAGCTGCGACTTGATTTGCGCAGTGATGTCGGTAGAGAGAGCTTCGTTGATGTGAATCATGCCTTGTGCAGCACTTTTGTCGATAGCAAACACGTATTGACCTGTTTTGATAACAGAGTTGATAGCTGCATTCACCTTATCGAGCACGGGTTGCAAACGCTTTTGTTGCTCTTGACGGAAGGCTTGTTCGTTATCTTGAGCTGTTTGTTGAACACGTTGTCGAAGATCTTGAAGTTCCTTCTCCTTGCGAGCACGAATGTTAGCAGGAGTCTTGTCAGTCACTTCAGCTTGATACTTCTCAAACTTAGTTTGGAGCTCCTTATCCATAGCCTCAAGGTCAGTTTGATATTGCTTTCCAATCGCTTCGAGTTCGGTTTGCACCTTCTTGAATTCAGAGTAGTTGGTCACGATGTCTTGTGAGTTGTAGTGTGCCACTTTTTGGGCGAGGAGGCTCAAAGGAGCCACCATGAGGAGCATGAGGAGGATTTTCTTGAACATATTGTTGTTTTTTGATGTTTCTAAAAGGGGGTTACGCTAAGCCTTAGCAATGTAAAAAAGAACTGTCGGACGATGGAATTCTTAGGTCTAGCTCTTTCACAACAGCCTAATTGCTACTGCCCTACGATATTTGGGCAAAATTACGACATTTAGTTGGAATAGCCTAATTTCGCTAGCACTTCGTTACTAATATCTATGGCAGGAGAAGCAAAGATGATGCCTGCACCTTCACTTGCTCGATCCAAAATAAGCTGGAAACCTTTGGCTTGTGCCACTGCCTTCACCGCATTGTACACTTCGTCTTGGATGGGTTGAAGCAGCGCAGTACGCTTCTTGTGCAATTCTCCCTCAGGGCCAAAATAGCGTTTTTTGAGGTCGGCAGCATCTTTTTCCTTTTTCACGATGGCATCTTCACGAGTTTTCTTCTGCGATTCAGAAAGAAATACTGCTTCGTTCTGATAGTTGCGATAGAGTGTCTTTGCTTCGGTGTCAAGAGCTTCGACTTCTGCTTGCCACTTCTTGGAGATTTGATTGAGCTGTTCGCCTGCACGCTCATAGGCAGGGATATTGTGCATGATATATTCCATGTCAATGAGGGCGAATTTCTGAGCTGCCGCTCCTACACTAGTGGTGAGGGCAATAAAGAGGAGAAGGAGGAATTTCTTCATACGAGGGAAAGTTTGATGAACTATCTAAAAATACTGAATCAGGTCAACCACCTTTGCCATGCAAAAAGTTAGCGACCATTGACCCGACAAATATAATGATTCTCTGTCGGATTGACAAAGAAAGCAGAGAATATGTGGTGATTCTTTTTACTTTTGTAACGAGAATTGCCCTTTTAATTGACGTGTTTCTGCACTTTGGTCAAATGGTGCATTTCAGAAGGCACAGATTGTCGAATAGCATCGACAAGAATCTGGTGAATAGAATGGCGCACGAAATCAGGACTCGTGAGCAACACCACCTCACGAGTGGGCACAGGCACTGCGAAAGGACGAACTAGTTCGCGCTGCTCGGGTGAAAGTTGAAAGGTACAAAGCTCTGGAATAAAGGTAACTCCGACTCCATTTTCCACCATGCGCATGAAAGTTTCTATGCTCCCCAAGTGATAGGAACGCTGACTGCGACGTCCCGACTTGAGTTGGCAAAACTGCACGAGCTGATCACGAAAACAATGCCCTTCATCCAACAACCACAGCGGCACTTCTCTCAAATCACTGGTCTTCACAGAAGGCAGATGGGAAAGTGGCGTGTCGTGGGCTGCATAGACAAAATACTGTTCGAAGAATAAGGTGGTGCTGAGAAAGTCGTCCAAACCTTCCATATCCGCCAAGATACCTGCATCAACTTCCCCATTCGTGATGGCCGCTTTGATAGAACTAGTCTTCATCTCCGTGATGTGCAATTCAACATCGGGATATCGGCGTGAGAACTCGGGATAGAAACGAGGGATTAGGTAAGGAGCTATTGTGGGAAGAACAGCGATAGAAAAAGTTCCTCTTGGGCTATTTTGTGCCTCATCGACACATGATTTAAGCCGTTGAGCTTGCACAAGTGTCTGACGAGCTTCTGCCACAATCGTTTCTCCCACAGGCGTAAGCGCAATAGGCTTGATGCGACGATTAAAGATTTTCACTCCCAGTTCCTCTTCTAGCTTTTGCACCATCGAACTGAGCGTGGGCTGTGTGACATCACAGGCTTCAGCGGCTTTGAGAAAATGGCGATGCTCTGCCACCGCCACCACATATTCTAGTTGTTGAAGCGTCATATATATATAGGTTATTCATTAGACTTTGGACTTTAGCATCGGGCTAAAAGGCGAGCGATGCGCCATGCTCCACGGCCTCCCCAACGCACATAGTGGCGAAGTAGGGAAGAAAAGAGGCTATGTCGCTTGGGACACTGTGGCAGCTGACTGCCCATCGCACAGAGTAATTGTTGTGCGGCTCGAGGATTACCCTCACACAGAAGTTGGCCAGCCACAATGTTCGTGCGATAGAGCAAGGCGGTGAAGGCATGTCGGAGTGGAGGTGCACTGAATCGGTCGGAGTGCTCTTGCAAAGTTCGGGCTATGCTCACCAAAGCTAGGGTGAGCTGCTCAGCTCGATCACTCAAACAACTCCCTGTGATGCTATCTGGGTGCTGGAAGATTTGATGAAACACTCCTTCACACCATGCTGGCTGTGGAGATGCCAGTAGCAGGCGTAGGCCAATTTCGTAGTCGTTCCACATCGGGAGATGCTCATTCCATCCTTTAATGCGACGTAACAGTGATGTTTGTGCCACAAAACTTTGGGTGGAGATACAAGCTCCTAAGATATGATCCACTAGGGTAGGCTGAGATGTGCCCCAACGAACGATGCGTTTCGGAAAGGAAGCCGAGGTGTTTGGTGCAAACACCATCTGCGTGCGAGCTATGACCCACTCTTTCTCTTGCGCCTGGGCACAACCCAGCATCCGCTCTAAAAAGTCGGGCGACATCAAGTCGTCGGAATCAAAGAAACTCACCCACTCTGTGGTGACCGCTTGTAGTCCTCTGTTGCGAGCCGCAGATGCACCACGACATGGTTCAGAGAGCAAGAGCAGTTCACAGTGAGGTTTTTGCTGCTGCATCCATGCTTCCACCACTGCTTTGGACTGGTCCGTAGAGCCATTGTCCACCACGATGACCTGCGCAGGTCGCAATGTCTGCGCAAGTATGGAATCGAGCGTGGCAAGAATGCAATGTGCGCGATTAAACACGGGCACAACCACAGCTACTCTAGGCAAAAGTGGGGAGAGGGACATGGGATAAACTTGGGCACTAGCAAAATAATATGAGTAGATCTCATGATTAGCTCAATAACAAGTGCGTGAGTGAACCTGCCATGGAGCATGACTTTAAAAATAGCTCTTAAAATGAAACGATAGCGAAAGCCAATGGCTTCCGCTATCGTGCGATAATTTAATATTCGTCTTCGTTGAAGAGGAAGTCTTCCTTAGTGGGATAATCGGGCCAAACATCTTCGATGGTCTCAAAAACCTCACCTTCATCTTCAAGTTCGTTGAGATTTTCTACCACTTCCATGGGCGCGCCCGAACGCATAGCATAGTCGATGAGTTCTTCCTTGGTGGCTGGCCAAGGCGCGTCTTCGAGTTTTGAAGCCAATTCCAAAGTCCAATACATATCTGTCGAGATTGATGAAATAATTTAGAGCGCAAAGTTAGCAAAACTTTCCGTATATCCAAATTTTTGTGCAGCTATTTTCATCAGTGCATTCGTTTCTGATGAACAGGCCTCACATTATCGGATTAACAGGCTGCGAAAACCTCTACTAGAAATAATTGACAACATAGTGCTGGCGTTGAAGTTTGGGATAGCAAAAGGCTACTCCGAAGCGGTGCAGGTCGAAAGACACCGTGGTATAGTCCAACTGCTGGAGCGACTGCCAAGCCGTGGTGCGCTCCTCATTGGCATGAGGCAGAAACAAGACAAAAACAGACTGGGGCGACAATGCCGAATGCGGGGCTTTAACATCCATGGGGGAAGGGGAGATTTCGGCCGATGCAACACAAGTAGCGGAGTTATGCTCAGCACTCTCCGAGATAAGCAAAGAAATGTCCGACATTTTCTCAAAACTCTCGGACTTTTTTGGAAATATCTCCGAGTTTTTTTCTAAACTCTCCGAGATTTTCGGACACAAGTGGGAGAAATGTGCTTGACTTGGGCTTGCAGCTGCCATCCACAGCACGAAGTCGAAGCGATACTGCGCCAGTAGGCCTTGCTTAAAAGCCTGATCCACCGCCGCCTCATCGGCGAAATGAACTATCGTGGCAGAAGGGCGCGCGGCTTTGAGGTAATGGATTTCTCGCTCCACCCTTTCTCCTACAACTAAGATGCAAGTGGCCTTAATGTGATTAGCCATGCGGAAGAGCAAACGAGCATCTTTCACGGAGAGAACTCCTGGCCACACCTCATGATGCTTGGATAGGTGGGCATAGGCATAGTATTGCGCCTTCTGATTGTACACCACGTCGGTGATCCACTCAAAAGCAAAGGGCGAATGCACACCGTAGCCTCGGCGTTGACGAAAACGACGAAACCACCGCAAGATGCGAGGAATCAGGCAATAGGAAGGCAACATCATGGAATAAACAGAGAATAGAGAGCAAAAATAAAGGCAGGTTCTACCAATGCCTAAAAGGGAATTCGTAGAACGTGCCTAACAGAATATCAACGACGAACACGACGAATGCCGGTAAAGTCGCCACGCACTAGCTGAACGTCTTTGGAGCGTTCTGCAAATGCACCTTCTTGCACTTCACAGTCTTCAGGAAGATAGATGGTACGGAGCTTGGGGCAACGCTCAAAAGCATAGGCCTCGATGACTTTCGTGCCTGGTAGCACATAGACAGACTCTAGTTCGGCACAGCCAGTCACCGTATTTTTCTCCAAACGTGGCATAGGCAGGAGTTTTAGGCTCTTCTTCTGAGTGGGCACATATATCAACTCGTCAATAACACGCTCCTTATTCTTGAGATGACAACGATAGACCGCTCCATCCTCACTACATAGTTTCTTATTGTTGGGCGAAACGTGCACGGCTTCTACTTGATTGCCAAAACGAGAAAGGCCTACCAAGCCTTGTCCGAGCGAGACGATGTTGTCGCCTAGATAGATTTGCTTGACTTCATCGGGCAACATCTTGTGAGGATTAAAGCTCGTGATGCGGAAAGACTTGTGACGCTTCGCATCATACTCATAGCTGTAAGGCACGGTGAGTATGGATTGGCGAGATTTCACCTCAGCGACGTTGAGATGCACCTCGTGAAAGTCAAGGACGAATCCATCTTTCTCAAAGGCGGCAGGCGAAATCCAAGTAGTCTGCAAGTCGGCAGCATAAGCATCTGCTGGCTTCATGGGATAGAAATTGCCGTTGGTGGGATCTTCAATAATCCATTCTCCATCTACCAAAGCAGCAGCCCATGCATGGCCACCATAGTAGTAGGTACCTTTACCGCCAAATAGATTACCATTGAGGCTCACCGAGGGGATGCCTTGCGAGATGGCCATCACACGAAGCAGATTGGCATAACCTTGACACACACAAAGCTTGTTGCGGAATACTAAGTAAGGAGAATTGGAGTCTTTGCCACCTGCAAGCTCTGCGCCTTTTCCATCCTTGTCATAGTTGATATTCTTCACCAAATAGTCATGAATGCGACGAAGAGCTTCCTTCTGATTCTTTGCCCCTTGAGTGATTTCGCTAGTTTTGACTTTGATTTCTTCAAACTGCTCCGCGGTGAGTTCGGGATAGTCCGAAAGCGTCAGTGCCACCTTGGGATCCATCACCGATAAAATTTTGTTGGCTGCTGCTGTACCATTGGTCGTAGAGATATTGGATAGAATCTCACTCTTATCGGGTGTGGCGAAATGTGCAGGATCATAGTCAAGACTTGTGGGCGAAGCCACATTTTGCGCCGTCAGTGGGTGGGACAACTCGGTGTCGATGGGACTTTCAGCAGTGCAACTGGCTAAAGCATACAGCGCGATTGCACCAAGGATGATGTGCTTATACATGAATTGAAGGGGTAAGATATTTGCTGCTAGCTAGCATGGGAGCTAATTGAAAAATCTGAATAACAAGCGTAGATTTCTAATCTACCTCCCGACTCGTGGGGAATAGTCCACGATGTGTCATGGGAATGATGGGCGATTCCGATTTTAGTTCGGGATAAGAGATGCGGTCGTGATAGATGGTTTTTAGGCTCTCTATCAAGGTGACCTTAGCTTGCGAGAGATCACGGAAGGTGATGGGACATTGATCGAAAGCCCCATTGGCCACCTGATCATCAATGATGCGATGAACCAACTGGGAAATAGCCTCTTCGGTGTGCTCTTTTAGACTACGAGAAGCAGCTTCGACCGAGTCGGCCATCATGATGATGGCTTGTTCGAGGGTGGTAGGATTTGGCCCTGGATAGCGATAGTCTGCTTCATCCACATGTTCGGCACCATATTTATTGACGGCTTGCACATAGAAATAACGCACTAGCGAGCGACCATGATGTGTCAGGATGATATCGCGAATGGATTTAGGCAAACGATATTTCTCGGCTAGCCGCACTCCTTCGGTGACGTGTTCAATGATGATTCGCGCAGAATCTTGTTCGGACAACATATCATGTGGATTGAGTGCACCTTGATTCTCAGTGAAAAAACCAGGATTGAGCATCTTCCCTATATCATGATACAAAGCACTGGTACGCACCAAGAGCACATTCCCCCCAATCTTATCGGCCACTTCTGCAGCAAGGTTGCCCACCTGCATCGAATGAACAAAGGTGCCTTGCGCCAACTTGGCCAAACGACGAAGCATGGGGTTGTTGATATTGCTCAACTCAATGAGCGTGACTGCTGAGGTGAATCCAAACATGCGCTCAATGAGGTAGAGCAACGGATAGGTAAAAAGTAAGGCTACACCACTAAGACCAATGTCGCGATAACGCTCAAGGTTAAGTCCAAATATGATTTGTTCCAAACCAGTATCACGACTAAAAGTGTTGAGTGTTGCTAGCTCGTGGAAGAAGACAAAAAGTGAGGTGCCTATGGTGACGATGGCCGCTGTGCGGAGAATCTGCGAACGCTCATAAAGTTCGCTCAAAGAGTAGACAGCAAGCAGCCCAGCCAAAAGCTGAACAGGCATGAAAATGACATCGTTGTGTCCCGAGAGCGACACAATCACCACTGTGGTGAGATGCGCCATAAATGCCGTACGTGAATCGGTGAAGATGCGCAACACGATGGGCACCATGACGAAGGGAATGATGTAGATAGGTGCCAAATTGATGCTCTGCACAAGCGAAGCTATGATGCAAAAGATGGTGATGAGCGAAAAGATGAGATAAATCTTGTGAGAAGAAGCCAGATAGGCATGACGAAAGAGTCTGAGATAGAGTATCATCACGCCGATGCAGGTGATGATTAAGCCCAACCGACCAATGTAAAAAAGCAAAACATTCTTCTGGCTATCATTGCGCAGATTGAGTTCATCGTTGAAAGACTCTACTTCCAACTGATGTTGGCGCGTCACAATGTCACCGCGGTCTATGATTTTAGCTCCT
Organism: Alloprevotella sp. oral taxon 473 str. F0040; assembly: GCF_000318095.2. Lineage (GTDB taxonomy): Bacteria > Bacteroidota > Bacteroidia > Bacteroidales > Bacteroidaceae > Alloprevotella. The sequence goes on from NZ_KB290714.1 coordinate 38,019, forward strand.
GCTGGTTTGAGATAATCTATAGTGGTGATTTCTCCAAGAGCTTCTTGGAGAGCACTTGCACTCTTTTCTTTGTTCAGACTAAGATTGATGTTGAGATAATTGTCGAGTTGATCCACAAGAGCATTGTCTCGATCTTGACTTTTGTCTGAAAGGAGATACTCGCGTGCACTATTTTTAGTGAGCAAAAGCCTGCTCTCACGAAGTGTCGACGTAGTGCCCACCACAATTTGCACCTGCGCATATTCGTCCTGCTGCACCTTGTTCATATCCTCACTCGAGATAATGCCTGCATGATACACTTCTTTCAGCTTATTGACCGCATGTTGTATCTCGCTAGCACTGAAATATCCGAGTTTTCCTGAGCGACAATCGCGCTCAAAGCGTTCAATTTGAGTTTGAGCCACAGAGGGCATAAGATCAAAGTAGGGTTTGAAGGCTCTGCGGGTGCTATCTTTCTCCTGTTGAATGCGCTCTGCTCCCTTTTTCACCGGAAGCTCAAAGGGGGCAATCAGACGTGGATAAGGCCAAGGTTTGTTGATATCTACTTCATATCTCGTCACATCGGTCTTAGGCAAGGCTACGAAAATGACCACCACGCTGATAAGTGCTGTGATGGTGACATTTAGCCATGTCTTTTTACGAAGTTCTATAGTTTGAGAAAGAAAATTGAGCAAGCGCATAGGTTATGATATAAAGCCACATGGCGATGTATGGGCAAAGTTACTACTATTTTTCGAAGAATTAGAGCCTCTATCGCAAAAAACTTAGTAAATTTGCAGTACATCCAAGCATTGTATTTTTACAGTGTCTTCATGTTTCTCTCTCAAGCACATATTTCTCTATGTCACAACGCCAAGGACTGCAACAAAATCAACAACAGCAACAGGTGCAAAACACCTCTAGCGCACAAGTTTTGCTCTCTACCATCGTAGAGATGCCCTTGGCCGATTTTGAAACTCGCTTGCAAAACGAGCTCCTAGACAATGAAGCCCTAGAAGTAAGTGAGCACGACAGCGCAGACGAGGCAGACTTTATGGGAAACGAAGCTGATGATGGGCTCAACGATAGCGAGAGAGAAAACGCACGCTTAGAAGATGAACTTGGAGACTACCGCACGCTTGACGATGTGCCCGACACCTTGAGAGAAGCCTACAACAACCGAGGAGAAGACAATGGACGTGAACGACAAATCAGCAGTGAAGATTCGTCGTATGATGAACTTTATCGACAGATTGGTGAACTCCCTCTCTCCGAACATGAGATGGCGATTATGGTGTATCTCGTGGGTTCGCTCGATGAAAACGGATTTCTCTCTAAAGATGATGAGACCCTCTGCGATGAATTGGCTTTTAAGGAGTATATTGACACGACTCCCGAAGAAATCAATCGACTAGCCAAGCTCTTGCAACAGTTTGAGCCGAAAGGGATCGGGGCTAGAAATCTGAGAGAATGCCTCTTACTCCAATTGGCTCCCGATGCGCCAGCACGAATTGTGGTGGATCGATACTTCGATGATTTGATGCACTCCAGATGGCCTCGGATTGCCACCAAACTTTCTCTTTCTGACGAGGACGTGGAACGCATTCGCCATGACATCAGCCGCCTTAATCCACGCCCAGGTAGTGTGCTCTCAGAGGGCATCAACACTTCTGCTCCCACAGTGGTTCCAGACTTTCGGGTCACCTTGGACAGCGATGGCACACCCATTGTGCAACAACAGCGTGGACAATTGCCAGACCTTCGCGTAAGTCCAGCCTTTGCAGAAACCCTGGTGATGCACCGCATGGCCAAAGATCGCGCTACACAAGAAGGAAAAGCCTTACAGCTTTCCCGCAGTCAAGAAGAAGCCCTGGTCTATGCACGACAAAAGGTGAATGCTGCTCAATCTTTCATCGAGAGTGTGCGCCGTAGGCACTACACCCTACAAGCAGTCATGGAAGCGATTGTGGAACTACAGCATGACTTCTTTGTCAATGACGACGACGAAAGCCAGATTCGCCCCATGGTGCTCAAAGACATTGCCGAGCGCGCACACATTGATGTGAGCACCGTGTCACGTGCCATCAACTCGAAATATGTGGAAACCGACTACGGCACCTACCCTTTGCGCCATTTCTTCTCCACACAGTTCACCTCTGCTGACGGAGAAACCGTAGCCGCTCGCAAGGTAAAAGCAGCGATCCAGGAAATCATTGCCGAGGAAGACAAACGTAAGCCTCTCTCTGACGAAGCGGTGGCCACTCTACTTGCCGAAAGAGGGCTAAAAGTGGCACGACGCACTGTCTCCAAATATCGCGAACAGCTAGGCATTGCCAAAGCTGGATTGCGCAGATAATGGTTGCTACCTCCACTACACTACTATTCTTGCTATAGACTTTTCTCTGATATGTCTACCCCTCAACAATCTCTGCGCAACAAATATGCGTTGCTCACAGCCAAAACCATCTCGTGGCTATTTCATCCCTTCTACCTTCCCACGGTGGCAGTCACCCTCTTGTTGGTATTTAGCTATCTCAACCAGCTTCCCAATGCCTACCGCTTCGCTTTTGCAGGTATTGTGATCCTCTTCACCTGGGTATTCCCCCTCATTGCCATCCGCATGTATCGCGCCATCAATGGATGGACAAGCCACCAAATGAGCTTGCGCGAACGCAGATTTGTGCCTTATATCATCAACATCATTTGCTATAGCATTCTCTTTGCGCTGATGCGATTCTTTCGCATGCCCTATTTTCTCTCCACCATCATCATTTCAGGGCTACTCATTCAGATTGTCTGCGCACTGATTAACTTGAAAATCAAAATTTCTACTCATGCTGCGGCATCGGGAGGCGTGATTGGCATGCTCATGGCCTTCTCGCGGGTGTTTCACTTCGATGCTACCTTCTGGATTTGTTGGGCTATTCTCCTCTCAGGTGCTGTGTGTAGTAGTAGAATGATTCTGAAGATGCACAACTATAGCGAACTACTCTTCGGAGTCATCGTGGGTTTCTTCTGTGGTTTGGGCATCGTCTTTTTCCTCTAACCAAGAAATGCCCTGTAAAGGCAACTCTTCGCTCAAACTCCTCAGCGTATTTTGCACTTTCTTCGACATTTTATCCCCCCAACCCTATAATTTCACTATATTCCTATGCAACCACTTGTAAGCATCATCATGGGTAGCACCAGCGACCTTCCAGTGATGGAAAAAGCTGCTCAACTTCTCGACGAACTTGAGATTCCTTTTGAAATCAATGCGCTCTCTGCCCATCGCACTCCTGCTGAGGTTGAGAAGTTTGCACGCGAAGCCAAAGGTCGCGGTCTCCGAGTTATCATCGCTGCAGCTGGCATGGCTGCCGCTCTTCCAGGTGTGATAGCCGCCAACACCACGCTACCCGTTGTCGGAGTGCCCATCAAAGGAATGCTCGACGGCTTGGATGCCCTCCTCTCCATCGTTCAAATGCCTCCTGGCATCCCAGTAGCTACAGTGGGTGTCAACGGATCACTCAATGCTGCTCTCTTGGCAGTGCAAATGATTGCCCTTTCTGATGAAACTGTGGCGCAAAAACTTGCAGCCTATAAGGAAGGATTGAAAAAGAAAATCGTGAAAGCCAACGAAGAACTCGCGGCTATACAATATAAATATAAGTGCTAAGCACGCTTAGTTGGGCGATACATCACGCCACCTTCTAAGCACGACCTCTTGATACTCTTTATCAGACTCTGGTGTCTTCTTTTTGAGTCACCAGAGTCTGCCTACATAGACACAACAATTTACTATACTTCTTTTCGACACTCATGAATTTGTTTAACTACTCCCCCCGAAGTAGCCACGCTGTGAAGGTGGGGAACACGATAATAGGTGATGGAAATCCCCTGCGCCTGCAGAGCATGACCACTACTCTGACCACAGACACGGAAGCTAGTGTGGAACAGTGCATCCGCATCATTGAGGCTGGGGCAGACCTCGTGCGCTTGACCACACAAGGGCTGCGCGAAGCGGAAAACCTTCGCAACATTCGCGCTGAACTCGACCGCAGAGGCTACCACACTCCTCTGGTGGCTGATGTGCACTTTAACCCTAAAGTGGCTGATTTAGCGGCTACCATTATTGAAAAAGTCCGCATCAACCCGGGCAACTATGTAGATCCAGCGCGCACTTTCAAGAGTGTAGAATATACTGACGAAGAATATGCTGCAGAACTCCAACGTCTAGAAACGCGCTTCAAGAAGTTGCTCGAGATCTGCCGCGAAAACGGCACTGCCATCCGCATCGGCGTGAATCATGGCTCGCTCTCCGACCGCATCATGTGCCACTATGGCGACACCCCTGCTGGCATCGTAGAGAGCTGCATGGAGTTTCTCCGTATTTGCATGCGCGAGAACTTCTTCGATGTGGTCATCTCCATCAAGGCCTCCAACACGGTGGTCATGGTGCAAAGCATGCGTTTGCTGGTAGATGCCATGAAGCGCGAGGGTATGTCTTTTCCCCTCCATCTCGGAGTCACCGAAGCTGGAGAAGGTGAAGATGGTCGCATCAAGAGCGCAGTTGGCATTGGTGCACTCCTAGCAGACGGCATCGGCGATACCATCCGTGTATCACTCTCCGAAGCTCCCGAACAAGAGATTCCCGTGGCTTATAAGCTGGCATCTTATGTGCTAGAGTCTCGCTCGGGTCATGCCCATATCCCAGCCCTTCCTTGCGCAGAATTCAACTGGCTCGAACCACAACGTCGTCCCACCTGCTCGGTGCTCAACATCGGGGGTAAGCACACCCCTGTGGTAGTATCTTACCAAGCTGACTCATCCTTACCTCAGCCTTCACATAGCAACGGCACTCCTCGGGCTGACTATGCCTATTTTGGTGGCAACCTGCCCCAAGACTGGAAATCGCGCGTGCCTGCTGCCATCGTAGACGCACCTAACTGGACTGGAGAAGAAGGCACTTATCCTGCTTACGTGCCCCAATATCTCATGTTTGTGTCGGGCAATCCTGCTCCGCTCAAGTTCCTGTTCTTAAGCTATGCCCAACTCAACGATGAAGTAAAGGCTTGCCTCCGTGCGCACAGCGAGATGGTAGTCATCGCGCAGAGCAATCATGCCAATCGTGCCGGAGAACTTCGTGCTCTCGTGCACGAAATGTGGAGAGAACGCCTCACCAACCCCGTCATCTTCTGCCAACAATATGGCGACACAGTGAAGGAGGACTTCCAAATCAAGGCGGCAGCCGACATGGGACTGCTCATGATGGATGGTTTGACCGATGGTGTGATGCTGGCTTCTCGATTGGCAGAACGCGATGAAACCGCCTTTGGCGTGCTGCAAGCTGGTCGCTTGCGCCAGACCAAAACGGAATACATCTCTTGCCCAGGCTGCGGCCGCACCCTCTATGATCTCCAAGAAACGATAGCACGCATCAAAGCATCTACCTCTCACCTCAAAGGCTTGAAACTCGGCATCATGGGCTGCATCGTGAATGGTCCTGGAGAAATGGCGGATGCTGACTATGGATATGTGGGAGCAGGTCCAGGCAAGGTGAGTCTTTATCGCGGAAAGGTCTGCGTGGAACGCAACATTCCCACCGCCGAAGCTGTAGATCGTTTGTTATCTCTCATTGAAAGTGACAAAGCAACTCAAAACGAAGGGACATCTTCACCAGAATCCTAGTCCTTTTGCACATTAAATAAGGTGGACAACTCCCTAAGAAGTGTTGTCCACCTCTATTCTATCCATCTCAATAGTTCGTTTCGTGATGAAACACCTCCGACTTCCGCATTTCAGTATCTCTCAATATGGTGTACTCCTATGGCGTCTCCTTCTTGCCTTTGCGATGCTCACTCTAGCACGAGTGATTTTTCTTTGGCACAATGCAGACTTACTCCATCTTGAAGACCTTTCCTCCACACTTCTCGCCTTTCGAGGTGGGGTGCGCTTTGACTTGGCAGCATTAGTCTACCTCAATGCCCTCATGCTCTTATTGCATTTCCTACCTCAACGATGGACCAGTCAGAGATGGGGACAGCATTTATTGCGATGGACTTATCTTCTTCCCAACATTTTAGGCTTGATGGCCAACATGACCGACGTGGTCTACTTCCGATTCACGCTCAATCGCACCACGATGGCCGTATTTCATGAGTTTTCCAACGAAAATCCTCTTCGCTTCTTGGGATTTCTTTGGGACTTCCTCCCCATCACTCTCCTCTCGTTGGGCATCATCGCTGTGTGGATGATTCTAGACCATCTGCCTCGGGTCAAAGTGCTTCATTGGCAAGCACGCAAAGAAGCCTTGGTGTCTAGCAGCTTGCTCGTGGTGGCAGCTGTATTGTCCATGGGCTGTGTCCGTGGCACATTTAGCGACCTCCGTCCACTAGCCCCACATAACGCTTCTCTTTATTGTAACGAGCCACAACAACAGGCTCTTGTCCTCAACACCCCTTTCACCCTACTGCGAACGGCAGGCAAAACAGCCATGCCCATTCACACTTACTTCTCTGAGGAAGAAGCCCAACGCTACTTTTCTTCCGAGCGCACCCCTACCACTGATGGTGCTTGGAGCGGGCATTTCAAAGGACGAAATATCGTGATGATCATCTGGGAAAGTATGGCCAAAGAATGGGTAGGAAGCTTAAATCGTCAAATACCTAATTATCCCACTTACACACCTTTCATTGACTCTCTGCTGGTTCATTCCTTTGTATTGACCGACGCTTATGCTTGCGGCACACAATCGGTCGATGCCATGCCTGCACTCTTCGGATCTATCACGCGGCCAGGCCAACCCTTTGTCACTTCGCCTTACGCAGGAAACGGATTGACAGCACTCCCCGAATTCTTGAAGCGCGCAGGGTACTACACCGCCTTCTTTCACAATGCGCAGAATGGTTCGATGGGCTTTGATGCCTTCTCCCGAAAGATGGGTTTCGATGCCTATTTCGGTATGGACGAATACAACAACCCGAAAGATTTCGATGGAGGTTGGGGGATTTGGGACGAAGAGTTTTTGCAATACTTCGCACACAAACTCAGCACCTTCCAACAACCCTTCTTTGCTACTGAATTTACCATCAGTTCGCACCACCCTTTCCACCTTCCTAAACGCTATGAGAAAGTGTTTCCCCGTGACGAAGTGCCTTATCACGCCTTGATTCGCTACACGGATATGTCGCTGCGCAAGTTTTTCCAGACGGCACGCACGCAACCGTGGTTTCGCAACACGCTCTTCATCATCACCGCCGACCATGCCGTAGCAGGCATCAGACCTGAATATAACAACTCGGTAGGTCGTTTTAGCATCCCCTTCCTCTTCTACGATGCTCGCGAAGAATGGGTGGGCACCTCGGACAACACTTTCCAGCAAGCCGACTTCCTCCCTACTCTCCTCGACCTCCTCGATTTGCAACAGCCCAAAATGATCAGTTTCGGGCACAATGTATTCTCTCCCTCTGCCCCACATTTTGCCGTCAGTTCGATTGGTCAGATGTATCAAATGATAGATGGCGAATGGGTGCTCCACTTTGATGGAGAGAAGGTGCTAGGTTTTTACAACAAAACGAAGGATCCCCGACTCAAGTACGACCTTTCTGCCCAGCAGCTCCCAGAAATGCAACGCATGCTGCTTACGCTCAAAGCCTACCTGCAAGACTTCACGCACCGCATGAAGGACAACCGACTGCGACTACGCTGAAAGAAATCTAAAGTTGCGATACAACAAAAGGCAGTGCCAAAACGTCTGTTTTGGCACTGCCTTGTTTTTTGCAAGAATGCAAAGATAAGGGTTAGTTAGCAGGTGACACTTTCTGCACTACGGCACGCCCCTTTGCAGTAATGCGTATGAGGAGGGAGGACTGTCCACGAGGAATACGGAAGGAGCAAGAAGTCTGTTTTATCACAGTCTGTTGCAACTCGCGTCCTTCGAGGGATATCACCTCTACTTTAGCACCTTCTGGAGCAGCAACGTGGAGAATGTCACCTTCCCAACCACAAGAATAGTTGAAGGAGGTTGCGGTAGACACTCCTGCAACTCCACTCTTAATGGGAGCATCTTGCAAGATTTTCACATGCTCCACGACTTTGCGGTCGGACTGAGGGAGATAGAAGTGACAGTCCAACACGGCATTGCGTGGTTTATCCTCTTCATTGGGTTCAACAATCAGTTGAATCTTTGTCTTTCCCTGACCTTGCCACAAAGTACTACTGAACCACATTGCAGATGTTTGGAGAGAAAACTCTGCAGGTGCATCAATCGTGAGTACGACGATAGTGTCTTTTGCAGAAACATGGATGTCATTGGGAGAAATCCTCCATTTTTCTTCAACCTTAGGTGGATTAACTGGCTCTACTGGTTTAGGATTGGGCTTAATGGGATCCACCGGTTTGGGGTCAGGCTTCGTGGGCTCAACTGGCTTGGGGTCAGGCTTCGCGGGCTCCACTGGCTTGGGATCGGGCTTGACAGGATCTACCGGCTTAGGCTCAGGTTTGACGGGATCCACTGGCTTGGGATCGGGCTTGACGGGATTAACTGGCTTGGGATCGGGCTTGACGGGATCTACTGGCTTGGGATCGGGCTTGACAGGATCTACCGGTTTGGGGTCAGGCTTAGGCTCGGGTTGATCAGAGGAAAGCTCTGTGCCTTGTTGAACCACGGTGTAGTTAACAAAGGTAGATTCGTCATCGCCAATGAGTTCAAAACGAAGATGTCCCACTCGCGATTCCTTCTGCGGATTGTCTGCGACCGAGAGTCTAAAAGTTTTACTGTTGTATCCCGACTTCAAATCGGTAGTGAGCCATGCAGCATCACTGGTCACCAAATAGGTAGCCGTGGTGGTCATCTTCACTTCTAGGGTTTGTGCGCGATGATCGGGACGCCACTCTGCAGGAGCAAAACTGATTTGTGTGTTGCCTTCGCTAAACTGAGCAACGATAGGCATACGCTCGCGCAGCATGCGCACATTATCTTCCGTGGCAGAGCCCAAAACTACACCTTTCCACACACTTTTAGGCCCAGAGAAAATAGGTACTTGTCCTCCCACATGATCATGTGGTCCAGCCATCACCGTGCGATATTCGGGACGACTCGCCCCGACTGCATACTCATGCTTGCCTGCATCCACCTGTTGTCGCGAGTGCTGACAACCGATGTTGTGCGCGGCTTCGTGCGCCGCCGTATAATTGACTGCTGCCATAGAAGCACGTACGGAGGAGAAACCAGCATCTATACTCTTTGCCTCCTGAGTCGCCAATCCCGAAGCTCCATCGTTGACGGGTTCGGAAAGCAAAACCACAAGGTCGGCTTTTGCAGCATCTCGCTGACGGCGTACTTCGGCATGGGCAGAAACCAATCCCAAACCTTGGTTGATGCTCTGCGCTTTTTCGGCAATCTCCATGTAGCCTGCCAAACGAAAACGCCCTTCTACATGAGAATTGCGCAACACAGCATTGATAGATTCTACCACCTCTTGGGCATATTTAGCCATACCTCCTCGTTGCGTTGCTACAGCTTTGCCCGAAGGATCATAGACCACAAAATAATCGATAATGGGCACACTGGTCTGAGCTTGGGTAGAAGCAGTGCGCCACGAAGAAGGTAGCGAATGATAAAAAGAGGTAGCATGCACCTTTTCCACTGCACCAATGGTAGGACTTAGGATTAAAGTACAAAGAAGGAATAGGAAACTCAATTTCTGTTTCACCACCGCATAAGAATGGTGTTTAGAAAAGAAAGATTGCAGACTTTTCATGTCAATCATCATAGGTCATATTTTACCGAAAAGAGAAGGAGTGATGGACTATAAACCTCAAATTGGTTACGTCAAAATCCACCCTTCCCCTGTCTTTACTACTACTCCATCAGTTTGCAAATCCCCCAAAACGCGAGAAAGCGAAGGTCGCAGCACTCCCAAGGCTTGGGCTGCAGCTTGCACACTCTCCAGAGGTTGATGTTCGCGCAGGTAGTCTAGCACACGGGAACGCAGATTTTGCAAAGCAAAAGCACGGAGTTTCTTACTCAAGAACTGCGTACGGTCAGAGATATCGCTGATGAATCGACGCATCACCTTAGGTTGTGCAATCATAAAGTCAAAAAAAGCCTCCTTGTTCACAATACAAATTTGGCATTCAGTAATCGCTTCCACTGAAACAGGAAAAGTGTTTTCTGTGCCAAACACAAAAGCTGAAGCCAAAAGCATAGGAGCTTCCAAGAGATCAAGCGTAAAATCGCGTCCTTCCTGTGCCATCTGCGTACGCACCATCCCATCCGTCAAAAGGAAAATAGAACGAACCGACGTGCCTTGTGCCACAATGCGGTTGCCTGGAGCAAAAGTTTCAAAACGATGCGGCACTTGTGCAAGCCACGTCTCGAGTTGCTCTGGGGTACAATCAGAAAATAGAGGAATCTGCTGAAGTGCACTATACATAGAGGTAAAGAGTTTAAGGAGAGCGTGTTAAAGAATCGCCCAAGCAGGTCGTAATTCAGTGGAATCAGGTAGCAAGGCGAATCCTTCATATTCAAAGGATTGCCAGTCTTCTGTAGCAGTGACTCGGTTCGTGATGAGATGACGTGCCAAAGCGCCACGCATCATTTTGGTATACACCACGATTGTCTTCAGCTTACCATTCGCCATCACTTGGAAAGTAGGCATGATCACCTTCACTTCCTTTGTCACGCGCTTCCAGTCGAAAAGCTGTTTCATCTCGCCACTGCCCAAAAAGAAGAGCACTCCATCGTCTGCTTTCACCGCATCGATGAGCACATCTGTGAGACGCGTGCGCCAAAACTGAAACATGGTCTGTCCGTCATGCTCGGGCAACACCACATTTCCCTCAAGGCGATAGTTTTTGATACCATCGAGCGGACGTAGCAGTCCATAAAGAAAAGACGTCATCCAAAAGTGCTGCTGGGCATAAGCTAGATCTTCGGGCGAGAATTCTGCAGCTCGCAGGTGACGATACGCCATTCCTGTGTAAGACAGCACAGCTGCCTGGGGAGTGAGTGCAGGAAAGTCCGTGTATCTCTGCTTATTGAGAGCTGCAAGCTGCGGATTGATTTTGAGCAACTGCGACAATTCTTCCGTAGACAGTTCGCTCATCTGTTCTGCACAGTGTTCGGCCTCAGCCAAAAACAGAGGAGTCGTGAGCGAAGGCAAAGATACTGAAGGGCTATCCGTCATATCTTTCGCAGGCGAAAGTAAGATTTGCATAATCTCTAAAGTTTAGTCAGGATATACCAAACGCTCGGGAGTCATCTTTGTAAGCACCTCATCGAGATACTTACGAGCTTCCCAACGCGCCATGTTGAGATCCATGAGCTGATAGTTGCCGCAGTCGCGAGGTGTGGCACCAGGCACTTCGCCCTCAAAGTTAGCAATGAATTCGTAGGTTTCTACCAATAGTGGCAAAACCTGTTCAGAGGTAAGATCCCCACGAAGGATGAGATAATTACCAGTCAAACAACCCATTGGTCCCCAATAAATCACACGCTCTGCCCATGTGGGGTGGTTGCGCAAGAAAGTGGCTGCCAAATGCTCCATGGTGTGGATGGCATTGACGTGCAGTGCGGGTTCACGATTGGGAGCTTTCATGCGTACATCAAAAGTGGTCACAATTTCTCCGCCCACTGCATCTTGGCGACTCACATACACTCCGCGATGGAGCGTGAGATGATTCACCGTAAAAGAAGGTATCTTTTTCATTGTCAAAATAGTTTGAGAATAGACGTTAGAAGTTAGACGTTAGAAATTAGAGGGTAGAAATTAGAAGTCCTTGAGATTTTCTAGTTCTTCTAGAGTATCTAGTTCTTCTCGTTTGCTAGAATATCTAGTCCAATAGCGTTAGCCCTCTAACGTCTAACATCTAATGTCTAACCTCTAATTCCTAAAATAAAATGTTTTGTGATGTCGAAAGAGCGATGCGCCATTTCCGACCAGAAGTTCTCATATTGTGCCCAGTGTTCGTCCACACCAGGAGTGTCGCTGATGATGCGGAAGCTCACAAATGGCACCTTTTCGAGGTGGCACACTTGAGCGATGGCCGCACTCTCCATGTCAACTGCCAGACCATCGGGGAATTGCGCTTTTATGCCTGCCAAAATCGCATGATCGGTGATAAATTTATCGCCTGTGCAAATCAATCCTGTGTGGATTTTCGTCTGTATCGAAGCATCTGCCGCCATCTCACGTGCCACCTCCAAGAGAGGCTCAGCACCGGCAAAGCGTGCAGGCAGCCCTTGCACCTGACCATAGAGGTTGCCTTCGCCACACCACACATCGTGATAGGTGGTTTCTGCTCCCACGACGACATCCATCACACCCAATTTCGCATCGATGCCACCAGCACATCCCGAATTGATGATGGCTTCTGGAGCAAAACGTGCGATAAGTTGAGTAGCTCCTACGGCAGCATTGACTTTACCAATACCACACTGCATGAGCACAATCTCGTGATGCGCTAATTTACCCGTGGTATAGGTGCGGCCATCCACCAAAATATCTTCGCGCTGCTCTAGCAAAGCCGCTATTTGCGCGTGTTCTTCAGACATGGCCGTGATAATTCCTAATTTCATGAAGTTCTTGTCGTTTATTTCTCTTGCAAAGATAGTGTGTTTTGTCCACTTTTCCGTAACTTTGCGCATATAAGTATAGATAGGTTCATCTTTTCCTTCCTTCTCAACTGTCCCACAACTGGTCTTTAGGAAGATGATGCTCTCACAATCCTATTGATAATACCCATTTTCAAAGAACTATATGAAACAATTCTTCTTGCGCTATCGCTTAGATTTGCTCTTCGTTTTGGGCTTCATGCTCTTGAGTTGGGCATATTTCTTCACCCCGCTCAAAGAACACCTCGTACTGGGTGGACACGACACTGTGGCTGGTATGTGGCAAAGCCGCGAACAAGCCCCTCTGCTTGATGCCACAGGCGAAAAAAGCTGGTGGAGCAACGGCATCTTCTCTGGAATGCCCAACTATCAGATTTCTCCTTCCTATGGTTCTTCGACTCTGTTGGGATGGGTGGGTCGTCTCATCACGCTCCTCTCCACAGGGCCACTGAGTTTTGTGTTTCTCTATCTCTTTGGGTTCTACATCTTGATGCGCTCGTTGAAACAGCGTCCATTAGTTTCCGCCTTCGGTGCTGTAGCTTGGGCATTTTCGAGCTATTTCTTCATCATCATTGCCGCTGGTCACTTATGGAAAGTCGCTACCCTTGGCTTCATCCCTCCCACCATCGCCGGTTTGGTGCTCGCCTATCGCGGCAAATATCTTTGGGGAGCTTTAGTCACTGCCCTATTCACAGGGTTACAGCTCTATAGCAACCACCCACAGATGACCTACTATTTCCTCTTTGTGATGCTCTTCTTGGTCATCGCTTATGGTGTAGAAGCTGCACGCCAAGGCACCTGGGCGCAATGGCTCAAAGCTTCGGGAGCAGTCATTGTGGGGGGACTCATGGGATTGATGATGAATCTGCCCAATATGTACCACACTTGGCAATATGCTAAAGAATCGATGCGCGGCAAGAGCGAACTCACCTTCAACCCCGCCAAGATGTCAAAGCAGTCTTCCGCTGCTGCACAAGGCGCAGCAAGTGGTGCCGACAGTGCTGAGGGCACTGACCGCGCCACCAATGGACTCGACCGCGACTACATCACGCAGTGGAGCTATGGCATCGATGAAACTCTCACCCTCATGATTGCCAACTTCAAAGGCGGCGGTTCGGCTAGTATCCAACAACTGGACAATGCCGATCAGCTCAATGGCTACGAAGAAACCCTACAACATGCAGGTCAATTGCAACAAGCCATGGGCGAAAATGCAGGTTCATTACCAGGCATCAATCAATATTGGGGCAACCAGCCCTTCACCGTTGGTCCTGTGTATGTCGGTGCCATCATCTGCTTCTTGTTCCTCCTCAGCCTTGGTTTTGTGCGCGGCCCTATGAAATGGGGGCTCCTCGCTGCGACCTTCCTTTCACTCCTCTTCGCTTGGGGCAAAAACCTAATGCCAGTGACAGATTTCTTCATCGATCACTTGCCGATGTATGCTAAGTTCCGTACGGTATCTTCCGCTTTAGTAATAGCAGAATTCACCATTCCTTTGCTCGCCATTTTAGCCTTAGCAGAAGTGATTCGTCGCCCTGATGAACTCTTCAAGACGCGTCGCGGACAATACTCTTTCCTCTTTGCTAGCCTCTTCTCTGCTGGTTTGTGTCTACTCTTGGCAGTAGCTCCTAGTATGAGCAATCTCTTGGCAGAAAGCGACAAAGAAATTTTCACCCAACTGCAATCTATGGGTGTTCCTGCCGATTTCGTTTCTGGTTATCGCGCTGCAGTGACCACACTCCACGGCTCCGTTCTTTCGGCCGATGCATGGCGCTCATTCTTCCTCATCGCCATTGCAATGACCTTAGTGGCCATCTATGCCCGCTATCCTCAAAAGCTCCCTGCTCCCCTCATGGTAGGTGCACTCCTCGTGCTCACACTCGGTGATATGTGGACGGTCAATAAGCGTTATCTCAACACCGACAGTTTCTCCGAACCTCAAGCCATGGAGGAAGGACTGAAGAAGACGCCTGCCGACGAAACGATTCTCCAAGACAAATCTTTGGATTATCGCGTGCTCAATCTCGGCAATGGTGGTAGTCCTTTCAACGAAACTAGCAACCAAACAGCTTATTGGCATAAATCTGTCGGAGGTTATCACGCTGCTAAGCTCCATCGCTATCAAGATATCATCGATGCCTATCTCAACGCGGAATGCGTGGCACTCAACAAAGCCATTCAACAGCGTTACAGTGCCCTCTTAGCCGACAGTAATCATTTGGCGGCACGTGGCATCACCTCGCAGGCTGATCTCGTAAAAGCTGTGAGTCAAGAACTGCGCACCGACTCTGTGTCGCCTGTGCTCAACATGCTCAACACGAAGTGGGTGATTCTGGCTGGTGGACAGTTTGCCGTGGAAAATCTTAGCACCAATGGCAACGCATGGTTTGTAGACCGCCTAGACTTCGTGCCCAATGCCGATGCAGAACTCAAGGCTCTCGCTAAGACCGACTTGAAACACGCTGCTGTGGCGGACGAACGTTTCAAAACTGACCTCGCTACCTCCACTTTGGGCAACGGAACAGTGAAGCTCACGCACTATCAACCCAACGAACTCCGCTATGCTGTGCAGAGTGAAAAAGGAGGTGTAGTTGCTCTTTCCGAAATCTATTATCCTGGTTGGACAGCTACGCTCGATGGTCAGGAAATCCCCGTGGCACGTGTGAACTATGTACTGCGTGCGGTGAAAGTGCCTGCAGGCCAACACACGCTCGTGCTCACTTTCCGTCCAGTTTCAGTGAAAACCACGGAGATTATCGCTTATCTCACACTCGCTCTCTTAGCCCTCGGCTTCGCCTTTGCACTGTGGCAGAGCTTCCGTTCGCAAAAGGGTAATCCTACCCAGGCCTAATCCATTCTCTCTATCACACTAATATCAATGCCCACCCTAAATGCTTCTCACATTTCAAAAGGGGGAGCTAAAGAATAGAATCAGGCATGGATATTCCCCCTAACAAGACTTCTTATGCGCACTTTTTTTATTTCTCGCTTCCTATGGATGCTAATAGGAGTTTCGCTGCTCACACTTGGTGCTTGTCGCAAAGACAAACCCATTAATGAGTTTCCCGACCCTGGTAGCATTCTGTCTCCAGATATTATCATCGAAAACGGAGTCCTCAAGAAGTGGCCCAACTATGATGTTCCTGTTTCAGGCTCTATCACCATTCCTGACTATGTGACCTCTATAGCGGATGGTGTTTTCAGCAATTACAAAGATTTGAAGCACGTCAAGTTTCCTGCTGGTCTCAAATCTATCGGTGCGCGTGCCTTCCAAGGATGCAGTGCGCTCAACAATGTTGTGCTTCCCGAACAATTACAAAGCATCGAGGAAAAAGCCTTTATGAACTGTACTCGAATGACCAATATCAGTTTTGGCACAAAAATAACCTCTATGGCAGCTAGTGTTTTTGAAAACTGCACTGCATTACAGCAAATCACACTTTCTTCCTCTATAAAAACAATGGGAGAACGTACGTTTTGGGGGTGCAAGGCTCTCTCTAAAGTGACACTTCCAGCACAAATGACAACACTGCCCAAGAGTACGTTTTCGTATTGCTCCCAACTGGCAGATGTAACACTTCCTCCTCATCTACAAACCATAGAAGGTGCAGCTTTCTGGCAATGCAGTAACCTGAAACAAATAGAACTCCCAACCACTTTGCAAAGCATTGGTTCTGCCTCTTTTGATGGTTGTAGTTCACTCATGTCTATTACTTTTCCTGCAAGTCTTCAACAACTAGGAGAGAGCATTTTTCATGGTTGCGATCACTTAGACAATCTCACTTGCCTAGCTCCTAATCCCCCTACGTTCACACAGAATGCTACAGATCCCTTGAGTTATTATCGGCAGCTTACGGTCCCTTCAGGCAGCAAGGGGCGTTATGAAGTGGCGCAAGGATGGAAACGATGCAAACCTATTGTAGAAATACAATAGATATGCATTGATTGTAATGCAACCTACCAGTCGCTTCTTACTACTCTTATCAATCTTTCTAAGAACTCTATCTGAAGAGTATAGCTAAAAGCCTCTTACATGTTACAGGTATTCATTCGTAATTATCGATGAATACCTGCTTTTTTGACAACATCGCGACACAGATCTGGTTGAGCTCAAGAGAAGAAAAAACTACAAGTTAAAAAGAATAAATCAAGATTTCTCGCGCACGCGTACGCGCGCGCACCCTGCAATTTACACTTTTTGCTTTCACAACCTTCACCATTTTCCGCTTAACATTATCTATTACAGCAATATACAGCATATTTATAACATCTTTTTTGAGAATTACTCAGAAACCGTGGAAAGGGAAGCAAAAATATAGATTATTCAATCAGAAAAATAGAATTATCGTACACTAAACTTGGAGCAAATTCTAGAATTCTCTGAGCGCAGTATAAAAAAGTCGAAGATTTCTCATAAAATCTCCGACTTTTTCTTCGTATAACTCCTTGATTCTTATATAGAAATAGAATAGAGAAACAAACATCCTGTGAAGGTTGTGAAAGCAAAAAGTGCAAATTTCCTGACATGCGCGCGCGTACGCGAGGGTTATCACAATTTTCTACTGACCCTCTTCTGGCAAATAGAAAATCAGCAAGCCACTATAAACACAATGCCTCGAATCACAAAGCCTCGTGAGAGGAGAATATAAGATATAAAGAGTTCTGGTTTCTAAGAAAGGTTATCACTGCTAGAAAATGACAACTGGAAATGGCAAAAAAAGGATTCTTCAAAAATTATCTTCACTTTTTCGTCGTTTTTTCACTCTTTGCCTCTATTTCAACCCCTATTATATGTAGGGGGATCGTTGAAAGAACAAGAAGGAAAAGAGGAAAAGAGCTTCACACCAAATAATAGAAAAAACTTCGAGGATTGTTGCGATTAAATCTTTGAAGTATGCTAAATATAACTCGTTGAAGTAGCCAATATGGCACAAAAAAATGGGATACCACTGTACCCCAACCTTGTTAACCTTAAATCTAATACTATGAAAAACACATTGCAAAGATACCATTTTCTTCGCAACTCTGCAAGAGTTTTACCTAATTATTTTATGAAACAATCCGTTTTTCGTTCATTATTGGGTATTATAGCTTCAAATAAAAGAAAAATCGCACAATTAAATTGAGCGATTTTTCTGATTCCAACTGGATTTTCTGCAGAATGTTTCAATAGTTGAAAGTGCTGCTACCCATAAATTCTCGCAGGAGAGAGGTCGGAGGCACAGCATCGAGAGGCATGGGAGTGAAATAGGAGATAAACTTGCGAAGGCGATAGGCTTCGGAGTATTCTTCAGCACTTTCAGGCACCATCTCAAGGAGGGGTAGGGCTTGCGCACGGAGAGCAGCAAGTTCGTAGATGAGGGCGGTGTTGAACATGGTGTCTGCTTGTTCTTGGAAGGGGAAAATCCATTTCTCTTCGCCAGCCGTGACGGATGCGCAACGACGGATGACCTCTTGAGGATGATAGCCACGATATTTATAGTCGCGACAGATGCGGCGCAGCAATCGGCTATCGCTGGTAGGAATATAGTTGTGGTCGTCGAGCATGATAGTGGTCAGCGCAGAAGCATAGATTTTATACTTGGCTTCGGCAGGAATTTTCTCACTCATGCGAGGGTTGAGGGCGTGGTTGCCTTCGAGGATGAGAATGGTCTCGGGCTCTAGGCGCAGGAATTTTCCACTAGGACGACTCTTGCCAGAGGGGAAGTCGAAGAGGGGCAATTCCACTTCTAAACCGGCAAGCAGTTGCGACATCTGATTGTTGAAGAGTGGCAAGTCTACTGCTTCGATGGTCTCAAAGTCGTAATCGCCATTTTCATCGAGGGGAGTTGCTTCGCGATCCACAAAGTAGTTGTCGAGCGAGATGCTCACAGGACGTTTGCCACAGGCACGAAGCTGCACCGACAACCGTTTGCTGAAGGTAGTCTTTCCTGAAGAAGAAGGACCTGCAATGAGCACCACTTTAATGTGGTCATGAGCCGCGATATGATCGGCTATCTTTGCGATTTGCTTCTCTTGCAAGGCTTCGGCCACATTGACTAAATCGTTGGTGGCTCCCGCACGAATGGCCTTGTTGAGCTCCCCCACTGTAGTGCATCCGAGGATTTCTTGCCGACTGTGCTGCTCTTGAAAGACATCGAACATCTTGCTTTGTTCGGTCATGGGGCGCAGTTGGCTGGGCTGTTTGGGATCAGGCACGCGGATGAGGAGTCCTTCGCCATAGGTGACGAGGTCAAACAGAGTGAGTTGTCCTGTGCGGAGGAGAAGTGCGCTGTAGAAATAGTCGACGGTATCGTCGAGTATGTAGTAATGAGTGTAGAGATCACCGATGCTCTCGAGCAACTGCACCTTGCGTGTGAGCCCTTGACTGCGAAAGACTTCTATTGCCTCCGTGGTGTGTGCTGTGACGCGACGGAAGGGGATATCCGCTTCTACAATTTCTGCCATGCGCTGACGCAGTTGCACTGCAATCTCAGGCGTTACACCACCTTCTACTTCAAGATGGCAATAGTAACCTCCTGCCACAGGAGTGCCGATGCGGAGGTTAGAGCCGGGGAAGAGGTCGCGAGTGGCTTTGTAAAGCACAAAAAAGAGGCTGCGCGTGTAAGTGCGCAAACCTGAGAGAGAGGTAAGTGTGAGAAATTCGAGGTCGCGCGAATCGTTGATGGTGTAGTGCAAGCCTTCCACACGATTATTGACCTTGCAGCTTGTAACACAGCAAGGGTGCTCGAGTCCCAAACTAGCATATACTTCTTCCAAGGTAGCACCTTTAGGCACTTCGTGATACTGCCCTGTATTTTTACAGAAGATTTTAATGAGTTTCATTAGAAGTTAGGGGTCACAGACCCTTTTTGCTCGGCTTCGGCTTTACTTGCCTCGACCATTTAGAGATTAGACGTTAGAGATTAGGGCTTAAGACGTTAGAAAACTATGCGATCTGATGCTTCTAGACGATTATACCCCATGCGGTCTATGGATAGAAATAAACGTTAGAAAGTAGTGTCTGTCGTCTGAAATTTAGGGACAGATGCTACTTCCTAACGTCTATAAAATTAAGATTACTCTTCTCCCTTAAAGAGAGGATCCCATGCGGGAAGGAGTGTGGGCTTTTGCTCGAGGAGCTTGAGGGTGGCCGCTGGCACATACTTCTTTTGCACCACAAGGCGGAAGGTGTATTCGTCGAACCATTTATCGGTCATCACCAAGTGGCCTGCTACACCATTGGTGGGGCCCCAAGAGTTTTCGACCTTCCACTTCAAAGGCTTACCCTCTTTGTCCAAATCTACGGCGCAAAGTGTCATGGCATGGCTAGAGGCAGAAGCAAAAGTCTGGATACGCTCAGCCTTGTTCATGGGGAAGGTGGTGTTGAAGAGGTTCTCGTAGTCAAAGTTGTCCATCGAGAGGAGGCCTGTCTTGCGGTCGTAGAACTTGCCTACATCGCAAGAGTAGTACATGCGCGTGCTGTCCTTAATGCTAGCAATGGCCATTTGTTTGATTTCCTCCATAGGAAGATTGAGGAACGTCCAGTTGTGACCATCGTAGGTGTGGCGGTCAAGATCAATGGTAAAGGTCTTATAATAAGGGCGTGAGGGATCGTTCATGAGCATCACGTAGTCGCTCACCAAGTTGAAGCCCACATAGCGGCGATAGAACTCTTGCGGAGTGTAGGTTTCAGTGCTGAGGGGCTTTCCTTTGGTATCACGCAGAGTGTAGGTGAACTGCATGGGAGGTTCGCCCAAACAAGCCACAAGGATGCGGTAAATAGTAGCCAGTTGTTCAGTCTTGCGTGCTTCAAGTTTCTTGCCACGTTCGCCAGCTGCATAGGCTTTGCGAAGAGCAAGACCATATTCGCGAAGCTTGAGGGCAATCACCTTTGCCATAGCACTGGTGTTGTTGGCATTGTAGCTCTCGGGCATCACTTCAGCAGGCACGACACCATATTTGCTAATGACGTCTTGCACACCGGTGAAGGTACCACCGTCGCTGATGGGATTGCGAAACAACCACTCTACGGTGAGATCACTCATGGGCTTATTGGCCTTGTCAATGACAGACTGAAGGAAGAGATTTGCCTTTTCGAGTTGGTCGTAGAAAGAATTGTAGCTTTGTGAAAACTCGAAACGTCCCAACTTTTGCTCACGAATCATGTGTGAGCGCATCACGTTGAGTCCAGTGAAGAGCCAGCAACGACCGCTGGATTGCTGGTCGGTGATTCCCTTAGAGGGAGCTTCGTTGGAGAAATAGGTATCGTTGGCTTGCGCTACATTGGGACGTACGGAAAGTGCTGCTACACCCGAGGTCATGAGTGCGTTTTGCAGAGCTTTGCTCGTAGCGTTGTTGGGCACGCTCTTGCGGAAGTTGCTGAGCATGTCGGGAGTGATGGCACCGCTTTGTGCAAAGTTGGGGAGCACAGCAGCTGAGAAGCAAAGTGCAAGAGCTGCACGAGTGAGAAAATGATGTAACATATATTTTTTAGATGTTAGAAGATAGACGTTAGAGGGCTTCGCAGTTGGACGTATCTTAGACGCTTTTAGACGTTAGATGTTAGGGCTGTACCTTTTTTGCTCGGCTTGCTAGCTTCGAGCTTTTTAGACGTTAGAATCTGTGACCCTCTAATGTCTAATGTCTAACGTCTAATATCTAATCTATATCCACCCTTCGGCTTTATACCAAGCCACTGCTTCGGGGACTCCACGATATAATGGCCATTGAGGAGAAAAACCTAAATCTTGTTGGGCGGGGGTAATATCGCAGATCCAGTTGCGTTGGCGCAAGAGTTGGAACTTGTCCATGTTGAGCGTTGACATCTTGCCAGTGCATTTGGAAATCCAGGTACTCACTTGGCATACTGCATGGAGAAACCACACTGGAGCTTTGATATGCGCCACCCATTTCACCCCCATCTCTTGTTGCAACAAATCACTAAAGGCGCGACTATCGTAGACTTCTCCATCACTGAGGAAGTAGCTACGACCGCGCTCTCCGCGATGAAGGGCAAGGAAACAGGCATCGACCAAGTCGCGAACATAAATGAAGGTAAGGGCTTGTGGAGTGTACCCCACCGCGAAATCTATGTGCTTCTTGATACTATCGGCCATGAGGAAATAATCTCGCTCACGAGGGCCATAGACTCCTGTGGGACGGAGGGTGACATAGTCCAAACCTTCGAGGGTGGCAAGGGCGCGCTCTGCATCAAGTTTGGAGCGGCCATAGGCGGTGTTGGGCTGGGGAGTATCGGCATCGGTGATAGCACGATAGCGTTCTAGCCCTTGGGCTATACTGCCATCTGGCTGGCGAACTGGATTTTCCGCCACAGCTCCTACGACAGAGAGCGAGGAGACAAAGACAAAACGTCCTTTGAGCAACTGCAACTCGAGTAGCGTACGCGCCAAACGAACTGTTCCTTCGGTGTTGGTGCGACGGAAAGCGGCTTCGTTGGGAGCTTTGGTGGCACCTGCTGCATGAATCACGTAGTCGAAAGCTCCGTGTTCAGCAGCATGAGTGCGGAGTTGCTGCGCAAGCACAGCATCATCGCCCAAATCAAGCTCGATGAAATGGATGCGCGGATCAGTGAGATACTCCTTGCTGCTCGTTTTGCGGAGCACTGCCCATGTGTCGAAACCTAATTCGAGTGCTTTTTCAACGAGGAAAGATCCTACAAAGCCCGAGGCTCCAGTGATAAGAATTTTAGACATTGGCGAGATTGGCTTGTAGCAGATTTTGTGTGTTCGAGAGGCTTTGAGAGTCTCTCTTAGAGATAATTTCGCATTCTGCTCGATACACCTGCGTGCCCTATAGTCAGCACACAGCGGCATCATTGGCAAAGATAATGATTTTCAGCGAAACAAGCAAGGTAGCTTTGCGCTTCTACCAGTTCTTCAACACGATGGTGATGGGCAGAAAAAGAAAAGGCTCACTTTTCGATATGAAAAGTAAGCCTTAGACTTCCTTAGTCGGGGTGACTGGACTCGAACCAGCGACCTCACGCCCCCCAGACGCGTACTCTAACCAACTGAGCTACACCCCGATTCTTTGGAGGAAGCAAGAAGCATTGCTGCATTCTTGCCGTTTGCGTTTGCAAAATTACGACGAAAATTCGGAATCACCAAATTTAACGACACATTTTTATGATATTTCGTCCCCAAAGGCTTATACTCGATGCTAAAAGCCTTCAACATAACCTCTACAAATCTTATGATGCAAGTGACGATTAGCAAGCTTCCCCCCACAAAGCCTTACCAGTGCACTCGATAAGCAAGCCCTGTGGTGACAAACATGGGGTGCAATTTCATGCTCACCGTGGTGAAACCTGGTTGGAAGAGATTGGTGAAAATGTAGCGAGCTTGTAAAAACACGGACCAGCGACTTGAAACCTGCCAATCTGCACCTACTTGCCACCCGAATCCCCATCGTGCCATGTCATTGCTAAAGTCGTAGGTGGGAGCTTCTTCTGGAGATGCACCAAATTCAACCTTGCGTCCAGTGGGTTGATCGACACGGAGATAACCATCGGTCACAGAACCTGTGAAACTTCTGTCGAAATACCATTCTACCACTGGCCCTGTGAAGAACGTACAGCGCGCAAGCGGTTGCCACTCTGCCTGAAGAGGAAGGGCAAAACCTTGTTGCGAAGCGCGTGTGTGATTGACACCGGAGAAATACCCTTCGAGGGTGTTGCCAGCTTGTACCACCTTCACTTGATAAGCTTTCACACGAGCTTCAGTGCGCATGCCGCGATCGAAATAGTGGATACCCACTGCTGCTCGCCATTGTGAGGAGACCTTCCGAGAGAAGTCAAATCCCCAGCTCAGACCATCGGTGGGATGGAAACGCTGAATTTCACGGATTTCTGCAGGTACCGGCACTGGAGTCATTCCTCCAATGGTGTATCCTAAATGTGGGGTGATTTGCCAAGCGGAAACAGATGGGTGGGAATGCTCGGTATCTTCAGCATGTAGAGTAGGTGCAAACGTGAGTGAAAGACACAAACTGAGCAAACTCAATATATAATGATTAGACATTGAACTTATGATATTAGAGCAGGGTAAAAACCAAGCTAAATTATACAGCTGCAAGTTATAATGAAATGAAAACTTCTCTTACTCTCATGCAGCGATTAATAATCTATGCTGCAATCATCAATGATGAGCGTAGAACCTAATGCGCCTTCAAACTGCGCCCCATTCTTACTGGAAGAGAACACCAACGCTAGACTATAACCACGCTTGGAAAGTAAGGGTATAGACAACTCTGTTTTATAGTCAAAAGGCACATCAAACGAAGCCCACCGACTCGTCTTTTCTACTCCAGTAACCACAAAATTAGGCACCATAGCAACAGCAACGACCTGTGTATGCGTCAACACATTGCTACCATCCAAGACGAGGGCTTTTCCTTCACCATCGGTGTTCCGATAGATGACGGCATATACTTGCGGGAGGTCGCTCCCATCTGTCGAAGGGCCAGGGACTACTTTCTGCGATTTATTGAGATATTGTGCTCCAGGTTGCCATTTATAATATCCTTTGAAACGCAGTGGTTTTCTCCGAATCGGACGTCCAAACTGAGTAGCAGCAAGGGCATCTACCAAAGCCTTTTGCAGATTAAATGTTCCTACAAAGAGATTACCAGCGGCAATGGGTTTCCCCACCAGTTGCCCCAGATATCCAGTACTCATCGTGGTGAGTTTTACGGCCATACCCGAACGGGCATCATCGGTAGATGTTGTGGGATATTCATGAGGTTTAGCCAAACTATTACTCAAGGCAAAGCCTGCATTTCCCGTTCCCCAAAAATCACCTAGTCCATTCTTGCTGTTTTGCGTGCCCTCAAGTGGCCAAACATAATACTGATGATGGCTTGCTTCTAACTGGGGATTATCAAAAGAAAACACGGGACCCAGGTCGGGAGCAGGAAGAAACTGTACAGTATAATAACGTTGATGGCGACCATCTTCAGAGGTCACTACATAGCGCACCACTCGCTGTGCACTAAACTTGGCGTCTTTCTCAGTAGCTAAGGCGAGATGCGCACCTTGTGAGAGACGAAAATCAAGTTTTACACTATCTAGTGTAGCCTCTTCAACACCATCGGCTAAATGAAAGACGATAGCGGTGTCTTGTGAAAGCACATTGCGCTCAGCATCAGACAGATTATCAAACAAACGAACAGCCGCTACACCTTGCACACTCACATGCTCGATGTCGGCTTCCATGGAAGGTAGCTCCTCGGTTATGCAAGAAGTTAATGATAACAATAGAAGAGAACTGCTCAAAGCAGCTATAGTATGCGAAAACAGAACTGAAAATTTCATGACTACATTTGGATTACGCATCTGAGCGTACCACAGCAAAGGTACTATATTTTCGGATAATATTCACTGCATTTGTAGTGGCTTTATCAATCATCTTTGAAGAAAAACAGAAAAAACATGCAGCAAAGAGGCTAAATCGAATAATATATATAATAAAAAGGTCGTATTTTTGCAGTTCATTATCTGCTAGTTGCAGAACTACAGACACAACTAAACTTTATTTACTCTTTATCTTAATTATATGAAGAAATTTCTACTCCTTGCTTTCGTGAGCCTCACTGCAATAGCAGGCATGGCACAAACTACAAAGAACTACGAAGACCAGCTTTCTGTAGACAAAGGTGTGGGCAAGTCTTACACCGCTACCGTGGAGCGCACGGCAGAAGGCAAGTTCAATCTCACCATCCGCAACTTTTATTATAAAGCCTTCTTTGTTAATTTCGCCATCGGCAACATCGAATTGAAGGATATCCCTTACACAGTCGAAGGCAAGATCATCAAGTTTGAGGGCGACATCAAGGGAACTATCGTGCCAGGCGACGACAACAAAGTAAAGTGGCAAGGCCCCACTTTGATGGCAAATCCCCAAATCAAGATTTCGGGTAAGGTGGATAGCGAGAAACTCTATTTCACTGCTCAAATTTCTACTCCCATTGGCAATGTCACCACCGTGTTTGGCACGGAATCTCTCGTGACTTCTCTCGGACTCGCTCCACGTGCTGCAAAGGCTGATGTCATCTATAGCCTCGATGGTCGTCGTCTTGAACGCGCCCCCGAACATGGAGTCTATATCCTTAATGGCAAGAAGGTCGTGAAATAAGCATTCAAACCAAATCTATTAGATGTTTATCTCTAGGGAAAAGGATATAGATGCGTAATTCCTACCCTTGCAGTGCCTCTCGACACTTCAATCCTCCTTATTAGGCTAACGTCTAATTTCTTATGTTCAATGCTTATTCTGCGTTATTTATCGTTACTCTCTTTCGATTCCCCGCAGAAGTTCGTATTTTCGCTAAAATGTTTAGCTGTTGCAGCTTATGAATAGACTACTCCGCATCATCCTTTTCTGTTGCACCCTCTTCTTGGGTGGAGCTGTATATGCTCAAGATGTTCCGAAAGATGTGCCCGAAATGCCCAAAGATACGAGCAAACTCAATGCAGCGATCTCCATGGATGTGGAGGTGGGTAAGGCATTTTACAAAGGGGACAGCATCCCTCATGTCATCATGCCTACGGTGTATAAGTATCCTCCTATGGAGTTTAAGTCACCCCAAGAACGGGAACGCTACAATCGCCTGGTTGCCAATGTAAAATACCTGCTTCCTTATGCAAAGACAGTGAGAATCATCATTGTCGAAACCTATGACTACGTGCAAACACTACCCAAAGAGGAACGCCAAGCACATATAGACAAGGTGGAGGAAAACCTGAAAAAGGAATACAAACCTGTGATTGAGAAATTGACACGCTCACAAGGCCGTCTGTTGGTAAAATTGATAGACCGAGAGTGTAACCAAACGGGGTATCAAATCGCTAAAGCCTTCATCGGTTCGCTCAGAGCCAATGTATGGCAAGGATTCTCGTTTATCTTTGGTCTCAACCTCAATAAACACTACGACCCCGAGGGGGACGACCGTTTCACTGAGCGAGTGGTTAGAATGGTGGAAAGCCACCAGATTTAATATTGCAAGATATACCCCTAAAAGCTCGAAGCTATCTACATAAAGTGGGAGACGTTTCAACAACTCTCCCACTTTTTTTGCATTTCCACGAAGGGATTTACTATAAAACGAGATAGCAGACTATTTCAGTCTTACAATATCTCTTGGATACACCTACCACTTCTATACATTATCGGCACAATTCTTCACCAAGAACTACCGAATAATCAGACAAACAAACAAATTATTCAGAATTAAAGTCGTATCTTTGTCCACAAATATAAGATTTACAACTAATGAGTTTACAATGCGGCATCGTAGGACTTCCCAACGTGGGAAAGTCCACGCTTTTCAATTGCTTGAGCAACGCCAAGGCGCAGAGCGCCAACTTCCCTTTTTGCACCATCGAACCTAATGTGGGTGTAATCACTGTGCCCGATGAACGATTGGCAAAACTAGCCGAACTAGTGAAAACTACGAAGATTATCCCCACCACGGTGGAGATTGTCGACATCGCAGGTTTGGTTAAAGGTGCATCCAAAGGTGAAGGCCTGGGCAACCAATTCTTAGGCAACATCCGCGAAACTGATGCTATTATCCACGTGTTGCGTTGTTTTGACGACGGCAACGTGGTGCACGTAGATGGTAGCGTGGATCCTGTGCGTGATAAGGAAATCATCGACACTGAACTCCAATTGAAGGATTTGGAAACAGTGGAAAACCGCATCAAACGCGTAGAAAAAATCGCACAAGTAGGTAGCGACAAAAACGCAAAGGTAGAATATCAAGTGCTTTCTGCCATCCGCGAAGCCCTCCTCGAAGGCAAGAACGCTCGCAGTGTGGAGTTCGACACCAAAGACGAACAAACGGCTGCTCGCAATCTTTTCTTGCTCACCTCTAAGCCCGTGCTCTATGTGTGCAATGTGGACGAAGGTTCTGCCGCAACAGGCAATGAATATGTGGAGCGAGTGCGTGAAGCTGTGAAGGACGAAGGAGCCGAAATTCTCGTTGTGGCAGCACAAACAGAAGCTGACATAGCTGAACTCGAAACCTACGAAGAGCGTCAAGAATTCCTCAAAGACGTGGGTTTGGAAGAAAGTGGTGTCAATCGTCTCATCAAGGCAGCCTATAAGATGCTTGATCTCGAAACCTACATCACTGCTGGTGAAATTGAAGTACGCGCTTGGACTTACAAACGCGGTTGGAAGGCTCCTCAATGTGCAGGTGTGATTCACACCGACTTTGAAAAGGGCTTCATTCGTGCACAAGTTATCAAATACGAAGACTTCATCAAATATGGTAGTGAAGCAGCCGTACGTGAAGCTGGTTTGCTCCACATCGAAGGTAAAGAATATGTGGTGCAAGATGGTGACATCATGCACTTCCTCTTCAATGTCTAACTCAGACCCTCTAACGTCTAGAGAAATCCACTCGTGATAACCCTCTAACGTCTAACCTCTAACGTCTAATTTCTAACATGCTAGTCCACTGGAACCCCGATCAAATTGCCCTGCAAATCGGCCCTATCGCACTGCGATGGTACTCCCTCTTTTGGACAATTGGTCTAGCCGCAGCCTATTATGTGGTACTGCGTCTCTATCGTCAACAAAAAATCTCGCAAGAAAAGTTTGATCCTCTTTTCTTTTACTGCTTCCTCGGTATCTTGTTGGGAGCAAGACTAGGGCACTGTTTACTCTACGAACCCCAGTATTTCTTGCAACATCCGCTAGAAATATTCCTCCCCATGCGACAAGATGGTTTAGGACATTGGCATTTCACCGGATTTGCAGGATTAGCCTCTCATGGTGGAACAGCAGGACTCATGGCAGCCTTGTGGCTATATGTGCGCAAGACGAAAGTGCCCCTCCTTCGTGTGTTAGACAACATCGCCATTGCCACCCCCATCACTGCTTGCTGCATTCGTCTGGGCAACCTCATGAACTCTGAAATTGTGGGTAAAGCCACAGATGGCACTTGGGGCTTTGTCTTTGAAAGACTAGGAGATACTTTTCCCCGCCATCCAGGACAGCTCTACGAAGCTATAGCCTATTTAATTTTCTTCTTCATCGGACTTTGGCTCTATCGCAAATACCCCAATAAGGTAGGTACTGGCTATTTCTTCGGATTCTGCTTGACCACAATCTTCACCTTCCGACTTTTTGTCGAATACTTCAAAGAGGTGCAAGAACCTTGGGAATTGCACATGCAAGACCTCATAGGCCTCAACCAAGGGCAATTGCTTTCTCTTCCTTTCATGGCGATTGGCATCTACTGCCTGCTCGGAGCTAAATTGCCTAAAGCCTGGAAAGGATAATTAGAGCAGAAAGTTAGTTTGCAGAAAAACGACAACTAATCTGCATGCTCTTTGCTCAAGTAGTCCATCTTTTCCTATTTTATTATTGCAAATCATTCATCAAAGACGCGAATACATCCATCTAGATGTTACGTCCCCTAACGTCATCATCCTATATGTGTCTAGCGTCTAAATATCTTACCACGATATGAAAACTACCTTTTATGTTTCTGCTGCAGCACTCGCATTAGCAGCATTGACCTCTTGCAATGGCAAGTTGGGCGCACTTTCCGCTGACAACTTCACTGTGACTCCCTCTCCTCTTGAAACAGTGGGTAATGATGTTCCTGCCACTATCAATGGCCGCTTCCCACAAAAGTACATGAAAAAGAAGGCTGTTGTCACTGTTATTCCTGAATTGCGCTATGCTGGCGGTAAAGCTGTAGGACAACCTGCTACATTCCAAGGCGAAAAGGTTGTAGGTAACGATCAAACCGTGAGCTACAAAGTAGGTGGAAACTATGTGATGAAGGCCAACTTCCCCTACACTCCAGAGATGGCTTCTAGCGAACTCTATCTCACTTTCGATGCACGTGTTGGTAAAAAGGCTGTGACCATTCCTGCTGTTAAAGTAGCAGATGGTGTTATCGCCACTTCACAACTCGTTTATCTCACTCTTGCTTCTGCCAACACAGCAACTGCAGCCGATGGTTTCCAACGTGAAATCTATCGTCAGCAGAATGCTCAAATCAAATACTTGATTAGCCAAGCCAAGGTGCGCACTAGCGAATTGAACACCACTTCTGTCAAGGACTTCATCAAAATTCTTCGCGACATCAAGGCCGATCAAAAGAGTCTTGCTCTCGACAATGTTGAAGTATCTGCTTACGCTTCTCCCGATGGTGCTTTGAAGTTCAACACTGGTCTTGCAGAAAATCGTAAGGGAAGTGCTCAGAAATATGTAAATGATCAGCTCAAGAAGACCAAGCTCAACACCAATGTTGATGCCAAATACACTGCTGAAGACTGGGATGGTTTCCAAGAACTTGTAGCTGCTAGCAACATCCAAGACAAGGAAGTCATTCTTCGCGTACTCTCTATGTACAAAGATCCAGAAGAACGCGAGCAACAAATCAAAAACCTCTCTGTAGCCTTCCGCGAGCTTGCTAATGAAGTTCTTCCTGAACTCCGCCGTGCTCGCCTCACCGTGAACTACCGCGTGATTGGCCGCAGCGATGACGAAATTCGCGCTCAATATGCTGCTGATGCTTCTCAGCTCTCTGTAGAAGAACTCCTCTATGCTGCCACTCTCACCAAAGATGCTGCTGAGCGCAAGGCAATCTTCACTAAGGCTACTCAACTCTATCCACAAGACAAGCGCGCTTACAATGGTCTTGCTCAGTTGGCTTATGCCGAAGGCAACCTCACTGATGCAGAAAACGCTCTCGTTCAAGCCGCAGGTCTCCCTGAAGCCAACGCCAATGCTGCCCTCATCGCACTTCGCCAAGGCAATGTGAACGGTGCAGAAGCTCTCTTAGGCAAGGCACTCACCGCTGGCAACTACAATGAAGTGCTTGGCAACCTCCAAATTGCTCGTGGCAATTACGCACAAGCTGCACAAAACTTCAAGGGCATCAACACTAATAGTGCTGCCCTCGCTCAAATCCTCAACAAGGATTATGTAGCCGCAGCACAAACTCTTGCTGCTGTGCCCAACGCCGATGCTCTCACCGACTACTTGAAGGCCGTTCTCGCCTCTCGCACGGGTGAAGTAGCCCAAGGTGTTCAAGCTCTCCGTGCTGCTATTTCTAAGAATGCCAACCTCCGCGACCTCGCTAGCAAGGATCTTGCCCTCAAGACCATCTTTGCAGCCCTCAATCGCTAAGCACACATCTATAGTCTAATCCACAGGAACGCAGCTCCAGTCTGCGTTCCTGTGACTTTCTATAATAACGCCTCGGTTTGTCTTCTTGCCCATCCCCATTTGTGTTCATGATGTTATCCACAAGGTGATATGAAACTTCCCCTCCTCTCTCTATGCTTTGCCCTGCTCGCATTAGCCAGTTGCGGCCCAGACAAGAAAACCGCACGCTTGTCAGGAAAAATAGAAGGCCTCGACCAAGCTGCCCTCCTCATCTATCCTGCCGATGCAGTGGAAGGTGATGGTGGTAGTCTAGACAGTATCAAGGTCAATCGTGGGAGTTTTTCCTACGATCGTCCCACCACCGTTCCACTACTCCTCACTTTGGTCTATCCCAACAACTCCTTCACCACCATCATAGCCCAACCAGGCAAGGAAGTCACCCTTTCTGGCGATGCCAATCGTTTGAAAGAAATGGAAGTAGTAGGCACAGATGAGAACAAGCAATTCACAGAATTTCGTCTTTCTGTGCTCAAACTGAGTGAGAAAGATGCCCAGATGAGAGCGGCCACCTACATCCGCACACATCCAGAGTCATGGACTTCCGTTGCACTGCTCTATCACTATTTCGATCGTGTAGCATCACGCAGTGAACAACCAACACTCTCGCTCCTCGATTTACTCAAAAAGCATCAACCCACCAACCAACAATTAGCGGCTATCGATGCTCGTTTGCGTCCGCAAGTACGCACTGCTATCGGCGGATTCCTTCCCAACTTCACCGCCACCACATTATCCCAGCAAACCCTCCGTTCAGCTGACTTCAAAGGACAACCCACTCTGCTCATTTTTTCTGCAAGCTGGGATAGCCACAACTATTATCTCCGTCAGCAACTCCGCAAACTCAAGTCAGCTAGAGGCAATCGCTTGCGCATCATCAATTTTTCCCTCGATGAATCACAACAGAAAGCCGAAGAACGCGCTAAAAACGACTCCCTCCAGTCGGTCGTATATCTCAAAAACATGCTAGCCAATCCTCTCGTCAAAACTTTAGGACTGCGCTACCCCTCAGGAAATATCCTCACTAATGCCCAAGGCCGCATCATCGGACGAGACCTTCCCACTGAAGAACTCGCCGACAAAGTCAATGAACTATTACACTAGACTTCATCTATTTTCTCTATAACAAGGACAAGAGTAGCCAGAGATAAGCTAAACACTTTAGCTTATACAGCAAAAAAACAATCAGCTCCCTCTCCTACTCTATCTGCCAATGCTTAATGTCTACCGCTAAAATGTCACAGCATCAGCATCTCACAGGACTTACTCCTCAAGAAGTAGAGGAAAGTCGCATCAAACATGGTGCCAACATCTTAACACCGCCAAAGCGCACCCCACTTTGGAAACTCTTTCTCGAAAAGTTTGGAGATCCCATCATCATCATTCTTCTTCTTGCTGGGTTCTGCTCACTAGGCATCGCTGCCTACGAATACTTTGGACTGCAACACGACTCCACAGTATTCTTTGAACCTGTCGGTATCTTCGTGGCTATCTTCCTTGCCACAGGACTCTCCTTCTACTTTGAACAACAAGCCGACAAGGAATTCAAGATTCTCAATCAGGTCAATGACGAAGAACCTGTGCGCGTAATCCGCGAAGGCAACACCACCGAAGTGCCTAAATGTGACATCGTGGTGGGCGACATCGTAATGCTCGGCACGGGTGAAGACATTCCTGCCGATGCCGAACTCCTCGAATCCACCCATCTCAGCGTGGATGAAAGCACCCTCACGGGCGAACCACTCTGTCGCAAAACCACTGTTCCCGAAGAGTTTGACGAAGAGGCCACCTTCCCCTCCAACCACGTGTTGCGCGGTACGAAGGTCATGGAAGGCCACGCCATCTGCCGTGTCACTGCCGTGGGTGATGCCACGGAGAATGGTAAAGTGCTCGAAGCAGCACAGATTGACGACAGCGTGAAGACTCCCCTCAATGAGCAGTTAGACCGATTGGGGAAACTCATCACCAAAATCAGCTACGCCATTGCCCTCTTGATTCTCGTAGGACGCACCGCTCTTTATTTTGTGAACCACACTGGCAGCATCGATTGGCTCGATTTCACCGCTAGTTTCCTCAGCACCTTTATGGTAGCTGTCACAGTCATTGTCGTAGCAGTGCCCGAAGGTTTGCCCATGGCCGTAACCCTAAGCCTTGCTTATTCCATGCGTCGCATGCTCAAGAGCAACAATCTTGTGCGTAAAATGCACGCCTGCGAAACGATGGGTGCTACGACGGTCATTTGCACCGATAAAACAGGCACACTGACCCAAAATCAAATGAGTGTCAGCGAAACACAATTCTATGGCCTTGCTACGCAAACTCTGGACAACTCTGACGAATGTGGCTTCATCACCGAAGGAATGGCGGTGAACAGCACAGCCACGCTCGACCTCTCTGGCGAAAAGCCCAGTGTCTTAGGCAACCCCACTGAAGGAGCTATCCTCCTCTGGTTGCACAGCCAAGGACTAGACTACCGCACCTTGCGTGGCAACACCACTACCCTCGAAGAACTTCCCTTCGCCACTGAGCGCAAATACATGGCGACCATCGTGGAGTCTGGAGTTTTCCCTGGTAAAAAAGTGCTCTATGTGAAGGGTGCTCCCGAAATCGTACATGGACTTTGCGCCACAACCTCGGGCAATGTAGACAAAGCCACCCTCGATGCACAACTCCTCGGCTATCAACGCAAGGCCATGCGCACCCTCGGTTTTGCTTATCAAATACTCAATGACGACGATGTCACCATTGTGGATCAGAAAGTTGTAGCCGAACGCTTGAACTTCCTCGGCATGGTGGCAATCTCTGACCCCGTGCGTGCCGATGTACCGCAAGCTGTTCAAGAATGTCTGTCAGCAGGTATTGATGTGAAAATCGTCACTGGCGACACCGCTGCCACCGCAGGCGAGATTGGTCGTCAAATCGGACTTTGGGGCGACCACCACTCCGACCACGCCATCATCACAGGCCCAGAGTTTGAAGCCCTCACCGATGAAGAAGTGTACAATCGTGTCGATGAACTGAAAATCATTGCTCGTGCGCGTCCTCTCGATAAGAAACGTTTGGTCGAAACGCTCCAAAAGCGTGGCCACGTCGTTGCGGTAACGGGCGACGGCACCAACGATGCTCCAGCTCTCAAAACAGCTCATGTGGGTCTCTCCATGGGCGATGGCACCTCTGTGGCCAAGGAAGCCAGTGACATCACCATCGTGGACAACTCGTTCTCTTCCATCGGTCGAGCCGTGATGTGGGGACGTTCACTCTATCAAAACATCCAGCGATTCATCCTCTTCCAAATGACGGTCAATGTGGCTGCCTGCTGCGTAGTCCTCGCTGGAGCATTCATGGGCACTGACTCTCCCCTCACCGTCACCCAAATGTTGTGGGTAAATCTCATCATGGACACCTTTGCTGCTATGGCTCTCGCTTCTCTTCCCCCTTCTGAAGGAGTGATGAAAGACCGTCCACGCCATCGTGAAGCCTTCATCATTGACTCTACTATGAAACGGGGCATCATCGGCACAGGAGCTTTATTCTTCCTCATCCTCATCGGTTTGGTCTATGTGTTTGAACATGCCGATGTCACCTCACTCACTGATCTTTGCACCCTCACACTTGGCGGTGCAGAAGGACTTTCTCGCACGGAGAAGAGCTACATCTTCACGATTTTCGTGATGCTCCAATTCTGGAACCTCTTCAATGCTCGCGCCTACCTCACTGGACGTTCTGCCTTCCACTTCAAAGGTTGCCAAGGATTCCTCCTCATCTTGTTGGTCATCCTCATCGGTCAATTCTTTATTGTGAGCTTTGGTGGCCAAATGTTCAGTGTCACACCCATCTCCATAACCGACTGGGCGCTCATCATTGGTTCCACTTCCATAGTAGTGTGGGTAGGTGAAATCTATCGCTTCCTCCGCCGCTAATGCTTCTTGGCTATTGTAGCAAGAAGTCATCACAACATGATACAATAAAATCGCTGGACGATCCTTATGGATTGTCCAGCGATTTTTGTTGAGGAGCATAGAGCTGCGCTAAAGGAAATGAGTTATGCAGAGGGATAAGAGTTTGCTTTTACCCCAAGCCTCAGCCCAAGGATTTATTCGTCTGCGCCTTTCACCACCTCACCTTTGAGCGTAGCACTCGAAGCAGCCAAGATGCGCACACGCACGGTCTGTCCGATGCGGTGATTACCGCGAGGGATGATGACCACCTTGTTTTGTTCGGTGCGGCCGAAGAGTTCTTCACGACTGCGCTTGCTCACTCCTTCAAGGAGAATGTCAGCTTCACGTCCCACCCAAGCCTCGTTGGCCTTGAGCGAAAGTTCATTTTGAAGCTCAATCATCTCATTGAGACGACGAATCTTGGTTTCTTCTGGGATGTTGTCTTCGAGATGGCGAGAGGCATAAGTGCCAGGACGTTCAGAATACTTAAACATGAAAGACGAATCATAGCCCACTTCGCGCATGAGCGAAAGACTGAGTTGATGATCTTCTTCTGTTTCTCCACAATATCCAGCAAAGATGTCGGTAGAAATGGCGCAATCTTCGATGATGTCGTGAATCGCCTTCACACGATTTATGTACCACTCGCGGTTGTACTTGCGGTTCATCTTCTTGAGGATAACATCACTACCACTCTGCACAGGCAGGTGAATGTGACGACACACGTTAGGCTCTTCAGCAATCACACGAAGCGTGGCATCGCTCATGTCTTTGGGGTGAGGTGTAGAGAATCTGATGCGCATATCGGGCACAGCACGCGCCACCGTACGCAAGAGTTCGGGGAAGAACACGTAGTCCTTGTTGAAATCCGCCTCAGCCTCTGTCGACTTAATATCCTTGGTCGCAATCGCCTTGTTGCGCGTTTGAGTTTCAAACTCCTCAAGTTCGCTATTGGGACGTTCGGTGTCTCCCGAAGCATCACGCTTCGCTTTGTAGGAATTCACGTTTTGTCCGAGGAGTGTCACCTCTTTGAATCCACGTTTCTGCAAGTCCAAGCATTCGTTGATGATGCTTTGCACATTGCGGCTACGTTCGCGACCGCGGGTATAAGGCACGATGCAGAAGTGGCAGAAGTTGTTGCAACCACGTGTGATGCTCACAAAGCCAGAAATTTTAGAACCGCAGAAGCGTTCGGGCATGATGTCGCCATAGGTTTCTGTGAGCGAGAGATCAATATTGATGGCCTTTTGTCCCACCTCAGCTTGTGCGACGAGGTCAGGGAGAGAAAGATAAGCATCTGGCCCAGCCACAAGATCGGCATGATGCTTTTCAAGCAACTCATCTTTCACACGCTCTGCCATACAGCCGAGCACACCAAGAATCAGACGGCGACCCTTTTTGCGCAGAGCATGAAGAGCCTGTAGGCGGTGGATAATCTTCTGCTCGGCGTTGTCTCGCACAGAGCAAGTGTTGAGAAACACGGCATCAGCTTGGTCGATATCTTCGCAGGGTTCGTAGCCAGCCATGCGCATCACGCTGGCCACCACTTCAGAGTCGGCCACGTTCATCTGGCAACCGTAAGTTTCTATCAGGAGTTTCTTCATGAGTTATGTCTATGTTGTAGAGATTGTGTTCTAATAAAAGGGAAAGAGCCTTACGCTAAGCCTCTTTGGCAGAAAGGTGCAAGAGAGCTTCAATCGCAAGGTGATAGCTATCGGCACCAAAACCAGCGATGACGCCTTGGCACACGGCACTAATGAGCGAAGTCTGGCGAAAAGACTCGCGCGCATGCACATTGCTGAGATGCACCTCCACCACTGGCAGCGGAGCTATGCTGCTGATGGCATCACGCAGTGCCACAGAAGTGTGGGTGTATGCACCTGCATTGAGCACCACACCATCTGTGCCATCGATGGCCGCTTGTTGGAGGGCATCTATGAGCGCACCTTCGTGGTTCGATTGGAAAGCGGCAATCTCCACTCTTCCAGCAAACTGCTGTTGCAGCGCATGGATGATGTCATCGAGCGTTTGCGCTCCATAGATGGTGGGTTCTCTGCGGCCTAGAAAATTGAGATTAGGCCCATTGAGTACAAGTATTTTCATACTAACCAAGCGATTCTTCGCTCTCATCACGCACTCCTTGTCCTTGGGGCATCCATTACAAAAGCGCAACACGACAGAGCGATGTGGAGAATTTGTCGTATATTTGTCTGCAAAATTACAAAATCGCAGGTGATTCTCAAAACGCGCGCGATAAAACTTTTGATAATCAGCTCTATGAACGACTCTTCGTCAGAATTTTCTAAATCTCTGCCTCATGATGCCGCTGCTTTGGTGGAGAAATATCGTCTCTACCTACTCCTCGAACAGGGTCTTTCTGAAAACACTCGAATGGCTTATCAACGCGATGTGGAGCGTTTCTTGGAATATCTCACAGCGGTGAAAGTTCCTGTGCTAGAAGTAAAATTGCCGCTCCTCCACGAATACACCCAACACCTGTTTGCACTAGGAGTGGCTGCGCGCTCCATGGCACGAATGCTCAGCGGTGTGCGCTCTTTCTATCGCTTCTTACAACTCGATGGCCACATAGCACAAGATCCCACAGAACTGCTAGAAAGCCCGCGCATCCCTAAACATTTGCCAGCTGTCCTTTCTCTCGAAGAAGTGGAAGCCATCCTTGGAGCTATCGACCAATCAAAACCCGAAGGCCAGCGTGACCACGCACTCATAGAAGTGCTATATAGCTGCGGACTCCGTGTGAGCGAAGTGTGCAACCTCAAACTCTCCGATCTCTTCTTCGATGAAGGGTTCATTCGTGTCACAGGCAAGGGCGACAAACAGCGCATTGTCCCCATTTCTCCACGAGCTATTCACGAACTCCACAACTGGTTTGATGCGCGCGCCGACATAGCCGTCAAACCTGAGGACGAAGATTTCGTATTTGTCTCTGCCAGTCGCGGACGTCACCTTTCGCGTATCACGGTGTTTCACAACATCAAGCAGTATGTCCAAGCGGCCAACATCGACAAGGTCGTTTCGCCACACACCTTCCGCCACACCTTTGCCACACACCTCCTCGAAGGGGGTGCTTCGCTCCGTGCCATTCAGGTGATGCTTGGACACGAAAGCATCGGCACTACCGAAATCTACACTCATCTCGATAGTCGTTTCCTCCGCCAACAAGTGTTGGAGCACTTTCCCCGCAATCGACATTCGTCCTAAACTATGCTCCTTGTGTTACCCTCTATATGTATAGGGGTTGAAACTAGGCAAAAGAGAGAAAAAACAACAGAAAAGTGAAGATTTTTATTCACCAACGCTATATTTTGCTATATACACATAACAAATTGCACTAAAATCGAATATATATCCCAGATAAAATGGTTCAGCATCCTGTCCTTGCATCGAGATAAAAATTGATTACCTTATCTCAAAACTACATTTAGGAGAAAATTTGCGCTACTCACGCGCACATAGCGCGTACGCATTACAGGGATTTCGCTCTTTTTGCTTTCACAACCTTCACAGACTGACTTTTTCTAACACGCCTTAGAAGACAAAAATCAAGGAGTTATCAAACAGAAATGTCGGAGATTTCGCGTGAAATCTCCGACATTTCTGTACAAGTCTCCGAGAAATGAGCAAAACTCTCCTAGTTTTTTACAGGACTATCCTTTCTCTCTGTCCTCCCTTTCCACTATTTTGGGCGCAAATATCTAAAAGTATGTTATAAAAAGGCGGTAACCCATTTATTACAAACTATTTACGAGGAAATCTGTGAAGGTTGTGAAAGCAAAAAGTGCAAAATTGCAGGGTGCGCGCGCCTACGCACGCGCGAGAAAGCGAATTACACATTTGTTAACAACACATTTTCGAGAGTAAACTGGCCTTTCTGAGGTCAGCTCATCAAGACTACGAAAAATGGGGTCATCATCGCTATCCCAAATTATCCCACGGTAGGTTTCACAAAATAAATGGGTGCAATGGGCAAACGCTTTTTATCCTCATCAGAAAGTTTGCTGTAATGCTCTATCCAGAGGGAAACAAAGAGCGAAAAATCAATCAGGGTGATGGCTCTGTGAGAACTTCGAGCTTCAGATTTGGCATCGTTCGTGAAACTACCCGAAGTGACCACCACTCCAGATTCACCTTCGTGAGAGAGTGTGCCTCTGAGCTGGCGCACTACGTCGGCTGAAACTGGATTATTGGGATAATGCTTCACTTGCACCTTGACTCGTGGAAATTCTAGTCCGAGAGCATCTCGATAAGCTATAATGTCAATGCCACCATCTTTGCCCTTAGGAGCCACAAAAGGAGTGTAGTAGCCCATGCCACGGAAGAGCGCAGCCACAAGGTCTTGAAACTCATAAGGGTTCAAAGCTGCAATGTAGCTGCGAAAACCTTCTTCTGCCTGATTACTGGCTTGTTCATAGTCGATTTCTGTTTCCACCACCGCATCTTCTTCCTCTATACTTTGAGGAGTTGATTCAGCTTTTTTCTTCTTAGCCAGCCATTTATTGTATCCCTTATGGAGAGCATCAGAAAACTCTTTGAGACTTAACTTCATCACTTGTTCTCCTTCGGGTGTAAGATGCCAAACTCCTTTGTTTTTCTGGATAAAACCAGATTTATAGGCACGAATAGAGTGAAATAACAGCTGGTTATACCAACGCAAGGATCCATCAGATTTCAATCTACCACGCTCATAGTCATTTTTTGGAAAAGAATTTTCCATCTCGGCTTTGATGTCGC
Organism: Alloprevotella sp. oral taxon 473 str. F0040; assembly: GCF_000318095.2. Lineage (GTDB taxonomy): Bacteria > Bacteroidota > Bacteroidia > Bacteroidales > Bacteroidaceae > Alloprevotella. The sequence continues at coordinate 77,471 of NZ_KB290714.1, forward strand.
GAATGTGCATTTCACCACCATTTTTTTGAATGAGTTGCATAGCACAAAGCACTGCTTCGTCTTTTCTCAGATTTTTTGCCATTGCGAGTTTATCGTTGAGGAAGGAAGAGAACAATTTGTGCGTATGCTGTGGGAAAACATACGCACAAAAATAGGAGAAAAAGGGTTTATCAAGTTATGCTCTTGCTGCGAGGACAGCAGCGTAGGTCTTGATGCGCTTGATCATGGCAAGAAGCCCATTGGCACGAGTGGGAGAGAGATGCTCACTGAGTCCGATGGCTTGCACAAAATAAAGGTCGGTGTCGCGGATTTCAGCAGCGGTGTGACCATTGACCACGCGGAGCAAGAGGGTGACAATGCCTTTCACTATGAGAGCATCGCTCTCGGCACGGAAAGTGAGGGTGTCATCTGCATTTTGATCGCAGACTATCCACACACGACTTTGGCATCCGTCGATGAGATTGGTCTCTACTTTTTCAGATTCGGGAAGATCACCAGCCTCACCTCCTAAGTCGATGAGGAGTTGGTAGCGATCCATCCAGTCATCAAATTCGTTGAATTCTTCGATAATTTCGTCTTGTATTTCGTTGATAGTCATGTGTGCAATATTGAATGTACAGGGTTGTGAAGTAGGGATAGCGGCAAGAGCTATGACACCTTATTTCTCTTGAGAGAGAAGTTGCAAAAGGCTTTGACCGACGGCACGCAGCGTTGCAGGGTCGAGATTGTCCATGGTGTCGTGTGTGGTGTGCCAGTGGGCAGGGAATCCTCCATCGGGATTGTAAGCTATCACATCAATGGTGGGAATACCGGCTATGGTGTTCATAGGTAGGTGATCGTCTGTGATAAAACCTCCATTATCGGCTACGAAGAAATTATCGGCTCCAGCATAGCGAGCGGCATCCCACAAGCGAACGGCTACTGACTGGGCGTACTTCATGGAATATCCTTCAAACCGGAACTGATTGCCGCGACCTCCTACCATGTCAAGGAGGATGCCGAAGCGAGGGCGATAGTTTTGCGCAGCAGCTTGTGCACTCCAATACTGCGAACCTAGGCAGAAGGTATTCTCATTGTTGCGCGCCTCTTCGGGTGCCCAGTAGGGTGCACCATAATCTTCAACATCGAAGCACACAAAGTCTACACCTATTGCAGGATTGAGGGCTGCGAGATTACGAGCTACTTCGAGCATCACTGCCACACCCGAAGCTCCATCGTCAGCAGCCAACACTGGTAAACGATGATTGGCAGAATCTGCATCTTGCTCCGCCCATGGGCGAGAATCGTAGTGTGCAGCAAGGACTACGCGCTCTTTGGCCTCTGGGCGATACTGTGCTAGAAGATTACGGCAAGGCAATTTTGTGCCATCCCAGCCCGTCACTGTTGTGGCTTGCACACTGGTGGTGAGACCAAAATGTGCAAACTGCGACAGAATGTAGTCTCCGCAAGACTTGTTGGCAGCAGAACCGGGAGTACGTGGGCCGAAACCACATTGTTTTTGGGCAAAATGATAAGCAGAATCTGCATTGAAGACTACTCGACAAACGAGTGAAGAGTCGATGGCAGCAGCATCGGCAGAAGATTTGCTACTTTTGCAAGCAGTGAAGCAGAGAGTTGCAGGTAGCAACCAAGAAAGAAGATGTAGAAATTTCATTGCATGAAGCTATTGAGAAAGCCTAGCCAAGGAGTTATTCCTATGGGTTAAGCTCACATTATCATTGAACAGCAGCTTGTGCTTGAGTCATGACACGGAGAAAATTTCCACCCCATAACTTTTTCAAGTCGTCATCAGTGAAACCTTCTGCCTGCAATCGTCGTGTAAGGTTGATCAATTCGGAAGCAGAAGCCAAACCAGGGACTCCACCATCGCCATCAAAGTCAGTGCCGATGCCGATGTGGTCCACACCTACCACCTTAATCATGTGGAGCATGTGTGCCACGGCATCATCAATCGTGGCATTTTCCTCATCGGTGCGGAGGAAACCGCAATAGAAGGTGCATTGCGCCACACCTCCAGTGGCAGCAAGTGCGCGAAGTTGATCGTCGGTGAGATTGCGCGGGTGATTGCAGAGCACCTTGGAAGAGGAGTGGCTACAAACGATGGGGACTTTGGACACTGCCAGAGCATCGTAGAAGGTGGATTCGGCAGCGTGGGAAAGATCGACCATCATGCCCACTCGGTTCATCTCGGCCACGACTTCACGACCGAAAGCAGAGAGTCCACCATGCTCGGCACCATTGGTGGCAGGGAATCGCTCTTTGTCGAGAGCATTGGGACGTGCTGAGTCGCAAATCTCGTTGTTGCCATTGTGACAAAGGGTGGTATAGACGACACCGCGCTGACGATAGCGGGCAATATTGGCTAAATCTGTGCCGAAAGCATAGCCATTTTCGATGCCAGGAAGGATGCTTCGATAGCCAGCGGCCTTATTGGCACACACTTCTTCGGGAGAAAATGCCATGCGCACGGAAGGACAACGCTCCACCATAGCAGAAAGACGGTCGAGAATGCTATCGGCTTTGGCTGTTGCAGCCAGATGAGCTTCTGGAGTGCGCTCTTTCTGCGCCAGATAAGCCACCATGATAGAGGCATCTAGGCCCCCTTCGGCCATTTTGAAGGAGTCGACAAGGATTTTCGGGTCGCGACGATTGAAATCAATGTCTTGATCGAAAAACATGGGGGTGTCGCAATGGGAGTCGAGAGAAAGATGCTGCTGGTGCCAACGACGGGCGCGCTGATAGCTTGCAGCCTCTTCCACGAGATGGCGGAACAGGCGTGCAGAGTCTTCGTTGTCCATGCACTCTGGATGCCACTGCACGCCGATGATGCTCTTGAAGGTGGTGCTCTCCATGGCTTCGATGGTGCCATCGCTAGCAAAACCCACCGCGCGAAACTGTGTACCAGTTGCTGATACGGCTTGGTGGTGAAAACTATTGACAAAAATGTCTTTGCCCAGAAGCTTACCTAACAGGGAGTCTTCCAGCAATTGCACACGATGGGTCGCCTCAGCACGAGGAGCGTTTTGACTGTGCTTGAGCAATGCCGCATCGGGACGCGCGGATGTCATGTCTTGCTCCACCTTTCCACCTAAAGCAGCTGCGAGCATTTGCATACCGCGACAGATGCCTAAAATAGGTATCTGGTAATCTGCTGCACGACGTATAAGCAACAACTCGAAAGCATCGCGCACTGGATTGATGCCCCCTAAAGCTGAATGGGGGTCTTCACCCACCCACAAGGGATTAAGATCGGCACCGCCCGAAAGCAAAAGGCCATCTACCCGATGCAACAGCGCATCTATCGTTGTGAGGTCGGAAGTAGGGGGCACTACCAAAGGAGTAGCTCCAGCACGGAGAATAGATTGGTAGTAACCTTCGGCTAGTTCACAACCTTTCTCACCAAAATTGCCAGTGATGGCAATGAGGGGACGCTCAGGCGCAAGCTGTTGCGTGGATTGGGCGTAGAGGTTTTCGAGATCGTAGAGGTTAGACATTAGAACGTAGACGTTAGATATTAGACGTTAGATATTAGACGTTAGAGGATCATAGACCCTTTTTCGCTCGCCCCGACAAGCGGGGTTCGGTTCTTCTAGCCTCTCTAGAGCCCCTAGTTTTTCTAGTTCAACCGCGCAGCCCTCTAACGGCTAACGTCTAATCTCTAACGTCTAAAATATATTTAGAGTTTTCCACCATAAGGGAGGCTGTCTTCAGGATACTCGTGTTTGCGCTTGGGATTCATCGGAAACCAGCCCTTGATGACGCGTTTGCGCTGATCGAAGATTTCGCCAATCGACCAAAGACTAGAAAAACCAACGATGGCAGAAAGCGCACCCCAAAAGAGACTACTGATGAAGAAGGGAACAACACCGCAGATGATGCCAAAGACGAGGAACACCCACCACGAACGTGTGCCGAAATAATATTCAGCCTTGACGACAAGGGGATGGAAGATGCCAATGACGAGGAAGGTGCAAAGCCCAAGAACAACACCTTGCCAATAGATGTCGATGCCGAAAATAGAAATAGCGTCCATAAATTAAAGTCTTAGTTATAGGATTAGTTAATGTGTAATCAGCGTAATTACATGGGAAAAGAATCAAGATTGAGAAGGGCAATGTGTCTTCGTCACAGGCACAGCCTAAGAGGACGTGTTCATTGCGCAAGGATAGTGTAGGCAACAAAACCAAGTGGGCATTGAAAAGCAATGTACTATCCTTTACAAGCCATTAGGACGTAGCGTGATGCACGCGCCACGTCCTCAGCTCAAAGATTTATAGATTTGCTGTGTGTCTTCAACGCGATGCTATACCCTAGCATCACCCTGTTGAAAACACAGCACAACATCTATCCAAGGAGTGGACAGATGTTGTAGAGTATTAATCGTCTACTTCATCCAAGAAATCAGCAACAGGACGGTAGTATTCCTTTTCGGGTTCTTCATACTCATGCTCTGTACTAATGGGGATGGTGCGTTGGATGCTTTGCTCCAAAGAAATCATGGTTTCTGTGGAAGTCACACCAGGAATCTCTTGAATCTTATTGTTGAGCAAATCGCGAAGATGCTCATTGTCACGAGAATAAAGCTTAGCCAACATGGTGTAAGGGCCGGTGGTGAAGTGACATTCCACAATCTCTGGGATTTCGTTGAGCTTCGCCACAGCGGTCTTGTAGAGTGAGCCGCGCTCGAGCTTGATGCCGATGTAGGTGCAAGTGCCAAAACCCAAGTATTTAGGATTGACTTGATAGCCGCTACCTACGATGATGCCACGTTGCACCATGCGCACCACGCGTTGGTGGATGGCAGCACGTGAAACACCACATTGTGCAGCTATTTCTTTGAAGCTGCGACGAGCATCTACAGAGATAACCTTGAGGATTTTGCGGTCTAAAAGATCTGCTTTTTTCATGAAATGATGAATTGAATATAATTTGTCACACCATGGTGTCACAACCATTGTGTTGTGAGCTTATGTTTGTCGGACAAATTTACTCATTCTTTTTGACAAATGACCAAGTCTTTCGTCACTATTTTCATGATTGTATAGTAAAATTCCTCATTTAGGTGGATTATTTGGCCGAATGTCACTTCTTACTTCCTCTTTTCTAGAAGGTTTACAAAAAAAGTCCAGCATTTCTTTCGCTTCTTTCTTTTTTTCTGCCTAACTTTGCCCTATGTGCCTCTTACAGGGTGTCCTTTCAATGATGAAAAAACCTACGAAGCACCCTTATTTTGCCCATCTATTATCATATCACACCCATAATTTCTGGTGGGTGCATTACTTTGTTTATGTGGATTGTAAAGCTTCTCACTGAACCCTCTGCCATTCAAGCTGTTATTGTATTATCGGCTGTCTGTGCTCTTGGACTTTCTTTAGCTAAATTCCGATTTAGAGGCGTTAGTCTTGGCATCACCTTCGTTTTCTTTGCAGGTATCTTGGCTGGAGCGTTGGGATTAAAACTAGACCCACAGATGGTGGCGTATGCCGAAAGTTTCGGACTCATCCTTTTTGTCTACACCTTAGGTTTACAAGTGGGACCTGGTTTTGTAACGACCTTCAAACATGGAGGTACGTGGCTCAACATCCTTTCCCTCACTGTCGTCATCATCGGTACTATCATGGCAGTGGGCATCGCACTGATGGGATGGTTGCCCTTTGCCGACCTCATGGGGGTGCTTTGTGGAGCCACCACCAACACACCGGCACTCGGTGCTGCACAGCAAACACTCAAACAACTGGGACAACCTTCGGCAGTGGCTGCCTTGAGTTGTGCCGTCACCTACCCCATCGGCATGGTGGGCGTCATCATTGTCTTGGTGATTATGCGAGGTTGGCTCCAGCGACACGACCATGGTGAAGAGAATGACCACAGTGAAGAAGCCTACATTACGGCCTATTGTGTGCGCAATCCTGCTCTCTTCGGCCAGGATATTCATGAAGTGGTGCATCATTCGGATCATGCAAAATTTGTGGTATCACGCATTTGGCGAGAGGGAAAAGTGATTCTTCCTAATGCTACGACTGTGCTGCAAGAGGGCGACCGTCTGCTTATCATCACACTCAAGTCGCAGGTAAACACACTTACCACCCTTTTTGGTGAACATGAAGAGCAAGATTGGAATAAGGACAACATCGACTGGAATGCGATTGATGCGCATCTCATTTCGCGACACGTGCTCATCACACGCCCTAGCATCAATGGTAAACGACTTCGCGACCTCAATCTCCGCCTGCTTCATGGTGTGACGGTGAGTCGTGTGAAACGTACCGACCTTCAACTTCTTGCCACTCCCGACCTTATGCTCCGCATGGGCGACCGCGTGACGGTGGTGGGCAACGAAGAGGGTATAGAAAAGGTGGTAACGCTTTTGGGAAATGAGGTGAAATCTTTGGAAGAACCCAACATGGTGACCATCTTCCTAGGGATTGTTCTTGGACTTCTCCTTGGCAGTGTGCCCATTCATTTCGGGTTGAGCTATCCCATCAGCCTCGGTCTTGCTGGTGGTCCCATCATCATGGGCATCATCATCGGAGCTTATGGACCGCGCCTCCACATGGTGGCTTACACCACGCAGTCTGCCAACTTGATGCTGCGCTCTCTCGGGCTTTCTATGTATTTGGCTTGCCTTGGCCTTGATGCAGGAGGAGATTTCTTAGCCACCGTCATGCAGCCTGCCGCTCTCAAATGGATTGGCTTTGCTGCCCTACTCACTGCTCTCCCCATGGCGATTGTAGCCGTGATAGCGGTGGTGTATCGTCGCAAATCCTTTGCCACCACTGCGGGTATGCTTTGCGGAGCTATGGCAAATCCCATTGCCCTAGGCTATGTGAACGACACTGTAGAGGGCGACCAAGCCTCATTAGCTTACGCTGCCGTCTATCCTTTGGCGATGTTCCTGCGTGTCATCATTGCCCAAATCATCGTCATGCTCTGGTTTGGATAGAGGGGGCTAGCGTTGCACGCTATTGATTGTATTTATTTTTGATGATTATCTGTCATCATTCTCCTTTCTTGAGGTGTTGCACTGTGTAGCACCTCATTTTATTTACTCTTATTTATCGGGTAATAAACTACAAATTTGCCAAACATACTTATCAAACCAAGATATAACCAAAGAAAAGTCTTCACTTTTTGGCCATTTTTTCTCTCTTTTGCGTCATATCAATCCATATATTTATAGAGGAGAATGGAAAACGGCATTACACACTTTTAGATAATAGTAGGATAGCATCTTGTGACATATAGAAATCCCCTCAACGAATCTTTCGCTGAGGGGATTTTTAAAAGAAAGACTTAGCTAAATTTGCGAGGGTAGCGCAAGAGGATGCTCAGAATGGCAATGGCAGCCAAGACGAAGTTGTAGTACATGTGAGGAAGAATCTCCACAGGACTGAGTTTGACTAAGCTGGCAGCAAGGAGGAGCTGCGCACCATAGGGCAATAGCCCCTGCATGACACAGGAGAAAGTGTCGAGCAACGAAGCACTCTTGCTTTTGTTCACCCCATAAGTTTCAGCAATCTCGTTAGAAATCTTGCCCACAGCAAGGATAGCCACCGTGTTGTTAGCAGTGACGCAGTTGATGATCGCCACAAGGGCTGAAATCACGCCTTCTGCTCCACGTTTGCCGTGGATGTGACGCGTGAGACTGTTGATGATAAACTGGATGCCTCTGTTGTGACGAATCACTTCCATCAATCCTCCTGCCAAGAGCGCAATGAGGATGGTACTGGTCATACCACCAATGCCCTTTGCCATAGATGCGAACCACCCCTCGAGACCAAAACTACCAGTGGTCATGCCCACTATGCCAGAAAGGATGTTGCCCATGAGCAGTACAAGAGTCACGTCGAGTCCCATGACAGCAGCGACAATGACGAGCAGATAAGGCATGATTTTCAAGAACTCTACGGCAGGAATCTGCGTGATGGGAGCACCGGTGTTGCCTAGGAAGTAGTAGATGACGAAGCACACCAAAGCTGCAGGAGCCGCAATGTAGATGTTGGTGCGGAATTTCGCACTCTGTTTCACCCCTTGCGTGCGTGTAGCCACGATGGTGGTGTCGGAGATGAAAGAGAGATTGTCGCCAAAGAAAGCCCCTCCCACCACAGCCGCTACCACAAGCGGCAGAGCGATGCCCGAAGAAGAGGCAATGCCGGATGCCATGGGCACGAGTGCCACGACCGTACCCACACTGGTGCCGATGCTGAGTGAGACAAAACAAGCAGCGAGGAACAATCCCGGCAAGAGCAACGATGAGGGAAGCAGTTGGAGGGTGAGCCCTACGGTGGAGTCGATAGCGCCCATGTCTTTTGCCGTTTGGGCGAAACTTCCTGCGAGGATGAAGATCCAGAGCATCATCATCAGATTTTTATCCCCCGCACCGCGGCTAAAGACCATCACACGGTCGGCAATGGAAAGTTTGCGCGGTTTATTGTTCTTCTCCACCGCCATTTCCGCAGCATGATTCTTGTTGGTGATGAAGAGAGCATAGGCAGAAGCGATGACAAAGACCACCACGAGTGGCACTTTGTCGAAATTGCCCCAAGCAATGCTCAGCGTGAGGAAGAGTCCGATGAGCACGAAGATGGGACTGAGGGCTATGAGTCCCTGACGAATGGTGATTTTAGTCATGCTGCGTAGAGTTGTGGGTCATCAAAGGCGCAAGATAGTGTGCGGTATATCCCTTGCCAGCTTCCACCAGTGCTTCGGGGGTGCCAGCAAAGACGAGTTCTCCACCAGCGGCTCCACCTTCGGGACCAAGGTCAATAACATGATCGGCAGTCTTCACCACATCGAGATTGTGCTCAATGACCACGAGGGAGTGTCCACGTTCGAGCAGAGCGTTGAAGGCATGGAGCAATCGGCTGATGTCGTGGAAGTGCAATCCCGTGGTGGGTTCGTCGAAGATGAAGAGTGTGGGCACAGCGCGTTCTTGCCCGAGATAGTAAGCCAGTTTGACACGCTGATTTTCACCTCCAGAGAGGGTAGAGGAAGACTGTCCGAGTTTGATGTAGCCCAGTCCCACATCTTGCAAGGGACGGAGGCGATTGACAATCTTTTTCTTGCCATAGTTGTCGAAGAATTCGATGGCTTGGTTCACCGTCATCTCTAAGATGTCGTAGATGTTTTTGCCTTCAAACTTCACCTCCAACACCTCATTCTTGAAGCGATGTCCATGGCAGGTTTCGCATTCAAGTTCGAGATCCGCCATAAATTGCATCTCCACCTTCACGGTGCCTGCACCCTTACACTCTTCGCATCGTCCGCCATCGGCATTGAAAGAGAAGAACGCAGGTTTCATCTCCATCTGCTGTGCGAGAGGTTGCTCAGCCATGAGTTTGCGAATCTCGTCATACGCCTTGACATAGGTGACGGGATTGGAGCGCGAAGAGCGTCCGATGGGGTTTTGGTCCACAAAGTCTACCGCGCGAATAGCATCGAGATCGCCCTCCAACGCCACAAATTCGCCAGGGCGTTCGGCTGTTTCGTCCAAGTGTCGCTGAATGGCAGGATAGAAGATGTTGCGCACGAGGGTAGATTTGCCCGAACCCGACACACCTGTCACCACGGTGAAGACATTGAGGGGGAAATCCACGTCGATGCCTTTGAGATTGTTTTCACGCGCTCCCTTGATGGTGATTTTGCGGTTCCATTTTCTGCGCGAATTGGGGAGTTCGATGCGCTCACATCCGAGGAGATAGTTGAGTGTGTGGCTCGTCAGGGGCGATTCACCTGAGGTAGGCTTCTTATTGTCGGTTTTACTCTCGACCAGGTGTCGATAGTCGCCGCTCCACACCACTTGTCCTCCATGTCGTCCTGCTTCTGGACCGATGTCGATAATGTGGTCGGCAGCGCGCATGATGTCTTCATCGTGCTCCACCACCACCACGGTGTTGCCCACATCGCGGAGTTCTTTCAAGACGTGAATTAGGCGATCGGTGTCGCGTGAGTGCAAACCGATGGAGGGTTCGTCGAGGATGTAGAGACTACCCACCAAACTGCTGCCGAGGGAGGTGGAAAGATTGATGCGCTGGCTTTCTCCACCCGAAAGACTGTTGGAGAGGCGGTCGAGGGTGAGATAGTTGAGCCCCACTTCTTCGAGGAAGTGCAGGCGGCTATTGATTTCAGACAACAGACGTTGTGCGATTTGGGCTTCGTGCTCCGTGACTTCAAGAGCAGCAAACCATGCCGCGAGATCTTTGACCGACATTTTCACGAGGTCGGCAATGGTTTTTCCTCCCACTTTCACGTAGAGTGCTTCGGGACGTAGGCGACTGCCTCGACAATCGGGGCAAGTGGTTTTGCCGCGATAGCGAGCGAGCATCACCCGATTTTGGATTTTGTATTGCCCCATCTCGAGGGCTTTGAAAAATCCATCGATACACACATCCACATCACCTTCTTCCCAAGCCATGCCTTCGCCACCATGCCAGAGCAAATCGCGCTGTGCTTCGGTGAGGTTGAAGTAGGGTTCAAAGATGGGGAAGTTATGTTGTTGAGCACGGCGTAAGAACTCTTCGCGCCACATGCCCAGTTTTTCTCCACGCCAGCACATCACTGCGCCATCAAAGACGGAGAGGGAGCGATTGGGGATGACCAGATGCTCATCGATGCCCATCACCTTGCCGAAGCCTTCGCAACGCGGACAAGCGCCCACGGGAGAGTTGAAAGAGAACAGATTATCGGAAGGGTCTTCAAAGGTGATGCCATCGGCTTCAAATCGTGTGGAAAAATGCTCCAAATTCTTTTCGGGATAGAAGCGCAACAAGCATTCTCCATCGCCTTCGAAGAGTGCCGTTTCCACAGAGTCGGTGAGTCGCGACACCCCATCCTTGGAAGCATCTACGGCAAGGCGGTCGAGGAGGAGGAATAGACGTCCTTCGCGGAGGGCTGTTTCGTAGCGCAACATCGCGGCTTCGCTCTCTATGGCTTCGTCCATGCGCACCATCTCTCCATCACAGTCGAGGCGCGAAAGACCTTGTTGCATCATCACCTCCATTTGTTGCTGGAAGGTGCGGTCATCTCTCTCCTTGAGGGGAGCGAGAACAGTGAATCGGGTGCCAGGGTTGTGTTGCAAAGCAGCTGCCACTACATCATCGGCACTACAACGTCGCACTTCTTTGCCACTCACGGGGGAGTAGGTGCGTCCGATGCGCGCAAAGAGCAGGCGGAGATATTCGTAGATTTCGGTGCTGGTGCCCACGGTGGAACGTGGGTTGCGGCTGGTTACTTTCTGTTCGATGGCGATGGCAGGTGGCAAGCCTTTGATGTAGTCCACCTCGGGCTTGTTCATTCTGCCCAAGAATTGTCGGGCATAAGCCGAGAGACTCTCTACATAACGACGCTGACCTTCGGCATACAGTGTGTCGAAGGCCAACGATGATTTACCAGAACCGGAAAGTCCTGTGATAACAATGAACTGATTGCGCGGAATCTTCACCTCAATGTTCTTGAGATTATTGACGCGCGCTCCTTTCACCTCGATATATTGGTTCATAAATTAGTTGATGTCGATCAATTCGAGTTGGAAAATCAGGGTGCTGTGCCCTGGAATGTCGCGACCTGCTCCGCGTTCTCCATATCCAGCTTCGGCAGGAACGTAGATTTCCCACTTCTCGCCGATGTGCATGTTGACTAAAGCTACTTGCCAACCGGTGATGAGCTCATTGACACGGAACACTGCGGGTGCACCGCTCCCTCTGCGTGAGGAATCAAACTGCTTACCGTCGATAAGTTTGCCTTCGTAGTGCACAGTGACCACGCTGCGAGGTTGCGGGGTGGACTGGAGTTTGCGGAGTGTGCGCTCTGTGGCACCTTCTGGTGCTGGAGGAGCTGGAGTGATGACACGATATTTCACGCCACAACGGAGGGTCTGGATGCCAGGCTTTCCTTCGAGGTTGGCGAGAAAGTTGATATTTTCTTCGCGATAAGCTGCAAGAGCTGCCGCGTTCATTTTCTTTTTGTGAGCCATAAGTTGTAGTTTTTCTGGGGGACTAGAGGGCCTAGTTTTTCTAGATGTTCTAGGGGGGCTAGCGTCTATCTCGGTCCTAGCCACGTTTGTCGTGGCGAGCATAAAAGGGTCTATGACCCCTATCGTCTAGAAATTGCGTAAGCAGCGATGACGACGAAGCAGACGAGAGGAACGATGAAGCCCAATGCCATGCTGTGACCATCTGCCACAATGCCCATGAGCAAGGGAGCGACTGCACCACCCACGATGCTCATGATGAGCAGGGAGGACGCGATTTTGGTGTGCGCGCCCAGACCACGAAGGGCAAGGGCAAAGATGGTTGGAAACATGATGCTTTCGCAGAGATATACCACCAAAAGTGCAGCAAATCCTATGCCTCCAGGAGCCAGCACCACGGCACTAGTAGCGAGTGTGGCAATGATGGCTAATATCGCCAAAAGATGTTCGGCGCGGATGCGACCCATCGCCCAACTGCCACCAAGACGTCCGAGCATGAAGAGTCCCATGCCTCCAAAACTCAGGAGGGTGGCTGCCATGCTGTCGGTGATGGCGATGTGCTCTGTGGCGTAGTTGATGAAGAAACTGTTGACACCCGTTTGTGCGGCTACATAGAGGAAGAGGGCTACCCATCCAAAGACAAAAGCACTCTTGCGCGAAAGGATGCGAATCTCAGACAGCGTAGAGGTTTGTGGTGTGTCAAGAGTAGCATCTTTTGTGGTGAGGCTTTGCGCTTCACCTGTGGTTTCGGAGGAAGTGGAGGAGCTGATTTCGGGCAGACGCACAAAACAGAAGACGGCACCGATGATGAGCACCGTCACCCCAATGAGAGCGTAGGGAAGAGCGATGTTAGGAGCGCTTTCTGGAGAAAACAAGAACCAACCTCCCACGAGTGGACCAAGAATCCACCCGAGCCCATTGAACGACTGGGAGAAGTTGATGCGTTGTTCGCTGGCATCGGCATCACCCAAGACGGTGACATAGGGATTGGCAGAGGTTTCGAGAAAAGTCAAGCCACAACCGATGACGAAGAGCGAGAATAGGAAGAAGGGGAAAGCCATGATTTCGGCTCCCGGAATGAAAAGCAAGGCACCAATGCCATAGAGAAACAACCCCGTGAGCACTCCGGCACGATAGCCCCAGTGACGAATCACAGCGCCTGCAGGCAATGCCATGAGAAAATAGCCTCCATAGACCACCACTTGAATGAAAGCAGACTGCGTCTTGCTGAGGTGCATTTCATTTTGAAAGAATTTGTTGAGCACATCAAGGATGCTATGGGCAAACCCCCAGAGGAAGAAGAGGGAAGTAACTAAGAGAAAAGGCACAAGGTAGTTGCGCCCATCACGAGTTTTAACGAGTTTCATTGGCGTTCTGAGAATTATATATGAGCCCTACTGGCTATCATAACAACTTTAAGTAAGACCTTTTATGAGTGGGCTGCGAGCAGGGTGCACAAGTGTGCAATACCCTCTGAAGCACCTTGCTGAATAAAGGTGAGATAATGTGAAGAAGGAACATTCACCTCATTGGGATCAATCAAATAGATGGGAATATCTTTGCGAGCATAGTGCACCAATCCTGCGGCAGGATAGACCATTAGTGAAGTCCCCACTATGACAAAGACATCAGCTTGTGCCACTATTTCGGCTGCAACTTCAATCATAGGTACAGCTTCCCCAAACCACACAATATATGGACGTAGCAAACTCCCATCAGTAGCACATTGTCCTGGTGCAATTTCTAAATTAGGCGACTGGAGGGTGGTGATGAAAGCAGGATTTTCTGGATTACGAGAAGAAGTGACCTTCATGAGTTCACCATGCAAATGTACTACTCTACTACTACCAGCTCTCTCATGCAAATCATCTACATTCTGTGTCACAATAGTCACATCCCAGTCCTGTTCTAATGCAGCCAATAATTCATGTCCGCGATTGGGATGCGCAGTCACTAACTGCCGGCGAAGTCCATTGTAGAAGCCATTGACATAATCTGGATCGGCAGCCCATCCTTCGGGAGTCGCCACGCGCTCCACGGGATGTGTCTCCCACAATCCTCCACTATCACGGAAGGTGGCAAAACCACTTTCTGCACTCATGCCAGCTCCCGTCAAAACTACTAATTTCCGTTTCATACCGTCTATGTGTTTGGAATGAATCATCACTGCCCTCTCTTTTCTCTAATACTAATAGATAAGGCAAAAAGATGCAATGTAGCAATTGGCAAATGTACTCATTTCTTCCGACATAGCTGCGGATTTACAGGTCTTTTCGTATGATGTCTTAACTTTTTCACCAGTGTTGAAAAGAGAGAGGTTCAGGCAAGACACGAGATTCCCCTCTCTCGAAGTAGCATTGCACTATCGAAAGAGGGGAAAGAAGAATGAAACTACATATACAAGGAAGCACTAGCTCCAAGTATACATGTAAGTCTTAGTCCAAACAAGTGCGTGAAGCTATGATATACTTCCCTCCACCAGTAAACACAAGTGCTACAGCAGGGAAGAAGAAGAGCATGGGAAGCTCAATCGCCCATCCTCCCATAGGAGAAAGGGAGAAAACATCTCCGCAGTGGGCCATTGCCACAGCTACAAGCATATTAAAAGCAATCACGGCAGCAGCAGGACGGATGAGAAGTCCTACAATGAGCAAAAGAGGAGCTACCACTTCTCCTACCAAAGCACCGTAAGCCAAAAACTCAGGCAAACCCATACCAGCAAGCATGCCTTTGATTCCTGCAAAGCCATTAGAAATCTTAGCAAAACCATGGAGTAATAGCATAAGTCCGATGCTTACTCGAAGAATAAGGATACCAATGTTTAAATTACGAGACATAAGTTTAGTGTGTTGGATGAATAAAATGTAAGTTCTGTACCCCTTTTAATGTTTATCGGGATGTGCTTCAATGCAAAGATACAACATTTTAGAGAAATCATAAGATTCTTTTCTCTACATATTTTTAAGGAGTCAATTATCACTCTCCTATGTTTAAGCCCCATTGTTCATGAATTCATATTTGTCTAATATGTAGTTTCAAGAACAGTGGGGCTTTTTTTGTTATTATCGCTTCGCAGTTTTCATATCCTCTCGATCAGAACATGGATTTTTAGGAGTCACTACCTTTAGTTCAATCCTAAAAGTTGTCTGACGATCGGGAGTACCACTCGGCTTAACACTTTGTCATTAAGCGAATGCTCTCCATCGAAGACTACGAAATGCTCCTTTCCATAGTATTTTACATAGTCTTTTTGGTGATTCACTCGCTTGTCTTTATCTCCAAAAAGTCCCCATACTAATTGCTTATCTTCGGCTGTAACTCCCTTACCAGTGGACTTTTCGATGGCTTTGAACTCAGCCACCATCTCTTTATCCACCTTAAAATCCTTAGCTCCATCAGCACGCTTGTTGTAAAACTCACGACGTCCCATCCCTCCAAAGGTGAGAAGACGTGACATAGACCATGCAGGATTAATGAGCACCCGAGGAATACCACGCAATTGCTCTCCAAAAAGTCCACCCATCGAGGAAGTCACCACTACATCAGGCTTTTCTTCTTCGATGATCTGCGCTATGAGTGTCATCGCAGCTTGCGGCATCACAGGCAAATCTGGAGCTATCACCGACACTCCATCAGCATAAAGAAGTTGGCGCAGTGTCATCACCGTGCCAGAGTGGCCGCTAGAAGCAAAACCATGCAAGAAAAGTATCTTTTTCATTGAGCAATTGCAAGATTATAAATGAATTATAGCTTCAGAAATACTTATTACTTTCAACATTCCTATCACAGAGCAGGCTATATAATAGCCTAGAAGATTGACTACTCTACCTCCTCTATACAAACATATCACAGCCTCTCCTTGACTTATTCCACCACGATTGTGGAGCATCCACCAGCACCTTGTTTCACTATTTTGACTTGTGGAGCAATCTGTGCGCGAATCTGTTCGGTGTGACTCACCACACCCACTTTGCGCCCTTGTCCATCTTCGAGAGCAGCTAAAGCATCAAGCACCAAGGCTAGGGAGTTCTCGTCAAGATGGCCAAACCCTTCATCAATAAACAGGCTGCCTATGTTTAGCGTAGTGCTCGAAAGCGAAGCCAATCCTAAAGCGAGCGCAAGCGAAACAATGAAAGTTTCTCCTCCCGAAAGAGAATTCACATAGCGATGCTCATCGAGCATATCGTGATCCACCACTTCCAGTGTGAGCGAACCAGGAATCACCTTCAAACCATAGCGAGGAGTAAGGCGGCGCAAATGGAAATTGGCATGTTCCACCAAGAGCGAGAAGGTGTAACTCTGCGCCATATCACGAAATTTCTTACCATCTTTCGAGCCAAACACAGCACTCAATCGCTTCCATTCAGTAGCATTTTCTTCTGCACGCTCCACCATCGCTCTTTGCGACTCCGACTCACGAATACTATCTTCGTGTCGGCGCAAACGATGTTTCAATTCTTCTTGCTCCGACTGTTGTTGGAGCAATTTTTCTTCTAGGAGAGGCAAAGCTTCCTGCAAGGCTTCAGGTTGCTCATCTTCAGCATCTGAAGGACGATTAGGCTGACCTTGCCAAGCATTGTATGCATCAGAAGCCTGCTGCATCGTCTGCTGTGCCAGCAACATACGCTCTTTGCTCGTAGAAATCTCAATGCGTAGAGCTTGCCAGTCGCGAGAATCTTGAAAAATCCGATTCAACTCTGTCTGCTGCAAAGGCTCATTGTCACGATTGAAGCGCGTAATAGCCATGTCAAGATCTGTGCGTCGCTGACGTAAATCACCCTCCGATTTCACTCGGTTTTCCGCCAAACTTTGTTGCTGTCCCACAGTTTGTTGCAACTGAGCATTGAGCGATTCGTGTGCCCCTTGGAGTTGCTTGAACTGCGCAGCAGCTACATCAATGTTACGTTGCAGCGTCTCAGCCAAACTTTTTGGTGTATCGTGTCCAAAGAGGCGCACGATTTCCTCACGGCGTTCCGCAAGCAGCTCACGCAACTGGCTACACTTTCCACGCAATGCGTTCGTCGCATTATACTGATCCTTCACTGTCTGCTGCAAAGTCTCAATCAAATTGCGCAACACGCGTTGTTCTGTCGAGCCAGCATCAATTCTATCATTGATCAATCGCCATTCTTCATAGATTTCGCTCAATCGCTTCATATACGCTTCGATCGAATCATCGCGCCATCCAGCAAGGGTGAGCAAATCATCGAGCGACTTGTAGAGCCCTTCGATGCGCGCATCGCTTTGTACCATCAACTGGTGGATACGTTCGCGATTTTGTGCATGAATACGAAGATTCGTTTCCAAATCACCACGTTGTTTCATCACCACTTCCAAAGTCTCTTCCAGTTTTGCCACCTTCTCATTCACCTCTTTCAGAGCAGTACTATGGAAACGATAGACTTCAAGATCCTTTTCACTCTGTTTCATCTGTCGCTCCACCGCATCAATGAGCATCTCGATGGTAGTTCTTCGAGCTTGTCGGTTCACTTCTGGCGAGCACTCCACAAACGAAGGGTCTAGATGAGCAAACTTCGCCCAGTAAGCCACATCATTTTGCTGTTTCTCCTCAAGTGCTTTCAGCACCTGCGCTTCACTGTTTTGCTGCGCTTGCTTGTTGCGTTTCTCTTCTTGGAGCAAAGTGAGCATCTCACGTTGCGCTTTGTAGTAGCGTTCAGCTTCGCGAAAATCTTTTTCGAGTTGTTGTTGTCGTTCTCCCGACACTTGTTCCACCTCGGTGTGATAAGGGTGGTGTGCACTCCCACACACAGGGCAAGGAGTCCCCTCTTTGAGCAGTGTGCGAAGCAACTCCACATCCTTCACTTGCGCCAACATGAAAGCCTCTTTCAGTTGATCAAAGCGTTTGAAACGTGATTGTTCTTCCTTTTCGGCCAAGAGTATTTCAGCTTCTTTTTGCTCAATCTGTCGTTTCCATCGCTGCTGCTGTGCACGAAGCTCCGACATCCGCTCATAGCGTTCCGTAATCTCTTGCCACATGCGTCGTGCTTCTTCCAAAAGCACACGACGCTCCGTGTCACGATTGTAGGAATCATATAGTTCTGTCTCCGAGATGTGTGCTATCGACTGCTGGTGTCCCAAGCGATTAGCACGAAGACTCGACAGAGCACCCTCTTGCGTAATCACTGTTGCTTTCACCTTTTCAAACTGCTCGGTCAGTTCTTGCAACAGATGATTCTCCTGACGATGCTCTCGGTCCAACCTATCATTGTAGCGCATTTCCTCAGCATACTGCTTGAGCTTCTCCGTGATAGTTTGATAGTTATCAAACATCGTGCGGTGAATCTCCAGCGACTGACGGCGCAAATTCAGCTGTTCAAGCTCCTTTTTCAATCGTTCTTCATCTTGCAAGCGTGTGCGCAGATCCAACTCTGTTTTTTCTTGTGTGAGCACAGCCTGCTCTTTGGCAGTTTCCGCCTCACTTTGTTGTTTCTCTAACGAAATGATTTCACCTTGCAGAGTGTGTCCTCGAGATATGTCGCCGCTACGCAAGCGCATTTGCTCTTCCGCAGCCGACTTGCGCTCAGTAGCCTGTTGCAATTCTTGATCGGCGGTTTTCATCTGAGCTTGCAACTGTGCTATCTCTTGTGCGATTTCGCTCTCTTTCTCTTTGATCAGCTCTATTTGGTTTGACAGCTCATTGATGCGCTCATAGGCAGGACGAAAGGGCAACACTGCATCATAGCGCGACAAAGCTTTTTCCTTATCACGCATCAGCAGATATTCATTGTTGGCAGCAGTGTTGCGCTTCATCGCCTCATCATATTGCGCCATCAATTCTACATTCTTCGCGTGCCACTGCAAGAACTGTGTGGTACGCTCTTTGCGATGCTGCAAATCGAGCAGCACACTGGCCAACATCTGTCCACGATGTTGCAACTCCACCACATCTTCCTCTGAAAGACGACCTTGTGCCAAACCCTCATATTTGGCTCTTTCATTGAGCACCTCTTGTTCCGCATCCTTGCACATGTCAAAGATTTGGGTAGATATGCGCCCATAGATAGCCGTTCCAGTGAGTTTTTCCAGCAGCACACTCTTCTCCTTAGACTGGGCTTTGAGGAAACTAGCGAAACTGCCTTGTGCCAATATCACCGTTCGTGAGAATTGTTCGTAGTCCAGTCCTATCACACGTTCCACAGCAGCTTGAGTGTCGGTCTTTCCCGAAGCCACACGTGTCACCTTACCTTTGGATGATATTTCATCCAAACTGCGTTCCACAGATTTGAAAGTTTCGTTGCGCGTCAATCCCACTTCCCAGCTCGCCTCGTAAGTGCCCCCACTAGGCACCGAAAATCTCACTCGGGCATATCCCTGCTTCGCACCACGGCGCAAGTAAGCACGTGGATCATTGAGCGATAGTTGAGCATTGATGCCCGCCGCTAATTCTGTTTGACTTTCAGTGAGTCTATCAAACTTCTCGTCCAGACGTGGGGTTTTACCATAAAGTGCCAAACAAATGGCATCGAGCAAACTACTTTTGCCCGCTCCAGTGTCGCCCGTGATGGCAAAAAGCCCAGCAGAACGAAGAGGTTCGGCCGTAAAATCTATGAAGTGCTCCCCTTCAAGAGAGGTGATGTTGCAAATGGTGATGGATTCTATCGTCATGTCGCCTAAAAAATGAGGGATGCGGTGAGAATTGATGTGGGATAAATGAGGCTATTAAAGCCACTACAGATTAGGACTCTTGAAGGGCTTGTTCGGCCTTTTCAAATCGTTGCACCAAAGCAGGCGACATCTCATCACCAAATTGGGCTTGATAGCAGCGTTGTGCCAAATCTAAGGGAGATATTTGCTCCAACTGGGTTTCGAGCGAAGGTAGATTGTCCGCATCTTGTGCCTTACGATGTGCCGTTTCTGTGGTGACACGGCAGAAGCGCACCGCCTTGTCGCTCAGCATTTGTGCTATCTTGGCGCGCAACTCAGGTTCGGGTTGTGAGAGTTCCACATGAAGTTCAAGATAAGGCCAACTCTCTCTTGGAGTCACTCCATTGTCTTTAGGCAAATCTGCCAAGAGCGACAATAACTTCTCGGGCGAGGCATTTCCATATTTGGGCAGTGTGAGCAACTCGCACAGCGGTGTGTAGTCAATGGCACTCACCTCAGCACGGCCACGCTCATCCAATTCTATTGCCATCACGCAACGCTGATAGTCGCGCTCCGAAAATGAAAGCGCAATCGGGCTTCCAGAATAACGCACAGTCTCTATGTCGGCCACCGCTTGTGGCTTGTGGATGTGTCCCAATGCCGTGTAAGCATAGCGTTTGCCCATATCATTCACCGATACGCAGTCTTGGCCACCCACAACCAATCGCTCACTATGTTCCTGCTCATTGACAAAAGCTCCCACAGCATAGAAGTGGGCAGCAACCACCACGGGAAGTTTTTTGAAATCACTCCCTTTGTGCCACTTATCCATCTGTTGAAGATGATATTTGATGCCTTCTTCCACACTCATTCCATGAGGATAATCCATCGGACGCAAAAACGGAAGTGCATAACACACCACAGCCGCTTCGGAAGTGTCACGAGGTGAAAGGGGAAGGATGTTGCGCTCAAAATCATAAACATCCTCCTTACGCTGCACTGTGCCACGCACGTAAATGTTGTGCTGTCTCAACAACTCTTCGGCAGCTTCGATGCGTGCTCCCGAATCGTGATTACCAGCTATCACCACCACCTGCATGTCCTCATTTTCACTCGTACACTGGGTGAGAAAATCAAAAAACAATCGCTGCACTTCCACACTTGGATTGGGTGAATCGAAAACATCACCACTGATGATGAGTGCATCGGGCTTTTCGGTACTCAGCGTTTGGAGCAACCATTGAAAAAAATGGCGATGTTCAGCCACACGACTATGTTGGTGAAAGACGTTGCCTAAGTGGAGGTCGGCTGTATGGATGATTTTCATTGCAATTGTGCTGATGAAGAAGTGGATGAGAAGGAGTAAATACAATGTTGCGAAATTACGATTTTCTTGTTGGATAAGCAATGTTTTTGAGCAAAACATCTCTGTGATTTATCTAGTTCTTCGTACAAGTCTATTTCTGCTTTTCAACGATAAAAAGATGAATGGAAACACTTGAACTAAAATGCAGTTGAACTGATTCCGATACATTTTTGCATTTGGGATTGCCCCACATAGATATAGGGGTAGAAATCATGGTAAAGAGTGAAAAAACAGCGAAAAAGTGAAGTATTATTTTGAAACACTTATTATTTTGCTATCTCTATAAAACAAATTGCTGGTATAATTTCATTTTTAGGAAAGACTACCTCGACGCACTTTATGCCCCCAACTGCTTCACGTCTATCCTCATTCTCCATCCGCTTGATTCTTGACTCTCACCGTTATCCAGTCCTCGCTCCAAAAATGGAGAACTTAATCTCAAAAAATCGCACATGAGTGTAGGCGAATGAATCAAGAATGAAGGAAGAAAGATAGATGCCCCATCAAACAATAGACAATCCATCAAGTAGAAACTCTTGCGCTACGCGCACACGCAAGAGTACGCGTGCGCGCCTGTCAGGGATTTTGCACTTTTTGCTTTCACAACCTTCACAGAATATCCCTATCTACTCCTTCTTTTGAAATCAAAATCAAGGAGATAGCAAATAAAAAGTCGGAGATTTCACACGAAATCTCCGACATATTTTGAAAAGTCTCCGAGCGATTTTCAAAACTCTCCCAGTTATTAGTCTCAATTTTTCTGGCTTTCTTGGTCTTTTTTCGCTCCTTCTGGCTTGACTATCTAAATAGATGTTATAAAATCGGGATAATCCGCTTATAACAAATCATTTACCAGAGATTTTGTGAAGGTTGTGAAAGCAAAAAGTG
>NZ_KB290714.1:99317-138910 GCF_000318095.2 Alloprevotella sp. oral taxon 473 str. F0040
AGGTTGTGAAAGCAAAAAGTGCAAAATTGCAGGGCGCGCGCGCCTACGCACGCGTGAGAACCAAAGAATATAGATTTATTAACACCATCAATTTAAGTGGGGCTTAAAGCTGATGCTATAAAAATCTAGACTCTTACCTCAATCAGCTTATTGATATTCCAAAACTTCCCGCTGATTGCGCAGCACTGCAAGGGCATTCTCAGCGAGTGCTTCCATCTCGTTCTCTCCGGGATAGATGTGAACGGGCGCAATGAAAGACACACGTTCGCGCAGTCGAGAAGTGATGTAGTCGGCATGTGCTAAACCGCCAGTGATGAGAATGGCATCATACCGACCACAAAGCACAGCCGCTTGGGCAGCAATCCCCTTGGCTATGTGATAAATCATAGCATCCATGATGAGTTTTGCTTTTTCATCACCAGCTTCGATGCGGTCGAGTATCTCACGGGTGTCGCTTGTGCCCAACCATGCCACTAGACCTGCCTTGCCTGCCACCCGACGAAGAAGTTCTTCTTCGGAATACTGTCCACTGAAACACATGCGGATGAGATCGGCCGAAGGGAGGGTGCCAGCTCGCTCTGGAGAGAAAGGGCCTTCGCCATCCAACCCATTATTGACATCAATGGTGCGTCCCTGATGATGCACCCCAATGGTGATGCCACCTCCCAAATGAGCCACGATAAGATCTAACTCTTCGTAACGACGACCTATGGCGAGCGCATGGCGGCGAGCCGTGGCGCGCTGATTGAGTGCATGCCACACGCTACTGCGCTTCATACTGGGACTACCACATATCCGAGCTTCGGGACACATCTCATCGACAATCACAGGATCGGCAATGAAAGCGGAGCAGTTGTCTAGCTCAGCAGCAAGAGCGGCTGCGATGTGACACCCCAAATTGCACACATGCTGGCGCACTGCAGTGCGCGTGTCGTGGAGCATCTGTTCATTCACACGATACACTCCTGCTGGAATGGGATGTGTGAGTCCACCACGTCCGACGATGGCATCAAACTCAAAGGGGATACCTTCTTCTTCCAGGGTTTGCACTATTTTACTTTGGCGCAACGGAAGTTGGTCAAAACTAGTGGGGTATTGCTGCAACTCTTCGGCTGTGTGGCGAATGTTGCGGAGCAACACTGGACGTTCGTCCTTGTATACTGCCACTTTGGTGGAAGTGGAACCAGGATTGATGACTAGAATGCGCATGGTTTAATCCTTTTTAATCTGAATAGCAGCCAAAGCAAGACTATTCACTTTAGTCTCTATCGAATCACCACGAGAGGTGAGCACCACAGGATGAGTAGTGCCTACGAGCAATGAGGCAGCTTCTGCACCAGATACAAGAAAAGAGAGGGTTTTATAGACAGCATTGCCTGTTTCGATGTCGGGAAAGAGCAATACATCGGCTTTTCCTTCGAGCACACTAGTGAGGTGCTTATCGGCAAGCCCTTGTGGTGAAAGCGAACAAAGTAGGTCAAGTGGGCCGTCTACAATGACTTTTCCAAAAACTCCCTCGTTTGCTTCTTCTTTCAAAGCTGCATAATCGAGGGTGAGCGGGAATTTATCACTGATTTTTTCACAAAAATGCAGTAAAGCTACGCGTGGAGTGTCGATGCCCAACTGATGCGCCAATGCAGTGGCATAAGTGAGTTGTGCGCGTCGCTGTTCGGGTGAAGGGGTGGGAATCACCGCAACATCGGTCATGAGCACGATGCGCTCCAAAATTGGCAGATGAAAAGCTGCAACATGGCTGATGACTGCCCCTTCTTGGCGAAGACCATAGGTTTTGTTAAGCACATGGCGCAAGAGATCGTCGGTGTTCACCAAGCCTTTCATCAAAGCATCTGCTTCTCCATCGTGCACC
The DNA here is from genome assembly GCF_000318095.2 of Alloprevotella sp. oral taxon 473 str. F0040. Classification (GTDB taxonomy): domain Bacteria; phylum Bacteroidota; class Bacteroidia; order Bacteroidales; family Bacteroidaceae; genus Alloprevotella. The sequence goes on from NZ_KB290714.1 coordinate 101,185, forward strand.
ATCTGCACGGCTTGTTGCATCGCAGCTCCTGCATCGGAAGCAGGAATGTGGTGCACCCAAGCGGCAGTTTCGGACGAAAGTTTCTCCAGCAAAGGAGCATGAACTTCGCCCACCAAAAAAGCTTCGACAAAACCGAGGTGCACAGCATTGAGCACGGCTTGCAAGGTGTGAGCATCAGCAGGATGCGCCACAGCCACACGGCAACGAGAAGGAAGCTGCGCCAAATGATGGTGCAACTGCTCAAAGGAACGAATGGGAGAAGAAGACATGGTGGTAGATGAATGTCGGTGAAAATGCACACAGCACTCTGCCTTGCATTCAACGATGTCACAAACGTTATCTCAATCACGGGGAGATAGCGTGAAAGCACCAAAACAATCAGAGTGCAAGTAGCCCCGAGGGGAATCGAACCCCTATTTACCCTTTAGGAGAGGGTTGTTCTATCCATTGAACTACGAAGCCTTGATTTCATGGGAATAAGCGTAGAATAACTATGCAAAAATAAGGATAAAAACCGAAACTCCCTCATCTTTGTTGAGTATTTTAGTGGCAGGCGATGCAAATCGCTGGCAAAAACTTTGCCTATGCCCATTTTTTTCGCGAAATTTGCGCAAGTATTCCATCTATAACTCATTTCTTAATTCATTCTATGCTAACTTCTATCATCGTAGCCGTCTTTTTTGTGGGCTATCTTTGCATCACACTAGAAGATGTGCTCAAAGTAAATAAAGCGGCTGTGGCCTTGCTCATGTGCGTGATTTGTTGGGTGTTGTACACCTCTGGCGCAGCTCAGTATCTTTCTGCCGAAGTGCTCCAAAGCATCGGTAACGGCAGCGTTGCACAATATGTTTCAGAACACAGCTTACGCGAACATTTGGGCGAAATTACAGAGACACTTTTCTTCCTCATGGGAGCTATGACGGTGGTAGAAGTGATTGACACCAACGGAGGTTTTAACTTTGTGCGCGATGCACTCGAAACCCGCTCTAAGCGCGCTCTGCTCTGGAAGATTGCTTTCATCACTTTCTTCCTTTCTGCTGCACTGGATAACCTCACCACTACGATTGTGATGATCATGGTGTTGCGCAAATTGGTACACAACCACAACGACCGTCTCATCTATGCCTCACTCATTGTGATTGCAGCTAATGCTGGTGGTGCTTTCTCTCCCATTGGCGACGTCACCACCATCATGTTGTGGATCAAAGGTAGCTTGACAGCAGGCGGTGTTATCAAAGAAATATTCATTCCTAGCCTAGTAGCTATGGTGATTCCAGCCCTTTTGTTGCAGTTCCAACTCAAAGGCGAATTGACAGCTTCTGCAGAAGGCAGCGAAGTGGCTGCGCATGCTGGTCACCAATTCGGAAAAATAGAGCGCAACATTATCTTTGTTCTTGGAGTAGGTGGCCTTTTGTTTGTGCCCATCTTCCACAGTTTCACAGAGCTCCCCCCCTACATGGGCATCCTCCTCGTGTTGGGTCTGCTCTGGACAGTGACCGAAGTGTTCTATCGTCGCAAGGCACACCGCGACAGCACGATGAAACAACGTGTGGCTACGATTCTTCATAAAATCGACATGACCACCATACTCTTCTTCCTTGGCATCCTTCTTGCAGTAGCTACGTTGAAGGAAACTGGTGTTCTCCCAGCTTTCGGTCAGTGGCTTAACGAGGTGTCAGGAGGTAATCACTTCTTGGTTACTGGTGCTATCGGTGTGGCTTCTTCGATTGTGGACAATGTGCCTCTCGTGGCAGGCTGCATGAACATGTATCCCATCGAAGCTGCAGGTGATTTCGCACAAGATGGCATCTTCTGGCAATTGCTCGCTTACTGCGCTGGTGTGGGTGGTTCTATGCTGATCATCGGTAGTGCTGCTGGAGTAGTGGCTATGGGATTGGAAAAAATCTCCTTCGGGTGGTACATGAAGAAGATAACTTGGGTAGCTGCTGCAGGCTACTTTGCAGGCATCTTGGTATATTATGTGGAACGTGTAATTCTCCATATGTAAACGGACGATACGTGACCAGCTTATCTGAGATTGCCACTAATGTTTAATCTGTGGGAAGGGTTGCATTCTTCTCACACAATCAACACTGGTTTATGAAAAAAACTTTGCTCACGCTAGTGGTACTTCTGACTACTGCTCTTTCGGCGAATGCTTTTGGCGATTTTCGCTTCGGTGTAACAGGAGGTTATAACCTCACTTCTGCCTCATTCGACAAAACAGCACTGACACAGACACTCGAAGGTAAGAATGGTTCGGGCTGGTTCATCGGCCCCAAAGCCTATATGGGCTTATTTGCAGGTTTAGGTGTCGAAGGTGCACTGCACTACAACCAACGCGACTATAAAATCGCTGCTGGCAATCTCGAAGTGACTGAGAAATTGCAGTCTGTGGACATTCCTCTCAACTTGAAACTCAATCTCACCGTGCAAAAAGTGGGTGTTTATCTCGCCACTGGTCCTCAATTCTCTTATGGATTGGGAGGAGATAAGGTGAATCTCTCCAAATTGATTGACAACACAGTCTACAAAACTAACAACCTCACCACAACTTGGAATTTTGGTGCGGGTGTGGCACTCGGTGGTCACCTAGATCTCGGTATCGGCTACAATGTAGCACTTGGCGAAACAGGACAAAAGATTCTCAACGCTGCAGAAATCAAAACTGGTCAAACAGTGTTGCCTGCTTATCGTCTGAATACTTTCAACCTACAAGCCACTTATTATTTCTAATCCTCAAGGATTTATCATCAACACTCAAACACTTACATAACAATGGTTCGTATCAATTGTTTCTTCCAGGCCAATGAAGGCCAATATGATGCAGCACTTCAAGCTGCTCTCGCACTCACTGCTGCTAGCCAAAAGCAAGAAGGCTGCGTGTCTTACGATGTATTTGAAAGTGGCACTCGTAGTGACGTGTTCATGTTCTGCGAAACTTGGACAAATGCTGAAACTCTCGAAGCTCATGCTGCTAGTGAGGAGTTTAAAACCTACGTAGCTCAGCTTCAATCTCTCGGACAAATGAAAATCGAAAAGTTCGATTTCTAATCCACTATAAGGATTATTTAATCTCCGAATATACTTCTCTCGCGAGTTGCACTGTGACCTCCCGTCACAGTGCCTCGCGAGCTATGTCGTTTTTGTGAGAATGTATTTTGAAGCACACAGGCAGTCCCTCTGTTTCGTAGGATATTTGTATTGATAAGCAATAAAAACCTATAGAATACAATTGTAAATTATCAAAATAAGATAGTTATAAATGATCCTAATCCTAAAGTCGATAGGCTCATTTCATCCGACTAATTCTCAATCATTTCTTGCCCAAACCTTCAAAACAACGCTCCCCCTCTCTATATGCTCAAAAATATCCCCCCCATCACGCGCAATCTCCTCTTCATCAACATCATCCTCTTTATGGTGCAGCAGGTGATATCTATGCGCTATGGTGATGTGCTCACCGAACTCTTCGGGCTTCACTTTGTGCTTGCCCCTGCTTTTCGCATCTACCAACCACTCACCTACATGTTTCTCCATGCTTCTTGGAGTCACGTGCTACTCAACATGTTTAGTTTGTGGATGTTCGGACGCATCATTGAGCAAACTATGGGGCAAAAACGCTTCATCATCTACTATCTCATCTGCGGCATTGGTGCCGCTTTCTGTCAAGAGTTGTGGCAATTTGGAGAATACTATCTCTCAGGCATGGCACAATACGATGCAGCCAATGTGAACGGCGTGATTATGCCGATGAGTTCACTGTTAGATCAGTGGGTCACCATTGGTGCGAGTGGTGCTTGCTATGGTGTGCTCTTGGCTTTCGGCATGACCTTCCCCAACGAGCGCATCATGCTCCTCATCCCTCCCATCCCGATGAAAGCCAAATACTTTGTCATCGGTTATGCAGCCATCGAAGCCTACTCCGCTTTTACGTCCAACGGCAACGTAGCCCACTTTGCTCACCTCGGAGGGATGTTCTTTGGATGGCTCATCTTCCGCTATTGGCGCAAGCAGACCGAACGCAGACAAGCCGGTTTTCAAGGTTGGAATAACTATAGTGGTGCCCAACACAATGGAGGATACAACAAAAATGGTGGAAACTATCATCCTAATGATAGAGGTTTTCTCCAGCAAATCCGTGCAGCTTTCGAGAACTTCGGAGCTGCCATCGAAAACTTCTTCAAAGGCCTTTTCTCCTCTGGAGCTTCGTCACAACCTAAGGGGAAAAACAACTACTACAACAACACAGGTGCTCAGCAAAACCCTTCCAATCCCGACCAAAGCTATAATGCGCAACGCCGTGCTCAACAAGCACGCATGGATGAGATTCTAGAAAAAGTGCGCCGATCAGGCTATGCTTCGCTCACGGAAGCCGAAAAACAAGAGTTGTTTAATAATAGTCGACGATAATAAAGCTGAATCCTCAGTTTTCCGCAAAGAATCACCCTATAGATAGTTCCATGCTTTTCCGACAAAAACTCCGCAATTTTAGCCAAGGATCCACACCTCCTTCTCCCGTGGCACACTTCTTCGGCATGCTACTCTCAGGAGCACTTGGACTCTCTATCCTAGCCTTGTGGATTTCTGCTGCCAGTGTCTACGTTGATCCTCGCATCTTCAAGTGGGCAGCTCTGTTGGGACTCCTCTTTCCTCTGTTTCTCCTTGGCACCTTCATCCTTTGGATCATCGGACTCCTCTTTGTGCCACGCAAAACATGGCTACTTGGACTACTCGGACTCCTATTTTGTAGCGGCAGCATCCGCAACTATGTTGCCATACATCCCTTCTCCGAAACACAAGAAACGACTGCTCAGCCCAATAAAATCAAAGTACTCAGCTACAATACACTCTATTTCGGACGAATGCTCGAACAGCAAGATGAACTTGTGCGCTATCTCATCAACCAACAAGCCGATATCATCTGCTTTCAAGAAGGAGAACTCTTTCCAGACAAGGTCAAGAAGTTTCGTAAACAATTTGCTCGCACCTCAACTCCATATTACAGTTGCAACGACAACACAGGAGAATGCGTAGGTATCATCAGTGCATACCCCATTATGAAGGAAAAACTCATCAGTTCCTTTCCTGGCAATGCCGTAATGGCCTATCATCTACAACATCCGCGTGGAGAGTTTATCGTCGTCAACTGCCATTTCCGCTCCAATCAGCTCACCACGAGCAATCTCAACGGATATAGCAACCTCATTCATGGCAAATCCTCCAGTGAGCAAGCGAGCGATCCCAACATAGCTCGCACCCTAGCCAGCAAAATAGCCAATGCATCCATAGAACGTGCCAAAATGGTCGATGATGTAGAGGAATATCTGGCTCAGTATAAAGAACTCCCTGTCATTCTCTGCGGTGATTTCAACGACACCCCCATTTCCTACACCCGTCAGCAAGTAGCGCGCATGGGACTCACCGATGCTTTTCGCGAAGCTGGCCATGGATTTGGATTCAGTTTCCGTCGTTCGGCCATCAGAGTACGCATCGACCACATATTCTGTTCTCCCACCTTTCAGCCCATTCAGGCCAAGATTGACGAAACAGCCACCTACTCCGACCATCAACCCATCTCTGCCACTCTTCTGTGGAGAAATGATTCAAAATAGACAAACAAAAAGATTCCAATACAGCTCATGAACATCGAAAAACTGCTCACAGCGGCCGTAGTCAAGGCCATCAAAGCCCTCTACGACACTGACATCACCGCCGAACAAGTGCAAGTGCAGAAGACACGTCCAGACTTCGAGGGTCACCTCACTGTCGTTACTTTCCCCTTCCTGCGCATTTCCAAGAAGAAGCCTGAAGAGACGGGAGAAGACATCGCACAATGGCTCATCGCCAACACAGACCTTGTCTCCTCTTTCAACACGGTGAAGGGCTTCCTCAATCTTGTCATTGCACCAGCCCAATGGTTGCAGCTCCTCGCAACAATCGATGCCGATGCACACTACGGACTTCAGCTCCCCACTGCCGACAGTCCCCTCACCATGGTGGAGTATTCTTCGCCCAACACCAACAAGCCTCTCCATCTCGGACACGTGCGCAACAACCTCCTCGGATGGGCAGTGTCTAAAATCGCCGAAGCCAACAACCAACGTGTGGTGAAAACCAACATCGTCAACGACCGCGGTATCCACATCTGCAAATCTATGCTTGCATGGCTCAAATATGGCAACGGAGAAACTCCCGAATCTTCAGGTAAAAAGGGCGACCACCTTGTAGGCGACTATTATGTAGCCTTCGACCAACACTATCGCGCAGAAGTGGCTGAGCTCAAAGCACAACTCATCGCACAAGGTGTAGGCGAAGAAGAAGCTGAAACACGCGCCAAAGCTGAAGTACCTTTGATGGTAGAAGCTCGCGAAATGCTCCGCAAGTGGGAACAAGGCGATGAAGAAGTGCGCGGTCTCTGGCGCAAGATGAATGAGTGGGTGTATGAAGGTTTTGACGAAACCTACAAAGCCCTCGGCGTGTCGTTCGACAAAATCTATTACGAATCTGACACCTACCTCGAAGGTAAGGAAAAGGTGGAAGAAGGTCTCGCCAAAGGTCTGTTCTATCGCCGCGAAGATGGTTCGGTGTGGGCTGACTTCACCAAGGAAGGTTTGGACGAAAAACTCCTCCTCCGCGCAGACGGCACTTCGGTCTACATGACTCAAGACATCGGTACTGCCAAACTCCGCTTCCGTGACTATCCCATCAACAAGATGGTCTACGTGGTAGGCAATGAGCAAAACTATCACTTCCAAGTCCTCTCTCTCCTCCTCGACCGTCTCGGCTTTGAATGGGGCAAGAGCCTTGTGCACTTCTCTTATGGCATGGTCGAACTCCCCAACGGTAAGATGAAGAGTCGTGAAGGTACGGTGGTGGATGCCGACGATTTGGTAGAAGGCATGATCGAACAAGCACGTCGCACCATGGACGAAGCTGGCAAAAACACCGACATGAGCGAAGCAGAAAAGCAAGAAGTGGCACGCATCGTAGGTCTTGGTGCCCTCAAATACTTCCTTCTCAAGGTAGATGCTCGCAAAAACATGGTATTCAACCCTGAAGAATCCATCGACTTCAACGGCAACACGGGTCCTTTCATCCAGTACACCTATGCCCGCATCCGCTCCATCCTCCGCAAAGCACAAGATGCTGGCATCGTCCTCAGCGAAGAACTCCCCACTGGTGTGGAAATTTCTACCAAGGAAGAAGAAATCATCCAGCGTTTGGCAGACTTCCGTGGTGTGGTAGAAGCTGCTGGCGAAGACTATTCTCCTTCGGGCATTGCCAACTACTGCTACGAATTGGTGAAACTCTACAACCAATTCTACCACGAATTCCAAATTCTCCGCGAAGAAGATGCAGCAAAGCGCAACTTCCGTCTCATCCTCTCGCGCAATGTGGCCAAGGTGGTGCGCCTCGGCATGGAGCTCCTTGGCATCGAAATGCCTGAGCGCATGTAGTTCGTAGCCCACTCTTCATTTCTATCATGGGCGGTGGCCAAAGTGTCACCGCCCATTTTGTTTATCACCACTCCGATGTAGCTTTCTAGTTGTCAGTGATTCTGTAGAATTCCATCCCGAAAGTTCATCATCTTAGGATATACCCTATGTCGAAAAAGCCGAAATACTACGTCGTCTGGCAAGGTCACAGTCCGGGTGTCTACGACAACTGGAATGACTGCGCTGAGCAAGTGAAAGGTTTCCCCAATGCGCGCTACAAAGCCTTCGACACTGCCGAAGCAGCCCAACAAGCCTTTCAAGAAGCTCCTGAACTCCACATCACACCACATGCTACCTCGGAAGAACAGGCATCGCAAGCCATCATCCGAAAAGCCAACACTTCGCTCGCCGCTCTCTCTCCTCACTCCCCAAAAGAGCGTCCCATCCTCATGCCCTCTCCCGATGTGATGGAGAAGGTAGGCTTTTCCTCTATCGTAGTTGATGCCGCTTGTGCCAAAAATCCTGGCCCGATGGAATATCGTGGCATCTATTTAGGCACTGGGCAAGAGCTTTTCCACTATGGACCTGTGATGGGCACCAACAACATTGGAGAATTTCTCGCCATCGTCCACGCACTCGCCCTCATCGAGCAACAAGGACTCAAAGACATCACCATCTATAGCGACAGCCGCACCGCCATCAGTTGGGTGCGCCGCAAACAGTGCAAGACCACACTCGAACAGACTGAGCGCACTGCTCCTTTGTTCGACATGATTGCGCGTGCCGAACAATGGCTCAAAGCTCGTCGCATCACCACACGAATATTGAAGTGGGAAACCCAAGAGTGGGGGGAAATCCCTGCCGACTTCGGACGAAAATAAACTACCAACTATTCTCCTTACTTCTACTCTACTTCTACATCCTTTCAAATCAACGTGTTACCGATTGGTTTGAAAGGATGTGTAGTATAGGAACAATTAGGCCATTGCTCAATCATCCAAACTACTCTCCCTACATCACACTCTAAACACTACTACTACATTTCCCCTCTACATACATATAGGGGTAGCAAAAGGGGCAAAGAGTGAAAAAATGGAGGAAAACTGCATTATTTTTTATACGACCTGTATATTTTGACATGTGAGCTTAACAGAATCAACATAAATAACAAAATAGTATGTGAAAGGCACGATACAAGAATTTCACTCTCGGAGAGAAAACCTTGTATCGCAGTAGATAGTCAGAGGAGCTATCACAAATAGAAACGAGATTCAACATGACTTCAAAAAGCACGACAAAGGAGGTATTCTCTCGCGCGCACGCATTACAGGGATTTCACACTTTTTGCTTTCACAACCTTCACAGCACCCCCTTATCATCTCCTTTTATTGAGATTAAAATCAAGGAGTTATGGTAAAAAATGTCGGAGATTTCACACGATTTCTCCGACTTTTCTTTGCAAGTCTCAGAGAGTGCTGTAGAAGTGTCCGATTTTCGTACCGCATCATTCCATTTTTCTATGCCTATATTGCTCTTCTAGCAGACACTTTTCTAAAAGGATGTTATAAAATCAGAGTATTCTATTCATAACTAGTGCTTTACAAGGAAAATGGTGAAGGTTGTGAAAGCAAAAAATGCAAATTGCTGGGTGAGCGCGCGTATGCGCACGCGCGAGAGAAAGAGAATTTCACAAGTTTTAAATACACTGCCACACCCCCACAATAACAGCCTCCTAAAGCACCCTGTCATGAAGGGAAACAGAAGTAAAGAAAAAGGCACACAAATGTTTCAACCAGGCAAACCTCATCTCAACAAATTGCTCCTCACAAAAACATCTAATCTTCTCGTTTCAAAGATCTTCCCAGAGCTTTCTTAAAGCATCGTAGAAAGATGTGGAAAAAAGCGTGGAAAAATAGTGGATAAGCTCTGTAAAACCTAGTGATAACTCAAGGTTGAAGAGCGTAGATGAGGAGAAATAATAAAACACTTATTATCAACCATTTTCCACAGTTTTATCAGAGTTGTACATGAGATATTCACCATCTTATTAAGGTTTATCCACAACAGAGGAAAACATGCAATTCGTTCATACTAAGGGATTGCAAGATAAAGAAAGATATTTATCCACATTTTCCACATTCATTATAAAACCACCAATAGGAGTTCTATCTTTTTTTTAAGTTATTTCCTTTCTCTTCTTCTTTTCAAATAAAGAAAAGATATAGATGTAGTGTGGAATAAAGAAAAGCGTGTGGAAAAGTGGATAACTCTCGAGCGTGGCGTTGGAGAAGAAACGGAGCTAACGAGCCGCATGCGTGGATGGAGTGCAAACCGATAAAACATCTCAGTGAAGCGAAGAGACACAAGTAGATGCTTTTCTCGCTAAGCCCAAAGTGAGAAACATGAGGCTATGAAACAAGGAAGCAGAAGCCTTCGACAATGATAATGAGGTGTCGAAGAAGGAAGGGAAACAAAAGGAAAGCGGAAAACGCTAAAAAGGACAAATATGCAGACCTATGAATGCAGAATCTAGCTGAAAAACGCTAAAAAAGAGAGAAAATCAGATTTTTGTTTCTGAGTTGGGAAAAGTATTTCTATTTTTGCATATTGATATATAGTGTCTAAGTAGGAACGTCTTTCCGAAATGGCGCATTTCACATCCTCACACGTAGCTACATGAAACCAATGAATACCCTCCTGCCTGCTGTGGCATGCCTCACGCTGGGCGCTACCCTCTTGACGGCATGTTTCAACGATGACACCACTACACCCGAAGTGGCGAATGATTGTGTGGTCACTTCCTTTGGTCTGGGTACTTTGCAACGCACCTTGAAGACACGCACCAAAGATGGGAAAAAAGATAGTAGCTATGTGCAGAATATTCCAGCTTCGAGCTATGGGTTTACCATCGACCAAGAGCGCAATATGATTTATAACCTTGACTCTCTCCCTCATGGAGTGGATTTGAGCAAGGTGAAGCCACAAAAATTTGTGGTGAGTGGTGTGGCTCGCTTGGTGAGTTTGCTCAATCAGGCTGACACTGCCATCAACACCAACACAGCGATTGACTTGAGAAAGCCACGCACGCTGTACATCTACGGACTGGATGGAGTGTCGCGCCGTAACTACACGCTAGAAGTGCGTGCGCACCGTGAAGAAGGCGATAGCGTGACGTGGACACAACCCACCGAAGCCACTTGGACTGCGCAAGGGTTCACTTTCCCCACCGCAGGAATGGTGCAAGGCGAAGGCCGCACTTTCCGTGTGCAAGGCACAGAGGTATTTACCTCTACCGACGGATCCACGTGGACTAGAGACAGTGTGGATGCCGATGATGCGGCTTTGCTCCCCGATGCCAATATAGCAGGCGCAGTGTTGGCTGCGCGCGATGTGAATCATCTGCAAGAGTGGGTGATGTATGGCACGAAAGCTGGAGTGTCACGTGTGTGGACACGCAAATGGGACACGAGCGGCACTTATCGCTTCCGTTGGGAGTTGATGCCCCCTCCCACAACGCAAGGCTATGCTGCACCTTTGTTAGAAAATCCTCAAATGCTGCCTTATGATGGTGGGGTGATTTTGGTAGGTCGCACGACCGAAGGCACTCCAGTGGTGCGTTATAGTCGGGATCGCGGCCGCACTTGGGTGAAGCATCCCACAGTGGTGTTGCCCACAAGTTTCCCCAAGACGGTGACGAGTTTGAAAGCTGCTGTAGATGCACGTGGACAACTCTGGTTGCACACTGACAAAGGTGTGTGGCGCGCCCGACTTCATCGTCTTTCATGGGATTATTCTACGAAAACTTTCTAAAAGATCACCCCAAGTGGTGTGATAGCGACACAATAGAAAGGGCGGTAGGGCCGTTATATACAGATGACACAAGCTGCTTTTCTAGCTTGGGCTTCTGATTCTTGCATGGTAAGGGATTGGAAGCTGGTTTGATTTCTCTTTCTATTCTTCCACCCTTATGACACGAACTCTCCTTCTCTTCCTTGGTAGCTGGCTGCTCTTTTGGAGTGCTCCTAGCAGTAGCCGAGCGCAAAACGAAGATTTCTTCACCAAAGAGTGGGGAGTGAGTGTGGGTATGTCTCAACCCTTGGATGATACCAACCCTTCGCTATTGAGTCATCCAGGTATTTCCTTTGGAGGCACAGTGCGATGGATCTACAATCCACGCTTAGCTCTGCGCACTTCGCTCAATATTCACACGATAGGTGGAAACACCACGGGACTGAAAGACTTCTATCCCACATCTCCCTCAGCTGTGGGGACACAGACACTGAATCATACTTATCGTGGCACACTGCTAGATCTCTCGGCGGTGTATGAAATTCATTTCCTACCCTATGGATTTCATCGTGGCTATTTAGGTTACCGTCGCTTGGTGCCCTATCTTCAGTTGGGATTGGGGGCAGCTTATGGTAGCGAGTCGGGGAGTGTAACTCCGATAGTACCCATCGGAGTGGGACTGAAATATAAAATTCGCCCTCGACTTAACCTAGCCCTCGATTGGAGCATGCGCTTTGGACTTTCTGATCAGTGGGATGGTCTCGAAGCTCCTCATGCACTGAAGAGCGACTTTTTTCGCAATAAAGACCACATCGGACTGTTGCAGCTCACCCTTACTTACGACTTTTCACCCCGTTGCCCCACGTGCAACAAAGCTGAATAATATATGATCACTCTTGACTACAACCGAATTCCCCGACACATCGCCATCATCATGGACGGCAATGGACGATGGGCTAAAGCTCGTGGGCTGGAACGCTCTATGGGTCACCAAGAGGGAGCGCAAACGGTGCGTGACATCACCGAAGCGGCCGCTAAGGTAGGAGTGAAATATCTGACACTTTACACGTTTTCTACGGAAAACTGGAATCGTCCTTCGCACGAAGTGGCTGCCCTCATGGCACTCATCATTGAGAGTCTGGAAGAAGAACTCTTTATGAAAAACAATGTGCGCTTGCGCATTATCGGCGATCGTAGCAGATTGCCTGAATTTGTGCAAAAAGCCTTGGAACGCTGTGAGCACAACACGGCTGCTAACTCGGGTATGACTATGGTGCTTGCCTTGTCTTACTCTGCTCGCTGGGAAATCACCGAGGCGGTGCGACAACTGGCAGAACAAGTGCAACGCGGTGTGCTTCGCCCTGAAGACATCAGCGAAGAGAATGTTCAAAACCAACTGACTACGAGCTTTATGCCCGATCCTGAGCTGTTGATTCGCACCGGAGGCGAGCTTCGACTGAGCAACTATTTGCTCTGGCAGTGCGCTTATAGCGAACTTTACTTCACAGAAACTTATTGGCCTGACTTTACAGCGGAACATCTCTACGCAGCTATCGAAGATTACCAAAGTAGAGAACGCCGATTTGGTAAAACTTCTGAGCAGGTGACTACTCATTAGGAGTAGTCCATGAGTCTATGATGTGGACTCTGAATAGCTCCTATTCTCTATAAAATGCTGATACAGTGATGAATCATTGCTGATTTAGCTTTTCAAACAGACCATCTTCCGAACGTATCCCGTTTATGAAATATCTGCACCCTTCCCTTTTTAGTCTGCTCTTGTCGCTGGCACCTCTGGCTGCCGCGGCACAAAGCACGCAGACCAAGCCCGAAATCATCTATTCTCTCCAACCGCGACAATATGTCTTGGGAGGACTTGTGGTAGATGGCATCAAAGGCTACGACAATGACCTATTGGTGAACATCGCTGACCTAGAAGTGGGTCGCACTTATGCCGTGCCTGGCGATGATATTTCGCGTGCTGTGCAGAACTATTGGAAACAGGGGCTCTTTTTCAACGTGAAGGTAGAGGCCGATAGCATCGTAGGTGATAAAATCTACTTGCATTTCAAACTGACCGCGCAACCTCGCATCTCTGTCTTGCGATGGAACGGACTCAAAAAGTCACAGCGTGAAGAATTGGAGCAACGTGTGCCTCTGCGTGTGGGCAATCAGGTGACCCCTAACCTAGTGGATCGCACAAAGCTCCGCATTCAAAAGTATTTTGAAGAGAAGGGCTACAAGAATGTCGAAGTGGATGTGGTGCAACATGAAGATGTGACAGCCGACAACCACATGATTGTGGACATCAATGTCAATAAGAATGATAAAATTCTGATTCGTAAGATTCATATCACGGGAGTAGATCCTAATTTGGTGAATCCTTTGAAGAATGCGATGAAGAAGACGAGCGACCGCTCTACTTTCAAAAAGTGGATTACTTTCGCTTCTCGTAAATTCCGTCCCGAACAGTATCAAGAAGATAAGGGTTTCCTCATCGACAAAATGAACAGTTGGGGATATCGTGATGCGTTGGTGGTGAGTGATTCTGTGGTGACGGTGGATCCCAAACACGTGGATGTCTACTTGAATCTCAATCAAGGCAAGAAATACTACATCCGTAATATCTCGTGGGTGGGTAATACTGTCTATCCTTCTGATGCTTTGATGAACCAATTGCGCATGAACAAGGGCGACCTCTACAATCAGACGTTGCTCAACAAGCGACTCAGCGAAGACGAAGATGCGATTGGTAAGCAATACTACAACAATGGTTATGTGTTCTATCGCCTAGATCCTGTGGAAACGAAGGTGGAAGGAGATAGCATCGACCTTGAAATGCGTATCAGCGAAGGTAAACAAGCCACCTTCAACCGTGTTCGCATCTCAGGTAATGACCGTGTTTATGACCACGTGATTCGTCGTGAAATCCGTACGAAACCAGGTGATCTCTTCTCCATCGAAGCCTTACAACGCTCCGTTCGCGAATTGGCCGCCACGAAGCAGTTCGATAATGAAGTGCTTCAGAGTGAGATTTTCAAAAATATACGTCCTGATGACAATACTGGCACCGTAGACATCACTTATCCTCTTGTGACGAAAGGAAGTGACCAAATTGAAGTGTCTGCTGGTTGGGGACCCACGGGGGTAATTGGCCGTGCTAGCTTGAAGTTTACCAACTTCTCCATGCAGAACCTTTTTGGGCAAAATGGCTACAAGCGTGCAGGATTCATTCCTCAAGGCGACGGACAGACCTTGCAAGTGTCGGTGCAGAGTAATGCAAAGTATTATCAGAGCTATTCTCTATCCTTCATTGACCCCTGGTTTGGCGGAAAGCGTCCTAACCAACTCTCCGTGTCGGCTTTCTATTCACGCTATACTGACGTGAATTCCAGCTATTATAATAGTGCCAACTATTATAATAGACTCTATGGTTATGGCACTAACTCTAGTGCTTACAACTATGCTAACTACTACGATCCCGACAAGTACATGCAAATGTTCGGAGCTAGCATTGGGTTTGGTAAGCGTTTGCGTTGGCCAGATGACTACTTCTCCTTCAGTGCATCGCTCAACTACACGCGCTATAGTCTGAAAAACTGGCGTTACTTCCTTATCACCAATGGTGTGAGTAATAATATCAATCTTGCCCTCACCTTGGCCCGCTCCAGCATCACCGATCCTATCTTCCCACGTGGTGGTTCAGACTTCTCATTCTCTGTGTCACTCACTCCTCCCTATTCGTTGATTGATGGTAAAAATTACAAAGGATTGGCCACCAATCCCCAAAGTTCTTCCTATGATCGCGAAGCACAAGAGAAGTATCGTTGGATAGAATACCACAAGTGGAGCTTGAAATTCCGCACTTACACGGCTCTCAACTCTAGTTTGCGCCATGTGCCCGTCATCATGACTCGCACTGACTTCGGTATTCTCGGAGCTTACAATCGTTATCGTAAGTCACCTTTTGAAACTTACTACATGGGTGGTGACGGTATGAGCGGCGGTAGCTATGGATATGCTTCCGATGTGATAGCCCTTCGTGGTTATGAAAACGGATCTATCGCGGGTAATAATGGTCGCGGTCAGCAAAATGCTTATGCTTACACTCGTTTGACTCTCGAACTTCGCTATCCGTTGATGCTCGAAACCACTTCAATTTATGCCCTTGCTTTTGCCGAAGCTGGTAATGCTTGGACAGACATCAACAAGATGAACCCCTTCAAGCTCAAAACCTCTGCCGGTGTAGGTGTGCGTATCCTCTTGCCGATGGTCGGTCTTATGGGTATCGACTGGGCTTATGGTTTCAAGACCACAGAATACGGACAGAAGATTGGTGGCAGCCAGTTCCACTTTGTTCTCGGTCAAGAATTCTAAGCTATTCCTAGCCTAGTCTCAAAGGGATAAACAAAACAAAAAGCAAGCTCTAGCATCTTTGCATTTCCTAGCATTTTCCCTTTTATTCTTACGATTGTGCTAGCCAGCGCAACTGCTTTTCAATCACTCCCACTGCTTTCTCTGAGCGGTGGGAGTGATCTCTTTTCTCTTTCGCTGAAATAGTCCAAAAGATAGTTGGCTAACCGCGCAAAAATATGTAACTTTGCTTCGCAAACGCATATATCACCCAAACATTTCTGCTCACATGATTTCTTTTTTCCGCACACCTGCGCAGAGCATCATTGCCACACAAGTGGATCACCTGCTCTCCGATGATGAAGTGAAAAAACTTTGCTGGCTTTTTGGCGAAGCCACCCTTGATGCTGCCCCTGCACTTGAGGGCTACTATGTAGGGCCCCGCCGAGAAATGATTACGCCTTGGAGCACAAATGCCGTTGAGATCACACAGAACATGAATCTCAGCGGCATTTTGCGCATTGAAGAATTCTTCCCCGTAGGGGATGCTTCGGCTGATCATGACCCTATGCTTCAACGACTTTACGAAGGTCTTCATCAAGATATCTTCACCATTAGTCACACTCCCGACCCCATCCGCACAGTAGATGATTTAGAGTCCTACAACGAACAGGAAGGTTTGGCACTTTCTCCCGCCGAAGTCGAATATCTCCATGGCGTAGAGCAACAACTCAACAGAAAACTCACAGACAGTGAAGTTTTCGGTTTTGCACAGCTCAATTCCGAACACTGTCGTCACAAAATCTTCGGTGGTACATTCATCATCGACGGCAAGGAACAGCCTTCTGCTCTCTTCGCCATGATAAAACGTACTACGAAGGAGAATCCCCATCGCATCCTTTCTGCTTACAAAGACAATGTCGCTTTCGCAGAAGGCCCAGTGGTGGAACAATTCGCTCCCGCTCGTCACGACACCTCCGACTATTTCGTCATTCGTGACATCGAGAGTGTCATCTCCATCAAGGCCGAAACCCATAACTTCCCCACCACTGTGGAGCCTTTCAACGGAGCTTCTACGGGTACGGGTGGTGAAATCCGCGACCGCATGGGAGGTGGCGTAGGTTCGCTCCCCATCGCAGGTACAGCTGTCTACATGACCGCCTATCCTCGTCTAGATGGTGGCCGTCCTTGGGAGAGCAACATGGCAGAACGTCCCTGGCTCTACCAAACCCCTCAGCAAATCCTCACCAAAGCCTCCAACGGTGCTTCCGACTTCGGTAATAAATTCGGACAACCCCTCATCGCAGGTTCTGTGCTCACCTTCGAGCACGCAGAACACGGCGTAAACTATGCCTTCGACAAGGTGATCATGCTCGCTGGTGGCGTGGGTTATGGCACAAAGCGCGACTGCCTCAAAGGTACTCCCGAGAAAGGCAACAAAGTCGTAGTCGTCGGTGGTGACAACTACCGCATTGGTTTGGGTGGTGGTTCTGTTTCTTCTGTAGACACCGGACGTTATCACTCCGGCATCGAACTCAACGCTGTGCAGCGTGCGAATCCCGAGATGCAGAAGCGTGCAGCCAACCTCGTGCGTGCGCTTTGCGAAGAAGAACACAACCCCGTAGTGTCTATCCACGACCACGGTTCTGCAGGACACGTCAACTGTCTTTCCGAACTCGTAGAAGAATGCGGAGGAACCATCGACATGAGCGCACTCCCCATCGGAGATTCCACCCTCTCTGCCAAAGAAATCATAGCCAATGAGAGTCAGGAGCGCATGGGCTTCCTCATCGAAGAAGAATATATCGACCAAGTGCGCAAAATTGCCGAACGTGAGCGCGCACCTCTCTATGTGGTCGGTGAAACCACTGGCGATGCCCACTTCGCTTTTGAGCAAAAAGACGGCGTTCGTCCCTTCGATCTCGACGTAGCACAAATGTTTGGTCACTCTCCTAAGACGGTGATGACTGACAACACCGTGAAGCGCGACTACAACACTGCGCAATACGATGCAGCTCTCTTGGATGAATATCTCGAGAACGTGCTGCAACTCGAAGCTGTGGCTTGTAAAGACTGGCTTACCAACAAGGTCGACCGCTCCGTAACCGGTAAGGTGGCACAACAACAATGCCAAGGCGAACTCCAACTCCCCCTCGCCGACTGCGGTGTAGTGGCTTTGGACTATCGCGGAAAGGCGGGTATCGCCACAGCTATTGGTCACGCTCCTCAAGTGGGTTTGGCAAATGCTGCCGCAGGTTCGGTGATGGCCGTTGCCGAATCCCTCACCAACATTGTGTGGGCTCCCCTCGCACAAGGACTCGACAGCGTGAGTCTTTCAGCCAACTGGATGTGGCCCTGCCGCTCACAGGAAGGTGAAGATGCACGTCTCTATGAAGGTGTCAAAGCCCTCAGCGATTTCTGCTGCGATCTCCACATCAATGTTCCCACTGGTAAGGACTCTCTCTCCATGACTCAGCAATATCCTGATGGAGAGAAGGTCATCTCTCCAGGCACAGTCATTGTGAGTGCAGGTGGTGAAGTCAATGATGTGCGCAAAGTCGTGCGCCCTGTCGTAGTGAATGAACCCAACAGCAAGATTTATCACCTCGACTTCTCTTCACTCGCTCCACAACTCGGTGGTTCTGCCTTCGCACAAACCCTCGGATATGTAGGTAGCGACGTGCCCACAGTGGCCGATGCCGCTTACTTCCGTTCTGCCTTTGCCGCTGTGCAAGCCATGGTGCAAGAAGGCCTCCTCCTCGCTGGTCACGACATCAGTGCTGGTGGTCTCATTACCGCTTTGTTGGAAATGTGTTTCGCCAACACAGAAGGCGGTCTGAGTGTCCAACTCGACAACCTCGGTGCTGCCGATCTCGTGCAACAACTCTTTGCCGAAAATCCCGCAGTCTTGGTGCAAGTAGCAGATAAAGATGAAGCACGCTTCAACGCTATCTTGGCAGAACATGGCGTGAAAGCCACTGCCCTCGCTGTGCCCACCGAAGAGCGTCACCTCCTTGTCGAAAAAGATGGTGCAGAATATCAATTCTTTATTGATCATCTCCGCGATGTGTGGTACTCCACTTCCTTCCTCCTCGATGAGCATCAAAGTTTCCACGGCAAAGCAGCTGAGCGTTTCCGCAACTACAAGGAGCAACCCATCGAACTCAACTTCCATCCCTCCTTCCAAGGCACGTTTGAAAGCCTCGGAGTATCTCCCGATCGTCGCACACCCTCTGGAGTACGTGCCGCCATCATCCGTGAGAAAGGAACGAATGGTGAGCGCGAAATGGCGTATATGCTCTACCTTGCCGGCTTCGATGTGAAAGACGTGACCATGACCGACCTCGTCACTGGTCGCGAAACCCTCGACGACATCAACTTCATCGTCTTCTGTGGTGGTTTCTCCAACAGTGACGTGCTTGGCAGTGCCAAGGGATGGGCTGGAGCCTTCCTCTTCAATCCTAAGGCTAAGGAAGCACTCGACCGCTTCTACGCACGTCCCGACACCCTCTCTCTCGGTGTCTGCAACGGTTGTCAGCTCATGGTGGAACTCAACCTCGTCAATCCCGAACACAAAGAGCGTGCGCACATGCTCCACAACGACAGCCACAAGTTTGAAAGCGGCTTCGTAGGTGTCACCGTTCAAACCAATCGCAGCGTACTCTTCGAGAGTCTCTCTGGCGATCGTCTGGGCATCTGGATTGCGCACGGAGAAGGCAAGTTCCAACTTCCCCAACCCGAAAGCGACTACAATGTGGTGCTCAAATACTCCTACGAGGGCTATCCTGCCAATCCCAATGGTTCGGACTACAACGTAGCCGGTATTGCCAGCGCAGATGGTCGCCACGTGGCGATGATGCCCCACTTGGAGCGTGCTTTCCTCCCTTGGCAAAATCCTTACTATCCTGCTGAACGTCGCGGCGAAGACTGCACCCCATGGCTCGAAGCCTTCGTCAATGCCCGTAAGTGGGTAGAAAGCCATCAGGCATAAGCGATTTATCTCGGGTTTATTCCTTCTATGCGATCAGCTCTCTGGTGAGTCCCACGCACTCATCAGAGAGCTGTTTTTATAAAACATCCGTCGTGTAGACGATTGTAACTTTAATCACACAATATAACACTAACTGACTTATGAAAAATCCTCTTCGCGGACTGCTCCTTCTGTTGGTAGCAGTTTGTTGCATCGCTTGTCGCAGCAACACTTCCGCCACTTCTGACACAAATTCTTCTCAAACTATGAACAAGACTGCAACTCTCTATTTCGCTGGTGGCTGTTTTTGGGGCACCGAGCACTATTTCAAGCAAATCCGTGGCGTTCTCTCCACCAAAGTGGGCTATGCCAATGGCAACATTGAGCATCCCACCTACGAACAAGTATGCTCCAAAACCACAGGCTTTGCCGAAGCTGTGGAAGTGACTTACAATCCTGAGATACTTCCACTCACACTCCTCGTGCAACTCTATTTCCGTAGCATCGATCCCACAAGTGTCAATCGCCAAGGAGGTGACATCGGCACGCAATATCGCACCGGCATCTACTACAAGGATGCAGACGTGCGCCCCTTCCTCATTGCCGAACGTACCAAGTTGGCACAAGCTATCGGTAAAAATGTGGCAGTAGAAATCGAACCTTTGCGCAATTTCTATGCAGCTGAGGACTACCACCAAGACTATTTGGACAAGAATCCTGGTGGTTATTGCCACGTGTCTCCTGCACTCTTTGCCGAAGCACGCAAAGCCAATGCCGACACCACGCAGCGCAAGTATGAACGTCCCTCCACAGATACGCTCAAATCTAAGCTCACCGAAATCCAATATCAAGTCACGCAAAACGCTGCTACCGAACGTCCCTTCACCAATGAGTATGATCACGAGTTTCGTCCTGGCATCTATGTAGACATCACCACGGGCGAACCCCTCTTCCTCTCTACCGACAAGTTCGATTCAGGTTGTGGATGGCCAGCTTTTTCCAAACCCATTGATGCACACCTATTGAAGAACATCAAAGACACCTCCCACGGCATGCAGCGCATCGAGGTGCGTAGCAACAAGGGCAATGCTCACCTCGGTCATGTCTTCAACGATGGCCCCAAGGAAAAGGGTGGTTTGCGCTATTGCATCAACAGTGCTTCTCTCCGCTTCATCCCTCAAGCTGAGATGGAAAAACAAGGTTATGGTGCCTATCTCCCCTTGTTGGAAACACCCAAGGCTGAGCTGCACTAAATAGAAGTTAGTAATTATGGTGAGTTATTGTTTCATCTTAATTACATAAACCCTTCTATAAATTTGCTCATCTTATCAATGCACCGCTTCTTTTGCTGCATATTGGGATGTACATACAAGTTGAGCGTTGTTGAAACATTGGAATGTCCCAAAATGCTACTCACCGTCTTATAGTCGCATTGGCTCTCGATGCATCGTGTAGCAAAAGTGTGTCGAAGCCCATGAAACACGATAGAATCTATTTTAAGTCTTTTCAATAGTCTGCTGAAATAGTCACGATAACTGCGCGGGTCAGTGGCGTAAACTGATGTTCCCACCACATACGGTGTAGTAGATTGTTTTTTCACGATACTAAGCACCTCAAAAAGAGATTTAGATATGGGAATCTCTCGAAATGAGTTTTTAGTTTTGGGAGTAGAAAACACACGTTCAGTAGCACCTATATCACTATTGTAGATTCGTCCCACAGTATGGCACACTCGGATAATTCTGTGAGTTAAGTCCACATCAGCCCATTCCAAGGCACAGACCTCACCTATTCTCATGCCTGTGCAGAGTGCAAGATAAACCCCTATGTTTCTAACAGTGGGATGATTTGCAATGTGTATCATCAGTTTGCGCTGATGATGAAGCGAGAGGACAGGCAACTTATGACCATTCTCCGTAGTGGGATAGTCTAGTTGCCAGTCCTCTCGTTCACATAGATGCAAGCGTGCACCATATTTTACAACAGCGCGCAACACAGCTATGATGTCTCGAACTGTCTTTTTGGCCAATCCAGCCTTGATTTTATCAATGATAAAACACTGTACATCAGACTCCTCAATTCGTGTCATTTGTCCAAAGCGAGGAGTCAGATGTGTGCGAAGAGTGAGCCGATAAGCGCATAGCGTTGAATACTTTACAATAGCTTGCTTGCTTTCACTCCATAATTGAGCAATTTCTTGAAACGTTTTCTGCATCTTGTACATATTTAGATGTTACAGATTAGAGTTAATCTACACAATATGTACCGAGATGAATAGTGCAGTCTATTTATTGCCTTTTGCGCGGTTGTGCGATTTGCAGAGCATCTCACAATTGTCTAGTGTCGTTGCTCCTCCTTTGCTCCATGCTGTCACATGATCAGCATCCATTTCATTGA
Source organism: Alloprevotella sp. oral taxon 473 str. F0040 (assembly GCF_000318095.2). Taxonomy (GTDB): domain Bacteria; phylum Bacteroidota; class Bacteroidia; order Bacteroidales; family Bacteroidaceae; genus Alloprevotella. The sequence goes on from NZ_KB290714.1 coordinate 123,133, forward strand.
TTTTGTAGATGCGAGTGCGGTTGTTGTTATCGCCAATGGCACATAGAGGGCAATTAGACACACCTTCTATTTGCGCTTTCTCAGTTTGTCGTTTGAAGGCCGCTTTTTTGTCTTTATCGTCAAAGAAGCGTACATCGAGCAAAGCGTGTTGTTGTTCACCTCCCAGCACATACTCATAGATGTTGCGTGAGCATCGCACAGCATCATCCTCAAGCAGAGTATTTACTCGTTCGGTGATGTGCTCAATGCTGTAGGGTGTGGTGTGATAAGTTTCATAGAGTCTGCCCCATTCAATGCCGCACATATTGTTTTCAACCATAGTAAAAGTGGTAGATACCCAATCGATGACCGAACGAAAGTAATTTTCAAGTTCGGTAATTTGAGTGTCGTGTCTGTGCATACTCATATAAGCATCCACCGTCATTCCCCGACTAGCGCATACCCATTCCAGTGCCACTCTCAGCACTTCTTGTCGCTTCACGTCGCCTTTTACATAGTGTCCCCACTTATGTATTTCAGCATTTTGTGAATTGCTAAACACTCTTTTGGCAGCATTCACAAAAGTGCCCGAATAGATGGCATTGCGGAGTTCTTGTTCGTTGAGAGGTACACCTACAATGTTGATGGTCTTAAACCATTCCTTAACTTCTTTTTCTTCTCCTTGGCACACATAGACCAAGAGTTTAGACCCCAATATAAGTTTTTGTTGTTCTTCGGGAAGTCCAGAGAAGTATTGAATATTTCCGTTTTCGTCTTCAATAGAAAATTTTCCAGTGACAAATCTTCCAATAGAGGTGATGCGTTGTTGTCCGTCCAGCACCTCATATTGTCCATTGGCAGTAAGGTTGAAATAAATCAATCCTAATGGATATCTATTGAGAATAGACTCAATGACAGCCACATCTTTTTTGCCGTCATTGTAGATATAGTGTCTTTGATATTCTGGTTGAATGGTTAGTTTGCCGTCCAGTCCAAAGAGTCCCTTCCCTTCTAGTTCATTATATACAAATCCTTTGCAGATGTCTGCAACTGTCCATTCGATATGTAATTCTGTTATCATTGAGTGTGTTGTTTGTTAGTTGGTTGAAATCTTAGGGATGTGTGAGAATGAAGACTTATACCAATTAAAGACAAGAGTTTATACAACTCAAGAATGTAAACAAGCCTATCTAAACAAATTTGGTAAAGTTGGAACCTATGACCTCAATGCAAGTGGGGTTGTTATAAGGGGAGGGATTCAAGAGAAAGTTTACCAACGTATATTGATTAAATCCACTTGATAAGTATCCGTGCATAAACTTGAGTATAATATCTCCCATCTACAATATAGTAGGTAGTATCAAGAGGAGGTTCTGCATGAAGTAAAACTGCGCCATCATTAAGTTTTGTGACTTTCGATTCTTTCCCTTTTTTATCAATTTGGACTTGCTCGGGATATATTTTAGAAGCACTACCAAACCAAGTTTTTGTAATCCCTAAGATTTCAAATGACGAATAAGAATGCGAAAGTAAGGACAAGCACCTTTAATACATAAATCCTTTTCGTCATTACCTTTTCTGAACCTTAAGATTTCAAATGACGAATAAGAATACGTTTATAGATAAAGTGACCTTTTATCAACGGAGCTCCTCCTTTGTCTTTGAATCCTAAAAAATGATAGATGTTGCTTTCGTTTCCTATATTAGCATCTGCTCGGCCTAAGATTTCAAATTGCTCCGGACAATACTTATCTAAAAAAGAGATAGGTACTCCCATAACTCCTTCGTAGTCGGAGGGGATAGCATCGGTGTAAGACACTTCTATGGCATCATAGTTGTCATAGTGGTCGTATGCCTCCTTGTCCTTCATCTTTTTGTTGTAGCGCAAGTTGTCTTCCATGGTCATTAAAGCCAATGGCTGGTGACGACGACCGTGTTCTAAGTTTGTAAACCATCGAACACCTTTAACTCTTATATACTTGTTACCAAATTCATCAATACGCCATCCTGCCGCTGTTATAGGATATTCCGGTGGAATTTTGAACTCACGATCTCCGCTGTGTATTGTCGCCCCCAGCCACATTTTATTCTCTTTGATAAGCGGAAATACCTCTTTGTAGGTGATAGCATTCATATTCCCAATAATGGCAAATTGTTTGTTGCCTTGCACTATCCATGCAAGGAATTCGCGGAAAAGAGAAAAAGGGGGATTGGTGATGATGATGTCTGCTTCATCGCGCAAGGTAGTCACCTCGGGGCTACGAAAATCGCCAGTACCTTCGAGATAGTCCCATTCAAGGTCGTCTATATCGATGCGACCATTTTGATTAGTATCTCCAGTGAGTGTGAATATCTTGCCACAGATTGCCGTCTTTTCGGCACTGAAACGAGGGTCTTCGCTCTCAAAAAGTGTGGGTTGCCAATCGCTTTTATAGTTCTTGCTTTCTTGAGCAAAACTAGTACTAATGAGCTTTTTGAGTCCGAGTTCTTCAAACTTCGCCACAAAATAGCGAGTGAAATTGCTCCACTCTGGGTCGTCACATGGCAACAATACCGTCTTACCTCGAAATACATTAGGGTTGTATTCTAGATAAGCGTTGATTTCTGCTTCTATGTCGTGGTATTGAGTATAAAACTCATCATTCTTTGCGGCTTTGGCTTCTTTAAGGTTTCTATTGGCCATAATTAGGTGTAAGATTAGTATTACAAAGATACAACATTAGGGTGAATAAGAAGAGTTTTTCTGAAGATTAAAATACGACATAAAATCCAGTGTTAATAAGTCTATAATTGTAGGCTCTCGCGCGTGCGTGGGCGCGCGCACCCTGCAATTTGCACTTTTTTGCTTTCACAACCTTCACAGAATCTCGAGTAAATAGCTTGTAGTAAATGAGTTATCTCTATTTTATAACATACATTTAGATTTTCAAGTCTAGAGGCGAGGAAAAAGGACAAGAAAGCGAGAAAAATATAGAAAAATGCTGGGAGAGTTTTGAAAAACTCTAGGAGATAATTCAAAAGATGTCGGAGATTTCACATGAAATCTCCGACTTTTTTAGGGAATAACTCCTTGATTTTAATAAGAAAAGAGAGAAAAGAAAAGGGCAGTCTGTGAAGGTTGTGAAAGCAAAAAGTGCAAAATCCCAGATATGCGCGCACGCGTGCGATTGCGCGACGCGCCCACGCGTGAGGGATGTCTGAAAGTTGCTGCTCCCTTTGAGCGTGAGGGTGCAGTCAAGATTTCAGAAGGCGGAGAGTGAGGATAGGCGTTGCTCGTAAAGTGTGTCATAGTTGTCATTCAAAAAACAGTGTGTTATCTTATTTCTGTTATATTGAGATAGCAAAATAAAGGTATGTTCAAGAAAAAACTCCACTTTTTCGCTGATTTTTCACTCTTTGCCCCCATATCAACCCATATCTATATAGAGGGAGTAAGATAGGAACAAAGGCGGTGGAGGAATAGAAAAGAGGTTTTGCCCGTTTTTTGTGGATTTATCGCGAGGCAAACTTGGTCAGTTGTGGCGCATTCCGTAACTTTGCTTTGACGTGTTTGACTCACCACAACTTGTCAAAACTCCCCCTTTCACCTAGATATTTCACCCCTACAATATGCCTCAAAAACTACAAATCGAAGAGATGAATCGCCTAGACGTGGCGGCTTTCAAAGCAGCTGAGAAATTACCTCTCATCGTGGTGCTTGACAATGTGCGAAGCCTGCACAATGTGGGGAGCATCTTCCGCACGGCCGATGCTTTTCGACTGGCTGGGGTGTGGCTTTGTGGCATCACCGCTACTCCGCCTTCGGTAGAAATCCACAAGACGGCTCTTGGAGCAGAAGAATCGGTGGATTGGCGTTATTTTGCCACCACCGATGAAGCCATCGCCACGCTCAAAAAGGAGGGATATGTCGTGGCCTCTGTGGAACAATGCCACCGTTCTACCCTACTCACCGATTTTCAACTTGATGACACACAGCGTTACGCGCTTGTGATGGGGCATGAAGTGCACGGAGTGGCGCAAGAAGTGGTAGATGCTTCTGATCTCGTCATCGAAATTCCTCAAATGGGCACCAAACACTCTATGAATGTGAGTGTGGCTGCCGGAGTGGTGATATGGGAGTTTGTGCGCCAATGGCGCGCACTCGGACATTGAGCCTCTGCGCTCCCTTAGCCCTTGCAACACAGTTGCCCACATAGTGGCAGCTTCTGTGTTTTCCTCCCTTAATCTCCCTACCTTCCCTTGTATTTTTCCCTTGCTTAAATCCAAACTATGCTCTCCACCATTCACACCATAGCCATCAATGGACTCGATGCTAGCCGTGTGCTCATCGAAATCAATGTGACCCCTTTTAGTCAACCGCGCGATGCGCTCTATGTGATGGTGGGGCTGCCCGATAGTGCTGTGAAAGAGAGCAAGACCCGTGTGCGCTCTGCCATGGAAAATAGTGGATATAATGCGCGAGGAGCAGCGGATGTGGCGGTGAATTTTGCGCCTGCCGATGTGAAAAAGGAAGGTAGTGGCTATGATCTTCCATTGGCAGTGGGATTGATTCATGCTTTCGGGCAAACCAAGGTGGCACCCGAAGTGCTCAGTCGCTACATGTTTCTCGGAGAACTAGGACTTGATGGCGATTTGCGCCCTGTGCGTGGCGTGTTGCCAGCGGCCATCTTGGCGCGCCAATTGGGCTATGAAGCCTTGATAGTGCCAGAAGAGAATGCACGCGAAGCTGCGGTGGTGAACCAACTGAAGGTGTATGGTGCCAGTAAGCTCCGCGATGTGATGCAACATCTCGAAGGCACGCAGTCGTTGGAGCCAACAGAGGTGGACACAAGGGCTGAGTTTTATGCCTCGCAAACGGATTTCCCCTATGATTTCAGTGAGGTGAAAGGACAACCTGCCGTGAAGCGCGCTTTTGAAGTGGCAGCGGCAGGCGGACATAACCTATTGCTTGTGGGAAGTCCGGGCTGTGGCAAGAGCATGATGGCGAAGCGGTTGCCTTCGATTCTCCCTCCTCTCACACTGGCAGAGAGTTTGGAAACCACGCAAATACACTCTATCGCTGGGAAACTCGAGAGAGGGGCTACGCTCATCTCCACACGGCCGTTTCGCTCGCCACACCACACCATTTCGGATGTGGCACTGATCGGTGGAGGAGCCAGTATGCAGCCTGGAGAAATCAGTTTGGCGCACAATGGTATCTTGTTTTTAGACGAATTTCCCCACTACACCAAGAATTCGCTCGAGACGATGCGACAACCGCTGGAAGACCGCATCATCACCATATCGAGAGCGCGCTACAACGTCACTTTGCCTTGCTCCTTCATGCTCGTGGCAGCGATGAATCCTTGCCCTTGTGGCTACTATAACGACCCTTCGCACGAGTGCACTTGCACACCAGCGCAGGTGCAACGCTATCTGAGTCGTATCAGCGGTCCGCTGTTGGATCGCATAGATTTGCAAGTGGAGGTGGTGCCAGTGCCTGTGAAAGAGCTGACCAATGCACCCGAAGGGGAACCTTCTGCCGACATTCGTGCAAGAGTGGTGGCTGCGCGCGAACGACAGCGCGAACGATTTGCTAATTGTCCTGGGGTGCACTGCAATGCGCAAATGAGTGCACGACAACTGCAAGAACTCGTGCAGCTTGATGAAGCGGCACAAGATGCGCTGTCAATGGCACTGGACAGACTGGGACTCTCGGCTCGCGCCTACGAACGTGTGCTGAAAGTGGCGCGCACCATTGCCGATCTGGACGGCAGCAACAAGGTGCAGCGGCAGCACATCGCAGAGGCAGTGAGCTATCGCAATTTGGATCGCTCCACTTGGGGCACATAATCACAAGATTTCAATGTAGAAAGAAGATAAATATATGAAAATCAATGGTAATACAATTCGACAGCGTTGGTGCAAATGGCGCAGCATGCGCTGGACGAGGGTGATATTTCATACTGCTCGTTCGGCTGATACACAGGATATTTTCACGCATGTGGCTGCGCTCACCTATAGCACGGTGCTGTCTGTGGTGCCCCTCTTGGCACTGGTGTTGGCACTTGGCCGCGGATTTGGAATGCAGGATTATATAGAGGTGCAGTTGCGACAAAATCTCAACACTTCTGATGATGTGATTGGGCAACTGATGAATTTTGCTAACTCCTACATAGCGCGCACACACGATGATGTGGTGCTGGGAGTCAGTGGTTTGGTGCTGGCATTTACCATCGTTTCGCTGGTCAATAACATAGAGCGGCGTTTCAATGCGATGTGGGGTGTGAACACTTCGCGCAGTCTGTTTGGCTTCTCTCTCTCTTATTTGGGACTCATTGTCTTTCTAGCCTTTTCGATATTCTTTTTGAGTGGTGTGTGGGTGTTTATTCTCCAAATACTCAACTATTTGCCCCATCATGTGCTGGTAGATACCACGATGCCATTGTTGGTGTTTTTGCTTAAATCGTTGGTGTTCAGCGCGGTGTTGGGAGCGATGTTTCGATTCATTCCATTGGTCAAGGTGGAAGTGCGCCATATCTTGTGGCCAGCTCTCATCACTGGCACTTTGTTTAGCTTGGTGCAACAGTTCTACATCGAAGGACAGATGTTTCTGAGCAGTTATAATGCCGTGTATGGTTCGTTTGCTGTGCTCCCCCTCTTGATGGCGTGGGTATATGCTACATGGACGATTGTTCTCGTCGGTGTATTGTTATGTCGCTCTTTACAGGCTACGGAGAACAATGAGGATTTGTTTGATCAGAAGACCTATAATCATCGTTCGCATGACTTAGTTGCGCTGCGGATTATGGCTTTGATGGCGCGCAGATTTGTGGACAATAAGCCTCCCCTCATGGTGAAAGAATGGGCCGAAAAACTGGCTATTTCTACTGAATTTGCAGGTATGGAGTTGCAGCGTTTGGCAGAAGTGGGTTTAATCTTCCGAGTGGTAGAAGTCAGTGAGGTGACGTTGGCTCCGCTGCCTTCGACTGCGGTGTTTAAGGTCAATGTCGATGTGCATCAACTCACAGCAGAAGAAGTGGTCAAGCGGTTGAACCAACAAGGTAATGAGGTGGAGATGCCTCTTTCTTCAGAGGCTTTGCAGCAATATCGCAAGACTGTGGAGAACTATGGTACGGAGCAGGATTTACAACGCAATATTCTTGCACTTTAAGCCTTGATTAGCATTCAGAAAGAAGGATTAGGGTGCTGAGTTATGAACTTTATAGTGCGTAGCCTTCGGAGATACAAAACTTATTGGCGAAGTGCAATTCAGCGAAAAAGAAGAGATTTCCCTCTAATCTCCCTGTTTTGTTTTGTCTATGTGGTGTTTTACGACTGAACTTTTGAGTTATGTCTAAAACACCACATATTATTTGCGCAAAGGAGGCGAATTTCGTAATTTTGTGAGCCTTTTCCTACTACTGTTTCGCGGTAGAAGTGTAAAAGTCGCTGAATATATCAATTAAAAATTCTCATGCAAGACATTCGCAACATCGCCATCATTGCCCACGTAGACCATGGTAAGACGACGCTCGTGGACAAAATGCTCATGGCCGGTAACCTTTTCCGCGCCAACCAGCAGACGGGCGAACTTATGCTAGATAATAACGACCTCGAACGTGAACGTGGTATTACCATTCTTTCTAAGAACGTTTCGATTAACTACAAGGATACGAAAATCAATATCATCGACACTCCAGGTCACTCCGACTTCGGGGGTGAAGTAGAGCGTGTGCTCAACATGGCCGATGGTTGTATCCTCCTCGTAGATGCCTTTGAAGGTCCGATGCCTCAGACACGTTTTGTGCTCCAAAAAGCATTGCAAATCGGGCTTAAGCCTATTGTGGTGGTGAACAAGGTGGACAAACCTAACTGCCGCCCTGAAGAGGTGCATGAGATGGTGTTTGATTTGATGTTTGAACTCGGAGGTACGGAAGAACAGCTCAACTTCCCCGTGGTGTATGGTTCGGCAAAGAACAACTGGATGGGGGAAGATTGGCAGAAACCCACTGAAAACATCGACTATCTCCTCGACACGATTCTCGAATATATCCCTGCTCCTGAACGCTTAGAAGGCACTCCTCAGTTGCTCATCACTTCGCTCGACTACTCTAACTACACTGGTCGTATCGCTATCGGTCGTGTGCATCGTGGTACCATCACCGAGGGAATGAACATCACCATTGCTCACCGTGATGGAACGATGGAGAAGACCAAAATCAAGGAACTCCAAACCTTTGAGGGTATGGGACGCCAAAAGGCTACTGCTGTGTCGAGTGGTGACATTTGTGCGGTGATTGGTCTTGAAAAGTTTGAGATTGGCGACACCATCACGGACTTTGAAAACCCCGAACCACTGCCTACGATCGCGATTGACGAACCTACGATGTCTATGCTCTTTGCCATCAACGACTCTCCTTTCTTTGGTAAGGAAGGTAAGTTCTGCACTTCTCGTCACATCAATGAGCGTTTGGAGAAAGAACTCCAAAAAGACTTGGCACTCCGTGTGGAACAAGGTGCTGACACTGACCGATGGATCGTTTCAGGTCGTGGTGTGCTCCACCTTTCTGTGCTTGTGGAGACGATGCGCCGCGAAGGTTACGAACTGCAAGTGGGACAACCTCAGGTGATTTATCATGAGATTGATGGCGTTCGTCACGAACCTATCGAGGAACTTATGATCAATGTGCCCGAAGAGTTTGCTTCTAAGATGATCGACATGGTGACACGTCGCAAGGGTGAGATGGTGGCTATGCACAATCTCGGTGAGCGTGTAGACATCGAATTCATGATTCCTTCACGTGGCATCATTGGTTTGCGTACCAACGTCCTCACTGCTTCGCAAGGTGAAGCCATCATGGCACACCGTTTCAAGGAATATCAACCTTTCAAAGGCGAAATCGACCGCCGCAGCAATGGTTCGATGATTGCACTCGAAGGCGGTACTGCCTTTGCTTATGCCATTGATAAGCTCCAAGACCGCGGTAAGTTCTTCGTTTCTCCTCAAGATGATGTTTATGCGGGTCAGATTGTGGGTGAACATATTCACGAGAATGACCTCGTTATCAACGTGACGAAGGCGAAGCAACTCACCAACATGCGTGCTTCGGGTGCTGACGACAAGGCGCGCATCATTCCTCCCACCATCTTCTCTCTCGAAGAAGCACTCGAATACATCCGCGAAGATGAGTATGTGGAAGTGACGCCTAAATCAATGCGTATGCGCAAGATTATCCTCGATCACAATGCACGCAAGCGTGCTTCTCGCACGGATGTCTAAAATGCGTTGAGCTGCGCTGGAAGACTAGCATTTCTACCTTCATTTTATGAGAGGTTAGGGACAAGTGTTTCGCAGCAGTACAGCAAAATAGAATCAAAAAAAAAAAAGCCGTAGTAGAAATGATTTCTACTACGGCTTGTTTTATAAAGTACTAGTGCCTGTATGATAAAGTCTTCGTGCTTACTTCAAATAGGTTTTTCCCGAAGCATTGAGCAAAGGTTTGAGCTTTGCAAAAGGTATTTGCACTGTCGGCATCCCCACAGCGTAAGGGCCGATTTCATATTGTGAGACACCAGTTGCAATCCCTCTTTGGTGAGCCAAGGTTCGGTTTCGGGAAGGGGAAGATTGATCAGTTTCATTTCAGCATTGTCAGAGTCGTATGCACCAGAAATCATGAGAAGTTCTCCCAATTCTTCTTTATTTCTTGCATCAAAAGCTTTGATCAATCCTTTGACAAGGAGTGGATGAAGTGCATTCTCATCACTAATCATTGATTTATCAAACTTGCGACCGTCACTCTTGCGGAAGGTGGCACCCGACAAACTGCTACCACCATGTGCTCCTCCACTATACCAGTAAGTGCTGGCTTCGAAGGTGATGTACTTGTCAGTCTCATACACCTTGGTGATGCTGATATTATGCTCACCATTGGTGATATCATTTTCTTCTTCAGCCACCCAATGCTTCTGATAATAGTTGAGCATTGCTTGTCCATCGTTGATATCGCCTTCATACTTTCCTCCGAGCCGTTCGTTCACCCATTCGTTGATGGCAGTAGCTAGGTGAGGATGCTCTTTGCTCTGCGCAAGAACAATGGATGCTCCATAAGAATAGTGCGCGGTCTTCATTTTTTTTGAAAACTCCTTCAGCGATAAATCTTCAGCACTAGACATTTCTACTCGCTGACTATCGGCAACTGTTGCCACCGAGTCAGAGGATACAGTGGTTTCTGCCGTTGTTTTTTGTTTGCAGGCGACGAGAGATAGCATCCCCACCGCAATAGCTGTGTAAAGCAAGAGAGTTTTCATATCTTATAAATGATAAGTGGTAAGAAATTAAGGAGAATTTTAGGGTAATATAGCCCTCTATTCCCATACTGCTTCGACAAAACGGGGGAGATCGAAGCAATCGTTGATGACGCGGACGGAGGTATAACCCATGCTCTCAAAGAGAGTGGCAACAGCCGCGGTAAAGTCCGTGTGAGTCTCTACGAGAAGACTGCCCGAAGGTCGGAGCGCGTGCCAGCCCAATCGCGCCAACGCGTGATAAAAGAGGAGCGGATTGTCATTGGGAACGAATAGAGCCGAGTGTGGTTCGTAGTTCACCACTTGCGCTTCCATCGTTTGCGCTTCCTCCTCGGGAATGTAAGGAGGATTACTCACAATGGCATCCAAAGATTGTGGAGCAAGTGTGGGAGTTTCGGCTTCTTTGAGTAAGTCGCGTAGCAGAAAATCTACGCGCGCTCCAAGGGAAGCTGCATTTTCTTGTGCCACTTGCAAAGCCCCTTCCGAGATGTCCCAAGCTGTGACGTGTGCCAGTGGGAGAGCTTTAGCCAAACTAATGGCGATGCAACCACTTCCTGTGCCCACATCTAAGATGTTGGACAACGCGCCACAGCATTTTTCGGTCGCCAGTCGCACCAAATCTTCTGTTTCTGGGCGAGGAATCAAGGTATCTGCTGTGACCTTAAAACGATGACCACAGAACAACTCAAATCCCACCACTTGTTGCACTGGCACGTGAGCTAAAAGTTGCTTCACATCACTGTCAATTTTGGCTTCCTCTTCGGTAGTAAGGGGCAATTCCTCATTGAGCAACAGCTGTGTGGTGGAGAGTCCGAAACAATCGGTCAGGTATCGAGCAGCGATAGCCCCAGCTTCCTGCACCTCATAGACATCAGACAACTTCTTTTGTAAATCGATTTGGAAATCTCTAGGCTTCATCTTTCCTCTATTATCTATCGTTTATTTCAGGGCATCCATGTGTTGATAAGCCTTTTGCATGAAAGCCTTCACCTTGCGCAAGCGGTCACCCTTCGAATCGGGCGTCACCTTCGACACACTCTTGGAGTTGAGGTCGAAAATTGTGGTTCCCGTGCTGTCGATAAAGGTGTATCCTTCGGGCCAAGTGTGGATAGCGAGCGGATAAGTGTAAGTTTGAGAGAGTACATCTCTTGAGAATGTGAATCGACTATGGTCAATTCCCATCTGTCCTAAGAGCGTTGCTGCCACATCCGTTTGGTTACAAAGTTTCGTCACCACACGAGGAGCACGCACCGCACCTCCTGTCCAAATGAGGGGAATGTGATATTTTCGGATATCGTATTCGTTGATGTCAGCTGGCCATGTCACTCCGTGGTCTGGAAGAATCACAATCAGCGTGTTCTTCCACGCTGGAGTTTGTCGGAAAGCAGCGATAAATTCACCAATAGAATGATCCAAATAAGCAAAAGCATTGAGCATCTTATCGTCTAGTCGGTCATAAGGTACTTCCCAAGGCTCATGACTCGAGAGTGTTAAGAGCGTTTTGAACCATGGTTTGCCTTGCTTTTCCGAAGCATCAATGTTTTGACGGAGAATCTTCATCATCTCACCGTCGCACACTCCCCAAGGACTAGTGTGGCGAAGCGCAGCAGGGAAATCCACATCGCCTAGCACACGATTATATCCCGTAGCGAGGAAGTAAGAATTCATGTTGGTGAAGTTCTTATCACCCCCATAGAGAAACTCCGTGTCGTAGCCCACGCCTTTCAATGCCCCAGCGATAGAAGGTAGTACACGCGATTTGGCAGGCATCTTCATCACACTCGCATCAGGGAAAGAAGGATAGCCCGAGAAGGTGCAAAGTGTGCCGCGGTCAGTGCGGAAACTGTTGGCATAACATTGTGAGAAGAAGATCCCATTGGCAGCCAAACTGTCGAGATGTGGAGTGGTTTGGTGATTGCCTTCGGTGCAGCCCACCACACGTCCGCCGCAGCTCTCCATAAGGATGAGCAACACGTTAGGACGTTGCGTAGTGAGCAGAGAATCTTCGGGGAGAATCACACTCTTCGTGTTAAATTGCAGAGAGTTGTAGATATTATCGGCTTCTTCTGGGCTGAAATACTGTGCTTGCTTTGAATAATCCTGCTCTTTCAACAAAGAATAGAAGAAGGAGAACACAGGGTTTACCGCAGCATGATTGTGATATTGCACCGTGGAATAGTAGACCATTCCCACGTTAGCCGTGGAACGTCCCACACCACCGCGGATGCTCAGAAAGAGCAATCCACCTATCATCGCCCACAAGAGGGAGATGGGGAGTCGTTGCAAGAGAAAATGGCTCACATTGCGGAGAGAAACTGCGCAATGTACACAAGAATCCGTGTGGCTAGCGCGTGAAGATAGCTTTTGTGTAGGAGCCAGTTGCCAGAAAATCCAAGAAAGACCAGCCACAACGGCTACAAAACCCACGAACGCCAAGATGACAAAGCCCCAACCCAAACTTTCGGGGATGCTCGAAGGATTATCCAAGTAGGAAAGTGCCACAGCATCGAGTTTAAAACCCCAACTCTTGTAGATAATCATGTCGATGATGATAATCAACAAGAAGATGGTGAGTATTGTCGTGGTGTAGATGCGATAGAGTTTGCGCCCTATTTTTGCACTGGTTGCAGTGTTCCAAAAATGTCCCACCCAAGTAGCGAGCCAAATGGGAGCCGTAGCATACGCCGCTACGGAAAGATCAAGTGAAAGCCCGTGCCACACGATTTGTAAGAAATCGCTCAGGGTAGGAAATCCATTATAGCTAAAAAACAGCAACTTGCCCACAAAGAAAAGGATGAGCCAAGCGCAGAAGATACGAAGGAGGAAAAAGAGTTGTTTCATTGAAGTGTGTTTCAAGCGTCAGAAGATGTAGTCATCCTCTAGCGGCAAACCTCTGGTGTCAAATGTTTAGTGTAAGCCTAAACTGCTAAAATCCAATATCTATATTACCGATGTCAGACATCGACGTTGCTAGCATCAAACCTCAAAAGGTGCTACTTTCTAATGTCTAATACGTAAATACAACCTTACGATGGTGAGCAAAAAGGGTCAGTGACCCTCTCTCTAATGTCAGACGTCTAACATCTAATCTCTAACGTCTAATTTCTATAATTGCTGCATATCGTTGAGACGTTTGTAGTATCCATCGAGAGCGAGGAGAGAATCGTGTGTGCCACGTTCCACGATGCGACCTTCGTGTAAGACTAAAATCTCATCTGCTCCACGGATAGTCGAGAGACGGTGCGCAATCGCAATCGTGGTGCGCGTCGCCATCAAGCGTTCGAGAGCCTCCTGCACCAAACGTTCGCTTTCGGTGTCGAGTGCACTTGTAGCTTCATCAAGAATCAAGATGTCTGGATTCTTCAAGATGGCGCGTGCTATGGAGATGCGTTGTCGCTGACCGCCCGAGAGTTTACCACCGCGGTCACCCACGTTGGTGTTGTAGCCTTCGGGAGTAGCCATGATAAAGTCGTGAGCGTTCGCCACTTTGGCAGCCTCGATCACCTGTTCGAGGGTCGCATTTTCCACTCCAAAGGCAATGTTGTTGAAGAAGGAATCGTTGAAGAGAATCGCCTCTTGGTTCACGTTGCCAATGAGCGCGCGCAAATCTGCAATTCGCAGCTGGCGCACATCCGTGCCATCAATGGTGATGCAACCTCCCACCACATCGTGATAGCGAGGCACCAAATCCACTAATGTACTCTTACCGCTGCCACTCTGTCCGACGAGCGCAATGGTTTGACCGCGTTTCACGGTGAAGTCTACCCCACGAATCACCATTTGTTCGTCAGGCACTTGAGCATCAGCCCCTGCTTGTCCATAAGCAAAGGTCACATTTTTGAACGCAATGCAGTCGGTGAGATGACCTATTTTCACAGGGTGTTCTGGTTCGCGGATTGGATTTTCAGCCAGGAGAATCTTGTTCACGCGTTCCATCGAAGCCATACCCTTAGGGATAGCGTAAGCAGCACGAGACAAATCTTTCAGCGGTTGAATCACGCTGTAGAGAATCACCATGTAGAAGATGAAGGTAGGTGCATCAATGGGGCTGTGGTCAGCAAAAATCAGCGTACCGCCATACCAAAGCACCAAGACAATGAGGCAAGTGCCCAAAAATTCACTCACAGGGTGTGCCGAACCTTGGCGAATCGCCACGCGTGAGGCGATTGAGCGGAAATCATTGGCCGTCGTGTCGTAGCGTTCTTGCATTTTGCGCTCTGCACCAAAGGCTTTGATGATGCGCATACCTCCCAAAGTCTCTTCGAGTTGCGACATCGTTTCGCTCCATTTGATTTGCGCATCCATGCTTGACTGCTTGAGTTTACGGCCGATGCGTCCCATGCCCCAGCCCATCAAGGGGAGCACGAGGATAGTGAAAAGCGTGAGTTCCCAGGAAATGTAGAAAAGACTACCGAAATAGACCACAAGGAGAATCGGATTTTTCATCAGCATCTCCAAACTACCCATGATGGAATTTTCGATTTCGCCCACATCGCCACTCATGCGCGCGATGATGTCGCCCTTGCGCTCATCGCTGAAGAAGGAGAGTGGGAGGAGAGTGATTTTCTTATAAATCGAGGTACGGATGTCGCGCACGATGCCCGTGCGCACTGGCACCATCGAAGCCACAGAAGCAAAATAAGAAGCCGTTTTCAACGCTGTGGAAAGCACGAGAAATAGCCCGATGAAGAGCAACGCAGTGCCTGCGCCATACTGCACCACCAGTTGTGAAGTGTAGTAGTAGGCATTATTGACCGCAATGTCAGAAAAAGACATCCCTTCTTTGCCCCAATCGATGAAATGATAGACCTTTTGCTCAGTGTTGAAAAGGAGTTTGAGCATTGGGATGAGCGAAGCAAAAGAAAAGACATTAAGCACCGCACTCAGCACATTGAAAATCAGTGAGAGACCGATGTTAAACTTATAAGGTGCAACGTAATGCACCATCATTTTGAAGAAATCTTTCATGTTTCAGTCGAGAACGTATGTTCCCAATTTGAGAAAATCGTATGAGTTCAGAAGACAAAAATACTCGAAAAAAACGAGATGTAGAGGTATTTTTCCTATGAAATGATGAAACTCTGAGTTTCTCTTCTCATTTCGTGTCACATTGTTGCTTTTTCTTCCCTAAGTTGGTGCTGATCACTCGGAGTGATGGGAAACAACCCTCGTATATATATGGGTTTATAGATGTGAAAAACGGAGGGGTTTTGCTGTAAAAGATGTTTTCTGATATTATGGAAGTGAAAACATCTAAGATAAAAGTTGCGAAAGCTGTGTCGGACAATGAAAAGGTGACCTTGATGTCTAATAGAATCGTCACATCAAGATGATGGTTAGGTTGAGATAACCGTCTACACAGAATAGGGCGGAAAATTTCAATCAAAGCCCATGAGGAAAACATTCGCAAAACGAAAGGGAGATTTCAGAATGTATCTCTCGCGTGAGCGCGTAGCGAGCGCATGCGTACACGCACTACAGGGATTCTGCACTTTTTGCTTTCACAACCTTC
>NZ_KB290714.1:138930-159933 GCF_000318095.2 Alloprevotella sp. oral taxon 473 str. F0040
CACTTTTTGCTTTCACAACCTTCACAGACTGCCCCTGTCTACTCCTTATTTTCAAGTAAAAATCAAGGAGTTATCATACAAAAAAGTCGGAGATTTCTCATGAAATCTCCGACATCTTTGGGAATATCTCCGACATTTCTTTACAAGTCTCCTATCAGTAAGCAAAATGCTCCTAGTAATTGGAGGAAATAGTCTCTGTTTTCTACCCTCTTTTATCCCCTTTTGTCATGATCTTCTAAAAGGATGTTATAATAAAAGGGTAACCCATTTATTTCAAGCTATTTAGTAGAGAATGTGTGAAGGTTGTGAAAGCAAAAAGTGCAAAAGTGCAGGGTGCGCGCGCGTACGCGAGGGAAAGAGGGAGGATTTTAGAGATGTTAAGGGTGGGGATTTTTCTTGCGTAGAGAAGGTGTGCCCTACCCTCTCCTTTTATTCTCCAATTCGATGATATTGGGAGGAAAAATCTACGCGAAAACGATCGCCTAGCGGACGAGAAGGTTGTCGGATACCACATGAAACAATGAGACTTACTTCGCTGCTGCAAGGTAAACCAAGGATGCGTTTCACGCGATGGGCATCGAAACCCTCGATGGGACAAGTGTCGTAGCCAGCTTCACTCATGGCAAGCATGAAAGTTTGTGCCACGAGAGCACAACTTTTGTGGAGCACAGTGTCCATGGCCCCTTCTGTCATTTGGCGAGGAATGGGTCGAAACCAACCAGCAAAGGTGCTTATGACCTTGCGCACCCCTCCCCACAGTCCGAAGAAGCGACTATAAAGGAAAGGAATCACCTTGGTGTAGTAGGATGTTTGGAGGGCAGTATATTTCTCCCACTTCGCTTGAGGATAAGTGCGCTTGATATTTTCGCGTTGGAAATCAATGTTTTGTTGGCAACGCTCTTTGTAGAGAGAGGGTTCTACGGTGAAAACCACCAATTGTTGAGCGGTGCTTACAGTAGTTTGGCCTAAGCAGGCTGGCACGAGCTGTTGGATCACAGCAGGGTCGGTGATGTGATGAGCGTGCCACAACTGCATATTGGAACTTGTGGGGGCGAGCGTAGCAAGTTTGAGACAATCTTCTACTCGATCGGCAGAAATGGGTTGCTGAGCATCGTAGTAGCGGATGGCACGACGATGTTGGAGTATTTGTTCTAATGACATGATGTTATTTGATTCTGTGAATTGCAAGTTAGAGGTAGCAAAAAAGGCGAGGTAAATAGGAGAAATGAATAAAATTGTTGTATCTTTGTGGCATCAATCAATTTTATCCCTTATGAATTTCTTCAAAACCATAGCTTGCACCTGCTTGTTGAGTGGTTTCTCCCTCACACTTGCAGCACAAAGTGTGCCTAAGGCCTCGTATGATGTAGTGCCACTTCCCAAACAAGTGACTCTCCAACAGCAATGGGGTGACTTTACGCTCACTCCTACCACACGCATTGTTTGCGGTAAGTCGAAAGCCGATCAAGAGAATGCGAAATTCTTGCAACAATTTGTGGCCGATCGCACGGGATTCACGCTACCGATTTCCAACAAACGTGGAAAGACACCTGCTATTGTGCTGAATAGCGCAGAAAAAGGTTTCTCACCCGAAGGTTATCGATTGCGCATCGACAGCGCAACGGTGAGCATTGCAGCTAGCACCAAGGCTGGTGCGTTCTATGGCATCCAAACGCTTCGCAAATCGCTCCCTCACCTCAGCGAAAAGGAACGTGCGGCTATGACGAAGACTGGCAAGATTGCTTTGCCAGGTGTAGACATCAATGATGCTCCACGCTTCGCTTATCGCGGCACGATGCTGGATGTAGCACGCCACTTTGCAACCGCCGACAGTGTGAAACGATTCATTGACATGATTGCTTTGCACGGCATCAACCGCATGCACTGGCACTTGACCGACGACCAGGGTTGGCGCATTGAAATTAAGCAATTTCCCGAACTCACCAAAATCGGTAGCCATCGTTCGGCTACAGTGATTGGTAAAAACACTGGTAAATATGATGGCAAGCCTCATGGTGGATTTTACACTCAAGAGCAGTGTAAAGACATCATCGCCTATGCAGCTGCTCGCAACATCGTGATTATTCCCGAAATCGACCTCCCTGGTCACATGTTGGCTGCACTTGCAGCTTATCCCCACTTGGGCTGCACAGGCGGTCCTTACGAAGTGGGACAAATCTGGGGCGTGAGCAGCGATGTGCTTTGTGCTGGTAATCCCCAAACTTACGAATTCATAGACAAAGTATTGGGTGAAGTCGCTCAATTGTTCCCTAGCAATTATTTCCACATTGGTGGCGACGAGTGCCCCAAAACACGCTGGAAGACTTGTCCTAAGTGCCAAGCTATGATCCAAAAGAATCAACTGCAAGCCGAAGGTAAGCACTCTGCTGAAGAGCGTTTGCAGAGCTATGTGATTCGTCATGCCGAAAACACCTTGGCGCGCTATGGTAAGCGCATCATCGGTTGGGACGAAATCCTCGAAGGGGGTCTTGCTCCCAATGCCACAGTGATGTCATGGCGTGGCGAAGCTGGCGGTATCGAAGCTGCACAAAGTGGTCACGACGTGATCATGTCGCCCAACACTTATCTCTACTTCGACTATTATCAAGCAAAAGATGCAAAGCAAGAGCCTTTGGCAATTGGTGGCTATTTGCCTCTCGAACGTGTTTATAGCTACGAACCTATGCCTGCTGCTTTGACCCCCGAACAGGGTAAACACATATTGGGTGTGCAAGCCAACTTGTGGTCGGAGTATTTCAAGACGCACCGCCAAACCGAATATATGGCTTTGCCTCGTTTGGCTGCTTTGGCAGAAATTCAGTGGCGTCCACAAGGCACGCGCACGTATTCAGAGTTTTTGAAGCGATTGCCTAAGCTCTTCAAACTCTATGAAGAGCAAAATTACAATTTTGCTAAGCACTACTATGACATCATGCCCAAATACACGGCGATAGCAGGCGGCGGTATCCGTGCCAACTTGCAAGTGAATGAGCCTAATGATGCGATTTATTACACCCTCGATGGTACGATGCCTACACAGCAAAGCACGCGCTACACACAACCTTTGGATTTCAAGAGCGATGTGAAATTCCGTGCCGTAGCTTTCCACGAAGTTGCTCCTAATCAATATCAACGTAGTCACGTGGAAAAAGAAGATTTCCACTTCTCTAAATCCACTGCGCGCAACATCACCCTGGTGAATGAACCTCATGCCAGCTACAAATTTGATGGTGCAAAGACGTTGGTTGATGGTCTTGTAGCGAGCAACACCAGCTACAACTCTAGCCGTTGGATTGGATTCCTCGAAAAGCCTATGGAAGCCATTATCGATTTGGGCGAAAACACGACAGTGAGTCAAGTGGCCTTCAACGTCTGTGTAGAGAAAGGCGACTGGATCTATGATGCTCGTCGCGTGGAAATCGCAGTGTCTACGGATGGCGGAAAGACTTGGAACACGATTGTCGCTAAAGACTACGCTCCTCTCACAGAAGCCGACAAGAATGGCATCAAACCTCACGTGTATGACTTTGCGCCTACTACAGCACGATTGCTGAAGATTGTGGCACAACCAGAAACGAGCATTCCTTCTTGGCATCAAGAAGCAGCTGGAAAGCAAGCCTTCTTCTTTATTGACGAAATCACCGTGAACTAAGATACTGAAATATAGTGGACTTTCTCTTCGGGGAAAGTCCCTTTTTTCGGACGTAATATGACCTATTTCTTGGGAGATAGGTCATTATACTTTAACCCAAATCGGTCATTAGACCGTTATAATGCTACTCGTAATTGAAAAGATAACTTCCTATCATCTTTCATTTTCTTGTTGGCATCTTGTTTCTCGTTGGTTCTCGACGTAGCCCACTACGCCTTCGAGCAAACGAGAAACAATCTGCTCAACAATCAAATAAAATCTGTTCAGGATCTAATGACCGATTCGGGTTTACTGCAACCAGACATAATATTCTACAAAACCTCATGACACAACCTACACTAGAACAACAGATATTTCATCGCTCACGCTTGCTCATGGGCGATGCTCCTTTGCAACGCTTGCACGACATCCGCGTTATCCTCTTTGGCGTGGGAGGGGTGGGCAGTTGGTGTGCCGAAAGTTTGGTACGATCTGGGGTGAAACATCTCACCATCGTTGATTCAGACCGCGTGAACATCAGTAATGTGAATCGACAACTCATGGCGACTACAGAGACTGTGGGGCGGGTGAAGGTGGATGCACTCAAAGAGCGACTGCTCGCTATTAACCCTGAAGCTGAAATCATAGCTATCCAAGATATCTACAACGCGGAGAATGCAGCAAGTTTCCAATTGAATGAATATGACGTCATCATAGATGCCATCGATTCGCTGGCTGAGAAGGCGCATCTCCTGCTCACGGCAAGCCGCACCAATGCCCTACTCTTCTCTTCTATGGGGGCAGCTCTGAAGATGGATCCTACGCGCATCCAGGTGGCAGAGTTTATGAAAGTGCGTGGATGTCCGTTAGGAAGGGCGTTGCGTAAGAAGTTTAAGCACCAGAAAGTGCACCCTGCTAAGAAATTTCTCTGTGTGTATAGTGATGAGGTATTGCCCAACCTAGGAGAGGCTGCTGTGGATGGCTACGAACCTACGATAGCAGAGAACACGGCTACACAAGAGGGACGTGAAGATTTGCTTTCGCACAATTGGAACGATCGCAAAGCACAAATCAATGGCACGACGGCGCATATCACGGCTATGTTTGGCTTCATGCTGGCTGGATTGATCGTGCAGCATTTCTATAAGGCAGAAACGGAGATGAACGAGAATAAGACATCACCGACGGAGAATCTCTTGGAAAAATAGCGGTAAACAGAAGAAAAGTAGCGTAAGGCACAAAAAATAAGCGCGTTGTTCGTTCAAACGAAACGAAATGATTATTTTTGCGTTTCGGAATGTAGCCTTATGTTTCCTTATTATTGGGTCTTGCGTAGATGCTGAATAGGATAAAGACTACACTCCCTGTTTATTAAGAAATTCAACAACATCAATTCCCTTTTATGGAAAAACTCTCTTACGCCCTCGGCCTCCTCATCGGTCATAACCTCCAGGGCATGAACATCGATGGACTCGTGACTGCAGAATTCACTCGTGCTGTGGAACATGTGCTGAAAGGCGAAAAGGCAGAAATGACTGAAGTGCAAGCACAAGGCATGGTGCAAGAATACATGAAGGAGCAACAAGAACTTGCTGGTCGTGAAGCTCGCGAAGCTGGTGAGAAATTTCTCGCTGAAAATGCTAAGCGTGAAGGTGTGACCACCACTGCTTCTGGTTTGCAATACGAAGTGCTCACAGAAGCTATCGGTCAGAAGCCTGTGGCTACCGACAGCGTACGTTGCCACTACGAAGGTCGTTTGATTGACGGTACTGTGTTTGACAGCAGCTACCAACGTGGTGAACCTACGAGCTTCCCTCTTCAAGGGGTGATCAAGGGATGGACCGAAGGTCTTCAACTCATGAGCCTCGGTGCTAAGTTCCGTTTCTTCATTCCTTACGAGCTTGCTTATGGTGCACAAGGTGCAGGTGGTGCTATTCCTCCTTACGCTGCGCTCGTGTTTGATGTTGAATTGCTTGGTATCAACGAATAATAGATAACGATTTCCCCTACTCCTCTTTCCTAAAAACTTATCGATATTGAGAGCATGCAAGGAATGAGGATAAGGATTTCTTCTTACGATAATAATAAAACAACAATATGAAAAAAGTATTTTTCGGCACCCTCATGGCTGCTACTGCACTCTTTAGTGCTTGCGGTGGAAACAATCAGTCCACTCCTACTGGTGATTTGAAAGACGAAGTAGACAGCTTGTCTTATGCTGTGGGTCTTTCACAATCTCCTACTCCTGAGCAAATCAAGGAATATCTCATGCAAGCTGGTAGTGACTCTGCTTTTGTAGATGCATTCTTCAAGGGTATGAAGGAAGGTATGAGCATGGCTGACGATAAGAAGGCTTTGGCTTATCAGCTTGGTATGCAAAGTGGTATTCAACTTCAAACACGTCTTTTCCCTCAAGTGGAAGGTCAAGTGTTTGCTGGCGATAGCACTAAGCACCTCAGCGCAAAAAATGTGCTTGCAGGTATGATTGATGGTAAGAACGGTGTGTCTGCACTTGTAGTGGGCAAGGATACTCTTCATCGTGATCAAGCTGGCATGTATATGCAACAGAAGATGCAAGACATGAGTGCTAAAGCCAATGAGAAGGTGTATGGTGCTGCTAAGAAGGCTAACGAAGAGTTCATCGCTAAGATGGCTAAAGCTGCTGGTGTGAAGGCACTCCCTGGTGGTGTTTACTATAAGGAAGTGAAGGCTGGTACTGGTGCTACTCCTAAGGCTGACCAAATCTGCGAAGTAAGCTATGAAGGTCGCTTGATGAATGGCAAGGTCTTCGACTCTTCACAAGACAAGACTGTGAAATTCCCTGCAAACCAAGTGATCAAGGGTTGGACTATCGCATTGACCAACATGAAGGTGGGTAGCGAATGGGAAGTTTACATTCCTTGGAATCTTGCTTATGGTGAGAGAGAACAAGGTCCTATCCCTCCCTACTCTGCTTTGGTCTTCAAGATTAAGCTCGTAAGTGTGTCTGATGCTCCAGCTCAACCTGAGGCTCCTCAGATGCAAATGGGCATGTAATCTGCTTTCTATAGCCCTTTTATCCTGAGTGGTGGACTTACTCATATTGAGAAGTCATTCATCCACTTTTTTATCTATGCACAGAGGAAACGGACTTAGTCTCTGTTTCCTCTGTGGTAATTTTGAAAAGACCTTTGTTCGACTATCTAGCTGA
Organism: Alloprevotella sp. oral taxon 473 str. F0040; assembly: GCF_000318095.2. Taxonomy (GTDB): domain Bacteria; phylum Bacteroidota; class Bacteroidia; order Bacteroidales; family Bacteroidaceae; genus Alloprevotella. Next base: position 145,752 of record NZ_KB290714.1, read on the forward strand.
ACAATAATAGTAACTCAAGAATACATGAAATTTCGTTCTTTCCTCGTAGTAGCACTTGCTGCTACCCTTTCCTTCTCAGCTTTTGCAGCCAAAAAGACAAAGAAGAATAATAAGAAGGTTGCGCAACCTGTGATGATTAAGCCTGTGAGTGGTGCAGATTTTTCTTACGCTGCTGGTGTGGCTCAGTCTGCTAGCTTGGCGCAATACATTGCTCAACGTTCTGGTGTAGACTCTGCGCACATCAAGGATTTTGTAGCTGGTCTTACCAAAGATTTTACTCCTGAAGAAGCCGCTAAGCTTCGTGCTATGGTAGCAGGCCTTGAAATCAAGAATCAGTTGCCTCAAATCGTACAGAGCATGAACCAACAGGCTACTGGTAAGGCTGATACTTCTTATGTGGATGCTGCAGCTTTCACTATGGGATTATCTGAAGGTTTGATGAACAATAGCAAGATTACGGCTGATTCTGCTAAGAAAGTGGAGCAACAGCAGTATGATTTCTACACACAGCAGGTGAAGACGCTCAATGCTGAATACTTGGCACAGTATGCTAAGCAAAAGGGTGTGAAGTCTACAGCTTCTGGTTTGCTCTACAAGGTGTTGAAGCAAGGTGATGGTGCAATGCCTGCTGATACTTCTCAAGTGGAAGTGCACTATGAAGGTCGTTTGGTAGACGGCACAGTGTTTGATAGCAGCTATAAACGTGGCGAAACAGCTACGTTTGGTTTGAACCAAGTGATTAAAGGTTGGTCAGAAGCTGTGAAGCTAATGAAGGTAGGTTCTGAATATGAAATCTGCTTGCCTTACAACCTCGCTTATGGCGAGCGTGGCACTCGTGGAATTCCTCCCTTCTCTACCTTGATCTTTAAGATTGAACTAAAGAGCATTAAATAAGAAGACTCGCTTTTTGTATCAAGCTCTTCTTAGGACTTTATTTTATCCCCAGAGATTTTAAAGTAAATCTCTGGGGATTTTTTTGCTTGTTACAGATTATCTCAGTGCGAGGTGAAGGAAGCTACCTGTGAGTTCTTATTTGCTGCTGAAGGCGAAATATGTGAGTGATATGGGTGGTCGATATGTGAATAGTCTCATGATGTTGCAACAAAAGAAATGGCGCATCCCACCGAAGTGGAATGCGCCATATATAGGCTTTTGAGACTAGTGAAAGTCTATTAGAGCTGAGGACCAGCAGCAACGAGAGCCTTACCAGCTTCGTTGGTGGTGTACTTAGTGAAGTTCTTCACGAAGCGAGCTGCGAGATCCTTAGCCTTTTCTTCCCACTGAGCTGCATCAGCATAAGTGTCGCGTGGGTCGAGGATTTCAGTAGCCACACCTTCGAGTTGAGTGGGGATCTCGAAGTTGAAGATGGGGAGCTTCTTAGTAGGAGCGGTGAGGATAGCACCAGAGAGGATGCCGTCGATGATACCGCGAGTATCCTTAATAGAGATACGCTTGCCAGTACCGTTCCAACCAGTGTTCACGAGATATGCCTTAGAACCGTTAGCTTCCATCTTCTTCACGAGCTCTTGAGCATACTTAGTGGGGTGGAGTTCGAGGAACGCCTGACCGAAGCATGCAGAGAAAGTGGGAGTAGGCTCAGTGATACCGCGCTCTGTACCTGCAAGCTTAGCAGTGAAGCCAGAGAGGAAGTAGTATTGCGTTTGGTTAGCGTCGAGGATAGACACGGGAGGCAATACACCGAATGCGTCAGCAGAGAGGAAGATAACGTTCTTAGCTGCGGGAGCTGCAGACACAGGACGTACGATGTTTTGGATGTGGTGGATGGGGTAGCTCACACGAGTGTTCTCGGTAGCAGACTTGTCAGTGAAGTCAATCTTACCGTTAGCGTCCACGATAACGTTCTCGAGGAGAGCGTCGCGCTTGATAGCTGCGTAGATGTCGGGTTCGCTTTCCTTGTCAAGGTTGATTACCTTAGCGTAGCAACCGCCTTCGAAGTTGAAGACACCGTTGTCGTCCCAACCGTGTTCGTCGTCACCGATGAGGAGACGCTTAGGATCGGTAGAGAGGGTAGTCTTACCAGTACCAGAGAGACCGAAGAATACAGCGGTGTTTTCGCCGTTGAGGTCAGTATTGGCAGAGCAGTGCATAGCAGCGATACCACGGAGGGGGAGGTAGTAGTTCATCATAGAGAACATACCCTTCTTCATTTCACCACCGTACCAAGTGTTGAGGATAACTTGTTCCTTGCTAGTGATGTTGAATGCAACAACAGTCTCAGAGTTGAGGCCGAGTTCCTTGTAGTTTTCAACCTTAGCCTTAGAAGCGTTGTACACAACGAAGTCAGGAGTGAAGTCCTTGAGTTCTTCTTCGCTAGGCTTGATGAACATGTTGGTCACGAAGTGTGCTTGCCAAGCTACTTCAACGATGAAGCGAACAGCAAGACGAGTGTCCTTGTTAGCACCGCAGAAACCGTCAACAACGAAGAGACGCTTGTTAGAAAGCTCCTTCTTGGCAAGATCTCTAACAACTTCCCAAGCTTCTTCAGTCATGGGGTGGTTGTCGTTCTTGTACTCTTCAGAAGTCCACCATACAGTGTCCTTAGAGTTTTCGTCGACAACGATGAACTTGTCCTTAGGCGAACGACCAGTGTAAACACCAGTCATCACATTTACAGCACCGAGTTCGGTTGCTTGACCTTTTTCATAACCTTCAAGGGTAGCCTTAGTTTCTTCTTCGAAAAGCTGTTCGTAAGAAGGGTTGTGCACGATTTCAGTTGTACCGAAAATACCGTGCTGGGTAAGATCTAATGCCATTGTGATAGATATTAAATAGAATAGTAATATTGTTCTTCTTGGCGGAAGAGCATAGCTTGGTGGTTTTGCTCTTGTCTAATAAGATTTTGAGCTGCTTTTATGTCTTTTTTTGACAGGCATCCTTTAGGAGGGTGCAGACCTTTGCACTATGCGAGACAAAATTACGAAAAACTTTTGGTCATCACCAACATTCTGTGCCATTTTCTTTGATTATAGTGCCTATTTTCTGCATTTTGAAGATTATACTTCTTTTTTTATTGATTGTGTATGCAAAAAATCTCCCGAAACCCTTTTTGAAATGCGGAGAGTTTCGGGAGATTTGAGGTTATATCGGACTATGTCGTGAAGGATATAAGTCTTGATTTAGAGCAAGATTCGAGACTTATTACATGCCATCGAACACAGCAGAAAAAGATCAAGCTGAGAAGCTGCGTTTTACTTTTTAGATGCCAAGCTTAGTGCGGATGGCAGCAGGAATGGCATTCTTGTTGATGACGATGTTCATCGTCTTGTAAGCAGCGTAAGGCTTAGAGATGTACCAGAATCCTTTGTAAGGGCCATATTCACCCCAAGAGTTCTTCATCATGAAGTACTCCTTGCCGTTTTGATCCTTAGCAAGACCGTAGATTTGCATGCCGTGGTCATCAGTGGTTTCCCAAGTGTCATAGCCCTTTTGACGCATTTCTTGCGTGATGGTCATTTCACCTTGTCCATCTGCTGCATTGATTTGTGCACCAGCTTTTTCACCTGTCCAACGAGATTGGTCGCTACCAACGCCTGCACTTGACTTGGTGTTGGGGACAGTGGCTACGCAGCGGTTTTTGCCTGTGCGGCGAGAGAAACCGTCTTCGCTCACGTCAGCACCCCAAGCAAAGGTGTAGCCATTGCGTACTGCGCTCTCCATAACTTCCATGAGTTCGTTGATGGGGAGGTTGTAGCTAGGAGCCCAACGCCAGTTGTCTTGTACTTCGATGATGAAAGTCTTGTAGAAAGGCACGTGAGTGAAGGATGCCAAGCTCACGTAGTCAGCAGGATCAAGCTTGAGATAGTCCTTAACGTAAGACTGAGGAGTGTATTCCTTGCCTGCTACCTTGAAAGTCTTAGGATATTCTCCAAAATAGCCATCGAGCATTTGTTGAACAGTCTTCTTCCAAATGGGGTTGATGGTCTTCTTGTCCTTGTCGGTAGACACGCTCTTCACGAAAGCTTCGAGACCAGGCCAGAATTGACGGAAGTTGAAGAGGCTATCGCCATAGGGGAGGTTGGGGTAGGGCATAGTGCCTTCGGGAGTGAGACCATAGTGTTCCATGGCGTAGATAACGTCATAGAAAGAACCACCTTGTGAGAAGCTAGCATCACCGTGAGTGCGTACATTGCGGTCAGCACGATCCACATAGGTGTGAGACACAACGAATGATTCGCTGAGATCAACATCAGCAGGCTTGAGTTGAGGATTCTTTTTCAACACTTCGCTTTCGAGGAATGCCAAAGAAGAGTAAGCCCAGCATGTACCAGAGTTGTTTTGGTTTTTGATGCTTGTCACAGGATTGGCTACTACGGTAGTAAATACGAGGGTGTCCTTGGGAAGAGCCTTCTTCTTGGGGGCAGCTTGTACTGCACCTGCCAAGGCAAAACCAGCGAGGGCGAGGGTAAAGAATTTCTTCATTAGTCTGTTATTGAGAGTTTATAAATTACGATTGTAATGTGAGGATGCTCCGAGGGTTGGAAAACCCTATTGTGTCAGCATTTCTGTGGCAGTATAAGTGCTTATAATATGGATACTGCTTATAATGCCATTATAACTGCTTACAGTTTTTGATTATAACTGCATCTATCTTATTGTGCCAAGAAGGCTTCTACGTCCTTAGCGTGGTAAGGCACGAGTTTTTCGCCTAAGAATCGGCAACCATTTTCGGTGATGAGCACATCGTCTTCGATGCGGATGCCACCAAAATCTTTGAACTTTTCAATTTCGTCGAAATTGAGGAATTGCGCGTTGGTACCTTCTTTGCGCCAGAGGTCAATGAGGTCTGGAATAAAGTAGATGCCAGGTTCGTCTGTCACCACGTGACCCACTTCGAGTTCGCGACCGAAGCGCAAGCTAGCGAGTCCAAATTGTGTAGAGGGTCGAGTCGCAGCGTCATAACCCACGTGAGCTTGTCCCAAAGCCTCCATGTCGTGCACATCCATACCCATAGCGTGTCCCAGTCCGTGGGGTAGGAACAAGGCGTGTGCACCAGCGGCCACAGCTTCGTCCACATCACCCTTCATCAATCCGAGAGCTTTGAGACGTTCGGTCATCAAACGGCACACAGCAAGGTGTACATCCAAATAGCGCACACCAGGTTTTGCCACATCGAGTGCCAGATCGTGGCAGTCTACTACGATGTCATAAATATCACGTTGACGTTGGGTGAACTTTCCAGCCACTGGGGTAGTGCGAGTGTGGTCTGAGCAGTAGTGTTCACGCGTTTCGCAGCCAGCATCGACCAAGAGCAGACGATCGCCACCTAAAACAGCTTGTGAGGGGAAGCCATGGAGCACTTCGCCGTGCATAGAAACAATGCTGGGGAAGGATACTTGGCTACCCAAGGCAGCGGCGATGCCATCAAGAGCACCGGCAATCTGAGCCTCTGTCACGCCCTTTTGCACAGCCATGCGCATAGCTGTAGTGTGCATCTCATAGCCAATGGCTGCCGCGCGCTCGAGTTCGGCCACTTCTTCCGCACTCTTGATGTTGCGGAGCTTCACCACAGCATCAATCAGCGTTTGACTAGCTGCAGCGCGTTGTTGATTGGGATGGAGTCCAGTAAGATCCATGAGTTGGATCATCAAGTCGTGGCGATAAGGAGGGAGGAAATGCACCTTTCGTCCTTGCGCTTTAGCTTGTTCAAACACACCTTGCAGCATACCCATAGGAGCCGTGTGTGCAATGCCGCTTTCTACTGCCATGTCTGCCACAGAAGGCACAGGGCCAGTCCAAATCACATCGTCAATGTCGATGTCATTACCCACCAAGGTTTCAGCACCGCTTTCGCAGTCTATCACAAGAGCCAATCCATCACGATGTTGTCCCGTGAAATAGAGGAATGAGCTATCTTGACGAAACTTGTAAGGATTATTGGGGAAGTTGCAGGGGCTATCATTATTGCCTAAGAGCACGATGACTCCGCTGCCCACCAATTGGCGCAAACGGCTACGGCGTTCCGAGTATGTGGCGGTTGAAAAGAGCATAAGCGCAGAATTTAGAATAATTATTTCCGCAAATATACGCTTTTTTACGCGAATAGGGGGACCATTCCATGATAATCGTGTACCTTTGCACATATTTTAATATACATGAACGACAGGTGTTACGTGATGACCATTGAATCATCTGAATTTGTCGAAGAAAACAAGATATAGAGCTATGGCACAGACAGGATTAGTTTTAGAAGGCGGCGGCATGCGCGGAGTTTTCACCGCAGGCGTCCTTGATTATATGCTCGATGCTGGCATCACCTTCCCCTATGGCATTGGTGTTTCTGCTGGTGCTTGCCATGGAATGTCCTATCTGAGTCAGCAGCGCGATCGTGCACGCAAGACTTCGATCGATATGCTCGAGAAGTATCAGTATATCAGTTGGAAACATTTGTGGAAAATGCACTCTATCTTCAATCAGGAAGTGCTTTATGATCGTATGGTCAATGAGATTCTACCTTTCGACTACGACACCTGTTTTGCCAATCCCATGCGATTTGAGATTGTCACGACCAATTGTCGTACTGGACGTGCTGAATATCACATCGAAACGTCCGACGGAGAACGTCTCCTCAATCTTTGCAAAGCCTCTAGCTCGTTACCTTTCGTTGCACCTATTGCCATGGTTGATGGAGTGCCCATGCTCGATGGTGGCATCACCGATCCCATTCCCATCGAGCACGCAGTGGCTCAAGGATTTTCGCACAACGTGGTAGTCCTTACCCACAATCGGGGGTATCGCGATGAGGGGAGTGATTACCGCATGCCGAGTTTTGTTTATAAGAAGTATCCTCGTCTTCGAGTTGCTCTCTCGCATATCAAAGAGGTGTACAACGACAAAATAGAACTCGTAGAACGTTTAGAAGAATCAGGGCGTGCGCTTATCATTTGCCCCAAACATCCCCTAGAAGTAGACCGTTTGGGCACACGAACCGATCTCTTGCAAGCCCTTTATGAAGAAGGATATGCTTGCGCTGAACGCATTTTGACTTCCGATTATGGGAAATCCTTCCTCTGATTTCCTTGCCACCTCCTAACTGCTCATGTCTCACACTCTCCATCTCTTCAATCCTTGGCACGATGAAGCACTGGCTGCCAATGTTCAGTTCTATTCTCCTAGCTTAGCAGGACGAAAACTGGCGCATGTTTTGGCTGAATTGCCACGCTTTTGGGGAGAGGAGGACGATGAATATTTGCAATTGCCAGAGTCTGGACGTGTGAAAGACCTACTTCCTCCCGATTGGACGAAAATCAATAGCATTGATCCATGGGGGTGGGACAATCATGTAGTGGAAATCTTCCAACGTCTAGGCGCACCCGAAGCCTTATTGCCCACTGCTGAGCAATTGCGCGAAATTCGCCATTTGAGCAGTCGTGCCAACGTCTCTGAATTGTTGGCAGAAGATAGCGAATATCTTCTCTTTGCCCGTCCAGGAGTTATCCCTTTTAGCAGTACTTTTTGCCGTTCTATGCAGGAAGTCACAGCAGCTCTTGAGCCGTTGGAGGGTCGCGCCATGCTGAAAAGTCCATGGAGCAGCAGCGGACGTGGAGTATTCCCTATTAAAGGCACGTTAGATCCTGTGGCAGCAGCTCGCGTGCAAAAGATTTTACAGCAACAAGGGGGTATCGAGGTACAATCGCTTCACGAGGTTGTCGCCAACTTCGCTTTTGAATATCACGCCCTCCCTGACGGCACGATGGAGTATGACGGACTTTCTCTTTTTCAAGCTGCGCCTGGTGGGGCTTATCTGGGTAATCTTGTGGCGCATCCTGCCGTGATGGAACGCGAACTCTGCACACTCCTCGCACCGCTAGCGGCAGGTTGGGGCATAGCCGAAACAGAACTCCCCCAACTCTTACACCACTTACAATCCTCCCTAGTACAGTTGCTTTCGCGATGGTTGCATGCGCGCTATGTGGGTCCCCTTGGTGTGGATTTGCTCGTCACGCCCACAGGCATCCATCCTTGTGTAGAAATAAACCTGCGCCGCACCATGGGGCATGTGGCAGTAGCTCTCGGTCATCAGCAAGCAGCCACCACACCGCTCCAACTCCTGCAAATCTCGCTCGATGGTTGGCAATTGGTTCCACTCTCTTCTGCCGAATCTTAGGGATAATCGACTTCTATTCTATGACAAACCCCCACAAATCTTTGTTGATTTGTGGGGGATTGTTTTTAGCTAGGCTAGGCAAGCGAGGAGTTTATTTGCGTTTCTTGGCTTTCTTGCCCTTCTTTGCAGCCTTCTTGCCTTTGCTAGATGCCTTAGCCGAAGCAGACTTGCCAGAAGATTTTGCACGCTTGTTGGCTTTTTTCTTCCCAAAACGCTCGGGAGTCAAACCACGCTGGTTGTGCAGAACACTGCGCGCTGCGCTAGACTGACTGTCGTAGGTGATTAAGCTGTCTTCCTCAATGATAGAGAAGTCCAGTTGTCGGCGTTCCAGATTGGCGTGTTCCACACGGAAACGCACTTTGTCGCCAAGATTGTAGACTCTTCTCGTGCGACGACCTACGAGACGATAATTGTCTTCGTCAAATTCGTAGTAGTCGCTCGACAAATCACGCATCGGCACCATACCTTCGCACTTAGAGAGAGTGTCTTCCACGTAGATACCAAATTCGGTCACTCCAGAGATGACACCGTCAAACTCTTGTCCGATGCGGTCGGCCATAAATTCTGTCTGTTTGTATTTGATGCTCGCGCGCTCAGCAGTGGCAGCCACCAATTCGCGCTCAGAGCAGTGCTCACAGAGTTCTTCATATTTTTTCGCACTGACAGAGCGGCCACCTTCGGCATATTTTGCGAGAAGACGATGCACCATCAAGTCGGGATAGCGACGAATGGGCGAAGTGAAGTGCGTGTAGTGGCGGAACATCAGACCATAGTGACCAATGTTGTGCACCGAATAGCGTGCTTTCATCATCGCACGCAGTGCCACCATCTCCACCACATGTTCTTCCTTCTTGCCTTTCACCTCCGCGAGCAGATTGTTCAGGCTTTTAGAAACGTCCGTTTTCGAACCCTCGGTGCGCATCTTGTAGCCAAACTTTGACACGAAACCGCGGAGTTTCTCCATCTTTTCGGCATCGGGCACATCGTGAATACGATAAGGCAACACCTTCGGTTGTTTGCCCTTCGGCACGATAGCCACCTTTTCAGCCACGGTCCGGTTGGCGAGGAGCATAAATTCCTCTACGAGTTTGTTGGCATCCTTGGCAATCTTCACATAAGTGGAGATGGGATGTCCCTTTTCATCAATTTCAAAGCGCACTTCGGGTCGGTCAAATCCGATAGAACCTCCCTTAAAACGCTTGGCGCGTAGTTGCTTCGCGAGGTGATCGAGCTGAAGCACCTCCATTGCCCATTCCCCTTGTGGATTTTCTTTAGAACCATCCACTGCAGGGTGTTCACCAGGCAATGCCAAGTCATCGGGAGAGGCTTGTCCATTGCGCTCAATGATAGTTTGTGCTTCTTCGTAGGTGAAACGGCGGTCGCTGCAAATCACAGTTTTCGCCACTTGAGCATGCAGCACATCAGCATTATTGTTCATCTCGAAAATCACCGAATAAGCCAACTTTTCTTCGTTGGGGCGGAGCGAACAGATGTAGTTGCACAAGCGTTCGGGGAGCATCGGTATGGTGCGATCCACCAAATAAACACTCGTGGCACGGCTCAAGGCTTCCTGATCGATTACGCTATCTTCGAGCACATAGTGACTCACATCGGCAATGTGCACACCCACTTCCCACGTGTCGTCTGTGAGACGGCGGATAGACAGCGCATCGTCAAAGTCTTTCGCATCGCGGGGGTCGATGGTGAAGGTCGGTATTTGGCGAAAATCTTCACGTTTGGCGATTTCCTCCTCAGTAATACCAGGATGGAGCTTATCTGCCGCGCGTTCCACATTTTCGGGATAGGTGTAGGGTAGTCCATATTCCGCCAAAATAGCGTGCATCTCAGTGTCGTTTTCTCCCTCTTGTCCGAGCACGTCCACCACTTCACCACGGGGACTCTTGGTGTCTTCGGGCCAGTCCACGATTTTCACAATCGCTTTGTCGCCCGTCTTTCCTCCGTGGAGCAAGTCACCAGGAATGAAGATATCTGCCCCAATCTGTCGTTCGGTGAGAAGGAAACCATAGCGATCGTGTTCCACATGAAGACGTCCCACGAAGGTGTCTTTGGCGCGACGAATGATTTCCACCACTTCGGCTTCGCGAGTGTGACTGCGACGACGTGCCACCATCGACACGCGCACCAAGTCGCCATCCAGAGCGTGGTGAGCATTGAGTTCCGTCACGAGGATATCCTTACCGCCATCGCTAGGCACAAAGACATTGTGCCCATTGCGCTTGCGACGGAACGTACCCTCGATGAGTTGTGCCGCGCGTTCAGCGTGACGATAGTTCCCTTTCTGATCAGTGGAGAGGAAATCGTCCAACACGAGTTCTTTGAGCACATCAAGCACGAGCATTTTGGCAGGGTGGGTGAGTGCACCCACCATGCTGAAGATGGTTTTTACTTCGAGTTGTTGCCCTTGGCTTTGCTCGAAGAGTACCAGAAGTTTGTTGCGCACCTCTTTTTTAGTGAGGCGACTTTTCGTCTTTTTGGGCATGATGTTAGACGTTTAGGGTTATATCCTTGTGAGGTATGTTGAGGTCTTCTACTAGAGGCTCAGTCATCTCGTTTGCTTTCTCATGCTATGACCTTGTGTAGGGCATCGCAGATAGATGGGTGAGGCTGATGTCTACAATGTTATTTGCTCCACTGTCACGTCTGTGTCGGGCATAAAGATAGTGGCACTTTCGCGAAACTTGTTGGGCTCTTCTGTAGTGAGAAATTCCACAGTGCCGTTTTTCGCTAGTCTTGTTTCCATCTCTGGGTGTCGCTGCAGATAGTCGCACAGTGAGTGTGCCACATAGTCCCCTTGTGGCACCACGGTGATGCCGCGCGGCACATGGCGAAGGATGGCTGGAAGCAGGAGAGGGTAGTGCGTGCATCCCAGCACCAGGGTGTCGATGTCGGGGTCGATGCGGAGGATTTCGTCGATGCGTTTCTTCACGAAATAGTCTGCACCAGGACTGTCAAATTCGCCATATTCCACCAGTGGCACCCACATGGGGCAAGCTAGTCCTGTGACCTTGACATCAGGGAAGAACTTTTCAATCTCCAAATCGTAGCTTCGGGAACGAATTGTGCCTTGGGTAGCCATGATGCCTACATGTCGCGAATGAGTGATGTCGCCCAAGGCTTCCACGGTGGGGCGTATCACACCCAGCACTCGTTTGTCGGGAGCAAGGGTAGGGAGATCGTTTTGCTGAATGGAGCGCAATGCCTTTGCCGAAGCGGTGTTACAAGCTAGGATAACGAGTTCACAACCACGATTGAAGAGTTCGCGCACCGCCTCTAGGGTGTAGCGATAGACCACATCGAAGGAGCGCGAACCATAAGGGGCTCGTGCATTATCGCCCAAATAGAGATAATCATATTGGGGCAAGAGTTGGCGCACCTGTCGCAATATCGACAGACCACCATATCCTGAGTCGAATACTCCAATCACGATTGTAGAGATTAGACGTTAGAGATTAGATGTTAGAATTTAGACGTTAGACATTAGAGTTTAGCACCATGCTGCAAAGAGTCCAATTACGTAGCTCGAGCCACGCTTGTCGTGGTGAGCACAAAAGGGTCTGTGACCCTCTCTAGCGTCTAACATCTAATTTCTCTTTCACAAAGGCAGTAGCATCTTCGCAGAGAGCAGGATTGAGATAGGGCAATGCCTTCAAGTCTGCATCGAAGATAAAATCGTATTTACGCTCAGCTCCCACCACACGGATAGCTGCATCCACCTTGTCTTCAATGGGTTGCATGAGTTCGCGCTCTGCTTGACGGAGCAATTCTTCAGCTTGTTTGCGAAAAGCCAAACCACGTTCCATAGAAGTTTGCAGATCTCCTTGGCGTTTCAGCAAAATAGCCTCTGGCAGATTGCGTTGGATTTGGAGATATTCCGAAAATTGGCGGCGGAAAGATTCCTCATTGTAGCGTGCTTCTCGCTCATATTTAGCACGAAGACTGTCAAGCTGTGTGCGAGCGTGCTTGATTTCAGGCAACTGAGCCAAAATCGCCGAGCGACTCACACTGCCATAGCGCGCAGCACTAGGAGAAAGAGTCGCTTCTGTTGTAGAGTTTTGTGCTACCATAGGAGTAGCCACTGTGCAAAAAATAAAGATGAGAAAAGAGAATATGCGATTCATGAGCTGTATATTTTGTTTACCTTATACTGCAAAGGTACTTTATTTTGCTAATGCGTACATGAAAATGAGAGTAAAACTTGCAGGGAGTGCAATAAATTTGTACTTTCGTATCGTTTTCGATGCGTTTTGACTCTACTACTGTCCACTCCTCTTCATAATCTGGACACAGCTAACGAACTAACACAGCGTTTGATAAGGGGTTTTTCGTATCAAAGTGTATTTTAATACCAACTATTTTCACCTAGGGCAACATATTCCCTAAACCATTTATTTATTTCAACACCCTAAATTATTTTCTATTATGGCTACTATCAACTCTTTGTTTGATTTTGCGTCGCGTATTCTTCTTTCACTTGAGCGTCATTTCTATACCTACCTTCGCATTGCCATCTTCTTGGTTATGGCTTGGATTGGTGGACTCAAAGTGTGTCAATATGAAGCTGATGGCATCGTACCCTTTGTGAGCAATAGCCCCTTTATGAGTTTCCTCTACAACAATTCTTCTAAGACTGCCATTCATCCTAAGACTGGTAAGGAAGTCAAAGAATACAACCTCCATAAGAATAAAGAAGGTGAAGTGATTGTGGAGAACATTAAATGGCACCAAGAGAATGGCACTTATGCTTTCTCCATTGGTCTGGGTCTGATGATTTGCACCATTGGTACTCTCGTGCTCCTCGGCATCTGGTCACCTCGTTTGGGCATGCTCGGTGGATTGCTCACCTTCGGTATGAGCATCGTCACACTCTCCTTCTTGGTCACCACTCCCGAATGCTGGGTGCCCAATCTTGCTGATGGCAACACCTATCCTCACGAAGGTCTTCCCTACTTCGTCGGTAGCCATGGTTTCCCCATGCTTTCTGGTGCTGGTCGCCTTGTTATCAAAGATGTCATCATGAGTGCAGGTGGTCTGCTCGTTGCAGCTGAAGCTGCTCGCCGATTCCTTGCTTCTCGACAAAAATAATATACCATTCAACACTCCTAAAACAAAACTAGATTATGAACACTTTTGAAAAAGGCGTGGTGTTTTCACCTGCCAACACAGTGGAATATGCAGAGGGTAGTGTCGTTTCTCGCGAAATCCTCCGCAACAATGCCGGCACGCTCACGCTCTTTGCTTTCGATGCTGGTCAAGGACTCTCAGAACATACCGCTCCATTTGATGCCACAGTGACCATCCTCGATGGTGAGGCAGAAATCACCGTGGGTGGTGTGGTGCATCATCCCAAGGCAGGCGAAATGCTCATCATGCCTGCAGGTGTGCCTCATGCCCTCCAAGCAGTGCAGCGTTTCAAGATGCTCCTCACCATGATTCGTGGTTAGACATCCTTCACCTTATATAGCCTTATGTGCATCGCCCCATCATCGACTAACGATGATGGGGCGATTTTTATTTTACTTTCTCCTCAGTGAATTTTTTCTATTCATTTTTCAACAGATTTTCTTCTGTTGCCAATAGACTATCTGTTCGGGCAATAAGTATGAGTTGCTAACAGCTGTGAAATACACATTCTCGCGCGTACGCACGCGCGCGCACCCTGCAATTTTGCACTTTTTGCTTTCACAACCTTCACACAAATCTTTGTAAATCGTTCTTGCATAGTGAATTATCGACTATTTTTGAACACTATTTCACAGAATTCTGACTGCAACACGAAATACGGGCAAAAAGATCGTTTGAAAAGGGGATAATCGCTTCCCAAAAGACGATGATGTGAAAATGTGTTTATCTCAATCTCTAGCGAACAAATTCGGAGATTTCTGGGCTTTCCCAACTTTTCTCGGACATCGCTTCAAAACTCTCAGAGATTTGCCAGAAAATGTCCGACATTTTTTGTTGTAACTCCTTGATATTTATCTCGGAACTACGACTTTCTACTCCTCTTGTGTGAAGGTTGTGAAAGCAAAAAGTGCAAAA
>NZ_KB290714.1:159953-182410 GCF_000318095.2 Alloprevotella sp. oral taxon 473 str. F0040
AGCAAAAAGTGCAAAATCCCTGATATGCGCGCACACGCGCACGCGTGAGCCGGAAACTGGAGGATCATTTTTTACTTAGTTTTCCTCATTTGGTGAGAAGACTGTTTTGTCTTGTTGATTTTCTCCTTTGCAGCATCAGACTTTTCAAAAGTTCTAGTTCGACGTTCTAGATAATATGTACCCGTTTTGGCGTTTTCGGGTACACGTTCTGATGATATGTACCCATTTTGGCGTTTTCGGGTACATGTTCTAGATGATATGTACCCGTTTTGAGATACACATCCTTGCATAGCTGCTAGGAAAAGGTGAAATCATAATTCTTTTTAGTGAAGTGTTTTGTTGTGATTTTGAAAAGCAGAGATAGCAACTGAGGTGAAAATAAAAAAGTTTTGTCACTTTTTCGTCGTTTTTTCTCTCTTTTGGCCTAATTCTATCCCTATATAGTTAGGAGTATCTAGGCTGATGTTTCCTTATCTTTAATTGTGCATGAAAGAATAATTTACTTTTTTGTCAGGTTTACTTTGCTATTTCGATAGTAATTTTTACATTTGCGACCGTAGCAAGAAGAATTATAGACCTGACAAGGGCGATTGCCATTGAAAACAATACCAGAAAACTGCTGCAACCGCCATATACTTGACCGATCTATCCTAATACCTATCTATTAACCCATCGAACATGAACAACAAGTTCCATCTTTCCGATGCGTTTGTCCCCCTTTGGTACAAACACATGGCGCAACGTGCGTTGCCCCTCACTTTAGGATTGTTTGCAGTGATCGGCTCTGTGACAGCCGCTCCTACTTCGTCCTCTGAATCTACACATATTTCCGTGCAACAAGCCAAGAAGTTAGTCACCGTTACAGGTGTGGTGATGAGCGATGAAGGTGAAAAGTTGTCTGGAGTTTCTGTGACCGTGCCTGGCACTCGCCAAGCGGTGGTGACCGATGCCCAAGGGCGTTATTCTATCAAGGTTGCTGCTGGTAGTCCTCTGCAATTTTCCTTCATCGGCTATGAGCGTCATCGCGTTGTGGCAGCAGAAGGAAAACTAGATGTGACCCTTAAACTGATGGACAGTAGTTTCAACGAAGCTGTGGTCATCGGTTATGGTACGGTGCGTAAGGCAGACTTAGCTGGTTCTGTGTCGGTGATGGACTCTAAAGCGTTCAAAGATCAACCTATCACACGTGTGAGCGATGCTTTGCAAGGTCGTGTGAGTGGTGTGCAAGTCATCGGAAGTGGTATTCCTGGTGGTAGCGTGAAAATCCGCGTGCGCGGTACGGGGTCTATCCACAACAGCAACGAACCTCTCTATGTAGTAGATGGTGTAGTGCGCGAATCGGGTCTTGATGGCATCAACCCCGAAGACATCCAAAACATGCAAGTGCTTAAGGATGCTTCTTCTACTGCCATCTATGGTAGCCGTGGTGCAAATGGAGTGGTATTGATCACGACCAAGAGTGGTAAGGCTGGACAAACGCAAGTGGTGTTTGATGTGTCGCATGGTTGGTCAAATGCCACCCACATGCCCAAGGTGATGAGTACGAAGGAATATGCAGAACTGCTCACCAAGTATAAGTTTAATGGCAATGCTCCTAGCGAATTGAAGCCCTTCCTTGATGGCACTAAGCCTGGTGTAGATTGGCTCGAAAAGGTGTTACGCACTGGTCAGACGGATGACTATAAACTCTCATTGAGCAAGGGTAACAAAGATACACAACTCTACGTGTCTGCGAGCTACATGAAGCATGCAGGTGTGGTAGTAGGCACAGAGTTCCAACGCTATAGTGGAAAGGTGAATGTACACACACAAGTTTATCCTTGGCTCGAACTTACTGCCGATGTGCAGGCAGCACGCAATGAAGGTAAGGGGAGTGGCATGTTTGGCATGAATCTCGACAATGCTCTTGTGCGCGCGCTCAACTACTCTCCTGCTATGGACATGTATGAGGCAGATGGCATCAAGTTTAAGCGCGACCCTTACAATAGTATTTCAGCCGAAAACCCCTATGCTGTATTGACTGCTGTGAAAGATGACATGATGGGGCACATGATGAATGGTCGATTTGAGTTGAAGTTTAACATCGCAGATGGACTCACTTTCACCTCCACCAACAGTGCTGACTATCATGATCGTAAGGGCTATGGATTCTCGCCCAGAGTGTTGAGTTTCGGTAAGACCTCGATGCACAACAGTGACAACTTCCACCTCATGCTTCAAAGCACCAACAACCTTACCTACAATCATAAGTGGGGAGATCATAGTTTGGTGGCTACAGCGGTGTATGAAGCTACAAAGAGTGAGACACGCATGATGCTGATTTCTGGTCAACAGCTTAAGACTGATGCTGTGGAGTACTGGGATGTGAAGAATGCTGCTGTGCGCGATGAGAAGAACAACTATTCAGCTTACGCACTGCTCTCAGGAGTGGGTCGTGTGATGTACAATTATGCCGACCGCTACATGCTCACTGCTACGTTCCGTGCTGACGGTTCTAGCCGATTCTCAAAAGACAAGTGGGGCTATTTCCCCTCTATCGCTGCGGCTTGGTCCATGACCAACGAGGAGTTCATGAAACCTATGCGCAGTGTGGTGAATAATATGAAACTCCGCGCTAGTTATGGGGTGATTGGTAATCAAAACATTACCCCATATTCCACCCTCGGTTTGCTCTCTGTGATGGGCTTCAACTTTGGTGGTAAAAGTGATTTCACTGGATATAGTCCTTCGTCTGTGCCTACTCCTGATTTGACTTGGGAAAAGACTCATCAATTTGACCTTGGACTCGACGTGAGCTTCTGGAACAACCGCATCGAACTTGGGGTGGACTTCTTTGCAAAGCACACCTATGACGCACTCCTCCAACGCTCACAGTCACACTATGTGGGTGGTTTGCGCTATTGGGTGAATGCTGGTGAAATCACCAACACGGGTGTGGATCTCTCCCTCACCGCGCGCATCGTGCAAACGAACGATTTCCAATGGACTTCTACCATTAATGGTTCGTACAACAAGAATAAGGTGGTGAAACTCACTTCCGAAGAACCTATCCTTTATGGTGACTCTCCTGCTGGCGGTACAGTAGATGCTGTGAGCATCGTGAAAGAAGGTGAGGCTGTGGGCACATTCTATGGCTATGTGTGGGAAGGCATCGACAAGGATGGCAAGGATAAGTACACCGATTTCAACAAAAATGGTAAGTTGGATGCTGGTGACCGCCGTGTTTTGGGTAAGGCTAACCCTGATTTCACCCTCGGATGGAACAACAGTTTGCGCTATAAGCAATGGGAACTCAATGCGTTTTTCAATGCAGCCTTTGGTGCACAACGCCTTAATATAGCGCGCTTCTTGATGAATGCCATGCCTGGTGCTTCGGCCTTTGTCACTGATGCCGACTATGTGAAGAATATGGGTGTGACGATGCCTCGTCTTGATGCTGTGGGCAACCAAAACTATGGTAACTCTAGCAAGTGGATTGAAAATGCTGACTATCTTCGTTTGGAAAACATCAGTTTGGCCTATAACTTGACGAAGCAACAAACGAAGTTTGCCGATGTTCGCCTCTCCTTTGGTGTACAAAACCTCTTCACCATCACAGGGTATAAGGGAGCCGACCCTGCTGGTTTCTCCTTCGGCAATCATGACTACGAAAATGGTGTAGATATGGGCGGATATCCCGCACCTCGCACCTTTACGCTTGGCGCACGCTTCACTTTCTAATGGAGATGGCTGCCCAGCATCTCGTACATGTTACATCCTATAACCGCTATTTCTCATGAAATCTAAGATATTTTTTGCGGCACTTTTAGCTGCTTCTCTCTTTGGCACTACGGCTTGCTCTGATTTTCTCAACGAAGATCCCAAAGGTAAACTCGTGCCTGGTGCATATTTTAGTTCGCAAGATGAACTCAATATGAGTTTGGTGTCGCTCTTCACTAAGGTCACTGACTCACAGTCTTACACTAACATGATGTATCCTCAATGGCAGGGTGATGACATCACGGCTAATCCTGGTTCTAACAAGCAGGCTTGTGCGCAGTTAGATGCCTTTTCTGCCTCTGCCGACAACAAAGGGGTGGTGGCTGCTTGGGACAAGCACTTTGACATTATCCACGAAGCTAACTTCATCATTGATAATGCACAGCGCACTCCAACGTCAAAAGAAGAACTTAACATCGCATTGGGTCAAGCTCACTTCTGGCGTGCTTATGCTTATTTCTACCTCGTGCGCGTGTTTGGCCCACTTCCCATCAATCTACACAACGAAGATGACCACGGCACGGCTGAACTTGCTTCTGTGGAAAAGGTGTACGAGCAGATTCTCGCTGACTTGATGATGGCAGACAAGTATGAGCTTCCTGCATCTTATAAGGGTGAACCTCGCCAGATGTTTGGTGTGGATGTCTATGTGACACAGCAAGCTGTGAAATCTACGCTATCGGCTGTTTACATGGCGATGGCAGGCTATCCTCTCAACAAGGGTACTGAGTACTATGCTAAGGCTGCTGAGGCTGCAGAAGCCGTGATTCTGGGCCAAAAGGCTGGTAAGTATGATGCTAAGCTCGAAGCTGAGTGGAAAAACATCCACTCTATGGCTAATATTTACAACAAAGAAACCATCCTGGGGGTGAACAATTCTCCCAACCGTTCATGGAGTCATGACTCTCAACTCGCCAGTACAATGCTTTTTGAAAGCCTCGGAGGTTGGGGAGATGCATGGGGCGAGATTGCTTTTTGGAAGCGTATGCCCGATGGTCCTCGTAAGGCAGCCACTTATGACCCTAAGCTTTTGAAAGATGGCAAACTCTATGATTGGTGGGCTACCAAAGATGGTAAGTCTATCGCTGAGGGTAAGACAAATGCTATTGTACCAGAATATCATCCCATGTTCTCTCTCTTCACGGTGAATGATGATGGTCATGGCGGACAAATGATGGCTCCTTATGATTATACGGCAAAGAAGTGGAGAGGTATGCTTAATGGTCGTCGACACCAGGTGATTCGCTATGCCGAAGTCTTATTGTGGTATGCCGAAAGTGCTGCTCGTGCTGGCAAGGCTGACCTCTCTCTCGCTAAGGAGTGCTTGAAACTTGTGCGTCAGCGCGCTGTGGAAGCAGGAGAGGCTGAAAAAGTTCATGGTGTGAACATTGATGCCATGACGGCAGACCAGTTGGCGCAAGCTGCTTACGAGGAGCATGGCTGGGAAGTGGCTGGGCACTGGGTGTCTATGGTGACACGTCGTGCAGACCAACTTCGCATGAATGACCTCAAAAACACCTTTGCAAGCCGTGTGGCTAATCAACCTGTCGAAGTGGCACCTGGTTTTACTGCCACGGAAGCAGTGCCTGTGAGCGGAGCTTGGAATGACAATATGAACTATGCGCCATACCCTCTCCAAGAAACAGAAAAGAACTCTCGTTTGAAGCGATAATTTTTTATTCTCTCGAAAAATTATAATCTATAAAGACGAAGCTACCTCAGACTCTTGGGTTTTGAGGTAGCTTTTTCTGTGTCCCGGGGCTAATTTTCGAGGAAATGTAGTGAGGATCACGATGAATGAAGAAGAAAACATGGTAAAATACAATAAATGTTATAGGATTAGTGGTAAATCATCACTTATGAGTATTGTTCAAGAGAGAAAAATGTGAAACCTTTGCACTGAAAAATAAAGAAGGAGCAGATAATGCTCCTCGTAGATAGCGGAAGAAACATCATTTTCCTCATTATTACTCTTGAAGAATTTTAATTTGCGCTCATTTGAGTCGTTAGATTATGAAGAATAACTACGCCCTTTTCTTAGCCCTTAGTGGAGTATTATGTTCCACCTCGGCTTTTGCCACCTCAACTGTTGAGGCTTCCCAACCTTTACTTACTAACACTACAAACACACTTGCTGTTCCCACGGCGCAAGCTCCCAAAGCACAGCCTGCTCACATTGTGGGACACGTGCGCAATAGCGAAACCCAAGAATTTCTGCCTCATGTGCGTGTAGAGGTCTTGGGCACTCGCATCTCTGTGGTCACAGACGTGACGGGTCACTTCATGCTGAAAAACTTGCCCATCGGACGTTTGCGCGTGAAGGTCGATGTTCCTGGTTTTGAACCTGTGATTCACGAAGTCACCACCACCTCGGATGCTACTATCATGTCTGACTTTGAGTTGCAACCCCAGGAAGTGGCACTGAGCGATGTCGTGGTGTCTGCCACTCGTAACGCCACGAAGCGTCGTCTTGCACCTACGTTGGTCAATGTGCTCGATGCTAAGGTGTTCGACCGTACACAGAGTTCATTCCTTTCTCAAGCTTTGAAATATCAACCTGGCGTGCGCGTGGAAGACAACTGCCAGAACTGTGGTTTCTCACAAGTGCGCATTAACGGTCTGGATGGGCCTTATTCTCAAATCCTCGTAGACTCTCGTCCCGTTTATAGTGCATTGGCTGGTGTCTATGGTTTGGAACAAATCCCCACCAACATGATCGAGCGCATCGAAGTGTTGCGTGGTGGTGGTAGTGCTTTGTTTGGATCTTCTGCTATTGCAGGTGTCATCAATGTCATTACGAAAGAACCAGTGGCTTCTTCCGCTAGTGCTTCGCACGAAATCCGTGGCATCGGTGGTTTGAAGGCTTTTGAGAATACCACCAATCTCAATGCTACCTACGTCACTGACAACAACCAGATTGGAATCACCCTCTTTGGTCAGTTGCACCACCGTTCGCCTTACGATCACACCGGCGATGGCTACTCTGAAATGCCTAAGCTTGATGGTAGCAACGTGGGTATGCGTGCTTTCTTCCGCATCTCCGACTATTCTAAACTCACTGCCGAGCTACACAATACGCGTGAATTCCGCCGTGGTGGCGATTTGCTCAACGAAGAGCCCCACAATGCGCATGTGGCAGAGCAATTGCGCCACAATAACCTCACGGGTAGCCTCAATTATAACTTCGTTTCAGCCGATGCTAAGCACCGTGTGAATGCTTTTGCTTCGTTCATGAAGGTGCAACGTGAGAGCTATTATGGCGGTGGCGAGAAGACGGTGGAACAATATTTGACTCAAATCGAGAAAGATCCCTCAAGTTTCACCAAAGATGATGCTGTGGAAATGCGCAAACGCATGATCAGCTATGGTCGCACCAATGGTTTGACTAATGTGCTGGGTGCGCAATATGCTTATGACTTCGACAAGTGCTTGTTTATGCCTTCACAGTTCACTGTAGGTGTGGAGCATGCCAACGACAACTTGGAAGATAAGAGCGGATTCCGCAAAGAGTTTATCGAACAAAACGTGAACACCAACTCCCTCTACTTGCAAAATGAGTGGAAGAACGACATGTGGAGCTTCCTCCTTGGTGGTCGTCTTGACAAGCACAGCATGGTGAAGAATGCCATCTTCTCTCCTCGTGCTAATGTGCGCTTCAATCCTACCAAAGATCTCGTGCTTCGTGCCAACTATAGCGCAGGATTCCGTGCTCCACAGGTGTTTGACGAAGACCTTCACGTGGACAATGCTGGTGGTGATTTGATCACGATTGAAAACGACAAGAATCTCCACGAAGAGCGTTCCAACAGTTTCAGTCTGTCTGCCGACTGGTACACTCATTTTGGTGCATGGCAGCTGAACCTCACTGCCGAAGGTTTCTACACCGAGCTCCGCGATGCCTTCTCGCTCGTGCAGAGCAAGCGCACTGACAAGTTTGGTAATGAAGAAATTGTGAAGACCCGCACCAACTCAGATGGCGCAAAGGTGATGGGATTGAGCCTAGAAGGTCGTCTCACCTTGCCTAAGGTGTGGTCGCTCCAAGCTGGATTGACTTATCATAAGAGCCAGTGGAACAAGGAGCAAAAGTGGAATGATGACGATGCTTATGCTACTCGTCGCATGTATCGCACACCTGATGTCTATGGTTACTTCATTTCAACGTGGAATGTGACCAAGCAACTGGATTTCACCTTCACAGGTAACTTCACAGGTAGCATGTTGGTAGGTCACGAGATTCCCACAGAGGAAGATGGTAAGACCTTATCCAAGGATGCTTATCTCAATCAACTTTCTTCCAACATCAAGTATGATCGCGTGCTCTCTGGTGAGGGTCAGACCAACAAGGTGGGCGAAGTTTATGGTCCTCGCACATTTGAGACTCCTAGCTTCATGGAATTTGGGGTGAAAGCACAGTATACTTTCCCTATCTACAAGTACTATAAGGGACAAGTCTTCGCTGGTGTGCAAAACATCTTCAATGCTTACCAAGATGACTTCGACCTCGGCTACAACCGTGACTCTGCCTACATCTATGGTCCCATGGCACCTCGCACTTTTTATGCTGGTTTCCGTGTGAACTTCTAATGGCTGAAAAAGCTTTTACAGCGGCTCTCCTCGCCTTTCTCAGTGCTGAAGGATAGAAACCCTATTCTCTTGCTTATAATCGCCTGAGTTGGCTGAAAACATCTGGATTTATGCTGAACAATCCATTAGGTTGAGCCTTATGATAACGCAACGACCGCGACAAATATTCATTTGTCGCGGTCGTTTTTTTGTGAGTTCGTAAAGTAAAGTTGGAGAGTTCTCAGATAATCTCTGAGGTTTTTGAATTTATCTCGGAGCATTCTAAAATTATCTCGGAGACTTTCTTAAAAATGTCGGAGAACTTTGGAAAACTCTCGGAGATATTTTCAAGAAAGTCCGAGTTTTTAGAAGCAAATCATGGAGTGGCGCATTAGTGCGCTTCGAGCCAGTTGATTCCTTCTCCGCATTCTGCCACTAGCGGCACTTGCATTTGGAAGGCGCGCTCCATCTCTTCTACCACCAATTTGCGCACTTGCTCCAATTCTGTGGGAGGAACGGAGAAGTTTAGTTCGTCATGCACCTGAAGAATCATGCGTGTTTGCAACTTTTCTTCGCGAAGTCGGCGATCAATAGCCACCATGGCGAGTTTGATGATGTCGGCAGCTGTGCCTTGGATAGGCGCATTGACAGCATTTCGTTCGGCATATCCGCGCACGGTGGCATTGCCAGCGTTGATGTCGGCAAGGTAGCGACGACGACCAAACTGCGTGGTGATGTAGCCCGTTTGCTTGGCGCGCTCGATACTCTCGTTCATGTAGTCGCGCACTTTGGGATAGGTGGCAAAATAGTTTTCAATCAATTCCTTTGCTTCTCCGCGAGACACGCCCATGCGTTCGCTCAGTCCAAAGGCGGAGATGCCATAGATGATGCCGAAATTGGCTGTTTTAGCCTTGCGTCGCTCATCTCTGTCCACCTCCTCCACGGTCTTGTGGAAGATGCGTGCTGCAGTGGCGGCATGAATGTCTAATCCACTGTTGAAGTCTGCCACCATGTGGGGGTCTTGGCTCAGATGCGCCATGATGCGCAACTCGATTTGCGAATAGTCGGCACTGAAGAATACTTCTCCCTCCTCGGGCACGAATGCACGACGAATCTCACGACCATCTTCCCCTCTCACAGGGATATTTTGGAGGTTGGGATTGGAGGAAGATAAACGTCCAGTGGCAGTTACGGCTTGGTTGAACGACGTGTGGATATGTCCCGTTTCGGGGTGAATCAATTTGGGCAATGCTTCAACATAGGTGGAGAGGAGTTTTTTCAAAGCGCGATGTTGCAAGATTTTCTCCACGATGGGGTGCTTATCTCTCAAAGATTCCAGCACTTCTTCCGAAGTGGAATACTGTCCTGTCTTGGTCTTCTTCACCTTGGCTGAGATTTGCAATTCATCAAACAGCACGGCACCCACTTGTTTAGGTGAGGTGATGGTAAATTCATGTCCAGCGAGGGTGTAGATTTCACCTTCCAATTGTTGCATTCTTTCGGTGAAGTTGCGCCCCGTCTCCTCGAGAGCAGTTGTGTCAAGGCGCACACCATTGCGCTCCATACGAGCCAGCACAGGCAGGAGTGGCATCTCAATATCGGTGAACACTGAAGTAACCTCATATTTCTCCATCTCTTCCTTCAAGATGGGGTAGAGGCGCAGTGTAACATCGGCATCTTCGCAAGCATAGTCCACGATGTCTTTTGGGGCAAGGTCAGCCATGTTGCGCTGAGTGCGGCCGCTACCGATGAGGGCTTCAATGGGAATGGTGCGATAATGCAGGTATTTCTCCGCCAGCAAGTCCATGTTGTGTCGCTGTTCGGGCTGCACCACATAGTGCGCAAGCATGGTGTCGAAAAGTGGACCTGCAACTTCTACATCATAGTGTGAGAGTACCAACAAATCGTATTTGAGATTTTGTCCCACTTTCTCTATTGAAGGGTGCTCAAAGAAAGGACGAAATGCATCGACCATGCGTTGCGCTGCCTCCGTTTCACGTGAAACAGCTACATACCAGGCAGTTCCGTCTTCCACAGCAAAGCTCATACCCACGAGTTGTGCCTGCATGGCATCAACAGAAGTGGTCTCAGTGTCGAAAGCCACTTGGGAGAATGTCAAAAGATTTCGGCATGATTCTTGTGCGTCCTCTTCGCTTTCAATGAGATGATATTGGTGAGGGTGGTCGGTAAGTGTGCTGAGATTCTCTTGGAAATCCAAAGTCGTCTCTTCGTCTGTGTTAGTGGCCGTGACAAAGGCTTGAGAGAAGAGGTCGGGTTCTGCTGAGGGGGCAGCTGTGGCTGGTGCATCTCCAGTGAGTCGTCGGAGGAAGGTGCGAAACTCGAGGTCTTCGTAGAGTGCCACCAAGGCCTCCTTGTTCGGAGTCTTACGCTGCATGTCGTCCCACGTCACGTCGATGGGAACGTCTGTGACGATGGTAGCCAAGATTTTTGACTCACGAATTTGCTCCACATGCTCCTCTACCTTCTTTTTGAGTGCCCCTTTCAGTTGGTCGGTGTGGGAGAGTAGTCCTTCGATGCTTCCAAAGTCTGCAAGAAGTTTCACGGCTGTTTTCGCACCCACTCCAGGACAACCTGGGATGTTGTCGGCAGAGTCGCCCATCAGACCGAGTAGATCGATGACTTGTAGAGGATTCTCCACCTCAAACTTCGTCTTCACCTCTTCCACTCCGAGGCGTTCATAGCCTTTTGCGCCCGATTGTGGACGAAGCATGCTCACTCCTGGTTGCACGAGTTGCGCATAGTCTTTATCGGGAGTGACCATCACCACCTCAAGTCCTTCTTTTGCAGCGCGATGTGCGAGAGTGCCAATCACATCGTCGGCTTCGTAATTAGGCACTTCCACCATAGTGATGCCATAAGCCGTGAGAAAGTCTTTTATCACGGGAACAGCCCAACGGATATCTTCGGGAGTTTCATCGCGCGTGGCTTTATATTCGGGAAATTGTTCGTGACGGAAAGTGCCGCCTGGGGGATCAAAGGCGACGGCTACGAAGTCTGGGTTTTCCGTACGGAGGAGTTCTTCAAGAGTGTTGATAAAGCCGAAAGCGGCTGAGGTATTTTGACCTTTGCTGTTGATGCGTGGCGAGCGGATTAAGCCATAATAGGCTCTAAATATCAGCGCGTAGGCATCTAGAAGCATGAGTTTCTGCATATTTCAAATAGTTTGAACTTCAAAAGTACGCAAAAGAATTGAGTAACTGCGCTTTTTTTGTACTTTTGTCGGGTAAAAGTTTTACACTTCACGTTTATTTTCCCCCTGTTTAGGGAAGAACGTTTTATTCCTCTCCCCCCAACAACACAAGACGCTCGCAATATGAAAGAACTGGAAAGCATCAAACTTCCTATACTCGCTGAACTAGAACGCTATGCTGCGTTGTTTGATGAAGTATTGACCCATGAAGAAGAGTTCATGAGTCAAGTGCTCTCTTATGTGCGAAGTCGTAAAGGCAAGATGATGCGGCCGGTGTTGGTGCTGCTCTTGGCAAAAGAGTTGGGCACTATTGGTGAGTCTACTTTGCGCAGTGCAGTCACGCTCGAATTGCTCCACACTTCTTCGCTCATTCATGATGATGTGGTGGATGAAAGCGAAGAACGACGTGGAAGAGCTAGTGTACACCAAATCTATGACAACAAGATAGCAGTATTGTTAGGGGACTATATGTTGGCACAAACCCTTGAACAATCGGCACTCACAGAGAGTGTGCGTGTGGTAGAGGCGGTGGCGCGTTTAGGGGCCACACTTGCTGAAGGAGAAATCATGCAACTCACTGCTGTGCATAAGGCTTCTATTTCAGAATCAGCCTATTTCTCCATCATCACTCGTAAGACGGCTTCGCTCTTTGAGGCTTGTGGTTCGTTGGCTGCACTTTCTATGCGAGCCAGTGAGGAGGTGGTGCAACGATATCGCCGTCTTGGAGAGTTGATCGGCTTGTGTTTCCAAATTCGTGACGACATTTTTGATTATTACGATGATGCTGCTATCGGAAAACCCCGAGGTAAAGATATGGCAGAGGGAAAACTCACACTGCCTGTCATAGCTGCTCTCAAACTTTCCCAATCTGCTGAGGCGAAGGAAGTAGCTCTCCGCGTGAAACAAGGAGAATCTACTGCTGAAGAGCGTGAATGGCTCGTAGAATTTACCAAAGAAAATGGTGGCATTGCCTATGCAGAACAAAAGATGCAGGAACTCAGTGAAGAAGCACGCCAGATTGTGGCTAGTTTCTCTAATGAGGCAGTCAAAGCTTCCCTCATTTCCTACATTGATGTGGTAGTGGGCCGCAATTATTAAGCCGTTTTCTTTTATAGCTCTGCCGATTTATGATATCTTCTTCTTCTGTTATGGCATAGCTCACCACTGCAAGACTCCCACATAAGGTAGAAGATAAAAAATACGGTGGATGATTCTCAAGAATCATCCACCGTATTTGTATTTTACGCAGTTTGTCTCTGTGGTTAGTCTGAGAGCTTGTCACCATAGCAGAGGTCGCCAGCATCACCCAAACCAGGCACGATATAGGCTTGTTCGTTGAGGATGGGGTCAACAGCTGCAATCCATAGCGTAACATCGTCAGAGGGGAAGAGTTCCTTCAAACGGGCCACACCTTCTTCACAGCCAATCACCGCGCAGATGTGGAGCTTTTTAGGAGTGCCCTTGGTGAGGTAAGCCTGATAAGCGAGGTTGAATGAACCGCCAGTAGCCAACATGGGGTCAACAAGCATGAAGGTGCTACCATCGAGGTTAGGAGAAGCAATGTATTCCACGCAGATTTCGATGTCGTCCTTACGGCCTTCCTTGCGGTAAGCACTCACAAATGCGCTATCTGCATCGGAGAATACTTCTAGGAAGCCTTCGTGAAGCGCAAGACCAGCGCGCAATACAGTGCCGATAACGATGCGATCGTCGATGGTGCTTACCTCAGCAGGGGCAAGGGGAGTTTGGAGCGTCTTGCGCGAATAATCAAGCGTTTTAGACACTTCATACGCCATGGCATGACCGATGCGACGGAGGTTTTGGCGGAACCAAGCGCGATTCTTCTGTACATCGATGTCGCGAAGTTCAGCGAGATAGTTGTTAATGACGGTGTTTTGTTCGGAGAAGTTGATGACTTTCATATATAGAAATTGTTGTAGCGATGGAAAAGGATGCGTAGTAGCCCGTAAAAAAGGTGTCTCCTTAATGGAAACACCCATCGTGCACTGCGAGGATGTCTAGCAGAGCTACGGAATAAAATTAATGTCGTTGTCGGCGAACGGAGATTGTTCCCGACTTACTAGAAGAAGTGGTCTTTGGTTTAGGAGCTTTGGCAGCTTTAGGAGTGGAAGTTTTGGTAGATGAACGGCGGCTGCTACGACGACTCTTGGTAGACGTTGAAGTTTTGTCTTCTATCAGGGTAGAGTCGGAAGACTGTGCAGCGTTGGCTTTCGCATCTTCTGCCAAACTTTGCTCTCGACTACCCCACATGTGTTGTTGGAAATCCTTGATTTCTTGTTCGATGCGTTCACGCACCTTTGTTTGTGCTGAATCGCTTTCTGCCATCTGTGCGATGGTTTTGTCTTGGAGATTCTTGGTTTGATAAATCTCTCCGCGATATTGAGAGGTATTGAAGTAGTCGTCGGCAGAAATCTCTGAAGCATTGTTGAGATTACTAGCCATCAGCGAGAGTTTTGCCAAGTGAGGAGCGGCTTCTTCGTAGTTCACCCAAAAGAGTGGCGTGCTTTGCACCTGACCATCTCCAAAATCGCTCACTACAATAGGACATAGTGCCAGTACCTTTGAGCGGAAAGTACCAGTTTGTTGATCGAAATAAACACTCTCTTTGATGTAATAGCGTTTCACGTCCTCAGAAGGAAGGTCAGCATCATTGACACGGAGACGACCTTCGTTGGCTTCGTAGAAGATGTGGTTATCGTCCATAATCTTCTTGCCCTTGATCACGTGTTTCTCATCGAAGTGCTCAATCGCATCAGGAGTGTATTCGTAAGCATTTATCTTACCTTTGAGAATCAAATGAAAGAGATGAACGAAGAGGTTCTCCCGTCCAGAGGAGGGAGTGATGGGATAGTAGAGGGGAGCATTCGCATCCTCGGTGAGTTTGAGCATACGATACACATCGCGACGCCATGCCGCATTGTCGGGCATAGGGGCAGCGGTGGGAAACTCACGGATGCTGCCGCGCTGAGCTGCGTTGCGTGTCGTGTTGTTGCTTGCTTTGCTACCCGTGTTGGCTGCATTGTCAGCATTTTGTCCTGCGTTACTGCCAGTTGCTGCGGCTTCTCGCAAGCGTGCTGGAGGCTGCGCCACACTGTGTGCCGCGAAGAGAAGCAGGACGAGGGAAAGAAGTATTCTATACATACGGATATGTTGGGGAATCTTGTGCGTGGTTAGCTATAATCTATGGAATTGTTCGGAGATTTGATTGTAGATACAAAGTTCTCAAGATAGATATCACGAGACTTATGTCTATTCTTTAACTGCTGATATCTAGTGGCTATAATCTACTGTCTAACCTCTAATCTCTAAATTCGCTTGATGTGGGAGTATTAAGGAGCTATGATACTCTAACGTCTAAATTCTAACGTCTAATCTCTAATATCTACCCTCTAATTGATAATGACTTCTATCGAACCATTGAGCGTTCTTTCGATACCATCAGGACCAACGGCATGGACATTACTGATGTAGAAGCGTTTGCCGCGTGAAAGACCGCGAATGAGTTCGCGCTGTGCATCGGTGAAGTTAGCTCCAGCAGAGGGACGTGGCAGCACGTTGCCTAAGCGGTCGAAGAACACGCATTCAAAGGACTGAACGCGGAAGGGGATGTTTAGCAGACCATCGTCAATGGCAGCATCGAGTTTTGTGGCACCTATTACGCTACCTTTGGCGATGCGACCACCGCGGAATTGGTCACTACCGATGGTGATGTAGGCTTGAGGATCGGGCAACTTGCGAACTTTGAAGGAGAAAGCACCCATAGTTTGGGTTTTGCCCCCTACTTCTCCCGTCACGGTGAATTGCACATCTTGTCCCACGTGAGCAGGGCGTGCCACATACTTACCATTGCCGCGAGAAGTCAGCGATCCACCCGTCATTGATAAATGAATCTTATCGGCAACGATGCCCGAGGCACTCACCGAAATGGGGTTGTCGTAGCCAGCATAGAGCACATTCATCAAGTCTGCTGCCACGGTAGCTCCTGTGGGTGGAGCAATGACAGTGTAGTGTTGTGAAAATTCGCGGCGCACCATTTCTCCCGAAGCGTTGGGGAAGGTGATATAACCACGGAAATCATAAGTGCCTGGTGCACCCACGCGAAAGTTATAACGTCCGTCGGCTGCGATGCGACGGCCATTGACGTAAATCTCGGGTCGTTGAGTAGTGTCCACCGCAGCCATGAAGATGTGCGAGCGGAACTCGTCCCCAGGGAAGAGAGTAGTTGCTTCGGGCAACACGTACGCATTGAGTTCGTTCACACGAATGTCCTTCACGCCAATGTTGGCAGCGAGCGTGTGTAGCACTTCGCCTTCAGCTTTGCGCACATCACTCTGTAGCTTGCTGAGCATCGTGATGGCTGCAATAGAAGGCATCGACTCAAACATATATTCTTGCCAATTCTTCCCCATGTTGTCCGTAGACTTCGGCACTTCTGTGGAGAGATTAGCAGCCACGATGGCTTGTTTGCGACGGTCAGTGATAAAAGCTGTCACAAAGTTGCGATAGCGATTAATACGTTCGTAGAGTTTACGACCGCGGCGAGTCGTAGGATCCAGCATCACAGCTGCTGCACCATCGAGGTCTTCTTTGTTGCGCAGTGCTGTAGGATTGCCCTCTGCACCATCCACTTCGCGAGCAATCGCCCATTTCAGAGCCTCAACCTCTTGACAAATGCTGTCGGAAGCAGCTTTCACGGCCTGTGCTTTCTCCCAAAAAGGCTTCACCTTGGTAGGATTGGCACGATATTGTTGTTGAAAGTCGGCTAAAATCGTCTCATTCTCGCGCTCTGTGTTCGTAGTAGTGCGCGTCAAACTCTCGCCCACAAGGTCAAAACCCTTGAGTACGTCGTTCGACACATTGAGTGCCAGCATAGCCATGAGCACGACATACATGAGGTTAATCATCTTTTGTCGTGGGGATATGGGACGTTTCTTTACAGACATTGTAGGCTAGAAGTTTATATTTGACGTGCGAGATGGTAAAACTAGAGAGAAGAGGTAGCTCCCTCGTTAGTGGTAGCCATAGGATTTCCCATGACATTGAGGGTTTGCATCATACGGCTGTAGATGCGATTCACCTCTTCAATCTTCGCAGCAAGTTGTTGCGTTTGGTTGTTGATTTCTTCGATGGTGGTCACTTGGCGTGAGATAGAAGCGAAATGGAGGTCGTACACCTTGTTGATTCCAATGAGCGTGCGATTGAGGTTCTCCATCTCTTGTGAGTCGCGAGTGAGTCGCGCACTCTGTTCGTCCACCTTCGCGAGTGTATCGTTGAGGGTGCGGAGCTTAGCGATATAGTCTTCCGTCGCAGCTTCCATGTCGGGTGAAAGCACCGCTTGTGTACGGCGGAGCAATTCATCGTTAGCCAAACGGATGATGTCAGAGAGTTGTTGTGCGCTCTGTGCCACCGTCTCTTGACCTTCGGGAGCATCGTAGTGTGCTGCCACGGCAGGTGAAAGGGCTGATGCTACTTCGGGTGATACTCCAGCAGGAGATTGTGTGTGGTCAGCGGTAGTTTGCGCACCTTCTGTTGAAGTTTGCATCGCATGAAGGGCAGATTGTGCAGCTGCAGCCGCTTGTTGTGCAGTAGCGATGGCTGCTTGTGCCATGTTGTTGGCTGGTTGTGCTTCGCCCTGTGCCACAGCTTGTGCCACGATTTCAGAAGATGCCCCTTCCATTTGTGGTGCAGTTATTTCTTCAGCTAGAGCTACCTGAGCGATAGCGACTTGAGCAGGAGCAACTTGTGCTTGAGTCACTTGAGGTTCCCACAATCCTTCTGCGCGTTCGATCTCTTCGTCCGTTTCAAAATCCTTAGGCAATTCCTTGCCAATCTCCTTCTTATCAAACGGACGGTCGAAAGCTGCGAGGAAGAACACCACAGCTTCCGTACCCATACCCAAGAAGAGCATGATGTTACCGCCTGGTAGGTGCGTGAGTTTGAAGAGCGCACCCAAAATCACGATGGCAGCACCCCAAGAATAGGCATAGTTGAGGAAGGTTTGTCCTGGCACACTGTCCATCCAGTGTTGCAGACGAATGACGATATTGAGTTTGGACATCTCGTTTGTCGTTAGAGAGTTGACGTTTGAAGTTGGTGAGCAGAAAATTCTGCTGCAAAAAGAGCGTGAACTTTCGCTGGTTCTTTGTGCTAGATGGCGTTTCTTCTCCTATCAGGGAGGAAGGCTTTCGGAGTAGCTACTCGTTTATTTCCCCTTCTTGCTCGAAGCTGAGGCACTCACAGTAGCGGCTTTAGAGCGAACGCAACGGAAGCCGATGTAGGAACGTGGTTGATTTTGATATTCCCAAGTGCGCCATGCCGAGCGGATGTAGGACAGAGGATCTTTCCACGAACCACCGCGCACACTCTTACGTTTCAAGAAATAGGGGTCTTCTTTGGCAGCGTCGTAGCGCAATTCGGGATTGACATCTGCCATTGACTGTACTCCAGCTTCGGTGAACACGGTATTCGTCCATTCTGCTACATTACCTGCCATGTCGAACAATCCATTTTCGTTGGCACCATACTGACCAGCGCGCGAAGTAATCAAGTTGCCATCTTCGGTGTAATTACCGCGGTCGGGCTTAAAGTTGGCAAAGAAACATCCATTCTTGTCTTGGGTTGCTGCGCCTTCCCAAGGATAGGTGTGCCCTTCCTTGCTGCGTGCTGCATATTCCCATTCCACTTCAGAAGGCAAGCGATAGCGTTGGATGTAGCGTGCTTCAGGGCCCATGCCGCGGAGCAGATATTCCGTGCGCCATGCGCAGAAAGCCTGAGCTTGTTCCCACGTCACACCCACCACGGGGTAGTCGTTGTAGGCAGGAGAAGAGAAATAATTCTTTAGATATGTTCCATTATTGGCATTGGGGAAGTCATTCACCCAAACGGTAGTATCAGGATATACGGGAACAATGTAGGTGTTCAAGAAATCATACAAAGACGAAAGCGGACGATTGATGGTTTCACGCACGATGTCGCCATTGTCGTTGATGTAGGCAGTGTCTTTGGAAATCATCACTGGAGCATCGTTGGCTTCAAAGTCCGTGTTCAAATTGCGTTCTTTGGGATCCAAACGATATTTGCGCAGTGCCGCCTTTTCATAGTCGAAAACCTCATAGCGGTAGTTCATCTGGCGCGTGTCGAGCATCTTTGTGCCGTCAATGGGGTGTGTGCGATACACACTGTTGAGCGCGCGCTCTTGGTCTTCATTGGGCTTGCGCCATGGGAGTGGCTTGTTCCAGTTGAGATGAGGCTTCACGGGGTCGCCATATTTGTCCACCTCAATCTTGTAGGTCTCATCCCCACCATAGGCTGGATTTGCCATGCGTTCGCGCAAGATGCTGTCGCGCACCCACTCCACAAACTGGCGATACATGGAGTTGGTCACTTCCGTCTGATCCATCCAAAAACCATCCACAGAGATGTCTTTCTGGGTTGTGGGTAGTCCCCATAAACTATCGTTTTCGGTAAGTCCCACTTTCAGGTAGCCACGTTTCACCTCGACCATGCCATAAGGCGTGGGTTCGAGCGGGATGGACGAGCGTGAACCTGTCACCTCTCCACCATTGCGCATGGCGAGCGAACTGCCGCCAAAGCAGGAAGAGAGCATCGTGGTAAGCATGAGCAAACCAGCGAAGAAGGAAAGCGTATATCGATGAGTTTTAATCATATTCTTGTGAATTGAATAGGGAGTTGTCGAGGGTGGCATCGGTTTTACAACCACCTCACACTTTTGTGCATATTTCGCTGCTTTTTACCTAGGTCAATGGGAAGGCGATAGGCTATCACAATTTCATGTTGCCCAGCTCCTAAGCCCAGACCAGAGGTGTTGGCTTCGTAGCCATAACTGATGTCGATGCCTTGAAGCGTACCGCCCACAAAGAGTCCAACGCTGCGCTGTGGAGCGTAATTGATACCTGCGAAAATCAGTCTGTTTTCAAACTTGTATTGTCCGCGCAGGGTGAGATCCACTCGATAGTCGGTGAAATCACTGCGAAACATGGCAGACGGAGTTATCGTGAATAACGGCGAACTGGTGTGGATATTGTATTGAGTACCCACATTTAACACACCGCGAATCGGCAATTCGTGAGTTTCACCTAGTCTCACCGTG
The DNA here is from genome assembly GCF_000318095.2 of Alloprevotella sp. oral taxon 473 str. F0040. GTDB lineage: Bacteria > Bacteroidota > Bacteroidia > Bacteroidales > Bacteroidaceae > Alloprevotella. The sequence goes on from NZ_KB290714.1 coordinate 179,618, forward strand.
GGAGATGCCAAGTGATGATAGGCTGCCGAAAGGCGAAATCCCTTGCGTTGGTAGTATGAACCTACGGATAAATCGAAAGCTGAACCATTCACTTGAGCCGTGGGGAAGGCAGGGTCGTTTTTATCGCCTAAGTCAGCCTTAGAACCGTCTATGCCTTCTTGGAGCATATCCGCTTGAAGTCCGAGGGCAATCGTTCCTCCGCGCCATCTTTGATGATAGGCATACTGGAGTGAGAACCGCTTGTGCGAAAACAGACCAATGTTGTCGTTGAGAAACATAGCACCAACACCATGGTAGGTGCGCCCAAGTGCAAAAGCCATGTCTGCTCCAGCCCACATGGTGTTTCCCGCTTGCTCATAGCCCATGGCGTGGGTTTGCACTGCACCTTGAATGCTCAGTTGGGGCGATTGTCCCACGGCAGCAGGGTTCCACTGTGTTTCCATGCGCCAATAGTGGAGAAAGGCAACGTCCTGTTGTGCCTGCACACGATTTGCACCCATTCCTGCAAGAAGAACGAGCAGCACCATCGCTACACGCACCAATTTGTGCTGTGCGAGGAACACATGTCGAGGATGGTAATCGGTCATTTCCAGCTACAAAGTTACAACAAACACGCTGTGCCACCAATTTTTGTTGCCCTTTTATGGCAAAAAACACTTCATAATCATTGTTTTCTCCATAAAATTAGAGGGAAATTTGGTGTGTTAATCAAAATATCGTACCTTTGCCCTGCTATGCCCGAAAGCTAGCCACTTTTTATTCATTTATCAAATCTACTCAACATGTACTTAGATTCTGCAAAGAAGAGTGAGATCTTTGGACAATACGGAAAGTCCAACACCGACACTGGTTCTGCTGAAAGCCAAGTTGCGCTGTTCTCCTACCGTATCAGTCACTTGACGGAACACATGCGCTCTAACCGTAAAGATCATGCCACTGAGCGTTCACTTGTGAAACTCGTAGGTAAGCGTCGTGCTCTCCTTAACTACCTTAAGGACCGCGATATCGAACGCTACCGTGCCATCGTTAAGGCTTTGGGTCTCCGCAAGTAATCCCGAACTTGACTTTTTTAGGTTATGGTATAGCTCCCATGCTCCTCGTGAGTGTGGGAGCTTTTTTGTTTGCACCTTGTTTTGCCGTGCATCCCTATATAGATATGGGAGGATATAGCCACAAAGTGTGAAAAATCAGCGGAAAAGTGCACTTTTTCCTTGATACATCCTCTGAAATGCTATTTGAAGATTGCAGAATTATTGGTTTTGTGTGTCTAGGCGTATAAGCCTCGTCTTATTATTGTCATAGTCTTGGCATGCCCTTGCTTTTCGTTCCTTGCTCGTCCATATCATTACTCGGCAGTAGTTGTCATTTTATGTACCTCGCATGGGGCGATGCTTCCTGAGATGTTGTCGTTAATGAGGTAAAGAGTTGTCGTTGGTAGCCAACATGGTGTTGTGATTCCTCCAAAATGTGCCTTCTCGCGTGCGTGTACGTGCGCGCCCAACAGCAATTTTGCACTTTTTGCTTTCACAACCTTCACACTTGTCTCCTTTTCTGTCCCAGTTTGAGGATAGAAATGAGGGAGTTACAACAAAAAACCTCCCACGTTTTTCAGATTAGCTCCGACCTATTGCTCCATATCTCCGATTTTCTCCAAAATAGCCACTCTTTTCATGAAAAACTTATTGTTTTGTACCGTTCCAGATTTAGCAATTTTTCTCGCCTTTTGCCTCCTCTTTTTCTATATTTTCTCGCCTCGCAGTATGAAACTCCAAAAGAATGTTTACAAAGAAGGCATAATTACCTTTGTTTCAGTTGCTTGCACGACTATCTGTGAAGGTTGTGAAAGCAAAAAGTGCTATTTGCAGGGTGCGCGCGCGTACGCGCACGCGAGAGACCTTGATTTTACGTTTGTTTACATCACAATTTCCCTCTGAGCATAGTCGTGTAGATTTTCTTACTTTCAAGATTGAAGTGCAAAGCACATTTCCTGCCACAGCATGTTCGTAGCAAGTTATTTCCAAGATTTATATTTGAGCACATTTCCCTCACGCCAAATCTTATGCTTAGTTCGACTGCGCAAGAATGAAGGTTTTTTGTAAATTTCGGAGTCTTCGCCTATCCCTGACCAATCATTTACAAACTCTATAGAGAAATTAGGTGCAGGAGTGTATTTGTAGGCAAAAGCGTAGTTGTCGAAGACTACTTTCGCCTTACCTTCCGACACCACAACAATCACTAACTCTGGTGCTTCATCTTGGTCATAGAACCATCCACCGAAGCAAAGAGCAAAGCTCTTGTCATCAAGGGGAATCTGCAAGAAGCGAGACTTGTCTTTATATAGCGTGATATTGCCACAATTATACAAGGGATCCCCTGTGTAGTATGAGAGGATACTCTTTCCCTTATGCTCTATAGAGAATCCATTATAGTTTTCGCGGTTTACGCGAGAGTCGTCTACACTATTTAATTTGATGGTGTAAGTGTCTCCTTGAGAGTTCTTCACTGAATAAGTGTGAAGCGTGTATACTTTGTACTTGGGGTCATTCAGTGACACTGTATAGCTATCTCTTATTAAAGGGAGAAAGACCTCTTTCACAGAAAAATCTGAGCTAGTTTTCCATTCAAAAATAGATTGAGATGTTTGTGCAAAGGTGGCTAGTTCTAAGAGTGAGAACAGAACCAAAAGAATAGAACGTATCATAAACATTAGTTTTTGTAGAATAAAATTCAATCGTAGCGTCAATGGGTAAGGGCAAAATTAAACTATTCTTTTGAATAACTCTGCTTTTGGTG
>NZ_KB290714.1:182430-209635 GCF_000318095.2 Alloprevotella sp. oral taxon 473 str. F0040
AATAACTCTGCTTTTGGTGTCTCAAACTTTAATTCTGGTCTGCTGTTGATTTTCTTTTGTATGCTCGCAATCTTTTTATCGGTAACTTCATTTTATTACCTTTGTATTCCTCACGGAGGCACTTGTGCTGACACAATCCCCAAGCATGATATAGAAAACTGCTGTTCATAACTGTACACTTGTGGGTGATAATCGATATATACAATTTGTTTGGCAGTTTTCTTCTGTTTAAACAACATTACTCCAAATGTGAGATGAACGAATTAAAATTGCCACGCAAGGTGGAACATTAGGTAGCGCGGGATGGTCAGTTGGGTGGTTTCCTGCCAATATGTGGCGGTGAGGAGGCGCTCCGTGTTGTGCAACTGACGGAGCAGGTCGTAAGCCTCAAGGCGCACAGACCAATGCTTGCCGAAGGATTTGCTCAACGATGCGTTCCAGAGATTGCTGAAACGGCGCACCTGCGTGTTTTCATACCCTGAGCGCAGAAAGAAGGTGAAGTCCGAAGTGGCTTGGAAGCCGAAGGGAAGATTATAGGTCAGTACCACGCCCATTGTCCAGTCCGTGCCTTTGAGGGGCTTTCCAGCTTGGGCTTTTGCGCTGAGGAGACTGATGCCAGCTTTGAGCGAGGCTTGCAGACTTTGAAGCCGCCATGTGAGGCGAGCATGAACCTTCGTGTTGAACGAATTGACGTGATTGAGCACTGCAGGAATAAGATGAGTGCCAAGTGTCGTCGCAAGGAAATGCTGCTGTTGCCATGTGCCTTCTGCTGTTGTTCCAAACACCCAACGATTGTCTGTGCCAAGATTGCAACTATAACCTCCATTGAAGCCCAAGAGGTAGTCACCACTGACATTTTCGGGGGTAAAGGTATAGCTACCTGTTGCCAGATCGAGAACGCTCGCCCAGATGATTTTGTTACGGTCTGTGCTCCAGCGTCCGTTGGCGTGCCACGACTGTGCGTGTCGTTGCGAACGCCCCGAGTAGTTGAGCTCTACACTGTGCGTTAGCGAGGATTTGAGGTGAGGATTGCCCCGATAGCGCATTTGCGTGTCGTAACTATCGGTCAAATCAAAGAGTTGCGAAAGCTCTGGTGCTTTTCGGCTGAGGCGATAATAAAGATGTAAGCCCCAAGGAGACAGCCAAGTGAAGGACGGCTGGATGAATGTGTAATGCGGATGCACGGAAGGGGTACGACTATCGTGCGCCGTGGCGTGTTCAAAGCTGAGTGGAAGGCGAAGCATCAAAGCATGCTTGTTGATCCAAGTGCGCCATTCGCTGCGCACTTCATGCTTGTTGTTATGGTCGGCATAGCGATAGGAGTTATTCGCATCCTTCACCATCGCAGGCAAAGTTGTTCTGCCCATCGCTTCAGCCATGAAAATATCACGGCTTCGCTCATTATTGGTGTGCGAAAATCCATACGACAAGGTCCACTGCCATGCTCTCCAACGTATCTCGTAGTCAATGCCTGTGCTGAGGTTGTAAGTCTGCGTCGGAAGCGTTGCGATTTTCTTCTCTAGCAGATTAAATTGTGCATCGGGTGTGAAGCGGTCCAAGTCTTCCCCACTGCTCGTTTTCCCATCAGCGAAACTGCCATCGGCACGCAGTGTGATGCCGTTGCCCGTCCAAGGCGACACGAACTTCACTTTCAGACCAAGTGCTGCCTCCAACCGGTGCGATGCATGATGACTCTTGCTGCGTGTGTCGCTCATCAGCAAGGGGGCATAGGTGGGAAGGCGCAAGGAGTCGAGCAGAGAAAGGGCAGGCACTAGCGCGGAGGTAGTTATCGCTCCATGCGTCAGGGCATCGTCATTCTCTTTGTGATAATTGAGCAAGGACGCCACTTCAATGAATGTTTTGCGAAGTGGTAGAACTAAGCGACCATTGTATTCAAAGTGTCGTCGCTCCGACTCTCCTGTGGTAGCGTGCATGCTGTTGGTCGTTGTGCCGTCTGTGAGGAAATTGCGTTGTATCGCCGTATTCCCTATCGTCTCCCACTGCCGACCACCTTTCACGGAAGCGGTCAAATAAGTTTTCGTTCGGCGGGAAGTCCAGTGGAAATCAGCACCGCCTTCTTGGTCGGTCAGAGGCTGTGTGGCGAAGTCTTCAATGCTCCACGCATCGCTCTCCGTGGGACGTTGCGTGTCTCCCACATTGTTCAAACGCCCATAGACCGAAAGGCGTGAAATGTCGTTCGTGCGCATGCCAAACCCGCGCACATTGTAGCGGTGGTGCGCACCACCGCCAGCGTCCACGTTGCCCAGCCAGCGCTCGTGAAACTCTTTTTTCAAGCGCACATCCATCACCAAAGGATTTTGCGACTTTGTCGTTGAATCGGGTGCCATCAAGTAGCTGTCTTCAGCCTCCTTGCGATACACCTTCACCTTGTTCACGGCATAGGCGGGGAGGTTGCGCAACGCCACAGTGGCATCACCATTGAAGAAGTCCTTGCCATCGATGAGCAAACTGCTGACAAATTCGCCATTCACCATGATTTGTCCCCCGCCATGCAGACTCACACCAGGGAGTTGCTCAATGAGTTTGTCCAACAACGACCCTTCTGCCAACTGAAAGGCATCGGCGTTGTAGACAATCGTGTCGCCTTTGACCAGCATCATAATCTTAGAAGCGCGCACCGTGGCTTCTTTGAGATTGATGCCTCGTTCTAACGGCAAATCTCCCACTTCAAAGAGCGTCACTCGCTTCCCGTTCTTTTTCTCTGGAACGACAATCGGGTGTTGCAGCGTCATAAATTTAGCCTTGCTTATGATAAGCGTATAATTGCCTGCGGTTGGAACGCCAAGACTAAACTCAATGAGCACATCGCCATTACTGTCCACATTATAGAGCTTATAGTAATCGACGCTTTGGGTGCGCGAGACGGTGTCACCCTTGGCATCTACGGCGACGATTTCAGCATGCTCAAGTGGTTGCAAGCTCAGAGCTTCGACCACACGTCCATGTATATAGATACTGTCTATACTTTCTTTTTGCTGCGCGGACAGAGCAGTATTACATAATAGGAATAATACGAGGGAGAAAAAATATTTCATTTGAAAGTATAATGTACAAGGAGTCTGTAAAAGACTGTTAGTCTACACGAATATTTTTGTAATATGTTTTTGTAGACTGCCATTAGTGTTGATAATCTAAGGTTTTTCCCTGAACACATTGCTAAAGCTTTGTGTATTATTGCAAATGACTTGAGTCATCAGTTGTGTTTGGTGAAATCTTCGCATAAGCCTTAGCATTTGTAATGAAGGCTTCTTTTATAGTTTATCCGATATAGGAATGAAGGTGCAAGTGGTTGATTATGAGCTTAACTATTGCATCTATAAGCAATGATTATGAGCAATGTTTGTAAAAATAGTAGTTTTTTCTTCATACCAGACTACTATTAGATTGGGTAAAAGATGGAGTTAGATTGGGAGGTAAGAGGGTATATCTACGGCAAAGATAAGAGTTTGTTTTGAAATATAAATTGATAGTAGTTGTGTAATCTTGAAAAATATTTTAGGGCTAATTGTTTTTTTGTGAACTAAGATGTGATTATTTTGTGGGTTGTGTGTAAATAGTTCTTATTTGTAGTTGCGCACACCAAGTATTATAAGGAGGTGAAGATTGGTCTTTAGGTAAAAAGTGACAATTATACGTACATAATAAAAAGAGTAATAAGCATTGTGGAAAATAATACTTTGCGTTGGTGTTGTGTGGCGCTGATTTATGGTCTTTAGTCTTGATAGTTAGATAAAAATATGGCTTAAGGGTTTAACCTAAACTATTCTTTTGGATAACTCTGCTTTGGGTGTCTCAAACTTTAATTTTCTTCTGTGTACTCGCAGTTTTTTGCAGCTGGCTTTTTTGAGGGGTATACTATCTGATGAGTTTGTTTGTATTTTCAATCGCTCCTTTCTGCCATGAGGCAAAGATTTGCAATCTTTGCTCTGAGGTAAGTTGTTTGTATATAAGTAATACAAAGATAATTAATCTCCGAGAGTCCTCAAAAGGGGATTTTTTATGCCTTGCAGGTATCGCTCTTCGGAGCTACGCGCCCCGACCGCGAGACAGACCCTCTGTTTTTTTCATAGATTAGAACCTATGAGAAAATGACTGGTTTATTGCACTTCAATTTTGAAAGCAAGTGCCAATATTGAAAGCAAAAGGAAATCTAATAGATGTTTTCTTTTACATTATGCTTTTTGTTTCTATGAGAATTGTTATATTTGCAATGTTATGAATACCTTCTGACGAATTAAAGTAGAAGATACCGAAAATCTAAAGAGTAGGTAAAATAATAAACTTGGAGTATGGCTAAATCATTGAACGAGATAGTGCAGTTGTTGGGGAAATCCCAGGGATTAAGCATGTAAGTACTGTTCTAAACAATGATATTTCCCAACATCAACGCAAATCTCATGAACAAAAAACTTTGCTTAGGAATACTATCCCTCTTCTCATTATGTGGACTAGCACAAACACCAGCTGACAGCGTGCAAGTGCAGCAACTCAACGAGGCTGTAGTCAATAGCGCACGAATTGTGAAAAAGACAGGTGGCTATATTCTCTTTCCTTCTTCCTTCCAACGGCAGCACACAACCAATGGGCTTGACTTGCTCTGTGTGCTACGTTTACCAGGAGTGAAGATTGATCCTGTGGAGAAAAACATAATCAGCACCACTAGTTCTGGAAAAGTGATTGTTCTCATCAATGGTGTTGAATCATCACTTGACAATTTGCAAACGTTGCCACAAGAGATGGTGGCGAAGGTGGAAATCTCCACTATTGTTCCTGCGAAATATGGAAGCCACGTAGCCGCTGTTATTGATGTGCGTACTCGTTTGGTTAATCATGGCTATGCCTTTGGCGCAAATGCGATGAATGCACTAACCACCAGTTATAATGATGATGGTGCTTGGGCAAAATATTTTCACCGAAATGCTACACTAGGTCTCCAATATAATTTCAAGGCTAACGACGTGACCAAGGCTTTCACTGAAGGTCACCAAAGTTTCTTATATCCTGACGGCCGTTCTCGTCTACGCTCCAAATCGGGAAGCTACGAAGGTAATGATTTCCGCAGCGATAACGCCGTGCTAACTTATGCTTTAGTGATTCCTAAGCAGCGAGTTGTCGATGTGAAAGGCGGATTCAGTAGTGATCGATTTCCACAGCGCACGTTGCACGAACGTGTGTGGGGAGGTGCCGCAAGCGATCTTTTCACGCTGACACACAGCAAAGAAAATCGTACGCACCTCCGTGCCTATTATGAAGAAAACCTTTCGCCAGCCGATAAACTCACACTTTCTGCGGCTGGTGCGTGGCTCAACAACCGCTACAAACGTGGACTGCGCACATCTCTCCTCAATAATGTTTATGACGTGGAGGGCGAAAAATACAGTTGGCGCGGAGAAGCCGACTTTCAACACACCTTTGCCAATGGTCATACGTTAAATGTGGGTTATCAACACGCCAATTCTTTCACGCGCAATAGTTATCTTGGCACCAACAACGCAATGTTTCGCTTTCATGATGCTACCCATTTTGCTTATGCGCAATGGAGTGGTAACTGGGACAAACTCTATTTTGCGCTAGGTCTAGGAGGTAGCCGTGAGAATTTTGGTGAATCGCAAGAACAGCATGTGTTTTGGACATTCCAACCCAATCTATCCTTGGATTATGTTTTTAACGATGTTTGGTCGCTCAACTATCGTTACGAACAAGTCCCCACGCTTCCTACGCTCTCTGAACTTTCGGCTTATCCTCATCAAGACGACGCCAATATATTTTCCATTGGCAATGCAGGACTACGCGGATTTAGCACCAACATCAACGCGCTCACACTCAGTTTTCAGCGTGCCGGCACCACAGCTTTTGCCTATGTGAACCACGAATATGCTCACCAGCGCATTGCCGATCAAGAAGTACAATTGAGAGATGAAAATTTCTGGATCAGCATTAACAATCATATCAACACACACCACTTAGATTTGGGACTTTACTTCTCGCAAGACCTGTGGAATCGTGCAGTCAATGTATATGTAGAACCCAAATTCTCTTGGGATAAATCGATTTATCTCTCATCCGCTGCTTTGCAATCTGCTTCTCTTCCCAATCCTCCACGCACCAGCAACGGCTATTTCAACCTTCAAACAGGCCTTACTGCCTATTGGCGCGCTTGGAGTCTGACGGCATACTATCGTTCTGCTTCGGAGCAACTTATAGGTCCGATACTTGTGCACAAATATGCAGTGTCTGATGTGAAACTAGGCTATCAATGGCACAAGGTTTCATTGTCTTTGGGCTTGCGAAATGCGTTCTCCAGCGGCAAGACGATGCATCAAGAACGAATTTCTTCGGTGCTTCCTAGCACAAACATCATCGGCAATCTTGGATTTCGCAACATGCTCTATGTCTCTTGCTCATGGTCACTCTTCAAAGGCCGTCAAAACAAAGCACGAAATATCAAAGACATACGCTCTAGTTGGGACAATGGGATTGTGAAATAGGTATTCCTTAATTCCAAGAATTATAAAGGATTATCCGATATTTGGAGCGATAACCTATGGATGATGCTCAAAATTTGAGACAAAATTCTCTTCATAACCCTCTCATGAATAATGGATGTAGGCTAAATGAAATGAATATAGATGTTATAGTAACTCCTGCACTACTAATCAGCACATTATGATTATAATTCTCCGTATGTAAAGGGTTTGATATATTGGAGTAATAGTGCAAGTAGTTGATTCTTGATAACTCATTATTATCACTCCAAATTCTGGAAGACGTTATTCTATTCCCTACGGAGCGGATAGTGTCCGCGTTGGAATTCGAAGGATTCGGGCGCAGAGCGCAGGCGAAAGGTGTCAGCTAGTGCATCATACTGCCGCAACTGAGATAAGGCGTTGTGGGGCAAAATAGCGGTGATTTCAGGGGATAACCACGGATAGGAGGTGGAGAATGAAGCAGGGAGCTGCGATATGACCTCTTGTGCAAAGTCGAAATTGGAGGGAAGATTGGGGGCTTGCACAGAGAGTTGCGGACAAGGAGTGGGGCGGAAATGATCGATGATGTGTTGCAAACTCATGCGTGTGCCATTGGCTTTGCCGTCTGCGCTATAGCCTGCGATGTGTGGCGTGGCAATGAAGGCAAGGTCTAGGAGTTCGCGGTCTATGTTGGGCTCGTTTTCCCATGTGTCGATGACGGCACAAGCCACTTTTCCAGATTTAACAGCAGATTTCAGTGCCCCCGTATCGGTGCATTCACCACGAGCAGCATTGATGAACACGCGGCATTGACGGAGGGAAGCGAAGAATTCGGCATTTGCCAAATGGAAGGTGGCATGCTCTCCTTCGGTGGTGAGAGGAGTGTGCAGAGTGATTACCTGACATTCTCGCGCTAGTTCTGCGAGGGTGGCAGGTTCACCCTTGGGAGGGTCGCAGTGGAGGGTGCGAAATCCTTCCGCACGGAGGGCGCGAGAAACGGCTGATCCCACGTGACCTACACCCACGATACCTACGCAGGTGTCTTGGGGATTGGGAGAAAGATGACCAGCCAGCATGGCGCGCCAAAGACTATTGCGGACATATTGTGCCACACTCTCTGCATTGCACCCTGGGCAATTGCGCCATTCGATGCCAGCTTGCGCCAGATATTCCTTGTCAAGGTGATCGTGTCCGATGGTGGCGGTCACCACCAGTTGCACCTTACTGCCTTTGAGCAGGGCTTCATTGGCATGTGTGCGCGTGCGTACGATGAGTGCATCGGCATCTTGCACATCTGCAGGAGCTATCTCCGATCCTGGACGATAAACACAGGTGCCGAACTGTTCGGCTAGTCCGTGAATAAAAGGGATTTTATCGTCAATAACGAGTTTCATAGGCTGTTTGTATCAGATTCCCCTCGAAGAGTTCAGAGAAAACGGGTCTTCTCTGTCGGCTTCGAGGGGATTTTATGGTTTCTGTAAATGGAGTGGAGGAGGACAAATCCCTAAACTATCACGACGAAGTCTAGAGGAGAGAGACCTTAATCCATTATTCTCCACGTTGGCGCAAGCGTTCGATGTTGCGCTGGTGAGTGTCAATCTTTTGTTTGTCGCTGCGTTGCTTGACAAGCGCGTCAGGTTTTTGTTTGTCTAAGCGTAGGGCGGTAACATCCCACGACTCATTCAAGTCCCAGTTGGCGCGTACCTCAATTTCTTTGGGGAAATAGTACACTTCTTCTGGATCACGACGTGGTGACCAACTGCCAGTAGTCCACTTGCCATCGCCATTGCGGTCGAAGAAGCAGCGGAGGTAGTATTTACCAGGTTGCACGTAGTAGAACTCAGCACGGCCGTTTTTCGTGGGTGCTTGTGCCACGGGTTTGCCATCGCTGCCGAGGAGTTGCACCACCGTAGATTCGTGGGCATTAGAGAGCGAGAGGAACACCGTGCCGAAGTCTTCGAGTTTAGCTATCGAGAACTTGTTGTCAGTGGCGAGATTGACGCGGCCATACAGACTGGTCATGGCTGCTGAGTCGATGACCAACTGATATTCTTGTCCCGGTCGCCACTCTGCACGCAGTCGATAAGCCAAGATGTTATTGGGCACTGTGTCGAGCGCGTACGGTGCATCGTGGTAGGTGCTATCTTTTTTCAACCGGAGATGCAGCTTTTTAGTGTCGAAACGCTGCAAAGGTTGGTCAAACTGAATGAGGATGTTGCGATTGGGTACCAAAGAACTGCTCACGTCTGCGCGGAGCTGCAGGGCCACCATTGGTGGTTGTGACTTAGAGAAATCTCCACGCTTCTCACGCTTTTCACGTTGCTTGTTCCATTTCTCTAGTTCCTTGGCTTCGTTGGCAGCGCGCTTTGCAAAAGTCGTTTTAGGCACGAGTTCGAGGGTGTCGGTCTTCGGTAGCATCTGCGCCAAAGAATCGTCCCAATTGTCGTAAGTGTAGGCAAAGCGCAAGGTGTCTTGGCGCAACAGCGTGGTATCTGCCAACCAATATGTGAGCGTGTCGTTGCCCGCAGAAGCATTCTCCACGAAGGCTTTGCTGGCATCGAAGTTGAGGCCCTGGATGGTAGGACGTTTGCGGCTAGGCCCTGTGAAGAAAGTGGTGAACCACTCCGGCACATCGCGCTGCGCTTTGAGATAGTGGCGCGTATTGACATCAATCTTGAAGGCACGCACCACCAAATCATCGGGGGTGAAGTGCGTGTAGGGTATGATGCGAATGGAGTCGTAGCGCACAGAGTCCACCCACAGGGTGTCATAGCGCGTGTCGCGGAAAGCACCAGCACGTAGATCGTTGTGGAGGAAACCGAGCATCTCACTAGGTTGCGTGAAATGGAAGTCGCCATCGGCATCTTGCAGGGCATAAAGTCGATAGTCTCTGTCGGGTGCTACCCCTTTGATAGAGAAAAATCCCGAAGCATCGGTGCGGGCTACGCGATCGAAAGCACGCTTGCCGAAGACACTGTCATTGTGCTGCTGGTAGAGACCTGCTAGGATGCCTTTGACAGGTTCGAGATCTTCGGCATTGAGCACATAGCCCGACATTTGCATGGTGTCGGTGGTCTGACCTGTGGAGAAGATGTAGGTGTATTGTCCGAGCGGATTCCCCTCATTGTTGTCGGTGATGGCATCAGAGAAGTCCACCGTGTAGGTGGTGTTGGGTCGCATCGAGTCGAGCAATTCCACGGTGATACGACGTCCCGACACCTTAATCTCGGGCGTTTCAATCTGGGGAGGCGACACGATGATTTTCTCCGTGGGATTATCCACCTTAATCAACTCGTTGAAGACCAAAGAGAACTTGGTGCGCTTGCCGTTTTGCAGTCGTTCTGGGGCAGTCATTCCCACGATGCGTGGTGGAGTCTCGTCATAGGGGCCGCCATCAGGGCCAGCACCTTGATTGGCGCAGGCAGCAATCAGACTTGTGAGTCCGATGAGAGCGAGGAGAAAGAGGGAGAATCTTTTCATGCGGTGAGCATGTTGAGGGTGAAAAATCAGAGTAGGGCAGTGTAAGCACCCGACTTTCGGCTGTAGCTGCCATCCGTAGTGTTTACTCTATCCTAATGTGCGACGGCTAAACATTGAAAGCCAGAATCTGTTCGATGATGTCGCGCGTATTGCTCAGGCGGGGCACTTTGTGTTGCCCACCCAGTTTGCCGCGGCTCTTGAGCCAATCGTTAAAGAGATTGGGACGAGCAGGCACGATTTCTAGTTCTTGGAGCGTAATATTCTTGTAGCGTTTTGCCTCATAGTCCGAATTGATGCGCTGCAAGGCTTGGTCGAGATGGCGTGCGAAAGTCGCTAAATCCTCTGGTGCACGACGGAATTCGATGACCCACTGGTGGCGGCATTTGCCTTCTGCATCCATAAACACTGGGGCTGCAGTGTATTCGCACACTTCTACTCCTGTGGCTTCGCAGGCAGCTTTGAGGCCTTGTTCGGCATTGTCCACCATGAGTTCTTCACCAAAGGCATTGATGAAGCTCTTGGTGCGGCCAGAGATGATGAATTTCCAGGGGCGCACTTGGGTGAAGCGCACCGTGTCGCCGATTTGGTAACGCCAAAGACCACAAGAGGTGGAGATGACGAGGGCATAGTTGCGACCTGCTTCCACTTCCCAAATGGGGAGAATGGTGGGATTGTCGCAGCCAACTTCTTCGAGTGGGATAAATTCGTAGAAGACGTCGTAGTCGAGCATGAACTCCATGGACTTATCGGCAGGATTGGTTTGGAGTCCGAAGAATCCTTCCGAAGCGTTGTACGTCTCCATGTAGTGCATCTTGTCGGAAGGGATGAGGCGCAGGTATTGTTCTCGGTAGGGGGTGAAGGCTACTCCACCGTGGAAGAATACTTCTAGGTTGGGCCACACCTCGGTGAGGTCTTTTGCACCCGAAATCTCCATCAAGCGCATGAGCACTGCCATCATCCACGAGGGTACACCGGCTATAGAGGTAACGTTGGCGTGAAGGGTTTCTTGTGCAATGAGGTCGCGTTTTTGCTCAAAATCTTCCAAAAGTGCCACGCGCTTGGAGGGCACACGGAAGAGGTGCACGAAGGGTGATGCGTTTTCGTTGAGAATCGCGCTCAAATCTCCTACACGCGAAGTGGTGGAATCGTAGTTGGGTTGGTGACTTCCTCCAAGAATGAGCGATTTACCAGTGAAGAGTCGGCTCTCGGGATTGTTGTGGAGATAGAGTGCCACAGAATCTCGTCCACCAGCATAGTGCAGTTGTTGGAGTCCTTGGTTGCTGACAGGGATAAACTTGCTCTTGTCGTTCGTAGTGCCAGAAGATTTGGCATACCAGCGCACTTTTCCTGGCCAGAGGATGCTAGACTCTCCGTGTCGCATGCGGTCGATGTCTGTTTTCAGACTCTCATAGTCGTTGAGGGGTACGCGCTGTGCAAAACTCTCGTAGGAGGTGATGGAAGTGAAATCGTAGCGTTCTCCATAGGCGGTGCGGGCAGCTTGACGAATCAAGCGTGCCAACACTTGGCGTTGCAGCATTTCTCCTTGTTCGGGATAGGACTGTATGGTGCGCACGCGGTGGGCGAAGAAGCGACGAACGAGAGGGGTGAGATTCATTGAAGCAAGAATTTAGGAGAAGTGGGAGAAGACGAGCGAATCACTACAAATGAGTGTCTGTGGTGTTGCTGCAGCGCAGCTCGCGATTGGATTCGGATTTCACGAGAAGGTGGTGCAGCACGTGGTAGTCTTCGGGATAGGTGAGTTTGATGTTGCTTTGTTCGCCTTCCACCAAGGCAATTTTGACATCGGGAAGATAGCGAAACACCACACCGCAATCGTCTGTGGCTTGAAAATTGGGGTCGGTGAGGGCTACATCATAGGCGCGCTGGAGGGTGGCTGCGTGAAACCCTTGAGGAGTTTGCACACGGCGGAAACGAGCGCGCGCAGGCATGGCAGCAGTGGTGCCGTTTTCGTTTACTTCCAACAAGGTGTCTGTCACGGGCACTACGAGATTGACGGCAGCGTGTGTGTCTAGAGCAGTGCAAACGCGCTCAATCACGGCTTGACTCACAGCAGGGCGCACTGCATCGTGGATGAGGAGGCGGAGCTGCTCCAAGGGTAGGTTGGTGACTTGCTCCAGTGCGCGCAGTGCATTGAGGGTAGAGTCTTGTCGCTCTGCTCCCCCGGCCACCACTGCACGGAGTTTGGGGTGCTGAGATGGGGAAAGGAGTTGGCGCACCTCGTCGAGGTGCTGAGGATGCGACACGACTATCACAACATCTATGTGCGGTGATTGCTCGAAAGCCGCAAGACTATGCTCTAAAACGGTGCGCTCTCCGATGCGAACGAACTGTTTGGGGCAGTTTGCTCCGTAGCGATGGCCCGAACCTCCGGCGAGGAGAATGGCAACTTGTAGGGTTTTAGACATTAGATACCAGACGTTAGAGGGTAGACTTTAGACGTTAGAGGAAGCACTGCCCCTTTTTGTTCGCCGCGACAGTCCTCACTTGGAGCACTCGTTAAAGATAGACGTTAATCGTTAGAGATTAGCCAAAGACGTGCTGATAAATCACGGGGGTAGCTCCAGCGTTTTGGTGAATGTAGTCGCCTGCTGCGCTTCCAGCTTGGGTGATGTGAGCAGGATTTTCCAAGAAGTCATCCATAATGATGGAGAAATCCTCGGCGTTCTCAATGCTTTTACATCCTCCATTGGCGATGAGTGCCATGGCTTCGGCAAATCGTTGGTGATTGGGGCCGATGATGACAGGAATGCCGTAGACCGCAGCCTCGGGCACGTTGTGGATGCCCACACCAAAGCCACCACCCACATAAGCCACTGTGGCATAGCGATAGATGGAAGAGAGCAATCCGTAGCCATCAATGATGAGTACGCGGTAATCGCGGACGTTTTCTAGGGTCGCTTGTGAATAGCGCAGTGCAGGAGTGGTGAGTTTCTGCTCGATTTCCTGAATGTGGGCATCGTTCACCACATGTGGAGCGATGACGAGTCGGAGATTTGGATGGCGATTGATGTAGTCTAGAAGAATATCTTCATCGGGTTGCCATGAACTTCCTGCCACCAGTACAAAGGGTTGTGAAGTTTTGCCATCTGTGGGACGTATGAATTGTTCCACGAAGGGGAGGGGTTTGGCGGCGTTGCGAATGTCAATGACACGATCGAAGCGCGTGTCTCCTACGATGGTAACGTTGTCTTGCACACCGATGGTGCGAAGGAGTTCGACAGAGCGTTCATTCTGCACGAAAAAGTGCGTGATACGGCGCAGACAACGGGCATATTTGCGGCCATACCAGCGGAAAAAGATTTGCCCTGGGCGAAATATGCTGCTCACGCTGTAGACGGGGATGGACTTCTTGGAGAGGACGTCGATGTAGTTGCGCCAAAACTCATATTTAATGAAGAATGCCATCTCAGGGCGTGACCATTTGATGAAACGTCTCGCAGCGGTGGGGCTGTCGAAGGGGAGATAACACACCACATCTGCGCCTTTGTAGTCCTTGCGTACTTCATAGCCAGAAGGCGAAAAGAAGGTGAGAAGAATCTTGCGCGAGGGTTGTTCACGGCGTAGGTGTTCGATGAGGGGCAATCCTTGTTCAAACTCTCCCAAAGATGCGGCGTGAAACCACACATATCGTGCAGTAGGGTCGATTTTCTCGCGGAGGATGCGCCAAGTGTTGCGCTGTCCACGCACCATAGCGCGCGCCTTGCGGTGACCAAAGGCCGCCACAAGGCGCACAAGAAGGGCGTAGAGATAAATACCTAAGCTATACATGCAGTGTTATCCCAATTGTTCGATGGCAAAACGCAGACGGCGCAGTGTTTCTTCTTTGCCGAGGAATGCTGAAAGTTCGTACATATCGGGACCTTTACCAGTGCCAACGAGGGCTACACGCCAAGCATTCCAGGGTTTTACACCTTCTGCTTCGCACCAAGGATCGATGGCTGCCTTTTGACTCTCAGCAGAAAAATCGGTGAGTGCTTCGAGACGTTCTGCCACTTGTGCCATGACAGCTGCACTGTCTTCTTTCCAGTTTTTACGAACGAACTTATCTTCCTTGTCGAAGGTCGTAGGAGCGAGGAAGCAGAAGTCGCAAAGTGGCCAGAGATCAGCCACAAAGCTCACATTGCGCTTCTTGGTTTGTCCGCTTTGTGCATCGACATACTCAATATTTTTGGTCTTGAGCATCTCAATCACAGCAGCAGCTTGCTCCGCAGAAGCGGTGATGTTGTGCTGAGCAAGGATGTCTACCAACTGAGGAGCGAGGGTTTCGGCAGGAGCAGCGAGGAGATACTCGCGATTGAACCACCAACCCTTCACATAGTCAAACTTAGCACCTGCTTTGGAGCACTTGCTGAGGTCGAACTTCTCAATTAATTCGTCCATAGAGAGGATTTCCTGATCATCACCAGGGTTCCAACCGAGGAGGGCAAGGAAGTTGACCACGGCTTGTGGGAGATAACCACTTTCGCGATAGCCACTGCTCACTGTGCCATCGGCAGCATGCCACTCAAGAGGGAAGACGGGGAAGCCCAATTTGTCGCCATCGCGCTTAGAGAGCTTACCATTGCCGGTGGGTTTCAAGAGGAGGGGAAGGTGAGCAAAGCGGGGCATGGTGTCTTCCCATCCGAAAGCGCGATAGAGCAGCACATGGAGCGGAGCAGAAGGCAACCACTCTTCACCACGAATCACGTGTGAGATGTCCATCAAGTGGTCGTCAACGATGTTCGCCAAGTGATAGGTGGGGAGCTGGTCTGCACTTTTGTAGAGTACTTTGTCGTCGAGAATCGTGGAATTGATGACCACATCACCGCGAATCAAGTCGTCTACATGTACATCTTCGCCAGGTTGGATTTTGAAACGAACTACGTATTGGTCGCCACGTGCAATGCGTTGTTCCACCTCTTCTGCAGAAAGGGTGAGAGAATTGCACATGTTGCCACGTGTAGAAGCATCATATTGGAAGTTGGCTGTGGCTTCGCGAGCAGCATTGAGGTCTTCGGGAGAGTCGAAAGCGATGTATGCCTTGCCCTCAGCAAGGAGCTTATCTACGTATTTCTTGTAGATTTCTCGACGTTCACTCTGACGGTAGGGGCCTTTATCGCCACCGAAGCTCACGCCTTCATCGAATTGGATGCCGAGCCATTTGAAAGATTCAATGATGTAGTCCTCAGCTCCTGGCACAAAACGCGCGGAGTCGGTGTCTTCGATGCGGAACACGAGGTCGCCACCATGTTGGCGAGCGAAGAGATAGTTGTAGAGCGCGGTGCGAACGCCGCCGATGTGTAGAGGACCTGTGGGGCTGGGTGCGAAACGTACGCGTACTTTTCTTTCAGACATATTGAGGTGTGATGTGTATATGTTGATGTGTGATGAGTCAAAAGCGACGGCAGTGCTGAAACTGTGCCGTGGTTGTGATGTTTCTTTAGAGGAGCAGAATGCCCCACCAGTAGGGAAGAGAGAAAACGTGGGAGATTTCTAAAATTATCTCCGACTTTTTGGGAAAAATCTCCGAGACTTTTGAGAAAAACTCCGACATTTTAGGAGCAACTCTCGGACTTTTTCTGTGCAACTCTTCGTTTTAGGGAAGAAAAGCTCAAAAGTGGCGCAGGAGTGAGGTGAAGGATGAGTCCTTTTATGGACTTTTTTTGAGCTATGCTGGCTTTTTTCCCTTGCGAAAGGCAGGACTATTGGAGCAAGCGTTTGGTGAGCACCTGCACAGGTATCCAAACTGAGAGGAAACCTACTCCGATGACGGTCGCCAAGATGAGGGCGATGTCCGTGAGATGAACGCTGACGGGATAAGCAGGAATGATGAAATTTTGTCCGCTGCCGAACTGGATGAGGCCGTATTCTTGTTGTAGCCAGCAGAGTCCTCCGCCGAGTGCTAAACCAAGGACGGCTCCGAGCGTTGAGATGAACATTCCTTCGCGGACGAAAATCCCACGGATGCGACTGTGGGTGAGTCCTAGGTGGCGCAAAGTCTCAGCATCGTCGCGTTTCTCAATGATGAGCATGGAGAGCGAAGAGATGATGTTGAAGCAGGCTATGAGCACGATGAAGGTGAGAAAGACATAAGCGATGAGTTTCTCCACGTTCATGATGTTGAAGACGTCGGCTTGTTGCTCCATGCGATCGAGCACCTTGTAGCGATTGCCCACAATGTGGCGCAACTCTTCCTTCACCGCTTGGAGGTCTGCGTCAGGTTTCAACTTCAGTTCGAGGCGCGAGAGTTGACCTGGCTTTTCAAAGAGATCTTCCGCAAAAGTTTTGGAAGTGAGAATGTAGCTCTCATCGTATTTTCGCTGATTCACATTGAACGCCATCCCACTGCTGTGTAGATCTTGCACTGAAAATGACTCGATAGGGTTGGCAAGATTGATACGCTCTCCATCACGTGGGGCGCAAATCTGGAGTTGTTCAAAATCAAGTGTGCCAATCTGTTGTGCTAGTCCTTGACCTAGCACTCCATATTCCACGCCGGCAGCGGAGAGGACAAAAGGTTTGCGCTTGGGATTGACTAAGATGGAGCGGATGGCAGTGACTTTCTCAAAGTTTTTGTCGACACCTTTGATGTAGACCACCAAGGGATGACCACGAAAGAGGATGAGTGCATTTTGTTCGAGCGTGGCACTGCTCGCAGCTACAGCTGGATGTAGTTGCACTTTCTGAAGCACCATGTCATCCTCTGGGGCATATTTGCCGGTAGAAGGAACTACCACAATCTGTGGATCGAAGGTGGTGTAGAGACTTCCGATGAGATCGCGAAAACCATTGAACACGCTGAGCGTGCACACCATGGCAGCTGTCGCCACTACAATGCCTCCCACGGCAATGGCCGAGATGAGGTTGATGGCGTTGTGACTCTTCTTGGAGAAGAGGTAGCGGAGAGCAATGATGTTGGTGAGTGACATGGATGAAATCGCTTGTGATGCGCAGAAAAGCAGGCTATGTCTCGGCGTGGAACTGGTCTTTAGCCTTGGATATACGGATGATTCCTGACTGCTATCCCACGATGGGTAGGGAGTAAGCGCAGCTTATTGTTGCAAGAGTCGGTCGATGTTTTCGAGATAGTCCAAGCTATCGTCTACGAAGAACTTGAGTTCGGGGATGATGCGGAGCTGATGGCGCACGCGCTTACCGAGTTCAAAACGAATGGCTGGGACATTGCCGTTGATGTTGGCCACAATCTCTTCGCTGCGCTCCGAGGGAAACACGCTGAGATAGGCGCGGCAGATGCTCATGTCGGGGCTGATGTAGCACTTGCTCACCGAAACGAGCGTACCAGCCATAGATTTGGTCTGTAAAAGGAAGATTTCGCTCAGCTCCTTCTGAAGCAGTCGCGATATTTTTTGTTGTCTTGTAGATTCCATGAGAATACGTTTGATAGTGTATGGGAAGAAATAAGGAAAGACGGCCAAAAACAGAGCTGTCATTGCGAGATAAAACTCTATCTGCAGCACACATTTCTCAGCGCGGGGTTGGAGGTTTGCACCTTTATGTGCTGTAATTGCTCGTGCGCTATGTGCTGTTTGAGCCACAGCCTCCTAGTCGCTTACCTTGCGGATGAGGGAGAGGCCATCGCGGAGGGGAAGAATAAGGGTTTCCACTCGTGGGTCAGTGGCCATCTTGTCGTTGAAGGCGCGAATGCCCTCAGTTTGAGCGTCCATGCGTTCGGTTTCCACCACGTGCCCATCCCAAAGGGTGTTGTCGGCTAATAGGAAACCACCTACACGCATCATGGGGAAGAGAAGGTCGAAATAAGCACAGTAGTCGCGCTTGTTGGCATCGATGAACGCTAAATCTATGACGAGATGGAGCGGTGGGAGTAGCTTTTCGACCTCACCAATGTGGAAGTGAATGTCGACGTCGGAAGACCATGGGGAGTTTTCCAGCCATGGGCGTGTGAAATCCTCTTGTTCGTCATTGATTTCAAAGGTGTGGAGCACACTTCCTTGCGGCATGCCAGCGGCCATCGACAGGGCAGAATAGCCAGAATAGGTGCCAATCTCTACGACAGTCCGCGGTTGGTGCATCTGACAGAGCATGGTGAGCAAACGTCCTTGGAGCGGACCACTCGCCATACGCGGACGGATGAGCTGCGTGTGCGTGGCGCGGTAGAGCTGATAGAGATAGGGATGCGCTGCTGTGGTGTGACTCGCTACGTAATCGTCGAGAGCTTCGTTGACGTTGGACATGAGGGTGAAGACTTTGGTTGGTGTCAGCATCGCAGTAGTGTCTTGCATTGACACGGCGTGTGCGAGTGTGCTGCGCCTTTCTTTTACAATCGAATGCAATAGACGTTGGTCTCTCTGCGCTCAAAGCCTTCAGACACATAGAGCGCATTGGCAGCCACGCGTTCTGGTGGGGAGGTGAGGTGGAGAGTTATGGCGCGGTGCTCAGCAGCGAGGTCTTTGGCAGCGCGGATGAGGCGACGTCCCAAACCTTTGCCACGATGCAACTCGTCGACTACTACGTCTTCCACATAGGCTTTCGTGCCAGTGGGGGTGTACATCATGCACAGTGTGGCCATACCCACCACAAGTATTTCGCCTGAACGATTGGCATGCACCAAGATGAGGTGGATGTCGGGATGGTGAACGATGCGCTCTAGCGAAGCCCAGTCGAGCTTTCTACCCGGAGTGAGCTGTGGTAGCAGACGATTGATGCTGTCTAAGTCGGTGAGTGTGGGCTCTACGGGGAAAGCTAAATGATAGTCTGGGGTGAGCTTATCTAGCAGTTGACGGAATGTTCCACCGCCTTCACCAGCATATTCGCCATCTGGGTCGATTTCGACGAGGGGGCGAAGCACAAAGTCGCGTTCCGCCAAACGAGGATGGGGAAGTTCTAAATCGCGATTGTGAATGTGGTGATGTCCATATTGCAACAAGTCGATGTCGATGGGACGATCAAAGTGTTCCCCTCCTTCACTTTTGCGCTCGCGTCCGAGTTGTCTCTCGATGCGTTTGGCAATTTGGAGGATGCGACCTGGAGAGAGCTTCGTGTCGAAGATAGCAACGGCGTTGAGAAAAGCGTTGTCGGAGAGCATATCCACGGGAGCTGTTTCGATGAGTGAGGAACAGCGGACTAGAGGCCCTACATGCTGCGACATCAGTTGCACAGCTTGGTGAATATTCTCCTCGCGGTCGCCGAGGTTGGCACCAAAGGCGATGTGTATGTGCATAGTAACTGATGAGGTTTTAATCAACAATGAGCATTACGTCGCCGAATGTGCCGAAGCGATAGCCTTCTTTCAAAGCCACTTCGTAGGCATTCATCACGTGTTCGTAGCCACCAAAGGCTGCAGTGAGCATGAGGAGTGTGGACTCAGGCATGTGGAAGTTGGAGAACATTGCATCAGCTACCGAGAATTCGTAGGGAGGGAAGATAAACTTGCTCGTCCAGCCTTCAAATTCTTTGATGCGACCTTCTGTGCTCACACTGGCTTCGAGGGCACGCTGCACGGTAGTTCCTACGGCGCAAATCTTATGTCCCTTCTCTTTTGCGGTATTGACCATCTCACAGCACTCTTTGCGCACGAACATTTGCTCGCTGTACATCTTGTGTTTGGTGAGGTCTTCCACGTCGGTTTGGGTGAAGTTGCCCAAGCCACAGTGGAGGGTGATGAAAGCAGATTCAATGCCTTTGATCTCCATGCGCTTCATCATGTTCTTGCTGAAGTGCAAACCTGCGGTGGGAGCGGTGACAGCCCCTTCGTGTTTGGCGAAGATGCATTGGAAACGTTCCAAATCTTCTGGTTCGGAAGGGCGTTTGATGATTTCATGAGGAATGGGAGCTTCGCCAAGCGCATAGAGTTGTTGGCGGAACTCATCGTGATCGCCATCGTAGAGGAAGCGCAAGGTACGGCCGCGGCTTGTGGTGTTGTCGATAACCTCGGCCACGATGGAGTTGTCTTCTCCAAAGTAGAGCTTGTTGCCAATACGGATTTTACGAGCTGGATCTACGAGGACATCCCAAAGGCGAAGGTCGCGGTTGAGTTCGCGCAGAAGGAACACTTCGATGCGTGCACCAGTCTTCTCCTTGTTGCCGTAGAGGCGAGCAGGGAAGACCTTAGTATCGTTGAATACGAAGACATCTTCTTCATCGAAATACTCCAAGAAATCTTTGAACTCACGGTGTTCAATTTCGCCTGTCTTGCGATGGAGCACCAGCATACGGCAGTCATCGCGATGGGGAGCAGGGTATTCTGCAATCTTCTCTTGAGGGAGCTTATACTTGAATTGAGACAGTTTCATAAGTGAGATATAATTGGGGGATGAGAGGTGCGGCACTTTCGTCACAGCTGTGGGAAGTGTGTGCACTTCTTGATGAAGAATTTTATTGAGGAAGTTCGGTTTCTATGGTTTGCTGTGCTAGCCAACCTTCGAAATCGTCGAGTTGCATGCAGTCTTCCACGCGGAAGTCACCCACGCGTGTGCGTCGAAGCGAGGTGAGATGTGCACCACTGCCGAGGGCTTCGCCGATGTCTCGTGCCAAAGCGCGGATGTAGGTGCCCTTAGAACACACTACACGGATGGTCAAAAACTTGTCTGCACCTGCTAGTGCGCAATCTAAGAGTTCGAGTTCGTCAATCCGTAAGAGCTTCGGTTTGAGTTCCACTTCCTTACCTTTGCGTGCCAAGTCGTAAGCGCGCTTGCCGTCTACCTTTACGGCGGAGAAAGCGGGGGGAGTTTGCCAAATGTCGCCGATGAACTTCTTGAGTTGTGTTTCCACTAATTGGTGGTCTATATGGCAAGTAGCATAGGTGTAGTCTATGGGATGCTCAAGATCAAAACTAGGGGTGGTAGCTCCTAAGCGCAGCGTTGCGATGTACTCCTTAACTCCTGCTTGCAACGTGTCGATTTGTTTGGTAGCACGTCCAGTGCAAACCACCATCACGCCAGAGGCAAGAGGATCGAGAGTACCTGCATGTCCGACTTTTATTTTCACTCCACCCATGGCGCGGGTGAGCAACCAGCGCACTTTAGCAACCAGTTGAAAAGAAGTCAGCCCAAGTGGCTTGTCGAAGGTGAGGATTTGTCCAGTTAAAAAGTTCATGCAGGGCGTTGCGTTGCAGTTTTAGTGTTTTGTTGAGAGGGGAATGCGCGTTGAGAGTGATGGTCAGTGCGAGATTGTGCTGTGATTTCTGTTTGAGGAGCTGATGAACTGGCTTCGTGTTCGACTTTGAGTTCGACTCCCAAGGTGGGTAAAACTAAGATTACAGCACCGACTACGATGCGATACCATCCAAAAGCACGGAAACCATAGCGTGCAATGTAGTGGATAAAGTACTTCACCGCCATCAGAGCTACGATAAAGGCGATGAGGCTGCCTAAAAGGAGGGTAGTGAGGTTGCCATCGGCCGTGAGCATTTGTGTGCCGGTGAGATGTTGTACAGTGCCGTCAGAGAGTGTGATGTCTGCGCCATGCTTCATGAGGTCATAAACCTCCTTGACGGCAGCCCCAAACATGGTGGGGACAGCTAAGAAGAAGGAGAACTCAGCAGCCATCTTTCGGGTGAGCTTTTGTTGCATACCGCCCACGATGGTCGCCATGGAGCGAGAAGTGCCAGGAAGCACCGCTGCAATGCACTGATAAAGGCCAATCATGAAAGCGCGACGATAGGTCACGGGAATCTTGGCTTGGGCTTCTACTGCCGCTTTGTCTTTGGGAGCAAAGAGCTGATCGCAGAAAAGCATGAACACTCCTCCAACGATGAGCATCACAGCCACCATCGTGACGCTCTCTAGGTTCTTGTCTATTACGTCTTTCAGGGTCAATCCTACTGCAACAGCAGGCAATACGCCAACAATGAGTTTGAGGTAGAACGGCCATATGCGTGACCACCATTGCGCAAAACTAGCCCCCCCTTGTTGGATATGACCAGATGCACTTTGTGTAGAGCCTTTTCCTCCGAGGGCATCAGCCGATGGATAGAAAAACTTGCGCCAATAGAGTACGACTACTGCAAGAATCGCTCCCAACTGAATGATAACTGTGAAGGATTTGACAAAGGTGCTCATTTCCACTCCTAATAGTCCTTCTGCAATCATCATGTGACCTGTGGAGCTTACGGGGAGAAATTCAGTGAGCCCTTCGACAATTGCGATGATAATGAGGTCTATGAGATTCATGCTTCACCAGAAGTTGTAGAGCAAGTGGATGCTTTGAGAGGGGTATCTGCGCGAAGTGTAGCAATTATTTCCGCTTTCTCAGTTTTGTCTTTGCGGTTATCAGCTGAAACCTCTACTTCCTTTTTTTCTTTGGGTCGATAAAGGATAGCGATGATCATGAAAAGATAACCCACAAAACAGATGAGCGGTGCAACGACTGTGCGCATGCTGTCAAAAATCGTGGGATCAAAGTGAGTGTCGGTGCTACCCTTTCCACTCATCAGTACAAAACCAATGAGGACAGTGACGATAGCCACGGCCAAAAGATAAAAATTGATGGCCGAAAATGCGAATTGCTGTTTCTTTTGCATAGCGCAGAATTTAGCAGAGTTGAAGAGAATGGATATTGAAGTCAGTAGTCGGTGATACGATTCACGCAGGATATGCATGAGGACCTCGACTTTTATGATGAAATCCAGCAGTAGATGTTAGAACTTTCACCCAGCAAGGCTTAATTTCGTGAGCGGCTAGTCTCTAGTTTGCCGTTTATAGCGAGCTTCTAATAGAGATAGGCCTCGTGACGACTCATGCCAAGGTGCTTATTTACCGAGAAGAAGGCACTAATCACGGTGAGAATGATGCCTATCAAAGGCACACTCACGAGTGTCACCAAAATCACGGGAGGAGTGATGAGCGCGGAGATTTCTTTATCCCACATCATGAGGCCATACATGCCCCCATATAGCAGGATGTCGGCAGCAAGCCCAGCCCAAAGCCCAATGTTGAAGGCCTTCCATAGGAAGGGACGACGGATGAAGCTCCATTTAGCTCCCACGAGTTTCATGATTTGAATGGAGTGGCGGCGTTTGGCAATGCTCATTCGCAAAGTGTTGTTGATGAGAGCTAGGCTTACAAATCCCAACAAGGCTGCCACCACCAGTAATACCATGCTTACTTTGTTGATATTGCTGTTGATGTTTTGCATCAAATCTTCGGGATACACCACGTCCACCACGCGTTCGTCAGCTTGTAATTTGGGCATAAACTTTTTGAGCGAATCGGCATCGGCATATTCTGCTTTGAGATGAAGCTCAAAGGAAGCCGGTATGGGACTATAACCTAGGAACTCGTTGGGGTCGATGTTTAGAGCTTCACTTTGCAGTTTTGTAGCCTTTTCTTTAGAGATATAGGAAACGCTGCGTGTGTAAGGTTGTCGTTTGAGCGACGTTTGCAAATCGTAGGCTTGATCGTGGTTGATACTATCTGAGAGCAGCACCTCGACGGTGAAGTTCTCACGCAAGGCGCGACTAAGGTTATCGGCCATGGTGCCAAAGAATACAACAGTACCGACGAGTACCAGCACTAATGTGGTGCTGATGCCCGCAGTGATGTAGCTAAATCGTCCGTTGTTACGTGGTTTTCGCTTGCTCATTGTAGGGCGGAATGCAGGGTTTACCTCTCTCCATGTAGAGAAAAGGGTCGAATGAGGGTAATTTGCTGCAAAATTACAAATTATGTGGGGACTGCAACCCTATAACTGTCTTTTTAACATAACGCAGCGTACTTCGAAAGGTATGGGCTATTTGATGGGGCAAGCACTATTCTAAAAGGGATATATGCAGTGAAAACAGAAAATCTCCCACCCCTCGTGTAGGAGGAGTGGGAGAGAAGGAGGAGATATAGGGATTTCTCTGTGCTTGAAGTCTGTTCTAGACAGAGAACCTAAATGAAGTGTTATGCTTTTGCAGCCTTCTTAGCTTGACGGTTGCCATAGATCTTGTAAGCGATAGGAGCAGCCATAAAGATAGAAGAGAGTGTGCCGACGATAACACCGAGGATCATAGCAAACGAGAACGAGCGGATGGCGTCACCACCGAGGAAGAAGATGCAGAGGAGCACCAAGAGTGTGGTGAGTGAAGTCATAATCGTACGCGTGAGCGTGTTGTTGATAGAGTCATTGAAGAGACGTTCGGGTTCGCGAGTGGGGTAGAGACCGATATTTTCGCGGATACGGTCAAATACTACCACCTTGTCGTTAATCGAATAACCAATTACGGTGAGGATAGCACCGATAAACGTCTGGTCTACTTCCAATGAGAAGGGCAGGAAGCCCCAGCATGCCGAGTAGATGCCAATGATGATGAAGGTGTCGATGGCCAAAGCTACGATAGCACCTACAGAGAAGGCAACACTGCGGAAGCGGAAGAGGATGTAGATGAAGATGGCGATGAGCGAGAGAATCACACTGATGATTGCACCACGCGTGAGATCTGCTGCTACGCTAGGACCAACCTTTTGTGCAGAGATGATAGAGCCACCCTTGCGGTTGTCGCGATCCTTGAAGGTTGCGTAGTCTGCGTTCACCAACTTGTTGTTGTGGAGCGCGCGCCAGATGAGTTGTTCAACCTCTTGGTCTACCTTTTCATCGTTTTGGTCAATCTTGTAAGAAGTAGAAATGCGGAGAGCAGGGTTCTGAGTGGTTACGATAGAAAGAACACCTACCGTACCTGTTTGACCTGTCTTGGCAATTTCGTCTTCTACAGCCTTCTTCACCTGTTCGGGATTGGCCTTATGCTCAAATTCAACTACGAAGTTGCGACCACCCGTAAAGTCAATGCCTTGTTGGAGACCGCGAGTAGCCAATGAAACTGCACCACCAATCACGAGGATACCCACGAGGATGTTCGTCTTAGAAGCCATCTTCATGAAACCGAAATTGGTGTTGGTGAGGAACTTCTTAGAGAGGCCAGTGGTGAAGGTGAGGCCGAGCCACTTGTCTTTGTCAAGGAAGTGTTCGTAAGCAATGCGAGTGAGCCAAACAGCGGTGAAGAATGAGGCTACGATACCGATGGCGAGGGTCAAAGCGAAGCCACGGATAGGACCTGTACCGAAGTTGTAGAGGATAATCGCAGTGATGATAGACGTGAGGTTAGAGTCGAAAATCGCAGAGAATGCGTTGCCGTAACCATCAGCAAGCGCTTGCTTG
The DNA here is from genome assembly GCF_000318095.2 of Alloprevotella sp. oral taxon 473 str. F0040. Lineage (GTDB taxonomy): Bacteria > Bacteroidota > Bacteroidia > Bacteroidales > Bacteroidaceae > Alloprevotella. The sequence continues at coordinate 207,513 of NZ_KB290714.1, forward strand.
ATGTTCTTACCTGCACGGAGTTCTTCCTTTGTACGCTCGTAAATCAATACGTTAGCATCGACCGCCATACCGAGCGAGAGCACCATACCCGCAAGTCCGCTCAATGTGAGTGCAGCTTGGAAGGAGGTGAGCACACCGAAGGTGAAGAAGAAGTTGAGGATGAGCGCCATGTTAGCGACCATACCAGGAATTACGCCATAGAAAGCGCACATGAAGACCATCAAGAGCACAAATGCCACTACGCAGGCTGTGAAACCAGCTTGGATAGACGCAGCACCGAGGCTAGGTCCTACAGTTTCTTCTTGAACGATGTTGGTGGGAGCAGGCATCTTACCACTCTTGAGCACGTTAGCCAAGTCTTGGGTTTGTTGAGTAGTGAAATTACCGCTGATTTGTGACTGACCACCGTTGATTTCGTTTTTGATGGCTGGTGCGCTATACACCACGCCATCAAGCACGATAGCCACAGCCTTCTGGAGGTTGTTGCGAGTCACAGTAGCCCATTCGCGAGCACCTTCCGGTGTCATGGTCATGGAAACCACAGGCTTGTGGTATTGGTCGAAGTCGTCCTTTGCGTTTTCTACTACTTCACCAGCAAGTACGGCACCGCCATTGTTGCGACGAAGTGCATAGAGTTCATAAACACCCTTTTCTGCGTTTACCCCCCAAGCAAGGTTGAGGTCAGCAGGAAGGATTTCCTTTGCTACCTCTGAATGGATAGCCTTGTTCACTGCAGCAGTGTCTGTGGCGCGCACATAACCTACGATTGCAGATTTAGGATGACCAAGTTGCATAACAGCGAGGAGGGGATGTTGCTTGAGCATTTGTGCGCGAGCTGCATCTTCCTTGCCCATAGCATCAGCCTTTTTGCCTTGGGTGTTGCCGCCCTTGAGCGATGCCAAAGCATCTTTCACCTTAGCGTCAGCAGCCTTAGTGTCGGCTTTTGTACTGTCCACTTGGGCAGAGTCTGTAGAAGTTTTGCCAGAGTTAATCTGTGCCAAACGAGTGTCGAGAGCTTGGAGTGCACCCTGAACTTCGCCAAGGGTGTAAGTTTCCCAGAATTCGAGGTTTGCACTACCTTGGAGGAGCTTACGCACGCGCTCGGGTTCCTTGATACCAGGCATTTCTACCATGATTTGACCCATTTGACCACGGCCTTCGAGGATTTGGATGTTGGGCTGAGCCACACCGAAGCGGTCGATACGTTGTTGTACCACTTGGTATGAGTTGCTCACTGCAGCCTTAATTTCCTTCTCGAGTGCAGCCTTCACTTGTGCGTCTGTGCTGCTAGGTGTGATACCATCTTCTTTAAGTCGAAGAGAGAAGAGGCCGCCGAGTTGGTTGGCACCTACTTCCTTTTGGTACTTGCTCACGAAGACATCGAGGAAGTTGTCAGAAGACTTAGCAGCTTCAGCTTGTGCTTCAGCAAGAATCTTCTTCACTTTGGGGTCTTCAGTACCGCTGCCAGCGAGGTTCTTCACCACGTCGGGCACGGACACTTCGAGAATCACGTTCATACCGCCCTTGAGGTCGAGACCTAAGCCGATTTGGAGTGCTTCGCACTTCTTGTAACTTTGTCCCAGCCATACACCCTCGTCGCTTTGACGTAAAGAGTCGAGGTATGCTTTGCCAGCTTCTACGCCCATCGCTTCAGCTTTATTCTCGTAATGGTTAGTTACGAAGCTGAAACTCAAATAGTAGACGCAGATAAGGGCAAGCAATCCGGCGATTACTTTGACAAATCCTTTGTTTTGCATTTGAATTGAGGTTTATTTTATTGTTATTTGATTTCCACTGTAGGGAGTGATAAGAATGGGCTATTTACCTGTTGACGCGATTTTTCTCACCTTCGTGTCTAGAGTCTTCACCAAGATATACTTATCAGCCTGCAAATATACCAAATTATTTTCAGATTCCTGCATCATCGTGTTGAAATCCGTGCATTCTTCTCCTCTTTGTGACTTTTTCTCTTGTTATTTGCTAAAATTATGCTTGAAGTTGCTTGGTTCTATCTTCTTGTGTTCATCGTAGGAAGTTTGCTCTTCTAGTCTTAGATTGCACCTCCTCACGCACGTGCATGCGCGCGCACTACAGGGAATTTGCACTTTTTGCTTTCACAACCT
>NZ_KB290714.1:209655-248996 GCF_000318095.2 Alloprevotella sp. oral taxon 473 str. F0040
GGAATTTGCACTTTTTGCTTTCACAACCTTCACAGATAATAGGGTAATATATTGTATGTGAGTGATATGTAGTACTTTTTTCGCCTTGTTTTTTTGAATTGTCTGATGCGGTGAGGAGTGTTCCTCGTCAATGATGTAGAAATAATCTGTTTTTTCAAGGTTACCGACACCACTTTTTGCCTTTTTCGATGTTTATTTTGAGGTCGTATTGATGAATTTTTGTAGAGAAGTTATCCATCATGATGGTAGAAATCACTTCCCAATAGAATAATCTGTCCACAATACTAGGTAGATGGTGCAGCCATCTAGTGGATGTAGTAGGGCAACGTTCACATTGATGCTGTGATATCACAGAGTTTTTCAAAAGATTGTCCGTCAATAGATGTATTTCGTGAGAGTTTTTTGAGAAAAACTCCGACGTTTTTTCATAAGACTCGGACATTTTGGGAGAAATCTCCAACGAGTTTGATAAGTCTCTGCTTTTTTTGGGCGTTGTGCTTTGTTGTTTTTGATGGTGACTTCTGTTGTTTTGAAGGTCATATTAGGACATCTATCTGCATTTTTAGTAGGGTTGTGTGGCAGTAATCTAAAAGAATGTTATAGAATGAGCTATATCTTTCAGTCTATCAGCTGTTTATGGATAGATGTGTGAAGGTTGTGAAAGCAAAAAGTCATAACTTCCTATTACGCGCGCGCGAGGAAGGGCTTTTCTGTTCGATTTTGCTGTAGGATAACGTCTGTTAACGGTTGCAGTTTCGATGCGCTTTTTGCGTACTCAAAGAAGAGGGTAGTAATGTCTAGCCTCCTTCTTGATGTTGACTTCTAGATTTTGTGTCATAAATGGGCAATTTCGGCGTGGTGATACTGGGGAGTGTGTAGGAGCATCGTTTTCGGACGAGATACGTGTGCTATTTTCTGTGTGTTTCATGAATAAATTATGGGGATTATCAGAATGATTGCGCCATGACGTCTTTATTCTTTGTTCTTCTTTTGTTTGTTTTACCTGGTATTTCATGTGTTAATAGTCTTATTCTAGATAGTGCTAAGTCTTTAGTAGTCAGTGTAGTATTGATATCTGCAGATTTTTGTTCTGTGTCTTTGTTATTGTTAAGTTCTTTTCTTTGTTTTCGCGAAAAAGGAAGACAAAACTAAAGAGGGTAATAGGCAGATTTCTGCAGGTTTTACGCAAAATACTGCACTTTGCCGCCAAAAAATCGCGCACACTTCTCGTAGGCGAGAAGAGTGCGCGTAACAGTTTGGTGTGCTCCACGAAAGAGTGGTGCAGTTGTGTCAAAATTGTTCTACTTGTTCGTTTATGAAAAGTTGTGAACTATACCCTGTTTCTTGTTGCGAGTTTCGCAAGATTTCAAGACTTCTCGTGAAAGCTGCAAGAAGGATAGAAACTCTCTCTGATGCAGCTGAACGATTTAGTAGTTGGCAGCCTTGCTGCTGAAAGGAGTGATGTCTTCACCCACTATGGCAGAAGCAAGGAGATTAGCCAAACGGCTGGTGCCAATGCGGAAAAGGCCTTGCTTGATATAGTCTTCGCCAAGAGTCTCGGCCACGATAGTGTAGAAATCGATGGCTTCATCGACTGTCTTGATACCACCAGCGGCTTTGAAACCTACTAGGCGGCCAGTTTGCTCTTTGTATTCCAAGATGGCTGAGCACATCACCAAAGCGGCTTCGGGGGTAGCGGCTACCGCCACTTTACCAGTGGAGGTTTTGATGAAGTCAGCACCAGCATACATGGAGAGGATAGAGGCTTTCTTGATAAGGGCTGCCGTTTTGAGTTCGCCAGTTTCGAGAATTACCTTAAGAGGGTGGTCGCCGCACACTGATTTCAGCTCTGCAATTTCATCGGCACAGGTTTCGTAGTCACCACTCAAAAAGGCACCTACTGAAAGCACCATATCGATTTCGTCTGCACCATCGGCGAGTGCAAGTGCTGTCTCCACAGTTTTCACTTCGAGGAAGGTTTGAGAGGCTGGGAAACCACCGCTTACGCAAGCCACTTTGACGTTGTCTGCCTGTAGATTTTGGCTCACAGTAGCCGCAAAGTTGGGGTATACGCAGATGGTAGCCAAAGGTGGAAGATCGGGATGTTGGTCGCTCCAGCGGTTAACGCTTTCGGTGAAGTTAAATACGCTTTCTTGTGAGTCGGTGACTGTCAGTGTGGTGAGCTCAACTGTGGAGAGGAGTGTGTGGAGTACTTCCGGAGTATTATATTTCTCGCGGTTTTGAGCGATGATTTCACGTACTGTGCTACTTACTTTCTCGTCGTTCAGATGAAGTTCGTACTTAGAGAAAGCTTGTTCATACTGATTTTCTTCATCGTCATGATGTGAGTGGCCACATTGGCAGTCATGGTGTTGCTGCTCGTGTCCTTCGTGTTGGCAGCAGCATTCATGTTCGTGATCATGTTCGTGACCACATTCGCAGTGATGTTCAGACATAGTGATAGTATGTTATGGGTTTATGATGATTTTCTATGCTCGCAAATAAAAGCTACTCCTTATTGTGCGTGTCCATAATGATTGTGACGGGACCATCATTAAGGAGGGATACTTGCATGTCTGCGCCAAACTCTCCCGTAGCAGCTGGAGTTTGTAGCGACTGATTGAGGTTTTCTATAAAATATTCGTAGAGTGGTATTGCCTGTTCTGGGCGAGCAGCACGAATGTAGCTGGGGCGATTACCTTTTTGCGTAGCTGCCATTAAAGTAAACTGACTCACCACCATGACAGCGCCATTGACGTCTAGGACAGAACGATTCATCACTCCTGCTTCATCGTCAAAAATGCGCATTTTGAGAATCTTCTGTACCAACCATTCGGCATCAGATGGGGTGTCATCATGGGTGATGCCGAGTAGCACGAGGAGACCTTGGTCGATGTGGCTATGTTCTTGGCCGCCTATGCTAACCTGTGCGTGTTTGACACGCTGAATGACTACTCTCATAATTGCAAAGTTACGTTTTTCTTTGGATTATTGCTATCGCACGACGCAGATATTCTAATATTGTACAGTCGTTTTATCTTCTTTTGTGTCTGATTGTGCTTGTTGTAGGGCTTCGTAGAGCTTAGCACCTCGTTTTTCTCCCAGTAGGCTTTGCAGTGCTTGAAGATCTGCAGAGAGGATTTGCTTCACACTCCCGAAGTGTTGAATGAGGGTTTGCTTGGTCTTCTCTCCGACTCCAGAGATGTGATCAAGAGCGGAGGCTGTTTGTCGTTTGCTGCGCTGTTGGCGGTGGAAGGTGATGGCGAAACGGTGCACCTCATCTTGCATCTGTGTGAGGATTTTAAAGAGGTAACTATCGAGTTGCACGCCTATGGACACTGGAGGGTCGCCAAATAGGAGTTCGCGAGTGCGGTGACGATGGTCTTTGACGAGACCTGCCACTGGGATGTCTAGTCCGAGTCTTTCTATCTCGCCGCGGATGGCCTCCATTTGTCCTCGACCACCATCGGCTATGATAAGGTTGGGCATCGTGCCTTCTTCCTCTTTCAGACGAGCATATCTGCGGTGAACGACTTCGCGCATTGAAGCATAGTCGTCTGGTCCTTCAACGGTCTTGATATGGAATTTACGATATTCTTTTTTTGCGGGCTTTAATTTGTCGAAGACCACACAACCTGCAACGGCATCTACCCCTGAAATGTTGGAGTTATCGAAAATTTCGATGCGAAGTGGGAGCGAAGGTAGGCCTAATTGCGTCTGAATCTCTTTCATTAGTCGCACTTGCTTTTGCTCTGGATTGAGCTTTTCGGCTTGTTTTAAGCGGTCAAACTTGTATTGTTTGACGTTTTGGCGCGAAAGATCAAGGAGGGTTTTCTTTCCGCCTTGTTGAGGAACGACTAGTTTCGCATAGTCTTCTGGGAGTTCTACAAGAAATGGAAGTACGATTTCTTTAGATTTAGATCCAAAGCGTTCGCGCATTTCGACTATACCAAGAGCGAGGAGGTCTTCGTCAGTTTCATCAAGTTTTTTCTTGAACTCAAAGGTGAAGGATTGGGTGATGGCACCATTGACTACATGAAGAAAGTTGATATAAGCCAATTTTTCGTCGCTTTCGATCGAGAAAACGTCGATGTCGTAGCTGATTTGTGACACGACCTCTGATTTGGCGCGAAAATTCTCGATTAAATCATATTTCCGCTTGATTGCAGCTGCTTCTTCAAAGCGCATTTCCTCTGATAACCTCGCCATTTCATCGCGAAGGTGTTGTGCGACAGCCCGTGTGTTGCCTTTGAGTATTTCACGACAAGCCTCGATATTGCGCATGTATTCTTCGTGAGTCTGCTTCCCCACGCATGCTCCTTCGCATTTGTGGATGTGATAATTGAGGCAAAGCTCGTATTTCCCCGTTTTAACGCTGATTTCTGTCATGGGTTGATGGCAAGGTCGAGGTTTGTAGAGTTTTTGACACAGGTCTAACAATGCATACATCGTGGGTAGATGGCTATATGGGCCAAAATAGGTGGCACCTTTGCGCTCGCGGTGTCTTGTTTTGAAGATGCGTGGGAGATACTCGTGGGAGATGGCAATGGATGGGTAGGTTTTGTCGTCTTTCAAAAGTACATTGTAGCGAGGCTTATACTGTTTGATGAGAGCATTCTCCAACAATAAAGCATCTTCTTCCGTATTCACCACGGTGTAGGTGATATTACGAATCTTGGAGACTAATATGCTTGTCTTGCGGTTTTGGTCTTTGTTGAAGTAGGAGGCTACACGTCGTTTTAGGTTCTTCGCCTTGCCTACATATATAATGGTTCCCTCTTCATCGTAGTATTGGTAGCTACCAGGTTTTTCTGGGAGATTAGAAACTATTCCTTTGAGTTTCTGTTGGAGTTCTTCTTGTTCTGCCTTGTTCATGGTGTTACAGTGCTAAGAAAGGCGACCTCTTCCTTTGAATCGCATGTGGATACGTTAGAGGAAGGTCGCCTTTGTCGGTGAAATAGGGAAAACAATGCCTTGTAGTGTGAGTTTTGTTACTCGTTAAGGGTGAGCAAAGCTGTGATTTCTGCTTTGTTTCCGAGGAATTCTTTTCCTTTTAATCCCTCCATGCGTAGCTCTATGAGGAAGTTTACGTAGATGTTCTTTGCCCCAAATGAGTCTACCAAGTCTATGGCGGCTTTCATAGAGCCACCTGTGGCGAGTAGGTCATCGTGAATCAACACCACGTCTTCTGGTGAAATCGCATCCGTATGGATTTCGATGACATCTTCCCCGTATTCTTTGAGGTAGCTCTGCTTACGTGTCTCTCCTGGCAGTTTTCCGATCTTGCGACACATGACAAAACCTACGCCAAGACGTTGTGCTAAAATTGCACCCATCACAAATCCGCGGCTTTCTATGCCGACAACTTTGGTGATGCCTTTATCTTTATAAAGACGAACCAATTCGTCTAGGATTTCATTTAAGCATGAGGGCTCGATGAAAAGGGTTGAAACGTCTTTGAACTGAATGCCTGGTTTTGGGAAATCGGGGATGTTTCTCAGATGAGAGAGTAACAAATCTGTATTCATAAGTGTTTGATAATTCGTCGAATGGTGCTGTTTTGTTTCACGTGGAACGTAGGTGTTTGGCGATGTTTTTCGAGAAATAAAGCGGTTTCATCGAATATACGTTCGGTTGAATGATATTTGGTTGAAGTGAAACTAAAACAGTATAGCGTAACTTGTTGATTTTATAGTGAATGTTGCAAATATTATCTTCCTAGTAATACAAGAAGAACAGAGATGTCTGAAGGAGAAACTCCCGGAATGCGAGAGGCTTGCGCCAAAGTCTCTGGGTTCACCGCAGCTAGCTTCTGACGGGCTTCTGTGGAAAGCTGAGTGAGCGCGTTGTAGTCAAAACGATCGCGGATACGGATGTCTTCAAGTCGTTGCATTTTGTCGGCCAGTGCACGTTCACGAGCGATGTATCCATCATATTTAATGAGGATTTCTGTTGCTTCCATCGTTTCTTCTCGGTCAATGTTGTCGCCTGACAGAGGGGCAAAGAATGAGGAAACAGCAGGGATGTTTTGGAGTGCATCGAAATCGGCAACCTTCAATTCTGGTCGAGCAATGAGTTCAAATAACTTTGCACCGTGATTGAGTGGTTGAGATCCATGGCTTTCTAATAGTGCTTTCACTTCGTTGGGCTTGATGTTTCCTGTTCTCGCTGCATCAAGCATGCTCTTGATGATGGCTTGTTTGCGGTGGAATCGTTCTATTCGTTCAGGAGTGGCAATACCGAAGCGTTCTGCATAAGGGGTGAGGCGCGTGTCTGCATTGTCTTGACGAAGCAAAATTCGATATTCTGCGCGCGACGTAAACATGCGATAGGGTTCGTCTACCCCTTTTGTGACCAAGTCATCGATAAGAACACCAATATAAGCTTCGTCACGTCCGAGGGTAAAGCGGTCGCTGCCGTTGCAAGAGAGTGCTGCGTTGATGCCCGCTACGATGCCTTGGCCTGCTGCTTCTTCATATCCCGTAGTGCCGTTGACTTGTCCAGCGAAGAAAAGGCCTTCCACTTTTTTCGATTCCAACGAGTGATGGAGTTGTGTGGGAGGAAAAAAGTCGTACTCTATGGCATAGCCCGGGCGATACACTTTTACATCGCGGAAACAAGGCATTTGTTTGAGAGCTTCAATCTGCACATTCATCGGAAGGGACGATGAAAAACCATTTAAGTAAAGCTCGTTGGTGTCCAAACCTTCTGGCTCTAAAAAGAGTGGATGTGAGTCGCGCCCTTCAAAGGTGACGAGTTTGGTCTCGATAGATGGGCAATATCTTGGGCCGATAGACTGGATTTGTCCATTGTAGAGCGGAGAGTCTTCGAGTCCTTCGCGCAGGATGCGGTGCACCTCTGCGTTGGTGTTGCATGTCCAACAATTGAGTTGTGGAAGTGGTCGTTGCTCTGAGATGAAAGAGAAGCGGTGAAAATCGTTTTCACCAGGTTGTAGCTCCATTTCATCGAAGTGTACGGAGCGTGCGTCGATGCGCACCGGAGTACCCGTCTTCATGCGCAGGCTTTCGATACCTAGTTCGTTGAGAGCTGTGGTGAGGAAGGTGGAAGCTGGTTCGGCGCATCGGCCGCCAGGCACCATCTTTTTTCCGATGTGCATCAAGCCATTGAGGAAAGTGCCTGCTGTGATGATTACAGCGCCAGCGTGGAATTCTGCTCCCCAAATGGTTTTTAGTCCTGCTATTCGGCCGTTTTCAACGATAAGCTCGCTGACTTCATCTTGCCATACATCGAGGTTTTCGGTGTTTTCGATGCGATGACGCCATTCTGCGATGAAGCGAATGCGATCGCATTGTGCACGCGGACTCCACATAGCGGGGCCTTTTGAACGGTTTAGCATGCGGAATTGTATGGCTGTAGCATCGGTCACTAAGCCCATTTGTCCGCCTAGTGCATCGACTTCGCGCACAATCTGACCTTTGGCAATCCCACCCACAGCAGGATTGCAGCTCATCTGTGCTATTTTGTTCATGTCCATTGTGATGATGACAGTGCGAGCACCCATGCGCGCAGCTGCAGAGGCTGCTTCGCAGCCTGCGTGGCCTGCACCTACCACAACGACATCGTAGTGAAATATCGTGTCCATATCCTGCAAAGTTAGTGATTTTCTGGCAGATAACCGAATCCATAAGGAGAACAGAATGACGTACATCTGATAGATTTTAAATTTTATCGCCTATTTTTTCGGTCTAATGCGAATGGTAGATTCGATGAAATCGTAGTTTTTTTGACGGTGATAACTTGAGTTTTAATAATTCAAAAATAGGAAGTCTTCAAAAGTCTGAGCACAAAAAAATGGTGCTACCTGAGTCTGTAGCACCATTGGGTCTAAGCTGTTCGCTTGTGTCGTCTAGTTATAAACCAAACTTCTCGTTGAGTTCTGGGCAATCTGACAAGCGACCATTGATAATAGCAACAATGTCCGTTTGTGCGCGGAGGGAGAGTACTTCCTTCTGATAAGAGGGATCTTTTTCAGCGCGCTTTTCATCTACCAAACGCACGATGTCTTGGTGGAAGACATAGCGAAGTCCTTGTTTTTCGAGGGCGAGTCGCACCTCAAACTTGTCACCTGGACGGAGGGGAACTTTGAATCGCATGTTAAGTTGTGCCACTACAACATCCATGCCGCGGTCGTGTAGTTCGGCAAACTCGATGCCGAGCGATGAGATGAAGGAGCTGCGGCAGTGTTCGTTGTAGTTTTGATATACCGCATTGTTCACGATGCCCTGGATGTCGCACTCATAGTCGCGTACCACCATGGGTAGGGGAAAAATTGGTTGCATATATTAGAAGATTAAATGAGGTTAGACTGCTCAAGCTAGCCTTGAGAATCTTGTTAATTTAGTGTTTAGGCGAGGGAGTTTCTCCTTGTAAGGATTTGCGCTGCTGGAGATAGCGTGTGCCGAATCGACAGCGGAGACAATCATGTCGGTCGCAATACTGCCATTTGAGTTGAAGTAGTGCTTGGGAGTCAGCGGCGTGCTCGGCTGGGATTCCCACCTCTTGCCACATCCGAACTACATGGTTGCGCTCTGCTCGGAGCTGTTCGAGCCAATCAACGGCTTTGTCCATAAGTGATGCATCTTGGTGATGCTGTCCAAAAGCAAAAAGCAACGGAATGACCGCGTTGATCAAAAGTAAATCTTGGCTTGCTGGAGATAGACAAGGCGCAACTTTTCGCTGTTCTTTTGTCTGTTGTGCTGCTTTTTCGCAAATTTTCTGCTTTTGCTCGTGGTTTTGCGGTTTTTCTTCCTGATTGAATTCCAGTGAAAAGTCTTTATTTTTCGCGGTTAAAGTTGCGGATTCTCCAAACTTATACCGATCGTTCCAGTAGGGTAGGGTACTGAATGATAGTGATTTGCGAGCTGCTTCTATGGATGATGCTTGACGTATTTGTGCAAGAGAAAAACGTCGGGATACGTAGAGTGCAGCTAACTGCGCAAGTCTTACGTGCGGAAAATTTTGCGGACGAAGACGGAGAAACTTCCATTCTGAGAAGGAGATGGGAGTGAGCGAAAATTTTTGTTGGAGAAAACGGTAATCGCGTTGAAGCATCGCAAAGTGTGCATCTTGTTGTGCGAGGGGTGTGCGTTCGGAATCGAGCAAACCCGCTTGACCAAAAAAGAAAGCCTCGATGAGTTGAGGGTCATCGCGATGTTTTCCTGTATGTTGTGGGTCAAGCGTTGATGCCCAACGCTCGAAAGCATCTGTGTTTTTGCCGAACCCGAAAGCCCGAGACAGTATAATAAATGCCACTCGCTCCCAGTCGAAGCACGTTTCTGTCAGCCAACGATCAATGCGTTCGGTCTTTTGTTGTAGTCGCTCGATGGTGAGTGCCGATAGCCAAGAGTGTACCTCAAAAAGAGGTAATGAGGACAGTAGACGATAACAAGGAGGATAGGCGTCCTCGGCCATCAAGTCGTGGTAGTTATCCGTCACATATTGAGGTACTTCAATCACCAATTGTGGGAGTTTTCGCCCCGACATCGTAGTTACTTCCACGTCTGCCTCGCCCACCACGTGTAAGATGACGTTGTCATAATGCTCCTCTTTTTCATGTTGGTGGCGAAACCAGTCGGAGGAGCGCAAATGAATTTCCACATTGCCCACCCAAAGTTGTGCTCCAATGCGTAGTTTAGCATTGAAGAAATCAGGCCCTGCATCCGTGTTGTGCAATCCCACATCAATCACTTCCACTGCTTCTCCTTGTGTAGTGGTGAGTGGCTTCGGTGAAAATTGGCGATGTTGCCAAACGTAATGTAAGAGTGCTTCCATGAGTGATGAGGTGGATAATATAGGTCTATTATTGCGAATGTAACAATTTTTTCTCGAAATTCAAAGGTCTAATGTTGTTTTTCCATAGTTCTGGGGTCTTTGCTGCTGTGCTTATAGAGGTTTCAGGGAGGAAACTCCTGGAACTAGGGTCTACCTCTCTGTTGTGGTGTGGCTAGATACCATGGATGTTGTATTTTACTCCTATTTTATTGCGGAGAATCTTATGAAAAGTATTATTATATGTGAGACTTGTTGTGAAGTTTGTTGAGAAAATCTCGAAGCAGTAGAGTCCTATTTTGTTGTTTTTCAAATAGAAATGCTTCTTTGCAGAAAGGGTAATAGTTAGATTTGCACTTTCCCTCCAGATTTAGCTCCTGAAATCTCCTATTTTCTTGAGAATTTCTCCCATATTTTTCTGAAAATCTCGGAGATTCTCAGAAAACTCTCCCACGTTTCTTCACTTCTCTCCGAGCTTTCTTCGCTTCTCTCCGAAGTTTTTGTTGGTTTTTTATGTTTAGAGATTTAGAATAGTAGAGTCCTAGGTTTTGTAGTAGCCATACCTCCTCTTGTCATCAAGGACGTAAAAGTAGAAGGATTGGACTGCTTTCAAGAAAATTTGTAGGGTTTGGAGGGAACTCATATTCTGAGGTTTTGATGAGATTTGAAAAAGAAAGAAATAGTAGGAGATTATCTTGTGGATTCAAGGAGATTTTTCAGAAAATGGCACGGAAAAAGGGTGAAAGTGCGGAGAAAATTGTATATTTGCACGATAACATCATCGCGTGCTTGCAAAGGTGGCTTCTATGAGAGGCGCTTTTGCCCTTTGCTTATGCCTAAAAGGAAAGTACAAGGATTTGAGTTAATGAACGCCATTGTTTCTCACTATCATGCCTATCCACATTAAGAAAGTCACCACGAAGGACGAACTCAAGCAATTCATTCGTTTTAACTACGAACTCTACAAGAATAACCCATACTCTGTGCCTGATTTGCTCGAAGATATGCTCGATACCTTCAATCCAAAGAAGAACGCTGCTTATGACTTCTGCGAAGCTGAGTTCTTTTTGGCTGATCGAGAAGGAATTATCGTCGGTCGTGTGGCATGTATCCTTAACCATAAAGCCAATGCGGCATGGCAAACGAAGAATGCTCGCTTTGGGTGGATAGACTTTGTTGATGACCTCGAAGTGAGCGATGCCTTGCTGCGCCATGCAGAGCAATGGGGTAAAGAGCATGGGTGTGATAAGATTATTGGGCCGATGGGCTTCACTGATCTCGATGCAGAAGGTATGCTCATCGAGGGATTTGACAAGCTCTCTACGATGGCAACGATTTATAACTATCCTTACTATCCTCAACATTTAGAGCATCATGGTTATATACGTGAGATTGATTGGGTGGAGCGGAAGATTTATGTGCCTGTCAATGGCCATGAAGCTGAACAAGAACGCTATTTCAAAATAGCTCGTCGCATGGGTGAGCGTTTGAATTTGAAGGTGCGTAAGTTCAAGAATGTCAAGGAACTGAAGAGCGACGGATATGTCTATAAAATCTTCGATGTGGTGAACAAAGCCTATGCACCGCTCTTCGGCTTTAGCGAGCTTACCCGCAAGCAAATCGACAAATATGCCGATGAATATCTGAAATTACTTGATTTGCGTTTGCTCACCGTGATTGAGAATGCCGAAGGAGAACCCATCGCTATGGGTGTGTGTATGCCCTCTTTGGCGGTCGCTCTTCAAAAAGCGAAAGGTAAGCTCTTCCCCATGGGATGGTGGCATCTGCTTAAGGCTCTGAAAGTAAAGAAGTCAAAGACGGTGGAATTACTGCTAGTAGCTGTGCTGCCCGAATATCAGAACAAGGGTGTTAATGCCTTATTGTTTGCCGACATCATTCCCATTGCTAAAGAAATGGGTTTTGAATATGCTGAAAGTAATCCTCAGCTAGAAACGAATCATCAAAGTCAAGACCAGTGGAAAGCACTCGACAACGTGGTGCATAAACGTCGTCGTTGTTTCCAAAAATCGCTGGTTTAATCGTGAGGTTTGGGGCTCGTATCGTTGAATAATTAAGATTTCTCCATATAAGCTGCCACTCTCTTTATTACTTAAGCTCGCATTTCCTCTCACCCATAGATTTTTATATTTCCATGTCTGAACTTCTTGATACCAACGTACGCAACGCTTCTGACTATAGCGAAGACTCTATTCGCCATCTTGACGATATGACCCACATTCGCATGCGTCCAGGTATGTACATTGGACGTCTTGGTGATGGTTCTCATGCGGAAGATGGTATCTATGTTCTGCTTAAAGAGAGCATAGACAACTCCATCGACGAATTCAACGAAGGGTTTGGTAAGAAAATAGAAATCGACATCAAAGAAGACCTCACTGCTACAATTCGTGACTATGGTCGTGGCATACCTTTGGGAAGTTTGATTCCTGCGGTGTCAAAACTGAATACTGGTGGTAAGTATGACAATGATCAATACACCGCCTCTGTGGGGCTTAATGGTGTGGGTTTGAAAGCGGTGAATGCGCTTTCTAAGAAATTCATAGCGCGCACTCATCGTGATGGACAATATCGTGAGGCGGCCTTTGAAGGTGGACAATTAGTGTCTGATGTATCGGGAGAAACAGAAGAAGAAAACGGGACATACATCTATTTTGAACCCGACCCGCAGCTCTTTCTCAACTATCGTTTTCATGGTGAATTCATTGAAACGATGTTGCGCAACTACACTTATCTCAACACGGGATTAGCCATCTTCTATAATGGTCGTCGCATCATCTCGCGCAATGGTTTAGAAGACCTCCTCACCGACAACATGACTGCGCAAGGACTTTATCCTATCGTCCACCTGAAAGGTGAGAATATCGACATCGCTTTTACGCACACAGGACAATATGGCGAGGAATATTACTCTTTCGTCAATGGTCAGCACACCACACAAGGTGGTACGCACCAGAGTGCTTTTAAGGAACACATCGCACGCACGATTAAAGAGTATTTCAGTAAGAACTATGAAGTTCAAGACGTGCGTAATGGTCTTGTGGCTGCTATCGCTGTTCGCGTGGTAGAACCTATGTTTGAATCTCAGACAAAAATCAAACTCGGCTCGCTCACCATGGCTCCCGATAAGGATAAAAATGGCCAACCTTTTGCGCTTAGTGGCGTGAGTGTCAATAAATTTGTGGGGGATTTCATCAAAGAACAAGTGGACAACTATCTCCACAAGAACTTAGATGTGGCTGAAGTTATCCAACAAAAGATTCAAGAAAGCGAGAAAGAGCGCAAAGCCATCGCAGGCGTGACAAAACTTGCTCGTGAGCGGGCTAAAAAAGCCAATCTCCATAATAAGAAACTCCGTGACTGTCACGTGCATCTCAACGATGCCCCTCCCAAACCCAAGCGCGGGCAGGATGAAGTGGTAGATCTGCGCTACGATTCTAGTATTTTTATCACCGAAGGTAACTCAGCCTCTGGTAGCATCACCCAATGTCGCGATGTCAACACACAAGCCGTGTTCTCGCTCCGTGGCAAGCCGCTCAATTCTTATGGATTGACCAAAAAGGTGGTGTATGAGAATGAAGAGTTTAACCTCCTGCAAGCAGCACTCAACATCGAAGATGGCCTTGATGGACTGCGCTATAACAAGGTGATTATCGCCACAGATGCCGATGTCGATGGCATGCACATTCGCTTGTTGATGATGACCTTCTTCTTGCAGTTCTTCCCTGATTTGGTGAAAAAAGGCCACGTGTACATCCTACAAACCCCACTTTTCCGTGTACGAAATAAAAAGAAACAGGAAAAACCTGCTTCGGATGAGGTAAAGAAAGGGGCAACAAAGGGTAAGTCATCCGCTAAAACGGCCGAATCCACCGAGAGCACAGAGGTTTCTACGGGTAAATCCGGAAAAGCTGTAGCCGCAAAGCGTAAGATAGGCCGTACAGAGTTTGAAACCATTTACTGCTATAGCGAAGAAGAACGTGTGGCTGCCATCGAACGTCTCTCTCCCAATCCCGAAATTACACGATTCAAAGGACTCGGAGAGATTAGTGCCGACGAGTTTAAGAACTTCATTGGCCCTGATATGCGACTAGAGCCTGTGACACTTCATAAAAGTGACAAAGTGAAGGAGTTGCTCGCCTACTATATGGGTAAGAACACGATGGAGCGTCAAAATTTTATCATTGACAACCTCGTTGTTGAAGAAGATCTCGTTGAAGAAGTCTAAATGGTAGCATAGACATCTCAATTGTCTAGCATAATATCCCCTTTTTGTAGGGTGTGATAGCACTTATTTCTATCGGTATTGCAGGATATACTCTTCTAAAGAATTGCACCATAAACCCCTAATTCTCCTATGCGCATTGCTATTTTTCCTGGAAGTTTTGACCCTTTCACCATCGGCCATGCCTCCATCGTACGACGGGGGTTGGAGATGTTCGATAAAATCGTTATTGGAGTGGGGTATAACACCAACAAACGGTCGTTTCTCACGCCTGAAGAGCGAGTGGAAGCCATTGAAAAAGTCTATGCTTCAGAAGCACGTGTGAAGGTCGTGGCTTATGCCGATTTGACCGCCGATCTGGCGCGTAGAGAACAGGCTGGTTTTGTGCTGCGCGGCATTCGTTCTGTCAAAGACTTCGAATATGAGCGTGACATCGCAAGCATCAATAACAGATTGTCAGGCGTAGAGACGGTATTGCTGTTCACCGAACCGCATTATGCCGACATCTCTTCTACTATTGTGCGCGAGCTTTTAGCTTTTGGTAAGGACGTTAGTGAGTTTCTTCCCTAAGGCGTTCAAGCTCAACTTTTCCGACATTCTAAGCCTTCTTTTCTACTGTTTATTCCAATCTCTTATATTCTCATGCAGCAATATCGTTATTTTTCCACTTTTTGGGCTAGCCTGCTTCTACTAATAAGCAGTGTTACTTTGGGCTTTGCTCAATCGCGCCAAACAGAACCTGATGTTGATGTGACACAATTGCGTAAACTTCAAATGGCGCAACTTGCAATCACACAACTCTATGTAGATTCTGTCAATCAGAAGAAAGTGGTAGAAGATGCTATCAAGGGAATGTTAGACAAGCTAGACCCGCACTCTTCTTATAGCAATCCTGAAGAGACGAAGAAGATGAATGAGCCTCTTGAGGGAAACTTTGAAGGAATCGGTGTGCAGTTCAACATCCTCACTGACACTCTTGTAGTAGTGCAGACCATCAAGAAAGGTCCTTCGGAGAAAGTAGGTATTCTCAACGGCGATCGCATCATTTCTGTTGATGGACGCACCATCGCAGGGGTGAAAATGCCTCAAGACAGCATCGTAAAATTGCTTCGTGGCCCCAAAGGCACAAAAGTGCGTCTTGGAGTGGTGCGCCGAGGAGCCTCTAGTGTACTTTATTTTGTCGTGACTCGCGACAAGATTCCTATGAACACCGTGGAAGCCACTTACATGATAGCTCCTGAAGTGGGGTATATTCGCTTTGATCGCTTCGGTGCAACTACTGGTGATGAAGTAGAAAAGGCCCTACAAACCCTGAAAAAGCAAGGGATGAAAGACCTTATCCTCGATTTGCAGAGCAATGGTGGAGGTTATTTAGGAGCAGCTGTCAATGTGGCTAGCCAATTCCTGCGCCCAGGCTCACTCGTGGTTTACACCCAAGGTCGAAGCCAACCCAAACAAGTGTTGAAAGCCGAAGGTGGAGGTTTGTTCCGTCAGGGTAGAGTGGTTGTGTTAGTCGATGAATTCAGTGCTTCTGCAGCTGAGATTGTCACAGGAGCTTTGCAAGATTATGACCGCGCTCTTGTGGTGGGTCGTCGCACTTTCGGTAAAGGTTTGGTGCAACGCCCCATTGATCTCCCCGATGGCTCCATGATTCGTCTCACTACAAGCCACTATTACACTCCTTCTGGCCGTTGCATTCAGAAACCTTATGAGAAGGGAAAAAAAGAAGAGTATGCGCAAGATCTAGAGCAGCGATATACTCATGGAGAACTCCTACACAAAGACTCCATTCGTTTGGATTCATCGCAAGTTTATCACACACTCATTGATAAACGCATTGTTTATGGAGGTGGAGGTGTCATGCCCGATGTCTTTGTACCCCTTGATACCGCACAAATCACCAAGTTCCACGTTGCTCTTCGTCGCAACAACCTCATCAACGAGGCTACTTTGCGCTATATCGACAATCATCGTAAGGCACTTCGCCAACAATATAAGACATTCGAACAGTTTGAGCGCGAATTTATCGTTCCAGAATCGCTCATCAATGAGATTATCACTACCGCTAAGTCTAAGAAAATATCGCCTAAAGATGATAAAGAATTGGCGGACACTGTTGAAGATCTGCGCTTTAGCCTAAAATCAATCTTCATCAATGGCTTATATGAAACAAGTGACTTCTATCATTTTGTCAATCAAAAGAACACGATTGTCAAAGAAGCATTAAATCAATTGAAGACCAACCCTAATATCCCGACCCACGTGCGGTAATTTATTTGATAAGCGTGAGTAGAAACCTCTGATATCCATCTTTACCCCTTGAAGTTTCTACTCGCGCTTTTATCCCTTTTCGACACATGAACTTACTTTCTCGTTTTTTTCATCGTGCGCTCCTGCCCTCGCTTTGTTTATCCGCCGTTAGTTTGGTGGGTATGAACGTAGCGCACGCTCAAATAGCTACCCTCCGCACGGGAAAACTTCCCAATGGACTCACCTACTACATCAGTAAAGATGCCGGAGGTTCGCAAGGTACAGCCCATTTCTACCTACTTCAGAATGTCGGTGCTTTATTGGAGAACGACCAACAACAAGGTTTGGCGCACTTCCTCGAGCACATGGCATTCAACAGCACCAAGCATTATCCCCAAGGTGTCATGGCTTGGTTGCGCCAGCGTGGGTTGTATGATTTCGATGCCCGCACTGGACAAGACGAAACGCGATTCTCCATCAGCGAAGTACCCACGGAAGCTCCCGGACTCACCGACTCCGTATTGCTCGTGCTGCGTGACTGGTGCGATGGTGTCAAAATCACCGACAAAGACACCGAAAAAGAGCGTGGTATTGTCATTGAAGAGTGGCGCCAGCGCAACAATGTTTCAAAGCGTCTGAGCGACAGTATCGCCTCCGTAGTCTACAATAACTCCCAATATGCGCAGCGCAATGTCATCGGGCCGCTCAAGTCTTTAGAGACACTGACAGCGAAAGATGTGCAGCGTTTCTACCGCACTTGGTATCGTCCTGACCTTCAGTGTGTGGTGATTGTGGGAGATATCGATCCAGAAGTCTATGAGGCAAAAGTGAAACAGCTCTTCGGTAGCATCAAGAAAGCGAAGAAGGCAGAGGCTCGTCCTAATTTCACGATTGCCGACCATGCTGCACCGCTCTATTATCGTTTTATAGATGCTGAGAACCAATCCCATTCCTATGGCATCTACCAACGTGTCGCCACGCCTACAGATTTGAAAGGCGAAGCTGCTACCAAAGAATTCCTCTTCCAGCAGTTGTTCAACGACATCGCTCCTAAGTATTTCGCTTATCTGCGCAATGACAACCGCGAAGATTTCATAGCCGCCTCTGTGAGCTACACGCCACTGGTGCGCGGTTATGGCCAGTTTGCATGGGATGTTGTACCCTATCGTGGCAAAGACGTCACAGCCGTGCAACAAGTGCTTGCAGAGCGTGCTCGTTTGCTCCAGCCCATCCCCGAGCGTCTCTTTGAGAATGCCAAGCAATCACTTTATGATGGTATGAAGCAAGCCTTGGACGACGAGCAAAACCTGGGAACTCCCGACAACTTCTTCGATCAATACCGTCGCAACTACCTCTACGGCACACCCCTCAAGGAACTTCGTGCACAGTTACAGGAAAATATCGAACAATTGGTGGAGCTTGAAGTCGAAGACCTCCAAGACTGGTTGCAAGCGAAGATGGGCAACACCAGCAATCTCGCTTTCGTAGCCTACACCGCTTCGGCGCAGGAAGCTGCCATCTCCCAGATTGAGGCTGAAAAGCTCCTCGTTACGACCAAGGCGATGGGCAACGCTGCAGAAAAACAAAGCGACATAGCAGGAAATCTCATTGATTTCACCCTCCCGCAAGGGAAAATCGTGCGTGAACAACGCCTTTCTTCTCTTGATGCCGTCGAATGGACCCTCTCCAATGGCATGAAAGTCGTCTATAAGTCGCTCCCCAAAGACTTAAAAGGCGAAGTGATGCTCCTTGCTGCTGCAAAGGGGGGACACATGCTCGTGAAGCCAGAAGATTTAGCTTCCTTCTCTGCCATGCAAGGCCTCATCATGCAGTCAGGAGTCTACAAGTATTCTCGCAATCAGCTAGCCAACTGGTTAGGCAATCGCCCTATAGAAGTAAGCCTCACCATCAATGATTATCTCGATGGCATGCAGGCGCGCAGCAAGACCGATGAGGCAGACGCCCTCTTCTCCTATCTTTATCTGGTATTGGCGCGACAAAACTTCTCACAGCCCGTCTTTGACAAATGGCTACAACGCAAAGAATACGTGTGGGCGTCTCGTCCACAAGTAGGAAAAGAAGCCGTGGATCGTCAGATTCAAGAAGTCCTCTCTCCCATCACCCTCCAGAATCCACGTGAAGACAAGGAGTTCTTCTCCAAGATGCGTTTCAACGATTTAGAACGCTTGTACAAAGAACACTTTGGCAACGCTGCGCATTTCAATGCTTGCCTAGTGGGTGACCTCTCAGAAGCCGAAGCCAAGCGGTTGGTGACGACTTATCTCGCTGCACTTCCTGGCGATGCCAAGCAATCTCGCAAGGCATTTACCACTGCCGACTATGCCGCTCGTGACTTTACGAGTAAGGAGCGCGTCATTGACCGCAATTTCGTCGTCGACACTCCTGGAGATATGGGTGAAGTAGAGCTTTCATTCCTACTCGATGAGCCTAAACTCAACGAACGCCAGGCACTTGCCCTCTCTCTTCTCGAACCTTTGCTGCAAAATGTGCTCTTCGACGAACTTCGTGAACGTGAACAAGCCACTTATAGCATTGCGGTAAACACCAACCATGTAGAAGAACCCATAGAGCGTGCCAACCTCTCCATCCACTTCTCTACTTCTCGTGAGAAAGCCGATTATTTGAAGGCTCGCACCTTGGAAATCCTACGCAGCATGGCAGCAGGACACATCGACAACGATGCGTTCAAGAAGGTGCAAATTCCCTTTATTCTAGACGAAGACTCTAGTGACAAAGCAGCTGATGGTGAACTCGGTTTGGGAGTATGGCTCGCGTTGCTGAACAACTATGTGGAAACCGGCAAAGTGCCACAGTTACCCATTACCAATGGTACAAATAAATCATCAGTAGCTGCAAATAAGTCAGCAACAACGAACTCTAAGTCTGCTGCGGCTTCCACAGATTCGACCACCACAGCTCCTACAGTCCGCGTGTCTGACGTGAAGTCAGCTGATCTCTCAGCCTTGTTGCAGCGTTTACTCAGCGATGCTCGCCAGCGATTCATCGTGGTGAAGAGCCAAGCTCCCGAAGATAAAAAGTGGGAACACGATTAAGTCTCATCTCTCCTAACCTAGTTATAAAGATATGTCACAACACAATTCTCCGCTGCGCCTAAGTTTAGTCGCGCTCATGGGAGGAGTGCTACTCGCGGGTAGCCCCGCCATGACCGCACAAGCGCAGACTACCCCTACCACCATCACGGTTTCTTTCAAACAGAAAGACATGTGGACGGTGCTTAACTACATCGTGCAAAAGGGTGGGTATCAACTTGAAGGTGGTGATGCAGTGCGCCAAGCAGGTATTGCCGTGACCGTTGATTTCGATGAAACAACGCCAGAGGCGGCCCTAGCCATCCTTTTCCAAAATAAACCATTCCTCTACAGCTTAGAAGGTAAACATTTGCGTGTAGTTCGCAATGCGGTGACAGCGGCTCCCGTCGCAAGTAAAACCACTGGACAAGCCACCTCAGCACAATCCTCAGCAGGAGGGGCAACGGCTCAGCAAGCCACAGGCGAAGGCTTGCGCGGTATTGTGCGTGATGGAGCTGGCCAACCAGTCATGTCGGCCAATGTGCAGCTCAAAGGCACAAAATTTGTGGTTATGACCCAAGAAGATGGTAGCTTCGTCCTTCCCACCACCGCCAAGAGTGGCGAATTGCAGGTGTCTTCCATTGGATATCAACCTGCCACGGTGAAGTTTACCAATGGTGTTGTGCCTCGCATCACACTCAGAGAGACCGCGCTTCAGTTAGGAGAAGCCACAGTCGTGGCCTATGGTGAGCGCAACTCTCGCGAACTAGTAGGAGCGGTGAGTAGCATCAAGGCCGATAAACTCAAAGATGCTCCAGCTCCCAGCATCCAAAATCTCTTGCAAGGTCAGCTATCTGGTTTAGCAGTGACCAATGTTTCTGGTTCTCCTGGTGGTAGTGGGTCGCGCATCAACATCCGCGGTATCAGCTCACTCAATCAGCAAGGCATCAACGATGGCACCCCTTTGTTTGTCATTGATGGAGTGCCCATTTCTAAGGTGTCTAGTGATGCCACTGGTGGCATCAATGCCCTAGCAGGTCTTGATCCCACTACGATAGAATCTGTGGAAGTCTTGAAAGATGCTGCTTCAGCTTCGCTCTATGGTTCGCGTTCGGGCAATGGTGTCATCTTGATTACCACGAAGAAAGGCCGTTTGGGTCGCCCAGAGTTTGGAGCCACCCTCTCACAGAGTCTTTCGTTCCTTCCTGCCACTCCCTTGCAAATGCGCGGTAATGGCGAACGCTATGTGCACAACCTCTTGGCGCGCCACCAGCGTTACGGCTACTACGACTACATGACAGGGAAGTATGTGCTTCCCAATGGCTATGGACAGTCTTACGGTCGCTCACAATATGGTGATGGAGCTTACGACTATTTCTGGGGCAATGGTAATGTCCTTGGAGAAGATGCTTCCGCACCTGGAGCTGTGCAAGACTCCCTCAATAGTTTCTACAACAATGACACCAACTGGTGGAAATATTTCTTCCAAGTAGGTAAGGTCACCTCGGGCAATTTCTACGCTCGTGGTGGTAATGAAAATGCACGCTATCTCGTAAGTCTTGGACTCTACGACGAAACGGGTATTCAAATCAATAGTGGCTTCCAACGTCTCAATTTCTTGACTAACCTAGACTTGCGCCTCTCTCCCAAACTCAATTTCTTCACCCGTGTGAGTTTGTCGTATGCCAAGCAAATCGCCATCAGTGGCTCTAGCATTCAAGGTCTAGAAGTTGATCCCAAACAGATGCCTACGGTCTATCCTGGCGCCGGCTCTGTGGCTGAGCAACAAACCTTGCAGCGTGTTCGAGATGTGCGTGCTCGCAATGGTATGTTCAATCCTCGTCTCACCTTAGGGGCTGACTACACCTTCTTCCCTGGACTCAAGTTCCAGACCACCGCCTCAGCAGATGCCTATTATTCCAATAACCATCTGTTCCGCCCCACCTATTTGAACTTCAACAATCTCTCTTCTGTGGAGACAGCGCGCTCCATGGTTGTGATGATGCAATGGGAAAATATCCTTACCTACAAGTTCAAGGTCAAAGAGAAAAACAATTTTGAGTTGTTGGGTGGTTTCACCACCACTTACGATCTCAATGAGAACATCAAGGGTAAGGCAGCTGGTGGTCCCACCAATCGCATCTTTGAGATTGGAGAAGGCTGGCCACAAGGACGTGAAGTAGAAGGTCGCACCGAGTTCTTGCAACGCCTCACCACCAATCGTGAAGAGCAGCAAATGATGAGCTATTTGAGCCGTGTGGCTTATAACTACGATCGTCGCTATCTTCTCGAAGCCTCTATCCGTTATGATGGTTCTTCCGTATTTGGAAGAGATGTTCGTTGGGCGTCTTTCCCCTCTGTCGCCGCAGGATGGGCATTTAGTCAGGAAAACTTTATGCGCGACATCTGGTATCTCTCCTATGGTAAGTTCCGTGCCTCTTGGGGACGTAGTGGACAGAAGTTCCAAGAAGCCTACTTGGCACACGGACTCATGGAAGAGTCCAACAACTTCATGGGAGAATCTGGTTTGCAACCTGGTGAAATGGCCAATAGCCACCTCACTTGGGAAAAGAGCGATCAGTACGACCTTGGTTTGGATCTCGAATTCCTCAATAGCCGTCTCAAGGTACGTGCCGACTACTACTATAAGTACTCCTACGACTTGCTTATGCAAGTGCCCACGCCTGGTAACTTCTTCATCTCGCGTAGCACATGGACCAACGCTTCTTCCATCTCCAACGAAGGATTAGAACTCGACATCACCGCTTCGCTCTACCGTTCTAAGGATTTCACTTGGGACTTAGGTTTCAACATCTCTCGCAACTGGAATAAATTCCTCTCTTCCTACGATGGCAAGGACCTCAATGACAAGGTGCTCGGTCGCCCCATGTATGGCATCTACACCTATCGTGACGAGGGAATTGTGCAGAATGAGAGTCAAATCCCTTACTACTACAACCAAGAGGGTAAGCGCGTGCCCCTTTCCTTCGGTTCTTTGAGTCACCCTCTTCGTCCTGGTGGTCGCAAGATCAAAGACCAAAATGGAGATGGCATCATCAATAGCAACGACCTTTACTATGCAGGTTCTGCGCTGCCCGTAGCCCAAGGAGGTATCACCAACACCTTCACCTACAAAAACTTCGCCCTCACCTTCCTCACCACCTACACCCTCGGCCAGCGCATGATGAATATGGTCAAAGGGGGAGCTTTCTTGTTCAACAAGAAGTTTGGAGTGGTGATGAACGACTTCACCAAGGCTAAGTTCTGGAAAAAAGAAGGTGATCGTGCAGACTATCCCTCATTGGAATTTGCCGACGATGGTTATGTAGGACAGTTTGACGGAGACATTGATAGCAATATCGAAAATGTGAGCTACCTCCGTCTGAAGCAACTCACCTTGAGCTACACCCTTCCTGCTAAAATCACCAAGGCACTCCGTCTCACAGAGGGACGCATCTATTTCACTGGAGAGAACCTCTTCCTGCTCACCAACTACTCGGGCTTAGATCCCGAAATTGTCAATCCTGCCACAGGTAAGGACAACGGCACGATGTATCCATTGAATCGCAAACTCACCCTCGGTCTAAATTTCAAGTTCTAATGAAACAGCAATTCCTTCCCTATATCTTCTCAGCATTTCTCGGTTTGGGATTGGTGTCTTGCGATTTGGATCTCACGCCCGAAAACGCAATCACCTATTCCAACGCCTTTGCCACGGAAAGCGAGTTGAATACCACTACCATCACCATCCATTTCTATCTCAACAATGCTATGGATGCGGTGCGTCCCATCACGAAAGTTGGTCTACTTGCCGATGAATCGCAATTTGATGATCAGATTCGTCAAGGGAACCCTCGTACCATCATCGAGAGTTCGCCCGACTGGGTAGGCCTTTATCGCATGATTTTTGAGTCCAATCTTCTGCTCGAAAACATCGGTTCGACCAAAGGACTCACCCAAGACCGCTACAACTATCATGCTGGTCAAGCCCATTTCGCCCTCGGCTTCGGATATCTCCAGCTCGCTCGCGCTTATGGAAAAGCCGTAATCCCGCTTGATGCCAAAGAAATCCGCGTTTACAGCCTATCCTCTCAGCAAGAGGTCATAGATGCTGGTATTCGCCATGCCGAGCAAGCCTATAATATGCTCCCCATCTTCTCCAAGGTGCGCAACACCGCAGGGGCAAGTGTCACTTCCAAGCAGTATGCTGCCAAGGGAAGTGCCGCCGCTCTGCTTGCCCATCTCTATGCGTGGAAGGGTAGCATGGCGGAGCTCTATGGAGAATCCAGCGTAGATGCCAAAGCCGCTTACGAAAAGAGTGTGGAATATGCCACCCATCTCATCAATGGTGAAGCAGGCACCTATTCCCTCGTTGAAAGCCCTGAAGCCCTCTGCGAACTGCTGTCTAATCCATCGGCCAACAATCCCGAAGAAATCTTCTCTTTGGTCTATGATAAGAGCCGTGGCAACGAGTCCACCACGAAGAATGATGTTGCTACCTTCTATGCCACTTGGCCAGTCAATGACACCAAACTCGAAGGTGACCTCGCGCAAGCCGACTATCGTCTCTATCGCTCCACGGTCAATAAACTCTATCCCGATGCCACCGATTTGCGCCGTACTGCCTTCTTCTACAAACAAGATGAACCCCACATGGCTGGCGGCACAGACTATGCTGTGCCTTATAAATTCCGCAAATCGGTTTACACCATCGACCAAAGCTCAGAAGCGGGTAAGTATTTCTTGAGCATTGATGCCAACTATGTTTATTGGCGTCTTGCGGATCTCTACTTGCTCCGCGCCGAGTGTCTCAACAAGCTAGGTCGCACGGCTGAGGCTATCGCCGATCTCAATGTGATTCGTGCGCGTGCTGGTGCTGCTGCCTATCCTGCCAATGGTGAGACAGATTTGAAGCGAGCCATCTTCCACGAGCGCGAACGTGAGTTTGTGTTGGAAAACGACTCTCGCTATTACGACATCCTCCGCAATGGTTATGTCAAAACCGATCTCACGGGCAAGTGGACCACCCTCACCAAGCAAGACATCGCTGATGGTGCGCTCAATCTTCCCGTGCCTTATGGTGCGCAGCGTGACAAAGACGGCAAGGTCATCAATGGTCTCATTCTCCAGCGTCCCTATTGGCACCGCTATAGCAACTAGTTTCATGATCCAAACGAAGGAAATAAACCAAGTCTTATGATACATCGCATCAAACAAGGAGCACTCTTCTGCTGCCTCATTCTCATGGGGTGGCTCACCTCCTGCACCGACTATAACTTCGTGGAGACAGGCCGTGCCAAAGCCTACCACGACACCTCGATGCTCACCTATTTCAAGGGCGATAACTACAATTATAGTTATCTCGTTTATCTCATCAACCGTGCAGGTCTCAACGAAGTCTTTGAGGGCAAGAGCACCTATGGTAGTCACATCACCTTCATTGCCCCCACGAATCACAGCATTCGCCGCTATCTCCTCAAGACGTACACCGCAACGCAGTCAGACGAAGCAACGACTGATGGTCTCAGCACCCGTGCAGCGTTTGACAAAGACGCGGCTACTGATAGCATGATCATGCACCTCATCGACGCTATTAGTGTCGATTCGTGCCGTAATATTGTGCTCTCTCACGTCATCCCCAATGAGAATCTCCAACTCGAAGACTTTGCTCGTGGTGAAAAGTCCACCAGTGGCGAGGCCATCGGTAAGGGAGGTAAACTCTACACCATGGCTTCTGGCACCCAGTTGTGGATGTACACCTTTGCTTCCTCTTATGGTGGCGTAGCTGGTGCAGGTCCCTTGGTGTTGCACGTGGTGTCTCCCACCACCCAAGTGGAGCGCGTAGTGGCTTCTCACAACATCCGCACCAACACAGGAACCGTGCACGCCCTGCAATACAACTTCACGCTCTTTGAGTTTTAATCCCCACTTCCCTTTGTGATATGAAAAGAATCTTTCTTTACAGCCTGCTCCTCGCAGGTCTTCTGAGCACCCCCGCGCTCACCGCTTGTCACGATACCACAGTGGGCTATCTCGACACGCAATATGCCGCCTTCTCGACCAAAGAACTCGTGGTGTATCGCCAAGTGAGTGAAGATGATGTCCACAGTTTGACAAAAGAATATCCTGCACCCTGGTCGTCACAGCGCATCCAAGGTGTGTCTGGCACCAACCCTGTCAATTTCTACTACCAGAGTGTCACTGTTAGTGAAGGAGGCGATGCTGCTGCTTTCGATAAAGCGGTGCAAGATGGTCTGGTCACGGTAAGTGGTGGCACCATCAATCTCTTCCCAAAAGCTGTGACCACGCTTCCTAATGGCCGCTACACGGTCAATCTCCGCGTGAGCAACGAAGGCTATTCGCGTGAACTCAACGGACTCTTCACTTTCATCGTCAAAGACAAGGCTGAAGAAGTCCTGGAAGAAGGCACCACTGAAGAGAATCCTCCGGCAGAAGATAGCCCAGTCGAAAACTCCTAAAACGAAGTCGTATGAAACAGATTCGTCTCTTCCTCCTCTCCGTCCTTTGCGCCCTAATCGCACTGCCTGCTATGGCACAAGATTCGAAAGGCATCCAGTTTTTCAAAGGCACCTTTGCTGAGGCGATGGCCAAGGCCAAGGCTGAAGGAAAACCCCTCTTTGTCGATTTCTATGCCGTTTGGTGTGGCCCTTGCAAGAAGATGGAGAAGCAGATATTCACGCTCCCAGAGGTGGGTGAATATTTCAACAAGAATTTTGTCTCTCTCCAACTCGATGCTGAGAAGCCCGAGAATGTAGACATCGCCAAAGCCTACAAGGTGGAGGCCTTTCCCACGCTCGGCATCATTGATGGTGAAGGCAAAGCCCTCTCTATCAATGTGGGCTACATGAACGCTCAAGAACTTCTCGACATGGCGAAGACTGCCATGGGAGAAATGAAAGGTTTTGAGCAACTCTACAAGGAACATCGCCAAAATCCCAACGATCTCACCATTCAGCAGGAATTGCTCACCATGGCTCCCCAGTTTCTCACCACGCAAGACGGTATGGATGCAGAAAAGTGGGTGGTACGTGTGCGCAAGATCTATCAGAAGTACATCGAAACCAAGATGGCCGATAATAGTCTCATCAATCGCAAAGATTATATCATCATCGGTTATCTAGGCGGTGACGACGATGAAACCACCGATCGCCTTGTAGACTACATCAGCACCCACCTCGATGAATGGTTGGCTGCCGTGGGCGAACCCGCAGCTTACTATGTGGTGGAAAAGAACGACGAGCGTATGCTCAAACTTGTCAAGAAAGGCGATGCGAGCTATAAGGACTATCTTGAGAAGATTCGCACCGACTACAAGAAGGCATACGATGTCATCAAGTTTACCAATGTAACGCCCTACGACAAGTCGCGCGACTACTACAATGCCCTCTTTGCCATCTACAAGAACAAGGACGTGGCGGAGTATCTCAAGCTCATGCGCAAGTATCTTGCAGGCTTAGGTGCTGATGCCAATGCTGCCGACTATGCCATGGCAGCTCAGTCTCTCTACTATGCTGCCGACAAGAAGTTGCGCGCTGCTGATCACGAGCAAGCCATTGAGTGGCTCAAAATCGCTATTCCCTCGGAGAAAGTGTTGATGAATAAAATCAACTACCTCGTGATGGTGGGCGACTCCTATCGCGAACTCAAAAAGTATTCCGAAGCTGAGCAATACTACAAGCAGGCTTATGGCGAATCACTCCAAATGGGTGAGTTGCAACAAGCACAACAAATGATTCAAGCTAGCGTGCTTCATAAACTCTCTACCCTAGAGTTGCTCATGCGCTAAGGCGAAACGCTCTCACAGCCCTTCTTTAGCCCCTTTTTCGCCCTGCACTTATGTTCTCCCTCTATTCATATAGGGGAAGCAAATAGGGCAAAGAGTGAAAATTCGGCGGAAAAGTGAAGAAAAAATTATAGATACCCTTGATTTTGTCATTTTGAATATGGCAAATCAAGGGTATTTTTGTTTTTGGCTTTTCAGTTTTCGGTTTGCTGCTTGCACACCGTCTTTTTAGGGATGAGACGGCAGTCTTTGCTCACGCGCGTGTACGCGCGCGCCTTCCCTGGGATTTTGTACTTTTTGCTTTCACAACCTTCACACGAAGGGTTGTGGAGAGCCATCAATCTAAGGTGAAACAACCATGTTCTCTGATGTGCGTAGAGGAACTTTTCTGCCCCCTTGCGACGCTCTTCTGACGTGTTCTGTTAAAATATGTCCGAAAATGTTGTGTTACTTCTTGATATATAGTGGGTTATATAGGGAGTCTGTGAAGGTTGTGAAAGCAAAAAGTGCAAAACTGCAGGAATGTGCGCGTACGCGTACGCGCGAGAACGCCAGTTTTAACATCTAGTAGCAGCCAGTTTTCTGCTTTTCTTACCTGTCCTCCCTTTTGCCCTAACTTCTTCCCTTGAATGCGTGTATTGCTGGTTGTCACAATTGCCTTACTCCTCAACATCAGTTTGCACCGTTGCAATAGGTTTTCTCCGAACTACGCAGAAAAATGTCCGACTTTTACTCAAAAAAACTCCGACGTTTTACCGAGAATCTCGGAGATTTCTCCAAAAATGTCGGAGAACTTTTTTGAATTCTCCGATTGTTTGGGTGCGCAATCCCCCATATCTCCCTCCTTCGCTTGGTTTTCGCCCCCCCTCTTCTACTTAAGTCCAAGTCCTCCCTACGAGCTTTTGCTCCTCAATTATGACCCAAATTGGGGAATTATGGGGAATTATGAGGAAATTCCCCATTTCTTTTGAGCCATTCAAGGGAAAATCTTATCTTTGTCGCAAGACTAATCTCTCTACAGACGATGATAGAAATTCCCCCTTCTCTGCATAATATTGAGGAAAAAGCCATCAATCTCTTGACCGATCCTCTTTGTCAGGACATCTTAGCGCGCATAGATCATGATTATCTTTATTGGGATAAGGTGAAATATCTGGCTCCCCAGTCTATGCAACCTGAGCTGCTTTGGGCTGCTGTGAAACTAAAGAGAGCTGCCAATAGAGTGCATCTTACATTTGGTAAATACACTTTTCAGTTCACGATTACGAGTCAGATGCAAGCTCTGTTGCATGAGTTTGACCTTAATTTCGGAAGTAGTGCAGGAGTAGCCCCAGAACTTCAAACGAAAGATAGGCAGCAATATCTGTTAAGTGCTATCATGGAAGAAGCGATAGCCTCTAGCCAAATGGAGGGGGCCTCGACTACTCGGAAAGAAGCAAAGGAGATGCTGAGAAAGCAGTTGAAACCTGTGAATAAGAGTCAGCAGATGATTGTCAATAACTATGCAACCATCAATTTCTTACTCGAGCATGATGAGCAGAGGTTGACGCTGGATTTCTTGCAAAACATTCAACATTCGATTGCTACTCAAACACTCCAAGATGCTACAGACGAAGGACGATTTAGAAGGGATAATAGCATCTATGTCATGAATGACCTCACGGGAGAAGTGGCGCATACCCCTCCTGATGTTGATGAACTTCCCGAATTGCTGGTACAACTGTGTGATTTTGCCAATGAGGATGCGAATAGTCCCTTTATTCACCCCATTGTGAAGGGGATAATCATTCATTTCTTACTAGCTTATTTTCATCCTTTTGTGGATGGAAATGGCAGAACAGCACGCTCACTCTTCTATTGGTATTTACTGAAAAAAGGCTATCGATTAGCTGAATTCTTGTCTATTTCTCGCGTGATTTACCGTAGTAAAGCAAAATACGAAAAAGCCTTTCTCTATACAGAGCATGACGGATTGGATTTGTCCTATTTCATCCACTATAATCTAGTGGCGATGAAGCGAGCTTACGATGAATTAAAAGCATATTTGGCGAGAAAAATGCGAGAAAAAGATGAATTATTTACGCTTAGAACCAGAGTGGAACTTAATCATCGTCAAGCACAAGTGGTGAAAATTCTTATGGAGCAGCCCAATTGGATTGTTACCACTAACGAAATAATAACACGCTTTGGAGTTAGTCCGAAGACGGCTCGCGCTGATTTGCAGAAATTAGTGGAACTTGGGCTGATGGAAGAATGTCCGCTCAATGCAAAAAAAATGGGCTACGTTCGAGCAACGAAGTTTGAAGTATAATTCTTCCTGCTTCCATTTCTAGGGATGCCGTATAATTCATAGGTCGTCCTCCTCTATTGCTGAATAAACTTGAGCCATTGGCGGAGGTGTGAATGTGAGAAGAGAAGTTGCGTAGAAAGAAAACAGACCTTTCCTTGTTTTTTGAAAAGAAATAATCAGAGATTTTGACAGATGTGGCGTTTAATTTGGGCATTTATGCGCAAATGAGTTGGAATATACTATGAAAAATGCTATATTTGCAAAGCATTTTTATTATAAAACCTAGTCATGAATACATTTCGAAAGTTATTTCTTTTGTGTTGGGCTTTACTAGTATCTCTAGTGAGTCTCGCAGCTCCTTCTATGCCGAAGGTGAGCACAGCGCAAGAGGTACATTGGTATCTCTTGAAGTTTACAAACAGTGGTTTGGTCGTGGAGGCTTCTAAAGCCAATAGCGGGGCGCGTCTAGCTGCTATGACGGGCGTAGATGCTCAGTTGTGGAAGGTGGAAGGTTCTGCAGCCGAGGGATACACCTTCACAAATAAGGCTGGTTTGCAACTCTATGTCACCAACACTCAAGAAAAGGGTATGGTAGAAGCTGCTAAGCAGCACGCCAACAATAAGTTCTCCATATTACCCTGTAAGACAGCCAATTTCACTTCTTCTTTCGAAATTCATCCTAAGGCCAATACTCAAGTGGGTTTCAACCAGTGGGGTGGTGCAGGTGCTGGACATCCCATTGGACTTTGGGGTTCTAGCAAAGACCGAGAAGGCAACAATGCTTTGACCTTTGAAACTACTGCGGCGTTGGACGTTTATAAGAATCTTCCTCCTTTGGTGCCCTATCCTCAGAACATCAACATCCAAGAAGGAAAAAATCTTGATTTGCGCAACCTCAAAGTCATCACCTCACCCGTTGATAGTTTGAAGGGCATGGTGCACGAGTTTGCTGAAGAAGTGAAGAGCCGTTTGGGACTCACCCTCTCTTTGCAATCTTCTCCTTCCGCTGCTGCAGACGGCATGGTGGCCTTGATTACCGACAAGAGTGTTGCAGGTGCAGAAGCCTATACGCTAAGCATTACCGAAAAGCACATCGAAATCAAAGCCTCTCATCGTGCTGGCTTCTTCTATGGTTTGCAAACTCTGCGTCAGCTCATGACCAAAGCTTTCTATCCCAAGAACGGCGCACAGAGAGTTTGGACCTTGCCCGTGCTAGACATCAAAGACAAACCCCTCTTGTCTTATCGCGGATATATGCTCGATATTGCTCGTCACTTCTTCGACAAAACTGAGGTGAAGCGCATCCTCGACATCATGTCGTTCTACAAAATGAACCGCTTGCACTGGCACTTGACCGACGACCAAGGTTGGCGCATAGAGATTCCCGAATATCCCAAGCTGACCCAAGTGGGTAGCCGTCGTAAAGGTTCTTTTGTGAGCGATGGTACTGATCCACACTTCTTTGACGACACAGAATATGGTCGCGGCATG
Organism: Alloprevotella sp. oral taxon 473 str. F0040; assembly: GCF_000318095.2. Taxonomy (GTDB): domain Bacteria; phylum Bacteroidota; class Bacteroidia; order Bacteroidales; family Bacteroidaceae; genus Alloprevotella. The sequence continues at coordinate 240,573 of NZ_KB290714.1, forward strand.
TACTATACCCTCGACGATTTGCGCGAGATTGTGGCTTATGCTGCTGAGAGAAACATCGAGATTATCCCTGAAATCGACATGCCTGGACACATGGTGGCTGCCCTTGCTGCCTATCCAGAGTTAAGTTGCTACCCCAATCGCACCTACAAGGTTCGTGTGACCGCTGGTATTTCCAAAGACGTGTTGAACATCGGTGACGATAAAGTCATCGACTTCCTCAAGACCGTGCTCGACAATGTGGCGAAAGTGTTCCCCGGCCGTTACATCCACCTCGGTGGTGACGAGTGTCCTACCGATCGCTGGAAAGAAAATGCCCTTTGCCAACAACGCATCAAGGACAATAAGCTCAATGGCGTTGGTGAATTGCAACCTTGGTTGGTGCATGAACTAGCCGTTTATCTCAAGAAGAAATACAACAAAGACATTGTGGCTTGGGACGAATTGATTGAGACCAAGACCGACAACTATTGGAATCGCCACAAAGGTGAAGTTTCTCCCCTCATCATGGCTTGGAACCTCGGTAGAGACGGCACAGGCCGTTGGACAGACTGGACGGACATCTTGGCTGCTTCTAAGGGTTTCCACACAGTGATTGTGCCTTACAATGTGCTCTACCTCGACTGGATGCAGGTGACTGCGGACCAAGCGGATGTCAATGAAGGCTACCGCGGAGGATGGGGCGATGGTAGCGTGAATAGCGTTGAGAAAATCTATAACTTCGATCCCTTGGCTCGCCTCCGTTCTGTGGGTAAAACCGAATTTGGTCTTGGTGTACAAGGAAATATGTGGACGGAAACTACCAACAACAATGCAGAATTGGAATACCAACTCTTGCCTCGTTTGTTGGCGATCTCAGAAATCGGTTGGTTGCCTAATAACCAAAAGGACTGGTTGAGCTTCTTCTATCGTTTGCAACAGCACAGCGTTGTCTTTGAAGATCGAAAGATGACCTATGCTAAGCACTTTTTCCTGAAGGAGTCTAAGACACCTCTCCAAGAAAAGGTGGACGAAGCTGAGAAGTTACTGGCGGACACGCGCGCAGGAGAAGTGGGTTATGCGCCAAAAGCTACCTGCGATGCTTTGGCCAACGCTGTGACCGCTGCGAAAGCTGCTGCTGCGACTGAGGAAGCACAACAGCTTGAGGCGATGACTCAAGCCCTTGCTGCTTTCAAAGCAGCCCCCATCACACAGCCTGTCGCTGGTAAGGTGTATCGCTTGATTTCGGCTTCTACCTACTATAAAGCCAAGTATGCTGGTGCAACACTCTATGCGGATGGAACAACTGCTGTGAGAGTGCACTATACCGACCAACAAGCTCCTGAAGAACTCTTCACCTTCGTTGAGGCTAATGGCGGATGGATCATGCAGTCTGTGCATAACAAGCAGGAAGTTACCATTAGTTCATACAATCAGCCTCTACGCTTTGTCAAGAAGAATGCTACTCCTATCCGCATCGATCGCGCGGCAGTGCCTGCACAACAATATGATTACGTGCCTGGTGCCGTGGTATTGTCAAAGGTGCAAGGCTACAATGCGACTGCTACAGGAAATGTAGGTCGCTTCTATATCAAGTCTTTTGGTGGTAATCGTAACAACGACGAGCCTTCAGAGAATAAAGTCGTAGCTTTCGACCAACCTACCTTGTGTCACCCTGGTACGTGGTACATTGTGGAAGCTGATTTCCAAAAGATGCTTGCTGCGCTTTTGAAACGTTGTGACCATGCAATTGAAGATGTGGTGCCCAACGAAGAAGGTCAGCACACACAAGTGGCAATTCAACAACTCCAAAAAGACCTTGCTCCTGCTCGTGATTTGGTAGCAAAACAAGCTGCTGTGTCGCAAGAGGTGTATGAGACTTATGTGAAGGCGTATGAGAAGTTTCTCGCTGCTCCTAAGACTACGGCTGTAGAAGCATTGACTTCTAACCATTACTATGTGATTCGTAGTGCGCATCCTCAAATGACGGGCTATGTGGCTCAATTGAAAGATGGTTTGGTGGTGCCTACTAAGGTAGAAGCTCCTGTGACTACAGATGAGAATCCTACTATCTTGTGGCAACTGATTCGCCAAGAGGATGGTAACTTTGTGCTGGTAAACAAGGCAGAAAAGAAATATGCCGTTGTGCGTAATGCGAGTGCTGGAGAGAGTATCGTAGAGAATAGCACTCCCTATGCTTGGCAATTGCGCTATCGCAAAACTAATGAGATCTCTGGCTTCTTGATTATGGCTGGCACATCAAACTATGGCTGGTATCTCCCCTCAAATCCTGTGGCTACCACTCGAGTGTCCTTGAGGATTGCTAATCAGTGGAACAATTATTGGAAACTAGAGCCTACGGCTGTGCCTACTGGTCTGGATCGTTCTCCTCTCTTCCAAGAAGCCACGGGCACTACTTACGATTTGTCTGGCCGTGTAGCTACTCCCCATCAGCGCGGAGTGGTGATCGATGCCGCTGGTCACAAGCAAGTGCGCTAATTGCATGCCACTTCTCTTGTTGAGCTATGTCTTGCTGGATGGCAAAGGCAGATGCTCAGCTCCTAATACAACGACAGCGTCAAAACTCAAAGGTTTTGACGCTGTCGCTTTTTTATATCTTTCTCTAGAGTGTGTGTAGGCACAACAGGCTTATCGTGCGTTAGGACGAAGAAAAAGAGGAATTAAGGGGATATAATAGACGTGCATGGGTGTGGAGTGTGGCTTTCTTCCTCATGCTGCACGCAAGAGAGGGAGAAAAGCCCTACATAATGCGCTGAAAAATGGGCATTAGCATGTTAGTGGCGGCTTATTCTCCACAGAGTGCTTCGCAGACAGGCTCAAGATGTTCCGCTGCGAGATACGCAAAGAAGATAATCATCAAGGTGCTGTGTCGGCGAAAGAGGGAGCGATACTCTTCATCTTTCTCATGTTTCTTTTTGCGTTCAAACTGAATGCGCTCTATGATGCTGCCGATGAAGCCAAGAGTGAACAGGGCGAAAAGGAGATAGTGACGCATAAACTATAGGTTTGTTAGGAAATGAGTGTGCTTAAGGGCGATGTTTTGTAGCAAAGATAGAAAAAATGTAGGAAACTTCCAGCGGTTTTTGGGAGTATGAACCGAAAAATCATTGATGCTGGTAGGAGCGGTGGCTAGATGATTCTCTACGGAGTTCTGATTTGTGGAAGGTAATAAAGTAAATCCCACTACTCACAAGTCGTGAGTAGTGGGAATTTTAGCCCCAATCGGTCTTAGCACTATAACATTCTAATGACCAATTTGGATTTAATATAGGATAGTGGCTAAGTGTGCAACTAGAATCTGTAGGTAGCCGTGAGGTTGATGTTGCTTGGCGCACCAGGGAAAGAGCGGAATCTGTCGAAACCAGAGATGTAGTACTGCTTGTTGAGTACATTGTTCCAGTTGAGTTGCAACTGCATGTCGCGCACTTTGTAATATAATGCAAGGTTGAGCAAACTGTAGCCAGGATAAGTGACGAGTTGAGCACGACGTCCCACTTGTCCTTCGCGAGCGCTTACGCCATTGATGCCCAATCCCATACCCAAGTTGCGGAGCGCACCAGAAGGGATGATGAATTTCGTCCAGAGGTTAGCAGCGTGGCGAGGAGTTCCAGGACGTTGGATGTTGAGGTCTTTGGTGCCAGGAGCAGCCTTGGTAATTTCAGCAATGTTGTAGCTGTAGTTTGCTGTGATGCTCCAATAAGGAAGAATGCGACCTGAAACGTCGAATTCCACACCGCGAGACACTTCTTCTCCTACGGCAACTCTCAATTTAGGATTCACAGGGTCACCAGCACTATAGAGGCTGTTGTTTTTACGGATTCTGAAAACAGAAGTGGTAACGCTCAGACGTTTGTTAAGGTATTCGCCTTTTGCGCCTACTTCCCAAAGTTCGCTCTTCATGGGATCAAATGGTCCACCAGTCTCAGGATCACTTTGAATAGCGACTGACTGAGGTTCGAAACCGCGAATCCAAGAAGCATAAACATTGGTAGAAGGAGTGAGTGCATAGACCAAACCTACACGAGGGATGAAAGCAGTTTGTGTGGTTTTCTTTTCGATGCCCTTAGCATTTTTTGTAACATCGGTAAACCATTCCACACGTGCACTCAGCAACGTTTGAAGGCGTCCCCAGCGAAGCTGTTCTTGCAAATAGACACCATTGGAGTACGAGCGTACAGCACTACCTTGACCATTAGGATTTCCAGCACCAGTCTTGTAGATATACTTAGTGACATCTTGAATGCGATTACCTAAAGTGGAGTTCAAATCGAAGCTAGGCACATTGGTGCGTGGGTTGCCGCTTGCATCAAGTTGGTAGTCGTCTTTCTTCTTAACATCGAATTTATCAACTACAGTGCCGTTCTTAAGGAGATAACCACTAGCCGAAAGAGAACTAAGTCCCGGAGCAATAGCGGTGTTGAAGTAATCATATCCCAAAAGAAGTTTGTGCTTCAAAGCACCAGTGGCAAAATACCAAGAGAGATAATTGTTGAAGTTATTGCTGGTGATGTGACGATGGCGTTTTTCAAATCGCATTTCCACCTTTGAGAAATCTTGTTTGCCATCTATCGTACTTTGATAGGCGTGTTGTTGAGCATGTTCCTCAGTATTCTCCAGATAACTAGAATAGAGGTAAGTGCTGTTGAAGAGCAAACCTTTAGCCAACTGATGAGAGAGCGCAAACGAGAGGTTGAAGGTGTTTTCGCTCATGAAGTCGCTAGCAGCCGATTGAGTGGAGTTGAAAGGCACAGAGAAGAGATCACCATCGCCGTGAATGGCAAGTCCTCTGTCAAGCTTACCCATGTTGTTGTTATAGGTGATGTCAGCATTGAGTTGCGTGCGATCGGAGAGGATGTAGGTGAAAGAGGGGGCAACAATGAAGGTGGTGAGTCCTTGAAGGTCGCGGAAACCATCGGTGTTCTCATAACCCAGGTTCAAGCGATAGAGAAGCGATTTCTTCTCGTTGAGTGGGCCTGTGAAGTCGCCATATACATTAGAGGTGTTGAAACTTCCAGCAGTGAGCGACACCGAACGACGAGCCACGTCGAGGGGTTTCTTGGTGACGCGGTTCACGACACCACCAGGAGCAGCATTTCCGAAGAGTGCAGAAGCAGGGCCTTTGATGACTTCTACGCGCTCAATATTGGCGAGAGAAGACTGGCGAAACAATGGAGTGAGTCCACGCATACCATTGAGGAGGTTGCCCGAGTTGAGGTTACCCAATGAGCGGAAACCACGAATGCTGAAGTCGTTGTAGGCGGAGTATTGATTGACACCGCTGATGTTTTTCACCACATCATTCACGGTGATAGCACCTTGGTCGAGCACAAGTTCTTTGGTCACATAACCAATGGACTGTGGCACGTCTTTGAGCGCGGTAGCGGTCTTGGTGCCCACAAAAGAAACGGAGTTTTTGTACGATTGTTCGCGACGTCCCATCACATCGACTGTGGGGAGGGCATCAGAGCGCTCTTGTAACACAAAATCTATGCCTTCATAGCTCTTGTTGTTTGACAACTTTATGGTGCGTTGTTGTGGAGTATATCCGATGGCATGAACTAGGATGGTAGATTCTCCACTAGGCAGTTCGCTAAGTATGAACTTACCATTGGCTTTGGTGCGAACAGCGCGCTTCATACCTTTCACCGAGATGGTGGCTTCGCTGATGGGGTTGCCGTTGTTGTCTGTGATTTGTCCACGGATTTCAGCGAAAGCACCTTGCTTGGGTTCAGTGCCGTTGGCTACGCGATTAACGAGAGTGTCGTTAGCTGCTGCAGTGGCATTGTTGGGAGTTGCATTGCCACTCAATTTGCTGTCTCCATTTGCGTTGCTAGCAAACGAAGCGGCAGGAATGGTCATAGCTGCGGCAAGCAATGCTACAGGAATGATGGAGGGAGTCATAAGAATTAGGGAGTATAGTGTTGTGATGTTCGGATGACAACGCGCAGTATGGTGATTGGCTCCTCTCATTTTTGTTCTGAATCTCTGTGGTCGAATTGTTCTCTACGCGTTTAGTCCGATGAATAAGAGAGAGGATAAGCGACTGCGAAAATACTTATTTTACTCGTTCGCGATAGAATAGGTTGCACACTATCTTAAGAAGTGAGTAATTAAATACTTAGATTTAGTGACTAGAAAGGATAGTTCTGTCATCTCTATTTGTCAAAATATCCGATAAATAGGTGAAAAATAGCTGTATGCGGACATGATATCATGATAATCATTAGAAACAGCGCATCATTGTTTCGAGATTGAGCTCTATTTCTTAGTTGGCGCTAAGGAAAACTGGATTGGGAAGTCTTTGTTTTTCGTACGGTTACTTCTTAGACTCAAGTTGTTTTGCTCTTCTGAAAAGCCCCACCACTCACACGATTATGCGAATGGTGGGGCTTGAGTCTTAGGAATGTGTTAAAGCACGCAATTAAAATCTGTAGGTTGCTGTGAGATTGATGTTGCGAGGTGCACCTGGGAAGGAGCGCAAGCGATCATATCCTGAGATATAGTATTGCTTATTGAGCGCATTGTTGAGATTCAGTTGGAGCTGGACTTCACGCACTTTATAGTAGAGGGCGAGATTTAGTAGGGCATAACCAGGATAGGACACGACATTCTCACGACGTCCCACTTGTCCCTTACGCTCGCTCACGCCATTCAGACCAACGCCAATGCCAAGATTGCGCAGCATGCCTGTGGGAACGATGAATTTTGTCCAGAGGTTAGCAGAGTGGCGCGGAGTGCCTGGACGTTGTAGGTTTAAGTCTTTTGTTCCTTCTGGAGCTTTTGAAATCTCTGCTACATTGAAGGCATAGCTAGCCATAATGCTCCAATAGGGGAGAATTCGTCCTGAAACATCAAATTCGACACCACGAGAAAGTTCTTCCCCAATAGGCACCATGAGGTCGGGTTGTCCTGATACTCCAGCATTGTAGAGTGTATTTTTCTGACGGAGGCTGAAGAGAGCAGCAGTGACGCTGAGGCGTTTGTTGAGATATTCGCCTTTGGCTCCCACTTCCCAGAGTTCGCTTTCTACAGGATCGAATGGTCCTCCTGAGGCAGGATTGCTTTGGACAGCCACACTTTGAGGTTCGAAACCTCGAATCCACGTGGCATAGAGATTGGTAGAAGGGAGCATGGAATAGACCATTCCTACGCGAGGCGTAAAGGCGTGTTGATGGGTTTTGCTCTCCGTGCCATTATCGTGTTGGGTGATGTCGGTGAACCACTCCATGCGCGCCCCTAAGAGCAGCTGGAGTTTGCGCCAAGTGAGTTGTTCTTGGAGATAAACGCCATTGGTGTATTGGTCGCTAGGACGCACATCTTTAGATTCGTAGATGTATTTGGTCACGTCTTGATAGCGATTGCCAGCAGAAGAATTGAGATTAAAGGCAGGAACATTGGTGCGTGGGTTGCCGTCTTTGTCTAAGAGATAGTCGTCGATCTTCTTCGTATTGAAAGTTTTGGCTGTGCCTCCATTCTTGAGGAGATAGCCCCCTGCTTCGATATAGCTAGAACCAGGTGCAAGTTGCGTATTAAAATGGTCGTAGCCCACCAAAACCTTGTGTTTTACTGCTCCTGTGGCAACATCCCATGTGAGATAATTGTTGAAATTGTTGTTGCGGAAGTGGCGTTGACGTTGTGTCACGCGCATGAGCACAAGAGAAGGGTTGTCTTTTCCGTCAGCCTTCTTCACAAAAGCATTGTCTTGAGAGTGTTCCATCAAGTCCTCATCGTAAGACGAATAGAGATAGGTACTGTTGAAGAGAAGACCTTGGGCTAGTTGATGTGAGAGAGCAAAAGATAAATTAAGATTGTTCTCCCGCAGATAGTCATTGGCTGCAGACTGTGTGGCAGATATCGGCCGAGAGAATAGACTACCATCTCCGAATACGGCGACTCCTCGATCGAGCTTACCTTGGTTGTTGACATAAGTCATGTCCACATTAAGCTGTGTGCGGTCGGAAGGTCGATAGGTGAAGGAAGGGGCTACGATGTAGCTCGTGAGTCCTTGGAGATTGCGATAGCTATCTGTGTTTTCATATCCGAGGTTAAGGCGATAGAGCAGGGTCTTTTTATTGTTGAGCGGACCAGTGAAGTCAGCATAAGCGCGTGAGGTGTTGAAGCTACCCGCAGTGAGAGACACCGATTTTCGAGCAACATCAAGTGGTTTCTTGGTCACGCGGTTGATGATGCCGCCAGGAGCAGCATTGCCGAAGAGGGCAGAAGCTGGACCTTTGATGACTTCTACACGCTCGATGTTGGCGAGTGAGGATTGACGCCACAAGCTAGTTTGCGTGCGCATGCCATTCACCAGGTTGCCAGAGTTGCGATTACCCGTTGCTCGGAAGCCACGGATAGAGAAATCGTTGTAGAAAGAGTAGGGATTTACACCACTCATGTTTTTCACCACATCATTCACGGTGATGGCAC
>NZ_KB290714.1:249016-307854 GCF_000318095.2 Alloprevotella sp. oral taxon 473 str. F0040
CATCATTCACGGTGATGGCACCTTGGTCGAGCACTAACTCCTTGGTGACGTAGTTGATGGATTGAGGCACATCTTTGAGCAGTGTCGCAGTTTTGGTGCCCACAAATGACACCGTATTTTTATAGGATTGTTCTCTACGTCCCATCACATCGACTGTGGGCAGGTTGCCTTCATGTTCGTGAAGCATGAAATCCACATGACGATGAGCGTCTTTATTGTCAGAATTTCCGAGAGTGATGGCGCGTTCTTGTGCCACATATCCCATGGCTTGTACACTAAGAATATACTCACCAGCAAGGAGGTTGCCAATCTGGAAGAAACCACTTTTTCCACTATTCACTTTAATCTTTGTTCCTTTCACCGTGATAGAGGCTCCTCCGATAGCATTCCCATTGTTGTCGGTGATTTGTCCGCGCAATTCGAAGAGACGAGTGGTAGAATCGTGTAGTATCACTGAAGCGGGAGAAGAGATGGGGGAAACTGCTGAACTAAACGGTTTACTCTTTGTTTCGCTATGGGCATGAGCGTTGGAAGGCGTAGCTAAGGCTGTCACCAATAGTGCCACAGGAATGAGTGGGTAAGTCATAAGAAGTAAGTAGTTTGACGTAGAAAATTAGCATGGGGAGAGCGTTCTGTGTGGTTGTCTCCCCATAGTTCTGTGTAAAATCGATAAGGGAATGTGTCCTTTCCACGACAAAGTAGCCTACACATAGAGGTAACTTTGCCATTTTAGATCAGTCACATCGCATGGTGCACGTACTAAAGCGCACACAAAATTACGTGCTTCCCCTTATTTACGATGAAAATTTTACAATTTTTCTACACCAGTTTCTTATAAAATACTCACATCTAGTGATGAAATGAAGCTCATTTGCCGACCGATGATATTTAATAAATCTAGAGGGCTAGCTCAGCTCTAGTATTATTCCTAATACTTGCTTTTGAGGTTGGGATCAATCGCCTCGATGTTGCGCTTTAACCCCTCGTATTTGGCGCGTTTCACGGCAGAACCTTTGAAGAGGGTGCGATATTCCTCGATGGTGAGATGGCGCCAGTCTTCCCAAGTCATGGCAAGGAGGGCTGGAGAGGGCTGGAATGCCTCGATATTCGTGGGACGCGCCAGACGATTCCAAGGGCAGACATCTCCACAACGGTCGCAGCCGTAGAACATTTCTCCCATTTGTTCGCCTGTACCTTCGGGGAGCGTGTCGCCACGATATTCGATGGTGAGGTAAGAAAGACATTTTCTAGCATCCAATCCTCGTTCGCTGAGGCACTGTGCAGGGCAGGCACGCAAGCACTTTGTACATGGACCGCAACGATTCTCCACGGGCTGGTCGTAAGCATCGGCAGGGAGCGTGAGAAAGAGTTCTCCGAGGAAGAAATAACTCCCAGCACCTGGGATAATTAACTGAGAGTTTTTACCAATCCACCCTAGTCCCGACTTCCATGCCCAATATCGCTCATCGACTGGTGCGGTGTCGGTGAACACGCGTGAACCTTCTAGTTGTTCCGCTGCATCTGGATGTCCCGTCTCTATGAGATGTTGACGGATGTTTCCCAGAAACTGGAAAAGGCGCGATTTCATTTCATCGTGATAGTCCTTGCCTCGGGCATAGCGCGCAAGTGGGATGTAGCGTTCTTGCCGTTGTCTTTTTAGGCGTGGGCTGGGAGACTGAGCAGCTGTTGTGCTATCTTCCTCTATCGTTTGATCTGCTACGGAGGAGTTGGGGCTTTCCTCAGCGTTCGTCTGTTTTGCTTCTGGAACAAAGGTGTAGTAGTTGAGCGCAACAGAAACGATGCACTGCACTCCTTCGACCAGAAGGCGAGGGTCACGGCGTTTCTCTTCATTGCGTTCGAGATAGCTCATCTCTCCGTGCATACCACTGTCGAGCCATTGCTGACGGCGCGCTGCATGCTCGTCATCCATGGGGAGGGCAGGAGAGATGCCGCAAGCAAAAAAGCCGAGGCGTTGTGCTTCGGCTTTGAGATATTCGGAAGAAAGAATCATGTGCTGTGTCTGTGTTGAGAGGGCGGTAGAGCGAACCGCTGAAGTGGGATGAGAAGGCATAGGAAATCGTGGTTATCGGTTATGGGAAAACCTTGAATTCGTAGCCTTGTTTGAGCAACCATTCTATGGCGCGAGGGAGCGCATATTGGAGTTTCTCGTAGCTCTTGATGCTGTCGTGGAAGGTGATAATGCTACCATTGCGTGCATAGTGGCGAACATTGGCCAGTACATCGCGACCATTGAGCCGAGTGGAGTAGTCGCGAGTGACCAAATCCCACATCACGACACGATATCTACGAGAGATGGCATGATATTGTGGCCATTTCATCCATCCGTGGGGAGGACGGAAGAGATCAGTATGGAGATATTCATTAGCGCGTTCAACATTGCGCACATAACTACTGATGCCGTGGAGATGCCCCGAGATGTGGTTGAAGGTGTGGTTGCCGAGTCGGTGTCCGCGACGGCGCACTTCTTCAAAGATTTCTGGATATTTCCGGATATTATCGCCCACCATGAAAAACGTCGCTTTGACGTTGTATTGATCCAACACATCGAGCACCCACGGCGTCACCTCAGGGATGGGGCCATCGTCAAAGGTGAGATAAACCGCATGGTCATTGGGATCCATACGCCAGAGAGCATTTGGATAGAGCCAACGGAGAAAAAAAGCGGGTTGTTCGATAATCATAGCGTGCACTCAAAAGAGGGGGCAGAAATCGCAGTCAAGAAGATAGAAATCTGCCCCAGACTTTGAGAGTCTGGGGCGAATTTCGGAGAGATTATTCAGCTTCGTCAAGCATTGCAGGCATAGCATTTTGCTGTTGCTGCATTTGCATTTGGCGTTCGCGCTCCATCATGCGCTGGATGATCACTTGTCCAGCAGGAGTGCGCTCGAGATTTTTCAAGAAATTGTCGTAAACCTTCGCTTCAGGAGCCTTGATTTCTGTAAGTCCTTCGAGAGCTATTTGCAGCACTTGTATCTTCTGCATGAGCGTGTTGCCATAAGAGGCGAGACGACTCTCGGGAAGGGTGCTTGCCCAGTTCATATATTGCATGGTGTTTTTAGCAACCGCGGTGAGGATGCGACGAGCATCGGCATCACGACCAAGCTCGTGATAGAGCTGTGGCATGAGGAACTGGCGACCGTTGGGGCTAAAGCCAAGCGAGAAGAAGTCGTAAGGCACTTGTTGAGCAGGGAATACTTGTTCGCACTTGTTGAGCACTTCTAAAGCCTCCTTCTTGCGGCCTTCCTTCGCCAATTGGGCGGCGAGCTGCACCATACGCATACGATGGGTGTAGCACATGCGCATAATCGTTTGGTCAACATAAACATTGGGATCAGCAATGTTGCCAAAGCGGAACTTCTTCATGAAGTTGTCATACATGCGCTGTGTATCAACCATCTCATTCTGAGAAGCAAAAGGAGTGATGCGCGCGGCAAGTCCTTCGAGCATGAGGAACTTCTCAAGTCCTGCTTGTGAATCGCTACCCAGTGTCGTGCTCATGTAGAGTGGACGAGTCCAGTTGTGGCGAGCGAGCATCTCATACATCATGATGTCGTTCTTGAAGAGTTTGCGCTTTCCTTTGAGGGAAATCACCATCTTGTCGGGGATGCTGTCTTTTCCGTTAGGCAATTTCATTCCGCTGCGCAAAACGGCGGCTTTGTCTACGGTCATTACGAGCGAGTCGGTGGGGATGATGCCGAAGTCTTTGTTGCGCACGAAGTTGTCCATCACATAGGAGAGTTCAAATGGATCGACTTTTTTGCCTTCTGCTGCGAATTGCTTCTTGAGTTCTTCCAACTTGTCGTTCATCGGCTCAATGAGAATGAGGTCGTGTCCACCCACATTGTCCACATATTCCCAACGATTCCAAGTGATGGGGAGTGCAGGACTGTTCCAAGCTGGACGACGCATTTGGTCGATATACCAGTCGGTGGAGAGATAGGAAAGGTTGCAGACACGAGCATCTGTGCGATTGCCTTCTACATCTTGGTTGTACCAGAGAGGGAAGGTGTCGTTGTCACCATTGGTGAAGATAACTGGATTTCCCTTTTCGTCGAGCGAGTTGAGGTAGTTCAAACCGAAATCGCGTGCGGCAGTGCGGCCAGAACGATCGTGGTCATCCCAAGTTTGGCTCACCATTTGCAGCGGAACAGCGATGGCAATGACAGAAGCAATGCCGGCAGCTGCGAGATGAGGCACTTTTACACGGCGAAGACCTTCGACGATAGCGGCTACACCCAAACCAATCCAAATGGAGAAGGCATAGAACGAGCCTGCATAAGCGTAGTCGCGCTCACGAGGTTCGCTAGGTGTTTGGTTGAGGTAAAGCACAATGGCGAGACCTGTCATGAAGAACAGGAAGAAGACCACCCAAAACTGTTGGATACCTTTCTTTCCCCGGTAGGCTTGCCAGAAGAGGCCCGCCAAACCAAGCAACAAGGGCAAGCAGAAGAATACGTTATGTCCCTTGTTGTTTTTCAAATCATCGGGCAGGAGTGATTGATCGCCGTAGAGAGCATTGTCAATGAAGGGGATACCAGTGATCCATTGTCCATGTTCCACTTCTCCATAGCTTTGAACATCATTTTGTCTACCAGCAAAGTTCCACATGAAGTAGCGCCAGTACATGAAATTCACCTGATAAGAGAGGAAGAATCGGAGGTTGTCCATCTGTGTGGGCATCTCTCCTGTAAAGCTATAAGGCTGTCCTTCGTATTCGCCAGAAACATCTACAGTCTTAGTGTCTACACCACCGAGCCATTCATTGTAAAGGCCTGCATGCTTGCGTGAGTGCATGCGAGGGAAGAGCATCTTTTGTGCGCTGGGGAACACAGGTTGTGTCGTCACCTCCACCACATCATAGCGGTCGGGTTCGTTAGCATTTTGCTTTTCGTGGCGTTGCACAGTCTCTTCCTTGGAATATCCAAGAGCTTGTGAGGTATAGGCCTCCCCATAGAATAAGGGTTTTGTGCCATACTGTTCACGATTGAGATAAGTGCCGAGGGAGAAAATGTCTTCAGGAGAGTTTTGGTCCATGGGAGGATTGGCGACAGAGCGGATGACAATCACCGCATAGGTGGAGTAGCCAATCATGAGCATGAGCATGCACAAGAGAGAGGTGTTGAGTGCGCGTTTGCGTACCACGTATTCTCCATCGCGCTTCCAGAAGAGGAGAGCCCCTAAGAGTGCCAATACCACAATACCAATGAAGAGAGGGCCAGCGATTCCTTTGCCATAGAAGGGAATACCCAACATGGCAACACTAGCAAGGTAGAGAGAAACGGCAGTAGTGCGGTTGTGCTGTGTGGTGCTCCAAATGGCAGCACCTACCACGCCGATGAGGGCAAGGATGTAGATTACCAAACCGGTGTTGAATGGCAGGCCGACGGTGTTCACGAAGAACAATTCAAACCAGCCACCGACTTTCACGATGCCTGGTACCACGCCATAGAGCACTGCGGCAACGAGCACCACGCTCAAGCCAAGTGCAAGGAGAGAACCTTTGAGGTTGGCGTTGGGATACTTCTTGTAGTAGTACACCAACACGATAGCGGGCAAGCAAAGGAGGTTGAGCAGGTGGACACCGATGGAGAGTCCTGTGAGGTAAAAAATGAGGACGAGCCAGCGGTCGGAGTGTGGCGCATCGGCATTGTCTTCCCACTTGAGAATCAACCAGAACACCAAGGCAGTGAACATGGAAGAATAGGCATATACTTCGCCTTCTACAGCAGAGAACCAGAAAGTGTCGCTCCAAGTGTAAGCCAAAGCACCAGCCACACCACAGGCAATAATCGTAACAGTCTGCGCCATATTTTCTACCACACCCTCAGTGCAGATGAGTTTGCGTGCCAAGTGGGTGATACTCCAAAAGAGGAACAAGATGCAGAATGCCGAGAGGGTGGCACTCATCACATTGATCCAATATGCCACTTGCTCAGGGCCAGAGGCAAAGAGGGAGAAAAACTTGCCGGTGAGCATGAAGAAAGGTGCACCAGGTGGGTGTCCCACTTCAAGGCGATAGGCAGTAGTGATGAACTCGGGGCAGTCCCAGAACGAAGCCGTGGGCTCTACGGTCGAGATGTAGGTAAAGGCTGCGATGAGAAATACGAGCCAACCTGTGATGTTGTTGATAAGTTTGAACTGTTTCATTGTGGCACGGATGTGGTTACACCTGTTGCTAATAGAGATTACAGCAGAAGAAAGGGTAGTGATGCACTGCGTGTTGCGGCTTTTGCCTACGTCGCCGTAGGGGGCTGCGATACATTAGAGCACTAACTACCTAGTATCTTGCAAAAGTACAAAGTTTTTTTTGTTTTCCTCCCACGTTTATGTTAGAATATCGCAAACCCCTTATTTTTTCATGCTTCGTAGTATTGACAAGCAAGTCGAAAAGCGCAGGATACATACGTTGTTGTCTTCGTTTTCTGGTTCAGTAGCGTGCGATTTCCGTATAAAAGGAAGACGCCCGCGTCAAAACAAGGTTGTTTTGATGCGAGCGTTGTATGATAGAGGAAGGGCATTTAACAGGAATCTTCATAAATTCTTGTTTCTGGTGCCGTCTGAGTGAACCGAAAATGATGGAAGATTAGATGCCCCAAGAATGTAGGCTTAGAAGCGATAGTGCATACCTACGGTGAGGCGACCAGAACTTGCTCTGCTAATGAGGCCAGTGACTTCGGTGGTAAGGAAAATGTCATCTGTGAGTTCTAGTTGCATTCCACCACCAAAATTTGCTCCGATGTAGCCAGTTTCCCAGCCCACCCCAGCTTCAATACCAATGAGAGGGTACAAAGTGATGTGTTGGTTCATGGGGAAGAGGTAGTGCCCATTCACACCAATGATGAGACTGGGGAAAAAAGCGGGCATGGTAGATGCGCGACCTTCGAGACGGATGGGGGAGTCAAGATGATATTGCGCTTGAACACCAAGCATCAAACCATCTCCAGCCGAGATATGTGCACCAAAAGTTGCCAATTGATTTTCCTTGAAGGTGTTCCTCTGCTGTGCCATGCTGGGAAGAAGCGTAAGCATGGCTGCGATTGCTAAGAAAAGACGTTTTTTCATACAGGGTTTTGTTTGTTGTAAAATAATGGATACAAAGTTAGTGGTGTACACCACCCAGAGAATTACTGATGATGACCGTGAGCACGATGGCGGTGATGGCCACGTAGAGCCAATCTTGCTCCACGATGAAGTCAAAAAACGAGAGAACCACACGGGCGATTGGTGTGAGGATGAGGACAATCACGCCTACTTGTATGCAACTTGCGGCATCGCCATGGAGGATGCCTTGCCACAATCCACCGAGTGTGGTGAAGTTAAATTGCGCTGCTGCGTTAGCGGCTTCAAAATGTCGATAATCTGGCACGGGGTCTAGGCCATGCTGTATGAGATAATAGACGCCGCCAATGGTAGCAAGGAGACAAGCGAGAATGACTCCCCAACGGAGCGTGTTGCCTATGAGTTGTTGGATGTCCATATACGAATGCTTTGAAGCGTCTTTGGGTTAGTGATTGAGTCCTCCTGTGAGTCCCATGTAAATCATATTTATAGCTACGGCGAGAATGGCATAGAAAAATATCTTGCGAAGCAACTTTACGTCTAATTTCTTGAGTAGTCTTGCTCCAGTAAGTGCTCCAAGTAGCACGCCAATCATCACAGGGAAGGCGATGCCTGGCACGATGATGCCGCGCTGGATGTAGACCACAGCTGAGGCGCAGGCGGTGACACCAATCATAAAGTTGGAGGTGGTGGTGCTGACTTTGAAGGGAACCTTCATGCAACCATCCATCGCAATGACTTTGAGTGCGCCAGAACCGATGCCCAAAATGCCAGAGAGGAATCCTGCTAAAGCCATCACCGAGAAACCACCTGCTACGTTGGTGAGTTGGTAAGCCTGTTTGGTGCCATCCTTTAGGGGATATTCGCCATAGAGTTTGAGTTTTTGAGCCATGGCACTGCCTTTCACATCCGTGTGGTCGGCATGTTTGCGACGTTGTGCGAGTGCTGTTGTGGTGAGTGCCAATCCGAAGATGATGGCCAGTACACTATTATTGAAATATAAGGCTACGGCAGCTCCAATCACAGCCCCAATGGTGGTGGCAATCTCGAGCAACATCCCCAAACGAATGTTGGTGATGCCTTCTTTCACGTAGGCAGAGCCCGAACCGCTAGAAGTGGCAATGGAAGCAACTAAGGCTGCTCCTACGGCATAGTGAAAGTCGATGCCAAAACAAAGAGTGAGTAGGGGGATAACTACCACACCACCTCCGAGTCCTGTGAGCGAGCCTAGTAGTCCTGCAGCATAAGCTCCAATGAGAAGGATGAGTGTAAAAGCTAATACAGTCATACTGTGTAGAAATCTTGTGGCTACGCTATTGGAAGCGTGCGTGTTCGCTTGCAAAATTACGACTTTGAATGAGTTCGTTGGCTTTTAGTGCGTTAAAAAAAGCCCCTTGCTGTGCTGCAAGAGGCTTTTTTCGTATAAAGAACGCAAAAAACTGCGTATAGTCAAAGGAAGTATCAGTGGATTAACCGATGGTGAGGAGGGTAGTGCCTTCGAGCACGCTGTCGCCAGCGGCTACGCAAACACCAGTCACCGTACCGTCGCACTCAGCCGTGATGTTGTTCTCCATCTTCATGGCTTCGAGCACCACCACAGTGTCGCCCTTCTTCACGGCTTGACCAGCAGCCACAAGCACTTGGGTCACTACACCAGGGAGGGGAGCATTCACAGGTTCGCCAGCACCAGCGGCACCTTTAGCTACAGGAGCAGGAGCGGCTTCAGCTTTAGGCGCAGCAGCTACGGGAGCTGCAGGTGCAGCAGCGGCTGCTACTTCGGGCAAATCGCCTTCAGTGAGGGGAGCTCCGAGGATTTCCACGTCGAAGGCCACGCCATTCACGTTGAGTTTGGCCACTTGGTCGCGGAGCGATTCGATGGTCACGTCGTAGCGTGCGCCATTGACCGTATAACTATATGTTCTCATTGCGGATTATCTATTGGAAAAAGGGTCTTGAGTGAACTGCAATGCGGGGTTGTTCCACGCAAAGTTTTGATTGGTGAGGGTGAGCACATCGTGTTCTTCATCGTGCACTTCCTCACATTCATACTGGGCAAGGGCAAGACTGATGAGACCTGCGTAGATGGGCATCTCCGCTTCTGTGGGGTGATAGCTTGCGCCATCTTCTTCCACCGAAACGATGGTGCCGCGATGCTCACTCAGCGAGATGCGCACCGTGCGTCCACCAAAGTTATATTGAAATATTTTCATATTGTCGTCTAAGAATTTAGAGCGGTTGTGCCCGATTAGAGAGGCTCGTTACCGTGCTTCTTGGCAGGACGGCTATCGTTCTTACTAGCGATTTGCTCGAGAGCGCGACAAACGCGGAAACGAGTGTTGCGAGGCTCGATCACATCGTCGATGTAACCTTCAGCAGCTGCCTTGTAGGGGTTGGTAAATAGCTCGTTGTATTCCTTTTCCTTCTGAGCGAGGAAAGCTTTGGGGTCAGCTTCTGCTTTAGCAGCCTTTGCACTGAGGATGGCCACTGCACCACTTGCACCCATTACTGCGATCTCTGCAGAAGGCCAAGCGTAGTTCACGTCGGTCTTGAGTTGTTTGCTACCCATCACGATGTGCGAACCACCATAGCTCTTGCGGAGGGTTACAGTCACCTTGGGCACAGTAGCTTCACCATAAGCGTAGAGCAACTTAGCACCATGAGAGATAACGGCGTTGTATTCTTGGCCCGTACCAGGCAAGAAACCAGGAACGTCTACAAGGCTCACGATGGGGATGTTGAAGGAGTCGCAGAAACGTACGAAGCGCGCTGCTTTGCGGCTAGCGTTCACATCGAGCACACCAGCGTAAACCTTAGGTTGGTTAGCCACGATACCCACGCTTTGACCATTGAAGCGAGCGAAACCGATGATGATGTTTTGAGCGAAGTCGCGTTGTACTTCGAGGAATTCACCATTATCCACCACAGCACCGATCACTTCATACATGTCATAGGCCATGTTGGGGTTGTCGGGGATGATTTCGTTCAAGAGGTCTTCCTTGCGGTCGATGGGATCGAGGCATTCCAAACGAGGAGCGCGCTCGCGGTTGTTTTGGGGGAGGTAAGAGAGCAAGCGACGGATGAGACCAGCAAACTCTTCTTCGGTCTTAGCACTGAAGTGTGCCACACCACTCTTCTTGGTGTGCACGCTGGCACCACCGAGGTCTTCTTGTGAAACGTCCTCGCCTGTCACGGTCTTCACCACTTTAGGGCCAGTGAGGAACATGTAGCTCACGCCTTCGAGCATGACAATGAAGTCGGTCAAGGCAGGAGAGTAAACCGCACCACCAGCGCAAGGGCCGCAGATGCCCGAAATCTGGGGCACTACGCCAGAGGCTTCGATGTTGCGTTGGAAAATGTCGGCAAAACCAGCCAAAGAGTTGATACCCTCTTGGATGCGTGCACCGCCAGAGTCGTTGAGGCCGATGCAGGGTGCGCCCATTTTCACAGCGAGATCCTGCACTTTGCAGATCTTCTCGGCCATTGTCTTAGAGAGCGAACCACCATTGACGGTGAAATCTTGAGCATAGAGATACACCAAACGGCCGTTGATGGTGGCACTACCGCACACCACGCCATCACCGTAGAAATGTTTCTTGTCCATTCCGAAGTCGTGGCAGCGATGTAGCTTAAACATGTCGAGTTCTTCGAAGCTACCTTCGTCTACGAGGAGGGCGATGCGTTCGCGTGCCGTGGCTTTGCCCTTGGCATGCTGCTTGTCGATTGCTATTTCGCCACCGCCGAGACGGGCTTTTGCGCGAAGCTCTACAAGCTGCTTGATTTTCTTTTGTTGTTCACTCATATTTTTAGTGCGTTTATTTTAGAGTTATGGATTGCAAATCTATCTGAATTCTAGTCTGATAAAGCCTTGTGAGTGCAGTCGCATTGATAGGCTGCACCGTGCTGTTGGGCTGGCTATATAGGTGACCATCCTTTAGGTTGGCTCAAAATAGAAGAAAGTGTGCAATCTTTGCGCAGCAAAATTACAGATTTATTTTGAGGTGACCAATGATTTCCCCACTTCCTGTGAGATAAATACGCATTATTGCCTTGCGCTTGTGGCGAGGGGACTATGTACAAATCTGTGAGGGTAGATTGAAATCTCCGACCTACACAAAAAAATCTCCGACATTTCAGAAAGAAACTCGGAGATTTTTCCTAAAAAGTCGGAGAAGATTTCAAAACTCTCGGAGTTTTTTAGAGTGACTCTCTGAGAGTTTTATGACAATGCTCACAGAGATGTTGAAATCACTGCGTTGTCGCGACACAATGCACTAGAGGGTAGTGAGCATTGTCCCGCAGATTTAGAACTTCATACCGAAACGGAGGGTAAGACTCTCGTTGGATGAGTAATCGTAAATGTCGCCAAATAAGTACTCTCCGTAATAATGGAAATACCTCTCTCTCACGGTTTGGACAGAAAAACCGAGGCCGACGACGAATTGCTTGATTTGTACACCTGCTCCAATGCTCCAATACGTGCTATGGCTATGGGTAACGGCAAGCCCTGTTTTGAAATCAATGTATGGGGTTACAATGGATGGTGTGGGAATCTCAAAACGAGGGTTGATGATAAGGTTTACATCAGTGTGATTGCCTTCTTTATCGATTCCATCGTACCAATAAGTTGTGTTAAGACCTCCTCCCAAGTAGAAAAAACGGAAGAGTTGCGCGCCCAAAGTAGCGTTCATGTCAAATGCGCCTCCAATACCGATGTCTGCCAAGGCGGCAAAGCGTGGAGAAAAACTACGACGAGGAGCGTAGCGTTGACGACTACGTGGTGCTTCTGCTTTAGTAGTGCTCTCTAGGTTATAAGGCGCATCCAGCGTAGTAGCCTCTTGGGTGGAGATTGTAGCAGGGAACCCGAGCGTATTTGCCGAAGGAGCAGCTGGGTTTTCGCTGGTGAATGCCACTAGTTCTGAGTTGAGCACATGTTGCGCTGAAGCTTCCATTGTGCCTAGACAGACCAAGACTAGCGAAAAGAGGATTTTGTTCATGTTCATTGTTAGTTTAGTTAAACGAATCGTGAAGGCTCAACAAGGTTTAGTCTTCTCGACCGCTAGCACTTTGCGATGAAAGTCTATCAATATCCAAGATTTACGATGTAGTTTCGTAGCACTTTGGCAGTGTGTTACGAATACTATTGAGGAATCTATTATTGATGTGTTGAGAAGTTCTGTGTTATTGTGTTACCACGCGTTGATGAAGGCCGAAACCTTCTCCTATTGATTAGAATTTAATACCCAATCGAAAGGTAACTCCATCGTAAATGTAGTTGGGGTAATAGGATCCTATGCAGCCCCCCCCATCTGGGCCGGTGTAATCTTCGTTGGTGACTTGCATGGTATATCCGATGCCAAGAATGAGATTCTCGAGTTGAACACCAGTGCTGAAGGCAAAATAGGGGCCATGTTTGTGGGTGACCGCCAAGCCCGACTTGATATCGATGAAGGGTGTCACGATGGAGCGCGTGGGAATCTCAAAACGTGGATTGATGACGATGTTGATATCGGCGCGATCGTGGTCGCTGATGAATCCATCATGCCAATAAGTTACGTTGAGACCTCCGCCCATATAGTAGAAGGGGAGGAGCTGCGCACCCACAGTGGCGTTGATGTCTATCTCGCTTCCGAGACCGATTTCTGCCAAGGCGGCAAAATGTGGTCTGAATCTGTGGAGTGGACCGCGATAGTGGCGACCGCGTGGCGCTTCGGCAGTAGTTGCGGTGCTCAAAGTCGTAGGAGTGGGCAGGATAGTGGCTTCGATGGTGGAGGACTGCGCAGTAAAATCGAATAGACTAGTGGCAATTACTCCAGATGCCTCGTGAGTGAGGGCTGTGGCTTGGGGAGTAGGCACATACTGTGCGGAAGCTGTCATCATGCCTAGGCAAGAGGAGATGATAGAAAATAGAAGTTTCTTCATAATCATTGCGTTTGTGAATCTTGTAAGTCAAGATGAGTAAGTGAGAAATATAGTTTTCAAGAATAACTTCTGCGACAAAGGTATGTAAAAAAAACGGAAAACACTGCTTGATTGCTGTATAATTTACGATTTTTCTAGAGATTTTCTCTAGCCATTACGCCTATTATTTTAGGACTTAACTCTCTATTTCCTAAGACTTCTTCGTGTAGTCGTCTTAGGAAATAAAGCCAGCCATAGAAAGTCCTTTCACAATAAAGAAGCCACCAGCCACGAGCCAAATGTAGAGCACCAAGGCGAGGACGAAAGGACGCCAGCCCGCTTGTCGAAATTTGTCGAAACTTGTTTCGCAACCCAAGGCAGTCATCGCCATGGTGAGGGCGAATGTATCGAGGGTGTTGATGGTGCTAGACACGGAATCAGGAAGGGAGAGGAGAGAATTAAGCCCGATGGCAAGGAGAAAGAGGAAGGCAAACCATGGAATGACGACTTTGCGCTCGCCCGATGCAGAGGTGTTGTTGTGTGTGCGCGCAAACCATCCGAAACTCAGCAGGACGGGAACGAGCATAATCACACGAATCATCTTGACAATCACTGCCACGTCTGCCACTTCTTTGCCCATGGCGTTGGAAGCTCCCACCACATGGGCCACTTCATGCACGGTGGCTCCTGTGAACAAGCCCATTTCACTCGTGGAGAGTGGGAAAAAGCCATTGCGATATAAGACGGGATAGAGAAACATGGAGAGTGTGCCGAAGAGCACTACGGTGGATACGGCTACCGCAGTCTTGTAGGCTTCGGATCTGAGCGTGGCTTCTGCTCCCAGCACGGCTGCTGCACCACAAATAGCACTACCTGCGGAGGTGAGTAAGGTGGTTTCGCGGTCCATCTTGAGCCATTTGCCCACGAAAATCCCTAGCACCAGGGTGCCGCAGACGACTATGAGGTCGAGACCTATGGCGGGCAGCCCCACTTGTGCGACATCAGCGAGCGTGAGACGGAATCCAAAGAAAATGATACCGATGCGCAAAATCCGTTTGCTGCAAAATTTCAGCCCACTACGCCAGGACTCGGGGAGAAATCGGCCAAGTGTGTTGGCGAAGAGCATACCGATGAGGATGCCGATGATGAGAGGAGAGAGAGAAAGATGCTGAAAGAGAGGAAGGGTGCTCAAGGCGGTGGCAGCTCCAGCAAAGAGAGCGACGAGGAGAATGCCGGGAATAGATGGGAGAGAGGAGGCGAAGTTCATACTATCGTGGGGTGCTCAAAAGAAACTCGGCTTGAGTGCAAGACCCAAGCCGAGTGTGTAAAAGTCAAATGCTGCTTCTCCTAACTATACATCTAGTAGGGAGTAGCCTGAGTGTGCTCAGTGCAGCAAGCGGCAACTTAGGTTTATTTCTTACCTTGGTTGGCTACTGCTTCTTGGAGCTTCTTGATTTCTTCGGGATCGCCGAGGAAGTAGTCCTTCACGAGGTTGAGGTCATCGTCGAACTCAAATACGTAAGGAAGAGCAGTGGGGAGGTTGAGGCTGATGATGTCCTTGTCGCTGATGCCCTTGAGGTGCTTGATCACACCGCGGAGGCTATTACCATGAGCAACTACGAGGAGGTCGTCTACCTTCTTGAGAGTGGGGAAGATAACCGCAGTCCAGTAGGGGAGCGTGCGACCGATGCAGTCCTTCAAAGACTCCGTGCGGGGGAGTTCTGCATCAGCTACTTCAGCATAGCGAGCCTCATATTTGGGGTTGCGTTCTTTGTCGTCTTCAGCGATAGCATCGGGAGCGATGTCAAAGCTACGACGCCATACGAGCACTTGCTCCTCACCATACTTAGCAGCAGTCTCGCTCTTGTTGAGACCTTGGAGCATGCCGTAGTGCTTTTCGTTCAAGCGCCAGCTCTTTTGTACGGGGATCCAATCCTCGTTCATGGAGTCGAGCACGTTGTTGAGGGTCTTGATGGCGCGCTTGAGGTAGGAAGTGTAAGCCATACCGAATTTGAAGCCTTCCTTCTTGAGGAGTTCGCCAGCCTTGCGAGCTTCACCCATACCTTTTTCGGTGAGGTCTACGTCGGTCCAACCCGTGAAACGGTTTTCGAGGTTCCATTGGCTTTCGCCATGACGGAGGAGTACGATTCTTTTCATAAGAGTAAATATGATGTGTTTATGAGATTGTTGCTATCAGATGTCTCAGCATTGCTGAGAGATGAGGGAGTGTGCGGAGCTTTCGCCCAAGGCTAGACAACCTTATGAACTACTGCGCTCAATACCACGTTGCAAAGATACTGCCAACGGCGGACATAGCCAAGATGTTTTACGGATTTTCTAGCAGATGCTTTGCCTATTTGCTGCACTATGAGGGGAAGATACTACGCTTGCGTGTGTGCTTTCAGCCTATCCTTAGCGGAGGGCAAGGGCTGCATCTTCAGCAGCTTCCATGATTTCTCGCTCACCAGGGCCTTTGTCGTTGATGCCCACGAGGTGGAGCACGCCATGCACGAGCACGCGATGGAGTTCGTCGTCATAGTTTTTGCCCAGCATCTCGGCATTGGTGCGCACGGTGTCGAGGGAGATGTAGAGATCACCTGCCAGCACTGTGCCAGCACTATAGTCGAAGGTGATGATGTCGGTGTAGTAGTCGTGCTGGAGATACTGCCGATTGGTAGCGAGGATTTCCTCGTCGTTGCAGAAGATATAGTTGATTTCCCCTAGTCTGCGGTCGTGCTGCGCAGCGACACGGCGCAACCAGGCTTCTTCGGTGCGAAGGTCGAGCGTGGGAAGGGGAAGGGAAAGACTATTGAAAGTGATCATTGTGGGGAGTCAGACTTTAGACATTAGGGGGCGCAGACCTTTTTTTGCTCGCCGCGGTAAGCGTGGCTCGAGCTATTTAGACGTTAGACACCCTAGCGGTTCTGGTGCTTGTGGTATTTCTGTTCTTGCTTCTAGTCATTCGCGAACTTTCGGCTAGAGTTACAGCCACTTTGTTAGAACAACGTGGGTTCCGCTGCGGCTGGACTGCCATATTCAGGGGTGCGACCGAGGTGGATGTAGGCTTGTTCGGTGACTTCGCGTCCGCGAGGGGTGCGGCGGATAAAGCCTTCTTTGATGAGGAAGGGCTCATAGACTTCCTCCACGGTGCCAGCATCTTCCCCAATAGCCGTGGCGATGGTGCTGATGCCTACAGGGCCGCCCTTGAATTTGTCGATGATGGTGAGCAAAATCTTGTTGTCGATTTCGTCCAGGCCATACTTGTCGATGTTGAGTGCCTCGAGAGCATAGCGGGCTATGGGCACATCAATGCTGCCATTACCTTTGACTTGAGCAAAGTCGCGCACACGGCGCAAAAGAGCGTTGGCGATACGCGGAGTGCCACGCGAACGTCCTGCTATTTCTGCAGCAGCCTTGGGAACAATCATCACGCCCATCAGGTGTGCCGAACGTTGGATGATGTCTTTGAGTGTGGACGAATCGTAATACTCCAAGTGGAGATTGATGCCGAAACGTGCACGGAGGGGAGCGGTGAGCAGACCACTGCGTGTGGTAGCTCCCACGAGGGTGAAGGGGTTGAGGTCAATCTGTATGGAACGTGCCGCGGGACCTTTGTCGATCATGATGTCGATGCGGTAGTCTTCCATGGCAGAATAGAGATATTCCTCAACAACGGGCGAAAGACGATGGATTTCGTCGATGAACAAGACGTCATTCGGTTCGAGAGCGGTGAGCAATCCCGCCAAATCTCCAGGCTTGTCGAGCACAGGCCCAGAGGTGAGTTTGAATCCCACCTGTAGTTCGTTGGCAATGATGTTGGAGAGGGTGGTTTTGCCCAGCCCTGGAGGGCCATGCAATAAAGAGTGGTCGAGAGGTTCTCCACGACGGCGGGCGGCTTCTACGAAGATACGCAAGTTTTCCACCACCTTGGTCTGCCCCGTGAAATCGTCGAACGATAGGGGACGTAAGGCGTTTTCAAACTCGCGCTCGGTTACTGCCGGTGTATGTTGCTCTGATCGGATGTCGAAGGTGTCTTCTGTCATACTGCAAAGGTAATGATTTTTTGGGGGATAGGCACAAAAAGGGTGGTGCAATCGCACATGTTGGCGATGACACCACCCGAAAGAGTGAAGATTTGAAAGAACGGAACACGAAGACTCCTTAATGGTGATTACGCATCAAAAGGAGTTGGTGAATTGTTCTTCCTTTCGTATAGGTTTTGCTACAATCCCCAAGCTGAGAGAGTCAAGTTGTTTTCCACGCGCTGCTCCACATTGTCGGGAAGATTGTGGAAGAAGTTGATGCCAGTGAGCTTTTCCAGAGACGAAACACTCACGGCGTGTTTACCCATCTCCTTGGCTTTGCCTGTTTTACCATAATTTTTGTGTTCCATCCAGAAACCAATGCTGCTATATACACCATTTTTTACCTTGAGCAGTGCCATAAAATAGTGGTGAGGAATGGGCATTCTACCATTGGCAGCGTAGCCGTAGGACGAAAGTGGGGAGAGTGCGCCACCTTTCACCACGTAGAGGGTGTCGGCAAAGGAGGAACTGCGGCCTAAATCTTGTACGAGTGTTTCCAGCCCTGTCCAGTATTGCTGGTTGAAACTAGCTAGTTGCGGACTCATATTGCCCATGTAGAAGGTTTGGTCGTTGGCTTCTCGGGAGAAAAGGCGGTCGGCTGAGGCGACTAAATGGCCGTGGTCGTAGCCGCGTCCGAAAGAAAGGTCGCTCGGAATGGCCCATGCTGTGGGGAGTTTGGGGTCGCGCGGATACTGAGGTTTGATTTTGTAGTCCTTACGTCCCACGGCCTTTAGACGGGTCTGGGCATCAAAGCGAAAGGCAACCCAGCGCGAATGGAAAGACTGTGGGAGATAAGCGTAGGCATAGTTGAGGATGGAGTCGCGTCCATGAGGATTGATCACTCTGTGTACGATGAAGAGTTCGCCATTTTCTCCTGTGAGTGCAGGCATCTCTAAGCGTGCAGCATCGGCACGGCCTTGAGCATCTAGTTGTGGAGAAGGCTGAGGCGTGGGCTGGTCTGGAGTAGGATTGGGTTTTGGTTTGGGCTGGTCTGTGCCACCACCCCAGTTGATGTTGGGATTGTCTTCCTTTTCACAAGCGGTGAAGGTGAGACAGAGAGTGCAGAAGAGGGGAAGGATGAGACGAAAGTATCGAGTCATAGTTGAAGGGGTTGTGCTGTCCTGTGAAAATGTAGAGGAACTGGAGCGATTTCTGTAGTCTAAGTGCAGGTCGTGCCTAAGAAAAAGGCACGCAGGTGTGCCATAACATCAACTTTTAAGGTTGTTGCATGGCACATCTGCGTGAGAGTACGGGAGAAGAGGTGGAATTACTTCTTCATCAAAGTCGCGTTGTCAAGCAAGAATGCAGACTTACCTTTAGGAATCATTACTACGAGACTGAGTGTAGTAGTGGCTTTGAGATCGAAAGTGTAGCTCACGAGTGTCCATTCTGAGGTGGAAAGATTGTCGTGGTAGCCCTTTTCATAGATGTAACTCTTGCTGTCTGCCTTGCCATCCTTGACAGGTACATAACCCAAACGGCAAGAAGAACCTGCGGCTGTGCCACGTACATAGGCAGAGAAGGTGTAGGTGCCAGCCTCGAGAGTGAGGTCTGCTGAACCTAAACGCTTGTTGAACTTATCTTCTCCACTTACTTCTACAGAATACTTACCTTCTTGTGCAGTGGTGCTTTGTTTCAATGTGGCATTGCCTGAGCCAGAAGTAGGTGACCAGTGCTCGGGTTTTCCATCGACCCAAGTCTCAAAGTTGCCATTTTGTAAGGCTTTTGCTGTGCCTGGGTTTGCAGGATTGTCTGGTTTGGGCGTGTCGGGTTTAGGAGCTTGTGTAGCCTTACCAGTAGCGACGGTGAGATTCTTGATTTCCCAGGTAGAACCGCTTTCGGCATTGGTGTTGTAGCGGAAGGCGATGCGTACCTTTTTACCCATCCAGGCAGCAGGGATGTCGAGGTCTGCCTTGGTAAAGGTCTTCCAATCGCGGCCTTCTGTCCATTGTTGGTTGAGCAATGTCCAACCTTCAGCAGCCTTTTGAGCATCGTATTTGTCGGTGATCAAGAGTTGCTGATTCTCGTCGCCCTTGTTGTAGCGGAACACATACTCAAAAGCTATGTGTGCTTCCTTCACCTTCGTGAGGTCGATTTCAGGGCTTACAAGGTAGTAAGTGCCGGCAGTAGTCTTCTTCGTTGCATTGTCGTAGCCCGAAGCCTTGGCTGTTTTGAAGTCAATCTTCCATTCACCTGCCCCTGCTGTGGTCACTGTAGTGAAAGCACCGAGTGAAGTGCTGAAACTCTCGCTCAGGAGCGTTCCGTCTTGTGGCGTGGTGGGGTTTGTAGGATTGGTTGGGTTTGTGGGCTGGTCAGGCTTCACATAAGGAGCTTCCACCTTGGAACAAGCTGTGAAAGCGAGGCTGCATGCAGCGATAGCAACCAGGAACAGTGCGTTCTTTTTCATGTTTATAAGAGGTATTGAGGGTTATGATGTTGGAAGATGAACTATTTGATGTCTTTGACATCGCGGAGTTGCAACTGCCAACCTGTATAATAGGTCATGACACCGGTATAGGTCTTTGCTACTTCTGGAATCGGAAGGAAGGAAATAGCATTGCGCACGGAGGTGCGGAGGGAGAGGCTCACGGGATTGCTAGAATCTTGTGGCAGAAGCTGGAGAGGACGATCCACTCCAAAACCTGCATCATAGAGTTCTTTAGGGGCAAAAATCTTAGGTAGAGGTTCTTTTTTACCAGAGAGTTGTCCTGTAGCAGCCTTGTTTTTCTCTGCACCCATCACGTCAGTGGCAATACCTCGCACAGACACGAGCATAGGATTAACAAGGTAGGATTGGTTGGCTCGATTGCTCAACCATTCCACACCCTCTTCAGAGGTGAAATCTCGCGGGGTAAGTTCAGGAGCCTGAGGGTTGGGGGTACCTACCAAGGTGATGTTGGTGGCCACATCATCCAAAAACATAGGACCGAGTCGGAGATTGCCACTTGAGGTGTAGTAAGGACGTCCCACTTTAGGAGTCTTGCTGTAGTTGCCGATATAGAGATTCTTGAGGTTTACTCGAATGCGCTGCCCAAGTGGGAAGTAAGGATAGAGTTGAGAACTCTTAACACCTAGAGAAATGCACTGGTCATCGAGCTCTCCAGCCTTAGAACCAATGTGGCGTACGATGAGGGTTTGGTAGAGATTACCCGAAATGTCGTTGGCCACTACCACACCTTCAAAGAGGAGGTCTTCATTGACTTGTTTGAAAGTGTTGTTCTGGGTAAGCACAGAGCTAAACTTCTGTTTTACACTCAAAATATTAGTGTTGGCAGCTGGTAGCGATTGTGCTGTGATTTGAGGATGATGGGTAGCATCTTGGTTGTCTACACAGGCTGTGAAAGAAAGCACCATAGTAACGATGGAGCAAATGAGTGCTGCCATGCGAAACGACTGCCTAGCGATGTGAGCGAAGGGAGCATATATGTGATTCATAATGAACTATGCTTTAGAATTTGAAACCGAGGTTGAGGAAGAAGTTGAAAGCATTGGCATAATAGTACTTGGAATTGCGAGAGAACTTATAAGCCTTGCCTTCGCCTTTGGTGTAGACACCGCCACTTTCTCTGTAGTAGAAGTCCGAACGGTTTTGCTCGTAGCCACCTGTGCGTAGGTTGCTATTGTTGTTGATGTTCTGAAGAGAGAGGTTGATGCTCAAACTGCGGCCGTGTTTCAAGCGGATGAAGCGACCAATAGAAGCATCAATCATGATGCCACCCTTAAACTTCTCTTGAGCAGCAGCATAGCTAGCTACTTCCTGGCCTTGTGCATCGAAGAGTACGCCTCCATCTCGTTTCACATCAGCTTGCGCCACATCGAAGGCAGGGCGTCCTGCTCCGTCTGTGCCAGTAGCGGTGTAGAAGTGTCCATCGCCAGCATACGTGCTGTTGAGGCGACGATAGGGAGAAAAGTCTACATAAACTCGGTCATAATAGTTGGCCGAAGCCTCAAAGAACCACTGACCGAGGTTGTAGCGTGCGCCAAAACTCAAAGCAGTGAGAGGAGTGTTGCCCACGCGCATGTCTTTGGCTATCACACGCAAGGGCATAGCCTGCTTGGTCACAGGGTTTACCACCGAATTGAGTTTTTCCAACTCTGCGGGATTCATACCCTCATAGCTCACTTGAGCATAAGGATTGTTGGTGTAGTAGGCATCGCCCACTGAGGCCAATACTTGGAAAGAGAGGTTGGTCGTAGCTTGCCAGTTGAGGGCTGCCTCCACTCCGTAGTGCAACTTCTCCACATTGCTCATGGTGAGATAAGTGAAGGTAGATTGTTGGTCGTTGTAGAAAGCTGTTTGTTCCACCTGTCGGCCGAAGCGTGCATAGTATCCACTCACTTTACCGACCACATTGCCAAAACGGAAAGCATAGCTAAGGTCAGCGTCATAAATATCCTCGTTAGTGAGATTATTGACAAAGTTGTTTTGTGCGCGTGGAGCGACAAAAGCGTTGCGTGAGAGAGGAGCTTGAGAAGCGGCACTGAGTCCAAGCGCGAATCGGTGATTGCGTGTGAGGTAGTAGGCCAATTCAGCCTTACCACCGCCACCTAGGAATTGTGCATTGCCACTCTTACCGGAGCTATTATTCTAATAGCGACCATTCTCCATCAAGCCTTCACGTTCCATCGTAGTGCCATCCACATGACCGCTCAAGTGCATTGTCCAATGGAGCGTAGAATATTGGTATTGTCCCCAAAGGTTGGCCTTGCGCACATTGATGTTGTAGTCATAACCAAAGCGGTCTCCCTTTTGGATCTGTCGATTTGGATGACGAAGGTCATTTTGTGCTTCAGGAGACTGCGCTCCATAGTCGTTCACCGCAAATTTATCGATGTCGGTGTAGCGTTCGCCGCCCAAAAGATCCGCCATCGTCTTGTAGTGCATGCCGTGAGTGCTGTTGAGCTGAACACCAAGGGCAACCTTCTGACGGGCATTGATTGTATGGTTGAGCGTACTGCTCAGTGCAAATACATTCTGATCATTGTGACGACGTTCTTGATAGTAGAGAGCATCTCCGCCAATTGCGTTCTGCTGACGATTCACGAAGTACATCTCGTCCCAATTTACCTGACGTGCAGCTTTACTGCCCGTCCAGCGGTTGTAAAGCAGCTGCCATTGCTCATAGAGGAAGGGTTCTTCGTCTACATTATGCTCCACACCTTGCTTCGTGCTGCGGCTGTCTTTCCACACGTTGCCCACACTCGAAGGAAGGTTCTTGTAGTAGTCTGGACGTGGGTCGGCAGCATTGCCATTCCAGCCTAGGGCTGTGTTGCTATACATATTATAGGTGTGCCCGATGCTGGTGGTCAAGCGCGAAGTGTGCTTGTCATTTTCCCAGTCCCAAGTCAAAATCGTGGTGGGTGAAAAGGCATGTACTATGCGGCTGTTGCGCACTTCTCCTCCCTGGTAGCCCCAGTTGGGGTTGTAGTAGTGCGAATTAGCCAGCCAATAAGCCTCTTCTGTCGAAGCACCTTGTTGAGCACGGTCAGTGGGTGCACCATAGGTGACGAGAGAGAGTGAGTGATTAGCGTTGAAACGCTTTTCTGCAGCCAAGAAATATGCAGCAGAGTTGTAGTAAGTACCCTCGATATATCCGCGAGTGGCTCCGCGATAGCCCACACTAGCTGCCCATGCCCAACCATTATTATTTAGTCCAGAAGCATAGGTGAAGAGTGCGCGACCGACATAGCTGCGATTAGCAGCAGAGAGAGAAATCTTGCGACCTTGTGCAAACTGCGAGGCACGTGTGTTGTAGCTCTGACCACCTCCGATGCCTACCACGCCAAAGGTGGCAAACTCATAGGGATCTACACCTTCGCGGTTGCGGGTGGCATCGTTCAAACCTCCGAGCGAAGCATAGTTGAAGCGTCCCATCTCCACATCGTTGAGGAGCAGACCATTCATGTAAGTCTGTGCATAACGATTGTCGTAGGCACGAACGCGGAAACGCATCGGGCTAAAGCGGAATCCCACCTCGCTAAGGAAGGGATCGTTTTTAGCCACGATGGAAGACACCGCTTGCGAGGTGTTTACTTCGTCGTCAAGTTGTGATTCTGTGAAAGTGAAATCAGCATTATCATCATGTCCACTGATGGAGTCAGTGACCGCTGATTGAGCAAAACTTGTAGCGCCAGCCACGCACCATGCACTCACTAGCAGGAATACTCCTTTTTTCATATAATTGGGGAGGATAAATTGTGAGGTTTGTCTATACGTTTTCGTGAGAACTTATCACCTTTCAGGTCATATCTCAAGTAAAAGCTGCAAAGAGCAGCAAAATAGCATAGGGCAAAGATAGAAAAAAAAGCAATATCCGCCGTCACTCCGTACTGATTTCGCACCTTTAGCAGGCGTTTTTTAATGTTTCCTCATATTTTCAGCAATTTCGCAGCCTGCAAAAGGCGTGTGTTCCAACAATCTTCCGTAATTTTGCTGCGTAAACTATCCCTTTACTTCACAATGAAGCAATTTATATTGGCTCTTTTTGTCCTCATCTTTGCAGGGCAACTCAGCTCCGCAGCACAAAAGAAGGTGCTCTATGGAGTGGCTTTCTACAATGTGGAAAACCTGTTTGACACCACCCATGATCCTGGTAAGAACGACCACGAGTTTCTGCCCACGGGTTCCTACCAATGGACAGAACAAAAGTATCAATCTAAGCTCCGCAATATGGCACAGGTCATCAGCGAACTGTGCACAGAAATGGGAACTACCAAGTGCCCTGCGGGTGCTGCCGTAGTTGGATTGAGCGAAGTGGAGAACGAACACGTGCTCCGCGACCTTTTACAACAACCCTCATTGGTGAATCGTGGCTACAAAGCCATTCATTTTGAAGGTCCTGACCGTCGTGGCATTGATGTGGCTTTGCTCTACAACCCCAAGGCGTTTCAAGTGGAAAGCGCGATGCTCGTGCCTTTCGTTTATCGCGATTCATTGCAGCCCAATGTAGATTTAGGTTTCTATCAAGGAGCTGATGGGAAAATTCAGCCCTATTCCAATAAGAATGGTGAACTCATTGGCGATACCACCTATATCACCCGCGGTTTCCTCACCGTCGGTGGTCGTCTAGGGGGTGAGAAGTTCTATTTTATTGTCAATCACTGGCCTTCTCGTGGTGCGCAAAGTCCTGTGCGTGAACGTGCGGGCTACCAAGTGCGCAAGTTGAAAGAAGCCCTTTTGACACAAGATCCTGGTGCGCGCATCGTCATCATGGGCGACCTCAACGATGACCCCAACAATGCCTCTGTAGATGCACCCGAATCGCTCGGAGCGAAGCACAAGGAGTCGGACATCACTTCGCCCGATGATTTGTACAATCCTTGGTGGGATATGCTCTATCATAAAGGTATCGGCACACTCCACTATCGTGGCAAGTGGAATCTCTTCGATCAAATTATCTTCTCTGCAGGCCTTCTCGACAAGTCTCAGCCTGAACGTTTGCATCTGCTCACCCATGCTGTGTTCTCGCGCGACTATCTTCTTCAGCAGGAAGGTAAATATAAGGGAACTCCTAAGCGCACCACCGCTGGTGGCGTATGGATCAATGGCTACTCCGACCACCTTCCCACGCAAATTTTCTTGGTGAAAGACGTGAAGTAAATCGCCATTATTTCTAGCTCTTTGGTGAATCATGAGCTGCATAAGGCTCGTCTTCGTCCGAGTGATTGGCTAGAATTTCAATATACTGCAAGAGCACGATGGAGTAGGAAGGCATGCACTTTTCACTTCGCTCTTCTAACTTTTAATTTAATAGTCCAAGGCCTACATATATTATGGCACAGAAACCCTCGGTACCCAAAGGAACCCGCGATTTCGGCTTTGTCGAGATGGCGCGTCGCAACTATATTTTTGACACCATTCGTAGTGTCTATCGTCTCTACGGCTTCTCTCAAATCGAAACTCCAGCTATGGAGAATCTTTCCACCCTGATGGGTAAGTATGGAGAAGAAGGTGATAAACTCCTCTTTAAGATTCTCAATAGCGGTGACTTCACGCGTTCTGTTTCTACTGAGCAATATGAAGCTGACTCCGCAGCAGCTCTCGCTGCCAAGTTTTGTGAGAAAGGTTTGCGCTATGATCTCACCGTACCTTTCGCACGCTATGTGGTGCAACATCGCGAGGAACTCCAACTCCCCTTCAAGCGTTTCCAAATCCAACCCGTATGGCGCGCCGATCGTCCGCAGAAAGGCCGTTATCGTGAGTTTTATCAGTGTGATGCCGACGTAGTGGGTAGCGACTCCCTTCTCAATGAAGTCGAATTGATGCAGATAGTGGATGAAGTGTTCACGCGTTTCGGCATCCGTGTTGCCATCAAAATCAATAACCGCAAGCTCCTCACGGGTATCGCAGAAGTCCTAGGTGCGGCAGATAAAATCATAGATATTACCGTAGCCATCGACAAACTCGACAAAATCGGCCTCGACAAGGTGAATGAAGAATTGATGGCTGCCGGACTTTCTGCCGAACAAGTGGAAACGCTCCAGCCCATCATTTCCCTCTCTGGTACGAATGCGGAGAAAATCGCTACCATGCGCCAGGTGTTAGCTGCGAGCGAAGTGGGCTTGAAGGGGTGCGATGAACTCGAGTTTGTGCTCAATACACTGGGTGATTCTTTGAAGAATGTCCTCGAACTCGACCTCACCCTTGCTCGTGGTCTGAACTACTACACTGGTTGCATCTTTGAGGTGAAGGCCCTCGATGTAGAAATTGGTTCTATCACGGGTGGTGGTCGCTACGACAACCTCACTGGTATCTTCGGCCTTCCTGGCCTTTCCGGTGTGGGCATCTCTTTTGGTGCCGACCGCATCTACGATGTGCTTAATCAGCTTGAACTCTATCCTGCAACCACCGCAGCAAGTGTCGACCTCCTCTTCATCAATTTCGGTGAGAAGGAAGCTGCGCACTGCTTGAAGTGGGCACGCGCCACTCGCGAAGCAGGCATCTCCACCGAGGTGTTCCCCGATGCAACGAAGATGAAGAAGCAGATGAACTATGCCAACGCTCGTCAAATCCCCTTCGTCGCTCTCGTGGGAGAAAGCGAAATGGAGCAGAATCTCATCGCGCTCAAGAATATGACTACGGGCGAACAGCAACAGGTGTCGCTCGAACAACTGATTCAGCTCATCCAAGCTCAATAATTTAAAACCTAATCTTTGTCGCTGCAAGGGGAAACTCTCCTTTGCAGCGACAATTGGCACAAGATATTGCATGATCACTGCAGAACAACTCAAAGCCCTCCAAGACCGTGTGGAGCAGCTCCACCGCTATCTCGACATCGAAGCTAAGACGATGCAGCTTGCCGAGGAGCAGATTCGCACCCAAGACCCTTCGTTTTGGGACGACCGCGCTCGCGCTGAGGAACAAATGAAGCTCGTGAAAGGGCTAGAAAAATGGATCAATGGCTATAAAGAAGCCAAGTCTATGACAGACGAATTGCAGTTGGCCTTCGAGTTCTACAAAGACGAGATGGTGACTGAGGAGGAAGTGGATGAGGCCTACACCCGTGCGCTGACGTCTATCGAAGATTTGGAGTTGAAGAATATGCTTCGCCAAGAGGAAGATGCGATGTCGTGCGTCGTAAAAATCAATTCCGGTGCAGGCGGCACGGAGGCGCAAGACTGGGCTTCTATGCTCATGCGCATGTATCTCCGTTATGCTGAGGCGAATGGCTACAAAACTACTATTGCCAACCTTCAAGATGGCGATGAAGCAGGCATCAAGACTGTGACTTTCGAGGTGGAAGGCGATATGGCTTATGGCTTCCTCAAGAGCGAAAACGGAGTGCATCGCTTGGTGCGTGTGAGTCCTTATAATGCTCAGGGCAAGCGCATGACTTCCTTTGCCTCTGTATTTGTGACTCCTTTGGTGGATGACACGATAGAAGTTTATGTGGATCCTTCCAAAATCAGCTGGGACCTCTTCCGCTCAGGTGGAGCTGGTGGACAGAATGTGAACAAGGTGGAGACTGGTGTGCGTTTGCGCTACCAATATGTAGATCCTGATACAGGCGAAGAGGAAGAAATCCTCATCGAAAACACGGAAAGCCGTAAGCAGCTAGAAAACCGTGAGAATGCGATGCGTTTGCTTCGTTCTCAACTCTACGACCGCGAACTGCAAAAGCGCAAGGCAGCGCAAGCTAAGATTGAAGCTGGTAAGAAGAAAATCGAATGGGGTTCGCAAATTCGCTCCTATGTCTTCGATGATCGCCGTGTGAAAGACCACCGCACAAACTTCCAAACTTCGGATGTGAATGGAGTGATGGATGGCAAAATCGACGGTTTCATCAAGGCCTACCTCATGGAATTTGCAGAGAATCCAGAATAATAGGCTACTGCTCCTTCATCGTCACATCTATTGCGGATGATTGTCGAGAAGGAGCGGTTTGTTTCGTGGAATAAACGCCCTCTTGCGTACGCATGCGCGCGATGTAAAAGGTAAGCGGTTTCTCTCTCATTCTGTCCCTTTCTTTTTGACTACATGATTATTTCTGCTTATGGCTCTCGAAATAGAACGTAAATTCTTAGTCGTTGGCGACTATCAGTCCGCTGCTACTCACCAAGTGCGTATTACACAAGGTTATCTTTCGGTAGATACGGGCCGTACCGTGCGCATCCGTCGTTGGGGAGATAGTGGTTTTCTCACTATCAAAGGCGCTTCCACAGACAATGGTCTTTCGCGCTTGGAGTGGGAAAAAGAAATCACCCTTGAAGAAGTGGAACTACTCCTTCCTTTATGTCTGCCGGGTATCATCGACAAGACGCGTTGGCTTGTGCCGTGTGGCGATTTTACCTTTGAAGTAGATGAGTTCCATGGGGATAATGCTGGTTTGGTGGTGGCAGAAATCGAACTTCCCTCAGTGGATGTCACCTTTGAAAAGCCCGAATGGCTCGGGCCAGAAGTGACTGGCGACAGACGTTACTATAACAGCCAGCTCACTAAATCCCCTTATTGCACATGGCAAACAAAGGAGTAGTCATAGGCGAATAGTTACGCGTAGGAGGCCTTCTCTGAGGAGGGTACATCTTGTGTGGATTATATTGTCTCAACTGACTCTTTTAGTAATGAAGATTCAAACAAGCGATGCTTGAAGATCAGGTCTGGATGAGGATTCCAGATACCTACCTCTTCAAGCATCGCTTGTTGTTTTGTCTATCTTTCTATTGGAGGGTGTGGAGTCGTGAATGAAAAGACCATCTTCCGCCATCCACATAGGGAAACTTATTCTCATTTCTTCCAAAAGCGGTGGGTGATGTCTTCGCTTTCACCATCTTCGTCATAGCGATACAATCGCTGATTGGTGGAAGGGCTGCTCAAAGGGCCTAATTCGGCGCGCCAAGCTCCTATCTTGACGTAGGTGGGAGGAGTATATTCCGAGAAGAAAAGAGGCAGTTGGTCGCGACCACTGTACCATCCTGTGTGGAGGTGGGGATATTCTTCACGAATCGTGGCTAGGAGTTCCAAAACACTTCGTGGATCGTTGTCTCCTCCCATGAGCGAAAGACACGTGATGGTTGTACCATAGTGTTCGGCTAAGGCGCGCAGACGATCGAGGGTGAGTTCTTCTCCATTGTCTCCCCAAAGATAAGTGCTGTGGCAGCCAGGACAAGCGCATGGGCAGCGGGATAGGTTGATGGCAAGGGTGACTTCGTCGGGAAATTCTTGGAAAACGATGTCGTGATTGACGTATTTGAGCATCTGATTATTGGGAAGTCAAAGGAAAAAGATATCTACAGGAAGGAAGATACCCTTAATCGGATGGAAGTATATCTGAGACTAAGGGAAAATCGTCCTACAAAATAAGCCACGCTCTACCATAGCGTGGCTTATTGATTGAGATTTGGCTAGATCATTATGAGATGAAATAGAGAAGCATTGCACGCTGGCAACTTACTTCTTGGGCATCACTGCATAATATCTGCGTTCTGCTTCGCGCTGGCGGTCGATGGAGAAGTTTGACACGCGCTTCAGATAGCCGATGATGCGTGTGAGATAGTCTACATCTTGGCTCTCGCAGTGAGGGCACTTCGAGAGATAACGCTTGTCGATGTGTCCGCAGCTGTTGCAGAGCGTGTTGGGGATGTTGAACGTGAAATAATTGCAGCCCTCTTGTGCGGCAACGCGGAGAAGATGACGATATTGCGCCTGTGAAAGATGTTCCTCGAGGTTGCAGTGTAGCGCACTTCCACCCGTGAGGTGGTCGATGTAGCGACGGCCGTGGAGACGGAACTTCTCGATGGGGTCGATGTTCTTGTTTTCAACTACATAGAAGTAGCTGTTGTAGCAATCGCGAGGCACATAGTAGCCATCCTCGCGATCCCAACGGGCATGTTTCACGCCTACGTTTTCGGCAGGAATCATTTCGCAGTTGAAGAGCAAGTCTTTAGAGCGATATTTCTTGTTGTAATGTTCGATGAGCGAGAGGATGCGTTCCACAAAGTTGGCATATTCTTCGTTGTCGCTGATGGTGATGCCCAAACTTTCTGCAGCTTCTACAATGCCGTTCACGCCAATGGTGAGGTATTGACGTTTAATGTTGATGTAGCCAGCATCGAAGAGAGGGAGCAAGCCACGTTCGCGCATCCAGTCGAGATTGGCGTTGTAGGCCATCTGCACCTTGTGCATGAGGTCGATGATGCTGTCGAGATATTCCACATAGTCGCGACCCTCACGTGTAGCTTGTTGTACGCAGCGGTTGATATTCACCGTGAGCACAGACTTAGAACCTGTGCTTACACCGCCTGCTCCGAGGGAGTAGGAGAAACCGTTGTCTTGGATTTCATTGCGCAGACGGCAGCAGCTCGCGAGAGAGTCGGCGTTGTCACTCATGTAGGTGAAGAAGGAATGTCCCTTCGCATACATTTCTGCGGTGAAATCGCCATATTCTTTGTCTATCACATCGCCATCTTTGCAGAGCAAGGCCATTGTTTCCACGGGGAAGGTCAAAACAGTCTTCGTGCGCTCGGCATTAAACCAGTTCATGAAACGTTTTTGCAACCATGAAAGAGGTTCCCACTGTGGGCGAGAGCCATCGGGGAAGATAAATTCTCCGAAGAGCGATTCAAAATAAGGACGGTCGTAGTAGGAGATGTTCCAGAACACCGACTGGAAGTTGCGTGCGCCTGTGGGTTGGTTGATGGAGTAGACGATTTGTTCAAAACAGTCGGTGATGACCTTGTCGAGGGTGCGCTGGCGTTTAGAGAGGTCTACCACCTCATCTGCGCGGAGATGGTAGTTTTCACCATATTCCTTCTCAAGGAAGTGGCTCATGTACATCAAAAACTCCACAGTAGCAATTGCACCACTGAGCATAGAGCTCACGATGAAGACCATGTTGATGAATCCACCGCAGAAAGATTTCAGATTGGTAGGCGCAGAGGAGTTGCCACCGATGGACTTCGTGCCGTTGAGCAACCAAGGGTACATCGTGATAGAGGCACAATAGTTTGCCAAAGACGTTTCGTCGTTCTTGTAAATAAAGTGGTGGTTGAGCAAATCAAGGTAGCGATCGGCTGCTTCCTTGCCATACATGTCTTTGAGGCGGTCGCAGAGTAAACGACGGTTCAGACGAATAAAGTCGCCCTTGGGGATTTCGCCGATGAGTGTCGCCAAGTTTTTGTTCTCTACATTGGCGTTAGAGTCGAACTTTGAGCCAGTGGCAGCATTCGCCGCGTTGCAGTAGTCCACCAAGAAGCGGAGCTTTTGCAGTGTTTGGCGATCTTCGGTGTGTTGGTTGCGATAGACGATAAAGGCTTTTGCTGTAGCAAAGAATCCTTCCGCCATGAGTGCCATTTCCACCTGGTTCTGAATTTCCTCCACACTCATATTTTCGGTAAAGAGCAATCGACGGATGAGCCCCTCCATTTGTGTGGCACTGAGTGAAGTGCCTGTGGCAGCGGCTGCTTTGAGAATTGCGTTCTTGATTTTGTCGAGTGAGAAAGCCTCAGGCTTTCCATTACGCTTCGTGATGGTGTGAGGGAGTGAGTACATGGCAGGAGAGGGGGATTGGGGTTAGGTGAGATTGGTTTTATACGGAACGAAGGCAGCAATACGACCATTTAGCCGTAGTTATTGCGTTCTAAGAAATCTGTGATGAAAAATCTGTGGATAGAATTTCCTCGTTGCGTGGATTTTCATGGCAAAAGTAAGAGGATTTTTTTACATGTCCAATTATTTTGAAGACAATTTTCGGATTATTTTTCGGCATATTTTGGAAGTGCTTAATAATCAGTGTGTTTTCAAAATGGAAAACTTTTCTCACTACTTTATTTTCTTTTGCTGTTGAAAATCAGTGTGTTATGATTTTATTTGGAAAACTTTAGATTTAAGGTTTGGATATTTGTGTGTAGTAATGGGTAACTTTGTCGTGCTCGATTGAAAATTAATATTTCTTGCGAAAGCGTGCAAGGAATCTAGAGAAAAGGCTTGTAGATTCGAGAAGGAAGCGCAGGGAATAGCACAACGAAATCGCAAAAAATAGTGTTCCAAAGCCATATCGAACTACGTAGTTTTCGTGTCCTAGTGAAAACCATCCTCCCAAAAGTAGAAAACTCTGGGTGAGCGTACGACGAAGGGTTGCTTTATCCATCGAAAAGCCAAATTGGTGAGCGTAGACCACCCAAGCAACGATGAGGTAAAGCAAATCGGCCAAAGAGAGTGCTGCTCCTGCTCCGGTGAAGCTCCATAGTGAGTAGCATACCGCCATGAGCGTGACAAAAAATAAGGTGTAGCTGCTCTCAACTAGCAGATATAGCCGGCTGCGTGCATGAGCCAGCGCAAGATAGCCTATGGGTACAGCAATGGCTTTGAAAAAGAGATAAGGTAGTGCCCAGTGCGCCATAGTCACCGCTGTGGCAAAATCCGAAGTATAGAGTAGGCGCACCAGCCAAGGCAATGTAGCGGCAAAGAGGAGAATGCTAGGAGTGGCCAACTGCACCAGCACATCAATCTGTCGATTGACTGCGACATTTTGATGCGAACGTTCTAGGGTTGCCGCGGACAGACGAGGGAAGTAATCTGCATCCATAGCTCTGAAGAGCAAGCGCGAATAAGAAACGGTGACTGCAAAGCCAGCAGCATAGATCCCCACAGCTTCGAGACGTTGTAGAGGTTCGCTATTCGGCGAAAACTGCATGATAATCATGCGTACCAACCATTCTCCCCCCATCATGATAAAGCCTGCAATGGCGTAAGCAAGTCCGAGATGTATGAAGCGCCAGCCCCTTTTTAAGAAAGACCATGAGCGCAATCGTATACGGTAGCTTACGGCGCGATGGCTCATGCGAAGTGTGAGCAGCAGTTGTGCTAGGGAGGAAAGGCATAAAGCAGGGAGAACACCCGATAGCCCCCACAGTACATAAGCAGTGGTGGTGATGAGCAGCGTGGTCACAGCTGTGAGGAGTGAAAGCAATGCGATGCTCTTCACACGTCCCACCCCTTTGAGTATGGCCATTTCACCGCCACTCAGCGTGCTGCAAGCCACGATGGGAGCCACAGCTGCGATGGTGAGCACGTTGCGCCAATCATCCCACAAGAAAGCTGAGAGTAGTGGAGCAAAGAAGAGTGTGATGAAAAAGCCTAAACATGCTGCCAGCAGAGTCCAGCTGCGCACCAATGTAGAGAAATGCTCGATGGCGCGCGTGTGGCCTAAACGATGCAGTCGTGCTAAATGTTGCACTGCACTAAACGATAGGCCAAGATTGGTGCTTGCTCCTAGAAACTCAGCAGTGCGATTATAGTTATCGATGAGTCCCATACCAGCAAGTCCCAAGAGCACGGCGGTAATTTTATTGCGTACAATTGCAATGAGCGCGTAAATCACTTGCACACCACCAAAAAGTCCCGTATACTTGAGTACACGAGCGATAGAGGCTTCCTCATGACGATTCTTGTTATCTTCATGATCTTGAGCAACCTCGTTGCGATCTTGGGAAGTGGAGTTGGGCATCATCTGATTTTGGGAAGTTATCGAG
The DNA here is from genome assembly GCF_000318095.2 of Alloprevotella sp. oral taxon 473 str. F0040. GTDB lineage: Bacteria > Bacteroidota > Bacteroidia > Bacteroidales > Bacteroidaceae > Alloprevotella. The sequence continues at coordinate 282,049 of NZ_KB290714.1, forward strand.
CTGAACGGAGCAAGGAAGTCTCGACTGAGAAATAGCATTCAGCCCAGCAACTAAACGGTTACTGGGCTGAATAATTATAGTAAATGAGAAGAAAAATCGTTCTTCTCAGTGTAGAAAGTGATTGTTTACCCCAAATTGGTCATTAGATCCTGAACAGATTTTATTTGATTGTTGAGCAGATGCTTTGTCGTTGGCTCGAAGGCGTAGCGGGCTACGTCGAGGACGAATGATAAACAAGATGCCAACAAGAAAATAAAAGATGACAGGAAGTTATCTTCTCAATATCGAGCTGCACTATAACGGTCTAATGACCGATTGGGGTTTACTTCAACACACCGAGTTCTTTGCCCACCTTTACGAAAGCCTCGATGCAGCGATCAAGATGTTCGCGAGTGTGACCAGCAGAGATTTGTACTCTGATGCGCGCTTCGCCCTTGGGCACTACTGGATAGTAGAAACCAGTCACGTAGATGCCTTCATCTTGCAAACGTGCAGCGTAGTCTTGTGAAAGTTTCGCATCATAGAGCATCACAGCGCAGATAGCACTTTGTGTAGGTTTGATGTCGAAGCCAGCGGCCAACATCTTTGTACGGAAATACTCCACATTTTCTACGAGGCGGTCGTGAATCTCATTGCTTTCATCGAGTATCTTAAACATTTCGATGCCCGCACCCACCACTGAAGGGGGAATAGAGTTAGAGAAGAGGTAAGGACGGCTGCGTTGGCGGAGCATGTCGATAATCTCTTGGCGTGCTGTAGTGAAACCACCCACAGCACCACCGAAAGCTTTACCGAGTGTACCTGTGTAGATGTCTACACGTCCGTAAGTGTTGAAGAATTCAGAAACACCACGACCAGTAGCACCAACGACACCGGCAGAGTGACTTTCGTCTACCATCACCAGCGCGTCATACTTTTCTGCGAGATCGCAAATTTTGTCGATGGGAGCCACGTTGCCGTCCATAGAGAACACACCATCAGTCACGATGATACGGAAGCGTTGCTCTTGTGCAGCTTGCAATTGGCGTTCGAGATCTTCCATATCTGCGTTGGCATAACGATAACGCTTAGCCTTGCAAAGGCGCACACCATCAATGATAGAAGCATGGTTGAGGGCGTCGGAGATGATGGCATCTTCTGCTGTGAGCAGAGGTTCAAACACACCACCGTTTGCATCGAAGCAAGCAGCATAGAGGATAGCATCGTCTGTCTTGAAGAAACGTGAGATAGCCGCTTCAAGCTCCTTGTGCATATCTTGCGTACCGCAGATAAAACGCACAGAAGACATGCCATAACCACGGGCATCCATAGCATCCTTTGCCGCTTGGATGAGGCGAGGATGATTGGAAAGGCCAAGATAGTTGTTGGCACAGAAGTTGAGCACTGTCTTTCCGCCCACGTTGATCTCGGCTTGTTGAGGACCTTCGATGAGACGTTCGTTCTTGTAGAGGCCAGCTTCGCGGATGGCAGCTAGCTCAGATTGGAGGTGTTGCTGAAATTTACCGTACATAGTTTGAGATTGGGCGGAACACTCCGTCACATTGGTTGATTGAATGATGTGACAAAGGTAATGAAAATCTCTAGATATCGCCCCCTCTTCCTGGGAAAATCTTGCATGTATCCTATTTTTGCCAAAGAAAAGAAGGAATATATTGCATAAAAGTTGCATATTTCCTAAGAATGAGCGGATTTCTGAAAAAAAATGCCGTATTTTCTTTTGAATATTTATGGGCAATCTGTAACTTTGCCTTTGCAAAAATGAAATATGCTCATCCTTTCTGCGCTCTTTAAGGCAGAAAGCACGACAATATCTCACACTTCTCATATTTTATCACAAATAAGTCTCAATGAAAAAGATTTTGGTCATTGGTGCCACTGGGCAAATCGGCTCTGAACTCACCATGAAACTACGCAGCATTTACGGTAATGATGCTGTGGTGTGTGGCTACATCAAGGGTGCTGAGCCCAAAGGTGTACTCCTCGAATCAGGCCCTGCTGCCATTTGCGACGTCACTGACGCTGCTTGTTTGGATGCGGTAGTGAAGAAGTATGAGATTGATGCAATGTTCAACCTTGCCGCCCTGCTTTCTGTAGTGGCCGAAGGCAAACCCCAGTTGGCTTGGAAGATTGGCGTAGATGGCCTTTGGAACGTGCTCGAAGTAGCGCGCCAAAACGGTTGCTCTGTCTTCACTCCCTCTTCCATTGCTTGCTTTGGCCCTGAGACCCCTGCTGATAACACTCCACAAGACACCATCCAGCGTCCACGTAGCATTTACGGAGTCACTAAGGTGACCACTGAGCTGCTCTCCGACTACTATTTCCGCAAGTATGGCGTAGACACTCGTTCAGTGCGTTTCCCAGGCCTAATCTCCTACGTCACCCCTCCTGGAGGCGGCACCACAGACTATGCAGTTGATATCTACTATTCTGCTGTGAAGGGCGAAAAGTTCATCTGCCCCATCGGTGCTGGCACCTACATGGACATGATGTACATGCCCGATGCTTTGAATGCTTGCGTACAACTCATGGAAGCCAACCCCGATCGTCTCATTCACCGCAATAGCTTCAACATCGCAGCCATGAGCTTTGAACCTAACCAAATCCTCGCTGCCATCCAAAAGCAAGTGCCAGGCTTTGAAATGGAATACCAAGTGGATGCGCTCAAGCAATCTATTGCTAACTCATGGCCTAACAGCCTCGACGATTCTGCCGCTCGTGCAGAGTGGGACTGGAAACCTCAGTTCGACCTCGACACCATGACCACAGATATGCTTAAGAATCTCCGCGCCAAATTAGGCTAAAGGTTACTTCAGCTTTTTTCTGTTGAAATACGACAACGCAGCTCCTTTTGGGGGCTGCGTTGTGTGCATTATAGGAGATTGATTTTTAAGTTTTCGGCTTTGCCTAAAGATTGATGTGAGCAGTGAGGGTGATGGACAATGGACGGAGATGATAAATCGTGTGAACTTCTTCTAGTTCCTCGAGCGAATGCGTGATCAATGAGCGCGTGTTAGAGAGATTATCCCCATTGAGATGTAGTTCTATTGACTTAGATAGTTTAAATTTCAGTTCCCCTCCTATAAAATAAAAGTCTTTCTGCTCAGTTCCTAAATGATTGTTATGTGTATGACTGATATGTAGCTTTAGAAACATGCGCGAAGGCCAAAGCCTCAGATGGAGGTGTGCGCGTTGTTCTAAATCACTAGTAGTGAAGGTGTGGAGAGTAGCCTTTGAACGATGGTGTTGCCATGTGGCATTGTAGTCCATACGGCAGCCATTGAAGAGGTCAAAACTGAGCGCACCTCTCAGTGCATAATGGGTGGTGTGGTAGGTGAGGAGCGATGATTGCCGCAGCATTCCCCTTTCTCCTCGACCAGCAGTAGCTGATAGTTCGCATTGAAGCGTTTGCCAATCTATATCTTTGCGCCCATAAGCCGTAATTGAGTATTGATGGCTATGATTAGGACTGTAGGCAGCTTCAACCACCGTATGCGCCTGCGCATCTAAGGTAGTGCCATAGGCGATGTTGCTCCACATGCGATTCCAATTGCCCTTAAGATGTGCAAAGAAACCGTTGAAAAGATCTTTATAAGCCATGTCAAACTGTGCACTCGCCTTGTGGTTGTCATGGAGTAGTGCACGATAGCGAGACAAATTTTTGTAATTCTGCATCACATTGGCCGTCAATAATCTATCCCAACTCGTTTCTTGCGCAGCATAGTCTGCTTTAGCGTTGAGAGTCGTCTCGTTTGTAATCTTCCATAATAATGACCATGAAGGAAGACACCTCGCTTGTAGACGATGAGCATCAGTGGTTTCTTCGACAATCTGGCTATTGTCTAAAGCTGTGTAGTGAAAGGTAAAGGGAAGTTTCAGCGTAGATTGAAAACTCCCTTTGGTGTAGTTGACCACTGGGCCAACACCCACGATAGCCTGTATGTGAGTCAAGTGTCCATTAGGAGCGATGAGCGCATCGGGGTGTGATAGAGAAGTGGTGGCTGTCGTATAGGTTGCATCAAAATGCGCCGTCCCAGACAATGTCCAATTTTGGGTGCGGAGGTTTTGTAGTAGTTCCACCTTGTTTGACGTGGAAATTGTGGTTAAATCCACGTCCTGTCTTGCCCGCATGTCGCCACCGATGGTGAGTGCCTGAGGAGATGATGAAAAGCTCTGGGTGGAGTTCCATTCAAATCCTCCTCCCTTAGAGGTGCGATGCACCCAGCGTGTGCGATTGAGCAGCCCTAGTGATCGATAGTGCAGAGCTTGTTGGATAGCCGTAGCCTTCGGAGTCCCTAATGATAGTGGTACAGACTTTCTATTCTCAGATAGAATCTCCCCTTTCCCTTCTTCCCATTGTCCGAAAATGGAGAGCGAATTATTGAGATAGTGGCGTTGGAGATTCTTCTCGTAGGTGAGTTGTAAATCAGCCGTATGTGTGTGCGTGCGGTCGGCTATGTTTTCACGGAGCAACAACTGTGAGGCATCAGGCAATAGATAACGAGTTTGTGCGAAAGAGCTTCCTCTCGATAGGTTGTAGCCATAATTGAAATTATATTTTATAGTTGCACTGTCTGTGAGCTTTGCCAGATTGTTGAGATGTAGCCCATGTTGGTAGCCCAACCAGCTATTACCGATGGCTGGAGTTGCGTGTTTCACCAAATCCATCATGTGCCGGTTAGTGTTAGCTGAAATCCCATAGTGCACTAATGCAGCATTGAGTCCATGCCCCATGTTGTCGCCGCTGTATTGCAAGAGGTGTTGCTGAGCTTTGCCAAAGTACATAGCTCGTGCGGTTCCCTTCCATAGCAGTCCCTCACCGTAAACACCGCTCCCTACTTCGACCGATTGGCTCCAAATGCCTTTGGCCTTATTCTTGAGCTTTAGATTGATGGCAGCATTGGCAGAGGGCATTTGATCTCGTAGAGCATGGGCATGTTCGTGATTCTCCAACACTTGTACCGTGGCCACATCTTCCGCCTTGATGCTCTGTGTAGCAAGGTTATAGCGACCTTGCAGCATATCTAGATTTTCAATGTAGAAATGGTTGATGGGAGTGCCTTGATATTTTATATTGCCATTGTCTTCTATGGTGATGCCTGGCAGCTTGCGGAGTACATCAGCAATAGTTCGATCATAGTCCTTGAGATAAGCCGAAACTAGATAGTTGAGGGTATCTCTATTGCTCCACATTTTTTGCGATCTCACCACAGCTTCTCGCAACTTGATGTCTTCTTTCTCGACTGAAAAATCGAAAGTTTGTGTTTGGTTTTTAATGGGAGATAGCTGCCTCTTAATGCCAAATCCTGTCACCTTAATCAAGAGCTCACTAAGCGAGGTTGTCGTTTGTAGTTGATAGTAGCCTAGTTTGTTGGTCATTGCATAGGCTACTACCGAAGAGTCGGAAGGTTGAAGCAGAGCCACGATGCTTCCTTCCACAGGAGTTTTTCCGCAGCGCACAATCCCCTTTATACTTGTGGGGAGGGACTGAGCAAAAGCTGTGAATTGACTTAAAGTCAAGAGCATCGCCAACAAGAGTCTTTGCATCATGCCTAATCAGAAGTCTAATGGTTGAAATTGGGCAGGTTTCATGTCTATGGGCAAAGTACCTATCATCATAGTACCATTCATAACCGTAACACTTTCTATTTCTTCTGCTTTGATGTAGTAAGCTGGGTTACTAAGATAATTCGGGTTGCCAAACAATCGATTGCGCAGTTTGACAAATTTGTTGCGCCCACATTTGATGCTGCGTTCTGGCACAATATAGCTCACCTTTTCCTTGACAGCCTCTACCTTGCGACACTCAAAATGATGAATACCATCGTCCGACACAGCCCGTAAAATCAATCCTGGTAGACCTTGGAGTCGCCAAGGCCCAAAATGGCTGGGGAGTTGCTCAGTAAACCATGCCACCCACTTTCTTCCACCATATTGGGCTTCTGCTTTTTGGCAGATGTAGCCGCAAACCGTGTCGCGATCAGTAAGAAGCTGCCACTTCATGGATGGCATCTTTTCAGTAGTAAGATATTGATAAGGAGGAATAGTTTCCACTGAGGTTATTTGCCCTTGTGGGTAGTTTTGCCAAGTGGTGGGTACATACAGCAATTGTTCGCTTTTGTCGTTTTCACTCTTGTGCCGCTTGTAGCCCATGGTGCAAGCCAGGTGTTGAGCTATTTGGGTCGTAATCCCATATTTCACTTCGACTTTTCTTCCCTGGGCGTTGAGGGTATGACAGGTATAGTCATAGTCTGCCACCAGTAGAGTATGCGCTATGCTATCTTGAGATTGTCCATGAATCCATAAGGAAAAGATGAAGTTGATAGCCAAAAAGATGAGTTTCTTTTTCATGATAGATGGATTTTTCAGAAAGGTCGTTTTTTGGGGGGATTCCCCATTAAGGAGTACAATAAGTAGTGCCGATTTGTGGCTTTTTAAAAAAGTCTCCAAGGCAAAGATAATCATTTCAGCTTAAATAATGATTGTCTTGCTCTTTTTTTAGAAAGAACAGCGCAGAAGGTCTAGGTGGAGAGGCTAAGGGACACCATCATAGTTGGTAGAATTTCTCGAAGCATGGCATCAAACTGTTGGAGAAAATGAAAAAGTTCTCCTAGTTTTTAGAGATTTTCTCCCACGAAATTTCAAAAGTCTCCGACGTTTTGGAGCAGGGCAAGGAGAGGGAGCAAAAGACAAAGTCTGACGATTTGTGAAAATAGCTCTCTCACGCGTGCGCGTACGCGCGCACTACACCAATTTCTCACTTTTTGCTTTCACAACCTTCACAGAAATCTTTGTAACTTCCTTATATCTAGTGATATACAAGGGGTTTTCGGACACTTTTTAACAGTGTGCGCTGAAAGTCGTCTTTTTGTTGCCATTTTTGGGGCGAAATAGGGAGGAAAATGAAGGGAGTGTTGCAAAATCTGAAATTCTAGCTTTTAGAGCGGGGGTGTGAAGGTTGTGAAGGTTTTTTGTTCAAAATCCCAGGGAAGGCGCGTGTACGTGCGCGCGTGAGCATCGGCTTGGGAAAGACTCTTTCTCGGGGGAGAAAGGGATTGGAAGAATGGATTGAATTCGTGATGTCCGATAAAAGGGATTTATCTATTTATTTTGCTAAGTACATTTTGCAAAATTATGGGTGTTCAAAGTTTTTTCGTCACTTTTTTGCTGTTTTTTCTCACTTAGGGGAGATATCTACCCCTATATGTGTAGAGGGCATTAGTTGATGGAGCATGCCACTGCTAGAAAAAGTAGCGGAAAATCGAAGTATGGGAGACTTTTCCAGAAATGGGGATTTCTAGGGAAGAGGGCACAAAAATCCCCCATGACTGGAAAGTCCAATCATGGGGGAACAAACTCAATCTGATATATTCGAGTGAAGAACAGACGGTCTCTATTCTGCCGTCTTTTTGTAGGCCTTGATGCCGTTGTTGAGGAAGTCTACATATTCCGAGATATTCTCGTTGTAGCTACGGCTAGGCCCTAAGGGCTGACCTTCGCCATCGAGAGCAATGTAGAAGGGCTGAGCATTTGCACCAAACTTGTTGCGCTGAAGATAGCTCCAACGGTCACCTACGGTACGGAGAGTGGTGATTTTACCATTTTCTTCCACTTCTATGGGTGCAGGAAGTGCGGTCTTGTCGTCTACATAGAGCGAGATGAGCACATAGTCCTTGTTGATGAGGTCGCGTACTCGTGCATCGCGCCATACTGCAGTCTCCATCTTGCGGCAGTTGACACAGCCAAATCCGGTGAAATCTAGGAGCACAGGTTTGCCCGTTTGGCGAGCATAAGCCATACCCTTTTCGTAGTCCGTGAATTTGGCTTCTACCTTCACCACATCAAGGTTGAAATCCTGTGTGCTCATGGGAGGAGCAAAGGCACTGACAGCCTTGGTGGGTGCACCCCAGAGGCCAGGAATCATGTAGATGGCGAAGGCGAGAGAGGCGATGCCAAGGAAGAAGGAAGGCACGGTGGTCTTGCGCTCTGTTTCATCATCGTGGGGAAACTTGATAAATCCGAAGAGATAGCAAGCCAAGAGGGCGAAGAGGGCAATCCAAAGGGCAAGGAAGGTTTCGCGATCGAGCAAACGCCAACCATAAGCCAAGTCGGCTACGGAGAAGAACTTGAGGGCGAACGCCAATTCCAAGAAACCGAGGGTCACTTTGATCTTGTTCATCCACGAACCGCCACGGCTGGTCTTCTTCAAGAGGGTGGGGAAGAGAGCGAAGAGGGTGAAGGGAAGTGCCAGTGCAATGGCGAAACCGAGCATGCCGATGGTGGGAGCGATGGCGCCACCGCCAGAGGTGCTGACACCCACGAGGAGAAATCCGATGATGGGACCGGTGCAAGAGAAGCTCACCAAAGCCAAGGTGAAGGCCATGAGGAAGATGCTCAGCAAACCAGTGGTGCTGGATGCTTTAGAGTCGATGGCGTTGTTCCACTTGGAAGGGAGGGTAATCTCAAACCCGCCTAAGAACGAAGCACCAAAGGCTACAAGCATGGCGAAGAAGAGAAGATTGAAGATGGCATTGGTGGAGAGGTCGTTCAAAGCTGAGGCTCCGAAGATGGAAGTCACGATGACGCCAAGTGCCACGTAGATGATCACAATGGAGAGGCCGTATGTGAAGGCATCGCGAAGGGCTTTGCGACGATCGCCACTGCGCTTGAGGAAGAAGCTCACCGTCATGGGGATGATGGGCCACACGCAGGGAGTGGCGAGTGCTATAAGACCGCCGATGAATCCCAGCCCGAAGATGACCCAAAGGCTTTGGTTCAAGTGATTGCCATCACCAAAAGCCTTGAGTGCCTCGATAGAAGGCTCGTAAATCTTACGAAGTGTAGCACTATCGAGTTCGGCTACACTAGCCTCGTTGGCTGTTAATTCAGGAAGGAGATCTGAGCTTTCGCCAGTGACAGAGATGGTGTCTACCAGTCCGTCAATAGGATCGTTATCAGCGTTGTTTGCTGCTATGGCTTCCTCTTCTGCTGCTTTTTTTTTATCAGCAGCGGCAGACTTAGCAGGGCCATCGGCACCTTTCACGGAGCAGTCCACGCTGGTGGGTGGTAAGCAGTTCTCATCGTTGCAGGCACCATATTTGAGATAGCCTTTGAGGCTGTAGTCCTTTTCGAGGAGTTCTACGCGCTGAGTGAATAGTGCTGAGCCTTCAAAGTAGGTGACAGGCATGTCAAAGATGGGGTCTTGTTTGTGTTTCAAACCAGGGCCTTCTTTGAGTTTGCCTACGAGACGAACTCCTTTGAGGTTGTCTGTGCCGAAAGTGGCAGCCGTTGGGCCACCAGGGCCTATGTTGGCACCATAGACGTGCCAACCTTTGTCCATTTTACCTGTGAAGACAATGTCAATCTCAGTGGGACTAACGCGCTTGTACGACACGTTGAAGGTCACCTGTGCCGCAACAGAGAGTATGCTAGCCACGAAGGTGAGTAGGAGAAGGGTGAGTTTATGTTTCATCGTGTAGTTTTAGTGGAGTGAATGAGAAGTATTTCAGAAGTCTTGAGTCAGGAAGGCGTTGCTTGCTGAAGCAATCAAGAAAAACTTCTCGCTATTATTTGAGGAGTTCGGCCACCTTAGCTTCGAGTTCTGCACCGCGCAGACCGAAGGCTACGATTTTACCTTGCTTGTCGATAAGGAGAGTGGCAGGGATGCTGCGGATACCGTAGATTTGTCCAGCTTCGCATTGCCAGCCTTTGAGATCGGAGAGTTGAGGCCACTTGAGACCCATGCTAGCGATGGCACCTGTCCAAGCCTCTTTGCTCTCATCGAAGCTCACACCCACAATTTCCAAACCCTTGCTGTGGAAGTCTTCATAGAGTTTCTTCACATGGGGCATCTCTTTGCGGCATGGGCCACACCATGAAGCCCAGAAGTCTACGAGGGTGAGTTTATTGTTCTTGACGAAGCTAGAGAGAGACTTCATTGCGCCAGTGGGAGTGGCCATCTTGAAGTCGGTGAAATCCTTGCCTGGTGCGCGGAGAGCTTCAAGTTCCACCTCTTTACCAAGTTGCTCCATGATGGGCTTGAGGAGGTCGGTTTGGAAGCAAGCTGGTTTGCTGGCGATGAGTTCCTTGATATCGCTTTCTTCCATCACTCCAAGATATTGGTAGACGAGGGCAGCATTGTACATCGCCTCTGGATGAGTCTTTACGCTTTGTTTGACAGTAGAAGAAATCTTGCCGAGATCTTGCAGGTATTGTTCATAGAGCTTGTTGAACTCTTGAGTCTCGGTCTTTCCAGCTTGTTTGAGTGTCATGAGCTCACGAGTGTAGCCCAAAATCTGAGGTACAAGTGGGGTGATTTTGCTCTGCACTTCGTTGAGCAGATGGTTTTCAGTTGTACCGCTCACAGTATTGGTGGGTAAGTCTACGCGCACGTCACCATTGAGTACGGCAGCAATGGCATTGTCAAATCCACTTTTCTCAGTGAGGAGGATAAAGGGCTTGTTGTCTGCTGTGCCAGAGAGTGAAAATTTACCATTGGCATCCACTTTGAGAGAGTCAACTCCAGAACCTTGAAGATTTTTATAGTAGACAGTCTTTACGCCTGGTGAAGCTTTTCCTTCAAGGACAAAGCGTTGTGCGAAACTAGTGCCGAAAGCCGACAAAAGTGCGAGGGTGCAGAGCATTTTCTTCATACGTGTACTATGGGAATAATGGGTGAGGTGTCTGTGTTTCTCGGGAGAAAACTTTAGATAGGGAATCGTTTGTTCTAATTATAGGAGAACTCACGGACAAAAAATGTGACGTTTCGAGACAGAAACGTACTACTATTGTTGCAAAAATAATGATTCCTTGCCATTGGAACAAATGTTTTGTATCTTTTCGCGTAAATTCTAGTTTGAAATTGCTAGTTACGAAAGTTGAAAGGACGTGCACGAGCTAAATGCGTGAAAGTAGCTATCGGGATGAGCCGTGAACTGGTGGAAGAGTGGTGATTACCCTATATAAAACGAAAGTAGCCATCTTCCACTGAAGACGGCCATCTTTCGAACATAGACATAACAATTTAAATTCTTACTCTGATGGGCAACAAGCTTGATTTGAACCAAGCGGCCTTGCTATCAGATTGCACTGCAAAGGTAGACACTTTTTGAACCTTGCACAATACTCACTTGCAGTGATTTTGTGTAATCCACTATGAGAGTAGGGGCGAAATCACTAGTTGTAGTGAGCGAAAATCCTGAAATCACGTTGTTTTGTAATTTCAAATTTGCAAAAATGGAGTTTATGGTGGTTGAACCTCTTTGATTTTCATCATTTTGATGAGTTCTTTTTGCTACTGACACAGTGGTGAGTCGGAGAATAACGCTATGAAATGTCTATATTGTTGGCTTTTTTGCTCTAGGGCATACCTACTTTTATGTGATTGGGGATCTTGACCTACCTACTTTTAGGTGATGCCTCTGTTGTTGGGCTGCCCGAAAATGCATCAAAGTGGTGAAAATGCCGAAGCAAATTCACCACTTTGGTTGAAATTAGCGACTGAAGAATTGCATCCAGTCATCTTTTTTGTATTGACTGTCTTGACGGTTGCTGGAAGAGTCGTAACCACCCTTTTTGCCTTTCTTGTATGAGGGTTTGGCATCATAGCCCCCGCGGTCGGATTTGCGACTTCCTTTGCCGTAGGATTTTGTGCCGCGGTCTGAGTAGCGGTCTGATTTGTCGCGGTTGCGGTCTGATTTCTCGTAGCTGCGTTCTGATTTTCCGCGCTTACCTTCGCGACCACGAAGACGTTGGCTTGGGTCGGCATCGCTGCGGTCGGCATCGTCTACGACAACACGGCGTTCACCTACTTTGGCTTTCGCCATCTTGGCCTTCACCAGTTCTGCATCTTCCTCGGGCACTTCAAAGAAGGAACAAGTGGGCAGGAGGTCGATGCGACCAATCTCTACTTTGCCCTTGACATAGCGATTGACGAGGTTGATGATTTCGCGCGCGAAGAAGTTGTCTTTCTTACCGAAATTGAGGAAGAGACGCTTATAGCCTTCTTCTGCTTCTTGTGTGCTACCTCCTTGTTTGGCGCGCTCTTTGCGCTGTGCGCGACGTTCTGCAGCGGCTTCACCCTTTTTGTCGGGGCGATCGGTGGGCTGTACGATCTCGGGAGCATTGGCATAGTAGGAAAGGAAGCGGCCAAACTCGTTTTGTACAAGACGTTTCACGAGTTCTTCCTTGCTCAACCACTCGAGTTTGTGCATCACTTCGAGGAGGAAAGGAGCGATTTGCTCTTCGTCCACCTCGGTGTGTTCGAGTTCGTCGATGACTTTGTAGAGTTGTTTGCTGCAAATCTCTTGAGGTTCGGGGAGGATGCCGACTTCAAACTTCTTGCCAATGACGCGTTCGATGAGGCGCACTTTGCCCTTTTCGCGGATGTGGATGATGGAGATAGATGTGCCTCGCTTGCCTGCGCGACCGGTGCGGCCAGAACGGTGAGTGTAGTTTTCGACATCATCGGGCAAACCGTAGTTGATGACGTGGGTGAGTTCGTTGACATCAAGTCCACGTGCGGCAACGTCGGTAGCTACAAGGAGTTGGGTGCGGTGTTGGCGGAACTTCTGCATCGTCAAATCGCGTTGGGCTTGGGCTAAATCGCCGTGCAACGCTTCTGCGCTATAACCGTCTTTGATGAGCTGGTTGGCTACCTCTTGAGTTTCGAGGCGCGTGCGGCAGAAGATGATGCCATAGATGCGGGGGTAGTAGTCGACAATGCGCTTGAGGGCTGCATATTTGTCTTGTGCCTTGACGAGATAGTAGGTGTGATTCACGTGTTCTGCACCTTCGTTGCGGCTACCGACTACAATCTCTTGGTAGTCTTTGAGATAGCTCTTGGCGATGCGCTCAATCTCTGGTCCCATGGTGGCAGAGAAGAGGAGAGTCTGACGCTTTTCGGGGAGCGCAGCAAGAATCTCGTCGATGCTGTCGGTGAAGCCCATGTTGAGCATTTCGTCAGCTTCGTCGAGGACGATGTTGCGGACACTGTGAAGTTGCGCTACCTTGCGGTGCATCAAGTCGATGAGACGGCCTGGAGTGGCTACAATAATCTGGCAACCCTTTTTGAGTTGACGGATTTGTCCTTCAATACTCGTACCACCATAAACGGCTACGACGTGGAGTCCGTCGATGTAGCGGCTATAGTCTTTCAAGTCATCGGCAATTTGCAAGCAAAGTTCGCGTGTGGGACTGAGGATGACGACTTGGGTGGTGCGGTCTTTAGGATTGATATTTTGCAAAACGGGAAGACCATAAGCTGCGGTCTTACCAGTGCCAGTTTGTGCCAAAGCGATGATGTCGCGATGACGTTGGCTTTCGGCAAGTGCTTCGGTGTCGAAGTCGGCATCGGCGGTCATCTCTGCGATGACTTCGGTGCTTTCTTCGGCAGCCTCTGTGATATCGGCACCTTCTGCTGAAATAGCTGAAGCTTCTTCAGACATTACTGATGCTTCTTCAGAAGTGTGTTCGCTATCGTTAGCCGTGGGAATAAATGTGTTGGGGAATGAGGGGTTGTGGAGGAGGACGGGAATCACAGCCTCTTGGACGGGAGTGGGGTTTTCGTAGCCCATCTCGCTAATCGCGGTGAGGAGTTCTTCTCGCAAACCGAGTTCTGAAAAACTTTTCAAGGAGTAAAGGGGATAAATAAATGAGAAACTACGGTGTTTTCTCGTAAGAAATAATAGATCGGAGCGTTCTGTTCCGATTTCACCCAAATTGTCTCCACTAAGTCGCGGAGGGGGAGCACTGCAACCAGGCTCTGCTATGGAAGAAAAAACACCAAACTTGAGAACAACAATAAGCGTTTGGGCGCGTTAGCCATATTGATTCCAATCAATCCTGCGCAATATTTCGGCTTAACTCCAAAAATAGGGGAGTGTCTGTGACTGCTCTTGAACTGCGCAACACCATTGTTGTCTCGTCCGTTTAGCTCATTGTCGTGCTTTACACGCTGCAAAGGTACGGTTTTCTGTTGAGATACTCGGCTTTTGCTGGTACAATCTCTTGATATTCATTCTTTTTTCGTAGCTTTGTAGAGTATCTGCTATGTCGGCTTGCGCATTGACCCTTTGCTTTGAGGCGGTGTAGATGTTTTTATTTTTGATTTTGTGACTCAAATCATTGTGCTATGGAATATGACTCTCTTACTCGTGCTTTGCAATTGGCAGAAATTTTAGCTGAAGGTCAGTTCTTGACTGTGGCTCAAATGGCCGAACGCAGTCATTTGCATCCTAGAAGGGTGTATCGCTTGTTGGAGACCTTTCCGAGGGTGGGGTTGACTCTTGAGCAGCAGAGGCATAGCTACCGACTGAGAGCTGATGCTCCTTTCTTGAAACGAGTGACTTCTTTTTTGCATTTTACGCCAGACGAGGTGCTGACCCTCCGACAGATTCTTACAGCGGTGCCGAATAGTTCGGTGCAGGCTCGGCTGTTGCGTGAGAAATTGGAACGGTCTACGAGTGAGAGCTTGTTTATTCCGCCTGATGTGGACGAGGTGACAGGTCGCAACATCCGCACTATGTTTGAGGCTATCGAAGGGGAGCGTATTGTGGTGTTGCGCGGATATAGTTCTTCGCGCAGTCAGAAGCGTGATCGCTATGTCGAGCCTTATGCTTTCTTACCTGGTAATCGGGATGTGCGTTGCTTTGAAATTAGTACGCGTACGAACAAAACCTTTAATCTCTCCCGAGCGGAATCGGTGGAAATGGTGGATTTGCGTTGGACTTATCGAGATGAGCATCGCCCGCTGTTGGTCGATTTGTTTCACTTTTCAGGAGAAAGTACGACATTGGTGACGTTGCGTCTTGGAGTGTTGGCGAAGAGTGTGCTGCTCGATGAGTATCCGCAGGCAGAGCGCAGATTGACTCAAGAAGACGATTCACATTGGTTATGGGTGGATGAGTTTTGTTCGATGAAGGGTGTGGGGCGTTTTGTGATGGGGCTCCTTGAGGATATTGAGATTGTCGATGCACCAGAGCTAGAGGCGTATATTGTGGAGCAAGTGTCTCGAGCTGCCTCTCGATTTGTGCAGTAGAGGAAGGTGGTGTTGCGATAGAATGGGGGGCTGTGGTTGAGTTTGGATGGAGTTTTCTTCCTGTTTATCCACTTGAATTAAGTGTGAGAGATAGACACAAGGATTAGACAGGGGGAGTTCCGTTTTATAGTATAGGGCTTTTAATTCACCCCTGGCCATGAAAGTCGCTGCTAAGCCTTAGGTCTAAAGAGAGTCAGGGCATAAAGCGCAAAAAAGCCGTTCCTTTGATAGGAACGGCTTTTAAATTCTAATTAAAGAAGGCGGAAGTTTAAGCCAACTTGCTTACGTGAAGCATGAGGCTAGACTTGATGTTAGCGGCCTTGTTCTTGTGGATGATGTTCGTCTTAGCGAGCTTATCGAGCATCTTCTGTACTTTAGGAAGAAGTTCAACTGCTACAGCTTTGTCGGTAGTAGCGCGGAGCTTGCGAACTGCGTTACGCATAGTCTTAGCGTAGTAACGATTGTGCAAGCGACGAGTGGCGGTCTGACGAATTCTCTTTACCGAAGATTTGTGGTTTGCCATGTGAAATGGAGTTGTTTGATTGATTAAAACTTAGAATTGACTGCCGGCACTCTTCAGCAGGAGGAATTTAGAACGTCTCACGACGGTGCTGCTTCAGACGTAGCCATTGCGAACGTAAAAGAATTGGGGAATTCTTTGCAGAACTCCCCACTTCGATTACTTGGTAGTCCCTAGGAGAGTCGAACTCCTCTTTAGAGAATGAAAATCTCTCGTCCTAACCGATAGACGAAGGGACCGTGCATGTGGGGCAGCGTCGCATCATTTAAGTGTGCCGTTGTTTCCCGATTGCGATGCAAAGGTAGAGACTTTTTCTGAAACTACCAAGTCTTTCTCCGACTTTTTTTCGTTTTTGCGCGTTTTTTCTTTGTTTTCCTCGTTTTTTGCCCATAAAAGAGCCTTTTTTCTTTGGACTTTCGCCTAAATCAACTTTTCAATGTACCTTTGTCTTCGTTGAAAAGAAACGCTCTTTTGAGGGCGAAAGATGAAGATAGATATGACTATTGACGACTATATATGATTATTGACGACGAAATACTGATTTTTCACGCACTTCGATATAGCGACGACCAACTCATTGTGGAAGGCTTGGCGCGAAATTATGGAAGGGTTTCTTTCGTGGTGCGTATTTCTCATGCTCCGCGAGCCAAAGTGCGGCATGTGATTTTCCAGCCGATGGCTGTGCTGGAAGTGCAATGGGAAGAAAAGCCACGTGCTAAGTTGATGCGACCGATAGCGGCTCGTGTGTCGCAACCTTGGAGTTCGCTGCATACATCTCCCATAAAGGCTGCAATCACGCTTTTTCTCGCAGAGTTTTTGTTGCAGGTCTGTCGTCACGAACAGTCTGGCGAGCTTTTCTTCGATTATCTCTTGCATAGTCTCACATGGTTGGATACCGCGGAGGAGGGTTTTGCTAATTTCCATTTGCTCTTTCTCATGCGCTTGGCGCAGTTCTTAGGTATTGCTCCGAATACGTCGGACACAGGATTGCCTTTCTTTGACCTTATGGCAGCTGAGTTTGTCTCACGCGCGCCCGCGCACGCATATTATATATATGGTGATGAGGCTAGAGCTTTCGAGCAACTCTTGCGTATGAATTTTTCAACGATGCATCTTTTTCAACTCACGCGGACGCAGCGAAATCGCATTCTAGAACTCATTCTTACCTATTATAGACTACATATTCCCTCTTTGCCAGAGTTAAAGAGCTGGGAGGTATTGCGAGAAATTTTTACGTAGTTATTCAGGCTAAAATCAAAGAAAGATTTGCGACAGTCGGCAGAAAACTGTATTTTTGTCCTTGAATCTATAATAAATAAGCAGATAAATCAGCAAAATATGAAGATAGCACTCATAGGATATGGCAAAATGGGGCACATGATTGAAGACATCGCTAAACAGCGTGGCCATGAGATTGTGTCGATCATTGATGTCAATAATGTCAATGACTTCGAGAGTGAAGCCTTTCGTTCGGCAGAAGTAGCCATCGAATTTACAAATCCCACTGCGGCTTATGGCAATCTGCAAAAGGCTTGGGCGCAAGGTGTAAAGGTGGTGAGTGGAAGTACGGGTTGGATTGCTGAGCATGAAGCAGAACTCAAAGCTGCTTGTGCGAACGAAGGAAAGACCCTTCTTTGGGCTTCTAACTTCTCCCTCGGAGTTGCTATCTTTGGTGCGGTCAATAAGTATTTGGCGCATATCATGAACCAGTATTCTGACTACGAAGTGAGCGTGACAGAAACTCACCATGTTCACAAACTGGATGCTCCTTCGGGCACTGCCATTACGCTTGCTGAACAAATCGTGGATCGCATGCAGCGCAAGACGCATTGGACGAAAGGTGAGGTGCAGGAAGCTGATGGCACGATAACAGGTAGCCAAGAGAACGCTCCTGATGCACTTCGCATTGATGCTATCCGACGTGATGAGGTGCCTGGTATTCACACGGTGAAATATGATTCGTTGGCAGACTGCATCAGCATCACCCATGATGCTCACTCGCGACAAGGTTTTGCTCTAGGTGCTGTTCTTGCTGCTGAATATGTGGCTAAGCACGAAGGTTGGCTCACTGCTGAGGATCTCTTCAATTTCTAGAATAATATGTGTGAATCTTATTATGGGAGTCTTGCAGATTGCAGATGATGCTTGCAAAAAGTAGGACTTCGTTGCCAAAGATTCTACCTTCTATTTCCTTACTATCCATCATAAATCCTTGATTTATGCTCAAAATGCCTAAAGTCACGCGCCGTCAATGGGTACTCTTTGGAGTGGTTACTGCGCTTTATCTTCTTTTCCTTCTCTGGGTTGAGTCTTGGTGGGGACTCCTTGTTGTGCCCTTCATCTATGATCTCTACATCAGTCGTAAAATCAACTGGGGATGGTGGCGCACTAGTCCTGACCCCATTGTGAGAACGGTGATGAGTTGGGTGGATGCGATTGTTTTTGCACTCGTGGCTATCTACTTTATCAATCAATACTTCTTCCAAAACTTCGTCATCCCCTCTTCCTCGCTCGAGAAGACTTTGTTGACTGGGGATTATCTCCTGGTGTCTAAGCTAAGTTATGGCCCTCGTATTCCACAAACTCCCCTCACGATGCCCCTCACTCAGCACAACCTTCCAGTGTGGCTAGGAGGTGGTAAGAGCTATATCGAATGGCCACAATGGGATTACCGTCGTGTCAAAGGCTTGGGACGAGTGCAGGTGGGAGACATTGTGGTTTTCAACTATCCTTCGGGAGACACCGTAGCCAGCAACTTCCAGAATCAAGACTATTATGGGCTTGTGTATTCCACGGGTGCGCAGGCGCTCGGTATCAACGAACCCAGTGACTCGCTTTCTCCTCAAGAGCAACGCGCAGCCTTTGCCAAGATTTATGGTATAGGGCAGCAGATACTCAAGCAAAATGCAGAAGTGGGAGAAATAATTTCTCGTCCTGTTGATCGTCGTGAGAACTATGTTAAGCGTTGTGTGGCGATAGCTGGCCAAACGCTCCAAATCAAAAACAACGACATCTATGTGAATGGTAAGAAACAAGCTCGACCAGAACACATGCAGCTCGTCTATAACGTGCGTTTCAAGCAAGCTCCTAGCGTAGATTTCTTGAAAGATAATGGCGTAACGCGTGAAGACTTGTCTCGTGCAACAGATGGCCAGGTTATTAGCATGCCGCTCACTGCTCAACTCTACAACTACTTCAAGCAGCATCCCGAGGTAGCTACGATTGATGGTAAGGAACCTAGCTGGAATCACTGGCTCTTTCCGCTCAATATGGCCAAGAATTGGACAACTTCTGATTATGGTCCTGTTTGGGTTCCACAAAAAGGGGCAACTATTCAGCTCACGCTTGAGAATCTCCCCTTATATGAACGTTGCATCGCCATTTATGAAGGCAATAAATTGCAGGTGAAAGACGATAAAATCATTATCAATGACAAGGTAGCTAATAGTTACACCTTCAAGATGGACTATTATTGGATGATGGGTGACAACCGTGACCTCTCTGCCGACTCCCGATTCTGGGGATTTGTTCCTGAAGATCATATTGTGGGCAAACCTCTTATGGTGTGGCTCTCCCTTGATTCCGACTATGGTTTGTTCGATGGCAAAATCCGATGGAATCGCACCTTTAAGTGGGTAGGTGATATTCAATAGTCGGAAAGTATCACCCCAAGGCTTGATAAATTCACGTTTAGGTAGGAGCAACGTTGTTGCTACTCTCCATAGATTAAAAAAGAAATGGGATGCACCGCTTATTAAAGATAAGGAAGTGCATCCCATACTTATTTTTATACCTACGATATTGCTATGATTCCGATTCTTACCTCGGCTTATCTCGCACCTGTTCACTATTATACAAAACTGGTTTCTGCGCCCTGCGTTATAGAAGAACGCAGTGAACACTATGTGAAACAGACTTTCCGCAATCGGTGTGTCATAGCCACAGCCGATGGTGTGCAATCACTCACCATTCCCGTTCAAGGGCGTAAGGAGTTGGGTGGCGATCATAAGACGCCCACCCGAGACATGCGCATTATTGATCATAATCGTTGGAGACAGCTTCATTGGAATGCCCTCGTTGCAGCTTATGATCGCACACCTTTCTTTGAGTATTTTGCTGATGATTTTTCCGCCATCTATCAAGGTGAGTACGAGTATCTAGTAGATTTCAATGCAGACCTTCAGCGGTTGGTGCTCAAACTACTCGATCTTCATCCTAAGATAATCGTAAATCAAGACGAGTATCTGATGTTGGACGATGAAGGGAAGTTGGTTAATGAGGGCCATCGAGATGAAGATGTGATGAGCTTTCTCTGTGAGAGTGCATCAACTGCCCCCTCTTTTTCAGAGGGAATTTTGGGAGATCTAGATGAGTATAATAAAAAACAATCCCCCTCAATAGGTAAGTTCTTAGATTTTCGTGAGAATATCCGTCCCAAGATAGACTATCGGTTCGATACTACTTTTAGTCCTGCGCCCTATTATCAAGTCTTTGCTCAACGTCATGGTTTTCTTCCGAATCTAAGTATCGTAGACCTCCTCTTTAATATGGGGCCTGAAAGTAGAATCGTGCTTAGGAATTCCATCGTTTAAGTCGAAAAAAACGACGTCTTAGGAGAGATATAAGCTCAAAATCTTAACCCCAAGTGATAAAATAATCGCAAACGACATAAGTTTGCGATTTTTTGTAGGAAAACATTTGGGAGAATGAAAATATTTTTCCAACTTTGCAGTGAAGGTTATGAGTTGCCGTCGCGGGCACTCCTCCTTTATCTCAACATAAACTTAACAATTTAACGATAGAACAACTATGCAAAAGTATCTTTGCGAGCCTTGTGGCTATATTTACGATCCCGCTGAGGGAGATCCCGATTCTGGTATTGCTCCAGGCACTGCATTTGAAGACATTCCAGAAGATTGGTGCTGCCCCATCTGTGGTGTTACGAAGGAAGATTTCGTACCCTACGAAGACTAATACATAGCCTCCATCGGAGGTAATTCTACATCATTCCCCGATTTGCACGGCAAGTTGGGGAATGTCTTTTTCGGAAGCTGTGAGATGTGGTGACTCTTGGTTCTCTTCAGACCTCAGTCTCCTTAAAGTCAGTCTCCCAACATCTACAGTCTATTCTCTGACGTCTAACATCTATTCTCTAATGTCTAACATCTATTCTCTAATGTCTAACGTCTAGGCTCTAATGTCTAATTTTTATTTTCTAACATCTAATCTCTAATCTCTAATCTCTAACGTCTAATATGAATATCGGCGACAAACTCCCCGAAGTACTCGGTATTGATCAGAATGGTCAAGAAGTGCGCACCAGCGAATATGCAGGTCGCAAAGTTATTCTATATTTCTATCCCAAAGACCAAACCCCAGGTTGCACAGCAGAGGCTTGTTCTCTTCGCGACCATTATAGTGATCTCACTCAGTTGGGATATGAAGTTATCGGCGTAAGTGCTGATAGTGTAGAGAGTCATCAGAAATTTATTGAAGCACACCAGTTGCCATTCCGTCTCATTGCCGACACAGAGAAGACACTCATCAATGCTATGGGAGTTTGGGGAGAAAAGAATCGTTATGGTAAGATTACTATAGGTCTTTTGCGCACCACCTTCCTCATTGATGAAGAAGGGAAAGTAGAAAGCATCTTTACCCCAGGTCAGATTCGCACTAAGGAGCATGCTGCGCAGATTATTAAGCGTGTGAATGGATAGCTTCACCTTTGTGTCGTGCATAAACTTGTGAATAAGATAAGCAACTTGTGCCACGAATGTGAATATTATTTCTATAAAAATGGACAGGCAGTAGGCGAAAAATCGTCATTTGAGTGCGATTTTGCCGTGTGGAGTTGAAAAAACATTATCATAGGCGTTTTTTCTCCCCCAAAACTGCTATGTCCAGTTTTTTTTTTATACCTTTGTCGGCAGATATGTCGTGCTTTCGTGAAAGAGTGAGTTTTTGCATTTTGTAAAACTTGGGAAAATGCGTCTGTACCCCATGCCTATTTTTCTAAAGCAAATCCCAAACAATCGTTTAATTCTTAATTTAATCATTCAATGAAACAGGTTTACAAATTGCTCGCTTCGGCTGCCGTTGTGCTCGTCGGTGTGACTAATTTGTCAGCTCGTAACTGGTCGCCCACCACAGAGGCTGTGACCCAGATTGAAGCTGGCAAGAAGTATGCCCTGCAAGGTATTGTTTCTTCGGGTGGAAGCAACCGTTACCTCCAAGGTACGTCCTTCACCGAGAAATCTTACCTCTCCCCCGATGGAGTCTTTGAGTTCGTTCCCGTTGAGGGAGTCAAAGATGCAGCGGACAATCAAGTTTACTACTTGAAGGTATCTGGCAAGACCAAAGACCAATATGTGTCTGCTCCAGGCAATACAACATTCTACACCTCTTCTACTAACCGTGCATGGAAAGTAGTCGTAAAAAGTGCTGAGAAAAGAGAAAGGGAGCATACTTACAACTGGGAGACAAAGAAGGATAATGGTGATGACACCACTATCGTGCTCAAGGGTAAGGATGCTTATGTTCGCGAATCTATGGTTGAAAATGGTGGTGTCAACAAGTTCGACTTGAGCACCTTCACTTTCGCAGATCGCAACGATGCAGTGGTCATTGTTTCTTACCAGTCTAAGAACCCCAAGAAGAAGGAGCAAGATGCAGAATTCAACTTCTTCCTCACCAATGAAGCAGGCAACCTTTCAGTAGGTAAGGGTACCAACTACAACAACAACGTTTGGAACATCTTCGCAGTTGAAGAGAACGATGCTAAGGCATCTCTCAACAACGTTATGGATGCTACATTCGGCGAAGGTTTCAACATCGAAGACTTAGTAGATCCAACTAAGAAGGATTCTTATGTGCTGGGTAATGACATCGGTCAGTACGATGCTGCTAAGTATAAGGTTCTTAAAGAACTTTACACTAAGGCTAAGAAGGCTGTAGATGAAGAAGTGACTCTCACTGCAGACGAGATGGACAAGCTCGCAGAAGATCTTCCTAAGGCTTATGACGATTTCAAGGCATCTGGTAAGCCCTTGACCGAAGGTTACTACATCGTAGAGTCTTACCGTGCTCATAAGGAAACTGGTTATGACGGTGGTGCTCTCTATGACGAAGGTGCTGTGAAGAACGGTGCTAAGCGTTTGCTCTGGACCTACAAGGGTGGTACCACCACTTACAAGAAAGAGGATGAGCTTAACCACAAGTCTTTGAAGTTTATCTGGAAGGTAGAGAAGGATAATTCAAATCCTGGTTTCTTCTTCTTCAAGAACATGCAAACTGATCGTTACATCAACGAATCAGAAGTTGCAGGCTTCAACCAAACGGTAGAAATGAGCGACAAGCCTTTGGCTTCTTACAACATCGTAGCTAACATCCGCCAAGCAGGCTTCTTTACTTTCTATTCTCCTAAACTTTGGAGAGGTAAAGGCTTCCAAGGTGCAGCTAAAGACCTTTGGGAATTTGGTGGCTTGCACCCTGGTGGTGACCACGAGCGTGTCGTAGTTTGGGATTGGCAAGCTCCTGCTTCTGCTTTCTATGCTCGCACGATCACAAAAGAACAGGTTGATAAAATCCTTAGCGTTGCTAAGCAAGGCATCAACAACGATAAGGCCAATGCACTTGTGAACCAAGCGCAAGCTGCTCTCGACAAAGGCTACACTTACATGGCTGTAGACGGAAATGGTGTACGTCTTGAAAAGGCTAACTCTGGTGACTTCTCTACCGATGAACCTGGTCTCGTTACTGAAGCTGATAAGCTCAAGTCTCCTATGGCTGACAAGGATGAAGGCCAAAACATCGGAGCTTTCCTTGATGGCGATGCTAATAGCTATTTCCACTCTTCTTGGCACAATGGTGCTGATGCTTGGCTTGGTAGCCACTTCCTCCAATTCCAACTTGGTGAAGCTCAAAAAGAACTTTACCTCAAATGGGTGAAGCGTATCAATTCTAATGGTAGCATCAACAACAATGGTGCTCCTGCTAAGGTTACTCTTTGGGGTGCTAAAGACGATGCAGCCCTCGATAAGAATAAGGATAACAAGAAGGACGAGGCTGGCGCTGATGTAGTTGGTGAAGACGGCAACGTCGTTGTTGACTACGATGCTTGGAAGAAGCAAGGTTGGGATTCTCTCTCTGTTGCTACCTTCAGCTATCCTTATGATATTGAAGTTGGCGGCGCTACTAAGAAGAATGCTGCTGGTTACGCTTACTTCAAAGTGCCTGAAGGTTACAAGAACTTCCGTTTGGAAGTTGTGACTCGTGTGGACAATAGCGACAAGCCTAACGGTAATGCTTATTTCCACGGTTCTGAATTCCGTGTTTACCAAGGTAAGTTTGACGGAGTTAACTCTCTCATCTCTTCTGTTCCTACTCAAGACGTGAAGGCTCTCACCGATGCTATCGCTAAGTTGAAGGAAGAAGTAAAGGCTGAAAAGGCTACTCAAGAAAGTATCGACGCCCTCCAAAAGGCTTACGAACAATTCTTGAAGAACTATCCCGAACCTAAGCGTGTGACTGATGCCCTCGCTGAAGCAGAAAAGCTTTCTAAGTCATCTGTAGAAGGAACTGACGTTGGTTACTACAAGGATGGTGCTAAGGCTAAGCTTGCTGAAGTTATTGCTTCTGTGAAGACTAAGCTCGAAGCTCAAGTGAAGACTAAGGCTCCTAACGTAGATCAAATCAATGCTTATCTCGCTGAACTCAACGCAGGTCTTGCAGAGTTTGCTAAGCAACTCATCATGCCTGCAGCTGGTGTTTACCGCATCCAAAGTGCATCTGCAGAAAAGACTCGTGAAGGTCGCATGATGACTGCTATCAACTCTTCACGCGAAAGTCACTTGAAGATGTGGGGTCGTATCAGTGATCCTGATGTCAAGGGTGCTTATAAGGACGAACCTGGTTTCTCTTCTGTTCTCGGTGCATACTGGGATGTTCAGAAGGTGGACAATGGTTACACTCTCAAGAACGTCTACACTGGTCTCTACGCTGCTCCTAAGTCAGGTCAAGCTATGATGACTCAGAGCGAAAAGCCCTATACCTTCGACGTTGTATTTGCTAAGACTCCTGGTTGCTTCAACTTTGTGATCAAGGCTGAAGATGCAGAAGCTAAGAAGATCTATGTAAATGCTGAGTCTGACAACCTCGTGCTTTGGAACTCTGCTGAAGGTCAAGACAACTCTGCCTTCAAGTTCCTCCCTGCAACTGAACAACTCCAAAATGCTCTTGATCCTGATAATGGCTTCAAGGTGTATGTTCAAGCTAAGGTAACTCAAATCATCACTCTTCCTGTAAGTGCTGAATTTGATGCTGATAATGGTAAGTTCTTCACTGTAATTGGTCAAGATGCTGATTCTTATATCCAACTTGATGATGTTGAAGGTACAACGCTTAAGGCTGGTCAAGCTTATGTTTATATACCTGCTGAGAAGAACGAAAGCAATTTCGTGACTCTCTATCCTACTAAGGAAGTGAATAAGGATTACACTAAGCTCAATCCTACTCACACTCCAGGAGAAGCTGTAAATGGTTTGACTCCTGTCTTCGAAAACACTCGTTTGAAGGAAGATAGCGGTATCTTCAATGGTGACCACAGCCTCGTGCTCCTCTCTATCCAAAACGAAGGAGTTTCTGCTAACACTGGTTACTTCGATAAGATGCCTAAGACAGACAAGAAGGGTGATGCTGCAATTCAAGCTGAAGCTACTATCACTTCTCTCGGTCGTGTTGTTGTTCTCAACGACGCAACTGCTAAGTCTGGCGTTTACACCCTCTCTGGTGTACGTGTGAACAACACGAAGCACCTCCCTGCTGGTGTTTACGTTGTAAACGGTAAGAAGCAAGTAGTGAAATAAGTTTAGCCTCGTGCTAACTCATCACAACATCACGAGCTAGTCTCGTGCATATCGCACCCCATCTCTACATTAGAGGTGGGGTGCTTCTTGTTTTTAGGTCGATGCTTCTGAAGCTGTCGTTGTACATCTTGATTGTCTTTATGCTTAGCTTTACATTCGCATTAGCCTGTTTAATGCGCTATATGGTGCAGCACACGCTTGAACCCCAATCGGTCATTAGACCGTGATAGTGCAGATTGTTATGGAGAAGATAACTTCCTGTCATCTTTCGTTTTCTTGTTGGCATCTTGTTTCTCGTTTGTTCTCGACGTAGCCCGCTACGCCTTCAAACCAACGACAAACCATCTGCTCAACCATCAAATAAAATCTGTTCAGGATCTAATGACCGA
>NZ_KB290714.1:307874-435593 GCF_000318095.2 Alloprevotella sp. oral taxon 473 str. F0040
CTTTCACAACCTTCACAGAATTGTCACTATTCTATTGACTATTCGTAGATTATATAGGTATTAGGAACAGTGTTCATGAGAGGGCTTTCGAATCGTACGTTAGCACTCTAATGTTGTCCTTCAAATAGGGTAGAGAAGCAGGGGATTTTCATAGATTATCTCCATGCTGCGAAAGATAATCTCCGAGATTTTCTGTAATATCTCCCATGTTTTTGGGAAAATCTCCTACGTTTAGTTGATTAACTCCCATGGTTGTCCGTCAAACTTCAACAGAGAAGAAAGCTTCATTCAAGAATCAAAGATAGATGGCTACCTTTTCATGGATTTCATCACTAGATGATTGCTCTCCTTTTCCGATTGCTCAGCATACTATCATACCAGTTTCAGAGCTCTTTTTCATCCTTATAGGATGCCCTATTTGCTCTTCGGAGGCTGTTGTGTTAAAATATGTCCGAAAGAAGGGCGTTAGAGGTTGTCTTTGAGTGCTTTACAGCGAAATCGGTGAAGGTTGTGAAAGTAAAAAGACTAAAATCCCTGAAATGCGCGCACGCGTATGCGCGCGAGAAGAGATGTTTTAACATTTTGAAAGTGGTCTCTGATGTGTGTTCCTTTTGCTATTTGGAGCTTGTTGAGGAGTCTGTTTAAAAAGTGGGGTGGAAGCGCGAACATATCGCGAATATTTGGTATTTTTGCTGTGGCTTTGCTGAATGCCTTCATGTTGGGGTGCATCAAGAGTCCGAGACTCTGTGGCGCTATCTTGAAGGGCAGCAGCCGATTTCCTTTTTACTACACAAAAACGCTACCTCCAACACTAAACTTCATGTCTTTCTTTCATCGTTTTTTGCCGCAGTCGAAGCAATCGCAACGACTAAGCAATGCTCCGCAACGGCGCCGCAACCGAAGGCTTCGTTGGATACATAAATGGGGTGGACTTTTTTTTACCTTCTTCCTCATTGTCTTTGCTTTATCGGGCATTGTGCTCAATCATCGCGCCTCATTGAGTGAAATGGATGTGCCACGCTCCGTGCTACCGCCAGAGTATCGCATGCAACATTGGAACTTGGGCGCTGTGAAGGGCACGCTTCGTATGTCGAGCGACTCCATCTTGTTGTATGGAGAGAATGGTCTTTGGCTTACCGACTCTGCACATACAGCTTTTACTCGCTTTGATCGTGGACTACGCCCAGGAGCCGACAACCATCTTGTGGCCAATGTGGTGCGCACTCGTAGTGGGCAACTCTTTGCTGTCACCACCTTCGATGCTTACCAGTGGAATTATGTCTCTCAAACGTGGCAAAGGCTGACGGAGCGTTTCAGACCTGCAGACCGAATGACGGATGCAGCAACCAAAGGTGACACCTTGGTGCTACAAAGCCGTTCTGAACTTTTTCTTGCCACGCCACCTTATCAACGCTTTGAGCGCATACAGCTCAAAGAGCCCACTAACAGCACAATCGGCCGCTTCACTTTTCGCACCCTGTGGATGCTACATAGTGGTGAGCTCTTTGGAGCTTGGGCGCAATACTTTGTAGACTTTTTAGGTGTGATTCTCATCGTGCTTTGCATCACAGGGGTCGTGCTGGCCTTTTTTCCAAAGCTCTTAAAGAGACAGCGCAAACGCCAACCACAGGGTAAGAGTGCTTGGCGTAGCATTTTCAGATCTTCTCTCCAGCTTCATAATAAATTGGGAGTATATCTCCTCGGATTTCTGCTGCTGCTCACCCTCACGGGCATGTTTCTCCGTCCGCCGCTCTTGATAGCCATAGCCACTCATCGACATCAGCCTCTGGCTCTAACTCACGAGAACAACCCTAATCCATGGTGGGACAATCTGCGCATGATTCGCTACGACCGTCACCACAATCGGTGGTTGTTGCAGACTCCATTTGGCTTCTTCACGACTAGAGATCTACATGTAGCTCCCACTAAGTTGGAGCATGAGCCTCCTGTAGGCTTTATGGGCACCAATGTGCTTCTGCAGGAAGATGCGGAACATTGGATTGCAGGATCGTTCAGTGGGCTCTATCGCTGGAATGCACGCACTGGGCAGAGCGTTAATCTCTACACAGGGCAGCTCTATGTCGCTCCGAAGCATCAAGGAATCCCAGATTTTACTTATTCTGTATCTGGATACAGCACTGATTTGGGAAAACGTCCCGTCGTGTTCGACTACAATCGTGGAGCGGAGTATGCTCTCGGGCGGCCTTCAAAGCCTGAGGCTCCTGAAAGCTCTGTAGATGCCGTGAGCTATCTTCGTGCTGATTTTAGCGAGATGCCGACAGTCGTCCGTGATGGTCGTTTATCTTTATGGCGAGTCGCATTGGAAACGCATACAGGTCGAATTTACACCTTCCTCCCAAACCTCGTTGTTCAGCTTTTCGTCTTCCTCTCTGGAGTGTTCTTACTCACTGTTCTGGTGTCAGGTTTTATCCTTTGGCGCAGATTCCATCGTTTTGCAAAGTCTAGATGAAAAATAAAGTGGAAAAACTACGAAAATCCATTTTTTATTCCGAACTTTGTAGCTGAGAATGTGGTGATGATTAGCTTCGGTTTAATGAGGTTGTTAGCCCTTTGTTATTGATATATCCTTGTCATCATCATCTCCCTATACTCATCACTCCCAAACATCCTTACGTATGTCTTTATTCTTAGCTTGCAGTTTGCTTTTTAGCCTCGGTGCATCCGCGCAAACCGCACCCGCTTCTAGTGACCACATGCCAGGATTCGCCTATGATCTAAAGGTGAAAACTCCACTCGGCACAGAATGGCAAAGCCCCACGCAGGTGGCACTCAATAAGGAGCGTCCCCACGCTTGGTTCTTCTCTTTTGCTAACGAGCAAGAAGCCCTCAAGGTGCTCCCTGAAGCCTCTACGTTCTATCAAAGCCTAAATGGCGAATGGAGCTTCCACTGGGTGGGAAATCCTGAAGAACGTCCCATGGACTTCTACAAACCCACCTACAATGTGAGTGGTTGGGACAAGGTGCAAGTGCCTATGAACTGGAACATCGTAGGTATTCAGAAAGACGGTGCGCAGAAGTATGGCATGCCCATCTATAGCAACCAGCGCGTGATTTTCCAGCACGAAGTGGCTGTGGGCGACTGGAAAAAGGGCGTGATGCGTGAACCCAGCAAGGATTGGCTCACCTATAAGAACCGCAATGAAGTGGGTTCGTATCGCCGCACCTTCACGATTCCTCAAAATTGGGATGGTCGTGAAGTATATCTCAATTTCGATGGCGTAGATTCTTTCTTCTATCTCTACATCAATGGCAAGTATGTGGGTTTCTCTAAAAACTCTCGCAACTTGGCTTCCTTTGATGTGTCACCTTATTTGGTGAAGGGAGAGAACGTGATTGCAGTCGAAGTTTATCGCCACAATGATGGTTCCTTCTTGGAAAGCCAAGATATGTTCCGCCTGCCTGGTATCTTCCGCAACGTAGGTTTGGTGGCGAAGCCCAAAGTGCAAGTGCGTGACGTCGTGGCTATCCCCGACTTCGACGCAAACCTCATGAATGCTTCTCTAGACATCAAAGCCTCTTTAAGCAATCTCTCCAAGAAGAATCTCAAAGGCTTGCGTGTGCGCTATCGCCTCTTTGAGAAGGAACTCTATGGAGAAAACACGACTCCCGTAGCTGGCGTGAATGCCGAGACAGCTCCAGTGGCAGTGCGCAAGGGGGGTGAAGCCACTGCTGCCGTGAAATTCCAAGCTGGTGCGCTGGTAAAGAAGTGGAGTGCAGAAGCTCCTTGGAGATATGTGCTCGTGGGTGAGTTGGTAGATGCCAAAAATCAAGTGCTCGAAACCTTCTCTACGATTGTCGGATTCCGTAAGATTGAGATTAAGCAAACTGCTGCTCACGATGACGAATTTGGCAAGGCAGGTCGCTACTACTATCTCAATGGCAAGCCCATCAAGATGAAGGGTGTGAACCGTCACGAAACAAACCCCGAGCGTGGTCATGCCATCACTCGTGAGCAAATGGAGAAGGAAGTGATGCTGATGAAGCGTGGTAACATCAACCACGTGCGCAATAGTCACTATAGCACCGACCCCTATTGGTATTATCTCGCCGACAAGTATGGTATCTATCTCGAAGATGAATGCAACATCGAGAGTCACCAGTACTATTATGGCAAGGAGTCTTTGAGCCACGTCCCCGAATTCCGCGATCACCACGTGTCGCGCAACCTCGAAATGGTGCACGCCACAGTGAACCATCCTTCAGTGTGCATTTGGAGTTTGGGTAACGAGGCAGGTCCTGGAGATAACTTTGTGGAGGCCTACAATGCCATCAAGGCTTTCGACACGAGCCGTCCTGTGCAATATGAACGCAACAACGACATCGTTGACATGGGTTCTAACCAATATCCTTCCATCGGTTGGATGAACTACGCTGTTCAAGGCACTGACAAGGGTATCAAGTATCCTTTCCACGTGTCGGAATATGCGCACTCCATGGGTAATGCTGTGGGTAACTTGGTGGACTACTGGAAAGCGATGGAGAGCACCAACTATTTTATGGGTGGTGCCATCTGGGACTGGGTAGACCAAGCCATGTACAACTACACTCCCGACGGCACTCGTTATTGGGCGTATGGTGGTGACTTTGGCGACAAACCCAATGATGGCATGTTCTGCATGAATGGTGTGATGCGTCCTGACCTCACTCCTAAGGGACAGTACTTTGAAGTCAAAAAGGTTTATCAAAATGTCGATGTGCGTGGCGTAAAGCCCGAAGAAGGCATTATCGAAATCTTCAATAAAAACTATTTCACAGACCTTTCTGGCTACGATATTCGTTGGTCGCTCTATGCCGATGGTCTACCTGTTGAGGAGCTCACCAACCAACCTCTCTCTTCTACGCGTCTCACACTTGGTGCTCGCGAACGTAAGAACTACCAGCTCAACTTCAAGGGCTACCAGTTTGATCCTTCAAAGGAATACTTCCTCAAAGTGCAATTCCTCCAAGCTGAAAAGAAACCATGGGCTGAGAAAGGCTATGTGCAAATGGAGGAACAAATCGCGGTGAAACCTGCTGCTGCACAACCTGCAATGGCTAGTGTGGCGAAGGGTCGTGTGGCTGCACCTGTGGTGGATGGCAATTTGCTCCGTGTTAAAGGAGAAGGTTATGATCTCACCTTTGATAAGAACACCGGTGGTCTTTATTCTGCAGCTTATAATGGGGTAACTGTCATCCAACCTGGTCATGGTCCTCGTCTCGATGCCTTCCGTGCTCGCACCGACAACGACAACTGGATGGATGCTAAGTGGCCTAAGCTCGGACTCCACAACTTGAAGCACAAGGCTACGGCATTTGCACAAAATGTCACTAAGGAAGGCAATATCCAACTCATCTTCACTGTGGAGAGTCAAGCACCTTATGGAGGTGTAGACCACTACTCCAACCGTGACCGTGAGAAGGACGAGGTGTATAAGATTGTAGATGACAAGTCTAAGCCTTTCGGACCTAATGACTTCAAATTTACCACGCATCAAATCTATACCATCTATGCCGATGGTAGCGTAGAACTTCAGAGTGCCATCTCTTCCAACATGCCAAAGGTAAAATTACCTCGTTTGGGATATGCCTTTGAAATGCCTAAGGATTATCGTCACTTCACTTATTATGGTCGCGGCCCAGTCAATAACTATGCCGACCGCAAGACTGGACAGTTCATCGAACGCCATGAAGGTATCGTAGGAGAACAAGACATCATGCTCCCCAAACCCCAGTCTATGGGTAATCGCGAAGATGTACGTTGGTGCGCACTAACCAATGATGCAGGACAAGGAGTAGCCTTTGTCGCAGATAGCACCATGAGTGCTTCAGCTCTGCCTTGGAGTCATCTCCAACTCATGGGAGCAGCTCACCCTTATCAGTTGCCAACTTCCGATGGCACTTATGTGCATCTCGATACGAAGGTAGCCGGACTCGGTGGTAACAGCTGTGGACAAGGTGGCCCTCTCGCTCCCGATTGTGTGTATGGTAATGCTTACCGTTTCGGGTTTATCATGCGTCCTGTAACGAACGACAATCTCAACACTGCTGTTAAAGTAAAGCCTGCGGGACAACAGCCCATCAGTGTGACTCGCAGCACAGTTGGAGAAGTAAGCCTCAATTCTCCTGAAACTAACCGCACTGTGCTCTACACCATCAATGGTGGAAAGGCACAAGTGTACAAAGCTCCCTTCAATCTGCGCGATGGTGGTATTGTCAAGGCTTGGTTCAAGGATAATGCAAAACTCTCTGTGGAGCAAGCTTTCACAAAGATAGAGGATGTACCCCTCAGTGTTGCTTTTGTGTCTAGTCAAGAGACAGGAAGTTATGATGCTGATTTGATGGTCGACGAAGACACCGACACCTTCTGGCACACCATGTACTCTGTCACCGTGGCTCAGTTCCCCCACTGGGTGGACTTTGATGCTTCTGCGGTGAAGACTATGAAAGGTTTCGTTTATGTGCCTCGTCAAAAAGGTGACAATGGTCTCATCAAAGACTACGAAATCTATGTCAGCGAAGACGGCAATAACTGGGGAGAACCCGTGGCAAAGGGTAGTTTCCCCAATAGTAGAGCCGACCAGCGAGTTATGTTTGCTCAGCCCGTCAAAGCGCGCTACATTCGTTTCAAAGCCCTCAATAGCTTGAACGGACAAGACTACGGTTCTGCTGCAGAATTCCGTCTTTTAGCAGAATAAATCACACTGCGAGAGCCTATAATGGCTCTCGCAGTTCTTTTTGACGACAGTTGGTATCTTATGAGATCCCAGACTTAGTCGATGTGTGCGTGATACTTATCTTCAGTCCTATCCTGTAGTTCGGCAGGGTAGGGCTATTTGTGTTAGGAATAGCTGAATGTTCAATTCTCGTGTGTTTATAGATGCGTTTTCTTACAAGTCAAGCATTCGTTTTATCTACTTATTTTGCTATATATATGTTGCTATTAGACGTGTTTTGATTGTTGAGTAATGAATAAATGTAAGTTTCTCTTAGCAAAACTCGTATATAAAGCTAGAAAATATACACATTGTACTCGTTATTTGTTAAAACATAGCACCATAAAGGAAGAAAAGAGCTGGAAGTCTTGCCTTTCTGCCATCTTTACTGTAAATTTGTGGCCAATTAGCGTTGTTTTGAAGAGATTTCTTGCAACTCTAAAACATTTCTTGCGAAATAGGGATTCGCATGCATCTAGATATAGTATATCTTCTTCTATTCCCTGCACATTTCAAAACCACAATTCCTATATGAAAAGCGTCTACAAACTTGCTTTGCTTGCGGCTGTAGTTTTTCCTGCTGCCTTGCAAGCTCAGCCCGTTGTCGATCGTAGCAAATATCCAGACTACGATCCAACTGTTCGCCCCGACCGTTCGCTTCGTCGCTATGGTCGTGCGCTCAAGGTAAAGGGAGCAGTCGCGCCCTCTGTGAGCCAGCGTCCTGCCTATGTGAACAATGCGGCCAATATGTATTTCCCCCCCGTGTTTAACCAAGAGGGAGGATCTTGCGGATCTGCATCCCGTATTGGTTATATGTTCACCTACGAGTTGAACGCCTATCGTGGCACTGATGCTTCAAAGTTTGAGAATCAATATCCCACTCACTTTGTTTGGTTGCTTACCAATGGTAACTCCGGTAAAGACCAATTTGTCCAATTTGTAGGTGTGCCTTCTGCTAAAACCTATGGTGGACGCATGAACTCTGCTCTATTTGGTTATAGAGAAGAAACCAACAACGACTTCGGTTGGATGACAGGCTACGAGAAGTGGTTTGAAGCCATGCACAACCGTATGTATCAGCCGGCTCACATTCCTAACAACTTAGGTACAGAGGAAGGTCGTGAACAAATGAAAAACTGGTTGTGGAACCACAATGGTGATACAGACTTTCGTGCCGGAGGTATTGCAGGTATTGGCGTAGCTTCTGCTGTGACCCCAGAACGCATTCCGAATACTGCTGCTAACCAAGCTGCTGGTGTTGTGGGACAACAATACGTGAAATACTGGGGTGTAGGTGTCGACCACGCCCTCACGCTTGTTGGTTATGACGATCGCATCGAATTTGACCTCGACGGCAATGGTAAGTATGGTGAAAAGGAAAAAGACGAAGTAGGAGCTTGGATTATCGCCAACTCATGGGGACTTTGGGCTAACAATGGTCTCATCTATTGTCCCTATGCCAATGCCTTCCCCGCCCATACACAGCCTGATGCTAAGGGAGTGCGCCACCAAAGTGGTGGATATTGGCAACCAGAAATCTACCACGTGCGCAAAGACTACCGTCCATTCCGCACCATTAAGGTGAAGATGGACTATTCACGTCGCTCTGAGCTTCTCTTGCAAGTGGGTGTCTCTGCCAATCTTGATGCCAAGAAGCCCGATGCTATCATCGATCTTCACCACTTCCGTTGGGCTGGTGATGGTCACGGAGGAGACATCGGCACTGGTGAGAAAGACCAAAAGGAATTGCCCGAAATGCCTATGTTGGGACGTTGGGCAGATGGTCAGTTGCACACCGAGCCCATGGAGTTTGGTTATGACCTCACCGATTTGAGTGCAGGATTCGACCGTTCACGTCCTTTGAAATACTTCTTCATCATCAACTCCAAAACGAAGTCTGGTATTTCTAGCAAGGCCAAAGGTTCTGGTCATCTCTATGACGTAAGCATTCTTGACTATGAGTTTGACAAGGAAGGTGTAGAAACTCCCTTCGTGCTTGAAAAGAAGGAGGGAGCTAACAGTGTAGACATCAACAAAGGTACGGTTGCAACTTACAGTACGATTGTCTATGGTGAGCAATTCTTCGCTCCCACCAATGCTGCTGTGAGTGACAACAAGTTTACTTGGTCTGCACCTCAAGCTAATGGTCACAAGATTAAAGAATACAAAGTCTTTGTCAATGGTGCGCTTCGTGGCACCACAAAAGAGCTTTCTTACCCTGTCACTGATGCTGGTAGCTATGCTGTAAAGGCTGTATATGAAGGCGGACATGAGACATCTATGATCTCTGCCATTTCTTCTGTAGCTCGTCAAGAGAAGAATGTGGCTGTAGACTTTAAGCAAGCAGGTTTCACCATTCCCGATGTGTTCAAAGACACATATCCCGAGTGCACCATTGAGTTTTGGATGAAGCCTCACTCTGTGACCAACTGGAACCAACAAGGTGGCCCTGGTTGGGGTAGCTTCATGTGTCACGCTAATGCCGATGGCACTTACACCGCAGGTTGGGATGCAGCAGGTAATGCACGTGCCAACGCTTCTGGCGCACTTCGTGTGAACCAATGGAGCCACATAGCCATGGTCGTACAACGATCCAACTTCCGTATTCTAGTTGATGGTAAACCACAGGCTTCGGCTCCTGCCTCTGGTGGTCATAGTGGTATTGGAGGTTTTGGAAATCTTGTTTTTGCTGCTGGCGATAATGGTCAGGATGCCATCTATGATGAAATCCGTATTTGGAACAAAGCTCGTACCAATGCTGAGCTAAGTGGTGCCCACACCAAAGAGTTTAGTGGCGAACTTATGCCACAAGGTCTCTTGGCTTATTATAAGGGTGATATTATCACAATTGATGGTAAACCTTATCTGCGTGACTGTGTGGGCGGATATCATGCCCCCCTCACGGGTTCTGGCTACAAGCAAGTAGATTCCGACATGAAGTTGGGTGAGCCTTCAGGTTATAGCTTTACGAATACTTCCATTTCAGGGGCAAGAACCATTGAAGCTGGTCAGCCTCTCACGCTTAAGGCCAATTATCAAGACCACGTTAAGCAGCTAGAGTGGAGTGCTCCCGATGCTAATGTTGATAAGTATGCTGGTGCAGAACTCACTCTCGTATTCCCCAAGGAAGGTAAGTATAAGGTGACACTGACAGTGAAGGGAGAGAAGGATAAGACAAGAACAGTGACCAAGGAAATCATGGTGACAGCTCCAGCTCCTTGTTCTGCTGACTTCGTTGCATCTCTCAAGGAAGTACCCGCTGGTCAGCGAGTGAGCTTCAATCCTGTGAATCCCGTGGCTGGATACCAATATGCATGGGCCATGCCTGGGGGTAGTGTTGTAGCCTCTAACGCAGTTTCTGCAGGTACTTCTTATGAGACTCCTGGCAAACACGAGGTGACCCTCACCGTAACGTCTTCTACTGGTGAAGTAAAGACCAGTAAGCAAGCAATCAATGTAGTGAATGTTGCTCCAGAAGCTGCATTTAGTATCCAGAACCCCGTAGTTCTTAAAAACGAAAAGGGCTGGATGACGAGCGAATCTAAGTTCCGTCCTAGCACCCTCGAATGGATTTTCAATAGTGGCAAGAACGTACTTGTGAAGCAGGTAGCTCTCAAGGACAAGAAGGACAACGCACTCCCCTATGAAGTAAAGCAGCCAGGTGTTTACGATGTAACTCTCAAGGCCAGCAACGAAGTAGGTAAGAGCGAAACAACTCAAAAACGTGGCTTGATTGTGGTGAATGCAGACTCCAAGAATGGTCTTTCGTTCAACCATCTCGGCGCAAGTGTAGAGTTGAGTCAACAGCCCATTACGAAGGAGACCAACAACTTCACCATCGACTGGTGGATGAATCCTGCTAAGCTCTCCGATTTCTGCTGCGGTATAGGTGATGTAGATGCCACTTTCCAAATCAAAGCAGACTATCGTGGTCGCTTGCAAATCCATAAGAATGGTCGTCTGGTTCAAACTGGCGAAGGCGTTGTTAAGTCTGGCGAATGGCACCACTATGCTGTTAGCGTAAGCAATGGCAGCAACGTCAAGGTTTATTGCGATGGCGAGCTTGTTGGAAGCTCAGGCAATATCTCTGGTAGCCAAATGCCTAACCTCTCTCGATTTACCATCGGTAATGAGTCTGCCGACATGAGCGGTCAAATCGACGAATTCCGCATCTGGGAGAAGGTACTCACCCCTGCAACTATCCAAAAGTATGCCAATGTACCTCTCGAAGGAGAGCTGCTCAACAAGGCGAAATCAGAAGATAAGTTGAAAGTCTACTATAATTTCAACCAAACTTCTGGCAACGTGGTAGACCAATCTGGCAACGGCTACGAAGGTGTTCGCAAGAACTTCGGCCCTGAAGGTGATGCTTGGGCACTCTCTCGTGGTGTCTTCAGCTTGAACTTCGATAACACGATGGAAGACGTAAGCAGCGAACTCAAGAACAATCGTGCTTACTTTAAGCATACAAACAAGAAAGTCAATGGTTCAAACTCTCGTTGGTATGAACTTGCTGATTGGCTTGTAGAAAACACTTCTAAGGAAGGTAACATCACAGCTGGTGCGCACTACGACAATGCTAAGGGCGGTGCCTTCACCGTAACTTCTGGTTGGGACGGATTCCCCAATTTGAAGGACCACAAGGTGTATCAAGTGCTTCACCTCAAGGCTGGTGCTTATGCTCTCACCACTTCCTTCGGTCAGCATGGCGAAAGTGCAAACTGCTTCCTCGTTGCTGCTTTGGGCAACAAGTTGCCCGACTCCAACCAGTTGGATCAAGCATTGTCTAGCACTCCGCTCAAGCCTGGCAACATGGGTGCTGAAAACACGCTCAACTTTGTCCTTACTGAAGACACGGATGTGGCACTTGGTATCGTGGCCAACATGATTGGCAACAAGATTTTCTGCATCCACAACTTCAAGCTCGTGCGTAACAGCGTTGAAACCATCACCAACATCGGTGGCGTGAAGACTAACGTGCAAATCTCCAATGCAGAAGGCACATTCGACCTCTCTGGACGTCGCGTAGAAAAGACTGAAAGCGGTCAAATCTACATCCAAAACGGTCAACGTGTAGTGGCTCAGTAATTCCTGAGTATTCTGATGTCTCTTTAGAGATACAGAAAATGATGAAATGATCAACGGACATATCCAGCAATGGGTATGTCCGTTTTGCGTTGAAACCGACATTTTTATCGCCACATTTTTTTTAGCCCCGTAACCAATGTTACGCTTTTCAATTGTTACACTTCGTACCTTTGCATCACTAAACTTAAAGACTTTGTTGTTTCCCTGTCTTGCTCATTTATGCAAGGGAAACATCCTGCGATGATTTCGCAGCCCATTAACCAACACGAGATGACCTAGCTATTCTATTCATTTGTCTCTTGCAAACACAATTCAAGAAGGTGCACCCACAATTGGGTGCACCTTTAATTTGTCTAGGCAATCCTAGTAGAAAGTAATTTTTCCAATACTGCCTTATAATCTCCCCCTCTATCTATTATATGGGTAGATATTAGGCAAAAGAGAGAAAAAACGATGGAAATCAGCAGAAAAATTTTTTACACCCTCTGTTTTGCTATTTATACATGTCAGAATGCAGTATAGTGATGCTGTTTTGTATGAGTGTTAATTTCTCTTTTCCTTTGCGCTGGCCGATGTTTTGCGCTCCTCTCGAGCAATACTTCCACCTCAACTCGTTGCAAACCTTTGTGCAGCGTAGAAATGAGACTCTCGCGCCCGCGTACGCACACGCACTACAGGGATTTTGCACTTTTTGCTTTCACAACCTCACACTAGTCCCATCTGTTCCTCCCTTTTTTGCTTAGAAATCAAGGAGATGTCGTCTAAAATGTCGGACTTTTTTCCACTTTTCTCCGACGTTTTCCCGCACATCTCCGACTTTTCTCTCAAAAACTCCAACATTTCCGTTTTTCTCTCCCCAAACGACAGGTGACGTTCTCGCTTGTTCAAGCTCCCTTTTTCGCCTATTTTCTGCCTCTTTTCAGTCGCTCAACCTGGATATTCTGAAAATATGTTTAAAAACGTGTGGTAATAAACAGATTAATAGCCACTTATAAAGAAATCTGTGAAGGTTGTGAAAGCAAAAAGTGCAAAG
Organism: Alloprevotella sp. oral taxon 473 str. F0040; assembly: GCF_000318095.2. GTDB lineage: Bacteria > Bacteroidota > Bacteroidia > Bacteroidales > Bacteroidaceae > Alloprevotella. The sequence continues at coordinate 320,709 of NZ_KB290714.1, forward strand.
TTGCAGGGTGCGTGCGCATGCGCGCACGCGAGAGAGGGTGATGTAATCTTTCTTAACAGATGAAAAGGAGGGCTTTGCAGGCTCTAATACCCTAATCGTTTGATCATACTCATTTTTGCAGGATAAACATGCGCAACCGTAACTGATGTTACGTTTTCCTCCTGTAGCACTTTGTATCTTTGCAACGACATAAACAAATATAGACATAATATGGATCCTAGAATGTTCTGTTTTCAGTGCCAAGAAACGGCACGCAACACAGGTTGCTTGATTAAAGGAGTATGTGGCAAAGAAGCCTCTACGGCCCGTTTGCAAGACCTTCTTCTTTTTGTAGTTCGCGGTATTAGTGTAGCTGAAACACTGCTTCGCCAACGTGGTGAGACAATTCCTGCCGAGGTGTATCATTTCAACACAGATGCTTTGTTCTGCACCATCACCAATGCTAACTTTGATGATGACAGTATTGCTGCCCGCGTGGAGCGCGGACTAGAACTGCGTGACCAACTGGTGGCACGTCTGCAAGAAATCGGTGTAGAACTGCCCGCCACTGATGCCCTCACCTGGCGTGACGTACGTGACAACTTTGATGCAAAAGCAGGCGAAGTGGGTGTATTGGCAGAGACTGACGAAGACAAGCGTTCTCTCACCGAATTGATCATCTATGGTCTTAAGGGAATGGCTGCCTATGTAGAACACGCAGAACGCCTTGGCTATGAAGACCTCACCATCAATCATTTCACTTGTGACGCTTTGTCTGCGCTCACAGTGGGAAATCTTGACGTTGCTGCACTCATCGACCTCACTTTGCGTACCGGTGAATATGGCGTGAAAGCTATGGATGTGCTCGACCGTGCCAACACGGGCACTTATGGACATCCTGAGGTGACAGAGGTGTCAATCGATGTGCAAAATCGTCCTGGCATCTTGATCAGTGGTCATGATCTCAAAGATTTGGAACAATTGCTCGAACAATCGGAAGGGCAGGGCGTAGACATCTACACTCATGGCGAGATGCTTCCTGCTCACTACTATCCAGCGTTCAAGAAATATAAGCACTTTGTGGGCAACTACGGTAATGCTTGGTGGCAACAACGTGCAGAGTTTACGACTTTTAATGGTCCGATTCTCTTCACCACCAACTGCATTGTGCCTCCGCTTCCCAATGCCACCTACAAAGACAAGGTCTTTACTACCAACGCTACGGCCTTCCCAGGATGGAAACACATTGTGGCTGATGCAGACGGCCGCAAGGATTTCTCTGAAATCATAGCCTTGGCGAAGACTTGTCCTGCTCCTCAACGCCTCGAAACGGGTAAAATTGTTGGTGGCTTTGGTCATAACCAAGTGTTTGCGCTTGCCGATAAGGTGGTGGAAGCTGTGAAAAGTGGAGCCATCAAGAAGTTTGTGGTGATGAGCGGTTGTGATGGTCGTCAAGCAGGTCGCGACTATTATGGTGATTTTGCGAAAGCACTCCCACAAGACACGGTGATCTTGACTTCTGGTTGTGCAAAATATCGCTACAACAAATTGGCGTTAGGCGACATCAACGGCATTCCTCGTGTGCTCGATGCTGGTCAGTGCAATGACAGCTATTCGCTCGCACTCATTGCATTGAAATTGAAGGACATCTTTGGCCTTGAAAGTGTGAACGATTTACCCATTGCTTATAATATCGCATGGTATGAACAGAAAGCAATCATCGTTTTGCTTGCGTTGCTCTATCTTGGTGTGAAGAACATCCACGTGGGTCCCACGCTTCCTGCTTTCCTTTCTCCTAATGTGGCGAAAGTGTTGGTAGAAAACTTTGGCATTGCTGGCATCACAGATGTAGAGAACGATATGAAGATTTTTGGCATTGAATCTGTTTCCCAAACCAGCTGCTAAAAGTCTTAGGATGGTGCATCGCTCCATCTAAAATGAATCATCCCCATTGACACCGATATGGTCAATGGGGATGCTGTGTTTTGGCTTACATGGTCACCTTAGTCTTGATGAGGCTAGGACTATTGTTCGTCTTTACGGTGCCTTGCAAATCCATCGTCATGGTGCCTTGCAAATCCATCGTCATGGTGCCTGGTATTTGCTGGCCAGTGGTGCGATCGTATTGTACCTCAGTTTCAAAGGTGAGATTATTCTCTGTGTTCATTTTCAATACGCCTTTACTCTTGATGGTCAGAGTGCTTGGTGTAATCTTCGTCAAGCAATATTCTACTTGCATCTCCCTTTGGTCGTCTTTGATGTTGTTTTTCCAGGTGTCACCTTCACCAATGGGGGTGCTTGGGAAGTGTTGAATCTGGCTGTTAAGCTCCATTTGCTCTAATTGCGAGAAAAATTGCCCCAACAACTCTTGGGGTAGTCCTTTGATTTCTACATTTTTCACGTTACCATGTTTATCCTTTTGGCTGGTGATCGTGATTTGAGAAATCTGCTCATTGAATTTTTTCAACATAGCTTCCATTGCTGCATTTTGGGGCATATCTGGAAGAGAAATAGCGAGGTCGGCCATGCTCATGTTCATCGTATAGACTTCATTTTCCAGTGAGGTTGCCTTGATATGAGTTGTCATACTCGTTTCCATCTTCTTGGGGTTGTTGCTGGAGTTAGAGTATTCTATCGTAGAAGTCATGCGATAGGTGAGGGTTTTGCCCAATTCTGGAGCGAAACGGTAGGTGATTTTTTCGCCTGCGACGGCGAGGAGGGTGCCAAGTGCAAAGACGAGGCAAAAACTAAGCAATCGTTTCATCATGATGTTAAGATTTTAGGATGAATAAATAGGATTAGAGGGATGGAGTGAATAGCAGATGCTCACTGAGAGCTTGTCTGACTTTCCGAGAAGAATAGGGGTATAAACAATTACTCACCAGAACAGACCTTAGGCCTGTCCGGTGAGAATTTTACGAATTTCATGCAAGCGGTTGAGGGCTTCCATAGGGGTGAGATTGTTGATGTCGAGATGGAGTATCTCATCGCGCACAGCCGTGAGCACGGGGTCGTCGAGTTGGAAAAACGACAGTTGGGTGTTGGGAGCTGCTACATTGAGTGTTTCGGTGGTAACATCTGAAGTCGCTCCTACGTTTTCGCGGTCGTCGGCTCGGTTAGCTTCAAGATGGTGGAGGATGCTTTCGGCTCTACGCACGATGTTGCTGGGCATACCGGCTAAGCGCGCCACGTGAATACCAAAGGAGTGTTCGCTACCACCGCGTGCGAGTTTGCGGAGGAAAACGATGCGGTGATCCACTTCGCGCACCGACACGTTGTAGTTCTTGATGCGTGCAAAGCGATTTTCCATCTCGTTCAACTCATGATAGTGGGTGGCAAAAAGCGTGCGCGCATGAGCAGTAGGATTCTCGTGGATGTGCTCCACGATGCTCCAGGCGATGGAGATGCCATCGTAGGTGGAAGTGCCTCGGCCGAGTTCGTCAAAAAGCACGAGAGAACGCTCCGTGAGATTGTTCATGATGTTGGCGGCTTCGCTCATTTCCACCATAAACGTACTCTCACCCACGGAGATGTTGTCGGATGCTCCAACACGGGTGAAGATTTTGTCGACCAATCCTACGCGTGCGCTGTCGGCAGGAACGAAAGATCCCATCTGCGCAAGGAGGGTGATTAAGGCTGTTTGGCGCAAGAGTGCACTCTTACCCGCCATGTTAGGACCGGTGACGATGATGATTTGCTGACTCTCGGTGTCGAGCAGAATGTCATTGGCGATGTATTCTTCCCCCACGGGCATTAAGGTTTCGATCACGGGGTGACGTCCAGCTTTGATGTCGAGGGTGGTGGTGTCACCCACCACGGGGCGTACATATTTTTGCGTTCTAGCCAGATGGGCGAGAGAGTGGTAGCAGTCGAGGTCGGAGAGGGCTTGAGCATTGTGTTGGAGTGCCACGATGCACTCCGCTGCAGCAGCCACCAACTGACCATAAAGGCGGGTTTCGAGAATGAGAATCTTGTCTTCCGCACCGAGGATTTTCTCCTCATATTCTTTGAGCTCTTGCGTGATGTAGCGTTCCGCATTGACCAGGGTCTGTTTGCGAATCCACTCTTCGGGCACAAACTCTTTGTAGGTGTTGCGCACTTCCATGTAGTAGCCGAAGACGTTGTTGAATCCTATCTTCAAACTTTGGATGCCGGTGCGTGCGATTTCGCGCTCTTGGATTTGGAGCAAGTAGTCCTTGCCCGAAGTCTGGATGTTGCGCAGTTCGTCGAGTTGCGCATCCACTCCTTCGTTGATGACTCCCCCTTTGTTCACCAATAGTGGTGGGTCAAGGCGCAGTTCGCGTTCGATGCGCTGGCGCAGTTCTGTGCAAGGCGCGAGTTTTTCTCCAATGGCGCGGATGCTTTCTTGTGGAGAAGCCAAACACACGTTTTTGAGCACCATTACCGTTTCCAAGGCTGCGCGGAGTTGTTGCATTTCGCGAGGGTTGATGCGTCCTGTAGCTACTTTAGAAACGATGCGTTCGAGGTCGCCCACCTTGCCGAGTTCCATCTCGCAGAGTTCGCGAAATTCGGGTTGGCGGAAGAATTGTTCCACACTGTCGAGGCGCGTGTTGATGTCTTTGACCGAACGTAAGGGGAAGAGTACCCATCGGCGCAGTTGGCGCGCTCCCATCGGGGTGAGGGTGCGGTCGAGCACTTGCAGAAGCGAACGTCCGTCGCCGTGGTTGGTGCTCACCAATTCGAGATTGCGGATGGTGAACTTGTCGAGGCGCACGAAGCGTTCTTCTTCGATGCGTGTGATGCGTGTGATGTGGTCGGTGTGGTGGTGCTGCGTTTGCTCGAGATAGGTCAAGATGGCTCCAGCTGCTGTGATGGCAGCATGGAGGTGGTCGATGCCGAAGCCTTTGAGATTCTTGACATCAAAGTGTTTCAGCACTTTGGTGCGCGCAGAAACATCGGCGAAAGCCCAGTCGTCGAGTTCAAAAACAAAATATTTTCCAGCGAAGAGATTGTCAAACTTTCCCTTCAAACCGCGTTCCACTAGGATTTCTTTAGGGGAGAATCCAGCTAAAAGTTTGTCGATATATTCCACATCTCCTTCGGCAACCAGATATTCTCCCGTGGAAATGTCCAACAAAGATAATCCCACGCTTGCGGCTCCGAAGTGAATGGCTGCCAAGAAGTTGTTTTCCTTGCTCGCTAGCACGTTGTCACCTAGTGCCACACCAGGCGTTACCAATTCGGTGATGCCACGCTTCACGAGTTTTTTAGTGAGTTTGGGATCTTCGAGTTGGTCGCAAATTGCCACACGATGTCCAGCGCGGATGAGGCGTGGGAGGTAGTTGTCGAGCGCATGGTGTGGAAAGCCAGCCATAGCAATAGAACCCGACGAACCTTTTTGGTTGCGTTTGGTGAGCGTGATGCCCAAGATTTGTGAAGCCACCACCGCGTCGTCACTATAGGTTTCGTAGAAGTCGCCACAACGGAAGAGGAGAATCGCATCGGGATTCGTCGCCTTCATATCGTGAAACTGCTTCATCATTGGGGTGAGTGCTTCTTGCGCCATATTGGGATATAGTTGTTTACAGAGAAATCTTATTTGATAGTGGTTGGAGCAAAGTTACAAAAAACCAGTGGTTTGAACAAATACAAAGAAGTTGACTTCGGGTTACCCAGTATCCCTTTGGAGTTGGCTGCTGAATGTGGAGAAAAAGAAAGCGGAGTTGCACCAGAAAAGACTGGTACAACTCCGCTGGAGGTTGTTGCGTTTGCAATCAATCGTTGCTGTTTACTTGGTGAGGTTCACAGGCGTAAGACGCAAGCGGAATGATTGTGGAGCTTGTGGCACCCAGAAAGGCTTGATAGTGTCTACACCACCGCAGGAAGCGTTGCCCACACCGCGATAAGTAGCATCTATTTGCAGCACGAGATAAGGACGTTTCACCAATTCCCATGCGTGCTTAGCTTTCGCTAAATCTTCTTCGCTGTAAGGGAGGGCGGAGAATCCTACTTCACCTTCGGTCTCGATGCGTACACCCTGCCCCTTTTTGTCGGTGAAAGTGGCTTCACGGAGTTCGTAGCGATAGCCAGAACTTTGGGGCTTCATGTAGCTTTCCATCGAGCTGAGCGGAGTGGTGGAGTAGCGTCCCACGGTGACACCGTCACGACGGTCGTTGTAGTTCTCCCAAGGACCGAGTGCCCAGTAGTTGATGTGCTGGAGCGTGCTGTCGAGACCGACTTGGAAACCGGTGCGACGGAGGTCTCCGCGCTTAGGATCAAACTGCACGTTCATGTCTACCACATTTCCACCACGAAGGGTGTAGAGAATGGTCATATCACTCAAACTACCGCTGCGCTTGGTGAGGATTTGGTAACCATCAGCCGTGCGAGAAGCTGAAATCTTGCCTTCTACAGCCATACCATTGCTGGCGTTGGACTGGCGGTCGTTTTCAATGAAGCGGAAGTTGGTGTAGTCGAGGTTGAGACCTTGACCGAGGATTTCGCGATTACCCCAACGGAGGCTCTTTAGTTCGGCTGTCTTCGCGTCGAAAGTCAGTTGCACTTGGTCGGCAGTGTAGGAAATTTCATTGCCGTTGCGGGCTTCTTTGACTTCTGCAGCGAGAGATTGTGCTTGAGCTAAAGGAGAGCGTTGAGAGAGGACGAATTGTTTCATCGCTTCTTCGTGCTGCTTGTTGCTCCAATGAGTGGCAGCACGACGGAAAGCATAGAGATTGAGCATCCATTCTTCGCCATTGGCTGTAGCTTTCGCAAGTTTCACCTTGGGAAGTGCGAGGGTGAGCATCACACTGTCGCCAGGAGCCACAGTGGGGAGCTTCATCTTGCGTGTGCCTTGAGCATATCCATTGCGCAAAGTGCTCCAGTGGAGATCAAAGTCACGGAGATTGGTGAAAGCATATCCGTTGCGCACCACCACTTGTGCCGTGTTCTTTTGCGTATCTAGGCTAGCCAGACGGAATTTCACAAACTGGTGTGCTGCTTTCACCTCCTTGAGTTTCGCACTCTCCTCACGTGTGCCGGGGAGAATACCATTACTCATGAAGTTGCCTTGGTGAGGACCAGGGTAGTCATAGCCAGTGTGGAGGCGATAGATGCCTTGTTTCATCTCCTTTGGATCGTAGATGGTCTGGTCTACCCAGTCCCAAACGGCAGCACCGATGCAAGAGTTGCTGGCTTCAATGGCATCCCAGTAAGCACCAAAGTTACCCATAGCGTTACCCATGGCGTGAGCGTATTCACAGATAAACATGGGTTTGTCCATGTTGTTGGTGTATTGGCTCATCCAGTTCATGTCGGGATACATCTTAGAATACATATCCGAGAAGCGTTCTCCACCGAAGGGACGGTGGATGCGTGTGCCTTCGTAGTGAATGGGGCGTGTAGGATCGAGCTTTGCGGCATGATTGTAGCAAGCACCAAAGTTTTCACCATTACCTCCTTCATTACCCAAGCTCCACATGATGACAGAGGGGTGATTGAAGTCGCGCTTAACCATGCGGTCTATGCGATCCACGAAAGAAGGTTCCCAACTCTTGAGGTCGGAGATGCTTTGGTTAGCGTGGTCTTCGAGGTCAGCTTCGTCGCAGGTGTACAAACCATAGTAGTCGTACATCGCATACATGCGCGCATTGTTGGGGTAGTGTGAGGTGCGAATCGTGTTGATGTTGTTTTGCTTCATCAACAAGATGTCGCGGAGCATCGTTTCGTTCGTCACAGCACGGCCGAGTTTGGGATCGGTGTCTTGACGGTTTACGCCTTTCAAGAAGACGCGCTTACCATTGACATAGAGGAGTGAGCCTTGGATCTTCACTTCGCGCATACCTACTTTGGTGCTCCATGCCATTTCCTCTTGTCCTTGTGCATCGCGTTGTACGAAGCGCACGGTGTAGAGGTTGGGAGTTTCTGCAGTCCAGAGAGCGACATCGTTGAGCTTCAGATGGAGTGCATATTGGCTGAAGGTGGAGTCTTTGCGCGCTTCTGCGGTGAATTGTAAGAGGTCTTTCGCCACCAGTTTACCCTTGGGGTCGAACACCTTCACATCGAGTTGCTTTTCTTGCTTTTGATTGCTAGGATTTCTCACGCTGAAGTTGAAATGCACCGTCGCATCTTTGTAGTTCTGGCTGAGACTTGTGGTGATGTTGTGGTCAAACACGTAAGCAGTGGGCACGTTGAAGAGATAAACATCACGGAAGATGCCCGACATGCGGAACATATCTTGGCATTCCAAGTAAGAGCCATCGCTCCAGCGAAACACTTGCACCGCAAGACGGTTTTCACCTTCGCGGAGATAAGGTGTCAAATCATATTCGCTCACATTGTTCGCTCCTTGACGGTAGCCTACAAAGTGGCCATTCACCCAAATCATTGCGGCACTATATACGCCAGCAAAGTGAATGATGGTGCGTTGTTTCGACCATCCTTGGGGAAGGTTGAAGGTGCGCACATACGAACCCACGGGGTTGATACCATAGTTCGCACCGCCATCGTTGTATCCTGGACGCGCCATGATGTAAGGTGGCGTGTTGGCGTGAGGATATTCCACATTGCAGTAGATAGGATGGTCATATCCTTGCATCTCCCAGTTAGAAGGCACAGGGATGTCGTCCCATTTTGACACATCAAAGCCTTCTTGGAAGAAAGTTGTGGGACGAAGTTTGGGTTCGCTCACCAAATTAAACTTCCACGTGCCGTTGAGCGAAAGATAACGATCGCTCACTGGCACAGACCATGGGGTGTTGTAGAAAGTCTTGTCTTTGAGCATCTCTGCTTCGCTCGCATAAGGCTGATAAGTGGCGTGAGCAGGCAAGCGATTGAGCGCAAAGATGGTTTCATCTTCCCACCAAGGAGATTTGATTTTAGGCTTGTTCACCTCGTCAAAAGCCACCCAAGCCGTGGAATCTTTGAGATTGAGCGGCACAATTTTCATTTCATCTCCGCGCAACGCAAACATCTTCTCTTTTTTGTTGAAAGAAGCAATGACGTAAGCATCTTCTTGTCCAGGAACAGGCAGGATGGTGAGTTGCGCATTTCCGGGATTTCTCAGCGAAGCCGGCCACTGCAACAAGTAGTCAATCGAAGCATTGTTGCCGCCATCGTCAAAATGTTGCACAAAATAAGCATTTTCCACCACGCGGCGGTTGAGATCGAGCATTTTCACCGACCAGTATTGACCGCGATGCGTAGAGTCTTGAGGTTCTGCTAAGATGGGACGACCATTTTCAGCCACTTCTCCGTTACCCAACACAAAACCTGGTTTGTTGACAAGACGCAAACGATACGTTTGTTGATCGTCAAATCCCGAAACACCTGCCGCAACAGCGCGAAGTTGAGGTTGTTTTCCTTTCAAACTCGCCAAATCAACGAGGTGAAAGTGTCCATTTTTGTCCAAACTGACAGCTTTGTCGCGACGTGTTGCTGGCACAAGCACCACACCAGCAGGCGATTGTTCGATGCTCCACATTTGGTTTTCGTCCGAACCATTGATTTCCCCAGTCTCCACGCGGTTACCGTTGTGTCGCAACGCTTGTTGGGTAAAGGGGTTAAGGATGCGCCATGCTCCAGAAAGCGGAGCGATCGTCCAGTATTGCTGTGTGCGCTGGGCATCGGTGGGCGCAGTCACGGCTGCTGAGCCCGAAACATCAAGCACGCGTCCCGAGGTTGTAGCTTGGAGTTGATAAAGTGCTCCCTTGCGCCAGCTCGTCGTTTGTGCTATCGTCGGGAGCGAACATGTCATCAACATGGCTCCTAGACAAAGTTTGCTGAAGAAGTTCATTGGAATGTTTGGATAGAGTGATAGAATATGCGACAAAGATACGCAATTCTCTTGAGATAACCACCTAAAAATCCCATCCGATGCCGATTTCTGCAAAGTCCGCTTTCAATTTATGCGCTTTTATCCCGAGGCTCAAAGTAAGTCCCTGGTGCTTCAATCCTTGCGAAAGGCTTCCCAAGTGATAGCGCAGTCCCACACGTTCGTAATAGGGTGTCTCGTCTGTGGAAGGCAGTCCTCCAGTCTCTCTAAATAGATAGTAGCCCAGATGGACATAGCTCGACAATCTTTGATAGTAGCTCTCGTGTTTCAATGCTATGCCCAAAGAAAGCGGAGCATATTTGCGTCCTTCTCCATGATGAGGCGCATAATTGCGGAGTTCATTGACATAAGGCAAGGTGAAAACGTCCAACCCTCCACCGACAGCCCAACGGCGTGCATAGCGACGCATTACATCGCCTTGAAGATTATAGACGTAATATCGTTTGAAGTGATCAGTGCGATAGTCGGGAGCTGAGGGAGAAGTGTTATACTGCGTGCGCAACCATTCTTCGAGTAGCGTGCGTATCCCTAAATTCCCCTCTAGATGAACAAACCAGTGCGGTGAGAATTTGGGAAAACTCCCCGAATTCACCGCGTTTCTTTCGCCTGTTTGGTCGAAAATGCTCGGTTTCATCGCAGCTTTTCTGAAAGAGATAGGTTGAAGCTCGTATTGCAATGCGAGTGTAGGTTGCCACATGTTCGCCCCCTTGTTGGGACGATAGGTCGCCCCATTACTCACGTGTCGAAAAGCCAAATCCGCGCGCAGAGAAATACGAGAGGAAAGTCGAAGTTCTCCGTAAAGACTAGCTCCAAAATGGAAAAGCAAAGAAGAACCTGTGAGTTCATTGTCGGCATTGTTCTTCTTATTATAAGGATGCGTGTTAAAAGCTAAACCTTCCTCAATGGCATACCCCCATTCTCCCCAAGAACCACGTTGGAGCGGTCGCGAAAAACTCCCCACGAGTGCAAGAAGATGACCAGGATGTGAGGTGTAATTCACGGGGTGCAGCAGCCCCCAAGCCGAGGAAGCCTTCTTTTGCATCGTGGCGCGAGTAAGATTTGCCCATTGTAGTGAAAGCCCCCAGGTGGGGTGATTATAATCGCGGGCAAAAAGGTCTGTAGAATCAGATAAAGTGCGATGGCGCAGCGTGAATATCACATTAGACAGAGCTGTTCCACTAGTCCAAGCGCGTTGATATTGATCCATCACAAGCACATTTCCCAGCGACCCTCCTACTTCCAAAGCATCAATGCGTGAAAGTGAAGACCGATATGGCTGAGGGGGCAAGGGTTGCCCTCCGATGGAGACTACATTTTGCGCCCAGAGGGGCAGAAAAGATGCGACAAACCAGCCACTTAAAAAGAGAAAAAGGGAAAAGCGCATGGGCGGTATTCAAAGAGTTAGAAGTAGAATATCTGTATTTCAGACTAAACTATCCTTTAATGAACGACAAAGTTACTCAATTCGTGGGAGCTAAGCTTCGTGTTGTTCTTAGAAAATCGTATTTTTGTAGGGAACACCAACCTAGGCACTAGAGTTTAGTGCTTCGACTTTTGTTGATGTTACGTGCAAATCCATCATTATCCGTTTTCTCATCCTATGTGCATTGCTTCTTTTTCCCTCTATCTTTTATCTTTGTGGGGGAGTGTTCCGAATGCTCATGTAGCTATATCGATCTCCCAGACCAAGTCTCCCACTGAGCAGCGGATGGAAGCACAAGGGTTAGTGGACGTTACTACGGTGATTCCTGATATTCATGTTAGTCTTATGTATGCACGTGCGGACAATTTTGTTGGACGAGTGATGTATCGCGACTTGCATCGCGCTTACCTTCTTCCCGAAACGGCAGCTGCATTGAAGAAAGCCCAAACAGCTTTGCAAAAAGCACACCCCGAACTTAGTTTGAAGGTCTATGATGCTACGCGCCCTATGTCAGTGCAACAGCAAATGTGGAATATCGTAGCAGGGACGTCTAAGTCCATCTATGTGAGCAATCCTAAGAATGGCGGAGGACTGCACAATTATGGCTTAGCAGTAGACATCACTCTCTGCTGGCGCAACGATGTGCGCAATGCTCAGGGGAAACTTTTGCACACCGCAGGAGACACCACCGGTTTGTCGATGGGAACACCTATTGATTATCTAGGAAAACTTGCTCATGTGCGCGATGAAACCGAATTTTTAGAAAGAGGATGGCTCAAGAAAGAGCATATCCAGAGAAGACAATGGTTGCGCACAGCCATGGCAGCCGGAGGCTTCAAAGTCTTGCCCACAGAATGGTGGCATTTCAATTTCAAAACTCGCGCACAAGCCAAAGCACACTACAAAGTGGTGCGATAGAATAACGCCTTAATAACTTTCAAGTCTTTTAGACCCTCAGTGATATGAACCCAGATTTTTCGGTATTTTTACTAAAAACATCCGATTTCATCGCGGAACATCGACATGAACGTCCCGATGCTGTAGCTCTTGTTTTGGCTAATCAAGGAGAAAAAATGGGCTTCGACAAAGAGGAATCAGCTTTTATCGTACGCCAAATCGAAGGTTGGCAAAAGCTCTCTGCCAAAGTTCCCCGTTGGACTGAATCTTCTACACTCATCTATCCCCCTCGTTTGTCTTTAGAACAATGTAGTAGCCAGGTTGCAGCTGAGTATAAAGCCAAGTTGGTGGAGCGTATCATTACCACAAGCACTTCTTCTGAATCTCATCTCAAGACAATGGTAGATCTCACTGGTGGACTTGGAGTAGACTTCTCGTTTATGGCTCCTTTGTTTGATGAGGCCACTTATGTAGAGCAACGAGAAGAATTGGTGCAACTCGCTCTTCATAATTTCCCTTTGCTAGGATTGTCGCACGCAAACTGCCTTTGTGGAGATGCTGTGACTCATCTTTCTGCGATGAAATCGGTGGATTTGGTCTATCTAGACCCGGCGCGGCGTGACGAACATGGTCGAAAAACAGTCCGTATCGAGGACTGCACACCCAATGTGTTGGAACTGTTGCCGAAGTTGCGCGAGAAGGCGAGATGGTTGTTGGTGAAACTCTCTCCCATGTTGGATGTGCACCAAGCCATCACCGCGCTTGGGTGTGTGAATGAAGCCCACGTGGTGGCAGTTGATGGAGAGTGCAAAGAAATACTTTTGTTGTGTGATTTAAGTTTACAGCGAGAAACACAAACTAGATCCCGCGCGAGTTCAGAAGAACCAACATCAGGAACTGCGACACGCTGGATTTGTACGAGTGAAAAAGGAATATTTGCCTTCACGCAGCAAGAAGAGCAGACAACGCTTTGCCCCATGGCTTCGCTGATAGAGGGATATCTCTACGAACCTGACGCAGCAGTCATGAAGGCTGGAGGCTATAAAACTTTTGGTATGCGATATGGGTTGAAAAAGCTTCATCCCAACACCCACCTCTTTGTGGGTGAGCACGCCGACTGCACTTTGCCCGCCCGCTGTTTTCGTATTCTCGAGGTCGTAGGTTTTCAAAAGAAAGCACTCCGCACGATTACGGCTTTGAAGAAAGCTAATCTTACCGTGCGCAACTTTCCCACTTCAGTGGCAGAACTCCGCAAACGACTTAAACTAGCGGAAGGTGGTGAGTATTATCTTTTTGCTTGCACCACCGCCCAAGATGAGAAAGTCATCATTGTGACGGAAAAAGTGATTCCTACAGTTCCCTTAGTATAATCATCCTTTTCATCTTTTGCTTCAAGACAGTTCTTTTTTTCTCTATCTTCTTCCAAACATTAGACAAATATCCACATTTTCCATTAGTGCGTTTTTTACTGTATCTCATTGTTTATCAGGTGTATGATTGGGGGTTTCTAGTATAGCTCAGCAAAAAAAGAAATTTTTCAGAGAAAAAAATGCGATTTCTTGTAACTTTTCCTCCCCCTTGTCCGTCTTACCTATAGAGGCATGAAAGAAATAGACTTCCTTAATGACTTGCTGCCGCTCAAACATAAGCTCTATTGCTTGGCGCAGCGCATCACCCTCGACAGCCTCGAAGCTGAAGACGTGGTGGAAGATACCCTCGTCCGTGTTTGGGAACGTCGCAAGACGCTCACCGAAGTGGATAATTTGGAAGTTTATTGCTTGACTATCTGTCGAAACCTAGCTCTTGACCGAGCAGAGCGCAAAGATGCTCAGCACGCGACTATAGATGCTAATTTTGATGCACCAGCCGACACGACCGCGCTCCCCGATGCACAATTAGAAGCTGATGAGCGACTAGTTTGGGTGCGCCGCTCTTTTGAGACATTGCCCGAGAAACAGCGTACAGCATTGCAGTTGCGCGACATTGAAGGACATAGTTATCAAGAAGTAGCCACGGCGATGGATATTTCCGAAAGCGATGTCAAAGTAACGCTACACCGCGCTAGACAAGCTCTCAAAGACAAACTCAGTCATTTGAGGTCTCACCTCTAATTATCCTAAGAAACTTCTCGTCATGAACTACCAGTACATTGAACAATTGATTGAACGCTACTTCGCAGCTGAAACTTCAGTGGCTGAAGAACGCATCCTCCGTGCTTTCTTCGCGGAGAGCAACGTGCCCAGTCATTTGCAGCAATATGCTTCAATCTTCCGATTTGCTGCCGAAGAAGCCGAAGCTCCCAAAGTACTTGGTGCAGATTTTGACGAAAAGGTGTTAGCTCGTCTGCGTGCAAAGGGAGATATGCCCGAAATGCATGTGCGTGCCATCAAGATGACAATCGGTGCTCGCCTTCGTCCTTTGTGGCGTGCTGCAGCAGCGGTGGCTCTTCTTGTGGCCGTCGTAGGTACAGCAGAGGAAGCTATCGACAAAACGACAAGTGTACCGATGGATTTGCAAGCTATAGAAGCAACTCAGTCTGTTGACAGCACAGATGCGGCTCACAATCCTTACCGCCAAGTGCAAGAGGGGTTGAAGATGGCCGTCACCAATGATTCCCTACCTCAAGAGTCGCCAAGACCTTGACAACCACATACGAGATAGACTGACGCACCAATTGCTTATTAAAACACCTCCTGAACCCTTTGGTTTCAGTTCTCTCTCTCCTTCGTCCCACTAAACGATGACTATAACGCTCGTTACTGACGAACGATCACACCAGGAAGTAGCTCCGCTGCTTTCTGGTGTGTCGTTTTATGGTATGGTAGGGTGTTATGAGATATTTCGCGCCCTTTTTCTTGCATTTTTTCTCCAAGTTGTCTAGTCTAAGTTCGCATATCACAGAAAATCTTGTTAGATTTTGTGTCTCTTGTTGTAATCGCTGGTAAGATTTATACGATATTGTAGCAGTTCTCGCTCAAATTCTAGGAGGACTGCTGTTCAACTCTAGGAGAGTTTATAGAAAAAGTCGGAGATTCATGAAAGAATCTCCGACTCTTTTGTGATTAGCTTGAAGAGAGCTCTACTTGAGATGAAAAGCACTAAAAACCATCTTTGTGAATTAGTGTTTATTCAGCCTTCTCACGCGCGTGCGCGCCCGCACACTACAGCAAATTTGTGCTTTTTGCTTTCACAACCTTCACAGAAAGCTCTGTAAATATATGTGAGTGAGGGTTTTAAACGTGTATTTCGGACATTTTTTAACTAAGTGATCTTTCAATTGCATGTAGAACTCCAAAATATGGCTCGCGGGAGGTGTTTTGAGTCATGATTTTGCTGATGGTGTGAGAAAACCTTAAATCACCATTTTACGCTCCGTTGTGTGAAGGTTGTGAATGCAAAAAAGCTAAATCTCCAGGGATGCGCGCGCGTACACGAGAAAAACGAGGGGCTAAAATCAATGCCAAAATGATGGAGGTGAGATCACAAATGCTCACATGCTTCTTCTGTCGTATGATAGGCAAATTGAGGACAGAATATCATTCAATATACTTGATTTTGCTTTGTGTACTTTTCAATATTAGGGGTGACTCAAGAAAAAACTTCACTTTTCGGTTGATTTTTCACGCTTTTCCCCTATTTCAACCCCTATATAAGTAAGGGGGTATTTGGGAAAAGGAATGCAGAATCAACCCAAAAGTGAAGTTAGCAATGAGCAATCACTACGAATAGTCAGAGACTAGGGGAGTGTGGGGGTAAGTATGCGGGCAGAAAGAATCCGCACATCAACGCGTGGGCGGTCATTGCGATCGGTATTGACCTTTTGAATTTTGTCGATAATCTCTAACCCTGTCGATACTTCTCCAAAGACAGTGTATTGACCATCCAGGTGGGGCGATCCGCCACGCGTGTAGTAGTCTAGAGCCATATTGTCAGTGATGAGGCCATTAGCTCCTGTTTCCGCATCCACATGTTCACGCACGTTGGCCAGTTCGTTAGGCGTCCATCGTTTGCCCCATACTACGTAGAACTGGGTGGCACTACTTCTGCGTTCTGGATTCACATCATCACTTTCACGTGCTGCCGCCAAGGCTCCGCGGTGATGATAGTGGAGAGGTGTGCGAAATTCTGGGGCGAGGGTGTAGTTGCGGTCGGCTTCTCCCAAGGGTTGGTTGGGTTTAGCGGTGCGTGAGGTCGAGTCGCCAGCTTGAATCATGAAGTTGCGGATGACACGATGGAAAAGGAGTCCGTCGTAATACCCCTCGCGGACGAGCTGAGCAAAGTGTTGGCTATGAATGGGAGTGTCGCTGAAAAGGCGTACGCGAAAATCCCCCATTGTGGTTTTGAACTCTATTTCAATGTCTTGATTGAGCGAAGCAGTGCTAGAAGACTGCGCAAACGTAGGTGTAGTCAGCAGTAAAAGCAGAAAGAGTAGTATTTGCTTCATGACAAGCGAAGAGCTAGAAGTTAATCTTTGGTGAATTCAGCTGCTGTAATAGCGTCAGGAGCATCGGTGATGGCTGCTGCATCATCGGGGCGTTTGCGCTTTATGGTGCGGCTTGCAGAGAGGATGATGCCGATGTAGGCTCCTGTGATGATGGTAGCTGTTCCCCCTTTGGAGATGAGTGGAAGGGGTTGTCCCGTGACAGGGCCAAGACCCACAGCTACGGCCATGTTGATGAGAGCTTGCCCCACTAGCATGATGGCAAAACCCATGGCCACAGCAGCTGGGAAGACTCGGTCGGTTTGCGAAGCGATGCGCCCGCAGCGGAAAAGGAGCCATAGGTAGAGCATCACTACTAGGATACAACCACCAAGCCCAAGTTCTTCGGCGATGATGGCATAGATGAAGTCCGAATATGCTGCTGAGAGATAGTCGCGTTGAACGGAACGCCCAGGGAGTACACCAGTGCCGTGTGAACGTGCCACAGCGATGCGTGCATTGACCACTTGACGATTGCCATCGGTGACTTCAAAATCCTTAGGATCGGGAGTCATGACAATCTTCTTGTCGCCCGAAACACGAGATCGCCAAGTAGTGACACGATGCATGAGGGGGTTCTTGTAAATCTCCGCATCAGGATCTTTGGGCAGAAAACTAATGCTGATGGCTGCAAACAAAAATAGACCAGCCAGTATGCCATATGTCTTAATCATCGCTTTGCGAGGAGGACGATATAGGATAAACATGGCATTGACACCAGCGAAGATGATGGCTGCTGTGGAAAAATTTTGAGTGACAATAAGTCCGCAGTGCACTAGAGCGCAGATGACGATGCCATTGAAGGTGGTGGCACTGATTCTCCCATCTTTTTGCCAACTAGCGATGGCTGCTGCAGCGGTGATGACCAACACCCCTTTTGACAGTTCGGAGGGCTGGAAGTTGAAGAGGCCTAGAAAACTGACCCAGCGCGCACCATTGTTCAGCATCTGACCATTGAGCAAAGCATATATGAGCAGAGGGACACAAATGAGGTTGCCAAAGATCATGACAGCTTTGTAGATGCGACAGGGGATGTGATGAAGCACCCAAGCAGCCGAGAGAGCAACGGTGACATAGGTAGCCTGCTGTATCATGGGTTTGGCAAAACTCCCCTCTTTAAGCACGAGATAGGAGCCCGCACTGGACACTTCCACAACGGAGATGATGCAGAGCAAGATGAAGATGGCCCAGATGACTTTGTCGCCTTGTAAGAGATTATGCTTCATGAAGAGAAGAGATTAGCGTTGGCGTACGAGTGTTTTGAATTGATCACCACGATCTCCCATGTTCTTAAAGAGGTCGAATGAGGCACAGCAAGGAGAGAGAAGGACTGTGTCGCCTTCTTGTGCAAGATTAGCGCATGCGGCTACGCAGTCGAACATCGAACTTGTGTCGGCTATGGCGATGCCGTGTTCTGCACAGAGATTGTCGAAGACTTCATGCAAGGGAGCATTGTTAGCACCGAGGAAAACGAGGGCGCGACATTTGCGGGTGATGAGGGGGAAAAGTGTCGAGTAGTCGTTGCCTTTGTCGAGTCCACCGACGATGAGCACCACAGGGGTGGTCTGAGCATCGAGTGCAACGTAGCAGGCATCGACATTCGTAGCTTTCGAGTCGTTGATATAGTGCACACCATCAAAAGTGCCTACGCGTTCGAGACGGTGTGCCACGCCTGAGAAGTCGCTCAAGCAGCGCGTAAGGGTGACTTCGTCTACGCCAGCTGCAAGAGCTGCAAGAGCTGCAGAAAGGCAGTTGCGGAGATTGTGTTTGCCAGGCAGTGAGAGTTGAGAGAGGGCGATTTCAAACGGATGTGGTTCGTCCACCTTGAGTTGCGCCCCGTCAGCGAAACCGTAAGAATCATTGCCACTCTCGCCTTGTCCGTAGGCTACGATGCCTTCGCGCTGATGATCAGCAAAGGGAAGCATACGCTGACCGTGGTCGTGCGTAGCCAGCTGGCTAGGAATATATTCATCGTCTGCCCAATAGATGAAGCAGTCGTCTGCTGTTTGGTTTTGAGTGATGCGCATTTTAGAGCGTACGTAGCGCATCATCTCAAAGTTGTAGCGGTCGAGATGGTCGGGAGTGATGTTGAGCAAAACGGCAATGTTGGCACGAAAATCGTACATATTGTCGAGTTGGAAAGAAGAGATTTCCAATACATACCAGTCGCGATCTCCCTTGTCTTCGATCTCGGCCACTTGTAGGGCTAGTGAGCGGCCGATGTTGCCAGCCAATCCTACGTTGAATCCTGCTGATTCGAGGATATAGTAGATGAGGGAAGTCGTGGTGGTTTTGCCGTTTGATCCAGTGATGCAGAGCATCTTGGCATTGGTGTAGCGCGCGGCAAACTCGAGTTCGGAGAGGATGGGGATGTTTTTCTCTCGCAGTGCCACCACCATAGGAGCATTGTCGGGGATACCCGGGCTTTTCACCACTTCGTCGGCATCGAGGATGCGCTCGGGCGTGTGTTGGCCTTCTTCCCACGCGAGGTGGTGGGTATCAAGCATCTCTTTGTAATGCGGACTTATGGTGCCCATGTCAGAGACAAAGACATCATAACCTTTTTGTTGAGCAAGGATGGCGGCACCAACACCACTTTCGGCGGCACCGAGAACAGCTAGTTTCATCGTGAGGAGAGGGTTTGCTGGGAGAAGGGATTAGCGAATCTTCAGTGTGATGATGGTGAGTGCGGCAAGGAGGATGGTAGTGATCCAGAAACGCACGGTAATCTTTGATTCATGCCATGCACCACGAGGCCAGTTGCGGAAGATGTACTTGGAAGTTGGATCGAGCTGGCTGTCGAGACGACGGAAGGTGTCGTGGATGGGAGTGCTCTTGAACACACGGACACGTTTGCCTTTGCGCTTGAAGAATTTGAAGACTTGTGTTTGGATGATGACACTCAGACTTTCGATAAAGAAGACCCCACAGAGGATAGGAATCAAGAGTTCCTTGTGAATAATGATGGCAAAGACGGCAATGATGCCTCCGATGGTGAGTGAGCCCGTGTCGCCCATAAACACTTGTGCTGGATAAGCATTGTACCACAAGAATCCGATGAGTGCTCCCACCATGGCACAGATGAAGACGACTAACTCTTGGGAACCAGGCACAAACATGATGTTGAGGTAGGAGGCGTATTCGATGTGGCTCGACACATAGGCTAGTATGCCGAGCGCGATACAGATGAAAGCACTGTTCCCCGCTGTCATGCCATCCATGCCGTCGTTGAGATTGGCACCATTGGACACGGCTGTGGTGACGAGTATCACCATCAATACAAAAACCATCCAGCCTACGGCTTGTTTATGGTCGCCAACAAAACCGATGATGTCGGCATAGTCGAGATTGTTGTTCTTAAAGAAGGGGATAGTGGTCTTAGTGCTCTTCACAGCTTCGCTTTTGTGCACAATCTCCACTTTGTCTCCTACGCGACCGCGTTCCACATTTTCGCGAATCACAGCGTCGGGACTAAGGTAGAGGGTGAGTCCCACTATAAGACCCATGATGACTTGCCCTATAATTTTCCACTTTCCTGCCAATCCGTCTTTGTTCTTCTTGAATATCTTGATATAATCGTCTAAGAAACCGAGAAGTCCGAACCACAATGTGGTGACAATCATGAGGATGGTGTAGATGTTGCGCAGACGTCCGAGGAGAAGTGTAGGCACGAGTATGGCGACAATGATGATGATGCCTCCCATGGAAGGGACACCAACTTTCTTTTCGCCGAAAGGATCGATGCTAGCATCGCGTGCTGTTTCGCCAATATTGCGACGGCGCATATAGCGGATGAAGCGTTCTCCAAACCACATGGAGATGATGAGGCCAAGCATCAGTGCCAACAAGGCGCGGAATGAGATATATCCCCAAATGGCGGAACCAGGGATGCCGAATTGTTCGAGAAAACGAAAGAGATAGTAGAGCATTGTCCTATACTATATGAATGAGTGGGTGCATCAAAAGTGGTGATGCGTGTTGAGAGGTAACAAAAGAGAGGGAATACTAGGAGATGCCAAAGGCGGCACGCACTTCCTCATGATCATCGAAATGGTGTTTTACTCCTTCGATTTCCTGATAAGGTTCGTGTCCCTTGCCAGCTATGAGGATGACATCGCCTGTTTGTGCCAAAGCTGCTGCTGTGCGAATGGCTTCGCGGCGGTCTGTAATGGTTAGCGTCTTGGCACGTCCTGCTTCATCTAAGCCAGCAAGCATGTCGGCAATGATGTCTTCTGGGCGTTCAAAACGTGGGTTGTCTGAGGTGATAATGACACGATCGGAGCGTTTGACTGCTTCCTGCGCCATGAGTGGGCGTTTTCCCTTGTCGCGGTTGCCACCAGCACCGCAGACAGTGATGATCTGTCCTTTGCCGTTTACGATTTCCTGAATAGCGGTGAGCACATTTTCGAGGGCATCTGGAGTATGGGCATAGTCGATGACGGCACTGCATCCTTTGGGAGAGCGGATAGCCTCAAAACGACCATTGACAGGACGAAGGGTGGAGAGCACGCGGAGCACTTCGGATGCATCTTCGCCTAGCATTACAGCGGCCCCATAGACACCGAGCAGATTGCTTACATTGAATCGACCAACGAAGGGCACACTCACTTCACTACCGTTGATGTCGAGCAACATACCTTCGATGCTTTCTTCTACGATGCGGCCTTTGTAGTCTGCCATGCTGCGCGTGCTGTAAGTGCGTACTTGTGCTTTGCAATTTTGCACCATGACTGCGCCATTGCGATCATCGAGATTGGTGATGGCAAAGGCAGATTTGTCCAAACCATCGAAGAACATCTTCTTGGCATCACGATAGTTCTCAAAGGTCTTGTGATAATCCAAGTGGTCGCGGGTGAGATTGGTGAAAATCCCTCCCATAAACTTGAGACCACCAATGCGATGCTGGTGGATGGAGTGTGAAGAACATTCCATGAAGGCATATTCACAGCCTGCCTCTACCATATCGGCAAGGAGCTTGTTGAGGGAGATGGGATCGGGAGTGGTGTGAGTGGCTTCCACGGCATGGTCGTCGATGTAGTTGCACACAGTCGATACCAGGCCAACTTTGTAGCCAAGTCCGCGGAAAAGCTGATAGAGCACAGTGGCGATGGTGGTTTTACCATTGGTTCCTGTGACTCCTACCAGTTTCAGTGTTTTTTTTGAAGTTGGCTCTGATGAAGAGCTCGGTAGAGTTTGAGTCTTAGTGTTTGAAGACGTGGGGGTAGAGTGGGTAAATTTGCCCGTAGGATCGCCATAGAATGTGGTGGCAATCACGCCCACAGCTTGTTCGGTGTCAGCCACACGGACGAAGGTGACCTTATCGGAGAGATTGGAGGGGAAATCCTCACACACTACCACTGCGCGCGCACCTTGCTCCACTGCTTTTTCGATAAAAGCGTGACCATTAGTTTGAGTGCCCTTGACAGCAACAAAAAGATGATTTTCTGTGACCTGTCTGGAATCAATGTCGATGCCGCAGATGTTGCAGTTTAGGTCGCCATGGCTCTCGAGAATCTCTACATGGCTGAGAATTTCTTTTAAAATCATTGAGGCTGAGTGCTATATTGCTATGCGTGTAGAAACACGTTATGCTTGTTTTTTATTGGTTTTTGGGGAAACGTCGTCTTTCTTTTTGACTGCGGTCTCCTTAGGTTTGGCAGTGCTGTCTTTCTTTTTGGAAGTCTCGTCTTTTTTCTTGGAAGAATCGACCTTCTTTTGAGCAGGAGTTTCCTTTTTCTCTTTAGAGGAAGAGTCTTTTTTCTTTGTACCCTCTTCTTTCTTTGAAGGTTTTTCTTCCTTCTTCACTGCTTTGTCTTCTTTCTTCGGCTTCTCTTTTTTCGTGTTTTCTTCCGATTTAGAAGTTGTTTTTGATTTCAGTGTTCCCTTTTCTTTAGAAGAACTTGTTTTGTTAGGGGAGGCTTCTTCCTTTTTCTTGGTTTTGTCTTCCTTTTTTTCAGTGGGAGCTGTCTTCTTCTCTACCTTTTTCTCTGATTTTTGCTCAGATTTAGCAACAGTGCTAGGGGGTGAGGTCTCTGTTTTAGGCTTTGCTTCGCTGCCTTGTGGATGAGTCACTGCAACAGCGGTGGCAGATGCTTCAGAAGCAGTTTCCGTTGTTTCGATCTCACTCATGTCAATTTGGGGTTTACGCTCCATAGAGAGGGCTATCTTTACGACCATTCCTCGTTTTAGGGGTGTTCCGGCTGGGAGGCTTTGTGCGACAACGTGACCAAATCCTGTGGTCTTCACTTTTACACCCATACGTTCTAGGCGATACACGGCATCTCGCAAGCCATAGCCGATGACGGAAGGTAGACCTCTAGTGGCTGTTTCATTGTTGAGCGTTACTGACCCTTGGTGAGTTGGTGCGCCCCATGCGAGACCTTCGGATGTGCGGTAGTTGTTGTGGTGGGGAACTTGTAGTTCTTTGAGCACCTGGCTGAGGGTGACCAAATTACCGCTTTGCATCATGGGTGGAGCAGTGCGGTGTGCGGTGGTGTCAATGGCGGCTTCGTAGTTCGTTTTTCGATTCTTGGCCATCACTCCTTCTGCTATTTTTTTGAATACTGGGCAGCAGTGGATACCCCCATAGGCTGGTGCTCCCTTTTCGATACAGACAATCATGGAGTATTGTGGGCGATCGGCTGGGAAATATCCAGCGAAGCTCACTAAATAGTTGGAGGCAAAGCCCCCCTTGCTCCAAATCTGTGCTGTTCCTGTCTTGCCTGCTACTGAGAAGTATTTGGAGTAAGCTAATTTGCCCGTACCCGTGTTCTTGCCTACCACTCCTTCTAAGCAGATTTGGATGTTGCGCAGTACATCTGGTTTGCACATGCGTTCGCGTAGTACTATGGTGGGATATTCTTGCATCACCTCCTCTCCACGGCGCACCTCTGTTACGAAGCGAGGCGCAACAAGTTTGCCACCATTGGCCACACCATTGTAGAAAGTAAGCGTGGAAATGGGAGGAATCTGTGTTTCATATCCGATGCTCATCCAAGGGAGTGTGGTTCCATACCAACGATCGGGGTTGTCTCTACGATAGCGAATGCGAGGCTTTTTGTAGCCTGGAATGGGGATATGAAGATCTTCCATGATACCGATGCGCTGCAGTCCAGACACAAACTGGTCGGGATTGCTGGCATAGGCATTGTCGATGAGGGTGCTCACTCCGACATTCGATGATTTTTTAATAATCTCGGGGACTGTGAGTACACCATTACCGCCTTTACGCCAGTCAGAGTCGCGCATCTTTCGACCGTGCATTTCTCGAATACCATTGCCTGTGTTGCAGGTGGTGTTCATGGTAATCTTGCCATCGTCCATGGCCACCATAAACGACATGGGCTTGAACACAGAGCCAGGTTCCATCATATTGGTCACAGCACGCGGGTCAATCTCTGCATAATTGCCGTTCTCAAGACGTGAAAGGGAGGAAATTGCCTTCACATTTCCTGTTTGCACCTCCATGAGAATGCACATACCTGCTCTTGCCCCAATAGAGCGGAGCTGATCTCCAAGTACTTTTTCTGTCAAATCCTGCATCCCCACATCAATGGTGGTGACCACATCGTAGCCATCCACGGCAGGGGTGTCCACCAGATTGATGTATCTGTTGGAGACTTTTTGTTTGTGATAGATGCCTGGCTTTCCACTCAATACCGAATCGAAGGCTAATTCCAAACCATTGAGTGGTTCGTCATTCTCGCTACGTAGATTGCCAATAGTGCGAATGGCCAGACGTCCATAAGGATTTTTGCGACGGCGGAATTCCTCTGTGTAGAGTCCACTTTTGCCAACGGGGAGATTGAGCAGAGGCACTTTTTTCAACTCCGTTAGTTGAATGTAAGTGACGCGTTTGGGATAGAGTGAAATCGAGTGACTTCGTTTGGCACGTCCTTTTAGTATGGCTTCTCTGGTTTTAGCCACATCTAAGTCTGGGATAATGCGTTTCATGCCAGTAAGCATGCTGTCCATCTTGGTGTGGAGGATAGAGTCACGCTTTATTTGGTCTTTTTCTCGTCGAGCAGAATCGGGTTCCCAGGACATGGGATCGAGATAGATGCGATATTCTGGCAACGAAGTAGCTAGCACCTGTCCGTCTGCCGATAGGATGTTTCCTCGGGTGGCAGGTAGTGGCTTGAAGCGGCTCTCAAACTTCGCGCCCACGGCAATCCAATAATCATGTTGTACAAACATGATGTAGGCCGTCTTACCCAGCACGATAAGACCTGCAATGATGAATAAAGCCATGAGCAACGAGTAACGATGCACGGCCTTTTGATTGGAAGTATTGTTAGGTTGTTTAGCCATGAGAGTCAGAGCTCGCTATAAATCTGTTGGGGGAAGGGATGGGAGGCAGGGATAGCTACCCAAAGAGTTTGAAGACTGGATGTTATGAGATGTCTTATTCTTCTTCGGAAGTCACCGGCAGCTCAAAAGGTGCATCCGTGGAAGTTTGGATAGTTGAATCTTGTAATTGATTTTCGATTTTAGACCCTAATGTGCGTTCACGTAATTCGCTGGAGCGTGTCAATGCTTTGTAACGGCGATCTAGCAATTCTCTGTTGAGTTTGTCATTTTCTATCATCAAGTTGCGATGATGATAGCCCAAACTCACATAGATCATCATGAAAATCATGAGCAAAGTCACAAAAAGCCAGTTTTGACGTAGGAAAGCCACTAACGAAATACCGTTGAGTAAGTTCATCATCATCTGTTTGTTGAACTTTACATCATCGTCAATGATCCACTGTCGCCATGTTTGCATACGTACCTCCTCTGGACGTTTCTCTCGAGAGCGTCCTTTGTTTTTATCTTTGGGTAGATCCTCCGATTCAGGCATCGTAGAGTCAGCTTCGTTGGTCGCATCCTCGGCTTCCATCTCAGTTATCTCTGCTTCTTGGGGGGCCACTGAAGGTTCGTCTTCAGGGACAATAATATCAAAATCAACTTCTTTCATAGGGTCTTCATCGGGAGTGTGCGCTCCTAAGTTTTGTGGGTGCGTGTTTCGAGTGCGGTTACACTATAGTTTTTCAGCGATGCGGAGTTTAGCACTACGGCTACGAGGGTTGGCCAGTTGTTCTTCCTCAGAAGGAATGATTACTTTGTTGTTTACGGGGCGCAGCGGAGAAAGGCGGTTGCCATAGAAGTCTTGTTCCACTTTGCCTGCAATATTGCCCGAACGCATGAAGTTTTTCACCATGCGGTCTTCAAGACTATGATAGGTGAGCACCGATAGTCGTCCACCAGGTCGCAATACGCGGAGGGCAGCTTGCAACATTTCTTCCAGTGCATCCATTTCGTGGTTCACTTCTATGCGCAAGGCTTGAAACACTTTTGCTAAATCTTTCTTTTCGCGATCGCGGGGCATGAGAGGTTGTACTACCTGCAGCAAGTCATTGATGGTGCTGAATACTCTTTCTCCACGTTGTTTCACCACCGCAGCTGCGAGTCGACGACCATTTTTTAGTTCACCATATATCTGAAACACCTTGGTCAGTTGCTCTTCACTAGCCGTGTTGAGCACCTGTGCTGCTGTATTGCCACCACGGACGTTCATGCGCATGTCGAGGGGAGCATCAAAACGGAACGAAAATCCACGTTCTTCTGCATCAAAGTGGTGACTTGACACACCGAGATCTGCCAACACCCCATCCACTTTGCCCACTTGGTCGTAAAACCTCATCCATCGTGAGAGGAAACGGAAATTGCTAGCCACAAAAGTCAAGCGTTTTTCATGCTCTGGTACATTGGCCACAGCATCAGCATCCTGGTCAAAGCTAAATAGACGGCCATTTTCACCTAGTCGAGCGAGAATCTCGCGACTGTGTCCGCCACCCCCAAAGGTAGCATCGATGTACACGCCATCGGGTCGCATGTTGAGGCCATCGACAGTGGGGTGTAACAGCACCGGAATGTGATATGTGGGACAGATTGTATGCATTTCGTTGTGAAAGTCTTATAGTAGCAAGCAAAGTTACTAATTTCTCTTCACTTTTATCCTCTATTTCTCGCTTTTTTTTTGAGGCTTTGAAAGATTACTTTAGGGGATGGTTTGTAATATTTTGATAGTCAGGGGTGATTGTGGGTAGTTGGAAGTGGAAAAATATGTAGGTTTAGAGTGGCTTAATACTCTGTTTGTCGTAAAGTGAACGACTGTGATGATAATGGGAAAAGAGAAGTGCGAATGTGGCTTTTGAAGCGTAAAAAATACAGGTTGAATTCTGGGTAGGAGGTCGGTGTTTTAGTTGTACAATGAACAAGATTTAATCTAGGATGATAGACGTTGGTGATTCTTTATTGGCGAATGTAAGAATTTTAGAATAGTAGAAGGGTGATTTTTGTAGAAGTAGTGTGTTTAAATAGTCCCAAGAGTTATAGATAAGGCTCTATTCCTTTTGGGGAATCTCAAACTTTTTGGTGGTGAAATTTGGAAGGTTGAGCGTTTGTAGAGTACTCTATAGAGTTTGAAAACGATGGGAGGAGAGGAGGCTGTTTCGTCTGAACGATCGTGAGCAACATGAAATAGTGGAAGTTGTGTCTTGTTAATCACAATAGCAAAGGCGAGCAAAGATTTTGTAAAGGTTATTTGGCAGGATGTTGATTATTAGTTCTTTAAAATGGGATGGTTGTGGTGTTTTGGGGTGACTGTGATACTTTCGTTGGTTTTCTATCACTATAATTATGAAGGCTCATGCAAGAAGCCAATCCATAATTTGTAACTTTGCGCCCATGTTGTTCGCCCTTCTAAGTCTATTCTCGCTTGTTGTTCCCGCTGTTCCTAATGATTGGCGGGATACTACCCGACAACTCCTGCCTGTGGAGGTTATTGCTTCATCTCGAATGCAGCAGCAGATGGTAACACATCAGCAGTGGAATATGGGTCAGCGCGATTGGCAACGACAAGGTGCTGTGCAATTTGCTGATGTTCTGCGCAGATTACCTGGTGTGCAACTGCGCGACTATGGTGGAGCGGGTGCACAGATAAGTCTGGCGTCGAGAGGACTAGGTGCTGCGCATACTGTGGTCAGTTTAGATGGATTTCCCGTGACGGATTTCTCTAGTGGAACTGTCGATTTGGGACGTTTTCGTTTGAGTGACTTCGGTCAAGTGCAGTGGACTATTGCTGATTCCCCTGCTTTGCTAACGAGTGTGCGCAGTTTAGGCACGGCACATCTTGCCCTTAGTTCGGCCTCATCCGTGCCGCGATTAGGAGTGGAATGGGGTAGCTTCGGGCAAATAGCTGTCGATGCTGCCGCACATCATCGCAGTGGAGCTCATACTCTCGGAGTACAAGGCAGTTATGCGCGAGCCGATAATGATTTTCCTTATCGAGTGGCCAATGGTGACACCTTTGAATATGCTCGCCGATCTCAAAGTCCGTGGCAACGATGGCAAGGTTCTGCGCATTGGCTCTGGCAAACCCCACAGCATAACACCCAAGTGCGGCTGAACCATCAGCAGCACATGCAGCAGCTTCCTGGAGCAGTGACTCTCTATACCACTCTTGATGGCGAGGAATTAAGAACTCACCGTTCGGCAGTTCAGGCTTCTCACGTTGTGCATGGCGAACAATGGCAATGGCAGTGGGCTGGTCAATATGCTGCTCAGCGGCTGCAATACATTGATCGCGGAGAAGAATACCCTGATGCCATGCATGAGGAAGATTATCACCAGTATGAACTCTGGAATACGCTCGGAGCGCGTTATGATCTTTCTTCTTTCTGGCAAGTGGCTTATGCTGTCGATGCTTCGCATACTACTTTACGGAGCAATATAGGACGTTTTGAAAGGGTGGGGCGTGCAGCGTTGCAACAGAGTGTGTCGCTTCGTTTTTTGCTTCCCACCACGATGTTTACTTTGCGTGGGTTGCGCCATGACTTTTTTCATACGGTTCTTGGACATGCTACTGAGGCTTTGCCCTTGATGCCATGGGAGTCAACTGCTGTGGCTTCCGATGCACACGAATGGACGTGGAGTGTTTCGGCTGCTCAACAACTGTGGCAGACTCGCGCTACGCGTGGTACGTTGCGTGGATTGGTACAAACCCTCTTCCGTATGCCAAGTTTCACCGAGAACTACTATCATCATTACGGAAATGCTGGATTGCGTCCAGAGCGTACTCAGCAGTTTTCTCTGGGGTTGTCGGTCGAAAGTATACGGCTGTCTTCTTCCTTTGAATGGAAAGGCAGTGTCGATGTCTATCACAACAGAGTGTTAGATCGCATCATGGGAGTTCCTGTGAATCAAACCGTTTGGCGCACCACCAATCTTGACCGCGTGCGAGCTTGGGGAGTAGATGTTGCTACACAATTGCAGTTCAAACTCGCCCCAGGCCATAGTTTGGAGGGTGCAGTCACGACTTCGTGGCAATCAGTTGTCGATGATAGTGAAAGGAAGTCTGCGACCTATGGTCTGCAACTACCTTATATCCCTGAGGCTACGGCACATGCGGTGGTGGTATGGAGCAATCCATGGTGTGACTTTTCCCTCACTGCCGATTACGCTTCCGAACGTCATGCCACTGCCAACCATTGGCCGTCGGCACGTCTAGAACCTTATGCCACGCTTCACGTTGCCGTGGGACGTAATCTTCGTTGGGGATGCTGCAACTGGCATACTCAGTTTGTAGTCAATAACTTGACCAATGCCCACTATGAACTCGTGCGCGGCTATCCTCTACCTGGGCGTAGTGTGCTGTGGCGCAATACCTGGCTATTCTAGTGGCGCAATTCGTTGATTAGATTATGATTATAGAGCACGGATAATACGCTTTATTCTAGATATTACTTATAAGAACTATCTCATTACAAACTTTGTTTTATGAAACAACTCAAGTTTTTTGCCACGCTTTTCGTGGCTGCTTTGAGTTTCGCTTCTTGTGTGGATGACGAAACTCCTAAGTTTGTCCCCTCTCCCTCTACAGTGTTGGGAGAAGGTGCATTTGTACTCAATCAAGGTAACCAGCGTGCCAAAATTGGAGGCAGTTATTCGTTCTATGATTGGGAGAATAATGAGCTAAACAACAGTGTGTTTAGCACGGTGAATAATCGTTCGCTAGGTGATGGCCCACAGGATGGAGTGGTCTATGGTTCCAAGCTGTATGTGAGTTTATTTGGCTCAAATGCTGTTCAGGTGATTGATGCCAAAACACATAAGTTCATTCGTACGATTTCTACCCCACAGCCTCAAGGCATTGTGGCGCATGGTGGTCATGTCTATGTGGCTAATAACACAGGTCATGTTTCCAAGATTGATACCCTCAACCTCTCTGTGAAGCAGCGGGTAGAAGTTGGCCCAAATCCCGTGGATTTGGTAGTGCGCGATGGTGTGCTCTATGTGAGCATCAGTGATGGCTATAATTACAATAAGGGCTATGCCAATGGTAAACGCCTCGATAAGATTGATCTCGTGCGCTTCCGCAAGGTGGGAGAGGTAAAACTCCTGTATGCTGAGCCTGTGCCCCTCGATAATGGTCGTGGAAGTGCTGAGGGTAATTGGGAAGGTGTGAATCCCACTCAAATGACCATGGATGAAGATGGTAATATTTTTGTCGTGTGCTTGGGTGACTATGCAAAGATTCCTGCTAAGGTGTGGAAGGTGACCAAAGAAGATAAAGCAAGCACCTTTGCATTGGGCAACATCGCTGCTGCACATCGCCATTCGCTCTATGTCATCAATAGTCAGACAGACTGGAAGACGGGTGCGGTGAGTGTGAAGTGGGATGTCCTTGACACGCGTACTGGTAAGGTGCTTGTGGAGAAGTTTGCTCAAAACAATTTGCCTTTGGATCCTATTGCAATGAACGTACACCCTCGCACAGGGCGCGTGCTCGTGACCTCTCGTGGTTCACTCGATGCTAAGGTGAAGTACACCTCTCCTGGTTTGCTCTACACCTACACCAATAAGGGTGATTTGCTCAATCGTTCTACTGTAGGTATTGAGCCTTACGCAGTGGTGTTCCGTTAATCTGGAAATGTTTGCGTGAGGGTATCTGAAAAGTTTTATTCAGATGCTGTCCAAACGCTTATGAAACAAGGTGAAAAATGGTTTTTATATCCTTGTTAAACAGCACGTATCTTCGGAGATTTCTTGTTTTGAAATCCGAGATACGTGCTGTTATTTTTGTTGCAAACTGAATGGCGAACCAGCTGAATTGACGTGCCGAAGTTACGCTTCCCCTTATAAAAGATGAGTGAGGGAACAAAAAAAGCTTGTTTTTCTTGTAATATCTCACTATGTGGCGTAATTTTGCAGCAAATAAAAATGCTATGCAAAAGAATTTAGTCATAGTGGAAAGCCCCGCCAAGGCCAAAACCATTGAACGATTCCTCGGCGATGACTTCAAGGTCATGTCTAGTTTTGGGCATATCCGCGACTTAGATAAGAAGAACGATGGGGTGGATCCTGACACATTCCAGCCGCACTACGAGATTCCTGCCGACAAACAGAAGGTGGTGAGTGAACTCCGTGCAGCAGCAAAGAAGGCGGAGATCGTTTGGTTGGCATCCGATGAGGACCGCGAGGGAGAAGCCATCTCATGGCACCTTGCGGAAGTCTTGAAATTGGATCCAGCTACGGCACGACGCATCGTTTTTCACGAAATCACCAAGCCTGCTATCCTAGATGCAATTGCCCATCCTCGCACGATTGATTTGAATCTTGTGGATGCGCAGCAAGCACGTCGAGTGCTCGACCGCGTACTTGGTTTCCGTCTTTCTCCAGTTTTGTGGAGAAAGGTGCGTCGCAATCTCTCCGCAGGTCGTGTGCAGAGCGTAACCGTGCGCCTAATCGTGGAGCGCGAGCGCGAAATTGAGGCTTTTCAAGCAGAAAGTGCCTTCCGCGTTACAGCCTTCTTCGGTGTTCCTGGCGACAACGGACAGATGGTGTCCTTGAAAGCAGAATTAAACCATCGTTTTACTACGATTGATGAGGTGAATGCTTTCTTGGAAAACTGCAAAACAGCGGAATTCCGCATCGAAAGTCTTACGACAAAACCTGCGAAACGCACACCAGCTCCTCCGTTTACAACCTCGACACTTCAACAAGAAGCCGCACGCAAGTTTGGGTATGCCGTGGCTTCAACCATGCGCATCGCACAAAATCTCTATGAATCGGGATTGATCACCTACATGCGTACCGACTCGATGAACCTTTCTACCCTCTGTCTAGACACGGCTGAGCCTGTGATAGCAGAGCGCATGGGGGCGAACTATCACAAACGTCGTAACTATCATACCAAATCCAAGGGAGCACAAGAGGCACACGAAGCGATTCGACCCACCGATATGTCCAGAGAAGACATTTCGGGTACGCCTCAAGAACGTAAACTCTACAATCTGATTTGGAAGCGCACCTTAGCTAGCCAGATGGCTGATGCGCAGTTGGAGAAAACCACCGCAGTAATCAGCGTGAGCGGCTCAGAATATCAGTTTGCTGCTACTGGAGAAGTGGTGAAATTCGACGGTTTCTTGCGTCTTTATCGTGAGAGTGTGGAAGAAAATGAGGGCGATTCAGAAGAAAGTGGCCTGCTTCCTCCCATGAGCGAAGGACAGGTGCTTCAGCGACAAATCATCACTGCGCAAGAACGCTTCACGCAAGCTCCTACACGTTACAGCGAAGCCTCCTTGGTGCACAAGTTAGAAGAATTGGGTATCGGACGCCCTTCCACGTATGCGCCTACCATCTCTACGATTCAAAAGCGCGAATATGTGGCGAAGGGAGAAAGCGAAGGTAAAGCTCGTAGTTTTGTAATGGCGACTTTGGAGGGAAATGATATCTCTACCGAAACACGCACCGAAAACTTCGGCAGCAATCGCGGAAAACTGGTGCCTACCGACACGGGTATTGTGGTGAATGACTTCCTGCTCAGTCACTTCCCAGAGTTTATGGACTATAATTTCACTGCGAAGGTGGAACACGACTTCGACCGCGTGGCAGAAGGTGAAGAAGAATGGACGAATATCATCCGTTCGTTTTGTGAAACTTTCAATCCTCAAGTGGATCGTGTGATGGCAGAACGCAGCGAAACTCGCGTGGGTGAACGACACCTTGGCGCAGAGCCTGAGAGTGGACGTCCTGTGAGTGTGAAAATTGGTCGTTTTGGCCCAATGGTGCAAATCGGTGGTGGTGAAGGCGATGACGAAACACCTAAATTTGCAAGTCTAAAAACAGGACAAAGCATCACGACCATTACTCTAGAGGAAGCTCTCGAGTTGTTCAAACTCCCTCGCACTGTGGGAGAATTTGAAGGCACCACGGTGACGATTGGTGCAGGTCGCTTCGGTCCTTATGTGCTGCACGCGAAGAAATACACCTCGATTCCTAAGGGTGAAGATCCAATGTCGGTGACGCTGGAACGCGCGATTGAACTGATCGAAGAAAAGCGTGCGAAAGATGCGAGCAACCACCTTCGTTCCTTTGAGGAAGAGCCCGAACTTGAGGTGCTCAACGGACGTTATGGTCCTTATATCAAATATAAGGGCAATAACTATCGCATTCCCAAAGATCGCCATGGAGAGGCGGCTTCACTCACGCTTGAAGAGTGCATGAAGCTAATCGAAGCTGAAGGCGAAAAAGCTCCCAAAAAGGTGGCAAAGACGTCAACGAAGACAGCCAAGTCTACAAGCAAGACTGCTTCTAAGCCCACAAAGTCTGCCACCAAAGCAAAAAAGTCTACTTCAACCACCAAGCAGCGACGAAAGCTCGAGCCACGAAGGCGAAAACAGAAGAATAAAAAGGTGTATCATGTCCAATAAATGTAGCTGCAAATGAAGTGTATCGTGCTCGTAGGTTATATGTGTGTGGGTAAAACCACCGTAGGCCGACAACTCGCTAAACGACTAAACTGCGGATTCTACGACTTGGATTGGTATATCGAGGAGCGATTCCACAAGAAAATCCCCGCTATCTTTGCCGAAGAAGGTGAAGAACGATTTCGCGATCTGGAGCGGCGTATGCTCCGGGAGGTCGCTCAGTTTGAAAACATCGTGCTAGCCTGCGGAGGAGGGACACCCACGCGCTTCGACAACATGGATTTTATGAACGAAGTGGCGGAAACCGTCTATCTCGAAGCCCAGCCAGAGACTGTCCTCGCGCATCTGAAGGTGAGCAAAGGTACGCGTCCCCTCCTTCAAGGCTTGTCGCCTGAAGAAACCGACCGCTTCGTGCGACAGCAGCTCCAAGAGCGCAGCCCTTACTATCAGAAGGCAAACCACACGGTGAATGTAGATATACTCGATACGTTTGAGAAAATCAAAGATGTGGTGGAGATGATCCTGGAACAGCTCAATCTTCCAACCTAGTTTTTGCATGAGTGCCGCTCCCATACATACAAATATAATAATAAGAATCCCATTTCCCCCATATAACACCTCTGACAGACGATGAGAAAATGGCGTATTGAAGACTCCGAAGAACTATATAATATAAAAGGATGGGGCGTGAACTATTTCGGTATCAACGAGAAAGGTCACGCTTTTGTGCGTCCACGCAAAGACAATGTAGAGATAGACCTCTGCGACATTGTCAATGATCTCACGGAACGTGATATCAGTGCTCCTGTACTTCTACGTTTTCCTGATATTTTGGACAATCGTATTGAGAAGACTGCGGCCTGCTTTGAACAAGCTGAGAAGGAATACGACTACAAAGGTGAGCATTTCATCGTCTATCCCATCAAGGTGAATCAGATGCGCCCCGTGGTAGAAGAGATTATCTCCCACGGTAAGAAGTACAATCTTGGATTGGAGTGCGGCTCAAAGCCCGAACTTCATGCTGTCCTTGCTACCAACATGGACTCGGACTCTGTGATTGTGTGCAATGGTCACAAAGACCAAAACTTCATTGAGTTGGCATTGCTCGCTCAGAAGATGGGGAAGCGTGTGTTCTTGGTCATCGAGAAGCTCCACGAACTTGAGATTATCGCACAGGTGGCAGAACGCATGGGAGTACGTCCTAATTTAGGTATCCGTATCAAACTCGCCAGCCGATCTACGGGTAAGTGGGAAAGTTCTGGTGGTGATGCTTCAAAGTTTGGTTTGAATAGTGCCGAATTGCTCACGGCATTGACCCGTTTGGAGGAGAAAGGTTTGAAAGATTGCTTGCAACTCATTCACTTCCATATCGGTAGTCAGATTCCTAAAATTCGATTGATTAGTACAGCCCTCCGCGAGATGGCTCAGTATTATGTGCAACTCCGCAAGATGGGCTTCAACATCGACTTCGTGGACTGCGGAGGAGGTCTTGGTGTGGACTATGATGGCACACGTTCGTCTAATTCAGAGAGTTCGGTGAACTATTCTGTGCAGGAGTATGTCAACGACATTGTCTACATCCTCCGCGAAGCGGCCAACGAGAATGAAGTGCCACATCCCAATATCATCACTGAAGGTGGTCGCTCTTTGACAGCTCACCACTCTGTGTTGATTTTGGAAGTACTCGAAACCACCGAAGTGCCTCACATGTCAGAGGATTTCCAACCTTCAGAGAATGATCACAAGTTGGTGCACGACCTCACCGAGATTTGGGACAAGCTCTCCACACGCTCCATGCTTGAAGATTGGCATGATGCCGAAGATATTCGAGAAGAAGCACTAGGATTGTTTCGTCACGGTCTTTTGGATCTTCGCACTCGTGCGCAGATCGAAAGCCTCTATTGGAGCATCTGTTCGGAGGTGGCAGAATTGGTGCACCACCAAAAGCACGCTCCCGATGAACTACGCAAGTTGGACAAGATGATGTCGGAAAAATATTTCTGCAACTTCTCTTTGTTCCAGTCGCTTCCCGACCACTGGGCACTTGACCAACTGTTTCCTATCATGCCGATTCATCGCTTAGACCAACGTCCTACGGTGAGTGCTTCGTTGCAAGACATCTCTTGTGACAGTGATGGTAAGATTTCTACCTATGTCAATTACAATCAGCAGACCAACTATATTCCGCTTCACCGCTTTAAGCAAGGCGAAAAGTATTATATAGGTGTCTTCCTTGTGGGGGCTTATCAAGAGATTTTGGGAAATATGCACAATCTCTTCGGAGATACTAATGCGGTGCACATCTCAGTCAATGCCGATGGCTACACCATTGACAAGACGATTGATGGCGAAACGGTAGCTGATGTGCTGGAATATGTGCAATACGATCCCAAACGCTTAGTGCGCCGTCTCGAATCTTGGGTGACTCGTGCGGTAAATGAAGGTAAGATTTCTGTCGAAGAAGGCAAGGAATTTATTTCCACCTACCGCGCTGGATTGTATGGTTACACCTATCTTGAGTAATCTCACATCGAGCAATTGAATTGAAGACTCCGCACAAGCTCTGGTTTGCTGCGGAGTCAGCCTTATTTTCACCTTATATATAAATGGAGAAAGTCGGAAACGAATCTCCAACCATTATAGTCGTCGGCATGATTAAAATAGAAACATCTTGGTATAATGCACTTTCGGCCGAATTTGCTGCTCCATATTTTGAACAACTCACTGAGTTTGTGCGCCAAGAATATACGCAAACGACTTGCTATCCTCCAGGAAGGCAAATCTTTGCTGCCTTCGATCTTTGTCCATTTGATCAGGTGAAGGTCGTCATCATAGGACAAGATCCTTATCATGGGCCTGGACAAGCCGAAGGACTCTGTTTTTCGGTAGCATCTGGAGTGCGAATCCCTCCCTCGTTGCGTAATATCTTTAAGGAAGTGTCCGACGATTTGCAACAACCCATTGCCACAGATGGCAGTTTGCGCCATTGGGCTGAGCAGGGAGTGCTCTTGCTCAACAGTACCCTCACCGTGCGCGAGGGAAAACCTGGCTCTCACTTCGGTCGAGGCTGGGAACAATTCACTGATGCTGTCATCGACAGAGTGAATCGCGGTCGCGACAATGTGGTGTTCCTCCTATGGGGGCGCAAAGCTCAAGAGAAGGCAAAAAATATCGACACGCATCGACATCTCGTGCTCACCGCAGCGCATCCTTCTCCTATGGCATTAAACCACGGTGGAGCTTTCTTCGGTTTGCATCATTTCTCGCGAACCAACGCTTATCTGGCTCAGCATGGTCTTACTCCCATCCAGTGGTAAATCCTGATTGCTGAAGATATAGAGCACTATCGTGGCTTTCTCTTCGTATTCGTCTTTAGAGGTGAGCTTCTACTCTTGCATATTCACAGGCTTACCCTCACTTTTACAGACTTTTTCCTTTCATTCATAGACTAACATACTCATGCTTCCGATTCTTCAAGTGGGGGACGTATTACTCTCACCCGACATTTTCACTGAACATTTCTGCTGCGACCTCGAAGCCTGCGGCGGTGCCTGCTGCATCGAAGGAGAAGCTGGTGCTCCCATCACGCCTGCTGAGGTGAAAGATTTGGAGCGCGTGCTCCCTGCGGTGTGGATGGAACTCGATCCCAAGGCACGAAAGGTGGTCAATCGTCAAGGAGTGGCCTATCGCGACGAAGATGGCGATTTAGTCACGAGCATCGTTAATGGCAAAGACTGTTGTTTCACCTGCTATGACGAGCGCGGCATCTGCCTCTGTGCCACTGACCGTGCTCATCGTGAAGGAAGAATAGATTGGGCAAAACCTATCAGTTGTTACCTCTATCCCATCCGTGAGCAACAGCTCTCGAATGGCAATGTTGCGCTCAACTACCATCGTTGGTCAGTGTGCAAGCCAGCTGTCAAACTAGGCCGAGAACTCAAATTGCCCATCTATAAGTTTTTGAAAAATCCGCTGATTCGCCGTTTTGGACAAGCGTGGTATGACGAGCTTTTGGCGTTAGTTGAAGCCTTGAAAGCCGAAGGTATGTTGCCTAAGGATGAAGAACAAAAATGAAAGTTCTGAGTGCAGAATAAAAAACTCGGAGAAAATTGAAAAAACGTGGGAGATAATTTTGATTATCTCCCACGTTTTTGTTTATATCTCCCAGTTTTTAGGGATAATTCTCCTAGATTTCTCTTGCCTATCCTTGAGAATAGGTATCTCACTTGAGATAGGAAGCACCGGTAAACCCTCTCCTCGTTAGTCATCTTCTGTGGCGATAGGCACTTTGTGCGCATTTTTCACTTCGCCAATGACGAAGATGCTATGCAGACTACCGATGCTATCAATCTTACCTAGCTTGTTGAGCACAAAATCTTGGTAGTGTTCCATGTCGCGCACGTAAATCTTCATCATAAAGTCGTAGTCGCCCGAAGTGTTGTAGCATTCTGTCACCTCTTCGATACCACGCACGGCCTCCATGAAAGCCCGACTAAAATTGCTGGTGTGCTGCTTTAGCTTGATGTTGCAGAGGGCAATGATTGTGTTGCCCACTCGTTTCGGATTCACGACGGCCACGTAGTTCTCAATATATCCTTCTCGCTCCAAACGCTTCTGACGTTCGAAGGTGGGAGAAGCCGAAAGGTGCACTTTATCTGCCAATTCTTTCACGGTGAGTTTGGCGTTGCGCTGGAGTTCTTTCAGTATCTGAATGTCAATATCGTCTAGTTTTTCCATTTCGATAAGTGAGGTTTGGGTAGAATATTATTCTGCTGTTTGTGCTTGTGTTCGGCAAAAATAGTATATTTTTCCGAACTGAACAAGAAATTTGTGTAGCTCGAGAGAACCTCATACCTTTGCATCATCCAATTACAAATGAGGTGAAATCTTGTGTGACATGAGCATCGTTGGGATTGTCCCTTTGGTTTGCTATACTGCACTGTCACTCACTTGTGGAATCCTTCTATTTCCCTCACAGAACTTTACCTTGTGTCAGAGCTGTACAGAATGACTATCTCTCGCATCAGCATTGTTACTTGAGACAAGGGATGAAAATTTTAAAAGACTATCGTATGAGTAAGAAATTTGCCCCACATCGTGCCGACATCGTCGGCAGTTTCCTTCGTCCTGTTCGTTTGCATGAAGCCCGTGCTCGTTTTCAGCAAGGTGAAATCTCTGCAGAGGAACTCAAGAGAGTGGAAGACGAATGTATAACAGAACTTATTCAAAAACAACTGGATGCGGGCCTCAAGGTGATTACAGATGGTGAATTCCGTCGCAGCTATTGGCATCTTGACTTCACTTGGGGACTTCAGGGCGTGCGCCACATCGAGTTGGAACAAGGCTATCTATTCCATGAAACAGAAACCACCCGTGGTTCGTGTGAACTAACAGGGAAAATCTCTGGTGAGCACCATCCCTTTGTCGAACATTTCAAGTTTGTAAAGCAGTTTGAATGTCCAGGAGTCGTGGCTCGTCAGACGATTCCTGCTCCAGCACAGTTTTATGCAGAGCTTTTCCGTGGCAAGAATGCAGAAAATACGCTCAAGATCTATCCCAACCAAGAAGAGTTGATTCTGGACATCGCAGCAGCTTACCGCACCGTTATCAAAGATTTGGCAGAGGCAGGCTGTCGTAACATCCAGTTGGATGATTGCACTTGGGGGGCCTTCTGTGATCATTCTTATTTCGAGGAGAAAATTGGCAGCAATGCAGATCCCGAAGAACTTAAGGCTGTGAGTCTTCGCCTGAATAATTTGGCTTTAGAGAGACGTCCTGAAGGAGTGACCATAACTACCCACGTGTGTCGAGGTAATTACCATTCCGATTGGGCTTGTAGCGGCCCTTATGATGCTGTGTCAAAGACACTCTTTAGTCACGAAAAAGTAGACGCCTTCTATCTCGAGTTTGATGATGATCGTTCAGGCGGTTTTGAGCCTTTGGCCGATGTGGCTGAAGGGGTGGATGTAGTACTCGGATTGATTACTAGCAAATATCCACAGCTTGAAGAAAAAGCAACAGTGATTCGCCGTATTCATGAAGCAGCGAAATATTTGCCTCTAGAACGACTCTATCTGAGCCCTCAATGTGGTTTTGCTTCCTGTGAGATAGGCAACAAAATAACAGAAGAGGACCAGTGGCGCAAGATAGCTTTGGTGCAAGAAATAGCCAAAGAGGTGTGGGGATAAACTGCACTTAGATTGTTGGGAATTTTTAGATAGACAGAGAGCCTAAAAGGGGGTTCTCTGTTATTTTTTGTGGATATGCTGAGCAGAACTGCCTTTGAGGAAGTGGGGAAGAAGAAAATATCACTAAATGCAGTGAGAAAAAGGTGCAAGATTGGGCTATTTCAAATAAACTTCTTATATTTGCACCATAAAATTCACTACATGCAGTGATTGCGGTTGCAAAGAAAATGTATTACCTTTGCTGCTGATATTAGTAACCTCTCAAAAACTTACGACAATGATCGGAATTTTCTATGGCAGCACTACTGGTAACACCGAAGCAGCTGCTCAAGACATCGCCGCAGCACTCGGCACAGACGCTGTTTTCAACGTAGGTGAAGTAGACGCAGCTTCTGTAGCTGACTACGATACCCTTCTTCTCGGTTCCTCTACTTGGGGTGCTGGTGATTTGCAAGACGACTGGTATGACTTTCTCGATGCTTTGAAGGCTCAAGACCTCAATGGCAAGAAGGTAGGTCTCTTCGGTTGCGGTGACTCTGACGGCTATGGTGATACTTTCTGCGGTGCTCTTCGTCAAATCTACGATGCACTCCAAGACTGTGGTTGCACTTTCGTAGGTGCTTATGAGCCAGAAGGCTACCAAGTGACCGATAGCGAAGTGAATGTAGACGGCAAGTTCGTAGGTCTCTGCCTCGATGAAGCTGACGCAGACAACAATGCTGCCCGTATCGCTGCATGGGTAGAACTCGTGAAGTAATATCTTTTCGATACATACTCAATCTAAATTCACATACACACGATGAAAATTGAAAAAATCGTAGCACGCGAAGTCCTCGACTCTCGCGGTTTCCCCTCTGTAGAGGTTGACGTAACTCTTGAAAACGGTGTTCTCGGCCGTGCTTCTGTGCCCTCTGGTGCATCTACTGGTGAGAACGAAGCTCTCGAACTCCGTGACGGCGACAAGGCTCGCTATGGCGGTAAGGGTACGCTCAAGGCAGTTGAAAACGTGAACAAGGTGATTGCTCCTGCTCTCGTAGGTCACTGCGTGCTCGACCAACGTGGCATCGACAACCTCATGCTCCAACTTGATGGCACAAAGACTAAGTCTAAGCTTGGTGCTAACGCCATCCTCGGTGTATCTCTCGCTGTGGCTAAGGCTGCTGCTGCTGGCCTCGGTCTTCCCCTCTACCGTTACATCGGTGGTACTAACACCTTCACGCTCCCCGTGCCCATGATGAACATCATCAACGGTGGTGCTCACTCTGATGCTCCTATCGCATTCCAAGAGTTCATGATTCGTCCCGTAGGTGCTCCTTCTTTCCGTGAAGGTCTCCGTTGGGGTGCTGAAGTGTTCCACGCTCTTAAGAAGGTGCTCCACGATCGCGGCCTCTCTACTGCAGTAGGTGACGAAGGTGGTTTCGCTCCTAGCCTCAATGGTACTGAAGATGCTCTCGACACTATCATCTCTGCTATCAAGGCTGCTGGTCTCGAACCTGGTAAGGACGTAATGATCGGTCTCGACTGCGCTTCTTCTGAGTTCTACGCTGATGGCGTTTACGACTACACTGAGAAAGAAGGTGCTAACGGTGCTAAGCGTAGCCGTGAAGAACAAGTGGCTTACCTCACCGAACTCGTAACTAAGTACCCCATCGACTCTATCGAAGACGGTATGGCTGAAAACGACTGGGAAGGCTGGCAAAAGCTCACCGCTGCTATCGGTGATCGTTGCCAACTCGTAGGTGACGACCTCTTCGTTACTAACGTAGAATTCCTCAAGAAGGGTATCGAACTCGGTTGCGGTAACTCTATCCTCATCAAGGTGAACCAAATTGGTTCTCTCTCTGAAACCCTCGACGCTATTGAAATGGCTCACCGCGCTGGTTACACTTCAGTAACTTCTCACCGTTCTGGTGAAACTGAAGATGCTACTATCGCTGACATCGCAGTAGCTACCAACTCTGGTCAGATTAAGACTGGTTCTTTGAGCCGTTCTGACCGTATGGCGAAGTACAACCAACTCCTCCGTATCGAGGAAGAACTTGGTGACCTCGCAGTTTATGGTTACAAGCGCATCAAGAAGGCTTAATCCCTCTTGGTTCTAAACCATTGCAACTCTGTTTCTTCCCTAACTCTCTCTCGGGGTTGCAATGTATAGCGCGACATTTTTTGCGCTTTCTATGCCAGCTATCTTCTTTTAGATAGCTGGCTTTTTTTGTAAACATATTTGGTGGTTTCGAGAGAAATCATTACCTTTGCTTATCGAAAAATGGTATTATCCTTTTTGGACTTGTAGCTCAGTTGGTTAGAGCAACAGACTCATAATCTGGAGGTCCTTGGTTCAAGCCCAAGCTGGTCCACAAATAAAAAATCAAGCACTTACGAGTTTCTCGCAAGTGCTTTTCTTTTATTGGTGACCTTCAGGTGACCTTTGTGAAACGAAACTCGACAACGGTGGGCTTCTGATATTCCATGAGATTGCAGAGGATTTTTATCCTATTGTGGACTTGATACAGCAGAATGTGATGCCCATTTTTATCAAAATACCCCACACAAACATCATTCTACAATCTATTTTCATGTCCAAAATGGGGAAAGTCACTTGAACATAAGAGAATATCAAGGAATAGATGTAACTTTGCAAATGGAGAGAGTCAACTCTTTCCAAGACATTTGAAATAAAAAGGAGCGTTATGCTACTCTTGTAAGTGCGAAGCCTGAGAAACTGAAACACGAAATCAACAAGAATTGGCATGGCAGTTCCCACGTTATAGCGTGGGCTGCTTAACTATATCTGGTGGTTAAGGTTTTCTCATGGCCTGCACTTTAAGACGTGGTTATTGGAAGTTCCACGCTTCTCATGTTTAACGATTATAAAAGATTCTGCTATGGTTGATATAAATAAATGTCGTGAAATAGTAAAAGGAGAAATGGAAATCCTTCATGAAGAGATTGAAAAATTCAATCAAAATCATTATACAGCAAAATTGAACGCAGCAGACTTTTTAGAATGCGTAAGACCTCACTTAGTATCAATTGAACGGAAGATTGGTAGAAACTCAATTGAATATATTAGTATTTCTACACAAATAGTAGATGCGATTTGTGAAAAAATTCTTGTTTTCACAAATCTAGCGTCTGCGGATAGTATTGTCAACAAATTACCTCCATCAGATATGGTGAAATATTATGCAAATCAAAGAGACAATCTTACAGAAGCGCTTAATATATGTCGTAAACTAGAAAAAA
Organism: Alloprevotella sp. oral taxon 473 str. F0040; assembly: GCF_000318095.2. Taxonomy (GTDB): domain Bacteria; phylum Bacteroidota; class Bacteroidia; order Bacteroidales; family Bacteroidaceae; genus Alloprevotella. The sequence goes on from NZ_KB290714.1 coordinate 363,466, forward strand.
TGAATATGGATTACGCATACCAGATAAAAACTTTCAATAAAATAAAAGGCGATATAGAAAGAACTTGCCATGAAAAAGGAATTGAGACAAGAACATCAATTCAAAAAGATATTGATCATTTAAAAACTGTTGGAACTGTAATAGGGGAAGTTACTATGGAAACAGCCGGTTGTTTAATTTCAATGGCGGTTAAAGTTGCAATTTTACTGGTTATATTTCTGATATTAATGGCAATTTTTGGTGTAGAAAGATGACATACGAGGAAGAACAAATCAAGTATGCAAAAGAGTTAAAAGATATTACTGATGCAATAAGATTGCTTGAAAAACTATTCAAAGATTCCAACCAAGCAAATGCAAGAATATGGGAACACTATACCCAATTAAATCCAACAGATGCTCGGTTATCGTTTAGCTTTGAAATTCAAGAAAAGGTAATGACTAGGCAACTTTTAGAGGGGGATTATCGAAAAAAAGTAGCTCGAAAGAAAGAATTAGAACGACTATTGTCTCAGACCCCATCAGAAAGGACAAAAGAGAATTTGTATGTTAATATAGGAAAAGCGGTAAAATATATGGCCAGCATCACACCACAACATGTATCAGGCCGAGTATATAAGGTAGAAAACGGAGATGGTTGTGGAATGTTTTGCTTGTGGTTTATCGTGATAGATGTCATTATTGGTTTTCTATGGTATATAATTAGCGGAGGAAATTGATATGGGAACATTTTAATGCTTATTACCAATACTTTTGTGGCACACAAGAGTTCATTCCCAGTGCGCCCTGTGCCTCTTCTGAATTGATACACTTTCGCAATCGCATTGGAGAAAAGGGGGTAGAACTCATTTTCCAAGAAAGCATTCGGGGCAATAACGAAGAAGATGATGATCATCATCACGACACGACTTTTATTGATTCGACCGTTCAAGAGAAGAATATCACCTACCCTACAGATGCCAAGTTGCATAAAAAGATTGTTCGTAAGGTTCTGGATATCGTCCACAAATTAGAGCTGCCATTTCGCCAAAGCTATGCTTTTGTTCTCAAGCGCATTTATCGTGACCAGTGTTTTCGCAATCATCCCAAGAATCGCCAAAAGGCGGTTAGGGCGGACAGGAAATAGTGAACCATGGTAGATAGATTAGTCCGAGAACTCAAGCGCAATCTTGTAGAGTGTTCTGTTTACACTGGACTGATTGAAAGATTTGAGGCGATTCTTGCACAACGGCATCATAGTGGGTAAAAGATTTATTCTATTCACGAGTCTGATGTACAATGTATCAGCAAGGGTATAGAACATAAGAAGTACGAATTTGGCAACAAGGTCTCCATCATCCGCTCTGCTACGGGGATTATTCTTGGCGCACAATCTTTTCGTAATGAGTATGATGGTCATACGCTAGAAGCCTCGTTGGCACAAGTTGAACGCCTGACCCAGAGAAAGATCAAAATCCTGGCAGGAGACAGGGGTTATCGGGGTAAGAAAGAGATTAATGGCACTCAGATTTTAATAACAGATGTCCCTAAATCTTCAGATAGCAGGTATCAAAAGCGGAAGAAATACAAGCTATTCTGCAAGCGAGCAGGCATAGAACCCATCATCGGACACTTGAAATCAGACCATCGTTTAGGACGCAATTTTTACAAGGGCATGACAGAGATGCTGTGAACATACTATTGGCGGCAGCCTCTTACAACTTCAAAAGAGCCATGAGAGCTCTTTTGAATCTGCTCAAAAGAATAAGCGAAATGCTAAGCGAGAGGGTATCCACGAATGACTTCTCGCTTAGCAATGCTTTTTAAGGGAGGACTAGTTATTTGTTATTGCATGCTCTACCTCTTGAAATATTCTTTCTTCACTCCATTCATTGGGGAAAAACGTTGATCTTCCTCGGTTATTTCTATTAATAATTTCAGTGCCATCTTCTAAGATAATCACAGGAGTTGCTTCATAGACACCACTCCTTGATAGATCCATTACTTTATTTCGCAGCTCATATCGCATTCCAGGATTCTTTGCAACATAATCTCTAAAGCGACCTTACTATGATATCCTGTAAACTTACGCCCCTTTGCTTCTATTCATATCACATGCTCAAGTCGAGCTTTTACCTTATTAGCGACATCTGCAATTTCGACCAAACAACCAGGGTGAGAGGTGCAGCGCATCTAAAACTCTGCAGACTGTGAGAGCGCCTAGTATGCAGAGCGGCAAGGATAAGGTGAGAAACAATATGCGTGAGGAATCGAATGTAAGATACGGGATGAATATCTTACACACCATTGTGAAGATGGGAGAGAAGAGGAATAGAGCAAGCGAATTGCGCCCCAAGAAGAGTGCGGCTCTTTTAATACTTGGGAGAAGATGCGGGAAAACCGCTAATGCTGCTGAGATGACCAAGTAGACCGTTATCAAACCACCCAAAGATCCTTTGTGGAAAGTTTCAGGATAACACCCCAACCATAGAAGGGCTATGAATGCCAACCACGAGGGACGAAAGGCTTGTAGAAACGAGAGTTTACTTTGGCGAATAACAACACCCAGGAAGAAGTATAAACTCACATCCCATGCCACGAGTTGTACAAATGACAAGCCAGCAAAATAGAAGCCAAGCAGGATGAGGCGCGATATTGTGCTATAGTTTCTGCCTTTCCATACGATGAAATATCCTATGCCGCAGAGAATGAGGGTGTGTAAATACCAATATGGGCCAAGAGGGTGTAAGAAAAACTTGTCTGCAAAGGTAGACAAGGTGAGTTGTTCAATTCCATCGCGTACGGGCATGAAGGCGGAAAGCGTGATATAGCTCGATTCTAATATGAGATAAGGGACAGCAAGCCAAAGCAGTGTACGTGAGAATTGATGTAGAGTTTTATCTACGCGCATAAGATAACCAGAGATGAGTAGGAACCCTGGCATGTGAAAGGTGTAGACCCATTGTTTAAGTAGAGGGTATCCGTCGGCAAAGTAGGCAAGATGGAACGCCACCATGAGCAGCACGAAAAGGCATTTGAGGTAGTCCAAAGCCTCAATGCGAGTTGTGGATAGAGTAGTAGAATTTTTGTCTATAAATGGAGGTGTAGATGTGCTCATACTAGGATGTCAATCATGGATTTCTCTGCAAATGTAAGGATAAGTTTTGGTTTTTCATAAACTTGATTATGAGATTTTCTAAGCATGTTATTATAGCTAAATAAAAGGATGATGAGCAAATGATTTAGCTGTTTGATAATCTAATCGAGGAATAGCTATGATTTGAAAGTTTTTGCGTATCTTTGCTTTGCAGAAATTGCATTTTCTTGTGGTTTAATAGCCAGCTTACCGGCTGATTTGTTTAATCATGAGAATGGAGACCGCTAGATATGTGGTACCTGAATTGCTTTCTGCCAACTTATCTCCCAACTCTTCAATATCCCCCACCCCATGACCGACATCGAAATTGCAAGATCAACACCTCTGTTGCCCATAGCAGAAGTGGCACAACAAATTGGTATCGAAGCTGAGCATCTCGAGCAATATGGCAAGCATATCGCCAAAGTGCCTCTCGCGCTCATTGATGAATCAAAGGTGAAACGCAACCATCTTATTCTTGTCACTTCGATTACGGCCACCAAAGCAGGGATTGGTAAAACAACTGTGAGTATTGGTCTGGCACTTGGACTTAATCACATTGGTAAACGTGCAGTTGTTGCGCTTCGTGAGCCTTCTCTTGGTCCTTGTTTTGGTATGAAAGGTGGTGCTGCAGGTGGCGGTTATGCGCAGGTATTGCCCATGGAGAAAATTAATCTTCATTTTACGGGAGATTTCCATGCCATCACCTCTGCGCACAATATGATTGCTGCACTGCTCGACAACTATATTTATCAGCATCGTGCTGAGGGTTTTGGACTCAAAGAAGTGTTGTGGCGCCGTGTGCTTGATGTGAATGATCGTTCGCTTCGTCAGATTGTCACAGGTCTTGGCCCTGCCACCAACGGTGTTGAGGCGCAAGCTGGATTCGACATCACACCAGCTAGTGAATTGATGGCCATCCTTTGTTTGGCCACTGATGAGGCAGATCTTCGTCGTCGTATAGAGAATATCCTTCTCGGTTACCGCTACGATGGTTCACCTTTCCGCGTGAGCGACCTTGGCATTGCTGGTAGTATCATGGTGCTTTTGAAAGATGCTCTCCAACCCAATTTGGTGCAAACCACGGAGAATACCCCTGCCTTTGTGCATGGCGGGCCATTTGCCAACATTGCGCATGGTTGCAACACCATCATTGCTACCAAGATGGCGTTGTCACATGCTGAATATACTGTCACTGAAGCGGGTTTTGGTGCAGATTTAGGAGCTGAAAAGTTTTTCGATATCAAATGCCGCAAGTCAGGTTTGCAGCCTTCACTCACTGTTCTCGTTGCCACAGCACAAGGATTGAAGATGCACGGTGGAGTTGCCCTCGATGCTATAGCGCAGCCCAACTTGGAAGGCCTGAAGAAGGGATTCCCTAATCTGGATAAGCACGTGCGCAACCTTCGCAGTTTCGGTCAAACTGTCGTGGTGGTTTTTAATCGCTATGCGGCAGATACAGACGAAGAAATGGCACTCTTGCGCCAACACTGTGAAGAAGAGTTGAAGGCCCCGTTCGTGATCAATCACGCTTACATGGAAGGCGGTAAGGGAGCTGCTGAAATGGCCCAAATCGTGGTAGATGCCATCGAGAAGAATCCTTCTCAACCGCTCACTTTCCCTTATGCAGATGAAGAAAGTTTGCAAGACAAGATTGTAGCAGTCGCTACCAAAATCTATGGTGCTGGACAAGTGACCTTTGCTCCTGCTGCCCTGCGCAAGCTCAAACAGGCCACAGACAACGGAATGTCGCGCTTCCCCGTTTGCATCGCCAAGACACAATTCTCTTTCTCTGCAGATGCTACTCAATACGGAGCTGCAGAAGGTTTCGATTTCCACATCCGGGACATCGTTATCAATGCCGGTTCGGAAATGATAGTAGCCTTGGCTGGCGATATCATTCGCATGCCTGGTCTGCCCAAATCCCCACAAGCTCTTAGAATCGACTACAAAGACGGTGAAATTACCGGATTAAGTTAATATAGATATCATTCGCTATGCGTATAGTCATCAACCCTAAATACCAATACCTTACAGAATACCTCTCGCACATCGATGAGCATTTCGAGAGAGACGGTCGCGAACTACATCGTGGTCGCAATATGCTTCGTACCCTTCAAGTTGATGGGCTAACCCTAGTTGTGAAGCGTTACGGGCGTATGCCACTTACCACACGTCTTGCTACTCGTATTTACAAGAGCAACAAAGCCAAACGAGCTTATGTTTCGGCACTGATGTTAAAAGAAAGAAGTTTTGATGCACCCGAACCCGTTGCTTTCGTGAGTTATCGTCAGAACTGGCTCAATGCGACCTACTATTTTGTAAGTCTTCGCTCAGAATACCGCCATTCGATGGAAGAAATTCCATCTTTGGAGCCTGAGATGTTGGAAGAGGTGACAGCTGACTTTGCGCGCTATGCTGCAAGATTGCACACTAATGGTTTCTTGCATCGTGATTTCTCAGCAGGAAACATCCTTTTTGATCGCGAAGGAGACCGTTTTCACTTCACCTTGCTCGACACAAACTCCGTGAAATGGGGGAAAGCGGTGAGCATAGAGAAGGGATGTGCTAATTTTGCACGTCTTATCGGCACTCCTGTTTTCTTTGAACGCCTAGCACATCATTATGCTGCCGTTCGGGGAGCTGATGCTACTCAGTGTTTAGAGATGATTATGACTGCAGCAGAAGAGTATCGCCGTCGTCCGCATCCAAATCATAATAACGTTACAGGCATTGTAGAGGAGGCATAGTTTAAGCCTTTCCTTACTGCTTTTGAAAATCACAGATAGATACAAAAAAACTCCTCAATCATCGCGATTGAGGAGTTTTTTGTTGAGGTTATAGTTGTGGATGCTTAAGCATCGATAGTCGCATATTTCGCGTTGCGTTCAATGAAGTCGCGACGAGGTTCTACGTCATCGCCCATAAGCATAGAGAAGATATGGTCGGCTTCTGCAGCATTTTCAATCGTAACTAGCTTGAGCATGCGAGTTTCAGGGTTCATCGTGGTATCCCACAATTGCGTAGGATTCATTTCACCAAGACCTTTATAACGCTGTAGGGTGATGGAGTTTTCACCCTTGGTGGGATCACCATATTTTTCGATGAAGGCGTCCTTCTCACGATCGTTGTAGCAATACTCTTCCGTCTTTCCCTTGCGGCAACGATAGAGCGGAGGCATAGCGATGTAGAGGTGATTTTCTCGAATCACTTGTGGGAAGTAGCGGTAGAAGAGCGTCATAATCAGCGTTGCAATGTGCTGACCGTCGACGTCAGCATCCGCCATAATCACGATCTTGTGGTAGCGGAGTTTGTCGATGTTGGCTTCCTTAGAATCCACTTCGCCTGTTTCACCTTCTTTCTGAACTCCAAAACGGATGCCCAGTGCTTGGATGATGTTGTTGACTTCGTCGCTTTCAAAAGCCTTGTGCCACATTGCCTTCTCCACATTGAGGATCTTACCACGGAGGGGAAGAATAGCTTGCGTAGCACGGCTACGTCCTTGTTTGGCAGAACCACCTGCCGAGTCACCCTCGACGAGGAACAATTCGCATTCTTCAGGCACTTTGCTAGAGCAGTCGGCGAGTTTACCAGGAAGTCCACCACCGCTCATAGGGTTCTTGCGTTGCACGGTCTCACGAGCCTTGCGAGCAGCCACACGCGCTGTAGCAGCGAGGATCACCTTGTCCACTATCAGCTTAGCTTCTTTGGGGTGTTCCTCAAGATAGTAGGTGAGTGCTTCACCCACAGCTTGATTCACAGCACCCATCACTTCACTGTTGCCGAGCTTCGTCTTAGTTTGCCCTTCAAACTGAGGTTCGGCCACCTTCACACTGATCACCGCAGTGAGACCTTCACGGAAGTCTTCACCCGTGATTTCGATTTTCGCCTTTTCAATCTGCTTTTGAGCAGTTTCTTCAGCATACTTTTTCAATACGCGAGTCACGGCAGAGCGGAAACCAGCAAGGTGAGTACCTCCTTCAATCGTGTTGATATTATTGACGTAAGAATGGAGATTTTCTGAATAACTGGTGTTATATACGATCGCCACTTCCACAGGGATACCTTCCTTCTCCGTGTTGATGTAGATTACATCAGGGATGAGCGGATTGCGCATGGAGTCTTGGTAGCGCACAAACTCACGAAGACCTTGTTCTGAGTAGAATGTCTCACTGAGAGGCTTGCCATTTTCGTCGATCTCTCGCTCATCTGTAAGCGTAATGGTCAATCCAGCATTGAGGAACGCCAGCTCGCGCATACGATTCGCTAAAATATCGTAGCGATAAGTCGTAGTGGTGAAGATTTCAGGGTCAGGCCAGAACTGTTGTCGCGTACCACGACGATCGGTTTGGCCCACGACCTTCACATCATAGAGGGGCTTACCTGCACTGTATTCTTGTTGGTAGATCTTGCCATCGCGGAACACTTGTGATTTCATGTGAGTAGAGAGTGCATTCACGCAGGAAACACCCACACCGTGAAGACCGCCAGAAACCTTGTACGATCCTTTGTCGAACTTACCACCGGCATGGAGCACCGTCATCACAACTTGCAGCGCACTCACCCCTTCTTTTTCGTGAATGTCCACGGGAATACCGCGACCATTGTCTTGTACTATGATCGAGTTGTCCTTGCAGATGGTCACTTCGATGTGGGTGCAGTAGCCAGCCAAAGCCTCGTCGATGGAGTTGTCCACCGTTTCGTAGACCAAATGGTGTAGACCTTTTTCGCTGATGTCGCCAATGTACATGGCAGGACGCTTACGAACGGCTTCAAGCCCTTCGAGCACCTGGATATTTGATGCGGAATACCCCGCTGGTTTTTGTTCTTTTTCTTCCATACAAATGTGTGGTTATAACGGAGCAAAGTTACAAAATAAATATGAGATGACCAATTCTAACCTCGTGTTTCTCATGGCTATAAATAGACACGCGAGGATTATTGAATTGTGTTTCTGAATCCGTTTCTGTAAATCCAAGATATTAAATGAATACTTCTTAGATTTCTCCGAGAAAATCAAGAACTTCATTTGGATATATCATTTCTGTTTGTTAAATTTGCCCTTAGACTATTGGGTGTTTGCCCAGATTTCTCCTGTGTATCTTTCTCCTTTTATCCAAGCATGGGAGGGAAAACCTTTCTTCCAGCCATAAATCTATATATGACTATGCATAAGTTTCATTTATCTCTTTCTTCGACTGCTGTTTCCAAATCTTTGGGAGCAGGTCTACTCTTATTCAGCACACTTGTCACAAGCTGTGGTACTATTGATTTACCAGAGGATCCTAGACCCAGTGGCAAACCTCATAAAGTTACGATTTACACTCGGGCGGTTACGCCTAATGCAGTGACACTCCCTATCGAAGTCGTGGCGTTTGCAGAAGGTGGACAATTTGTCTCGCATCAACGATTGACTAAGGCAGAAGACAAGCTCACCCTCTCGCTTCCAGAAGGTCGCTATCGTTTGGTGGCGTTCTCGGGAGTAGGCAATTATGTAGTGCCTACCGAAGGAGTCACTCCCAAAAGCACTATCAGTCAGAAAGTGCTGACTACATCATCATCCACCGCTACGCCTGGTTCAGCGGCTACTGCCTTGATGCGTGGAGAAGCTGAAATAGAAGTAGGAAAGAAGCGTAATATGGTGGACATCCTCCTCGGACACACCATGAGTGCGGTTGAATTTCATCTTTCTCAAATACCACAAGATGTGGAGCAAGTGCGCGTACGCCTATCCTCGGTCTATGGCGAAATCAATTGGGATGGCCATTATGCCCAGTCTACCACAGCCACCTTGTTGGCGCATCGCACCGATGATGGAGTGTGGGCAACCGAGGTGGGCTATCTTTTTCCTACAGTCAATGAAACGACTGTTGCCACGATTTCCCTCGTCAATCACGATGAAGAGCGAAGTTATGCCTATACGCTTCGTCAACCACTGACGGCTGGCACTCCTTATCGCTTTTATGGTGCGTTCAAAGCCGAAGCCAAACGCCTTGCTTTAGAGGGAAATCTTACCGCAGCCGAATGGCGACCCTGGGTAGAACAAAACTTCTCCTTTGGCAACGCCTCTTCAGGTAATGGCTCTGGCAATCCTTCTCCAGAACATCCCTCTCCTCTGCCTGATAATCCTGCACAACCCCCTCAGGGAGATACTCCTCCATCTGGAGACTTGAAAGGATTTCCCCAAGTAGGCAAGTTGTGGAAAGGAAAGTTTCTCGTTGCTTCCGTGCAGCGCATCACAGCCGATGAGGCCGATGTGATGTTGCTGGCCAAGGAACAATTGGAAGAAGCAGAATCCGCCCATTCCACGCAAGGAAATGCAGATGATGCAACCCGATATGCGCTTAGTTATAAGGAGGAGGGCGAACAGAATTGGACAATTCCGACTAAAGAAGAAGCACAAATCTTAGCCAACAACTTCCATGGTGATCGACTCAAAGCAGTGAATGCCGTGCTCACTAGTGTGCGTGCCACAGAGATTTACGACGTAGTAGGCAAAAGCAAAATCCGCTATCTTTGCGATGAAGGGCGCACCTCCTTTATGTTTGCCGAGAATCCCCAATTTCGTAAAGGCACATCCAGTGGACACTCCTTTGTCGTTCGTCTGGTGAAGCACGTTCGGGTGAAGAAGCAGTAAGACAAGTGCTGTAGTGATATAATAATCCAGGTGAAACTCAATATCGTTGAGTTTCACCTGGATTATTTTTCTGATCTCTGTCAGCTTTCTATTTCTTTCTGAGTAATGCCCTTGCACGTTCTAAGATAGTATCCACTCCGCGTTGATAGTCTTTGCGCGTGATACTTACCCGTATGTCTGGTTCGATGCCAAACTCCGTGTGTTCCATCTTTGTGTTGTAGATGGGACTTGCCGAAAAGCGGATGCTCCAACCGCCAGGAAGTTCAGAGGAGAAAGGAAGTCCCGAACCGCCTCCTGTGTGGTCGCCCATAAAGGTCACGTTGGGTAAGGCCTTCATATACATCACAAAGGCATTCGCTGCACTATACGTGCGACGATTCGCCAACACCACAATCGGTTTTTGCCACCGGAGACCTTTCCCTGGTTTCAGAATGATGGGTTGAGGCTGAGAGAAATCGGAGTGACCAGGCCCTGTTTTGTGTGAGATGTATCCCACGGTCACCGTTTCATTGGTGAACACCGAAGCCAAAGTCTGTGCAGCGGTGAGCAAGCCCCCGCTATTGCTGCGTACATCCACGATCAAGCCATCGCAAGTGGCGAGGTAGCGCATAATCTCGTGGAGATTTCCAGCTCCTATTTCGTTGTTGAATGAGGCGCAACGCACATATCCCACATTGTCGTTAAAGACTTTATATTGCAGTCCAGAGGCGAGTCGATATTCTTCTGCAGTGCCGAGAGCACGACGGAGCAAACTATCACTGAAATTCACTGGATAAGCCTCATACCATCGAGTGTAGCGCGCCGTGTTTTGGGGTGACCAGAGATTGACATGTCCGTCACGCAACTCGTTACACATCTTGCCCAGCACCTGAAACAATGCTTGTGGTGACATCGAATCCGACACCTGCGCTGCATAGCGTTGGTGCACTTCGTTCCAGTCCAAACCATATTCTTGCTTCTTATAATCAAAGAAGCAATAGTGGCGGTCGAAGATGCGCCACAATGCCTCAAAGTCATCTCGAGGAGCGGTGGTGAAACCTTCAGAGGTGACGCAAGAAGCGCTCATGAGCAGTGTGAAGCCACAGCAAAGATAGGCGACTATTCGCTGGATACGTGCAGAGAGTAGAGTCATCGTTTCAGAAATTGCAGCGTTTTTGTGTAACCAATGAGGAAGGTGTGGTGCCAAGCATGGCGATCGAGGTGATGCACTGTGCTTTGTCGGATGTCGGCTTTGTATCCCAAAGTCAGACTACTTGTTCCGAAAGGTATGGAGATTGTCGAAAGCAATCGCACTGAGGGAGCATTGAAAGGATGTGAAAATACGATATTCCTATTGGCATGACCTAAGATGAAAATCTCGTAGTACGACTGTCCATAATTAGGCGTGAAGAATGTCCCCATCACAGGAATGTCGCATTGAGTGCGCCATGTCCAGCGTTTCTTCCACAAGGCAAATTGTCGAGCGGCTACTGCCGAAACTGCCAAATCAAGAGCCATGCGCAATTGTCCTGGGTTGTTGCCATTGCGCGTGTTGTACGTACCGCCCAAATGTGCTCCCAGCAAACCACCGAGAGCAACATTCCACTTCGGTTGCGCCATCAGGTGGTAGTGTTGACCGTAGTTAAATTGCAGTTCTCCGTCCCAAGTGGTTGCATTCCCCACAGGATTGTGGAGTTGTGAAGCATTGAGGTCAAAATAGGTTATTTGGCTCCAGCGGCCTTGCCCACGTTGCATCGTTCTTTCGCCAATTCGGGTAAATCCCAGCGTACTACCTGCGTAGTCTAATGGCGAAAGATAACTGTCATAGACGTGATTCTTACCCATTCCTAAGAGATAGGTGCGCTCTACCACCCCCGAAAGCGGCAGGTGTTCGAGAGAGGTTGCAACTTGTGGTGTGGTTGCAGCTGGAGAAGCGGTGTTCGCCTCTGGTATGTTGGGTAAATCCTTATTTTCTGCTGCTAGCCACAGCGGAAGGCAAGCCCAAAAGGCGAGGAGTAGAAGGCGCATGGGGTTGATATTTAGGGAGAGGAGATTCGTTGCCATAGGCATCCATTGCTACGACAGCATAAGTGTCGTGCAGCAGGCTAGGCAATGCCGGGGTGTAGTCAAAATGGGTGCCGCGGAGATGGTGTGCCAGGAGTTGAGCCCCTTGTTCGGTGAGTCGATAGAGGTTGTAGACCACAGGTGTATTGTCTCCCACGGGCTGCCATGAGAAGCGTAAAGTTTGTCCCACAATTTGAGATTGCCACTTCGGACTCGCAGGAGCTATGCTGTCGAGCCACGTCATGGCAGGTGACAAGGCAGGTTGTCGATAAGCATCGGTCACAAAGTCCAGCAAGCCTTTGACATTATTGAGTAGAAAACGACTGCGGAAGTAAGCCTGACCGCTCATACCCAGTTGTCGGGTGAAGTTGATTTGGCGCATCACGCGCATCACGTCCCAGTCTTTCTCACGAGGATCTAAAAAATAGATGCCGAGTCCTGGAATTACAGGGCGACCGCTCGATTGTTCGTGCCAGTTCACCGCAAAAGGGTAGAAATGTTTCCCATCGAAATACATCATTGGGAAGAGCATGTCCATCCAGCCCTCGCGGAGCCATGCTTGCGCATCTTGGTTTACCGCATCGCGTGCGTTCCATCCATAGGAAAAGTGGAGGGGAAGATCAGCATATTTCCCAATGGGAGAGCAAGATATCTTCACCCAAGGGCGCACACTGCGCACAGCTTCGGCCACCTTGCGCACCGTCCTCGTCACATTGTCGCGCCGCCATTGCGCTTTCGGTTGACCGTGTCCGTAGTGCGCATAGGTTTTGTTGTCGTTAAAAGGAATTTCCTTTTCGGGATAGCGGATATAATCTAAATGGATCCCGTCCACCTCATAGTTTTCCACAATCTCCTTTGCCATTGCTGCGATATGTTCTGCCGTGCCTGGTCGCCCTGGGTCCATCATCCATTTGTCGCCAGCGCGCACGCAGAGGTCGGGACGTCGCGCAGGGAGCGACTGTTTGCCTAGTTGTTTCGCCAAAGCTACCGAACAGATGGGATAAGCCACCAAATAGGCGTGCAATTCCATGCCACGGCGGTGCGCTTCTTCCACGGCAAAAGCCAAAACATCGTAGGGCGGAGCCACACCAGGTGTGCCCGAAAATGCTCCATCCCAAGGTTCGTAGCGCGAAGGGTAAGCCGTTGTAGAGCGCAGACGTGTTTGGAAGAGAATCGTGTTGATGCCAGCACGTTGCAACTGATCAAAGGTCTGGCACAAGAGTTGCTTTTGCAGTTCTGCTTTGTAAGCCGTTTGAGCATATTGATGTCCGGGCCAGTCCATCCCACCGAGGGTGCAAAACCATACAGCGCGCACTTCGCGCTGAGGAGAGGGAACGATGTAACTCTGCGCAGCAATCGGGAGTAGACAGCTGAACGTAAGCAACATCGGGAGGATAAGTCGAGAGAATACTCGCATGTAGTAATATAGGTTCTTGTCGTGTTATTTGAGTTTCTGCAACTGAGCTGGCAACTCCTTATGGGGATAACCAGCGTGCAGCAACTTCTTCACCGCTTCTTTGGCTTTGGCTTTCATGCCCAATGCCAACAGCAGCTCTGCGTGCGCCACTTGGTAAGATAGTTTTTGAGGGTTCTCCTTCATCAAAGTGTCCCAGTCTGCCAATGCAGCCTCTTCATTCCCCATTTCGTGGTGGAGTTTAGCGCGTGCTTCTAGCAGTTCTTCGTAATTTTCATATTTTAGCACAGCGTTGAGATAGAGCAAGGCTTCGTCGTCACGCTTCAGTGCGTGCAAAGCTTGTGTCAAGGGGAGTAGAGCTTCGCTGGCATTAGCTTCCATCTTCAGTGTATGCTTGTAAGCAGCGATGGCCGCTTCGTAATCTTTGAGTGCGAGGTGGCAATCTCCCAAGAGGGTATAAGCATCCATCTCTTCGTGGGGCGACAGTTCTGGGTTGTTCTGCAAGAATGCCTTTAGGCTGTCTGCCGTTGCTGGGTATTTTCCCAAACGATAGAGCGTGTTGCACTGCCAAATGTAAGTTTCGTTGATGAGCGATTGCAAATTACTTTTGGGAGCAGCCTCAAGAGTGGTCGTGACATTGCCTTTCTGTGCCAACTGCTGCATAAATTCAGTACGCACCTCACGCAGCGCGCGGTCGGCATCGCGCCATTGTTCACGCCAATAGTAAATCTTGGCAAGGTTCAAGCGCAACACTGCATTGGTTTCAGCCTTCGGCAGCAAGCGGAGCGCACGTTCAAGTTCGTGCTGTGCTTGTGGCAAAGAGTCGTGGCGCAACAAGAAGAAAGCCTTCGCCACGGCTTCATTGTAGGCTATGGAGTCTTGTGTAGCCAGCACGCGATCGCGCGCCATGATGCGCTGTTTGCTCATCGGGTTCTCGTTGGGAGCTGCGTTAGATACCCGTCCGGTGTGCATATCAATTGCCGTTTGTGCCTTGGCAACGGTGGAGAATCCGCAGCTGAGTCCGAGCAAAAGAAGGACAATAAGCGAAAGTCTGATTTTACACATGATATATAGGATGTTAGGGATAAAAATGGAATTCTCACCTATCCTAAATTAGTAATGATGAGGGAGATTATTCCTCCTTGAGGAAATCCTTAAGCACTTCGTCGATAGTCGAAAAGATCAAATCCGCTTCAAATCCTCGTGAAGCAGCGTGTCGCACGAGCTTTTGCGAAGCAGCAAACACCGCTTGTTTGTCGGAAGCATCGAAGCGAAGAGAGCGCAGTTTGCTCGCAATCACCGCACGGAGTGCCTCGCGATAGGCATCGGCTTCGATCATTTCAGAGAAAGCCTCGGTGATGTCACATTGTGGGATGCGTTTCAGCCGCAAGGCTTGTTGCATCTTGAGCCGTCCCCATCGGTCGTAGGCTAGTTTGTCGTGCACAAAAGCGCGCGCATAGCGTGCCGACTCTATGTATTTCTCATCCTCTAGGGCATCAAGCACCAGTTCGCGGTCAGTAGCAGAGAGAGGCGTCTCACGGAGCTTCTGTTCGATGTCAAAGCGACAACATTCTCGCCGTGCGCATCGGTCGGTAGCCCACGACCAAGCCGTGTCTTTGTCGGTAATCTTCATGCTGAGATAGGAGAGGGTGGAAGAAAATAGGGAAAGAGGGAGGTTTATCGTTTGAGTAGGGCGCGCACCACAAACCAGACATGTTGCGCTATTGTCTTGGAGGTACCGAAATAGCGTTTCATGATATGGAAACGCTCTTTGAGTGAGGCACGGTGGTTGCGTGTGGTCATCCCTTCTGCCAAATAGTCTGCCACGACGAGGTGCGTGTTGTGGAGGGGAAGTGCCAAGGCTTCGGCGCGCTGCATGATGCGAAGGCACCAGTCGTAGTCAGCCGAAAAACGATAAGACAAATCGTAGTTGATCTCACGTCCTAGGTCGGTGCGTACGAAGAAGGCTTGGTGACATACGAGCATCCCTTGTCGGAAATCCTGCCATCGCAACTGCTCGGGAGGAGAAAGACGGCGATGACGAAGGAATCTGCCTGCATCGTCCACCAAGTCGGTGTCGCCATAAAGCACAGCAGGAAGCTGGCTGTCTGGATATTGTGCGGATTGGATGCTCCGTGCGATGTCGCTGAGTGTAGTGGGGGAGTGGAAACAATCGCCTGCATTGAGAAACAGCACGTAATCTCCCGTTGCCAAGCGCAAAGCTTTGTTCATCGCATCATAAAGCCCTTTGTCGGGTTCGGACACCACCACCAATTTATGGGAAGTCGGCATCTCCTCTTGTTGCTTTTCCCAAAGGTGCAGGTGATTGAGGGTCGCATCTTTTGACGCGCCATCGATGATGAGATGCTCCACAAAGGGATATTCTTGTGCGCCCACAGAATGCAGGGTGCGCTCTATGGTGTCGGCTGCGTTGTAGCAAACCGTGGCAATGGTGAAGGAGATATTAGACATTAGACGTTAGAGAGTAGACGTTAGAGGGTCGCGGACCCTTTTTGCTCGCCACGACAAGCATGGCTCGGGGTATTTAGACAAGTTAGACGTTAGACTTTAGAGGGTAGACGTTAGTGCCTGTATGCCTGCCCTTGGGATTGGCTGTGCTGTGAGGGAGGTTGGGTAAATCCTATTTCCCCTCGTAGATGGCGAGATATTGTTGCGCCACACTCTGTTGTGAGTAGCAGCGGTGCACCTTATCGAGGGCCGCTTGTTGGAGCGTTGTGGCATCCGACTGAAGCACCCAGTGCAATCCATCAGCTAAATCTTGCGTGTCTTGTGCGCGCGCCACATAACCGTTGGAGTGATGATCAATCATCTCGGGAATGCCGCCTGCTGCAAAACCTACGCAGGGGAGTCCGCAAGCCAAGGCTTCCATGATGGTGTTGGGCAAATTGTCCGACACAGAGGGGATGACAAAGAGGTCGGCAGCGTTGTAGGTCTGCACGATGCGTTCCACCTCTTCCGTATATCCCACTGGAAAAACAGGGACGTCAAAAGCCGAGGTGTATTGTTCGGCTGCACCACCGAGGATGAGCAGGGCCGTGTTGTGGCGATAGTCGGGATGCGCTGCCAAGAGTTTTTGGAACGCCTCAATGAGGTAAGGACCGCCTTTGCGCACATTGGTAATCTGTTGTGCCACGAAAAGCACGATTTTCAGATTCGGATCAGTGGGAAGTCCCAAGGCTTCGCGAGCTGCTCGACGGTCCATGGGGCGAAACACCTGCGTGTCGATGGCATTGGGGATGCTCACCACGCGATGTCCTTGCGAGAGGGAAGCCATTCGCGCTTGTGTTGCCAACCATTGGCTGCAAGCTACGAAGGTGATTTGCCCTTCTCGGTAAACTTTCTCTTTCTGTTTCCACACTTGGTGCGACAAGTCTTTGCTGCTGGGATGAGGTAGTTGGGGACAGTGTCCGCAGGCGTTGTGAAAACCGGTGCACTCTTCGGCATAGTGGCAAATGCTCGACACGGGCCAGAGGTCGTGCATCGTCCACACCACGCGTTTGCCACTCTGGAGAATGCGTTGCAAACTCTTGAGAGAGAGCCAACCTTGGTTGATCCAGTGTAGGTGAATCACATCGGCTGCCTTAAACTCAGGGCGCGCGGTGATGTCTGTGCCCACATTGGCGATGTCGATGGCAAAAAGTCCTTTGCGCGAGAAGCGGAGATGAATGAAGATGACGAGTCGTTCCCATAGGAAGCACCATTTGAGCCACCATTTGCAGTGGGGCGCATGCACGAGCGTATCGCTAGTGCTGCGGTTGCGCACCAACATTTCTGCCTCCACACCATTGGCGTGGAGGGCATCCATAAGGCGGTGGGCAGCAACGGCTGCTCCGCCAGTGGATTCGCTAGTGTTGACGATGAGAACTTTCATCCAAGTGGGGATAGTATATCTGACAAAAGTAACCAAAAATGCGGATATGACCAAATCAATTGCAGTAATCATAGTACTCTATCTATTAGAACAAAGGCTTAGTGCCATTGTCTTCCTACTTATATATGGGTCGATATGGGGGCAAAGAGTGAAAAATCAGCAGAAAAGGGCAGTTTTTTCTTCAGAAGTGGTTAGTATTGCTATGTCTATATTGCAGAAAGTATATTTTCGTTGTCATTTTGTCGAGAGTCCAGCACAATAGGGACAACCTCCCGATTCGGTCTAATGTCCAACTTGTCTAAGTACCCCGAGCCATGCTTGTCGTGGCGAGTAAGAAGGGTCTGCGACCCTCTAACGTCCGAAATAGAGATTAGAAATTAGACGTTAGACGTTAGAGTCCTGCGGCGAAGATGTCTAACGTCTAACGTCTAATATTCTCCTCGTACACGCGTGTCACGCGCGCGCCTTCCCTGGGATTTTTGATTTTTTGCTTTCACAACCTTCACCGAAGCGAGGAATTTCAACGGATCATGTGCCGAGAATGTGGGGTTGAAAAGTCTGCTTCTTGATGCCGATTTGACCTACATTTTTCTGGATAAAAAGATGATTTGTTAAAATATGTCCGAAAACCATGCGTTATCTCTTGTTTTTGAGTAGGTTACAAAGATTTCTGTGAAGGTTGTGAAAGAGAAAAGTGTATAATCCCTGTTACGCGCGCGCGAGGGAACTTGAAAACCTTGATTTTTTGATGAGTTGTCGAAGAATGTTAACTGTTTCAGAGATACCCTCTGTAGTTCGTTCCTAAACCTCCCACATGTTGAAAAATCTCTCCGACATCTTCTAGAAATACTCGGAGAGTTTTGGGCATTTCTCCGACGAATTATAGAAAGTATCTGAGGGTTTTGTCGTGCTCTCCAAGATTCCTTGGCACTTCTTGAAAAAATCGCTACATTTGTCGTGAGTATATCAATGCCAAGTCTTATGTTAGTAACAACGCCATGTCTACTGAAAATCTGCCGCAGGTGCATTCTGTGGAGCTTTTATACAATTCTTCTCGGATTATTGATGACGCCCTTATCGTCTAGGGCGATGGCTTTTCGTTATGGCAAGAATTTCATCATGATGGAGAGTACTTTGTTTTATCAAGACAAAGTGCTGCCCCATGAAGTGGGCGTGTCTTCTACCCTGACACATTGTCTGATGGATTCTACCTATGCCGTGAATGTGCTCAAGGTGGATGTTGCTCATCTAAAGTCGGCAGTAATGAATAAGAAAGAAGGAGGATACTATTCTTTGCAGTTAGACTCTTTGAATTTCTGCGGTGAAACCTATCGTAATGTACTGTTTGTCGTGATGGAAATGCAGCAACAGTTCAAAGGAAAGGTGCCTGATATCGTGCTGGGCAACAGCATTCTGAGCCATCGCGCTTGGCATGTCGATTTGCAACGACACACTTTCACTCCATGCAGTCCTGATCGGTATTATGGGAAAATCCGTCTGAAATGCTCAATCGGTAAGGGGGTGGAATATGGTTACGTTTTTCTGAAAGCAAAGGTGGGAGGACGGAAGGTGCGCATGCAATTTTCGCTCAATAAAGGGCTACATCTCTTACCGCATGGGGTGTATGGTTTTCCTTGGCAATCTCTGACCAGAGAAGGAGGGAGCTTTGATCGCCCTTTCTCGTTAGAGACCTTGCCTCTCTATAAGGACGTTGCTACACAAATCGGAGATTTCCACTTCGTCGCGGACTACAGGCTAGGATATCCAGGCGAAGACAAGGTGGGTACATTATTTCTCGATGCTTTAGAAGGCAAATCCTTTGTGTTGAACTACCCCAAAAAGGTGATAGAAATTTTGGAATAGGGGCTATTGCTGTTGGCACTTTTGTGGTGTTTCATTTGCTACTTTGTTGCACCTCGATTTTGAAAGTATAATAATAGACCCAGACAGAAATTTAATTGTGAAACACCAAAAAATGAGTTCTACAAAAGAATATTGTAATTTTACATTTGCTAGTTGACTCTACGACTATAAAATCTTTGACGTTTCCGAGAAAAGTTCTCACATCTTTTGACTAATATATTGAAGAAATCGCTACCTTTGTCGTGAGCATTTCATTCGCATCGTTTATGCACCCTAACACAATATCTTCAGATGATACACTACAGGTTTTTCCGCTGGTGTTTATACAGCGTTCTTGTCGCACTGTGGATGATGCCCCTAGCATCTAGTGCAATGGTTTTTCGTTATAGCAACAGTTTCATCACACTGGAGAGTACTTTGTTTCATCAAGACAAAGTGGTGCCCAGTGAAGTGGGCATCTCTTCTACCCTGACGCACTGTCTGATGGATTCTACCTATGCCGTGAATGTGTTCAAGGTGGATATTGCTCAACTAAAGTCGGCAGAGGTGAATAAGAAAGAAGAAGGGTATTATTCATTGTGGTTGGACTCTCTGACTTTCTGCGGTGAAACTTATCGTAATGTCAAGTTTGTGGTGATGGAAATGCAGCAACGGTTCAACGGAAAGGTGCCTAATGTCGTGTTGGATAACAGTATCCTGCGCCACCGCGCATGGCATATAGATTTGCAACGACACACTTTCACATCATGCAGTCCTGACCAGCACTACGGCAAAATCCGTCTGAAATGCTCAATGGGCAAGGGAATGGAAGACGGTTCTATTTTTCTCAAAGCTAAGGTGGGAGGACGGAAGGTGCAAATGCTATTTTCGCTCAATAAAGGTCTACATATCTTACCGCATGGGGAGTATGATTTGCAACCTCAGACTAATATTCCGTGTCCTCTCGCGTTAGCGACCTTGCCTTTATATAAAAACGTTACTACTCAAATAGGAGATTTCAACTTCGTCTCCGACTACAAGCTCGGCTTTCCAGACGAAGGCAAGGTGGGCACATTATTTCTCGATGCTCTAGAAGGCAAATCTTTCGTATTGAACTACCCCAAAAAAGTAATCGAAATTTTAGAATAGCGGCTATTGCTGTTGGCACTTTTGTGGTGTTCGATTATCTGTTTTTTCGCACTTCACGAGGTGTTTGATTAGAAACCAACAGCATCTCTGCAAGGTCAAAGCTGACGATGCAGAGATGCTGTTGATTTTTATGTTGAATGAGGGCTTTTTAGCCGCCAATAAATCGATGTGGAACTATCACTAGAAATATCCTCCAAAGGAAACACCCATCATAAAGGCGTTGAAACCAGTGCGACCTTCCATCTTGCGGAAGTTGAGACCTACATACGAGTTCTTCGTGCAGAGATATTGCAGGCTAGCACCAAGGTTGAGAGTCGTAGTCAGATATTCTTTGTTTTCATT
This sequence comes from Alloprevotella sp. oral taxon 473 str. F0040, assembly GCF_000318095.2. Lineage (GTDB taxonomy): Bacteria > Bacteroidota > Bacteroidia > Bacteroidales > Bacteroidaceae > Alloprevotella. Next base: position 383,899 of record NZ_KB290714.1, read on the forward strand.
CGTGTGTCCTTGCACCAGTGCCAGACCGATGGAGGTGACCACGCGCACTCTGTCTTTAGAAAAAGAATAGCTCTGAAGGTCGAGCGACAAATAGCGTGGATTGTATTTCCATTCGTAACCGAAGGTGGCACCAGAAAGTTCCAAACCCAGGCGTTTGTTGAAGGTGTATCCTAACATGAGCGCAGTGGCAGATTTCGCATCTCGTCCATAACGTGGATTGTTGTCGAAAAGCACGAATTCATCGACGGAAGAATAGAACTTACCACCTTTCTGCACATCGGCAAAAGACTGCGAAAATCCGCTGAGGGAACATAGGGTGCAAAGCAAAGTAAGAAATAGTTGTTTCATTTGCGATAAGATTTAGTGAAACTTAGATGCAGAGATATAGTTAATATCTCTTTTAATTGGGGGGGGGATGTAAAAATCTGCTACAAACTTATCAATTCTTATTGAATCTACCAAGTGAAAACCTACTTTTTGTTGAAAAGTTTATTTTTTGTGCTTTTCTTCTGTTTTTGTGATGTTTTGATGATTTAGTCAAATGACTATTTGTATTTCTCTTTTCTAGGTTGCATAAAGTAGATGAATAAAAAGAGTAGTAAACTGCTAAAAGCGTTGCAAAGGAATAAAGGGTTATCTGATGGGCGAAGTAGCAGGTCAAAGCTGTCATCCGGATGGTCGAGGAAGTATGGTACAACTTTTGATAGGCATACTATAAAGTTCTGAAATGCAGGATGTACGCTTTTAAGAAAACTGGCATGATGAATAACAGATGACCTGGTTTACCCAAATATATACTCCTAGTTCAGTAGCAAACGCAGAGATTATTCCTTCTACCAAGACAGCGTATGCGATGATTCTCTGATGAAAACGTCGCAAAATATGCGGTATTTAGTCGATTCATTTGGTTGTTCCGTGTGATTTCTCTATTTTTGTCGCAGAATATGCGACGTTTAATGCCGCATTTTGTCGCACATAAAAATAAGAAGCTCATGTATATACACGAAAGAGAGAATTGGACGCATTTCCGTTGGGATAATGCTGAGGCATCAAAACTTCTGGAATTAGTCTGTCGTAAGCAAGGTGGGCTTTACGGCAGATTGAGTTCACTCGGGTTTGATAGTAAACTCAGAGCAATGGCAGAGAACCTGACACTTGATGTCGTTCATTCCTCTGAAATTGAAGGCATACGCCTGAACGAGGACCAAGTGCGCTCTTCCGTAGCTCGAAAGCTAGGAATAGAAAATGTGAAATACACAGCTCCTTCGCACTATGTTGATTCAGTAGTCGGGGTCATGCTTGAAGCGGTGCAAAACTATGATCAACCTCTTAGTAAGGAGAAACTCTGCGCTTGGCAATCTGCGTTCTTTCCAACTGGCTTCAGTGAAGGTCGTCAGATAGAGATAGGACAATATCGCACTTGCGAGGAACATATTGTCAGCGGTATGTGGGGAAGAGAGAAGATACACTATGTGGCTCCTTCTCCTAATCGTGTAGAAAGCGAGATGCAAAAGTTTATAGCTTGGTTTGATGGTGATGACGCTGAGGGTAGTGTTATTCGTTCTGCGATAGCCCATTTCTGGTTTGTGAGCATTCACCCCTTCGAAGATGGCAATGGTCGTTTGGCTCGCATTCTTTCTGACATGCTTCTTGCACGTGGTGAGAAAAGTGAATTGCGGTTTTACAACATATCCTCTCAAATCAATAAGGACAAAAAACACTATTATGACATACTGGAACGTATGCAGCGCAGCGATGGGGATATCACGGAGTGGCTGGTCTGGTATATGATGAAATTGGTTGATGCGTTGGACGAAGCAGAAGCCATTGTCTCCACCATCTTAAACAAGAGCTTTTTCTGGCAGAAAGTATCCTCCGTAGCCATGACAGAGCGACAGACGCAGATGCTCAATCTATTTCTTGACGGCTATGAGGCGAAGATAACTTCAAAGACCTGGGCTTCGTTGGCAAAGTGCTCCAAAGACACTGCTATACGCGACATACAAGATCTTGTGGCTAAGCATATCTTGGTAGAAGACATTCCTGGAGCCAAGCGTCCGAGCTATTCCATTGTTTGCGATGCAGAAGACCTAACCCAGTTCTTTACAGATGTGCAGATAACTCTAAAGAACGGCATGCCTTATCTCACTGCCCTGTTCAAAGGGGATAGGATTTGTGAAAGAGTATTGCCACTCGATGCAGAACGCTATCAGAAGGGAGAGCTTCCACTCTCCAATCTGCTCAACAAGTACTGCTCGTATTTGATGGCAAACGCCTAAGAGTGCGTCAAGTATAATCACATAGTCTTCTGATTTGGATATTGGCAAGTCCAAGGTCAGAAGACTAGTTTTTTGTAAAAGGAGAGTAGCTTTTCTTTTGTTTGTTTAGGCTAATATCGGAGGGTGTGAAAGAAAAACTTGAAAACTTTTGGGATTAATACAAAAAAAACTGTAATTTTGCGCTGACAGGCTGCGCAACGTCTAGTGAGTGCATTTGTGCAGCATGGGCTTTTCACAGACCACACTCTCTCCTTTTCAATACTTATTATACCATGACAAAAAGGCTGCTAACCTTCTTCCTCTTCTTCATTTTCTTTTTAGGGAACACCTATGCTCAAAAGCTGGTAGGTGCTCGAGTTGTAGATTATATTACAAACATAGACATCGCAGCAGATTCACTATTAAAAGTGGAGCTACTTGCTGCAGATAGTAGTTTCATTGCTGAAGGCTGGGCTGCACGAATGGGTAATGAGCCCAAATACAAAACTTATGCTGAAGCAGTAGTTGAACGTGAAGGTTCTTACATCATGCGTGTAAGCCATCCCGACTATTATACCCTATACGCTCCTATACAGATTAAATTTTATCGTAGAGAAAGTAACATTCTTCTCGGCAAGTTCGCTCTTAAACGTAAACTAAGAGAAAAAACAACAGAGTTGGGTGAAGCTCTAGTGACTGCAACAAAGCTCAAGTTCTATTTTAACAACGATACTTTAGTCTACAATGCTGATGCTTTTATCACTCAGCAAGGTTTTGTGTTACAAAACATCTTACAGAAAATGCCTGGTCTTACCATCAACAACGATGGTGAGATTCTGTCCAATGGAAGAAAAGTAGAAACGCTTTTGCTCAATGGTAAGGATTTTTTCAACAACGACCGAAAGACTTTGCTTGAAAATCTGCCAGCTTTTATGGTGAAGCACGTGAAGGTGTATGAGAAAGAAAAAGATACGACATCACTCTTCGAGCGCGAACGCGAACTCAAAGGTTTGGTGATGGACATTCGACTGAAACCAGACTACCACTCCAACTTTTTGTCCAGCATAGATGCGGCAGCAGGCACGGACAAACGCTATTATGGACGAGCATTAGGACTTAAGATAAATGATTTTCATCGTTGGTCTGTTTTTGCAGGAGCTAATAATACCAACCACAACGAAGAGCTAACCCGTAACGGTCAGTTCTACAATATTGACAATGGTATTGGGCAAAAAGATTTCTATAATGCGGGTGTTCTCTACAATGTTGATGAGCGTGAGGGACGCTATTCATTGGAGGGGAAGGCACGCATACAATGGAGTAAAGAAGATGTAGATTTGAAGCAAGTAGTTCAGCAATTCTACGATAAATATCATATTTTTCAACTTGGTACATCTAGCAGTAGTAGTAGAAACTTTTCTTTTCAAACTGAGCATTCTCTCTCGTTGTTTTCTACTACTCCATGGAGCTTTACCATCAAACCTTCGTTCTCTAAGGTTACATTGAAAAACCACTCAGAAAACAGTGGTGCGTCATTCGACCGCAATGTTAGTCATCTCTTGGGCAAAGCTTGGAGTGATAGCATTCGTCTTTTTTCTCTTGGCGAAACGCTCAACGCATACGGTATTAGTCATGCTAATGTATTGTCTTTTGCACCATCCACAATAACCAATGCAAAGCTCGAAATAGAGAAAAGTATCGACATACCACACACTGACGATAAGCTAACCTTAAACGCATCAGCCTATCGAGCATGTATCACGCAAGAGGATTTTTCATTGCGGCATGTAGATTACATACGTAATGCACAAAAACAATCACAGCATCAATACCGAAACGAGGACCATGACAAATGGACATGGACTGCGCAAGCTAATTACCTTCTCCGTTGGAGCGATCATCATAGTTTCAGTGGAAAGCTATCCTACGAATGCGATCAATTAAATTCTAGCGACCAATTTTATCAACTACACCATTTGCCTGGATGGACGCTACAATCTGATGTAGAGAAATTGCCTAATAATGATCTTTTACAGCAAGCAAAAGACTCACGCAATAGTAAATCATATCAAGAATGGGGGAATAACCTTGTAGGGGAACTAGGTTATATGTTCCAAAAAGGCAAGTATGACTTAAATGTAAGTATTCCCCTACGCTATTTGCATCGAAAATTAGATTTCTTCCAGAAGAATAACGACCAAACCGTCTATCGCTCTCAATTTTTCCCAGACGTAAATGTGCGGTTTGCTACTTGGCTAGGTGGACAAACAGGCTATAATTATAGTTTTAGCTATGAACTTAAGCATGAAATGCCTATGATGCTGCTTCTGGTGCCACAAACAAACGATATAAATCCTCTATCAGTGGAACAAGGCAACCCAGAACTTGATAATATCACTCAACACAAGATAAATGGCAGATTCTATTGGGCTCCAACAATGAGACACAATCATACGGTGAACATGAACTACACCTACACCGATGGGCTCACCTCTTCCATGTCGTTATACAATGAGCGTACAGGGGTAACAACATCCAAGTTTAGAAGCGTCAACGGCAATCAGTACCTGCAAGCCTCTTTGGAAGACGCAGTGTTTCTCACTCCCAGATACACTCATAAACTCACCAATAAAATTTCCTTCAACTACACGAAAAGTGTACAATATAATGGTCTATCGCTTCAAGAAGCTGACAAACCAAGCACGGTGCACAACTATTATTTCATTGAGGAAATAAACTATTCGTTTGCTATTCCAAATACAAAGATACGCGGTGAACTAGCTCCGTATGTTCATTATCATCGTTCGACTTCTATTCGCGAAAATTTTAAGCCACTTCATGCAACAACTTTCGGTTCTCATGTAAGTGTGTATGCGGAGCTCCCTTGGTCAATGCGTTTGCAAACAGACTTACGCACCATTAGTCGCCGAGGATACAACGATGAGTCAATGAATGACAATGAGTTTATCTGGAATGCAAACCTCACCAAGGCTTTTTCCAATAAGTTTTCCATAAGTCTTGAGGCTTTCGATTTACTTGGACAGCGCAAGAATGTAGTACGCTTTGTGAATGCACAAAGTACTACAGAGAGCATATATAATAATCTACGTCAGTATGTTATGCTCCATCTTACGTGGTCACTGAACAAGCGATAGAACATTTTGGGGTACACGAAAAATCCTCCCATTCTCAACTTGAGAGTGGGAGGATTTTGTATGCGTGTGGCACAACTTTTCATGCTGGGATGAGCGGTGCGCAGGAACTATTTGAGGAAGTCATCAAAATAGCGGGTGATGCGCTCGTGGAGGTGGAGCATGTCGCGACCAGACATGTTGTGACCTTGACCAGGATAGACAAAATAGTCGGGTTGCGTGCCTGCATCTTCCGCAGCGCGGAGGAACATGAGAGAATGTTGCAAAACGCAAGTGGGGTCGTTGTAGCCTACGATGATTTGCAAACGACCTTTCAAGTCTTTGGCGCGATTGACGAGGCTAGAAGCTGCGTAGCCTTCGGGGTTGGATTGTGGCGTTTCCATATAGCGTTCGCCATACATCACTTCGTAGTATTTCCAGTCGAGGACGGGACCACCGGCTACACCAACTTTGAAGACGTCGGGGTGGGTGAGCATGAGGTTGGTGGTCATGAATCCACCGAAGCTCCAACCGTGGACACCCAGACGATTGGCATCGACATAGGGCAGCGAAGTGAGTTTTTCCACACCCTTCATTTGGTCTTCCATCTCAATCTTACCGAGATGGCGGTGGGTGCAGCTTTCGAAGTCGAAACCACGATCACCAGAACCGCGGTTGTCGAGGATGAAGAGGACGTAACCGCGATTTGCCATGTAGTATTCCCAAGGGCGGGCTTGATAGTTGAACGACTCCTTGACGTTGGTGGCATGAGGACCGCCATAAACATAGACCACAGCAGGATATTTCTTCGTGGGGTCGAAGTCTACGGGTTTTACCAAACGATAGTAGAGTGGGGTCTTACCATCGGCAGCGAGGATAGAACCATTTTCCACCTCAGGCATGGTGAAGTTGCGCCATGGATTTTCGGCATTGAGGAGGCTAGAGACGGTTTGTTTCTTCTCAGTGCTCTTGATGTCGATGTGGCGATAGTCGGTGGGAGTGCTCCAAGTGTCGCGAAGATAGCGGCCGTTTTCAGAAAGGCTAGCGCGGTGCAAGCCTACGCCATTGTCCAACAAAGTGCGGCGACCGGTCTTGAAATCCACGGCATATAGGTTTTCGCGAATGTGTCCGCTCTCATTGGTGCGAACGATGATGCTGCGCTTTGCGGTGTTGAATCCGAGGAGGTCGAGCACCTCAAACTTGCCCTGCGTGAGTTGGCGGAGCATCTTGCCGTTGGTGTCGAAGAGATAGAGGTGATTGAACCCATCGCGTTCGCTTTGGTAGATGAACTTGTGGTCATCCCAAGGGAGGAAGGTGAGGGGATTTTGAGGTTCTACGAAGCGTTCGTTAGTCTCGGTGTAGAGTGTCTTTAAGCGTTTACCAGTGGTGGCATCATAAGCCACGAGGTCGCAACGCTTTTGGTTGCGTGGCACCTCCATGATGTAGAGGGTTTTGCCGTCAGGACTCCAAGAGAGGTTGGTGAAATAGCGGTCGGTGACGTCGCCCAATTCCAACCAAACGGTGCGGTCTGTGGCAGGAGAGAAGATGCCAACAGTGACTTTGTGCATCGCCATACCTGCCATGGGATATTTGTCGGGATCGGGCTGAGCAATGCGCACTTCTGGGTTCACCAAAGTGTTGACTTGTGGATAGTCTGTCACCATGGACTGGTCCATGCGATAGAACGCTAGTTGGTCGCCCTTGGGGCTCCAGAATGTACCTTTGTGGATGCCAAACTCATCGCGGTGAACAGAGGTGCCGTAGAGCAGTTCGCGGTTGCCATCTGTAGACACTTGATGGGTGCGACCATCGGAGGTGGTGACAAAGAGGTTGTAGTCTTTGGTGAAAGCGAGGGAACGAGAGGCATTGCAGAAGTCTTGATGACCGATGCCCCTTTGGAGCGGAAGGGACCAAACGATGGCTTTTTGCTTCCAGTCGTAGGCAACAATAGCCTTGGTGAGTGTGATCTTGGCTACGGTTTTTGTGCCTTCGGGGAAGGTGGTTCCGATGAGATTGCGTGCTTTGCCATAGCGTGCGGTGTCGAGGACACTATTGAGGGCTGCGAGATCGAAAAGCACTTGTCCGTCTGTGCCGAGCTTTTTGCCTTTGGCATCGAGAATCATGCGCACATCGTTGACATTGGTTTGTACTAAAGCATCCCCCCACCATGTGGTGTGAATAGATTGGGGTTGGAGATTCCAATAGTTGGTGCCGCCCCACATGAGGTCATCGAGAGTGGGACGTTGTTTGGTTTGTGCCATAGCAGTGAGATATAGAAATGGCAGAAGCAGGAAGAAGAAAAATTTGTATTTCATGCCAATATGATAGTAGGTTTGCGTGAGGTGTGGGGAGAAAATTGTTCATTCCCACAAGCTGATTTTGCCAACTTGTGGGAATGATGTAGGGTGTGAATCTTTAGTCTTCGCGACGTTTGCGGAGATTGCCACCACGTGCGGGGCGAGAGAAGCCGCCCTCTTGACGGGGCTTGCGGTCGAAACCACCGCGCTTGTCGTATCCTCCACGTCTTTCGCTGCGGTCACCGCGGTCACGATCACCGCGGGTGCGGTCGCCACGTCCTTCAAATCTGTCATCGCGATGCTTGAATTCGCGGTTACCGCGGAAGTCGTCACCTTCTCTGCGTGGAGCACGAGAGAAAGAACGGCGGTCGTTGCGCTGACCACGAGAGCGGTTGTCGTCTCTGCGTTCAAACTTGCCACGTTCACCGCGTGCTGCGCGCTCTTTGGCGGCACGTACGCCTTCGAATGCACTGTGACGAGCACGGAGGGTGCGGTAGGTGGCAGCGAGTTCTGGGTCATCGGAGAAGTCGAAACCTGAGCGGTAGTCGCTCTCTTCATAGCGTGGACGGCGATCTTCATAGCGGTCTTTGCGGTCGAAGGATTTGCGGTCTCTGTCGGAGCGTTCACCATGATCGGAAAAGTCGCGGTCGTCCTCGTCGTTGAAGCGTTTGCGAGAAAATTCACGCTTGCGACCATCGCGGAAGCGGCCTTTTTCACCCATGCGCTCACGTTCAGCATCGGTCTTCACTTCGTTGCCCTCTGCACGGAACTTGTCGAGCTTGCCATCGAAGGTGACATACTTGCGGAGTTCGCAGTCGAGAGAACCATTGTTGAGAGGCACGCGGAATGAGGGGCGCAGGCGCATATCATCGAACAATTCTTCCTTAGAAGAAATGACCCACGCATCGCAACCTTGACAGTCTTTCTTGAGCTTGGTGCCGAGTGTGCGGTAGATTTGTGAGAGATCCTCTGGACGGAGACGCTCACCGTAGGGAGGATTGGTGACGATAATCGCCTTTTCGCAGCCTTCCGGAAGGACGAAGTCGCGGATGTCGCGCTGCTCGAGGGTGATGAGGTCGGCGACGCGTGCCGCCTTTGCGTTATCTTGCGCAGCTTCGATGGCACGAAGATTGAGGTCGTAGCCATAGAGCTTGTGGTTAAACTCACGTTCGTGGCTGTCGTCGTCGAAGATGGTGCTCAGGAGTTCGGGATTGAAGTCTTTCCAGTTTTCAAAACCAAACTTGCGGCGGAAGATACCAGGATAGATGTTACGTGCCATGAGGGCGGCTTCTACCAAAATCGTACCCGATCCGCAGAAGGGATCGATGAAATCGCTGTTGAAGTCCCATCCACTCATCTTGACCAAAGCAGCAGCGAGCACCTCGTTGATGGGAGCTTCTACCGTTGCTGTGCGATAGCCGCGGATGTGGAGGCTTTCTCCACTGGAGTCCAAAGAGAGGGTGCAACTATCTTCTGCTATGTGCATGTTGAGGCGGAGGTCGGGATTGGCCACGCTGATGTTGGGGCGTTTGCCGGTAAGCTCCATGAAGTAGTCGACAATCGCATCTTTGACCTTGTAGGCAACAAACTTAGAATTGCGGAATTCAGTGCTATAAACGGTGGTGTCTACAGCGAAAGAAGTGTCGAGATCGAGGATTTCGTTCCACTCAATTCCCTTCACTGCCTTGTAAACAGCTTCCGCATCCTTGGCGCGGAAGTGGAGAATGGGCTTCAACACTCTGACTGCCGTGCGGAGGCAGAAGTTGGCACGGTACATCATTTCTTGATTACCCGAGAAAGAGACCATGCGGCGGCCGATTTGCACGTCGTCGGCACCGAGTTCGATGAGTTCCTGTGCCAAGACTTCTTCCAGACCTTGGAATGTTTTGGCGATGAGTTCAAAAGTTTGTTGCATTAAATGGGGCGATTGTTGCAGATAGACTGGCGAATATATAAGCTAGTAAGGAGCAAAATTACAATTTTGTGGCGACTACACCAAAGAATCAGCGTAATATACGTGCAAAGAGGGTGCAATCTCTAAGAATATAGAGATGGCACCCTCAAATTTCTTTCATCTTTAGGCTCAGGAAGGCAATTCATGTAGCACTGAGATGTTGAACGAATCAGCGATAGATTAGCCTTGTTGGAAGGCGGCAAAGATAGCAGCGGCTGTTTCAGCCATTTGTTCTGGTGCAACTTCCAATTTGGGTTTGCGGAAATCCATATCACCTTCTTCTTTCAGTGGGATGAGATGAATATGTGCATGAGGCACTTCCAAGCCTATCACAGCCATACCCACCTTGCGACATGGAAGTACGGACTGGATGGCGCGAGCAACTCGTTTGGCAAAGACATGATATTCGGCTAGGAGTTGGTCATCGAGGTCGAAGATATAGTCTGTTTCTTGGCGAGGAATCACCAACGTGTGGCCGAGAGCAACGGGGTTGATGTCGAGAAAAGCGTAGAACTTATCGCTCTCAGCACATTTATAAGAGGGGATTTCGCCAGCGGCGATTTTGGAAAAGATGCTCATATCAGATATAGATATAATGAGAGTTGGTGTATCTATGGAAGGGGTAAGTATGACTGCCCCATGAAAAGGTTTGACTATTTGCGGCCACCCACCACAGGAAGCAATGGAGCGTTGAGAGTATTTACGTTTTCAGAGGCTTCTCCTGCTGCGTTTTGTACGCTTCGCAGTCCATTCCACGACCATTCATCGAAGGGGCTGTCAAAGTCGTTGAGAGCATAGTTGCCCCAATAGCCATAATTCAACTTGCGGAGGCTAAAACGGAAGCGACTATCTCCAGCATAGCCCGTGAAATAGGTGTTGCTCAGTGCATAATCATAGATGGCTACGTTGAGGGCGGGTTCTCCAGGATAGCTGAGATAAAGCACTCCATTGCGCACTTCCCAAAGGAAGCGGTGGTAGCGTTGGCGAAGAGGACCATAGTTGTAGAAGTCGATTTGTTTTCCCGTGCCTCTTCGAGCATCTAGATATTCATTTTGGAAGAGAATGTAGGTGTGGCTAGCATCAAATTGTACGCCACGTTGTGTGTAAGGATTGACTGCAGTATAGAACATACCGAAGTCGCCTTGCCATTCTCCAGCAATGACATTGGCACGTCCACGATCACCGCGGCCATTGGGGTAGTAAGGGTCGTATTCGTTGTCAATGTAGATGTCACAGGCTGAGAAACTCATAGCTGCAATGACGAGCATGACGAGAAATGCGGGGAAAGAGTAAATTTTCTTCATAAGATGCTTAGTCTAGATGCTACTCTTGTTGTTACTCTCAGAAGGCTTCTTTTCGATAAACTATGATTTATCGCTTTTTTATGGAAGCTTTTTCTAGCGAATAGCAAGAGAAGCAGGTTTGTATAGGAGCAAATGTAAGCCATTCATGGCAGTCTACCAAACTTTGACCATAGAAAAAACGCTTTCTCCCTTCTTATTTTGCATTTAAGAGGAGAAAGCGTTGTGTTTAGTTGGTGAATTATTCACTATCCTATAAAGACATAGGGAAATCCAACTAGAGGGTTGCTTAGTAATAGCCCTTTGCTCTTAGTCTACTGAGATATTAAGAATCTCAAGTTGTATAACGCCGCGTGGGGTTTGGGCATCCACTACATCACCCACTTTGTGACCAAGCAAGGCTTGAGCGATGGGGGTGGTGCTGGAAATCTTACCAGCGCGGAGGTCTGCTTCACTTTCGGAAACGATGGTGTATTTCATCACTGCACCAACCTTCACATTTTTCATCTCCACGGTAGAAAGGATTTGCACTACATCGGTGCGAATCTTAGAAGTGTCGATGATTTTAGCGGTAGCAATGGTAGCTTTGAGTTCGTTGATTTTGGTTTCGAGAATAGATTGCGCCTCTTTTGCAGCATCATATTCTGCATTCTCGGAAAGGTCGCCCTTGTCGCGCGCTTCCGCAATGGCAGCGGAGGCCGCAGGACGGTCGATTTGCTCCATGTGACGGAGCTGAGCTACGAGCTTATCGTAGCCTTCTTGGGTCATATAGGCCATGTTAGTGTGATATGTCTATCTTATCTGTTTCTAAAATATAGAAGTACTTCCCAGGGAAGGGAAGTAGCTTCTGTGATTTGTGTGAAGAATAAGGATTATCCTTCTTGAGAGGTGGAGGCAGAAGATGAGGCTGTGTCACCACCATCTTTGCTTTCTCCTTGAGTAGCATTGGTGCGATTTCCGCCACGTCGGCGGTTGTTGCCTCCGCGACGTCCACCACGCGAGCGATTATTCTTGCGCTTCTCTTCTTGCGCAGCAACATTTGGTGCTTCGTCAGCCTTAGTAGGCATAGGATTGTTGGTAGGAGTCGTTTCTACTACCATGAAATCATCAATGTCTACATCGAGTTTGAAGGTTTCTGCAAGTTCCTGCTGCACCTTTTTTACTTGACGTTGACGAGCTTCTTCCTTATGCTTCTCCGCTTGTTCTTGGAGTTTGCGCTCTGCCTTTTGAGGGCGGTGGCTCTGTTCGGCAGGAGGCAGCGTGGTGTTGGTAAATGCTGCAGCATTTTGTCGTTTATTCTGACGACGTGCACGCTTTTTCTCTTGCTCAGTACGCACTCGATTAACTTCCCCTTCCGCAGTGTTATTTGCTTCTTGGGGAGTTTCCGCAGTGTTTTCTTCCGTTTGTTCAGCTGGCATTTGAGGAGTAGCCACCTCTTCTGTAGCTTCTTCCACTACTGTCTCTTCGGTAGGGAGAGTATCTGCGGCCCCCTCTGCCATTGCTACGGGGGGGGCCACCTTCTCGTCAGAGATTTGAGGAAGATCTTCTGTAATAATTATTGCAGTATCGGAAGGCTCAGAAATCTGTTGTTCCATTTGAGGAGTTTGCGCTGAAGTCGCAGACACATTCTCCATCATTTGAGGTTCCTCCTGAGCAACTTCTGTTGCAACGGAAGTTTGTTCAGCAACAAAAGAGGGCGTTTCCTCTGTGGCTACAGGCGCATCACTAGGCGTAAACTCACAGGGATGGTCGGCAGCTTCCGTCCATTGTTCGAGTTCATGTTGCAATTCTTCCATGGAAGCCTTAGGTGCTTCAGCAGCGTTTTTCACAACTTCATTTCGGGATTGTTGTGCGCGTTGCTTCTGCTGCTTTTCTTCTGGAGATTCCACAAACTCTACTGTGATGATGGTGGGAGTTTCTTCCACAGGTTGGGTTGGCTCCTTAGTCATCTCAATGGCAGGCGTTGCCACTTCTTCAGCAGGAACCTCGATACTAGTTTGAGAAGCTCTTTTAGCGCGTGGCTGATCAGCAACCTTCTCTTCGCGAGAATGTTGAACTGGACTCTGAGGCATCATTTTCGTTTCTGCCACAGCTGCTACCACTTTAGCCACTTCCTCTGTAGTTTTTTCTGAGGACTGTTGAGGCATTTCTGCCTTCACTTCTGGCTTCTCCGCTGCTACTTCCAGCTTCTTGGGTTTCTGTGCATGAGGAGTAGAAGCCTTCTGTACACTACGTTCCTTACGTTCTTCTTTGGCTACCTGTTGAGCCGCGCGTTCCTCACGATCGCTCTTGCGTTCAATGCGATGATCATTTTGCTCTTCACGAGGACTCTTGCGTTCTTCGCGATTTTGCTTCGTGTTGTCCCGCTCATGCTTGCGCTTCTCTTCACGGACAGCATTGTCACTTTTTCGCAGATTGCGGTCTTCGCGCTCAGCATTATCGTTGTTTTCTTTGCGCTCGTTGCGTTCCGCCTTTTCGTTTTTGCGTTCTTGCTTACGCTCATTGCGTTCGCCACGATTGTTGTTGCGCTCAGTCTTAGCAGCACCACGTTCTTTGGCAATTTGTTCGTCAATCTCTGAGATGTGAGGAAGCGCAAAGAACTCTTCTGCTCCCATAGCTGTGCGCTTCTCTTTGGCACGGAACATTGCATCCAAGAAGTCTGCATCACGACGCATCTGAGTGAGCGCGTCTTTAGCTGCTGCTTGGTGACTTTCTTTCTTAGAGAATCCCTTGCCTTCTCCAGCAGGGATACCTTCTATGACCACCGAAGTGTGGAAAGATGGGCTAGTGCTGTTGGAATTGTTGGAGATATTGTCTACAAAATCGAGATGAATGCGATTCTTTTGTTTCCATTCCAAGAGTTTACTCTTGAAGTTCACCTCCTTGTTTGCCACCGTGTCGAGATCGAGCACTGCACCAATGATGCGTTTCTCGATGAATTGAAACGCATAGCGGAAGCCGCGGTCGAGATAGATCGCTCCCATGAGGGCTTCAAAGCTGTTGCCTTCGAGGTAGGAATTGTGTGTGCGACCGTGGGTTTGACTTTGGATGAGACGATCTATACCCAACTCCTTCGCCAGTTTGCCGAGCGATTCGCGTGATACAATCTTGGAACGTGTGTTAGTAAGAAAACCCTCACGCTTGTTGGGATATTGTCGATAAACGATGTGGCTCACGACCGTTTCGAGCACGGCATCACCGAGAAACTCCAAACGTTCGTTGTTGAGGGGCTTGTTGCCCGTTTTCTTGGAGCGGTATTCGTGAGATTTATGGGCAAAGGCTGTGCGATACAAGTCAATGTTGTGCGGACAGAAGCCCATGATTTGATAGAGAGCGGAGCGAAACTCTTTGTCTTTACTGAAGAAGAGTCTAGCTCTGTCAAAAATATTTTTCATACGTTGTTGAAGTTGGACGACACAAAATAGTTTTGTACGCTTAGCCGATACAAGGTATCTGCCAAGCGTACAAATAAACTTATAAAATGTATGTGCGATGTGTCGCCCAGACTGGGATTAGTCTTGATACTTCTTCACGATGCAGCAGGCGTTGTGGCCACCAAATCCAAAGGTGTTGGAGAGGGCAGCACGCACAGTGCGTTGTTGAGCCTTGTTGAACGTGAAGTTCATGTTGTAGTCGATGTCTTCATCGCGGTCGTCCTCATCGTGGTTGATGGTGGGAGGAATGATATCGTTTTGCACAGAGAGGCAGCAAACGATAGCTTCCACTGCACCAGCAGCACCGAGGAGGTGACCGGTCATAGACTTGGTGGAGGAGATGTTGAGCTTGTAAGCGTGTTCACCAAACACCTTGCTGATAGCCTTTACTTCTGAGGGGTCGCCCACAGGAGTAGAAGTGCCGTGCACATTGATGTAGTCGATGTCTTCGGGTTGGAGTTCAGCATCTTGGAGTGCGCGTTGCATCACGAGGCTTGCACCCAGACCTTCGGGGTGAGAAGCGGTGAGGTGGTGAGCGTCGGCACTCATGCCAGCACCTGCCAATTCGCAATAAATCTTAGCACCACGAGCCTTAGCGTGTTCGAGTTCTTCGAGGATGAGGATACCAGCACCTTCACCCATCACGAAACCATCGCGGCTGGCACTGAATGGGCGGCTAGCGCGTGTGGGATCATCATTGCGGGTAGAGAGGGCATGCATGGCATTGAAACCGCCAAGACCACCAGGGCTGATAGCTGCTTCGGCACCACCGGTTACCATCACGTTAGCTTTACCCAAACGAATGAGGTTGAAGGCATCAGCAATGGCATTGGTAGAAGAAGCACAAGCCGAGGTAGTGGTGTAGTTAGGTCCGTGGAATCCATATTGGATAGAGATGCGGCCCGAAGCTATGTCGGCAATCATCTTGGGGATGAAGAAGGGGCTGAAACGAGGTCCCTTTTCTTCGTGGGTAAGTGCGTATTCTCCGATTTGTTCTTCAAAAGTGTGAATACCACCGATGCCCACTCCGAGTACCACGCCGATGTTGTCCTTGTCGATAGTCTCGAGGTCCATACCGCTGTCCTTAACAGCTTCCATTGCTGCTACGAGTGCATATTGCTCATAGAGGTCCATTTTGCGGATCTCTTTGCGGTCAATGAAATCTGCTGCCACAAAATCTTTGATTTCGCAGGCAAAGTGCGTTTTGAACATAGAGGCGTCGAATCCTTTGATGGGGGCGGCACCGCTTACACCCTTGAGAAGGTTGTCCCAAGTAGATTGAATGTTGTTACCAACGGGGGTAATTGCACCAAGACCGGTGACTACTACTCGTTTGAGTTCCATTGTGAGTGTGAGTTGAGGTAGTGAAGAATGTGCTTCTCGGCTGTGAGAGCTTGAGAAGCCAGTCTGCGCTAGCGCAGTAAACTTAAATGTGCTAATATGTAGGCATCACAAGGAGCCTGGACACATTAGCACATTCAATCTGCAAGGAGGTCGTGCGTGGCGACCTTACCTTTTCGGCGCAGGCTAAGATTACTTGGCGTTAGCTTCGATGTATTCGATAGCCTGACCTACAGTAGCGATCTTTTCAGATACTTCTTCAGGAATAGTGATGTTGAATTCCTTTTCGAGATCCATCATGAGTTCTACTGTTTCGAGAGAGTCAGCACCGAGGTCGTTGGTGAAGCTTGCTTCGTCCTTAACGTCAGCTGCGTCAACGCTGAGCTTCTCAACGATGATAGCCTTTACTTTTTCTGCAATTTCAGACATGATTGTTGTTTTATTTTGGATGAGTAAAATTATCGATTTACGTAATTACGGCTGCAAAGGTAAGCCTTATTTTCAATACTCACAAATAATTAGCGAGGAAAATGTATGTTTTTTGCTCAAATAACCCTTATTTGTGCATTTTTTATCCCCCTTTTGAGCAATTTCTCTGGTATGAGAGTGGCTCATAAGGTGCACAAATTGGCTAAATGTGCCGTTTCGTCGGAAGTCTAGGGCTAGCGAACAGCGATGCACTCGATTTCTACACGCGCATTCTTGGGCAATGTCTTCACTGCCACCGCCGAACGTGCTGGGAAGGGAGCAGAAAAATAAGTGGCGTATACCTCGTTCATTGCTGCGAAGTCAGCAAGGTCGGCCAAGAATACGGTGGTCTTCACCACGTTTGCCATAGTGAGTCCAGCTTCTTCAAGCACATGCTTGAGATTTGTGAGAGATTGGTGGGTGAGAGCTTGAATGTCGCCTTCGGCAAATTCGCCAGTCTTGGGGTCGATGGGCAGTTGTCCGCTCACGAACACCATGCCGCCTGCCTCGATGGCTTGTGAATAAGGACCGATAGCTGCTGGAGCTTGAAGGGATTGGATAGGAGTCTTCATTGTAGTGATTTGTTGTGGAGGGCATTCCTCCGTGTGATGAATGCAAAGGTAGGAAAAAGTTATCGTAAACACCGCGACTCTACCCTAAAAACCAACATCTTCTCTTTCGACTAGTGATGGTAGTAGGTTTCACCTCCCTCATGTTAGTGCTCACTAGTGCGCTGCTCACGATGATTGGCAAGGATAGACTTTGTAATGATGGAGAAGGTCGAAGACTTGATGGAGAGTCTTGTAATAATGTCGGAGTTATAGGAAGGTATGTCCGAGTTAAACGGAAAAATATCGGAGATATTCCAAAAAACGTCGGAGATTTTCTGACAATTGTCGGAGTATCGTGCAGTATTTTAGGCACGTTGTTTGGTGGAGTGCTGCAAAGGTTGTTGAATCGTTTCCTTTCGCGCGCGTGTACTGCAATTTTGTACTTTTTGCTTTCACAACCTTCACAAATCTCTCTGTTATGATTTGTCTATCAGTGTGTTAGTAGCTTGGTTTTGGTGCAAATTTTCAAGTAATGTATTCTCTCAGCTTTTCGCAGACTATTCGTAATTGTTAATAATTGTCCGAAAGATGCTTCTTATTCGCTGTGTACGAGTGAGTTACAGCGAAATCTGTGAAGGTTGTGAAAGCAAAAAGTCGAAAATACTGTATGCACGCGCGTGTACGCGTGCGCGAGAATGCCTATTTTAAGGAATGTTTACTTTCACGTCTTCCCCTTGTGGAGCAGTAAGAATTGAGTTGAGGAAGATTTTTAAGAAATTTCCTCGAAGGGCTACCCAAAGAAGAGATAGCAAATGCCGATGGCAGAGATGATGCCTGCGAGGTCGGCGAGCAGTCCAGCCATGACAGCGTGGCGGGTGTGGCGAATGCCGACACTGCCGAAATAGACGGCAAGAATGTAGAAGGTGGTGTCGGTGCTGCCTTGGAAGATGCACGACAAACGACCTACGAAAGAGTCAGCACCGTGGGTTTGCATCGCATCGACCATCATGCCGCGCGCGCCAGAACCTGAAAGAGGTTTCATCAAGGCTGTAGGAAGAGCACCCACCCATTGGGCGTCGAGTCCGCATTGAGCTACACACCATTGCACGCCGCCGATGAGGGCATCCATGGCACCACTGGCACGAAACACGCCAATAGCAACGAGCATGGCGACCAAATAGGGGATGATGCGCACGGCTGTTTCAAAGCCCGACTTTGCACCTTCCACAAACGTTTCGTAGACGTTGATGCGGCGGCGCATTCCTGCGATGAGAAAGGCTATGATGATGGAAAACAGAATGACATTGGCAGAGGTGGTGCCTACGAGATCCATCATGGTTTCGTCGAGCGAAGCCATGCCGTAGATGATGCCAGCTACTACCACACTTGCGCCACCGAGGGTGAGGAGAAGAGTGCGGTTGAGCAGATTGATGCGCTGATAGAGAGCTGTAACGATGATGCCGGCCAGTGTGGAAAAGAAGGTGGCCAGGAGAATGGGAATAAAGACATCGGTGGGGTTGGCAGCACCTTGCTGAGCGCGATAGACCATGATGGAGATGGGGATGAGGGTGAGTCCGCTCGTGTTGAGCACCAAAAACATGATCATAGCGTTGGTGGCGCGTGTTTTTTGTGGATTGAGTGCTTGCAGTCCTTCCATAGCTTTCAGACCAAGTGGAGTAGCTGCGTTGTCTAGTCCAAGCATGTTGGCCGAAAGATTCATAAAGATGTTGCCCACCACGGGATGTCCTTCTGGGATTTCTGGGAAGAGTCGTTTGAAAAGTGGCCCAAGCCAGCGCGCAAGCACCGCCACTACGCCTCCTTGTTCGCCGATGCGCATGATGCCCATCCACAACGATAGCACTCCTGTGAGACCGAGAGAGATTTCAAAGGCCGTTTTGGCAGTGTCGAAGGTGGAGGCCATGATGGCAGGAAAGACTTCTGTGTCGCCAAAGACGAGAAGTTTCACGATGGCGATGACAAAAGCGATGAGAAAGAATGCTAACCAAATATAGTTGAGTACCACTGGAAAGAAAGATTATAAAGTCGTGAGGTAGAATTTATGTCTTGTAGAAGAGGGCACCATCAAAATGGATGGTTTCTGCATCGAGTAGTTGTGCGATGGCTTCCTGCACGCGAGGTTCGTCTATGTGAGTAAACCGAAACTCACTGGCTGAGTGCCCTTGACCATCGCCTAAAAGGTGGAGGATGTGCGCACTCACCTCTTCACTGCTAAGGCTGGAGAGAGGATGCTGTTGGCAGACATCGCAGTGACCGCAGGGAATGGTGTGGGTTTCATCAAAATAAGCAAGGAGCAGTTGGCTGCGGCAGCTGGTGGAGTCCGTGCAATAGTTGACCATGCTGTTGATGCGATGCTCATATTGTGCCAGTCGTTCCTCGTAAACCTCGGGAGTGAGTGCCAACTTCTGAGCTTCGACTCGTGGAAAGAGGTAGGTGATGGTAGCGACACTTTTGCGGGGGATATAGTGTATGATGCGTTCAGCATTGAGGGCTTTGAGCGCATGATAAACTTCGTTTTCGGTGAGGTCGCAATTTTGAGCTAGTGTAGCTTCTTCGATAAAGATGTAGTCTGAGAAGAGGCCGGTGTAGTGTCGCAACAGTGCGGTGAGGATTTTGTCACCTCCTTGCACGCGGTGATGAATGCGATAGAGTTCGTCGCGCTGCACAATCATCATGACACGCGACCTTGTGTCGTGCTTATCGCTGTAAGAGAGATAGCCTGCTCGTTCCAAAATGGTGAAAGCATTGACCACAGTGAGGGGGAAATGTTTGAACTTGATACAGAACTTTTCTAAATCAAATTCGCGAACTTTACCCTCTGCCTCTCCCTCTCCTACTTGCAGATAGTAGGCAACATCGGCATAAATCTCTCGTACCTTGTCTTTGGCGGGGAAGGTCTGCCCGATGCGTTGGGCTAAACTTCGAGTGTCGCGAGCATTGAACAAGAGTATCGCGCGAGCAGGAGCACCATCTCTTCCCGCACGTCCTGCTTCTTGAAAGTAGGCTTCAATGGAATCGGGAGGATCGAGGTGAACGACGAGTCGCACATCAGGTTTGTCGATGCCCATGCCGAAAGCGTTGGTGGCGACCATCACGCGTGCTTCATCGCGTTGCCACGATTCCTGCCGGAAAGTCTTGTCGGCAGTGGGCAGTCCTGCATGGTAGTAGAGGGCTGAGAGTCCTGCGGCTTGAAGGGCAAGGGCTGTGTCGCGAGTGCCTCCACGAGAACGGGTGTAGACGATGGCCGATCCTTCACTTTGCTCCAAAAGGTGGATGAGATCGCCCATTTTGTCGTCGCTCAACTGTACAAGGTAAGTGAGGTTGGGGCGTGCAAAGCTCATGCGGAAGACGCGTTTTTCTCGAAATCGAAGCTGCTCTTGGATGTCGTCTACGACGGTGTCAGTGGCTGTGGCCGTGAGCGCAAGGATGGGGGTGTGGGGGAGGAGTTGGCGGATTTCCTTGAGCTGAAGATAAGAAGGGCGGAAATCGTAGCCCCATTGTGAAATGCAGTGTGCCTCGTCCACAGCAATGAAGCTAATCTTCATATAATTGAGCTTGAGCTGAAAGAGGTCGGTATGCAACCGTTCGGGCGAAAGATAGAGAAACTTGTAGCGGCCAAGGATGACATTGTCAAGTTCTTGGTTGATTTCGTCGCGCGAAAGTCCAGAGTGTATGGCCGTGGCGCGGATGCCCTTCTTGCGCAGATGCTCCACTTGGTCTTTCATTAGTGCAATGAGCGGGGTGATGACCAAGCAGGTGCCTTCCATCATCATGGCGGGGACTTGGAAGGTGAGGCTCTTGCCACCTCCGGTGGGCATGAGGCCGAGGGTGTCGCGACCTTCCAATATGCTGTCGATGATGTCGCGTTGGATGCCTCGGAAGTCGGGATATCCCCACACGCGTTGGAGCATGAGGCGCGGGTCTGTGGGAAGTTTGCCCGATTCGTCTGTACCTAGAGGGGTCACAGAGGGGAGGGCCGAAGATGGGGGAACGTAGTCGGTGGGTATATCAATGGGCGCACCTAGTACCTCCTGCAGTTGTTGGTCAAGTGCAGAGAGAGAAAGATCATCGGGAGAGGAGATGTCGCTCATGAGGTGGAGAGGTGGCTTGAGAGGCGGAGAAGGTGTGGCTAAGGCTAGCGAATGGGCTGAAGGATGTGGGGACTAGTAGCCAGACTTAGGCAAAAGCGGCTATTCGCAAGGGCGAATGTCTTCAATCTGCAGCTGCACTTCACCGCGCTTGTGGCTGTTTTCTTCGATGGCGTAGCAGATGTCGAAGGCACGACGCGTTTTGATGTAGCGGGCTTGCGAACTCTGTCCGAAGGCGATGCCGTTCATGATGGTGTTGGACTTGTTGTCTACTAACTCGAGTTTGATGTGCTCTTGTCCACGACCGACAACTTTGGAAGTGCCGTAGTCGTAAACGCGGTGGGTGCAGAAGAGGGGACGCTCATTGCCTGGACCGAAGGGAGCAAACTTGCGCAGCTGTTGATAGAAATCAAAGTTTACATCTTGAAAATCTAATACCGCGGTGATGTCTAAGCTGGCTTGCGTTTGTTCGTCAAGGATGTGATGGGTCACATACTCTTCAAATCTTCGCGTGAACTCTGCCACATTTTCTGCAGGGAGTGTGAGACCTGCGGCATAGGGGTGTCCCCCGAAATTCTCTAGCAAGTCAGCACAGCTGTGAATGGCTTTGTAGACGTCGAAGCCTGTGACAGAACGTGCAGAACCTGTGGCCATGTCGCCCGTGCGTGTCAGCACCACGGCAGGGCGATAGTACTGTTCGGTGACACGAGAGGCAACAATGCCAATGATGCCTTTGTGCCATTCTTCATTGTAAACAACAATGGCGCGACGTTCGTCCAAACCTTCCATTTGGCTCACCTGGTTGGTGGCCTGCTCGGTCATTTGTCGGTCAAGGTCTTTGCGAGCTTCATTGTAGAGATTGATGTGGGAGGCTTGTTCGAGAGCTACTTGATAATCCTTTTCCACCAAAAGTTGCACGGCTTCTTTGGCATTCTGCATGCGGCCAGAAGCGTTGATGCGTGGCCCAATCTTGAAGATGATGTCATTCATCGTGAGTTCGCGATCGCGAAGCCCGCACACTTCGATGATGGCTTGAAGTCCGATGGAAGGATTGGAGTTGAGGCGGCGTAGACCATGGTGTGCCAAGATGCGATTCTCACCCATGATGGGGACGATGTCGGAAGCAATGGACACCGCACAGAGGTCGAGAAGCTCGTGGAGTCGATTGAACTCAATCCCATTGTTGGCCGCAAAGGCTTGCATGAACTTAAATCCAACGCCACAACCAGAGAGGTGGGTGTAGGGATAGCGGTTGTCGCGACGCTTGGGGTTGAGAATTGCTACCGCAGGAGGGAGGACTTCGTCCGGCACGTGGTGATCGCAGATGATAAAGTCGATGCCGAGTTCTTTGGCATAGGCTATTTCTTCGGTGGCTTTGATGCCGCAGTCGAGTACGATGATGAGGCGCACGCCCATTTCTGCCGCTAACTCTACGCCTTTGCGTGACACACCGTAGCCTTCGTCGTAGCGATCGGGGATATAGTAGTCTATTTGTGAGTAGTGGTGGCTGATGAATTTGTAGACTAGTGCGACAGAGGTGACTCCGTCTACGTCGTAATCTCCATAGACCATGATGCGCTCCTTGCGTGCAATAGCCTCATTGAGACGATCCACAGCTACCTGCATGTCGTTCATGGGGAAGGGGTCGTGGAGGTCTGTGAGTTGGGGGCGGAAGAATCGCCGTGCTTCAAAAGGAGAATAGATGCCACGATCGCGTAGCATCTGACCAAAGACGGGGTGCACGCCTACTTGTGCAGCGAGGCGGGCGGCTTCGTTGGTTTCTTCTAAGGAAGGGGTGTGGTAGTTCCACTTATATATCATGGGGCAGGAGCTTTTGTGGAGAGCAGTTCTCCCAGGGTGGAGACAATCATCAGTTGGAGCGCTTCTTCACCTTGTCATTGAAAGAGGAGCTGCGAGATGTAGATGAACGATATCTTTATCTGTTGGCGATAAATATACTCTCAAATCATGGAGGTGAGGGACATCCGAGATGAACTGTTGGACGAAATGAGCCGTATTTCGGCACGCTAAGTTAGTGATTTTTTCTGAGTTGTTGGTCGAAAGTCGGGAGGTTTTTCTTGATAAACAAGAAAACCCACCCATGTAAATCAGAATACATGGGTGGGTTGTAGGGAGGGTGAGGAGAAATCCTCGTGAGTTGCGAAAGAGTTGCTGGTCAAGGTTAGCTCAATAGTTCTTTGACCTTGGTGCTAATGGCACGACCGTCAGCGCGACCTGCTAAGCGAGCTGAGGCTACGCCCATCACCTTGCCCATCTCTTTGGGAGAAGTTGCGCCCACTTCAGCGATGATTTCGCGCAGTGCAGCAGCGAGTTCTTCCTCTGTGAGAGGTTTGGGGAGGTAAGTCTCGATGACAGCTACCTCAGCTAGTTCGCCTTCAGCCAAATCGGGGCGGTTTTGCTCTGTGTAAAGCTGAGCCGTGTCGCGACCTTGCTTTGCCAGTTTGGCGAGAATCTTCATGGCAGCTTCATCGGTGAGTTCGCCATTGCTGCCTGGCGCGGTTTTGGCTTCGATAAAATATTTCTTGATGTTGCGCAGTGCTTGGGTGCGCACCTTGTCTTTGCCCTTCATAGCGGCCATAATGTCTGTGCTGATTTGATCGAAAAGCATAGCGTAATAGGTGTTGAGGGATGATTCAAAGAAGTAAAAGATACTCTTGGAGTTAACGAAGCAGAAGTAACTTTAGCATTATTCAGTTTCGTCAGCGAGAATCTCAATAGGATTACGGCTTCCTCCAATTTCGTGGAGCTGCGCTAGGTCGCTGTCAGTGCGACGCACCGTGGGACGTGCTTCTAACTGAAGTGTCAGTTCTTCATTGTCTAGCTCGTCATCTGCGAAGATGTAGATGCGAGGACGACGACGTGTTTTCTCATTGTTCGGGTCGTAGTAGCGTCCTCGGCGTTCGTCACGTATCTTCTCTTGTTCGCGCGACTGTGGTGTTTCTTCTTCTGCTGCAGGCTTCTTGTGGAAACCCGATGCGATGATGATGACTTTGATTTCTTCTGTGAGTCGAGGATCTTCCACAAACCCATGCTTGAAGTCGGGATTTGTCTCAAAGCCTTTCATGAAGTCATCGACTTCATTCAACTCTTCTACCATGAGAGCATGACCTGTGCCTTCTGGTGGACTGAAGATGGCTAGGCGTAAGGACTGACTCTTCTGAACATCCGTGTCGTTGAGTAGAGGAGAGTTGAGTGCACTTTGGATTGCTTCGCGCAATCTGTGTTCGCCTTTTCCAACTCCAGATGACATGATGGCTGCTCCTCCTCCACGAAGACAGGTGTCAATGTCTTGGAAGTCAAGATTCATGCCGAAGAGACCTTCACGACCGCGCATCTTGATGACTTCAACAATCGAGTTAACGGCGTTGGTGAGTGTCTGATCAGCCTTGCGGAAGGCATTCAGCATCGAAAAGTCAGAGTAGATTTCAAGCAGTCGTTGATTGTTGATGACAAGTAGCGTATCTACTTCTTTGGCAATGCGAGTTACCCCATCAAGAGCTTTGTCTATCTGCTTGGGCATCTCGAACTTGAAAGGGATGGTGACGATACCCACAGTGAGGATGCCCAACTTCATCGCTTCACGAGCAATGATAGGAGCAGCTCCAGTGCCTGTGCCACCTCCCATGCCTGCAGTGATAAAGAGCATGTTGGTGTCGGTGCCAAGAGCTTTGATGATTTCGTTCACATGCTTTTCGGCAAGTTCAGCTCCCTTTTCTGGACGTCCACCTGCTCCCAAACCAGGTCCGAGTTGCACTTGGTGGGCTATGGGAGAATCTTCGAGTGCTTTGGAATCGGTGTTGCACACGATGAAGTGTACGCCTTCAATACCCTCACGATACATGTTGGCCACGGCATTACCACCACCGCCACCTACACCGATGACCTTGATATTGGCAGGTAGTGCCGGTGCTGTAGGAGGCAATTCTATTTCGAGAGAAGAGCTGCTGAAGTGTTCTGACATATAGTGAGACGGCGTTAGGATAGATGAAGCCTTAAAGGGGAGTTGTCTGAAAGGCTGTACAGAAGATGCGGAAGGCTTGTGTGAGTTGTCCAGTTAAGGCTTTGCCACAGCTAACAGAAGATTATACAATACATCAGATAGCTGTGGCAAGGGGAGATTAGTTATCTATAATCTCTATGCCTTGTGTCTTGCTGCGGATTTCGCTGAGTTGTTCCTTCGTGCGACGGCAAGTGGGGATTGCTTCTACGAGAGAAACTAGTTCTTCGTTCTCAAGATCTTCGGGTTCGAAGAGATAAATTTTGTAGAATCGGGGTTGTACGCCCTTAGGATTGTTGGTTTGATAGTAAAGACCACGACGTTCTGCGCGTTCGTTTTCCTCTTGTGCGTTGCGTTGTTCCTCTTCTGAGTTCTTGGCTGCAAGGTGTTCTTCCATGCCAGGGATAGAGTTAACATCGAAACCTGTGGCGAGGATGGTGACTTTAACCTTCTTGCCGAGTGTGCGGTCGATAGAAACACCCCATTTAGTCTCGACATCTTTGCGGAACTCTGACATGAATTTGTCCACTTCGTTGATTTCTTCCATCATCAACTCTTGGGGTTCGTTGTCTTCGTCCGTGAGATCGTTGAACGAAATAGAAAGGAGTATCTTCGTCGAACTTTTGATGTCGCGGTTGTTGAGCAGTGGAGAATTGAGTGCATCTTCAATCGCTTCTCGTACACGATTCTCCCCTTCGCCATAGCCTGTGCTCATGAGGGCGATACCTCCTTGGCGCAACACTGTGCAGACATCTTGGAAGTCAAGGTTGATGATACCATGCATCGTGATGATCTCTGCGATAGATCGTGCAGCAGTAGAGAGCGTTGTATCAGCCTTTTCAAACGCCGAACGGAAAGTGAGGTCGGGATATACTGTGCGCAACAATTCATTGTTGATTACCAGAAGCGCATCCACCTCTTTGGCAATAGCATCTACACCATCAAGTGCTTGGTCAATCTTTTTATTCCCCTCGAATTGGAAGGGAATAGTGACAATACCTACGGTGAGTATGCCGCGTTCTTTGGCTTCATGTGCAATGACAGGGGCAGCACCTGTGCCTGTGCCACCACCCATACCAGCAGTGATAAACACCATCTTGGTGTTGGCATCGAGCAAGGCACGGATTTGTTCGATGCTTTCGTTGGCTGCTTGTCGGGCGCGTTCAGGGCGGTTGCCTGCACCAAGACCATCTTTACCAAGTTGCACCTTATAGGGTACTGGCGAATCGTGTAGTGCTTTGGAGTCTGTGTTGCAAACTGCGAAGTTTACCTCCTTGATACCAGTGCGATACATGTAGTTGACAGCGTTACCACCACCACCACCCACACCAATCACTTTGATGATGCTAGGGGTTGTCGCAGGATTGCCCATGTCTACAATCATATCTTCGTTGGAAGTAGTAGATGCTGTAGTAGCAGGTTCTGCCACGACTTCGGTAGTGTCGTTGGCATTATCTGAGAAAGAGACCATAGTGTCATCATCAAAGCTCATGTCGATGATGGGATCCTCTTGAAAGTTGTCGTTGTTCTCGCTCATAGGGAAGGGGGATTAGGGAGAAGAAACTATGATGAAGGGAAGAATACGAGTTGTGGTGCAGCTCATTGTTCTATGATAATTGAGACTTTTCGCTTTTACCTAGCCTATATTAAAGTCCTCTCTGAGCGTAAGCAAATCAGAGATAATGTCATTCCCATGAAGGGGAGTTCTAGTTTCTAGGGAGAGAGACTTACTAATCAATGATGTTCGATTCTCTGTTTCTCAAAGGTCTCGTCTCTTTTTGAACAAATGCACCAATCTCAATCGCTGACTATTCGTTGTCGCTGACGAGAGAAGAGAGGTATTTTCCCACACGCTTAAAGATGTTTTCTTTTGCGGGTTTGGGAGTCTCTGGTTCTGCTGGTTCTTCGACAGCTGGAGCTACAACAGGAATCTCTGCGTTAGTTTCTGCTGCCTGCGAATGTTCTTCCGTGAATAGCGTAGGTTCTTGGGGAATAATGCGTTCACCACCATTGCAGTCGATTTCTCCAGTCTCAATAATAGCCAATCCAACATTATAGGTGCCACTTTGATTAAAGCGATGATCATCTGCAATGACACTCAAACGAGGAGGAGTATTAACGATGCGAAGATTGAGGTCTTTGAAATGTTGCTCAAAAGCTTTGCTGATGTTGCGTAGTTGTGCGGCTCCTCCTGTGACGATAACACCATTGACGAGTTTGTCGAAACTGATATTGGCACGTTTAGCTTGTTCTGCCACGTTTTGAATAATCTCTTCCACGCGGGCTTCGATGATTTCTGCTAAACTCTTTTGACTATATTTGCGACCGCCTTCGAGAACAATGTGATTTTCTTCGCTGTCATCCAAGCTTTGGAAATCAGGATAGCCGTAGGTGCGCTTCAATTCCTCGGCTCGGTTTTCGTCACAATTGAACACTTTCACAATGTCCTGCGTGATGTTGTCGCTACCCAAGGGAATAACGGCTAGATGACGCAATAGGCGGCTCTTATACACGGCGACAGTGGTGGTTTGGCTACCCATGTCCACAAATATACAACCGGAATTGCGCTCTTGCTCTGTCGGAATCACATTGCCCAAATCAGTAGTAGAAAGGGTGAGTTTTGCAATCGTGATGCCAGCACGACGGAAGCATGTTTCGATGGTCTCAATCACCGTACTGTTGCAAGATATATTGAGGAAGTCGGCACGGATGTTATCGCTCTGCATCCCCACAGGTTCGTTGGTAATCATAGTTCCCACACGATACTCCAAAGGAATAGCTTCCAAATAGAGATGATCATTGCTGCGTGTTTCTTGGTTGTGTTCAAGCACCATACGCACCACATCAGGTGTAATTGTTTCCCGTGAGCTGAAAGGGATGGTCACGCTATTGGTTACAGAACGAATACCCATGCAGTTGACCGATACATAGAATTTCCCTATGTTGCAGTTTATTTGTTCCTCCAGATGTTCTTTGATGTTTTTCAGACAATTGGTCATTTTTTCCAGGTTGTAGACGCGACCTTTGCTGATGAACTCTGAAGAAAGTGCGGAGGTGAAGGAGAGCACCTTGATGCTTCCGTCAGTGGTCTTCTGACCTACGATACCAGTGGTCTGGAATGATCCGAGGACGATGGCTGCAATGAAGCTGTCTTGTGGCATAGGAAGATAGTTTTCTTGTTATCGGTTGGGGGAAGGAGGATTTATATTGAGGTTCAGTGTCGAAGCACTGAGAGATAGTAGCTGTGCTTTGGACTTGAAAGTCAGGGTGCTCTTCGAAGTGTCGTGGAAAAGCTAGGGATGCTGTTTGATGCCAATCACTTGATTCTCGTAGGCCACAGAAATGGCTTGATAGCGATTCCATCCAACATTGGGCAATACTTTTTCGTAGAAAGCTCGGAGGTTGCAAAGTTTTCGGTCGAAGTTCTCCGCTTTCCCTAAATGTACCAGAGCATTTCCTACGCGGAGCACCAAATCAATATCTTGATTGGGTTGCACATGGATTTGCATCACCTGATTGTTCCAAAAATCATCTTGACTCAACAACTCGCCTAAAGCGATGAGTCTTTTCTTTACGAAATCATTAGTGACTTGTCCTGTCACTACGGGCAGGTCGGCTTCATAACCGCGGGCTGCCATGGGAAAACCTTTACCATCCACATAGTAATCGTCGCCATTGTCTGCCATGATACGCAGAAGTGGAAGGCGTTGCACGACAAATACATTGACATTTTCGCCAGGTGTCTTCATGCAGATGGCTTCGCGGATAAAGGGATCGCTCTGCAATTTTTGCTGCATCTGCACTAAATCCACATCTTTCATACACTTGCCAATGGGGTAGAGGCCAGTCTTGCGCAACATTAGGTCAACATCTTTGCCTGTGATGAGGGTGGCTTGAGCACTATCTGCAATCACAATGTTGAGATTTCTGCACTGCGCAGTGTCTTCGCGCGTGATGAAAGTGAAAAACGCGAAGATTAAATAGGCAGTCATGCCAAAGAGCATCAGAAGTTTGAACAGTGGACGCATGAAATGTGAGCTGCAGAGGTAGGTGTGGGAGAGGCATTCACAAGGAGGTGAAGTGTTATCTCGAAGACAGGTACTCTCCATCTGAAGTCTACGAGGTCTCTCTCGAGAGAATTGGCTAAGCGTTAGCTTCTTGTTTTTTGAGGAGTATATCCGTGAGCTGAGGGCAGAAAGTATCGGCATCTCCAGCACCTAGAATTACCAACACATCGAAGTCACCTTCCGAAATGATTTGTGGCAATTCAGATAGATGCGCCATTCGCTTAGTCATATCAGGACGTAGACGATCAAATATGAGTTGTGAAGTAACACCTTCAATGGGCAACTCTCGAGCAGGGTAGATGTCGAGCAGAATCACTTCGTCGAGTAGTGAGAGGGAGTCTGCAAAATCAGAGTAGAAATCGCGTGTACGTGTGTAGAGGTGAGGCTGGAAGATTGCTGTAATTTTGCGACCGTCAAACACCTCACGTAGAGAAAGGATGCTCTGTCTGATCTCTGCTGGATGATGAGCATAGTCACTGAGGAAAACGCAGCGGTCGTTTTTAATCTTAAAATCAAAACGTCGATCCACCCCTCCAAAAGAGAGCATCGCTGCGCGAATCTCTTCGGCAGAAACCCCAGCTAGTTGTGCCAGTGCGCAAGCAGCAATACCATTGTCAATGTTGATGCTCACAGGCACACCGAGTTCAATGTCAGCGATGTTGCCTAAGGGAGACACCAAGTCGAAGACGATGCGGCCTCCACCGATGCGGATGCGTTCAGCGTGAAAATCACCTTCTGTGCGACTATAATCGTAGCGACGAACTCCAGGCTGGAGTCGTTCTTCAAATCGCAAACCGCGATGCACGACCAATGCGCCACCAGGTTGGATGAGCGAAGTGTAGTGTGCAAAGCTCTCGAGGTAGGCCTCTTCCGTGCCGTAGATGTCCAAATGGTCAGCATCGGCAGAAGTTATTGCAGTGGCATAAGGACGAAGATAGTGGAAAGAGCGATCAAATTCATCCGCCTCAATCACCACATACTCACTGGTCGGTGAGAGCAGATAATTAGTGCCATAGTTCTTCGTGATACCGCCTAAGAAAGCATTGCAGCCCACTTTACTTTGGTGTAGCAAATGAGCAGTCATGGCTGAGGTAGAAGTTTTGCCATGCGTACCCGCTACACAAAGCCCTTTCATAGACTGAGTGAGGGTGCCCAATACTTGTGCTCGCTTGTGAAGTTCAAATCCATTTTTGCGAAACCAAGCCATTTCTTGATGGTCGGCAGGAATTGCAGGAGTGTAGACCACTAAGGTTTGTTTGGGATCACGGCAAGGAGCAGGAATCAACTCCGGATTATCTTCAAAATGAATCTCTATGCCTTCAGCTTCTAGGGTGTCGGTGAGGGTAGAAGGGGTGCGATCGTATCCAGCCACAAAGAGACCATGCTGGCGGAAATAGCGTTCGAGCGCACTCATGCCGATACCACCGGCACCTAAAAAATAGACAGCATTAAAATTCATGTATAGAGAAATATGTCGAGATTCGTAATGATAAGTTTGTAGTCAGCGTGCTTCGAGAATAAAGGGTAGCAATCCTATTTTTTAGCTACTCCACCTTCTGTTGGGCTAGTGCAATGGCAAACTCTGCAATGTCACGTGCCGCATTGGGTTTTGCTAGTTTCAGTGCGTTAGCTGAGAGCTGTTGTAGTGTAGGCTCATCACGTACCGTAGCCACTGCTAATTCAAGCAATGCGCTGGGAGCATCCGCATCCGTGACATAGCGTGCAGCATCTTTGTTCACCAATGCTAGCGCGTTGTGTGTTTGGTGATCTTCTGCCACGTTAGGTGAGGGAACCAGGATAGAAGGCTTGCCCAGCAGGCAAATTTCACTGATGCTTGAAGCTCCTGCTCGACTCACCACCAAATCGGCCGCAGCATAGGCGGCACTCATGTCGCTCACAAATTCCGTGACGTGGAGTTGTTGAGGTTGAGTCGTTTGAGACAATCGTTCTTGGATATTCCCACTGTAAAACTTGCCCGTTTGCCACAATATCTGCACATCCTCTTGTTGGGTCAGCCAGTCGAGGTGATTGAGTACACTCTCATTGAGTGTGCGTGCACCAAGGCTGCCGCCAATGATCAAAATAGTCTTCAAATCAGGGCGCAATCCCAGTTGCTGGCGCGCTTCTTGTGGGGAAAGACTATGGTGTAATAGGTTTTGGCGCACAGGATTGCCAGTCAGCACGATGCGGTCTTTAGGAAAAAAGCGTTCCATGCCTTCATAGGCCACGCAGATTTTTTTAGCGCGCTTGGCAAGAAGTTTGTTCGTCACACCAGCATAAGAATTCTGTTCTTGTAGCAAGGTGGGGATCCCCATTTTACCACTTACATTGAGAGTAGGGCCACTGGCATATCCCCCTACACCCACGGCAACCATGGGCTTGAACTCCTTGATAATGCGTTTCGCCTTGTTTTGAGAACGCCAGAGTTTGAGAAGAACACCAAAGTTGCGCCACAATTTTTTGCGGTCAAATCCCGCTACTGGTAATCCGACGATGCGATAACCTGCTGCGGGCACGCGCTGCATTTCCATGCGTCCTTCAGCACCGACGAAGAGTATTTCTGCTTCGGGGCGTAAGGCTTTTATTTCGTTAGCAATAGCGATGGCTGGGAAGATGTGTCCACCTGTGCCTCCACCGCTGATGATGACTCTCAATTCGTTCATGTTCAGAGACTTTTCAGCAAAACATGCCTATTAAGGGCAAGTTAGTGTCAATATCTGAGCAAAAGTAACAAATAAATTCCGAGTTTTGCCCTCTTTTACAGAAAAAAGTAGCAAAAAAAATTAGGGGTCATAACTTATGACTCCTAATTCGTTATTTTTCACATCGAAAAACCTCTATTTCGATTGTAGTGCCTTTGCTTTGAACTATTTCACAATAATGAGGTAGTAGTTCTTTTTACCCTTTTGTGCCAAGAGATATTTGCCATCGAGCAAGTCGTCTTCTGTGAGTTCACGGTCGAAGGCTTCTAGTTTCTCTTTGTTGATGCTCACACCACCACCTTGAGTGAGTTTGCGCATCTCACCCTTAGAAGGGAATGCCTTGGTGGTTTCTGCCAAGAGGTCTACGGCTTTTGCACCCACCACCTGGTCACGGCTCACCTCAAACTTCTGCACACCATCGAACACAGCCAAGAGTGTTGCTTCGTCGAGCTTGAGCAAGTTTTCCTTTGTCGCCTTGCCGAAGAGTATGTTGGTAGCTTCTACGGCCATTTCATAATCTTGCTGGCCGTGAACAAGCACGGTTACCTCTTGACCGAGACGCTTTTGCAGGCTGCGAAGACCTGGGTTTTGGCGATGCTCTTCGATGAGACCATCGATTTCCTCCTTGGTGAGATCGGTGAAAATCTTGATGTAGCGTTCTGCTTCCTCATCACCCACATTGAGCCAGAATTGGTAGAAAGCATAAGGGGTGGTGCGATTGCGATCGAGCCAGATATTGCCTTGTTCGGTCTTGCCAAACTTCTTCCCATCTGCTTTCGTGATGAGGGGACATGTGAGGGCAAAGGCTTCGTTGTCAGAACCCAGTTTGCGGCGAATCAACTCCGTACCAGTAGTGATGTTTCCCCATTGGTCGCTACCGCCCATCTGGAGTTTGCAGTTCTTCTCTTGATAGAGGTGGAGAAAATCGTAGCCTTGGAGCAATTGGTAGGTAAACTCAGTGAACGACATGCCTTCGGCAAACTCACCATTGAGACGACGCTTCACGCTATCTTTTGCCATCATGTAGTTTACGGTGATACACTTACCAATTTCGCGAGCGAAGTCGAGGAAGCTGTAATCCTTCATCCATTCGTAGTTGTTCACCAACTCAGCTGCGTTAGGAGCGTCACTTTCAAAATCAAGGAATCGTGACAGCTGCTCTTTGATGCACGCCACATTGTGACGGAGCGTTTCCTCATTAAGCAAATTGCGCTCTGCGCTCTTGCCTGAAGGGTCTCCGATCATGCCCGTTGCACCACCCACTAGGGCGAGAGGCTTGTGGCCTGCTTGTTGGAGATGGCGAAGCATCATCACGCCACAGAGGTGACCAATGTGGAGCGAGTCGGCTGTGGGGTCGATGCCTACATAGGCCGTCACCATTTCTTTTTCAAAAAGTTCTTCGGTGCCTGGCATCATTTGGTGGAGCATGCCACGCCATTTGAGTTCATCTACGAAATTCATCGATGTATTATAGCTATTTGGAATTGTCGATTAGCAAATGCTCAAGGGGCACTAAAAAGTAGCAGCCTTGAGCGCAATATGTCATCTGCAAAATTACGATTTCTTGCGCGGTCTACCAAATTTTAAGCTTAAGTGTTGAAAAGAAGTTGGCCTCAGTCGCGAATGAAGCGGCGACATAGCGAAACTAGCGGTTGTGCCGCGTAGGCCACCCACACGCCTGCTATGAGATGATAGAGGGAAGGCACATCAATAGGCAGAATCGCTGCTATAATCGCTATCTCTGTGTGTACCAAAGCCACTGCCTCTCGGGGCGTCACCTTGATGTTTAGAAATTCACTGCACCATTTAGCTAAGGAGAGAAAGGCTGATTGTTCAGCTAGCCAGCTGATGAGAGAAAAACGAAGAATAGCCATGAAAAAAGTTGTTTTACGTGCCAAGTTCGGACTAACAGCGCGGAATGTAGAGGGAGCAATAGTGGTGTGGTTCATGGTGTTGAAGTAGTTCTATGTGGGTTGTTGATTGTTTGATGGTGCAAAGGTATCCTTAGTTTGTGACGTGTAGTGTCAAAGTTGCAGATGTAAGGTTAAATCTTTAAGTCCTTTGAATAGAGAGGCCAGTCTGGAAAATAAGAAAACTCGAGGTGAAAATAGACGTGAAAAAGGATGCTTACTTTGTGCTTGAAATAGATCATTTTTGATGCCCCTCGCGCGTGATGCGCGTGCGCATCCCTAGAATTTTGAACAAAAAACCTTCACAACCTTCACACTGAGTAGCTCTTTTCTCCGACTTTTTAGAGAAAACTTGGGAGAACTTTTAGCAGATCTCCTAGACTTTTCTACGCAGCTCCCACTTTTTTCCAAAAGTCTCGGACGAATGACTGAGTGTGAAGGTTGTGAAAGTAAAAATATCGAAATCCCTGTAATGCGCGCGCGTGTGAGAGGAGGTTGGAAATAGTGTGGGTAGGATTGGATGATGTTGTGTGTGTTTTTCTCTTCTTAGACCGTTCTGGTTCGATCTTAAACATTTTCTAAGATATAAGTTTGATTTGCAATGTCAGTATTTCAAAAATGGCAGCAGCTAAAGTTTCTTCGTCACTTTTTCTCTGTTTTTTCACTCTTTGTGCATTTTGCTATCCCTATACTTATAGAGGGGGGAAGCTACTAAGGGGATAAAAAGCTTCCTCCCCCAAACTGATGATAGTTCGAGGGAGGAATGATAAAGTGTCAGGATTAGCGTGTTATTTCACGATAACCTTGTGTCCGTTGATCACATAGATACCAGCAGGGAGGTTCTTCACGTCATCAACACGTACACCAGAGAGGGTGAATGTACCCTTTGTCTTGTGTGCAGGAGCGAGTACTCCAGTCTTGATGAGAGTGATGATTTGGTTAGCAGGAATCACGAGGTCACCATTTTCGGTAGTTTCGGGAAGCTTGCCGAAGTAGCCTGTGTTAGGTGCAGCCTTGTCTCCTTGTTCTGAGAGAACCACCTTACTACGGTCAGGACTAAACTGTCCGTTGTTTTCAGGAAGCTGAACGAAGTCAAATGTACCATAGAGACCGTTGACAGGATCAGTGGGCTTGTTGGTAGGCTTGAGGTCCTTGATGTCTTTAGTTGTAGTAAAGAGTGTTACAGTACCCTTGTTTTGTGTACCAGGTTTGAACACGTAACCTTGACCAGCTTTGAGTTTCTTGTCTCCTACAGCTTTAAGGACAACGTCCTTTGTGTCGGCCTTTTGACCAATGACGGTGTAGAAGTTGCCATTGTTTTCATCAGCATCAAACTCGGCATCAATGGGGAGAGTGATAAACTGGAATCCTTCTTTCGCAGCGAGTGTGTAAGAGAAACCATTCTCAAGGATTTCCTTGAGCTGATCCGCTTCTACTGGTTGGAAAGAGAATGCAGAGTTGTCGTTCTCCTTAGCAGCAAGCCAAGTAACGATGGTCTTTGATGAAGGATCCGCGTTGACATAGGGATAGTTGTCTTCTGTTGGGTCGGTAGACACGAAACGGAAGGCACCAGGGAAGTTGATGAACTCTACTTTGAAGACGTAAGGAGTTTCAGAGAGCATCATAGCACGCTGTTTCTTCTTGTCATCACGAGAGAGGTAGAGACCGTTGAAGATATTGCGGAAAGTGTATCCACCATCTACCTTTTCTACTTGCCAGAAGTAATCGAGGTGCTGTTTGCGATCGGGTGCATCCTCAAATTCGCCTGTAGTAGTGGCAGAGGCTTGGCGGCCAGCTATGCACACTTGGTCATTCGAGGTAGTTGAGGAGTTGCGCACAGCTAGCACATTGTGATATACTCTCTTATTAGATGATTCGCTTTGAATCATGTAGAGTCCAGTGTTGGGCATGCGTAACTTGCTCTCGAAGGTGGTGAGAGCAGCGTTGAGTTGTGCCACGATGTTGTTAATTTCAGCTACAGTAGCTGCTTTTACATCGGTGATAGCCTTGAGGTCAGCGATTGCTTTATCGTGAGCTGCTTGGAGTTCTGTCTTGGCACCATTTTGATAGTAACCGAGTCCATCTCCTTCTTGAGCTTTCTCGAGACGTCCCTTGATGATATTGGCAACATCGGTGATACGGGAAGCATCGGGATAGTTCTCGCGGAATTTATCGTAAATCTTCTTGAAATTCTCGATCGTAGCTTCAGTAGCGGCTTTAGCGGCGAGTTCTTTTTCTGCTGCCTTGATAGCCTGTTCTAGGGCTTGCATCACGTCTGCAGGAACACCAGAGTTAGGAGAATTGAGTTTATCATATTCTCCCTTATAAACACGGAGCTCATTTGCGTATACAAAACCACTCACATTATTGTCCATTCTGTTGACAATCTCAAGACGGAGATATTTGTGTGGTTCGTTGAAAGCAAGAGTAGCGAATCCTACCTTACGTCCGTTCTCTGTACCATCTACAGTGAGCATTTTGGTCTTGAAATCGAAAGTTCCAGTTGCTAGAGGTTCCCAGCCCTGCTTTTTCCAAGCATCATAGTCGTATTGATCAGCGATAGGTTGACCACTTTCGTCTACCTTCTGCACCTTTCCCTTATCCAGTGCAGCTTCGTCCTTAGCTCCCCAGAGAACAACCTGTTTAGGAGAACCAGAAGCGGCATTGCCCACGAGACGTTCACCCCATTTCACAATGATACTGTTGACAGCTTCATTAAGTTTGAAGTTGAAGAAGTGATGTGCATTCCAAGCGTGTTCTCCACCGTGCCATGTGGTGTGGAAGAAGCTGCTAAGGTCTTTGTCAAACAAGACGTTGATATCCTTACCTTCATCGGGGTCTGCCATGGGGCACGAAATCTGATCCTTGGAAGTTACTATACCATCCAGTTCGTTGAAGTCTCCCTTAAGAGCGGTTTCAGACTTCTTGCCATCAGTACCAAGTGGGTAATACACATTACCGTTCTTGATAGCGTCTTTAGCTTTCTCCACAAGGCCAGTGAGTTCTACGTTGCGCTTAGGCTGAGCGATGAGAGCCATGAGTTGCTTCACCTCTTCTGGGGTGATAGTGCGAGTGTGCCAAGAAGAAGGTTTCGCGTTGGCAGTCCAAACTACAGTGCTATAGCCACTGACTTGAGCGTGAATACCACCATTGCCGACGAGTTTATCGGAAGTGAAGGTGAGATAACCAGGTTCGTCGGCATTCGCTCCGATAGAGAATGCGGCCTCAGGTTTCTCGGTCATGGTGATATTTCGGTAGTAGTTTGGTTGAGGGCCGATGTAACGACCTGTCTCGAGGTTGCGGAAATAGAACTTACCTTCTTGGTCAGTAGCTATAACCTCCCATACGAATTTTGCCAAGTTGTAGCTGATGGGATCATTGTGGTAGTATTCCACCTCATCCTTCTCTTTACCAGACCAACTCAGACCATTGGCACCAAACTTAACTGCACCTTGGTCGTAGAGTGCAGTGCCATCATATCCCGATTCGTTCTCACCACGCCAGTTGGTGATGATGTAATAGCCAGGTACAAGAGGATTGATAGCCGTTACAAATGCATTGTAAGTAGGCTTGAGTTCGTCGATTATTTTATAAATTTCAGCCTCTGGCAAGTTGCTGTTGCCATCAGTAACATCCTTAGCCTTCTTCCATAAATCTACCAAAGCCTTATGTTTTGTAGCATCATATTCACCAGAACCACTACCAATGCGATAGTTTTTGATGGTTTCTTCGAGAGTCTTGCCTTCTGGGACTATTTCGCGCATAGCGGCTTCAAGTGCTTCACGCGCCTCAAGTTTAATGGCGGGGCGAAGAATCCAAGCATTTTGATTGTAGTCTGTGCCAATAGAAGCATTGTTTCCGCTCAGTAAGAACTGGTATTGTGAGTACTTGTTCTTAGCATCAATAGGGTATGCAGAAGCGATAATCAATTCACCTGGGGCTGCATTCGTAGGGATGTAGGAGGCTTTCTGAAGATCAAGGTCTTCATTATTAGCTTTTGCACGCCAAATGTAGGCATCGATTCCTTTGTATTTCACTGGATCTTTGCCATCTTCTACGTAGTCGTAGGATTCTTCTGGATTCTTTTCTTCTACTTCAACTACTACTACTTTCCATGCACGTTCTACTTGTTTAGTAAAGAAAGAAGCAGAACCAGGAAGTGCTACATATTCTCCAGTTTGGCACTTGATGTAGTACACTTCATTGCCATTCACTTGCTCGTTAGCTTTCTCAAATGAGAATACACCTTTGTCATTGAAGCCAGAAGTGGAAGTGATAAACTGATTGCCAAAGAGATAAGCTGCTGATCCAGCTTTAGCGGAGGCTGCACTCTGGAATACATATTGCTTGCCTGCCTCAATCTCTGTGGCTTCAACAGGGTCTTGGCTGACAGTTACTGACCAATAGTCAGCAGATGCACTAATAGCTCCCACAGAGGTGAGAACACATGCGGTCATCATGGTTTGGTAGACGTGTTTCATGATAGAATATTTGAATAATTATTTATTAAATTCGTGGATGAAATGCCAACTATCTAATATAGCATAACGGGAGCAAAGATACAAATGTTTTTGTAATTACAAAAAGAATTTTGTTACTTTCTATCTGTTTTGTAATGTTTATATTTCAAATATAAATGCAGTTTTGAGGAACGTGGCTGAACAATGGGAAAAGAAAAGTCCACCTCTTTGTGAGAAGTGGACTTAAATATTAAGAATGTGCTTGCAATATGTATAATTTTACAAGCTGCTGGATTATTTTTTTTGCATCACACCTTGGGGGAGCATAATGATTGTTGCGCGGTTGCGGTCACGAAGGATTACGCTATTGACGAAGGTTTTGATGTCCTCTGAGGTGACAGCATCGAGGGCTTCAAGGTAGCCTTTGCGACCATCCTTGCCCCAGTTGTTTTTGGCCGCAATCAGGCCTTGCCAGTAGCCATTGCGACGTTGGCTTTCTTCATATTCCTTGTGTTCGAATTGCTTCACTTCGTTCAATTCCTCGCTGGTGACACCATCTTTAGCGATTTCATTGAGGCCTTGATCCATGAGGAGGAGCACAGAGTCTACCTTCTCGGGAGTGAAAGGAGCAAAAATTTGAAGTGAATAGAGATCTTTCACTCCGTAGCTAAGGCTTGCATCGGCACCAACATTATAGGCCATACCACCATCTTCGCGGATAGACTTCAAATAACGCTTGGTCAAGATAGCACCAAACACGTTGGCCACTTGGGCTTCCTTTAGGCTATAAGGCTGGTTGCCTTGCCACACTTGGATGAGCATAGCTTGAGGCGTTTCCATCTTGCGCTCAAAGCGGTTTTCAACAACACCCTTGCGAGCATCGAGGTTGAGCTTGGTGTAAGCTTCGCGCTTCTTCACTGCGGGAAGAGAAGCGATGTATTGTTCGGTGAAGGTGCGGAGTGAATCTTCGTTGATGGCTCCAGTGAAGTAGAAGTCGAAGTCTCCACCCTTGTCGAAACGTTGAGCATAGAGTTGCTTGATTTTCTCGTAATCAGCTTTGCCGAGATCATCTAGAGAAAGCTGGGCCTTGCGAGGATTGTTGCCGTAGAGTGTGTGACGAAGGGAGTCGCCAAATGCCTTTTGTGGATTCTTATCGGCGTTTTCCAAAGCTGTGCGGAGCGTGTTGAGGACGGTGCGGTAAGCATCAACATCGTTCATGGGATTTTGGAAGCGGAGATAGATGAGTTCGAAAAGGGTGCGCAAGTCTTTGGGAGTGGCACTACCAGAGAGGCTTTCACTGTAGTTGCTTACCTTGGCAGAAACAGATGCTTGTTTGCCTGTGAGCTTCTTTTCTAGCTCGGTAGCGGTGAAGCCACCCCAGCCTACGCTCTCCATGACTGGCTCAATGAGACGAGCATTGGTGAGGTCTTTTTCTGCAAACTTACTAGATCCCCCGAAGCTGCTAGCTTGGAAGAGGACTTGGGCATCATTGAAGTCGGTCTTCTTGAAGAACACGCGAGCACCATTGCTGAGAGTCCACTGCGTGTAGCCGAAGTCGGCAGAGCTAGTCTTCACGATTTTGCCCTTCTTAGGGAGTTTTGCAACAAGAGGGCCTGCTTTCACATTGTCCACGTAGGCTTCTATCTTAGCGTTGACACCTGCTTCGATAGCAGCTTTCATTTCTTCGACAGTGGGCACTTTGGTGTTGTCATTCTCAGGATACATGCCCAAGAATACGAAGTTCTTTTGGGTGTCAGCCGTCAATTCTTGTATCACTCCATTTACAGCTTCAGCATTGATCATGGAGGCGAGCATCTTGTAGGTATCAAATTCGTCCTCTACGCTGGGGATACCCTTCTTTTCCAGGAAGTGGCGCACGTATTGGGTAGTATAGAAGTTGTGCTTCTGCTTCGTGCGGTTGTTGTAGATAGCTTCAAGATTGCTGATGAGGTTTTCTGAAGCACGCTTTACCTCAGAACTGCTGAGTCCAAACTTGGCAGCGCGTTGGATTTCTGCCATCACAGCAGTTACGGCTGCTGCATCTTGACCGGGTTTAGGAGTGAGGCTAACGGAGAAACAATCGGCAGTCTTAGAGAGCAAATAGTTCTCATAGTTCACACCTGCATTAAGGAAGGGGCAATTTTCCTTTTGAGCAAGTTCGCCAAGACGAGCATTGATGCCTTGTGTGATGATGGATAAGAGGTAGTTTTGCATGATTTCACCAAGCGTACCTCGCATCTCCTCAGGCATTGGGTCGGTCTTGAACATGAACGAAAGGGAGGTCATGGTCATTTCCTTGTCCTTGTCAATGACATAGATGGGTTGGTCATTGTTGGGTACTGGGTATGTCTCGTATTTCGCTGCATTGGCAGGCATCACCACTGCACCCAAGATAGATTTTACCTTAGCTTCTACCTCATCCACGTTGATGTCACCCACAATAACAACACCTTGGAGGTCGGGGCGGTACCACTTCTTATAATAGGCGCGGAGGAAGTCGGGCTCGAAGTTGTCGATGATTTCCATCAAGCCGATAGGCATGCGATGACCATACTTACTACCTGGATAGAGTTCGGGCAAGCGACGTTCGAGGATGCGCATCACTGCACTTGAACGCATACGCCATTCTTCGTGAATGACACCACGTTCTTTTTGAATCTCTTCTTTCTCGAGGAGTAGACCACCTGACCAGTCTGCAAGGATGAGGAGACATGAGTCGATGTTGCTACCTTTTACGGGCACGTTGTCAATGTTGTACACCGTTTCGTCAGTAGAGGTGTAGGCGTTGAGGTTTTCTCCGAACTTTACACCAATGCTTTCGCAATATTTAATGAGTTGCCCATCTTTGGGGAAGTGTTTTGAACCATTGAAAGCCATGTGCTCGAGGAAGTGAGCCAAGCCACGCTGGTTGTCATCTTCTTGCACCGAACCCACCTTCTGGGCGATGTAGAAATTGACTTGTCCTTTAGGTTCTTCATTGTGGCGGATATAGTAGGTCAATCCGTTGGGGAGCTTGCCGATGCGCACCTCCTTATCTATGGGGAGAGGAGGGAAAGCATCCTGAGCCACCACAGGGGTGACTACTAGAGCCACTAGACTCAGTAGGAAGAGCTTGATTTTTTTCATATATACTCAGATTATAGAATGAATACGAAAGGGTAAGATTGAGAGAACTTGAAGCAAAGGTAAGCATTTGTCGCTAGTTTGCAAAGCCTTCTTGTTGACAAATGCAAGAGATTCTATGGAAAATTTATAAGTATGATTGTACCTCCAAAGGCAGAGAAACCTTCCCAGAAAGAGGGAAGGCTTCTTGAGCTATCAGTTTTGGGGTTCTTCGAGAGAATGCCTCTTTACTCTACATACATGCCTTCGATTTGTT
This sequence comes from Alloprevotella sp. oral taxon 473 str. F0040, assembly GCF_000318095.2. Lineage (GTDB taxonomy): Bacteria > Bacteroidota > Bacteroidia > Bacteroidales > Bacteroidaceae > Alloprevotella. The sequence goes on from NZ_KB290714.1 coordinate 425,276, forward strand.
CTGCATAGCGGTCGTAGACCACTCGGCGTTTAATCTTCAATGTATTGGTGATTTCACCATTCTCTATAGAGAGGGGTTCAGGCAGAAGTACGAAGCGTTTGATTTTTTCGTAGGCTGCGAGGTCTTGCTGAAGTGTGTCGATGTGTTGTGCCAAGAACTTTTTGACACGAGTGTCTGTGCAAAGGGCTTCACGAGAATCAAATGTGATACCTTGGGTAGCAGCCCAATCCTCGATAGCCTTGTAGTTAGGGACAATCAAAGCAGAGACAAATTTACGTTGGTCTGCGATTACCACTACTTGCTCGAAGTGGCGATCAATCGTGAGTTTGCCTTCTATAGCTTGAGGGGCTACATATTTTCCGTTACTCGTCTTGAAGAGATCTTTTATGCGCTCTGTGATATATAGCTCGCCATCTTTAATGTAACCAGCATCACCTGTGCGCAACCAGCCATCCTCGGTGAAAGACTTTCGGGTTTCTTCTTCTTTCTTGTAGTATCCTGGAGTGACTGTAGCGCCACGTACTAGGATTTCGTTATTGGCTCCATCTATTTTGACCTCGACTCCTGGTAAAGGGCGACCAATGCTTCCCATAGATACGAGTTTGCCAGGGTGGTCGCAGGATACTGTAGCACAGGTCTCTGTGAGGCCATAGCCTGCTAGCATGTCGAAGCCTGCTGCATGCACGAAGCGTTCCACTTCTGGAGAAACAGTAGCACCTGCCACAGGGAAGATGTTGGGGCGTGTTAGTCCAAGAGTCTTGCGAAGCAATCGGAGTAACGTCTTGTCGTAGGCTGCATATTTCATGCGCAGACCGAGGGGAGGTTGCTTTCCTTTTGAAGTGTATTTCTCCCAGACTTCACCACCAACTTTGAGAGCATCTTTAATGAGACTGCGTTGGAGTGCGCTGCCCGATTCCATTTTATCTAGTACACCTTGATATACTTTTTCCCAAAATCTGGGTACAGCACACATACAAGTGGGTTGTACCTCGCGCATGCTGCGCTGGATGTCGAGCGGTCGTAGATTGATCGCAAGGTGAGCTCCGCAACTGAGACAGAGTTTTGCCCAGGCTCCTTCAAAGACGTGGCTGAAAGGAAGGAAATTGATGATAACATCCTCGGGAGTGATGGTGAAAACCTTGGTGTGTGCTTCAAGAGCAAAGCGATATTGCGAGTGAAGCAAGATGACTCCTTTGGATTGCCCTGTGGTGCCACTCGTGTATAGGATGTTGGCGATATCTGAGTCTTGGGCTTCGTTTACGCGGCGTTGCACCTCAGCTTGGTAGCGTGGTTCGTTGATTCCTAAACGTAGAAACTCATCGAAGCTCATGGAGATGTTGTCACTGGGGTGACGTTCAACCTTAGGGTCGAAGATGACAATGTGTTCTAGTGAGTGGCAGAGGCCTAATACACTCCAGGTTGCATCGTATTGCTGCTGTTCACCTACAAAGATAATACGAATCTGCGCATCATTCACCATATATTGCACCTGTGCTCCAGCAGTGGTGGCATAAAAAGGAATTAAAGCGGCACGGGAACGGAAGCATCCGAATTCTACAAATAGACTTTCTGGCTTGTTTTGTGAAAACACAGCTACATTGTCTTGGACTCCAATGCCCAAAGCTACTAGAGAGCGCGCAGATTGATCGACGCGACGTGCAAAGAGATTCCAGGAAATACCCATCCACTGCTCGCGATCGTAGTCGCGATAGCTGAGGGCTATCTTTTCACCGTATTTTTCGGCTGACTTCTCAATGAGTTGAGAAAGATGACAAAGGATTTGCATAACTAGTTGTGTGCGATAGGAAGGAGAGGGGCAAAGCCGCTATCTCATCAAACGAGGGAATGAGTATCTAAGTTAGGACGTGTTGGAGATAGCGGAAGGCTCTCTTTGAAGCAGATGACCAAGCTGGCGTCTAAGCTTTATATAGTAAAAGCTCCTTAGATGGGGCAAAGTTAGTGCTTTATTTCGTATTATAGATTAAATCACTGCACAAATCTTGCAAATTTGCGCAAATGTGTTCTTCGCTTTTTCTGATGGTGTATTCTAAAACACGGAAATAAGAAATTATTTTTAGGGATTTTATCCTTAAAGAAACTCTTCCTGTTTCCGTGTTTTAAGCGTGCATCGGATTAAAATCGGATGCCGCTGTTTGGATTAATCGTCATCTTCTTGAATTGTTATTGGAGCTTTGAGAGATTGCAAATCTCGGAGATGGCTTTATTGGCGATAATAACAGAAATGACAGCAGTTACTCTCTGATGGAGTAGTTGTTGTTAAGGGAGAGCATCAGTCTCTCGGTGACGACGCTCTGGGGGAGTAATGTCGTAAGACACTTCGTTGTAGCGTGTTCCAAAACTCAAGTCAAACCCAGCATCGAGCAGTTGTTGAGCTAGTGCTGGTTTTCCTCGAAATCCGTGAATCGTCCACACTTGTAGAGGGCGCAGAATTTTGCGAGCTTGAAGAATGACATCAAAGGCTCGGACGATGTGGAGAGTCATGGGGAGCTTTCGTTGCTCAGACTCTTCCACTTGTGCGCAAAACACCGACCATTGGATGTCAAGACTAGCACCGCGTAAACGATCAAAGCCACATTCTCCTATTTGTACCACTTGAGGCAAAGCCCATAGTTGAGACAAACTAGCTTTGTATTCTTCAAGATTGAAATCATCGTCGAGTGTCCACCACGGATGGATGCCTGCAGCGTAGAGTCCTTGAGGCTGGAGTTGCTGAGAGCTTGGATAGGTAGCCCAGACTTTGGGATTGCGCACTATATCTTGCGGCAAACTCACAATACCAGTGCCCGCAGGAATGTCAAGGCGATGGGTGTGAAAGTCGAAATCCATGGAAGAAATGGGGTAGATGATAAGTCGCTATTGTGAGATGGTATAAGTTCTTCTCGTTTCAGTTAGGGTTTGTAGACATAGCCCTAACTAGTTTTTTTGATTGTTCATATTCTATATGCGACAATCGGTCTGCGAAGAACTTTAGGGCACGGGGTCGTAGCCATGTCCGCCCCAAGGATGACAGCGAAGTATGCGACGAACAGCTAAATACATGCCTTTGAAAGGGCCATGCTTGCGAAGAGCTTCTACCGCATATTGTGAGCAAGTTGGGGTGAAACGACAAGAAGGAGGGGTGAGGGGTGAGACAAAACGCTGGTAGAAACGGATGGGGAGAATGAGGAGTCCAGCTATGACACGGGAAAAAGTATGAAAAATCATAGTATGCAAAAGGATTATGAGTCTGCGTTTGAGACACTTGTGTTGTTTGTAGCAGTGGTTGTGGTGGAGGCACTAGCGCGTTCGTTAGCGGAAGTAGCATTGACTTTCTCCACAACGCGATGAAGCAGGTTCACCAGTCGTTTATGTACCAGCGCACTGTCTTGAGGTTGATCGGCCACCCACACGAATCCAAGGTGAAGAGCTATGTTTTCTGGAAGTTGTTCCCAAAGAATCTCTTTGTAGAGGCGATAGGCTTCACGAATCTGTCGTTTAGCTCGATTACGATCCACTGCATGTCTTAGTCTCCGCTTGGCAACAGAAATGAGTACCTGCACTCGTGGCCCTTTTCCCTCGTAGGTATGGGTGCGCATAATGGCACGGAGAGGAAAGGATACAGCCGATCTTGCTCCAGCGGTGAAGAGTTGGTCTATATCACGTTGTAGACAGAGATGTTCGGCTTTGGGAAACTTGTGACGCATAACGAACGATAAGATTACGCCCTTAATGACGATGGTGGGATGGTTTGTAGAAACAGCCTTGCCTCTTTAAAGATAATCAATCTACTGAACCGTTTAGGGGGTCATCCTTAGACTGTAAAAACAAAAAGTGGTCACTAACCCACTAGAGTGGGGCAGTGGCCACCGATATGTTAGGAAGCAAAAGCTTATTTGCTATTTTCTTCGCGGATGAAATTGCCAAGGCTTTCGGCAATAGAACCGCTAACTTTCAAGTCGACTCTCAGACCAGCCTCTTCAATGGCCTTAGCTGTGGCATCACCAAAGCAGCCTAAGCGGATGTCGCCTTGATTGAAGTTGGGGAAATTGCTAAGCAGGCTCTGCACTCCTACAGGAGTGAAGATGAGAATCATGTCATAGTTCTTAAACGTATCCTCATCGAGATTAGCTTGCACGGTGCGGAACATTGCGCACTCAGTGTGTTTGATTTTCTTTTGGTCGAGCTGCCCTGCGATTTCGAGAGAAGTGCCTTCAGAGAGAGGGAAGAGATACTTCTCAGTCTTGTGTTTAGCCATCACGGTGAGGAGTTCTGGCCAGTGACCACTCGAACCGAAGAACACCTTGCGCTTGCGGTATTGCACAAACTTTTGGATATAGAGAATCACCTTCTCAGAAATGCCGAAGTATTTCATATCTTCTGGCAGAGTGACACGGAGTTCTTTGCAAAGGTGGAAGAAGTGCTCGATAGCATTGCGTGAGTTGAACACAATAGCTGTGTGGTCGAGTATGTTCACCTTTTGGCTGCGAAATTCACGAGCTTCCAAGCCTTCGACCTTCACGAAGGGTTGAAAGGTGAACTCTACGCCTAAGTTCTGGGCTATGTCGTGATAGGGCGACTTCTCTGTGGTAGGTGCGGGTTGCGAAACAAGAACTTTCTTGATCATCGTGAAAGGTTAGAATGATATTTAGCGAAGGAGGCTATACGTTTTTGTTCTAGGAGCTTACAAAAGTGTGGCGTTTTGATAGGTCACAGCGAGTAGCGTTCCTCCGAGAAGTACGTAGGGTACAATTTCTAAGGCGCAAAAATACAAAATAATGTGCAAATAGCCTACCATACCCTTGAAAAATGTGTCGTAACACTTATAGAGTAGTAGCATTTTGACAATCGCCATAAGCAAAACGTAGGCGATTATTGCTTCCCGATACGATAAATCAAAAAAGATGACCAAGAGAGTAAGAGGGAGCAGCAAGGCACCTGTAGTGAGGATCGAGATCAGGTAATAGTTATTCCAAGCACGATTACTTTCACTGGAGAAAAATACATGGTTTACCCATCGATAAAGCACTACTTTTGCTCCATAATATCCCAAAATGATGAGCGTAGAGAGGGAGAGTAGCAGGTAAGGCGAAAGACCTTCAAACACTTCCGGCAACATCGACTGAACGAAGCCGAAGAACAAGAGACCTTGTAAGAAACTCGTTTGCAACACCAGAAAGAAACGTCCTCTTAACACCGTGTCAGCGCGGTCTATAAAGAGATTAGCGCGCGTGCGATGGTAGAAAAAGTCTTTGATGGAGGTGCGGAGAAATCGCCATGAAGCAGCAATCACCCAAGCCATGATGACAAAACTGAGCAGCAGAATCGAAGTTACCACATCGTCGTTACGCAATTCGTAATCAATCGGCATCCCCGAAACTCCTTGATGCGCTTTGGTCGTGTGGTAATGGTCTGCAATTAGTTTCCTAACGTCAGGCGTGAATAGTTGCCAATACTGAGCATCATTTGCACTATCGGCAGGCATCGGAAACTGTGTGTCAATGTGCTTCTTCGGCTTTGGAGGAGGAGGGAGCAGAGAAAATCGCCCATTAAACTGAGCTTTCAGTGCAGAATCGGCGGGCTCCATCGTCAAACCAGGGGCATCATCAAGGTTGCGCACTCTAGCAGGGGAAAGCGCGCTGGGAGAAATCGTAGAAAGACTGTCGATGGGCATGATGAAAACTATCGATATTTGACGAAAGGAAAAGATGACTCAAGCAAAACTTCCTATGCTCGGTGAAGAAGTTTGGATGAGGCTATGTAGAACTACTCGTGGCAGATGGAATTTCTGCTTTATAAAGCAGCAAATCGTCGAATAGAGGAGTCCCAAAGTGGAGTTTCTTCGCAGAGTTGCACAGCTTCTTCGGGAGTAGCAGCCACTTTCCAAATATCGCTATGAACACGGCGCATGAACTGTTGGTCGATGCAACGCTCGAGTTGCGAGAGCAACGGATCAAAATAGCCTTCCGTGTTGAGCACCACAATGGGTTTGAGGAAGAGACCAAGTTGTTTCCAGGTAATCACTTCCAATAGTTCTTCGAGTGTGCCCACGCCACCAGGACAAGCGATGCAAGCATCTGCCCGATCCGCCATCATCGTTTTGCGCTCGTGCATGTTGGGGGTAATCACAAGTTCCGTCATTCCTTTGTGTTGCCATGATTCGTCAATCATGAATTGAGGAATGATGCCAATCGCCTCTCCTCCCTTTTCCACGCAAGCATCGATGGTCGCCCCCATGAGTCCAGTGCGACCTGCACCATTGATGAGAATATGGCTACGCTCGGCTAGGATTTCTCCCAGCCGAGCGGCAGCTTGTGTGTAAACTTCAGGCACTTGTCCTGAAGAGGCAGCATATACAGTGATATTCACGTTTGTATGTCGGTTTTAGAGGGTTATACACGCTGGCTATTCGTAGCCTAAGGCGTTTTAACTCCAATCGGTCATTATCGGGTCTAATCGTCAGTGAGTTGTTGTGAAACAACTTTCTGCGACTTAGGCAAGTCCGAATTCTTTCTTAATATCGGCTACGCGGTCTAGCTTTTCCCAGGTAAAGAGTTCCACATCTAGCGTACGAGCTTCCTCGCCCTTGGGTTGGAAAGTCTTTGTAATCACTCGGTTGGAACGACCCATGTGGCCATAGCGCGCAGTTTCCTCGTAGATAGGTTGGCGGAGCTTGAGGTTCTTCTCGATGTCGTGAGGACGAAGTGCAAAGAGTTTCTTCACGCGCTCTGCTATTTCTCCATCGCTGAGGCTTACATGGCTCTTGCCATAGGTGTCCACAAATACGCTCACAGGTTCTGCCACGCCGATAGCATACGCCAGTTGTACGAGCATTTCGTCTGCGACTCCAGCGGCCACCATGTTCTTAGCAATATGGCGAGCAGCATAAGCCGCAGAGCGGTCCACCTTGGAAGGGTCTTTTCCGGAGAAAGCACCACCACCATGAGCACCTTTACCACCATAAGTGTCTACAATAATCTTACGTCCCGTAAGACCCGTGTCGCCATGGGGGCCACCAATCACGAACTTACCGGTAGGATTCACGTGATAAGTGATTTCGCTTTGTTCAAAGAGAGCCTTCACTTCGGGAGTCGTCACACGCTGTTCGAGCACGCGAGGAATGAGAATCTCAATCACATCCTTGCGGATTTGTGCCAACATTTGTTCGTCAGCAGCAGCTTGACTGCCAGCTTCTTCGACAGAGATGAAATCGTCATGCTGCGTGCTCACCACAATAGTGTCGATGCGCACTGCACGGTCGTTGTCATCATATTCCACCGTCACCTGACTTTTAGAGTCGGGACGGAGATACGTCATCACCTTGCCTTCACGGCGAATGTCAGCGAGCACAATGAGGATGTCGTGTGCCAACGAAAGGGGAAGCGGCATGTAGCGATCCGTTTCGTTGTTAGCATAGCCAAACATCATGCCTTGGTCGCCTGCACCTTGCAATTCAGGAGCTTCGCGCTCAACGCCACGGTTGATGTCATCGCTTTGATCGTGGATGGCAGAGAAAATGCCACAGCTATTGGCATCAAACATATATTCTGCCTTCGTGTAGCCAATGCGTTGGATGGTGCGGCGGATAGTGTCTTGCAAATCGACATAAGCCTCCGACTTCACTTCACCAGCCACCACCACTTGTCCGGTAGTAACGAGGGTTTCGCAAGCTACTTTAGAGGTGGGGTCGAGAGCCAAGAATTGATCCAAAAGTGCGTCTGAAATTTGGTCGGCCACTTTGTCGGGGTGTCCTTCCGACACCGATTCAGAAGTAAAGAGATATGACATGATAAATGTGTAGTAGTGAGGGATAAGTTAAAATAAAAAGACAGATTTGCGGTGGGTATATACAAAAACGTCTGCCCATCGCGGTAGCGAAAGCAGAACGAAACAAATCAGTGTGCGCGAGAGCAAGAATAAAATGTAAAGTGTATCCCGAAGCGTAGGCTTCTAATGTGGGGAGTGACTTATCGTTTTAGCATTTTTTCTTGAGGTTGCAAGCAGTCAAATCTGTCCTCGTTCGTGTTTCGACTGCAAAGTTACAATTTTCTTCGCATACGACCAAAGTGAATGGTCTATTTTCTTGTTCAATAGAATAGTTTTACCTTCTTTATACTGTGTGGTTTAGGTCATGTATTATGTGAGGAAGTTGTCGAACTTTTCTTGTATTGGCAGGCTTCATAGAGGGGCAAGCTGTAAAATCGCATTTTCTGCTGAAGAAATTATCATTTTCTTTTGATGTGTCGAAAGACTGTCGTATATTTGCCTAAAATATATCCAACAACATCAACGTAAAAGAACGAAAACGATATGTTAGACGTAAAGCAACTACTTGCTGAATGCGAAGAACGCATGGAAATGAGCGTGATGCACCTCGATGAAACTCTTTCGCACATCCGTGCGGGCAAAGCGAATGTTCACATCCTTGACCAAGTGATGGTCAATTCTTATGGTTCTATGGTGCCTGTGAACAATGTAGCTGCAATCACTACGCCCGACTCTCGCACCATCGCCATTAAGCCTTGGGATAAGAGCATGTTTGCTCCCATCGAAAAGGCCATCATTGATTCTAATGTAGGCATCATGCCTGAGAACAATGGTGAGGTGATTCGTCTTGGCATTCCTCCCCTCACCGAAGAGCGTCGTCGTGATCTCACCAAGCAATGCAATCAAGAAGGTGAAGATTCTAAAATCGCTATCCGCAACGTGCGCCGCGATGGTATCGACAAGCTCAAGAAGAGCACCAAAGATGGTGTGCCTGAAGACGTGGCTAAAGATGCTGAAAACGATCTTCAGAAACTCCACGATAAAATGATCAAGCGCATCGATGAACTTCTTGCCAACAAGGCTAAGGAAATCATGACGGTGTAAGTCTTTTCGGCTCGATCACTTTATTTCTATGATAATTTATCAGACCCTTCGAGCCTCTGTGCATCGAAGGGTCTGTTTTTAATCTCGCACAATTTGGCTCAAACATCTAAGTCCGCTTCCAAAAAGGCTAAAGCCGCTTCGAAGAAATCGCAAACGTCTGCTCATTCATCCATGTCTGCCTCTTCGACATCCTTCTCAGACGAAAACTCCCTCGCTCAGCCACTTCACGGTATCGTGGTGCGCAACACGGGGAGTAGCTACATGGCGCGCACTGATGAGGGCAATGTCGTGGAATGTCGTGTGAAAGGCAACTTCCGCCTCAAAGGCATCCGCACCACCAACCCCGTGGCAGTGGGAGATGGAGTGACCATTCGTCCTGCTGCCGAGGGAGAACTAGCTTTCATTGTCGCCATCGACGACCGCCGCAATTATATCATCCGCAAGGCTTCCAATCTCTCGAAGCAGAGCCACATCTTGGCGGCGAATATCGACCGTGTGTTGTTGCTCATCACTGTGGCACGTCCCGAAACCACCACTACTTTCATCGATCGCTTCTTGGCTTCTGCCGAGGCTTATCGCGTGCCAGTGACGTTGGTGTTCAATAAGATCGACGATCTCAACGAGGAAGAGCGGGCCACGTTAGACTATCTCACGTGGATTTATCGTGATATTGGCTACGAAGTCCTGCAACTCTCTGCACTACATGGTCAAGGAGTCGAACAGCTTGCGCCTTTGCTCACCGAAAAAATCACCCTTCTGGCTGGTCACTCGGGAGTCGGAAAAAGCACGCTCATCAATCGTCTGATCCCCAACGCAGGAGCACGCACAGCTGAGGTGAGCGAAGCCCACGGCACGGGTATGCACACCACCACGTTCAGCGAACTCTTTGATTTGCCTTCGGGTGGTGGACTCATCGACATCCCAGGCATCAAAGGATTTGGTACGTTCGACATGGAGCCTGAAGAAATAGCTCACTACTTTCGTGAAATCTTCCGCATCGGAGGTGGCTGCAAATTCAATAACTGCACGCACATCCACGAACCAGGTTGTGCGGTGCTCGATGCCATCGAGGCTCACCAGATTGCGCCCTCTCGCTACACCTCCTATCTCTCCATGCTCGAAGATAAAGAAGAAGGCAAGTATCGAGATTAGATATTAAGAGGTTAGACTTTAGATCTTAGACGTAAGACATTTGAATTTAGACGTTAGAGTCTAGATGTCAGCACTTCAATATTCAACGTAAGACTATAGACGCTAGACGCCTGAATCACGCAAAAACCTATGGCGTGGTTTCGTCTAGCGTCTGATTGTATCTGAAAGTCTATGCCCTTCTAACGTCTATCTTCTACCTTCTACTATTCCTATAATCAATAAGCCCCGAGCCGCGCTTGTCGTGGTGAGCAAAACGGGGCCGCAACCCTCTAACGTCTAATCTCTAACGTCTAACGTC
>NZ_KB290714.1:435613-447361 GCF_000318095.2 Alloprevotella sp. oral taxon 473 str. F0040
CCTCTAACGTCTAATCTCTAACGTCTAACGTCTAAATTCTAACGTCTAATTCGTATGCTCGACAAACAGCTCCTCACCCAACTATATCTCAAAGACACCTCGTTTGTCAATCTTATGACACGGCGTATCTTCAATGTGCTCCTTATCGCCAATCCCTACGATGCCTTCATGCTCGAAGACGATGGGCGCATTGATGAGAAACTTTTCAATGAGTATGCCGCCCTCTCTCTCCGCTATCCTCCGCGCTTCACGCAGGTGAGCACAGAGGCTGAGGCGTGGGCAGAACTGCATCGCAATTCTTTTGATCTCATCATCGTGATGCCTGGCACAGACAATAGCGACACCTTCGACATCGCCCGAGGCATCAAGCATCAATTCCAGCACATCCCCCTCGTAGTGCTCACCCCTTTCAGTCACGGCATCACTGCGCGCATCGAGCATGAAGACCTCTCCGATTTTGAATACGTGTTTTGTTGGTTGGGAAACACCGATTTGCTGCTGTCCATCATCAAGTTGATAGAAGACAAAATGAATCTCGATCACGATATCGAAGAAGGTGGAGTGCAACAAATCATTCTTGTCGAAGACAACATCCGTTTCTATTCCTCCGTCCTGCCCGAATTGTATAAATTCGTGTTGCAGCAAAGCATGGAGTTTGCCACGGAAGCCCTCAATGAGCACCAGCGCACCCTTCGCATGCGCGGACGTCCGAAAATCGTGCTCGCCCGCACCTATGAAGAAGCCATCGACCTCTACGACCGCCATCCCAACAACGTGTTGGGAGTCATCACCGATGCGCGCTATCCTCGCGGAGGTGTGGTGGACCCTCAAGCCGGTGTGCATCTGTTGGCGGAGTTGCGCAAGCGCGACCCCTTTCTTCCGCTCATTCTCGAGTCTGCCGAATCTGAAAATGCCGTGCAAGCCAAGGCGCACAATGCCGATTTCATCGACAAAAATTCCAAGAAGATGGCGGTAGACCTCCGTGAGGTCGTTAAGCAACACTTCGGTTTTGGCGATTTCATCTTCCGTGATCCCAAAACCTTCCAAGAAGTGATGCGTGCGCGCAATCTGAAAGAGATGCAATCTGCTGTGCTCAATGTGCCTGCCGAGTCGTTGCACTATCACATCACGCGCAATCACGTGTCGCGATGGTTGCGCAGCCGCGCCATGTTTCCTGCTGCCGAGTTTGTCAAACAACTCTCGTGGCAGGAACTTCAAGATATAGACGCCCATCGTCGCGCCATCTTTGAAGCCATTGTGGACTATCGCCGCATGAAAAACCAAGGTGTCGTTGCCGTGTTCCGTCGCGATCGTTTCGACCGCTACTCCAATTTTGCACGCATCGGAGAAGGTTCGTTGGGAGGTAAGGGCCGTGGTCTTGCTTTCATCGACAATATCGTGAAGCATCACCCCGAACTCAATCAGTTTGACAATGCCACGGTGATGATTCCCAAGACGGTGGTACTTTGTACCGACCTCTTCGAGGAATTCATGGATCACAACAACCTCTACCAACTTGCGCTCTCCGATGCCGACGATGCTGTCATCCTCGATGCCTTCCGCCGCGCCACGCTTCCTGCAAGTTTAGAGGGAGACATCCTCACCTTCATTGAAGCCACCAGCAGTCCTATCGCGGTGCGCTCGAGTTCGTTGCTCGAAGATAGCCACTATCAGCCCTTTGCAGGGATATATAACACCTATATGGTGCCCCTGTTGGACAATCGCCACCGCATGCTCTCCATGCTCTACGATGCCATCAAAGGGGTGTATGCTTCCGTCTTTTTTAAAGACTCCAAAGCCTACATGCAAGCCACGCGCAACGTCATCGACCAAGAAAAGATGGCGGTGATCTTGCAAGAAGTGGTTGGCCGACAATATGGCGATCGCTACTATCCCAGCATGTCGGGCGTTGGACGTTCGTTGAACTACTATCCCATAGGGGATGAGCGAGCCGAAGAGGGCATCGTGAATCTAGCCCTCGGATTGGGAAAATATATAGTAGATGGTGGACAGACGTTGCGCATTTGTCCCCATCATCCGGGAAAAGTGTTGCAGATGTCGGACCCCGAAATGGCATTGCGCGAAACGCAAACCAGATTTTATGCCCTCGATCTGAAGAATATGGGTGAGAATTTCTCCGTAGACGATGCTTTCAATCTCTTGAAACTCTCTGTGCGAGAAGCCGACAAAGACGGAGCTTTGCAACACCTCGCTTCGACCTACAATCCCACCGACCAAGTCATCTATCCAGGAGTTTATCCCGATGGACGAAAAATCATCAGTTTTGTAGGAGTGTTGGAGCACGATGTTGTGCCCCTTCCGCATCTCCTGCGCGAAGTCTTACGCCTCGGCCAAGAGGCGATGCGCCGCCCAGTCGAAATCGAATTTGCTGTGGAAATCGAGGCAGCCAGCCGCAGTTGTGTGTTCTATCTGCTGCAAATTCGCCCCATGGTCGATGTGAAAAGCGATGTGCATATCAATCTTTCTGAAATTCGTCCTGAAACCATTCTGCTGCAAAGCAATAATGCGCTGGGGCACGGACAAATGGACGGCATCACCGATGTGGTGTATGTGAAAACCGATGGCTATAATGCTGGTAACAACCCCTTAATTGCGGAAGAAATCTCGCGCATCAATGCCAAATTCCTCGACCGAGGAGAGCACTATGTGTTGGTGGGTCCAGGACGTTGGGGATCGAGCGATTCGTGGTTGGGGATTCCGGTGAAGTGGCCCAACATCTCAGCCGCACGCATCATCGTTGAGGCTGGATTGACCAACTATCGCGTGGATCCTTCGCAAGGTACTCACTTCTTCCAAAACCTCACCTCCTTCGGTGTGGGCTATTTCACCATCAACGACTTCAACGGCGATGGAGTCTACAATCGTGCCGCCCTTGATGCCCTCCCTGCCGTGGAGGAAACGGCTCACGTGCGCCATGTGCGCTTCCCTCAAGCACTCGCCATCAAGGTCGATGGCAAGAAGAAGTTGGGCTATGTGCTCACCGAAGAGTAGGATAGTAGAGTCGGTTGTGCTGCGTTCTTTTATCGGTGTCCCCCTAATAATATATGGGAGGATAACTAGGCAAAGAGAGAAAAATCGCCGAAAAAGTGACATGAAAAATAACATTGCACTCTATTTTGATAGGTGAACTTGTCAAAATGTTGATATTGCTATTCTTTGGTAGAGGAACGAGAAAAAGCACTTGAACTTTCATGTAACATCCGACTGTGAGTCGTCCTACTCTTGCCCGAGGTGCTGTGGTGCGCAAGTCTGTCGATTGCTTCGCGTAGTGCAATTGTCTTGCAAATGGCTTGTTATTTGTCGCAATTACTGTGTAGAGTTTTCGCTTCTCATCTGTGCGCCCTTCACGCGCGCGCATCACAGCAATTTTGTTCTTTTTGCTTTCACAACCTTCACCGAAAGGGGCTAAATGAACGTCGGAGTTTTCTAGGGAAAAGCTCCGACGTTTATCTTTTTTTCTCCGAGTTTTTTCCGAAAATGTTGGACGTTTTTACGAGCTTCTTCCCACGTTTTTGAGAGTTCGCTGCAGTTTGCAAACAAGGGTGCTCCGTGAAAGTTGCTTTTCCCCTTTTTTTCTTGTTGCAGAGTCCCTCTTTTCAGCGTTCTTGTGTGAAGGTTGTGAAAGCAAAAAAGTGCAAATCCCAGGGAATGCGCGCGCGTGTCACGTGCGCGCGAGAAAAGATGATTTTTTCTGAGCAAAATATGATGCCCTACAAGAGGGCTTCATCGACATGAAATTCCTCGGATTTCTCTATATCCTTTTGTGCCGTTTTAGCCACAAAAAGGAACTGTGCGCTCTAGCAATGAAACTGGCTGGATTTGTCCGCGACTTCTACGCAGAAAATGTGTTTTCAGCTTGTTCTGTAAGGTGTAGTTGATAAAATTAATGGTTATCGCAGAAAAAACTTCACTTTTTTGCCGTTTTTTCTCTCTTTGCCCCTCTTTCGACCCATATATAAATAGGGGGGCTCAACGAAGGGGTAAGGCAGAAAGTGGAGGATAGTGAGCAGAGATAATCAATATTTGTGTGTTGGCGCTGCGGTGTTTCTCTATTGAAGGGTAGGTTGAGGCTTGTGATCTTACGGTAAAAGGGGATATGTGTTTTTGAGCCGTGTGTGTATGCTCACAAGTTCTGGTGTGATTAGAAAAAGTGCCCCAATCCTTTGCGATTAGGCACAAAAAAAGGAAAGCCTTTTGGGCTTTCTCGTCGTCTTCTGCGTTGTGCGTAACCATTTGTTACGACAACTGGTGAATAAAATTTCAATCCATCGCTCTCGGCTTCCCCGTATTGGGAAGACGGAGATGGAAAAATGAGAATCTATCTCATGTAGATTTTTGAAGCTTTCCTTATTCGATTTCCGAATATTCTGTTGCTTCTGGTGAATCTCATTTTACTTGCGCATTGAGTGCACGAAGTTGTTGGTTGAGGGCTTGTGCCATAGCACCATTACCCATGGAGCGGTATCGGTCGATGCGATACATAAGCTCGTCGATCATTTTTTGTTGTTTCATATTGTTCTAATTTAGTTATACATTAGCTCATGTTGTCTACAACATATTGCTGTTATCTATCGAATGTATTATTGTCTTGATTGACAATAGCGTTTCGATTACATTTGCAAAAGTACAACTGAAACAAAGCACAAGCAAGTTTTTTGACAAAAAAGTATCGTTCAAGCCCTATCTCTGTAAGGATTTGATAGCCGAACTTGGCAGGAATCATGGACAACTCGCAAGGAAGGAGTGCTTAAGCAATGACAGTCTGAGAAAGGCCTTTTCTTGTCTACTCAAAAGGCTGCAATATCCACTTTGCAATCCAAAGAAACAACTGCGACCCCATGGATATATTCGTTTGATTCCCTATAATACTGCAATTACATACAAAATTTCCAAGATACTCTCTTATATATACTAACAGGGTAGTCGTGACCCTAAAAAGAAATCCAGTGTTTGAAATGCACTGTTTCAAACACTGGAAATAAAGTGGAGACTCTTGAGAGGTAAGTAGCACTGAGGCTTAGAAGATTCTCCTGAGGACGTCAAAGACGTCAGCTGCGTGAGTATGATGGAGCAAATCGTTAGAGGAAAATCTTTTCTCTATAACGAGTAGCACAATAGCGTTCTAATGACCTTTTGGGGTTAAAACATAGCTACCACACGTTGGAGAGCTTTGATGAAGCTGTCCACTTCCTCGCGCGTGTTGTAGAGACCAAAGGAGATGCGCGCCATGCTTTCCACACCGCAACGTGCCATGAGCGGTTGTGCACAATGATGCCCCGTGCGAATGGCGATGCCCAGACGATCCAGGAGTGTACCTAAATCCATGGGATGTATGTCGCCGACATTGAACGATACGACTGAAGTCTTGGCAGCAGCTGTGCCGAAAAACTTCATGCCTTCTATCTCGCGCATTTGAGTCATTGCATATTGGGTAAGATCTTCCTCGTGTGCTGCTATTCTGTTCAAACCGATGGCAGAGAGGTAGTCTAGCGCAGTCGCCAAAGCATGAGTGCCCACATAGTCGGGGGTGCCAGCTTCAAACTTATAGGGGAGACGCTCGAAAGTGGTGTGCTCAAAACTCACACGGGCTATCATCTCACCTCCACCTTGATAAGGAGGAAGTTGGTCGAGCAAGTCTTCCTTACCATAAAGCACGCCAATTCCTGTAGGACCGTAGATTTTGTGTCCACTGAACACCATGAAATCACAGTCCAAGGCTTGCACGTCTACGGCAAAGTGAGGCACACTTTGCGCCCCATCTAGCAGCACTTTAGCCCCAGCTTCGTGAGCGATGCGGATAAGCTCTTGCGCAGGGTTTATAGTCCCCAACACATTGCTCACATGACAGATACTTACAAGGCGAGTCTTAGGAGTAAAGAGCGCGCGATAAGCGTCCATATCCAACTCACCAGCCTCATTCATCGGCACCACTTTAATCACAATACCTTTTCGCTCACGTAGCAGCTGCCAAGGCACGATATTAGAATGGTGTTCCATCACAGAAAGGATCACTTCATCTCCCTCTTTGAGGAAGGCTTCTCCAAAGGAATAAGCCACAAGATTTATGCTCTCTGTGGTGCCACGCGTGAAAATGATTTCGCTCGTGCTGCGAGCATTTATAAACTTGCGCACAGTTTCGCGCGCTGCCTCATGCAGCTCCGTAGCTTGTTGGGAAAGATAGTGAATGCCTCGGTGCACATTGGCGTTCACCTCCGCATATTCGCGCGAAATGGCATCAATCACGCACTGCGGTTTCTGCGTTGTAGCAGCATTGTCAAAGTAAACAAGCGGATGCTTGTAGACCTCTCTAGAAAGTATGGGAAAATCTTGACGATAGGTGTACATAGAAAGAATATATCATAGTGGTGCGCCTAAATCCACGTAGTCTTTGACCTCAACTCATAGTGTGCGCACACATCACGTCAAAAGAATTCCGCACCGCATCGGCTCAACCCGGAAGCAGTGCGGAAAATTATTTAGTTTATTTGAATTGCTGAACTCAGCAACGCCACCTTAGCAGTGACAATCTTGGCAATGATGCAACTCACCACGGAAGCGAAGCTCCACCAAATGCGACAAACGCTCACGAAGAGCCTCAATGGGGATGCGTTGCAGCACATCGTTGACGAAGGCATGTTGTAGCAACAACTTGGCTTCTGCGAGAGGAATACCGCGTTGACGCAAATACAGGAGTGCCCCTTCATCGAGTTTACCAATCGTAGCGCCATGGTTACAACGCACATCGTCAGCATAAATCTCCAGCATAGGAAGGGCATGCACGTGTGCCGTAGGCGACAAACAGATATTAGCACTGCTCTGTTGTGATAGTGTCTTCTGAGCATCAGGACGCACCATCACTTTTCCTGCGAACACAGCAGTGCTCTCACCATCGAGCACGTATTTGTACAGCATATCGGACGTACAATTCTCTGCCACGTGATCCACAAGGAGGGTATTGTCTACATGCTGCTTGCCATCGGTGATAGCCATACCGGCTGTTTGGCAGTCTGCACCTTCGCCCAACAAGCGAGCGTTGGTCATGGTGCGAGAAATTCCAGTACTGAGGGCTAGATTATTGAGAGAG
This sequence comes from Alloprevotella sp. oral taxon 473 str. F0040, assembly GCF_000318095.2. Lineage (GTDB taxonomy): Bacteria > Bacteroidota > Bacteroidia > Bacteroidales > Bacteroidaceae > Alloprevotella. The sequence continues at coordinate 442,719 of NZ_KB290714.1, forward strand.
AATCGACTCTCCTTCTGTTGTTCAACGTAGATGTTGGTAAATCGGCTGTGACCTTCGCGCGTCTCTTCGAGGTTGTAGATGGACACAGCGGCTTTCTCATCCAAATATACTTCAGTAACTTGTGTAGAAAGGCTGTCTTTTAATCCCTTTGCGTGCTCACAAATCAAGATTTCACCAAAACTATCGGCTTCTGCCACCACGAGGAGGCGGCGATTTGCCATGATTGGTTGCTTAGACTGCGTGTGGAAGACGATTTGCAAAGACTTATCGAGCTTTGCACCAGCCGCAAGATGCACCAAAATTCCATCTTGTACGAGCAAGGTGTTGAGCAAAGTCACTGCATCATATTCTGTGCGTTGCACATTCTTGTGAGCATTTGCAGGTTCTTGTTGAGCGGCCTTATGATAATACTTTTGGAGTAATTCGGGACACTGCGCAGCAGCTTGTGCAAAAGAGAGCACCGTTACTCCCTGAGGGAGTTGCTCTTCTTCAGACAGAGGCACCACCACATCATTCACCACATACATGGCATAAGTGGGGAGTCCTGGCACACTGCACTTGCAGAGCTTTTGAGCCTGAGCACCTCCTAAAAGGCGTTTAAGATTGATGCCAAAATCGGGAGCGAAAGCAGCATCAGCATTTGTATATTTGTAACGCTCCACCTTCGTATTGGGGAGCTGACGATCTTGCAAAAGTTGCGCAACCTCTTGGCGACGCTCATTGAGCACAGTACAACTATGCTGGGCGATGAGGTCGTGGGCATCGCGATAAAGATCGAGATATTGTTGAAGACTAGACATAAGAATCAGAAGAATTAGTTGAGGTGTGAAGCAAAAAACTTTAGGTTATTAGGCATCAGCACAAATGAGGCACGGCGAGAGCTGTGCCTATTTTTGTCTTATTGCGCCAATTCTTCTTTGATCCAGTCAAAGCCACGCTTTTCGATTTCGTAGCCAAGCGTAGCATCACCTTCTTTCACTACCTTACCGTTGACAAGGACGTGTACAAAGTCAGGCTTGAGGTAGTCAAGCATGCGTTGGTAGTGAGTAATCACGAGAGCAGAAGTCTCAGGTTTGCGGAGTTGATTGAATCCCTCAGCCACAATGCGGAGTGCATCAACGTCAAGACCAGAGTCGGTTTCGTCCAAGATGGAGAACTTAGGTTCGAGCACTGCCATTTGGAAAATTTCGTTGCGCTTGCGTTCACCGCCAGAGAAACCTTCATTGACACCACGGCTCATGAAGTGAGCATCGAGTCCCACGAGCTTGCGCTTTTCGCGCAACACCTTGAGGAAATCAGAAGCCGAGAGGGGTTCTTCACCGAAGTATTCACGCTTAGCATTGACGGCAGCGCGCATGAAGTTTGTCATCGAAACACCAGGAATTTCGATGGGTGCTTGGAACGACATGAAGATACCTTCGTGGCTACGCTCCTCGGGTTCAAGTTCGAGAAGATTCTTTCCATTGAAGATGATTTCACCTTCAGTCACGTCAAACTTAGGGTTGCCCACAAGCACATTAGAGAGAGTGGACTTACCAGAGCCATTAGGCCCCATGAGCACATGAACCTCACCGTCACGAATGGTGAGGTTGATGCCGCGAAGAATTTCTTTGCCTTCTACAGAAGCGTGAAGATTGCGTATTTCGAGCATGATTTTGTATAGCTGTTTAGTTTTTCAAGAAGAGAGCCTCATGACCAGACCATTATTGGCAAGACACTTGTTCTTTCTTCCCTGCCCCTTACCGATGATTTGAAGTTTAGCAAAGGACATATTATTAGTTGTGTTGTTGATGTATCGTTTTGTTCCAAGTTTGGCTCAATGTCTTGTGAGACAACTTGGGTTAGGGGTGCCAAAACTTACGTAGCTGCAAGTCGAAGATCAGCATCGAGCCAGCAGGAATAGAAGTTTGGGCTGCATTGCCATAGCCCGACTTTGCAGGAATAAAGATGCGCCAGCGATCGCCCACGTGCATTTGTTGGAGTGCTGTGGAGAAACCCACCACGACGTTGCTCACAGCAAATTGAGCATCAGTGCCGAGTGCCGTGTTAAAGACATCACTTTCCAATCTAGAAGGGCCACTAAAGTCAAAGACTTTCCCTGCTGGGTCGGCCGAAGTGGGCATCAAACGTCCCATATAGGCCACGCGCACCGTGTCGGTGTAGAGAGGACGTGGAGCTTTTAGTGCCTCGGCAGCTGAAAGCTGGCTACTCACCACACGCACCACTAAAGTGTCCTTAGCTGTAGGTTTGCCACCTGTGCCTAGTGTGTAGTTGCCAAACACGCGCCAAGGCGTATGTTCTGCCCAGGCATCGCCATATTGTGCTTTAGCTTGGGCAATAGCAGTGCGCGCTACACGCAGTGTATCGGAAAAAGCTGCCATATTGCGTGCTGCCCAATTTTCGTAGACAGGATCGATGGTTTCTTCGCTTGAACAAGCTGTCACCGCCAATCCACACCCTACAAGAAGGAGCACAAAACAAGTGCGAAGTGTCTGAGCAAAATGTCCCCAGCTTCGTGCTTGTCCAGCACGCAAAGCCGACATGAGAGTAAAGAGAGATGCGCGATTCATAGAGTTCTTTGACAAACAGAGCTGCCCCCACCTTATCACAATCGACAAGGTGGGAACAACGGGAGATTATTTAAGTTTCTTGAGCAAAGAGGTGATAGACACTTTGTCCTCAATCAAAGCACGGAGGTCTTCGATTTTCACACGTTCTTGCTTCATGGTGTCGCGTTCACGAATGGTCACGCAACCATCGTTGAGTGTTTCGTGGTCTACGGTGATGCAGAAAGGCGTACCGATGGCATCGTGACGACGATAACGCTTACCGATAGAATCCTTCTCTTCGTAAGCACACTTGAAGTGGAAACGCAATTCGTTCATGATTTCGTGTGCCTTCTCAGGGAGTCCATCTTTCTTCACCAAGGGGAAGATGGCCAACTTCACAGGAGCAAGGGCAGCAGGCAAGCGGAGCACCACGCGGCTATCACCACCCTCGAGCTTCTCTTCTTCGTAGGCATGGCACATCACACTGAGGAACATGCGGTCTACACCAATAGAAGTCTCGATAACATAGGGAGTGTAGCTTTCGTTCAGTTCAGGATCGAAATATTCAATCTTCTTACCACTGAATTGAGCATGCTGTGAGAGGTCGAAGTTGGTGCGAGAGTGGATACCTTCTACTTCTTTGAATCCGAAAGGCATCTTGAACTCGACGTCACTTGCTGCATTAGCATAGTGCGCGAGCTTCTCGTGGTCATGGAAGCGATAGTTTTCTGCACCAAAACCGAGAGCTTGGTGCCAAGCCATACGTGTTTCCTTCCACTGGCTGAACCATTCGAGTTCGGTGCCAGGCTTTACAAAGAATTGCATCTCCATTTGTTCAAATTCACGCATGCGGAAGATGAACTGGCGAGCAACGATTTCATTACGGAAAGCTTTACCGATTTGTGCAATACCGAAAGGAATCTTCATGCGACCGGTCTTTTGCACGTTGAGGTAGTTCACGAAGATACCTTGTGCCGTCTCGGGGCGGAGGTAGATGGTGGATGCACCCTCAGAGGTAGAACCCATTTCGGTCTTAAACATGAGGTTGAATTGGCGCACTTCAGTCCAGTTGCGAGTACCGCTGATGGGGCAAACGATTTCCTCATCCAAGATGATTTGGCGCAATTCTACGAGGTTGCTATCATTGAGAGCTGTTGCAAAACGCTCGTGCAAAGCAGCGCGCTTAGCAGCAATTTCAAGCACACGGCCGTTGGTAGCGCGGAATTCTTCTTCGTTGAAGGCTTCCTTGAAACGCTTACGACCCTTAGCCACTTCCTTCTCAATCTTCTCGTCATATTTTGCGAGTTGATCTTCGATGAGCACGTCAGCACGATAGCGTTTCTTAGAGTCCTTGTTGTCAATCAAAGGGTCATTAAACGCATCTACGTGACCAGAAGCCTTCCAAATGGTGGGGTGCATGAAGATGGCAGAATCAATGCCCACGATGTTTTCGTGAAGCAAGGTCATAGATTGCCACCAGTATTGCTTGATATTATTTTTGAGTTCAACGCCGAGTTGACCGTAGTCATAGACTGCGCCCAATCCGTCATAGATTTCACTGGAGGGAAATACAAATCCATACTCCTTACAGTGGGAAACTATTTTCTTAAAAACGTCTTCTTGTGCCATGTGTTGTAATTATCATTTGACTATTTGGTGCAAAGGTAATGATTTTCTTTGAATTGCCCCCATTTTCTATGCGATTTTAGGCAGTGGCTCACCACTAGTCACTGCCGTTTGATTGATAAAGTGCAGTGTTCTCCATACAAATATCGTTTAGCCCCAATCGGTCATTAGATTCTGAACGGATTTCATTGGATTGTTGAGCAGCTGGTTGGTTGTGAGTTCGAAGGCGTAGCGAGCTGCGTCGAGAGCGAACAAGAAACAAGATGCTCAACAAGAAAATGGAAGATGGCAGGAAGTTATCTTCTCTATAACGAATCGCACTATAACGCTCTAATGACCGATTGGGTTTAGTGCTTCTCTCAAAGTGCAATATTCTCCACACAAATAACTATTTTCGCTTCTCACAATGTTCAATTTTCTTCCTTACTCCGCTTCCAAAATCCCATGAACGATGTTGATGCTTACCGC
>NZ_KB290715.1 GCF_000318095.2 Alloprevotella sp. oral taxon 473 str. F0040
CGGCTTCACGCCCACGACACCCGTCGATAGAGACTGCAGCGTGCCCGTCACCGTCACCGAGGAGGATTACTACGAAATCGCATCGGCGGCCGACTGGAAAACGTTTTGCAACCTCATCAACAGCGCCGAACAACCCTCAGTCGATACCAAGCTAAAGAATGACATTGACCTCGGCACGGAAATCAATACAGTGGGCAACTCTATCGAGCAGTACAAGGGCACGTTCGACGGACAGGGGCACACCATCACGATCGATTGGAACGCTCACGGCACTGATACCTACGTCGCGCTGTTCCCCTTTTTAGTTGATGCCACCATCAAGAACCTGCGCGTAACAGGGAAGATGACGTCCGACAGCCAGCCTTTGAGCGTATTTTCTCTCGCTGCGCGTGGCACCACCACCTACGAACACTGCATTAGCGATGTGAAAATCACCAGCGGCAACAAGAGCAGCTCCTACTGCGCCGCAGGAATGGTGCTCTCGGCATACCCTGAAAGCAAAATCACCTTTAACGACTGCATCGTGGCCGGCGACATCAACGGCACCGTAGACAACAGCCAGCAGAACATGGGCGGCTTCGTATCTGCTCAAGCTGACGACGCCACCTGTACCTTCAACAACTGCCTCTACACCGGCACGAACAACGCCAAGGGCGGCTACGCCTTCGCGCCGAAGCCCACGCTCAACAACTGCTACTACGTGAACGCCTTTGCCAACGTGCAAGGCACGCCGACGACCGCCGAGCAGCTTGCAAGTGGCTACGTGGCCTGGATGCTGCAGAGCGGGCGCGCCGAAAACGTGTGGGGACAGACGCTCGGCACCGACGCCACGCCGCTGCCCACCGACAAGGCCGACAAGCGCATCTATCGGGTGCAGTTCACCCACAACGGGCAAGTCAAGACCGCCAGCTACGCCAACAGCGGCAAGACCGTCGAGCTGCCCACAGCAGAGGAACTCCTCGGTGCGGGCTACAACCCTCATCATTATTATGCCATCGCCTTTGAGGGCGGCTTCACGCCCACGACACCCGTCGATAGAGAC
>NZ_KB290716.1:0-5542 GCF_000318095.2 Alloprevotella sp. oral taxon 473 str. F0040
GCACAAGATGGTAGCGGAGTGAAGGCTGAATGCCACGTGACGGTCAAGAATCCGAAGGCTACAGAAGTGGTGCTGAACGAAACTCAACACACCGCGACTGTGGACGATGTGTTCACTCTTACCGCTAACGTAATGCCCGAAAAGGCTGCGCAAAAGGTGACTTGGTCGATGGATAAATCCGACATCCTCCAAGACTTGGGTGAAGGCAAGTTCAAAGCCTTGAAAGCAGGTGAAGTAGTTATCACTGCTACTGCACAAGATGGTAGCGGAGTGAAGGCTGAATGCCGCGTGACGGTCAAGAATCCGAAGGCTACAAAAGTGGTGCTGAATGAAACTCAACACACCGCGACTGTGGACGATGTGTTCACTCTTACCGCTAACGTAATGCCCGAAAAGGCTGCGCAAAAGGTGACTTGGTCGATGGATAAATCCGACATCCTCCAAGACTTGGGTGAAGGCAAGTTCAAAGCCTTGAAAGCAGGTGAAGTAGTTATCACTGCTACTGCACAAGATGGTAGCGGAGTGAAGGCAGAATGCCGCGTGACAGTGAAGGAGAAAAAGCCAGAGATCCCCAAGGCTACGCAGGTTATTCTAAACATGAAACTGGCTTTCATCCACGTGGAAGACATTCTAAAATTAACGGCTAGTGTTTTTCCCGAGAAAGCCAATCAAAAGGTGTCTTGGCAGTTGAGTAATAGTATGGTACTCGAAAGCCTAGGGGAAGGCAATTTCAAAGCAGTCAGAGAAGGTAGGGTGACAATTTTAGCTTTAGCGCAAGATGGTAGCGGAGCAAAAGCAGAATGTCATGTAACTGTGACTAAAAAGAAACAGGAACCCAAGATTCCTAAAGCTACGGAAATAGTTTTAGATTCTGTAGAACGCAATGTACATTTAGAAGATGTGTTCACCCTTACCGCTAAAGTAATGCCTGAAAAGGCCATACAAAAGGTGGTTTGGAAGATGGATAAAACCGACATCCTCCAAGACTTGGGGGAAGGTAGATTCAAAGCCTTGAAGGCTGGTGAAGTCACCATCACTGCTACAGTACAAGATGGTAGTGGACTGAAGGCAGAATGCAAGGTAAAAGTGTATCCACCGACATCTTTAGCACAAATAACGACAGAAGGGCACCATACCTTAGATTGGGAAGGTAACATCTTGGTATTACGTGGCATTAAACCAGATACTTCTGTACGCCTACACTCTCTGCAAGGTAAGACATTACAGCAACATATTGCAACCGACACTGAAATACGGATCCCCATTGGCTTCTTGCAAGGGGTCTTTATCCTAGACACTAGTGATGGTTTCCGTGTCAAAGTTGTCCGCTAAAGTGAGCTAAACTAGCTAAATAGCAATGCTCTATTCCTTGAAGCCCGAATAGAGTTATCTTTAGACGACTGCGCCAAGTTGATATTCTTGGCGCAGTCGTTGCTTTTCAGCATTACACAAAACAATGCACTTCGTAGTTCGGTTGCTGAATTGCACTTCTAAAACTGGGGTTTCCATAAGAAAAAGCTAACAAACTGCGCTACTTCCTTATTTTTTTCGTAACTTTGCAGTTGATTATAATGGGATTATTCTATATAGATACTGATGACTCCCAAAACAAAACCATTCGTAATGAGCGCAAAGAAGATATTGTACATCACCCAAGAGATCTTTCCCTACGTACCCGAATCGCAAATGGCGACAGCTGGACGCAACCTGCCACAGGCTATCCAAGAAAAGGGTTACGAAATCCGCACTTTTATGCCTAGATGGGGAAACATCAACGAACGTCGCAACCAATTGCACGAAGTGATTCGCCTCTCGGGCATGAACATTATCATTGACGATACGGATCATCCACTTATCATCAAGGTAGCTTCTATCCAAGCAGCTCGTATGCAAGTCTATTTCATCGACAATGATGACTTCTTCCACAAACGCGAAATGCGCACGGATGCTGAGGGTAATGAATACGAAGACAACGCTGAACGTGCTATTTTCTATGCACGCGGTGTACTTGAAACGGTAAAGAAACTGCGTTGGGTACCTGATGTAATCCACTGCCAAGGTTGGATTTCTTCTATTGTCCCCCTTTACATTAAACAGGCTTTCAACGACTCTCCTTCGTTTGCTAACACCAAAGTGGTATATTCTTCCTATGAGGATACCACAACACTTGCACCAACAACTAATTTTGCCGAGTGTGTCAACCTACGTGAGGCTACTCCAGAGCTTATCGCTCAGACAGGAATAGACTTTTCACAACCACACGCACTTGAACAACTAGCCATCCATTTTAGTGATGGTTTCATCCAAGAAGGTAAGATTGATGCACTCGCTAAACATGCAGAAAAAAGCGGCATTCCTGTACTCACCACTAATGGTGGTACACCTTCTATGGAAGAATACGAAGCATTCTACCAAAAAGTCTTTGGCGAAAACGAACAATAACACTGCATACCTGCCGTTATAGATAAGGTGCGATGAATGTATGTGCATAAGAAATATGCATGATTTTGTTTCACCCTTTTCAGCAATTCCCACACCCTATAGTTTATGAAGGCTTACCTCTCACTTTGTGCCCTACTTGTTGGTGCAGCAACCCTCACCACAGCTTGTAATGAAGATGCTACGAGCTTGGGATCTGACATCATGCCCGAAGCCGATAAGGTGTTTACAGAACAACTGACGGTGAAAGTGCCAACGCAGACCGTGAAAACGGGAGCTATCGCAGCACGCACCAACAATAGTCTTTTAGGCAGTGTCATTGATCCTGTTACTAATATTCGTACCACCAACGGATTTGTTTCGCAATTCTTCATCCCCGAAGTAACACCATTTCCGACACTTAACAAAATGGTAAAGGATGATCAGGGCAATGTAGTCGTTGATTCATGCTCACTCACCTTTTGGCATGTAAACTATTTTGGTGACTCTCTTGCTACCATGAAGGTAACAGCACAAGAGATTGACAGCAAAAAGACACCTAACGGCAGCACGACCTATTACACTAACCTCAACCCCGAGGAATGGCTGAAACAAGGAGGAGAACAACAAACCGCGTCATACTCCATCTTTGACCAAACTCAACCCAAAGCACAGGTAGAAAACAAAAAGAACTACCGCTACTTCAACATTCGTCTTTCAAAAGAATTTGGTCAGCGCATCTTAAATGCATATCATAAGACCCCAGAACACTTCAAAGATAGTTATGCTTTTGCTCACCATGTGCTAGGTGGTTTCTATATGAAACACGCTGGTGGTTTGGGCACAATGGTGCAAGCTGATCACTTAGCTCTCAACCTATACTATCGTTATCATCCTGATCTTAAGAACAAACCAGACAGCATCATCTCTGATGTGCAGGTATTTACCTCTACAGACGAGGTCATTCAAACGTCTCGCATAGAGAATGAGATTCCCTCTAGTTTGCTGGACAACACGCAGGATTTCACCTACATAAAGGCTCCTACAGCTCTCCACACAGAAGCCACACTTCCCATAGACGACATTATAGCAGGTACTCACTATAACGACTCAATTAATAATGCTCGGCTCTACCTTCGAACCATTGCGGAAGATGCTTCGCTACAAAAAGTTCAAGAAGCACCACCTTATTTGGTGATGATGCGTGTTGCAGACTTTGAAAACTTCTTCCAGAAGAATCATCTTCCAGATGGTCGAACTTCATTTGCTGCAGTTTTAGACAACAAAGGTTCAAAGACTCAAAAGGCAACGCATAGTTACCCATTCACCAATATAGCTCCGCTTATCACAATCATGCGAAACGAACGCGATGCAGGTGCTGGAGTTACAGCAACCGACTCTGAAGCTACTCGCAAAGCGAAATGGGCGGCTTGGGAACAAAAAAATCCCAATTGGAATCGAGTAGCAATTGTACCAGCAACCCCTGTGTTTACCACAACCACTAATCCGATGACTCGCCAGACGGTTAAAAACCTAGTTCGCTTGAACTATGCTTTCGGACTCTATGGTGTACGTCTAGCAGGTGGCAAAAATAACGGAGTTGATTTATCGGTAATCTATAGCCGATTTAACAACTAACTTTTTCCAAAGGGACGCAAGCAATTGTGTCCCTTTACTTTTTACATGATCTATGGGGTACACTCAACTTAGGAAAGGGAGCAATTCCTTCCCTAGACTGCACCTACAAGACATCTTTTACGACACACAAGCCACGCCTTTCCCTACAACACTTACAAGGTACATGAGATTAGCTGCGATTCGCTAATCACAAGAATTCCCTACATTCAACTATATACACATGCGCGCACTCATTTTTGCTGCAGGTCTTGGCACTCGCCTTCGTCCTCTCACCGATACCATGCCTAAAGCTATGGTACCCGTCCTTCGAAAACCATTGCTTTATCACACCCTAACACGTCTTACAGCAGCTGGTGCTACTGAAATTGTAGTTAATGTACATCATTTCGCTGACCAAATTATAAACTATATCACTCAAAAGGATTGGGGTATCCCCATTCGTATCTCCGATGAACGTCAGCAGCTGCTAAACACTGGCGGCGGTCTACGCCAGGCTCTTAGCCTATTCACTCCTTCAGAGGCGCCCATCTTAATTCACAATGTGGACATCTTGAGTAATACCAACCTCAGTGCCCTATATAGCGAAGCCGAACAGTCACAAGCAGACTCTATGTTATTAGTCAGCGACCGCAAAACGCAGCGATATCTTCTCGTTAATGAGCATAACCGTTTGATGGGATGGGAGAATATTGCCACCCACGAAGTACGCTCCCCCTACTCTAATCTCACTCCAAGTGACTATCACCATTATGCTTTCTCTGGCATTCATGTCATCTCTCCTCGTTTAGAAGCTGCACTCTCAGCCTATCCAGAAGCCTTCCCCATCATGGATTTCTATCTCAACGAGTGCCAGCAATTTCGTTTTGAGGCTAAGATTGCCCAGGATCTACACCTTTTAGATGTAGGAAAACTAGACACACTAAGTGCCGCAGAAGACTTTTTACAAACCGAACTCCTCCCTTAAAGTCATCACTTGTCTGCGCTAATCGCTAGAAGATCGGCCATCAGTTTGCGAAAAATGCAAACTTCACCTTACATCAACCATACTTACATAAGATTTTACGGAAGAATGCAGAAAAAACCAGCTCTATCATTTGGTTGTTTCATAAAAAGCTCTTACCTTTGCACTGCGTTTGAGAGATAACGCCACAACAATCTTCTGTAACAGAAAACTTCTGTGGAAGGTAGTGAAACGCGGAAATAGCTCAGTTGGTAGAGCACAACCTTGCCAAGGTTGGGGTCGCGAGTTCGAGTCTCGTTTTCCGCTCACATTTGGACAAGTTGAATCACTTCCAAGCCCAGGTGGCGGAATGGTAGACGCGCTCGTTTCAGGTGCGAGTGTTTCACGACGTGCAGGTTCGAGTCCTGTTCTGGGCACAAGAATCGCATAGGTTCAACACGACAAACTTGTGGTTGAGTTCCCCCTACTCAACACGACAACACAAGACAAGAAAGAATGGAGAGGTGGCGGAATTGGTAGACGCGC
>NZ_KB290716.1:5562-20405 GCF_000318095.2 Alloprevotella sp. oral taxon 473 str. F0040
TTGGGGTCGCGAGTTCGAGTCTCGTTTTCCGCTCTCAGCGAATTGCCCAAAGCAGTTCGCTTTTTCGTTTCTTTATCACGATACTGGTCGTTTTCTCTTCTTATCTACCCTATTAAACTACGTGATTTCTTAGAACTAATTTTTCTATAAAGAGAAAATAACCACACATTACAACATCACGCCTATTATGAATATCTACGCTCGCTATTTTGACAACGAAATTGTGGTTCACAGTCTTGATGAACTCTTTAATTTCCTTGCATCCCTGCAAGATATCAATGTAGACGACCGACTTGTTGAAGAAATCACAGCATACATCAACAGCGATATCACCTACCCCAAGCGACATAAAGTTCGCCCTCGTGTTTATTTTATTCTCATCAAGACAACGGCTAATAGTCTCGAAGAGTTTAAAGCAAACAATAAGAATGCCAACAGTGCCTCTCCAGAGATTTATCCGTCAGCACAAACACAACGTGTCAAAGAAAATCGCAGTTTCGTCTTGATGGAAGAGAATATCGGTTGGTATTTTGGACGAATCAATTTTAAGCGTGTGATCCTCATTCCGGGCACTCAGAAATTTCAATATCGTGACACTACTTTTGCCGCCTATGTTCGCGCAGTCTCTGCTATTGACTGCTACGACCGCATCATAGATCATCTCAAGAATCGTCAAGATGTTGACCCACGCAGCCAGTTTCCTTCAGCTCGTGGCACCAACTTCACTTATGAATTTGTAGGAGAAAACCTCCCAATACGCGCTGAAAACGCCAACTAATTTCTGGCCTGTTCGGTTTACTATCCCTATAGCTTGGCAACAGAGCAACTATTTTCTTTAGAACTATTAGGCCAAAGCACCACTTGAGACTCAGACATGAGGCATAGACATGAGCCTTAGACAAGCATTAGCGGTGAGTAGAAGAGTGAGACCACCGAATTGTGATTTTCCTCATACATCATTCTTAGTCTCCTTTAAGCTCATCCCACTTATAGCGATAGTTCTGTTATAACAAACTCTCCGCCCTACCCCATTCAGGTAAGGCGGAGAGTTCTTTTTGGTCAAAAACTAATGCTTAGTTTCCCATACGCACAATGGTATAAGGACACAGCACAACGGCAGATTTAGCAGGGAGCACAAAGCGTTGAGACACCTGCTCATTGTTATCAGAATACTGAAGTTCGTTAGACTGCACCACATTGCCGTGAACATCTACTCCAAGACCCATTCTCATTTGATACTCACCGTGAGGTAATTGCAATTCTTCGGCTTGATTTCCCATGTTCACCGCAACGACATAGTCTAATTCGTGACTCTCCACCAAACTCTTTCCATACACACGAAAAGCCACCATCGTTTCTGAAGAAGGCAAGAAACTGACATACTCACGCACCTTTTGCGCATCACCAAGACTAAAAGCTAAGTCTGCACTGCGTAGTTGCATCAAGGCACAATAGTAATCATAAACCTCTGCATGACTGTCACGACGCGCCCAATCAATGGTATTGATAGAATCTGGCGACTTGTAAGAATTGTGCACCATCTTCTTGTCACGGAAGAGCTCTTCACCAGCTTGAATGAAAGGCACACCTTGAGAGGTAAACACCAATGTCTGGGCTAAAAGATTCAAGCGCACCAACTCTTGTTCTGAAAGATTGGGAATCGAATTCTTGATACGATCGTTGAGACACATATCATCATGGCAAGACACATAAGTAATCAATTGGTGAGGTTGCTCCGCCCAAGGATTCTTGCTGTAGTTCACCTTGCGATAATCCACCTGAGAGTGAGGAATCCCCCCCACGATCCCCATCTTCACACTCTCTTTGTTGCCTAGCAGTCCAGCCAACATCGCAGGTTGTTTGTCATCGCTGAACGGACCACGCAGCGCATCACGCAGTTCATCACTAAATGCAGCAATACCTGGCAAGCGATGCACCTCTGCCTTCATCGCTGCATCCCCTTCGGGCAATGCAGGAGCACCAGCAGCCCAACCTTCTCCGTAAATCAAGACTTTGGGGTTAATCTTTTCCGCTGCCTTGCGAATCTGGCGCATCGTTTCGATATCATGGATTCCCATGAGGTCAAATCGGAATCCATCGATGTGGTATTCTTTCATCCAATACTCCACACTCTCCACCATAAACTTGCGCATCATCGCACGCTCCGATGCTGTTTCATTGCCACAGCCCGAAGCATCGCTCAAACTACCGTCAGCCTTGTGGCGGAAAAAGTAGCCAGGCACAGTGCGCTCAAAGTTAGAGCCATTCGTGTCAAACGTGTGGTTGTACACCACATCCAGCACTACCTTCAAGCCTGCTTCGTGCAGTGCTTGCACCATCTGCTTAAACTCGCGGATGCGCACTTCGGGTTGATAAGGATCTGTGGAATAAGAACCTTCCGGCACGTTATAGTTCAAAGGATCATAACCCCAGTTGTATTGAGGCTCATTGAGCTTTGTTTCATCCACAGAGGCATAGTCAAATGAAGGAAGAATATGAACGTAAGAAACACCTAATTGCTTCAGATGATCCAATCCTGCAGGACTTCCCTGCAAAGTCTTCACCCCCTTTTCGGTCAGTGCCAAAAACTTACCGCGATGTTGGAAGTTGGCATGCTCACTCATACTAAAATCACGATGGTGCATCTCATAGATAGCCCCACTTTCAAAAAGACGATACTTTGGTTTGTCGTTCTCCCATCCAGTAGGATTCGTGTCTTGCAGGTCAATCACAGCCGCGCGTCGTCCATTCACGCCCACTGCGCGAGCATTGATGCCTGGAGTTTCTCCGCGCCACTTACCTTCCACCTTCACCTCAAAGGTGTAAAACTTCCCTTTGAGATCACCTTTCACAGGCTTCGACCACGTGCCATCAGCACCTTTATCTAGTTTTAGTATCTTCCAAGCCTTTCCTTCATGTCCTGTCTTATACAGTCTTAGGCGCACCTGTTCAGCTGTAGGAGCCCAAAGTTGAAACGTCGTAGCCGAAGGAGCATAGACCATCTCCACCCAAGGCGCACTGGGCACAGGCAAACTCTCCCACGTAGTATTGGGTTGTTGTGCAAAAGTCATAAGTGAAGAAAAAGCTAGCGCACTAGCCATGATGAGTTTTTTCGCAATCATATTATTGGATTATGGGCTTTTCAGCAAGCATAGTGAGGAAACTCCACATCGGCTTTTGCCCTGTTCTACATCTTTAACCCCAATCGGTCATTAGACCGTAAAAGTGCTACTGGTAATGGAAAAGATTACTTCCTGTCATCTTTCATTTTCTTGTTGGCATCTTGTTTCTCGTTGGTTCTCGACGTAGCCCGCTACGCCTTCAAGCTAACAACAAACCATCTGCTCAACAATCAAATAAAAACTGTTCAGGATCAAATGACCGATTTGGGTTTAATCTTACATCCAAAGATAGCAATTTCCACCCTTACCACCAAATTATCCTGACCTAAATGCATAGAAACTGCATTATATTGTAGATTTTGTTTCAGAACAAGCACTCAAAAAAGCACAGAAAACTGCTACAATAGAAGTAAATTTACCAGACATTTCCACTAAAAAGGCTTGATTTCCTCATCATAATGCCAAATTTCGCAGAATATTTTGGTTATATCGACCATATCCTTTACCTTTGCCTTCGTACAACATGGTGTTTTACCGCAAAACATCAACTAATCTTCTCACGCATATGAAAAAGATTTTTCTCTATGCAGCTTTCCTCGGTGCAGTGATTTCCATGGGTAGCTGCGTTAGCAAAAAGGAATTCCAACAACTCAAAGGCGATTACACCAACCTCCAAGGACTCTATAACCAATCACAGGTAGACCTCGCCACAGCACGCACACACGGCAAGAGTCTCGAAGATCGCCTTGCCGATGCACAGCGCGAAAACTCCGAACTCAAGCGTCAGCTCTCTGCCCTCCAAGGCTCGCTCGACAAGAGTTTGCTCCAAAACAACCAAGGTAGCATCAACATCTCTAAACTCGTCGACGAAATCAACGCTTCCAATAAATACATCAAGCAACTTGTGGAGGCAAAGACCAAGAGCGACTCCCTCAATCTTGTGCTCACCAACAACCTCACTCGCTCCCTCTCTCGCGACGAACTCCAAGAGGTGGATGTCAAAGTGCTCAAGGGGGTAGTTTATGTATCGCTTGCCGACAACATGCTCTATCGTTCTGGTTCGTATGAAGTGAACGAGCGCGCCAAGACCACCCTCTCCAAGATTGCTAAAATCCTTGGTGACTACAAGGACTTTGAGGTATTAGTAGAAGGCAACACCGACGATGTGCCCATCACTCGCCCCAACATCCGCAACAACTGGGATCTCTCTGCACTTCGTGCCTCTAGTGTGGTTCAAGTGTTGCAAAACGACTACGGCATCGCACCCAACCGCCTCTCTGCAGCCGGTCGTGGTCAATACAATCCCGTGGCTACCAACGACACCGAACTTGGTCGTCAGCGCAACCGCCGCACGCAGATTATCATCACGCCAAAGCTCGATCAATTCCTCGACTTGATCGACAAGGCTCCTGCTACAGAAAAGTAATTCACTTTCCTGTTCCTAAAAAAATCCCCACTTGCCACAGCAGCAAGTGGGGATTTTTAGTTTTTCTTTCAGCATCATTGGTTATTCTGCAATAAGTTTCTCTATGAGAGCAACTATCTCTTTGTCTTGTTCATGGCTAAAGCCTGTCCAATGTCCACGAACAACACCTTGTTTGTCAATTAACACATAAGCAGGGATAGCTTGAACATAATAATCGTAGGCGATTTCATTCTCCACTGGTGAAAATCGATTCTTTGCAGCCTGAACGTGAATAAAATCATGAATGCCTTCTTTCTGGATAGCAGCTTTCCATTCGTTAACGTCAAAGTTGGGATGGTCTGCATTCACAGCCAATATTTCAAGACCAGATTTGTGTAGTCTAGGATAAATCAATTTCAGCTCGCGCAAACCTTCCCGACATGGACGACACCAATGTGCCCAAAAATCCATAAGCACAACCTTTCCTCGCAGCTTAGTTAGTTGAAACAATTCTTCTTTAACCACCTTCCCACAAGCATCAAATATCCATCTTTTCGTTGTAAAATCCCGAGCCTTTGCACCCACTTCAATATTACGCATACGGCGCACCATATCACGTAAATACAACCCTTCTCGAGATTTTTGCAAAGAAATGTCCAAAGAATTCAACAATAATTCCACCGTGTCCACAGGCATCTGCTCATTAGCACTCTGCATCATCAACTGCCCAAAAACTTCCCAACCTTTAGGATGCTCTTTGATATAGCTATCTAATCTTCTTCCCACGTCTACATGTGAATTCAGACTCCAATAGCGTAAGAATGCCTGGTGCGCTATTTCATGTTTTGACGTACTGCGTGCCTTAACACTCCCTTTCTCTTCTGTCACCACAATACTATCACCATCAAAAGCAAAAAACCGACCTAAAGTGTCTACGTCTATGGCTTGAGGAAAATCTAAATGTAAGTGATAAATACTGCCCAACTTAAAGCTTTGCTTCTGCCAATGTGATTTGTCGTCAGTGTATCTCACCGTTAGAGATTCTCCTTCTGCAGCTACCTTTCTCAAATCCAGTACGCATTGCGACCAAGAGCACGTAAAGCAAGACAAAACAAGAAACATTGCGAGCATACGATTGCTAAATCCACTCATACTTATCGCACTATTTGTTGCATACTGCTTCGCAATTCATCTTCACTCATTTGTCCTACTTTTGTTTTCACCAGTTGATGAGATTTGTCATAGAACATCAAAGTGGGGAAACCCTCTGCTTGTTGTTGCTTCATGACGCGCTCTAATTCCGCATCTTTCAGCATGTAGTGCCAACCTCCATGCTTTCCTTTCATATATTTCCAATCATCCATCCTCGTCAGACTCGGACTTGTCACGTCTAGGAGTTCCACATTCTCAAACCCTTCTTCTGCAAGCACTTTGTAGAAAAGTTTACTCATCACGGCACAAGGTCCGCAAGCACCATACCAGAAATCAACAATCACAGGCTTTCCCTTGTGCTGTGCCAATATCTCTTCCAGGGTTTGAGGTTGTCCTTTTTCTGCACAATTCACGAAGTGTCCACTTCGTGATTGCGTTTTTACCTCTTGTTCGTGATACAACAACAAGAGTTTATCCCATTCTCCACTCGAAAATCCAGTATGGATATTCTGTAGTTGTTGTGCAGTTAATAGTTTACCATTCTCCAATTGAAAATAGTAACTGCTAAACGCCATCAAGTCACAAAACAGTTCGTTCGGCTTGTAAGGAATTTTAGCCAATCGACGACGCAATTTTTCTTTCCATTCCGGAATCGGAGTATCTCCTATATTTGGAATTTTCAGTGATTTATCAGGTAAAAGAAAATAGAATAGATAATCAGTACCAGGTGAGGCATAGAGGATTTTGTCGTCAAAAACAATATCGCTGAGAAAAGCATAAGCACTAGCCGGTAGTATAACCTTTCGAACTTGCATTTCATTCAACATAGAAGCATAGTAGTTAATCTTCAACTTATTCAGGAGAATCTTCCTATCTTCAGCAGTAGTTGCAGAAGGATACTCACTTATCTTTTTAACAGGGAACCTAGCAATCACTCTTGACTCCTTTCTGGGAAGGTATCCACGACCATCATCCACAAAGTCCAACCAATCGAGACCCGTAAAAACAGAAGAACATCTTGCCCCCTCTACCTTCAATTTCTTTTGATTATCTACCCAAACTCTCAAAGTATCATTTTGCGAAAGCAAAACCATCTCTGTTTGTCTGTTCTCCTCTAAATCAAGCTGCACAACAGCATGAGCATAAAGCGAATGTAGAGGAATCTCTCCACTTACATTGCCTTCAGCGTCAATACTTAAATCATACGTGTCAGCATTAGAGACAAAGAAATCGTTACATACCACGGTTAAACTTGACTTCATGGCGAGCATTGCAGGCACTTTACCTCGTACCACACATTTTCCTATCTTAATCGCATTGGTAGGTAAGGAAGTTTGCGCATTGCAAATGCAACAGTAGCAGCATAAAATCAGCCACAAAGGGAGAAAAAGAAAGCGTTTCATGGGCTTACGTTGGTTAAATAATTAAGAACAACGCAAATATAACAATAAATTTCGATAATAAAAAGCCTCAGGAAGCCCTATCTAATAATATAGTGGCTCACTTTTCTAAAAAACGAATCCGCAACGCCTATTGATAGGCATTGCGGATAGGGAAATCGTGACAATTTGAAGTTTAGCAGAAGTAATAATTTCACATCGTCAAAGGCTTTAAGAGATTAAGAGAAAACTAGAAACAAGTTTTGCCAAAAGATGACTACCCCACTAATGACGTATATTTCTGTTTCTGTCGCTCTGTTGCTTGTTCTATGGCTTTGAGAATGTTGTTGCTGCAGGTCTTGGCCACACCTGACAAGTCTGCATCGGAAGCAGCATTGATGGTTTCAATGAGTTCCAGCAAACTGATGTCAATAATCTCATAAGTGTAGATTTTACTGAGCAAACTCTGTTTGGCTTTATCGTCTTGGGGCAGAGCATCAATAGAAGCACGCACAGCAGTTTGTTTCTCCATCATGAAATTCTCCCAAGCAGTGTCCAGCTTCTTCATCAAAGCATTGATGTCTGCGATGAGTTGCGACTTTGTCACGGTTTGTTGCGAAGAAGGGGCAGGGCTGGAAGAGCGTTGTGCAGGTTTTGCTGTTTTGTAAGCTCCCCATGCCGAAGCGGCAGCACATCCTAATGATACTACCCCCTTAGTGATACTCGCTTTCTCTCCAGTCATAGAAATGAGCGAAGAGGCACAGCAAAAAGCTGCTATTCCACCGAGAATGTAACTGATTGGCGGAATAGAGCGTTTTTGAAACACCGTTAGTTGTGGGGCGGATGGTTGCAGATATTGTGCAAATACACCTTCCACTTGTTGGGTTAAGGCTTGCTTCTGTTGGTCAATTTCTTGAGAAATCTGTAAAATAGTCTGTTGCATCATCTGTTTATTTGAAGAGTACATTGAGTTTTTGGAAGTCAGCAATCACAGCGTCAATCTTTTCCAAACTAGCTTGCTTATTTTGAAGTTGCTTTTTTAGTTCGTTGAGATAATACTCCGCATTCTGCTTGAGCGTTTCGCCAAATTCGCCTTTGAGGGATTCTAAAGACTGGTTGATTTCGACGAGATTCCTCTTTGCCTCCTTCTCAACTTCGTACTTGATGGCGTCAAAAACTTCATAGTAAATTCGTTCCCGTATCTTTTGAGTGTGATTCAGTGCTGCATCCTGCAAGGTTTGTCGAGCCACAGCTTCTTTTTGGTCATAACAATCGGGGCGTTTGAAGGGTGTGTTTACTATGTTGTATGCTTTGTTCTTGAACGAGTTAAGTAGCTTCCCTAGATCAATATTAGAGCAAAATTTGAGCTTAGACATAGTCTTGTCCAACATACTTCTATAGAAGTCATCGTCAAAAGCTCTTGAGTCTGCTGTTTCTTCTGCTTTCTCACGTATGAGGTCGAGCATTTCATTGGAAAAGGTCTCCTTAGTGTTGTTGAAAACCTCCTGCCATGCTTTATACCATTCTTGGATGTACGCTTCGATGCTGTGGTCTACCTGCCTCTTAGCTTCGAATGAGTTGATGGTAGAATAGGACATTTGTGTGTTGTTGTGTCCCCACAAGAATCCTTTGTGTTCGATATTGACATCGACATCTTCCATGGGTGGGTTGAAATGCTCGTTGAGTTGAATCCTCACACCGAAATCATTTAATGTGCCTTGCAGACTTGAGTTGAAATTCGTGATTTTCTCTTTGAACTTCTGCTCTAAGGCCGTGAACACCTTCTCTTGAGTCTCGCTTTGTTGTTTGATTTCTGCTAGCGACTTCTCATCAATGTCCTTGCGACGCAAATTGAGATCGCTTTCCGCACTGCTGAGGGCATCCTTGATGCGTTGTTGGTGCGCGTCAAAAAATACGCTCATCTTCTCGCGCATGATGCTCTCTTTGTTGTTTAGGAACACACCGCGCAGATAGTCTTCTTCGATGTCGGCAATGTTTGCCAATTCGTTGAAGCTCTGCTTTGCTTGCTCTGGCGTCGCAAAGTCGTTGGGATAGAATCGCTTCATTTGCATTGCTACCTGCTTTTCCATGTCATCCCATTCGCTTTCATTCTTGTGCGCAAGACTATAGCTAATGCCAGAAGTGTAGTTCAGTTCAATGTCGACGAGCTGGCCTTTTTTGAATCCATCCTTGAGTTGCCCCTTCATGTCGTTGAGACGTTTCACAAACAATGCGTTTTGTTCAGTAGCAGCCTCAGCCAATGAAATCCTGGTGCTTTCTTGCATTTCATACTGTGAACCAAGGTCTTGAAGCACAGAGTCAAACTTGCTCGCGAGCAACACCACTTTTGCGATGCCTTCCGTGCCAACTCTGTTGTTGAGAAATTGCACATCTGCGCTTCCAAAGAAATCAGAAGAGGAACTCAACAAGAACACGCCATGACAGGAATGAAGGAACGTACGCGTGCGATTTTCACGAGAAAGAACGGGGTCGTTTACCCCTGGGGTATCAACGATGCGCAAACCTTTGAGACGTTCGTCTTTGAGTTTCACACGAATGCTCTTCACCACAGAGGTGAACTCACCAGCAGCACCAACATATTTTTCGAGCCCATTTTGCAGTTCTCGGTAGTTTTGGAAGGTGAGGGTGTCGGACGCGCTATCTATCTTTTTGCTAGCTGCAAGCGAACACTTGCTTATCATCTCGTAGGCAACACGGTTTTGCTCAGTGGTTCGTTCTTCAATCATTCGTTTCAGTACGGTGGCACTGGCTCCTGGCTCCTCTTTTTTGCATTCTTCTTCCACTCGTTTGTAAGCATCGCTGTCTCGTTCAAAGAAGCTCCAGTCCTTTTGAGTGAAATAGTCTACTTCCAAAGCGTTTTGCTCGCCGTATTCCAAAATCGTTAAGCCCGCAGTCATTGGGGTAGAAGCACGAGGGAGGATGTTTTCTCCATCGAAGAAAAGCGCGTTGAGGAAGGAGGATTTTCCCGCCTTCACCTGCCCTACAATGCCAATTTGGAGGGTGTCGCCTTCTTCTATGAGTTTTGTGCCAGCATCAACAAATTCGTGCATTTCGCGCTCGATGTTGTCGAGGTGACTATCAATGAATTCGTATTTGTGAGTGCGCAACAACTCAACTTGTTCGTTGGCGCGTTCAAACAGATGTGTTAGTTGTTCTTTGGTCATGGCTTATACTAATGCTTGTTGAGCCCATTGTGTGAAATTGCTCTGGTTGAGGAGGTCTTGAATGCTTTGCGTCTGTCCGTTGGGCAAACGAGCTGGAATGGTGCATAACATACTGTTGTGTTGCAAAAGCATTTCGCAGATGTGCTTAGAACCGACTTGTATGGCTGTGTGCAAGGCATTGCATCCTCGCTTGTCGAGTCCAGCGCAGTCTGCATTGTGGTCTAAGAAGAACTTCACCATTGCCACATTTCCGTGGTGCACCGCATAGGTGAGAGGTGTGAAACCTTGTTTGTTGCAAATGGAGAGGTCTACTCCGTCTTGGAAACTGCACAAGAATCCATTGAAGTCTCTTTGTTCGATGGCATCAAAGATGTTTACTACCTTGTCTGTTATGCAGAGGGAAGTGCTGCTTTGTTTTTGCAAATAGTATTTGATACCTGCATCGATGGCTGCTTCATAGACTTTACTAGCGCGCACGAGTAGCTCTTTGAGGGCTTCGCGTTGTTGGCGTTCTTGTTGGAGTGTATTGTCCAGTTCTTTCAATTGTTGGTAATAGTCACTGGGTTTTGAGGAGCCTTGGTTGAGGGCGTGCACTATGTTTTTGACAAAATTATCGAGGATTCTATCTTTATAATAAGAAGTGTTTTGGAGAATAGAATCTATTTTTTTCTCCCTTTCATTAGTAGCAGCGCGTAAGTTACTACATTTTTCATTTATTTCGTCGTGTGTATTCCATTTGCTGTTATTGATATTGATTATCTTGTCGGAGTACCAATAGGTTTCACCACACAACTCATTAAAAACCTCTACTACATTATCTAAAAACGTATTCTGAACTTTTATTACATCCTTCAAATAATCAATGAGTCCTTCGTTATCAGACTGATGTCTGTTTTGATTTCGATATGCGGTGTCCTTCTCGCCTTTGAGCAGTCGAATGCGATCAGAGATTTGCATAATCTTTTCTTCTTGCTCGCGTATTTCAGTTTGAAACAGATTGTGGATGTTCTGTTTCGCTCTGTTGAGTGGACTACTCTTGTGGCTTCGCTTGCGAATGTCAGAAAGTAACCCTGGTAAACCGGTATGGTGGCGAGAAAACAGGATTTTGTTGTCCAAAGAAGAAAAAGCCAAAATGTCAATGATTTCATTCATGTCGAAATACTTCGGCAATAGGTGGTAAGCTTCTTCCACAATTTTCTTGCTTTCTTGATAACCTTTCTTGTCCGCCTTGTTGAATATGATGACTTTAGGTTTCCCCTTAAACTGAGCTAGCATTTCAATATCATCCGAAATAGCTGTGCCTTTGTCGATGTCGATGAGCCAGAACAACACATCGCCTTCAGCAAAGGCTTCGGTGGCAGTGTCTTTGTCGGTTTTGCCATTAGAGACATTTGTTGAAATAGAGTTGTTGTAGCCTGGAGTGTCAATGAAGCACAGACCATCGAGTTCAGAAGACTTGATTTGGATGAGGAGCTTTTCTAACACAGATGCCAAATGCACGTTGGAGCTATTGGCGTGTTGGATGGCTTGCAACACATTGGTGGGCAATTTTACCAGTACATTTTTCAAGTTTACCCCTTCTACAGTGACTTTCTTGTTTTTGGCATTGCAGTAGAGATAGGTTTTCACCACCGAGATGGGTTGTGTGCCAGTGGGCAGGAGATTGGCATTCTTCACCAAACGATTGAGGAAAGAAGACTTCCCAGAAGAGAAACCACCAGCGAGCACCACATGAATATAATTCGTAGATTGACGCTTTTCGAGGAGTTGCACAACTTCATTGAGGGATTCTTGGTAGTCCTTACTGAAATTGCGATTGAACAGAAGGCTTGCGATTTCGCTTTTTCTCAAAAGACGAATGAGAGAACCACTAGAACTGTTGTTGTCGTTGGCAGTAGAGTCGTTCCAAGAAGAATTATTCTTAGATTGTTTCGTTGAATCTTTTAGTCTGTACGTGACAGAGCGATAGCGTGAATAAAAATCTTCTTGAGAGTTGCTAGGCTGAGCTGCACAGATTTTGGCGATGAGGTCGAGCGTTACGGAAGGGTTTTCGTAGATGCTCTTTTGAATGACCTGCTTGCGCACGGGTTGAGCAACACCTGCTTGGGGTTTGTGGATGAGGGACATAGGTGAAAGAGGTGGAAGTGCAATGCATGGCGAAAGCATTGCACTTCCTGTTGATGGGAATTAGAATTCCTTTCCGAGCTCTTCGAGTTGAGCAATAGCGTTTTGCAAAGTAGCGATTTCTTGGTTCACGCTTTCTTTGCTCTTCTCGGCATCAGCCTTCTTTTCGTTGAGACCATCGAGCGCGTGCTCCATCTTACCGACATACTCTTTTTGCATCGCTTCCTCGATACGCTTCTGATTGTCAGTCACAAGTTTAGCAATCGTCTCGCGTAGCTCCTCGATAATTGTAGGAATAGCTTGTTGTAGCTTCTGGAGAACCTCACGCTCAATATCCTCCTTAGATTTACCAAACAACCAGTTGATTATACTGGAAATAACAGGCAAATTAGCAAGGATAAAGGTAACAATACGCGCCCAGACTCCCCCAACAGGGAGGAAAACAACTAGTTGTTTCACGATATCTATGACATCTGCATAGTCGTTCAAGAAATCACTGTTGAGGCTGATATTTGCAATATCGCTACTTGCTTCTTTCAAAGCCTTTCCCAGTGCTTCCACATATTGTTCGCTCTCTTCCTTCAAAGAACGAATGATTTCGGCACGAACCGTAGAAATCATCAAGGCTTTCACCCCTTCAACAGACTCTCCATTCATGAGCATTTGAGCCATAGTGGGAGCTTGAGCTTGCAATGCTTGAGCCACATTGTCTAGAATGTCTTGGGTAGACTTCTCGGGGGTGTCTGCATCTTTGTATTCTTGTGGAAGGTTTTGCTTGGACTTATTGATTTCCTCAACAAGTGCAGCGATGCTCGCATCTACATTTTGAATTTCTCCCTGACGAATATCTACGCGCATGCTGAGTTGCTGCAGAGCTTCTTTTACGATGAGATCAAACTTCACGCGAAATTTTGCGCTCAGCATTGCTTCTGCATCGAGTGAGAATACATAGTTGCGGAAGTCTTGCAGGTTGTTATTGGCAGAACAAACAGTACCTACGGTAGGAGTGCCTTCACTGATTTTTGGGAGCTGGAAAGCAACATAATCTTTTACTTCTTGCACCTCTGCTTCTGGTTTCTTGTCCGTCTTGGTGATGAAAACAGAAGGATAGAATTGGTAGGATTTGAGTTCCTTCAAGAAGGTGATAGTGCTGGTGCGGAGTGAGCCTTGTTCTACGTCTACCATGAGCACAAATGCAGTGCCTTCTTGAATGTAGTTGCACACTGCAGCATCGTGCTGTTCGATACCAGAGTCGATACCTGGCATATCCACAAGAATGATACCTTTGTCTTGCAGTTGTTTCACAACCTCACTTTGGCAATACACGTGAGCGATATCACCAGGCTTGGTAGCTAAAGTTCCGATTTTATCTAAAGTGCACGATTCAAGCAACTGACCATCGCGGTAAAGTTCTACACGCTCGTTAGTGTCATAGTAGAGTTCGTAGGCAACAGCAGTTTCGGGCATGGTGTTGATGGGGAGCAGCGTGGGCTTCTCCACAAAAACATTCAATAAGGAACTTTTCCCTGCGCTGAAAACACCCACAATGGGTACTTTCATGTAGCGAGAACGTGATAATTCTTCTGAGAATTGTGCTTTCTTTTCGTTGAAAGCGGCGCGGCCACTTTCGGAGAGCAGACCTTCGGTCAATGCTTCTACTTGTTGAAGCGAGTTTTGGAATTTAGCAATACATTGCATAATGAGTGAGATAAAGGATTAAAAGCATTGCCATTATCACAAGTCTAGATAAATAGGAAAGGCGCGAACCGTTTGCAGTCCATCTATTACCGGCATCGCCAAACGCCTACTATGAAATGAACGACAAGTTAGTTCACGCCATTGCTTTATGAGAAACGCTGCCACGAACCTCACGCCCATAAGAGCGTGAGGCCTGCAACGCACTACATATACAAGAGTGCGAACGCTTAGTTCGTTATCAATCATAGTGTGTGAATTTGGCGATTCTGTAATATTGACAACGCTGAAAGCGTAATTGCTGATGGCTGACACATCAGCCATACTTGATGCAAATATACAATTTAATTTTAAAACAAAGTTTACCTGGACCTATATTTAATTAAAATACTAGTACAAAACAAGATTGGAGCTTTGCTTATACTCAACTCTATATAACCCTAACAGCAAGGATACAAATTGCAGTATTCCAATTGGTTACTTGAAATATTGAGGTAAGACAGCGAAAGTCAGACATATTCCAGAAAAGCTCCGACAATTTGAGAGGATACTCCCAAGGGAAGCTCATCTCCATAAAAGGGGGAGGACCATCTCCATAAAAGGGATGTTCATCTCCGTAAATTGTTTTGTGCACAATGTGCTCTAGCTTCGCACAAAAGATGAAGAAGAGAAAGAAAAAAAAATGTGATTACACTTTTTTACAATATAGAAATTCGGCTGTCCATTCCCTCGCGCGCGTACGCGCATTACAGGAGTTTTGCACTTTTTGCTTTCACAACCT
>NZ_KB290716.1:20425-130504 GCF_000318095.2 Alloprevotella sp. oral taxon 473 str. F0040
TTTTGCACTTTTTGCTTTCACAACCTTCACAAAAATCTCTGTAATAAACTGACATACAATGAATAAGGCTATATTTTCGGACAAAATTTAACAATCAAGCGATGAAATGCCTTTGAGGAACCCTAAAAGAGGAGAAAGAGAGCACGCAGAGGGACAAAAGAGAGGGGCAAGAAAAAGTCCCAAAATCGTACGAAATTGGGGCTATCGGTGAAGGTTGTGAAAGCAAAAAGTCAAAAGTGCTGGGGATGCGCGCGTGTCACGCGCGTGGGCGAGAAACGCACTAATTTCATCAGAAACAAGGGTCATCACACCAAGATTCAGCATTACCCCATATTTCCGATTCTCGCAAAAGGGCTCCAGACTGACCAAAAATGAATATGCCACTCTTGGCCATATTCGCAAATAGAGCAGAGAAAAACACGAAAAGTCACAAGTTTTTTACGATTACACAAAACTTAAATACATCTTTTACAGGGTTAGACCCCAATATTTCAACTCTATTAACCCATATATCTATAGCGGGCACACGGTCAGCACCGCAATAGTACAAAAAAGCCACACAGATATGGGCCGTAAAATATAAATCCTTAAATCACTAAACATGAAAAGTTTATTCATTACTCTCTCTTTCCTCTTCACCACGATGGGCTATCTCTGCCTGATGAGCTGCACAACAACGCGCGAAATTCACCATCAAACCACGCTACACGACACCGTGCGCCTCAGCCAACGTGATACCGTGCGACAATGGCGCATACAGCACGATAGCATTTTTCTCCACGATAGTGTTTACTGGCAAGGGAATCAAATGGTGAAAGAGCGAACACACGAACATTGGCACTTCGTGCATGACACGCTGCATCGGGTACACCTCGATACCTTGTTTCATGCTAGAGATCGACAAGAACAACAACGCACTGCCACTTCGACGACTCCGCGGGACTCACTCATCTCTGCCCTACTTTTTGCCCTCATCGGAGTTGCAGTGGGGGGAGTGTTGAGAGGATTCCTCGTCCGTAAATAATGACTACAACGGTCTAATGACCGATTTGGAATAATACCCAATCGGCTGTGGCAAAACAGATTTTACCACAGCCGAGTCGGATTATTGTTGGGGAATATGCCATTTGCTGAAAGCCTCTCTAGAGCGCAAGCGTGTGCCATGCCTCCCAAGCGGCTTCTGCCTGAAGGTGCAACATTTCAAGTCCGTTTTTCACGACTGTATCTTGCGCTTTGCCCAACTGCATGAAGCGCGTTTCGAGGGGATTGTAGACTAAATCGTACAGCACATGGGCTGACGTGAGCAAGGTATAAGGGATGCCTGGAGCTTCCTCCACTTTGGGGTGCATGCCTAGCGGAGTGGTATTGATCACTAGAGAATGCGCTTTCATCACTTCGGGCGTGAGAGCATCGTAAGTAAGCACTGGCACTACAGCTCCACCTACTTCCACACCTTGGGGCAGAGGGTGGCGACTCACATAAGTGGGATGAATACCCAACTTTCGGAGCGCAACAACGACAGCTCGAGATGCTCCACCAGTGCCCAACACAAGGGCGCGCTGGATGTCGGGACGAAGCAAGAGGCGCAAACTCTCTGTGAATCCGACCCAATCGGAATTATCGCCCAATAGTCGCACTTCTCCATCAGCACTGCGGACTATACGCACCACATTGACGGCTCCTATCTCAGTAGCAGCAGGCGACAAAGCATTGAGTTGCGCAATGATTGTTTGCTTGTGAGGGATAGTTACATTGAACCCACGCAAATGGGGTTGTGTCATTGCCCACTGGTGCAAATCGGGCAGTTGCTCCATTTCAAAGTTCTCATAAGTAGCCTCAATATTTTCGCATGCAAACTTTTCCGCAAAGTATTTTGCAGAAAAACTATGCCTGAGCGGAAAGCCGATAAGCCCATATACATCGACAAAGGCAGCACCTTGGGAAGAAGAGGAAAGCAAGTGCCCCATAACAAGCCTTTACATTCTTATTTTTCAGCTGTGTAGAGCGTGGAGAGTCCGAAAGTGAAACGGCGGAATTTCACCGATTGGAAACCCGCTTTTTCGATGATGCCTTGCATCACTTCGCCTTGAGGGAAAGCTTCCATCGTAGCAGGCAGATAAGAATAGGCTCGGCTGTCGCGTGAAACGAGTTTTCCCACGATGGGCATCCACACATGGGCATAGAGCCAGAAGAGTTGTTTCATGGGGAAGCGAACTGGACTGGTGAGTTCTATGATGACGAGTCGTCCGCCTGGTTTGAGCACACGGAGCATCTCGCGAAGTCCTCGGTCGAGGTCTTCAAAATTGCGAACACCATAAGCCACAGTGACGGCATCGAAAGTGTTATCATCGAAAGAAAGTGCCATGCAGTCTTCCTTTTGTAGCGTGATGATGTCGGACTTTCCGGCGCGCTCCACCTTCTCACGACCTACACTGAGCATTCCTTCTGAGAGGTCAGCCCCAATGAGTGATTGTGGATGCAGACGATCCACGGCCATTAGGGCGAAATCGCCTGTGCCAGTGGCTACATCGAGGATGCGCTGCGGAGCGTAGGGCTTCAAAGAGTCGATAGCTGCCTTGCGCCATGAACGGTCGATGCCCAGCGAGAGGGTGTGATTGAGAAAATCGTAGGAATGTGCGATTTGGTCGAACATACGTTCCACCTGTTCGCCCTTGGCTCCTTCGTTGGAGTAAGGCTTTATGCTTTCTTGCTGATATTTCATTGCAAAGTTTGTGCGTTATAGCTTATTCTTCAGAGAAATCTTTCATGATTTCACGATAAGCACTGTAAAGTTCAGAGCGGCTCACATAGCCCACAAAGCGGTTTTCAGTGTTGACCACGGGGAGTGTGCCTGCATCATCGACTTGGAATTTGTCCATAATGGCTAACATACCATCATCAGTGCGCAGCGTGGCTGAAGGCTGCGACATGAGCCCACGGACGGTGAAGGTCTTGTAGAGTTCGCTTCGAAAGATGATATGGCGAATGTTGTTGAGATTGATTTGCCCCAATAAAGTTCTATCAGGACTACAGACAGCGAAATGGAGACGTTTACTAGAAGAAACGATTTGCAGCATCTCACCGAGAGAGATGTCGGGGTTAAGCACTGGACGCGTTTTGTCGATGACGTCATCGAGATTCATCAAGGCAATGACCGCCTGGTCTTTGTGGTGGGAAAGGAGTTGTCCACGACGTGCCAAACGCATGGCATAGATACTGTGGGGTTCGATGCTGCGCACGAGGCTATAGCTCACTGAAGAGACAATCATCAGCGGCACGAGGAGTTGATAACCGCCAGTGAGTTCTGCAATGAGAAAGATGCCAGTGAGAGGAGCATGGAACACAGCACTCATCACTGCAGCCATGCCATAAAGGGTGGCGTTGGTGGTGGGAAGCACGATGCCAAAGGGCTGTACAAGATTCCACACTCCAGCAAAGACGAAGCCTGTGACTCCCCCGAGGAAGATGGAGGGCGCAAACGTACCACCGCAACCGCCTCCCCCCGTGGTGGCTGTGGAAGCAAAGACTTTCACCAAAGCCACGAGCGCGAGGAAGACGAGCAAATACTGGTCGTGTCCATAGAAGAGCGAGTTGTTCATCACAGACGAGGCATCGCTCACTCCGTGACTATTGAGCAAGGTAGAAATTGTGGAATAGCCTTCACCATAGAGCGGTGGGAAGAGGAAGATGAGGGCTGCTAACACCGATGCCCCAAGGGCGAAACGTACCATCATGTTTTTGCATTTGGCAAAGATTTGCTCAAAGGCATTCATGGAGCGCGTGAAATAAAGGGCTACGAAACCGCAAACCAGACCGAGCAAGATGGTACTGGGCACGCGTTCCACGACAAAGGGATCGTTGAGATCGAAATGAAACATGGTGGCATTGCCCGAAAGGAAATAGCTGATGCAGGCGGCCGTGGTGCAGGAGATGAGCAAGGGGACGAGCGACCACATGGTGAGGTCGATCATCAACACTTCGATGGTGAACACGAGTCCTGTGATGGGGGCTTTGTAAATGCCGGCGATGGCGCCTGCTGCTCCACAGCCGACAAGCAACATCAAAGTGCGGTGATCTTGGTGAAACCAACGACCTATGCGGCTGCCAATGGCTGAGCCTGTGAGTACAACCGGCGATTCGGCTCCAACAGATCCACCAAATCCGATGGTGATGCCGGAAGCGACAATAGACGACCACATGTTGTGCGAACGAATGTGCCCTTGGTTGCGCGAGATGGCATAGAGAATTTTGGTGATACCATGCCCGATGTTGTCACGCACTATAAACTTGATGAAGAGTGCGGAGATAAAGATGCCGACTACAGGATAGATGAGATAGAGGGCATTGGAACGATCGACATCAAAGTTGTGGGTGAGCCAATGTTCCACAAAGTGTACAAACCATTTGAGCAAATTGGCGGCCAATCCCGAAGCTACTCCTACTAAGAAACTTAGAATAAGGATGAATTGCTTGTGGGTGATGCTACCATTGGTGAGCTTCTTTAACCACTGGGGCATGCGTAGATGCGCCGGCGTGGGAAGCGCAGTGATGCTCTCTTTGGTGTTTTCAAAAAATTCTTTGGGAGAAAGAGGCATTGTAGACGTTAGACGTTAGAGATTAGACGTTAGAGGGGCGCAGACCCGTTTTAGACGTTAGAGAGTAGACCTTAGAGGGTAGACGTATACTCTTCTCTCTATATCGTAGTATGGGTTAAGGACGGATGACAGTGACCTCCGAAGATGCCGTGAGTTTGATGATAGACGATGCCGCACCATTGTCGGGTTCATCACGACGGGAGGTGCAGACGTAGTCGACCGCAGCAAGGATTTCGGGAGAGATGTCGGCAAAGCAACGGGGGGCAGCTTCTCCACTGATGTTGGCAGAAGTGCTGACGACCGCGCGCTTCATGCGCATGCAGAGCTCTTTGCTAAACTCTTCTTGGGTGATGCGCAAGGCTGCACTGCCATCTTCTGCGAGAAGATTGGGAGCTAGATGGCGCACATTGTCATAGATGATGGTGAGAGGGCGAGTGGCACACTCCAGCAGTTGCCAAGCAACTTCGGGCACATCGGGTACATAGAAGTCAACTTTGGCTTCACTATCCACCAAACTGATAAGGGCTTTTGCATCTTCGCGACGTTTGATTGCGTAAATTTTAGCCACTGCTTCTGGATTAGTGGCATCACAACCCAAGCCCCAAATGGTGTCGGTGGGATAGAGAATGACGCCACCTTGGTGCATCACGTCAATGGCTTGCTTGATATCTTGTCGTTGTTCGTGAGTGAGCATAATGCAGAGTTTAAATGTGTTGGTGATTGCGTTGAAACCTTATTAGGATTGCTTTTGATACCTTCCTAGAAAGGAGTATGAGGGGTGCTGGATCGAGATTGCTGCCACTGTTTCCACCAACTGCGTACATTTCGATCGGCACGCGCTAAGATATAGGCTAGCGTTATGAAGAGGGCGATGCTCCAACCGAGGGTGGCAACATCATTTCGCTCTGCGGCTTGCGAGGCACGAGGTAAAATCTCAGCACGAATGATGGGATGATAGACAAAGAGTGCGGAAGAATAGATGCCCCAATGCTCCCACCCCATGCGAAATGAGGGATGACTGAGTAAAGATACCCACGGCACTACCGCCATGATGGCAAAGAGGGGAGAAAAGAGCCAGAAGGTGAAATGGAAAGCTGAGCAATAAAGTAACACCAACCCGAGAAGGCTCGTCAATAGGGCTAGTCCCTGCTGCAAGATGGGGGAAAGTTTACTTTTCCATTTCGTCATTGTGGCTGCCCCACCCCATCGCGCTGCGCTTATACCCAAAGCAAAGGGAAGGAGATGACCAAGGGCAGAAACACGAAGATAACGCAGCAACGAACTGTTGCTAATTTCCAAGTGAATGTTGGATTCGTTGGCTAACCACATGGCTAGGAGACTCAATCCTACGATGCTCCACAAAGGAATAGCACTTTTCCATCTATAGAAAACACAACGATAAAGGAGATAGAATTGCAACATCAGGGAGAAGAACCACCAAGGACCATAGAGCAGCGTGTCGAACTCGAAAAAGTTGCCCAAGAAAGCGAGGGTGAGCCAGGGATTGCTCTTTCCGAAACTAAGGGTGAACGTGTGCCAATCTATCAAAAAGAAAAGGGCAACCACGAAACCCGGAATCATGAGCCCCCACAATTTCTTCATGTGTTGCCACAGAAAAAGAAGTGTCGAGGGGACTTGCGTTAGACTCTTCTCATACTTCATCACCAAACCATAACCACTGAGGAAGAGGAAGATGGACACTCCGTAATGTCCGAAATGGGAAAAGACCGAAGCTATCATGCGCCACACATCTTGGCTGTGGTGAAACTCAAAGAGCACACGCTGGATGTTGCGAGGGGAAAACGTGAACTCGTTCTCTGCTACGGCACCTGGTAAGAGATGCAACAGATTGTGCAACATGATGCTCAAGATGGCGATGCCCTTGAGTAAATGATTATCGGATTTGGTGAGCATAGTGGAATAAGAAGATTCGTCACAGCAGAAAGAGATAGACCACAAAAGCTGATGTCTTAGGGACGAGAGCTACGCATCACTTCGTCATAATTGATATTTCCTCGCAACAATCGACGTTGGGGACGAAATTTGGGTGAAAGTGGGTCGCGATGGGCTTTATAATGAGAGGTCTTGATACCTGCAAGTCCTAAGAGGAGATGGGGCAAATCATCGTGAGAGAAGGGATGATGTTGGGCAGTCTGAATGCGCTCGAAGAGTTCGGGGTGCAAACGACGAAACTTTCGACTTCCCCAAATCATGAAAGGGACTTCGTATTCATGACGTATGACCTCGGCTGAGGGCTGCTCATCGTGGATGCGACCATAAAGTTTGATGCTGCCATCATAAACTTCTTCTCCATGATCTGAAAAATAGACCACTACGGCATCTTCATTCGCAAAATTCCGCAAAATGCGATCTACCACTTCATCATTCCAGCGGGTAGCATTGTCATAGTGTGCCACAGTTTCTCGTTGAGATTTTGACAAATCAGGTCGAGGAATATCGTGATGGGTGAAGGTAGTTTGATCGGAGGGATAGCGATGATCGTATTCCATGTGCTGCCCCCAAAGGTGAAACAGATAGAGATTGCGCTCGCCAGGTGTGAAGCTTTTCAACAAACTTAGGATAGTGCCATCATTCTTGCTGCGAAAGGCATTGCGATGGTCAAAACAGAGGTTCTCCATTTGTGCATCATTCAAGAAGAAGGAACCATTAAAATCGATGCTTCCCTGCGATACGGTATGGAAGAACTGATTGGAGAGGAAGGCGACTTTGAATCCTGCTCGCTTGAACAAGGCTGGAAAGAGGACGCCTTCCGTCCATCTGCCTCCTTCATCGGCACTTTGAGTGGAGAGGAAGGCTCGAAAGGCATTGCTTGTGATGTTCCACGGAGAAATGACATCATCGAAGACTATCAGTTCCCCACGCTTTGCCCGCTCACTGAGTCGCGGTGTTGTAGGCAAGCCATACCGATAGAGCGCAGCATGGTGTTTGTTGTAACTTTCGCCGATAATCACCACAATGTTGGGACAACTCTTTTCTGCCACTTTCAACACGGGCAGATGTTGCATACGTAGTTTCAAAGCCTCTGTTTCATGTGCTGCCATACGCACGAGATGAAGGGCTTGAACGCTGCGATAATAGGGGGTAAAGAATTCCGATTCCGCAACAGACTCTGCATGTTCAGTCTGGCTATTAGAGATGAATTGTAGCATCTTGAACTGATGATTCATCCATACGATCCCAGCACTACACAAGAATACGGAAAAACAAGCGAAGAAGAGGTTTGTCCACAAAGGGAGAGCCAGCCTACTCTCTTGCACCTTATTGTCGCAATCTCCACTGGAATCTTCTCTTTCTATCTCGGAAGCCTTACTCTTACTAACCTTGCACCATAGACCAAATTTCCGTATTATCTTTCGCAAGTTTCTACTCCCTCTCGGCCTGAACCTCTGGCACAATATGCGAAAGGGGATGTGGTGCCAAAACTCGAATATCAGACTCATTGAAGCGAGAGAAAGCGTTGTAATAAAGACCTTCCAAAAGACTTCGTTGGACAGCAATCCCTCCACAAACTCACTAGATTCAGCGGGAGAGGTTTCTAGCAAAAGATGTACAACGGTGGGAGAAATGCAAAGATGGAAACGCTCAAATAAGAAAATCTCTACACTCCATAGTATATATGCAGATAGATAGACAAAGCATTTCACAAAACGAGACATAGTGTACCTCTTTCCTGACTTGGTCATCAGAGACAATAGCTCCAACAAAGCAGCAAGCAGATAAATGTCAAACGAGGCAACAAGACCATAATATCCATAATCATGGCTGGGACGCTCAGTAATCCACGCATTGCTCAAGAACAACATCAGCAGAGTTCCGACCAACACTCGTTGCCGCTGCAAAGGGCGAACAAGCGTAGAGAGGAAGCAATGAAGAAATGAGCGTGAAAATGACATGAGTGGACAAATGAAACAAGAAATACACAGTGATATCTCTGGTACTTACGCTAGCGATGAATGTGGATGATGGCTAGAACATCATGATTTTAGCCAAAAAGTTCACCGCAAATTTACCATTTTTTGAGGGCGTATGCAAGAGTTCCTCTAGTTTTATGCAAGGGGATAAAAGAACCGCAAGATAGAGCGTAATTACACCCTGTAAAAACAGCTATTCTTTCCGGTGGCTTACCGTAATCTGTGGGAAGGGGAAGGAAATACCCGCTTCATTAAAGGCATGGAAAACGGTGAGATTGAAGCCATGAGTCACTGCAAGGACATCTGAAACATTCACCCACGCACGAACAAGAATGTCTACACTACTAGCATTGAGTGCAGAAACTCCAATGTAAAGTTCATTTTCTTTCAACACGCGTTCATCTGCTTCCAAAAGTTCGCGAAGAATCACGAGTGCTTTATCCACATCGCTATCGTAGTCAATGCCGAAGGTCCATTGCAAACGACGGGTGTCTTGGGCTGTAGGATTGATGATGACACCACTGCTCAACGCACCATTGGGAATGAAGATGACCTTGTTCTCGATGGTGGTGATAACTGTGTGGAAAAGACTCACGCTTTTTACAGTGCCTTCTACATTCTGCGCTTGGATGAAGTCTCCTATTGCAAAGGGTTTGGTGACAACGATGATAACACCACCAGCAAGGTTCTGCAACTGCCCACTCAATGCCATGCCGACTGCCAAACCCATAGAGGCAAGTACAGCAGCTAGACTAACGCTTTTCACGCCTAAAATGCTGATGACTGCAATACCTACGGCGATGTAGAGCAGTGCTATGACAATGGAGTTGATAAGCGAGACGGCTACGCCAGTTAAATTACGGCGATCCATGATACCTTTCAACACTCTGATGATGGCATTGATGACCCATCGTGCTATGAAAAAGAAGACAATGGCAAGTAGCACGCGGATACCAAAATTGATGAGTCCATCCTTCCACCCTTCAAGCATGGTAAGAAATTTGTGCTCATTAATATGAATGGGCTGAGTCATGCCTGAAACGACTTCTTTCGTAGTGTCATTTTGACTTATGAAAAGGGGCAAGTATTTGAGTAGCAAAGGTTGTATCTGCATAATCATGTAGGAGACTAGAAAATTATATGCAAAATCACCCATCTATGCACAAGGCATAGATAGGCGATAAACAAGAATTTGAATTTACTTTTCCAAAGAGATGTCGACTCTTCTGGCGACTTGCGCACCGACAGCAGAGTGATTGACACCACAATCAGCAAGGACGATGCGACGGGAGTCTACACCTTGCTGTAATAAATAGCGTTGTACAACTTGTTGTCGCTTTTGCGCGAGTCGAATATTGTATTGACGATTACCTTCTGGCGAAGCATATCCTCTCAGCACAATGCGTGTTTGCGGAAACTCAGTAAGAAATTGCAGAGTTTCCGCAATTTTTTGTTTTGCATCGGCACCCAAATGTGCGCTGCTCAAACTGAAGAACAAAGAACGCTCGAAGTCAGCAGGAACAATTGCTAATGTTGGACTATCACCCACCCATTGACCTATCAAAGAGTCATTTACAGGCAATAAACTGTTATGACTCTCCAGAGAGAAAGTTGGAGTCACTCGCTTCATCTCTGGTGTGTTGATTTGAACAACAGATGTATCAGTGCTTTGTAATTGCTTTAACTGCGCTTCCAAAAGTCGAAGTTGATGAGCTAAACTATCATCACGCGTAGCATTGACTGGCAGTGGCACGGGGATAAAAGTTGATATCTGACGTTGCTTCTGTGGACGTTGCTGTTGCAACTGTCGCAATATAAAGGCTTGCTCATTAAGCACTTGTTGCAAAGCTGGAGAAATCTCTTGTTGCGTGTTGCGCTGTTGCACGACCAAATGTTGTTGAGCGAGTAATTGTTGCACCATCTGTTCTAATTTTGCCAAACGTGCAGACAAAGCTGAAACAGAAGCTGATGGAGTAACTTCATGGTTGACAGGCGAGCCAAATGCTTCTACCATCAACCACGTGCGCAACCAATCTTTTGTGTCTCGATTGCGCTGCTCTTTCATCTGCTGTTGCTGCTTTACCATAGTGATGAGAGCAGCCACCAATTGATTTTCATCAACAGCAATCAAGGTGTCGCTAGCAGCCACCACTCTGCTCTCTGCAACTCCCGTAGGAGCTGCAGAAGCCGTATGTGGCATGAGCGGTAGTAACACGAGGATGTTCCAAAGGCAAAAACTAATAATTCTTTTCATAAACATGAGATTATGAGAAATAATACCTTGGACTAATTATTGTGCAGAACTAGCAGAGGAAGTTGAGGCTCCTTTGGCTGATGCTGCTTTGGGCTGTGAAGCTCGCACAGTAGCCGACTGAGCGGGTTGAACAACTGGATTTGCAGCCTTATTAACTGCTTTTTGCTCTGACTTATTCTGAAGCAACTGCTGTTGAAGCTGCTGAATTTGTCGTTGCAGTTGCTGAATCTGCTGTTGATTGTTGCTTTGTTGTCCGTTCTTCAAAACAGTGCCAGCCTGTGGCATGGTGTAGTATTGTGGCAATACCTGCTGAGGCACTTGATTATTTCGCAATGCCATGATAAGCAATATCTTATCGAAGTCTGACATTGTGCTGAAAGAATTACTCTGCTGCACTGGAGTTTGCTGGGTAGCTTGGAGTACACGTTGCACAATGCGTGCAAGTTGTTCTTCATTGAGCAGAATCACATTGCCAGTGGTCTGCAAAGGTACAGAAGTCTTCACAGTAGCAGGCACAAGAGGCGTGGCATCAATAACAACATCAGCGGTGTCTACTGCAACGGCAGTGCGGGTTTTCACATCGTCACGAAGCACAACAGCTGTGTCTACACGAACCTTTGAATCCTTGTCGGCTGCCATTTGCTGCAACTTCTCCTTTGCCAACATTCTATCGTGCTCTGCTTGTATCAACTTTTGATAAGCAGCAGTACCGTTCTTTGCCTTAAGTCCAAGATTGAAACGAAGACCTAGACGATACATCCAGTTCACATTGATAGAAGAAGGATTAGCAGCCTCTGTAAGTTTGGGATTATCTTGCTCCATAAGCAGGGCCTCGGCAGAACCAAAAGCACTCACCATGCGATGCAAGGGCACTTCTAATCCACCACCACCAAGAGCAAACCAGCCGCTCTTGGCGTTAACAAAACGAGCATCTTTATCTGAATACTTATCATCTACGTTGAGATATCCAGCACCCAAAGAAAGGTATGGCGTAACGCCACGAGGTACATTGAGACGAGTCAAGAGATTTGCACCATAAATAGAGAGTCCTCCATCTAATTTGGTGCTGAGTCCATCGGGCTTATCAGTAGCGCGGTAGTAGAAAGCACGGAGACCTACAAGAGTAGTAAAGTCAACTCCTGCAGAAAGTCCTGCCAACCATGTATCTCCAAAACTTGAATTTTCGCGGAAGTTGAGATATGCAGCAGAAGGCTCAACGACCAAACGCAAGCCACGGAAGCCACCGCTGAAAGTTTGGCGATAAGCTCGGCTCACCTCATCCTTGGCAGCAGGGGCACCACCTAAATAGAAATCTAGAGAAGCCAAAGCACTCCAGTTTTGCAGGGTATTGTCTGTTCCAGCCACCACATATTGGCTACTAGGAGCTGCATTGAAGAAAAGATTTCGCGCTTCGAGAGAGAAAGCTACGCGAGGCACAATATTGATTTTCAAACCTGCACCTATATTTCCATAAAGTTGCTCTTCGTGTACACGACGACCAGCATTCACCACATCATCGTAATGAAACTTGAGCACACCAGCACCACCAACTACATAGGGAGTGAAACGGGCGTTGTTCCAAAGATTGAGTTTGAGATCACCACCGATACGCTCGTAAGTAATCTTAGAGTTTTCGAGTTTGCCAGCAAACTCATTAGCTACGTTCCAACCTGTACCTTGCAATTTGCCTTTGAGGTCGAAACTACGCTCATAGTTACCACGGATTTCAAGGATGGGTCCGAAGCCAAAGCCTACACGCGCACCATAAAAAGCGGAATTACCAACATTAAGCTGATTGTTCCAAAATGTATAACCTGAAGTGGGACTCACAATTACACTGAGATCACTCACTTGAGCTTGAGAACGCTGTGGAGCCATCAAAGCTACGATGGCAAGAACACCTAGAATTGCTTTTTTCATTTCGTTTAGTTCTTGTTGATATTAGTATTCTGGAGAATGAATGTTACAGTTCACTCTCCTTTAATCTTTCTGCATTTTCTGCCACAATGAGGTGGTCGATGCAATCTTGCACATCACCATCCATAAAGGCAGAGAGATTGTAGATGGTATAGTTGATACGGTGGTCGGTGATACGTCCTTGTGGATAGTTGTAAGTACGAATCTTTGCCGAACGGTCGCCCGTTGAAACCAACGTTTTACGACGAGAAGCAATGTCATCTACATACTTCTGATGCTCCTTGTCGTAAATGAATGTACGCAAGCGAGCGAGAGCACGCTCCTTATTCTTAGGCTGGTCGCGTGTTTCGGTACATTCGATGAGAATCTCTTCTACTACGCCTGTGTTTGGATTCTTCCAATTGTAACGCAAGCGTACTCCCGACTCTACCTTATTGACGTTCTGGCCGCCTGCTCCTGATGAGCGGAACGTATCCCATTTGATTTCACCTTCGTTGATCACCACATCGAAGGCTTCTGCTTCGGGAAGCACAGCCACAGTAGCTGCAGAAGTGTGTACACGCCCTTGAGTCTCTGTGGCTGGCACGCGCTGCACACGATGCACACCACTTTCATATTTCAGCGTGCCATAGACATCAGCTCCAGTCACAGAGCACACTATTTCTTTATATCCTCCAGCTGCACCCTCAGAGAAACTGGAAACCTCGAGCTTCCACCCTTTAGTTTCACAATACTTGGTGTACATACGGAAGAGGTCACCAGCAAACAAGGCTGCTTCATCACCACCTGTGCCACCACGAATCTCAAGTATCGCATTCTTTGCATCCTCAGGATCTTTGGGTACAAGCATGAGTTTGATTTCTTCTTCCAATGTCGGAATGCGCTCTTCGCAAACGGCTACTTCTTCTCTAGCCATCTCTTTCATTTCCGCATCATCTTCCGTCATAAGAATACTCTTACTCTCAGCGA
This sequence comes from Alloprevotella sp. oral taxon 473 str. F0040, assembly GCF_000318095.2. Classification (GTDB taxonomy): domain Bacteria; phylum Bacteroidota; class Bacteroidia; order Bacteroidales; family Bacteroidaceae; genus Alloprevotella. The sequence goes on from NZ_KB290716.1 coordinate 34,093, forward strand.
GATTGCCAAGAAGATTGGCATATTCCTGACGAGCATTCATGAGTTCTTCAAGATCCTTATACTCTTTGGTGAGGCGGACATAGCGTTGTTGGTCGGCTATGACAGCTGGGTCTGTGATGAGGGTAGAAACTTCTTCGAAACGAGCTACGAGGGCATCGAGTTTTTCGAGAAGTGTGGTTGTTTCTGCCATATTGATATGGGAAATTATTCTAAGTTTATTGAGGTAAATGTACAGGGCACAAGACTGAACATCTAATGTTGGTGCCCTTATTGTGACGAAGTAACAAAAAGTCTAACAGGCTGATGGTCGAAGTCATTTGCTCACTCCTGCAAGTAACTCTCTACCACTAGGAGATATAGCTAAAAATCTCAGAGATATTGGAAAAACTCTCGGAAAACTTTCGGAAAAACTCAGAGATAAATTGAAAAGTCTCGGACATTTTTTGAGAACTCTCGGAGATATCATGAGGACATCGTAGTTTCCACCTCTAGATTCTACGCCTTCTAGACCAGCAGGTGAAGTGTAAGCTTATATATTAGCGTGTCAATTCGTTAAACCCTTCGTTATAGCCTGCGTTATAGCCTTCTTCGTATTGCTCGGCTGCTTTGCCTTGATACTTATTATCTTCGTCAAAACTTGTGCCATGATCGCTGCCAGTGCCTGCGTCGGCAGAGCCATCGTCATAACCTTGAGAATGACCAGCTTCATAAGCCTCATCCTCGGGTGACAGTCTGTCACTCATCATAGTGGAACTTCCTTCATTATCTTCAGAGTCCATGTGCCTGGAAGAAGCTCCACTAAAATTGTCCTCTGCATCATGATTATTACCTTGTGAATCGTCTGAAGTATCATAGGCAGAGTCAGCTGTTTCTGCATCATCTTCGGAGTATTTTCCCCGAACCGCACAGCTAGCGAGAAGCATCACAGCAATACAGCAGTAAAAACTGCTATAAAGAAAAGATTTCATACGAGGTTTAGTTCGTTGCTAATTATGGTTGTATAGGACACTCAGAGATTGGTGTACTATAAGAACCTAATAGTTGAACTCACCAAACTCACTTCGGATTGTAAGCGACTTCTTACCTTCTTCTACGTGCCCAATCACTTGCGCATCTATGTTGAAAGATTTTGAAATTTCAATAACACGCTCGGCATGTTCTGGGGAGAGATAGATTTCTAAGCGGTGTCCCATATTGAATACCTTATACATCTCGCTCCAGTCTGCTCCACTCTCCTCTGCTATAGTGCGGAACAAGGGAGGAACGGGGAACATGTTGTCCTTGATGACACGACAATTGTCGGACACAAAGTGTAAAACTTTGGTCTGAGCTCCACCAGTGCAATGAACCATACCATGGATTTCAGGACGTAACTCATCGAGCAATCTCTTGACTACAGGAGCATAAGTGCGAGTGGGAGACAGCACTAGTTTGCCTGCATTGACCGGACTTCCTTCCACAGCATCCGTGAGTTGATAATGACCACTATATACCAGTTCTTCTGGCACGGCTTTATCAAAGCTTTCAGGATACTTTTCAGCGAGATACTTGGCAAAGACATCATGGCGAGCTGAAGTTAATCCATTGCTGCCCATACCACCATTGTACTCCGTTTCATAAGTGGCTTGTCCGCTTGAAGAGAGTCCCACTATCACATCTCCTGGACGAATGTTGGCATTGTCAATGACATCACTCCTCTTCATGCGACAGGTGACAGTGCTATCTACAATAATAGTACGCACCAGATCGCCAACATCAGCCGTTTCACCGCCTGTAGCATAGATGCCAACTCCCATGTTGCGAAGATTTTCCAAAAGCTCATCAGTCCCATTAATGATGGCACTGATAACCTCACCAGGAATGAGCATCTTGTTTCTGCCAATTGTAGAAGAGACTAAGATATTGTCTACAGCCCCAACGCAGAGCAGATCGTCAGTGTTCATGATGAGTGCATCTTGAGCAATGCCTTTCCACACTGACAAGTCTCCTGTTTCTTTCCAGTACATATAAGCCAAACTCGACTTTGTACCTGCTCCATCAGCGTGCATGATGTTGCAGTATTCAGGATCTCCGCCCAAAATATCAGGGATAATTTTGCAAAAGGCTTGGGGGAAAATACCTTTGTCAATGTTTTTAATGGCGGCATGCACATCTTCTTTCATTGCGCTAACACCACGCATCATGTAACGTTGGTTCTTGTCCATAGTAAGGGGGCTGAAAAGAGTTGGAGGAAGGAACTGAGAGCCAGATTGTAAGGAGAAGAACTCCCTATCTTTTCTAAAACCAAAAGAACATAGCCTTGTCAGAAATCTCTAACTATGTGCGATGACTTAGAACAAATGACTCTTATAGGAGGGGTTAAAAGTTTACACTAGGAGCATTTTGTGCATCAGCAGTCGCTTCAAAAGTGGCACGTTTTTCAAAGCCAAACATACCTGCAAGGAGGTTGATGGGGAAACGTCGCACACTTACGTTGTAGTCACGCACAGATTCATTATACTTCTTACGTGCTTCGTTGATGCGATTCTCCGTCCCTTCCAATTGAGCTTGGAGCATTGAAAATTGCTCATTAGCTTTCAAGTCGGGATACTGCTCTTGCAGCATCATTAGTTTGCCGAGTGCTTGCGAGAGTTGTCCTTGTGCATTCTGGTAGGCAGCAAGTTGTTCGGGAGTTGCATTGGAGGGATCTAGCGTGATTTGTGAAGCCTTAGCACGAGCTGCAATAACGTTCTCAAGTGTAGTGCTTTCATGCTTGGCATAGCCTTTGACAGTGCTCACAAGATTAGGTATGAGATCAGCACGACGTTGGTAACTACTCTGCAAATCTCCCCATACCTGATTTACAGCTTCGTCTTTTGTCATAAGACTATTGTACTGGCAACCGCCGAAACCTACGAGGACAACAACGACTGCAAGGATGATCCAAAGAATTCTATTAGAACTTTTCATACGATATGTATTTGAAGGGATATTGAAAAAGTCTATATGTAAAGGAAACGATTTGTTTTCTGAATGTGGAGAAAAGGGTAAGCAGGTATGAGACTAAGAAATGCCCTTCCATCAGAAACGGCCACCAGATCCGCCTCCACCAAAAGATCCACCACCAAATGAACCTCCACCAAACGAGCCACCGCGGCCGCGACCACCTCTCAGCATGCTCCCTAAAAGCATACCTGCAAGAAGGCCTGAAGCTGAAGAGTCATCTTGATCGTCATCTTCAGTCCGCTCACGAGTGAACACTTGCCCACAATGCTTGCACCGATAGGTGATGACTACTAATCGCACGGCTCGGCCGTTACGAATCAATCGCTGCTCTTGTTGACGAAGTTTTTCTACTTTTCGTTTCCGACATTGTGGACATCGGGGATGTGTGACATTGAGTAGATACAAACAATAAATCAACACTACGAGGAACAAAACGATGACCAAAAACACGCCTCCTCCCACATTACCAGTATCCTCTAGCGCTTTTAGCTCTGAGTCTCCTTGTGCCACTTGATTGATGGCCTTGATTGCAACGAGCATCGCCCCATCCCAATCTTGTTTTTTGAGGAGAGGAACAAAAAAGCGGTCTTCTATGAGCTGGATTTGCCCATCGGGCAAGGTACCTTCAAGACCATTTCCGGTGAGAAATTGATAGCTTCGGTCTCCTACTGCCAGAACGATTACCAAACCAGTATTGGTTCTTTTGTCCCCCACTCCATGTTTTCTAGCAAGAGCCATAGCAAATTCGTAAGGATCATCACCTTCTAGTTTGTCAAGTACAGCCACTAGAGTTTGCACACCTTTTGTTTCCTCTAAATGTTGGAGGATTACATTTAGACTATCTACTGTGGACTGAGAAAGGATGTGCTCGGGATTACTCACATATTGCGTACGATCTTGATAGCGCGGAACGGGCACCTCTTCAGGTGTCCAGACCTTTGCTGAAGCTCCAACGAACCAGCTCAACAACAGAGCGACGACTGCAAGCCATCGACGAAAGAAGCAAAGTGAAAGACGTTGTTGCATACGCTTTTGATTGGGGAGTTAAAAAGGAAACTGATTACACAGATAAACACTAAAACTGGTGTAAAAAACAGGAAACTCCTACTGCAAAGATACTAACTATCGAGGAACAAGCCAAAAATCGCGCTTTATTTCAGTTATTACTAGTTATAACATGATAAAAAACGCACACATCACAGCACACTAACTCTTACTAGCGTGCTGTGATGTGAAAGCAGGATTGGTGAACTTCATATTTGACATAGCAAGTGCCCCGTTTGCGCTGATCATTCAGCACTTCGGCTAAAATACTCTTTAGGGTCACTGCCCATGTCTCTACCTGTGGAGGAAGAGCAGGATCTTGCACTCTGAAATAATGATTGTAGGAGATGTCAAAGGTAGTGCCAAAGCGATGACAGCTATTCTCCGAGGCGTTGCCATTATGACGACGTAAACGCTGCACATCTTCCTCCGTACGGAGCACAGAAGTCACAATCAGTTTATGAAAAGGAATACCTTTGGTTGTAAGACTATCTAAAAAGGAACGACTAATCTCTTCGAGCAATGTGGCTGCTCTAGGCACAAGATAGGGAATACTATGTGCTAATGGTTTGACTATGTAATAAGGACTATCTCCGATGAAGACTAGTTTACTACCATGACGGGTGGCCTCTTCCCTATTCTGGCACGACTGAATACCAATTTTTGAAGCAGTAGCCAACTGCACATCGTTCAAGTCTGGGAAAGCTTCATCGAATGTGGGAACTGACGTCACACGATTCTTCACTGGTGTCCCGTCTTTGGTGAGCCAAATAGGATTGCGACGAGGAGCTAAAAAGAGACTATCCTCTGAGCGACTATGCACTGTCACAGAATCATCGGCTTGTGACACTGCATCTCTAGCAGACTGTGTAAAACTCTCAATTTGTCGGGATGCCCATTCTGGGAAAAGAAGTTTTATGCCGAAGAGAAAAGCCACAAGCCCCCAAAACACTAACAAGAAATGATAGCGAGTAAACCTTTGATTGCTATGACGAATATCTCTTTTATCTGTCATGTGTTATTCTAAATATCTATGATGTAATGAGACTATACACTAAATGTCAATGCCACCCTAATCATTACTTTCTAACTTCCCTTCTCGATTTACATTCCAATAGTCAGACAGCTGACCGAGGAAGGTGGATACATCTTTGGCAGCCGCTAGCGTTTCACTGCTAACCTCTTTTTTTTGTAAACGCAGAAGCATAACTCCATAAAGTAATTCAAAACAAAGTTCTAGCTCCTGGGGCACTCCTATACCTGATGTCTTATGCTCTGTCGATTGTTTAGCGCGAAGTTCGACGATGTAGGGCAATACTTTGTAATACATCTGTCGATAATAAGGATACTTGGCATTATCGACCAAGAGTTCATGGACCTCTGCCAAACCCTCTATGACGTTCTTATTGATTTGTAAATGTCCTTGCTCAATCACTCCTTCTTCACGCATCATTGTGCAGAGATGGCCATACCATTCGTCCATGGCTACTCGCTGCAATTCAGACACTTCAAAGCGAGACAAATAGTTCTCGCGGAGTTCATCAATACTACAGTGATGCGCACGAAGAATGTCTTCGACCTGCCACATATATAATAAGTATTCAGAACGATTGGTATATTGAAGACGTTGAGCTATCAGCATAACAGACTAGGAAGAGATGGGTATTCTAACTTGGATGTGAAAGAGGGTAAGGAAAGCATAGATAACACTCACCGTGAGCACGATGACACCTATGGTGCGATTGAGCACAATCATTCCTCGATAACCAAATGAGTTCTTCATGCGTGTGATGAGGTAGGTCAGTCCTCCCCACCACAACATTGCCCCTCCGAAGATGGACATATAGCCCCAAAATGCACCGAAGGGATTTTGCGGCACCGTAAAAGTGAGCTGCGCAAACAGAGCAATGAAGAGAAAGATGATTAGGGGATTGGAGAGCGTGAGAAAGAAAGAAGTGATAAAATTGTGTACTAAACTACCACGCTTATGTTTTGAACGGCGAATAGCTTTGAGAGGATTGCTTAAAAGTGTGTGCAAACCAAAACCAAAGAGAATGGCACTTCCACCAATCTTCATCCAATATATGTTCTGTTCTTGTTCTACAAATGACATAACGAGGGTCATACCAGCACCAGTGATGATGGCGTAAATGAGGTCGGAAAGGGAAGCTCCCAAGCCAGTAACTAAACCAACGTTACGTCCTCGATGCATGGTACGCTGAATACAGAGCACCCCCACTGGCCCCATCGGTGCAGACACGATGATACCAATGAGCAATCCTTTGACGATTAGCTGAATGGTGCTACTAAATATCGCCCAATCAATTAGTGGGCTTTCGAGAATAGACATAGTACCTGCAAATATCGCTATTTTTAATGAGAAAAAAAAGCACTGAGCGAGGAAATCGCTCAGTGCTTTTTAGAATAAAGGGCTTTTGCGAAGCCCTACGCACAAAAAGTGTGTGCTCGATTAGCAGAGTTTACGAGCCCCATCACCGATAACCACATCGATGATAATGGGTTCCTTGCCAAACTTTGCAGTGAATTTTTCCTTAACCACCTTGCAGAAGTTGTCATAGAGCTCATCGGCTACGAGGTTAATAGTGCAACCACCAAAGCCACCACCCATGATACGTGAACCTGTTACGCCTTCTTCACGCGCTACATCATTGAGATAATCGAGTTCTTCGCAAGATACTTCGTACTCTTTGGAGAGACCTTCGTGGGTTTCATACATCATCTTGCCCACAGTTTCATAGTCACCCTTCTCAAGAGCATCACATACTGTGAGCACGCGTTCACGTTCACCGATAACATAGTGTGCACGGAGTGCATCTTCTTCACTCACTTGACCACGAACTTCATCGAGTTGTTCGTAGCTAGCATCACGTAAGCTCTCAACTTCAGGGTGAAGCTTATGGATAGCTTCAGCTACACGTTCGCAGCTACGGCGACGATCATTGTAAGGAGAACCCACGAGTTCGTGCTTCACTTGAGAGTTCACAAGAACAAGCTTATAGCCCTTAGGGTTAAAAGGGAAGTATTCAAACTCACCGCTGCGGCAGTCAAGACGCATGAGAGAGCCAGCCTTACCATGAACGGAAGCAAATTGGTCCATAATACCGCAGTTGCAACCTACATATTTGTGCTCTGTGCGTTGACCAACACGTGCAAGTTCCATTTTTTCAATTTTGTTTTCACCCCAAATATCATTGAGTGCAAAAGCATAAACTGATTCAAGAGCTGCAGAAGAACTCATTCCAGCTCCAAGGGGTACGTCACCTGCAAAAGCAGTGTTGAAACCTTCTACAGGAACACCGAGTTCCATCATTTCGCGGCAAACACCAAAGATGTAACGTGCCCAACTTGCAGAAGGACCTGCGGGATCATCAAGAGAAAACTCTGTATAGTCCTTCAAGTCGATAGAGTAAGCGCGTACTGTGCGAGTGCCGTTGGGCTTGATTTCTGCAATCATACCTTGCTGTACAGCACCAGGGAATACGAATCCGTTGTTGTAGTCGGTGTGTTCACCAATCAAGTTGATACGACCAGGAGAAGCATATACAGAACCAGTAGTGCCGTCGAAGTGTTTTTGAAAACGGCTACGAACGTCATCGATAGTAAGTTTCATGGAAAATATTGTTTTGAGGGGTTATGAGGAATACCTAGTGGTGCAATGCTCTCCCCGAGTAGGGAGGCATTGCCACAAGGCTATAGAAATACTTGGAAATTAAGCTTCATCACGACGGCTTACGCGGCTTCCAACAAGTGCGTAGAAGAGAATATAAGCCGCGCAGAATACTACCACCCAGAAGCTAGCATTGTAACCAAAGAGGTCGGCTACATAGCCTTGAACAGCCATCATCACAGCACAACCAAAGACCATGGTCATGAAGATACCACTGGCGATTGCAGTGAAACGTCCAAGACCTTCTACTGCGAGGTTGAAGATCGCTCCCCACATCACAGAGGTGCAAAGACCGACAAGGAGAAGAGAGAAGGTGCCAAGAGGAATGGGTTGCCAGATGAGTTCAAGAGTACTCCAGTTTACACCGGGGAAGTTTACCAAAACATCGCTAGGAGCAAACATACCGAAGAGTACAAGCACAAGAGTTGCAGTAGAAACAGCAGTAATCATAGCGCGGCTGCTCACCTTGCTACCGATACTAGCACCTACAAAACGTCCTACAAGCATCATAAACCAATATACAGCAACGAGCAAACCAACCGTAGCTACAGGAATACCTTGAGCTACCAGGTCTTGCTGCACGAAGTTAGGTACACCTACTTCAATGCCCATGTAGAGGAAGATAGCCAAAGCACCGAGAGCAAAGTGACGGAAACCGAGTGCACCAGCAATCAATTGACCTGTAGTGAGCGTGCTAGACTCTTTTTCTTCTTTGACAGGCTCTTCAATCTTGGTAAAAAGAATCACAACAAAAGCAATAGCAAAAATCGCAAAAGCAATGAGCAAAGCAGGAGAAGCATCAGAAATACGAGCCTTGCTTACATCTGCGATGAGAGCACCCATAAGAATGTAGCAAGCCACAGCAGCAGAAGAGTTGAACACACCACCGAGCTGAATGAGCTGATTACCTGAGTTACCACCGCCACCAAGGACGTTAAGCATAGGGTTCACAACGCTGTTGAGGATAGCCATGCAGAGACCTGCGATGAACGCACCAGCAAGATATACAGCAAACACCAAACCGAGGTTTTCTTGAGCGTTGAGCTGTCCGCTAAACCATTGGATAGCAATACCCACCATACCGACAACGAGACCACCAAGGGCTGTTTTCTTGTAACCATACTTAGAAATGAGCAAACCTGCGGGGATACCCATCACAAGATAAGCTACGAAGTTACCATAGTTACCAATCTGTGCCAACACATTGGAGATAGGACCTTGGTTTTTAATAATCGTTGCCATGGGCGTGCAGAGGTTTGTCACGAAGGCAATCATAGCGAAGAGGGCAATCATCACAATAATTGCACCCCATTGTTTGGTTTTTTGAGCCATTGAATGTATTTGATTAGATTTTTATTTAATTAGTTTTCGAGAGAAAAGGCTCGTACTGAGACATCACCCAGCACGAGCTGATGCTTTCCATTAAGCTTCTACACCAAATTTGTAGACTGTCTTTTGCGTGTACACTTCACCAGGATTCAACACGACGCTGGGGAAATGTGGTTTATTGGGGCTATCGGGAAAATGTTGTGCTTCAAAGCAGAGTGCAGAACGACGTCCGAAAGTAGCACCATGATAACCAGGAAATCCATTAGCCCAGTTATCTGAATAGAACTGCATTCCTGGCTCTGTGGTATAGACTTCCATCGTGCGACCACTCACAGGCTCCTTGATTTTAGCTGCAAAGGAGAGTTCACCAACTTCCTTTTTATTCAGCACAAAGCAATGATCGTAACCAGCTCCATTCTTGATTTGTTCGTCTTTTGGATCATCAATACGTTCACCAACTACATGAGGAGTACGGAAATCAAAAGGTGTGCCTTCTACCTTACGCACTTCACCAGTAGGAATACAAGTTTCGTCAATAGGAATGTAGAAATCTGCGTTGATTTCACACACAGTATCCATGGCTGTTGGTGTAGGATTTCCTAAACCTTGGAGAGAGAAGAAACCATGACTTGTCATATTCACCACCGTCTTCTTGTTAGTAGTGCCGCGATAATCTATTACAAGTTCATTTTCATCCGTCCAAGTATAACGCACCGTCATGGAGAGTTCACCAGGGAAACCTTCTTCATAATAGGGAGATACATAGCGAAGCACAAGCGTTTGTGCGCCAATCTGCTCTGCATCCCACACACGTGCATGAAAACCAGTTGGACCACCATGAAGATGATTAGGACCATTGTTCACAGAAAGACGGTATTCTTTGCCGTTAAGTTGGAAACGTCCTCGCGCAATACGGTTGCCGTAGCGACCAACTAAAGTAGAGAGGAAGGGTTCAGGTGAATTGATACAAGCATCAATATTGTCATGTGCTTGAATCACATTGGTGTGCTTTCCATCACGATCGGGCACCATGATTGCCACAATAGTACCACCATAGTTGGTAATAGCAACTTCATTACCTTGGATATTGCGCAAGAAGAAAAGATTTGTCTTCTTTCCATCAATTTCCTTTTGAAAATCGGCGGGATTAAGACCGCTAAGTGCTTGAGTTTCCATTGTTGTATAGACTAAACTAATGGGATTGTATTGCAAAAATATCAATCGAAGTGCATGGCATTTTGGCCTTGATTTGCTTTCTTCGTGTTGCAAATCTACGAATTTATTTCCTTCGTACAAAGCAAAAGCGCAAAAAAAACAGAAAAATTTCAGAGCCAGAAATGAACATTTCTGAGCGACAATGAAATTCTTCTGAGTTTTTCTAATATGCCTGATAAAACGAGCAAGAAAACAAGTTCTTTTTTCCTGTTTAGACTAAAAGGGTACACACAAAATCATAGCAAGATGAGACTCGTTATCACTCTTTTTTCCTTCATCATCTACACGATAACCTAACAGAAAAGCCAGAAACTAGCATGCAACTACAGACATTCTTAAATTCTAATTTCAAGTTTATAAAAACCACCCTCTGTATATCATATTCATACAGAGGGTGGTTTACACGATCCCTACGGATTTATTGGGTGGAGTCATCCACCTAATCCATGATTTCTTTTGACAACTCGCACATAGCGGTGCTACTACGAGCTGCAACTATCTAGTCTAGACGATAACCAAAGGCTTCAAGACGACGATCATTTTGTCGCCAGTCTTTGTCCACTTTCACATAGACTTCTAGATATATACTCTTTTGGAAGAACTTCTCTAGGGTTTTACGAGCTTCGGTAGACACCTTCTTCAGCGCAACGCCTTTATGACCTATAATTATACCCTTCTGGCTATCGCGCTCTACGTAGATAATCGCACGAATGCGAATATTCTTCTCTGATTCCTTGAACTCTTCTACTGCTACTTCCACCGAATAGGGAATCTCCTTATCATAATAAAGAAGAATCTTTTCGCGGATAATTTCATTCACGAAGAACCGAGCTGGCTTGTCTGTCCATTGATCTTTATCGAAATAAGGGGGTGAGTCAGGCAACAACTCTTTAATTCTTGCTAGCACAGCATCAACATTAAACTTTGCTTGTGCTGAAATCGGGAAGATTTCTGCTGTTGGCAAAACTTCGTGCCAAGCTTCTATCAGCTTCATCACACCCTCTTGATTGGAGAGGTCTATTTTATTGATCAACACAAAAACGGGAATCTTCATGCGTTGCACCTTAGTGATGAAATCTGCATTCTTGTCTGGTTTCTCGACTACATCAGTCACATAGAGCAAAATATCAGCATCTTGCAAAGCTCCTTCTGAGAATGCCAACATGGACTCCTGCAACTTGTAATTAGGTTTGAGCACACCAGGGGTGTCAGAAAATACTATTTGAGCATCCTCCGAATTGATAATACCCATAATACGGTGTCTTGTGGTCTGGGCTTTGAATGTTGCTATGGAAATACGTTCGCCCATGAGGAGATTCATGAGAGTGGATTTCCCCACATTGGGATTACCTACAATATTTACGAAACCTGCTTTATGCATAGAATATACGTTGAGAATTGAAGAAGGGCATCTAATGAGCCAGTTGTAAGAAAAGACGTTTTATTCTCCTCATCCTTGAGTCTGAAGTCCTGGAGTACCAATGAATAAAACGATAGAAGAAGCGACTTCCAGCCAGTGCCCAGTGCAAGACCGAAAGTCGCTCATTATTTGGGGTTACAACTTTGGGAGAATCAAAGTGCAACTGAGGCTTAAGATAGGTCTAATCAATAGAAACTACTGACCATCATATCCCCACTTCATGTAGGCAGCACCCCAGGTGAAACCTGCTCCAAAGGCTGTAAGCACGATGTTATCACCCTTCTTAAGCTGCTTTTCATAGTCCCAAAGCGCAAGGGGAAGAGTGGCAGCTGAGGTATTACCATAGCGTTGAATATTGAGCATCACTTTGTCCATAGGGAGCTCCAAGCGGTTGGCCACAGCCTCGATGATGCGCACGTTGGCTTGGTGAGGGAGCACCCATGTGATGCTATCGCCATTCAAACCATTGCGTTCGGCAATGGTGGCACAAGCATCGCTCATGTTTGTCACAGCAAAGCGATAGACTGTACGTCCTTCTTGGTGCAACTTGTGCATCTTGTGGTCGATAGTGAAATAAGAGGGAGGACAAGCAGAGCCACCAGCGCGCATGCAGAGGAAAGGAAGTCCCTTACCATCAGCACGGAGATAGCTGTCTTTCCAACCGAAATCCTCAGTCGTAGGCTCAACGAGCACAGCCGCAGCACCATCACCAAAGATTGGACTAGTGGCACGGTCGCTATAGTCTACGATAGACGACATTTTATCAGCACCAACAACGACAACTTTCTTGTAGCGTCCGCACTGCACCATTGAAGCAGCCATGTCCATAGCAAAGAGGAAACCGCAGCATGCAGCTTGAAGATCAACACAGAAGGCATTTTTCATGCCGACACGTCCCACTACTATGCTCGATGTTGTAGGGAAAGGATAATCGGGCGTAGTGGTGGCTACGATCACGCAATCAATGTCTTGTGGATCGGTGATAGTCTTTTCAAGGAGTTGCTTCACGGCCTTGCGCGCCATGTAGCTAGTGCCTAAACCTTCTTCGTTGAGAATGCGACGTTCTTTGATACCAATTCTGGTCATGATCCACTCATCGTTGGTTTCAACCATACGAGAGAGTTCGTCGTTGTTAAGGACATATTCGGGGACGTATCCGCCTACGCCCGTGATAACGGCATTGATTTTTTCCATTTGAGGGAAAGATATAAGTTGTTAGCCCAAACTTTGTCGTTGTGCTGAGGGAGAGCTAATGAAATAAGTCGCCGTAAATTGCAAGCGGCGGTGCGACATTGGTCAATCTTCCTGTTAGTGCACGATGCAGGGGTTGGACTTTGCCCCAGATAAAACAAGAATGCGGTTTCCGGCAGGCTAGACTAGCCACCGAAAACCGCAAAATGCGTGTAGATTACTCAGCAACCTCAGCCTTTACGATAGCAATCTTACCACGATAGTAGCCGCAAGAGGGGCAAACAGTGTGATAAAGATGGAAAGCACCGCAGTTGCTGCACTTTGCGAGCGTAGGAGCTACAGCTCCATCATGGGTGCGACGCTTGAGGGTACGAGTCTTCGATTGTCTTCTTTTAGGATGTGCCATTGTTGTATTGTATTTTTTGTATTATTGTTCGTAAGTTGATTATGAATCTCTTTTACATCATGCTAGCCGTCATCTCAAGGAGAGAATCCAACAGGTTGAATCAAGAGCTATAATGCACAAGAAAAGAACAGCGAGGTTGCCAACTTCTCCGAATTAGGCTACGGAGTTTGCTGCTCGAATATCGCGTGCTATGGAATCAAGATGAGAAATCTGTACTATTGTCCTCGGAATCCTCCTCTGCGGAGAAGCGACTCATCATGTCAGCATTGCACTCACCTTCTGGATGCACTCGCTGGAGTGGCAAATTGAGAGCAATAGATTCAAAGATATCCCAAGCTGTGTCGTAGTGAGTCTGCGAGAAGGGAATGACAATCAAATCCGCATCTGCGTTATCATCATCATAGCCCACACGGAGTTCTTCTTCAAAAACAATGGGAATAGTGGTTGGATCAAGGCAACGATCACATGCCACTACCACTGTTCCTTCACCTTTATAGGTAAACAGATAGGTATCTCCTGCACCAAATCGTACGCGCATTTCGACCTTCACGTCTCCGCCAATGATTTCGCTTTGCTCTAAATCAGCGAAATAGTCATTACTGAGGTGAAGTGTACGTGCAACAGCTTCGTGCTGAACGCTGCGCAGGGGGACTATGTATGCGTCTTTACTAGACATATCGAGTGCAAAGTTACGTCTTTTTTATGAAACGACTAAGTTTTTCCTTGCAAAAATGAGGTGACAAGGCCAAAAAAGCCTTGTCACCAGGTAGTTTATTGTTGTTTTCGTGATAAAACTCACTCATACCAACAGTTTACTTGTTCATTTTCATCAAGAATTCTTCATTAGAACGAGAATCTTCCAGACGTTTCTTCACGAAGTCCATAGCCTCAACACTACTCATATCACCGATAAACTTACGGATAATATACATGCGGTTAAGCGTGTTATCATCGAGCAAGAGGTCATCGCGACGTGTAGAACTTTGGATAAGATTGACAGCAGGGAAGATGCGCTTATTAGCCAGAGTACGATCAAGCTGCAACTCCATATTACCAGTACCCTTGAACTCTTCAAAAATCACTTCATCCATCTTCGATCCCGTGTCGGTCAATGCCGTTGCAATGATGGTGAGCGAACCACCGTTCTCGATGTTGCGTGCAGCACCAAAGAAGCGTTTGGGCTTTTGGAGCGCATTGGCATCCACACCACCAGTGAGAATCTTCCCTGAAGTAGGAGCCACAGTATTAAATGCTCGCGCAAGACGAGTGATTGAATCTAAGAAAATAACGACATCATGACCACATTCTACCATGCGTTTTGCCTTCTCAAGCACCATTTGAGCAATGCGCACGTGATGCGTGGCAGGTTCATCAAAAGTTGAAGCTATCACCTCGGCGTTCACCGTTCGCGCCATATCCGTCACTTCTTCTGGACGCTCATCAATCAGGAGCATCATGAGATAAGTTTCAGGATAATTAGCCGCAATGGCATTAGCGATTTGCTTCATCAAGATGGTCTTACCTGTCTTGGGTTGAGCCACTATGAGAGCACGTTGTCCCTTACCTATTGGAGAAAACAGATCAACCGTGCGACAAGCGAGCGGTGCATTAGGCTGCGTAGAGAGCTTAAACTGCTCGTCTGGGAAAAGAGGAGTGAGGTGTTCAAAAGCTATGCGGTCACGCACTTGGCTTGGAGCCAATCCATTGATGCGATCCACACTGGTTAGCGTGAAATATTTCTCACCTTCCTTGGGCACTTTCACCTTTCCTTCGATCACATCCCCCATTTTTAGCGCATAATTGCGCACTTGATTTTGGGTTACAAAGATATCATCAGGAGAAGGCATGTAGTTATAATCCGACGAACGAAGGAACCCAGTGCCCTGTGGCGTGAGTTCTAAAACTCCTGTTCCATCGATGACAACATCAAGCAGAGTAGGAGGTTGCACCACGGGGGCACTCTCCTCACGATTCAGCAACTGAGGATTGACCAATGCATCATCTTTAAACTTGCGGAATCGAGGCACCTGCTGTGGTTCAGGCTCACTATAATAAGGTTGTTCTTGTAGTTCGGGAATAAAACTGAAATCAGTGCTATTGATAACAGGCACATCTTCTACTATCACAAAATCACTCTCTGGAGCTTTCTCCAACACAGGCAAATTAGCATACTGCGGTTGGCTGCGTTGTTGGAAATGCTGTGATAGAGTTGCCAAAGGATTGTGCAGCGCAGGGTGTTTCTCTTCACTCTCCTCAGTCTCCGCTGTAGTTGATTCAGCGGCAGCAGCTTGCTGTCTCATTTGTGCTAAGATAAAGTCTGGAAGATCGTCGTTTTCAGCTTCGTTAACCACCGCACTACCAGAGGAGACCTTAGAAAAGGCAGTCTCAGAAGTCGTTGTAACATCTACCGTAGGAGTGTTGTCATGAGCCACTTCGATGTTTTCATTCATGACAGAACCTTCAGCCACAGGCTTAATCTCTTTTATAGCTCTCGGTGTATCCATTGCAGGAGATTGATTTCCGAACATACCAGTAAGCCCAGAAGGCGTATCAAAAGTCAATGAAGTATTTGACAATTGAGCTTGACGCATCATCGTTTTTTGACGAAACATCATTTCTTCATAGGCACGTCGTTGTTCCACTTCAGCCTTTGTAGGGCGTCCTCTCTTACGCTTAGGAGGCTCCTCCACATGATCAGCAGCAAGCAAAGCTTGCACAGCCTCAGCTTCAGTCTCACGCGCCTTAGCTGCTACCATTCTTTTAGCTGCACGTTCATCTCTCGCGCTATCAAAGCGTTCACTATTCCCTGTTTGAGTGGCAGAATACACGTGATCCTGTCCATAAGTAGTGATACGTCTACGTCTAGGCGCAGCTTCCACCCCATTGCTCACTTCATCAGCTTGAGCATCAATAATATCATACACCAGCTGTTCACGAATGCTACTGGTGTAGTTTGGCGTCTTCATCGCACTGGCCATCGCTTGAAGTTCTTCGATGCTCATTGCGAGAAGCTGTTCTTTCGTATATTTTGGCATAGAGGGGAAATAAATGTCTTTGTTCTAAAATAGAGCCACCACCCCATCCACATCTCTGCGAATGAATGATTAATTGAATATAATAAATGAGGTGGGATTAAAATTCTGCGGAAATGCGAGAATCACAATATAGTTCAGTTGTCAACAAGCATTTTCTCCACAGCAGAATCCACAATTCTGCTGTTTAATAAAGTACTGCTAATGTGACTTTGAATAAAACACATGGTTTTCAACTGCAAAAGTATAACAATTCTCTTAATTATACGAATTAACTCCTCTCTTTTTTGTAAATTCGCTTCATAAAATTTTCCATTCATGGCCACTCCTTACTTAGATATACAGAATTTAACCAAGAGCATCGGTGATTTAATTCTCTTCGAAGATTTATCTTTCAGTGTTGCGGAGGGACAACACGTGGGACTCATTGCCAGAAATGGTGCAGGAAAATCCACCTTGCTGAGTCTCATTGCAGGAAAAGACACCGCAGACTCTGGAGATATTGTTTTTCAGAAAGGGCTGCGCATAGGTATGCTCGAACAGACTCCCGACTTTTCGCCTGAAATGCCCGTGCGACAAGCCGTAGCGAGTCGACTACGCGCTGAGTATGCCTCACTCCTCATTGCCGATGAAGGCCAGACGTTACAGGCACACACTGATACTTTCGATGCAGATGAAGAATGGACAGAAGTGCAACTTCGAGCCCAACAAATCCTCACCCAACTTAAAATCACCCAGCTCGATAAACCCATTGGCCTTCTTTCTGGTGGACAACAAAAGAGAGTGGCCTTGGCTTCTGTGCTCATTGCCAATCCAGATTTACTCATTCTCGATGAACCCACTAACCATCTCGACCTCGAAATGATTGAGTGGCTTGAAAAATATCTTCAACGCAACACAAAAGCTCTGCTACTCGTCACCCACGATCGCTACTTTCTAGATCGCGTGTGCCAGTCTATCGTAGAGATCGATCAGCAAACGGCTTATAGCTACAAAGGAAATTATGCCTACTATTTAGAGAAGCGCGATGAGCGCATAGCTGCTACGAATGCAAATATAGACCGTGCGCGCAATCTATATCGCAAAGAACTCGACTGGATGCGCCGCCAACCACAAGCACGCGGTCACAAAAGTCGCTCACGCAAAGAGGCTTTTTACGAACTGGAACAACAGGCTAAACGCCGTACAGAAGAGCGAGCAGCGCGCCTCAATGTCAAAGCTGGCTACATCGGGTCTAAAATTTTTGAAGCCGAATATGTGTCAAAGACATTTGAAGATGGCGTAGTAATCCTCAAAGACTTCTATTACAATTTCTCACGCTTTGAGAAGATGGGCATCGTTGGCAACAATGGTACAGGCAAAAGTACCTTTATCAAGATGCTCCTCGGACAAGTGCCACCCTCAAGTGGTCGTTTTGTAGTCGGCGAAACAGTAAAATTCGGTTATTTCTCTCAAGATGGGCTTCCCCTTGACACGCAGATGAAAGTCATTGATGTGGTGCGTAATGTGGCCGAAACAGTGGACCTCGGTGGCGGTCGTCACCTCACTGCCATGCAGTTTCTCACCCACTTCCTCTTCCCCCCAGCGCGCCAACAAGACTACGTCTACAAACTTTCGGGCGGAGAACGTCGTCGACTCCAGTTGTGTCTTGTGCTCATGCAAGCTCCCAATTTCCTCATCCTCGACGAACCGACCAATGACCTCGACATTGCCACCCTACAATTGCTTGAAGAATACTTAGCCGACTTTCGTGGATGTGTCATTGTTGTCAGCCACGATCGTTATTTTATGGACAAGGTCGTCGATCACCTTCTCGTGTTCAAAGGCGATGGTGTAGTGGACGATTTCCCTGGCAACTACTCTCAGTATCGTGAGTATCTCCAAATAAAAGAGAAGGAGGAGGTGCGCGAACGCAAAGAGCAACGCCCCGATACCACAGATACCCGCAAACCCATCCACGAAGGAAGTGATCGTCGCCGAAAACTGACCTTCAAAGAACGTCGTGAGTTTGAACAACTCGAAACTGAAATCGAACAACTCGAAACAGAAAAAACAGAAATCCATGGCACCCTCTCTTCAGGTTCGGCCTCTGTCGAAGAGATCACCCAACTTTCCAAACGTCTTCCCCTACTGGAAGAAGAATTAGAAGAGAAATCCATGCGCTGGCTCGAACTATCGGAGTTTGCTTAACAATGAAACTACCATTTTCTTAGCTCTTCACTCCTCCCCCTATCATCTCATAGCTATTGTACAACGTCTACTTTCACACTTCCACACATTGAAACCTCTAGCCGAACGCCTACGTCCCACTACCCTCTCCAACTACATTGGCCAAAGTCATTTGGTCGGTGAAGGGGCTGTGCTACGTCGCATGATTGAAAGTGGGCGCATTTCATCTTTTATTCTTTGGGGGCCTCCTGGGGTTGGTAAAACTACCTTGGCAAAAATCGTGGCATCCACCCTCGATGCGCCTTTCTACACGCTCAGTGCTGTGACAAGTGGCGTAAAAGAAGTGCGTGAAGTCATCAGCCAAGCCAAAAATCAACAATTCTTTGGATCGGTCAATCCCATCTTATTTATAGATGAAATTCATCGTTTCTCAAAATCTCAACAAGACTCGCTTCTCGCAGCGGTCGAAACTGGAGAAATCACGCTCATAGGTGCGACGACCGAAAACCCATCGTTCGAGGTGATACGCCCTCTTCTCTCACGTTGTCAGGTGTATGTACTACAACCCCTCAATGAGACGGAACTACTCCAACTTGTTGATCATGCCATTCATCAAGACATCCTCCTTCGCGAACGCAAGTTTGAAGTTAAAGAGACCGAGGCACTTGTACGATTTAGCGGTGGAGATGCAAGAAAACTCCTCAACATCCTTGAGTTACTTGTTAATGCTACGACAGAAGACGCCACAATCCTCGTCGACAATGCCACTGTCACCAATCGTCTTCAGGAAAACCCCATGGCCTATGATAAAGAAGGGGAGATGCACTATGACATCATCTCCGCTTTCATCAAGAGCATCCGAGGAAGTGACCCCGATGCAGCCATCTATTGGTTAGCACGTATGATAGCTGGCGGAGAAGACCCCAAATTTATAGCCCGTCGTTTGGTGATTAGTGCCAGCGAAGACATCGGACTAGCCAATCCCAATGCCCTGCTCATTGCCAATGCTGCCTTTGATGCAGTCAATAAAATAGGATGGCCAGAGGGGCGCATTCCCTTAGCGGAGGCCACCATATACTTGGCCACCTCTCCCAAATCCAATTCGGCATACAACGCCATCAACGCTGCATTGGCCTTTGTCGAAGAATCCGGCAACATCCCTGTGCCTCTCCATTTGCGCAACGCTCCAACTTCGCTCATGAAGTCGCTCAATTACGGAACTGACTATCTCTATCCTCACGACTTTCCTCAACATTTCACTCCACAGTCCTACATGCCCGAGACCATCCAAGGCAACCAATTTTGGCATCCTGCCGACAATGCCGCAGAAGAGCGTCATAAGTCTTGGCTTTCTCAATTATGGAACCGACAAGAATAATCCTATCCTGTTTTCTCAAAACTATGGTGGGTCCCCCTCTAATGTTTAACCTATAAAGGCGCAGTGCGCTGTCCCGCATTATGAGAATTGTACAAATGCTCCAGTTGGAACAAAACCCAGACCTTATCCGTCAATATCGCTACTTCCATTCTCGTGAAGGCATCTGGCCAGAAATCCTACAAGGCATCAAAGACAGTGGCATTCTCGAGATGGAAATCTACCTTTTAGACCACTATCTCTGCATGATTGTAGACTTGCCTGAAGACCTGTCTTGGCAAGAAGCCATGGACCGCATGGCCAAAGCACCACGTCAAGCAGAATGGGAAAACTTTGTATCTCAATTCCAACGTGCAGCTGCCGATGCTCGCAGCGACGAGAAATGGCAACGTATGGAACGAATTTTTCATCTGTACTCCGATTAAAACCTGTCGTCACGCCCAACCCCTTATTCAACTTTATGAGAGAGACTAACCTCTTTTCTCAGACCACTTCACAAACTTTGGTGCTGACACTACTAAGAATTACACAGTAGTGTCAGCACCAAAACTATTTATGCACGATTTTAAACCTTTATCTTGAAGCGACCATCATTTGTTCTATCAGGGTCATCACACCCTTCGTATCGTTAGCATCGAACCAACGTACCGAGGTGTCTTTGTTGAGCCACGTCATTTGCTTTTTGGCAAACACACGCGTATTCTTTCGCATACGATCGAGAGCCATGTCCAACTCCCAATCTCCATCAAAATAGCGAAACATTTCCTTGTAGCCCACCGTATTTAGCGCGTTTAGTTCACGAAAAGGCAGCACCCGCTCAGCTTCTGCCAAGAAACCCTCCGCCACCATCATCGACACCCGATTATTGATGCGAGAGAAAAGTTCCTCTCTAGGACGTTGCAAACCGATTTTCACGACGTCAAAAGGTCGTTTTTTAGCTTCACCTGTGAGCAACTCGCTCACACGCTGTCCACTCTCATAGATAATTTCTAGAGCATGCACCACACGCTTTGCATTTTGCACATCTACGCGCGCAAAATAGGCTGGATCACGCTCTTCAAGTTCTTGAAGCAGTGCAGACAAGCCTTCACTTTCCAAGCGTGCATAGAGTGTTGTACGCACCTCTTCAGAAATAGTAGGCAAAGGATCGATGCCGCGACAAAGGGCATCGACATACATCATGCTTCCTCCGCTCACCACGAGGGTATCATGGTCAGCAAAATGATACTCACAAACTTTCAAGGCCTCTTCTTCAAAACGCGCTGCACTATAATAATCAGTGAGTGCAAGGTTTCCTACGAAATGATGCTGCACACGAGCCAATTGCTCTGCAGTAGGAGCAGCAGTGCCGATGGGCAAATCGGCAAACATCTGACGCGAATCGGCACTAATGATGGGACAATGCAAGAACTCAGCCATTTGCAGGCTGAGTTCTGTTTTTCCTACGGCCGTAGGGCCAGTGAGAACAAAGAGTTTAGGACGAGAACATTCCATTTAAAACGAAGGACTGTCAGAGATTTCAAAACCTTCCAAGTCAATTTCATCAGAATTGAAGGAGTCTATGCCGAAATCATCAAAGGATTCACTTGAGCCTCCAAAATCATTGTTCACGGAGAAGTCCATTTCCGCAATCTGCTGTGGAGCTTTGCCCACAGACTTGATTACTTCAGGCTCATCACTACCAGGCAATTCATCACGCAAACAAAGAGAGAACACGCGATCGTTGAAAGGATCAAACACATATTCTAAATTGCGAATGCCCTTGTCCAAAAAGTCAGAGAGCAAAGTGTCAGCCATGGTGTAGAGGTCCACGTCTTCTGAAGAAGATTCGTGCATGTCCTCGCGTGTCACCTGTTCGCCACGCTCCCATTCCTCATTGCAGATGTAGAAGGAAGTCATTTGGTCATCAGGATAATTGCAGGATTCCAGCAAGACCTTGCTGAGTTCTAAGAAAGAGGCGTCCTCATCAATGAGGATGTCACGACGAAAATCATCTACTTCGTCGCAAACCACTCTAATAAGATATTGCATATAGCAGAGCGTTCGTGAGATTATTTACCAATGAAACCACGCTTTGAGTTCACCAAGAAGTCTAGGAGATAGTCCACTTCTTTGCACTTAGGCACTGTGGTACGGATTTCTTCAATACGTTCGTTGAAGAGCTTTGAGTTTTGATAGAGAATCAAGAAGGCCGAATGTAACGCATTGATTACATCCAAGGGGAAATTACGACGCTTCAATCCCACCATGTTCAAGCCACAATAAGCCACTGGTTCGCGAGCTGCAATGCAGAAGGGAGGCACGTCTTGCGCTGTGCGTGTGCCGCCGCTCACCATAACATACGACCCGATGTGGCAGAACTGATGCACCAGCACATTGGCGGAGAGAATCGCAAAGTCGTCGATAACCACCTCACCAGCTATTTTGGTAGAATTACCTAAGATGCAACCATTGCCGACGATGCAGTCATGTCCCAAGTGCATCCCTTCCATGAGAAGGTTATTGCTACCCAATACAGTCTTTCCTTTGGCAGCCGTACCGCGGTTGATGGTCACATTCTCACGAATCGTGTTGTTATCGCCGATCTCTGCAGTGGTTTCTTCTCCACGAAATTTCAAATCTTGGGGCACAGCTCCAATCACCGCACCAGGGAAGAAGGTGTTGCCACTGCCAATGCGTGAACCACTCAAGAGGGTCACAGAGTTCATGAGCTTATTATTGTCGCCCAACACCACATTAGCATCGATGTAGCAGAAAGGACCAATCTCACAATTCTCACCGATTTTCGCTTCGGGATGAATAAAAGCAAGAGGAGAAATCATAACTTGTATGTGTTAAGCAAAGAGATGTTTGAATTTAGCGCGCACCATGCGTGCAAACTTATTGTTGGCATCGTGACCTGGACGGATGGCGATAATACGTCCCTTGAGAGGACGTCCTATGAGTGCCATGTCTCCTATGATGTCGAGAAGCTTGTGACGGGCAGGTTCGTTCGACCACTGGGCTGGACGTTCTTGCAAATAGCCCAATTGGTTGGCATCGCGATGTTCTACACCGAGCGTATCGGCCAATTTATCCAGACGCTCTTGCGATACCAAACGCTCATAAATCACCAAAGCATTGCTCAAATCACCACCTTTGATGAGCCCCATTTGCAAGAGAGCTTCAATCTCACGCACAAAAACAAACGTGCGAGCAGAAGCGATTTCCTCAGCAAAATCTGACATGTGCTCCAAAGTTGCACTTTGACGTTGTACAAACTGACTATCGGGAAACTCTATGGTTGAATCTATCGCAAAGCGGTCTGCTGGTTGTACACGCAAGCAAGAACCTGAAATCTCATCATAATACTCAAAAGGCTCGGTAATCTCAATGTAGCGACGAGGAGCGTCTTGTTCTTCAAGTCCCACTTTGAGTATCTGCTCTACATACAAGATGGAACTACCATCAAGAATGGGAAACTCTGGCCCATTGATTTGGATGAGACAGTTGTCCACTCCAAGTGCCACGAGCGCAGCCATGGCATGCTCAATAGTAGAAACACGACATTCTGGCGTACCCACTACGGTGCCACGAGAAGTGTCTATCACATTTTCGGCCAACGGGATAATGTAGGGCTGGCCTTCGAGGTCTACTCGTTGAATTTTATATCCATAATCTGCTGGAGCAGGTAGGAAAGTAATCGAGAGCTGAAGCCCTGTGTGAAGTCCTTTTCCTTGTAGGGAGAAGGAAGCTTTAAGGGTATGTTGCATAGGAATTTAAATCTATTAAAGTGGAAAGTGGACAACAAACATGCGATGCTATCACCAATATCCTAAGGGAGGTGTTGGAGATTCCAGAGAACTGGACTAATACGAAAACGAGAAGCCCAATGTCGATGAATGTCTACGAAACACTAAATGTTCAGCATCCATGCTTTCAATAAGCAACGGCGAAGGCAAGGCTTTTATTGTCCTAACTTAGTTTTAAGTTCGTCAAGCTCCTTGCGCAAGGCAAGCATTTCCTTGCGTATATCGGGCAATTGCTTGAATACGGCACTGGAGAGAGCAAACTTTTTTGCATTGATGGCGGGTGTACCCATGACGGGAGCACCATCAGTGCGGGCAGTGTGGATGCCAGCTTGTGCACCAGCCTGCATGCCATCGGGCAGATGGAGGTGACCAGCCACGCCCACTTGTCCACCAAACATGCTCCAAGCTCCTACTTTCGTGCTGCCTGCCACGCCCACTTGTGCTGACATTACGGTGTGTGCTCCTACTTCTACATTGTGCGCTATCTGCACAAGATTATCGAGCTTTACGCCTTGACGCACGATGGTCGTACCCATGGTGGAACGGTCTACACAAGCATTTGCACCTATTTCCACACGATCTTCGAGAGTAACAATACCGATTTGTGGAATCTTTTCATAACCTTCTTCAGAAGGTGCAAAACCAAATCCATCGGCACCAATGACACAACCACTGTGCAAGATAACTTCATGGCCAATCTTACAACCATGATAGATGCTCACATGAGGATAAAGCAAGCAATTGTCGCCAACATACGCCCCTTCTTCAATCACCACATGGCTGTAAATTTGCGTACCATCGCCTACAGTCACATGATCACCAATCACTGCAAAAGGCCCTACATAGACATCTTCGCCTAGTGTAGCCGTTTCGCTAACAAAAGCTAAGGGGTGCACCCCACTACGCTTTTGGGTCATACTCTCATAAAGTGCCAACAACCGTGCGATAGACTCATAAGCATTGTCTACGCGAATGAGCGTGGCAGCCACAGGCTTTTCGAGCTGGAGGTCTTTATTTACCAGGACGATGCTCGATTGTGTCTCGTAAAGATGGTGAGTATATTTGGGATTGGCCAGAAACGAGAGTGCACCATCCTCGCCTTCTTCAATTTTGGCAAAGGTTTTGGCCACAGCATCTGGGTTACCCTCGATGATTCCTTCTAGATAGGTTGCTATTTGTTGTGCGGAAAATTCCATTATATCGTACTTGTTTAGCTGCAAATATAAGATTTCTTGTGTAAACAGAGAAATATATCTGCACTTTCTTTGCCTTGGAGCAAAGGAAAAACGCCTTTTCTGGGTCATACTCGGCTATATCAGACTTAGCAAAGGATTATCTCATCCAGATAAAGGTAGAATTAAACACTTCTTCTTTATATAGCTTGGACTTCTACTCCCCACACATCATATTCCTTGTCATGTATGAGTCATCATGTGCTGGACCTATTCGGATAATTGCATGTATTCAGTCACGGAAGGGCGACATCATTAGCAGACGTTTTCAATTCTGTCCTACAGAAGTCTTAATTTCAAAAGGCAAAAATCACATGAGTTTTCTTCCATCTAGAAGAGTCCAAATGGTCTTCTAGTCTCAGAAGATGGTGTATGTAGCTTTATTCTGCCATACGTCATTTGTTGTAGAGTAAAATTAAGCCACTTTTGGCCTATCAGATAGAATGGATTAGACGTAAATTGCCTAGTTATTCGTTCAAAGTCTCCTATGTAAAATATAATCTCTAGGAGATTTTCGGAATGTTCTCGGAGAAATCTATGCTCAACTAGAAGAGAAGCGATAATCCTCTCCTACGACCAACAAAAAATAATGGGATGTACGATGCGCAAACATCCATCAACTAACTTGTATAGACAATGCCACGTTAAAATGACATGGTAAAAGTGTAAAGTTTTCTTTACCTTCTTTCCATTTTGACAGAAAAGATAAAGTTCGACTAGTGTTTCTATACTACGAGCTAACGAAACTAGATTCAATGTGACAAGGAATAGTACAACAAGAAACGCGCTCAATCCTTGCGGACTGAGCGCGTTTTACGCTAGAAATATTGAGGCATCTGAATAATCATGACTCTAAAATGCCTAAATTCTGCTTAGTTACGTGCCTTTGGAGCTGGAAGATACCAGTTGCCACTTACGAAACGATCGTAGAAGTTTCCGGTCTTTGTGGGTTGCTCATAAGGTTTGAGATCAAGATCGCGACGAGAAATCAACCATGCCATCCATGAGTTGTTCACTTTTTCATCACCAGCCTTGTTGCGGTGACGTTGGATGCGCATGAGATCAAAGTAACGGTGACCTTCAAAAGCATTGTCGAGCGCCATTTCATCAGCAATAAGAGTTTCTACTGCTGCAATTTCAGCCTGAGTAGGCTCATAAGGTGTGAGCTTACCCGTCACATAAACGTGATCATACTCGTCGCCTGATTCAGTGGCTTCCTTCTCAACACGTGTCTTGGTATCATCAAACTCAAGTTTGGGAGTTTCCAAGAGCTCAGGCTTCTCCATAGCTACACCCTGACGTGCAGCTTCGTCAACAATACGTTGGGCAACGACGTTCTTGTAGACCCAAACAGTATCAGCATCAGTGAAGAAACCACATCCTGCGGAATGTATGCCTACATTAGTCTTATTGGTGAAGGTACTGAAATCAAGGTATTCCTTTTCACCTGCACGAATAATGGTGCTTTCACCAATGCTATTAGGCCCATTTATCTGACGAATAATCCATGGACGAGTCAAGGATATAATTCTGGA
The DNA here is from genome assembly GCF_000318095.2 of Alloprevotella sp. oral taxon 473 str. F0040. GTDB lineage: Bacteria > Bacteroidota > Bacteroidia > Bacteroidales > Bacteroidaceae > Alloprevotella. The sequence goes on from NZ_KB290716.1 coordinate 60,505, forward strand.
GATGTCCTTCTTGGTGTCGTCTGTATAGACTGTATCGACGAATGTACGCTCTACCAAACGTGGGTTGTTTTCAGGACTCAAGCCTGAGCGGAGCACATCAAATGCCATACGTGGGTATCCAGCGCGATTGATGGCTTCGGCATACTTAAGATAGATACGACGAAGTGTGTAAACTGGAATACCATAGGAGAACTGAGGTCTGGAGGTAGCATAGGCTCCATTAGGAGAGTTAGAAGGCATGTTGAACTTTTGGATAAAGCGCAACTGACCTGCTTCAGTCATGTAGATGGGAGCACTCTGATTGCCTCGGATATCTCCTAATGCGGGATATTTCACATCCTTAACACGACGACTGTTGTCATCAAATTCATTATAGACAAATACTTGACTCTCATTCAGCTTGAGGTAAGAATTAGAGGGTTGTACTTGACGATTGCGATAGTTGACAGATAATGATACCTCTCCCTGTGAGCTGGTTTCTTCCTTCTTTTTGCCATCACTTCCCGTAGATTCTTTAGTATCGCGGCTGGTAGTTGAGCTAGCATCGAATCCATAAATCTGAGGAATGCGAGAAAGCACCTTACCGAAGAAGCTGTTGGCCGCTGAAGGGATAGAAGTAAACACCCGTCCTTGCGAAATAATGTTCTTATTTTCATAAAGGGAATACCAACCAGAAGTGGCATCAAAAAGGTCAGAACGATCACCGTCACGACGATAAGCTCTAGCATATGCAGAGACTGCTAATCTAGTATTACGGTCAAGGTAGCGATGGAAATGGGTAGCTGCTTTCTCGTAGTCAGACTTGTCGGCACCACGGAGCAAATAGAGATCGCCATATACAAGATCGCCATTGAAGACTGTGAGTGCTTGTGCAAAGTCTCCAGCACCAGTTTTGAAGTTAGGATAGTTGATATAACCTAATCCATTGCTGTAGGCATAGGCTTGCTTTAAGCCGCCATGTTGTTCCAAAAGGTTGAGGAGGTTGTCGGGAGTGGCAAATCCAAGAGGAGGATTTTGTTCCCAACCAGTAGAAGCTGAGCTAACGGGAGCAGTGATAAAAGGAACGCTGCCGTATTGCTGTACTAGTTGGAGATAAGTCCACGCACGCACAAGCTGAACTTGAGCCAACTCACGGCGCATGTAGTAGTTATTATTTCTCAGTGCCATAGAGTCCACCTTGTCAAGGTAGAAGTTGCACTGGTTGATCACCTTGTAGTAGGCAGCGCGGTTCAACAATTCGCTGCTTCCATCAGAATGGTCGCGGAAATTGATGATGTTGTTGATGGAGTCATTGGTATACTCCGTTGCACTGACTAGGTCGCCTCGCAATTCTCCAAGCAAGACGTTTTGCTCTACCACGCCTTGAAGATTGCGCAGAATGCCGAAATAGAAATTGACAGTGTCTCGACCAGAGAAGTTCTCTGCATAACGGTCAATATCGGGAGTGAGCATATCTTCACACGAAGTGGTGAGTGCACCAAAGCCTACGAGGGCGAGAATCAGCGAAAGAATTGATTTCTTCATGATGGTGAAGTGTTGAATCTAATGTGATGTATGGGGATGGGAGTAACGAAAGTGGAGGCGGCAAGCCCATCTTATGGGATGGAACTTGCCATTTCCTTATACTTTCCTCGAACAAGCTTAGAGGTTGATGGTCAAACCGAGATTGAAACTACGATTTTGCATCAGCATGCCTGTATCAATACCTTGATAAAGGACTCCGTTGCCTGCGGTTACTTCTGGATCGCTGCCGAGATACTTCGTGAGGGTTACAACATTGTTGGCTTCACCCCATACGGAGAATCCTTGCAACCAAGAAAGGCTTACAGGAAGCTCATAAGTGAGACGAACTCGCTTGAGCTTGAGGTAAGAACCATCCTCGATCCAACGATCAGAGAAACGCTCATTGTTTACCCAGTTGAGTGACTCAGGACTCATGGTGCGTGGCTGATTGGTCTTTTGACCTTCTGCACGCCAACGATTGACTACAGCAGTGGTTTGATTCCAAATGTTGTTGGCACTTTCAAGCTGCATGCGTTGATAGTTGTAAATGTCATTGCCCAAAGAGTACTTGAAGTTGACATCGAGAGTGAAACGCTTGTAGTTGAGAGTGGTGAAGATGTTACCATAGAGGTCGGGATTGGGATCACCGATTTTTACGCGGTCAGCTTCATTGATCCAACCATCGCCATTTTGATCGACAAAGTGAACATCGCCTGCCTTGAAATCGCGTGAAGGCTGTGAAGAAAGGCCCGTGGGATATTTCAAACCTGCAGCTTTAGCTTCGGCAGTGGTAGAGAAAACACCTGCGGTCTTGTAGCCATAGAAAACGCCTGCGGCTTCGCCCACTGCAGTAAGGATGTTGTCCTTGCCATAAATAGAACTAGTGTAACCATTCAACACGGTTTCGCTAGAAGCTATCTTCTGAGCATTCTTGTCTAACCGGTAAGTGCGGATTACGTTGTTCTCAGTGAGTGGAAGTTTCGTGATTTCGTTCTTATAGTGTGCTACGCTGAATCCGAGATTCCACTTGAAGTCTTTGGTGTTGATCAAGACTGCATTGACATTAACACTAGCACCCGTGTTGCGAAGTTCGCCTTCATTGGTCCACTGGCGTGAGAGACCTGTGATGTCGCTCACGGTGCGACGAGTGAGCAGGTCGGTCGTGATAGAACGATATACGTCTACACCAAGTGCCAAACGGTTACGGAACATATTCAGCTGCACACCTGCATTGAGACGATGCGTAGTTTCCCACTGAATCTTGGGGTTGGCTATGTTAGCAAGTTCCAATGACGTAGCGCGATCCAAGAACTTGATGTTCTGGAAATAGGTACGGGTGGCATAGTAATCGAGATCGTCATTACCGCTCATCTCATAACCTGCAGTGAGTCGAGCATAGTCAATGAAAGATACATTGAACCACTTTTCGTTGCTCATCACCCAACCAGCTTGCAAAGAGGGGAAGAGACCCCATTTTACGCCAGCAACCTTGATGCCCCCCTCAGCTTCCTTACCAAATCGTGAGGAACTTTCTGCAGAAGCAATGAATTTGACGAAGTAGCGATTGAGGAAGTTGTAGTCTACATTGGCATAGTAAGCCAAGTTAACCCAACGGTCATTGACACCACCATTGCCGAGATAGTCGAGACGATAGCTGATGTTGGGCGTCTTGTCATTACCATTGTTGTAACCTTCTGAAAAGCTATCGGAATATCCGTAAGATGCCATGCGGAATCCTCCGAAGACATCCCATTGATGCTGACCGTAGTTTTTGGTCCATTCGATGCGGAAATCATTGTTGATGGTGGTTTCCTTACCAAACTGTGTGGCGATGACATTTTGCACCATGCCAAGACCTTCTACATACTTCTTAGGAGTTCCGCTAGCTGGCATGAAATACTTTTCATTGCTACGGATAAGAGAATAGGCAAAGCGGTTGGTGATTGAGAGGTTCTTGTTAATTTGATATTTAGGAGCTACGTTAAGCAAGAATTGTGTTTGCTCTTGATAGTTCTTATTTTCTCCTTCACCATTGTCAAGCACCCAATAGGGATGCGCCAAACCTTCAAATCCAAAACGAGAAGCGAAGAGGAAGGGGTTGTTAGCTGCAGTGTAATCTTGACCTGTATATACACGATTATTGTGCACAAAGCCCAATTGATTATTTCCTAAATAACGGAGGAAGTAAGCATAAGGGTCTACAAATGGGGACTGAATGAGTCCCAACACATTGGGAGAAGAGATATTCTTACGCGCATAACTGGAAGCCCATCCGTTGTCACGGAGATTGTAGGCATTTCGCACGTAGGTCATGTCTAAAGCTGTGGTAAAACCGTCAAAAAGATTGATATCAGTGTTGAAACGGATGTTCAAACGATTGAAGTCATTCTTCTTTGCAGTAGCTTCACTTTGGCTATAACCCAAAGACAAGTTATACATAGCCACTTCGTCACCACCCTGCACATTCACACGATAGTTCTGACTGAAAGCATTGCGATAGAGAGGCTTCTGCCAATTGGTCTCATTGTGATAGAGATCGTAGAACAAGCTCTTCTTGTCTTCGTTGAGGAAAGGAACGGACAAATCGGAAGCACGGAAGCGAGCATCGGGAGTAGTACCCAAGAACTCGGCAAGGTAGCTGCGATATTGCTTGGAGTTCATCACCGAAAGGGTGTTGGGCATCTGCTCAAAACCTCCAAAAGCACGGATGTTGATGCGAGTGGCCATAGAATGACCACGCTTGGTGGTGATACGGATGACCCCATTGGCTCCTTCAGCTCCGTAGAGTGCTGTACCGTTTTGCAACACTTCTACACTTTCAATGTCTTCTGTGTCTAAAAGATTGAGGACATTGGTATAGAAACCTTGGTGAAGAGTGGTGCGACTATATTGCATATCCCACACTACTCCATCGACTACCACCAAAGGTTGTGCACTTGCATTGAGGGAATTGAGACCATTGATGAACATGGCTGCACCTTGTGCGGGCATTCCGCCACGATTGATGGTGCGAACTGCGCCATGGAGACGTTGTTCGATGTCATTTTCAATGGTGATGGAGCTAGACTCATTGATTCGCTCTACACGCTTCTGGAGAATGTTTGTCCCATTAGAGTAGAGCGATGGGAGTTGATTGCTATAAAGATAGACGTTGCGAAGATTCTCTCCACGAAGTGCTACCTGCACTCCATTGTATCCATCGGTCGATACATAGAGGGCCGTGATATATTCAGGTACACGGAGTGTGTATTCACCTTTTTCGTCGGTAAGTGCACTGTAGTAGCGATTGTTGAGTGCTTGCACGCGCACACCACTCAAAGGTTGATTGGTGGCAGCATCGTAGACCACACCTTTCACTTCCTTCTTTTGAGCGGCAGGCTGGTGAACTGCTTTCTTATCGGCCATCCGTGTGCTATCGCTTACTTCCGCAGCGTGTGCATTGAGCACGCAAGCTCCTGAAAGTACGAAGAGACTGACGCCACAACGTAGGGCTGTTTGCATCATATTATTGCGATGATCAATATTCATATTCTTCGATGATTATAGTTTAGATGGCTTAATTGCCACGATAAGGCTTGAGAACTAGAGCTACGATGTTGAGTGCGCTGCAACGGATTTTCTTGTCACTTCTTCTCTTCTTAGGCATGGTGATCACCAAACGAGGGAATGAGTCGATGCCACTAGGCAATCCTCTATAGCATTTGGGGAATTCGATGTACTTACCAAGCTTAATGGTGTTGACCTTGCTCTGATCGAACTGGGGATTACCCTTCGCATCTTTTTCTTCTTGGTCGATGGTGATGGTTTTTGTAGCCTTTCCATCTTCGTCAGTAAACTCGATTTCCTTACCTTCGTCGTCTAAGACTTTGGCAGAAAAAACAACGCGCTCATCATCTACATCACCGAAGTTGAGGTCGGTCTTAGAAGGCACCATAACAAGTTCTACTTCGTAACGCGTAGAGAATACTTGTGGCAAGCGGAGGTTAACTACCATCTCAGACTGGATGTTGTCGATTTGGAAGCGAACATAAGTGTTGGTTGCGATGTCGCCTTTGACACCAGTCATGACAACATTACCGTCAGCATCTTTAATCTCATTACCAGCTTCATCGGTTTTAGCACGATACTCGTTATAGTTAGACTCGTTGAGTGTAATGAATGTTCCCTTACCAGAAGCAGAACGAACATTGTTGGTATTGAGAATCACAAAGAATCCAGAACGTCCCATGAGATACTCCACCTTTTGTACCCAAGCATAAGCTGGATCCAAATCATACTTCGTCAAACGATAGATGTAACCATTAGAAGCACGATAAGGAGTGATACCAGCTAACACAGGATTCTGTGCGCTGTTAGTACCTTTGCCATCTGCTGCTGAATTATAGAACACGACACCAGATGTAGCAACCAAAGAGTCTGCATGATTGACATAGTTGTTGAGCTGAGCAGAGTCTTTGCCATCGATGTTGCGCATATAATAAGGCGCAAAGAACATATTGACAGCGATGTTCTGTTCTGTGACATGCTGTTGCAAGGAGTCTGCAAGTGTCATCTTAGGATCGGCCTTGGTAGGTGCATCAAGTCTGAACTGGTCCTTGAGGGTTTTACGGTTGAAGTCAGCACCGTTCCATTCATAAGAGTAGCGTTGACCATATTTCAAAATACGACCTATCTTCTCTTTGGCTTGGAGCCATGCTTCATTCGTTGGGATGAGGGCTACATAAGTAGAGTCTTCATTACGAATGCTGGCTCTTGCAAAATTAAGAATCTCGTTGCGACGACTCACAACAGTATCCACATATACCATCTGTCCTTTCTCATTCAAGGCACCAGGAGTCGAACGATTCCAGAGGGTGTCGATTTCAGTACGAGATGCAATCAAGTTGTTGACACTAGAGAACTGTGGATAGTAACCGAGATAGTCGTAGATATTGTAGGCGAAGGGGGCAACACCATTCAAAAGATGTAGGCTACCATTGCTGGCTACTTGGGTGCTACCTTGAACAGGAATGCTGCTAAACTTGTCACCTGAGTAGATGGCATTCTTTTGGTTCATCATCTTGATTTCCTGTTTGCCGGTATAACCTTCGTGGTTAAAGCGAGCAATGTGGTTACCTACAAGCTGTGACCAAACATAGTATGAGATGTCGAGTGCTTTAGTGCGACCTTCGGGAGTGCCGAGAGCGGCATACTTAGCAGCAGCATCGAGAGTATCGTTCCAAGTCTTTGCATTGAAAGAACCATTAACGGGAGCCCACATGGTGAAGCTCTGAGACTGATTCAACAACTCTGCTGCTGTGATAGTAGACTTGTGATCATTCTCATTGCTCAAGACCTTGGTACGCTTTAAGATTCCAGCAAAGTCTGACAAATTGGGATTGCTCTCAATGGTTTCCCAAAGGGTCTTATCAGAACCTATGGTATTTTTGATATCAAAATGGTCGTCTGTGCAGGCACTTATGGCAAGCATGGCCATGGTGGCTAGTGCACCGCGAGATACCCATTGACTTATTCTATTCTTCATTGTGATAGGAAAGCTGAAGGTGAGAAATTATACAACCTTTCTCTTGCTGCTGGCAGAAGCCTAAAGGCTTGCCAGCAACAGAGAAAAGGAAAGCTTTACCACTGATCTTCGGGCTCTAACGTGCCGCTAAAGACAGAGTTGGGAACTAATTCAAAATAATCAGAGAAGAACTGGCTATCAGTTTGGTTCAAAGCAGACTTGAAGCGGAGATAGTAGCTCTTACCTGGCTCCATGTGTTGCACTGTAATGATGCGGCGAAGGATGTCTCCAGAACCAAAATTTCGAAGGTCAGTATCACCCTTACCGTCATTGACAGTGAATGAACGAGGAGCTTTCATCCAGCCGTGGTTGCGCATGTTCTTATCGTTTTCAGCATTGAGGCTTTCATCCTTTGAATCTGCTACCCAACCAATGTTATCGTTGCCTTTACCAGCTTGACGCATGTCAACGGGCAAGCCAGCGGGACGCAAGTCATTGGGGCTATTGCCGAAATAAACTTGACACATACCGCGGAGACTGTTGTTAGAAAGTCCCATGCGGATTTCATAAGTTCCGGCAGCTGGTACGGGAGGTAACTTCAACACGAAGTCGTACAAACCAAGTACCATCAATTCATCACCTTGATAGTCACGCCAGCCACTACCACCAACCGCAGAGGAGTGAAGATAAAGGAGGCGTGTGCCTTCACTTGCATTGAGAATGTTGTTGAAAAATCCTCTGGGGAAGTAAGTGTATTTGCGATTGCTACGGCAACCGTAGGATAACAATTCAGGAAGAATGGTAGTGATGTCGAAACGGATGCGCTCTCCGCCTAAAGCAGCACGAGCAGTTTGGTCGAGCATCAAGATTTTACCAATGGGGAAATAGTATCCATTCAACGCATTATTGTCAACGGCTTTACCATTTACTTGGTTTTCAGCAGACACCTCAATACCCTCTGCCACTACTTTTGTCATTTTAGTGTAATCATTAGGATCGTAAGTTGCTACACGATTCAAATGAATTTTGTGGTCAGTTGCAGTTTGAGTAATCTTCATCAACTCTGGGTTCTCACCCACAGTGGTGAAATAGTCAAATACATCAATAGAATATTTATTCTGCTGTGGGTTATAAGCATCACCATACTTGTAGCCCCATTCACTATAGTGCGCTACAAATTGGTTGAAGCCCATACGCCCTTTCAAGAAGTGATAAGCCACAAACCTATTGACAGCATTTTTCTCGTTGGTTAAATCGCCTTGTGCTTCTGTACCATAAGCCGTTTCTACCTTAGCACGCACGGCAGCGACAATCTCATCTGTGTTAGTGATGGCACCACCTGTACCCAATACTGGAGCAGGAATGCCCCACTCTTTGGCGTAAACATCGTCAGTTTCGACAAAACCAGTGAAACCTAAGTAGCGGTGTTGCGCCTCTGAGAAACGACCAACTACGCCATTGAAGCGGCGTGGCTCAGTTTCGTGCTCTTGAGCTTCATAGGCTTGGTCGAGTGTTTCCACCAATTTCTTGTCCCAACCTGTAGCTTTGAGCAATGCTGTCATGACATTCATGTTGCCAGCTTCGGCAATAAGATCGGGCACAGCCTTGCTAGAAGGAGCAATAACAGCATCAACTTCATGGATGAAACCGTTACTGGTCTTCTGGTCAGTACTTACAATTCGTGAATTACCATTGAGTTGATAATAGGTATCAATAGGAGTTTTGGAGCTATCTGTAAGCTGCTTGAGAGTAATCGAACGGTTGTTCAAATCACCTTTTGGGAAAGCACCATTTACATAGTTTCCAAAGTTTGGACTATCATAGGCTGTTTCTGTACCATTGTCAATGACACAGCTATATGCGATACGTTGAGCCTGCTCTAGAGACAAATCATTAACAGTCTTGCCTTCTCCCAAGAGACTGGTGATATACTTCGCCATGGCTTCATTGGTGGGCGCAAAGATGGTGTAGTTTCCACGCGCTGCCAACACAGAGCTGAGAGGAGAAGCATTGTCCTTGTTACCCAAAGTAACACGCTGCATCACCTTATAAATATCTGAGAACTTAGCATTGTCGCGCAGATGATCCGTGATGGTTTCATCCTTGCTGATGGTGAAATTACCCGTATCTACCGTTTCGCGGCAGCTTTCCAAAGAGGCAAGTACACCGAGGCCAAGTGAAGCCACGCACACATAAGTGGCGAGTTTCTTGATGCTAAAACTATACTTGTTCATAACTTATTTACCATTATTGGTTTTAGGCATGTACTTTTCCCAAGCTGGATTCTGCACCAACTGGCCTCCAGTACTACCACCATAGTTCTTACCGTTCACTTTGAGTTCTTCTACATAGATTGGGTTGTAGAGAGACCAAATGGATTGAAGACGTGCGCGAACAGCTGTGGGCAAACCTGCCCAGTCCAAACCACCCTTAGTCTTGTTTTGAGTGCTGTAAGTGAATTCACACTGGCGAACGATGTCGAACCAACGCTTACCTTCACCAATGAATTCTCTTTGACGTTCGGCAGCAATATAATTCACAACATTGCTATAGTCTCTGTGACGAGCATCCCAAGCCTCGGCAAACTTCTTTGCCTTTTCTCCTTCTGCCACATTCTTGATAGCATCGTCTTCAAACTTTGGTGAACGAATACGCACGCTAAAGTTCTCACTACCTTCAATCAGGGTGTCAGCACCTGGGTTGTTACGACGATAGATGTCGTCGGCAAGCATATAGGCAGTGCGTTGATTCAAGCTCTTTTGTCCCTTGGCACTTTGCACCATCACCGTTTCCTGTTTGAAATCGCTGGTCAAACGAGCCAATGCCTCTGCTTGAATTGTCATCACATCTGTAAGGCGATAAACAGGCCAGTGGGCTTTTTGAGAACTATTATTACGCATCGAGTAAGATACCCTCCCCTGGCGTACATTAAGAGGGTTAATATCACTCACCGAAGAAGCAGCTCCTTTAATGATGGGAGTAGAGGATGCTTTACCATTTTCATCCAAGAAACCATAGGAAACCATGCGCAGGTCAGTCTTACCATAGCCCTTTTCTACGTCAACTTTATCGGTCACGTTGAATAGACCATTGGCTGCAATCATATTACCAGCACTATGACTACCACTACCATCACCATAGAATTCTGAAGGGATAGTAGTGTTCTTTACGTTCACTCCATCAAAGTAGAGTTCAAAAATACTTTCTGGTGAAAATTGAATACCAAAGACCATGTTATACGCATCATCAGAAACAGCAAATTTTGAATCTGAATTGCGATATAAGGGGTAACGTACATTGGCACGATAGTCCGTAGGCTTAATGTTGTTGGTCAGAAGATACTGTTGGTATTCTTCTGCTGCTTTATCAATCACGTATTGAGCATACTGCACAGACTTTTGCAAAAGCTCTTGAGACAATGCATTTTCTTGAGCTGCTGTGAGCTCTGCGCCATTTTCACCCTTGATAGGGAAACCTTTAATCTTGGCATTTTTCACCAAGCCAGCACGCCAGAGGTACATATCTGCCAACAAGGCATACATACCATTCTGAAGGATGCGACACTTATTGTTGTAAGTATCACCATAGTTCGTACTGGCTCTTCCAATATTATCTTCTACTTGTTTAATGAGCAGAGCCATCAAATCTGCAGCAGGTGTGGCAGGAATCTTAGAAGTACGTGCATCACGGTCTGTGTCTACAGAGTGTTCTACGAAAGGAACATCGCGATAGGCACGAACCAAATAGAAATAATATAAAGCACGCAAGGCAATCATTTCACTCTTAATGGGAGCAAAATCACCTTCTGTGAAAGAAGGATCTACCTTATCACGCACCATGCGTTCACCATTGTCAAGGACTTCGTTGCAGAAGTTGATACCTTTATACATGGATGACCAGTCGAACATCCCTTGCGTGGGTTGTAACACCCCATCCTGCAAGTAGCGATATTCAGTCTTCTCGGTCTTGTTCAGCTCTACATTGTCAGAGCGAAACTCTCCCCAAATGAGAATATTGCTGGTGTTTTGTGTCAATTGATAATATGCGGCATTACGCACATTCTCAACATCGTTTTTACTCCCCCAGAATTCCTCTTTCGTAATAGAGTCGGTGGGATAGAGTGTCAAGTAATCACTACAAGACACCAATCCGCCCGCCAACACAATTGCGCTGGATGTAAGGAGTTTGTTGATGATATTTCTTTTCATGAGGTCTTAGATAAAGAGCGACAAGAGTCAACTCTATGATAAATAAGATGCTTATTGAAATGTTTCCTGTAGGTAAGCGGCAAAGTTCTCAAAACTTTGCCTACCCCTACACGGAAAACAGAGACCATTTGTGTTAGAAACCGAAGTTCAAGCTAAATGTAAACGAACGAGCGTTAGGCGTTTGCTGTCTGTCGATAGCAGGGCTATAACCTGCAGCTCCGTGCTCTGGCTCAACACCTGAATACTTCGTCCAACGGAAAAGGTTGTTGGCTGAGAAGTGAATATTCAGAGCTGAAAGGCCGAGTTTCTTCAGATGCTTAGCATCAACAGAATAACCCAATTGGAAATATTGGAAACGCAAGTAGTCTGCAGCTTCAACGTAGCGGTCAGAAGCCAACGCATTGAAAGAGTTTCCTGCAGAAGCATTCTTCGCACGAGGAATTTCAGTCACGTCGCCATTCTTGCGCCAGCGCCAGTTAACAGATGCCATCTGATTCTTGTTGGTACGCATATCTTCAGCTTCCATACGGGCAAGGTTGATTACCTTGTTACCTACACGGAAATTGAAGTTGGTCTTCAATGACCAGCGACCATAACGGAAGTCTACACCAAAACCACCGTTGACTTTAGGATTAGAAGAGCCTAGATAAACGATATCAAGTTCGTTGATTTGACCATCATGGTTGATATCTTCGTAAATTACGTCACCACCTTCGAAACGATAGTTGACACCACCATAATCAAAGTACATGGGAAGAGGATTTCCGGCCTTGTCATAAATGACATTACCGTTGGCATCACGTGCAATAGGTGCAGTCTTACCAGTAGCCTTAGCCGTATTGACTTTACCTGCAGCATCTACATACTTATTCTTCTCTTCATTTTGGAAGTAACCATTGTGGTCGTAGTCATAAGCGTAGACTCCCTTATAGCGGAAACCATAGATACCACCCAATGCGTGACCGAGCTGCACGCGCTTTACGAAGGTTTCATTCTTTTTATCAAACTGACCATTCATGGAAGCCAAGACATTCTTGTCCATTTCCGTCACAACGTTCAAGTTTTGCGCTACGTTTGCACGTAGGGTTACGTTAAACTTGCCAATGTTCAAGATGGGCTTCGTAGAGACAAAGAGTTCCCAACCTTCATTCTCCATTCGACCCACATTACCATTGGCAATGTTAGAATAACCAGTTGAAGAAGGAATACGAATGTTAGACATGAGGAGGTCTGAAGTATACTTCTTATAGACACTCAAGTCAAATTGGAACAAGTCATCTAGCAAGTTGAGGTTGAAACCAAGGTTCCAAGACTTTGTCTTCTCCCAACGAATCTCCGTAAGACGGAGGTTATCAGGAGCAATACCTTGCTTACCAAGGTATGAACCATAAGAACTATACTTATTGTAAATCAAACCTTCTCCAAACCAAGCATTACCGTTCACACCCCAGCTAGGACGAACAGCCAACATGCTCACATATTTTTTCAAAGGCTTGAAGAAACCTTCGTCTGAGATATTCCAACGACCAGAGATACCAGGGAAGAATCCCCATTTGTTACCCGAGCCGAACTTAGTCATACCATCAGCACGAACTGTGAAGTCTACGACATATTTTGAACCATAAGCATAGTGCAAAGTACCTGTTCCGTTCATGCTTCTATGTGTACCAGTGGAAGAGCCAGTACCTGTGAGATAGCCTGGAACGGTGGGGTCACTAATACCACCAGAAATACCAGAGAACGCTAAGTCTTGTTTGGTAGAACTACTTGTATTAATTTCGTAACGTCCCAATACTTGCAAAGAGTGATTCTCGGGAAGATGAGGACGGAACATCAGAGAGTGACGCGAAGTGAACGAGAAGTTCTTAGAGTCAGAGTTGTTGGTAAGGTCCACACCTTGTGTCCAGTTGTTAGAAGTCAACTGATGCGGATAGTAAGAAGAGGTCGTTTCTGTGTACGCGTTGATATGTACCTCCGCAGTATAATTCAACTGCGTAGTCTCTTCGTCCTTACCCAAGAACTTATATTCCAAAGAGAATTGTGGAGTAATCGTATAAGTGCTCTGACGATTCCAAGCCAAGTTAGCAATCGCCACAGGGTTACCATTGTCCACCATGTCACCCAAATAGTAAGAGGTCAAACCAGAGTTATTGGGCAACAGACGATTTTTATAGGCATCACCAGCCTTAGGTGGCATAAGGTAATACTCACCAGTATCAAAGTAGTTACCAGTCGCTTGGTCATATTCCCAACGATTCACCGCCATGTTGGGCATTGCCTTGTAGGCCTTATCCAAGATGTTACCGTTGTTACGGTTGTTCTTGGTGTAAGTGAGGGAGAAGTCAGAAGAGAATTTGATGCGGTCAGACACATAGTAGTCAAGTGTCAGACGAGTAGAGAAGCGATCGAGAGATTGCTTGATGATCGTACCTGTTTCGTGGTCATATCCACCAGACACACGGAAGGTCACCTTCTCACCACCACCAGAGAGGTTCACACCATAGTTTTGCTTCGTACCAAACTGGGTCACTTCTTTCACCCAATCCGTGCTCTTATTATAGTTTTCATAATAAGCAGGATGGCTGCGAAGGTAAAGCAACTCTACAATACTTGAAGCATAGTCACTCTGATTGGGGTTAAAGTAAGCTTCTTTCAACATCATGGAGTAGCCAGGACCATCGAGCATATTGAGACCCTTAGGCTGCCACGCACCATTGAAGCGATAGCTGAAATTCACCTTCGTCTTACCACGCTTACCGCGACGTGTCGTGATTTCAATAACACCATTAGAACCGCGTGCACCCCAGATAGCAGTAGAAGCAGCATCTTTGAGCACCTTGATGCTCGCGATGTCCTCAGGATTCACTTGGAGAAGAGTAGCAAACTGTTCTTCGTTATCAAGGTTATTGAGGTCGAGTGAAGACACATCCTGTCCGTCGAGAGGATAGCCATTCACCACGATAAGAGGCTCTTGCGAACCGTTGATAGAACTCACACCACGCAAGCGCATAGAAGTACCAGAACCAAGGTTACCAGAGTTGGCCACGATATCGAGACCAGCGATTTCACCTTGAAGAGCTTCACCTGCAGTAGTGAAGGACAGACCCTCTTTGCTGTCCATATTGAGGGTTTGAGTAGCCGTTGAAACTTCCTTTGGTGGAATATCCAAACCATTGGAACGCACACGACGTTTCGTCACAACATCCACCGTAGAGATGGCATTGCGGTCGTGTAATTCAATGCGGAAAGTGGTGCGTGCACCGATGTTATCAATACGAGAAGTTTGATAACCTATATAAGAAATCTCAAGACGGTTGTTGGGATTCTTAATAGTCATGGTGAAGTTACCGCTCATGTCGGTCTGAGCAGCCGATACTACGCGGTTACTCTTATCCTTCTCCACGACGTTAGCCATAACGATAGCACCATCTGTCTTGCTAAATACATGACCAGAGATGCGCTTCTGCTGCGCAAAGGCCGCCGTAGTGCAACACAAGGCAAGTACAATCGTTGAAGTATACTTTATGTGGTTCATAATGGCTGAGATTATTCTTTGATACTGAATTTAGACAAGAAAGCCTTTGCCTGCTTAACACTGCTCCATTTGCGAGCGTATCCAGCAGAGAGTGACTTATCGAAAAGCAATGCCTTACCGATGGTATGCACCACAGCATACGAGCTACTGCGGATATATTGAGGAGCAGTTTCGCGATCGTAGTTGGCATCACGCACCAATTGGTTGTAAGGTGCCACCACAGGGACGGTTTGTCCGCTTTCGTCCTTCAACACAATACTGTTAGGAGTCTGCGACACATTCAACTTCATATACACCTTCGTCTCATTGTTTACACTAGAGGTGGAGTATTCTTCCTTGCTTGTCACATTGTCCACAAACACGCTTTCGTCTTGGAAGTGGTATTTTAAGAAGTTGACCAAAGTAGTGATCATAGCTTGCGCCTTGATTTTCACTTCACCATTGTGCTTATTCACTGCATCTACTTCCTTCTGATTACTCTTATCATCTGCGAGTTTTACTTCAGCTTGGAGATTATCAGTGAGATACTTCTCAATTTTTTCCCAAGTGGGAAGTCCCTTGTCCACCTCAGCCTTTACAGCTTCATTAGTAGGAGCGTAGATGGTATAACGATAGTTATTGAAGAAACGCACGAGCTTATCATCCTTGGTACCGGCATTAAACACTTGTCCAGCCTTATTACCTGCTACAAAGACATAATATTTCAGAGCCACCTTTTCACGTTCCTTACCAGCAGCATCGTCTAACTTCTTAGCCTTGAGAGAATCATACAAACCTGCTTTATCAAGAACATCAGTATTCAAGCCATCGCAAAGCTTCATAAACTCCGCATAGTCTGTATTCTTGGTCAAGATTTGGTAAGCAGAATGAGTCGTAGCCTGCAAAGGACGATCAAGAAGGTAGGTCATACCATTACCATAACCATTCTTTTCGCGTGTTTGGTCATACTCTGCTGTAATCGTTGATTGATAGGCTGCTCCCGTACCTTGGAGTTGTTCGGCCAAGCCTCCCATCAAAGTAGTACCCTTTCCGCGTTTACCAGTGCTGGTTACCATGATTGGAGCCCCCTCACGAGACAAGAAATACTTGCGTTCGGCGTTAATACCTTGCACATCATTATTGTCGTGTACCACGATGTGATGGTTCACCATCTCAATCAAGAGTTTCTTCTTGATATAACCTACCCCCTGGTCGATCGTTACGTGACCTTCATGGTGGTAGTTTCTTTCTTCTTGGTCTTTAGTTTGTGGACCAGTGTTCAGGTTCAAGCGATAAGCCAACTGGCGCACACCCAAAGTCTTCACACCACTTCCCGCACCACGCGTATTAGTAGGCTCCCAACGATAATAAATCTGGCGATTTCTCATCATGGAGGCAGGATCAATGTAACCAAAGTTCTTCAATCCATCGTCTGTAGGTACAAAGAAGGAGAAGCGGCTTTGCATTGCCTTCAAATAAGTTGAGAAGTACTGCTGCAAAGGTGCTTTAGCATAGTCACTACCTTGCACAAAAGAATCGTCGGCACGAACCACAGTACGTACTATTTGCGTGTTACTGCTATAAAGTGCAGGAGCCAACACAGAAGCATAGTCCGCAGGTGAAACCACACGATTCATTACATAGACCACACCATTGTTTGCTAAAAGAGTCTTGTCAATGACAGACTTATAAGCCGCCTCACTTGGATAGTCACGAAGGGGGAACATGGGGTCACGCGCATCATTCATAATGGTGAGGTACTTTGAAGGAACGCTCTCATTGAATGAGGGTTTCATCAAGTTATTCACCAAAGGCTGCACGATATCCAAAGGAATTTGGTCGATGTGTTTCAGAAGATTCTCTTCGTTCACCTCAAGATCCTTAAGACCATAACGTTCAAGCAGCACTTGCCCCGCGCCACGCAAGAAATAATCTCTCAATGCTTTGTCACTGGGAACAAACATCACGCCCATGTCTTTCTCCTTCTCCGTGCCACCTTCAGGCTTATAAGAGTTCCAGCCTGGATCGTAAGTCAGGAGGGGGAAATCATTATTTACAATGCGATCAGGCCCAGTAGTCAAGCGGCCTGTCTTAGTATTGATTGCAAAATAGCGTTTTTCAAAGATAGAGTCTATACTATTATTATGGAGAGCTTTGTAGTTCTCTGTCAGTGTTGCATCATAATAAGGTGCGCTGAAACGATCTAAGATGTGGCTAAAGATATTAGTTTCGCCATTACTGCGAATCTCTTCTGCCATACTGCTGGGTGGAACCAACACCTTATCAAGCACATGAAAATAACCATTCAAGCATACAACGTCTTGCTCCATCACACGATTACCAAAGACATAAGCACGAGTAGGATCACTTTCATTCCAGCCATTCTTATCTCCAACAATAAAGGCCACATCGCTACGTCTAACGCGCTGCTCCTTCATATTGTTTTCTATGAAGTGTGTCATCATAGGCTCAGAGTCATCTGTCGCCATAAGGATACTCTTACCCTTATCACCCTTGAAGCGGTCCCAATAGTGTTTTTCGCCTTCCACCTGACTATAATTAGTAGGAAGCTCTTCTGGACGCCACAAACGCACACTATCCACAACAGCAGCTGCAGAGTTCTGGCGCAAAGCGAGGTTTTTATCGCCATTGTCTGCATTACCCATCATCTCGATCACATAGGCATTATTGAGCTGTGCACCATTGAAGAGAATACGCTTTTGGGCATCGGTGAGTTGTTCATAAGAACTAACTCCCCATTTATTGTTCTTGAAGAATTCCTCATAAGCCGCATCTGGAGCGACAAACAGCGTTTTACTACCCGTCTTCGACATCACCTCCTTATAACCGAGGTCTTCGATTAGACGCACTGTGTAGTTAAACTTATTACGCCCCTTGAGTTCATCATAGATACTACCACCCAAGAAACTCGGACGAGTCTCATCGAGCTTATAGTCATCTTGACAAGAGTACGTGATGCCGCCAATTGAGAGCAACAGGAAAGCTCCAATCATGGTCTTTCCCATTCTGCAAAAACGGTTTTTCATACACATGCTTTTTATCATTTATTATGTATTCGTTTTATTGTTGCAAGTTAAAACCGTATGGACTTAAGGGTGATTCTATCCACACGACTTCGCAAAATTAGTCGAAAAGCAACTACTGACCAAATTTCCACGGACTATTTTTCGCCTCTCACATTAAGTTTTTTAATACTCAGGCTGAGTGCTAGCAAAATCTAGGTAATCTCTTTCATTTTTCAAGCAGGAAATGAATATTATTTACATATCCATCCAGATAAAGCAGATTATACCCGAATATAGGCGAGTACACTTTGCAAAAACTACTATTAAAACTGCACACACTATTCATTTTTACCTTCCTAAAAATCGCAATAATCAAAAACAAAAATACACACTTAACAACATTATATATCATATAAGAAAATAACTCTTATATCAACTCCACCAACATCCTTACGATAATCGAAGCAAAATTCAATGCTAGCTAACGGCATAAAAGGAAAAGCGACTCACCAGCTTGGGCAACCCAGCCAACGAATGAACTTTCCATATTGACAACTCCAAAGCTTCACGAGCAATCTATCCATTTCCCTTCAACCGCTATGCTTCATGCTCTAAAGATGATTCAGACAGCAACTCGCCGAACTCTCCTCCGTTCTAGAATCACCCTATTATCACATTCAATCTGAACGCAAAATCTTGAGCTCAAAATCGGACAAACACCCTAGTCATCTCCTACACCGCTCAAAAAAAGTCACTTATATCTCACATCCGCAACAAAAGCAAGAGACCAAAAAACAACATGGCCACCTTCAAGCATCCTATCTATCAACTTATTATCATCACTTTCTCACTTCAACAGAAAACAAGGAAACAGAATAAACCCACGAAATTAAAAGACATTTCAAATAGAAGCTTTCAGACATTATTCGTAAAGTAAGACCTTAGCCCAACGAAAGAAAACGCTCACATTGCACATCTGGTGAAGATGCGCCCAACTGCACCCCATCTAACTCTATTGGCAACAGCAACTCAGTCCAACACACCCAAATGAAATCATACAACTCTAGCCCAAACTCTCGGAGGATTATAATAAATACTCCGAGAGTTCTGGCAAAATCTCCGAGAGTTTCGATAAAATCTCCGAGATATTTTTGAAAAACTCCTAGATTTTCTGTGATTTCTCAGAGAAAGTTTATCTACGTTGGAAGGACGAAAAAAAGAAGAAAGAGATTCCTCTAAAAGCTCTTCCATTGCTGTTTGTTCATATCACACAAAATCAGTATCTTTGCAGATGGTTGCCCTATGCGCAGCCTCTATTGGCCACACATTATAGCTCTTAACGCACTGATGTTACCTCTTCTCACCAGTACGATTTCTACCTCTAACAGAGCCCCCGCCTCACGCGCTATGTAAATGACTAAAAGTAGTTTGCGAATACGAATTGCCAACGCTCAGGAATTCCAACATTGCAACAGCACCCTGGCAATTATCTCTCTGCGTTGTAGCCCGTCCTCAAGAGTTCAAATGTAATCATAGTGGCTTACATGGCTTTATCCTCGCTAACCCACATGGCGAATAACGCTACAAACTCATTAAATAGCTGGTATTCAGTAAAAACTCTATACTTTTCCACCCTCTCATCTCAACAAGGCTCATGAAGCACATCCGAAATTTCTGCATTATCGCCCACATTGACCACGGAAAAAGCACTTTGGCTGACCGATTGCTTGAACGCACGTCAACCATCAAGGTGACCGCAGGCCAAATGCTCGATGACATGGACCTCGAAAAAGAGCGCGGTATCACCATCAAAAGTCACGCTATCCAGATGAATTATAAGTTGGATAACCAAGACTATGTGCTTAACCTCATTGATACCCCAGGACACGTGGACTTTGCCTACGAGGTGAGCCGCTCCATTGCAGCTTGCGAAGGCTGTTTGTTGGTGGTAGACTCCACTCAAGGTGTGCAAGCACAGACGATATCCAACCTCTACATGGCTATTGAGCATGATTTGGAAATCATTCCTGTGCTCAACAAGTGCGACATGCCCAACTCTATGCCAGAAGAGGTGGAAGACGAAATCATCGAACTCATCGGCTGCAAACGCGAAGACATCATTCGTGCTTCGGGTAAGACGGGCGAAGGCATTGACGACATTCTCCGCGCTGTGGTAGAGCGCATCCCCGCTCCTGTGGGAGATCCAGATGCTCCCTTGCAGGCTTTGATTTTTGACTCGGTGTTCAACTCTTATCGTGGCATCATCGCCTACTTTAAGATCGTAAATGGCTCGATCAAAAGTGGAGAGAATGTGCTTTTTGTCAACACTGGCAAACAATATAAGGCCGATGAAGTGGGTGTGCTCAAGATGGAGCTTTCTCCCAAAAAGGAACTTTCCTGTGGCGATGTAGGCTATATTGTAAGTGGTATCAAGACAGCTACAGAAGTGAAAGTAGGCGATACCATCACTACCGTCGAAAATCCTTGCCAAAAGGCTATTGAAGGTTTTGAAGAAGTGAAGCCCATGGTCTTCGCTGGTGTCTACCCTATCGAAACCGAAGACTTTGAACTCCTCCGTGCATCTTTGGAAAAACTCCAGCTCAACGATGCCTCTTTGTCCTTCCAACCCGAATCGTCTGTTGCACTCGGTTTCGGTTTCCGTTGCGGATTCCTCGGACTCCTCCACATGGAAATCGTGCAAGAACGCCTAGACCGTGAGTTCAACATGAACGTCATCACCACCGTGCCCAACGTAAGCTACAACATCTACGACAAACACATGGAGATGAAAGAGGTGCACAACCCTGCTGGTATGCCCGATGCGATGGAGATCGACCACATCGAAGAGCCCTACATTCGCGCTTCTATCATCACACGCACCGATTTCATCGGTAACATCATGACCCTCTGCTTGGGTAAACGTGGTGAACTCATCAAGCAGGAATACGTTTCGGGCGACCGTGTAGAACTCCACTACGACATGCCACTGGCGGAAATCGTGATTGACTTCTACGACAAACTCAAATCTATCTCCAAGGGATACGCTTCGTTTGATTATCACCCCATCGGATTCCGCCCTTCAAAGCTCGTAAAACTCGATATTCTCCTCAATGGCGAACCCGTGGATGCCCTTTCTACGCTCACACACGTGGACAACTCCGTATACTTCGGCCGTCGCATGTGTGAAAAGCTCAAGGAATTGCTCCCACGTCAGCAGTTTGACATCGCCATCCAAGCCGCCATTGGTGCGAAAATCATTGCGCGCGAAACCGTAAAACAGTTGCGTAAAGACGTGACTGCCAAGTGTTATGGTGGTGACATCAGCCGTAAGCGCAAACTTCTCGAAAAACAAAAGCGCGGTAAGAAGAAGATGAAGGAAATCGGTAACGTACAGGTGCCTCAAAAGGCATTCCTTGCCGTGCTGAAACTCGACTAATCTCTCCCAGCCTCAGCATCTTTTATTTAAAAGACTAGACCCAAGTCCCATTAAGGAGCACACATCCTTGCTTGTGACACTCCATTCTTTCTCAGGATTTTAGCCTTAGTCTTCACTACATATTCGGAGCTTTGCTCCCTCTTTCTCGATAAAAATTAACATCATGATAGAGAAAATCAAGCAGTTGCTCGCAGAAGTGCCGAGCCTTTCTGCACAAACTGACGAACAGCTCGAAGCACTTCGCTTGAAATACCTGAGCAAGAAAGGTCTTATTAACCAGCTCATGGCGGATTTCCGCAATGTTGCAGCAGATCAAAAGCGTGAAGTGGGTGTGTACATCAACCAATTGAAAGATGCACTCCAATCTCGCTTCAACGACCTCAAAGCGGAACTTGCCACCACCGAAGAAGATCACTCACATCTCGATCTCACTCGCACGCCCTACCCCATTGCTTTGGGCACACGTCACCCTCTTTCGGTCGTGAAACAAGAAATCATCGACATTTTTGCTCGCATGGGCTTCTCACTCGCCGATGGCCCTGAAGTAGAAGACGACTGGCATGTATTTGGTTCCATGAACTTTGCCGAAGATCATCCAGCGCGCGACATGCAAGACACCTTCTTCATCGAAGCACATCCCGATGTGATCCTCCGCACCCACACTTCTAGCGTGCAAAGCCGCGTGATGGAACACACTAAGCCCCCCATCCGTGTGATTTGCCCTGGTCGTGTATACCGCAACGAAGCTATTTCTGCACGTGCACACTGCTTCTTCCACCAAGTAGAAGGCTTGTACATCGACAAAGATGTGTCATTCACCGACTTAAAACAAGTATTGCTCACCTTCGCGCGTGAGATGTTCGGTCCTGACACTCAGATTCGCTTGCGCCCCTCCTACTTCCCCTTCACCGAACCTTCTGCTGAAATGGACATTTCGTGCAATATCTGCGGTGGTGAAGGATGCGGATTCTGCAAACACACTGGCTGGGTGGAAATCCTCGGTTGCGGTATGGTAGACCCAGCTGTGCTTGAAGCTAACGGCATTGACTCCACTATCTATAAAGGCTACGCCTTCGGTATGGGTGTAGAGCGCATCACCAACTTGAAGTATCAAGTGAAAGACCTCCGTCTCTTCTCTGAAAACGATGTGCGCTTCCTCGACCAATTTATGGCAGCTCACTAATTAGAGCACTTTCCCCAAGTAGATCCCCATAATATCTATGAGATATTGTGGGGATTTTTTCTACAACAATGATATTACCCTCCCTCGCCTTAAGAGCTCTATAGCTGAATCTGACCACGACGATGACAGATAACCAGTGTCCTACGTGGAAAGTTCAATCCAAGAAGGGCATAAGCGGTCTTAAAAGCGAATATCTTTGCCATCTACTCCAAAAATAAGCCTTAAATATCCAAGTTGTATCAGCTAAAAGTAGTACCTTTGCTAAGAACAAAAACCCTTTTGCCAACAAGCAAATTGCACAAAAATAGGCTACTGATGCGACTCATCGCCACACACCTTAGTGATTTGCCCTTCAAAAACACAACCCCATGTCTTCTTTACCCCTCAACTCTTCTGATATCCACCTCGTTGTCGTGGATTGCCAACATGATTTCTGCCATCCTGAAGGTGCGCTCTACGTGCCCCAAGGAGAGCGCGCAGTGGAAAACATTGCTAGCCTACTGAAAACTGGAAAAGTGGCGCGCGTCACCTTCACGCTCGACTGGCATCCTCTCGACCACTGCTCTTTCAAACCACAAGGTGGGCAATGGCCCGTCCACTGTGTGCAATATAGTCGCGGAGTAGCTCTTGCAGAAAGTTTGATGGATCCTCCCCTCCTCTCCTCGCTGCATCCCACATTTGTGACCAAGGGAGCTAACCGCAACCAAGAAGAATATGGCGCCTTTGCTCAACCCTCTGTAGAAGAACTTGCATTGCTTCAGTCGGGCAAAGTGGTGGTATGTGGTATTGCTGGTGACTATTGTGTACTCGAAACGCTGAGAAATGTACTTAAAGTGCGTCCTGATGCACAAGTGTTCATGGATGGCATCGCTTCGATTGACGGAGGCACCGCCCTCAACGAGTTTATGACTAAACATCAAATAGAGCGTTTCCAATAGTTACTCGAGAAAAATCTCCTAAGTAAAAAGCTATGTTACCAACAACCTTCAATAAGCGCAGTATTGCCCTCCTCACCGACCTCTATGAAATTACCATGGCAAATGGTTATTTCGAGGAAGGCAGAAAAGACACAGAAGTGGTATTTGATGTATTTTATCGACAAATCCCTGACCAAGGCGGTTTCGCCATCTTTGCTGGGTTGGAACAAATCGTAGAATACATTGAGCATCTCCACTTTACATCGGAAGATGTAGACTATTTGCGCTCACTCAACCTATTCTCAGAGCCTTTCCTGCAATATCTTGCTCATTTTTCTTTCTCTGGTAACATTGATGCCATCGCAGAAGGTACGATAATCTACCCGAACGAACCGCTGATGACGATAACGGCTCCTATTATTGAGGCACAACTCATAGAGACGTTCTTGCTCACACAGATTAACCACCAGAGCCTCATCGCTACTAAAGCCAACCGCATCGTGAGAGCGGCTAAGGGCCGTGGTGTAGCCGACATGGGCGCTCGTCGTGCGCATAATGTGGATGCAGCGGTGTATGGTGCGAGAGCTGCCTACATTGGAGGTGTTAACAGCACTGCGACCGTGCTTGCTGGTCAACTTTTTGACATTCCTGTGGTGGGAACGATGGCACATAGCTGGGTCATGTTTTTCGATGGTGAATATGATGCTTTCAAGCGATATGCCGAAATTTATGGTGATGCCTCAGTGTTTCTCGTAGACACTTACGACACCCTCAAGTCAGGTGTGCCTACAGCTATCAAAGTGGCTCGTGAAGTGCTACATCCCAAAGGGCAGCGTTTGAAAGGTGTGCGCATAGACTCAGGCGATATGGCCTACTTGTCCAAGGAAGTGCGCAAGATGCTGGACGAAGCAGGTTTAGAAGACTGCATGATTATGGCCTCAAATAGCTTGGACGAACGCACCATCACCTCTATCATTGCCCAAGGTGGCTGCGTGGATAGTTATGGGGTGGGCGAACGCCTCATCACAGCTTATAGCGATGCTAAGTTTGGTGCTGTCTACAAATTGGCTGCTATCAAGCACGGAGACACCTTTGTTCCTAAGATTAAACTCTCAGAAAATGTGGGGAAGATTACAAATCCTGGTCTGAAACAGCTTTATCGCGTTTATTCAGAAAAGGGAGCTTCCATTGCTGACCTCATCACCAACTCTGGCGAAATACCCAAAGATGGGGAGGATTTCGCCTATATCTCTCCTGAGAAGCCATGGCAAGTGCGCACTTTCTCAAATTGCACCTTCCGCCCGCTCCTGCAACCGCTATTCCGTAATGGTAAACTGGTGGCTCAGCTGCCTAAACTCACAGAGATTCGCCAACATGTGCAACAACAGCTCCAACATGAGGTGTGGACTGAAGAACAACGCTTCGAGAATCCTCACCAACACTATCTCGACATGAGCGTTGCTTATTATCAGATGAAGCTCGATTTGATGCAGGCACACAAATAGTGAGAGCCTATCATAGGCACGCTGAAAAATATCTTTGGAAAGATGCAGCTATCAGCATGCCAATGCTGCTAACTATGAGTAAGGACAAGTAAGAACTAGTCTCTTTGCTCTTGGACTTTTTCTCTGCAAAACAGCAATAATTGTCCATAGTAAATCGTATCTTTGCAGTAGTCTAGACGACTACACTATAGTTTTCCCCTAAACAATCCCCTTTTACTCTATATAATGGCAAAAAAGGAAGTATTGCTTTCCGACAATAATTCGGATAAACTCAAAGCATTGCAGGCTGCAATGTCTAAAATCGAAAAGGACTTTGGTAAAGGTTCTATTATGAAGATGGGTGACCAAGAGGTAGAACACGTAGAAGTGATTCCTACTGGCTCTATCAGTCTTGACCACGTATTGGGAGTCGGTGGTTACCCTCGTGGCCGTATCATCGAAATCTACGGTCCTGAATCTTCTGGTAAGACTACTCTCGCCATCCATGCCATAGCAGAGGCCCAAAAACGCGGTGGTATCGCGGCATTCATTGATGCAGAACACGCATTCGACCGCTTCTATGCTAAAGAACTTGGAGTAGACATCGACAATCTCTACATTTCTCAGCCCGACAACGGTGAACAGGCTTTGGAAATTGCGGATCAGCTGATTAGATCTTCTGCTATTGACATTATAGTCATTGACTCTGTGGCTGCTCTCACGCCTAAAGCCGAAATCGAAGGTGACATGGGTGACAATAAAGTGGGACTTCAAGCTCGCTTGATGAGCCAAGCTTTGCGCAAAATTACTGCCACCATCTCCAAAACCAACACGACTTGTATCTTCATCAACCAATTGCGCGAAAAGATTGGTGTGATGTTTGGTAATCCAGAAACGACTACCGGTGGTAATGCACTGAAGTTCTATGCTAGTGTCCGCCTTGACATCCGCCGTGCCAGCGTAATTAAAGATGGGGAAACGCCTATTGGTGCCATCACTCGTGTAAAGGTAGTAAAAAACAAGGTAGCTCCTCCTTTCCAACGCTGCGAATTTGAGATGGCTTTCGGAAAGGGAATCTCTCGATTGGGCGAGATTGCTGACCTCGGTGTGGAATACGATATTATCAAGAAGAGTGGTTCATGGTACAGCTACGGAGAAACGCGCCTCGGCCAAGGCCGTGAAGGTTTGAAACGTGTGCTTACCGACAACCCTGAACTATGTGAAGAAATCACCGAAAAGCTGGTAGCAGCCATGAAGGGTATTGAGCTTACGCCAGGCAACCCCGATACAGATGGTGATCTTACGGAGGCTGGTGAAGAATAGTCTCACCATAGAGCCTTTATGATGCTGACCATAGCGGAATATCAGCTCTTATATGCAAAACAACGGAGTGCTTATCTTAGGATAAGCACTCCGTTGTTCTTTTTATCTTCTCTCTTTCCTCAAGAAAGATGTCTTACATTGAGGAAGAGAGTCGGCGATTATCGTTGAGCAATCTCTGCTAACATCGTCCAGCACTGCAAGAGACCACGAGGTACGTGGAAGCAGCCTTTCCATTTTCCCCCCTTAAGAGTGAGTAATACTTCACCTTGTCGATTGAGATAACCAAACCACTCTCCACCATTTTCAGAATCGGTGAAATGCGACCACACGTATTCATGTACGCGCTCAAACCAGGCTAAGCATTTTTCATTGCCCGTGAGTTGATAACCTTTGAGCATAGTGATGAGAGTCTCAATGTGTACCCACCAAAGTTTCTGATCCCACTCCAATTGTTGGAGAGGTTTGCCTAAACGATCCATGAAGTAGAAGATTCCTCCATGCTCCTTGTCCCATCCATATTCAGCCTCAGCGAGAGCGATGTGACAGGCTTTCTCTATGAGTTCTGGGCGATTCAGACGTTTACCTAAGTCCATAATGAACCACATAGCTTCGATAGCATGACCTGGATTCATCAAACGTCCGTCCATGCAATCCACAAGTTCGTTGTCCATGCTCAGGTGTTCTACTATGAGCCCCAGCTCAGGACGATAAAACACATCCATGACTTCATGGATGCAAGTCTCCATGGTTTCTTGTAGGAACTCAGGACTGAGGAGATGTTCTATCTCAAGGGCTACATTGCAAAGAATCATAGGGAGCGCAAAACTCTTCATGGCGCGTGCACCTGAAGCGGCTTTGTTCCATCGGCCTTTGGGATTATCTACTTTAGAAAGCACGATATCAAACGTGCGACGAGCAATATCTGCATACTCTT
Organism: Alloprevotella sp. oral taxon 473 str. F0040; assembly: GCF_000318095.2. Lineage (GTDB taxonomy): Bacteria > Bacteroidota > Bacteroidia > Bacteroidales > Bacteroidaceae > Alloprevotella. The sequence continues at coordinate 87,536 of NZ_KB290716.1, forward strand.
CATTGCCTGTAGCGAGAGCTAACTGTCCGAAAGCAATCACCGCAAAGGTATAGGAGAAGATGTTGTAAGGCTCAACTAGTGGACGACCTTCTCGGTCGAGAGAGAAGTAGAAATTGAGTTGACCATCATGGGCATGCTTCTTCAGAAACTCCGCTCCCTGAATTGCGGCATCCAACCACTGCTGGCGTGTTTCAGCAGATACGGTGGGTTCTTGGACAGTATTGTAGAGTTTGGAGAGCATCCACACTTCACGTCCTTGCATCCACACGAATTTGTCGGTATCAAAGACACTACCATCACGTTCGAGACAGTGAAGGAAACCACCAAATTGGGTGTCAATGGAGTGATTCATCCAAAAAGGGATGACTTGTTCGAGGAGCTCATGCTTATATTGTGCGGCGAGCTTTGAGAAATCTATCATGATCGGGTATTTGAAGAGGGAATTTGTTGATGGCAAAGTTACAACAAAGGCAGCGAATAACCAACAAACGCTTGGGGAATAAGGCACAAAAAAGAGTTGATGCTACATGTTGTGCACCAACTCTTCTGTATGTTGCTATAAGTTGACTGAGAACAAGTCTTCAGTCTAAGGAGTCTGTCCTATTCGCTGTGCGACTATTGGTTTTCTCTTTCCTCTTGCATGTCTATTTCTTCACCTTTGTGATCGATAAACTTGTAGTCGAGGAAGGCAAGGCTTTGGTCAGGGACAATCTGCAACGCGCGACTATAATGGAATTGCCAGCGACGGCGCAGAGAGATGAAGCCTTGGTTGATGTATGCAGCAACGAAAGGATGAACGTGAAGTCGGAACTTCTTGATGCCTAAGTCTTCTGTGATGATACGAATCTTACCTTCCAATGCATCTGTGAAAAGATAAGATGATTTGATTTTACCTGTTCCGCCGCAGGAAGGGCATTCTTCTTCTACCTTAACATCCATAGCAGGACGCACACGTTGGCGAGTGATTTGCATCAGACCAAACTTAGAAAGAGGAAGGATGTTGTGGCGAGCACGGTCTTTTTTCATGTTCTCCACCATACGCTCATAGAGCTGCTGGCGATTTTCTGGCTGCGCCATGTCGATGAAGTCAACGACAATGATGCCTCCCATGTCGCGGAGACGGAGTTGTCGTGCCAATTCATCGGCAGCACCGAGGTTTACATCTAGTGCATTGACCTCTTGTCCTTCTACACTCTTACTGCGATTGCCAGAGTTAATGTCTACCACGTGCAAGGCTTCTGTGTGTTCGATGATCATATAAGCACCATGCTTATACGTCACCGTGCGACCGAGTGACGATTTTATCTGTTTGGTGACAGAGAAATTGTCAAATATCGGAACATTGCCTTTGTAGAGCTTTACAATATCCTTGGCTTCTGGAGCGATGAGTGTTACGTAATCGCGCACCTCCTCATAGACACTCTTGTCATTGATGTGGATGCTGGAGAAAGAAGGATTGAACAAATCTCTCAAAAGGCCTACAGTACGGCTCGTTTCTTCGTAGACTAAGGTTGCTTTGTCCAAGCTGTCAGCCTGCTGTATGTTGGCTATGGCACTTTCCCAACGACTTTCAAGGATACGCAACTCTTGGTCTAACTCCGCAACACGGCGACCTTCTGCTACTGTGCGGATGATAACACCGAAACCTTTGGGTTTGATGCTATGAATAAGCTGTTTTAATCTTGCTCGCTCTGCATCGCTCTTGATTTTGGTCGATACACTCACCTTATCAGTAAAAGGTATCAGCACCAAATAACGGCCGGCAAAGGAAATTTCACAAGTGAGTCGTGGTCCTTTGGTGGAGATCGGTTCTTTGACGATTTGAACAAGTACTTCCTGCCCTACGGATACGGTATTTTGTATCTGCCCTTCTTTTTCGGTATTGGGCTGGCGAGGTACTTTATTCAGCGGTAGGGGCTTACGCTTTCCCCCTTTAATCAGACTTAGATAGTGTTCAAATTGGCGATATCTCACTCCAAGATCAAGATAATGGAGGAAAGCATCGCGCTCATATCCGACGTTCACGAAGCAAGCATTGAGTCCGGGCATAATTTTCCGAACCTTTGCTAGGTAGATGTTGCCCACTGCGAACTGCTCCGATCTACCTTCTTGTTGAAACTCTACCAGACGTTTGTCTTCGAGTAGGGCAATCGAAATGTCGTTCTTTTGGACATCGACGATAACTTCGCTAGTCATGATGATGGTTTGTGGTTTTGTGGCAGAGAGGCGAACACACTTTGTGCCCTATCTGAGCAGTCTATAGCTTCGACAAGTCGAAACTTTAGACAGGTGAGCCACGCCACAGTTACAAGTTGTCAGCAAAACAGAAAAGTTAAAAGCCAGCACCTTCGCAGGGCGAAGCCACATTGACTTTTAACTTTCCAGCCGTCATGACAAGAGTTTACTTGCTCTTGTGACGGTTCTTGCGCAGACGCTTTTTGCGCTTGTGGGTAGACATCTTATGTCTCTTCTTTTTCTTTCCGTTAGGCATGATGGTTGAATTTAACTAGTTAATGAATATACGAGAGAGCGTTGTGAGCGAGATGAGCAATCTCCACTGTGGGAGAACATCCATTGCCTTGAGAGCCTGCGAAAAGCTTAGACTCATAGAGCAAAACCACTCACAGCGTTGCATTATTTCTTGATCATCTCTGCAAAAGTCTTGGCAGGCTTAAATGCAGGAATGTTATGTTCGGGAATGATGAGAGTCGTATTCTTCGAAATGTTGCGAGCTGTTTTAGCTGCACGCTTCTTGAGGATGAAGCTGCCGAATCCACGCAGATATACGTTTTCTTCTTTCGCGAGCGACTCCTTCACCGTTTCCATGAATGCTTCTACTGAAGCAAGCACAGTTGCGTTCTCAATGCCAGTCTTTTTGGCAATCTCCCTTACGATGTCTGCTTTGGTCATCTGTTCCTTGTTTTGAGTTATTGTTGAGGCCTATAGTTCAAATTGAGTGCAAAGTTAATAATTTTCAGTGGATTATACCAAGGTGAAACAAACTTTTTTTGTTACACTCCCTCACTTTTCACTACTTGCCCCACGAATTTAACCTTATTGAGTCACTGCAATCTTTGCGATGCGTGCTTCGTGACGGCCACCTTCAAAATCTGTGTTAAGGAATTGATCCATAATAGCAGAGGCTGTGTCGGTGTCAATATAGCGACCTGGCATCACTAAAACATTGGCATCATTGTGCAAACGCGTCATGTGTGCAATCTCAGGCATCCATACCAAAGCAGCGCGAACGTGCTGGTGCTTATTGAGTGTCATAGAGATACCCTCACCACTGCCACATATAGCGATGCCACGAGTGCATTCTCCTTGGGCTAAACCTGTGGCCAAGGCATGAGCATAGTCAGGATAATCGCAAGAAGCTTCACTGTGAGTGCCATAGTCCACATATTCTATGTTGTGCTCATCGAGATATTGCTTTACAAAAGTCTTGAGTTCATAGCCTGCGTGATCTGAGGCCAAACCTATTTTATTCATTTACGTAAGGTAATAATATCATAATAGTTTGAGGGGAAACCGAAGTGACTCCCTCCCCTCTCAAAAAAATCCTTTATGGAAGTCCAATGCCAGTTTTGGAGAGATGGCTAACCTAGCATCAGACACAAAGCAACGAGCGGAAATGCCAATTTCTCATCTGAGAAGTCCAGACATTTCCGCTCGTGTTTAATGGGTTATCGTGCAAGGTACTGCTTCACTTCGCCAAAGATATTCTCAGCAGTGAAACCAAATTTCTCGTCAAGTACGGTGAAAGGTGCACTGTGACCAAAGTGGTTCAAACCATAGATGTGACCATTGCCTGCGGAGAGGGTCTCGAACACTACGGGAAGTCCAGCTGTAAGGAAGAACTTCTTAGCTGCAGCGGGGATAACACTCTCGCGATAAGCCTCATCTTGATTGCGGAAGAGCTGTTCAGAGGGGCAGCTCACCACGTTAGCACGAATGCCTTCGGCTAGCAGGAGTTCACGAGCAGCAACTAAGGTGGAAACTTCCGAACCACTAGCAATAAGAATCACATCAGGATTCTCTTCGCGAATCACAGTGTAAGCTCCGCGACGTGCTCCTTCGTAATTAGTACCTTCAGGCAAGTCTTTTACATTCTGGCGACTAAAGATGAGCGCAGTGGGAGTATCCAAGTTCTCCATAGCCATCTGCCAGCACACAGTCGTCTCGTGCACATCAGCAGGGCGCAACACACGCACAGAATCACGGCCAGAGTGATTTTGGAGTTTCTCCATCAAACGGATTTGCGCCTCTTGTTCCACGGGTTCGTGGGTAGGCCCATCTTCACCTACACGGAAGGCATCGTGGCTCCACACGAACTTAACAGGAAGCTCCATCAAAGCAGCCATACGAATGGCAGGCTTCATGTAGTCGGAGAAGACAAAGAATGTACCCATAGCGGTTTGCATACCACCATGTAGTGCTATACCGATACACACACAAGCCATGGTGAGTTCGCTCACACCTGCTTGTAGGAATCCACCAGAGAAGTCATCGCGCTTGATCTCTGTAGTATGGCGCAAGAAGCCATCAGTCTTATCAGAGTTGCACAAGTCGGCAGATGACACAATCATGTTACCCATGTGTGCGGAAAGCATAGCTAAACACTCAGCAGAAGCATTACGAGTGGGGCCATTATCTTTCTGCTTCAACTCCTTCCAAGGCATTTCTGGCAAGCGTTGTGCCCACCAGTCTGCCAAAAGTTTCGCTTGTTCAGGATGCTCAGCAGCCCAAGCCTTCTCTTCAGCATAACGCTCAGCTACAATAGCTCTGAGTTCTTCTTTACGCTGTGCATAAAGCTCGGCCACTTCGGGACGAATTACAAAAGGATTCTCAGGATCAGCACCTAGATTGCGCACCGTATTCGCATAAGCATCACCACCAAGAGGAGCTCCGTGTGTGCGGCAGTCGCGCTCATAGCTAGAACCATCTGCTTGACGGCAGCCCTTACCCATCACAGTATGTCCGATGATGAGCGTAGGACGTGCATCTTCCTCGCGCGCAGCACGGAGAGCTTGTCGGATTTGTTCAGGATCATTACCATCAATCTCCAGCACATTCCAGTTCCAAGCGCGATATTTCATTGCCGTGTCCTCAGAGATTACATCTGCTGTGGGAGTAGAAAGCTGAATCTCGTTGGCATCAAAGAACATGATAAGGTTGTTCAAGCCAAGGTGTCCAGCCAAGCGACCAGCACCTTGTGAGATTTCCTCTTGCACACCTCCATCAGAAATGTAGGCATAAATGCGTTCTTTCTGGAATCCCTTGTTACCCGTGCGTGCATAGAGAGCTTTAGCCGCAATTGCAGCACCAACAGCGAAGGTGTGACCTTGCCCAAGGGGACCACTAGTATTCTCCACACCACGTTCAAAATTCACCTCGGGGTGTCCAGGTGTAGCCGAACCCCATTGGCGGAATGACATAAGTTCATCAATGGAATAGCGACCGATAAGCGCAAGTTGGGCGTAAAGCATAGGTGACATGTGTCCTGGATCCAGGAAAAATCTGTCGCGACACTCCCAAGTTGGTCGTTCAGGGTCGAAAATCAGAAATTCGCTAAAGAGGACATTGATAAAATCAGCACCGCCCATGGCACCACCAGGGTGTCCAGATTTGGCACGTTCTACCATGCTTACTGCAAGTGTGCGAATGTTGTCGGCTGCGAGATTAAGAAGATGGGTGGGATTTTCCATGAGAATCGAAAAAGTGCTATGCGAAGCTCGATGATTATTGGAGATATTTGTTTATACAGGCGCAACAAGGCCACACTTCGGTGTGCTATCTTACGACAAAGCACACTATAAGTAGAAGCGATGATTGCCCTTTACTAGGGGCAAATGTACGATTTTTTAAGCATAGGAACAAATAAATCTAGCGCAATTGCAAAGACGACTTGCAAAACAAGATAGTTTTGCGCGTTCGGATTGTACAAAATGCCCTAAAAAAAAGCTATTGCAGCTGAAGATTTAAAATAAACAATAACGAGACAGAGACTACTTAGCTCTCATTATCATTACCAACTAAAGCACTGAGAAAGACAACAAAACTATCGCTCTCACAACAGGAAAAAAGAGTCGTGAGAGCGATAGATAGATAAGGAGAACAGCGATGCAGGAACTAAGCTGCTACTCCGCATTGATGCTCTAGGATTTATTTGATGATTTCCAACTGACGGAACACGCCCACCAGAGCGGCCACCGCACGATCCACTTGTTCGTGCGTGTGATTAGCCATAAGGGCAATACGAACCAAGGTGTCAGTAGGGTGACACGCAGGAGGCACTACAGGATTGATGAATACACCAGCTTCAAAGGCCATTGCTGTAGCCGCAAAAGTCTTCTCGAGGTCACGTACATAGAGAGGAATGATAGGACTTTCTGTATCCCCAATCTCGAAGCCTTCTTCGCGGAAACGCTTAAGCGCATAGTTCGTCACTTCCCAAAGAGCTTCCAAACGCTCGGGTTCACGCTGAAGAATGCGCAAAGCTTCCAGTGCAGAAGCGGTAGCAGCAGGCGTGTTAGAGGCTGAGAAGATGTAAGTGCGCGCTGTGTGACGGAGATAATCAATAATGGTGCTGTCCGCAGCAATGAATCCACCGATAGATGCAAGGCTCTTTGAGAACGTGCCCATAATGAGATCTACCTCGTCCGTAAGACCGAAGTGATCACAAACACCACGTCCCTGACGACCAAATACACCAATACCATGAGCTTCGTCCACCATCACAGTGGCACCATACTTTTTCTTGAGCTCAATGATTTTGGGCAAGTCGCAGAGATCTCCCTCCATAGAGAAGACACCATCCACGATGATGAGCTTCACTGAGTTGGCTTCACACTTTTGAAGCTTGCGTTCTAGGTCAGCCATATCGTTGTGCTTGTAGCGCAACTGCTTAGCCATAGAGAGACGACGACCATCTACAATAGAGGCATGGTCACGATCATCGCAAATCACATAGTCGTGTGGACCAAGGAGAGCAGGAATCACACCACTATTCACCGTGAATCCAGTGGAAAAGCAAAGCGTTTCATCTTTGCCCAGAAACTTTGCAAGCTCTTTTTCTAGCTCTACGTGAAGGTCAAGTGTACCATTAAGGAATCGACTTCCTGCACAGCCAGAACCATAGCGACGCATGGCTTCAACGCCAGCTTCGATGACACGTTCGTCACCTGTTAAACCTGTGTAAGCGTTCGACCCAAGCATGATGACGTGATGTCCGTCCATTTCGACTTCGGTACCTTGTTTACCTTCAATTTCTCGGAAGTAGGGGTAAAGACCTTGCTTTCTCACCTCATCGGGGAGAGTGAACTTAGATAAGCGTTCGTGAAGAATATCCATTGGTTATATTATAGCGGAATGCTGAAAAAGCGGACGAAAAGTAGGCAAAGCCCGATATGCACGGGTAATGCTGACCTCTCTTTCGAGCATTTCCGTCCTATTTCATTATTTCTTTGGCATGCAAAGTTACACATTTATCCTAAGAAGTGTGCAATAAATGACAGAAAAAATGCCGTCTCGCTGTTTTTCATGAGAGTTTCAGTGGGCAAACTCTAAAGTTTAGAGTATCTTTGCAGCCATATCAACTCCGTTTTTTTATGATGCAACGCATTCTTTTCATCATCAACCCGATTTCGGGCACAAGCCGCAAAGGCAAAGTGGTCAATGCTATCAAACGTCGCATTGATCATCAACGGTTTGCTGTAGAGATTCGTTACACCGAATATGCAGGCCATGCCGTAGAAATAGCCCGTGAAGCTGCTGAAACAGGCTTTGACATCGTCGTGGCAGTAGGTGGTGATGGCACCATAAACGAAGTGGCGCGCTCACTGGTACACACGCAAACAGCACTTGCCATCGTGCCTTCCGGCAGTGGAAATGGATTGGCTCGTCACTTGCTCATCCCTATGGACATCGAGAAAGCCTTAGACATCATCAATGCCAATGTGGTAACGGACTTAGATTATGGTTTGATCAATGACAAACCTTTCTTCTGCACCTGCGGGGTGGGCTTTGATGCCTTCATCAGTCTTAAATTTGCTGAGGCTAATACACGAGGACTAAAAACCTATGTTGAAAAAACACTTACTGACGGCCTAACTTATAAGCCTGAGACCTACCGCATATACATCGGAGGAGAGAGCGAAGGAGAAATGCAAGAAGTGGATGCTTTCTTAATCGCTTGCGCCAATGCTTCGCAATATGGCAATAATGCCTACATCGCTCCTGATGCTTCTATGAAGGATGGACTCATGGACGTCATTGTATTGGAGCCCTTTAGTATATTGGAAGCACCAATAGTGGCCATGCAACTATTTCAGCGCACCCTTCCTCACAATTCACATGTCAAGACCTTCCGCACCAATCGTCTGCTGATCGAGCGCACCACTGCTGGCCCTGCTCACTGTGACGGCGACCCTTATGAAACGACCGCCCGCATCAAAGTAGAATTAGTCCCTGCTGGTCTGCGTGCCATCATCAACGAAAAGGCCTTGCTCACTCCGCCAACCTCTTCCGTTCAATCCAACATGTTGCTTCGCACTCTCGAACCTTTTCAGAAGCAAATGGTAAACTTGCGCAATCAGGTGAACTCCCTATTCGATATCTTCTAATCTTTTGAAGAAGACCATAGGGTTTCTAATGACTTTTCATGAAACACATCCGTCTTTTTTCTCTGTTTTGGGGGCTATCTTCTGCTTTAGGCTGTGCCTTTGCTCAAAACTTTGAACGTCCCGAACTACCTGACTCTAGCATGATGCTGCAATTAGCAGGCATAGGCACAGCAGGTGGAGGGGACTTTCAGCCATTTTGGTTCGCGGCCAACCGCTGGGGAGTATTGAGTGTTGAAGGACATCGGCCTACTCTATTGGTAGGAGTCTATGATCGCCCCCGCAACATTGGGCGTGGCTGGTCGCTACGCTACGGAGCTACCATCACCACCAATCGCGATCTAGACAACAATGTACGCGCACAAGACGTGTTGCTTGCTCTAGACAAAGGAGCTTCTCGCTTTGCTTTTGGCACTCGCAGTCACGACACTCCGCTCAATGACGAAGATTTGTCGACGGGAGCCTTCGCATTAGGTCGCAATGCCATGCAACCTTTGTCCATCTCTTGGCAGGTGAAACGCTGGTGGCGCATTGGTGGTGCTCATAGCAAATTTGCCTTGCGAGGACATTTAGCTTATGGTTGGTTGCAAGATGGAGACTGGCAAGAGCGTCGTATGGTTCCTGTGAAAGGGCGTTTTGCCACTGGGGCTAAATATCACGAGAAGTCGGGCTACCTACGCATTGGGACAGATGACTCACCATGGGAGTTTATCGGCGGCTTGGAGATGGCCAACACCTTTGGCGGAACCATCCACAACTACGACTCCACCCCACTTAAGATGCCCGAGAGGGCTGCTGAATACCTCTACGCCTTTGTAGGAAAAGGCGGAGGCGACCCCACTGATGGCGAAGGATATGCCAATGCTTCGGGCAATACGATTGGAGCTTGGCGTGCCTCTCTTCGCTATCGTGCAAAAGATGATTGGCAAGCCCGACTATACTACGACCACTATTTTGAAGACGACAGTCAAGCCTTTGACGAATATGGATGGTTGGACGGATTGTTAGGGATGGAAATCCGTTTTCCTCGCAATCGTTGGGTGGGGAAAATGGTTGGAGAAGTGACGAGAATGGACTATCAGAGTGGGCCAGTCTATCACGATCACACTCGAGAAATTCCAGACCAAGTGAGTGGGGTTGACAATTATTACAATCATGGCTTATATGCTGGATGGCAACACTATGGCATGGCTATGGGAAATGCTCTCTTTGCTTCGCCGCTGTATGATGGTAAAAAGAACTTACAATTCCCTGCCACTCGATTTCGAGCAGAGCATATCGGGATAGCCGGACAGCCATTCTCGCAGTTGCACTATCGCTTGATGTATTCTCACTTGAAGAGTTGGGGCACTTATAGCATCCCTTTCCATGAGATTCAGCACCAGCATTCACTGCTGGCAGAAGCACGATGGGAAGGGGGAGCTTTCTCTCGTGGACAACTTCGTGGCCGATGCTACGCGACTGCAGCTGTCGGAGCAGACTTTGGCGACAGACTTGGCCATCGTTTAGGATTTATGTTGAGTTTTGGCATTAGATTATTTGAAAAATGAGCATGCTTATCAAGAAAATCATGACTTCTGTGGCCTGGGCTGCTGCGATGCTTCCTCGACAACGCTCATTAGTTTTTTCGTTACGCAACGGTCTTTTAGCCTGCTTAGCCTGGCTGTTTGCCCTATCGCTCACTTTTAGCTGTGACAAACTGCCTCGCAATGGCAAACTAGATGGGCATTGGCAATTGATGGAGCGCGATGGAAGCTCCGTACAAGCCGAGCGCACATATTGGGCCATCCAGCTAGACCTCCTGCAGTTACGGTCGTTCACAAAGTCTCCCATCACCAAAGTGAAGTACTCTGGTGGTGTTGTGGCGCGTTTCTCTCATCAAGGCGATAGCTTGATCATCACGAAAGGCTATTTGATGAATCGCGTGAACCAACAAGACATCCTCATTGATTCGACGCACCAAGCCGATCTTTCTGCCTTTGGCATCACAGAATTGCCAATGCGCTATAAAGTAGAGCTGCTTACAGACGAAAAAATGACACTCGTCTCTGGCTCCCATCGTTTGGTGCTACGAAAATTTTAGGACAAAAGGGCATAAGAGGGCTATTTATCTACTTTCTGCAGTAGATAAATAGCCCTTTTTCACTACTCTATCTAACTTTGAATTGTTAAATATACAGCAAGACAAAAGACAGAGTTTCCAACCATCTAGGAGAATAAATACAAAGATATAGTGCTAACTAGCCTTCTAGACAAGCACTACTTGCCAGTTATCTCTTACTTTTTACTACCTTACTCACCAATTTTAGAGTTAAATCTTGGAGATTAGACTTCTTTTTCTCCTAGTTTTTAGAGGAAAATCTAGGAGAAAAAATATATTTTGTGGGAGTTTTTCATTATTCTCTCCGACAATTCCCGACAAACTTACTGCGGAGAATCGCGTATTTGCCTACAAGACTATCACTGCTCTTCAATGTAGCGTTAAATTTGCCCTTATAAAATGTAAAGTTTTCTTTTGGAGCATAGAAATTCGGCTATTTCATCATCTCCTTTCGGCTATTCTTCCTCCACGTTCTAGCCATGCCGTTAATCTGCGAGCCTAGACATTTCACTGGCTGCTTAAAACTAGGGTATGACTTTGCCGGCCTTCTGTTCATACATAAATAGAATGTGGCGTGTTCTCATCGAGAGAGCACGCCACATTTGGAACAAGTCAAGACTCAGGCTTAAAGCAATATGGAGGGATTGAGTCTGTGCCTCCCCCTTTCAAGAGACTAATCAACAGAGAATATAGATAAATTCATATTAGCTAACGGACTAATCGTAAGGAAAGAAGGAGAGGAGCGATTACTTATTCCATGAGATGAATAACTACACCACTACGAAGTTTGGGTTCAAACCAAGTGGCCTTGGGAGGCATGATGTTGCCTGTGTCTGCTATGCGCATCACTTGATTCATAGACACGGGATAAAGTGCTAGAGCGGCTTTCATTTCACCACTATCCACTCTGTGTTGTAGCTCGGAGAGTCCACGCAAACCACCTACAAAATCTACACGTTTGGAACTGCGCAGATCGGTAATGCCTAACAATTTGTCTAAGATCAAACGAGAAGAGATGTCGACATCAAGCACTCCTATGGGATCTGTGGCATCGTACGTGCCTGGGCGCGCATCTAAGGAATACCACTTGCGATTGAGATAGAGTGAAAACTGGTGAGGTTGCTGTGGAGTATAAGGGGTTTCTCCTTGTTCTTTGACTTCAAAGTCTTCTTGCAGAGCTGTCAAGAATGCCTCATCACTTAGTCCATTGAGGTCAGCTACTACACGATTGTAGTCAAGGATGGTGAGTTGATCGGCGGGGAAACACACTGCCAAGTAATAGTTGTACTCTTCATCACCTTGATGATCTGGATTGGCAGCAGCTCGTTCCACTCCCACACGGGCTGCGGCTGCCGAACGATGGTGACCGTCGGCGATGTATAAGGCGTCCATTGCTCCAAACTCACGAGTGATTGTGGCTATATCATCTGAACTATCAATCACCCACAAGGTATGGCGGAAGCCGTCTACATCGGCTACAAAGTCTATTTCTGGCTTGCCTTGGGCTATGCGATCTATGAGACGCACAAGGATGGGATTGTGCTTGAAAGCTAAAAAGGCAGAACCGATGTGGGCATTGGTGGCAAAGAGGTGCAGCATGCGGTCATCTTCTTTGTCACGACGGGTGAGTTCATGCTTCTTAATTAGCCCATTGTTATAATCGTCTACGTGAGCAGTGAGCACAATACCATATTGGGTGTGCCCATTCATGGTTTGGGCATAGAGATAGTAGCATGATTGAGTATCTTGCACTAGCCATCCTTGCTCGATAAAATGAGTGAGCTGTCGCTTTGCTTCGGGATAAACACGTGGATCGTGCTCATCTGTGCCTTCGGGAAAGTTTATTTCTGGACGGATGATGTGGTAGAGTGATTTCTCATTGCCTCGGCATTCTTCACGCGCTTCTGAAGAATTGAGCACATCATAAGGGCGACTGCTCACTTGGGCGGCAAGATGAGAGGGGGGACGTAGCCCACGGAAAGGTTTTACTCTGGGCATAATGGTAAGAATTTAAGGAAAGTATAGAGTTATGCTTGTTGGTGACAATGAAAAGTACCAACCTGTTGTCAAGAATCACTAGCAGAGGAAGAAAGGATGACTCCTACCCTTTCCTCCTTTGCTAACGAATGAAAGGTATTAGTTCGGGAATGGCATGCTATAAGCCAGGAGATAAGTAGCCGTTATGAAGGAGAACCACTCTATAAAGACTGAGACTGCTACTCATTCACTTGGAATGTTCTATCGCCTGTTGCAAAGAATTTCACGATTTGTCGAGCAGAAGCAAGACCGGCATTGGCATTGGCTTCAGCGGTCTGCGCGCCCATCTTCTTGGGAGGCGCAAAATACCGATCTCCTAACAAGGCTTTGAAGTCTTCATGTCGCTTGGGCGGAATGTCAGTGATGAAACTAAGGTCTGTGCGCTCTTGTAAAAGCTCTAGAAGTTCGTCTTCGTTTATAATTTCTTTGCGAGCAGTATTGACCAATATCCCACCTGGTTTCATCAATTCTATCATTTCGCGATTGACAAATCCAATGGTGCGAGGCGTAGCAGGGGTGTGTAAACTCACAATGTCGCAACATTGCACTAAGTCATACAAATTGTGCTCTGCATACACTCCGTCGCTCTCGATGCGCTCTACACGATGGAAGAAGTCATAAGCATGAACATCCATACCAAAACCCTTAGCGATACGCGCCACTTCACTGGCCACATTGCCATAAGCCAAAAGACCTATTCGCTTGCCTTTGAGTTCACTACCGATTTTTCCATTAAAATGCTGACGCACATGGAAGAGGAGATAGGCAAACACAAGCTCAGCTACTGCATTGGCGTTCTGCCCAGGTGTATTCATCACGACTACGCCGTGGGCGGTGGCTGATTCTAAATCAATACTATCGACTCCTGCTCCTGCACGTACTACAATTTGCAACTGAGGAGCTGCATCAAAGACTTCAGCATCAATGACATCGCTACGCACAATGAGGGCTTCTGCATTGGCCACGGCAGCCAGCAGTTCACTTTTCTCAGTGTATCGCTCCAACAGCTGGAGTTGATGCCCTGCGGTTTCGACAATTTCTCGAATGCCCTCAACAGCTGAGGTCGCAAAAGGCTTTTCGGTGGCAATCAGAATGTTCATACAATGCAAAATAAGCGGTTAATGTTCTTGTGCAAATTGCTTCATCGTTTCTACTAAGGCTTGTACGCCTTCGAGAGGCATGGCATTGTAAATAGAAGCTCTAAATCCACCGACAGAACGATGGCCTTTGATTCCATGCATGCCGCGAGCTGTGGCAAACTTCTGGAACTCGGCTTCGAGTTCTTCCTTGCCTTCTGCCATGACGAAGCATACATTCATGTAACTTCTATCAGCCTTGTCTGTCACGGTGCCACGGAAGAAGGGGTTGCGATCGATTTCTGCATAGAGCAGTTCGGCCTTCTCTTTGGCGCGACGCTCCATTTCAGCTACTCCACCTTGTTCTTTTATCCAACGCAAGGTTTGAAGACAGGTGTAGATAGGCAATACTGGAGGGGTGTTGAACATGCTTCCACCTGCTATGTGGGTGCGGTAGTCGATCATTGAAGGAAGCGGACGGCTCACCTTGCCAAGAATGTCGGTGCGAACAATGACAAACGTGACTCCAGCCATAGAGAGATTCTTCTGAGCTCCACCATAAATGAGGGCATACTTCGATACATCAATCTGACGAGAGAAGATGTCGCTCGACATATCTGCCACCACAGGAACTGGACTATCGATGTCTTCGTGCAATTCGGTGCCGTAGATGGTGTTGTTGGTGGTGATGTGAAAGTAATCTGCGGTAGTGGGGATAGTATATCCTTTAGGGATGTAAGTAAAATTGTCGGTGGCAGAAGACGCTACTTCCACTACTTCTCCAAAAAGCTTGGCTTCTTTGATGGCTTTCTTTGCCCATACGCCCGTGTTTAAGTAGGCGGCTTGGCGTTCGAGCAGATTAAAGGGAACGTAACAGAACTGAGTAGAAGCTCCACCTCCCACAAAAAGGACTTCATATCCTTCGGGGACATTCAAAAGCTCTTTGACTAGGGCAACCGCTTCATCAATCACAGCCTGGAAATTGCTCGTACGATGGCTTATTTCCATAAGAGAAAGTCCCATTCCGTCAAATTCTATGCAGGCTTCTGCGGTGGCTTTAATGACTTGCTGGGGAAGAATAGAGGGACCAGCACCAAAATTGTACTTTTTCATGATACTATAGGGTTGAAAAGTGGGAGAAGTCAGCGAAAGATTAAGAAGCATCACCGACAAACAAGCGTGGCTATTTTGCTAACTCGACTTGTCACACCACGAAATTACACATTTCATATGAAACTCCCAAGAGAAATAACAAAAAAACTCGAAAGTTCTTAGATGACACCTTGTGGTGCACAACAAGAACTTTCGAGTCGTTCGTCTGAAACAGGGATTTTCTACCTCATTTCATGAAGTTACTTCTTGATTTAAGAAGCGAATATTCGGTTATACTAAACCTTTTCCGTGACAGTGTTTGAAGGGTTTGCCAGAACCACAAGGACAGGGATCATTGCGATGTGGCATTTGTTGCTGCTGGAAAGGTTGTTGAGCAGGAGCAGAGGCTGTTTCGCTGCTAAGTTGTGACGCTTCTACGTCTACTAAGTCGCCTTGAGCATCAAACTCTTGCTTGCTTTCTGACATCTCTGCGCGTGCATCATGCTCTACTACGGCTTCTTGCAGCTCAGTGGGTACTTCTGCACCAGCAATGTGCGCACGCATCAAAGTGGAAACAGACGAATTGTTGATATCATTCACCATTTCATCAAAGAGTTTCACACTTTCGATTTTGAAGACCACGAGGGGATCCTTCTGCTCGTACGAAACATTGCGCACAGAATGCTTGAGTTCGTCGAGCATACGGAGGTTTTCCTTCCAAGAATCGTCAATGTTGTGAAGAAGGATGAGCTTTTCAAATTCGCGCACCACACTCTTGGCTTCTGTCTCATAAGCTTCTTTGAGATCGACGCGAACGTTGTAGACCAAACGACCATCACTGATAGGAATCAAGATGTTGTCATACATGTCGGACTGTGTCTCGTAGATTTGCTTAATGACAGGCAAAGCCACAGCTCGGAGAGTCTCAGTCTTGCGATTGAATGTGCTGATAGCGGCTTCGAAAGCACGTTCGTACAGATCACCACGCTTTGAGCTATTGAGTTCTTCCTCTGTGAAGGGAACTTCCATGGCAAAGAGTTCTATGAAGCGCTCTTTGCAACCTTCATAGTCGTTGTTCTGTATGGTGTCTACGACACGGTCCCAAATCATGTTAGAAATGTCCATACCGATACGCTCACCCATCAAGGCATGACGGCGTTTCTCGTAGATTACCGTACGCTGCTTGTTCATGACGTCATCATACTCAAGCAGGTGCTTACGTGTACCGAAGTTATTTTCTTCGACTTTCTTCTGGGCACGCTCGATGCTCTTGCTGATCATCTTAGCCTCAATCATTTCGCCATCCTTAAATCCTAGGCGATCCATGACTGCTGCAATGCGTTCTGAAGCAAAGAGACGCATGAGTTTGTCTTCTAAGGATACGTAGAACACAGAGCTACCCACGTCACCTTGACGACCTGCACGACCACGCAACTGACGGTCTACGCGACGGCTATCGTGACGCTCAGTACCAATGATGGCCAAACCACCTGCTGCACGCACTTCTGCTGAGAGCTTAATGTCAGTACCACGACCAGCCATGTTGGTAGCGATGGTAACTGCGCCGAGCAGACGTTCTTCTTCGTGCTTATTGCCATCTTCGTCGGTGATGGTCACCTTGCCCAAGGTGCTTTGACCAGCGAGGGCAACGATGTCTGCTTCCTTTTGGTGGAGCTTAGCGTTAAGTACTTGGTGTGGAATGCGACGAAGATTGAGCAGGCGGCTGAGAAGTTCAGAGATTTCCACAGAACTTGTGCCGACCAGCACAGGACGTCCGGCATTTCGCATCTTTTCTACTTCATCAATCACCGCAGTATACTTTTCGCGTTGCGTTTTGTACACACGGTCATTCATGTCAATGCGCTGGATAGGACGGTTGGTAGGAATTTCCACAACGTCGAGCTTGTAGATATTCCAGAACTCACCAGCTTCCGTGATAGCCGTACCCGTCATACCCGCCAACTTGTGGTACATACGGAAGTAGTTTTGCAGCGTGATGGTAGCAAAAGTCTGGGTTGCGGCTTCTACACGCACGTGCTCTTTTGCCTCAACAGCTTGGTGGAGTCCATCGCTCCAGCGGCGTCCTTCCATGATACGGCCTGTAGATTCGTCGACAATCTTAACTTGACCATCTTGAATCACATAGTCGTCATTGAGAGTGAACATGGCATACGCCTTCAAGAGCTGTTGGAGCGTGTGCACACGGTCGCTCTTGATAGCATAATCGGCCATGAGTTCATCCTTCTTGGCTATGCGCTCTTCATCAGGTAAGTGTTGCGCCTCAAGAGCTGAGAGTTGTGAAGTGATATCGGGCAACACGAAGAGTTCATCATTCTGAACTGCCTCAGCCAACCATGCTGTTCCCTTATCAGTGAGGTCGCAAGAACGTTGCTTCTCATCAACCACGAAATAAAGAGGTTCTACGGCCTCTGGCATACGACGGTTGTTATTCTCCATGTAGATTTCTTCCGTCTTCAACATGCCAGCCTTGACACCAGGTTCTGAGAGATACTTAATGAGTGGACCGTTCTTGGGCAATGCCTTGTGCGAACGATAGAGTGCGAGATTACCCTTTTCGCGATCTTCCTTATTATCGCTCTTGAGCAAACGCTTAGCCTCTGTGAGATATTCAGTAGCCAACTTCTTCTGTACAGCAACCAAACGCTCTACAAGGGGTTGGTATTCTTCATACATTTGGTCTTCACCACGCTCTACAGGACCAGAGATAATGAGCGGAGTACGTGCATCGTCAATGAGCACAGAGTCTACCTCGTCGACAATAGCATAATAATGCTTGCGCTGTACAAGGTCGGTGGGACTCATGGCCATGTTGTCACGAAGGTAGTCAAAACCAAATTCGTTGTTAGTACCAAAAGTAATGTCGCTATTGTATGCACGACGGCGAGCTTCACTGTTGGGTTGGTGCTTGTCGATGCAGTCCACGCTCAAGCCATGGAACTGATAGAGAGGTCCCATCCATTCAGAGTCACGCTTGGCAAGGTAGTCATTGACGGTCACCACGTGCACACCACGCCCTGAAAGCGCGCGAAGGAACACAGGGCAAGTAGCCACCAAAGTCTTACCTTCACCTGTGGCCATCTCAGCGATCTTTCCTTGGGTGAGTACGACACCGCCAAAGAGTTGCACGTCATAGTGCACCATCTCCCACTTAAGATCATTACCTCCTGCAAGCCAGTGATTGTGATAGATGGCCTTTGTACCATCTTCAGAGAGTTCTACGAAGTCACGGGTGACAGCCAACTCACGGTCAAAGTCACTCGCAGTAACTTCTATAGTCTCATTAGTAGCAAAGCGACGTGCCGTTTCTTTTACGATAGCAAACGCCTCAGGAAGAGCTTCTTCTAGGGCAACATCCATGCGTTCGAGTACCTCTTTCTCGAGCTTATCGATCTTATTGAAGAGTACTTCACGATCTTCAATAGGAGTTTCTTCAATTTTTGCGCGAATCTCTGCGATTTCAGCATTGAGCTCATCGCCAGAACCTTGGATGTTACGCTTCAGTTCTTCGGTCTTTGCACGCAACTCATCGTTAGTGAGTGCTTCGATGCTAGGAGAAACGGCCTTGATTTTATCCACCCACGGTTGAATTTCTTTCATATCGCGGGTAGCCTTACTACCAAAAATTTTGGAGAGGAGTTTATTAAGATCCATAAATGGGTATATATTTCGTTGTATGAATTTGAGAATAGGTGGAGATGTTGAAAGGTCTAAGCCTACTCCACCATATATTAATAGGAGAAGAACACTAAAGTGTTCCAAATATCGCAGCCCTATTCCTGCAAGAGCCCTATTGTCTTCTCATAAGGAGACTAAAGCTCATTGGCATTATAATAGCGGTGCACGCGTGCAAGCATTGGGGGCTCGGATGCGTAGGGCTTTCGACAACGTGGGAGCTATGCAATCCACCGTCACTGGCGTGGTCACTAACTCAGATTTTACACCTGCACCATACAAAATGATAGGGAAAGCTACATAAGCTTCACGCATCATCTTCGATTCCTGCGTATCTGCATTGACATATCTCCAGCCAGGCATCACTTGGATAGTTACATCGCCAGAGCGTTGTTGGTTAAATCCTCCGCGAATACGAGAGATACCAGGTGTCCATGCCCCTTGCATCAGTCGATGCGCAGTATAGACATCCTTCACTCCTGCCAGTTGTATCAAGAAATCTTGCACGCGAGCTTGAAACTCTGAGACATTGATTTGTCGATTCTCAAGCAAACGGTGGTTAAAATAGATTTCAGTGCCGTAAGTGGCTTCGATATAATTGCCTTGTCCATACACAGCCACAAGGTACATGCCAAGCAAACTAACCGTGCGTCGCATGTCGAACGTCCCTGTGGGAATACGATATTTCGAGAGATCGGCCGTTTCTTCCTCTGTATACCCCGTAGAAGTGAGTGTAAAGAGCACGCGCCCAGCACCTGCTTTGGCTTCTGCGGCACGAATAATCTCAGCCACAGCACGATCCAGTCGCGCATAAGTGTCTTGCAATTCTAATGCTCCCTCAGAAACAGGCCTATTTCGATAAGTACCAGCATAGAGGGACACAGAAAGATAGTCCGTTGTGGCATCAGCCCCTAGGTGAGTGCCAATGAGCGCGGCCGAAGTCATAGCAGCCACCTCGTCATTCACCAAAGCAGAGGTCTTAAACTCCGTGAAACGACTACTTCCTTTGAAGCGATGCGCAAAAGGCTTGCGCGCATCTCCCGTTACAAAGTAGGAAAACTTGCCCACTCTCTCATTAGAAGGCTGCCAAGTCTCATTTTGTAAACGGAGGTCTATATTATAATACGTGTTACGATGGTCTGCCCAGGCTGGAAAGCTGCCATAATACGACGAAGAGACCCAGTTGCCCGTGTTATTATCCATCCACACCACTTGGTCAGCAGCGTGACCAGCGGAGAGGATTGCCACGTCGGCTTCAGGGGCAATGGAGACTACCTGCGCTTTTCCACGAGTAGCCACCTTGAGTTCATCGCCAATTGTACTCACATTCAGCCATCGAGGAGAGAACTGTTCCACAGTTCCTAAGCCCTTTACTTGGCGATCTTCCACACAAAGCATGGGACGAAGCGTCTCACGATTGAGCCAACGCCAAGCAACGATGCCATGATCAGCAGCCGTAGTTCCCGTGGCAAGCGTAGCCGCTGCCGATGCTCGGTCAGGGCGCGCCAAGGGATACTCAGCTTGTTCGTACCAGCGGCCTTGTCGCATGAGTCTTTGCAGTCCATCTTCTCCATATAATGGAGAGAACGCTTCGAGATAGTCCGAGCGGAGTTGGTCTACAAGGATGTTCACCACCAATCGCGGCACAACATTCTTCTCACCCTCCCATGCCAACTCGGCCCCCTTAGCCTCAACAACGGCTAAGATGGTCATCGCGGTGATGAAGGAAAGAATGAAATTATGCTTACGCATGGTGAATATTGAAACTATTTATTCTGTAACACGAGGAGCATGCTCCCTTTTTTATCTTAAACTATGCGCCACACGATGTCGTATGAAGTATAAGCAATCATGCCAGAGCGCACCAAAAGCATGAGTGCTATGGGTACAGTGGGCAAAGGGAATTGCTGGTTTCCAAAGAAGAATGTAATAAAATATCCCAAGACGCCTACCATTGCCAGAGCAGCCATCGCCTTACGAAAGGCCACTGCACTAGGTAAATACAGCGAGAGAAGGAGGAGCAATAAGACAGGATTGAAGATACTGATCAAATAATTTGTACCTACAGCTGGATGTTCTGACCATCCTATCATAATGGTAAGTAGAACACCCACCAAGCTCAATCCTACCAATAGCACTGTGTCAAAACTAAGTGTCCAGATGCGCCAAGCACGCTGGGCTATTGGATTGCCCTTTCTCGCACGCCATTGACCGAAGGTCAGCAATAGACAGAATGCAAACAATGTGCCAAAAAAGACAATAGGAGAAAGCGGAGTTGCTTTTTGTTGAGCCACACTTTCTATAGGCAAAAGTGGAGCTTTTGCTACGACTAATGGTCGTAACTGACCATCACGTCCGCGAATCTGTGCTGCATCAAAGATGCGTAGTGCGTAAGTGGGAAGGAAATTATAGCGCAGTTGATCCTCAGCATTGAACTTACGATCCACTTCGGGGCCGAGTAAGAGATCTTGTCCAAACTCATACCATGGGCTGTTTCTCGTAAACTCATGTATCATATCGCGCTGACTCATCACAGACTTATCGCGACTCAGATTTGGAAAGACCAGAGTTTCTCCATTAGCTTTCAGTGCGGCCTTGATGGCTTCTACTGCACGTGTGGTACAGTTATCATAGAGAAAGTTATAACGATACGTCCAATCAGGCTTATCCGCTATCAAAGTATCCATCCCCTCAAAACCTTGCACGGGATAGGTGTGTCGTTCGTATTTGTTTTGTTCAAAGATTTGGTTTTGCCATCGAGCCACATGCGCCACTTCGGCAGGCGTGAGATTCAGATATTGCTCGGTGACTGGCATTTGTTCATTGGCAAACTCATATCCAAACAATGCTAAACTCTCGCGAGATACCGAATAATCGGTCAAGCCCAGGATGAACTTTACGATGAACCCAGACTGATTCAGACTAAAAAGTCCATAGTTATAAGCATAATCTGTCGTCCCTTTGGCTTCACGCACGCGGAGTGCCGTATGTCCGTACAAACGATAAAGGCTCGTTCCTGGCGCACAAGTGAGCAGACTCACTCGCGCACTATCATTGGCCGCGGCCATTTTGGAGACATTTACAAAACTTTGAGCTCTCACCACTAATGGCAAGAGCAACAAAACGAGAAGTATGTGCAGTTTTATTCTCATCTTTGCACAGTTATTGACCAGCAAATTTACAGAAAAATGACCAAGAAGCAAAATTTTACTTCCCCTTTTTCTGCTTTTCCTTCTGAAACTTACTCTAGGATAGCACAAACTGGCGAGGCCACGTGAGACACATTCACTTATCTACCATGATTTCCCCTTCCACATTTAGCTCATTTCAAATCAAAAAGCAGGGACTATAGACCATTCCTCAGCGAGGAAGTCTATAGTCCCTACTCGATTTATGATTTGCACTCAAACTAATGCAGACAATTTCTGGTTTAACGGCTCAGGAACCACGCATTGAAAGCAGCTCCAATAGCAAATTCATTTTCTGAACGCAAGGCACCACCAGCAATCTTACGGTGAGTATAATCGGCCTTCAACACGATGTCCTTTCCTAAACGATAGTTCACACCAGCCACCCACATGGACGTCTCGAAAACATCTGACATAGGAATCACATGGGTTGCTAAATTAGTTCCGGCATGCTGAGGGTTATAGTATTCATAGCGCACAAAGGGAAGGATGTCAGGAGTATGACCTGTGTTGAAGATATGCTTCAGATTGAAGCCCACTTCTGCAGCACAACTAATTGCTCGTTCCGCTATATAGAGTTTTTTCTCCCCCATACGTCCAAATGCATCGGCATTACCCACATTACCAGAAACGATATTTGCGCGCGCTTCTACATACTTGTTCAACCATTGTGCATCAACCGACCAGAGAGTCACAGGCACTTTAGCTGTGTTTTTGATTACTTCTTCAGCGACAAATGCGTTGTTTGTGGTATTGGAGCAATAATAGAAACTCGCTCCTAAGCGCAAACCAGGCACGCCCACCCAATCCAAACGCGCCATCCACGCAGGATTGGTGAAGTTGTCTTGCTCAAAGAGTCCTTGCTGCCCTTGATGCACCCAACTTTCTGGTCTGAATTGTTGTGCATTTAAGCCAGAAACAAGCATCGTGTGGTAATCAAACTGGCCTAACCCACGGCCAAAAGTACCATAGGCTGCCAAACCTGTCTCGTGCCATGTGCTAGGAATAATGCTCGTTTCACCTTCAGGACGCGCTGTACCAAAGAAGTTCAGAGGTTCATGATGAGCATTGGTGAGGCCCATTGGCACAACCATGTGCCCAAAGCGAAGGTTAAAGGCAGGATGCACAAGACGAGTGATGTGGAATTGCTCGATGATGACCTCCCCTCCCTTTGAAAGTTCTGTTGAAGTGTCACCATTCTTTGCATTTTCCAATTCCGCCGTGACTCCGGTACCACCCGATTCAAATTCAATCTCAGCACCTACCACCCATTTGGGATTAATCTTATAATCCAAAGCTAAAACAAAACGGGGGATAGAGATTGTGGCACGATTCTCTAGAGTATTTCCTTCCTTCGTTGCAAATCGATTCAAGCCATAGCCTTTGAAAGCCGAAATCATTTCACCATATCCACCTAGACGGAAACGCGAAAAACTGCTATACTCTTCATCCGAAGCACGAAGTTTGAGCGCATTGTGCGGATGATTGCCATCGCAGTGCTCTTCGCAATGCACATCTTGACTATGGTGGCAGTGTTCCTGGCAAGCCTCAGCAGCTTTCTTAGGCATACTGACCTGTTTTTTATCGGAAGGTTTATTCTGGTCAGAGCGTTCCATCATCCCATCAGGCACTCTGCCATTGAGTTCCTTCAAGGGATGATTGCCCATGATTTCATCTTTGATGCGACACTGTGCTGCTGCATGGAGCGAAATTGCGCCCAATACCGCAGTAAAAATAATTTTTTTACTAGTCATTGTCTTTGTTTTTCGATAATCCAACTGCAAAATTACGATTTTTTCAGTAGACAAGCAATCACTACTTATGGGTATTTTTCTGTTTTTCTCACATAATCACACGGCATTCGTGGGGAAAATACCTACTAATGAGGAGCGAAAAGACCAAAAAAAGTTCGTATCTTTGCAATATCTTTGGGCATACTATCAAAGACTTGCAATAGATGCTATTGCGGAGCTCTTCGACACCAGTCCATTTCAAGTTGCCATATCACTTTCCTATTTTCTATGACTACTGGCTACACTGAACACAACAAGATGAGCGATGTCATAGCATCGCAGCCTTCTCTCCTTCAAATGATTTCTCGCTTTGGCATTCAGCTGGGTGTGGGTGAGAAAACAGTGCGCGAAGTGTGCGAAGCATCTAAGGTGGACACGACAACTTTTCTTGCCGTGGCCAATGTCATGAAGCAAGGTGCCACAGCAGCAGGATTCTACATCGACAAGATTGACATGCCCACAATGATGCGCCACTTGGAATCGGCCCATGAATTTTTCTTGGACTTCCAATTGCCGCACATCCGTCGCAAATTGCTCGAAGCAATCGACTGTTCTCGACAAAACGAAGTGGCTTTTCTTATCCTCAAATTCTATGATGAATACATGCACGAAGTGCGCAAGCACATGGAATATGAGAATCAGCATATCTTCTCCTACGTGAAACGTCTACTAGCCGGTGAGAAAGTGACAGATTTCCGCATCGGGCAATACTCCAGTAGTCACGATGGAATGGAACACAAACTCCAAGAACTGAAGAATATCATCATCAAGTATTATTCTCCCAACGAAGGCACTTCAAGCGATTTACTCTGCTATGTTCTCTTCAGTATCTACAACTCGGAAGCTGACCTACGGGCGCACTGCGACATGGAAGATTCTCTTTTCTTCCCAGCAGTGCAACTTCTCGAAGAGCGCATAGCCAACAACCAATTTGTCTCCAACACTGGAGCAGAAAACGAAGATGGGGAAACGCTCACCGAGCGCGAACGACAAATTGTGGCCTGCGTGGTGCGTGGATTAACCAACCGAGAAGTGGCAGAGCATCTCTTCATTTCTATCAACACGGTGCTCACTCACCGCCGCAACATCTCACGCAAACTAGACATCCACTCTGTCAGTGGGCTGACCATCTATGCCATTGTCAATGGTATCGTGCAGATAGACGAGGTGTCGCTCAACTAAGCGCATAGTCTCAACTTCGAGACATTCAACAAATCAACATAAAGACTCGGGTGTGTCAAACTAAGTTTTGGCACACCCGAGTTTTTATTTAGCGAATGGTGAAGTGTCTCGACCGACGTCATCCTCGCAATACAGAGTACAAGACCCAGGAAAGGTAAAGTTCACACTCTTGTTTCTTCTCAAAGAAGAGTTTATGAGTATCAGTTTTTGAGGGTTGTTATGATAGCACACCGAGGAGGGAAACCATGATTATCCTCAAAGCATTCACAAAAACTCGGAGAATTGTGAGTAAAAAGTCGGAGACTTTCTCTAAAAAGTGGGAGACTTTTTAAAAAAACTCGGAGATATTTTTGGAAAAGTCCGAGACTTTAGTGACGACCAAGGAAGATGCTACTGATGCAACGAGGAACACCCGAAGAAACCAGTGCAAACTTCTAAAAGTGACAAAGCACTAAAACGTCCAAACAGCCGAAAAGCCAGTGCTCTTTTGGGAGGCATCAAAAGTAGGCACTACTAAGAGCGAAGAAGTGGAGGCTTTGTCGGATTTGGACAATGAGGTTTTCTTGCGATCCCAACCAAGGAGTTTCTTCTCAAGGGGCAAAAGCAACAACCCAAGACGCACAGAAGCAAAGCCATAAGCTGCCCCTCCAAGCACATCATTGACCCAGTGGCGATTGTTGTACATGCGCAACAATCCCACTGTAGCTGCCACTGCATAAGCTCCAATCCCAGCCATGTTGCCATATTCCGAGCGCACTAATTCAGCTCCCATGACGGCAGTTGCAGTGTGTCCAGATGGAAAAGAATTGCGCGCACTACCATCGGGACGTAGTGAACCAACAGAATATTTTGTGGCGTTGACCAAAGTTCCCATGATGAAATAGGTGGTTGCTCCTAAGAGCAAGCGGTCACGGAAATTATGTCGATGATATACTCCTGGAAAAAAGCCTAAAGACAAAAAGGCAGCAAAGGGCGAATACTGGATATAATCATCTGCACGCATTGGCCCTCTCGTATGCCAGCGAAGAAACTGCTTGCGAACAGCCATACGTCGTTTGTGAAACCATCCTCTATCAACTACACCCCAGACTCCAAGGGCTGTAAGTCCTACTGGAACACCAATCTGCCAAACAGGAGAGAGGTGAACAAAGTGTGAAGTCTTACGCACGAGCAAAGTATCGACAGTGAAGTCAGGAGATAACTCCAAAGCTTTACGCACTGCTTGAGTGTCTAAGCGCACACTATCACTCAAAGCATTCTCCACTCTGAGAGGAGAAACTATCGTATCAGACGAAACGTCGACTCCTGCATGAACGAGATGAGAAGTAGATGCTGGAACGAATTGGGCAAAAAGAGGAAGTCTCCAACCTATCATTGAGACAAAAAAGCAGCTCAGCAGGAGTATAAATCGAAAATACATGAGAAGTTGAGAGTGTTTGGCACATGAGCGGAAGAAAAAAAAGACGAACATCCTATATAATAGACAAAGACAGATGTTCATCGGCTTTGAGAAATCCCGCATAAAGTGAAAGCAAAAGTAGTGATTTATCCTCAGATAGAGAGAACTTCATGACTAAAACTTGAGTTATTGATGGTTGGACTGGCTAAATGTCATGCAAGGTCTACAAACAAGAAAGCACCGCTAGTTCTAAGAACTGCGGTGCTTTCTTGTATATAACAGCGGAAACCTAGTAGGTATGATCGTTTTCTTGAAGTTCTTCTTTCGTGAGACTCTTACGGTCGATGCTATACCATGCGTAGGCGATATAAGCCAAAACAAAAGGAATGGCCAAAGACACCACGCTCATGGCTGTGAGGGTGAACTCACTGGAGCAGCTATTGGCAAGGGTCAAAGAGCTTTGTGCATCAGCCAACGAAGGATAGTAAGCAGTGTTGTTCAATCCTGCAATGAGCAACAAGCTCCAAACAGCAAGAACAGCACCGATTCCAGCAAACCAAATGCCACGAACGTAGGTGGAAGAGAAGACCGTGCGAGCAATGCCTACCAACACCAAAACTACACCTACCAAGAAGAGCACAAGGACTGCAGGGAGGGCGAGGAAGTTGTGGAGATATTTATAGGCCTCCATAGACACCATACCAGTGTTGGCATCAACAGCCCAGCCATCCATAGTGAGTAAGTGACCAGCAAAGGACAAGAAAAGCACGAGAAAAGCTACAGAGTCGGTGAGTACTTGACGACGAATGCGAGGAGAAAGGGTGGCATCGACGATGTTGTTGAGCATATACAAATCGCCCAACACGCGACTCAAGAAGAATACGACCAAACCGAGGACAACATTCCAAGGATTTGTCACAGCTTCCAGCCCATGCCAGCCAGTGGTCCACTGACTGATAGCAGGTGCTATTTGATCAGTCATCACATCTTTGTTCACCACGAAGTTGGCACCATGGAAGAAAGTCCCAACAGCTGTGCCTAATAGCACAGGACCAAGCACACCATTGAGCACGAGAAACCAACGATAGGTGTTCTTGCCCAGCAGGTTGCCAAGCTTTGACTGGAACTCATAGCTCACAGCTTGAAGCACGAAGCTAAAGAGAATGAGCATCCACACCCAATAAGCACCGCCAAAGCTGGTGCTATAAAACAAGGGGAAGGAGGCGAAAAAAGCACCGCCAAAGGTGACTAATGTGGTGAAGGTAAATTCCCATTTGCGACCTGTACTATTGACGATGAGCGCGCGCTCTTCCTCCGTGCGGCCGAGGGTGAAGATTTGGGTGTTGGCTCCTTGCACAAACATGAGAAAGACAACCAGTGCACCGAGGAGGCTGACGAGCAACCACCAGTATTGTTGAAGAAGTTCGTAGGTAATCATAGGTCAGTGATATTATTCTTGTTCGTGCTTATTGATGGCCTTGAACATGATACGCAATTCGGCGATGAGCAGGGCCGTGAAGACTATAAAGAAGAGAGCAAAGGTGATTTGCACATTGTGTACGGAGAGACTAGACACAGCAGCACTAACAGGGAGAAGGTCTTGAATAGCCCATGGCTGACGACCCACTTCGGCTACAATCCAACCCGCTTGTTGGGCGGCATAAGTGAGCAGCAAGCTCCAAAGCCCCACATGAAGCAACCAACGCATATGCTGAAGTTTGCCTTTGCGACCAAACCACCAGAGCAAAGCCATCACCAAGATGAGCGCAAAACCTGTGCCCACCATGATGCGGAACGACCAGAACATCAAACCACGATTAGGCACGAGATCTTCTACCTTCTCAATATAGCCATAACCGAAGTAGGCTTTATTTTCTTCAAAAGTCTTGCGAGCTACAGCTGCTTTCTCGGGGTTAGTTTTGCGATGTTCACGATATTCTTTGAAAGCAGCAAGGGCCTTCTTACCGTGTTCCATCTTTTGTGTGGCGGGAATCACCTCTTCACCCTTGTGATTGGTATAACCCTTATAGAGGATGTCGTTTTCACCAGGCACAAAGCAATTAGGATCCTTGAAGGCTATCAAAGAAAGGGCATAAGGCACTTTGACACCAGGCACGACAGTGAAGCACGCACCACACTCTCCATCCTTGAGTCCTTCGGCCACAGCGAGCTTCATGGGCTGATGATTGGCGATGTCCACACCACTAGCATCACCAGTGCCAGCAGTGATAATTGCAGAGATGAAACCGACAAGACTAGCAACTTTAATACTCTGAGTAGCCATTTTGATGTTGCGATTGCGAAGCAAATACCAGCAACTCACGGCAACCACAAACGTAGAACCCAACAACCATGCGCTAGACACGGTGTGCAAGAATTTGTTGACTGCGAAGGACTGGAAGGCAACTGCAAAGAAATCCATCATCTCATTGCGCACTGTGTCGGGATTGAAGTTCATTCCCGTGGGGTGTTGCATCCAACTATTGGCCACCAAAATCCACCATGCGGAAAGCGTAGCTCCAAAACCAGTGAGCCAAGTAGAAGCAAGATGGAAGCCTTTACTAATCTTACCCCAGCCAAAGAACATGAGGGCTATAAAGGTGGACTCCATGAAGAAAGCGAAGACGCCTTCAATAGCAAGAGGTGCTCCGAAGATGTCACCTACAAACCAAGAGTAGTTGCTCCAGTTGGTACCAAATTCAAACTCCAGGATGATACCTGTGGCCACACCAATGGCGAAGTTGATACCAAAGAGCTTCTGCCAAAATTGCGTGGTAGTCTTCCAAAACTCATCACCAGTGCGGTAGTAGATGGTTTCCATAATGGCCATCACGAGGGCAAGTCCGAGAGTGAGGGGGACAAACAACCAGTGATAGCATGCCGTAAGGGCAAATTGGGCTCTCGACCAGTCTAGAACGGCCGGATCCGTGGCTTGTAAAAATGTCATATCTTTGTTATTATTTTGAATTTCAAGAGTTTTCTATCCAAAACTCAGCTATGAATGATTGAGAAATAATTACTATATAATTATCTGCAACAGAGTAGTGAGAAGATATATCGTAGCGATGGAGCTAACCACCCTCGATAGACAAACGAGCTTAGGGCAATAAAGTGTACACAAACTTACTACTGGGGCTGCTCCTGCACGAAATTGTCACCTACGGTAGTAGCTTTTTGGTCGGCACTGCCCTTGAGCGTGGGCTGGAAGAAAAAGAGTTTAAGCACAGCAAACATGACGAAGAGCTTGACCAGGACAATGATCCAGAGCGTTTTGCCCCAAGTCATGCCACGCAGTCCTTCGGCATAGATGCGGAAAAAAGTTTTGAGTGCAGCAACCATAAGAGATGGAAGTTGAAATTAGTAGGAGGACTACAGAGTTTTTCACAAAAACACTTTGTAAAATGCACAAAGAATGAAGTCGTTAGATAGACATCTCCGTAGTTTATTCCAATTTGTAATGTAAACTTATAAATTATTCAAAGTACAAAAATACGTCGTGCGCGTGAAATCTCCAAACATTTTTCCTCATAAATGAGGAGATACCCTATTTTTTATCGCATGAATGGTAAATTAGCCCCATTTCCAGCTCGATTATTTGGTGTTTCCTGCGCTTCGTTGTAACTTTGCACGGCAATAATTGAAGCTATATGAAAATCATCAATACGGTCGCTGCATTGCAACATGCCGTGACTGAAGCTAAACAACAAGGACTATCCGTGGGACTTGTGCCCACGATGGGGGCTTTACATGAAGGACATGCCTCCCTCATTCGCCAAAGCGTGGCTGAAAATCAACTCACTGTGGTCAGCGTATTTGTGAACCCCACCCAGTTTAATGACCCCAAAGATCTTCAACACTATCCGAGAACCTTCGAAGCTGATGCACAACTCATTGCTTCGCTCGGGGGTGACATCGTCTTTGCTCCAAGCGTGGAAGAGGTATATCCGCAAGAAGACAAGCGTGTATTCTCCTATTCTCCCATTGACACGGTGATGGAAGGTGCGCGCCGCCCTGGACATTTCAATGGAGTGTGCCAAATCGTCTCTAAGCTCTTTGATATGGTGACACCCGACCGCGCATATTTTGGAGAAAAAGATTTTCAACAAATCGCCGTCGTGCGAGCTATGATGAAGGATCTGGGCTACACCTTCCAATTGGTGCCCTGCCCCATCGTGCGCGAAGCGAGCGGTCTTGCTCTTTCCTCTCGCAATGCCTTGATGAGTGACGAAGAACGCAAGTTGGCGACCAATATCTATCGCATACTCCGTGAGAGTGTTACCCTCTCGTCGTCACACTCAGTGGCAGAAACCCAACAGTTTGTTGTAGAACAACTCAATGCACTCGATGGCCTTGAGGTGGAATACTACGAAATCGTAAATGGCGAAACACTCCAAACAGTGACTTCATGGGAAGATGCTCCCCACATCCAGGGGTGCATCACAGTGTTCTGCGGAGCACGCCCCGTACGTCTTATTGACAACATTGCATACCGCTAAGCACTACATAGCGACATGCTGTAAATTGCATATTATTTTTTAGGCATTACTTATTATATATAATGAGTAATATATTCTTTGTTAGAGAAAAAACGCCTAATTCATTGCATCAAATTATGATTCTCAGTCTTCTAAAATCCAAAATACATTGTGCCACTGTCACGGAAGCCAATCTTCACTACATGGGCTCCATAACCATCGACGAAGCTTTGCTTGAAGCTGCTGGCCTCATTGCAGGTGAACACGTGCACGTGGTGAATAACATGAACGGTGAACGCATCGAAACTTATGTGATTCGTGGCGAACGCAACTCAGGATGCATCTGCTTAAACGGAGCAGCTGCCCGCCGTTTTCAAGTGGGCGATGAAGTAATCATCATGGCTTACGCTGGTTTCACACCTGAAGAAGCCGCAGGCTTCACGCCAAAAGTAGTCTTCCCCAACGCGCAAAACGCGCTTGACTGATGCAACGGATTGGTATCTTCGGGGGGTCATTCAATCCCATTCACCTAGGCCATCTTGCAGTTGCCAGAAAGGTCATTGAGCAAGGACTAGTTGATGAGGTTTGGCTCATGGTTTCCCCACAAAACCCTCTCAAACAAGCGGCCACAGACTTGATTCCTGAGCAAGATCGTCTCGCACTTGCTAGACAAGCTGTGGAGGATTGTCCCAAGATTCTCGCTTCGGACTTTGAGATGCAGCTGCCTCTCCCAAGCTACACTTGGCGAACTATGGAAGCTCTCCGAGAACGATATCCCAATTATGCATTTTCGCTTATCATCGGTGCTGACAACTGGGTAAATTTCTCACGATGGGCACACCACGAAGCCCTATTGGCAGAATATCCGCTGCTGGTTTATCCTCGTGAAGGTTATCCCATTGCTTCAGAAACATTGCCCCCAACGGTGCACGTCATTGACGCACCACTCTTCCCCTTCAGTAGTACCAGCATTCGCAATCTACTCGCTGACGGAAAAGACGTAGAAAAGATGATACCTGCTTGCATCATCGACGCCGCGCAACGCCTCTATGCTGCACCTCTGTGAGAGATAAAATAATTTTCATCTCAAAACATCTAAAACAGAGCGACAGCTCTGGTGCAGATAGTCCATCACTAGTGACACCAACAAGCAGCAAAAAACCTTGAAAATAGACACAAAGCCGTTCATTTGTGTCTATTTTCTGCATAAGTACGCACCATTGCACAGAAAATCATAATATAATCTGCAAGTTGCTTGCGTTATATTTGTACAATTGTTCAGAAATGCGTAATTTTGCAATACAGACTTACAAAATAAACCACATGTCCACACTCCGCAAAGTCAAACAACACCGACTTCACAATGAAGGGCGCACCACCCTTACCTTAGGAGGTATCGCCCTCGTTGCCATCGCAGCCTTGGACTATTGGCTGTTTTATCCCGAATACCCCATTCCTTTCTATATCATATTGGCCGTATTCATCATGGTCTACGGCATCATGGTCAATTTCTTCCGTTGCCCCGTACGCATCTTCCCTGGTGACACGCACAACGTAGTTGTAGCTCCAGCAGATGGTCGTATTGTCGTGATTGAAGAAGTTGAAGAAAACGAATACTTCCACGACCGTCGCCTTATGGTGTCGGTGTTCATGTCTGTAACTAATGTACATGCTAACTGGTTTCCAGTCGAAGGTACTGTCAAATTAGTGCGCCATCACAATGGTAACTTCGCCAAAGCATGGTTACCCAAAGCCAGCACTGAAAACGAGCGTAGCACAGTAGTCATCACCACTCCCTCTGGTCACGATGTCCTCGTGCGCCAGGTTGCGGGTGCAGTGGCACGTCGTATCGTTACTTATGCCACCGAAGACCAAACATGCAAGATAGACAACCACCTCGGTTTCATCAAGTTTGGGTCTCGTGTAGATGTTTATCTTCCCCTTGACACGGAAATTTCAGTAGAGATGGGGCAAGCTACCACTGGTAATAGCACCATTCTCGGTCACCTTAAAGACAAAAACACAACGACTCAGACAGTCTAAGTTTACCTCTTTTACACAACGCCCTTCGGAAAAACGGAGGGCGTTTCCGCATATTCCTACACGAAATACCCATTATAGCAGCAACTATCATCAAAACCAACGAGATACGATCTTCTGGCATGATGATTCTGTGCGAATGCAATATAAACTTTTCTCAGATACTACCATTTCTCTAAACAACTTTCTCCTCGTGAAAAGACATATCCCCAACCTCCTCACTAGTCTTAATCTAGTCAGTGGCTGCATTGCTTCCTATTATGCAGCAAATGCCAACTTAGAGTTCGCGCTTTACTTTATGCTACTCGGACTCATTTTCGACTTTTTCGATGGATTCACGGCTCGCCTGCTTGGAGTCTCTAGCCCTATTGGAAAAGAGTTAGATTCTCTTGCAGATGTCATCACTTTTGGCCTCACTCCTTCCCTTATGCTGTTTCACGTCTTACAGCTTATGTTGCCTTGTACTGGTGCTCCAGCATTCTGTCCAGCCCGATTGGTTCCTTATTTTTCCTTTGCCATCGCAGCCTATTCTGCTATGAGATTGGCAAAATACAATCTCGACACGCGACAATCTCACACCTTTATTGGACTGCCTACCCCGGCCAATGCTCTTTATTGGGCAGGAATCACCACCTATCTCAACCAAAATGATTTACCCTTCATCTCAGCACGCATCTTAGGAGCGATAATAGTGCTCGTCATAGCCTTCTCTTGCTGGATCATGATCAGTGAAGTTCCTATGTTTGCCTTGAAGTTTAAGAATTTCACCTGGCACGACAATAAAGTACGCTACGGCTTTCTTGCTCTTGTAGTTGCCATAGTAATAGCAGGAGTTACACTAGAAGTTTATGCCCTAGCTCTGTCCTTCCTTATTGTGCTGTACGCTTTAATCTCTCTTTGTGTCCGAGATAAGCAATAACGCTTATGGCACAATAGTTGCATATCACTAAGAAAATCCATTTAGTCATCTCAATTCAATAGTATATGGGAACATTCTTAGGCTGCCTTTTTGCCATTTTCATTGGTATCATCTTCTTCATT
Source organism: Alloprevotella sp. oral taxon 473 str. F0040 (assembly GCF_000318095.2). Taxonomy (GTDB): domain Bacteria; phylum Bacteroidota; class Bacteroidia; order Bacteroidales; family Bacteroidaceae; genus Alloprevotella. The sequence goes on from NZ_KB290716.1 coordinate 121,274, forward strand.
TGGGTACTCCTCAACCAAGGTCTTCGGTTCATCCTATCGCTTTTGGGCATTAAGTTGCCTAACTCCAAGACCTCTTTCAGAGAATACGCACAGCAACAAGGCCAACAAAACGCAAATAGCTCCCAGCAACAGCAAAATAGCTCGACACAAAACTCCTCAGATAGCGCCTCATCCAATGGTAAAATTTTCACGAAAGATGAAAGCGAATATGTAGAATTTGAAGACGTACCTTAAAGGTGCGTCTTTTTTTTGCCCAGAGTCACATATAGGTTTTATCACATCTCTACAAATTTCGAGGGCGTAGACCTTGAAAATAGGCATCACAGCGCAATTGTCATGCACTTTTCGCCCTCATCATTCGGCAGATACGTGCAATAATCCGTAACTTTGCACGTTATGTAATATGAGCTTTGCTATGAACTAAGGACAAGGGCTAAAAAGAGCCGAGGATTAGATTGTAATGACCTCCATATCCCATTCTTGTTTTGTCTATCGCATAAGCCATTTCATCAAGAGATTTTCTACATTCCAACGACGATTTCACGGTATGATCACTTATATCAAAGGCAGCATTGCCGAACTCACGCCCACCGAAGTAGTCATCGAAGCCGCAGGCGTGGGCTATTCCATCGCTATCTCGCTCAATACTTTTGCGGCACTCCAAGGCAAAGAGTCGGCTCGTGTGTATGTCACAGAGGTGATTCGCGAAGATGCTCACCTATTGTTCGGATTTTACAGCAAACAAGAGCGCACACTCTTCGAAGCTCTCACCTCAGTCAATGGCATTGGCGGACAAACAGCTCGCATGGTGCTTTCAGCATTCTCCCCCACTGAGCTAACAGAAATCATACAAGGCGAACAAACGGCCATGCTCAAGAGCGTTAAAGGTATAGGTCCCAAAGCTGCTGCTCGCATCGTTTTAGATTTGCGCGACAAAATCGGCAACCTCCTCAGCACGGGCACGCTCGACGTAGCCCCTGCTGCTGGAGGAGCCATCGCTGCCGCCGACAAACAAGTGGCCGAAGAAGCCATCTCAGCCCTCTCTATCCTCGGATTCCAACCTGCTACAGTGCGCAAGGTTGTTGGCAACATCCTTAAAGCGGAACCTGGACTCGACGTGCAGCAACTCATCAAACGTGGTTTGAAAGAAATCAAATAACCACATCGTCCAATGACAGCTTCGAGAACTGACATTCTTATCTCGTAGAAGTATCGTAACTCTTTTTACTCTTCCTCAAAAAATCAAATACAATGAAGCTCTTCTCTCCAAGTAAAGTCCAACATTGGGTCGCACTAATCGGTGTGGCTCTCTGCTGTGTAGCCACTTGGGGAGCTGTTCAGGCTACATTTGTGGCCCCTCGTGCAGAAAAAGCGGCAGAAAGTCCAGCAGCACAATCGGTGCGCGATAGCATTCTACCTCGACGTAACCCACAAACAGAGAGAGTTGTGCCTTTCACTGTGCGCCCCACAGCCAGTGCCACCACCTCTCCCGACAACCGCCATTCAGGCGACCTCAAAGACCCAGAGAATCTGACCACTGGATTGTTCTATGACGAGGTGACAGGCCTCTATAAATATGGCACAAAGATAGGTGAACACTTCGTTTTCTCCCCACTCTTCATGGGCACAGACGAAGTGATGCGAGAAGGTATCCGCCAGTCTATGATGGACTACTTCCGCAAGCGCAACAACGAAGAGTATCGCAGTCAGGGCAAGAACAAGTTTGACTTCACTGATATGCAGTTTTCTCTTGGCCCTGCTGAGAAAATCTTCGGCCCAGGAGGAGTGCGCGTGCGGACACAAGGTAGTGCAGAACTTAAACTCGGGGCGAATCACAGATGGACAGACAACCCTTCGCTCTCAGAACGCAACCGAAGTGTCTTTGGTTTTGACTTCAACGAGAAAATCAATCTTGCCCTCAACGGAAAAGTAGGTGACAAAGTGAACATGGACTTCAACTATAACTCAGAAGCCACGTTCAATTTTGATACACAAAACCTCAAACTTCGCTATGAAGGCAAAGAAGATGAGATCATCAAACTCGTAGAAGCTGGCAACGTGTCTATGCCCACACAGTCTTCACTCATCCGTGGCGGACAAAGTCTCTTCGGGCTTCGGACAGACATGCAGTTTGGTCGTCTCAAACTGCAAACCATGCTTGCGCAAAAGAAATCGGCAGCGCAAACTGTCAACTCACGTGGTGGAGTGCAACTCACCGACTTCGAGTTCTCCGCTTCCGACTATGACGAAAACCGACACTTCTTTCTGGCTCACTTCTTCCGCAATCACTACGACCAGTGGATGACACAACTCCCCAACATTCTTTCGGGAGTCACCATCAATCGCATAGAACTCTGGGTCACCAACAAGACGGCTGCCACCACCAACACGCGCTACCTTGTTGCCCTCACCGACTTAGGTGAAGCCAAAAAATACAACGACAAAGTCTGGATTCCCAATCAGAACGATGTAGCCCCTTCCAATCGTTCTAACAACGCCTATAACTTCATTCTCCAAACAGCTCCACAAGTGCGCGACATCACGCAGAGCAACGCCCAACTCGATGCAATGGACTTAGTGGGAGGTGAGGACTACGAAAAACTAGAAAGTGCACGTCTACTGAGCAGTTCGGAATACTCACTCAACTCGGCCTTAGGCTATGTGTCACTCAAGTCTACTCTCCAGCCCGACCAAGTGTTGGCTGTGGCATTTGAATATACTTATCGAGGACAAACCTACCAAGTCGGTGAATTTTCTACCGACGTCAAGGACAACACGCAGGCACTGCTCGTGAAATCGCTCAAGAACACAGCGAACACGCCTAAGATGGGCAACTGGAAACTGATGATGCGCAACGTGTATGCACTCGGAGCAACGGCAGTGCAACGCGACCGTTTCACTCTCGATGTCAAGTATTTGTCCGACACCACTGGTGTTTACATCTCCTATCTTCCCATTCCTCGCCTCAAAGACAAGCGTTTGCTATCTCTCCTCGGCTTGGACAACCTAGACAACAACGCACGTCGTGTGCCCAATGGCTACTTCGACTTCGTAGAAGGCTACACTATTGATGTGGCTTCTGGGCGTGTATTCTTCCCTGAAGTCGAACCTTTCGGGAGTTTCTTAGCCAATGTCATAGGAGATGCTGATGTGGCACGTAATTTTGCCTACACCGAACTCTATGACTCCACGCGCACCATTGCCAAACAAGTGGCAGAGCACAACAAGTTTGTCATCAAAGGCCGCTACAAAGCCACAAAGAGTGACGAGATTGTTCTCAATACTTCCGGCATACCACAAGGAAGTGTGGTGGTGACTGCTGGCGGACAAATCCTCACCGAAGGCACAGACTATACAGTGGATTATAGTGCCGGTGTCGTGCGCATCCTCAACAAGAGCATCCTCGATGCTGGAACCCCCATCCAATGCTCGGTCGAATCAAACACCGACTACGGTTTGCAGCGCAAGACCATGATGGGATTGAACTGGCAATACGACTACTCGCGCAACTTCCAATTCGGAGGTTCCCTCCTGCATCTCAGCGAGCAGCCTTTAACTTCTAAGGTGGCACTAGGTAGCGAGCCGCTCAACAACACCCTTTGGGGACTCAACATGGCATGGAAACAGCAAAGTCAGTGGCTCACAAATCTCGTGAACCGCCTGCCCTTCGTGCATGCCTCTGCCCCATCTTCCATCAACTTCACGGCAGAATTCGCACATCTCATAGCCGGACAAAACAGTGATGTACAAGGTCGAGCTTCCTATTTGGACGATTTTGAGAATGCCAAGTCCGAAATAGACATCTCCGCTCCTCAACAGTGGACTCTCTCGTCTGTCCCCTCCATGTTTGCGGAGTCACAACTCAACAATGATGTGCAATCTGGCTACAACCGCGCGCGCCTAGCGTGGTACACCATCGACCCACTCTTCACACGTCGCAACTCATCCCTCACCCCAGGTCACATCAAATCAGACTTGCAACAACTCTCCGATGCTCGTGTGAGAGAGGTATATGTCAGCGACCTCTACCCCAACAAGTCGTTGAACTACAAGGATGCAGCCACACTTCCTGTGCTCAATCTCGCATTCTATCCCAACGAACGTGGACCTTACAACCTCGATCCAGCCCTCGATCGTGACGGACACCTGTCTAATCCTACCCAACGCTGGGGAGGTATGATGCGCCGTCTTGAGACCTCCGATTTCCAAGCTGCGAATGTGGCCTACATCGAGTTTTGGATGATGGATCCTTTTACAGAAATCGATGGCAAAACCCCTAACTATACGGGTAATCTCTATTTCAATCTAGGCGAAATCTCCGAAGACGTGCTCCGTGATGGTCGCAAGTTCTACGAAAGCGGAATGCCCGTTGATGGCAATCGCTCGCAACTCACGCAAACAGCATGGGGATGGGTGCCCAACCAAAATGCAGTAACCTATGCATTCAACACTACTTCCGACAGTCGCCGGCTCCAAGACGTCGGATTCAATGGTTTGACCTCTGAAGAAGAACGCACCTTTGGCCCCTATGCCAAGTTCCTCGAAGACGTGCGCGGCCACGTGCGCCCAGAAGTTTACGACTCACTATTGCAAAGTCCCTCGGCCGACCGCTACCACTATTTTCGCGGAAGTGATTGGGACGAACGCCGCACGAGCATCCTCGACCGCTACAAATTTATCAACAATCCCAATGGTAACTCTGTAGCAGCTGAAGCTTCTCCCGAACGCTATTCCACAGCTTACAAGACCACGCCTGATGTGGAAGACATCAATCAGGACTACACGCTCAACGAATATGAAAAGTTCTATCAATATCGTGTGCAAATACGTCCTGATGCGATGCAAGTGGGACAAAACTACATCGTAGACAGCCGCACCATCAATGCGAAGACTCGAGATGGCAAGACGCCCGAAACGAAGTGGTATCTCTTCCGCATCCCCATCGAACAATACGAACGTCGCTACGGAAGCATCAACGATTTCTCTTCCATCCGTTTCATGCGCATGTTCATGACTGGCTTTGACCAGCCTGTCGTCCTTCGTTTGGCCACGCTCAACCTTGTACGCGGAGAATGGCGCGACTACGAACAACCTCTCTACACCACTGGACTCGGTGGACAATCGGGAGAAATGGTGGTGAGTGCGGTGAACTTTGAGGAAAACAACGAGAAAACACCTGTCAACTATGTGCTTCCTCCTGGCATCAGCCGCAGCATCGAACCCGGACAAGAGCAGGTGCTTGAAAACAACGAGCAAGCCCTCTCACTGACGATCAAGAACCTCTCCAGTGGCGATGCACGTGCTGTATATAAAAACACGCAGCTCGACCTCCGTCGCTACAAGCACTTGCAACTTTTTGTCCATGCCAACGCCCTCCCTGGCGACAAAGATTTGGCAGATGGTCAAATCAGTTTGTTCGTGCGTTTGGGTTCTGACTATAAAAACAACTTCTACGAATACGAGATCCCTCTTACGCTCACTCCCGAAGGTCGCTACGGTGGTGAGGTGGGTCGCCGTGCGGTATGGCCCAATGACAACATGCTCGACGTGGATCTCGACCTCTTCACCCGCTTGAAGGCGGGTCGCAACCGCAAGAAAGCACAAGGTTTGGCAACCTTCACACAGCTGTTCTCAGAATATGACCCTGCGCGCCCCAAGAATAAAGTGAGCATTCAGGGTAATCCTTCTTTGGGCGAAGTGCGCACCATCATGATAGGTGTGCGCAACAACTCGCGCGCTCCTCGCAATGTCGAAGTGTGGGCCAACGAACTCCGTCTGCAAGACTTTGCCAACCAAGGGGGATGGGCAGCTCAAAGCCAACTCAATATCCAACTCTCGGATTTGGCAACCGTGAATCTGAGCGGACACCTCGAAACGAACGGATTCGGTGGATTGGAAGAGACCGTGAGCCAACGTCGCAACGATGATCTTTCGCAATTCTCGGTGACCACCAACGTGGAAATGGGTAAACTGCTCCCCGAGAAAGTCAAGCTCACTGCCCCTGTCTACTACTCATACTCTAAAGAGGTGGTGACTCCTCGCTACAATCCCCTCGACACCGATATGCCGATTGCTGATGCGCTGGCTTCGTTGCCCACATCGGCTCAGCGCGATTCCCTCCGTGACCTCACCAATCGCGTAGTGGTGAACAAGAACTTCTCTGTTTCTGGCCTGCGCTTCAACCGCACCACGAAAGGAAGCCCCATGCCTTACGACTTGGGGAACTTTACACTTGGCTTTGCACAATCCACTCGACACACCGCAGGTACGACGACGGCGTGGGAACGCGACATGAACTGGAAGCTCAACTTTGCTTACACCTATTCACCTGGCCGTCATTCCTTCGAACCGCTCCGCAACATCCTCAAGTCAAAGTCGCCTTGGTTGCGCATCTTCAAGGATTTTGGCATCAACTACTTGCCACAAAGCATTGCGTTCAACTCCGACATTTCGCGCCATTACTACGAACTTCAAGAGCGCGACATGGAGAATCTAGAGAACAAAACGCTTCCGCTCACCTTCTCTAGCGACTTCTTGTGGAATCGTAGCTTCCAACTGCGTTGGGATCCTACTAAAAACATCCACTTCAACTTTGCCTCTGGTACGAATGCTGAGATTGAGCAACCTAATACGCCCGTCAATGAATCCCTATATCCCGACCGCTACACAGCGTGGAAGGACTCCATCACACGCAGCATCCTCGAACTCGGCCGTCCTCTCGCCTATCAGCAGAATGCCGAATTGTCGTGGAACATTCCACTCAACAAAATTCCTGTCCTCGACTGGATCACTGCCGATGCAAAATACGGAAGCACCTACAACTGGACACGCGGCATCGAGACCACCACAGGGCAATCCTTGGGCAACACCATTGCCAACCGCCGCGACATCACCGCCAATGGTCGTTTCAATCTGGAAAACCTCTACAACAAGGTGCCTTTCTTGAAGCGAGTGAATCGCAAGTTCTCACAGAGCAACAACCGCAACACGAAGCCCGAGAAGAAATTTTACGAGAAGGAAATCGTGCTTCGGGCGGACACCACCTTCATTGTTCCTCACAACCAAGGTAGTAAGAAGCTCCGTGTCGTAGCGATTCGCAAAGATGGCTCACGCTATGCCATCAAATACAAGGTGCTCGACATCAACCGCATCGAAGTGCTCTCACGCGGTGCAGACTCCCTCAAGATTACCGTGGCTGCTCGCAAACGCGTGGAGGAACAAACGTGGTATAAAGTGGCGGAACTGGGCGCACGTGGCCTGATGAGTCTTCGCAATTTCAATGTGAGCTATCGCAACAATGCGCAACTCTCTCTCCCAGGTTTCATGCCTAATGTGGGCGACATCTTCGGTCAAACTCACATGGGTAGCCTCTTTGCTCCTGGGCTCGACTTTGCCTTTGCCACAGCGGGCGAAGACTATGTGCAACGGGCAGCCGACAAAGGTTGGTTGCTCCAAAGCGACAGCATCACTACTCCTGCCACTCAAGCCCAAACGGAGGACTTCCAAATGCGAGCACAGATTGAACCGGCTCGCGATTTCCGCATCAGTCTCACATTCTCGCGCAATCACAATCGCAACAAGACCATACAATATATGTTTGAGGGAATGCCATCGCTCCAAAGTGGTACTTTCGCCATGACGACGCTCTCCCTCGGTAGTGCCTTCTCCTCTAGTGGTACGGCAGATAATGGCTACCGCAGTGCGCGCTTCCAGCAGTTCCTAGGTGCCCTCGATCGTTATCAAGCTCGACTACAACAGCGTTATGTAGGAACCACTTACCCTGCTGGACTAGGCTCATGGAGTGGACAACCATACAACCCCGAAAATGGCGTAGTAGGCAAGTATTCCAGTGAGGTGATGATACCTGCATTCTTGGACACTTACACTTCCATAGGTGGGTCTACCGACATATTCCCCATTCTGACGAAGCTCTTGCCCAACTGGACACTCACCTACTCCGGACTTTCGTCACTACCTGCCTTCAAACGCTGGTTCCGTGCCTTCAATCTCAACCACAGTTACCGCAGTCTTTACAATGTTGGTTCGTACAATAGTTTCCAAAGCTATCGTTCCGCAGTGGATGGACTCGGATTTATCAGCAATGTGGAGAATGGTCGTCCGCAACCTTCGTCACAATTTGACATTTCTACCGTGAGCATCAACGAGAGTTTCTCTCCCCTCTTGGGCGTAGATGCTACTTTCTACAACAACATGACCGCTAAACTGGAGATGCGCCGCACACGTGTGCTCACCCTCTCCATGGCTTCTCAGTTGCTCACCGAGACTCACTCCAACGATATTGTCGTGGGCATTGGCTATCGGGTCAACGATTTCAAATTTCCTTCCCTCAGTGGCAGTGGTGTAAAGGGTAAAGGTAGCAAAGCTCGTCGATCTGCTCGAAGTTCTTCGGCCAATGACTCCAACAGCAACAACAGTTTTTCTGATGGTGCCTCAGGTGGTTCTACCGATGGTTTTGCTCACTCGCTCAACTTACGGCTCGATCTCTCGTTCCGTGATCAAAGTGCGCTACAGCGCAATCTCCTCACCACCCTTTCTCAAGCCACGAGTGGCAACAGAGCGGTGCAAATCTCCTTCTCGGCAGACTATGCGGTATCGCGATTCTTCACCATCTCTGCCTACTACGAACGACAGATGAACCGTCCGCTTCTCACCTCTTCCGCCTTCCCCACCACGGTGCAAGACTTCGGTCTGAACCTCAAGTTCCAGTTGGCGAGATAGACATTGGCTCGTTCTCTCAAAGACTCTCCCAAGTCAATGGTCAAATTCCCAAGGTTTTACACCCAAGATTAGCCACAAAGCTCACCGAAGAATGGGTGGATAGGTGTTCCAAAGGACTTGTGATAATGCATCTTTGGGAATATCTTCAATGAAGCACAGTGTTTCCCTTTGTAGGAAGTCATAAACAAGCCGCGTGCGCAACAAATATGTTGCGCACGCGGCTTTTCTTTTTGGGGAATTGACATGGAGTTTATCGGTCATAATAAAAATCGCATCTATGGTTGTAACACCAAAGATACGACTTTAAGGAGCAAAAAATGACAACTTTACGCTATGAGTTTGCAAAAGCAGCCCATGCAGCAGCGGCGCGGTGGGCACTTGCTTCTCGTTCTCTTCGTTTGATTGAAGCCCACCTCTCAGCGCTCCACTTATCATGAGCTTCTTTCCTTTTCCGTTGAGCTTCTCGAAGCGCAAGCGTCCGTTGGAAGCGAG
>NZ_KB290716.1:130524-142972 GCF_000318095.2 Alloprevotella sp. oral taxon 473 str. F0040
CGATAAGCCAAATCTTGATGAGCTACTCTGAAGAGTACAACCACAAACAAGACCACCCAGAAAGTGGCCCAGAGAGCGAAGATACCGAGAGCCAGAGCAAGACCCCACATCAAAAGAATAAAAGTAGCCATAGTCCAATGTTTTAGAGAGTCCATCAATTATTCTTGCCACAAAAATAAAAATAAAATCACACCTCACCAAGCATTTAGCCAAGAATCTGAACTTTTGCCCTAGCCATCATCGTGCATTCATGTCACTGACATAGAAATTGGCGCGTAGGGCGTACTCTTTAAGTTGAAAAAACCTACAGATATAGTGAATCGTGTCCTAAATCTAGAACTCTATCCATCATCTACGTTGCTCTGCACCACACCTCTATATGATAAACTCGGAGGACTCTGAAAAAACGTCGGAGATTTTCAAAATTATCTCGGAGAAAAGTCAAAAAAAACTCCGACGTTTATGGAAAATTCTCGGACGTTTTTCGAGAAACGTCGGAGTTCTTGTGAGGAAATAGCCTTTATGACACAAGAGCGCTCACAGAGCATTATTGTATTGATGGAGCAATAGGAACACGAAAAGAAAATGGTGGACACTTCACGAGGAAGTGTCCACCATTAAATATGTGAGAAACTGCGTTTATGCTATGAGAAGCGCATTACAAAAAAGCGCGAAAAACACCGTAAGAGAAGGTGTCAAGATAGCTGTAAACGCAACCTAAGATGCCGAGGAGCATAACACCTGCTACGCAAATGGCGATGGCAGTGCGAGAATAACAGTCGCTCTTGAAAGTGGCAATGGGGTTCTCGTTGGGATTGATGTACATCGCTTTCACAATGAGGAGGTAGTAGTAGAGTGAAATCACCGTGTTGATCAAGGCGATGAGCACCAACCAATGATAACCTGCGTGGAAAGCTGCCATGAAGACGAAGAACTTCGAGAAGAAGCCTGCAAAGGGAGGAATACCTGCCAAGGAGAACAAGCAGAGCGTCATGATGAACGAGAGCTTGGGATTGGTGCGGTATAGTCCATTGTAGTCGTCTATGCCGATGAGTCCGCTGTTTTGTTCCACAACATTCATCACGGCAAATGCACCCATATTGGCTACCAAATACACCAAAAGGTAGAAGACCATAGAAGTCATGCCTTGCGCTGTGCCGCCCATGAGAGTGAGCACGAGGTAACCTGCTTGAGAGATGGCAGAGAAAGCCATGAAACGCTTGAGGTTCTTCTGGCGGATGGCGAAGAGGTTGGCAATGGTGATAGAGGCAATGATGATCCAGAAGAAGGCAATGTTCCATGCTTCAAAGAGACCACCGTTAGCCGAGAACACTTTCGTGAGCACAGTGAAGAGCACGAAGGCAGCACTACCCTTGGAAATCACGCTCAAAAAGCCCGTAACGACGGTGGGTGCTCCTTCGTAAGTGTCAGCAGTCCAAAGGTGGAAGGGAACAAGAGAAATCTTGAAGCCCATGCCGGTGATGAAGAAGAGCATGCCGAGGAGAGTGAATGCGTTGGCTTCGCCTAGGAGAGCGAAGACTCCGTCAAAATACAAGGTGCCTGTGCCACCATAGACCATGGAGAGACCATAGAGCAACAAGCCAGCAGAGAAGAGGGCAAGCAAGATGAACTTGGCGCCTGCTTCGGCACTTTCGTAGCGATACTTATCGTAGCTCACGAGAGCTGCCATGGGAATGGAGGCTAACTCAAGTCCGATGAAGAACATGAGGAAGTGTCCGCTGGAGATCATGAAGTACATGCCGAGGAGGGTGAAGAGCGTGATGAGATAGAACTCACCTTGTTTCACCAAATTCTCCTGACGTGACATCCAACTATGTGCCATGAAGAAGGTGATGAGCGTGCCGATGCTGAGCACCGACTTGACAATGCCGCTCATGGCGGTGGTGACGTACATGCCACCAAAAGCGGTGGTGGCTGCATCGCCACTGAGTGTGGGCACGAGATTCAACAATGTGTGCGCTGCCAAAAGGATGATGGGCAACGGAGTGTTGTAGATGCCTTTTCCCTCCTTGCCTTCGCTACTCATAAATAGGTCAGCAATGAAGAGGATAACAATCACTGCGAGAAGTGAAAGTTCTGCTTGCATGCTAAGAAACTGTGAAAAGTCCATGCTGTATTGATGAGTTTAGGAGTTTACAAAAAGGGATTACTGTGACTGGATAGGATGCTTCCTGCTTGTTGGAGCTGGTGAATCACAGGATGCACGCCACCTTGGATCATATTGCTCACCCAGAATGGGGCAAGACCGAGGCCTGCTACTGCCAAGATGAGAACGATGACAGAGAAACGCTCGTCCCATGTGGCATCAGTGAGTTGGAGATGATGCTCATTGGTAGGCACTCCATAGAGGATTTTACCGACAAGGCGCAAGATGTAGACCGCGGTGATGACGATGGAGGTACAAGCGATGATGGTCATGGTGGTGTAGAACGTGCCGGTGTTCTCGAACGACCCTACAAAGATGGTCATTTCGGCTACGAAACCAGAAAGACCGGGAAGACCAAGGTTAGCCAAACCTGCGATGACATAGCAGACAGCGAGGAAAGGCATAATCTTCATCAAGCCTGCCAACTCGCGGATGTCACGCGTGTGGGTGCGACCATAGATGAAACCGATGAGCGCAAAGAAGAGTGCCGTCATCAATCCGTGAGAAAGCATCTGAAGGATGGCACCTGTGCTAGCGGTTTCGGTGGCCATGCAGATAGCGAAGAGCACGAGTCCGCAGTGAGAAACCGATGAATACGCGTTGATGTATTTGAGGTCGGTCTGCACACAAGCAGAGAAAGCTCCATAGACCACAGAGATACCCGTGAGGATGAGGAAAATCCAACTGAGTTCGTTGGCAGCCTCAGGCAAGAGATACATGGCGATGCGGAAACATCCGTATCCACCGAGCTTCATCAAGACACCAGCATGGAGCATAGAAACTGCAGTAGGTGCAGAAGCGTGACCGTCGGGTGACCAAGTGTGGAAGGGGAACAAGGCTCCAAGGATACCAAAACCTACGAAAGTCATGGGGAACCAAATCAACTGCCAGTTGGTGGCAATGGCGTGCGCCCCGTTGGTATGGTTGGCGATGTCGATGATGTTCATGGTTTGACCACCTGCACCATAGAAGATGCCGAAGATGCCGCACATGAGGAACGCAGAACCGCCCATAAGCATGAGGGTGAGCTTCATAGCTGCATATTCTTTGCGACCGCTACCCCACACTCCGATGAGGAGATACATGGGGATAAGTGCGATTTCATAGAACATGAACATGGCGAACATGTCGGTGGTGATGAAGAAGCCAAACACACCCATGGAGAGGAGGGTGAACCAGAGGAAGTATTCCTTGGTCAATGGCTTGAGTTGCCAAGAAGCGAAAGTACCAGTAAAGGTGATGATGGCAGAGAGGAGCAACATGGCTACGCTGATGCCGTCAACTCCTACGGTATAGTTGATGTGAAGTGGAGGAAACCACTCTACACTGCTGACGAAAAGCATTTCGCTGTGGGGATCGAGCGCGCGCGCATCGAGGAATGCGAAGACAAGATAGACGGAAAGTGCCAAGAGGGCGGTGCTCCCGGCTACCATGACGCCTCGAACCTGATTGAGACTGCGCGCAATCCATAGCGCGGGCAGCATCAAAAGGGGAATTAGTACGAATATCGAAAGAAAATTCATAGTCGTGATGTTAGAGTATCATGATGAGTAAGAGCACCAAAGTGCCGAGGAGGAAGACGAATGCGTAAGTTTGCACACTTCCGTTTTGCAAGCCTCGGATGCAGAGTGAGAGACGCTGCGTGCCCCAAGCCAAGAAGTCGAAGAAGCCATCAATGATGTGGCGATCAAACCATGCAATGGGACGAGAGATATAACGGAAAATGATGCGGTGCGTTACGAATTGGTATACTTCATCCATATAGAAACGCTTGAACGCCCACTGGTGAAGATGGGGCAAAGCTGCGTGCATCTTTTCTGCAATAGGTTGCTTCTTGCCAGCATAGATGTAGGTGGCAAGGGCAATGCTCAACACGGCAATCACACTACTGGTGATGGCTACGCTAGCATCCAAATGGATGTCGTAAGCTGTGCCAGCTGCAGAAACGAAATGTCCGAAAGGCATCCAACCAGCAAAGAGGGTGATGGCACTCAAGATGATGAGTGGGAGCGTCATGGTCCAAGGCGATTCGTGGGGAGTGTGATGTGCGTATTGCTCGCTATTATCTTGGCCCCAGAAGATGCCGTAGTAGAGACGGAACATATAGAAGGCGGTCATGGCAGCTACCATGGTCATCCACCAACCAAGCACGGGGCTGTAGTGGAAGCAGGCGGTGATGATCTCATCTTTGGAGAAGAAACCAGAAAGTCCTGGAATACCCGCAATGGCCAAGCAGCTAATGAGGAAGGTGATGTGGGTGATCGGCATATACTTGCGCAATCCGCCCATCTTGCTCATTTCGTTGCTGTGGACAGCGTGGATGATGCAACCTGCGCCTAAGAAGAGGCAAGCCTTAAACATGGCGTGCGTGAAGAGATGGAACAAACCCGCCATGTAACCGAGGGAAGCATGATTGTCTATCAAGGCTCCTTCGTGACCAGGAAGGCTAGCTCCGAGGGCTACCATCATAAAGGCGATTTGTGAAATCGTAGAGAACGCGAGTACGCGCTTGATGTCACTTTGCACACAGGCCACTGCAGCGGCATAGAATGCGGTGATTGCACCTACCCATACGACAATCGAAAGAGAAGATGGTGCGTATTCCATCCACATGGGGAACATGCGGGCGATTTGTACGACACCCGCAACGACCATCGTAGCAGCGTGAATCAAGGCGGACACAGGCGTTGGGCCTTCCATCGCATCGGGCAACCAGATGTGAAGGGGGAACATGGCACTTTTACCAGCACCACCAATGAACATCAACACCAAAGCGGTGGGGATGAGGAAGCTCGCTGCAGCTACTTCTTTGCTAATAGCAACAGGAAGGAAGGCAGCAGCTCCAGCACCGTATTGGATGTTCTCCGTGAAAGAGAAGTTGAAGCTCTGAGCATAGTACCCGAAAATCAGGATACCCACCAAGAAGAACATGTCGGCAAAGCGAGTGACGATGAAGGCTTTCTTGGAAGCTGCGATAGCTGCAGGACTGGTGTAGTAGAATCCGATGAGGAGATAGGAAGAAACACCCACCAACTCCCAGAAAAGATACATTTGGAAGATGTTGGTCGCCAACACCAAGCCGAGCATTGACATGGTGAAGAGGCTCAAATAGGCATAGTAGCGTTGGAAACCACGCTCACCGTGCATATAACCGAAGGAATAAAGGTGCACCATCAACGACACAGTGGAGATGACCACGAGCATCATCACAGAGATGGGATCGAGAAGAATTCCGAGGTCGAAGTGGAGATTACCGAGCGGCAGCCAAGTAATGTTGTAAGGCACCATAGTAGGAAGGGTGCCATCAGCCAGACGTTCAGTACCGAAGAAGTACTGATAGGCTGTCGCGTAAGACAATATCGTCACCAAAGCCAAAGAAATGGTACCGATAAGTCCTGCTGCTTTGTGGCTCCACACCTTGCCAGTCTTGGTGATGTCGAGATCTACTACACCAATCAAGAGGAAGGAGAGGAGAGGAAGTAGGAGGATAAAGATAGTATAATCCATTGTTTATAGTTGCTTTGAGTCGTTACCACTTCATCTTCTTCAACTGGTCTACAGAGAGATTGTTGAGGTGACGATAGATGTTGATCATAATGGCAATGGCGATGGCACTTTCTGCTGCGGCAATGGCAATCGCGAAGATGGAAAAGAAGAGACCTTCGTGTCCACCAGGAAACAATAGGCGATTGAAGACCGCAAAGTTGAGGTCGGCAGCATTGAGCATCAACTCGATGCTGAGCAAAATCGCCAATGTGCTCTTACGCGTGAGGAAACCATAGATGCCAGCAAACAGCATAACAGCCGATACGGCTAGAAGACAATCGATAGGTATCATAATGTTTTGTTCTGAATGTAGAGGGTTATTGCTGAATGTTGAAGTTATCGCTTACGCGCAATGACAAGACCTGCCACGATACACGCGAGAAGTAACACTGAAACGGCTTCAAAAGGTAGGAGATATCCGCCCTTATCGCCTGAAAGCATGTGGTAACCGATGTCGTGCATCGAAGGCACTGCAGCTTCTGAAGGCGCAGTAAGGAAGACATCACCGAAACCATGTGCCCAGAAGATACCACCAACCACGGCTAAACCTACGAGGCTAAGCACGAGAGCACTGATGGTTTTCAGGCGACTGCCCTTGGTGAGTTGTTCTTGCTGTCCACTGGTGAGCAAGATGGAAAACACATAAAGCACAATGATGCCTCCAGCGTAAACCATGATTTGCACCGAACCAAGGAAGGTGTAGCCCAGCAGGAAGTACAATCCAGCAGTGCCAAGCAGCACAAACAGCAGATAAGTGGCTGCGCGAATGATGCTCTTGGTCACCACCGTTGCGATGGAAGAACAGAGGATCAGCACGGCAAGCACCACAAACATAATATTGTATGCGTTCATTTTGCTGAGTTTATTAGATTACTTTTTAGGCTGCACCACCGAACCAGGGTGATTCAAATGTTTCACCAATTTGGTTCTATCGAAAACAGCATATTCAAATTCATTGTCAAAATCCAATGCACCATGAGGACAGCTCGTCACGCAGAGCATGCAATACATACAGCGACCGTGGTCGTAGATATGATTGAGCAGCACCTTTTTCTTACGTCCTGTTTCAGGATCTTCCAGCATCTCTGTTTCGATGATGATGGTATCATTAGGACATACATTTTGACAAACTCCACAACCAACGCACTTGTGTTGGTTGAGTTCATTGTGCGGAAGGATGAGTTGTCCACGAAAACGCTCAAACATCTTGTTCTCTTTGCGGTTTTCGGGGTAACGCTCTGTGATTTTAGGCGTCCAGAACTCGCGCATCGTGGTTTTCAATCCCGTGAGCAAGCTCTTCACACCTCCTACAAGTCCAGAGAAATAATTTTGATTTTCCATTGTTATATCTATTTGGAGGTGAGATTAGAAAGTCAAACCGAAACTAACAAGTACTGCCATCAACACGAGAAGCACCATTGACATAGGCATCAAATACTTCCACTCTAGGCGCAAGATTTGATCGACACGCAAACGAGGGAATGTCCAGCGGATCCAGAGCAACAAAGCTACGACGAAGAATGTCTTACCGATGAACCATACAAAGCCAGGGATGTAAGCCATCACTTCGTTGAATCCATCCAAACCTGGCACTACGAGGGGAGCCCAACCACCCAAGAACATGGTGGCTGCCATACCCGCGCAGATGACGATGTTGAGGTATTCGGCGAGATAGTAGAAACCGAAGTCCATGCCGGAATATTCGGTGTGGTAACCAGCGGTCAATTCACTTTCACTTTCAGGCAAGTCGAAAGGTCCACGGTTACATTCAGCATTACCGGCAATGAGATAAATCACAAAAGCAGGAATTGCCACAATGTGACCACGGAAAATGTTCCAGCCAAATTCGGCTTGTTGTTGGCAAATTTCAGAGAAACTCATGGTTCCGGTGAGGCAAATCATGCTGAGCATGACCAAACCGATGGAGAGTTCATAGGAAATGATTTGTGCACCTGCACGCATCGAACCGACAAGCGCAAACTTGTTGTTGGAAGACCAACCAGCGAGCAGAATGCCCACTACGCCCACACTGCCCACAGCTAGGAAGAAGAACACGCCCACATTGAAATCAATGATTTGCGCGCCTTTGTTCCAAGGCAAGCACGCGAAGGTGACCATAGAAGCCGTCACCACGAGGAAAGGCGCGATGCGGTGCAAGAATTGGTCGGTTTTACGGAAATTGATGACTTCTTTGGTCATCATCTTGAGCACGTCGCTTATCACCTGTAGCAAGCCCCACTTACCCACACGGTCTGGTCCAATGCGGCACTGGAAAGCTGCGCAGACTTTACGCTCTGCGTAGATCATGATGATGGCGAAGATGGCGTAGATGGTGATGATAACCAACGCTACCAGCACGCTTTCCACCAAGATTGCCAAGCTATCTCCCATCCATCCAGAGAGCAAGCTGTGCAGCCAAGTCGTCACGACAGAAAAATCAAACATAATATGTTTTGTTATTGGGTTAATTCTTGAGAGAAATTCGCTTTATCGGTCGATATCGGGCACTACATAGTCGATAGTTCCACCGATAGTGATCAAGTCGGCAATCATATTGCCACGACATGCCGTGTCCATCACTGCCACAAGCGGCAGACCCGTGGCGCGATAGTGCAAGCGATAGGGGAACTTATCACCACGACTCTCGAGATAAACACCCAAGATACCACGGCTTCCCTCTACAGCTGAATAGTAGCAACCAGCAGGTAGTTTAATCACGGGCTTCATCTTCTCAGCGAAGTTACCCTCAGGAATGTTGTCAATCAGTTGTTCGATGATATGGAGCGATTCGCGAATCTCGTCGAGACGAATCATATAGCGTGCAAAACTGTCGCCTTCGGTGCGCACCACTTCATTGAACTCTACGCGATCATAAGCAGCATAGGGGCGATGCTTACGCAAGTCGTTGCTCCAACCAGAGGCACGTCCAGTGCCACCAGTGCAACCAAACGAAATGGCTTGCTCCTTGGTGATAATACCCACGCCCTTCGCACGTGTTTGGAAAATCACATTGCCTGTGAAGATGTCGTCATACTCTTGGAGATTCTTACGCATCGTCACGATGAATTCCTTCACGCGCTTTTGGAAGTTGGGGTGAATGTCATAGGCCAAACCACCAATCATGTTGTAGTTGAGAATCAAGCGGCCACCACAAGTCTCTTCAAAGATGTCCAAGATGAGTTCGCGGTCGCGGAATCCATAAAGGAAGGCCGTGGTCGCACCCATGTCTTGACACAAGCAAGAGAAGAAGAGCAAGTGAGAGTCAATACGCTGCAACTCGTCCATGATGGTACGAATCACTTGCACACGATCGCTCACTTCCACGCCCATAGCCTGTTCAATACAAGCACAGAGTGCGTGGCGGTTTTGCATCGCACCAAGATAGTCCATACGGTCGGTGAGCGCGAGTGTCTGAGGATAGGTCAGTTCTTCGCTGATTTTCTCAATACCGCGGTGGATATATCCGAGGTGTGGGTCGATTTTCGTAATCGTTTCACCATCGATGCGCGTGCGGAAGTGCAACACACCGTGCGTTGAGGGGTGTTGAGGACCGAGGTTGATTACATAATCATCCTCTGCAAAAAGTGGAGTTTCGGTTTTGTTGAGCGTGCCATCTTGATTGAGCGTGTAGCACACTGCCAAATCAGAGATAGGTTCATCGCCAACAGCGATTTCTTCGTTGTGTTCTTCAGGCTTATCGTCCTTGCGGAAGGGGTGTCCCACCCAGTCTTCGCGCAAGAAGATGCGGCGCATATCGGGGTGATTGAGGAACTTGATGCCATAGAAGTCATAAACTTCACGTTCGTAGAAATTGGCAATGTCCCAAAGGTCGCAAACAGAGTCGAGGTAAGGCTCTTCCTTGCTCTCTGCCACCGCCTTGATATGCTTCATCTCGAAAGTCTCAGCATTAGAAACGGTGTATACCACACCCATACCTTCTTCTCCCCAGTCTACACCAGTGAGATTTTCGAGGAAAGTGTAGCCTTCTGCTTTGAGAGCAGCCAGTTTATCGTGCAGTTCCTTGGGAGCTACCACCTCAGCTTTCACCTCATTCTTTGCAGGTTCTGCTGGTTTTGCCGCTGGACGTGGCGCAGCAGGGCGTGCAGGACGTGGAGCAGCAGGAGCAGCCGCAGCAGGTTGTTCCGCTGTTGCAGGCTTTTCGGCAGCAGGCTTTTCAGCCACCGCGGGCTTATCTTCTGCTTTTGGTGCAGGAGTTTCTGCCTTGGGAGCAGCTTCTTGTGCAGGAGCTGGAGTGGGTTGTGCTTCAGTGGTGGCAGTCTTTTCTTCCACCTTTGGCGCTGGAGCTTCAGCCTTGGGGGCTTCATTCTTTTCTTCCACCTTAGTTTCAGGGGTCACTGCTTCTGCTGCAGGTGCAGCGACTGCACTCACAGCATTATTTTCTGCCGCAGGAGACACATTTTCAGCAGCCTTGGGAGCAACTTCCGCGGCGGTATTTTCCGTTTGAGGCGTCAATTGTTCTTTTTCTTCCATTATGCTTCCTCCTGTTCGTTAAGCAGTTCTTTATATTCTTGTTGCATCTCGTTCTTGTAGGGGTCTGCTTCCTTGCGGTTCACTGTGCCGAAGAAGTTTTCCACACGCACTTTGCGCTGCAACTGCATCATACCATACAAGAAGGCTTCGGGACGTGGAGGGCATCCAGGCACGAAGACATCCACAGGAATCACCTTGTCCACCCCTTTCACCACGTGATAACTCTTGGTGAAGGGGCCACCAGAGATGGCGCAACCACCAATAGCCACCACATATTTAGGATCGGGCATTTGGTTGTACAAGCGTTTCAACACGGGAGCCATTTTGGTGGTAATCGTACCATTCACCAAAATCACGTCGGCTTGACGAGGACTGTTGCGGGTGATTTCAAATCCGAAGCGAGCCATGTCGTAGCGTGCAGCAGCCACAGCCATAAACTCGATACCGCAGCAACTAGTGGCGAAAGTCAAAGGCCAGAGAGAATTACTGCGGCCCCAGTCGATGAGTTGGTCAAGCTGACCGACCATCACGCCTACCCCATTCTCATTCAATTCTTGAACAAGCTTTTCGAGCGTCTCGTTGTCTTGAAACTCTTCGTAGGGGATATTGTTAATTTCGGGTCGTTTATTTATTGCCATTCTAAAGCTCCTTTCTTCCAGGCATAGGCAAGTCCTAGAACTAAGATAAACAAGAAGAAACCAATGCTCAACAATGCCGCAGGACCGAGCGTGCGCATCACGACAGCCCATGGGAAGAGGAACATGGTCTCCACATCGAACATGAGGAAGAGGATAGCAAAGAGGTAGTAGCCTACACGAAATTGCATCCACGAGCGTCCGCGAGTGGGAATACCGCACTCAAAGGGATCTTCCTTTTGGGCATTGAAGCTGCGAGGTGCCAATAGCTTTACGAGCACCGACACGAGACCTACAAACCCGAGTCCCGTCAGCAACGCTGTGACAAAAAGGGTAAAGTTCATTGTGCTAAGTGGAGATATTTAAATTGTTATTTTTTTAAGAGTCTTATTTATCAGCCTAAAAGGCCGTTACTGCCCTGTCATGGTAAGGAAAAAGGAATGGACAAGTGTCCACAAACGGTTCAGGCACGCCTAAA
Source organism: Alloprevotella sp. oral taxon 473 str. F0040 (assembly GCF_000318095.2). GTDB lineage: Bacteria > Bacteroidota > Bacteroidia > Bacteroidales > Bacteroidaceae > Alloprevotella. The sequence goes on from NZ_KB290716.1 coordinate 141,842, forward strand.
AGGTAGGCGTGCGCTTCAAGAAACAGAGAGATTACAATCCGATTTCTCGTGCTTTATACACTGATTCTCAATGGAAAACATGTTATGCCAATGATTTAGATTGGTGACTATGTTCACGATTCATCGTCTTACGTATCTGCAAAGGTACAATTTTTTATGTATTGGGCACGATTTTTCGCTAGTTTTTATCTAGCACACGTCCACTTTCGCACCGCAAAACGCGAAAACGCAACCTATCTTCTTTCTGCAAACAGCGCAGCACGCAGGCATAACTGCCCACTTGCTGCGCTATATCTATACGAGTAGAGGAGAAAATGCTATGTTTAGAAGCGATAAGTCACACCGATGTCCGCGGGGCAAAACGTTCCATATTCATTGCCAACGTGATAGCCATCAAGATTACGATTCTCCCATTTCTGACGTTTACTTTCAACATTCCAAATATTGCCAATCCCTATTTGTGTCTTGATCGCCCAGCGGTCGTTGATATTCCACGATCGTTCCCCTACAAGACTCACACTATAGGTGTAGAGTTGGTTATGCTCTTCGGGGTAGGACTTGATAAATGCCAACCGTTGATATGCCAATTGGGTGCGAACCGCAAAATAACTCCCTTCGTTATTCTCGTTTTCGGTGATGCCTGCAAAATACCAGCGCAGTCCGAGTTCGGCAGTTGGTTGAAATCCCGCATACGTCCAAGGGTTTCCCTCGTCAGACATCGAAAGGCCAAGTTTTCCAACGGCAGAAAACTTTCCGCCAATGGGCTGTTCATAGCTGACACCACTCAGCACTCCGACCTCAGCAGCAAACTTGGGTTCTGGTTTGTAATGTGTCGATGGTATACTTATTGGAATAAGAGAATTAAGAAAAAGACCAAGAGCACTAGCTACAAATTCGCCTAGCCTATCGGTAGAAGAAGTTAGAAAGAACATATTCAATCAATACTTATCAATACAAAATACGGCCAATCCATTCACTGCCATCTTGAGAAAAACAACATGCACATAGTAGGAAGTTCTTCATTGAAATAGATTGAAATAGGTTATTAAGTTTATCGATGCAAAGATAACAACAACCTTCATTCCTTACAAGGAACCCCCCAATTAAATTTCAATATACCGTGCATTTCTA
>NZ_KB290716.1:142992-143809 GCF_000318095.2 Alloprevotella sp. oral taxon 473 str. F0040
TTTTCGGGCTGATTGTAGAAATCCTCTTGCGCTGCGGTGCGGAGATAGCCATGCGCGCCGATGCCGATTTGTGTTTTTAATGCCCAGCGTGGATTGAGATTCCATGTGCGCCCCCACACAAGAGAGTAGTCAAATGCGGCTACGTGGTGATACTGGTCGGGACGAGCGGCCAAGAACGCCATCTTTTGATAACTGATGAAGCTGCGGAGCGCAAGGTAGCTCCCTTCGTTGTTGGCATTGCTGGGAGAAACACCAGAGAAATACCAGCGCAGGCCGAGTTCTGCGGCGGGTTGAAAACCGCTATACGCCCATGGGTTGCCCTGATCTAGCATCGTCACCCCTGCTTTGCCCACGAGAGAGAATTTCCCTCCGATGGGTTGCTCATAGCTCACCCCACTCAGCGCAGCACGCAGGCATCACTGCCCACTTGCTGCGCTATATCTATACGAATAGAGGAGAAAACGCTATGTTTAGAAGCGATAAGTCACACCGATGTCCGCGGGGCAAAACGTTCCATATTCATTGCCAACGTGATAGCCATCAAGATTACGATTCTCCCATTTCTGACGTTTACTTTCAACATTCCAAATATTGCCAATCCCTATTTGTGTCTTGATCGCCCAGCGGTCGTTGATATTCCACGATCGTTCCCCTACAAGACTCACACTATAGGTATAGAGTTGGTTATGCTCTTCGGGGTAGGATTTAATAAATGCCATTCTCTGATAAGCCCATTGCGTGCGAACCGCAAGATAACTGCCTTCGTTGTTGCCGTCTTCGGTAATTCCTGCAAAATACCAGCGCAGTCCGAGTTCGG
>NZ_KB290716.1:143829-144543 GCF_000318095.2 Alloprevotella sp. oral taxon 473 str. F0040
AGCGCAGTCCGAGTTCGGCAGTTGGTTGAAATCCTGCATACGTCCAAGGATTACCCTCGTCAGACATCGAAAGGCCAAGTTTTCCCACGGCAGAAAACTTCCCGCCAATGGGCCGTTCATAGCTCACGCCACTCAGCACGCCCACTTCGGCTGCCAGTTTTGGCTCTGGTTTGTAAGGAGTGGTCGATATTTTAGGGAATCCAATGATACTGGACAAGCCAACAAGCATTTTCATCATAAATTCCATCACCTCTCCTGAAGAAGAATCTAGGAAATACATAATTGTCGATTACCAATACAAAATACGGCCAATCCATTCATTGCCATCTTGAGAAAAACAACATGCACATAGTAGGAAGTTCTTCATTGAAATAGATTGAAATAGATTATTAAGTTTATCCGTGCAAAGATAACAACAGCCTTCATTCCTTACAAGGAAATCCCCAATTAAATTTCAATATACCGTGCATTTCTAATTGGAGAGCATACAATGTATTTTTTATCCAACTCCTCAAAACCGATAGACGAGGCCGACATCGACGGGACAAGTGAGGCCACTTGTCTCGGTGCCATAGTTTTCGGGCTGATTGTAGAAATCCTCTTGCGCTGAGGTGCGGAGATAACCATGCGCGCCGATGCCGATTTGTGTTTTCAATGCCCAGCGTGGATTGAGATTCCACGTGCGCCCCCACACAAGAGAGTAGTCAAATGCGG
>NZ_KB290716.1:144563-182327 GCF_000318095.2 Alloprevotella sp. oral taxon 473 str. F0040
TCACCCCTGCTTTGCCCACGAGAGAGAATTTCCCACCGATGGGTTGCTCATAGCTCACCCCACTCAGCACCCCAACTTCGGCAGCAAACTTCGGTTGCGGTGGGTCGGGACTGATGGTGAAATGCGTGGTGCCAATGAGGCTGCCCAATGCATAGAGCAAATTGACGACGAAATCACCTAAACGTTCTGAGGAATCAAGAAATAGCATATTTGTGTCGATGAATGATGGAAGAAGCTTGTGAGAAGAGCTAGAAGAAGTGTGGAAATCATGGGAAGATTGAGGAGAAAATCTCAGAGATTTCATAAAAACTGTGGGAGACTTCTCTTTGCAACTGGGAGATATAGTGAAAACATCTACGAGTCTATCGTCATGGGTGTCTACAGCGCAAGAGAACACTTCGTCGAAGACTCATCTCGCGTACGCGTACGCGAGGAAGGTCATTTTAGGCGGATTTTCGATTGAAAATGCAGAAATCCGACGCGATATAACAGCAAAAAAGTTCTGACAACTTAGTAGTTTAAGTCGAAACACCCTCGTTTTTTAGATTCATAAAGCCATGATATAGGGGGTATGCACAACGAGAAAAGCAGCAGAAGAGGGGTAACGGAAGAGATGCTCAAAGGCAAATTGCGACCTCAATCTGTACATTCGCGATCCAGCACGACCACGCGGAGGAAATCGCGGAGATGCACTCCGCAACGCCCTACTCCATCTTGTGCATCGCTCACACAGAGTATGGTCTGACGGCCGTCTGCCAAACGACGTCCCAAACACATACCTTCATAGTTGGCAAAACCACGACGAAATACATCGAGATGGGTGCGCCACTGTGCCACATCCATCACCTGTGTTTGAGGTGCAAGAGCGTGAAGCAGAGAGGGAGAAAAAACTAAACTGTCTGTTACTGAAGAGGAGATGAGTCTACTTCCCAATCGCTCAGCAAGTTGCACAGCATCAGCAGGAATACACCGCAAACGCAGATGACATTTCGCCCCTATATAGGCTCGGGGCACCGAGAGTTCCCGTTCCATCACGAGTAAAGCTCCATTGGGTAAAAAACAAAGTGCAGTAACGCCATGCAGATAGTATCGAGCTTTCCTTGACAACTGCGGGGCTGCCATGCGATAGGGCAAGATGCGCTGCGCAGAGAAGGTGCTATCCCAAAGGGTGAGGCGAAGGTCGAGAGGCGCAGTGAGAGAGAGGCCTTCTGGACGTGCAGGAGCGTCTACGCGAAGCGGAGATTCACTCGTGCTGCACCACTGGCGGGTGATTACATCATAGGCCAGAGCTTCAAAACCAAGGTTAGTGAAGACACTATCACTCGAGAGATAGGGTGGAATATCCAAAGCTCCCACCCTTTGCTTTGTAGCGGTATCATAAGCCGTGAGCGTTTGATTCCCTTCGTTGGCTACCCACAATAGCTTGTGCTGGGCATCAAATATAAGATCCTCGGCATCATGATCAGCCACTCCTTCGGTAGGAGGACTTTGAAGCGGACGAAAGCCTAATGGGGTCACTTGCTTTACTTGTCCAGTGAGACTATCTTGCTCAATCTTCCACTCGAAATAACCTAAACGAGGGGCTTTGTCGCTGACCACAGCATAATGTCCATTGCCTAAGGGGGTGATGCCACTGTAATTACCTGGCGGAATATTCCATTGCTTCAGAGCTCGTTGAGGGAGCACTTGCGTCAACTGTGCCTGCACAGAGAGCGAAGCAAAAACTAAGACCACCATCCCACTCACCATTGTCGGGAGATGACGACAGAGAGTCTGACAAGCGCGCAGAACATGGTCCATACGCTCTAATAAAAGAAAACACCGGTGGCTTCGTGTCGTGCGAAGCCACCGATGTTTAATCAACACTGATGATTCAATCATTGAGCATAAGGGGCAATTGTACGGGTTGGCTTCCGAGCAAAAGAGCTGCTAGGCCACCAGCAGTGAGCACGTTGTCGGGCCGTTGCTCAAGGATGCGCACTTCGCCCTCAAAGAGTTCGTAGTAACCATTGTTTTCAGGGATGTCTTCATCATTTTCTATGCCAACGGTAAGTTGCAGTCCAGGATGCACACGTCCCAAGAATTGGAGGAAACCCAACACGTCAATCACGCGAGCCATGGCATAGGGTTTTGACTCTTTGAAGCCATGGCCAGGACAACCGCCAGTCACTGCCACTTCGTTCACTTCGAGGAGTTCGCCTATACGACGGCGGAAGTGATAAACCACATTTTGATCGGTGGTGAGCATAAAGCGGATGTGGCCATAGCAATCCTTCTTAGAGGGTTTGCCACTCTTGAGGATGCGAGGTTGTTTGATGACCAAGCAAAATCCCACCATCTTACCGCGACGACGCGCCACCAAGAGTTGTCCTCCTTCTTGCAGATGCGCTTGAATGGCTGTTTCCAAACTATCGCGATCATGACGCACTTCATAGTCATGACGTCCTCCAAAGGTGTTGTAAAAAGTCCACAATTCTCTTCCCAGAGTGGTTTCGGGCAGGATGTCTAAATTGAGATCAGGACGATAATTTTCGGGGACATCAAAAGGAACGAGCAAGCGATGCGTAGCCGTCCAGTAACTACCTAGTTGCTCCTTCTCGATGGCTTTGCGCTGTTTCTCATCTTGTGGTATGAAAAAACTAAGCAATTGCCCTTCTTCATACATCTTTCGATGGGCTTGGCGCAGCAATTCTGCCGTGAGCTGCTGCTGTTGGGCACCTGCTTCTGCGCATAGTCCGTTGAGATGCCCCACTGATAGAGCCTTTCCACCGAAGAGAAACTTGTAAGGAAGCACTTGCACGGCAGCTTGCACTTTGCCATCGTGGCGCACCGTCACATTGCGCTCATCGGCATAGCGACGTTGAAAGTAGAGATCGAGGAATTCAGGCGTGGCTTCGGGGTTAGCAACTTCCCACAAAGCACGCGTTTGTTGCTGTATGTTTTCTGGTGATAGGAGCATGCGAGAGGTGGTTTTAGACAAATATATTTATATATGAATCAAAATACTGCTGAGAATATGGCTATTAGCTTAGCGGAGGGAGGTATCGTTCGCCTCTTTCATACCTCAAAAATGGGGGTCAATAGGCAAAGGTCTGCGTGTGCACCCCTTTGAGCGTGTTGAGTTGCACCACTATGCTATCCCGCCCTGCAAGGAGCCATTGAGAGAAAGGCTCGAGGGGGCAAGAGAGATAGGCTTCTTGCGAATAGTCCTGCCTATCGGCATGGGCATTGTGATAAAGTTGCAACTGGAGTTTCCGATGTCCATCGGCCTGTTGCGAGAGGCCACGAAAGGCCCATCCGATGGTGTGCTCTCCATGAAAACTCTTGGGAATGCCAAATCGGAGATTCAGGAATGTCTTACTCTTCCACAGCGACAACAGCTGAACAGGTGCATCGCGCAGCTCTTGTTCTTTCAGCTGCACAGGGTTTGCCGTGGGGATTCTCACCACGTGGCGCACCCACACTTGCGAAGAAGATTCTATGGGTCGGTAAGTGGCCAGCACCCGATAGGTGGTATCGGCGCGTACACCACGAAGTTGATTGGTGACCGATAGCCTCTTTCCTTCATCTGTCACCAAGTCTGTGATGACGGCTCTCGCATCAGTGCGCACCATCATGAGATCACTGCGCAAGGGTTCGAGAGGGGTTTCTTCATTGGCGCATTGTGCCAGTAGCAAGCCTCCCATCGCCCATAAGATGAGGAGGAGCAAACGAGTGAAAAAAGGCTTTAAAGGAATAGGCAACATGATGAAACGAGTGCGGATTATGCTAAGCGGAGAGATTAACCTTCGTGCGCTTTAAGGTAGTTGTAGAGAGGATTGGCATACATGGTGAGCATGCGTTCGCGCAGATAAGCCTCATCCTTGTTGGGCAAATCGATAAGATCGAGTCTACTTTGAAGATATTTTTCAAAGCGCGCCACATCTTTGGCCGTGTAGTGGGTTGCAAATCGCTGTCCTCCTTCGAGAAGGTCGGCTGCCACATAGTTGTTGGGATACAACTCGTAGCCTGCATGGATGTAGCTGTCAATACGCGCAGCCACCGCCTCAAAGAATTCTTTGGCAGGAAGGTCTTTATATTCTTCCAACCATTGGTTGATGCTGCCAGCCGTTCGGTAGTGCACACGCCCTTTCTTGCCGAGGATACCCACCCGCATGTTGTCGAGGTCGTCTTGCTTCGACTTTTTAAACGTGGCATCATCGCGTTTTTGCTGAAACTCTTTGGCTTTCAGATAGTCACAAGGGTCATATTCATAAGAAATGGTGAGGGGTACCAAATCCATGTGACGGAGATTTTCATAATGATCTCCCTCGCCTCCGAGTGTCATCATGCGGAGCACAGCAGGTTGTGTGCGGTCGCTAGAGTCTTTCGCACGGCCTTCGCGCTGCGCAATCCAAATGTTGTCTTCACGCGTGCCGAGGACGTAGTGCATATATCGGCTCATGTGTTTACTCGCTTCAAGCAGTTGACGAGCACCCACGGAGCGGCGCACAAGAAAAGCTTTGTTCATGCGCACAAACTGCTCAATCCAAGGGTGAACCAAGAGATTGTCACCAATAGCAATTTGGGCTGTGTTAGGAAATCCGTGGTCAATCAGCAACACATCAAGCATTGCCACATCGAGCACAATGTCACGGTGATTGGAGATGTAGGTATATCCTGCTCGCTTCTCTTGGAGCGCGCTGTGGTCTAGTTTCACTCCTTTGGTGGTGCGCCACATGAGGAGATGCATGGCACGGAGCATATAGCGTTTCTGAAAACCTAGCGCACTATTCACCCCTAGGAAGGTGAAACGCAGGAAAGCGCGAATCCAGCTTACGGGCAACCAGGGCACAAAACCGCGGAGCACGCGCATGAAAAGACGGTCGTGGAGCAGTTTTTGAAAGCTTGGGCGTATCTCGGCATCGGTGCGCGGCCGGATATCGTCAAACTCCGCAGGAATATGTTGCATAGTAGCTACGTATTAGGTGGATTCTTTGATAAATTGTTATGATGGCTCGCATCCAGGAGATATATGTTCCGACTATGCGAACTTGCCCTCGATGATTTCAGAGAGTACATCGGCTATCTCAAACTCAGAAGCGCGAACTTGCTGAGGAATGAACGAGGCTGGGGTCATGCCAGGCGTGGTGTTGATCTCGAGCAAATTGATTTGTTCGTTGCCTTTCTCGCCCGAGAGGATGTAGTCGATGCGTATGATGCCATAGCAATCGAGCTGGCGATAGATATATTGTGTCATTTTGCTCACACGAGCCGCCGTTTCGGGAGCGATACGCGCAGGAGTGATTTCGTCACTCTTACCTTCGTATTTGGCTTCATAGTCGAAGAACTCTACTCCCTTCACCACTACTTCTGTGATGGGGAAGGTGACTACCTCTCCATTCTTGCGACGGAAACAGCCACAAGTGATTTCTGTGCCGACCAACAATCGCTCGATCATCACCTCATCACTCTCGTTCATGGCCTTTTCGATGGCAGGAAGCACGTCAGCTTCGGTCTTCACCTTCGTCACACCAAAGGAACTACCACCAGCATTGGGTTTGATGAAGCAGGGAAGGCCCACTCGCTCTACGACCTCAGAGGCTGTGGGCAAAGTCATGCCACGGCGCACCATGATGCTATCACTCACATGGAGATTAGGAAGGGAACGGAGATAATTGTTGAGGGCAAATTTATTGAAGGTCAAGGCCTCTACCAACACACCGCTGGTGCTATAGGGAAGACCAATAAGGTCGAAATAGCCTTGAAGTATGCCATTCTCACCAGGGGTGCCGTGAATGGTGATGTAGGCAAAGTCGAAAGTGCGACGTTCGCCTTGATATTGATAGGAGAAGTCGTGGAGATTCATGGGAATCTTCTCGTCTTCTACAAGAACTTGCATGGCGTTGCCACGCTGTTCTACGATGTAGCAATCATATTTTTCGGCATCCATAAACGAAAGGATACCTGCCGCGCTGCGCAGCGACACATCATGCTCAGAGGAATCACCTCCGGCAATAATAGCGATTTGCTTCTTCATTGAGATATATAGGAATTAGCGATGCAATGGATGGGAAGCTGAAGTGCAAACTTATTGCTTCGGCTTTAAGATGCTGGAGAATTTAACCTAAAGAAGGTGAGATCTTTATCCAAAGAATGGAAAACTTTAGCCAAAGAAGAATTGAGTGCAATCCAAAGAATGAGCAACTTCAACTTATAAAGAGGATTTTTCTACCCAAAAGTGGAATAATCCATCCACGAAAGAGAGGTTTCAACGATGAAACCCGCAAAAGTTTAGAGACTCTTTTGTAGTCCCCCGATATAGGTGCGCCATTTCTCGAGGAGTGCCACGATGTCATCGGCAAGTGGTGAGGTAAAATCCATCTCCTCTCCCGTGGTGGGGTGCTGAAATCCAAGGGTCAAGGCATGCAGCACTTGACGGGGACAGAGACTCATGCAGTTGTGGATAAAACTCTTATAGGTGCCACTGTTGGTGCCCCAGAGTATTTGATGTCCGCCGTAGCGTTCGTCGGCAAAGAGGGGATGTCCGAGATGCTTCATGTGAGCGCGGATTTGGTGCGTACGACCTGTTTCGAGCACACACTCCACCAGCGTGACATATCCAAAGCGTTCTAACACGCGATAATGGGTCACTGCAGGTTTGCCAATGCCGCTGTCCACAGGGAAGACCGACATTTGCATGCGATCTTTCGGATTGCGCCCGATATTGCCTTCGATGCGGCCTTCATCGGCTTGAACATTACCCCCCACCAAAGCACGATATTTGCGACGCGTTGTCTTGTGGAAGAACTGCGCACAAAGACTTGTCTTGGCCTCTGGCGTTTTTGCCACCACGAGCAAGCCGCTTGTGTCTTTGTCGATGCGATGCACCAGCCCCACTGTGGGATCGTTGGGATCATAGTCTGGATTGTCGCGCAGGTGCCAAGCAAGGCCGTTGACCAAAGTACCACTATAGTTGCCACAACCTGGGTGAACCACGAGGCCAGCAGGCTTGTTGATTACAATGAGTTGGTCGTCCTCGTAAACAATTTCTAGCGGCATCTCCTCAGGTTTGATACTGCTGTCAAACTTAGGGCGATTGAGCATCAAAGTCACCACATCATTGGGCTTGACACGGTAGTTGCTCTTCACAGCACGCCCATTGACATGGATGCACCCTGCTTCGGCAGCCGCTTGGATGCGATTGCGCGAGGTGTCGTGCATGAGATTGATGAGAAACTTATCGACACGCAAGAGTTGCTGTCCTTTATCGGCCACCACTCGATAGTGTTCATAGAGCTCACCCTCGCCCGAAGTAGCGGTTATCTCCACCTCCTCATTAGAAGGAGCAGGCATTTCGAGCTCGTCAAAATCAAGTTCTTCTTCAAAACTCATGTTTTGCGTCATATAAATGGGCTAAATGAATGTATGGAAAAGCCGTCCTACTAAAGACTGCTCTTAGAATAGACAAAAAAAGAATTATTCCTCGCCCACTAGCATGGTGGTGTCGCGAGAGAAATAAATGCGGTCGAGAGAGTCATTGCCATTGAACACCTCTTCTTCTGCACCATCTCCTACCACCAGTGTAAGGGGGATGTTGACATTTAGACGTTCGCCAGTGCGCACCTCCTTACCGCGCGCCTCAACAGCGTAGACCCAATCGCGGTCACCGCGGATGCGACGAATGGGAGTCAATCGAAAGCCCAGCACCTCCAAACGCATCTTCGCTTCTCGCAAAGAACAGTTGTCGGCGATGTCAGGAAGTGCCACAGGACGTGGAGAACCAGCATTGACCGTGAGATGGATGAGGCGATTCATTTTGACCTCATAGCCTGGTAAAAGGTCTTGGTCTAGAATCACATCGGCTAGTTCACGGGGGTTATAGCCCGTGTCCACCACCTCGGCACGCAAGCCCATAGCCTCTAGTTTGCGTATGGCTACCTCTGCTCGCTGTCCGCGCACATCAGGCACAGCGATAGTCTCGCCGTGATACGTATAAAAATGAAGAAAGACAAACAAGCCGACCACTACCACCACAAGGGTAATGAACATGGCAAGGAGATTGCCCCACAAATATCGCCCTGTCAGTCTTTGGTAAAATTCTTTGAAGGTCATAACTCTGCAAAGTTACTGCAATATCTCCAATATACAAAATATCTTTCACACAGAATGAAAGCACGCGTTTTCGATTTTGAATCTACGTTACAGCACAACCGAGAAGGCATGCTTAGGAGAGGCATACAGAAGCACCAAACACAACACAAAAAAGAGCAACTCTTGCGAGCTGCTCTTGTAGGAGTTGTTCTGTCTGAACGAGGGAGAAGGATTACTTCTTACCGTGTACTTCATCAGATACAGTGAGCTTCTTGCGGCCCTTAGCGCGACGAGAAGCCAAAACACGACGACCGTTAGCAGTCGCCATACGCTGGCGGAAACCATGCTTGTTGTTTCGCTTGCGATTGTGGGGTTGGAACGTTCTTTTCATTGTTGTTTATATCGATATTATTATTATTCGGAGGTGATGACCTGAACCATCCGAAGACAACTTAGGCCATTCGAGGTGCAAAGGTAGCATATTTTCTTGGCACAACCAAGAAATCTGCGTATTTTTCACACGCAGCTCCACTTTTCCTTTTCAACCTCGCAGAAAAACTTTGCTTTTCTAGGCAGTTAATCTTCGATAAGATAGGACTCTTTAGTCTTGAGCAAAACGCTTTACTTGTTCTGCAATCAACGCTTCATCATCGAAATAGTTGATTTTCATAGCGCGACGCACGTCGGCTAGCGTGTCAGCGGCCACAGCACGAGCATCTTCACAACCACGACGGAGCATGTCGTAGATAGCAGGGATATCCTTTTGGAACTCTAGGCGACGAGCGCGGATAGGTTCAAGGGTTTCGTTGAGCACCTTCTCAAGAAATTTCTTGCACTTCACATCACCGAGACCGCCACGCATGTAGTGCGCCTTCATCTCATCGAGATTAGCATAGTCGGGGAGGTAAAGACCGAAATGTTCATCGCGGCAGAAAGCATCGAGATAGGTGAAAACGGTGTTACCCTCCACGTGTCCAGGGTCATTGACAGAGAGGTGAGTGGGGTCGGTGTACATCACCTTCACTTTCTTACCCATTTCCTCAGCCGTCTCAGAGAGGTAGATGCAATTGCCCAAAGACTTAGACATCTTAGCCTTTCCATCAATACCAGGAAGGCGCATGCAAGCCTGATTGTCAGGGAGCATGATGTTAGGTTCGATGAGGGTGTCGCCATAGATGTGATTGAAACGGCGCACAATTTCTGTGGCTTGTTCAATCATGGGGCGTTGGTCTTCCCCCACGGGCACCACGTTGGCGCGGAAAGCTGCGATGTCAGCAGCTTGCGACACAGGATAGGTGAAAAAGCCTACGGGGATGCTTCCTTCAAATCCACGCATACCGATTTCGGTTTTCACCGTTGGGTTGCGCTGCAAACGGCTCACCGTAACCAAATTTTGGAAGTAGAAAGCCAACTCACAAAGTTCGGGAATCTGGCTTTGGATAAAGATAGTGACCTTCTCGGGATCGAGACCACAAGCTAGGTAGTCAAGGGCTACTTCGATAACGTTTTGGCGCACCTTCTCGGGATTGTCCGTGTTGTCGGTCAAGGCTTGTGCATCGGCAATGAAGACAAACATCTTGTCGAAGTCACCTTGGTTTTGAAGTTCTACGCGACGACGTAACGAACCCACGTAGTGTCCGATGTGAAGACGGCCAGTGGGACGGTCGCCCGTTAGCATGATTTTTGGAGTTGCCATAGGGTTTATTCTTTCTTTTGGCTGCAAAATTACAATTTTTGAGCGGATTGACCAACTAGCTTGGCGGAATTGCCCATGCTTTTAGCAGTCTATGGTCAGTCCGTCGTAGGCAAAGCGGAAACCTTCGGGCAGTTGCTCATCCCTATCGGCTTGTTTGCCTGCTGTGTGACACATGTGAATGAAATAGGTGCGCTTGGCTCCTACTTTTCGCCCAAAGGCTATGGCCTCTTCAATGGTTTGATGCGTGGCATGTGGCTCATCGCGTAGCGCGCTCACCACGAGAGTTTCCACCCCTTCAAGTTTCCCCCACTCCTGCTCGCCCAGTTGAGACATGTCGGTGAGATAGGCCAATGGTCCGATGCGATAACCGAGGATGGGCAATTTGCCATGATACACTCTGACCGGGACAATCTCGTTGTCGCCTATGGTGATGGATTGATGCTCCTCCAGTGGGTTCATGGTGAGTTTGGGAGCACCGGGATAATGTTTCTCGCCAAACACATAGCCCATGTGGTTGATGATGGTCTCAGCCACGTTAGGCTCAGCCCAAACATCTATGGAATGAAAATAGCTAAAGGGGCGCAAATCGTCTAGTCCCGCCACATGGTCAAAATGCTCGTGGGTGAGCAGCACCGCCTCTATGCGCGGCATGGCATAGTCAAAGCGAGGGGCTTCGTGCAGCCCCATCTTGCGTGCTTGTTCGTCGCTCATCTCGCTCATCTTGCGCACAGAATAAGGCACCGACCTGTCGTCGGTGTAGGGATGCTCTGCGATGAATCGGAGCATCTGTGTGCGAAAGTCTGGACCGCAATCGATGAGAATGAGTCGATGGTCATCGGTCTCCAACAATGCTGAGCAGCGCAGCCGCTTATCTCGCGGATCTTCCGACCGACAAACACTGCATGAGCAGCCCATTTGTGGGACACCGATAGAAGTGCCCGTGCCTAAGAAATGAAGTTTCATTCTTCTTTATACTGATTTTGAACGCGAAGTTACGCATTTCTACTGGGGCAATCAAGTTTATCTAACCCGAAATCCGTATCTTTGCAAATCCATTTTATCGAGAAGCTATCTCTTTTCCGAAAACTAACCACCGACTACGTCAAGTGAGGCTCGCCAGACTTTTCGCCTCAGCTTCGTACGATTACGCTATTTCTACTATATGTCGCAGGACACTCACTCATCTGACCACACGAATTTCCTTTCCCACTACTCCTTTCGAGACATTTGGAAAATCGCATTCCCCGTGCTTATTAGTGCACTGGTGGAGCAATTGGTGGGCATGACCGACACGGCCTTCTTGGGGCGCGTGGGAGAAATCGAACTAGGTGCTTCCGCCTTGGGTGGCATCTTCTTCATCGTGGTGTTTATGCTCATCTTAGGTTTTTGTTCTGGCGCACAAATCCTGATGGGACGTCGCAACGGCGAGCAGAACTACCAAGACATCGGCGTGGTGTTCTACCACAGCCTGGCCTTCCTCACCGTCACTTCCACGCTGGTACTCCTCTTCATCCAAACCGCAGGACCCTATCTTTTGGCAAGACTCATCAGCAACCCTCAAGTGTTTGAAGCCTCATGGACTTATCTGGAGTGGCGCATGTGGGGCATCTACTTCAGCATGGTCGCTTGCCTCTTTCGCGCATTCTTTGTGGCCACCACACAAACGGGGACGCTCAAGTTCAACTCTATCGTGATGGTGCTGAGCAATGTGGTGTTCGACTACTTGCTTATTTTTGGTCACTTCGGATTTCCCCAACTCGGCATCGCTGGAGCCGCCATCGCCTCTTCGTTGGCCAGCGGATTTTCTATGCTCTTTTTCATCGGATATACGTGGTGGAAAGTAGACTACCACAAATATGCGCTACACCGACTACCCAAATTCAAGTGGAGTCTTCTGGGCAAGATGCTCAACATCTCCATTTGGACGATGGTGCAAAACTTCTTGTCCCTCGCCACTTGGTTCATTTTCTTCATCGCTGTGGAGCATTTGGGCTCGCGCGAACTGGCAGCTACCAACGTGATGCGCGCCATCTCCAACTTCATGTTCGTCACCCTTGTGGCGTTTGCCTCCACAGCCTCTACCCTCACCTCCAACCTCCTTGGAGCAGACCATCGAGAAGCGGTGGTGCCCATGATTAAGCGTGCCACTCTCATGGCCGTGGTGGGCATCGTGCCCTTGTGGGTCATCTTGTGGATATTCCCAGAACCTATCATCGGCATCTTCACCAACGAAGCTCCCACCATTGCGGCTTGCATCGAACCCCTCCGTGTGCTGAGTGTGAGTTCCACCCTACTCATTCCAGGCTACATTCTTTTCAATTGCATCTCTGGCTCGGGCAACACGCGCTCTGCTCTCGTCATCGAACTCATCGCCCTCTTTTTCTACACCATCTACGTGGGTTATGTGATTTTCCATTTGCGCTGCAGCCTCACCATAGCTTGGTGTGCAGAACTCCTCTATTCACTCACCCTACTCCTTGGGAGTTTTCTCTACATGCGCCGCGGCACTTGGCTCAACAAGAAAATCTAATTATTACAATCCTGGTGCGAGTGCTACTAATAACCACGCACCACTCTTAAAAGGTCTTACCGCTTTATCCTCCTTTTTCTACGAACAACGTCCGTGTCAAGTGATGCTATCTTGACACGGACGTTGCTATTTCTCCCTCCCCCAAAAGCTCCTCTTGCCTCTCTCCAACAAAAGAATGACTTGAACTCTCCGAGATTTCCAAAAAATGCTCGGATTTTTCCCAACTTATCTCCGACATTTTTCTAATGCACTCCGACTTTAGCTCATATATCTCGGAGTTTTTGCTCATTTCTTTTTCGACAATCTCAAACCCCCCCAACCGATGATGCTTGCTTTTGCCTCGTCTTCTGGTCACGTCATATTTTATTTTCCACCTGCGACAATAGCATATTTTTGCAAGAAACTGCAATCTACACCTATAAAAACACACCTATTCATTGGGTAAAATGAAAGATTTGTGTATATTTGCCGCAACTTTCAAGAATTTCCTTTAAATTCTTATTCAAATCTAGCACGCAAGAAACATTATTGTACCATAAAAGCAGTCTATTTGTCCATGAATAGAAAAACGACTACGATGGCACTCTCTGCCGCCCTCCTCACACTTGCCTTGCAAATCCCTTCTGCCAAGGCGCAAAGTGTGATTTTCCCACAAACACAACAAGCTGGCGTAGCACTTCTAGAACATAGTGGAACAAACTATGTGCTGAAGAATCAGCTCCTCACAGCCACTTTCACACTGCAAGGTCAGCAACTTCGCTTCGGAGGATGCCCTGAAATGGATTTGAAAGCAGGGACAGAACTCTTTGAACTACGCCTCGGAAATGGAAACGAAGTGATAAAGTCGTCTGAAATGACACTCGTGGGTGGGGTAAAAGAAATAAATTATGTTGCCAACGCCAAAGCAACTCGTGGCGCAGAGAAACTTCCTGGAAAGGCCATCGAAGCTACCTTCACCAAAGACAAACTTACTGTGACATGGCGCGCTATCCTCAGAGATGGTAGCCACTACATTCGCACCGAAATCGAACTCAAGGCCTCCGATAACGTGAAAATGAATGCAGTGCTTCCCATGCTCTACGAAGTGGATGCCGTGAAAGCTAAATCCACCCCTAAAGTAGTGGGCAACACGCGAGGGGCTGTGCTGTTAAGCGACAAGATTTTTGCTGGACTTGAAACTCCTACGGGCAAGAATTCTGTGGGTGGTGTAGAGAGCGAAGGAGATTTTTCGCCCACTTCATGGACTGACCAGTCTTTTTCATGGACACCTGGTGAGGCTACTCCCAAAGACTTGCTGCAGCAATTTAAGACTGACGAAATCGTAGGTACTCGAGGATACGTTAACTTCAAAGAAAAGGGCGAACAGCATTTTACTTTCACCTACAAAGGAGGAACACACCGTCTCAACATCATTGGTGTCGATGTGGTGAACCTCCAAGGAGAAGTTGTGGCTAAAGACTACCACACAGGTTATGCTGGTGGCAATCATAGCAACAACAAATATACGCTCAACATTCCCGAAGCTGGTGTCTACACTCTTCGCTATTTTGTAGAAACCAAGACCGAGACAATCACCTCTAACGGACAGATCTCGCTCTCTAAACCTCTTGGTAAAGTGGTGGTGGTGAAAGATTTGCTACCAGGTTCGGAACTTCAATACAAAAAGGCCGAAAAAGAGGCAGCTCCCACCGAACCCGCCAAAGAAGGTAGCCAGACCATGGGAGAAAATGCTGTGTTGAAAACCAAGTGGGCAGCATCGGATTGGCAACCCGTAAAGCATTATCCTTCGCGTGTGGGAGAGCTGGGCTATGAGGCTGGTCATACTCGACAAATAGAAGTACCTGTGTATTTCACGGCACTTGGTGTCATGACTACAGAGTTCCAATATAAGAGTGGAAATCACGCACTCAATCTCGTGGGTGTCGACCTTCTTGATGCAGATGGCAAAGCGGTAGCTTATGATTATCACAAAGGAAAGACCGGAACTCAAAACAACCGCAACACTTTCCAATTCAATGTTCCTTTCTCAGGTAACTATACCCTGCGTTTCTTGGCGCAAACCAAAGACGAGGCTATCAATTCGAACGGAGAAATCAACGTAACGCTTCAACAAACCGACACCTTGCACCTCGCAGCCGCAGAGAGTGTGGCGTTGCAAGGATTGTGGAGTCGCAACACCACACTTCTTCCTTCACAACCATGGAAAGTGAGTTCGGTGGTGGGACTTGTGGCCAAAGAGCAACCCCGTCGTTCGTTCCTCGCCTACAGCGAGCGTGAGCGTGCTGTGCCCTGGCGTGCCATGCCTGCCTATATCTCTTGGTACGAGCTTAACATCGATCGCAACAATGACCGCAACTACACAGGCAATATGCACGACTATCAGTGCGAAGATGTGGTGCGTGAATGGAAAAAGCAGCTTTATGACCGCTACAAAGTGGGCGTAAACTCCTTTGTCTGGGACGATGGTTGGGATCAATATGGCACATGGACATTCAATAAAAACTTCCCCAATGGATTTGCAGAAACAGACCGTTTAGCGCAATCTATGGGTTCAGGCATCGGTGCTTGGCTTGGGCCTGTTGGTGGTTATGGACAGAGTGGTAACTACCGCCGAGCTTATTGGAACGGTAAGGGTGGCATGCAACTCTCTAACCCTGAATACTACAAGGTCTTCACCGAAGCAATCACCGACCTTTGCAACAAGCGCAACTATGATTTCCGCTTCTTCAAGTTTGATGGTATCAGTGATCTCTTCTCTGCTACTGGCCCCAAAAACGATGCCAATGGCGATGAGAATGCAGAAGGTATCATCAATGCAGAACGCATGGTGCGCGAAACCATCAAGCCCGACATCTTCTTCAACACTACAGTCGGCACCTGGGCATCTCCTTTCTGGTTCCAATACACCGATGCGGTGTGGCGTCAAGAAAATGACTATGGTGAAATCGGAAACCAAGGCACCGACCGTGAAAAGTGGATCACTTATCGCGACCGCTTGGTGTACCAAAACTTTGTGCAAAACTCTCCTATCTGTCCCATCAACACACTGATGACGCACGGATTCATCCTCTCCGATTTTGGCAATGTCTCCAAATCGCGTGACTATGACGGCATCGTGCGCGAACTCCGTTGTGCCTTCGCTTGTGGTTCTGGTATGGTGGAACTCTACAACGACTACGCGCTGATGAATCGCATCCATGGTGGACGTCTGTGGGGCGACCTTGCAGAGTGCTTGCAATGGCAGAAAAACAATGCCGATGTGTTACCCGATGCTCACTGGGTAGGCGGAAATCCTTGGACGGGTTCTAAAGCGGAAGTCTACGGCTGGGCTTCTTGGAATGGCCCGAAAGCCACTCTCGCACTGCGCAATCCCGCTGCTACGCCACAAGTATTCAAAACCACTTTGCGCAAAGCCCTCGAAGTGCCTGCACACGTGACAGACACCTACATCTTCACTAAGGCCTTCGGTAACCAAGCAGCCCTTGAAGGCTTACAAGAAGGACAAGCCATCAATCTCGACACCGAGCTCACCCTAACTCTCCCTGCTTCATCTGTGTTTGTGTTTGATGGTCGTGAGAGCAAAGTCCCAGCGGTAGCCACCACAGGCATCACTTTTGAGAATGCTCCTGTGGAAGTGGCTCCTGGACAGCACAAAGCTCTCGTGTGGTTCTTGGCTCCCACTAATGCTACAGATAAGACTTTGCAGTGGACTTCTGAAAACCCAGAAATCGCAACCATTAAAGATGGTGTGGTGTATGGTGTGAAGGAAGGTGAAGCTACGTTCAAAGTGACCACTTCTGGTGGACAGTCTGCTACCATCAAGGTTCAGGTGAAGAAACCTCTCTATGCGCTCAACTTTGATGCCAATGCCAATACGACAAACAAAGGACGTACGCTCAAAAACTTGGTATTCACACTAGCTGATGGCAATAAGGTGACCTACACGATGCCAAACAACAAGAAGGCTTATGTGGACTTGACCACCGATGCTTCCCAATATCTCAAAGTGGAAGAAGGCGGTACTCTGGTGACTTCTCAAGTGAACTGGCAAGGTAGCTGGATGCACGCATACTTCTATCTCGATGCTGACCAAAGCGGACAATTTGAAGTGGAAAATATCTCTGACCCCGAACTCGTGGCTTGCAGCTACTACCACAACGAACAAAAGAATGCTGACGGAGTGAGCTCACAATCCAACAACAACCCTGGCATGTCGAGAGAGTTTTCCTTCAAGGCTCCCGAAAAGGCTGGACGCTACCGCCTTCGTTTCAAGATCGACTGGGACAACATTGATGCAGGTGGTTCTATTGCTGAAGGCAATACGCTCTTGGGTAACGATGGTAAAGTGGTGGATATCCTAGTCGAAGTGGTGAATCCTTCTGGCATTAAGGCTAACACTACGAATGCTGCCACTACCCCTCAGACTTACACCCTCTCTGGTCGCCAAACATCTACCCCCGACCATGGTGTTTACATTGTAAATGGTCGCAAAGTGGTGAAATAACTTTCGACACTCATCCTCTTCTATTCTCCCCTCATTCCGTCTCTGCGGACTGAGGGGAGATTATTGTGTATTCATTCCTTTCCTACTCGCCCAGAGCAGGCGTTTCTCATTCGAGGTATGGTATTGTCCGAAAAAAATAAGAATTTCTCATATTCTCATTCAAATCTACCACAAAAACATATTAGCTCCTTTAAAGCAATCTATTTAATTTGAATTCTCGGAGATTGTTTCCTCTAAAAATATAAGCACGATTTATGCAGCTTCTCGCTGTCGTAATATAATTATAATCTATTTAATTCTTCAATATTTTTCATTGTTCTGTCGAGTTTTTGCTGTCTAAAAATATAACTATATCGTAATATTATTTTACGACTCTCACCATACCCCCAAGATGATAAATTTAAAGCATCTTTTACTCCATAGTTGTCCCACCGTTCAGAATGTAAAGCATCTGTCATCAATAGAGATAGACGCATCTGTCCGTTACACCAACTCTTGTTAAAACCTAAATCAACACATCCTGTTGGCTTGTTTACCTCATAGCTTCCTCCTTGGCGCCTTGAATAATACCGTCCAGACAGTTCAAAGCTAATACCTAAAGGAAGAAGGATACTATTACTCACAGAAAAGAAACAAGATGGACGCTTATACAGGATTCTATATGTTTCGTAATCTAGCTTATTCACAAAATAATAGAACCCTATATTTGTACTAAGATTCCACCTATGAGCAAGACATTTAGAAAAAGTCGCCTCCAATCCAACTTGTTTCTGTGTACCGATATTCTTTGTAGTCATAATCATCTTACTATTCTCAAATACATCCGTGAGCGAAGTGAAATAATCGTCAAGTTTATTGTAATATAAATTTAATAATAAACTCTTCCATGTATAGTTCAACATGATTTTATTACTTATTTGAGGCTTTAGAAAAGGATTACCTTTCCAATAAGACAATTCATCCAGTAGATATTCAAATGGATTAAGGTCTTCATATCGTGGTTTGTCTTGACGTCTACTATACAAAAGTGCTATCTTATTATTTTCATTAATCATATATGCGATATTCAGATTAGGAAATAATCGCAAGTTATTATGGTTATTCTCCTCTGTATTTTTATAATTATAATCATCTAACTTGTTATGAGTGCACATATACTCCATACGCAGTCCTGCACTTAGGTTCCATTTATCCCAAGAGTATGTATACTGTGTGTAACCCTCAACATTCTTTTCATCATAATAGAATACATTTGAACGTTGCCAATCAAGAATACCATTCTTTCTGAAAAGAAAAACATTATCACTTTTGATAAAGGATGCTTTTATGCCTGCAAGTAATTTATTCCGTTCATTTGGATTATATTTATAATCTGCTAATAGCGCATAAATATCAATTTTCCTATCAGGTTGTGAATAAAAGAAATCCGAACGAACAAGCGAATTGGTTGCCGAATAGTAATCATTAGGTTGTTCACAGCGTGACAGACCATCAAAATGTGTCCAATCAACTGATAATGATAATTGATGTTTTTCAGAAGGTTGAAATAGATAATTAATACTATTGTTGTATCGAATCGCTCTCTGCTCTATGTAATTATTACGTTCTTTTAGTATGCCTTCCAATTTGTCTATCGTTCTATATATATGGGTTGTAGTCTGTGTTTCGCCAGGTCCGGTAAGTAAGTTTATTGTACTATTTAAGAATAACTTGTGTTTCTTATTAGAACATAAAGAAAAATCAATACCTGCCGAGTAAGTATTTCGTTTGTCTGTGTCTACTGTTTCAGATAAGCTTTTATCTCCGTTTAGAATCTTCTCATAGCCATAACTCATAGCATGATATCCCATACTATGATTATAGTTAAAGCCTAACTGCCACTTATTCGTGTTATATGATAGAGCAATATCAGAGTTTTGTTTTAGGTTTTCCCAATAAGCAACGCCCTGAGTTGTATTTAACAACCAGCCAAGTCTTTCAGATGTTTTCAAAACGATATTAATAATACCACCAGCTCCATCTGCACTAAAACTAGCATCAGGGCTAGGAGAAGTTTCTATTCGGGAAATATTCGATGAAGATAGAGTACGAAGATACGAAGAAAGTTCTTCT
Source organism: Alloprevotella sp. oral taxon 473 str. F0040 (assembly GCF_000318095.2). Taxonomy (GTDB): domain Bacteria; phylum Bacteroidota; class Bacteroidia; order Bacteroidales; family Bacteroidaceae; genus Alloprevotella. The sequence continues at coordinate 163,479 of NZ_KB290716.1, forward strand.
CCTTGCAGCATCAACTTCTTTCCGTTGATATATATAGCTGTACCTCCGAGGGTGGCTAAAGATATTTCACCTTTGTTATTTACGGAAATCCCGGGAGAAGACTTTAGGACATCCAATGCATTTCCTATATCAGTAAGGTAAGATTGTGCAACATGAATTTGTATTTTTCCATTAGATGAAACTACCATAGAGCGAGATTTACGTGCTGTTATAACAACATCTTTCAAGATAAACTCATCTGGTACCATCTGGATATCGGGGAGATTATTGGAACTTGTAGGGGTAAAATTTTGCCTTATCTCTTGGTAACCTAATGCCCGTACGCATAAAATGAATTTTCTTTTTTGTAACGAAAAGGAAAACTGTCCATTGCTATCAGTAAGTTTTGTTTCTACAAGAATACTGTCAGGCAAAGAAACCAACATAACTACAGCTGCATCTATCCCTTGTTTATGCTCGTCTAGTATTCTTCCGCTTAACTTATTCTGAGCACTTCCGAAGATAGTATACCCTATCCCCATGACAAATAGCAGGAGTCGTAACATGAACTCATTCATAATAGTCAATTTTAGATAATGATGCCTTTATTCAATGGTATAAATACTAGTATTGGATTCTGTGTATAACACATTGTTGAAAGCTTATTCAATAAAAATATTCTATTGAAGAATTGAATCAATAAGCGCAACATCATGATGCTCCTCATCTCCAACTTCGTTATTGATGCGAACGTATTCTTGGAAGATGAGTTCTATCCCCTTTTCCAATACGATTACAATCTGTAGGTTTCGTACCTGAAAGAAGCAAAACCAGCAGATTCGAAAAAGGATTAGAGAGATTTCTTGAATAATAGAGATTAATTACCTTTTTATGAGGAGACAATGTATCCCCCAAAGCCTGAAGTCCTTTATTACTGGACTTCAGGCTTAATTCAGATAAGGTACTACTTTATCAGATGGTCATAAATAGCACAATTGAAAATGAGGTAAGCAGAAGATACTTCTACAGTCAATATTCCCTCCGCTAAAGCTCTATGACAAGAGTTTATGTCAATGGAGCATTTAGTTAGAATTTTGCACACACCTGCACGTCGATTGTGTTGTAGTGTCCTGCACGAAGTGAGAGATTACGATCTACGGTGTGCGTGTAGTTCACTTGGAAATCGTAGTTTTTGCCTAAATAATAGTTGGCAGTAAGCCCCCAGTTGGTGACCAGACCATCCCAACGAGTGGCATCATCACGGTAGCAATCCCAACGACCATAGAACTTTAGGTTTTCGCATTGTGGCACGGGAACGCCCAACATGGCATACCAACCATCACTTCTCGTGGCTCCACCGCGGGTGGTTCCTCCCACACTGTGGGCATATTCGGCACGTGCACTCACCGCACCTTCGTAGGTGAAACCGAGGTCGTAGCGCACACGACGTAGGGTCTCGGTGGGATTTTTCTCATTGGTGTAATAACCATCCCAACCGAAAGCACCAATGCGCAGTTCCTTGGTGGGCATTACCCACAAACCTCCGATGAGATCTTTGTGCTTATCAACATCCACGTGGTTAGTGCCTTGACCATTGTAGACACCCACTTGGTAGTGCAAGAGGCGATGCCCATCGGCTTGGGGCAAGAAATCACCTTGCATCTGGAAACCGATGTCGCGACCATTCGACACGTGTTCACCAATACGGTCGTTGATGCTCTGTAATCTCTGGGTCATTTGTGAGAAAGATCCCATGCCCACATTCATGGGATGGATGGGATTTTCAAAACCGAAGCAGCGTTTGAACTGCCCCATTCGAGGTTGCCATTCGGCAAATCTAGTCCATTCTGCGTAAGCATCTAGCACTCTAGCCCCTCGATCGATGCCGGGTGCCCCACTGAGTTCTAGCTGCAAACGATAAGCTACATCGTTCCACACCTTACCATGGGCTACTGCACGGACGATGCGGACATTGAAACCGCCATCGCTGGCTTTGTCCTCGCGATCGGTGTAGGAATACTGTGTGATGATGCAGCCACCAAGGTTGAGAGTGGGCTTGAAACCAGTGGCGTTGGACTGCGCAGACATGCTTTGTGTCTGCGCCTGAGAAGCATCACCTACGGCAGAAGAGAGGGGATTAGTTTGAGCGTTTGACACCATTTCTTCCTGCTCCACTGAAGGAGGAAGCGAAACATGCGCATGGGCTTGGGTAGCCATACAGCTACACAAAGCGCAAGTAAGAATAAAAGCTGAATGTCTCATGGTTAGAGATGTTAGTTGTTATAATAGGAGTTCGCTTGCAAAGATACAAAAAGTAAAGACATAACCTAGTATTTCCTAATCTATTTTTATTTAGGTGCGTTAGGAAATCTTCAGCCCTGCTCGATTTTCACTCTTGAACTAAAAAGAAACGCTGAGAGAGATGCACATTTAGGTGTAAAAATGTCAGGTCTACTTACAAAAAGAATATCATAAGCGTTGGAAAGTTCATTTTTTCTCCTTGTATTTGCAGCATAGAAAGGAGCGAAAAGCTCTGTAAACTCAGTATAATATATCTCAATTATATCCATTATGGAAGAAATCCTCGAAAAACCCTACGTGATTGGCCTAGACATGGGCGGCACGAACTCCGTATTTGGTATTGTGGATCAACGCGGTACTATCATTGCACAAACAGCTATTGCAACGAAAGACTACCCCGACATCAACGACTATGTAGCGGCTGCGGTGAAAGCCTTGCAACCAGCATTGGACGTGGTAGGCGGCATCGACAACATTCGTGGTATGGGTATCGGTGCTCCAAGTGGCAACTTCTATAATGGTACAATTGAGCGCGCAGCCAACTTGATTTGGCAAGGTGAAGTGCCCATCTGCGACCTCTTTGAAAAGGCATTGGGCATCCCCGTTCGCGTGACCAACGATGCTAACGCTGCTGCCTTGGGTGAAATGACCTATGGTGTGGCACGTGGTATGAAGAACTTCATCATGATTACCCTCGGCACAGGTGTGGGTTCTGGCATCGTAGTAGACGGTCGCGTGGTCTATGGTTCTGACGGTTTTGCGGGTGAACTCGGTCACGTAGTGATTGATCACACAGAAGCTGGTCGTCCATGCGGTTGCGGTCGCAAGGGTTGTCTCGAAACTTACTGCTCTGCTACTGGCGTGGCACGCACTGCTCGCGAATTCTTGGTAAAATCTGATACTCCCTCTCCCTTGCGTGACATCGATCCAGACAAGATTACTTCGTTTGATGTGTTCCAAGCTGCAGAAAAGGGTGACAAGATTGCGCTCGATATCTTTGAATATACTGGTACTCTTCTCGGTCGCACCTGCGCTGACTTCGCCACCTTCAACACCCCTGAAGCCTTTGTATTCTTCGGTGGTTTGGCCAAAGCTGGTGAGTATTTGATGGAGCCTCTCCGTCGCGCATACGACCAACACGTGCTTAAGATTTTCAAAGTTAAAGCTAAATTGCTCGTTTCTACCCTTAAGGGTGCTGAAGCTGCCTTGCTTGGTGCCTCTGCCCTCGGTTGGGAATAAGCCTACATTTCTATAAAACGTGGTATCATCGACAACACGCTCGAAGATACCACGTTTTTCGTTATACACTATTTCATTAGTGGATTTACAGAACACTTCACAACTACAGAACTATGATAAAAGACATCCATGAACAAATAGCGGAGTGGCATGAAAACAATGAGCCTGCCAAGATTATCAAATTGCTCGAATCGCTCCCACCTCATAAACTGACCAACGAACGCGTAGGTTGGTTGGCTAGAGCCTACAACAACCTCGCTGCCCAAGATGATAATCCCGAACACTACGAAACTGCTATTCGTGTGCTAGAAAGTGTTCGTGATGAAGCAACAGAGAAAGACGAACTCTGGAATCACCGCATGGGCTTTGCACTCTATCAGCTTGACCGCGAGGGGGAAGCTGCCGAATACTTCATTCGCACTCTCGAGGGTGAGCCTTATGAGTCGCTAGCTGCCGACACAAAAGAAATGCTCGCCGACTGCTACAAGTACCTAGCCTTTCCCCGATACACCAAAGGTTCGTTTGCAGACCGCGTGGAAAAGGCATGGGAAGCCTTTGCAGAGCAAGAAGCAGAGCTGCGCCAGCTCGTGGACAACGGAGCTTCTGGTGATGAAATCCAAGAATTGGCATTCTCTAGTTTGAAACTAGCTTTCCCAAATCTGGCGTTTGAGATTGGCTCGCAGAATTACCACATCATCCTTTCTGCCGATGGTACTTGGATGCTCTATCCCCTTTTCCGCTTTTTCCTGAGTCGCATGCCCGAATCAGTGCGCGAGCATTGGAAATTCTCCGTTGGTAGAACTGCCAACCCTGATTTGTACGTCGATTTCGGTGAAGGAGTGATTTCTGCAGAAGAAGTGCTAGTGTATTTCACCAAAGATGAAGGTGGCGAAAGCATTAGTGTAGGTGTTTACCACCCACTGTTGCTGGAAGGTGATAGTCCTGCTTGGTGGCGTGCCGAAGTATTGGTAGATAATGCCGTGGGCGAATTGGTCAATACGGAGTTTATATCGGTGATTAATGTGCTGGAAGAAGCCCCCAGTGAAGAAGACAGCTTCAAACTCTCTGAACTTCGCGATATGCTTGCCATGCTTTATTCCAAGGATCCTCGTTGGGAAAACATCGATGTCATCTTACAGGGCACGATGAACTATCGTTTCGGAGATCAAGAGGATATTGAGCCCACCGACCTCCGATTAGACATCCAAACTGGAACAACGACGATTCCACGTTTTGTAAGCGAATTTGCAAAAGACGAATCTGGGCTCATGAATTTCTTCCATCGTTTCGGTTGCGTGGGTGGCTTTTTCGCCTTCGACGTGCCTGGACTTGACGAAATGGAGGAAGCTGAACGCGAAGCTGCCATCGATGCAGCATGCACTACTCTCGAAAACTACCTCCGCACACATCCAAAGGGGAATTATGCTGACTTCATCGGCCGTGCTGTAGGACGTTTCCACGTCTATGTGGACTTCCTCGCCTTTGACATCCAAAAGGTCTGCGATGCTGCCTTCGAATTCTTTAAACAATACGACACTTCCTTTGCGGCTTTCCAAACCTATCGCCGCGATGTGGATTTCTTCAACATGAAGAAAACAGAGGGTTGACGGTGACCTTAGGACACTGCCAGCCTCCTTATCCATTAATCTACCCCCGATCATCCGTGAGATGTTCGGGGCTTTTGTTGCCTTATAGTCTAGTGGTGTTTGATTATCGGACAATAGAATGAGAGGACAGCTGAGTAATAGGATGGCAAGCGTGCTGGCTACCCAAGCTTGTGGGGAGCAATTTGAGCGTTTAGAAACAAAAATTGCCACCCTACTGTTGAGTAGGATGGCAAATGTATTGTCTACTTCAGACGAAGTAACAAGGGGGCAATGATTAGCCGTTAACCTTCTTCATGTGAGCGATGAGGTCGAGCACCTTGTTAGAGTAGCCGATTTCGTTGTCGTACCAAGATACAACCTTCACGAAAGTATCAGTGAGAGCGATACCAGCCTTAGCGTCGAAGATAGAAGTGCGAACATCACCGAGGAAGTCAGAAGAAACAACTGCATCTTCAGTGTAGCCGAGAACACCGTTGAGTTCACCTTCAGCAGCTTCCTTCATAGCAGCGCAGATTTCGTCGTACTTAGCAGGCTTAGCCAAGTTAACAGTGAGGTCAACTACAGATACGTCGAGAGTAGGAACACGCATAGACATACCAGTGAGCTTACCGTTGAGCTCGGGGATAACCTTACCTACAGCCTTAGCAGCACCAGTAGAAGAAGGAATGATGTTGCCAGCAGCAGCACGACCACCACGCCAGTCCTTGAGAGAAGGACCGTCAACAGTCTTTTGAGTAGCAGTAGTAGAGTGTACAGTAGTCATCAAGCCATCAACGATACCCCACTTGTCGTGAAGAACCTTAGCGATAGGAGCCAAGCAGTTAGTGGTGCAAGAAGCGTTAGAAACGAATTGAGTACCCTTAACGTAAGTGTCGAGGTTAACACCAGTTACGAACATAGGAGTGTCGTCCTTAGAAGGAGCAGACATAACTACGTACTTAGCACCAGCGTCGATGTGGCCTTGAGCCTTTTCCTTAGAGAGGAAGAGACCAGTTGATTCAACCACGTATTCAGCTTCTACTTCGTTCCACTTGAGGTCAGCAGGATTGCGTTCTGCAGTGACACGGATCTTTTGACCGTTAACGATGAGTACGTTTTCTTCAGTGCAGAAATCGATAGTGCCGCTGAATTGACCGTGCATGGTGTCGTACTTGAGCATGTAAGCCAAGTAGTCTACTGGGCAGAGGTCATTGATACCTACAATCTGGATGTCGCTGCGGTTTTCTACAGCGGCGCGGAATACGAAACGGCCGATACGACCGAAACCGTTGATACCTACTTTAATCATGATAAATGATGTTGTTATGAAATTGAGTTGTTAGGATCAGATTTTGAACATCAAGAAGATGTCTTCTGAGCGAGAAAACGAGAAATATAGGTTTATCTACACTTTTTTCCCACTTTCGTACCGCAAAAATACGAAGAAAGTTTTACTTTTGCAGTGCATTACAGATAAAAATTCAGACTAAATGTCGAAATCATCATTTTTTCAAGACTTCAAGGCGTTTGCAGTTAAAGGAAACGCTGTAGATTTGGCTGTCGGTGTCATCATTGGTGGTGCCTTTGGTAAAATCGTTTCCTCCATTGTAGACGACCTCATCATGCCTCCCATCGGGTGGCTCATTGGTGGCGTGGACTTCAAGGATCTTTCTGTGAAACTTCCTGCAGCCATTGAAGGACAAACAGAGGTGACGATCAACTATGGTAACTTTATTCAGACAGTGTTCGACTTCCTCATCGTGGCTTTCTGCGTGTTCATGCTCGTGCGTGGCATCCAGGCTTTGAAGAAGAAGGAAGAACCTGCTGCTCCTGCTCCTCCTGCTGGTCCAACGCAGGAAGAACTGCTCACGCAGATTCGTGACTTGCTCGAAAAGCAATCTAAAGCATAATGCCCAAGTGGCGCGGACGCACGGACGTTTGCGCCACTTGTCAGTTTTGGATAACGACTCAAAGTCTTTCTAATCATGAACTTATGATAGGGATTGCTTATATTTCAGCTTTCTCATAATCAACTTGGTGTTAAGCACCACAGCGCCCTAGAAGCGTTCTAAACTCTATATATGCAACAGAAAATCATTATCCTTGACTTCGGTTCGCAGACCACACAGCTCATCGGTCGCCGCGTCCGTGAACTCGACACTTTTTGCGAAATCTTGCCTTACAACAAGTTTCCACACGATGATCCCTCAGTGATTGGCGTCATTCTTTCGGGATCGCCTTTCAGTGTCTACGATCCTGAAGCCTTTCAGGTAGATCTTTCCAAAATCCGTAGACGTCTTCCTATATTGGGCATCTGCTATGGTGCGCAATATATGTCGCACATCTATGGTGGTAAGGTGGAACCAGCCAACACGCGCGAATATGGTCGTGCTAACCTCACGACCTTTGAGCACAACAACCCTCTCTTCCGTGATTTTCACGAAAACTCTCAAGTGTGGATGAGCCATGGCGACACCATCACTGCCATCCCCGAAGGTTTCCGTTGCATCGCTTCTACGCCACAAGTGAAGTATGCTGCTTACCAGGCTGAAAACGAACAACTGTGGGGTGTGCAATTCCACCCCGAAGTGTTCCACTCACTCCAAGGCAGCACCTTGCTGCGCAACTTTGTGGTGGATATTTGTGGTAGCCATCAAGACTGGAGTCCTGCTTCTTTCGTAGACAGCACTGTGGCTGAACTCAAGGTGCAGTTGGGCAACGACCGCGTAATTCTCGGTCTTTCCGGTGGTGTAGACTCTTCTGTAGCAGCCGTGTTGCTCAACAAGGCTATCGGCAGCAACCTCACTTGTATCTTTGTGGACCACGGTATGCTCCGCAAGGATGAATTTAACGCGGTGATGGAAGACTACAAATGCCTTGGTCTGAATGTGATTGGCGTAGATGCTAGCGAAAAGTTCTTCACAGAACTGGCTGGTGTCGAAGAACCCGAAAGCAAGCGTAAGATCATCGGTGCAGGTTTCATCGATGTATTCAACGCAGAAGCCATGAAGATCACCGATGCGAAGTGGTTGGCACAAGGCACCATCTATCCCGACCGTATTGAGTCGCTCAACATCACCGGCAAGGTAATCAAGAGCCATCACAACGTGGGCGGTCTTCCCGAAAAGATGCACCTCAAGATTTGCGAACCACTCCAATGGTTGTTCAAAGACGAAGTGCGCCGTGTGGGTCGTCAAATGGGCATGCCTGAGCACCTCATCAACCGACACCCCTTCCCTGGCCCTGGTCTTGCCGTGCGCATCTTGGGCGACATCACCCCCGAAAAGGTGCGCATCCTCCAAGATGCCGACGACATCTTCATCCGTGGTCTCCACGACTACAAGGTTAAGATGGACGTGGACACAGCTCGCCGTGTGCTCGCTGCTGGTGTGCCTAACGATGCTCCCGAACACGGAGAGATTGAGGTTTCACTCTACGACCAAGTATGGCAAGCTGGCGTGATGCTCCTCCCCGTGAAGAGTGTGGGCGTGATGGGTGACGAACGTACCTACGAACAAGCCGTGGCACTCCGCGCTGTAACCTCTACCGATGCTATGACTGCCGACTGGAGCCACCTCCCTTACGACTTCTTGGCAAAGGTGAGCAATGAGATTATCAACAATGTGCGTGGCGTAAACCGCGTATGTTACGATATCTCCTCAAAACCACCTTCAACCATCGAGTGGGAATAAATCCCCCCACTGCTACTCTATTCTTTTGTCTCACGGCAAAGAAAGAACAAAAAACACCTCATTATGGCATCGAGTCATAATGAGGTGTTTTGTTTGAAGTGAGGATTATCTGACAGAAATCTTACATTATGAAGGATTTCAGAGTGAAAGTCTCCCAAGTAAAAGGATGTCACAAGGAATCCTTAGAACCAATGTGCCTATTCTCAAGTCTATGGAGTGTGTGAACTCACAGAAGAAGCGTGAGGGATGGGCGAGAGATAACAGATAGCCTACACGAGATGGCTTACACGCTTACTTGATGTAGCTAGTGAGCACCTTGATATTGCTTGAGGGAGTCACCATCATTCGAGTGGCGCATGCAGGCACAAGAACTGTTTCACCTTGGCGCAAGGAGACTGTTTTGTGTTGTGGATCGATGTTGTCGCCTTCCACAGTCACCGTACCTTCGCCTTCTGTGCAGATGACTATGGTGAACGAGTCTCTAGCTGCCAATTCCTCGGTGAGAGGTTGTTGCAAATCCAAGAGAGAAGTAGTGAAGTATTGGCACTCCACCAAAGGAGTGTTTTCGTTCTTACGTGTCACATAGTCCGTTCTGTAGTCGGAATATGCCTTGAAGTCAATGGCATCTTTCGCCAGTTCCGTGTGCAACTCTCTGGGCTTACCGTCCAATCCCATACGGCCGTAGTCGTAGATGCGATAGGTGATGTCGGAAGTCTGTTGGATTTCAGCAATGAAGCATCCGCCACAAATTGCGTGAATGCGCCCCGCAGGCAAGAAGAAGACGTCGCCCTTCTTGACATTGTGACGAGCAATGACATCAGTAATGGTGTTGTCTTCCACCATTTTTTCGTATTCCTCGGGCGTAATCGTTTTAGAAAGGCCAGAAAGCAGGTAAGCATCTTTGTCAGCTTCGATGACATACCACATTTCGGTTTTACCTTTAGAACCATTGTGACGTACACCAGCCAAGGCATCATCGGGATGCACTTGGATGCTCAAATCGGAAGCTGCATCGATAAACTTAATGAGCAAGGGGAACTGATTGCCAGTGTTGTCATAGACATGACGACCCACAATCTGTTCTTTGTACTCTTCCAAGAGTTCTACAACGGTCTTTCCAGCCAGACTACCTTCTGCCACTACGGACTCATTACCAGGCACGCCAGAGATTTCCCAGCTTTCGCCGACATTATGCAGTTCTGTCTTGATTCCTTTGTATGGCGCAATTTTTTCTCCACCCCAAACCAAAGACTTCAAGAGTGGATTAAACTTAATAGGATACAACATATTCATTAGTTATTTGATAGCTCATCTAGTTTAGAAAGGGCGAAGGCATAGGCTCCGAGTGAGATGGCAGCAGAAGCTCCAATCTTGGAACGCATGATACCAATGCGCTTTTGTGGATCATAGACCACAGTTTCTTCCGAGCCATAGATTTTGATTTCACGAGCCTCACCTTTAACAAAGGCTTCAAATTCGGCAGATTCATCAATGTTATACACCTTCATCTGCACGCGATCGAGTTCATCACCGGCCATCGTGTGAATCTTGCCACGCAAGGTTTTGAGGATGCTGGGCATGAGCAAATCGTGACTGCCCATGATGCCACCGCCAATGACCACAAGGCCGTCCATGAGAGTGACTGCCACACGGATAGCTTCACCTGCCACTTCACCCATTTTGGCAAAGGCCTTGATGGCAGCTTCTTGATTCCCTTCTTGCTCTCCGTGAGCAATGGCTGCAATGTCCTTGGGTTCCAAACCGTGGTTGGCATCTCCCGACAACTCGCCATAGACACGTTTCACCGCACGGATAGCAGCACCATCTTCGATGATGACGTCGCGATTATCGGGGTGTGGCAAGCAGAAAGTTTCTACGCAGGAGTTATCTCCGATATTTAATTTTCCACCAATCACGCAACCGATGCCTAATCCCGTGCCAAAGGTGTAGCCAATGAGGTTCTTATAGTGCTTCTTTCCACCTTGCTCAGCAATCTTGGCATTGACCTCGGGCAACACGCCTCCAAGTGCCTCGCCATAAGCATAGAGGTCACCATCATTGTTGATGAAGACAGGGATACCAAACTTCTTTTGCAAGAAAGGCCCGAGTGCCACACCATCACGGAAGGAGGGGAAATTGGGGAGGAATCCTCCGATGATACCGTTGGGGTAATCAGCAGGGCCAGGGAAGGCGAAACTGATGGCAAGCGGTTTTTCAGAGAGTGTTTCAATCACACGGCTGAAACCTTCGACCATTGTATTTAGACATAGGTCCAAATCGTGGGCATTAGAAGGGAGTGTCACAGAGAAAGGAGTGGGTTTGCCACCTTTCATGGCTCCGAAAACCATGTTAGTACCGCCTGCATCCAAAGTCAGCACAGTACGACTATCTTCAAATATATTCATGCTTTGCTATTATTCGTTGTTCAAAGATTTTTTTCGAGAAGGAGGGAAAAGCCTTGGGCTTGCCAACAGCTGTTTCCGCTCTTAGTGAGGATGGGGAAACGTTTCCCCTATCCTCCCAATACTCAGAAGGTATTTTGCCAGTAGTGCCTGCGCTAAAGCCCAAAACAAACCTTTGTTATCGCCTGATTTGATGACTTATTTTTCCGCTTCGTTGGCAGTTTCCCAATTGTACCACACTGCAGGTTGTGCACCCATGTAGAAAGTGAGCTTTCCGCCTTTGACGATGTCGCCATATTCTATATAAGGCTTGTCCCACTCATGGCCATTGAGTGTAATTTTTTGGATATACTTGTTCTCTTTGCTGTTATTCACCGTGTTGATGTCAAACTTCGTCTTGCCGTCTTTGCTCACTACAATCGAAACTTTGTCAAAGAGAGGACTACCAAACCAATACTTTGTCGAAGCAGGTTCTACGTTGTAGAAGCCCATGGCGGTCAAGATGTACCAAGCCGACATCTGACCCACATCCTCATTGCCCGAAAGTCCATCAGGCACTGCGTGATATTGACCTTCGAGAATCTCACGCACCTTGTCAGCCGTCTTCCATGGTTGACCAGACATGGTGTAGAGATAGATGATGTGGTGACTGGGTTCGTTGCCATGAACGTATTGCCCAATCAAGCCAGACATGTCGGGAGACGCGTCCTTGCCAAGTACTGAGGGAGCTTTAAAGAGAGAGTCGAGACGGTGCGTCATCTTTTCTCTGCCTCCGAAAGCCTCGAGCAAGCCCTTCAAATCGTGGGGTGCAAGCCAAGTGTATTGCCAAGCATTGCCTTCGCAATAGTCATTGGCGCGGTGCTCCGCGGAGAAAGGATTGAAAGGAGTGCGCCAACCGCCATCGGCTGTGCGACCTCTCACAAACAGGGTCTCTTTGTCAAAGAAATTTCTCCAACTGTGGCTGCGATTTTTGAAGAACTTTTCGTCTTCGTGATGACCTAGCACACGAGCCGCATTGGCTACGGCTGCATCGGCAATGGCATATTCCATGTCGTTGGCACAGGCTTCTTCGTATAAGTCACAAGGGATGTAACCATATTTCTTGCGAATATCTTGTCCGCGTTCGTCGAGCATCACCGAAGCCTTGCAAGCCTTATAAGCTCTCTCTTTGTCGATGCCTTCTATTCCTTTGACGATGGCCTCAGCCACAGCAATCACGCCGGGATTACCCACCATGCAGTCGGTTTCGTTGCCCATGAGATGCCATACGGGCAACTTCCCTTGTTCATCGAAGATGTCCAACATCGTGTTGATCAAATCCGCACGCTTGGAGGGATGAATGATGTGATACAAGGGCATCGCAGCGCGGTAAGTGTCCCAAAGCGACATGGTCGTGTAGACGTTGCGCGACTTGTTGTAGACCTTACCATCAGCACCTCTGTATGCTCCGTCGACATCTGAGAAGAGCGAAGGTGCCACCATGGTGTGATAGAGCGCTGTGTAGAAAATTTTGCGAGAAGCATCGTCGGAAGTCTCAATTTTGATTTTTGAGAGTTCCTTGTTCCAGCGTTCCCAAGCCTGCTTTTTCGTCTTTTCAAATTCCCAAGCAGGTTGTTCTTTCTCAACTGCCTTCTTCGCACCGTCCATGCTTACGGCAGAGATGCCAACTTTCATCAACACTTGCTCGCCTTGCTGTGTACGGAAAGAGAATCGGGCATATCTGGTCTGACCATCCTTTTGGATGAACATCTTCTCGTTCTTTTCAAAAGGTTTAGAGAACACGGAATAGAAGAACATCTTTTGCGCTTTTGCCCATCCCTTGGAGTGTCGCCATCCACGGATGCTATTGCCGTCTACCACCTCGATGTGAGTATCTTCTGCCTTGTCCCAGCAACCGCCATTCTCAAGATCGAGCACGATGGCAGCCTCATCCGATTTGGGGAAGGTGTAGCGGTGGAGCCCCACTCTGTCGGTGGCGGTGAGTTCTGCCAAAATGCCGTAGCGCGTGAGGGGAACACTGTAATATCCTGGGATAGAAACTTCTTTCGAGCGATCAGCATACGACCAAAGCCCCGTTTCGGGTTGTCCCACTTTACCTCTTTCATACACGGACTTGCCAACTACAGGCATGACGGTGATGTCAAACAAATCGCCAATTCCCGTACCACTCAAGTGGGTGTGGGAAAATCCAATCACCGTGCTATCCGAAGCATGGTAGCCCGATGTCCAGTCCCACTCTTGCGGCACACTTGTAGGGCCTAACTGCACCATACCAAAGGGTACATTCGCCCCTACAAAGACGTGACCATGTCCTCCAGTGCCGATGCGGGTGTCCACGTGTTTGGCGTAAGTGTCCATCTTCGCATTAACGCACGACAAAGCTGTGCTCGATAAAGCCGTAAATAATGCTATCGTGCGGAAGCCTCTGAAAGCCTCTTTGAGACTGAATCCTCGGTTATTTTGCATAATCTCTGACAAATTCTTGGTGTGTGATACGGTGTTTCTTAATTTTCTGTTCCTTGCGAATGACGTATTTCCCATTGATTTCTATGCTGTCAAAGACAGGTTGGAACATCGTGTAATGGGGTTCGCCTGGACAGTCGGGATACATCCCGATCATGCTAAACACAGCCCATGCGGACATCACTCCGGTATCGTCGTTGCCAGGAATGCCATCGGGGCGAGTGGTGTAATACTTCTTCAAGAGGGCAGCCACAGTTTGGGGCGTGCGGTGCTCCTCGCCTTTGAATCGGCTGAAGAGGAAAGGATAGGCAATGTCAGGTTCGTTGGCAGGATCGTAAAGTCCTTCATCAAACACTTTTTGCAGTTTGGCAACAAAAGCTTTGCCGCCGCCCATAGCCTTTGCTAGCCCTTCGATGTCGTGGGGCACATAGAATGTGTAGTTCCACGCACTACCCTCGTGAAAACCCGGGGTATTGGAGAAGTCTGCCCCATCTTTGGGATTGAAGGGAGAGAGGAATGTGCCATCGCTGTTCAAGGGGCGCAAGGTGCCAGACTCTTTGCTGTAGTAATGCCTCCAACCTTTGGAGCGTTTTCTAAACTCTTTGGCATACTTTTGATATTCTGCCTTCTGCGCACTGCCGGTGGCTTCTTGCGCTAGTTTGTCGGACAACAAAGCCAAAGCATTGTCGGCTACGTAATATTCCAAAGCATGAGACACGGAGTTATCTCCAGAGAAGTCCTGCGCAAAATAACCTAGGGGGATGTAGCCTTTTTCGATATAAGGATCCACATCAGGGCGAATCTTGTTGTCTTTGCCAGGGGTATTAGCAGACTTGAGGCAGGCTTTATAGGCCGCTTGGATGTCAAAATCGGTGAGTCCTTTTAGATAGGTGTCTGCTATCACAGGAATAGCGGGGTCGCCTTCCATGGTGAAAGTTTCGCGCCCATACAGTTCCCACTTAGGCATCCAGCCCCATTCTTTGTACATGTCCACCATGCTGCGCACCATGTCTATTTGTTTCTCGGGATATGCCAAGGCAAGCAGTTGGTGTAGGTTGCGACTGGTGTCCCAAAGGGAAAACACCGTGTAACGATTGTGCCCTTGTGCCACCTTTCCAATGCCGGGTTTCACCACCTCAATTCCATTTTGCGCAGCATACTTGCCGCCTTGCATCAAGGGATATTCTCCATTGACGTCGTTGAGCACATTGGGGTGCAAGAGCGCGTGGTAGAGTGCCGTATAGAAGACTTTCTTCTGCTCCTCACTGCCCCCACTCACTTTCACCCTTTCGAGGGCTTCTTCCCACTGGCGATGTGCCTGATCACGCACCTGATCAAAGTTGCACCCTAGCTGTTCAGCATCTAGATTCTGGCGCGCGTTGTCGCAATTCACGAACGACACACCCATCTGTACACAAATCTGCTCTCCGTCTTCTGCATCAAAGGTGAAACGATAACCGAGATCATCTCCCGCCATTTCGCGAGCATAGTCTGTGTAAACCTTGTATTTCCCAGCATGTTCGTCCCACTCTGCTTCGGCGGTCATGTTGGGTTGTTTCTTCCAAAAACCCGCTTCTTTGGGAATCTTGTTCACCCGCATCACAAAATACTGTGGAAAGACCGCTTGCGAATGATAGCAAAATCCACCGCACAATCTCATGCCTTCAATTTCGGTGTCACTGACCTTTCTGATGAAGCCACCAGATTCATTGGTGAGTCCTTGTCCGAGATTGACGATGACATGCGCCTTACCTTTGCGATAGGTGTAGCGTTCAATAGAAGAGCGCATCGTAGCCGCCACCTCGGCCATGATGTCATATTTTGAGAGTTTCAAGGCATAATAGCCTGGTTGCGCCGTCTCGCCCGTATAATCACTTCCATACAATTTATAGTCGGTCGTGAGCTCTCCAGAGGTAGGCATCGTGATGATGGTACCCAAGTCTGGACATCCCACTCCACTAAGATTGACGTGAGAAAAACCAGTAAACCAGCAGTTGTCTGAAGTGTAGGGCGTAGACCACCATCGGCTGTCTTTGTCCCATTTGTTTTTCTCCGATCCAGTGACATTGAAGGGAGAGATGCTCATCATTCCGTTCGGACATACAGCACCAGGGTTGGTCGTCCCGAAATTGGACGACCCCACCCATGGATGCACATAATCCGTCAGCTGTCTCGCACTGGAAAAGAAGGGAATGAGTAGAGCGATTACGGCGACAAGAAATCTCATTATTATTTCAATATATTGGTGCGTTTGGTAAACTCAATGATTTCGGGGATATATCCGAAAGCCAATCCCGTTACGGTGTCAGCGCATCCATAGTAGATAGCGATTCTTCCAGTTTCGGGATCATGCAATGAAGCACAGGGGAAGGTCACATTGGGCACATCGCCTGCCAATTCATAAATTTCGCGAGGAGAAATCAGATATTGTCCACTTCGCGCAAGCACCTTCCAAGGTTGTTCCAAGTCTAAGAGCGCAGAACCGAACGCATAAACGTAGCCATTGCAAGAATGGAGCACACCATGATAGATGAGCAACCAGCCCTCAGAAGTCTCAATAGGCACAGGCCCTGCCCCAATCTTCATGCACTGCCATGCGCTCTCTTTGAACTCAGCAGGTGCCATTACGTGACGATGACGTCCCCAAAATTCGAGATCGGGAGATTCGCTATAGAAGATGTCACCGAACGCAGTGTGTCCCGTGTCGGAAGGACGAGAAAGCATGGCAAAGTGGCCATTGATTTTCTTGGGGAAGAGCACACCATTACGGTTATAGGGCAAGAAGGCATTCTCCAGTTGGTGGAAGGTCACAAAGTCGTCGGTCCAAGCCAATCCAATGGTAGGGCCGTGATGATCGTTGCACCACGACACATAGTAGCGGCCATCAATCTCAGCCACACGAGGGTCATAACCATAGCCCCACTCTGCCACTTCGGGAGCAGCACCGACAAACTTGATGGTGTCGGGGTTCATGTCCCACTTCAAACCATCTTTGGAGAATCCCACATGAAGAGTCATGCGGCGGTTCTTGTCGTCCACGCGGAACACACCGGCATAACCGTCTTTGAAAGGAACTACAGCAGAGTTAAAGATACTGTTACTGTCGGGCAAGAGGTCACGAGGAATCACAGGGTTTGCAGAAAATCTCCACAAAACATCATTGCAAGATTCGGGACGATTCTCCCAGGGCATATTGGGGAGCGGTGCTCCTTGTATGGTCAGTTTGTTATCCATTATGATAATTTATTTTGTATTTCGTTCATTTTTTTCGTGGTCAGAGGATAGAAGAACAAGCACAAAGCTCCTAAAAGGGCTCCTATCGCTGGAATCCAGCTCATCAACGCCTTAATAGCGGCCAAGGTTTCGGGAGCTTGAACAGTGACATCCTTGTTATAGGCTGCAAACGCGAGCACCTGCAAGAGGATAAAGCCACCGATAGCACCACCAAACTTTTGTGCCATGGAGGAGGATGAAAAAATCAATCCCGTACTAGCGTTGCCATGTTTCCAGATGGAATAGTCGGCTACGTCGGCCATCATCGACCAAATCATAGGCGCACCCACACCAATACCGATGCAGATGGCGATTTGACTGGCAATGAGTCCAATCATACCAGCATGCGTTTCGACGGGGAGGAACCAAATCACGGCACTCACCACCGCAATAAAGATGAGAGAACCGAAGAAGGTGGTCTTCTTCCCAACTTTTTGTGCAAGAGGTACAGCAAAGGCCACACCTGCCATCTGCGCCAATTCACCGATGGTCAAAAACACAGCGCAGGTGATGAGTACATCTGTGCCCAAGATGTTGGCAAAATAATAGGCAGCTGCACCACCACGGATAGAACCAAACAAGAGTTGTCCGATGCCTGCCCCCAACAACAACCACCATGGGCTGTTTTTGAGCAGGTGCTTCATGTCTTCCTTGATGGATTGCTTCTCTTTTTGCTCTGGCAACTGCACTCTTTCGCGTGTCATCAAAAAGCTAAAGATGAAAAGAACAGCACACAGCACAGCTATGACAGTCACAATCATCGTCCACTGCATGGGAGAGGCATCGCCTACCCCTTTGATGACATTGCCTGCCGCATTGACAGTGCCTATCACATGATTCTCAAAAAGGCCGAACAATCCCATAGCCACAAAACTACCGATGTAGGCAAAGAACATGCGATAGGACGAAAACACAGATTTTTCGTTACTATCTTCTGTCATCACACCGAGCATCGCACCATAAGGCACGTTGATCGCAGTGTACACCGTCATCATCATCAAATAGGTGACGTAGGCATAAACATGCTTGAACGAGTAGCTAGCATCGGGAGTGTAAAAAGAAAGAATCCCGACCAAGGCAAACGGCAAAGCCACCCACAACAACCACGGACGATAACGTCCCCAGCGCGTGCGGGTGCGATCGGCAATCAGTCCCATCACAGGGTCTGACACAGCATCATAAAGTTTGGTAATCAAAAGCAGCATTGCTGCGTGTGCAGGCTTCAGCCCGAACACATCGGAATAGAAAATAGGCAGGTAGTACGAAAAAATCTTCCAAAACATACTGGAAGACATATCACCTAGACCATACCCTATTTTTTCACGGATAGAAGTTTTGGTATTATTGGTTGTCATAATTCGTTTATCTTTCAAAACCAAGGGAGAGTATCAAGCATTTGAATATCAAGAAGAGGACGTGCGCTAAGGCAGAAATATGGTATAAATCGGGTTGCTCTACTCTTCTGTGCGGCAAAAAGCCTGATTCTGCTCGAATAATCTATTCGCAAAGATAATGATATCTTGGGAGAATACAGAATAAAATCCGAATTATTTTTCATAAAATCACGGCAAAACGGTGGTATGTGCCTACTTATTCTGCGTGTCGCATGACGAATGTTTCACAAAGACCCACAATAGCTAGTCGTCCCTTAAAAAGCACAGTTAAGTGAGAATCCATTTGTGGACGCTCTCTCGCTGAGCATTTCGCTTATTATTCTGAGCTAGAAGGGTCTATACCCAAATGCCGATATTGTAAACTCCAATCGCTATTTGGAGGGGCTAGCACCACAAAATGAAACGAAACACAGAGGACTAACATTTTTTTCACTACCGCACTGAGGGGGGGATAAACGGAAAAATGTAGTTTTGCTCTCGCAATCGGAACGTTTTCGTTAAGCCAAATGAGCAGAACCGA
>NZ_KB290716.1:182347-204658 GCF_000318095.2 Alloprevotella sp. oral taxon 473 str. F0040
GCCAAATGAGCAGAACCGAGCTTGCTCGAGTTATACCATGGCGAGAAAACGAAGGATGAAATCCAAGGCACTGCCTCCCTCATTTCCTTACAGGACTTTGCAATAAAGAGTCTAACAAGACTTTAGTGCAATTAAGACGCTATCAAATAAGATGCTATTTCAAACAATGAAGATGAAACAATTTTTGCTCTCCGCACTCTGCGCTGGTCTCTTCACGATGACCGCCTGCCAAAAAAAAGCGGAACAGCAGGTGGAAACCACTTACACCGCCACTACACCGCTGGTGGACAGCATTGATTTGCCCAAAGACTATGCAGCCAACATCAACTCGCTACGCAACGTGGAGATTCGTTCGCAACAGAAGGGTCTGCTGCAAACGGTCTACGTGAGCGAGGGACAATATGTGAAGGCGGGACAACCGCTCTTTCGCATTGCTGCCGTGGGCGTGGATGAGGAAATTGCCAAAGCTAAGGCGGAGGCGGAACAAACGAGGATTGACTTGGAAAATGTGTCGAAACTGGCGGACAACAAGGTGGTGTCGGTCAATGCGAAGCGCATGGCCGCGGCGAAACTGCGGAGCGCGGAGGCGGACTATCGACTGGCGGTGAAGCGCAAACGCTTGTCGCTCATCAAGGCTCCGTTTTCGGGCATTTTGGGACGCATTCCGCTCAAAGTGGGGAGTCTGGTGGACGATGGAGATTTGCTCACGAGTTTGTCGGACAACCGAAAGGTGATGGTGTATTTCAACATCTCGGAAACGGACTATTTGGACTATCGCCTGCATCCGGAACGCTACACGCAGAGTGGCTTGCAACTGGTGTTGGCGAACGGTGATGTGTTTGGTGCGCAGGGGCGCATAGTGGACCTGGGCGGACAGTTTGATGCGAGCACGGGGACGATTGCGATGCGTGCGGAGTTTGCCAATCCCAACAACTTGCTGCGCAATGGCGAGATGGGGACGGTGCGGTTGATGGTGAAGAAGCGCAACGCGGTGATGATTCCGCAAGTGGCAGTGTTTGAGGAACAAGATCGGAAATATGTGTTTGTGGTGGACAAGCAGCGGCGTGTGCACCAACGTGCTGTGACGATTGGGGCTGAGTTTTCGGGGGGCTACGTGGTGAACGGTGGTCTCTCGGCTGGCGAACGCTATTTGGTGGATGGCATCCAAAAACTGAATGATGGCGATGTGGTGCGCTTCAAACTAGTGGACCCTCACACGGCAATGAAAATGAATCAACTCAGCGCGGACTAAATTAGAGGTTAGACGTTAGAGGTTAGACGTTAGAATTTAGAAGGCTAGCGCGATGGGACAGTTATAGACACTATTCTCCGCAGGGCTCTAACGTCTAATGTCTAATGTCTAAATTCTAATCTCTATTCCCCTCTAACGTCTAACCTCTAAAAAATCGTCTAACGTCTAATCTCTAACGTCTAACGTCTAATCTCTAACATCTAAGATATGTTTAAGATCTTTATTCGCCGACCAGTGTTGTCGATTGTGGTGTCGCTGGTCATCGCCTTCATTGGCGTGTTGGCATTGTTCAATCTGCCGGTGACGCAGTTTCCCTCCATTTCGCCCCCAAAGGTGAATGTGGTGGCCAACTATCCCGGAGCGAACAACGAACTGTTGGTGAAATCCGTGATTATCCCCTTGGAACAAGCCCTCAATGGTGTGCCAGGGATGAAATACATAGAGAGCGATGCCGGCAATGACGGTGAAGCCGCGCTCAACGTGGTGTTTAAGTTGGGCACAGACCCCAATGTAGACGCTGTGAATGTGCAAAACCGCGTGTCGTCAGCCACCAACAAGTTGCCGCCCGAGGTGATCAGAGAAGGGGTGAAAATCTCTCGCGAAGAACCCAACATCTTGATGTATATCAACCTCTACAGCGACGACCCCACTGCCGATCAGGGTTTTCTCTACAACTATTTCGACATCAACATCGCCCCCGAACTCCTCCGCGTGGACGGTGTGGGCGACCTCGACATCTTGGGCACGCGCAACTATGCCATGCGCGTGTGGTTGCATCCCGACAAGATGATGAGCTATGGTCTTTCCACCGACGATGTGCGCGAGGCTCTGGAAGACCAAAATGTGGAAGTGTCGCCGGGTAAGTTGGGCGAGAGTGGCGGACTGCGCCCACAGGTGAAGGAATATGTGTTGAAATATCCAGGAAGATACACCACAGAAGACGAATATAAGAACATCATCATCAAAAGCACGAAAGGCGGCAACGCTGTGCGCCTGAAAGACATCGCCGATGTGCATTTGGGCAACGAGGTGTATGACATCTATTCCACCTTCAACGGTAGGCCCTCAGCCGCTGTGACGCTGAAACAAGCCTACGGCAGCAACGCTCGCGACGTGATTGGCAAGGTGAAAACCGCCATGGCACGTTTGCAAAAAGACATGCCCAAAGGGATGCACTATGAGGTGAGTTACGACGTGAGCCGTTTTCTCGATGCAAGTATGGAGAAAGTGGTGCACACCCTCTTCGAAGCCTTTGTGCTGGTGGGCATCGTGGTGTTTGTGTTCTTGGGCGATTGGCGCGCTTCGGTGATTCCGATTTTGGCGATTCCCATCTCGCTATTGGGAAGTTTCATTGCGATGATGGTGTTCAACATCACGCTCAACATGATTTCGCTCTTCGCCTTGGTGATGGCGATTGGTATTGTGGTGGACGACGCCATTGTGGTGATTGAAGCGGTGAATGTGGAGATGCTGCGCAACAAACTCTCGCCTGTGGAAGCCACGGAGAAGGCGATGAAGGAGATAAGCGGTGCCATCATTGCCATTTCGCTGGTGATGGCTTCGGTGTTCATCCCCGTGGCGTTTATGGGAGGCCCCGAGGGCATGTTCTACCGCCAGTTCTCCATCACCATGGCATCGAGCATCTTGTTCTCCGCCTTTGTGGCACTGACCTTGACACCGGCTTTGTGCGCCTTGATTTTGACGAAAGAGCAAGAACACAATGTGAAGTTGGGCTTTGTGGGCAAGGCTTTGCAACGCTTCAACGCGCGTTTCGACCGCGGTAGCCAACGCTATGAGCGCGTGGTGCGTCGCACGGTGCGCATGAAGGCTTTGACCCTCGGAGCGATATTGGCATGCTGCGGACTCGCCTACTGGGTGAACTTGGGTTTGCCGGCAGGCTTCATTCCGCAAGAAGACCAGGGGATGATTTATGCCGTGGTGGAAACGCCTCCGGGCTCCACGATAGAGCGCACGAACGCTGCTGCACAGGCTTTTCTGAAGATTGCCAAAGAAGAAGAGGGCGTGGAGAGCGTGTCGTCGTTGGCAGGTTTTGAAATCCTCTCGGAAGGCACGAGTGCCAACTCCGGCAGTTGCTTAATCAACCTCAAAGACTGGAAGCACCGCAAGCGCACCGCCAAGGAGATTATCCGCGATTTGGAGGAGAAGTGCAAGACCCTCACGCAAGCCAACATCGAGTTTTTCGAACCGCCTTCCATCCCAGGCTACGGTGCGGCAAGTGGTTTTGAACTCCGCCTGCTCGACAAGACGGGGAAGAATGACTATCACGAGATGGAGCGCGTGAGCAAGGATTTTGTGAAAGAACTCCGCAAGCGTCCCGAGATAGGCAATGCCTTCACGTTCTATTCCGCCAGTTATCCGCAGTTTATGCTCCACGTGGACGACAACGCGGCTTTGCAAAAAGGTGTGCAGCCGGGCAAGGCTTTGGAGAATCTGTCGATATTGGTGGGGTCGGACTATCAAACGGGCTTCATCAGATTTGGCAAACCCTATAAGGTGATTGTGCAGGCAGCTCCACAATATCGCGATTTCCCCGAACACTTGATGGGACTCTACACGAAAAACGAGGAGGGAGAGATGGTGCCGTATGCCGACTTTATGTCGCTATCGCGCACTTATGGTATGAGCGAAATCACGCGCCACAATCTCTACAACTCTTCGGAGGTGACAGGAGCGCAAGCAGCGGGTTATTCGAGCGGTCAGGCTTTGCGCGCCATCGAAGAGGTGGCACAGCGCACGCTGCCCAAGGGCTATGACTACGACTGGGCAGGTATCTCGAAAGACGAGGCAGAACAGGGCAACACGGCGATTATTATCTTTATGGTGTGCTTGGTGTTTGTGTATCTCATCTTGGCTGCGCAATACGAAAACTTCTTGTTGCCCATGCCGGTGATTATCTTCTTGCCGGTGGGCATCTTGGGCGCGTTTTTGTTTTTGAAAATGTGCGGATTGGAAAACAACATCTATGCGCAGATTGCGCTGGTGATGCTCATTGGGCTGCTGGGCAAGAATGCGGTGCTGATGGTGGAATATGCCGTGCAGCGCAAGAATGCTGGAGAGAGCATTGTGCAGGCTGCCATCTCGGCAGCGGTGGCGCGTTTCCGTCCCATCTTGATGACGAGCATTGCCTTCGTGGCAGGACTCATTCCGCTGGTGTTTGCCACGGGAGCTGGTGCCATTGGCAACCGCACCATCGGTACGGCAGCTGTGGGAGGTATGCTCCTCGGCACGCTGGGTGGACTGGTGTTGATTCCGGGACTGTATTACATCTTTGCTGGGATGACGGACAAATTGGTGCATTACCAAAAGGAGAAACCGCTGAGCGAGGAGAAGGATGTGGCTTATCGGAAGAAGAGAGCCACGAGTGCTGGGGGTGATGAGGTGTTTTTCCTAGAAGAACTCTCGGTGGAGGATTTGTCTCGACAGCATTCGGCACAAGCGTCTGAGGGTGCTGCGCAAGATGATTCGGTGCTAAATGATTTTGCCCAAGATGATTTCACGCAAGAGGATTCTGCGCAAGATGATGCTCAAAACGTTCAAGAAGATGACGACGATGAAAAGAAATAAGATAAATGTGGCAGTGTGCGCTGCGGTGGTTTTGCTGGGCTTTGGGGCTTGTCAAACGCCGCAAGCCACTGTGGTGAAGTCGGATTTGAAAGAGAGATTGCTCAAGAGGGACTCTGCGCACAAGGCTACGCAGGACACGCTGCTGTGGTGGAAACGCTTTGACGATGCCACGCTCCAAACGCTCATTGACACGGCTTTGGCGAACAATCACGATGTGAAAATGGCGGTGCAGGATTTGGCGATTGCCAAAAGTGCCATCTTGGCGAAGGAGGGGGCTTTGCGCCCTGTGCTCTCGGGCAAAATGGGACTGGGGCTCTCGAAGGTGGGACGCTACACTGCCGAAGGGGCAGGCAATGCTTCGACGGAGATGACGCCTGGTCACAACGTGCCGACGATGATTCCGGACTGGGCACCGGGGGTGCAACTGGATTGGACGATCGACCTTTGGCACAAATTGCAAAGCGACAAAAAGGCGGCGGTGGAACGCTATCTGGCTTCGGAAGCTGGACAACGGGCGGTGAGGAATAAACTGGTGGCTGAGGTGGTGGAAAACTACTACGCGCTCTTGGCGCTGGACGAAAAACGGGAGGTGATGCTGCAATATGTTGCGCTGCAAAAGAAGGCGGTGCAACTGGCGAAGATTCAAAAGGAGGCGGACGCTGGTACGCAATTGGCGGTGGAGAAATTTGCTGCTGAGGTGGCGAAGGGGGAAGCGGATGAGTGTGAGCTGCGCGAGGAGATTGCTGCTCGAGAGCACACGCTGAACTTGCTCTTGGGGCGTTTGCCGCAGGCTGTTGAGCGCAAACCGAAAGATTTTGCGGCCTTGCCTTTGCCTTCTGCCGAGGGGGCTTTGGCGGTGGAGCGTTTGCTGGGAAGAGCTGACGTGGTGCAGGCTGAACACGCTCTGGCGGCTGCGAAATGGGATGTGGAGACGGCGCGCAAGGAGTTTTTGCCGCAACTGAATGTGTCGGCTTATTTGGGGTTGGATGCTTTCAACCCGAAGTATTTGGTGCGCTTGCCGGAGTCGGTGGTGTGGAACGCGCTGGGGAGTCTGACGGCTCCGCTGATCAACAAGCGGGCGATTCGTGCGCAGTTTGCTCAGGCTGATGCTCAGCAACTCAATGCGCTCTACAACTATGAGAAGACGCTTTTGGGGGCTTTTATGGAGACGCACGCTGCGCTCTCTAAATTGGAACATTTGTCGTTGGTGGAGGGTCACAAACGTGAACAATATGCTGCGCTGACGCGTGCTGTGTCTGCGGTGCAACAGTTGTATGCCAACAACCGTGCTTCTTATCTTGAAGTGAACGACAGTGAGCGCGAACAACTGGACTGCCGTCTCTCGCTGATTGACCAAAAACTGGAACAACTCTCCACCCTGATTGGACTGTTTTCTAGTCGATAGGGTTGCAGACCCTTTTATGCTCGCCTCGACAAGCGGGGCTCGGTTCTTAGGAGGGCTAGTCTTTCTAGTTCTTCTAGAGATTCACAAAGCCCATCTATAGCAAAGAGGCTGTCAGGCACAATGCCTAACAGCCTCATCGCATAAGCAGGAGTGATTTTGGGGAAATGGATTACCAAAGTTCCACAGCGTGTGCCAAGCGCTCCTCGAGTTCCTCTGAAGTGAGGCGCAATTTCAACTCACCCTTGTGGGCTATCGAGATGGAACCAGTTTCTTCGCTCACAATGATGGCCAAGCAGTCGGTCTTTTGAGAAATGCCTAAACCCGAACGGTGGCGCAATCCCAAATTTTTCTGGATATTCGTATTGTGCGACACAGGGAGAATGCAGGCCGCAGCCTTGACTCTGCCCTTCCCCACCACCATAGCTCCATCGTGAAGCGGGCAATTCTTGAAAAAGATAGTCTCTATCAAGCGTTGGGAAATGGCAGCATCGACTATCTCTCCTGTGTTGATTTCGTCTTGCAAGCTCCCCACTCCTTCGACGACGATGAGAGCTCCCACTTTTTGACGTCCCATGGCCATGCAGGCACGGACGATGGGCATGATGAGCTCTCGCGACACCTCCTCTTGAGGGGTGCGACGAAGCCACTTAAAAAAGCGCGTGGCACGCTGCGTGCCGATGGTGGAAAAGAAATGTCGAATCTCTTCTTGAAACAAAACAATCAGCGCAAGCGAACCCACGTTGACCATACGATCAAAGATACCTCCCAGTAGGCGCATCTCTAACACCTGCGACACCAAAATCCACACCACAATAAACACGAGTACCCCCGTGAAGATGTTGGCCGAACTTGAAGCGCGCATCAAGCGATACAAATAGAACAACAAGAGTGCCACCAGCACTATGTCTAAGATATCCTTAAATCCTAATTCTAACATGAATCGTTATTTATCGTTTCTGAGATACTCGTTTCTTCTTTAATTTCTAACTCAGGACGTTGCCCTCAAGCCTGCTTGCCCGATTGCCACATGGTTTCCACAATGGTGCGTGCTTCTACAGCCGCACGCACATCATGCACACGCAAGATATGCGCCCCTTTCATCATGGCCAGCGTGTGCAGCACGGTCGTACCATTCAAGGCTTCTTGAGGAGTCGTCTCCAGTAGTTTGTAGATCATCGATTTCCTACTCACTCCCACCAAGAGAGGGGCATGAAGTTCGTGAAAATCCTCGAGTCTGTCCATCAAGCGATAGTTGTGCATCATGGTCTTTCCAAAGCCGAATCCAGGATCAATGACCACATCTTTGCCGCCTGCATCAAAAAAACGCTGCTGCTGTCGCGCCAAGAATTCCAGCACTTCAGCCAACACATCTTCATATTCTGGAGCTGTTTGCATCGTTTCGGGTTTGCCTTGCATGTGCATCATCACATAAGGCACACCCATCCTCGCCACCATTTTTGGCATTGCCTTGTCCAGCACACCACCCGAAATATCGTTAATCATGTCCACACCAAAGTGCTCAACGCATTGTCGAGCCACCTCCGAGCGAAACGTATCAACCGACACGTAAACTTCGGGGGCAACAGAACGCACTGCCGCGAGAGCCACTTCCAAACGGCGCATTTCTTCAAGTGGAGAAATGTCATCCGCACCCGGACGGGAGGAATAAGCTCCTACATCGATGAGGTCAGCTCCATCTGCCAGCATTTCCCGCACACGCTGCTGGATGCTATCGGGGTCGGCCATGGGCGTACGGGAATCCGCATAAAATGAGTCGGGAGTGACATTTAAGATGCCCATCACCCAAGGGCGTTGCAATTCCACGAGCTTACCGCGGAAGTTCAAGGTGTAATATGGAGCAGGAAACATGGTGTTTGAGTTTCCTGCAAAGGTACTTTTTTGTTTCTCGACAAGCAAATAATTGAATTATATTTTTTGTTTTTCACGGAGAACTACTACTTTTGCACCTAAATCTATTTTAGATCATGTCTATAGCAGAATTCTACGAACTCTTTCTTCGTCACCCACACGTCTCCACCGACACTCGCCATTTGGTCAAGGATAGCCTATTCTTTGCCCTCAAAGGTGCGAGTTTCGATGGCAATCAGTTTGCGCTCCAAGCCCTAGAAGCTGGATGCGCTTATGCCGTGGTAGACGATTACCAAATAGCTCAAAAAGACGAGCGTTGCATCTACATGGATGATGCTCTCGTTGCCCTCCAAGTGCTTGCAGCCTACCACCGCCGCCAGCTCGGCACCCCCATTCTCCAAATCACAGGTACCAATGGCAAGACCACCACTAAAGAGTTAGTAGCGGCTGTGCTCTCCGAGAGACTCCGCGTGCTCTACACCGAAGGCAATCTCAACAACCACATCGGAGTGCCTCTCACCCTGCTTCGACTCACTGACGAACACGAATTTGCCGTTATCGAAACCGGAGCCAACCACGTGGGCGAGATTGCGATGCTCAGCGACATCGTACAACCCAACTGCGGCATCATCACCAATGTGGGCAAAGCGCACATCGAGGGTTTCGGTTCGTTTGAGGGAGTGATCCAAGCTAAGACAGAGCTTTATGAGAACATCCGCAAGCGCAATATGCAATTGCTTGAGGAGGTCGATGGTTCCGTACAATTCCGCGAAGGTGCTACTCCGCTTTTCGTCTTCCTCAATGGTGACAACCCCCATCTTGCCCCGCGCGCAGAAGGACTACCCACACTCACCTATGGTTCTCCCGACCACGGATATGTCGTAGAGGGTGAAGTGGTGTCGTGCGATCCCTTCCTCACCTTCCGCTGGCGCAAAAATGGTGGACAATGGCACGAAGTGAGCACACAGCTCATTGGAGCGTACAATCTCGACAATGCCTTGGCAGCGGCCCTCGTTGGACTCACCTACAATGTCCACGTGGCCTCTATCGACAAAGCCTTGCGCAACTATTCCCCCAACAACAACCGTTCGGAATATCGCAAGACAGAGCGCAACCGCCTCATCATTGATGCCTACAACGCCAATCTCTCCTCTATGCACGCAGCTCTTCAGAGCTTTGCCCAGATCGAAGATGCCCACAAGATGATGATACTCGGCGACATGCGCGAACTCGGCACAGCCTCGGCCGATGCCCACGCTGAGGTGTTGCAACTAGCCCTCACCACAGGCAGCCAACAAGTTTGGCTCGTAGGCAGCGAGTTTGCCCAAGCACTCACCACCCTCTCTGCCGACCAAGCTGCCCTCTTCCGCACCTTCCCCGATGTGGAAGCAGTAAAAGCCGAACTCGAAGCGCAGCCCCTCAACGACCAGTTGATTCTCATCAAGGGGTCTAACGGCACTCGTCTATTCCAACTCCCCGAATTATTGTAAGGCACGAAGGCTCAAAGCCCTTCTCTTTTTACAGCTCTTCCTTCTAAACGAATTAAGTAAGAAATCACTCAAAGCTATTTGCTTTGACCTTTCAGTCTTATTTATTTAGAGGGAAGAGTTCTATTGTATAGTAACACCAATCAACATCTCAAGCAACATATACCCAAGGTAAAATCACTATCACACTTTCATTTCTAAGATAACATAAAGCTAGATTAGACATACGATTTAATCTACTGCAACTTGAACGACCGCACACACTGAGAATAGCGAAATAAGACTAGTCTTTTCTCCTTTGTCTCATCAAAACGATATTCTCACATCGCGATTTCCATCACTATTTCGGACCACATCTCATCTACACGTTCTACTCACCTATACGCTCTAAAAGTGTCTCAAACTCCTCGTCAGACATTCTTCCAACCATCCCTTATTTCTTACAGAGATTTTGGCCCTAACTCACCTCTCAAAACAGTGTAAAAACAGAAAAATGCGCATAAATCTACATTTTTCCGCCATAAAATTTGGAGGATAACAAAAAAGTTACTACCTTTGCACTCGCAATTCGGAAACAACCGAGGCGCAAACATAATAGATCGCGGAGTGGAGCAGTTGGTAGCTCGCCAGGCTCATAACCTGGAGGTCGTTCGTTCGAGTCGAGCCTCCGCAACTCAAGCCAAAGCATCAATCATTTTGATTGGTGCTTTTCTTTTTTTTGTATTCCACACTATGCCGGCATTTTCGAGCAACCCTAAAAATCCTATACTAGCAGCGCAAGCATTGCAACTGATACTGAACAAGACGACAACCGACACACTTGCTATTAAACCACAATAGAAACATTTTTCCTCCTCCCCATCGAGACTTCCTCATCGACACTAGGCAGCAGAGGCAAAGATATACTGAGCCTGCTCTCATCCATCTCATCAACCACCCGCATGAAACAGGAGCAATTCGTGCTAGCCAAAAGTTTGGAGACATGACAACCTCACCTCACCTCGAGGAACAACTATTAAGCAAAGCAAAAAAGACTTTGCGCACATCAACAAATAATGCGCAAAACGGTAAAAATGTGCAGAAAATAGAGTTCTCAATCCCCTAGTTTTAGTTTTTATTGCTAACTTTGCAAACCCATACACGACATAAATGTGCGTGCTTCTACATGCCGCACATCCACCTTCTCCTCCTATGGCACAACCCTATCTCATAGATATCGACCAGATTTTGCGCAACAAGATGGGACGTAAAGCACGTTTCATTCCTGATTTTTTGGTGCGCTATCTCAAAAAGACAATCCACCAAGATTGGCTTAACCAGTTTATCGCAAAAGAGGGGGAGATTCAAGGCGTGCAATGGCTAGAAGACTGCATGCACCATCTTGATTTAAAGCTCAATGTGCATGGATTGGAAAACTTACCCTCAGATGCCGATGGACGTCGCTTCACCTTTGTGAGCAATCACCCCTTGGGCGGAGCAGACGGTGTGATATTGGGAGCCATCCTCGGCCGCCACTATGATGGTCGCATTTGCTATTTGGCCAATGACTTGCTCATGAACCTCACTGGCATTGCCCCTCTCTTTGTGCCCATCAACAAGACGGGACGCCAAGGTCGCGAATTTCCCAAGATGGTAAATGCCGCTTTTGCAGGCGATAAGCATCTGATCATGTTTCCGGCTGGTTTGTGTTCGCGCCGCATTGATGGACAGATTCAAGATGTGCCATGGGCAAAAACTTTCGTGAGCAAAAGCATCGAATATCAACGCGATGTAGTTCCCATCCATTTTGGTGGCAGAAATTCCGATTTCTTCTATCGTTTGGCCAACTGGAGCAAACGACTAGGCATCAAATTTAACCTAGCGATGCTCTATCTCGTGGACGAACTCTACCACCACCAACACAGCACCTTCGACATCCACATCGGCAAGCCTATCCCTTGGCAGTCGTTTACCTCGGAGAAGTCCCCCACAGCGTGGGCGGCCGAAGTGAGAAGTTTGATTTACACACTTCCCTCTTCTTCACAACACTGATTATTTCTAGAGAAACTACAGAACCGACATTGGACTAAACCCTATACCACTCGCGGCACAAAGTTTCTGAAGTCATACTCCCCACTATATGCAAGCTATCATCGAACCCGTATCTCGTGATTTGCTTCTCCGCGAACTCACCCCAGAGTTGCAGTTGCGCAAGACCAACAAAGCAGGCAACGAGATCTACATCATCACCCACCACAACGCGCCCAATGTGATGCGCGAAATCGGCCGATTGCGTGAAATCGCTTTCCGTGCCGCGGGAGGAGGTACGGGGCAAGCCTTAGACCTCGATGAATTTGACGTTTGCGAGCATCCCTACTACCAACTCATCGTTTGGAATCCCGATGCGCAAGAAATCTTAGGAGGATATCGGTTCCTGCCACCAAGCGACATCACCTTCCGCGAAAATGGACAACCCTACCTGGCCACAGGCCACATGTTCACATTCTCGGACAATTTCATCGAGAATTTCCTCCCACAGACCGTGGAACTAGGACGTTCCTTTGTGACACTCGAATACCAAAGCACGCGCAACCTCTCGAAAAGTCTTTACGCTCTCGACAACCTCTGGGACGGACTCGGCGCACTCACCGTCATCATGCCCGACTTGAAGTATTTCTTTGGCAAGATGACCATGTATCCCAGCTTCGACCGCCCTGCGCGCGACATGATACTCTATTTCCTCCATCGTCACTTCGGCGATCGCGACGGACTCATCACGGTGAATAATCCCGTGCTTCTCGAAACTCCCGAAGAGGAATTGAAGAAAATCTTTGTCGAAACCGATTTCCGTGCAGACTACAAGATTTTGAATAAAGCTGTGCGCGAACGTGGGTTCAACATCCCCCCCTTGGTCAACGCTTATATGAACCTCTCTCCCACCATGCGCGTGTTTGGCACTGCCATCAACGACGAATTTGGCAATGTGGAAGAAACCAGCATTCTCATCGCCGTGGATGAGATACTCGAGGACAAACGCAAGCGACACATCGAAAGCTACGTTGACCCCCAAAGTCTAACGGACATCCCAAAACTCTTCTTTGAAGAAACAAGATAGGATTTCCTCAGACTCTCCCAACCTCCCCAGAATCTCCTATGAGCTATTCCCCCTAAACTACAGCAACAAAGGGCACACAAAGCTCACCTTTCTCAGGAGTGCTTAAAGCTCCAACAAAGAAAAGACAACAACGACATAACAATCCGAAAGAGGGTGCGCTCCTAGCGAGTGCACCCTCTTTTTCCATTCTCCACCACCGAGCTACTGCCGCTCGGCGAGGACTTATCATCATGTATTGTTTACGCTTCTCGGCGTTTATTGAATCTTCTGCCAATAGACACGCTTGAAGAAAGGCCCAAGTTTACCTTTCACTGTGAGCACATTGGGTTTGTCGAAATACATTTCCACGCGATACACCTTACCACTAGTGGGGTCGTAGATATGACCATTTTCCCAAGTATCATCACCATCGAAAGTCACCTTCTCCACCAAAACGATTTGGTTAGAGGGCGTGTTACGCTTCTTAGGATCGGGATTCTTCTGGTCAGTGCGCTGGCTACCATCAGGGTTCTTCATGTTTTCAAGCCACACCACTTGAGCGCGATAGCCATCGCCATACTTAAAGATTTTCACCTTTGAGTTGCGACCATCTTTCACCACGTGATACAAACCCACAATTTTGTCAGCAGCAGACTGAGCAGAGAGGGTGAGCGTTGTAGCCATAAAGGCCAAGAGTAAGAACGAGAGGATTCGTTTCATAGAATATAAGAAATTGATAATAAAAGAGTAGCATCGAAGACAAATGTACAAATGCCTGCAGAATCATGGCATTTTCTGTCCAAGTTCTCACATCATCAAGATTGCACACTGTCGAAGACTCTGCGCAAAGTTACAACATATCTGTCAAATTGCACAAGTTAGAAGAAAAGAAAATGCAAATTCAAAAGCTAAACACAGCAAGAAATCAGCTTTGCCATAGTTTTTTATCCATGAAACACGAACCATTTGTTGAACTTCTATCATAGGATAAGGTCGAAACGAAGCGTGTTCTATTTGAGAAACTCAAAATAAATGCTATCTTTAAACCGAATTGGGCTAAAATGAGTCCTATAGCGCAAAGGAGAATATTGTAATTTTGCACTTGCGGGTTGACTCTACATACCGTTGCCTCAACGGACTCTATAGTATAAAAAAATACTCATTCCTTTTTCTATGCTATTTTATTTCATATCTTTGCACCATCTAGCCGAGTGTATTAAACATGACGACAAACCCATGTATCAAATAAAAGAAATGCTTGTGGAAAACACATCAAGTAATCATAGTTTCCCAAAACTAAGCAAAAACTTTAGTATTGTCAATGTCACAATCTACAATAGGATACTACAAAGCCTGAAATCCTCTTCCTAATTAATGGAGATCTTGGGAAATCAAGAAAAAATAACTGATAGAAAATTCAAACTATAAAATCAACCAATAACTATGCCAACAATAACAATAAAAAACATAGGTCCTATAAAAGAGGTCGAGGAAATCTCTCTCAATAAAATCAATGTTTTTATGGGACCACAAAGTAGTGGTAAAAGCACCATCGCAAAGATTATTAGTTTCTGCGCCTGGGTAGAAAAAGATGTGGCTACTAATCAATCCCTTTCTGAATATCAAGAAAATAAAACGCATTTCAGAGAACGTCTTGAATCTTTTCATAAGATAAAGGGGTACTTTAAATCTAACAGCTATATCCATTACCAAAGTGAGGTAGTAGACATAGTATGGAAAAATGAGGAATGTTCAATCTCATGGGTAAACAAATATGCATACAAACGTAGTAAAATAGCTTACATTCCTTCCGAACGCAACATGGTCATTCTCCCTGAAGCAAGAAAATCGGAATTTGGGAACACAAACATTAGAAGTTTCTTGTTTGATTGGTTTGAAGCTCGCAAAAAATATTCGAACGAGAATACAATGTCTATTCTGAATCTTGGCGTAAACTATTATTACATTGAAGGTACTGAAGAAGACCACATCAGAGGTAATAATAATGATGCCGAGTATGATATCCTCTTGTCAAATGCTTCAAGCGGGTTGCAATCTATTACTCCCTTAATTGCGATGATTGAATATCTGACAAAATGGATATATAATGAGGATACAATTTCTTTTGAACAAGATGAAAGAAAACAACGTGTTAACACATCTCTTATAATAGAGAAAGTACTAAAGCCTTATTATGATAAGGATATTTTTTCAACAACAGATTTGCGAACATTCGCAAAGTCTTTTAGCGAAAAACTCCACGAACGCGAAGAAAAAGCGGCTAAATACTTCGAAGATTACAAGGCCATATCAGATAGCTTATTTACAACAAAGAACTCTCAGTTCATTATAGAAGAGCCGGAACAAAATTTGTTTCCTGAAACCCAACGAGATTTAGTGTATTACTTCCTACAGAAGTGCCTGAATAAAGAAGGAAGCAGACTAACCCTTACAACACATAGCCCGTACGTGCTTTACGCATTAAACAACTGTATGATGGCAGATTTAGTAAGTGACAAAATGGTAGAAGATGAATTAAGCAATCTCAAGTGTAATCAATCAAGCATAAATCCTACAGACGTATCTATTTATGAAATCAGAGAAGGACAAGTGAAAGGAACCATTCAAGGGGAAGATGGACTAATTTCTGATAATTATTTCGATCAGAAAATGAAAGACTTAATGGATGACTTTTATTCAATGCTTAATCACTACGAATAATGATACGTACAAAAATACAAAATGTTTTTTCTCATCATTTGCAAAATTGTACCACTACAACTGCTAACCTATACGTAGCAGACTACACTGAACAAACAAGACTACAAGCAATTAAGCGAGCAACAGAATTATTTGACGGTTCTCCACCGAATGATATCGACTATTTTACGGTAGAAAATCCGCTCAGTGTTGAGATAGACGGTATTCCTTTCGATAACCGTAGTTTTACTCGTCGTAACGGAAGCCCTTTGTCTCAATGCGAATGCGCCATTTATCCTCATAATAACATTGGTGGTTCTTGGATTCTATTTCTCGAATTGAAGTATAGCAACAACGAAAAAAACAATAAAAGGAATTTAAACAAGGCTCGAAAACAGCTATTTAAAACACGATATTACTATAAGTCTATGGGCATTATCAATAAGAATAATACTTGCTATTTGTTAGCATCAATGCCCATGCAATCTTCTCCTTTTGCCAATATCAGTTTATCACAACCTTACTTATTAGCTATGAAGAAGAAACATAATATAGTAATACGATTCCAGAATTCTGCAAAGATTAAAGATTATAAAATCATAGAATTATAGACTCAATCCGCAACGTGCTTTAAACATTGCATTTATAGTCTCATACTTCTCTTAAGAAGCATAATCTTTCGAGGAATTCCATAAATGCGACTTTACGTGAGTAAATGAAACAGTCTATAAAGCCCATGCGTTAGGCAGAGAAAATCAATTTCAGACCCAGGAAGGCACTAAAATACAATACACCCATCAAAGCATTCTGACAACTCATACCATAGTGTTGCACTTGATGGTTGACTCTACAGAAAATGGAGGAGCACAAAAAATAGTCGATGTTTTCGGATTAAAACTTTGTGAGTTGCAAGAAAATGCTTACTTTTGCAGCGCAATAAATAGACTCTCTAATTTACAAACCCAAATTTATCGACATTTGAGACCCAATAAAAACGATAAACTCAAGCAGCAGTATCGCGTAAACGAACAAATTCGTGCGCGAGAAGTGCGCGTAATTCCTGAAGAAGGTGAAAGCGTGGTTATGCCTTCGCGTGATGCTCTACGCATGGCGCAACAACAAGGTGTGGATTTAGTAGAAATCAGCCCTAACGCACAACCCCCTGTTTGTAGATTAGTGGACTTTTCCAAATTCATCTACCAACAGAAGAAGCGTCAAAAGGAGCTGAAAGCTAAGCAAGTGAAGGTAGAAGTGAAAGAAATTCGTTTCGGTCCTCAGACCGACGATCACGACTACAACTTCAAGCTCAAGCACGCTAAGGGCTTTTTGAGCGAAGGTGACAAAGTGAAGGCCTATGTGTTCTTCCGTGGCCGCAGCATCCTCTTCAAAGAGCAAGGTGAAGTATTGCTCCTCCGTTTTGCCAACGACTTGGAAGAATATGGCAAGGTGGAATCTATGCCCGTGCTCGAAGGTAAGCGCATGACCATGTATCTCGCTCCCAAAAAAGCACCTGTGCGCAAAGAAGACGTAGAAGTCAAAGAAACACACGACACGCCTGCTGAAACTCAAGATGAAGTTAAGGCTACGCCAGCCAAGAAGACCCCTCAAGTGAAGGAACGTCGCGAATACACTGGCCCAAAAGTGGAAGGCGAAGACTTCTAATTTCCTCATTACCCTCCTGGATAATCCAGACAAGTGAACATTCTCGGCGGAACTACCCCAGTTTCCATACATCACTAAAAAGCATCCGTCGAGGCGCTTACCCTTGTTTGTTTTATATACGTAGCGCGTTGTGCCAGGTATGCGCAACCGCACACATTCATTCATCATTTAACTTACTAACAAATGCCTAAAGTAAAGACTAATTCTGGTGCTAAGAAGCGTTTCACACTCACCGGAACCGGTAAGATCAAGAGAAAGCACGCTTTCCACAGTCACATTCTCACGAAGAAGACTAAGAAGCAAAAGCGTAACCTCGTACACGTTGGCCTCGTTCACGATTCTGACGTGAAGCAAGTACGCGAATTGCTCTGCATGCGCTAAATCTCTTTTGGTTTTTGTTTTCACAAAACCTCCTACCAAAGTCATTTATTTCATCGAATGTCTGGCTCGCAAGTGCTGCTAACGTGTAGCCGCCAGCAATCAAAAACAACATTACTATGCCAAGATCAGTAAATCATGTCGCATCTCGCGCTAAGCGCAAGAGAATCCTGAAGCTCACCCGCGGTTACTTCGGTGCCCGCAAGAACGTGTGGACCGTTGCCAAGAACACTTGGGAAAAGGGTCTTACCTATGCGTTCCGTGACCGTCGCAACAAGAAGCGCAACTTCCGCGCTCTCTGGATTCAGCGTATCAACGCTGCGGCTCGCCTCGAAGGCTTGAGCTATTCTCAACTCATGGGTGGTCTTCACAAGGCCGGCATCGAGATCAACCGTAAGGTGCTCGCCGACCTCGCTGTAAACAACCCTCAGGCTTTTAAAGCTATCGTTGAGAAGGCGAAATAAGCCAGGCTTGGCCTAATCAAACTACTATTCCCAATCCAATCGAAAGGCGTGCTTCTTCCCAGAAGTCGCCTTTTTTTGTTGCCCTACCCCTACTCGCTACTACCCCTTCCTACTACTATTCCCTACTCTATCCTAACTCTCTCCTATCCCAACTCTCTCCTATCCTAACTCTCTCACACTCTAATCCCCCTCGCGATGTTTCAATTCCAACAATTCACCATCCACGACGACCGATGTGCCATGAAAGTGGGCACAGATGGCGTGCTCCTCGGGGCATGGTGTGAAATGCCACCTGCTCCCTCCGCTGCACGAGCGCTGGACATCGGCACGGGAAGTGGACTCATAGCCTTGATGCTCGCGCAGCGTTATCCACACCTACAAGTTGTGGGCGTGGAACTCGATGCCGATGCCACCACTCAAGCCGCCGAAAACGCAGTAGCCTCGCCCTTTGCTGCGCAAGTTAGGATGAAGCAAGGTGACATCATGACCGACGACTGGCGCGAAGACGACCAACGCTTTGACATGATTGTGAGCAATCCTCCCTATTTCGAAGAAACCCTCCTCTCCCCCATTCAGCAGCGGGCACAAGCACGACACGTCCACCACGGACTCACCTTTGAAGCTCTCACCTCGAGAAGCGCACAATTGCTCAAGAGTGGCGGATGGCTGCAAGTGATTATTCCCAAGACGGCACAACCGCGGTTCGTGCGCTGCGCTCAAGATGCTGGATTCTCCCTCATCCGCCAGACCGACGTGCACACCGTAGCGCGCAAAGCCCCCAAGCGCGTGATGCTCCGCTTTCAACTCCACTTCACTCTCCCCACTCACCACCAGAATGGACATACCATCGTGGGTGATTTCTTGCAAACCGACCAACTCATCTTGCAAGTAAATGGCGAGCGCAGTCCACAATATCAGCAACTTTGCCAAGACTTTTATCTCACTCCAGCGCAACTCAACGCAAGGGCTTCCGCAGACGAGAAGACGTAAAAGACAACTCCCCTTGCAAATATCTACAAGCCACCACAAAAACCAGAGAGAAAACAAGGAGAAACCTTGTCTGTTCGCAAGAAAAGAAGTAATTTTGTAGCAAATAATTTCAAACTCCAATCTATCAATCAATATGGAAAAAAGCGCATTGCAAATTGCTCGTGCTGCCTACCAGCCCAAACTCCCCGCAGGTCTTCGCGGTAACGTGAAAATCGTAGAAGGTGCACCCACCCAGAGTGTAGACAACCAAGAGGAAATCAAAGCCCTCTTCCCCAACACTTATGGCATGCCCCTCGTAAACTTCGAGCCTACGGACGAGAAGAAGGAATATGCTCCCATCAACATCGGTATCATCCTCTCTGGTGGTCAAGCTCCTGGCGGTCACAATGTGATTTGCGGTCTCTATGATGGCTTGAAGAAGCAAAACCCCAACTCTAAGCTCTACGGCTTCCTCATGGGACCTGGAGGCTTGGTGGACCACAACTACCTCGAAATGACCGACGAACTCATCGACGAATACCGCAACACGGGTGGTTTCGACATGATCGGTTCTGGTCGTACGAAGCTCGAAGAAGAAGCTCAGTTTGAAAAGGGTATGGAAGTGATTCGTCAACTCGGCATCAACGCTATCGTGATTATCGGTGGTGACGACTCCAACACCAATGCTTGCGTGCTCGCTGAATACTACGCAGCTAAGAAGTATGGCGTTCAAGTAATCGGTTGCCCCAAGACCATCGACGGCGACTTGAAGAACGACCAAATCGAAACTTCTTTCGGTTTCGACACTGCTTGTAAGACTTATGCCGAAGTAATCGGTAACATCCAACGCGATGCCAACTCTGCTCGCAAGTACTGGCACTTCATCAAGCTCATGGGTCGCTCTGCCTCTCACATCGCTCTCGAGTGCGCACTCCAAGTGCAACCCAACGTGTGCTTGATTTCTGAAGAAGTAGAAGCTAAGGAACAAAGCCTCGACGACGTAGTAACCTACATCGCTGAAGTAGTGGCTAAGCGCGCTGCTGCTGGCAACAACTTCGGTACTGTGCTCATCCCCGAAGGCCTCATCGAGTTCATCCCTTCTTTGAAGAAGCTCATCGCTGAACTCAACGACCTCCTCTCTACTCCCGAAGCTACCCAAGTGGAAGCTGCCGACCAACGTGCATGGGTGCTCAGCCACCTCTCTGCTGAAAACGCAGCTATCTACGCTTCTCTCCCCGAAGGTGTGGCTAAGCAACTCACCGCTGAGCGTGACCCCCACGGCAACGTGCAAGTATCGCTCATCGAGACTGAAAAGCTCCTCTCAGAAATGGTGGCTGAAAAGCTCGCTGCTTGGAAGAAGGAAGGCAAGTACACTGGCAAGTTTGCGGCTCTCCATCACTTCTTCGGTTACGAAGGTCGCTGCGCTGCTCCTTCTAACTTCGATGCTGACTACTGCTACGCTCTCGGTGCTTCTGCCGCTCAGCTCGTGGCTAACGGCAAGACTGGCTACATGGCCATCGTGAAGAACACCACTGCTCCTGCTGCTGAATGGGTGGCTGGCGGTGTGCCCATCACCATGATGATGAACATGGAGCGTCGTCACGGCGAAATGAAGCCTGTGATTCGCAAGGCTCTCGTAGAACTCGATGGTGCGCCCTTCAAAGCTTTCGCTGCACAACGCGAAGCATGGGCTGAGCAAACAGCCTTCGTTTATCCTGGTCCTATCCAATACTGGGGTCCCACAGAAGTTTGCGACCAATGCACCAAGACGCTCGCGCTCGAACAAGCGAAATAATCAGCGTCTGCATCGCATAAGACATTGACTCAACAAGGGGTGCAAGCGCAAGTTTGCACCCCTCGTTTTCTTCTCTATTCATGACTCAAAAGAAACGCTCCTCCACTCCTCCCAAAAAGCGACGTCGCTCCTCACGTAACAGCAAGCAGAGTGCCGTCACTTGGGCTGAACGCTCCTTTGGACACGGCTACAAGCGCGTGTTCTGGATCGGTATTATCATCGCAGCAGGAGTGTATCTTTTCGTCACCTACAATTATATCGTTGCGCCCACATCCAACTTGTGGCAAGGGCTCTTTGGCACCACCAAATATCCAGAAGAATATGCTGTGCGAGGCATCGACATTAGTCGCTATCAGAGTGAGATAGACTGGGAAAAGGTGGCAGCTGCCAAGATTGACCACCAGCCCATTCGATTCGTCATTGCCAAAGCCACCGAAGGGAAGGAGCATGTGGACAAGAATTTCAACGATAACTTTTACCAAATCGGGCAATACGACTTCATTCGCGGTGCCTATCACTTTTTTTCTCCCCTCGTTTCGGGCGATGTGCAGGCGAAACATTATCTCAAGCAAGTGCATCTCGAACCAGGTGATTTAGCTCCTGTGCTCGATGTGGAAAGCATTGGCACGCTCTCTGCCGAACAGTTGCGCAAGGAAGTGGCCGAATGGCTCAACATCGTGGAGAAGCACTACAACACCACGCCCATCATCTACACGGGGCTGAAGTTTAAGGAGAAATATCTCAACACGCCTACCTTCGATCGCTATCATTTTTGGATAGCGCACTACTACGTGAAACAATTGTCCTACAAGGGCAAATGGAAGTTTTGGCAATTCACCGATCGTGGCAAGATTGATGGCATCTCTGGCGATGTGGATTTGAACGTCTACAACGGTTCTTCCTACGATCTGCAACAACTCACCATCGGTGAGCAAGAACCAGAGGATACGGAGGCTCAATAAGTTCCTCTTCGCTCATCTATGGCTTGCTATGCTTTTAATTAAGGTAGCTTTTAAGGGGGCTACTTGTGCTGTAAAGTCCTCACTTTCGTGTAGGGCTTTTCTGCTTTTTGAAGTGCATTCTTGTGCATCTCGCAATTGTCTATGTGCATCTCGCTATTGTCTTTGTGCATCTCGCTATTGTCTATATGCATCTCGCTATTGTCACATGCCCACACTTTTGCATGTGCATCCCACTCTTCATCTCCTTAGACTCGTCTGGAAAAAGCAACATATAAACGCTGCGATACATATTTGAGCCTTTTCAGAAGTGCAATAAAAACCTCGGAGAAAAACGCAGAAAACTCACAGAAAATCGGTAAAAGCTCCGAGTTTTTTTCTAAAATATCGGAGAGTTCTCTTGCAAAAGACCTTAAAACACACAAATATCACTGCTAAAACGCTCTGATAAACTCCTTCATGCTACTATTTGTCTGTACGGCATAGCTTGGGCTATTCTATAAGAGATTCGTAAAAAATATTTATAAAACGCTGGTATCTCTTTCCGCAATAATAAAGGATGTTTAAGACTGCATTTTTTAACGTAGATTTTATCACTTTCGCCTCATTTCCTCCCATATATAAATAGGAGGGTATTCTTAAAAACGAAGCATCAGAGCTTGATACACCTCATAACCAAAAATACGCGTAACTTATTGACATGCACGATATTG
>NZ_KB290716.1:204678-264103 GCF_000318095.2 Alloprevotella sp. oral taxon 473 str. F0040
AAACACGCGTAACTTATTGACATGCACGATATTGTATCACTTTGTAACAAAAACACCAGCAAAGCCCACAAAAAGCACTCCTAAACACGCGTAACTTATTGACATGCACGATATTGCATCACTTTTCAGTAAAAACACCAGCAAAACTCACAAAAAGCACTCCTAAACCCGCGTAACTTATTGACATGCACGATATTGCAGCACTTTGGAGCAAAAACACCAGCAAAACCTACAAAAAGCACTCCAAAACACACGTAACTTATTGACATGCACGATATTGCAGCACTTTGCAGCAAAAATATCAGCAAAGCCCACAAAAAGCACTCCAAAACATGTGCAAGTTCCTGCAAATGAAGATATTGCAGCAAGTTGCACAAAACGCTAAAAAGTCCTGTTTTTGAATCTGCAAGAAACGCACTTGCAAGTTCTTCATTTGCAGGAACTTGCAACACTTTCCCTCGCGTACGTACGCGCGCGATAACAAACAAACAAACGAACAAACAAACGAACGAACAAACGAAAATAGAAAAAGAGAATAAAAAGAAAAGATGGAACATTACCCAAGACATCCTTTCTCCTTCTTCAACTCTCACTCACCGCTCGAGAGATAAACACAAACAAATCTTAATTCGTCTAATTCCCCGAAACATGGGTTTCAAGGAGGAAGTAGAGAACAAAGTCTGTCGGAGAGGCAGTGCCTGAACCCATGGTAAGAGCATTCTTGCTAAAATAGCCAAGAAATAGCGAGATATCGCAGAAAAATGTAGCCTACTTACTGAATTATTTGTAACTTTGTCGCAGCGACCCTCTGTGAAGCAAATCTAGAAAAAGGCAGGAGATACGGCCAAAAACACAACCTTTTGCTATCATATATCGCGCAGCACCTATCAGAATCATCTAAATCATCCATAAATGAAACGAATACTGCTACTCTTTGTCGCCCTCTTTGCATTGGGGGCATCGGCTTGTACCAACCTACTCGTGGGCAAGAAGGCTTCCAAGAATGGTGAAGCCTACCTCACCTATAGTGCCGACTCCTACGGCATGTATGGCCGCTTGCTCCACTTCCCTGCTGGCACGCATGCTCCTGGCACGATGCGCCGTATTGTCGATGGCGACACACAAAAATATCTAGGTGAAATCCCCGAAGCTCCTGTGACCTACAACGTGGTGGGTAACATCAACGAACACCAAGTGGCCATCACCGAAACCACCTTCGGCGGACGTCATGAACTTGCTCCCAAGAACCCGATGGGAGGCATCGACTATGTGTCGCTCATGGCACTCGGTTTGCAGCGTGCTAAGACCGCTCGCGAAGCC
This sequence comes from Alloprevotella sp. oral taxon 473 str. F0040, assembly GCF_000318095.2. Lineage (GTDB taxonomy): Bacteria > Bacteroidota > Bacteroidia > Bacteroidales > Bacteroidaceae > Alloprevotella. The sequence continues at coordinate 205,999 of NZ_KB290716.1, forward strand.
ATCAAGGTGATGACCGATCTCGTGGCTCGTCATGGCTATTCATCTGAAGGCGAATCTTTCTCCATCGCTGACCCCAATGAGGTGTGGATCATGGAGATGATCGGTAAAGGCGACGAAAAGAAAGGTGCAGTGTGGGTGGCAGTACGCATCCCCGACGACTGCATCAGTGCACACGCCAACCAAAGCCGCATCCACAAGTTTGACTTGAAAGACAAGAAGAATGTGATGTACGCCAAAGACGTGATCAAGTTTGCTCGCGAAAAGGGATATTTCTCTGGCAAAGATGCTGACTTCTCCTTCTCTGCAGCCTACTCTCCTGCCGACTTCGGTAGCCAGCGTTTCTGCGATGCTCGTGCTTGGTCGCTCTTCAACCGCTTCGTGGACGGTATGGACAAATATGTGGACTTCGTAGACGGTAAACACATCGGCACCAGCGAAGTGATGCCCCTTTATTTCAAGCCCAAAGCTCCTTTGGCACTCACGGATGTGATGGAAGCTATGCGCGACCACTACGAAGGTACGCCTTTCGACATCACCACCAACGCGGGTGCTGGCACCAATGGAGCACCTTATCGCCCTTCTCCTTTGACTTGGGAATACCAAGGCAAGAAGTATTTCAACGAACGTCCTGTCTCTACCCACCAAGCTAGTTTCGTGATTGTAGCACAGCTGCGTGGCCATCTGCCCAACCCCGTGGGTGGTGTGCTGTGGTTTGCCAACGACGAAGCCAACACCACTCCATTTGTGCCCATCTACTGCTCATTGACCAAGGTGCCTGAATGCTTCGATGATGCCACAGCCAACGACCACACCTTCTCGTGGAAGAGTGCTTTCTGGCTCTGCAACTGGGTGTCTAACATGGTGTATCCACGCTACGACCAACTCTACCCTACCGTGGCAAAGCGACGCGACAACATGGAAGAATATATGCTCAATGCTCAGAAGGCAGCGGATGCTTCTTTGCTCCGCACCTTCCAGCAAAATCCTAGCGATTTCTCGGCTGAAGTGAATGGCTATGCACAAGAATGGGCCAATATCCTGATGACCGACTGGAAGGCCTTGGGAGAATATCTCGTGATGAAATTCAACGACCAAGTGGTGAAAAAAGAAACACGTGATGGCAAATGGGAGCTTACGCCCGATGGCATCTGCGTGTCGCCCGAACGTCCTGGTTATCCCGAACAATATCGTGGCATCCTCATTCGCGAAACGGGAGATAAATACCTCGTTCCCGAAAAGAATTAGTCGCTCTATGCAGCAGGAATATCGGGATATTCCCTGCTGCATGTAGACCAACAATGAGGGGGGTATGTCAAAAGCCGAAAGGTGATTTCCTAACGAATGTTTTGGCATAGCCCCCTATTGTTCCACCTCATCATCCACAAGAACTTATGAATGCTTTTGCTCCACACCATTTTACCGACAAAAGACTCATCGCAGAGTTTGGATTTGATGCACAAGAAATCGCACAAGCTACGCTCGATTTGGCAGCCAACGAGATTGGTCTGAAAGACTGGACTCCCTCGGCCGAAGACATTATGGCCTTTGAACGCGTGCACGAACTGGAATCGCTCAACGAAGAGATGTTGAAGACGGACAACTTTCGCAACTTGCTCGTTTCGCAGGCGGCGGATATGCGCGTGGTGCTGTTGCTCATAGCAGGATGTGTGGTGATGATGCGCCGCGTCAAAGACACGGAAGCTAAAGCGGCACAACGCAGACTCGCCATAGAAGCCGCTCATATCTATGCACCTTTGGCGCACAAACTCGGACTCTACAAACTGAAGTCGGAGCTGGAAGACCTTTCGCTCAAATATCTGGAGACGGAAGCCTACTACATGATCAAAGAGGCACTCAATGCCACCAAGAAATCGCGCGATGCCTACATTGAAAACTTCCTCGCACCTATCCATACCATGCTGCAAGAAGCTGGACTGCGCTACCACATGAAAGGGCGCACGAAGAGCATCCACTCCATTTGGCAGAAGATGAAGAAGCAGAAGTGCGGATTTGAGAAAGTGTATGACCTCTTTGCCATCCGCATCATCTTAGACTCAGCTCCCAACAAAGAGGTGGCGGAGTGCTGGAAGGTCTTTTCGCTCATCACCAACAAATATGAGTCGAACCTCAAACGCCTGCGCGACTGGGTGACCGTGCCCAAGAGCAATGGGTATGAGAGTTTGCACGTCACAGTACTAGGCCCTGAAAATAAGTGGGTGGAAGTGCAGATCCGCACGGAGCGCATGGACGAAGTGGCAGAGCGTGGTCTTGCCGCACACTGGAGATACAAGGGCGTGAAGAGCAGCGAAGGTGGTGTGGACTCGTGGTTGGCTGGCATCCGCACAGCTCTCGAGGAAGGGCGCGACCCACACGTGGACGACAATGAGGGATTGAAAGAAAACTCCATCTATGTGTTCACCCCTAAAGGCGACTTATTCAAACTGCCCGTGGGCAGCACCGTACTTGACTTTGCCTACCTCATCCACTCTAAAGTGGGCAACCGTTGCGTGGGAGGCATCGTAGACGGCAAGAACGTGTCTCTTCGCCAAGTGTTGGCCAGTGGACAGCGCGTGGAGGTGCTCGTGTCGAACAATCAACAACCGCGCCTCGAATGGCTCAACCTTGTGGTGTCGGGGCATGCAAAGTCGAAGATTCGCCAATCGCTCCGCGAAATCAAGAGCCGCGATAGTGCGATGGGCAAGGAGGTGCTGGAGCGCAAACTGAAGAATCGCAAGTTGGAATGGGATGAAAGCATACTCAACCAGCTCATCAAGAAATTGAACTACAAGGAAGCGGGCGATTTCTTTGCAGACATCCTGGACAATAAGATTGACCTCAACGCAACGCTCGACACGTATGTGGAATTGCAGAAGCGCGATGCGGGTGTGGGTGAACGGGCTGAGGTGAAGAGTGCCGAAGAGTTCAACTTCCGCGAGGTGGTAGAACCCATATCTGGAGCTTCAGACGATGTGCTCGTGATCGACCGCAACCTCAAAGGTGTGGAATTTCAAATGGCACGCTGCTGTCACCCTGTCTACGGAGACGACGTCTTTGGCTTTGTGTCGGTGTCGGGCGGGATTAAGATTCACCGCGAAACGTGTCCCAATGCGCACGACATGCGTACCCGCTTCCCCTATCGCATCGTCAAGGCACGATGGGCAGGCAAAGGGGGCAGCACGTATCCCATCACTCTGCACGTGGTGGGGCAAGATGACTTGGGCATCGTGAACAATATCACCTCCATCATCGCTAAAGAAGAACACATCATGCTCCGCAACATCTCGATAGAAAGCAATGAGGGATTGTTCTATGGCGAACTGACGGTGATGGTAGACGACACCACTCAGCTCAATGGACTCATCAAAAAAATCCGCACCGTGCGGGGAGTGAAAGCAGTGAGCCGATGATTCGCTCAGTCTTCAACTATAAAGAAAAAGAGCGTTCTCTGCTCTAAAAGGCTTTCAAGCTTTGTCTTATGCGATATTTTCGAGGTAGAATGACTGATTCTTCCTCGAAATTTCGTATCTTCGCAAGCACGTTTTTCAAGCCCAAATGAAATACTTATAAAATCATCAACTCAACATAGCAAAAACGACCAAAAAAGTTTGGAGAATTGCTGAAGTTGAGTTATATTTGCAGCAACGAAATATAATTAAATATCACAAGCAATATGGAACAAGTAAAAAGAGTGTACACTTTCGGTAACGGACAGGCTGAAGGTGATGCTACTATGCGAGATCTCCTCGGTGGTAAAGGTGCCAACCTTGCAGAAATGAACAAGATTGGTGTGCCTGTACCTCCTGGATTCACCATCACCACCGACACCTGTAACGACTATTATAAAGTAGGTCAAGAAGAGATTATCCGTCAGCTCACCGACCAAGTGAATGCGGCTATCGCTACAACTGAACAAAGCATGAACAGCAAGTTTGGCGATCCCACCAATCCTCTCTTGCTTTCTGTACGTTCGGGTGCTCGTGCTTCAATGCCTGGTATGATGGACACCATCCTCAACCTCGGTTTGAACGACACTGTAGCCGAAGGTCTTGTGGCTAAAACTGGTAATCCTCACTTCGTTTACGACTCTTATCGTCGTTTCGTGCAAATGTACGGTGACGTCGTGCTTGGCATGAAGCCCGAAAACAAGGAAGATATCGACCCATTTGAAGCTATCATCGAAGAGGTGAAGGCTATCCGTAGCATCCACCTCGACAAGGATCTCACCGTAGAAGAACTCAAAGATCTCGTAGAGCGCTTCAAGAAGGCTATTAAAGACAACACTGGTCACGACTTCCCCACAGATCCTAAAGAACAACTTTGGGGTGCTGTGTGCGCTGTGTTCCGCAGCTGGATGAACGAACGCGCTATCCTCTATCGTAAGATGGAAAGCATCCCCGACGAATGGGGTACGGCTGTGAACGTGCAAGCCATGGTGTTCGGTAACATGGGCGAAACTTCAGCTACTGGTGTTTGCTTCAGCCGCGATGCTGGTAATGGTGAAAACCTCTTCAATGGTGAATACCTCGTTAATGCACAAGGTGAAGACGTGGTGGCTGGTATCCGCACTCCACAACAAATCACCAAGATTGGTGCTCAACGCTGGGCTGAACGCGCTGGTATTAGCGAAGAAGAACGCGTAGCTAAGTATCCTTCTATGGAAGAAGCTATGCCCGAAATCTACGCTGAACTCGATGCCCTCCAAAACAAGCTCGAACAGCACTACCGCGACATGCAAGACATGGAATTTACCGTACAAGAAGGTAAACTTTGGTTCTTGCAAACTCGTAACGGTAAGCGCACGGGTACGGCTATGGTGAAGATCGCTATAGACCTCCTCCACGAAGGTATGATCGATGAGAAGACGGTCATCAAGCGTTGCGAACCCAACAAGCTCGATGAGCTCCTCCACCCTGTCTTCAACAAGAAGGCACTCGCTGGTGCACACGAGATCACTCGCGGTCTTCCCGCTTCTCCTGGTGCAGCTTGCGGTCAAATCGTCTTCCACGCTGACGATGCTGAAGCTTGGCACGAAGCTGGTAAGAAGGTGATCATGGTGCGCATCGAAACTTCTCCCGAAGACCTCGCTGGTATGGCAGCCGCAGAAGGTATCCTCACCGCTCGTGGTGGTATGACTTCGCACGCAGCTGTTGTGGCACGCGGTATGGGTAAGTGCTGCGTGTCTGGTGCTGGCGGCATCGTGGTAGACTACAAGGCTCGCACGATGACCGTTGATGGTCTTACTTTGAAAGAAGGTGACTTCATCTCATTGAACGGTACCACTGGTTGCGTATACGCTGGTGAAATCCAAACTGAAGCTGCTGAACTCAGCGGTGACTTCGCAGAATTGATGGAACTCTGCAGCAAGTATGCTAAGCTCCAAGTGCGCACAAACGCTGACACTCCTCAAGATGCGAAAGTGGCTCGTGACTTCGGTGCTGTAGGGATCGGTCTTTGCCGCACAGAGCACATGTTCTTCGAAGCAGAGAAGATCGTGGCTATGCGCGAAATGATTTTGAGCGAAACTGCAGAAGGTCGCGAAAAGGCTTTGGCGAAGATTCTTCCTTACCAAAAGGCTGACTTCCTCGGCATCTTCCGCGCTATGGATGGTTGCCCCGTGAATGTTCGTCTCCTCGATCCTCCTCTCCATGAATTTGTGCCTCACAACCAAGCAGGTCAAGAAGAAATGGCGAAAGCAATGGGTGTGACTGTGGAATACATCCACCAACGCGTGAACAGTCTTGTTGAAGCGAATCCAATGCTCGGTCACCGTGGTTGCCGTTTGGGTAACACTTACCCCGAAATCACCGCTATGCAGACTCGCGCTATCCTCGGTGCAGCTGTGGAATTGAAGAAGGAAGGTCTTGATCCTCACCCCGAAATCATGGTGCCTCTCACGGGTATCCTCTATGAGTTTGAAAACCAAGAGAAGGTGATTCGCGACACTGCTGCTGCTCTCTTCGCAGAAGAAGGTGTGAGCGTAGACTTCAAGGTGGGTACGATGATCGAAATCCCCCGTGCTGCTTTGACTGCTAACCGCATTGCAACTCGCGCTGAATACTTCTCATTCGGTACCAACGACCTCACGCAGATGACCTTCGGTTACTCTCGTGACGACATCGCTAGCTTCCTCCCCGTATATCTCGAGAAGAAGATTTTGAAGGTAGACCCCTTCCAAGTGCTCGACCAAAACGGCGTAGGTCAGCTCGTAGAGATGGCAGTAGAGAAGGGTCGCGCTGTACGTCCCGAACTCAAGTGCGGTATCTGCGGTGAACATGGTGGTGAACCAAGCTCTGTGAAGTTCTGCCACCGCGTAGGCCTCAACTATGTGAGCTGCTCACCTTTCCGTGTGCCTATCGCTCGCCTCGCTGCTGCCCAAGCTGCTGTCGAAGAACTCTAGTCGAAAAAGGCTAGACAAAGAAGGCTAGTCCAAAATGTCTAGAAGACCGTCTTACCTCAAAGCATTCCCTCGAATGTCTTTGATTAAGACCATAACATCACTTCATCCACCTCTTTCGAGGTGGATGAAGTTTTTTGTTGCTGTCAAGAAATCGGATGAAGAGGATTGTGTCTACCAAGAAAAAGTAGATGAAGACTTCTTTGTCTGTATGGAGAGCTAGTGTATAATAGAAAGAGATACAACATAACCCATCATAACTATCCGAGCATCACTGCATTATATTCAGCAACGGAGCATGCTACAAAGCGGCTTTGAGAGAAAATATAGCTTTGTAGCTACTGACCAATCAGTATATTCCTGTTTTTGACTCCAAACACACTGAATCCTACTACTGAATACCACAAATTCTTTCCAATATTTGCAAGATTGGAAAGAATAGGATAACTTTGTACTAAACTCATAAGTTATGGTAATAGAACAACCTCCTCATATCGAAGACAAGGATTTACTTTCTGCAATGATTCTGCCTGAAAATTCTCAAGTTAGTGAGATAATAGACAAAATCAATGAAACCTTTGAATACTGGGATTCTATAAAATATAGGAAGTGTCCATTAGGTTGCACTTCACATCAGTTGTGGACTCTAGTTAAGGCTTCAAGAATAAAAAACTCAATAAGAATATGGAATAAATATGGTGTAAAATTGAGTTTGACAAATTCAATGCAGAGAATATGCCATCTTTTTGATATGAGTTGGGGCGGTAGCTGGGGGCATAGTTCAACTATTGACTCTAACAACAAAGAACAATACTTGATTAGTTCTTTGATGGAAGAGGCCATTTATTCTAGCCAAATGGAAGGTGCAGCAACCACAAGAAAAGTGGCAAAAGACATGCTCCGAAAAAAGATGACTCCCAAGGACAAGTCTCAACAAATGATTCATAATAACTTTCAAACCATACAATATATTGTAGAACATAAGAATGAACCTTTGTCTGAAGAGTTATTGCTACAAGTGCACTGGCTTATGACCGATAAAACGATGCAGCATCCAGAAGATGCTGGGCGCATCAGAAACAATAATGATGTTGTTGTAGAGAATGGCATTACTCACGAAACCGTACATGTCCTACCTTCTTATGAAGAGATTCCGCAATTCATAGAAGAACTCTGCAGTTTTTTCAACGAACAAAACCCTCGCCAATTCATACACCCAATCATTCGTGGTATAGTAATCCACTTCATGATTTCATATATTCACCCTTTTGTTGATGGTAATGGTCGAACAGCCAGAGCTATGTTCTATTGGTATATGCTAAAACAAGGATATTGGCTCACTGAATACCTATCAATTTCACGAGTCATAGCTAAGTCAAAAAAAGCATACGAAAAAGCCTTCCTATCTACAGAGGCTGACGAGATGGATATAGGCTACTTCGTCGCATACAACTTGAAAGTTTTGGAACAGTCTTTTCAGCAACTACAAAATTATATCAAAAGAAAGCAGGAAGAGAAAAAGGCAGCAAGCATAATTTTGCGTATGGGAAACTTCAATGAGCGTCAGGCACAAATCATTAAAATGTTTGATGATGATCCTAATACATTAGTTACCATCAAAGACTTGCAGGTGAAATTTGGCATAAGCCCAACAACTGCAAAGACAGATATCATCGGCTTATTGGAAAAAGAGCTGATTTCAGAAATTGCATTGAACAGAGTCAAGAGAGCCTATATTAAAGGCAATAAGCTAGACGAACTGCTATCCTCAAAGTAAAAACTACAATACAATTCTTTCCAATCTTGCCAATATTGGAAAGAATTCTCAGAATACAAGAGAAAAAACTGACCTATGGAATCCTAGAATTGTAGGACTTACAGCCTATTATTTGTCGTTCTGTGGGGAGGGTAATAACTGTATGTTCGAGCGATTAGATAGAAGTTATATCGCTATCATCAAGCCGCTAAATTAAAATCTAGATAACTAAAATGATGGCTGACAAAGGTTCAGCTCAGAAAAGAAAGCAAGCCTCAAGGTTCTTGTTGTGGTCAATCGCACACAAACAAGAACAATGGGGCTTACTGTGAAACATAGTATAGAAAGTATAGAGATGACGCTCATGGCCTACCTCCAAAAAGGCAGAGAGGAGCGTTGAGAGAATGGTATTACACGGAAGTCTTAGTCCGGCTGCGCAACATAGAGTAAGAAAGTGCCCTTGGCATGCACGGCAATGTCGGGACGAGTCGCCACATTCAGCGTGCCTTGCCAGAGTTTGGTGAAGTCATAGAGCGGATACTGCAATCCCTCGGCTGAAAAATAGCTTGCGCCAAAATTCCAGATGGAGATTTCTTGCCCCACCCCCACCGTCAAACGCTTCGTATCGCGGCAAGGATAGAAGGTGCCAAAGTCACTCACCATGATTACCTCGCGGTGCTCCTCGGCATAGTCCATGAGTAACGCCAGATTCGCCAAGGCATGATCTTCACGCCTACCCGTAGCACCGAGAATCACATACTCATCGCGACGCCCCAACTTGAGACAGTGGTGAAAAGTCTTGGAGAGATCATTAGTTTCTTGTTCGGAGATGCGCACGATGCGATCGGCAAAAGTAGCGGCCACCTCGGGAGCTATCGAATCGCCGTCGCCCACGATGACATCAGGATGGAAGCCCGCAGCCACACAAGCATTGGCCGCTCCATCGCAACAAGCGATGAAGTCTGCCTCACGCAAGTATTGCAAGGCATGCAAAGTCGTAGGGAAAAGCCCAGAAGCAAGAATAACGGTCATAACTAGTCAACGCTAGAAGGTGAGAAAAAGGATATAGAGGATAGCAGCTAGCAAACGCGCTACGCTACAGCCTGCTGTTGATGGTGGAGCTTGCGCCATTCTGCCCAACCCACAAACGACATCACGAGATAGAGCATGAAGAGGGCAGCCCAAAAGAAGTTGGCTTGCGCCACATACATGGCCACATAGCCCACATTGACGACTATCCAAACAATCCAGTTTTCCATATACTTTCGTGAAATCAACCACATTCCCGTGCAGCTCAAGGCAGTTGCGGCTGCATCGATAAGCGGATTTTGTGGCGTGGCTACAGAAATACCCAACCAACTACTGCCCAGCAAAGCGTGGATGTTGGTGAGAAACACATAGATCATCAGGAAGATGAGGGCGGAGATTAGCAACAGGGGAAGAAGTTTTCGGTGGGGTGTACGATAGATCACGAACACTCCCTCATCGGTCACCTCCTCTTTTTTGAAGAAAATGGCCTGAAGTGCCACGACAAGATAATAGAAAAACAAGGCAGCCGTAGCAAAATTTCCTTGCACAAAATTCACATACACAAACGGCAACGCATTGAGTGCCGAGGCAATCCAAAACTTAGGATTGGCCTTATATTGCAGATACACATAAGGCAAACCGAGCAAGGTGCCCAAGAGAACCAACGCTCCATTCACTGCATTGTCGGAAGAGAAAAAGAGTAAAAAATCAGTGAGTGTAGTCATGATGTTAAGGAGTTATGCGAAGAAGGCGAGGAATCGAAAATGATAGTTTTTATATTCTTCGAGAAAGCTAAGGAGTTCTTCCCTGAAGGGCCATCACTGCTCCAATGCAGCTGCCACTTGTCACTATCATCGACAGCAACAAGTGGCAGGGCAATGATGGCATTAATCTCGCGCGAGTGCGTTTGTCCCCCAAAAACAAAGGACAAATACCTGGCACAAGCACGAAATACTAGAACTTCAAGGAGAGATTGACCATGAAGTTGCGATCCGCCATGGGATAGAAACGAGGATCGCTCATGATTTCGTTGGTAGCACTCAAATATGATTGCGAGTATCCGTTGGTCTCATACATCGTGTCGAGGAGGTTATACACGGTGCCTCCCACAGTGATTTCCTTGAAACCACGAAGTTTGAAGGTGTAGCTCGCATTGAGGTGCGACACAAAGTAGGCATCGAGCGAGTTTTCCTTCATTTCCAGGTTGTCGAGATATTGACGTCCCACATATTGTGAGGTCAAACTAGCGGCAAATCCTTTGTAGTTGTAGGCAAGAATGCTATTCGCCACGACAGCTGGAGAGAAAGAAATCGTGGTACTGCTCTTGGTGGGTAGGGCAACAGACTTTTCCCAGTTAGCATCGGGGAGGTAAGGGGTGTAGTCCTTGATCTTATTTTCGCTCAACGACACATTGATGTCCCAGCGGAAGTGCTGACTGGGCTTCCAAGCACCAGCCAACTCCACACCCATGCGGTAGCTCTTCGCTACATTTTCAGACACCGCTTCGCCAATGTCGTTCAAACGTCCATTGAGCACAAACTGGTTCTTGTAGTCCATGAAGTAACCACCCACAGAGGCTTCCCAAGTGCGGTTAGCGATGCGATAGCCCACCTCATAGTCCATGAGACGCTCCGCCAGAGGAGAGTGCGCATTGTCAAACTCCTTCTCGTAGTTGTTGCGCGTTGGTTCGCGATGCGCCACACTCAGCGAAGCATAAGCCTGCTGGTTGCGAGCGATGAGCCAAGTGGCACCCACTTTGGGATTGAAGAAGTGGAACTGCTCGTTGGTGTCGTGCACCGCCTTCTTGTCGGACGTGCCGTCGATGCGGTAGTCGATGTTGCGATATTGGAGATCGGCAAAGAGGTTGAGCTGATTGAACAATTTATAATTGGCACGTGCAAAGATGTTGTAGTCCAACTTCTTACCCGTGTTGTCGTAATATCTGCGTTTCGTGTCGAGCGTACCCACATAGTCCTTCACCCAATGCACTTCACCAAAGTGGTCATTGTTGAAGTAGTTGAGCGCTTGTCCGAAAGTGAAATCAAAACCACCATCCTTGTATTCCAAAGAAGTGATGGCACCGCCGAAGTTACCTTCAAGGTTCTTGCGGCGCACGATGTCAGTTTTTGCGATTTCCTTTCCATTGAGCATGAAAGGCTTCAGCCCGAAACTCTTCAGTTTCTTGTTGTTTTTGTATTCTTCATAGTAACCAAAGCCATAGGTGTAGTGCAAAGCTGCATTGAAATTCCAATGCTCGTCGATGCGCTGCGTGAGCAGAGCTTGAGCGTGCTGTTGGAAATAGTAGTCAATCTGATTATCATAGAAAGACTTTGTGGCCTTGATGTATCCGTTAGGGTTGTAGGTGCGGTTGGTTTTGAGCTGCTCACGGCTGATACCGTCCCACGCATGGTAGGTGCGCTCCTTACCGCCAAAGGCGATGAGCTTCAAAGTCGTTCCTTCGTTGATATAAGCCAACTGGGCGAAATAGGAACCCAGGCGAGCAGAACTGCGGTCGCGATAGCCCTCGGAAGAGAGATAAGACAGACGGGCATCAAAAGTCCAGTGGTTGGCGAACAATCCCGTACCAGCCTTCACCGTGTTTTTGGTGGTAGTGAACGAGCCAAACGAACCAGCATACAAGGCATAAGGCGAAGCACTCAAGCGGTCGGTGGTCATGTTCACACTCGCGCCAAAAGCAGCAGCACCATTGGTGGAGGTGCCCACACCGCGTTGGAGCTGAATGTCATTGACCGACGACACCAAGTCGGGCGTGTCCACCCAGTAGAAGGTGTGTGCCTCAGGGTCGTTGAGAGGAATGCCGTTGTTGGTCACATTGATGCGCTCTCCCACGGTGCCACGCACGCGCATGCTGGTGTAGCCAATGCCAGTGCCGGCATCGGATGTAGTCACCACATTGGGAAGCGTGGAAAGAAGGAAGGGAATATCTTGCCCGAAATTCACCTTTTCAATCGCTTTCTTGTCGAGGTTAGAAAAGGCCAGAGGGGTCTTGTTGGTGGCACGATTGGTCACTACTTGAGCTTCGCCCAAATGTTTCGTGCGAGTGGTATCCGCCTTTTGGGCAGATGCCACCAAAGCTGCAGCAAAGCAGCTCAGGAGAATGGTTTTTCTCATTAGAAACTATTTTAATTACTACGCCGGCATTATCCGGATCAGTTCATAAGGGTGTATTCTCAGCTCCGTAGTTATCGGGGCACCCCCTTAAAATCGGCTGCAAAGGTAGCGATTTATTTCGAGATGACATGATTATCAATGTACATTCTATCTTTTTATCGGATTTATAGGATTAAGATGCGCCACGCATGCCAGAAAATTGTAATTTTGTAAAACTGAACATCACGTCTTTTCCATTTTTCCTCTGCTTGTCTTTGTGTCCTCCACAAGAACATCGCAGAAGCCTCCCTTCTTCCTATGAAAAAGAAAACACCTCGTTCTTCACATCCACATCAAGGAGTCTTGGCACTCGCCATCGCCCTTGTAGTGATTGTTGTGGTCAAAATCTTCCTCCTCCCCTTGCTCTCTCCCTCTTCTACGGAAAAGTCTGTGACCACTTCGGCTGCCGACCAACAAGAGATACTGGCCTTTGAGCGACAAAGGCTGCGCGACTCTTTGGCACGTGTGGAGAGATGGGCTGCAGAACGCAAAGCCCGACAGTGGGCACGCGAGGAACGACAACGCGCCTATGATGCACAACGCGCCATTTGGGCTGCTGAGAAGGCCGAACGTGCAGCTCTTCGCGCTGCTCAACAAGCACGCTATGACAGCCTTGTGCGTAGCCGTCCGCAAAAGCTCGCCAAAGGGGCACAGGTGGATGCCAATGCTGCCGACACCACACAGTGGCAGCGCGTGCCTGGTGTGGGACATGCCTACGCACAAGCCATTGTGCGTTATCGCGAACGGCTGGGAGGCTTCGTTTCGACAGCGCAGCTTCATGACATCGAGTCATTGCCTCACGACATCACCCGATATGTCTCCATTGCTCCGCATCCTACGGTGCATCGCATTGCGGTGAATCGTGCCACCTTCAAAGAGCTGCTTCGACATCCTTATCTCAACTACGATCAGGTGAAAGCCATCATGCATCATCGACAACGCATCGGCCCATTGCGCGATTGGGAAGACTTGCGTGGGAATGCGGCTTTTAACGAAAAGGATTGGGAGCGACTACAGCCATATTTTTCATTTTAAGAGCTTCTTGACAGGGCCGAACCTCACCTTCTGCGCAGGCTTCACCCTTAAAGCTCGCAGCTGTGTCCCAAAAAGGCAGCTGTGTCCCAAAAAGTCGGAGAGTTCTTGGAATATCTCCGACTTTTTTCTGTATCTCTCCGAGATTTCACCTCATCTCTCCGAGCATTTAGTTCATATCTCCGAGCGTTTCACTCATCTCTCCGAAATATATTGGAGCATCATAGAGCTTGAGCTTCTGTAGAGCTTATTATTGTACAAACAAATTCGGCATATTTTTATAAATAAGGAAATTGAGAAAATAAACGAGTTGAGAGGAAATATAACAATCTGCACCTCTCTACCATTTTTCTCGTCCGGTAGCCTCGTTGAGAAGCGCAAGTTTTATCTTGACAAGTGGCTAGAATGCCCTCATTCAGGGTCTTTTCGATGAGCCAACAAAGCCACAGGCTATTTCTAAAATCACGTGCATACGCGTGAGGATCACACAAATCCTCTACAACAGTGATTGCTCACCCTAAAAAATGAGCAAATAGAGACAAAGTTTTCAATAATTTGATACCCAAATTGAGATACTTTACTGCATAGAGCAACAAGCAAAACTAGGAATTTATGTTAAATATCTTGACTCCCTAGGATTCATAGATAAACAAATATGCTTCTGTCTCAAAATTGTTTATTTTTGCAATATGAAGAAGAGAACCATTTGGAGCATTGCCATTGCCATGGGGATAGCACTCGCTGCACTCATCGGCACGCAGTTCTACTATCTCAACGAGGTGGTGGAAACGCGCCGCAAGCAGTTTGACGAGAATGTCAAGCGTGCCCTCTACCAGGCAGCTCGCAATTTGGAACTCCGTGAGGTGGAAGCCAACCTCGAAAAGGAATTGCTCGCCAATGAGTCCATGCACCGCCAGCAAATGACTGCCGAGAAAGCCACAGAGGCTCTCAAACAAGCTGATGCAGACACGAGCGTTGCCATCAAAGGAATGGCCTACCCCACCCCTATTCGGCTATCAGACAGCGCAGCTCTCTCTTCGGTGATGACCGAAAAAATGCGACAGCGACTGCTTCACCAAAAAGATTTACTCAATGAGGTGATCTACGAGAGCCTGTACATGCCTGATGATCGACCTCTAGAACAGCGCATCCGGCGCACTGATGTGGATAACGCGCTCAAAACTGAACTCCAACACAATGGCATAGACTTGCGCCAAGTGGGCTATCATTTCCAAGTGCTCACCGTGGATGGCCGAGAAGTGGTGCGATGCCCAGACTTCAGCACTGCGTTCAACGAAGCGGTCTACCGCGAACCGATTTTCGAGCATGGCTCTCCTGCTCACATGGGTTTCCTCTTGGTACGCTTCCCTGGTGCTAACGAGTATATCCTGAGTTCCACGAAATTCGTTCTGCCTTCCATCGGATTCAGTTTTTTGGTGCTGGGCATCTTTGTATTCACCATCTACAGCATCTTCCGCCAAAAGAAACTCTCGCAGATGAAGACGGACTTCATCAACAACATGACCCACGAACTGAAGACACCCATCGCTTCGATTTCACTGGTGTCACAAATGTTATCGGACGAAAGCATGCACTTCAGCGAAGAGTCCCTGCGACGAAACTATAAGGTAATTGCTGACGAAACGAAACGACTGCGCCTGCTTGTCGAGAAAGTGCTGCAACTCTCGATGTTTGACAACACACAAGCAGCTAACTTTAAGTTTGACGAGCTCGATGCAGATGCAGTGGTGGCCGAAGTGGCATCGACCTTCCAGCTCAAAGTAGAAGCTGCTGGGGGTAAACTAGAGACAATGCTCGATGCAGAAGATCCCATCATATTGGCCGACTCGATGCACTTCACCAACTTGATCAACAATCTCCTCGAGAATGCTCTCAAATATAGCCGGCCTGACGTTCCTCCACACCTTGTAGTGAGCACACGCAACGAAGGAAAAGCTCTCAAAATTAGCATCTCGGACAATGGATTGGGCATCAAGAAAGAAAATCTCAAACGCATCTTTGAACGCTTCTACCGTGTGCACACGGGCAATGTGCACAATGTGCGCGGCGTGGGCATTGGACTGGCCTATGTGGCAGGCGTGGTGAAAGCCCATAATGGAACGATAGTTGCGGAAAGCGAATATGGCAAAGGCACTACGTTCACCATCTCCATTCCTTTGCTCTCTCCCTAACTCAAGAGAAAACTGCAGGCGCAAGCTAGGGCCAGCTTATGAACTAAGCCATTAAAGACCAAGCCTTGCTGCCTCAACAATAGAAAGAAAGTGGACAAGCTGTTCCACCAACGTGGCTCAAATGCCACACAACAAATCGATTTATTCACCTATAAAACCCATACAATTATGACACTGGACGGAAAAATGAGAATCCTGCTTTGCGAGGATGACGAAAACCTCGGTATGCTTCTCCGCGAATATCTTCAAGCCAAGGGCTATGACACCGTGCTGTGCAGCGACGGTGAAGAAGGCTATCGCGAATTCTTGCGTAGCAAATATAATCTTTGCGTCTTTGACGTGATGATGCCTAAGAAAGATGGCTTCACCTTGGCCAAGGAAATCCGCATGACCAACTCTGAAGTGCCCATCGTGTTCTTGACTGCAAAGACATTGAAGGAAGATGTGTTTGAAGGCTTCAAGATTGGTGCAGATGACTATCTCACTAAGCCTTTCTCTATGGAAGAATTGACCTTCCGCATTGAAGCTATCTTGCGCCGTGTGCGTGGCAAGCGCAATCGCGAACGCACACAATACCAAATTGGCTCTTTCTTCTTCGATGCTCAAAAGCAAACCCTTTCTCAAAATGGTGAAACCAAGAAGCTCACCACCAAAGAAAGCGAACTCCTCGGTCTGCTTTGCGCTCACATGAACGAAATCCTTCAACGCGATTTCGCTCTCAAGAAGATTTGGATTGACGACAACTACTTCAACGCTCGCTCTATGGACGTGTACATCACAAAGCTCCGCAAACACCTCACTGGTGATCCTGATGTACAAATCATCAACATCCATGGTAAGGGCTACAAACTCATTGCACCTGAAGTGGAAGAAGAAAACTAAACAGAGGCAATGATGCACGCTAACTTTGAATATTTGCGTGCCTATGGCTTTACAAACGGAAGTCCCTCAACGGGACTTCCGTTTTATTTATGCACCAAAATCTACAACATAACGCCCTTAAAGCATAAAATTTCATTTGCACTACTAAAAATGTCATCTCCACTTGCTTAAATCAAGGATAATCATTACTTTTGCCTTTCGTATTGCTGGGGCGCGTAATGATGCGCGCAGCAGCTTCTTAGCAAGAAACAGTCTTTCTCTTGATTCTTATCACCTTAATATGAAATTTTCTGCTCAATTACTCCTCTCCGCTCTCCTTCTTTCAGGAGCGGCGGTGCCGGCTTCGACCTTTGCTAGCAAAGCAGAAGTCAATGAACTCCTCAAAAAAGGAGGGATTTTTCGTTTGAAAAATCGCCGCTCGGGCAACTATGCAACGGTGAATGCCACATCTAGCGCAATTACAGGTAGTGCTAAGCGCACTGGTAATAGCATTTACAGCCAGCTTTGGATTATCACTCCTATGGGTGACAAGCATTTTACTCTCCGCAGTGCACTCAATCTCAACTACCTCACGGACAAGCCTCAAAAGACCATGAACGTGATGTTGCCATTGAGCATCTTTTATAGCGGTGGCAATACCAATGATAATGCTTCTACGAACTATGTTACCATCACTTGGTCGCAAGATGCAGATAAATATAATGATGCGAACTTCAGCAACGCCAACGATAAAACAAGCCTGAACGAAAGTCCAGACCACAGTATGGCTGGGTGGCATGCGAACCGCAAGAATACGCCTGATACTGGTTCTGACTGGGTGCTTGAACCTGAAACAAGCATTACTAATGCTCAAATCCGTGAAAACGTGGGTAAGAGCTTAGGGGCATCAGATCCCAAAGAAGGTTGGTTCTTCCTTCGCAACGTGGGACTCAATTTGAATGCTGCCGCCAGTGTCACCACACCAAGAATCTCTGGTGTACCTCACGACAACAAAGACTTTTCACAAATTTGGTATCTCACCAATGTGAATGGAAAGTATAAATTCCAAAACGCACTCAATCAACGCTATATCATCAGTGTGGGAAGTTCAGCCAGTCAGAACTACCAGACTGGAAGCACTCAGTCTACTTTCACCGCAAAATCTACTGGCGAAGTTTACGTTCCCTCTTATAATATCATGGATCAAGGTAGCGTGGGCTTCAACATCAACGGTGGCAGCAAAACTATGCTTAGCTGGTATGAGGGAGATCCCGCATCAGAGTGGTATTTCATCCCTGCTAAAGTGGATGAGGCTGCGCTAGCTGCTGCGCGCAGTGAAGGACTTGAAACTAAAGCACTCAACCAGTATCGCGCAAACTATACGAATGTTCTCAAACAATTCTTCAACGATCTTGCTTTCGTGGAGTTGAAGGAGGAGTATAAATCACTCACCGATGAGAAACTTCGTGAGGAACTCAACAAAGCTACGGCTACTGAACTTGCGAATAAAGCAGATGCTCCCAAAGAGTTTCCTGCTGGACTCGCCAACATGGTGCTCAAGGTGAAGAACGACTCTTGGTCTTACCGCGAAAAAGAGTTCCGTTTTTATGATTATAAACCTTACTCTGATCCTGTCATTTGGGCAGGAGACAATTACGTCGGCACTGGCCATCAGTTTAGCCCACAAACAGGTCCCACTGGAGTTAGCGTGAAACGTGGCGAACAGCTCATTGTTTTCGTTGGAACAGCTCAGCTCAAGAGTGGCACTAGTTTGAGAGCCATGGTCTGCAATGAAATGGAAGTAGTGGGCACCTACTACGATTTGAAGCCTGGTTTTAACTTAATCATTTCAGATGCCGAAGGTCATCTCTTTATCGACTATCGCATCACCAATGCCAATATCAAATTGGCTAGCATTCCAGCACTTCCTATCCACATCGAAGGTGGCCGCGTCAATGGATACTTCGACATCACTCGCGGACATACCAACAAGGATTTTGAAGAAATGTCTAGAAAACTCTTCAAAGATCCTATCCTCCACATGAAGAACCAATACTATCAGTTCAACATGCACTTGGATGGCGTGAAGCAACAACACAGCGAGAGCATACGTGGTTTGAAGGGTGGTTCAAGTTTTGTCTATGCTGATGGTGTAGCTGCTGGTATCCAAGGTGTACTCCAACGATGGGATTCTCTCGTGAAAGTGGAACATGATTTGATGGGTATCGATCAATATCTCGATCGCTTCAACTGCATGCTCTCGGCTTCTGCCTCTTCTAAAGGCAATCCCTATGCCACCAACTATGGTACTTACTATCCTGGCACTGGCGACTACCTCAACCAGGCCAAGTTCACCAAGGGTTGGGAAAACGACGAAGGTGCCCCCATCTGGGTGGTGGCTCACGAAACTGGTCACATCCACCAAAAGGCCATCAACATGGCGGGTGACACAGAAATGTCTGTGAACTTCTTCTCACAAGTGTACTCATGGTTCCGTGGTAGCAACGTGGGTCGTGGTCGCCCTCTCTCCAACCCTATTGAGTCTTTCCACAAAAATCAATTCCGTGATGAGTTTAACATCTGGACTCGCTCACGTCTCTATTTCCAACTTTGGTTGCACTACCAGCTCCAAGGTCATCACCCCAACTTCTTCCCCGAAGTTTTCGCTCGTCTTCGCAAGACTCCTATGCGCTACTCCACTGATGCAAGAAATCCTCTCAGTGGCCTAGAAAACTACCTACGCTTTGCGATGGTTTGCTCTGATGTGGCACAAGAAGACCTCAGTGAATTCTTCCAATTCTACGGTTTCTTTAAGCCTGTGAAGAACCACAACACGGGTGACTATCACGACAATTGGTTTACCACCACTCAAGCTGACATCAACAAAGCCATCGCCCACATGAAGAAATACCCCAAGGCTCACCCTGGTATCATCTTCATCGACGAACGCATCGAAAGACTTCCTGCTATCTACCCTGGTGCTCCTCAAGGTGCATTGCGCGTAGCCACATCTGACGATGCTACTCCTGGCGATGCTAAAGAAGTAGGTGACGTAGGTTTCGTGCTCCATTTCACCAAGGACAACGAAGCTAAGGTCTACGAGACCAAGATCAGTGGTAACCGCATTACCGTAGATCGCAAGAGCGGTAAGGGAGCAGTAGGTTTCAAGATCTATGACCTCAATGGTAAATTAGTGCGTGTGTCTAACACTTACACCTTCACCATTCCTTCTGAAATCGTAAAAGCAGGTTACTTCATGACCATTGCCCATGGTAACGGAAAGGAATCTATTGCGCTTGACCCTAACGATGTAGCCAAGAACTTCGTACAAGGAGAACGCTTGCTCACGGGGGTAACCACAGTTGCTGCCGACAAGGCTGAAAAGACTGGAGAAGTTTACGACCTATCTGGCCGCAAAGCTGAAAAGACTCAACATGGTGTCCTCATCCAAAATGGTAAGATTGTGATGAAATAATCGCATCTTTCCAGCATACTCTACTCAAACGTCCTCACGACACAACGATCGTGAGGACGTTTTTTGTGTATTTGTGCAGCTACGATATAGAGAAGGTGAAAAAAAATCTCTCCGGACAATTCATAAATTCGTTGTTCGGAGAGATAAAGTCAAAAACAGAAGAAGGGACTAGTCAAAGGCTAGAAGGGACGAACCATAATCTCTAAAGGGAATAAGCCCATCTCACAAAAGAGCTAAGCCAGTCCCTCGAAGGAATAGGTCAGATGCAAGGAGGCTCTACCGTTAGTTCTTCCTTCTTTGCAAAGATATTACCGCAGACTATCCGCAATGGAAGAATTGCTCAACGAGGCGAGCCATTTCTCTAGGCTTACCTTGGAGATCGGCACGCAGAGTAAGGTCATCGAAGTCGCGAAGTTCTTTGGCGATGCCGTCAATCATGGCAGGCGAGAACACGCCTTGCGCTTCGTAGACTGCGCGTTGAGCAAGCAAACGGTCGGCAGAGGCCACGCAGCTATCGGGCAAGGTGGCAAGCCCTTGCAGACGATCGGCATGCTCAGCTGCGTGGATATTGACATCAACATAGGTGCGCTCTGCCACTTCAAGGGCATCGGGCATCTCAAATCCATGGCGAGCAGCCACACAAATACCAGCAAGCAACTGATAAACGTCGGCAGAACCATCACCATTGCGGATTTCCACGGTCTGCTTAAGCGAAGTGTCTAGACGTTGCTCTGCCTCGAGAGGATTGGCGAGATGGCACATATCGGTCTGCGAGGTCCATCCAAGTGGCACGCGAATGAGCACAGAGCGGTTGCGATCGCCCCAGCACACATTGGTGGGTGCTTCTTGATGAGGCACAAGACGGAAGTAGGACGTTGGATTCTTGTTGCCAAAAGCCGTGAGACTCGGAGCAAGATCTATGAGACCTGCGATCATGCGACGTGCATCATTGCTCAACTTGCTATCGCTGCCCAACATCTTATTCTGGCCATCTTGCATAATGCGCATGTGGATGTGAAGTCCTGAACCAGCCTTTCCCGTAGTAATCTTCGGAGCAAAGGTGACATTGAGTCCCTCTTGGTAAGCCAGATTACGAATAATCCATTTTGCCACCACCAACTGGTCGGCTGCTTGACACACAGGTACAGGGAGGAATTCGATTTCTCCTTGTTCGTAGACCAAATCGTCTTGCACGAAGTTGCCCACCTCTGAGTGACCATATTTGATTTGTCCACCAGCGCGCGCAATATAGTCCATGCACTTCACGCGGAAATCATTGGTTTTTGCAAAGGGAGCCGACTCATGATAGGCACGCTGGTCAACGGCAGGATAGCGTTCTTCGTCAGGCTTGATGACGTAATACTCAAGTTCTCCCATGGCTTCGAATTCAAAGCCAGTGGCCTCTGTGAAAGCTCGAGCCGCTTTGACCAAAGTTTGTTCAGGAGAAGAAGAAAGGGGTTGGCCATCTTTGTCAAAATAAGAACAAAGCAGGCATAGTGTAGGGATTTCGGCAAAGGGATCTACAAAAGCAGTGGAGAAACGAGGCACCACATAGAGGTCGCTGCTGCCCGCTTCAATGAAGCGGAAAAGACTAGAACCATCGACACGCTCTCCACAAGTGAGGACAGTGTCCAGATAAGCGTAGTCAGTGATGACAAAGTTGAGTGTTTTCAAGCGACCATCTCCTCCAGGATAGAGGAAATTGACCATTCTGATGCCATTCTCGGCAACAAAGCGTAGGATGTCAGCCTTGGTAAATGCAGTAGTGGGCTTCTGCAGATAAGCCACCAAAGCATTGGCGTGATAGAAGGTTGTTTGTGACATGGTAATGATATTTGAGGATGAGGTTCTGCGCTGCGCTGATAAGAGCGTAAGTTTCTAACCACGAATATAGGGATAAAATCTGAAAAGACAACATCTTCTCTAAAATTTTCGCACAAAAAACGAGATACACGGGATGTGTACCTCGCTAAGAAAGAAAATCATGTCTAAGATTTAGGACTGAGCAGTAGGACTCACAATGTGACCAAGCACCTTCACCGCAGCCTCAACACTGGGCACCTGCTTGATGCGAAGGAAACGCTTACCTTTCTTCTCGCCAAGTTCGCAGCGGCGCATTTGTGCTGGATGAAGGGCAAAGTCAAGCACTCGCTGGAACACTTGGCTTTTGTAGAAAGGACTCTCGGCATTGGCCACAAAATAGAGGGTCATATTGCCAGCTTTCAGCACCAAACGCTCTGCACCGCAACGACGACCTAAGCGACGTAGAGGAACCACACGAAGGAGTTCCTCAGCTTCTGCAGGAAGTGCCCCAAAGCGATCGAGCAAACGCTGGCGGAAGGCTGCAATTTCTTCATCACTCGAAAGCCCATCCAACTCACGATAGAGCAACATTCTCTCACTTGCTCCAGGCACATAAGTTTCGGGGAAGTAGGCGCGAAGGTCACAATCCACATTGCACTCAGCCACATAGCTATCGCCTAACTCCGCAGTGTTCTGCTGCGCAAGTTCTTCTGCAAAGAGATCACCAAACTCTTCGTTCTTGAGTTCTGCCACGGCTTCTGCCAGAATCTTCTGATAAGTTTCATAACCAAGGTCGGCTACAAAACCACTCTGCTCTGCTCCAAGGAGATTGCCTGCCCCTCGGATGTCAAGATCTTGCATCGCAATGTGAATGCCACTGCCCAAATCGGAGAAGTTCTCGATGGCTTGCAAACGACGTCGGCTATCATCGGGCAACAAGCTTAGAGGTGGTGCCATGAGATAGCAAAAGGCCTTGCGACTTCCTCGGCCTACACGGCCACGCATCTGGTGAAGGTCTGAAAGACCGAAATGGTGCGCATTGTCAATGAGAATGGTGTTGGCGTTAGGTACGTCGATACCATTCTCTATGATAGTAGTAGAAAGCAGCACATCATACTCGTGATTCACGAAGTCGACAATCACTTTTTCTAACTTTGAGGGCTCCATCTGACCATGTCCCACCACTACTCTAGCATCGGGAACGTGCTTGCGAATCAAGGACTCTATGTTGCTCAACGAGGAAATGCGGTGCGTCACGATATACACTTGCCCATTGCGGCTTAGCTCAAAGTTGATGGCATCAGCAATAATCTCGTGACCAAAGGTGTGAATCTCCGTCTGGATGGGGTGACGGCTGGGTGGTGGTGTGTTGATTACGCTCAAATCGCGTGCGCCCATGAGTGAAAACTGGAGCGTGCGCGGAATGGGCGTGGCCGACATGGTGAGGGTGTCCACATTGACCTTGAGCTGGCGCAGCTTTTCTTTGACACTGACTCCAAACTTCTGTTCTTCGTCGATAATGAGGAGGCCGAGATCTTTGAATTTCACGGATTTTCCGATGAGTTTGTGCGTACCCACCACGATATCTATCTTTCCTTCTGCCAAATCCTTGAGCAGAGCTTTGGTTTGCGCTGGGGTGCGCGCTCGAGAAAGATAGTCCACTCTCACAGGAAAATCCTTCAATCGCTTGAGGAAGGTCTTGTAGTGCTGGGGTGCCAACATGGTGGTGGGCACCATCACCGCCACTTGCTTGCTGTCGGCAGCGGCTTTGAAGGCTGCACGAACGGCAATCTCTGTCTTGCCGAATCCCACATCGCCACACACCAAACGGTCCATAGGACGAGGACGCTCCATGTCGGCCTTCACTTGCTGGGTCACTTTGAGTTGGTCGGGCGTATCTTCATAAGGGAAAGAGCCCTCTAGCTCATGCTGCATAAAGCCATCGGGCGAGAAAGCATAGCCTTGTTCTTGACGACGACGGCTATAAAGCAGAATCAAGTCGCGCGCTATGTCTTTGAGTTTTTCCTTGGTGCGACCTTTGAGTTTCTCCCAAGCTCCTGTGCCAAGGCTAGACAGACGAGGAGGTTCTCCCTCCTTACCTTTGTATTTCGACACCTTATGCAGGGCATGAATCGAAACAAAGATGGCATCTCCCTTTTGATAGGTAATCTTGATTACCTCTTGCATCGCGCCATCTGCCCCAGGGATACGCACCAAACCGGCAAATTGTCCTACACCATGATCCACATGCACCACATAATCTCCTGGTTCAAAGAGCATGATTTCCTTAAGGGTCAAGGCTATCTTGGCATTGCGCGCATGGTCAGAGCGAAGGGCATACTTGTGGAAGCGATCAAATATCTGGTGATCGGTGAATAGTGCAATCTTGCCTGTGAGGTCTTCAAAGCCAGCATGGAGGGTGAGATGGACGGGCGTGAAGAGACGAGGCAGATGATCAGCATGGTTGTCCACAGATGTGCCTTTGCGAGTGATCTCATTCATTTGCGTTGCTTGGTCACTCTGGTCTGTGTTTGTGCGCAGCTGGAGTTCGCTAAGAATGTCGTGCAAACGCTCGTTTTGCTTCTCGCTGTCGGCCAATACATAAGTGCGTATTCCTTCGGCAGCATGTCTCTGAAATTGCTCCAGCACGAGCTGGAAGTTCTTATGGAAAAGTGGCTGAGCACGAGTGTGAAAACCTATACGCACCACCTTCTTGGCTAAATCTTCATCCGTAGCTTTGTGGGTTGCCCCTGAGACTATCCATTGCGAGAAACCACTCATCGCGCGCAGCAAAGCATCTCCCTTCACCAGTTGGTGAGCAGCGGAGAAACGTTCATGTACTTCGGCAAGTTCCATCTCTGAAGTGGCGGCCTGCTCTACCACCGCTTGTTGGGCGAAGCCTTCCTCAAAGATGCGATTAATAACATCTCCGACAAACGTCAGGTCTTTAGCCACTATCGTGGTGTGCTGTGGCCAATAGTCTGTGATGGGGACTAAGCTGCCCACAGCGGTCTCCGACTCCACATCAGGCACGATGCTTATGGTGCTACAAACCTCTTGTGACAACTGGGTTTGCACCTCAAAGGTGCGGATGCTCTCTATATCATCTCCAAAAAAATCTACGCGATAGGGATATTCAGAAGCAAAACTAAAGATATCGAGAATCGAACCACGGAGGGCATACTCCCCAGGTTCGTAAACGTAGTCGCGACGTTTGAATCCTAATTCTTCCAAAGCCTTGACAAAAACAGTGACATCTTGTTCTTGCCCCACGCTCAAGGTGAGGGTTTGCTCGTCCATCGCTTTGGGGGAAGCCACTTTCTCTGCAAGCGCAGCAGGAAAAGACACCACAAAGAGGCCCTTACTAGCTCCTTGCTGCGCCTGAGATGTGACAGAAAGGGAGCTCTGGCGAGGCACCTCATTAGGCTTCTCAGACAGTCGTGTGAGCTTTGACAACACATCTGTGCGAAGTATCTCGTTGGCAGCATCGCGATGTCCATACTTCACTGCTCTACGATACGACGAAGGGAAGAAGAGCACCCGGTCGTCTCCCAAGAGTTGGCGCAAATCATTGTAGAAATATCCGGCTTCTTCCTCATCGTTCATCACCACCATATAGAGACCTTGGGCAGCATGCGCGGCCGTGGCGAGCATGACAGGGGCGGCAGAACCTTGCAATCCATCGAGAAAGACGAGAGGGTTCTGCTCCTTCCAACAGCGTTCGAGGGCTTTCACCCCAGGATGATGCTGAAAAAGCTGAATGAGTTCAGAGAGTTGCATAATGAAAATGGCATAAAGCGCAACGGAGTCGAGAGGTTATCACTCCCAACTCCGTTAAATCAAATAATAAGTCTGTGGTTACAACACAGCACAAGGTTTAGAACTTGTAGCGATTGTCTTCTACCTTAGCATTGTGACGGAGCACTTCAAAAGTGGCTTGTCCCAATTGCTGCATCATGGCCTGCTGTTGTTGTTGCATCACGGCCTTTGCATCAAACTTCTCCGTAGAGATGTTCTTGCGGTCGATGACACGAGCAATGTAAGCTCCAGCAGCACCCACTACCAAAGGAGTAGTAGCTCCCTTCTTAGCAGCAGCGATGGCACCAGTGAGAACTGGCTCAGGCACACCTACAGCAGCTACTGTAGTTTGTCCTGCAAAAGTGACATTCTCAAGGTTGTCTACGATAGCACCCTTGGCTTTTGCTTCTGCGATAGACTTCACACCAGCATATTTTTGTGCTGCAATTTCAGCTTTCTTCTCACTCTTCACAATGGCTGTGAGATACTCCTTTACTTGCTTGCTGTCCCAAGCGTAATAACCTTCGTCATTCACCTTAGACAAACCGACAACAAGGAGGTGGTTGTTGGCTTCACCTACTTGGTAGAGGGGAGAGACCTCACCTTCATTAGCCACGTCAAACACCCACTTCACAGCTTCTTTTGAACCACGAACACCTGGGTTGTACATGCCTTCAGCACCAATGTTTCGATCAGAAGTCATGAAGTTGTCTTGATCTACCACGCGATAGCCTTCCTTAGCAGCATTCTTGACGAGTGCTTCGAGGGTTTGGTTAGCAGCAAGGAAG
The DNA here is from genome assembly GCF_000318095.2 of Alloprevotella sp. oral taxon 473 str. F0040. GTDB lineage: Bacteria > Bacteroidota > Bacteroidia > Bacteroidales > Bacteroidaceae > Alloprevotella. Next base: position 232,298 of record NZ_KB290716.1, read on the forward strand.
CGATTCATCTTGCTCACTGCTGCATCGTAAGTAGCCTTAGAGAAGTTGACAGGCACCTTCACCACAGCAGCGGTGTACTTGGTCTTCATTGCCTTGCGATCAAGCACTTGGACGAGCACCTTCATACCTTGCATATCCACCGTAGTAAATTGCTTGAGAGGAGCATTGAGAAGGGTTTGCACAAACTTGAGGTTGTCGCCTGCAAGCTGGGGAGTCTCAAACTGCTGAGCAGTCATCCACACAGAGTCAGTGGGAACGCCGAGCTTCTTAGCCAGTTCTGCCACGCTAGCACCACCATTAAGTGCCTTGAGCATGGAGTCAGCACGAGTGGCAGAAGCAGCGGCATCTGCAGCTTGTGCAGGAAGGGCACGATACAAGATAGAGTCGGGTGACTGAGTCTTTGCCACAAGTTTCACGATGTTCATCGTGTTGTCTTGTGCATTGTATTGAGGAGCGGTCAATTGACCAGGAGCCATCTTGTCCAACTCAGCCTTAATATCGGCAGGGAAAAGGTTGTCAGAGAGGGGAAGATTCACATAGTGCATCACACTCTTTGAGCTGTTGACGATAGCAGCGAGGTCACCACCTTCTTGCAGCTTCTGATAGGTAGCTTGCATCTGCTCTTCGAGCGCCTTGCGGTCAGCATCGCTGGCAGTAACTTCTACGTCGATGTACTTAATGTCACGAGTTTCGCCATCCAAACGGAAGAGCTCTTTGCGTGCCTTATAAGCAGTCTTCAAATCATCATCAGAAATCTTCACATCCTTGTCGGAGATTGCTGCGAAAGGCAAAGCAGCAACTTCAGCACTTGAAGCCATGGTGGCAGCTTCATATTGCATCTTTGCAGCAACGGGATTGGTGGTGAAAGAAGTCATGAAGAGAGTTTGATACTTCGTCATCAACAATTCGCGGCGCAATTGCTTTTCGGTATAAGCCCAGAGCTTATTGATCATTGCCACTTGCTCAGCTACTTCAGGAGAAGTCTGCTGGCTTTGCATGGTCTTAGCTTGCTTCAAAAACTCTTGCAAAGCGGTATAATCAAAACGTCCGCTTTGTCCCATGAACATGGGGACATTTTGAAAAGCTTGAGCAGTACCGTCTTTGATGGCTTGCTCCATTTCTTTTTCCGTAACTTTAAGACCGAGCTTCTCAGCTTCGTGCTTCACGAGTTCAAATTGGACATATTGCTGCCAAACCATCTCGCGCACTTGATCCGTTTGTTCATCGGTGAGATTACCACCATTGCGGAGCTTGGCTACTTCTGAGGCTTCATTGACCATCTCGTAAAACTCTTGTTGCGAGAGGCTGTTGCCATACACAGAACCAGCGTTGTTGCTGGAATTTCTCAGCACAGACAAGGTGTTTTGGTCAAGCACCATGGTGAGGATGAAGAGAAACAAGCCCACACCCATCAGACCGATGATCCATGAACTGCTTCTGATTTTTTGTAATGCTGCCATTATCTATTGTATTTATTGTTTTTATTCTCAACTTATTAGCACCACTTCTAAAGAAAAGGGTACACATTTGGCGACAAAGTTACACAAAAAACCTCAAATAGCGGAAGGTTCTCCCTAAAAATAATGTTGCTACTTAGAGATTTTGCGCATTCTCCTCTGCAATGCAACAAGCACATACAGAAGGACATCGCCAAAATTTGCGGTCTAGCGCAACTCCATCAATTCGGAAGGCACCGTGCGACGCAGCACCTCCACCAAAGGTTTTGGAGAGAAAGTAAGGGCATCAATGGCTTCCTGCACGGTGGCTGCGGCCTTCTCGGGATGATTGTTTTCGGCACTGAGGTGACAGAGCCAGATGCGCCGAGTAGTGGGGGTCAAGTGCGTGCGCAAAGCCGCAGCAGTGAGCACATTGGCCAAGTGTCCGCGACCACTCGAAATGCGATCTTGAAGATACTTCGGATAGGGCCCATGCTCCAACATCTCAGCATCGTAGTTGGCCTCAATCACCAAGTACTTGGCACGCTGCACAAAGGGAATCATCTCGTCGGTGAATTGGCCCGCATCGGTGATGAGACAGAAAGTGGGCAACTCCGCTGACTGATGCTGCATCTCATCTCCTTGTTTCTGGAAATCACCTCCAACTATTCCTGAAGAATCTCCGACGTTTTTGGAAGAATCTCCGAGATTTCCTTGAGCAACTCCGAGATTTTCCGGAGAAGTGTTCACGTTATCGAACAGACTGCCGAAGAGATTCTCCTCCACTGGTTCCGCTTGTATCAGTTCAATGAAGTATCCGTTGTTGTCATTAGAGTCGTGCGGCACAGTAAAGGGGGTGATGCGGAAATTTCCCACTTCAAAAGGGGTGTGCAGTTCGGTGTAATGTTTAAGCTCAGCCGGAATCTTTTTGGTCATAAAACGATTGCGGTCTATGCCTTCATGCACACGCTGAGAAGCATAGACAGGCGTGCGATAGGTTATCGCCATAGGGCCAACGGCCTTGATGTGATCCGTGTGGTCATGAGTGACAATGATGGCAGCAATCTTGGGAATGGTGAGCCCATAATTGCTCATATAGCGTTTGAAAGCACGAATCCCGATGCCCAGATCAATGAGAATCGCTGTGCCACGTGACTCAAGGTAATAGCAATTGCCGGAGCTTCCGCTACCGAAGCTAATAAACTTCATAGATTATATATGTACAAGATGTTTTGATGTAATGACACGTTTTGCCGAATATCATAGTCGTGCCCCACCTCTTGGGATTGGGGCATCACTACTGTCTAACGAAACGCTTTCAATGATATCTTCTTTCTCCTCTATTGCACTAAATTAACGCAGAAGGATGAAGAAGGTATTTAGGGGGATATGGGGAAATCGCAACTTAAAATGGAAGTCCTACGGCAAAGTGTAAGGCCAAATCGCGCGACAAGCTGGGAGAGAATATGGGGTAATGCCCACGGCCACTCATCACGGATGGATTGATGGCTTTCATGCCTCCATCTAATCGAATGATGAAGTAGTTGAGATTTAATCTCAATCCCAAGCCATAAGCGACAGCGATTTGACGGTAGAAATTGTTGAACTGGAATTGTCCATTGGACAAATCGGCATGATTGCGGGTGTTCCACACATTGCCAGCATCTACAAAGGCCGCTCCTTCAAATTTCCAGAAGAGAGCAGCACGATACTCCACCGAGAGGTCCAACTTCAAGTTGCCCGTTTGATTGATGAAGTCGATATTGCCATCGCGGCCTACATAGCCACCAGGGCCGAGTGTGCGCACATTCCATCCTCGCACAGAGTTGGCACCACCAGCAAAATAGCGTTTCTCATACGGAATGATTTCGGAATTGCCATAAGGTATAGCTAGTCCAAAGGCAGCATGCACGGCGAGTGAACTGGCTTCTGTGAAGCGAAACGACTTAGAATAGTCGAAGTCGAACTTCACATATTGGGAGAAGGGGATGTTTAAGATGGCATAAGCATTGTTGAGATTGCGACGTATTTGCAGCATCTTGGCCACACCATAGAGCACATTGCCTGCCGTTTCTACATTCGCCTTGATTTGATAGCCATTGGTTTGGTTGAGCGAACCGCCATTGCGCCCACGCAATGAATTGTAGACTATGCCATAAGCAGAGCGCATGATGAAGAGATTCTCATAGGAATTGCGCAGCACGGCATAGCGCGGATTATCTCCTTCTAAATATTCTCGGCGGAAGGTGGAGGAAATCCAAGGCATAAACACATAGTTGAGCGAAACGATGTCAAACCTGTGCTGAAGATTGGGCTTGCGGTGCGCATTCCAGGTGGTAGACCATGTGCCTGTGAGCAAGCGACGATAGAACTCGGGACGATTTTGAGAGTTATAAAGGAGGGAGAACTCTGTGATGCCTCGATAGGATCTAAACATGCGCTCACCAAAAGAGAGGGGCAACGAAGGGAATCTCAGTGCTGCTTCCGCGCCATACTCGATATAGTTTTGGTTGGCATAGCCTTGCAAACGACTGATCGTTTCGTAAGCACCGCGCAGTTTCAGCGAGAAATTCTCGGCTCCTTTGAAAAGATTGCGGTGTGTGTAGGTGAATGAAGCTGCTCCGCCCAAGTCACCTGCCGTATTGGTGCCTTCGATGTCAAAACTGATGCCATGAGGTTTGGCCAACTGCACCGCCACATTGACATCAAGCGTGCTATCTCCCAGCTCAGGAGTGGCATAGTGGATGGTCGAAAAATTGATGGCTCCCAGACTATTCAAGTTTTGGTAGGAGTATTGTGTCGCCACATCTCGGTAAAGACTATCTGGTTCGATAAAAAGATGTCGCGCATAAACTCTACGATTGATGCGCTGACCACCATGCGACACGAAATAGAGTTTTCGATAATAGGTGGTGTCGGCTTGTGCTTCTTCCATTGCATTTTCTTGCACAGTCACTTTACCGATGCGATAACGCTGATAGCCCAATCTGGATTCAACCTTGGGGGGAAGCAGAATGCGCAAAGTGAGATTCACAGCATGGCTATGTGCAGTGGTGTCGGCCGTGAAGGTGACGAACTCATTGTTGATGTTCATGAAACCCGCATTCTGCAAACGATGCACAATGCGGCTTCTTTCTTCGTTGAGTAAGCCCAAATCTAGTGGCATCCCTTTGTAGAGCAACGAAGAGGCTGAGTCGCGCTCAACGACTTGACGCACTGCTTCGTTGTCAAACTCGCGATAGACATTGACCACATAAGATCTCTGACGAGGGTGCATCGTATAGCGCAAATACACTCGTCGGCCTTTCAAAGTGGAATCCACCGATACCGTAGCCTGCAAATAACCTTTGGCACGAAGTGCTGAGGCAAGAGAGGCTTGAGAGTACTGCATCAACGCTGGATCATACACCACAGGAGCTTCGCCTACGCGGTGCATCACGCGATTGATGAGCAATTTTTCATTCGTCCCTGACAAACAATAGATGCCCAAAGGCACTTTTACGGTGCTCAACCAGCGAGAGTTGGCTTCTTGACGCACATAAGTTCGATAGTCAGATGGGAGCACTTCTGGCTGCTCACTGCGCAAACGCACACTCGAAAGGAGATATTGACCTTCTGGCACAAACCTTGTGGCCGAACAAGAAGACAATATCACCCCGATGCTGAGCAAAAGAAAGAGCTGATACGCTCGATTTCGCGCATAGCACCTATATATATGTGTGATTATAGGGAAGAACTTCACTAAGATGGTCTTTTTTTGATTTGCAAAGATAGTTCTTTTCAGAAAAAGCGCGTACTTTTGCAACATCTTTTTCACCTAAATTCCGACGCAACAACATGATTGGCAAAAATCGCATCAAACACATTCGACAATTGGCGCAAAAAAAGCATCGCGACACTGAAGGACTCTTCCTTGCCGAAGGGGCGAAAGTGCTGCGCGAACTCTTGCCCTTGCTCAGATGTAGCTTGTTGTGCGCCACTCCTGACTTTCTCGACTCTTGCCCTTCGGAATGGCTAGAACCCGTGGAGGAGGTTATCGTCATCACGCAACGCGAATTGGAGCAAATGTCGCAGCTCAAAACCCCACGACACGGCTTAGCCTTGTTTCACATGCCCCTAGCTGTTGAAACAAAATCTCTGACTGCAGCCACCGAGCAACAGTTGGTGCTGGCGCTAGATGGGGTGCAAGATCCAGGGAATTTGGGCACAATCATTCGCATTGCCGACTGGTGGGGCATAGACCATGTGGTTTGCTCGCACGACACGGCCGATGTGTTTGCCCCAAAAGTGGTGCAAGCCACCATGGGAGCCATAGCACGAGTCCAAGTGTCGTATGTGGATTTGCCACAATGGCTCTCCGTTTTGCCCAACAAAGTGGCGGTGTGTGGCACTTTCCTTGATGGCGACAACATCTATGCGGCTCCTCTTCCACACTCTGGGGTTTTGGTGATGGGCAATGAGGGAAAAGGCATCAGTGCTGCCGTGGAAGCTACGGTGAATCATCGTTTGCTCATCCCGAGTTTCCCAGCTCATCGCCCCACCAGCGAGAGTCTCAACGTGGCCATTGCCACTGCTGTTGCCGTTGCTGAGTTTCGCCGACAGGCCTAAGCCTAGAGTATCGTAGATTTTACGCTTGTCTACTGCCGATAACAGCAGTTTTCCTTAGGCTATTGCCTATTTTCCTCTTATATATAGATGTTCATTATGCTGCAAATCATATTTTCCGCCACGCTTTCTCTGCTACTCATTGGTTGTGGTTTGACCTATGGTCTGTGTCGTACTTGGAGTTTTCGCAAACTCTCTCGCCTGATGCGCAGACAAGCCAAGGAGGCTCTCCCTTTTGTGGTTCCCACAGCAGGAATAGTAAACTCCCCCATAGCTCCTCGCGCCATCCGTCCTGAACTATCTGTAGTCATAGCGACTGAGAACGATGATTGGTGGATTGAACGCCATCTTCCGCTGTGGCTGCAGCAACAGACCACCTTCCCTTTTGAAATCGTGGTAGCCGATGCTTCCGACCATGAGGATGAAACGCGCAACATCGTGCAACGCCTACAAAACGAACACCCGAACCTGCGCTACACCTTTGTGCCGCAAACGCATCGCAACCTCCATCCGCGCAAACTAGCTCTCACACTCGGTGTGCGTTCGGCGCGTGCTCCATGGGCAGTCATCGTGACTCCTCAAAGCACTCCAGCATCGCCTCACTGGCTTCAACGCATGCACCAACAATGCACTGAGGAGTGCGACCTCGTGCTAGGCTATGTAGAAGCGACCAGCGACTGGGAACAACCCAAAGCTCAACTAAAATCCATGGAATGGCAAGCCTCCAATTTTCGTCTTTGGCTGAAAAAACATCCAGCAGGCTGCGAGGCTTCCAATGTGGCACTGCGCAAATCATGGGCCATCCAACAAGGACTTTTCACCGATAGTTTGGACATTCCTTTTGGTGAATGCGCGCTCTTAGTCAGTCATGCTTCAACCGAGCGAGTGGGTTTTGCCTTACATCCAGAAGCCTTTGTGCAACAACCACTTCCTGACGAACCATTGGCCGGAGCAGCTCTACGTTGTGAAGAACGAACACTCCGACGTCGCCTATCACAAAGAGGCATCCATCCGCTCCGTTGTAAGAAAGTAGCTTCAACAGTTTTGTACTTTGGCCTTGTCCTATTCTTAGGCACTGTTGGTTTTCGCACTTTTCAAAGTTGGCCAGAAGCGAATGCTTGGTTCAACGATACCATAACCCCGTTACCCTTCGTGCCTTACGAGCATTGGCAAATCCTTTGGGATATTCTTCCCACCCTATCTTTCTTATTGCTCATCATCCAACCGTGGTGTAGTCGTCGGAGAATCCGTCGTCTCTTCACAGATAGTCCGGCTTAATAAAAACGAGCGCGCTCAAACAAAATGTTTTAAGCGCGCTCGTTTTTAGAGCTATACACTCCCCCGCTTAAGACGAGGAAAGTAAATACACAAAAAAACCAGCAGGAACTTGCGTTCCAACTGGTTTCAATTCTCTCAGTTGCCCAATCTGGGCGTGTAATCCGAAGATTACGTGTTGTAGCTTCAGCTAATTACTTAACGCTGTCAGCAGCAACAGAGTCAGTAGCTACGCTATCCATAGAAGCAGAGTCATTAGCTGCACTATCCATAGTAGTAGAATCAGTTGTTGCAGGAGCTTCAGCCTTGTTACCGCAAGAAGCGAAAGAGATAGCTGCGAGAGCTACGAACATGAAAACTAACTTTTTCATTGTCTTTTGAGTTTAGAGTGAAACAATCAATTGCTATTAAAACAATGCAAAGGTACGGACTATTTTGAAGCTAGCAAGTCTTCGGCCTTTTTTTTTGAAGAAAAATCGACTAATACCTACTTTTTCCACTAAAATGCACCTATTTTCACATCTTCACATTACATTTTGGGTATAAACATTCTCACTTTCTAGTCAAACTCAGCGCGTGATATCTCCGTATTCAAAACTAAATCGTATCTTATTCTCACCAATTTAGGACATTCTTCCTCGTCTTTCTCTATAGGTTGTGACAGAGACTAGCTAATTACAATGCGTTTCCTTAAAGAATAGCATATATATTAGTTGTAACTTTATATTGGTTGTGTCCTATGGCGTTCATTCTTCCGCATCACCCAAAACTATTCCATCAAAACTCAGAGAGTTGCACCTAAAAACTCGGAGAGTTTGAAAAAGTTCTCGGAGAAAATTCAAAAACTCTCGGAGTTTTTTTTGAAAGAAGTCGGACATATTCGGAAAGAGCCTTTGAGATTTCGCTTCTCAGCCTGTTTGAGAGCGAATCAGCCATGGCTGCTCTTGCAGCAAAAACAGCGAGATTAAAGCCCCTCCTTCCCCCTTGTCGCGACAGAAATGCAGTCCTTACGGCAAGATGATGAAGAATGACAGCTAGAAATAACCTTTGGCACGGATGTTGCAAACCACATAGCCAAATAAAAAGTCATTAACTCATCATTAAAACGCTGACAACATGGCCACACAAAAAGGACATATCGGCATCACGACCGAAAACATATTCCCCGTTATCAAGAAGTTCTTGTATAGCGACCACGAAATTTTCCTCCGCGAAATCGTAGCTAACGCAGTGGATGCTACCCAAAAGCTCCGCACCCTTGCGAGCAAAGGCGAATTCAAAGGCGACACCACAGACGTGAAAGTGTCGGTGAGCATTGACAAAGAGGCAGGAACGCTTACCATCAGCGACCAAGGTATTGGTATGACGGCAGAAGAGATTGACCGCTACATCAACCAAATCGCTTTCTCTGGTGCCACGGACTTCCTCGAAAAATACAAAGACGATGCTGCCACCATCATTGGTCACTTCGGTCTTGGCTTCTATTCTTCGTTCATGGTGTCTAGTCGCGTAGACATCGTGACCAAGAGCTATCGCGAAGATGCAGAAGCGGTGAAATGGAGCTGCGATGGCACTCCCGAGTTTACGCTCGAACCAGTCGAAAAGGCAGAACGCGGCACAGACATTGTGCTACACATCGACGAGGAAAACAAGGAGTTCCTCGAAGAAGGTCGCATCCAAACTTTGCTCAACAAATACTGCCGTTTCCTCCCCATCCCCGTTGCCTTCGGCAAAAAGAAGGAGTGGAAGGACGGCCAACAGGTGGATACCGCAGAGGACAACGTGATCAACGACACGCACCCTCTATGGACGAAGACACCTTCTACACTCACCGATGAGGATTATCGCAATTTCTATCGCGATCTCTATCCCATGCAAGATGAACCCCTCTTCTGGATTCACCTCAATGTGGAATATCCCTTCAATCTCACGGGTGTTTTGTACTTCCCCAAGATTAAGAATAACATCGAAATCCATCGCAATAAGATTCAACTCTATTGCAACCAAGTGTTTGTCACAGACTCTGTGGAAAACATTGTACCCGACTTCTTGACGCTCTTGCATGGTGTCATCGACAGTCCCGACATTCCGCTCAACGTGAGCCGTTCTTATCTCCAGAGCGACCGGAATGTGAAGAAGATTTCGCAATATATCACGAAGAAGGTGGCAGACCGCCTCTCTTCTCTTTTCAAGAGCGACCGCGCTCAGTTTGAAGAAAAGTGGGACGACCTCAAACTCTTCATCCACTACGGCATTCTCTCTGAACCCGACTTCTACGATAAGGCGAAGAACTTCGCACTTCTCAAAGATATTGACGGAAAGGCTTACACTTACGAGGAATATCGCGAGGCCATCAAGGAGAACCAAACCGACAAAGATGACCAACTGGTGTGTCTCTACACCAACGACCGTGAAGCACAATTCTCTTATATCGAGGCTGCGAAGGCTAAGGGCTACAATGTACTCTTGCTCGATGGCCAACTCGATGCACCTCTGGTGAGCCAGCTCGAACAAAAGTGGGAAAAGACTCGCTTTGTGCGCGTGGATGGTGACACTCCCGAACGCCTCATCCCCAAGAAGGATGAATCGGTAAACGAGGCGGACAAGGCTGCGAACGAGAATTTGACCTCGGTGTTCAATGCCGGGTTGCCTCAAGTGGAGAAGGCACAATTCCATGTCGAAACTTCTGCTATGGGTGCGGCTTCTGCTCCTGTGCTCATCACACAAAGCGAATACATGCGCCGCATGAAAGAGACTGCACGCTTGCAACCTGGCATGTCGTTCTATGGCGAAATGCCCGACATGTACAGTTTGGTGCTCAACACGGATCACCCTCTCGTGAAACAAGTGGGAGAAGGTGTGGTGTCGGCTACGGGCGAAAAACTTGCGCCCATCGATGCTGAACTCCGCGGTCTGCAAGCTCGTCGCACCGCACTCGAAGCTGCACAAAAGGATCTCAAACCCGAGGACGTGACTCCCGAAGAGAAGGCTGAACTCGAACAAGTGAACAATGACATCGCTGCTCAGTACAATCAGCGCAATGAGGCTCTCGCTGGCTATGCTCGCGAAAATCAGGTGGTATCACAGCTCATCGACCTCGCACTCTTGCAAAATGGCTTGCTGCGCGGCGAAGCACTCAATGCGTTTGTGAAGCGTTCGGTGGATCTCATCCGATAAATAGTTCTTCGTTCTACATAAATCTGGTAGTGGAGTGGGCTTCGGTCTGCACTCCACTGCCTTCTTTGCTTTTTTATCCTTCCTTGAAATTATGCCCTTACTGAGTCTTTTTAGCCTACTCTTTTCGTTGTGGACGTGTCTGCCTTGGATGCAAACCGCAGCAGTGGCGCAAACTTCTGCTGTATCCTCTTCTCTTGCACCAGCGCAGTCGGACAAGGTGCTGCAAGGCGTGGTATGTGCTGCTACAGATGCGGCGGAGGTCCAACGACTGCTTTCGGACAAGTCGCTCAAGACTCCACTAGATTTTGCCCGCAAATTCCTGGGTCGCCCCTACGTGGCTGCGACGTTGGAAGTGGCAGATCCCGAACAGGTGGTGGTGAATCTCCAAGGATTGGACTGCGCCACTTTGGTAGAAACAAGCCAAGCACTGGCGATGACGCGTCGCGAAGGCAAAACGGATGTGGCGAGCTACACAAGAAATCTGGAGAAAATCCGTTATTTCGATGGAAAAAATCGAGGTTATACCTCACGCTTGCACTATCTCTCGTTTTGGATGGCTGATTTGACGAAGCGCAAAGTGGCAAAAGAAGTGGTGCTCCCCCAAACGCTCACACTGCCCTTAGAGATTCGCCTCAACTATATGAGTACGCACGCGAATGCTTACCCTTTTCTCAAAAATCATCCCGAACGCGTGAGCGAGATGGCACGATTAGAGCGCAAATACTCCGGCAAAGTGGGTCGATATCTCCCCAAGTCTAATGCCGGTCTGTCGCGCAAACAACTTGGAGCTATCCAAGATGGTGACATCATCACGGTGGTGACACAAAAAGCGGGACTGGATTATTCTCACCAAGGTATTGCTTTTTGGGGCAATGATGGGAAACTCCACATGCTCCACGCCTCGAGCGAGCGCAAACGTGTGATTGCCGACGAGCGCACTCTGGAGGATTATCTGAAAAGGATTTCCCATGCTAAGGGTATCCGCGTGTTTAGAATCATCAACAAGGGATAAATAGGCTGCGAAAGACGGAGAAGACTCGAAAATCTAATTTCTAACGTCTAATCTCTAAAGTCTAAGGTCTATGCCCCCTCTAACGTCTAATCTCTAAAGTCTAACGTCTAAATAAGATGTCTACTCATACTATCTGTGCAGTTTCTACCGCTACGGGTGGGGCTATCGGTGTGGTTCGTGTGTCAGGGCCACAAGCCATTGCCGCCACAGAGCGCATATTTCGGGCTGCCAACGGCAAACCGCTGAGTGAACGCAAAGCCAGTTCACTCACCTTTGGTCATATCGTCGATGAAAACGACAAAGTGGTCGATGAAGTCTTGGTGAGCCTTTTCCGCGCGCCCCATTCTTACACGGGAGAAGATGCCACGGAGATTTCGTGTCACGGCTCTTCCTATATCCTTCAACGCGTGGTGCAGCTGCTCCTTGCCGCAGGTTGTGAAGCAGCCGCCCCAGGTGAGTTCACGCAGCGCGCTTTTCTCAACGGCAAGATGGACTTGTCGCAAGCGGAAGCCGTTGCAGACGTCATCGCCTCCACCACTGCCGCTAGTCACCAAGTCGCGATGAGCCAAATGCGCGGTGATTTCAGTAAGCAACTTGGAGTGTTGCGCGAACAATTGGTGCATCTCACCTCGTTGCTCGAACTTGAGTTGGATTTCTCCGACCATGAGGATTTAGAATTTGCCGACCGCTCGGCACTCGATGCCATTGCATCGCAAATCGAAAGCGTGACTCAACGTCTTGCCGACTCTTTTGCCACAGGAAATGTGCTGAAAAACGGACTTCCCGTTGCCATTGTAGGCAGCACCAATTCGGGAAAATCTACACTCCTCAACGCATTGCTCCACGACGATCGCGCGATTGTGAGCGATGTACACGGAACTACGCGCGATGTCATCGAAGATACCTTCACGCTCGGTGGCACGCTCTTCCGATTTATCGACACAGCAGGCCTCCGCTCCACGGATGATGTGGTGGAACAAATGGGCATTGCACGCAGCCGTCAAAAGTTGGAAGAGGCTAAAATTGTGCTTTTCGTAGTGGATTCTACGCAAGTGGCTTCGCAGATGGAGGCACTCGGCACGGAGATTCTCGAAGCGATGAATGGCCGTCCGCTCGTGGTACTTTTCAATAAGTCTGATTTGATTGAGGAACAAGCCATGAACGAGTTGCTCGCTCAACCACTGAAACATTGGATTTCCAGTACTTCTCTCTGTGAAAATGCCGAAACCACAGGGGATTCCGCCGACCTTCCCTCCAACGCACAAGCCGTGACGCTCCCTTCACAACAAGGGCAACAGGTCGTAAAATTGGCAATCAGTGCGAAAAATGCCATCGGATTGGATGCCCTCACCGACACCCTCGTCCGTTTGGCACAAGAAAACACCACTTCTGCTGGTGACATCATCGTGACCAATGCCCGTCACTATGCTGCACTCACCGCAGCTCTTGCCGACATTCGCCGCGTGCGCCAAGGACTTTCCACCCACCTCTCTGGTGACTTTGTGGCACAAGATCTCCGTGAGTGTCTCTTCCATCTCGCCGAAATCACTGGCGGTGCTGTCACCACCGACGAGGTGCTAGGTACCATCTTCAAAAACTTCTGCGTGGGCAAATGATTTCTGATTACAACCGATAATCAAGCATCACCAAATATCGAAAAGGCGTTCATTATGAGCGCCTTTCTTTTGTCCTTTTTCCTCGTTAGGCATTATTCGAAGCCTTTCTTTCGCTCATTCTTGTACCTTATTTGTACCGCACGCTTCTCGCCAACCCTTCAGCCCCTCGCGTATATACCGAGATGCTGGACAAATGAGACATGGTGCTACACCAATAGGCAGTACAAAACTAAATATGGCGAAATGAAAGTGAGCAAAATTCTAATAAAAAATCTGCCAGCATTGCAAATATGAGTTTATAGCTTTGAAAACGACTACCAAGTACTGCTCACATAGATATAATAGCAGAGCCTACAAAGCTCAAAAGAGAAAAAGGATACGCAGAACAGAACATTCTGAACAAGAGAAAAATGTCAGTGATATTATAGATAAACCTTATCTCTCCATCTCAGAAACTAGGCGATTACTTTGTATTAGCCCCTATTTGGGTTAAGGAGCAAAGTTAAAACATAGATGAGTAAAATATTCCCGTAAACCCATAAGGAAGAGAATGGAGAGATAGGGATCTTTCATGCTTACTTTTTGAGCAATAAAGCAAGGATTATACTCATTTTCCTATGTAATAATATTTCTTATTATAGGTTGGGATATAGTTCGATAATATAGACAGCGATGTGTCATAAGGTGCAAACGACATGTTGTTATCGACATTTGGGCTTGGTGACATACGGTATAAGCACCCTGTGCTATCAAGTCTCAGTGTCTTGCATTTTATGCATTCTGTTGCACCTATACAGGGCTGTGACACAAATCAGATTTTAGTACAGCCATATAGACACAACACACACTCAGTCCTATAATCACTCCCTATTGATCAGTTCCCTAAAGACTCATAAACAAGAGAATTGTATAGTTTATATTACAAGTTAATCTCAAGCTTACTACCTATGAAACAATTGTTAGAAAAATATCAATTCGGAAATTCTATCTTACAACCCCATCCTTGTCAATATTTTATCCCTTCTGATGGTGATTGCTTGCCTAGCCCCTCCTTTTTTAATTAGGCTTACAATATCGTAATCTTGATGAGCCTTAACAGTGTTCTTATTAATGTTCACCTCGTGGTCATATATCTTCTGTAATGCATCATCTAGGCATTCATAGCAAAATTGATCATATATTTGCATTTTGTGGTTCGGAGCGAAAGGCTCCAACGGACTACCATTCTTGAGTCCTGTCATATATATCATCTTGCACCCACCTCCTGTAATATGGGAATTCCCTGCTAAATCCTTATATATCCAAATGTTATCCTCTAAAAGTACAGAATAATATGCTTGATATGAACCATCAGCAGTCTTGTACTCTATATCTAACTGATTTCCTCGTGCTGTTAACAGATTACATCTTTGCGCTAAGCTTTCAATCTGTATCTTTAATCCAGAAATAGCCTCTTCCACCTCTACTAATTCATTTCGATAGATTTGTACCTCTTCCTCATAATGAGATAGTGGATGGATTAAGGAATGAAGATATGATTCTAAGAAAGAGATATTCTTCGTACACTCCTCTATCTTTGAGAAAAAGATCTTTACAGCCTTTACTCGCTGTGTCAACTTAAAACCTGGCACAATCGTATAATCATCATTCATAAATAACTCTTTAGGTAGACGAGAAAGCAACTCCTCAAGTGCTTTCCTGAAATAGTTTGCCGAAGCAGGTAGGTCTATATCCCTGTGACCATGTAAGTATTCTTTGGCACGGTCCAAAGATGAGACTCCATCAACCATAACCGGTACGGAGAAAGACTTACCGTCTTCTTTCTTTATCACAGAAAATAGATTAGTATACTTCCATCTACCTTTGGCGTGTGCTTCAAGATAATTTTTTGCCATATGATACCATGAACGATCATAAGTAGCTATTACTATCTGGAAGTGCTTGAACTCGTTATTAAGTATTTCCAATATAGGTTTCCGATTGACCGAGTCTATGCCTATGAAGATATCATCTAGAAACATGAAGTGCAATTCTTTACCAGGAGTTGCCTGCAGAGCTGCCAAGTATAGACAGATAGCAATAGCGGAAAGTCTAGCCTCGTTCAACCCTTCTGCATAGTTGTCAATATGAATATTATCTAAATCTATATTCAATCGTAAATCTTGCTGGATAGCCCATTCCCGCTTATTATTCCCATACGAGAATTTCATAGGCTTTAGATCAAAGCTTATCGCCAATCTAAAGTAAGGAAAGTAGCTTTGCAGATAGTAATTCACTTGAGTAAATAAATTATCAAGGACTGATCTTAACACTTTCTCAAAACTAAGAAGGTCTTTCTTACCTTTTTTGTGTTTATTCTCCTGTCTATTGTGAACCTCAAAAATATCTTTTTTGATCGATTTCCATTCCTTTGCCAACGGACTGTTTCTTCCCTGTCCTACAGGTATATGATTACCAAGTAGTTGTGTAATAAAAAAATGAAATAGATTAGGACTCCCTTCATCATACAGATAAACTTTTAGCAGGTCTCGATAGCTCAGAAACCCCTTGGTAAGAGCCAAGGCTTTAAGGTATCCAGTATTTTGAATATTTGTATTATCAATCCCACACCCAAATTTATGCTCCTCTATTTGAGAGAATTGTCTTGTAGATTCATCAAAGTCTCCAATACTTAGGACAATCTCTCCAGTCGCTCCAGCAGGCTTGTGCCTGTTGCTAACGTATAGAACAGAAGAACGAAAACTATGGATAAAATCACTCAAGGATTTGAATAGTGAACTCTTGCCGCTCCCATTTTCTCCATATAGAAGAAGATTCTCTCCATTCTCAAAGGAAAATGTCAGCCGATCGTAATAGGCTCGAGAATTTTCTATTTCAATTTGCTTTATTCTCTTCATATACATTATAAGAATCTATTATACCTGTAGCAGCGGATAGTTCTGCATAAACGCCATCTTTATCAGAGATAATAGCATAATAAACACTCTTTATCTGCTCATACTGCTGTGACGGCTCTAGATTTGTCAAGTCTATCAACTCTTTATCTATGCCTAATAGAGAAACATCATAGAACTCAAATAACTTACGGAGATATACTTCTTCCACCATTTTGTCTACCATATTTGTAAAAAAACTTCGATGTATATACTCTTGTGCTTGGGTATAGGGCATAATTTTATCAAACGTCTTCTGGAGCTTTAGTGGTAGTATCGGAATCTTGATAAGTTTAAGAATGCTAGTGGTCAGATTTCTCTTGGCTAGGTCGTGCTCCCGGAATACATAACTACTCTGTAATATTGCAGCAAGATATCCATTAGTAAACCCTTTTCTCTTAATTTTTAGTCCGATATAATTTTCATTCTTCTCGGGTTTATTAAAGAGAACTTCTAGCCTATTCTCGATTTTATTATCTCTTTTTATATAGATATCGCAGAGAACCTCCTCTTCTAATTTCTCAGAAGTAAGATAGTATAGTGTGGTGATGTCTCCAATTTTCCCCCACAGTCTCGTATTATTTCCGGTGTTCTCATATTCATGTCGGAACGCTTCAACCTTCTGCTTAAACTCATTAATACTGATATCTGATGACATTCTTTCGAACAGCCATCTAACTTCTTTTCGGACCTTTTCCTGATTCTCCTTTAGGCTATTCCGATTAAGGTTCTTCAAGAAATACCAAAGAGCATAGAAACTTTGCTGAGTACGCTTATTATTTTCTGCTCCAAGCATCTCATCCAAGTTTCTAGTTAGTACTTTATCGCTGTCATCATCTCTATTAGCTAATAGAACCCTCAGATTGCTGATAAATGAAAATTCGAAATTATTCACTGCCTCAATAAAGTCATCTTTCTTCTCTACATTTTCTAAAATTTTGGATATCTCTCCTTTTGAACGTAAACGAAAAGCTATGCGAGAGCCCACTTTATAGATATCAAGTGGACCTTTGTCTATAGCGTCTTGCTGATTTCCCTCAAGGTAAGAAAAGTATGAGAGTACAGTATAATTGTTCTCATTCTCCATGCGGTTACTCGTTTTCCGCATGAAGAACCAGTTTGAGCAGTTATTGTAAGATGACTTAATTGTATCTATTATCCCCCGATCTAGATATGAGTTCCACATTTCAAAAGTATCAGACTTTATAGGATAAGGCTTATTATTCAAACGAATAAACAGATCTAAAGGATCAAATTCAGGATTGTTTCTTTGGCTAATTTCTATGACCCACAAATCAAAACTTGTTATCTTTTCTTGCATATCCTCAGCTAATTGACTGAAATGTTTTCCCTGAAGATTGGTAAGAATACTATCTTTTAATTGGAGGGAAAAGCCATCTTTCTTCGACTTTGTGTCCTCTCCCATCTCATTCATATAGCCCCTTCCTAAGAAAGCAAGAATAGATAGAATACGCTGTTGACCATCGATTACCTCCGAAATTCCATTTTCTTTTTTGAATATGAAAATAGGAGGTAATTTAATACCCAATAATAGACTTTCTATGATTTCCGATGATTTTTTCTTGTTTATAACCTCTTCACGCTGATAGGGTGGACGAACCAAGAAACGTTGTCGTTTCATTAAACGACAGATGTCGTCAATTGTATATGTTGTCGGCTCAGGTTTATTGATGCGTAATTCTTGGTAGTTTGTGGTCGTGGTCTCCTTACCTTGACTCAACTCACGATTCTTCTGTTTAAATGTGTTGTCTGTTTCAATGTATAACTCCCTGTTAATATTATATACATCATCCAAATAATCAGCTATGATTCCATAGCGATTCGTTATCTGACTGTAGAATGAACTTCGATCCATCTCAAATGCATTGATATTTTCCACTATATGCATAGAGATTTTTTTTAAATCAGAAGAATTCTTCTTTGGTAAGCTGATATCGTTATTTTCCAAAATTGACAATGCCCAAAACATTACTTCGGATATTAGACGATTATAGGAGATTCCTTCTCTACTTACCATCTTCTTTAGCTCATCTAATAACTCCAGCTTTCTCTTGAATGAGTCAAATAGTTCTTCAAATTCTTCATTCGTAATTTGAGCAGACAATAAGTCATAGTATTTGTCTGTAATCCTCTGTTTAGCAATTGAATAGTACTTGATTGGAATTTGATGAATAACCAACAATTGACGAATCTTTTGCAACGACAACTCTACCTTCTTGTCTTCATACTTAAAAAGTCTGTCAAATTGCTCTTGAAAGTCCTTGTCTTGGAACTTTTCTCTGAAAAAGCTATTTAGATCGTCATCAAAATATATCGCTTGATCTATCTCGATGCTCTTCAGAGGTGTGATCCCCGAATTATAGCGTTTGAAAATTTCCTGTTTTACGGAATCCTCTTCCACTTGCGTGATGCCATCGAAAGATGCAAAACTAAACTCTATTATTCGGAGCTTAGTATCCCAAAAATCATTTTTTAATTCAGTAGGGAGTGACTCGAAGGTCTTTTTGTAAATTTTTAAGCCATCCAATTTCTTTAGACCAGACTTACTAAGCCGAAGCTCACCTCGCAAAAACCTCAAAATTGTTTCATAGCGCTGCCTGCCATCAATGATTTCCAAACTTCCTCTACTACGAAAAAATATAAGTGGAGGGATTTCAGTTCCTATTAGTATACTTTCTATGAAGTAGGTGGCTTTTTCTCCATCCCACACATAGTTACGCTGATAAGGAGGTGCATACTGAGTCTTTTTCACCTTTCCATCATCAAATAAACTGTCTATAGTAACAACTTTAGACTCAATCTTTAGTTTGTCTACAAATATTTCTCTTAGATTCATCGATACTGTACCTTATACTGTTTTCCCTTATTATAATTAATTCGCAAAACGGAATTCAATTGGTTGCTTCTCACAAACAACAGCTTGCTTTATACTTGATTTCTGTCTCTTTTGACCCGTACGGGGCCACACTCTGAGCCAAAGAATTCGAATACATTGTTGACTTTATCAAGGAGAAGCGGGGGCTTGCCATGCTCCGATTCACGAACGAAGCGCAGTCCCACTCCTGCTTTCTCAGAGAGGTCTACTTGTATCAGCTTATATTTCTTGCGCACCTCTTTCACGAATTGCCCTGTGGTTGTCTTTGCTACCATGTTACATCAATTACTTTGTACAAGCTCTACAAACGTGTATACGAAATGCCTTCTCTGGGTACATATTCAAGGCATATCATTGTACACAGCCACTTCTCTTCAAAGTCATTTTACCTTATCAGTAGCAAATATAGGGAATAAAAGTCATTATCCCCCTTTTCGGAGATACATTTTTAATGAGAAATCGTTAGATTATGCCTCCATATTCTCAACAATTTTGGATCCAATTCTGAGCTCATCTTCAATTTTGAGCAGAAACAGAATCAGTAGCATAAGAAAGATGTAATAGTTCTTGGTATGGATTTGTACATTGTCACCCACAGGTATTGCTCCATGTGCATATTGGTTCCGGATAGCAGGGCCATTGGTGTATTTCTCATTATTGAGATAGTAAGAAAACAGATTACGCTCAGATTCACAAAATAGATGATCGTCAATCTCTAACAAATCTTCGTCTTTCCATTTGTCTAGCATTTCACGAACAGACTTGTCATGATGCCAATACGACACTATACGATTGCGCCAAAGACAACCTAGTATTTCAATTGCAGATTTGTTGTCTGGTCTTAGTATCCCTTGCTCATCGATCTTGATGTATCCTCCGGTAATCAATTTATCTATCATATTCTTACGGTAATCCTTATAAACAGAATAAGGGACTTCACAACTTGTGATAAAATCATAGAAGTTATGAATCCTTGTAGTATCAACCTCTTCAACAACATGAAGGATTTTTGCTGTTTGGAACAAAAGCCTCATCGGTTCTAAAATTTCCTTAGAATGTCCCTTAATCACATAATACTTATTGCAGAAAAGGCTTTTAGTCTCTGTTATCAGCAACGGTTTCTCAAATGAAAATAGTCTAGGCTCTATATCTCCCTCTTCTACAAACAAATTGTATTGCTTTGAAACCGAATCCAACTCGGGCATTATAGTTCGACATTTAGCCACCCAATCGACATCTTCTGCTGGCAATGTTAATTGTAAAGTTGGATAGCCATAGTCTTCCTTAAAATGTTTCTCATAGAAGTTTTTCACCAAGGATTCCAATCTTTTTCCTATTGTGGGAAGCATTATCGAATAGAGGTTTATATTGGCTAGTGCAAGATTATTCCTAATCTGACAACTTTGATTCATGAAATAGGCATCTTTTCCATGGCCCATAAAAGCCCATTCCAAACTACTTGTTTCAGAATCTTTATTGACAAGATCTATCAGACAATCCTCACCTATCAGATTAAAAAGATATCCAAAAACGTGAATCATCTCCACTTCATTCAAGCTCTCTATGTATTTCAAACTATGAACTTGTATAAACCCATCTTCTCGTTGCTCTATTCTGGTTGGTGGAATATTATCACTTTTATCATACTCTACACCATAATCAAAATGAATCACATTTGCCTTTTCAAAGAACTTTTCATTCAATTGCTTTTCCACATCTTGTGCAAGAAGTCTTGTCTTTGGAGTAAGAATCATCTGATTAGCATTGTCCTTTACTTGCATCACCAGCCTCACGTAGTTGAGGTTTGGCTCGCTCTGGTTCAAGAAATCTACAATAATCTGCTCCTTGTCTGCAGATGTCAATGATGACGGGAAGAAGTACGTCCTATTATTATCATTTAAGCTACTGCGTGCATATTGGTCCAAGAGGATATGAGCAGATAGACTATTACTCATCATCTTGCTCTTGAGATATTTCGCGAACTTATTTACGATCCGTTCCTGTTGCAGAATCAGACGCAAATTTCCATCTTCAGTAAGGACCTTGTCCAAAAAAGACTCATCAAGCAAACCTAAAAGATTATAATTGGCGACCACCTCCCAGAATGATTCTTTATAGCTCCAGTCTATCGACTGGTAATAATCATATAGTGTATCTTTGGGTATAGCTCGTAGATATTTCACAATAATCCCTGAGAAACTCTTGACCCTTGATTTCAGACTATCAATATAATCCTCTTTCCAAGTTGATAGATGGTTGTCACGATCTATATGTTTTTTGATGTGATAGAGTTCCAGAACATCATTGATATCCTTGACGAATTTTGAGGTATCAAAATTCATCAATAGGTCCTCTATTTGCTGTAAACTCCAACCTATGCTCAAATCATGTTGGGAATAGTATTGTACTCTATGTCTTTCTATATTTATATCCATGAAATTATAATAGGTGGATTTCCTTTATCTACTGTACTATAATTATCTTCGTTAGCATATAAAACAACTTATACCCCATCAGTAGCAAATGTAAGGAATGGAAATCTATTATACAACCCCTCGGGGTTATTCATTTTGTTCTAATGACTTGCCGAAAATTCCCAGCGATCAGCAAAGAGGGCTATTTCTCTCTTGGTAATTCCCTGTCGAGTAGCCAAGGATAGCCAATCTTTCAGGGCATTACACACTTCCCCAATAATGGTATCGGCAATCTCCTTGCTCAGCATATATTCCTCTGAAGCATCTCTGAGAAGTGAGAGGTCTGCCTCGTTGGACGTAGAAGTAACCAGTAAACTCTGATGTTTACTTAATGTTGGGTTTATGTCGTAAGCAGGAGATAGTGTCCAGCCTTTGGGTGTAAGTAAGAATCCGTGATTTCGGAAGTGATCATCACTATTGCCAATGCAGATATTGAAAACAACACGACGATATAGTTCCCTTAGGTTACTCTCCACATCTGTACAGTGGCGAATGATAAAATCCACAATATCTAAGTAACCGTAACCATTCATGGCATTATCTCCATCATGCAATCCAAGAAGCGTCATAGCCGAGGCAAAGTGGATACGTTTCCCTTGCTCTGTTCTATCAAAACGCTTGGAGATTAGGGTGTGATGGGTCTCTGATGTTTGTAATACCCTTGTTTCAGCTACAGTAATCCCAGCCCTTTTCGCAAGCAAATGACAAAGATGTTCCCACAATTCCGCATCGTAGTCATCGTTACGAGAGGGGAATTTAGCAATCCATAGCGCACCATTAACATCGGAAACACTGGCTTTGGGACGTGCCCCTCCAAGAGAAGAACCAGGCTGAACCAATTGTGCTATCCATTTTTTGCCAGGAAGTTCGTTTCTGTCCTCACTATATTCTAATTCCTTACTGGCTTCTTGCAGTGCACGAATCTCAGTTAGAGGGGGAATCCTTAAAGTGGGGGTGCAATTGATAAAGTCAGCATCTGCACTTTCTTTAAAACGGAAACCTCCCATTCGGGAATAATCATCAATCCCCAAGAGGTAATCAAAGGAGGTAAGACGACGAAGAGGGCGTTTCTCCTCTTGTGCTAAAATCTGCTCTCTGCGATTAAGTAGTGTTCGCCCCCATCTATCGGGCAATGCATCCGAAAAGCATCCAAAAATATCACCACCTCCTGTTGTATATTGTACGCCCGAGTAATTGTTAAGATCTGCACTTAGGAATAATCCTCCCTGTGTTCGTAGCCATTCTTCATTGAGGCAGAAGCCATAGCTGTCTGTCCCCCGCAGAGACTCGTAGCTCAATTCCCCAACAAGTGTCGGTTCTTTCAGCCAATAAAAATCAGCATATACAAGTAGTTTCTGCATAGTTTATTCTTTCTTGGAGGCACGGCGGCGATTGATGAGAGAAAGGTCTTGGAGGCGCCGTCCCAGTTCATCGTCTTTAGCAAGGTGGAGAATGTCGTCCTCAAGTTGAAGGGCATAGAGTACTCGCAAGTAAATTCCGATTGACACAGTAGGGACTCCCTTCTCCACACGAGAGACAGTCAAAGGGGAACAAGTAGCACGCTCAGCAATCTGTGCCAAACTAAGATTACGACGCAGTCGGGCTAACTTGATTTGCTCTCCTACAATCTGCATCTTCTGCTCTAATTTTCGGGGCAACTTAGTCCCCATTGTATTCTTTGCCATATCTTCAACATATCATATAATATGCAAATATACGATTTTAATCTCACTATAATGATTGTTGGAAGAAAAATAAGTATCTCAAGTGTTTTTCCTGCACCACATTTCCTTAATATGCTCCGAAATGGGTACTTTTGCAGTGAGCAAGCGTGCTAAGTACAAATAGGAGGTGTTTTAATCTATTGATTTATAGAGTAAAACACCCAAAAGAAGATTGAAAGACTGAGAACTAAGCTATGCGGTACAAATATGTAAATTCCTATAAAACAATGAGATAAAGCTGTTTTCCTATTTATTTAAGGGGTATTTGTACCGATTAAAAGGCTAATCGCCTAATTGATAGATAGGTAAATATATTGCATCGGCAAATGATTTGTTGAGGCAGATACCCCTCAATTGCAGAAAATCACCCTCAGCAATTCGTAAAATCAATAAAGGCGTTCGTATTGAACGCCTTTATTTTTGTCTAAACTAAGCTTTAGGTTACTCGAGAAATCATTCATTATCCATTGCATCCCAGAAGTCCATGTCCATTTTCATGACTTTAAGCACCTTTTCGGTTTGCAAGCCAAAACCATAATCATAAATATATTCTGTCAACTGCTGACCATTTATCAAAATAATGGTAGGTGTTCCATTCAGACTTTCCACAAAGTCTATTGCTCCTTTACTGAAGTCCGAGGTAGTAATGAACACTCCTTTCTTAGAGGGTGTCCCTGCAACAGCCCCCACAAAACTTTGAACTTCATTACGACCAACCTTATTGTCTAAAGCATATCGCTTAGCTTGTATGGAAATATGATTGAAGCCAAATATATCTTCTTTGATAACCCCATCAATACCACCATCATTTGATAGTTTCGTAACGATACCAGAGTTCTTGACCTCACCACCATATCCCAATGTTTGAAGCAATTGAACCACTAATCGCTCAAACTCTTGTGGCTTTTTACTCAATATTGTCGTTAGAATCTGAGATTGTATATTCTTCTTTATTCTATCATAGGAATCTAACAAGCCCTCTTCTGGGGTTTGTTCATCTTCTTCCTTCATTTCTGATGAACTGTTGGTTTGCTTGTGAGATGTAGCCTTCTGCGATCTTCTTGCGCTGACTTTTCCTTTGACAAACTCTATAATTTCCTCATCAGTACATGAAGAAAGCATAGACAACCCTTTCTCACTGATTTTGTAATCCCCTCTTTGAGGCTTTTCTACAAGCCCTGCAATAAAGAGATAGGATAAAGCCCACAAAATACGGTCTAAGAATATTTCTATATTTCCAGAAGGATGCCTAGCTAGGAGCTCTTCCTCGGTCAACTGAAAGTACTTTGCCAAAGGTTCTCGCAAGTCTTTAGCACGCATTACTTTCCCGTTTTGCAATTCTTTTAGTACCGGTATTTCTATTTCGTTATATTTAGGTATCATAGTTAGACTTCTAATATTAAATCTCAATCGGAAAGGGTCGGAATTCTCATGAAGAGTACGTTATTCTCCCACTCCTCTGCTCAATGTGTCAAGAAAAATTCGTCCCTGTTGCGTTATTGTCAAATCATAAACGCATTAAATGAAATGCAAATATACTATTTTAGTCCTACAAGTATGAGTATTGGGCACTGAAACATCATTCTCTGCGCTATATTTCTTCAAAGTCCTTTGAAATAGGTACTTTTGCAGTGAGGACTGATACTTTATTCTAGGATCACAAACGCTTTATTCGCAAGAGAGATAAGAGCAATCGAAGGCTATCTGATAGAGAGTAAGCAGCAGAAATTTAGAAACTATTTAACACACAACTAACAATGTCAGAAGAACGAAAGAGCATCGAAGTTGTAGCAGCCGTGATTATCGATCAACAACGGGTATTTGCTACACAACGAGGATATGGAGAATGGCAAGGATGGTGGGAATTTCCTGGTGGAAAATTAGAAACTGGAGAAAGTCCCGAAGCAGCTTTGCGCAGAGAAATTCTGGAAGAACTAGCTACCCACGTGGATGTAGGGGAACGGTTGTGCACAGTGTCGCATGATTATCAGAATTTTCACCTCACGATGCACTGCTATCTGTGTCGAGTGGTGGCAGGAACTCTGTCACTTTTGGAGCACAATGCCGCTCGATGGTTGAGCCGCTCGGAATTGGAAGAAGTGCAATGGTTGCCCGCTGACGTAGAAGTGGTGGAATTATTGAAGGAAATGCTCTAGAAAGCTGACTTGCAGCAGCAAAGAAATCGCACGAAACACGCTCAAAATTTGGCATTCCCACCAGATAGCCGTAATTTTGCAGTTGAATATGAATACAAACGACTTGACTACTCATAACAAGAACAATACTAAAGCCGCAGAAGCCCCAACAACACAGGAGCAACATGCGGCTTCTACTGCGCATTCTTCCTCCATCATCTCCAACAAAAAGGCAACTTTCGTGACGCTGGGTTGTAAACTCAACTATGCCGAAACGTCTACGCTGCGCGACCGCTTGACCGCGCGCGGATGTTTGCCTGCCGAAGAGAAGGAAACTGCCGACATCTGCATCGTCAATACGTGTAGTGTCACGGGAGAAGCCGATGCCAAGTGCCGACACGCCATCCGCAGTCTACACCGTGAGCACCCCAACGCCTTTATTGCCGTGATGGGATGCTACGCGCAACTTTCGGGCGAAGACATAGCCAAGATTGAAGGTGTGGACCTCGTGGTGGGACAAGAACAAAAGGGGCGCATCATTGAGCTCATCGAGGAGCACTACGAAGCTCACTCCATGGGCGTGAAAGCCGAGACCGAATCGCATGGCGGCATCTTCTACACCACTCCACTAAAGGACATCAAGACTTTCGTGCCTTCTTGTTCCAGAGGTGAGCGCACACGCTATTTCCTCAAGGTGCAAGATGGTTGCAACTACTTTTGCACCTATTGCACCATTCCCGCAGCCCGCGGTTTGTCACGCAATGGCACCATAGCAGAAGTTGTGGCACAAGCGGAAGAAGCTGCGGCTGCTGGCGGACGTGAGATTGTGCTCACCGGCGTGAACATCGGTGACTTTGGCCGCTCCACGGGCGAGAACTTCTTTCAACTGGTGCAAGCTCTCGATCAAGTGCAAGGCATAGCGCGCTATCGCATCTCGAGCATCGAGCCCAATCTTCTCACGGATGAAATTGTGGAATACTGTAGCAAAAGCCGCGCCTTCATGCCGCACTTTCACATTCCCCTACAAAGCGGAAGCGATGGGGTGTTGAAACTGATGAAACGTCATTACGACACGGCACTTTTTCGCTCTAAAGTGGAACTCATTCGTCGCATTATGCCTGATGCCTTCATTGGCGTAGACGTAATCGTGGGCACGCGTGGCGAAACAGACGAATTCTTTGAGGAAGCCTACGAATTTATCGCTTCACTTCCCATTTCTCAACTCCACGTTTTTAGTTATTCCGAACGTCCTGGCACGGCAGCGTTGCGCATTCCTCACGTGGTGGATGCTCCCACCAAGCGCGAACGCAGCAAACGCCTCCTTGCCCTCTCTGAAGAAAAGCGCAAAGCACACTATCGCCAATTCATCGGTGCTGAAAGAACCGTGCTTTGGGAACACCTGCGCGAAGGAAAACCCCTCATGGGATGGACCGACAATTACATCCGCGTACAGTTGGCTGAGGGCGCAACAACCACTCCCGACGAACTCGAACGCGTGCGCCTAGGCAATTTCACGGAAAATGAGGAAGCATTGATTGCCACTCCCGTGGAATAATCGCATCGCCCTCCGCGCTGCACCCGATTTTGCGCGTGAGGGTAGCTCTTTGTTTTCGTTCTGAAACGACTTTTCTTTTATGAAGAAGAGCAAAAGCCATTAAATATAACCAAGCATTCATGATAGCTGTCGTCATACTCAACTGGAACGGAGCCGAGATGTTACGCCGCTTTCTCCCTTCGGTGGTGGAGCATTCCCACCACTTGGGGGAAGTCATCGTGGCGGACAATGGTTCAACCGACAACTCTTTGGAAATCCTGCAACAAGAGTTTCCTGAAGTGCGCCCCCTCGTGCTAGACCACAACTACGGTTTTGCCGAAGGCTACAACGAGGCTTTCCGCCGCTTGGAAGAAATCGCTCCTCATCACTACGACTACTACCTACTACTCAATAGCGATGTGCGCGTTACCGCCCAGTGGCTCCGTCCGCTGCACACCTATATGGAGCAACACCCCGAGGTAGCAGCAGCGCAACCCAAGATACGTGCCGAATGGGCGCATGACACGCTGGAATACGCAGGAGCATCGGGAGGTTTTATCGACCGATATGGGTATCCTTTCTGCCGTGGCCGTCTGCTCTCTGTGGTGGAGACAGACCACGGGCAATACGACGACATCGCCTCTATCTTTTGGGCAACGGGTGCGGCACTTCTCATTCGTCAGGCAGACTGGTGGGATGTGGGCGGACTAGATGGCCGCTTCTTTGCGCACAACGAGGAGATTGACCTCTGTTGGCGTCTGCGCGCTCGTGGTCGTGGCATCGTGTGCATCCCAGAGAGTGTGGTTTATCATGTGGGCGGTGGCACACTGCCGCAGGAACATCCGCGCAAAACCTACCTGAACTTCCGCAACAATCTCACGATGCTCTTCAAGAATCTCCCCGAAGCGGAGTTGAAGCCCGTGATGCGTGTGCGCTGTTTGCTAGATTTTGTGGCCTTTGTTCAGTTCTTGCTCAAAGGTGACCTCGCGAATGCCAAAGCCGTGCGCAAAGCGCGTCGCGACTTCCACCAATGGCGCAAAGATTTTGTGAAAGATCGCCAAGAGAATCTCGCCCTCACAGTGGAACATCCCATCGCAGAGCGCATACAGCGCAGCTTAATTGTCGGCTTTTTCCTCAAAGGTCAAAAGACTTTCTCTGCTTTTATGAAGCGTAAGCAAGGAACTAATATATAGAATCCGCGACATGCTAACGTCTACTTTCTAACGTCTAAAATCTAGCGTCTAATCAACGTCTAGCTAATGCCCAAGCCACGCTTGTCGTGGCGAGCTGAAAGGGGTCTGTGACCCTCTAATGTCTAATTTAAGTCTAGCTCATGTCTAGTCTCTATCTCATCCCAGTCACCTTGGGCGATACGCCCCACGAACGCGTGCTTCCTGCTCACAATGCAGCGATAGTGCGTGGCATCCGTCATTTCATTGTCGAAGAAATCCGCACAGCACGTCGATTTCTCAAAGCTGTCGATCGCAACATCGACATCGATAGCCTCACCTTCTATGAAATGGGAAAGCATGCCGACCGCGCTCGTTTCAGCGAATACCTCAATCCCCTGCGCAAGGGCGAGGATGTAGGCGTAATCAGCGAAGCCGGTTGTCCTGCGGTGGCAGACCCAGGAGCAGACCTCGTGGCCATCGCCCAACAAGAAGGATTGAAAGTCGTGCCACTCGTAGGGCCATCCAGCATCCTTTTGGCAGTGATGGCTTCGGGTTTCAATGGCCAGAGCTTCGCTTTCCATGGATATCTCCCCATTGATGGCGGAGCGCGCAGCAAACGCTTGAAGCAACTAGAAAGCCGTTCGCGCGAAGAGCACCAGACGCAGTTGTTTATCGAGACCCCCTATCGCAATGCAAAACTCTTTGCAGACATCCTCTCCGCTTGTTCTCCCAAGACCCGCCTTTGCGTTGCTGCTGGCATCACCACAGATCAAGAATGGATTTGCACGCGCTCTCTCAAAGCTTGGAAACAAACAGGCTTCCCCGACTTAGGTAAGACTCCTGCCATCTTCTTGATTTACGCTGGATAACATTTAACATCTAGGGATGATTAACAGATAGCACTAGGGCAACCAACGTACGATGGAAAGCCGCGCAACACACTAATCTCAAAGTCTACCTGCGCAGCCTCTAACGTCTATCCCCTAACATCAAAACTGCCCAAGGCCTGCGAAGTAGAAGTCGACTAGAAAGATTTCGTGCAGCCCCCTAAGCTCTAAAGTCCATCTGCGCAGCCTCTAACATCTAACGTCTATTCTCTAATGTCTAACTTCTTATCTGTTGGTTTAGGTTGCTTCTTGGGTGGTTGCCTTCGTTATCTCCTCAGTCTGTGGTTAGGCGCGCCCAACTTCCAACACTTTCCGTGGGCTACATTGGCAGCCAACCTCCTCGGTTGCCTACTCCTCGGGCTTTTCAATGGATGGATGTTGCAACATTCCTCCTCCACTGCCCTACGACTCTTTCTCACCGTTGGACTTTGTGGAGGTTTTACTACCTTTTCCACCTTCACCAACGACCTCTTCCTTCTCGCACGCGGAACGCAATGGGGCACTACCCTCGCTTACACCTTGGTCAGCCTCATCGGTGGCGTAGCACTCTTGATTGTAGGCTACAAACTGACCACGTAAGCAGAAGAAGAATTTCACAAATACACTCCTAATTTCAGAGTTTTCTCAGAAATTTACACTATAGTTTCTACTGAAGAATGAACTCGTCAATCTTAACTTTGCTACTATAATAAGCACGCTCTCATGACCTATCGTCCCGACATAGACGGACTGCGCGCAATTGCCGTATTAGCCGTCATTCTCTTCCATCTAAACTCCTCGTGGTTGCCTGGAGGCTTCCTCGGAGTGGACATCTTTTTCGTCATTTCTGGCTACCTCATTGGCGGCATCCTCTATCGCGAGCTTTCCACTAACACCTTTTCTCTCAAACGATTCTATCTCCGAAGAATGCGCCGCATCCTGCCCGCCTTCTTCGCGGTGGTTATTATTAGTGTTCTCGTTGGAATGTTCTTAATAATTCCAGGTAGTAATGAATCTATAGCCTTAAAGAGAACTGCACTTGCTAGTGTCTTTTTTGCCGGAAACCTCTTCTGCGCTCTAAATGCTGGCTATTTCACAGCCTATGCGGAAATGCAACCACTAAACCATTTATGGTCCTTAGCTGTAGAAGAACAATTCTATCTGATTTACCCTCTTATACTATGGGCATTATAGAGAATAATAAAAAAAATAAACTATCAGAATTCTATTCTAATTCTTCTTTCTATCCTATTCATCTTTATCATCAGTAGTTTTTCTTTAGCTTTCCTTCCTATTCACTTCAGAGGTTCAGTTATGGTAGCCTACTACCTACCTCATTTGAGGTTTGGAGAACTCTTGATTGGAGCTTGTTACGGCATTTGGGTTAATCGTATCAGCATAAATACTCAATCAGAAAATAATATTACGACAAACAAAAGTCAACCAGCGAATCATTTTTACAACAAGAGGAGTCTTTTAGCAATCATCTCCGTCTGCTTACTTTTGGGAACTCTCATACTCCCGTTCCCTACCAAGTTACCATGGTTCCCTGGCTTTTCAGCAATTATTCCATGTCTAGCAACTGTAGGAATAATGCACTGTGGTTTAAACTCCGCATGTAGCATCTCACGTTTCTTATCTCATCCCATTATTGTTTACATCGGAAAGCTATCCTATTCTCTTTATCTATGGCATTGGCCTGTCCTTGCCTTTGCGCGCTACATACTACAACGCCCTTTAGACACCACGCAGCTATTTTATTGCATGCTCGTCATCCTTTTCCTATCGGTTGTATCATATTATACTATAGAATATCCTCTTCGTCACAAACAATGGACTTTTACTAAAACTTTCTCTATATACTATCTCGTCCCAGCCACTATAACGATCATATTATGGTTTGTTGTTCCTTACAAAAATACGATGGAACCATACACCGTATGCGGAGCACCCAATTATACTACTGAACAATACCAAAATATGATAATTGGCGATAGTTCTAAAAAAGCGAATGTATTAATAGCAGGAGATTCATATACGATTCATCTTCTAGGCTTCGTACAAAAAGTGGCTAAACATGAAGGATGGTCTGCAAAATTTTCGGGAATTCATGGGAGTCCATTTTTATTAGATTATGTTCTCCCTAAGTTCCATGCCGATAAGGATATTAAGAAAATGGTTTCTTCTAGGAACTCACAACTAATCTCCCAACTTAGAGATTACAAGACCGTAATTCTTTCCAGCAACTGGTCTGAATATATGGATGATACTCCGACTTTCATGACCGAAATAGACCGAACACTAGATTACTTAACATCACATGGTCACCACACTATAATGGTTTTCTCAGCACCAAACTTAGAAACCTCGCGATTGCCTGAAACATTTGCTCGTCTACAAGGATTTTCGCTCCCAGTGCATTTCACAGAGCAAGAAATCAAAGGTAAAGCATATCACGAAGATATAGCTATTCGCAAACACCTAATGCAGCATATTAAAACGAAGTTTCCGAAAGTTGTATGTATTGATTTGCTTCCTCTTGTCCCTAAAGACATTATGGTCGAAGGGAAATCTGTGATGAGAGACAATTACCACTTCAGCTTTTTTGGTGCGCAATACGTAGCAGACCAGTTTATCCAAAGGGGATATCATCTAATAGCTTCGTAACTGCAACAAACATTCTAAGGAAAACTCAATCTATTCAGAGTCGCTACCAGCTATCATGACTTTTCTCTCATCTTGCACAAAGCGATTTTCTTAATAAACTATGACCTATCGTCCCGACATAGACGGACTACGCGCAATTGCCGTATTAGCCGTCATTCTCTTCCACCTCAACTCCTCGTGGTTACCTGGTGGTTTCCTCGGAGTGGACATTTTTTTCGTCATCTCAGGCTATCTCATTGGTGGCATTCTTTATCGCGAACTTTCCACTAACACCTTTTCTCTCA
>NZ_KB290716.1:264123-280528 GCF_000318095.2 Alloprevotella sp. oral taxon 473 str. F0040
CCACTAACACCTTTTCTCTCAAACGATTCTACCTTCGAAGAATGCGCCGCATCCTGCCCGCTTTCTTCGCGATGGTAATACCCACCTTATTCCTCAGCAGATTTATCATCGTTGCCGGCAGTCCCGATGCGATAAAAGCCGAGCGCAGTGCTCTATCTGCTACGGTCTTTGCCAATAACCTCTTTAATTCCTTCTACACAGACTATTTTGACACCAGCAACCTCAATCCTTTTCTTCATCTCTGGTCCTTATCTGTTGAAGAACAATTCTATTTTATCT
The DNA here is from genome assembly GCF_000318095.2 of Alloprevotella sp. oral taxon 473 str. F0040. Classification (GTDB taxonomy): domain Bacteria; phylum Bacteroidota; class Bacteroidia; order Bacteroidales; family Bacteroidaceae; genus Alloprevotella. The sequence goes on from NZ_KB290716.1 coordinate 264,403, forward strand.
ATCCTCTAGTCTTATGGGGAATTATAAAAGTCATCAAAAAATGGCTTCCGCTCTCTGAAAATCAATGGAAAACAACCACGTGGGTACTTTTTCTCCTGATGATTCTTTGCTGCATTTCAGCATTTACAGAAGTACGTTTTAGAGGAACCCTCGGGCAAATTTATTATCTTCCCTTACCACGCTTTGGAGAATTGCTATTAGGTGCTCTTTTAGCTGTCTTCAAAGCACATCAATCCTCTCAAACCTCTGCAGACTACGCGCCATCTGCACAGTATTCCAAGTACGCCACAGCCGTGGGCATCGGTGCTGCAATCGCGCTCCTACTCTGCCTTGTTCTACCTTTTCCCACGAAAATGCCGTGGTTTCCTGGACTCCTCGCCTTAGTGCCTTGTTCGGCTACGGCAGCCATTATATATAGTGGGGCTCATTCCAAAGGACCGATATATCACTTCTTAGCAACTACACCCGTTAACTTCATAGGACGTATTTCCTATTCTCTCTATTTGTGGCATCTTCCGATTTTAACTTTCGGACAATACATCAATGACGGCAACTTAACTTCGAGTGGTTTACTGATTGCTTCCCTCTTGATTGTCTTGTGCAGCCTATTATCCTATTATTTTGTGGAACAACCCTTGCGCCTCAAACAATGGTCGTTTGCAAAAACGGGAGTCTTAAGCTACATTCTGCCAACACTATGCGTGGTGGCACTCTACAATTTCAGACCTTTTGAAAAAGCAATGAGACCTTTCACGACCTGTGGCACACTGCGTAGCATCAACCACCTGGCAGACTACGTTGGAGACTCTACAAAGCAGGCAACAGTACTCATCGCAGGGGACTCCTATACCCAGCATCTCTACGACTTTTTTGATAAAGTAGGAAAGCATGAAGGCTGGCGAGCCAGAATTTCATACATACCAGGGACTCCCTACTTAGGAAATGATTATATTCCACAGAAATTCCTAAAAGAACGTGGGTACGATTATATTTTAGCTCAACAGCGGAATAGACTATTGAATAAAGAGCTCCCACTTTACGACCATGTGGTGCTTTCTATGTCGTGGCTTAGCCGAGGAGCAGATAGCACTTTTTTGCCAGCACTTGCTCAAGCAATTCAGGAACTGGAAAGCAAGAAGAAAAAAGTCACATTGATTTTCTCTGAAATTAGTTACGAGAAGGGGGCTTTAAAATGCACCTATTATAATATACTAGGTTTATCCTTCCTTAACTCAGCAAACGTATTTTCTGCAAACAAATTACGTCCTTTCAATCCCAATTCCAAGGAATTGACCACTTTGCAATATATCAAGACTCATTTCCCAAAGGTTAACTGCATCGTCCTACACAGATTACTACCTTCTTCCCCATTTATTAAAGGAAGATCCATTGTATTGAATGAAGACCACCTCAATAGCTACGGAGCCAATTATATTGCAGATAGCTTTATTTCAACAGGACAACCTTTGATTGTACCAAGCCAGTCTTCACAACGATAGACTCCATTCAGAGTATTGCTATCACGCCCCCCAATTAAGAGGTACTACCATTAACATAGCTTTTGAGTCCAAGAAACTTACCTCCCTTATGACCTATCGTCCCGACATAGACGGACTGCGCGCAATTGCCGTATTAGCCGTCATTCTCTTCCATCTAAACTCCTCGTGGTTGCCTGGAGGCTTCCTCGGAGTGGACATCTTTTTCGTCATTTCTGGCTACCTCATTGGCGGCATCCTCTATCGCGAGCTTTCCACTAACACCTTTTCTCTCAAACGATTCTACCTCCGAAGAATGCGACGCATCTTGCCCGCCTTCTTTGCCGTAGTGGTGTTCACTCTCATCGTTGGTGCGCAACTGATGGTGCCAGGTAGTGATGAGTGGAACACGGCACGTAGTTCAGCCAAGTGGAGTGTGTTCTTCGGGGGAAACTTCTTTTCTGCACTAAACACGGACTATTTCGCCCCGACTGTTGAGGTGCAACCCCTCAATCACCTTTGGTCACTTGCGGTGGAAGAGCAGTTCTATTTCATCTATCCGCTCATCTTGTGGGCAATCATGGGGATATTGAAGCGCATCCTCCCACCTGCTTCCTCCTCCCTCACAAGTTGGGTCAATGTTGTGCTCACCGCACTCGCCATCGCGAGCTTTGCCCTAGCCTTCGTCCCTTTCAGTGTTCACGGTGCAGCCTTAGTACCCTACTATCTTCCTCATCTTCGTGTTGGAGAACTCCTCATTGGAGCCATCCTTGCTGTGGCCGTTTCGCAAGGCAACCTGCAACCATCAGTCAAAATGGCAACAAGTGTGGGTAGCCTCAGTATCGTTGTCCTCATCGCCTGCCTCGTCCTTCCCTTCCCCAACACTACGCCATGGTTTCCAGGCTTCGCAGCGGCACTTCCCTGTATCGCCTCGGCAGGAATCATCTATGCCGGTGCTCGTCCCTACTGGTTCGCCAGCGTACTTTCGCATCGTGTAGTAGTCTTTGTGGGAAAAATCTCTTATTCTCTCTACCTTTGGCACTGGCCTGTGCTTGCCTTTGCGCACTACGCCTTGGGGCAAGAGCTCAGCTACTCAGTACTTGCTATTTGCGCTCTCCTCATCGTTCTGCTGAGTCTTGCTTCCTACTATCTCATCGAACAGCCTCTTCGTCACCTCCAATGGTCGTTTGGCCGCACAGGATTGGTCTATTATCTCTTGCCAACGCTCCTTGTGGCTGTCCTCTACATGCAGGGACGCACCACTCCAGAAGAGATGCGCCCGTATGTGCAACGTGGCAGTCTAAAAATTGCAGAACGTAATTTTGCCTATAAAGCTATAGGCGACTCTACGGCTGAGAATCGTGTCCTCATCATTGGCAATTCCTACACCATCCAACTCCATGACTTCTTCGATAAAGTAGCCAAACACGAAGGTTGGAAAGCTACTTTCTCTGGAGTTACCACCCATTTCCCAAACTTGACACCACAGGTCAAACCTCTAACAGCTAAAGAGTAAGCTCAACAATTACCTCTCATTGGCCAAAAAGGAGATGCAAGACAACTAAATGCCCTACGCACTCGTCGGATTGCTGGAGAATTAGAACAGTATCACACGGTTATTATCAGTCTTAACTGGTGGCATGAAGAATTTCTTGAGAAAGCTCTTAAACGAGTAGAACAAAGCATAGCCCGCTTCCAGAAAGAAGGCAAGCAAATCATTTTGGTGCACAGCTGCTACACCTACAACACATATCGAGTGGCAGAAACCTATCACAAAGTGATGGGAAAAGGGAATTGGTTATCCAACATACTCCCTGCGCCCATCCTCCAAAATGAAAAATACGAGAAGGCTGTGAGCAATTACCAAAAAGTAAAGCAGACCATCAGTACACGCTACCCTCAAGTGCGCTGGGTAGATCTTACCGAATTCCTTCCAGCTGACTTGATGGTTGAAGGAAAAACGGTGCTCTGCAACGGCACACACATAAACATCTATGGGGCAAACTATCTTGCCGATTGCTTCATTCGTAGTGGTCAGCAACTAGTAGCTGCTACACATACAGTTTCCTCACAATAATACGTTAGAATTGTTGCGCATCTAGTGCTACATATTCTGAGCATGAACGAATCGCAGAGAAAGCAACCTCGCGGGGACTCCTATACACTTGAGCGAAGTGGTTCATAAAGATAGGAGAATGGCAACAAAAACTCCAAGAGTTTTGAAAGAAAGTCGGAGATTTCTCAAAATATCTCCGAGTTTTTCATGGCATTTCTCCGAGACTTCCCAATGCACATCACAGCCTCTTCAACAATCGTCGCCACATTTCCTTGAGAAATCATCAAACATAGTAAAAGAAATCGCCCGCATCTCAATCTTTGAGGTGCGGGCGATGTTTTATTCTAGCCTAGCCATCTATGATCCAATACGAACCATCGGGCTAAAGCTCAATTCAGGGATGAATTATTCTGCACTCTTTTCAGCAGCTTCTTCGGCAACTTCTTCCTCAGCAGTAAAGAAATCTTTGTATCCAGCTTGCACGAGGAGGTTGTACCATTGCACCAATTTGCGGATATCGCTCACACGAACACGATCGCGATCCCAAGCAGGAAGAGCCACTTCGTCCATAAACTTAGTGAGTTCTGCTTCAGTAGCTGTCTTGTAGCCAAAAGTAGTGGGCTCACCCTTGAGGGCATCGCAAATGTTTTGAAACACTTGCATGAGGGGCACATCGTCAGCTTCGGTGTACATCGTAACGTCGGCAAGAGAAGTGACACGATCACGAGCACCAGCAGTGGTGCGGCGGTGAGTTTCGTCGATTGTTTCTACGATGAGCGTGTTGTTGCCACGACCCACGAGCTTGAAGAGTCCAGCTTTGCCGGAGATTGCGAGAATCGTTTCTTGCATATTGGTCTATTTTGTTTATAGTTTCGTTTGAAAATGCTGGCTGCAAATTTACGGCTTTATTTCTAGTTGTGCAAAGAACGACCTAAAAAACGCAGCGTTCATCAGCACAAATATTAGTCCTTAATAAACTTGAAATGACGGAAGTTGAGCTGTTGCTCCGCTCCGCTAATGTTGGTGATGCGGATAGCACGCACGGTCATTCCCCCTAGTTCATTACCAGTGTGAATCACCTGATCCTTTTCGTTGTAGTGAAGGAGAGCCACCTTCTGCCAAGTGCCGTCAGGACGGAGACATTCAAGCTGGAAGAGGGCTGCTGTGCCCGGCTTTCCAAAGTTGAAATCCATGCCACGAAGCGTTACAGGGCGATCGGTGGTGAGGGTGAAATGAGAACCCACGGGCCAAGTGATGATTTCGTAAGAAGGAGCCACTTTCACTTCACCGCCATAGATGCTAATGGGCTGGAGCTTGAGTTGAGGCACGTCGGTTTCGATGGTGAAGGGCTGATATTGTGTCACCACTTCGTAGTGCGTTCCTGCTTGTGCATTCATCTTCTCGGTAGCTACTGCGAAGAGCTTGTTGATAGCTGGGAGGAAACGAAGGGTTCCCAACTTGATTCCAGTTTGATATTCGTGGAGCACATTGCGATTGGCTTCGAGATCATACATTTGCTTCTGCAAAGCACGAGCACGATTGTATTGTGCATCGAAGCTCATCAAAGGTGCGCCTTCCGTAGCCGTGGCATTGTTCTGCCCCTTAACCACGAGTTCTGCAAGAGTGGTCACTGCCTGAGCATATTGTGCCAAGTGCTTACCTTGCATCAACCAAGGCAGCAATTCCTCAATGAGCCAAGGATTGGTCTTATCGGTCATGAGGAGATCGCAAGCAGTGGCAAGCGACTGAGCGTGCTCACGGAGTTGTGCTGCCGTAGAGAGGTCGCCCTTCATAGCTTGATCGCAGAGTGATTTTAGCTCACGGCTTTCATCTCGACGAAAACCATGACCATTAGGTCCAAGATCTTCATTGTAGGAAGCAAACACCTGAAGAGCTTGACTCTGCGCAGGAAGCAGGTTTTCTATAGCGCGCTTCCACGAGGTCATGGCATCGTAGGGCTTCATATTCCACAGATAGTCTGCGAGAGAATAGAGAGAGATTTTAGAACTCTCGGCATATTGCATTGGATTGCTCACAAAGCCAGAGAGATCATCTGCGATGTCAAGTCCGTTGCCATAGGTGGGGCCAAGGAGGATATGGTCGCGCACGAAGTCATTGACAGGGAAGTTGAACCAAATGTAGCCTTTGCGACGTATGCGCTCGTTGATCCAGTTCATGCCTTCCTTCTCGATGGTGTGCACCACGCTATTGCCCGTCCACATCACTTCGATGCCAGGGCGCAGGTGCTTGCCAAGGGTATGGAGATATATGTCGCCCTTACCACTCCACGCACGATTGTAAATCGTGGGACAAAGCAAAAGGGGAGAAACATCGCCATGCTTGCGCACAAACACTGAATCTACATAGTTGAGGAGCTCAGCTTGCTTCTCGCCACGTGATCCTTCGCCCGAGATGTCATCGAAGAAGACGGCAAAAGAACGGATGCCAAGACCATACATCTTCTCGAGCTTATTCACAAGATTATCACGATCTTCATTCGTCCATTTGATATCGAGGCCAGGGTGTATCGCCCAATAGAAGTTTACCCCACGTTGATGCGCACGGATATTGAGTTCTTGCAGCAATTTAGCTTCGTTCTCAGGATATGCCTCGCGCCAATGCTGGCGGTGATAGGGATCATCTTTCGGGCCATAGATGTAGACATTCATCTTGTTGCGACCATAGAAGTCAATCTGGCGCAGACGGTGTTCGTGACTCCAAGGACGACCATAGAAACCTTCGATGGCACCGCGGAATTTCACATCGGGCCAGTCTTGAATGGTGCAAGTCTCGAGTTGGCCTTTTGCCATCATTTCGCGCAAAGTCTGAACACCATAATAGAGGCCACGCTCATCGCGACCCGCAATGACCACTCCTTTAGGGCCCACAGCCATGTAATAGCCTTCCTCGTGTTGAGGCACGAGCTTCTTAAACTTATTGACACTGCGATCACCTACCACGCCGAGGGTGACACGAAAGCTCGCAGCTTTAGCGAGTTGCTCAACCCCTATCTCCGAGAGTGCAGAGAGGGCATAGGAAGATTGTCGCTGACGATCAGCTGTGACCGACCATGCTTTGGGCGCAGCAAAAAGATGACGCGTCGAAGTGACACTGTGTGGCACTGGATTGACCAATTCCACTTGGGCTTTTGCCCCCATGGCTAGGCCAGAACATATCGTGAGAGATAGCAAAAAGGCTTTCATTGTGTGATTTTTGTGAAGTTAGCTGCGCAAATATAGTACAAAACGGCCGAAGTTCCAAAAAAAGTAGTTACTTTTGTAGGAACGACTGCACTTTATAGGGCTTATTCACTAGTGAGGACATGTTCTGCATGTGAAAGCCTGCCGTAAACGTGCATAACAGCAACGATTTACCTCAAAGAATAACCACAAAATGACGAATATTGTAGACCGTTTTCTCAAATATGTGAGCTTCGACACTCAAAGCGATGACAGCACTGGCACCACCCCTAGCACCGAAAAGCAATTTCGATTGGCCGAATATCTCGTGGAGGAATTGAAATCCATCGGGATGGCTGAGGTGGAAATGGACGAATTGGGCTATGTTTATGCCACACTTCCTGCCAACACGGACAAAGCTGTTCCCACCATTGGCTTCATCGCTCACATGGACACGAGCCCTGATGCTTCGGGCGAGAACGTGCGCCCACGCATTGTGCAGAACTACGACGGCACGGACATCGTGCTGGATGCGGAAGCAGGCATCGTGACAAGTGTGGAAAAATTTCCCGAACTGCTCCGCCACGTGGGCGAAGACATCATCGTAACGGACGGTCACACGCTTCTAGGAGCTGATGACAAGGCAGGTATTGCCGAGATTGTCACAGCAATGGAATATCTCATTGCGCATCCCGAAATCAAGCACGGCAAGGTGCGTGTTGGTTTCAACCCCGATGAGGAAATCGGACTCGGTGCGCACAAGTTTGACGTGGAAAAATTTGGTTGCGAATGGGCTTACACCATGGACGGAAGTGAGCGCGGCGAACTGGAGTTTGAGAACTTCAACGCGGCTTCTGCCAAGATTGACCTCACGGGAGTGAGTGTGCACCCTGGCTATGCTAAAGACAAGATGGTCAATGCGGCACGCCTAGCCACCGAACTTGTGCAGAAGATGCCCGAATTTGAGACACCCGAACACACCACGGGCTACGAAGGCTTCTTCCACCTCACCAACCTCTCCGGAACGGTGGAGCGCGCGCAGTTGAGCTTCATCATTCGCGACCACGACCGCGAGCGTTTTGAAGCCCGCAAGGCGCTGCTCCGCGGATTGGTGCAAGGCATGAACGCCAAATATGGCTACGATGCTCTTCAACTCACCCTGAGCGACACCTATTATAATATGCGTGAGAAGGTGGAACCCATGATGCACATCATCGACATTGCAAAAGAAGCGATGGAAATGGCGGAGGTGACTCCCGAGATTAAGGCCATTCGCGGTGGCACCGACGGAGCACAACTGTCGTTCATGGGTCTTCCTTGCCCCAACGTCTTTGCTGGTGGCTTGAACTTCCACGGTGCGCATGAATTTCTCCCCATTCCCAACCTCGAAAAGGCGAGCGAAGTGGTGGTGAACATCGTAAAAATCATCGCAGAGCGTTAGGACGTTCATCGAGAGAACTGCTTCATTTATTACACCTTTCTTATGAAATCCTGGTATCCCGTATTGGCAGCATTGCTTTTGCTTTGTTTGGCTGCTATGCCCTATGGCTACTACGTCTTAGTTCGCTTCGTAGCCATGATACTATTTGCACTATTTGCCTATGAAAAATGGCAAAAAGAGCAACACACATTGGCAATAGTTTTTGGCGCACTTTCCCTACTCTTTCAGCCTTTTGTCAAAATTGCACTGGGCAGAGCTATGTGGAACTTTGTAGATGTCGTTGTCGCCGTGGGACTTCTCGTTCTATGGTTGAAGGGAAATCATAAAGAGAAGCACTGACCTTTCGATAAACTGCTTATAAAACAATTGAGAGCATTGCAACACTAGATTGCAATGCTCTCAATTTTTAGAATTAGGGTTGCGCACATTCATCGCAACGCACAAATAAAATAGAAATCTTGGATTAAAACACTGGAAGAAAGTAGAAACTGTTTTGGGAGCAAATGTCCTTCCGTTTGGGTAAAAGCCCCACATCATTAGCAGACTATGGTTTCTCCTTCAAGGCTTTCTTCATGGCTTTGGAGTTCTCCTCTCCCATCTTGGCAGTTTGAGGTTTATCCATTGCTGCAGGAAGATAACCCGCTGCGAAGAGATAGTGACGAATCAAGGGATGTTTGCGAAAAGAAGCAGGAGCTTTCTCCACAATCTCTTGGAGCTGCTTAGTCATCACAGGAAAGGGCTGCTGCTCTGTGAGCATGAGGAAATAACCTTCGCCCAACACATTGTTGGCATTCTCCAAAACAAACTTGACTTCGAGCTTTTCGATTTTCTCCAACAAGGCGTGTCGTTTGGGCTCTAGCTTTTCGATGACAGCAGGCATGGACATTCCAGAAAATATCATGCGATTGGCTGTGCGATCAAGCTCCCACAGTTCATTGTCATATCGGGCGCGCTGTGACATAAACTCCGACAAGCGGTCGTTAAGTGGGCCACCCGTTATGGTTTGTGCATAGTTGTCCACTTGCAACAACAATTGTCCGCCTTCCAACACCACAGGCATAAGATGCTGATCACCGACATAAATCTCTGCGAGTGCGATGCTGTCGATTGTGCCTCCGAAAGAGAAGCGACCATGAACGACGACACAAGAATCGAGATTGACACTTTTGGCTGTTTCTCCCTTAGTACTCGGTACGCGCAGGTAGAGTTTTTTCCCATCTAGACACGCCAACGATGAGTTTCCATCGATGTTATACTGCGAAGAGCAGGCGGTCAGGCCGATCAACAAAAGAAAGAGAAAGTAAATCTGGCGCATGATGGATAGGTTTAGAGAAACAATTGTATGGCAAGCTAAGCTTGATATTTTGCAAATGTACATCTAAACACGCAAATCTCCAAACAGATTCTAGGAAGTATCGCGGGAGAATAACTTTCTTTTGGAATCTAGTAGAAAGAACTTCATGGACTGACCACTATTTTAAGTGATCTATCGATAAGTTTATAGTGTAAAATAGAGCCACATACGAGCTTAAGAAAGTGCTACGCACCAGTTGGCTCTGGATTTTGCAGTTGTTGTTGCTGCCACTTCTCTCGCGCCATGTCTTGCATGTCCACCGCTTCGTCATATTCGTCCACGATTTCCACACCCAACATCGTCTCAATCACGTCTTCCATGGTCACGATACCACGCATCGTGCCATATTCGTCTGTGATGACAGCTATGTGTTCCTTTTGTTGTAGCATCTTTTCCCAGATGTTAGACACCACTTCATCATCTTTGAAAGTGAGGATTGGTCGCACCAACGTGCTGATTTCCTGCGCAAAGTGGTCTTCCGATAACCCCTCCAAAAGCTCAGAGCGCAACACATAGCCTTTGATGTATTCCTCTTCTGCATCATACACCGGCAAGCGACTGTGCACATCGAGATGCTCATCATCGCTTCGGAAAAACTCCCCTAGGGTCATCGTTTCATTGACAGCCGCCACCACAGTAGCGGGAGTCATGATTTCATCTGCACGAATCTCACCCAGTTTAAGGAAACTACGAAGGGCTTTGCTCTCCTTAGCTTTGAACACCCCTTCTTCCACGCCCACATCCATCATGGCCTGGACTTCTTCACGGCTCACAGAGGTTTGCACCTTCCCACGATTGATGAGTACGGTGATAAACTCTGACAACAACACCAACGGATAAGTGATGACGATGAGCACACGAATCACACTCGTGGCCCACAATGCGAGTTGTCGCCAGTAGGTTGCCCCTATCACTTTAGGGATAATCTCTGACACTACCAAAATGAGGATGGTCATCACCGCCGAGGCTATAGCCACTGCATCGCCTTCGCTACCAGGAGCTCCGCCATACATTTGCCATAGTTCTGCCGCTTGTGCTCCCACACCTGCCGCACCGACAGTGTGAGCTATGGTGTTGAGAGAGAGTATCGCAGCAATGGGGCGGTCGATGTCAGCCTTATAGCGTTTCAACACCGATGCAATCTTGTAGCCCTCTTGTTCTTTAATCGTGGCATACGAAGCCGTAGAAGCCAGAAGCACCGCTTCTAGCACCGAACAGAGAGAGGAGAGTGAAAGTGAGAGAAATAAATAAAAAAGGAGTAAGCCCATTCAGAGTCGGCATGTCCAGCATGCCTGATTTGGTTTGATGTGCAAAAATACATTTTTTCTCAGGCAATTACAAATACTTTGGACTATTTTTGTACCTTTGCACCGGTTTAATCCATATTATTCAACTCTATGTACCAAAAATCATCCCCCAAGGGAGCGCAATTCACCTTCCGCAGTTTCAGCCGCAAGGGCTACTCCTTGTTTGCTGCACTCGGTAGTGAAGTGAAGATTGGCGTTCTTGCGGTGGCCACGCTTGGCACAGCAGCCCCTTGTTTAGCTGCTACCAGCAAAGCTCAGCACGTAGCTCAAGTGAGCGACCAAGAGCAAGTGGCAACCCTCGACGAAGATCAGCGTTTGGGTGAAGTGGTCACCACCGCTTCCCGCACTCCCCTCGCTGCTGACCAAGCAGCTCGCCAGATGATGACCCTCAGCCGCTCAGAACTCGCGGCGGCGGGTGTCACGAGTATTAACGACGCACTGAAACTCTGCGCAGGAGTCGATGTCCGACAGCGCGGTGCGTTTGGCATTCAGACGGACATCAGCATCAATGGCGGCACCTTTGACCAACTCACCATTCTTGTCAACGGCATCGCCATCAACAACCCACAGACAGGCCACAACGCGGCCGATTTCCCTCTCAATCTTGCTGACATCGAGCGCATCGAGGTGCTCGAAGGCGCGGCTTCTCGTGTGTTAGGCACTCAGGCTTTTTCCGGTGCCATCAACATTGTCACACGACATGTCGGCCCAACGCTCTATGCCCGTGCGGCTGGAGGTTCGTATGGCACAGCTCAGGGTGAGGTGCGTGGGCTTTTCCGCCACCAATTCACCAATGGCAACTTGTTCACCTCTAGTTTGAGTGCAGGTTATCAGCGTTCAGATGGTGCCGTGCGCAATGGCGATTTCAAAGGTGGCAAAGCCTTCTGGCAAGGTTCGCTCGATGCAGCGCAATACAAAGTCGATGCGCAAGCTGGCTACACCAACACTGACTTTGGCGCCAACACCTTCTACTCCATCGCATCGACCGACCAATGGGAAAGCACTACGCGCTATTTGGCTTCTGTCAAAGCGGAAACAAAGGGAAAGATTCACATTGCGCCCCAAATCTCTTGGTTGCGCAACTACGACCATTTCCAGTTTTTCCGCAACACCCCCACGTATGAAAATTTCAATCGTGGAGATGTTCTTACGGCTGGTTTGAACTTGTGGACAGCATGGTCACTCGGTCGCACTGCCATCGGTGGTGAAGTGCGCCACGAAAACATCTATTCGGGCAATCTCGGCCGTGACATCAATGTAGATCAGCGTTTCCGCATCCCTGGACAGTCGCTCGATAAGAAAGACAATAAAGGCATTTGGCGCACTCATGATGGGCATCTAGCAGAATACACCAAATCGGTGGATCGCACCAACGTGAGTCTCTTTGCCGAGCACAATGTGTTACTCCACGATTGGACACTCTCGTTAGGTGTTCTCGCTCAGCGCAACAACGCCTTTGGCAAGGATTTCCGCTTCTATCCTGGTATCGACGTGGCTTATCGCCCTGCGGCACACTGGAAACTTTATGCTTCGTGGAACAAGTCGCTCCGCCTCCCCACCTTCACCGAACTCTACTACAAGAGTCCTTCGCAAGAGGGCAACATCGGTTTGAAGCCTGAGGAAAACAGTGCGTTCCGTCTGGGTACTACCTTCCGCCCCACAGCTGGCGTGACGCTCGACGTGGCAGCACAATACAACCACGGCACCGATGTGTTGGACTGGGTGATGTATGATGCCAAAGACAAATTTCATGCACACAACTTCCAGCTCGACAACTATGGCGTTTCTGCCAGCCTTGCCCTCGATGGCGCGATGGTATTAGGTGAAAATCAGCCCCTTCGTCGCCTGCGTTTGGATTATGCCTACCTCACGCAGAAACGTAAGGACAAGGAGGTCTATTTCAAGTCGAACTATGCCGGTGAATATCTCCGCCACAAGTTTGTCGCTACCCTCGACCATCGCCTCATTTCTCGCTTGAATGCCTCATGGGTGTTCCGCTTGCAAGAGCGCAATGGCAACTATGTCGTGGTGGATCGCACCAATCCTGCGAAGCTCAAAGCCACAGATCAGTTGATGCCCTATGGTCTGCATGGTCGTCTTGACCTCAAACTACACTGGGATGCGAAGAATTATTCGCTCTTCTGCGATTTGCAAAACCTCACCAACCATCGTTTCTACGATTTGGCAAATGTGGAACAACCTGGTTTTGTGGTTATGGCAGGAGCCAGCTACCAATTCTAGCATCTCTCACTTGTTTTTATATTGCGTTTACCGCCACCTCCCTCACGGGAAGTGGCGGTTTTTCGTGGCCCTTACACTTGAGCAAAGAGAAAGGCAAAAGAAGCTGGTGGCATCTCCTTTTCTATCGCTTTGAACCCTCCGAAAGTGCATGATAAAAATAAAAAGCGCAAATGCTTGATAGAGACTGTAGTCAATACTATACCTCCATCCAATATCCTTATAAGTCAAATGCTATATCCGAATGAAGGAAAGTTCTGTAATGATCCATTACCCCTTCAAAAATAGTAACATAACTTTTTCGGACAATACAAAAATCTCCTCACGGCATCATATATGACTACGAACTGTGAGGAGATAATTTGGGCTATTTTTTTCTTCTTTAGTCGTAGAGTCCAAAGACTACTCTTTATATCAGCAGCACCAAAGAAAAAAACGGGAAATAATTCAATCGACTTGACATACTAAATCAGCATTAGAGTTTGCGTCTCTTTCTGCCTTCAGTTTGCCGTTTACATAAATTTGAGTCGTAAGTAGTACTTCTGGATCTTTACAAGATGCACCAATTCTTACATATGTACCACTTTCAACTGTCACGAGACCAGATTTCTCCCAGTAGCTTTTGATGAGAATAGGTTCGTTGTTGAAGCTCGTCATAACTCTCACAACAGCTTCAGGAGTGTTTGAACGCACAACAAATTTCACTAGTGCTTGTTTTTCGCCTTTACTACATCCTGCTACTAGAATAAACATAAATAGTAGACAGATGGCATTGATTAGCTTGCGCATTATTTTATTATTTTGATGTAATAGAAAAATTCAGCATTCCTGTTTGATATAACTTTAGTTTGTAGCTTTCGCCATCACGTCCAATAATTATAGGATCATAGAAGTTCATATCAACTGTACCTAGATGGTCACTTCCTGCCTTACGAGTAACTTTTGAAGTTATTTTCTCTCGTTTCGTGTTTTTGTTCGAAGAAGCTGAGGCACCCACTTTAAAGACTCCAATATTGAATTTCACTTCTCCTTTGACGATTCCGTCTGCGATAGTCTCCTTTTCGTATTCCTCCATGAATTCTTTTTCTTCAGAAGGATCCTCTTCATAGATGCATATTCTTCTAGACAAACCTTCTTCTGCTATATCCCATTTAGGTAATGAGCAGCTGAAACGGTTTAAGTCTACAGGTTTGCTTGTAAATTTATCAATATCAACCCACCAAATATGATGTGACTGTCTAAACCATGTACCATGTTTGTAGTAATGCACGAAATTAAAATCCCATAAATCTTTAGGACTAAGAGGTACATAGAAAACGTAAGGAGTAGACTGGTTGCCACGAAAAACTTCAAATCTAAAGTTGAACGATCCTTGATGCCACATAATATCAATCAGACGGTCATAGCTGTGACTTCCTCCCCATTTCCCGACTCTTGACTGTTTTATATAAGGATCTGATGGAGTCTTACCCTGTGAATCTATAAAATCTGACATCGTTCTAAATGCTTTAGGATTCACTTCAAGGGATATGATGTAATCCCTTACAGAATGATTTAATTTACCTTCTTTATGATTAGGAGTGATTCCATAGTAGATGTAATCACGCTGATATGCCATCTGTGAAAAACTGCCGTCATCTGCGTTAAAATATTGGAAAGAGTTTATAGCCTTATATCCAACCGACTCATTCGATACAGCAGCTCTTGTGCTTAAGTTTCGTTTCCGATCATAATTGGGTGACTTAAATATAACCTCTTTTTCGGAGATGCCTCGAACGGCAGGAGCTGGTGCTTCAACTCGAGTATTCTCGTTTACTACAACCACAGGAAAATTGGGTATTTGTCCACTTGAAACTCTTTCAACCTCTTTGCCATTCATGTAGAGAGAAGTTGTACTATCTTTAGCTACAGCCACTGGAACTTCTGCTATTCGAGTGTCAAAATTTGAGGGATCCATATCTTCAAAAACAATAGCTGGAAGAAGGACATTGAGAAGCGGAAGCTTTTCTTCAATTGCACGCATTTCTTGTTCGGAAGAATTTTCAACCAAAATTTCTCGAAAAGTTTGTTTCCCAATCTGCTTGTCTCGTACTAAAGCGTAAAGAACATCATAGTTCTCGTCAAATTGCTCTAGAGCTTCAGTTTTCAAGAAATCTCGCAAGGATTTGTGTTGGTAGACTGCTTTAGAAAGGATAGAAGCAAATTTTTCCTTTGCTTGTTTTTTATCAACGAGCATTACAGGTGGCTCTTGCTGTGAAAAAGCTGATGAGGAGGATAGTGTCGACTCATCGTTGCATGAAATCACGCCTAGCATGATTAATAATGGAATGATTTGTTTGAATTGCATATCAAAAGAAATAATTTTTATCATGAGCAAAGATAAGAAAAGTTTCATAATAAAGAAGACGGAAAACAAAAAATAACACATATTCCAATTGGGTTGACAGAGTTCAATCTAAGTAATTGCTGCACGATAAGCTTCAAGCCACGATTTGAGAAAAGAAACGTGTCTTTTTATCATTCTAGAAAGCACTGTGCACAAGAGATTGGCAATGAGTACCACCCAGGTTTGTATCTAGGTGGTACTCACCTGTCTCCATAAAAAGTGCAAAGGAAAATGCTGTTTCAGATGTTTATAGAGGTTTTCTATAGCCCATCTACGCTTATAGATTTCAGTAAGTACCTCAACCGATAGTTCAAAATTGTTGGTCAGCAATGTTACCGACTTTCCAGAGTAATGCTCTATAGCTCCACGCATCGGGCTTCATGCCTTACCTTCACTATCTCAAAAGGAACGTGTTTGATTGCCGAAGTCAGTTCTACCACCATAGTTACACCTACTTGATACTTCATAATGGTGTGTACCTTCATTCCGCCTTTCTTCTTTTCGCTTTTAGGATATCTACCAACTCCCTTAAGAATGTTGTCAAAGAGCGTGATTGTGGTAGAATCCATCATATACAGCTGCTTCTCCCAGGCTTTTTGACAGCTCACAGAACGGCTGTCCGCTAAAAAAGGAGTGTAGCGTTCCAACAGGGAGGCATAAACTTGGGCAAAGAACTCTTGTGGTCGCCGC
>NZ_KB290716.1:280548-325730 GCF_000318095.2 Alloprevotella sp. oral taxon 473 str. F0040
ACATAACGCTCGCTCCCTAGCGTTTCGAGACTAACTTGTTGAATTTTGGCTCTATCCAGCAATTTAATGACCTGACCATAGACTGGCTGTCCGGTAAAATATGTACTTTTAATCATGTTACTAGTGTTTTTTTTGCAACTGGGAAAGCAACAAAACAGCCTGAAATCCTGCAAGAGGATTTGAACCTTATATTTTAACCCAAAAACTTTTATCGGACAGCAATACTTGTTTTTATATTGCGTTTACCACCACCTCCCTCATGGGGAAGTGGCGTTTTTTCGTGTTCTCAGATAATTGGTGAGCAAAGTCCTCAGAAGATAGGGCGCACAATTCAAACTCATCAGCTTTCATGCTACAGAGCATTCCGCAAGGGTAAGAGTTTTCTTAGGTTTTTCCCATCCCTCACGCGCGAGCGTGCGCGCGCACTACAGCAATTTTGCACTTTTTGCTTTCACAACCTTCACAGAAAATCCTTGTAAAGTATTGAATGACTACACATTAAGAGGGATTTTTAGGGCGAGAATCTCACTCTTTCGGCAAAACAGAAGAAAAGCTGTGGAAAAAGGCTCATAAAATAACAAGAAAAACCTGGAGAGTTTTCTAAAAAGAAGCCGATAAACTCAGAAAAAGCTACGAGTAAATTGAGAGAAAGTCTGAGAAATATAGAAGAACCTCCGAGTGTTTGGGGGATATCTCGGACGTTTCTAAAAGAAACTCCGACATTGGAGCTAAAACATCGGAGATTTTATTCGTGCACTCGAAGAAGTACGAAGCGACGAGTGCATCACTGCACTACACGGAACAAAAACCGCCTTTCAAACTATCACTTTTTCCTCACGAAAATCCCCTCATCAGCAGGCAAGGTGTGAAGGTTGTGAAAGCAAAAAATGCTAAATCCCAGGGAAGGCGCGCGTGTCACACGCGCGTGAGGAAAAAGCTCCAACGAAGGGGTGCAGAACTGGAGTGAAAGCGACCTTGCCTTTCATCCGACATAGCTTGTGCCCTACCCTCTAAACCCAAATCGGTCATTAGACCGTTATAGTGCAATTCGTTATAGAGAAGATAACTTCCTGCCATCTTCTCAACAATCCAATGAAATCTGTTCAGTATCTAATGACCACTTTGGGATTAATACTGGAAGAGAATGTGCAAGTCACAAGCAGAATCACGTAATTTTGTTAATCAGACAAAGCAATTTCACCTACAACAAAAGAAAAAACTGCACTTTTTCCTCTATTTTTCATTCTTTGCCTCATTATGAACCCATATATAGATAGGGGGGCAAGATTAAAGAATAGTAGAAAAAGTGCAGTAAGCAGGTTTTCCTTAGAACGGATAGCCGATGGCGAAGTGGAACGCTAGGCTTTCACGAAACGAGTTCATGTTGTAGAATCCGCTACGTTGAGTCTGATATGGAGCGTGAAGCCCGATGCCGAGGTCGAATCGAAGCACGAGGAATTGCATGTCATAGCGCAGTCCTACCCCCGTGCCAACCGCTACTCGGCGAAGATTAGAGAGATTGAGCTCCGACTGCGGACGTTGTGCATCGGGACGCATCAACCACACATTTCCTGCATCGAGGAATATGGCTCCGTGTAGGGATCCAAACAAATGAGCACGGAGTTCTGCGTTGGCCTCTAGTTTGAAATCACCTGTTTGGTCGATGTACGAATAGTTGGTGTGCGGGGCATTGTATCCACCAGGCCCGATGGTGCGCACACCAAAGGCACGAACACTGTTGGCACCTCCTACATAGAATTGATCACCAAAGGGAGCGCGCGTGCTATTGCCATAAGAGTAGACCGCACCAGCAAAGGCTCTCGTGGCCACTGAGAAACGATCGGTGATGCGATGCGTGTAGTGCATTTCGGCAGTGGCCTTGACAAACTGAGCAAAGGGAGAACCGAGCATCTCTTTATCAGTTTGACTAAAAGGTTTGCCCGCAAGAGCGTAGAGTCCTGAGGTGACGTTACCCGCTTCCTTCACAAAAAGCTGTAACCAGAAAGGGTGTCGCACCGATGCTGGCGAACTGTAGGTGAAGAGATAGCTGATAGAGGGTACAAACTGATTGCGCATGGAGATGTAAAGCGCAGGGTTGGCACGCGTGATAGAGTCGAAGACGGCGGTCTTGTTGAGCGTACTGTTGTATTCGATGGTGATGGGTGACAGTTCGTGACGTGTATTAGAAGAACGTGACCATTTATAGGTCATGTTTCCTCCGAAGGTGACGAACTGGAAGAAACTAGAACGATTGCGCCAATCGGCATTGAGCGCAAAGGTGGTTGTCCCATTGAGAGGGAGCACATCACTGAGGCGCAATGGGGCTGGCAGACCATTGGCAGCTGCTTCGGCACGAGCCAGTTTGAGCGCACGACGTGCGCGACGTCCCATCGCAGATGGATTGAACCAAGGCATCATGAGTCGAGGAAACTTGAAGCTCAACTGAGTTCCCAATTCAAAACTATTATTGTTGCTAGAAGCCCCTTTACCAATTTGCCATTCGTAGCTCCCGAAGATTTTCCAAGCCACCGTTTCGGCTCCACGAAAAGCATTGAGACGAGAGAGTTCGTAGCTGATACCAGGGCCGGCCTGGTCATTGCTCTTGAGCGTGGCATTCATCTCAAGCCCGGACTCAAATGGATAGCCCAATGTGGCGTTGATGCGCATGTCGAGCGTGTCGCAGGTGGCAGTGGTGTCGCGGGGATAATACTCAATGTCCAATGACGAGAAAAGACCTAAAGCATAGAGTTGCTCTTGCGTGGATTTTTGATCATAGAGTGCGAAGCGTTCTCCTTCAATGTGGGAGACAGAACGGCGCCACAGTCCTGAACGCAAGGGTATCTTTTTCCCAGGGAAGAAATAGGTGTAGCCTTCACGCTTGAGTTGCCCAGTGAGTGGACTATCTTGGTTGTCGCGAATCACTACGTAGGTGTGACCCATGTGCCATGGACGGCGCGTGTTGGCTGCACGATTAGGATTAGGTTGCACACGCAAGTCCACATATCCCGTTTGGCGCACGGTGTCCGCCTGAAAAGTGGTGGTGGCTGCCGTGTAAAAATAGTAGCCATTGTTGCGCATCAATGATTCGATGCGCGATTGCTCCCCAGAAAGCTGTGCAATGCTGAAGGGATTGCCTCTGCGCAAGAGTGACTTGTGGCGAGTGCGGGACAATAGCGAATCAGCTACGGGGTCAAAGTGCCGATATTCTATAGAATCGAGATAGAAAAGCAAGCCTGGTGTGACATCGTAGGATAGTTTGGCTTTGAGAGGGTTACTGCTGGTCAAGACGTTATAGTCTACTTTCCCACGCAAATAACCATAGTTGCGCAATGTGGTTGCGGCTACTTTAGTACGCATTTGAGGAGCCACTGTCGAAATGAGGACAGGAGGTTCGGCAAAGGCCTTAAATAACCATTTTCCCACCCATGTTTCTGCATCGACGAAGGTGTTATAAGCCCATAAACCAGGTTTCCACGGACTCACATATTTGGACGAGCCAAAGAGAGATCCATTGGGTGCATAGGCAAGCACTGCTTCTACCTCAGTGCGCATGGCTTCAAGGTTTTCTTTAGCTTGTGACTCTTTGTGTTCTAGCAGTTTGCGCTCAGCAGTATTCAGCGATTTTCTGTCGCGTTGCTCCAACTCTGCGACAGAAGGCTGAGCCTTTGTCGCTCCATTTACCGCACGATCTATAGCTTCCACCGCATTAGCAATGGAAGTGATGACTCCAGCACTGTCTGCCGTGGCCTTCGACGGTTGTCCACGCTTGGCTTTGGCAGAAGGAAGATGGTAGGTCACGCTTTTGATGCCCGTGTAGAGCTGTTCTCCCTCTGGAACTTTTTCGGTGAGGGAACAGGCATGCAACACCAAGATCACCAAACAAAGCGGTGTCATGGCTTTCGTGGCGCGCCAGACGAACTGGGGGGCGCGATGAAGACTGAGGAGTATAGAAGAGATTCGCATCATGAGCGATAATAATCTAGTTGAATATAGAATAAGCAAGATGGGGACACACCACTAACGAGCTCATTGTGCAGAGGTGTTTTGTGGTTTGACTATGGGCGACGTCTTGCGCGGTTTGAAGAGGAAGAGATCTACAAGTCTATTGGATTTGCGGCGCATCACTAGACCTACTCCCGTCTTCATTAGTTGTCCTTCCAGTGGATCTCGGCTATCGCGATCATAGAAGAGGCGCACATAGCGAGTGCTGTTGGGATCGAGACGATACTCTAGCGAGATATTATCAATCACAGACTCGGCAGTGTTGGTTTGATCAGCTCCAGAGGAGACTTTACCACCGATGACCACTCGCATGCGATTGTTCAAGAAACGCTTGGAGAACTGGAACGAATAGTCGGTGGTGGAAGCACCAGAGGCACTGACCCCATTCTCCATGCCGAACGACAGGTCTATCGTCGAGAGGGCTTTACCAGCGATATTCTGGATTTCGCTTTGCAAGAAGGCATTGAGCGCATTGGAGGCCTTAAAGCCACCTACGGACAGGTTGTCGTCGGTGATGTACATGCCCGTGGCGAGCAAAGCCACTGCGGCTTTGCCACGCTCCTCGGTGGTCATAGAAGCCAACTGATTTTTGATGGTCAAATCTTCAGGGGCTTCGATGATAAACTCTAAGCCCATGTCTTCAAGTGTACGCGAGATTTTCACACCAGCTTCGAAGTTGACAGCACGCTGATGGTCATTCTCGGTGACGATGCTTTTCAAACGCTCCGTTGCTGTGATGTTGAGGGTAGGATTCATCATCTTACCTGTAAACTCTACATAAGAGCCAGGTGCGAGGGTGAAGGTGCGCAGGGGGATAACGGGCAACTCATAGTTCATCTTGCCTTCATTGAGCGTGAGACGACCAGTGATTCGCATCTCTCCTTCTGGAGGCATGCGCAATTCTAGATTTCCTTCGCCCGAAACATCAACGTAGCTATCACCATTGGGGGTGAGGAAGCATTGGAATCGTGCTCCTTGACGTAGACGAATGGTAAGAGCGACATTCAAGCTCGAATTATTCTGCTGTTGCACAGGAGCTACAGCAGTGAGGGTGTCGGAGAAGTCTGTGAAAGTGACCAAGTCTGAAATATCACTGCCACTGCTGATGGGAGAATTGGTGAGCAGATAGGTCACATCGGTCTGATCTAAGACGGTGAGCAGACCTCGCACGGTCATCTTAGAGGGCGTGCCATAGATATTGGCTGCAAAGTTGGTGAGAACTTTGCCATAGACCAACGACTCACGCTTACGCTTCGTGTCGATGACGGGGAAGTTTTTCGCAATCATGTCGATATTGAGGAACACCGCTTCTGGACGTTCCATGTTGATAACTCCAGACATTTTAAGCGGACTTCCATCGGCAGTAGTGAGGGCAAAGTCTTTCAGTTGGATCAAGGAGTTGTGAATCTCCACGGGTTGGGAGGCTAGTGTGAGATCGACTCCATAGACATGGCTATAAAGATGGGCTTTATCAAAAGTGAGCGTGCCATTGACCACTGGTTTATCGGCCGTACCGACAATGGTCAGCTCTCCATTGAGTGCACCTTTCATCTTGGTTTGTGTACCTTCGAGGAAGGCATCCATCATGCTGAGAGGTAGCGACTTGAGCTTTACATTACCAGCAAAAGAACCTTCACCTTTCGCATAATAAGTGCCTGAGGCCTCAGCGACTTCAGTACCATTAAACGTGATGAATACATCGGCTTTGTGATCACCATCTTTCGTGGGTTGATAGGATAATTCGGCTCCTAGATTTCCCATCTCGACTCCTTGATAGGCAAACTTACGCGCCTCGGCCATACCCACAGCAGAGAATTGTTTGTCCTGCTCAACGATGTGGAAATCGGCATTGAGTATACCACTCACAGGAGGTAGATAGGGCATCACGCTAGCTAGTTCGCCGAGATTGAGACGATTGATTTCTACAGAAATATCGTTATTATAGATACTATCGGGTTCTTCAGCATGCAGCATCAGAGAGGTGCCATCATCTGCCAACAAACTGACGTTGGCTTTCAAACGGCGATCATCGCCCCAGAACACGAAGTTATCGGGATTGATGATGAACTCACGATAGGCCACTATGGCTTTCTCTGGGGTGAGATGGACACGCGTACCACCTTCTGCCATTTCTACCTGAGCACCCAGTTGGAGTCCTTTTTTATTATTAGCATCGGTGAAAGTAACCTCGGCTTTAACACCATGCTCTAAAAGGCTACTCTGCAGAGTTGCCGTGAAAGGATTGGGATTTTTGCGCTTGTCATTGTGGACGGTTGCAGAAAAATGCAAACGATCTTCTATATGCTGTAGTGTTCCGTGGATGGTGTCGATGACGAGAGCTCCATGTTTGAGTTGTCCCACAGCAAGGTGACCATTGACTCCTTCTCGAGCATTGGCATCTAGATGGAGCTTAAAGGTGGAAACTTCGTAATGAAGATAGCGCAAAAGATTGCTGATGATATTATTGTGACCACCCACTACATGAAGAGCCATGTTGGGAAGCTGCTTTCTCAAAGACAACTGATCAATGCTGCGGTGCTTCAATTGAGCTTGCACCACCTTCGCCAGTTCTCCTCCCTTTTTGCCTATCTGTTCTAAGCCTCCTCGAGCGGAGAAGTCGAGGAGCATGTCGCCAGAATAGGCCTGCAACGTTGTGGTGTCAGGCTGAGAACGGAATTTGAAATCTATGTCGCGAGCTAAAATGGCGCGCTCTGGAGCAATCAGACGAAGGTGGCGCATGGATCCTTTAGCCATCATGCGCTTCATATCGGGGGTTGCTTCAAAATTACCCTTAAAGCTAGCACCAAATGTAAGGGTGTCTTCCATGCCAGTGAGACGGCGCAGGTCGAGCTTGTCAAGTTGGACATCTACAGCTGCGGCATAGCGGCGATTGAGTTGAGCGTCTATGCTGCCACGTCCTTCGATAAGGGGGTTATGTGCAGAAAAGTCCACCAAAGCGTGGGTGCCGCGGAGTGAACCTTTCAAGCGGATACCATCGAGGGGATAGCGATCATAACGGAAACAGCGAATGTCTGCTGTGGCCTGAAGATTGGTGCGCATGGCTAGTGGCGCAAATCCTTGTCCGTGCACGCCGAAACTTCCTGTAAAGGGACTGAGAGGTTGATCCTTTATGAAATGATGCAGGGGGAAATTGCGCACATCGACTTCTGCATCGTAACGCTCTGTATCGGTATTGACCGAGGCACGTGCATTGATTTGACCTTGCGCGTGCTGGAAGGTGGCATTGGTGCGATAGTTGGCACCATTGAATTGTAGATGTCCTAAAGCAGAAAGTCCATCAGGAAGATGGAAAGTCTGGGCTAAATCGGGGGGGAGCAACGGACGGATGCGCTGAGAGGACTGTGAATTGAGGGAGAAGTGGAAAGCTCCGCTGCGGTTTTTCTCCATGGCATTACGCACAAACCCATCTGCTGCTATACGCGCCAAACCTGCCACTCCCATAGTAGCTCGCTGCACGGCAAGATGGCGCATATTGCCTTCAGCATCGAGCTGCATTTCGATGGGGTTGCCTCCCAATAGTTTCCGACTCATATCGGCTATTTGTCGATGTTGTGCCGTAGATATGTGCGGTTTCATAGCCGAGAGCACGTCTATCATACCTACACTGGCTTGAGCCTTGAGTGAGAAACGTCCCTTTCCAGCAGGTCGGAAAGCAGAGAAATCGGCTACGAGTGAGGCGGTGAGTTGAGAATTAGGGGTTGCCACACGCAGATTGGGAAGACTTACCCATGTGGTGTCTCCTTCTATTTTACCTCCTAAATGTGTCAAATAGAGGTCATGTTGTCCTTCTCGCAACGAAAGATGCTGCACATTGGCCAAAAAACGTCCTTGTGCATCGTAGCTCACTCCGCTAGCTTTGAGGTCTATCCCTGTAAGATCAAAAAGTGCATCGGCTGGCAATGGACGGCGCGTCATGTTCATGCTGGCTGTTCCTTGAGAGAGGGTGAGAGATTGCACACGATAGTCTTTCTTTCCCAGGTCGAAATGTCCCTTTGCCATGCGAGCATCCTGCAAAGAAACTGCTAGATGAGAACTATCTCCAGGCATGGATAAGGCTACCCTGCTCCGCTGTATATGAAGATCTTGCAAATCAACCACCCAAACCACAGGCTTGGAGGCTGTATCTTTTTGGGCTGTATCAGCAAGCGCAACGGTGAGATCCGCTCCATCTAAATGAGCACGATTGAGCGTGAAGATGCTTTGCTTCCAGTCTACTCCTTTTGCCTCGGCAGAAAAAGACTGGATGCGACCTTTCACTCCCACATCGGGGATGAGGGTCTTGGAGTTGATGCGCGCACCTTTCAAACCAAACCCTTCGACATCGGCTCGTCCATCTAGCAACGGCCAAAAAGCCACATCGAGATGCAAGTGGTCAGTCGCAAGAAGAGTGTCATTTTCACGATCTTGCGCAATCATGCCTTGTACATCTAAATTGAGGAAGGGAGTAAGTCGCACTTCATCCACTTTGACCTTCACTCCCATGGATTCCTCCAGAGAGCTAGACACACGTTCCACAGCCCACCGCTGCACGGGAGGAAGATAGAGTGCAAGGATGGGCAACAATATCAAGCCCAACAAGATGGCCAGGATAATGCCTAAGAATTTCAGTGTTTTTCGAGGAGAAATCATTAACGATATACGCAATTTGAGTTTTTAGTGTTGGGAAGAATCTAGCGCAACGAAGGAGGAAGCTCCTCACGAAAAGGGGCATCCTCCTTGCTGCAAACATGATTAGCCTTTGTAGTGGAGGTGGAAACCTGCCACGGCTGCAATGGCTTTACGGAAAATGTCGAGACTGAAGTTTTCATTGGGAGAGTGAATGGCGTTGCTCTCAAGTCCGAAGCCCATCAAGATGGTTTTCACTCCGAGCACGCGCTCAAACTCGCTGATGATAGGGATACTTCCACCACGGCGCACAGCAAGTGGTCGCTTGCCAAAGGCTTCGGTGAACCCTTCTTCTGCTGCTTTATAAGCGGGAAGTGTGATGGGGCAAACATAACCTTCGCCACCGTGCATGGGAGTCACTTTGATTTTCACCGATTTAGGTGCAAGACTTTCCACATAATCAATGAAGAGCTGTTGGATTTTCTCGTGCTTTTGGTGAGGAACCAAACGACAACTCACCTTGGCATAGGCTTTGGAAGGCAGCACTGTTTTGGAACCTTCTCCTTGGTAACCGCTCCACATGCCACAGATGTCGAAGCTAGGACGACAAGCATTGCGTTCGATGGTAGAATATCCCTTTTCACCACGCACTTCTGCTACATCGATAGACTTTTTATAGGCTTCTTCATCAAAAGGTATGGAAGCAATCATAGTGCGCTCTTCGGCTGAAAGTTCTTCTACATCGTCGTAGAATCCAGGAATGGTGATGCGTCCATCCTCATCCACCATCTTGGCAAGAAGTTCGCAGAGCACGAGGGCTGGATTGGCAACAGCTCCTCCGAAGTGTCCGGAGTGCAGGTCACGATTAGGGCCAGTGACTTCGATTTGCCAGTAGGCTAAGCCACGAAGTCCCGTGGTGAGTGAAGGAAGATTGGCAGCCAACATGGAGGTATCGCTCACCAAAATGATGTCGCTACGCAGGAGATCGCGATGCGCCTCCAAGAACCCCACGAGAGAGGGGCTACCGATTTCTTCTTCTCCCTCAAGAATAAACTTGACATTATGGCGCAAGAGGTCGTGCTTCACCAGATATTCAAAGGCTTTTACCTGCGTGAACGACTGTCCTTTGTCATCATCGGCTCCGCGTGCCCAAATGTGGCCATCGCGAATCTCGGGTTCAAAGGGATCGGAGTGCCAAAGTTCAAGAGGTTCGGCAGGCATCACGTCATAGTGTCCATACACCAACACCGTAGGAGCTGAAGGGTCTACGATTTTCTCACCATAAACAAAAGGGTTTCCCTCGGCAGGAATCACCTGTACGTTTTCTGCCCCCGCTTCGGTGAGTAATTCTTGCCAACGAACAGCACAACGCTCTATGTCGCCTTTGCGTTCGGGATGTGCACTGATGCTGGGAATGCGGATGAGCGAGAAAAGTTCTTCGAGAAACCGCGGTTCATTGGCGGCGATATATTCTTGTATCGTAGTCATAAGAGAGAATATTTAGGTTATGATGGACTATTTCGTGGGAAGGGGCGACCAAGTCAGGGTCAATTCATTGGTGGTGACGAGACTTCCAGAGAGGTAAAGTTCATAATGCACCTGCACTTCTGCCTGCGCTTCCGTCACTTCTTGATGTAAGAAGGTGGTTTGTGTAGACATGGCAAACTCCCCTTGTGGAGTCTTGTATATACTCTCCAAAAGATCGCCCACTCGAAAGAGGAGTCGCGACTTCGTGTCGCCATCTCTCGATACTGACACCCATAGATCTGCGCCTTGGATCGCAGTTTGTCCGTGATTCTCTGCATCAGTGTAACGCACCGACCAAGTGCCGTTCTCACGAAGCGCAGCCATAGCGCGACCTTCGTAGCGAATCTCATCGTGCTCGCCCTCGGTGTTGGTGGTGCGCAAAATAGTTTTGAGAAAAACGGGATAAATCATATTTGTTATTGGGAAAAAACAGCCTAATTGAAAATAAACTGCTCTTCTTTCGAGCTTAAATCACTCTATTTTTTTTATGATAAACTGCTCAACTTATTTTATTGAAGCGACAACAGCTGCTGCTATTGAACGAGAGTCTACAATAGTCTACAATCAAGATAAACGAGAGTCTACCGTCAAGACATTAGTAGCTTGTAAAAAGCACAGAATCTCTACCTCCTATCGCGCCATTTCAGCGGCAATATCGTTGGTCAACTGCACAAACTCCGCAACAGAAAGTTGCTCAGGACGTTTCGTCAAAAGTGGTTGTGCGAGAAACTCAGCATGATCGCGGCCGCAGTTACGCTCCGCATTGAGTTGCGCAAAGAGCGGTTTGAGACTTCCGCGCATCATCTTGCGACGTTGATTAAACGCTGTCTTCACCACACGGCGAAGCAAACGCTCATCGCAACCGCAGTCTTCCACATTGTTGCGGGTCATACGCACCACAGCACTCTTTACCTTAGGAGGAGGATTGAACACCCCTGGTTCGACAGTGAAGAGATATTCCACGTCATACCACAACTGCACCAAGACACTCAAAATGCCATACGTCTTATTGCCTGGTTTAGCCGCAAGACGCTCTGCCACTTCTTTCTGAATCATGCCTGTGCAACAAGGGATGAGGTGGCGATAGTCGAGCATTTTGAAGAAAATCTGGCTCGAAATATTATAAGGATAGTTACCAGTGAGCACAAACGAACGACCTTCAAAGACATGTTCGAGGTGCATTTTCAAGAAATCGTCCTCAATGATGCCATCGGCTTCGAGCTGTGGATAAGCCTCTCGAAGGTAAGCCACACTCTCAAAGTCAATCTCAGCCACTTTCACCTCACGTTCTTTCGGCAGAAGGTATTGCGTGAGCACACCCATACCAGGCCCCACTTCAAGAATAGGGAGATCGGGACAAGCATCCACCGTGTCAGCGATGGCACGTGCCACATTCAGGTCTTTCAAAAAATGCTGTCCTAGGAATTTTTTCGGGCGTACTGATTTCATTCTACGAAATAATTTGTATTTTTGCGGTAGCAGGGCAGCTAAACATCATTAGGTTACATCCTCCATCAAGCTCCCTTGTAAAAGCATCGCTGGCGAAATCTTACACAATGATTGTATTATAAGATGCGCTGCTACCGCAAAAATACAAAAAAACTCCGATTCGAGTGAAGCAACTCCTCAACATATTCAAGATTCTATTGCCTTTTGTCTTCAGCATAGGCATATTGTGGTGGATGTACCGCGAACTCGACTGGAAAAGCGTGCTCACAATGCTCCAAGCCACGCACTGGGGATGGATGTTCATCTCACTGCTCTTTGGCATTGTGCCCCTGGTGCTTCGCGCACTGCGCTGGAAGATTGCATTACAGCCACTACAAGAACAGCCCCCCACTCGCATTTGCATTGATGCCATCTTCGTGTCCTATGCAGCGAGCCTTGTCATCCCCCGAGTAGGAGAAATCACTCGTTGTGGCACCTTGAAGAACTATGCGGGCACTTCCTTTTCTAAAGCTCTCGGCACGGTGGTGGCAGAACGTATGATAGATGCCCTCTTGATGCTCCTCATTGCAGTGCTTGCCCTCTGCTTGCAATTGCCACAATTTTTGTCTTTCTTGCAGTCGACAGGTACCAATGCACACGACATCTTGGCGCAATTCACCTCCACAGGCTACATCGTCACAGCCATTTGCATCATTGTCGGCATTGGATTTGCCATCTTCCTACTGGCAAAAGTGCCCTTCTTCCAACGAGGCAAAGACAAGATGCGCGGTTTCCTAGATGGCCTATCCTCACTGCGCCACTTGCGCCAACTTCCACTTTATCTGCTCTATAGCATCGGTATTTGGGTTGGCTATTTTTTACACTTCTATCTTGCCTTTTTTGCTTATGAGAGCACCAGTCACATAGACATCATGGCAGGATTACTCAGCTTCAGCGCAGGCACTTTTGCCGTACTAGTACCCACTCCCAATGGTGCCGGTCCTTGGCACTTCGCCGTAAAGACCATGCTCGTACTTTATGGCGTGGCGCAAGCTCCTGCCGTATTGTTTGCCCTAGTCGTTCATACGATTCAAACTGCTCTTGTCATCCTCATGGGAGCTGTGGGTTGGGCAGACCTTTTCAACCTAAAGAAAACTCTCTAAATCTGAGAGCGCGTTCACACCACACTTCGAACGAACTCTCTTAATACCTATCACTTATGAGCGAAATTCTCAAATTGCAGCCCGAAGCTATCTGGCGCAACTTCCATCTCCTCACCCAAGTGCCTCGCCCTTCTGGACACTTGGAAAAGATTCAACAGTTTCTCCTCCAATGGGCTGCCGAACGCAACATTGAAGCCTCGCTCGATGATGCAGGAAATATCTTGATGTACAAGCCAGCTACGCCTGGCATGGAAGATAGAAAGACCATCACCCTCCAAGGCCACACCGACATGGTGCCCCAAAAGACACCAGACTCTCCCCATAATTTTGAAACCGACCCCATCGAAACATGGATCGATGGAGATTGGGTGCGTGCGCGCAACACTACTTTGGGTGCAGACGACGGTATGGCCATTGCCACCATCATGGCCATCTTCGAAGACGACACCATTCCTCACGGACCGCTCGAAGCCTTCATGACCTCCGACGAAGAAACCACCATGCACGGGGTGACTTACATGAAGGACGGTCTTTTGAAAGGCGACATCCTCATGAACCTTGACAACGAAGTGCATGGTGAATTGATGACCGGTTCAGCAGGTGGTATCAACCTAAGCGCAGAGCTCGAATACCAAGAAGTGGCTCCCGATGCCGAAGATGTAGCTGTGGAAATCGTGATTGGCGGTCTCCGTGGCGGACACTCTGGTTTGGAAATCAACGAAGGTCGTGGAAATGCCAACAAACTCTTGGCACGCATCGTCACAGATGCCATTGCCAACTTTGAAGCTCGTTTGGCTTCTTGGAAAGGCGGCAACATGCGCAACGCCATCCCCCGCGATGCTCATGCAGTGCTCACCCTCCCCAAGGAGAATGTAGCAGAATTGCGCGAAGTGGTGCTCGGAGAATGGCTCACCGACTTGACCGACGAATATGGTCTCATCGAGCCTAACCTCACCCTCCAAGTGAATGAAGTAGCTATACCTGCTGCCATCGTGCCCGAAGCCGTGCAAGACAATTTGGTCAACGCCATCCTCTCTTGCCACAACGGCGTGATGCGTTTCATCCCCCACCTTCCCCGCATCGTAGAAACATCAAGCAACTTGGCAATCATTGAGATTGGCGAAGGCAAAGCCTTCTTCAAAGTTCTCGTGCGCTCTAGTGCCGACTCCATGCGCCAGTATTGCGTAGACACCCTCGAAGCTGGTTTCTCTATGGCTGGCATGAAGGTCACCACCGATGGCGCATACCCCGCATGGCAACCTTCGCCCAAGAGCGAAATCGTGGAACTCATGACCGAGGTTTACAAGGACCTCTTCAACGAAGACCCCAAAGTCACTGTGGTACACGCTGGTTTGGAATGCTCCATCATCCTCACCCACTGCCCTGGCATGGACGTTGTTTCCTTCGGCCCCACTTTGCAGTCGCCCCACACGCCCAACGAGCGTTGCAACATCCCATCTGTGGAAAAATACTGGCGTCTTGTGCTCGAAACACTCAAGCGCGTGCCTAAGAAATAAGCACCTGCACTTCGCGCAGCTTTGCTTTTTATCCCATCGCCCTCTTCAGTCTTCTCGGCTGGAGAGGGCATTTTTTGTGAAATCCTTGGTTGTTTCATAGGGAGTTCGTAATTTTGTTGCAACAAACGAACG
Organism: Alloprevotella sp. oral taxon 473 str. F0040; assembly: GCF_000318095.2. GTDB lineage: Bacteria > Bacteroidota > Bacteroidia > Bacteroidales > Bacteroidaceae > Alloprevotella. The sequence goes on from NZ_KB290716.1 coordinate 294,944, forward strand.
TGTGCTTGCGCTGTCGCTCCTTACCTCGTTGAGAGCGGCACATCGACCACGCTCACCCACCTCATAAAATTCATTCAGATGAAATCTATTCGCTTAGAAATCAACAACGCCACTTCTTTCCTCGCCGCTGGTGCACTCGATGAAGTGAGCGCAAACGTACCTGACGCTCAGAAGGCACTTGAAGAACAAACCTGCCCTGGCAATGACTTCCTCGGTTGGATGCACCTTCCCTCAAGCATCACTCCCGAATTCTTGGGAGAAATCAAGGCTTGCGCACAAACTTTGCGCGAAAACTGCGACACCATCGTCGTAGCCGGCATTGGTGGTTCTTACCTCGGTGCACGCGCCGTGATTGAAGCACTCGGCAACCAATTTGAGTGGCTCACCAACGACGGCTCAAATCCCGTGATTCTCTTTGCTGGTAACAACATCGGCGAAGACTATCTCTTCGAACTCTGCGAATATCTCAAAGGCCGCAAATTCGGTGTCATCAACATCTCTAAGAGTGGTACGACCACTGAAACTGCTCTCGCTTTCCGCCTCCTCAAAAAGCAATGCGAAGACCAACGCGGCAAGGAAGTAGCGCGCAAGGTCATCGTTGCCGTTACCGATGCTAAGAAAGGTGCAGCTCGCATCACTGCCAACCAAGAAGGCTACACTTCGTTCATCATCCCCGACAACGTGGGTGGTCGCTTCTCTGTCCTCACTCCCGTAGGTTTGCTCCCCATCGCTTGCGCTGGTTTCGACATCGACGCGCTCGTGCAAGGTGCCACCGACATGGAGAAGGAATGCAGCACCGACGATAACATCGCTACACAATACGCTGCTGTCCGCAACGCCCTCTACCGCGCTGGCAAGAAGATCGAAATCCTCGTCAACTATCAGCCTAAGCTCCACTTCATGAACGAATGGTGGAAGCAACTTTATGGCGAAAGTGAGGGTAAGGATGGCGTAGGCATCTTCCCTGCTGCCGTAGACTTCACCACCGACCTCCACTCCATGGGACAATGGATTCAAGAAGGTGAGCGCAGCATCTTTGAAACGGTGATTTCTGTGGAAAATCCTCGCCACAAAGTGCTCTTCCCCCACGACGAAGAAAACCTCGATGGTCTCAACTTCCTCACGGGTAAGCGTGTGGACGAAGTGAACAAGATGGCTGAACTCGGCACGCTTCTCGCTCACGTAGACGGCGGTGTGCCCAACATGCGTGTGGTGCTTCCCGAACTCAACGAATACTACCTCGGTCAGCTCATCTACTTCTTCGAGCGTGCCTGCGGTGTGAGCGGTCTCTTGCTCGATGTCAATCCTTTCAACCAACCTGGTGTGGAGGCTTACAAGAAGAACATGTTCGCGCTCCTCGGCAAACCCGGTTATGAAGCTGAAACAGAAGCTATCCAAGCTCGTCTGAAATAAGTTTCATTTTCCATCACTATACTGCGACCCCACCGTCCTCCCCAAGAGTGAGGTGGGGTCGCTGCTTTTATCTACTGATTTCTCGCACACGGTTCTTTTCATGTCTTCTATCTACGCTTCAGCCATCGCCCGATATTGGGCGCAACACTCTGATTTCTTAACACAAGCCAAAGCATCTGTATCTCAACTATCGGCTACGAATGTAGACTCCTCTACTACCACCGAAGCATACCCTACTCTCCTCCCTCTCCGCGCCACTCTCTTCGACATGGATGGGGTGCTTTTCGACTCTATGCCTGCCCACGCCAAGTCATGGGCACAGGTTTGTCACGAATTTGGCTTCGACATCGAAGAACAAGAGATTTACATGAACGAAGGGCGCACGGCCTTTACTACCCTCAACGTGTTTACACAACGTCAATTCGGACGTGACACCAACCCAGAAGAAGTGGAACGCGTGTATCAGCGCAAGTGCGAAATTTTCAACGCTTTTCCCACGGCTCCTAAAATACCGGGAGCACAAGAACTGCTCGACCAAATTGCTGCCGATCAACTCACCCGCGTGGTAGTCACAGGTAGCGGACAAGCTAGTTTGCTCGATCGTCTCACGCGACACTATCCTGGCATCTTCGCACCCGAACGCATTGTGTCGTCGATGGATGTGAAGCACGGCAAACCCGATCCTGAACCATATCTCATGGGGTTGGAGAAAGCTGGGGTGCAACCTTGGGAAGCCATCGTGGTGGAAAACGCGCCTCTCGGTGTGCGCGCTGGTGTGGCAGCTGGCATTTTCACCATTGCGGTCAATACGGGTCCACTGCCCGAAAGCGCGCTCTTAGACGAAGGAGCGCATCTCCTCTTCCCCTCTATGCAGGCTCTTGCCGAGGCATGGCCACAACTGCGCCAGCTCTTCGGACTTACGCCCCAAGACTAAACAGCGGCACGAATCAACTTGCCCTTACTCGCCTGTCCTTTCCCTTCTTCTAGCTCCCATGACTATGATACACACCATTGCGCTCTCCCTTTTAGAAGGACTCACCCAAAACAAGACACTCACCTTGTTGCGACAAACCAACGATGCGCAACTTATCTTTGAGCAACCTGATGTGGCTTTGGCTGATTTTGCCCCGAGTTTTCAACAAGAGGTGATACACCTGTTGCGCACCAAAGGGGCAAAGGCGCTGCAGAAGGCGCAAGCGGAATGGGAGTTTTGTCAAGAACACGGCATCCGCCCCATTTCCATCACCGCGAGCGACTATCCGCAACGGCTCAAAGACTGCCCCGATGCGCCTGCGGTGCTCTTCTATCGGGGTTCAGCGGAATGGAATGTTCCTCACGTGCTTTCCGTCGTAGGCACGCGTCGCATCAGCCCTTATGGAAAAGACCTCTGCCGGATGTTTTGCCAAGAACTGGCGCGCTTGTTTCCCGATACGCTTGTGGTTAGCGGACTGGCTTATGGCGTGGATGTGCATGTGCACAAGGCTTGTTTGGAACAACAACTCCCCACCATCGGGGTGTTGGCGCATGGACTGGATCAAATCTATCCTGCGGCTCATCGCAACACAGCCTGCGAAATGTTGAAGAATGGCGGTCTGCTCACGGAGCACCCACGCGGTGTGCGCCCCTTTGCGGGTAATTTCGTCCGCCGCAATCGCATCGTCGCTGGCATGGCAGATGCCACCATCGTCATCGAGAGTGCTGACCATGGCGGTGCCCTCATCACTGCGCGCTTAGCAGGCGAATACAACCGCACGGTGTGTGCCTTCCCTGGGCGAACCACCGACAAGTTTAGCGAAGGTTGCTTGCACCTCATTCGCCAACGTCGCGCGGAGTTGGTCACCTCTGCCACTGATGTTCTCGAACTGCTCAACTGGATCGAACCAGCTCAGCTCGATGCACCAGTGCAACTCGAACTTTTCGCACCTCAACTCACACCCGACCAACAACTGATGGCGCGTGTGCTGCAAGACAACGATGGTTGCACGCTCTCACAACTCATGCTTCACACGGGTTTTGACCTCCCCAAAATCAATACCCTCGTTTTTGAACTCGAGATGCTCAACTGCATTTCGCTCTCCTCTGGTAATTGCTATCGCTGGAAACCTCAATAGCCTTCCCCCTTTCTTCCCTATTTCCTCACCATACCCCCTACTTTATATGGGTACATATCGACCCAAAGAGTGAAAAATCGGCGAAAAAGTGACAAAACTTTTTGAGACACCGCCATTTTTGCAATACCTAGATTATAAAACACATTAATTTCGGCTATTTGTAGATTTCCGACACAAGGCTCCGTAACCTCATCGTTGCGGAGCCTTGTGTATCTTCTCCCTTTTCCCTAAATCTGCTCTACCGCGCATAAGCTACTTTTCGCTCCTGTCTAGAATTTCTAAGTCCCCTTCCTTTTGTCCTGCAAAATCCCTAGTCAGTTTTAATCCCAATCGGTCATTAGATACTGAACGGATTTTATTTGGTTATTGAGCAGATGGTTGATTGTGAGTTTGAAGGCGTAGCGGGCTACGTCGAAAACAAACGAGCAACAAGATGCCAACAAGATAATGAAAAATGGCAGGAAGCGATCTTTTCAATTTCGACTAGCACTATTGCGGTCTAACGACCGATTGGGGTTTAAGCCCTACGCGCGCGTACGTAACAGGGATTTCCATTTTTTTGCTTTCACAACCTTCACAGTACCGCACAAAAACTACCTCGAAAAGCGCTATTTCTAGCGTGTCTTCTTTCCTCCGAAAATCAGGTTTTTTCCTTCCCTTCCAGCACTCAAATACCACACTTTCACGAACATTGTTCCTATTACCCTCATAAACTCCTCACTTACTGCCTCTTATTCTCAATTTTGTGAAGGTTGTGAAAGCAAAAAGTGCCAAATTTCAGGATGTGCGCGTGCGCGCACGCGCGAGAGCCCCATTTTTAACCCTCATTTTGTTGTGAATTTCTCTCCTCGATTCCTTCTCCACTTTCCCTCCCATTTGAGAGCAAAAAATCACAGTTTCCACCTCAAAATACTCCAAATATTTCCTCGTAAATTATTCGATTACCCCAAAAGTTCATTATCATCCACCAAAAACTTTGCTCTCATCAAGCAAAAATACTCTCCCATCAAGCAAAATATTTTCTCCCACAAAACACAAAAAACGTCGGAGATAATTCAAAAAATCTCCAACGTTTTTCAAAAAAAGTCCGACGTTTTTTCGAGATTCTCCCACGTTATTAGAGCATTCTCAAAATAAAACTAGACGAAATATGCGTATTAATACTATCGCATTATAAAGTTAAGCACAAAACAACAGATATACAAGTTGACAAAACCACAGCAATAGAAGTCACATAAATCAAAGTTCTACGCGCTGTCTTCTTTTGTAATTCAATCAAACTATCAAATCGTTCTTGTTGAGCATTAAGTTGTTTGCTAAAATCTTCAGTAGCATCAGAAACTACGCTTTCAAGATTTTCCCTTGCCTCTGCGCTTATTTCAAGAAGTTTATTCTTGGACTTAGCAAACTCACACTCATTATTTTTAGCAATCGACGTAAGACTTTGAGACACATGATTTGACTTTTCATCCAATCTATTCTCATGCGTTGTAATGCTATCTTGTAAACACTTGCATTTTGAATCATAATCAGAAACAATTTGCTGTTCTTTTGCAATGGCTTGCGCCAATATCTGCTCACACTTTTGAGTTGAACTGCTTAATTCGTCCTTTGCATGATTGATATTTCGACGCATTTCCTCGCGTAGTTCTTCCCCTTTCCGTTGATTTTCTTGAAGACAACGACTAATCTCTTTGCTCTTCTCCTCAAACTCTTGAACAAGTTCAGCTTTGAGCTTCTCTGTTTCTTTAAGAAGTTCCTTCTTTCCTTCTATAAAAAAACGATTTTGTTCATTCTCAAGGCTGTCAATTCTTGCTTGAATCTTTTCTACAATATCATCAACACGAGCGTTAATCTTACCTTGCAGCATTCTCAGACGATCTCGAAGAGTATAAGTACGATTCTTTAAGCCTTCTAGCATCTCCACAAAATGCTTATCTTTAATACCACTTTTCTGGATTAGGTTATCAAAAAAGTATCGTATTTCAACATCATTCGTTTCTAAATCATCGAACTTACCATAAATATCAGACTCTATCTTGACAATCATGACAATGAATTCAAGGATTTTGCTTATATGATCATTAACACCAATAAGAGCTTCGCCACAAACTTTAAAACCCTCTGATAGATCCTTATACGTTGTTTTAAATCCTTCCTCGATACTACTTTTATCGATAGTAAGATACCAGTTACGACGTATTTCAATAGATGATGTATCTTTGAGTTTTTCTAGTTTTTTCGCTAGTTCGTCCTCGCCATTTTTAACAGACTGAATCACTGTGCTTAATCTATTCTCTATCTGAGAAACAGACAAGTCTTCAGACTGATTCAAGAGAGGATAATTTCTTTCTTGCAATGTACCTTTATCCATAATTAGAAATCTTCATCATTTACAGAATCATTCTTTAGTTTCTCAAGATTAGCAATGAAATCATCTTGCTGAACTAGAGCTCTTTTGACTTTCTTATTAACAACATTGACTTCACTTTGTTTCTGCACGAAACTTTCATGAGCTATTTTCATTGTTCCAAACTCAACAGCAACCTGCTCATAGGTAGCTTTCATTTTCATATTTACCTCAAGCGAAGAGAGGGTAATCTTTGCAGACTGAATATGAATCAGCTTAGATTGTTGCTGAATTATACGAGTAGATACGCTTGGACTGAAAAATTGAGTTTTGAACCTATCAAACAAAAGCAGAACCAAACCAGAAGTAATACCAGCAAACAGCCCCGCAAAACATTCTGCAATATAAGAAGAGAATGGAATACCTAGGCTCGTGAGCCCTTTATCTATAAGTTCATTGAGACCGAAACCTAAAAGAGCGACAACACCTGCAGTAAGTACTTTTGTAGCTTCATAGAGACGCTCACCAAAAGACACAGATTTGTCAGATTTAAAGATAATCTTAAATGCAGACTTAATGGAACCCCACATTTTTCGGATAATGCGAAGCGTATTCTTGAATGTATTGAAGACAAAATCATTCAACGCTGTGAAAATTTCTGCTATTACATTGCTCTTGAAACTTTCCCACGCTGATTTCAATGTCTGTTTTACTTTATCTTTTATGATTTGCCACGACTGCTTAAACGCTCTCTTAACACGAACAAAGAATTTATCGTCACTATCAGACGAGAATTCTTTGTACATCTCTGAGACAATTGTACCAACAACATCTTTGAGCAAACCTACTAGTACACTCTTACCAACTGAAACCAATGTTGATTTTGCAGCACGCTTTGCACGAATCTTCGCTTCATGCTTTATATATGCAATTTTCTCTTCTGAAATAAATTTATTCAGCTGAGCTTTTGTGGAATCACCATGTAGGTAGCTTGTCATCTCTGAACAATAACCTTTATGACGCGCACCATCATGCACATCACGAGGTACAAGCATCATACCATCAGGTCCTTCATGAATGGTTAGATTATGGTCCTTGCGCCACTTTTGAGCTTCAGCTTTACTTTTGAAACCATAGCGCGACATCAGCTCTGCATCAAATCTATCGAAATTTGTCTTACGCACAAAAGAAGCGGTTTTAGTTCTGTCGAGTTTATCTGGACATTGTGCACGAAATTTTTCCTCCATCTCGCTTACACTATACATAGGAACTACAGGACCTACTTTATAGCTTCTCAAACCAGCAAGAGACTCTAGATTGGCTTGTTTGTTCGTCTTATAGTCTATTGTATTCCCATCTTTTGATAGTGCAGTAATACTCTTAGTGCGTTGCTCATAAGCCATGAGATCACGCTCTAAGGTCTCCTTTCCACAATCAGACATTCCCTGTGTGTGTTGGTTTACATTCTTATCAAAAGGCGTGGTGCGAGCATCAGACATCTTTCTAGACTCTTTTGAAACATTAGGGTCTGCAGAAGGGTGTGATATATCTATATCAGTTTTATCCCACTTTGAGACATCTTGTGGATTGCGCAAGTTCTCATTCTCGACTGCTATGCCCGTCATGCCTTCTAAATAGTCTAAAGCACTCTTCTTAGCACTCTCAAGCACTTCTCTGAACAAGTCTTTTTGTCCTTGAGCTTCTTTTTCTAACTCTAGAATTTCTCGTAAAGCTTGCTCTTCTTCTGCTGACAACATCGTTTTAATGTCGTTCAAATCAGCCTCCGAATATTCCAACTCTATTTCAGGTTGGTAAATAAGTAAATCACTATTCATAAATAATCGAAATCAGATAAAGAAAACATGCGATAACACATGGGATGCTCTTTTTGCATTCCTACTGCAAATATACCAAAAGAGCCAAGAATAGACCTAAGCAAACTAAAAAAACTTATATTTCACACACAAAAGCAGGAAATAAGGATAACGCCTAAGGCTCATTATTATAAAGTACAGAATAATGCTCACGTATTACTTTAAACAATACTAAAGATACAACCAGTACCAAACAAAAAATCCCTCGCAACGGAATGTTGCAAGGGATTTCCTTGGGTGACCGATGGGATTCGAACCCACGACATTCAGAACCACAATCTGACGCTCTAACCAACTGAACTACGGTCACCATGTTGCCCTTTCATCTGAAAGGCGATGCAAAAGTACGGACTTTCTGCGAAACCTCCAAATCTTTTCGGGCTTTTTTTCGCTTTCAACGCTATTTTCCTACGTTTTGGGGCTTTTCCAACTCAAAACACCTTAGAAGTGGGCAAAGACTAGTCGGAAACTTCGTCAGAAGCCGAAGTGTCTTGGTTGGTGTCGCGCTCGATGGATGGGTTGCCTTGAGCACTGAGGGGAAGTGTGAGTTTGTAGATCAAACCGCCTTCGTCATCACCAGGGAGATTGAGTTGCGCACCGAAGTGAAAACCGCGCTCATCGACACTACTAAAGGCGATGCCACCAAGTATCAAGTTCTTAGAAGATGCTACTTCAGGTTGTCCGGCAAAGAGAGCTTTGGTGAAGACTCGCTTGGCAAGGGCTTCTCCATCGCGAGTGATGGTGATGGTGACTTGGTTGTCCAGGAAAGGATCTCCAAATCTGTCTTTCACCTGTGCAAGTGAATCGCCAGGAATGCGCTCCACAAGGATGTGATATTTGTGTCCACTCCACTCCGCATCGGTGGGAATGGTCTGGTTGTCGTCATGTCCTGGACCTTGCTCTTGCGCTAAGGCAATCTGACCTGTATCGACTGACGAACCGTTGTTTTTTTTGTCGTTTTTCCCACCGCAGGCTGCCACTGTGAGGAGGAGTGCGAAGAGAGCTATCACAGAATATTTGTGTTGCATAGTCGTCAACTCATGTTTGATTTAACAGCGAAGATAGTAAATAAATCCAAGATGACAAGGCAGAACGAAAATAATTCGTTATTTTTGCTCTTCATAGGTATAATACACGCATGAAGAAATTATTCATATTGGGACTGCTTGCCCTCATGATGGCTTGCCACTCTGCAAGTGCTCCCTCCGACTCCCCTGCTGACTCCTCAAAGACGGCACAAAAGGAGACTCCCATCGACACGCTCGCTACGCTCGTGGCAAGAGTGCAACAACAAAGCAGGCTCTATGCTGCCGACTGCATGGTGCATAAGGTGGTGCTCTTCACCGATAAGAGTCAGATAGATGGCGGTTTGGTCAAATTCAACAAAGTGGGTTACCGCAAAGTAGCCATTCCCATAGATGTGACCCTCAAGGGCTACATTGATTTTGCAGATTTCACAGTCGACAACGTGTCGCGCGAAGGAGATTTGCTGGTGATTACGCTGCCTGATCCGAAGGTGATGCTCACCGCCTCAAAGATAGACCACAAGAAAGCCCGTCAATATGTGTCGCTCACGCGTTCCAACTTTTCCAGTGATGAAGTGACCCGACTCGCTCGCCAAGGGGTGGACAGCATCCGTCGCCACGCTGCGAGTTTTGGAATTGTGGAATTGGCACGCACCTCGGCAGCACACACACTGGTGCCTATCGCCACCCGACTGGGATATGCAGAAAACAATGTAGTAGTGCGTTTCCGCAAAGATTTCAACGAATCTGATTGGAAGAAGATTGTTAAACCGCTCAATAGTGACCGCTCATGAACGAGAATTTGACCACAAATCCCGAAGAACTGCAAAGTACGTTCTCGGACCCTCAAGCGGAAACAACGGAAAAGGCGGAACAGACCGCTCAACCCTCGGAAGTGGCAGACAAGAATGCGGAAGAAGGAGAGAACATCCCAGCTAAAATTGCCTCCCCTGCGGTAGTCACTGCCACTCCTCCCTCTCCTCCACTGCCTCCCGATGGAAAATCGAAACGCGGATGCTGGAGCATCTTGTGGTGGTGTCTTAAAGCGATGGTGCGTCACTGGCGCATCACCTTCTTCGTTCTCCTAGTCGCCTTGATTGGCTATGGAGCGATGGTGGCTTATCGCACACTCACCAACTCGAACGATGCTGTGGAGAAGCCCATCGAGCAATCTCCCGAAGAAATCGTGCGCCTACAAGCCATCGGTCAGTGGGAGTTTCTCTCTGTAGAATCGGAAGAACTGGTGGAACGTCACTATTCGGGACTGATGAGCGAGCGCGATTTGGTGTGCATCTACCGCGGTACGCTTCGCATTGGTGTCGATATGCGCAAACTTCCTACGGACTGGGTGGAAATGCAAGGGCGCAATGCGATTTTACCCCTCCCACAACCATCTTTATTAGACGAAGATTTCCTGGACGAGAGTCGCACGACAGTTTTCTTTGAACAAGGTGTCTTCCGCCCCGAGGAGCGCGATGCAATGCGCACAGAGGCAAAGGATAAAATGAAAAAACGCGCTATTACTGCAGAAAATCTGAGTATAGCGCGCAGAAATGCGGAAGCTCAATTCCAAAAACTCTTCCTCGCTATGGGATATGAGGATGTAGTGGTGGAATTTGAGTCTTCAACTCCAACAGAAACAAACTAAACAAAATATGACTAAACAAATTATTTTCCGGTTCTTCCCCATTGTGGCAATACTCCTTGGGGTATTCTCTTGTGGAGATGAGCCAGAAACACCATCATATCCACCAGGCAGCACTTTCAAACGCACCGTGATGGTGTATATGGCTGCGCAAAACACTTTAGGTGCTTCGGGATTTGCACGACAAGACAGTGCAGAAATGGCAAACGGTATGCGATATCTTCACGCTGGAGAGCGCGTGCTGATGTTTCTCGACGACAATAAACCACCGCGTCTCTACGAGCTGCGCAAGGGTTTGTCTGCTCCTCGATTAGTAAAAGAATGGAAAGAGGACGTGAACTCTGCCGATCCCAAAACGCTCACCGAATTGCTCACTACGATGCGCACGGATTTCACTTCCGAAAGTTATGGTTTGGTACTCTGGAGTCACGCCACGGGGTGGATACCCAGTCCTAAATCTGTGGCGGAAGAGAAGAATAATGTGGCGACAACCCACAACATAACAGCTGGCGCAGCAGAGGATTTGGCAAGTCGTGCGGCTTCATCGGTACCAAATGCTTCGTTGCTCACGCGCAATGATTTATGGCAGCCTGAAAGCACTACAACTGCTGACAACGCTCCAGCCTCTACCACAAGCAAAGAGAACTCCACTTCTCGCAAAAAACCAGCTTTTTCTGCGAAGAGCTATGGCATGGACGTGGGTAAGAACGGAAACTGGAATGCTGACGTCGCAGTCTTAGGCGCGCATCCTGATGAAATCAACATTGATGATTTGGGCAAAGCCATCGCAGCTGCAAATATCCCCCTACGCTTCATCCATATGGACTGTTGCTTGATGAGCGACATCCAAAGTTTCTACGCTTTGCGACACTCAGCTGACTATATCGCAGCTTCTCCCATTGAGATTTCTGCAATCGGTGGTTTCTATACCGATATGCTCCACTGGGGATATTTCTCCGAAGAAATCAAAGATTTGGGTATCACTTATGCCAACTATTACCTTGGCAAAGGCAGTGAACCCTATACAGATAACTTCGGTTTGGTGTTTGCCATCGTACGCTCCGACAAACTGCAGGCGGTGGCAGAGGCAATGGCAGCGGAATTGCCTCAACATCTCCCAGCCTTGAAAGCGGATGGTTCGAAGAACTTCCCCAACATGACGGAGACACAAACGTATGCTCGCTACTCTGCACGAAAGTTTTGGCGTCCTCACTACTACGATATGAACGATGCGCTTCGTCGTGCACTGCCTACAGAAAGTTGGCAACGTGTAAAGCGAGCACTAGATGCAGCGACAGTGTACAAATTCACCACACCTCGATTTATGACAGGCTTGACTGTGCTTTATCAAGGACAATACGCTGCTGATGTAATAGCAGTGGACGAAGCCAACTTCTGTGGTATCTCCATGTTTGTGCCACAAGAGACTTACACAGAGCATGCTGTGAGCAACCCTCCTAGCTGGTATCGTGCCTGCCCTCATGGTGACTTCAATGAGGAATTCCGCAAAACGGAGTGGTACACCGCTGCTGGATGGAAAGCTGCTGGGTGGTAATGCTAACAACTTCTGACACATTGCTCTACAACCTTTCCGTAGGCTAGAACCAGAATTTGAGCGTGAAAAAAAGAAGAGAAAGCGTCGAATAAACTCAACGACTTTCTCTTCGATTATTCAGACTGTGACAACCGAAAATAAAGATTTTCAAAACAAGATATAAATAGGTATATACACAATATGGGCGAAATCATCGCGTGGGTGCTCAATCACCTCAACTATTGGGTCATCTTTTTGGGCATGACCATCGAAAGTTCTTTCATCCCCTTCCCATCGGAAGCCGTCATTCCTCCAGCCGCTTGGATGGCAAACAATGGAGCACTCAACATCTTCTTGGTGGTCATCGTTGCAACCTTAGGAGCTGATGCAGGCGCACTCATCAATTATGGTTTGGCTTACTACCTAGGTCGCCCTGTCATCTACTCGCTAGCAGACACACGTTGGGCGAAGTTACTCCTCATAGACCGAGAGAGTGTGGAAAAGTCGGAGCGTTTCTTCCGTCATCATGGTGTTATCTCCACGCTCATCGGACGTCTAGTGCCAGGGGTTAGACAACTCATCAGCATTCCTGCTGGTTTGTCACGCATGCACCTGGGTAAGTTTATGATTTACACCACACTTGGCGCTGGAGCTTGGAACATTGTACTCGCTTTCTTGGGTTTTTATCTCATCCCTACCCTCTTCCCCACTGTCACCACGCCCGAACAGGTGATGGAAAAGGCTAATCAATACAGCCACATCATCGGGTATATCATTGGTGGAGTGGTGATTTTGGTGCTCATCTACCTTATTTATAAGGTGGCTTCCCACAAATCCAAGAAGCAACCTACTGCTTAATCTCTCCTTTCTGCCTTCGCGATGAGAGTTGTTCCTAGATTTCCATTGAAACTCAATGCAAGTCTTGCTCTTCCCACGAGCAAGAGTCTCTGCGCGCGCGCTTTGGTGATCAATCATCTCTGCGAACAACCCGTCCACCTCGAAGGTTTGTCAGACTGCGACGACACGCAAGCCATCCTCCAAGGCTTGGAAGCACTCCGCAACTCGGAGGATACTCCACTTCGCGTGGACGTTGGTGCAGCCGGCACTGCGATGCGCTTCCTCACCGCGCTATTTGCAGCCACCCCTCAGCTCGATGTGCTGATTACGGGTAGTCAGCGCATGAAGGAACGTCCCATCGGCGCGCTCGTCACTGCACTTCAGGCGGCAGGAGCTGACATAAGCTATGTGGAAAAGGAGGGGTATCCTCCTTTGCGCATCCGAGGTAAACAACTCAAAGGTGGAAAGATAGCCCTCCCTTCTAATATCAGTTCGCAATATGTAAGTGCGCTCCTAATGATCGCCCCCACGATGCGCGACGGACTGCACCTAGAGTTGGTGGGAAAAGTGGCTTCAGCTCCCTACATTCGCATGACGATACAGGTGATGAAAGCCTTTGGCGTGGAAGCAAAGTGGGAAAACAATCTCATCAGCATAGAAAGTGGTCAGCGATACGTTCGCACGCTCTCCCCACGCTGCGGAACTACTGAGGAAACAGAACAAGCAGCGTCCTACGCCATTGAAAGCGATTGGAGCGCAGCTTCTTACTGGTACGAAATTGTTGCACTACATCCTGACAAAGCTGCGAGAGTCTTACTACGAGGACTGAGAGAAACCAGTGAACAAGGCGACTCCGTCTGCGCAAGATGGTTTGAAGCACTCGGAGTGACGACAACTTTCACCGCAGAAGGAGCTATTTTGGAAAAATCATCCATCTCTCCGCAAGCTCAAAGCAAGAATGATAGTAGCTTATCGAAAGGCAACACACATTCTTTGCAAACTGATGATAACTTCTCCGAAAGCAACGAGTGTTTATCGAAAATAGATTGTAGATTATCGCAAGCAACTAGTAACTCATCGCAAGCCATTTGCCATTCATCGCAAACTAATCATTCTTCCTGCAAGGATGCCACTCCCCTCTTGCTAGATTTCACGGCAGCTCCCGACCTCGCTCAAACTTTTGTGGTCACTTGCGCTCTGCTCTCACGCCCCTTCCATTTCAAAGGTTTGGAGAGTTTACGCATCAAAGAGACTGATCGCATCGTAGCCCTCATAGCAGAACTGCAGAAATTGGGCAAGCACATCGAAGCAATCGGGGAAGGAGAACTTCGATATACGGCTCAAAACGACAGTTCTCCTACACAACCCATCACGATAGCCACCTACGACGATCACCGCATGGCACTAGCCTTCGCTCCAGCAGCGTTGCTTTTTCCACAGCTCTCCATTGAGCATCCAGAAGTAGTGGCAAAATCCTATCCCCATTATTGGGAACATCTCTCCGAATTACACTAAATATCAAATTCAAAAACCTATCATCGTGCTATATCTCATCCTACTTTTAATCTCCCTTGGCATCATTGCTGCTGTGGCTGAAGCCATCCGACAATGGTGGCTCAGACAAAAAGTGAAGAAAGGCGAACTTGCTGAGATACCCGCCATACAAGAGAATGCTGCAGCAGGCTGTTGCGGACTCCACGAAACCTGTGAATCGGAAAGCCTCTTGGCAGGAGTAAGCAAGGGTATTGAATATTACGAAGACGAAGAACTCGACCGCTTCAAAGGACGCTCGGGAGAAGACTATAACGATGCCGAAATCGAGGAGTTTGCAGACGTCCTCACCACCCTCAAGACAGAAGAGGTGGCTGGTTGGGTGCGCTCATTGCAATTGCGTGAAGTCAATCTTCCCATTGAACTCAAAGACGATGTCATCCTCCTTGTGGGAGAACAGCGCGAACTCTCGCACGCTTCGTAAATCACCGCGCTAGCCTCTCACCAGCTTGTAAGTAATCTCAAACTCTCCCTTCCTTTGCTGTTTAGAAAGAAAAACTCTTCTTCCAGCCTCACTACGAGAGTGGCATAAGCATCTCGCTTCTTCTACCCTATTATTCCATCATGCTATCAATCTTTAGCTACACCTTTTTCCAAAATGCCCTACTCGGTGCGCTGCTCTCTAGCGTGCTCTGCGCCTGCATCGGCACCTATGTGGTGACTCGCCGCTTAGTCATTGCCGGTGGCGGCATGGCGCACGCCTCACTGGGTGGTGTGGGGATGGGCGCATATTGGGGATTCTCCCCCATCTTCGGTGCAGCCTGCTTTGCCCTCGCCAGTGGTCTCGGCATCGACTGGTTGAGTCGCAAACGCGAAGTGCGCGGCGACAGTGCCATCGCCATGATATGGACACTCGGCATGAGCATCGGCATCCTGTTTGCCTATCTTGCCCCTGGTTTTATGACCGACCTCCCCACCTATCTCTTTGGCGACATCCTCAGTATCTCCCATAGCGACCTCCTCGCCATGGGACTTCTCACCGCAGGCACCCTACTTTTCTTCTTCCTCTTTGAGCGCAGCATCATCACCCTCGCCTACGATCGCGATTTTGCACGCACACAAGGTTTACCCGTCCGCACTTTAGAAACCATACTCACAGCTCTCACCGCCCTAACCATTGTCGGGTGTTTGCGCATGGTAGGCATCGTCATGGTCATCTCCCTGCTGTCCATTCCTCAACTTACAGCAGCCGTGTTCACGCGCACCTTCCGAGGCATGATTTTATGGTCTATGGTTGTAGGATTTGCAGACTGTCTAGGCGGTCTCTCCCTCTCCTATGTTCTCAACGTCCCTTCGGGAGCAGCCATCATCGTAGTGAGCGTAGTGCTTTACTTCGTGGTACGTGCAATAAAAGCCCTATTTCAGCGTTTTTCTTCATAGCGTAGTTTTATCCAAAAGGGCTATTAGACCGTAATAGTACTACTTGTTATTGAAAGAATCATTTTTTGTCATCTTCTATTCTCTGGTTGGGTTTAATCTTGCTCTCTAATCTCATCTAAATTTCTATATTTTTCCACGTTGAAGCGACTTTTCTATCTCCTTCTCCTGTTATTTGTCGTCACTGCTTGCAGCACCAGCCGCAACACTGCAACGACACGATGGTGGCAAGCCTTTGTCACCCGCTACAACGTGTATTACAATGCCGCCACAGCCTACCGCGAAGGAGAAGCTGCCCAACGCAGTGGACTCAAAGACGACTACACGCAGATGTTGCCGCTCTTTGGGGTGGCGTACCCTCAACAACAAAACCTCGGCAAAGGCAACTTTGAAACGGCAGTGACCAAGTGTGAGAAAGCCATTCAACTACACAGCATCAAAAAACGCCCACAAATCGCTCCCGGTCGCAACGCTTCTCCCCAGCTCAAAGCCTATCTCTCGCGCAAGGAGTTCAACCCCTTTTTGAAAAATGCGTGGTTGCTCATGGGGAAGTCCCAGTTTCAACAAGGCGACTTCCTTGGTGCCGCCTCCACTTTTGCCTACATCACCCGCTTCTATGCCCCCGAACCGCTTGTAGTAGCCGAAGCTCGCTTATGGTTGGTGCGTTCGCAAGTGCGCCTCAACTGGATGTACGATGCAGAAGATGCCCTCCGCCAAGTGGCCAAGATGGAACTTCCCAAGCGATTGCAGCGCGAGCGCGATTTGACCATGGCAGATTTCCACATCGCCCAGCAGCAGTATGCCGAAGCCTTGCCCTATCTAGGCCGTGCCGCTCGTCAGGCTTCTCACAATTTCGACCAAGCGCGATGGTATTATCTTTTGGCACAAGTCAATATGCAATTGGGACGTAAAACAGATGCTTACAATGCCCTCAACCGCTGTCTTGCGCAAAATCCCCCCTATGCTCTAGCCTTCCAAGCGCGCATCTTGCAGACCGAAGCCCTCACCACGCGACAAAATGTGGCATCCATGCTGCGCCGTCTAGACCGCATGACGAAAGATCCCAACAATGCCGACTATCTCGACCAAATCTACTACGCACAAGGCAATATCTATATGGCTCAGCGCGACACTACCGCTGCCATAAAATCTTATGAAACGGGAAGATTTCGCGCCACACAGTCCACTCCTGCCAAGGGCGTATTGTTGAACACTCTAGCCGACATCTACTGGCAACAACAACGCTTCGACAAAGCCCAATCGTGCTACACAGAAGCCATCGGTCTGCTCGACAAAACGCAGCCATCTTACAACGAAATCCTCCGCCGTTCTGCGATTCTCGACCAACTTGTCCCATCTACCACTATCATTTTTGAGCAAGACTCTCTGCTCCATCTGGCATCTCTTCCCGAAGCGCAACGCAATGCGGTGATTGATGCCAAAATCACCCAATACAAAAAGGAGCTTGCCGAAGCCAAGAAGGCAAAAGCAGACAGTGCCCTCCGCGCTGCCCAAGAAAATGAAGGCATAGACCTGCCTCAACGTCCATCGCTCCCCTCTACCCGTCCCAGCAGCAGTGGCGGTGGCTGGTATTTCTACAACACCCAAGCCGTGCAACAAGGTAAGCAAGCCTTCGCTCGACAATGGGGACGGAGAAAGAACGAGGACGACTGGCGACGTGCCAATCACACTGTCGTTGCTGACAACGACCAAAAAGGTTTTGACTACGCAGCCGACGACAGTATCAACAGCCTCCTCCGTCATCGCCGCGATAGCCTCACCTTAGCTGGCGTGGCACAGCGGGACATCGATACGCAAATCCGCGACTATGCTCAGCAACTGGCAGAGGGCACGTCTGCCGCTCCTGCCGATTCTACTGCAAGCGCAGGAAAAGCCGACAAAAAGGAGCAAGACCCCACGCAGCGTGCTTATTATCTAGCGCAACTTCCCCTAACGGCTGAAGCCCAACAGGAAGCTCGCAGCAAAATTCACGATGCCCTCTTCGAAGCTGGTTTGATAGAGAAAGACGAACTCGAAGATTTCGGTCTGGCTCGCCGCACCCTCCAGCGATTTGTGCGCGAAGCCCCAAAGCACGATCGTGAGCCCGAAGCCTACTACCACCTCTTCCTCATGGCGCAGCGCACTCAACAACGCGCAGAAGCCGAAAGATTGAAGAACATTCTGGCGCAGTCTTTCCCCAACTTCCCGATGACACGCGTCATCTCCGATCCAGATTTTGAAAACAACCTTCGCTATGGTCGCGAGCACGAAGACTCACTCTACACGGCTGCCTATGCTGCTTATCTAGCAGGCAATAAAGCCGAAGTATCACGTCTATTCGATCGCTCGACACAGCAATTTCCCACGGGTGCCAACCGCCCCAAGTTTATCTTACTCCATAGTTTGGCGCGCTTGCAAGAGGCACCGCGCGACACACTCCAACGCGAGCTCACCGACTTGGCCAAAGACTACCCCAAATCTGACGTAGCAGAACTGGCAGGTATGATAGCTCGCGGACTGCAAGAGGGTCGCACCATCGGGCAAGCCTTCCGTCCCACCGATTTGTGGAATCGCCGACTCAACGATGCCAAGGTGGAAGCTGCGGCAGCTGGTGAGAGCACGCAGCTCTCCGACGACCGCAACGTGCCCTTCGTTTTCCTCGTGGCCTATCCCACCGATTCGCTCGACAACAACAAGGTGCTCTTTGCATTGGCGCAATTCAACATCGAACATTTCACTTCGCGCAATCTAGACATTGCCCAAGAACGTGGCAACGGATTGACTCAATTTCGTGTGCAGGGCTTCCGCTCTTTTGCCGATGTGCACCACTATGCGCAACAACTCTATGCGCAAACCAAACTGCGCGGCCTCTTCCGCATGGCGCGCACCGAACTCATCAGTGCAAGCAATCTCCGTTTACTCGGCACCGTCATTTCGTTTGAAGACTATCGCAAGTTCTACAACGAACACTTTGCTCCACTCAAGATTAAGCCCGAACTCCCTCTCGAGTTTGAATCTGATGATGTGCCTAAGCAAATCTACGAAGACGAATTGCCGCAAGGGCAAACCAATCGCAAGGTACAACCTAAGCAACAGCCCGACGACAACGAATATGAATATGAGGAATAAGTGCACCAGTGCGTGAACTCAACTCACCAACGAGGAACCTCTACGCCGAGTGTTCCTCGTTTCCTCTTTAACCCCAAAAACTCAATATATGACTCTCCAAGAAGCTCAAAATCAAGTGGACGAATGGATACGCACCTATGGTGTTCGCTATTTTTCCGAACTCACCAATATGGCAGTTCTCACCGAAGAAGTGGGAGAACTGGCGCGTGTGATGTCGCGCCGCTATGGTGACCAATCTTTCAAAGCTGGAGAAAATCAAGATCCAGCCGATGAAATGGCCGATGTGCTGTGGGTGCTCCTCTGCCTCGCCAATCAGACTGGGGTGAATCTCACAGAAGCCTTTCAGAAAAATCTTGAGAAGAAAACCAAACGCGACCACGATCGTCATCATAACAACCCCAAACTCCAATCATGAACATCATCATCGTAGGAGCTTCTTCGGGCATCGGCATGGCCACGGCTCGCGAATTTCTCCGTCTAGGTCATCGTGTTGGTGTGGCAGCTCGCCGCTCAGCTCCCTTACTTGCTCTACAAGCTGAATATCCAGCGCAGGTGGTGTGTGCCACCATCGACATCAATGCTCCAGAAGCCTCTAGCCAGCTTCTCCAACTGGCAGAAGACCTCGGTGGTATGGACGTGTATCTCCATAGTTCGGGAGTAGGACACGAAAACAAGGAACTGGATCCGGGCATCGAGCTCGACATCGTGCAAACCAACGGTTCTGGCTTCATGCGCATGGTCACAGCCGCTTTCCGCTACTGGACGAGTCGCGGACAAAGGGGGCATCTGGCGGCTATCACTTCGGTAGCTGGCACTCGAGGTTTGGGCATCTCTCCTGCTTATAGCGCAACAAAGCGCATGCAGAGCCAGTATCTCGAAGCTTTGTCGCAAATCTCCCACCAGGGTCATCACGACATCGCCATCACTGACATCTTGCCAGGCTTCGTGCGCACCGATTTCATAGCCCAACGCAACTACCCCATGGTGATTTCTCCTGAGAAAACTGCTCACCACATTGTCAAAGGCATTCTCCTTCGTCGCCGCCGCATCGTCATCGACTGGCGCTATCGTGTGCTCATCACCTTGTGGTCTGCCCTCCCTCGCTGCATCTGGGAACGCTTACCTTTCCCTTAAACTCATATCCCTGTTTTAAACCGTGATGCTCTCCTCCAACTCGTGCCACATTCTGCTCCCTCTTTGCGTGATGTGGCATGATGCAGTTTGAAATGCCTCGATGCTCACGCCCCATGACCCATGCCCCTATAAAGATATGGGAGGAAATTGCCCTAAAGAGTGAAAAATCGCACTTAAAAATTCTAAAACAAGCTATTTTCTAAGAGAAACGAGTTCTACAATACGTATTTGAAAGGTGAAGGTTGCATTTCTCAACACTTCTTTTACGGGCTACTCTAGATGTTTGCAACTGGAAATCAGAGTTGCTGGCATGGGCAGTTTGCTCACGCGCGCGTGACAGGCGCGCCTTCCCTGGGAATTTCGTTTTTTTGCTTTCACAACCTTCACCTTTGCCCTTCCCAAGGTAAGAATAAGAATAAAAAAACTAGAGGTGCATTTTCTGTGGAAAATGCACCTTTTTGTATAGATTTAGAGGACGAGAAGTAAACACCGTTCCTAATACACCGATAAATCACTAGATATAAGCAAATTGCAATGAATTCTGTGAAGGTTGTGAAAGCAAAAAGTGAGAAATTGCTGTACGCGCGCGCGAGGGAGACAAAAAAACAGAAAACTTAAAGGAGAATTGGAGAGCGACAGAGCAAAGTGGTACATGCTGCTACTAAGCGAGGGACGTAGTTGGCGAACAAGGTAGAAAGAAAGGGTTTGCAAGTGGCTAGGAAGTCTAGCTCACAATCGTGGGATATACTTTCTAAACTCTCGGAGATATTCTAAAGAATGTCGGAGATTTCTGGTATTATCTCGGAGTTTTCCCGAAGTATGTCGGATACATTTTCACAATCTCCGCAGATGATAAAACAACACTCGCTTACTTCCGATGGTGAAAGTAGGCGAGTGTTGAATTGAGTTGTTGCAGGGAAAGAGGAAAGCCACAAATGCTTCTGAAAAAGATAGGGATTCTCATTCAAAAAACAGCGAACCTATGAACAAAGAAGAAATTCACATCAAGTGAACTCACTTGTTGAACCACACGGGCACAGTGACCATCACGGGTGAGGGCACGCCCCCACGGCGGCCGGGCTTCCATTTGGGCATATTTTGAATCACCGAAATGATTTGGTGCTCCAAGGGATCGTCGAGGTGCTTGGTGATTCTCACATCGGAGATGCTGCCGTCGCGCTGCACCACAAAGGAGACTTCTATGATTCCACGCACTCCGCGGCGTTGCGCACCACCAGAAAACACGATATGGTCGTCGAGATATTTGGCTAAGGCGATAAGTCCACCAGGGAATTGGGGCATCTCTTCCACCACCTGCGTGGCGGTGAGTTGTGGCCCCTCAACTGGCAAATCCGTTTGTCCAGCATTATGGTGCACATCCTGATCGGTCAAATCATCGTTAGGCGTGATCTTGCTATCGTCAGGGCCATCTATGCCTATGGGCGAGGAAGTCACAGCTTCATCTACGATGACAGGAGCTCCAGTTTTACCTCCAGGAGTGGTGATGACACGCGACACCGCACGACCTGCCGACACTCGTTTGCGCTCGAACCCATCGCGCGCCTCCAAAGGACGGAGCTGTTTCACCTCTTCTTGGATTTCAGTCGCCATTTCTTGCACTTTATTGTAGGCCACATAGCCTAGAGATGCTCCAAAAGCGAGTACTACCATCAAGATAGAAAGAAATACATACATGACACGACGATAACGACGCCCTGTCTCCTTGCGGATGACATAGGCACCGTATGCTTTGTTGCGGCCTTCAAAGACCACTTCGCACCATTGTCGGGAAAATAATTCTGTATTCCTCACGTTAGTTTGTTATGAATACCTTTTGCGATGGCTAGAATCGGTATTAGTACAAAATCCGCAGCGATAGTTTTACCACGGAATAGGACGATGAACGATTATTCTGCAAGGGGCATTCAGCATATAGCCCTTCATTGCGCAACTCGCATCGTTTTTCGAAGCAAAAGTACGCCCAAAAAGGAAAATAAGTACTACCTTTGTCCCTATATTTTATCGTTGAAATGAAAGAAAGTCTAATTCTCGCGCTCTTTTCTGTCCTTGTGCTCAGTCTGCAAGCTCAAGAAAGCAATTCGGCCTATCGGGTTTTGCAATTGCCAACCTCAGCACATGCACTGGCAGTGGGAGGAGAAAACATCACGATGAACGACGATGACCCTGCACTCGTGCAGCACAACCCTGCCCTACTCACCAACGTCACTCCCAATCGTTTGGGACTCTCCTTCATGTCACTCGGCGAACTGGGCACATGGAGTGGTGCACAGTATGTGCGTGCTTTTGGCGACCGACACACAGCTGCGGCTTTTGCGCAATATCGAGGTTATGGTGAGATGACTGCACGCGACGAACAAGGCACCGAAATGGGTACTTTCTCTGCTAAGGACATCATTGCCGGCATAGGCTACGGCTATGTGCTGAGCGATAACTGGGCAGGTGGTGCCAACCTGAAAGTGGTGCACGAGAGTTTGGGTGAGTTTTCGGCGGCTGCTTTGGCAGTGGACGTAGGCTTAAACTACTATAATGAAAATGAGGGGCTTTCTCTCTCAATGGTGTTGCGCAACGCTGGTGCTCAATTCAAGAGTTTCAATGGACGCAACGAATTTGTACGTCACAATCTCCAATTGGGTGTGTCGAAAGAATTACTCCACGTGCCTCTACGATTTCATGCTACCCTCACGGATTTGACACGCTGGAGCAAATCGGACTATATCCAAGCAGACGAGAAGCCACTGAGCACGGCTCGCCTTCTCACTAATCACTTGGTGTTGGGCGTGGACTGGATGCCCAGTGACTTAATCACCCTATCTGCGGGCTACAACTTCCGCCGCGCCTATGAGCTTTCTACGCTCGGTGGCGCACATGGGGCTGGTTTCTCCCTCGGTGCCGGACTGACTTTCTCACGAGTGAAAATTGATTTGGCATGGAGCAAGCAGCACGTTGCGGCTTCGAGCATCATGGGAACGCTATCCTTCGCACTTTGATTAGGTGGGAAGCTGTGATTTCTACCTTGTTTAGCAAGTCGCAATAGTGCATCATGAGCTTCAAGGCTCTTTCTCGTGGCTTGCGCCATGATTTTGCCTCTAAACTACACAACTACTAGACTATAACAACTATGCTTCATATCGAAATCGACACTGGTTCGGGCTTCTGCTTTGGGGTGACAAGTGCTATCAAAAAAGCGGAAGACGAACTCACCGAACGCGATATTCTTTACTGCCTTGGCGACATCGTGCACAATAGCCGCGAATGTGAACGCCTGCGCGAACGTGGACTGGTGATGATTGACCATGCCACCTTTGAAAAACTTCACGATGTGAGAGTGTTGCTCCGTGCACACGGCGAACCTCCCTCGACTTACGAAACAGCGCGCCGCAATAACATCACGCTTGTTGATGCCACTTGCCCCGTGGTCTTGAATCTCCAAAAGCGCATCCGACGGGTGTATCACGAAATGGGCAATGATCCCCAAATTGTGATTTATGGCAAGCACGGACACGCGGAAGTTCTCGGACTCGTGGGACAAACCAACAGCGAAGCCATCGTGATTGCCGACATCAGTGAGGTGGATAAGGTGGATCTCACGCGCAACACGTATCTGTTTTCCCAAACTACCAAACCTCTGGAGGGTTTTCAGACGTTGATCAATTACCTCACCGAACACATCAAAGCTCCAGCCGAATTCAAATGCTTCGACACCATCTGCCGCAGTGTTTCTAATCGTCTGCCAGCAGTACAAGATTTTGCGCGCAAACACGATGTGGTGCTCTTTGTTTGCGGTCTCAAAAGCAGCAACGGACGTGTGCTCTATGAGGCCTGCCACAAGATCAACGAGCACACTCATCTAGTGGACGACCCAACGATGTTGGATGCTGCGTGGTTTGACGGTGCTCAAAGCGTGGGCATCTGTGGGGCAACGTCTACTCCCAAATGGCTCATGGAGAAATGTGCCGAACGCGTGCGTGAAATCACGGAATAGTGCGATGCGCACCAAGACTTTAAGGTGAAATATCACCGAGGAGTGTTATACATAGCACGACTTTAAGGTGAAATATCACGGAGATGTGTTACACATAGCACGACTTTAAGGTGAGAAATCACAGAAATTCACGAGAGTTTCACGAGAATTTCTCTCAACAACGACAAGACTTTTCCAATCAATGAATATAGCTCTTTTGCTCTCGGGCGGTGTAGATAGTGCCGTCGCCACCCACCTTTTGGTGGAGCGCGGACTTCGCCCCGACTTGTTTTACATCAAAATCGGCATGGACGATGACGAAGATCTCACCTGCACCGCAGAGGAGGACATCGAACTCTGCCAAGCCATTGCACGCCGCTATGGTCTTCCCCTTGAAGTGATTGATTTACAAAAGGAATACTGGGAACGTGTGGTGTCTTACACCATGGATCATGTGAAACAAGGACTGACTCCCAATCCCGATGTGATGTGCAATCGCCTCATCAAGTTTGGAGCTTTTGAGGAGAAAATCGGACATGCCTACGACCGCATCTGCACAGGACACTATGCTCGTGTGGTGCGCGACGATGAAGTCTTCGCAGATCCTCGTTCGGGAGAGAGCATCGACTTGTCGAGCAGTGCCTCATGGTTGGGCACAGCTCCCGACCCCATCAAGGATCAGACGGACTTTTTGGCACAACTCGATGCACACCAAGTGGGAAAAATCATGCTTCCCCTCGGACATCTCCGCAAAGAACAAGTGCGCCAAATTGCACTCGACAATAAACTCGCACCTGCACGCCGCAAAGACTCACAAGGCATCTGCT
Source organism: Alloprevotella sp. oral taxon 473 str. F0040 (assembly GCF_000318095.2). GTDB lineage: Bacteria > Bacteroidota > Bacteroidia > Bacteroidales > Bacteroidaceae > Alloprevotella. The sequence continues at coordinate 319,733 of NZ_KB290716.1, forward strand.
TTTTGGGCAAAATCAACTACAACGATTTCGTGCGCCGCTTCCTCGGAGAACGAGTGGGTGATGTCATCGAACTAGAAACGGGCAAGAAAGTGGGAGAACACCGCGGATATTGGTTTCACACCATCGGTCAGCGCAAAGGTCTAGGACTCGGTGGTGGCCCTTGGTTTGTGGTGAAAAAGGATTTAGAGCAGAACATTCTCTATGTTTCCCACGGTTACGACAACTTGCTCCAATATGGTCGCTCCTTCAACATCGCAGGATTTCACTTCCTCACAGGCGATCCTTGGCCATCTTCAGGCAGCATAGACGTGACTTTCAAAGTGCGCCACACCGATCGCTGGCGCACAGGTGTCTTGACACGTACTGAAGAAGGAGGCTTCCACATCGATGGTGACGACCCCATCCAAGGCATCGCCCCTGGTCAGTTTGGAGTGGTCTATTCTCGCGATGGCCGCATCTGCATCGGTTCGGGAGAGATAGCCATTTAGTGCGCTGCTTTCTCTTATATACTGCTCAGTATCTCTGAGTCACTACTGAAATTCTCAGAAATCCTATTATAAGAAATGAGTGGCTAATGCTGCGAAGCTACAAAACTCTCTGCTTATCTTACGAAGTCGAGGCTACTCACGATGCTCAGCAGCTAGCAACAACTCCTCTACGTCTAACCACAATGTCATAGTCTAAGGATGCCCAAGCCCTACACTTCCAACTTCAACGCGGAACGCATGGCACAAATCTACATAGATGTCTTGCGGTTACTCCAACTCAAACGTATGTCGCGCAATCCGAAAGTGTCGGCTCGCGACATTGCTAAGCAGATTGGTTGCGACCACCGCGCCATCAGTGCTGCCATCTCCACCCAAGCTGGCTTAAACTTTCACCAGCTCATTGGAAAGATTCGCAGCAACGAGGTAGCACAACGATTAGTGGATCCCAAGTTCTCCGATTACACCGTCGAAGAAATCGGACTGCACTGCGGGTTTTCCTCGCGACAATCCTTTTACAATGCTTTCCATCGGAGCTTCAACATGACTCCAAGACAATATCGCCTGCAACAGCTCAGCAAATCCTGAGTCGTTGCAGGCGATAGCCTTTTTATCCTCTCACGTAAGTCATAAACTCATCGTAGGGTAAGAACTTACCTCCTAGTGATTGGAGGTGATTCGTATGTAATTGGCAATCGATCAACCAATTGTCACGCTCTTTCAAGCGATCTGCCAGAGCAGACAACGCCACTTTTGAAGCATTCGGAGCAAACGAACACATGCTTTCTCCGCAGAAAGTGCGACCAATCTCCACGCCATACAAGCCGCCCACGAAGTCATCGCCCTGCCACACTTCGACACTGTGAGCAATCCCTCTGCGGTGTAAATCTACATATACTCCGATGAGATGTTCGCCCAACCAACGACCTTGTTCACGGCTGCGCCCATTAACTTCACCACATCCGCGCATCACGCGCTCAAAGTCTTGGTCAAAAGTGACCCGATACTTACCACTCCGCAACAACTGCCGCATGGAGTGCGAAATGTGCAGTTCATCTGGAAAAATCACAAAGCGTTCAGGCGGACACCACCAGTAAGGCTCTTCCTTATCTTCATAAGCATACCACTGAAAAATGCCCAAACCATAACCAGTCATCAGCCAATCATGCGTAATGTCTCCCCCGATCGCCAAAAGTCCATCATCATCGGCATCATGTGGATCGGGAAATTCTACGTGATTCTTGTCTAGATAGTATATCATGAGTGCGTGAATTATTCGTCAGACTTCTTAGTCGTTTTCTTTGTCGTCTTGCGAGTGGTGCTGCGAGCAGCCTTCTTCCCAGGGGTTTTCTCCTCTTTCGATGCAGACAAAACCGCCTTTTCTGGAGCACTCTCCGATGGTTCAGCTGGAAGTACCAAAGGCGTGGTGGAAAGCACCAATTTTTCAGCTGCTACATCCACCTTTGCCTCCCCCCCATGCTTCAAATCGCCAAAGAGCAACGAGCGAGTGAGCAGCGGTTTGAGTTCGCGCGCCACGATACGTTCAATTTCGCGCGCACCATATTCAGGTGTATAACCGAGATTGAGCAGATGAGATTCAGCTTCTGGAGAAAGCACCAATTCCACACGGCGTGCCAAGAGTTTTCCACGCAGCGCATCTACCTTCTTGCGGAGAATCAAGTGCGCCATCTCCGTGTTCATCGCGTTAAACACCACCGTAGCCGAAAGACGATTGAGAAATTCGGGCTTAAAGGTGCGTTTCACCTGCGCAAGCATCGCCTGCCCAGCCGAAACGCCACCCCCAAATCCCACTGCCGCTTGGTGAGCGTGCTGTGCCCCAGCGTTAGAAGTCATCACCACCACCGCATGGCGGAAATCCGCTTGTCGTCCGCGGGTGTCAGTGAGCGAAGCATTGTCCATCACCTGCAAGAGGAGGTTGAAAATATCGGGGTGCGCTTTCTCGATTTCGTCCAAGAGCAGCACACAGTGTGGCGTACGGCGCACTGCATCCGTTAGCAGTCCACCATCTTCATATCCCACATATCCCGCAGGAGCACCGATGAGTCGTGCCACCGTGTGCTTCTCCGCATATTCGCTCATGTCGAAGCGCAACAGTTCCACACCCATTTCTTCTGCCAGCACCTTCGCCACTTCCGTCTTTCCCACACCAGTAGGTCCCACAAATAAGAGCGAAGCCACGGGTTTATGCTCGTCAGTGAGTCCAGCGCGTGACAAAAGCACCGCTTCAGTCACCGCAGCTATCGCCTCATCTTGACCAAAAATTTGTCGCTTCATCGCTGGTTCGAGCGACTGCAAATCTGCCACTTCGCTCGTTTCCACATCACGCAAGCTCTCCACTTTGCAGATGCCAGCCAGCACTTGGTCAATGAGTGCCTTACTCACCACCTGATTCTCGGCAGGATGCACCTCTCGATAGGCCGCAGCCTCGTCGATGAGATCAATCGCTTTGTCGGGAAGGCGACGATCATTGATGAATCGGGCTGCCCGATGCACAGCATGGCGCACTGCATCGGGAGCAAACGTGACGTTGTGGAAAGATTCGTAGCGCGACTGCAAACCTTCGAGGATGCGCACCGCCTCGTCTATCGAGGGTTCGGGCACTTCTATCGTTTGAAAACGGCGCACCAACGCCCCATGTCCTGCAATGTGGCGGTTAAACTCTTCGTGCGTGGTAGCCCCCACAAAGCGGATGCGCCCTTCTTCGAGGAAAGGTTTGAGCATATTGGCAGCATCCATCGCCCCATCGCTCGTGCGCCCAGCCCCTACGATCGTGTGTATCTCGTCAATGTACACAATCGCATTGGGAACAGTGAGCAATCCCTCCATAATCAACTTCCAGCGTTTCTCAAAATCACCGCGATATTGCGTACCTGCCAAGAGTGTACTCACATCGAGTGAGAATATCTGAGCATCCTTCAAGCGTTCGGGCACCTCGCCAGCCTTGATTTTTTCTGCCAGTCCATAGATTAGAGCCGTCTTGCCCACCCCAGGGTCACCCACGTGGAGGGGATTGTTCTTATCGCGACGACAGAGCACACGAATCGTGCGCTCCAATTCGTCCTCACGACCGATGAGCGGATTTCGATTTTCCAAATGCTCATTCACGCATGTCACCCATTGTCGCCAATCTTCTCCTTTTTTCTTTGCCCCCTCTCCCGACTGGTGGTCTCCCATCTCACCACTCACTTGTTCTGCCATTTCATTGAAATGCTTCCCTAACTCTTGAGCAAAGTCAAGAATTCCCTCTCGTGCTTGCACAAACTGATGATAGCGATCTATCTCCTCATCATTATAGGGAGTTTCTCCGCAGAGCACGTTGAGATCTGCCAAAAAACCATGAAGATCCTCTAAATGCTCACGCAAGAAAAAGTTAGCCCAGCACTCATCAGTGCACAAGATTTCGCACAGCACATGGGTTGCAGTGAGATCTTTCGCCTCCAACTTCTTCTGCATTTCTTGTGCACGGATGAAACACTCGCCCAACTGATAAGAGAGTTCTATCGACTCTTCATCTGGAGCTTCAGGCAATTCCTCCATCGTCTCGTTGATGTAATAGAGGAGTTCGCCCATCACATCTTCGTAGTAGAAGTCTTGATCAATCTTGCACCAGTTGTCCAGCACATGATACACAAACATTTCTGGAGTGATGCACTCATAGTGCCGCTCCATAGCATAGGCATGCGCATCCGAAATGACCGATTCTAGGGTAAGCTGTGTTTTTTTCTTTCTAGGCATAAATCGTGAAAAAGGATATAGAGGGGGAGAGATTATAAACAGGAAGATAAAGCGAGTGCTAGACTAATCTTCGACGATGGGTTCTATGGAAAAGGCTAAGGGAAAACCCTCTTGTTCTGCCGCCTGCATCGCGCGGCGCACCTTAGTCTGCGCCATATCGAGCGAGCGATATTTCGCCACCTGACACTGCCCCTCCTTGTGCACTTTGAGCATCACTTTCATGCTCTGCTGATAGTTCAACCGAAAAATTTGCATCAGCACTTCCACCACGAAGTCCATGGTGGTTTGATCATCATTGTGCATGATAACTGCATAAGAATGTGGAGGACGTAGTCGAGTGCGCTCAAGCACACCCGAGGAAGTACGAGGTTGTGGCATGAAATAAAGGGAAACTAGGACGGTGAGCCACCCCATTTGGTGGTTCATCCGAAAAGATGTATCTTTGCAAGAGAAGGAATCAAGCGGAATCTCTGCTTCGTTTTCCATCGCTATATTCTCCTTTCTACTGCAAGTTCTATGCCGAAGACCTCTAAAACCCGACTATTCTTCCAGCAACTCCAGCTCCGCCTCTCGCGCCTCTCCTTTCGCACTGGCCTTTGGGTGCTCGCTGGTTGCGCCTTGAGCTATCTGTTGGCTTTCGCTCCCATCCTGCTCCCTCTCTCATTGTCCACCAAGGGAGTACTCTGGTTCATCTTTTTCGGTCTTGCCAAAACCCTGCAATACACCGCTCTTGCCATCATCGGCAAAGAGGGCATACAGCGCATCCGCCTATGGTGGCGCGAGCGCAAAACCAAACTCTCGCAAAAGAAATGAGAAGAAGCGCGTAAATCACTCGGAGTTTTTCAAGATTATGTCGGAGATTTCACCACAAATCTCCGACTTTTTTGTATCCTTCTCGGAGAAGTTCCGCACACTTCTCCCTACTATTTTGTCACCTCCACGTTCCCTACTTTTTCAGCCTCCTTTTCTCACACTTTTTATTCCTTCCTCACGCGCGCACATACAGCAGTTTTACACTTTTTGCTTTCACAACCTTCACAAAATTCTTCACAACTCACTTTTAAACAGCGTTTTACACATGTATTAGGAACATTGTTTACTCTTTCATATTGGCAAGCAGCAAAACGGACGACTTTTTACGGCAAAAATAACGAAGAAACAGTCTCACCTTGATAGGCACAATCATTGGTCTAAAAAACTGCTTCGGTGAAGGTTGTGAAAGCAAAAAATCGAAATTCCCAGGGAAGGCGCGCACGTCACGCGCGCGTGAGCATTCGCCCTCCTCCTCGTGTGGTTTACTGCGCCCCCACCATCAACTTTACAGTATCCTCGGTTTCGACAGAAACGTCTGTTGATTGATATTACAACACTGCAATCTAGACCTAGCAAAATCAGGCTATAAAATCAATATCCCAGAGAAAAACGTGCCTTTTCAATTCTTTTAACTCAATTTTTCTCACTTTCGGGCGATTTCGACCCACTATTAATTGTAGGGCTTTCCCAATTGGAAGAAAGCTCCATTTCATTTTTACCTACCCAAATCGGTCATTAGCTCCTGAACAGATTTTATTGGTTTGTTGAGCATATTGTTTGTCGTTAGTCTTTGGTGTAGCGGGCTACGGCGAGAACGAACGTTTTAGTTAAGCCAAATGAGCAGAACCGAGCTTGCTCGAGTTATGCCATGGCGAGAAAACGAAGGATGAAATCCAACGAAAGACAAGAAGCCAACAAGAAAATGAAAGAGGTCAGGAAGTTAT
>NZ_KB290716.1:325750-360598 GCF_000318095.2 Alloprevotella sp. oral taxon 473 str. F0040
CAACAAGAAAATGAAAGAGGTCAGGAAGTTATCTATTCAATTACGAGTAACTTATAACGGTCTAATGACCTATTTGGGTCTAATCATTTTACTCATGACACACACCTTTCACCAACTTCTCCACCGCTGTGCCCAGTGGTGGCAACAACTCTGGCACGAATCGCCAGCCACCGTCACCGCTTCCAACTCACCAAGCCACGAACGTCGCTCTTATGTGCCTCAACAAGAAAAGGCTCTTCAGCTACTTCAAGCACGCTATGCCCTGCGCTACAACGTGATGACCGAAGAAGCGGAATATCGGCTCAAAACTGATGTTGCTTCCCCATGGCGTTCACTCGACCAGCGCACTTTCAACACGATGACCATTGACACCATCGATGCCAAACTCGGCATGTGGGGGCGCGATGTAGACCGCATCCTCCACTCTCACAAGATGGACAGCTTTCACCCCTTGCACGACTACATGGCACAACTTCCGGCATGGGACGGCCTTGATCGCGCCACTCCTCTGGCACAGCGAGTGAGCCACCACCCTCTGTGGGTAAAAGGTTTCCGCATTTGGTTGCGCGCACTTGCTGCCCTCTGGATGGGGCACTCCGCCTGTCGCAGCAATCAGCTCGTTCCCCTTTTGATCAGCGAGATGCAGGGGTGGCACAAGAGTAGTTTTTGCCGATTGCTCATGCCCGAACCGCTCCTGCGCTACTACACCGACCAGTTCACTCCCAACAAGGGCGCAGAACCGCTGCTTGCGCGCATGGGGCTCATCAATCTCGATGAGTTCGACCGCTATTCTCCACAGCAGTTGCCCAAGTTGAAAAACCTCATCCAACTCCAACACCTCTCTGTGCGCAGGCTCTACAAACAGGAGATGCTCGCCCTGCCGCGCACAGCTTCTTTCATCGGTACGAGCAATGAAGTTGAACTCCTCAACGACCCCACTGGTTCGCGCCGTTTTCTCTGCGTGCAACTTGAGCACGACATCGATTGCTCCCCACTCGATCATGCGCAACTCTTTGCGCAACTCAAAGCGGAGGTATTGGCAGGTGCACCACTCTTTCTGTCGAAGTCGGAAGAGCGCGAACTCGAGGAGCACAACCGCGCCTTTTGGCGTCGTTCGCCCATGATAGAGGTGTTGTGGCAATGTTTCCGCCTGCCCCGTGGCAGAGAAGATGGGGAACATCTCACCGCTTCCCAGATTTTTGTGGCGATGCAACAGCGTTTCCCTGCTGCTCTGCGCCAGCAAACTCCCGAAGGTCTTGGCCGTCTCCTCCGTGGTGAGGGTTTGCGTCCCACCCACACCCGACAAGGCAACACCTATCGACTAGTCCAGCTAAAGGAAGAGGGGGCATAACATAATAATGTCTACCCACAAGACTAATGTGGAATATACTTCACGCGCCAACTTCACTTTAGAAATTGGCGCGTGCAAATGACATGTTGGATGAGCGATACATCCAAACTTAGGAAACGGAATTCCACGTGTAGCAAATGAAAAACATTTATCGGACTGCAATAATAAAAAACATTCCCTTTTATTGATAATACAAGTGGCTTATTTCTTATTATCATTCATCATTGGGGGGGGAGAAAATTCTAAACCTCTGATAACACCTTTTCCGGACTTAGCGTTACAATCGTCTTTTTATCTTGAACAATATCTACTTGCCCGTTATATACTATATCAGACTCTTCATATTTCATATTTGGTTTGGCATAGTACACTTTCAGTCGATAATTGCCAGATGTCAATTTGCTCATCTTAAAATTGACATCGTATTTACAAATACAATCAGCAAGTGCTTCAAGGACATTATGGTACACGATAAGGGTTATCTGATTATCTTGATTAGCAATATTCACATAAATCTTTCTTACGGAACAGTTGGCTTTCAAATCTTCCAGTAGACACTGGGCTATACCGTCTTTGTCCAACTCTATACTTAATTTTGCTGGAATAGCATTGTTTTCTGCATAGAAGTCAGGACGTGTATCTGTCGGAGAGATGCTTAACTTACAATTAGAATTTGCAACATCATAAATTCTTAATGGCTCAAGAGCTACCTTCTCTGAGGAACATGCAGATAATCCACAGAAAAGGATTAGGCTGTAAAATACTTTTTTCATAATTACAAGGATTTTATATGTTGATATTTATATAAACGTAATTACAAGTTATTTCTTGCTTATATTATTACGTATTTCTGTTATTGCTGAAATCCGCAATAAAGACACACATTTTATGGATAGTGTTTACTATTCAATCAACTTCCCGTGTTTTTTGAGTATTGAGAGAAACTCTTCCCATTCTGCCGCTCTTTTTTCTTTTGCTTTTTGAATGGCCTTGTTCTCTTTAACATATTGACTATTGTCCTCAATATTGCGTGGGTAACAGTCACTCAGATAAAACTTGCCAGATTCTGAAACTAATGATAAGTCTGTGAAGATTTGACTATTGAAAGATGCCACAAACGTTGAAATATGGAGTAGAACCTTACCATACGAATGTATTTCTATGTTACGATAAATGGGAAAGAGCAGACTTGTCGGCTCAAAATCTTGAAAAATAATCTCACGGGTCTGCGCGTTGAAAGACTTGATGTTGTCAAGTGTAAAGAGATAGGGGCTTGAAGCGGCTCTTGTCATTCGGGCTGTCCCTATAGCAAACAATTCCGTTTTCGATGCTTGCACTGTGGGAGTTGAAGCAGACTCATCTTCATTGCTGCAACCAATAAACAGCAACGAGAAGATGAACGCCTGTAATACACAAAAGTACCTTTTCATAATTTATTGGATTTAATTAGTTATTATAATATGTGGTCGTCAATTATGTTCATATACTTCTTTATTTCTGCCATTAAGGAATAAACATGCTTGACACTTTCCAAGCAAAAGGCATGATTATCCTCGCATCTGTTTTCAACCATATCGGCAAACGCTTGAATTTCCGAGAAGAACCCTTGTGACACAATTTGGTTATTCCCAACCGTTGGTACAAAACCATTCCTTCCGTATAGGCTGACAACGGTTGCATTATTTTGGAAGACCTTTTCCAAAGGGATTCCCCATATAGCAGAGTGTCTTGGGGAAAAATCGAGTCTTTCCATTCTGTCCAATACATATTGTCCTTTGTCCGTACTAATACTTAATTGTTCCTGTGCATCCTGCCAAGAGTAATCTGTTGATAGTTCCAGCATCCCCGTTATACCTTGATGTTCCAACATAAGGAATAAGGTCTGGGTACCATCCTTACTGCGTATTTCCTCTGCCGCCTTTACCCTTGCTTTACCAAAGAGAAACGTAACATAGTCAAGAGGATGGATGAACAGGTCGAGCAATGCATCACCTTCAGGGTATAACCCTGTCAAATAGCGATAATGGTAATGCCGTTTCCCTTCACCTTTCAATCTCTTTTGTAGGATTTGAGTAGCAGGGGCAAAACGTCTTTGTAGTCCGACAACAATATGTTGCGAGCCATATAACTTGACCATATCAGTCAAATCTTTTAGTTCTTTTTCGTTCTCACACGGCGGTTTCTCTATGAAAAGGGATTTTCCAGACTTTATAACCTCGCGCGCAATCGTGAAGTGAGAGTGGGGATTGGTAGCGACAAAAACGCCCTTTACGCTTTCGTCGTCCAACACTTCCTGCAAACAGGTTGTGCCTTTCACGCCCTTGTATTTTTGAGGTATCAAAGCTGCTTTTCGCTCGGAGGTGCAACAGATGTACTTCAAGGGCAGTTGCAGGTATTGCATAACTGGTAGCAGGTTGCCGACACAATGATTTCCAATGCCCACAAGCGCATATTGCTGATTGTAGATCTTTTCCAAACCTCTGATGCTGCGGAAACGCTTGTATCTGTTAATGATTTTCCCAATATACTCCATATCTTGTTGTTCTTTCTTATATTCTCGTTATTTTCTTAAAATGCTTCTTGTAAGTAATTTTCCTGTCGTCTGTCCATTGGTACTTTCCATAGAACAGTTCTATCACTCGTTTCGGGAATATCCTCTCTAAGTTACGAAGCAGTATGATGTCGTACTTGCGATGGTAGTTAATCCAGCAACCGTTACACTCTTTGGAATATTGGCATTGGATGTCGCAGGTCTGCCGTGAATTGAAAATCTCGTCGAGTGTGTTCCTATGCACGTTTCCCAATACCACATCAAGGTTTTGGCACAACGGCACGTCGCCGTTCGAGTGGACGACCAACTCACTGAAAATGCTGTGGCAACGAAGTTTCAGCCTGTTGTGTTTCCATTCATCGTACAAAGCCACAAAGTCATAGTTCTCTTCGGTCTGATGTATGGTTAGTGGAATGCTGCTTATGTAGTCGTTTTCGTCCGCTTCCATCAGTTCCTTTGTCGTGTCAAAGAAAGACATCGTGCTGTAAATGCCTATCCGCACGTCAATGTCGTATTTCTTGGCAATGCCGATAACGTGCCTCATGTCCTCAAACGAGTTCCACGGCGAGAGACAGAACATCAGCGAGATGGGTACACAGTCCTTGCATTCCTCTATGACCCGTATCACTTTATCGTAGCCGTTGCACCCACGCATATACAGATAGGTTTCCCGGTCGCCGTCAAGCGATATGTACAGGTGCTTGGGGTGGTGATTTCTCACAGCTTCAACGACCTTATCCACAGCGAGGCAGTTGGAAAGCAGTGTATAGTTGGGATGATGCGTATCGAACCATTCCAATATCCTATCGGCATCGGGATGGAGCATGAATTCTCCTCCCTCCAATCCCACGACCGTTCGCTTTGACACGCATTGGCTGTTCATTATATTAATGATGTCCTCCAAGCTCAAGTTCTCCGTGGCTTTTTTCCAAATGGAGCAGTGTTTGCAACGCGACTGGCATCTTGTCGTCGAGTATATCATCAGTGACGTGAGTTCCTTGTGCTGCTTGCGCATCATGTTGTTGATAAATACTAATCCATTGTGGATATAGTCGTAAATTCCGTACATTCTGTTTCTTTGTCGGTTAATTATTCCTTATATTATCAAGGAGTACTAACCGATGAAAAGACTGCAAGCCCAGCATAACTTTTTAGAAGAAAGGTATACTTACCATGTGAGTCGCAGCCCGAAGGGAACAGTGATAAAGAATGGATGCTCGGTGCGATAGGTCTCTATTCCGCTGCCATTCCCAAAGTAATAGAACATGTTGGGTTCAAAGTACAGACTGAATGGCTTGAATATTTTGTACTGCACACCGATACCCAAGTTCACAGACAACTGATAACGTGGCTTGATGTCGCCTCTCAGCGTGAACGTCGAGTCGGACGTAACGACATACTTTTTATCAAACGAACTGTGGACAGGCATTTCAAATGTCACACCTCCCGTCGTATATGCGTTAAAGCGTCCCTTGCCCCATATACGATAGGTCAAGCGCAGTGGCATGCCAACATAATCTATCTTTTGTATTTTTATCAACTTCGCCTTGTGGTATTCACTTGTAAATTCAGACTTCAACCTCGTGTAGGTCAATCCCGTGCCGAAAATCCAATTCGGACTCAGCTGCTTGTTGAGGGATATTCCCAAGGTCTTCGGTCGATAGTGGTGCGCTTTCTCGTCCAACATGGCGTTTCCATCCGTTGCATTGTTTTGAGCTATCCATTCCATTTTTGCCCTCTCCACGGAATCCATCAATGCCTTGTTTCTCGTTAAATAGTTGCTATAATCTTCCCATGTGTACAACTTCGCCATTGCGCCACCATTGGCATAATCCACTACGGACAGATAGCCCAAATTGGGCAATGTGGCATTGGAAGCGGCATTGGAAGAATATCCCAAGTTGAAAGTCCAGGGATATTTTTTCTTCCATGAAGTGGATGGATACCCGTGCGTGTTGAGAGCAACGAGTTTATCTGAAGATATTGATGGCAAACGGAACAGAGAATCTATTACATTACTTTCCACCGCCAAGTGCTTTTGCAAGGAGTCTGTGCTGAGTGCCATTACATGCTGCTCGACATCCTTATTTTCTGTTCTTATTATATTTGTAGTATCGATCTTTGCGTACTGTTCATCTGTTCGCTCTTGCGCAAAATAGTTACTGATTTTTTTCTTGAGAGAGTCTGTTGTCTTTGTATTGTTCAGTATGTTGGTGTTATTTTCTGACGTTCCTGACTCTCTCGTATCCTCCTTGCGAGATTTCACGAAAGCGAAACTGCTTCCAGACTTCTTTTCATATTGATTCTTTGTAATGAAGTAGATATATAGAGGTATGAAAACTGGAAGCAACAGCACTTCTCAATAGTCGATCAGCATGTTGCGAAGTATTTTCTTTGCCCTAAACAACTGCGAGGAAGAACTGTGTGGGGCAATACCAAGCAACTTTCCGATTTCTTTGTGCGACAAACCATCCAAAACCGATAGTTTGAACACTTCCCTATCACCTTTGGGCAGGTTTTCGATGGCAGACAAAAGCACCTCCAATTCTATACTTTTGTCTAGGTCGCTTGATTCATCAACTGCAAAATCTATGTCCAACTGAGATAATGGGAAGTTACGCTTATCTGTACTTTTCAAATACTTTAAGGAAAGGTTTCTCACGATGGTTATCATCCAACCTTCCAATTGAGAATTGTCCTTCAAGTCTTTCAGTGACATAAAGATAATGATAAAAGCATCGTGCAAAATGTCCTCTGCCACACTTTCATCCTTGATATAGTGTCGGCATACGCCCTCCAGTTTATGGGCATACACTGTGTAAAGTTCTCCAAGAGCGTCCTTATCTCCTTGCTTGCAAGCGTCAATCTGTATCATTTATTTTATGGCAACAAAACTCCTTTTATTATAAAGGAGTGGATGAATACGAAAAGACTGCATGATTTTTCCTTGTTTTTTATAGCCATACCAACAATTTTTCATCTCTTCTTTTGTCTTAGAGTGTTATGTCGGTCGTAAAGTAGAAACAAATATAACCTGAGTTCGGTCTAAGCAATTCTGCTTTCTCTTTAAATTATTTCTATATTGAGCGAGGGTTTCTTTGGTAATAAACTATATGCTACCTGAATTCTGTCTAAGCTTTTGCTAAAAAAAGAATCTCGCCGACTAATCAGCTTAATCGGCGAGATTCTTTTTAAAATTCATGTTGTTCTAAAAACATAATAACTTTGGAGCGTACAAACTAATAAGACACGACTATAACAACCTACGGTCTTTATCGAGGCAGCTCAACTTTGGTGAGCGACTGATGACCATCGGTGAAGGTCGTTTTCAACCAGAGTTCTTTATTGCGAATTCGAGGTAGAGTGCAACGAGTCACTTCTGACTTAGGCAACCATCGTAATTGTTCACGCGTGAGTTCTTTGAAACTTCCCTCTACCGTTGTCACCACACGATTTTGATAGTTAGAAGCTATAAAATCCTGTGCTGTTGGGAAAGAAAGACGAGCTTGCGACGAAACATCAACCGTATCTTTGGGAGCAGCCACGGCAAGTAATTGCAGGCGCGACACATTGGTTACAATAGTAGTGGGAACTCTGGATAAAGCGTATGTAACCATAGGTGCGCCTTTCTCTCCATAGCTATTGGCTACAACCACAAACTCTTTACACTCACCAGATAAATCCTCTGAAGAATAAAACGGATTAGCGCAATACAGAGAATTGGAGATTTCATAGATGAGCGGAAACCTCTGCGTATTCTGCGTATTAATACGCACTTCTCGAGCAGAATAATACGTACGGATGGCACGGTCTATGGGAATAGGTGCCACGCTAGGAGTGGATTCAAAGTCACTACACGACCACAAACTGAATGCGCTCAACAAGAGCAGGATGCTTTTAACTGTTCTCATAAACAAGGTATTGATGGGGTTAGTAAGGAGAAGTGCCCGAAAATTGAAGGCTATTTATTGCGATTCAACAACGAGAAGGCATAGTCGCGCAGAGGGGTGGCATCGACGGAAAGACGAGGAAGTTCGCCTTCGGCTTCGTCAAAATAGGCAGCAATGCGCTGTTGGCAGCGTTCGGCTACGTTGTAGCGTGTGTAGACCGCCATGATGTCGCTGATTTTCTCAGTTTCTGTGGAATACAAACCCGAAGAATCTCCGACTGGTGTGGAGAGTTTCTGTAAGAAGGTTTGGGCTTCCTCTGGAGTCATCTGAGCAGTGGCAGCGTGGACGAGGAAGGTCTTTTTGCCGCAGAGGATGTCGCCCCCGATTTTCTTGCCAAACACAGCGGGATCGCCGAAAGCATCGAGATAATCATCTTGAAGCTGGAAAGCAAGTCCCACCTTCTCGGCAAATGAATAGAGCGCATCACAGTCATCAGCTGGGGCATCTGCCAAGAGTGCTCCCATCTTAGTGGCACAGCCCAAGAGGACGGAGGTCTTGAGACGAATCATCTCGATATATTCCGCTTCAGTGACGTGAGTGTCCTTTTCAAAATCGACGTCGTATTGCTGTCCTTCGCAAATCTCGATAGCACTGTTGGTGAAAAGGCGCAAGGCTTCGTGCCAGCGACCGATGCCTGTGGAAGAGATGAGTTTATACGCCAATAGGAGCATGGTGTCGCCCGAAAGAATGGCGGTGTTGTCGTCCCATTTCTGATGCACCGTTTCACGACCGCGGCGCATATCGGCACGGTCCATCACGTCATCGTGCACGAGAGTGTGATTGTGATACATCTCAATGCCGACAGCTGCAGAGAGCGCGCGGACATAGTCCTCACGATAAAGGCTATAGGCCGTGAGCAAAAGCATGGGGCGCAAGCGTTTTCCCCCACCAGCGAGAATGTAACGAATGGGTTCGTAGAGTCCCTTCGGACGTTGGGGATAGTTGAGGGCTTCAATCGCCGCTTCGATGTGTTTCAGCATGGGCATAGTCGTGAGGTTTTGGCTAAACTCCCTGATGTCCTTCACCATTTGAAAGAGGGTGACATCATAAACTCGGCTTCGGCAAGAAGAGCCTCGGCAGAGGGGAGGATAGGAGGTTATAACTTTAAGAGACGTCTTGCGTTGTCACAGGTGATGTACGACACTTCCTCGGGAGCTACTCCGTAGACTTCAGCCACTTTGTGGAGCACGAGGGGAATATGTGCTGGTTCGTTGCGCTTGCCCCGATAGGGGGTGGGAGCCAGATAGGGGGCATCCGTTTCGAGAACGATGCGCGAAAGGGGCACCGTAGTTTCGAGGACAGCTGGAAGGGTGCTTTTTTTGAAAGTCACTACCCCACCGATGCCGAGATAGAAGCGATCGAAGGCAAGGAGGTCTTCGGCTTCTTTGGCACTTCCTCCAAAACAGTGGAAGATGCCACCTGGTAGTTCGTCTTTGAGAGGCGACAACACCTCTAGCAATTCGTCATGGGCAGAGCGCATGTGGATGACGAGGGGGAGTTGAAAACGGATGCTCCATTCAGCTTGTCGGCGCAGCACTTCCATTTGTTCTGCTCTGCGCGAAGCATCCCAATACAAATCCACGCCTACTTCTCCAATAGCAATGAAAGGATTCCCCTCAACCATGAGCATACGCTCCATCTGGTCGAGTAGCGGAGTGGGATTGGGAGGTAGCTCCGTGGGGTGCAGTCCCAACATGGGATGGCAGAGTTCGGGCCACTCATCGCAGACAGCTAACATGGGGCCAACGGTGTTGGCATCAATGTTGGGCAGAAGGATTTTGTCGGCTCCAGCCTCGAGGGCGCGCGCCACGACTTCTGCGCGGTCTTCGTCGAACTCTTCTGCATAGAGGTGGCAGTGGGTGTCGATAAACATTATTTGAGATGCGCTTTGAGGTAGTTCAAGATATGGCTGAAAAGGTGATGGCGCGTGTTGCCACCATAGATGCTGTGGTTGCGGTTGGTGTAGACCTGCATGTCGAAAGGCTTATCGGCTTGCACCAAGGCCTCAGACATCTCAGCGCAGTTGCGGAAATGCACATTGTCATCGGCTGTGCCGTGAATGAGCAAGAGATCCCCATGAAGTTTAGCAGCACGAGCGATGGGATTGACCGCATCGTAATTGGTATTTTCCTTGGGCGTGCGCATATAACGCTCGGTATAGACCGTGTCGTAGTACTTCCAGTTGGAAGGAGCAGCAACAGCAACACCACAACGGAAGACGGGGCGACCATCGGTCATGGCCATGAGGGTGTTGAAACCTCCGAAGCTCCAGCCCCAGAGTGCGATGCGCTGTGCATCGACAAAAGGCAAGGTGGCGAGATATTGAGCAGCTGCCACTTGGTCTTGCGATTCGAGATCACCCAAACGCAAGTAAGTGCATTTCTCAAACTGTGCACCGCGTGCGCCTGTGCCGCGACCATCGACAATGACACTGATGAATCCTTCTTCGGCAAGCACACTTTCCCACTGACCACCGGCATAGAAACCTGTGCTCCAAGCATCTTTCACCTCTTGGCTACCAGGGCCGCTGTATTGATACATCACCACGGGATATTTCTTCGTGGCATCGAAGTTGCGTGGCTTCAACATCCAACCGTTCAACACGGTGCCATCGGCGAGTTTGAATTGGAAGAATTCTTGTGTAGTGCCGATTTTGTCGAAGCGTTCTTGCGCTTGCTTGTTGTCAATGAGCGTGGTGAGCACTTTTCCGCTGTGCCCCTCACGAAGCGTGGTCACAGGAACTTTGGCGAGTGCCGAGTGCACATTGAGGAAGTAGCGGAAGTCGGAGGAGAAGGTCGCTGCACTCGTACCACTTTCGGCGGTGAGGCGTTGCATCTGCCCTTTGACATTGGCTGAGTAGATGGCGGTTTGCAAAGGACTATCCTTGTGTGCGGCAAAATAGAAACGGCCATTCTTGGCATCGTAACCATAGAAATTGCTCACCTCATAGTCGCCTTTGGTGATTTGGCTCACGAGTTGTCCGTTGAGGGTGTACCAATAGAGGTGTTGATAACCGCTCTTTTCGGAAAGCATGGCGAAGTGTCCAGGATAGAATTGCAAATCGGTGTAGGCTGATTCGCGGAGATAACGCTCATTGGTTTCGCGAAGGGCGAGTTTTGCCACCCCACTACGAGGATTGACCATGTAGAGATCCATCTGCGATTGGTGACGATTGAGGGTCACCACGGCGAGTTTGTCGGCATCACTTGTGGCGATGATGCGAGGGATGTAGCCCTCTTCGGGAAGGGGCACTGCGAGTTGGCGGGTGGCACGGCTCTTGAGGTCGTAACTATGGACAGACACGGTGGAGTTTTGCGCACCAGCGATGGGATATTTATAGTCGTAGGTGCCAGGATACTCGGCATATTCTGGATGACGTGGGGATTGTCCCTCAAACATCTGCATGCGATAGACGGGAACTTTGGACTCATCGTAACGCACCCAGCACAACATCTGACTGTCGGCACTGAAATCGAAAGAAGCATTGGTGGAGAATTCTTCTTCATTCACCCAGTCGGGGATGCCATTGATGATTTCATTGCGCTTGCCATCTTTGGTGACTTGGGTTTCTGCATTGCCATAGAGGAGCTTCACGACAAAGAGGTTGTTGTCGCGCACGAAGGCAACGACATTGCCATCGGGAGAAAAGCGCGGAGACATCTGAGGACCTCCATCGGAAAGGGGAGTGAACTTGCCATTTGCCACATCGTAGATGTAGTAAACGGCTGTGGAAGTGCGACGATAGACGGCTTTGGTCTGCGTGCGCAACAAGATTTTCTTCTCATCAGGACTCATGATGTAGCCATCAATGCGCGAGAGTTTGGTGGTGCCGCGAGCTTTCTCTACATCGAAAATCACCCCAATCTCCTTACCAGTCTTGAACGAACTGCGAACGATGCGTTTGCCATCGACAGAAAGTTGAGAGTAGCTTTCACCATCGTTGAGGGGATGCACGCCATAAACGTGTTGAGGGGAGATGGTTCCTCCTGTGACGTCTTTAAGAGTGATGCCCGTAGTGGCTGATTGGGGTTGCGCTTCGTGAGAAGTAGCTGCGGAAACGGTGGTTTCTTGGCTAAATCCAAGCCCAAGCAAGAGTGTATAGAGGAGAGTTCTGATTTTAGACATGCGCATAATGAGGTATAATGAAGGAAGAAATAAACAATGAAAGTGGGGGAACAGGAGCGTTCCCTACAATATAAAACAGAAGACGAAACCAAAGTGTTGATTAAACCTCATCTTCTGCACGCGTGGCAGAGAGTCGCACACTACACCCCCGTAGATCTGCCCCCATAGGGGGATTGTCTTTTTGCACTTCCACGGTGGCACGTTGCACTTGTGGGAAGTGACGGAAGAGTTGTTGCAACAAGCGTGCGGCAACGTGTTCCAAGAGTTGCGAAGGTTGTGCCATCACTTCCTTTGCCAACTCGTAAACATCGGCATAGCTCACGGTGCCTTCGAGATCGTCGTGCTCCAATGCAGCAAGACTGGGCGCAAGCACTAGAAGAATCTGGAGGGTGAATCGACCACCCACCACACGCTCTTGGGGTAATACGCCGTGATGGGCGTAGAAGTGGAGATTGTTTAACCGAATCTCAAGAGGGGAATATTGAAGGGAAACAGCTGAGGATGAACTATTCATGAAGAGAAGAGGAGAAATGGGGTATCAAACGAGCAAGGACGCTCTGCATGCAACAGTCTATAACTCCGTGGCACTATGAAGCGAAGCGGAGCAGGGGCTATGAAAAACAAGAATTGATGCTTGTGGCATCAATCTTGAGTAAGGGGTTCATCGGAATCTCCGCAATTATTCGTATACTTTTTGAGTGCGCGCACCACCCCAGCCTTCCACGTGTTGATCGCATCGCTTTCGAGCTGGAGCGAATCAATGAGGCTGATGACATTCTCAACAGGCATGCCATGGCGCAACACCCCCGAAATGAGTTTGGCATAGTTCCAATACTCCTTGTTGAAGCGTGCCGAAAGCCCTTCAACGGTGGTCTTGTAGCCTCTTCGATTTTGGAATGAGAAATCGTAGCGGGACGTGCCATCGAAATTGAGATTCTTGACAATCCAACCCGTATTCACGCTTTTGGGAAGCACAATGCCTTCTTCGTCATCTTGAAGTCCCGTGAAAATCTCGTAGGGGCGACCCTCAAGCAAACCTACAAAAGCTACCCACTTCTCTTTCTTGTTTTGAAACCTCCACACATCGCAAGCCAAACTCTGTGGGCGATGCTCAATGCTCGCCATGAACTCACGCTCTTTGAGTTGCTCGAGTGCCAACTGCATGAGGCCTTGCACCAACGCTGGGGAAGCAGTACAAGCAGCAGCGGAGGTGGTGGCACTAGTTCCAGAAGAGACAGCACTCTCTGCAGCATACTGCAAGAGCCAATCCAGCACTTCTGCTTCAGAGTGCTGCACCTTCACCGCATCAAGCTGCAACAAAGCATGAGCCAATCTCTGCAAATCCTTCTCGAGAGTGGATTTTTCGTCTGATACGGATACGTTCATCATTCAGCAGCCAGTTTTTGCCAGAAGGCATCCAAGTCATCCGAGAGTCCCACCATTAAATCTTGTCCAAGAATCATGGTGTCGTCGTCGATAAGGAAAAGCTCTGCCACCGTTTGTTGCTCATCGTCGAGCAAGACGAAAGAGCAAGGGCGAAGCACTGACATCTCCTCTAAAAGAGGTTCGCAGCGTTTGAGCGCAGTATGAAGCACAGGCTGGATGGTGGTGTAGAAATCTTCGCTACAATTGCCGATCCATTCTTCCACTACACAGCGCGTAATTTCACGCTCATCATCATCGAAAACTAGAAGCTCTCCACTCTCTTGACGAACAAGCAGATAGAAGTCGGTGAGCACCGCATCCTCTTGAGGAATGGCGGCAAACTTTTCGGCCGTCTTCTTGAGGGCACGTTCGATTTGGTGGAGGGTTTGTTCGTTGGTATTCATAAAATCACTGTTGTCAGATGACCAATTCTACAGCAAAGTTAGTGGCTACTTGGCGAAATACAAAGATAAAACTTGCTTTTTTTGCTGATAGGCTGTAACTTTGCTCTCAAAACCACGTTATTCTTTCTATTCATCGCCCATGACGCTTACCATCGACCTCGGCAATACGCGCGCGAAACTCACTATTTTTGATGCGCAAGCCTCTATTTTAGAGCATCACTCGGTGGCACACGACGACCTCGTGGAGCAGCTGCGCCAGCTGCTGAGCATGCGCCCAGAGATTTGCCGCATCTGCTGGTGTGCTGTGGGAGAAATTCCAGCTGAATTTCCTGCGTTTTTGGCAAATTGCCGCTACGTGGTGCAACAACTCTGCCCTACGGCTCCGCCTTCGGGCATCACCCTCGGCTATCGCACACCTGCCACGCTTGGAGCTGACCGTTTGGCCGCTGTGATGGGAGCGCAATCGCTCCTCCCTCATCGCACTGTGCTTGTCATTGATGCGGGCACTTGCATCACTTTCGACCTCCTCCTCTCCGATGGTCACTACTTGGGCGGCAACATCAGCCCTGGACTCGAGATGCGCCTGCGAGCAATGTACGAGTTTACCGCACGCTTGCCCCTCGTTAGTGCTGAGGGTGATAATCCCGACTATGGATATGACACCATCACGGCCTTACGGAGTGGCGCGAAAAGTGGCATTCGTCTAGAAATCATGGGTTATCTTGCACAAGTGCGTGCAAAACACCCAGATGCTTGCGCTTTTTTAACGGGAGGAAACCGTTTCGACTTCGGCATTTCCACAGAAAGTTGCAACTTTGCAGCTGAAAGTGATGCTATTGCCATAGATAATTGTATCTTTGCAGATGAATATCTCGTGGCGCGCGGGCTAAATGCTCTGCCATGATTCCCCGAGAGAATGCACCTATTTTGCCAGTGTCATGAAACTTTACTTCCTAGCTTCTGTAGGGCTTACTTTTTCTAGATTGTAAGCACTCGTTGCTAGATGGCGCAAACTCGTAGGTGCTACGTCTCCTTTTCGCTTTTCTCCACAAGACTCTCTTTGTATGAAAAAAATACTGCTTTCTGCTCTCTTGCTTTCCACTGCTTTTCTCAACTTAGCCGCCCAAGAAACGGGGATAAACTCTGCCTTCACGCGCTATGGTCTGGGACGGATTAGCGACGGCTCGTTGGGCTTCAACAAAGCCATGGCGGGTACAGGCTATGCTTGGTACGATGGCAAGCAGCTGAACATGACAAATCCGGCTTCTTACGCACGTCTTGATTCGCTCACCTTCTTGATGGATGTGGCAGGTACGTTGCAAGCCTCTCGTCTCACAGCTACTGGACAGCACCACAGCACCAGCAGTCGCGCCTACTTCGATCATGTGGTGGGCGGTTTTCGCGTGCTTCCTGGATTGGGAGTCAGCTTTGGTCTACGACCTTTCACACAAGTGGGTTATGAGACTAAAACCAACGACGTGACTCTGCCTAACGGTTTTTCGAATGTTACCGCTATCCGCACCCACATCGGTGAAGGTGGTGTACATCGTGCTCATCTCGGTCTAGGCTATGCTCCATTGCGCAGTTTCTCATTGGGTGTGAATGCCAGCTATCTATGGGGTGTCACCACACACACAGCCACCACTTCTTTCACCGATGCCACTGTACCTACTCCGCGTGTGGCTTACGAATCGGAAGTGCGCTCACTGCACTTCGACTTTGGTGCGCAATACACTGCACGCCTCAACAAGAAGAATACACTGACCCTTGGTTTGACCTTCGCTCCCAGCCATGCTCTATCGGGCACCTCTACAGTCGATAATCAGATCATCTCTAACGGGCAGATTACATCTTCCAACGAACATTCTTTGAAAGATGCCTACAGTCTTCCTGCCACTTATGGTGCTGGTTTAATGTGGCAGCACAACGACCGCCTTCGTTTGGCTGTAGACTACACACACCAAGCATGGTCTAAAGCTACTCAAGCAGAAGTGGTGGCCAACAATAGCAATTCAAAGATGAGTTTCACCAAATCATCTGCTAATCTCCGTGATTTGGACAAAGTGTCTTTAGGACTGGAATACGTGCCCGCTCCACAAGGCTACACGTGGGCTGGACGTGTGCGCTATCGTCTCGGAGCTAGTTATGCTACTCCCTATACGCTTATCAATGGCCAAAAGGGAGCAGACACCTTTGTAGCTACTGCTGGAGTCGGTTTACCCATCTTGACCAACTACAATAATCGTAGTATGCTCAATATCTCCGCTTCTTACGAGCAACTTCGTTCGCAAGTGGGTAGCTCACTCACTGAGCGTAACTTCCTCCTCACCATTGGACTTACCTTCAACGAACGATGGTTCAAGAAATGGTTGGTAGATTAATTCTGAACTTCTCCTTTCTCCCTATAGCATAGCTTCATTTATCGTCATTGTTCGACGGCCATCTTCTCTAGTCTCTCCGCGTTCCCCCTTTCACATGCGCCAACTCTGCTATTTTTTCCTTTTGTCGTTTGCCATTGGTCTTGGAGCATGCAGCAACGATGCGCCTCCCCAGGCCGCTGCAGTACGACAGCGCGATTCTCTCCCCCTCATGACGAGTTACGGAATTTCCAAGCTCATCAGTGATTCGGGTGTAGTGCGTTATAAAATCATGACAGAAGAATGGCGTGTCTTTGATCGTACTTCCCCTCCTCGCAATGAGTTTCTCAAAGGGGTTTTTCTCGAACGCTATGATGCCAAGTTTAATGTAGACCTCTACATCACAGCCGACACGGCTTATTGGTATGATCAGAAGCTTTGGGAGCTGCGTGGACGTGTGCGAGTGCGGAATCTCCAAGATGGCACCACTTATACTAGTCAGCAACTCTATTGGGACAATGAGAAACATGAGTTTTACTCTAACGTGCCGATGCACATTGTGACACCCGATCGCGACCTTCAAGGCGACCGCTTCCGCTCGGACGAACAACTCACCCGCTACGAAGTACGCCGCACCCGTGGTTTCATCCCGATGCCCTCAAGCATGAGTAGTAGTTCTTCTGCTACTCCCGACACAACAAATACAGCGCAATAGCTTTGAGCTATTGCGCTGTATTTGTATATTCTGCAATCCTTGATCATTGGAGAGTTTTATTCTGCTTTCACTTTCTTCTTTCTCGGTTTAGGAAAAGGAAGGAGCGGTGCCAAGGTTTGCAGCACTACGATAGCATGCTGCCGATGTTCAACCGAAAGCACATAATGCTCTTTTGCTCCAGGATAGGGAAAACCTGTTTCAGCCTCAGCCATCAAAGTGGAGAGTTCAGGGAGCATCTTCACATATACGGTGTCATCGCATACAAGTGCCACACACTTTCCATCGAGATAAAGACCATATTCTCCAAACATACGCTTGGTTTCCACCACGCCAGCAGTGGACACTTGCGCCACTACATAATCTATGTATTCTTTTGATGTTGCCATGACTCTACTAATTTCTTATTGATTATCTTAGTCTTTATACTGCATATTACTCAGAGAGGAAATGGATTTCCCCATCTGCACTTCCTATCGAAGCACAAATGGGGAAGAATCTAAACAATATGTTGCGATGCACG
Organism: Alloprevotella sp. oral taxon 473 str. F0040; assembly: GCF_000318095.2. Classification (GTDB taxonomy): domain Bacteria; phylum Bacteroidota; class Bacteroidia; order Bacteroidales; family Bacteroidaceae; genus Alloprevotella. The sequence goes on from NZ_KB290716.1 coordinate 343,149, forward strand.
CCACCTCTATCGGCGGAGCAAGGATTATTTCGCAAGCTTTTCTTGGATATAAGCCTCCATCTTAGGAGTGGCTTCTTCCACACACTCGAGCAAACGGAATTGATTGCAAGTACGCTCTAAATTGTGGAGAGGATGCTGCACCTTAAAGTAGGTGTCGCCATTGAGATAGTCTGCCAAGAAGCGGATGGCTTGCATGTAGGGGAAGAGAGCCACAGCATAAGGTAGATTTTCAATCTCGATGGGGGTGAGGAAGCTCTTGCCACCAGTGAGATAACCTTCGGTGAAGGCTTCAAACACATCAAAGCGGAAAGAGATATTATCGAGGTTGGGGTCATCTTCGCGCGTGGTGTTAGCAGCGGTGCGGAGGAAGTCACCAAAGTCAGAGAAGATAAATGAGGGCATGACGGTGTCGAGGTCAATGACACAAAGCACGTTGCCTTCCTTATCAAAGAGGATATTATCTACCTTAGTATCGCAGTGGCAGATACGCTTGGGAAGTTTACCTTCACGATAGAGCTTTTCACTCTTGGTCATCTCCTCTTCTCGTTTGAAGAGTTCATCGAGCAGGTGCTTCACCTCTGCCTCATCAGCGCGTCCAGCCTTATTTTCAGCTACAGCATCTTTGAGCTGCTTCAAACGGAACTCTATGTTGTGGAACTCCTTGATCGTTTCTCCTAGCTCTACTGGAATGTCTGCAAGCATGGCTTGGAATTCAGCAAAAGTCTTACCTACAATTCTGGCATTCTCGATGCTTACCCCACTCTTTGAGGTGGTATCTGAGATGAGCACCATGATGCGCCAATACTTCTCACCATCGAAATAATAGTAAGCACCTTCCTTAGTGGGAATGAAATGCAAAACTTTACGATCTATATCGGGCGTACCTGCAGCTTCCAATTTCTTGCGGATGTGCGAAGTTACTTCAATGATATTGTTCATCAATAGATCAATATCGGGGAAGATAGCCACGTTTACGTTCTGAAGCACGTAGTCAGGAGTATTTCCCGTGGTAGTTACGGCATAAGTAGTGTTGATAAGACCGTTTCCAAGGGGATGAATATCGGCAATTTCGCCTTCAATAGCGAATTGTTGAGCAATGTTTTTAAGATGTTGTTCCATTGTATATGGGAGCATTAGAAGATTTATGGGCGAAGTTACGTAAAATTTTCTACTTGAAGCCTGCTTATAGCAAGAAAAATGCAACTGAATTTTGCAAAACCAAACATTAAACAATGCTACGGTGCACAACTATTGTTGCTGTTGCTCTCGCACTTGACTAGAAACGAGGTGCGGTAAAATGTGAAGTAAATGCTGGCATTTAAACCACACAAGTACGCATGCTTGTTTATCGTTTTAGATAGTGCGACAAAAAATTTCGGAGCAGAAATGTCAGGAAATAAGGGAAGGTGTAGAATAGTCTGTTGAATCCGATGTTCTTATAGCCTATTATTACCGTTTGGAAGTTTACCAGACAGCAATATTTCACAATATACGGCCTAAAATCGGCACCAACTTCACATCTCCCTATTTTTGCGCATGCTATTAACGCATAAAAAAGAAAATCCTCGCTCAGTATTCTCTTGGAATACTAAGCGAGGAAGGAGGGAATGCACGGTAACTAGAGTGTTACATCCAATGTTGAACACTTGATAGTGGAAAATCAGATGTTGCAACTAAAACCGACATTTTTGAGTTTAGCACTTATTCATTGACGAGTGGCAAGAAGTGATAGTCACGTGAATAGCGCAAATTTTGTGCATCAAAGGCTTCGTCGTAACTGATGGTGACATCAGTAATGTTACCCTGAGCATCACGCACAGCCTTGTACACAGGATTGATGAATCCCTTGTAAGGTGATAGCTTCAAGCGAGCATAACGGTCGAGTATCTCCTTGTGCACCTTGGCATCTACTTGCACACCATAGGTTTCTACGAGTTTACGTGCACCTTCATAGTCACCCTCACTCTTGATGCGCTGAATCTCAGCGAGCAGTGTACCAAAGAGGTGGCGCATTTCGGCATAGTCATTGACACGAACAAAGGTTTTACCTTTCTGCTTCACCAACTCTACACAGGGTTTAGCTGTCTTTTGAGACTTTGCTTGTTCGAGCACCCAATGTGCAATCAAAGCACGGTTGCGCATGTGAGCTTCTTCGATGGTGTTGCCAGGCTTAATGCGCACCAATTGAGTAAGCGCACCATTCTGAATGTAGCTATAGTAGGAAGCTTTGTGCGCATCCATGTTGGGAGTAAGCCCCAATTCTACAAGTTTTGGATCAGCTAAATAGTAGAGAGCAAAGAGGTCAGCACGGGCTTCTTCGATGGTAGATCCATAGGATTTCAATGAATCAGGGTCTGTGCCTGGGAGAAGTTGTCCACTACCATGTCCGAGGCATTCGTGAAGGTCGGTGTGCAAATCATCACAACGGTCGCCATACTTCAGAATCAACTGGCGCGTAGGCTCATCAATAATAAACTCCTTGTCCATGCCACTTCCATGAGCCGCCTTTGCATAAGCCGAAGTGAGGTTGGAAATGGTGACAGACTTAGAACCGAAGTCACGACGAACCCAGTCAGAGTTAGGGAGGTTGATGCCAATAGCTGTGGAAGGATAGAGGTCACCAGCTAGGATAGCTGCTGTGATTACCTTAGCCGAGATACCCTTTACTTCCTTCTTTTTGAAACGTGAATCTACTGGGCTATGATTTTCAAACCATTGTGCATTGACGGCCAACTGATGTGCGCGTTCTGTTGCAGCAATGTCTTTGAAGTTGACAATGCTTTCCCAAGAGGCTTTCATACCGAGAGGATCACCATAGGTTTCGGTAAATCCATTGACAAAGTCTACCAAGCTCTCGGTGTCTTTGAGCCATTGGATAGAATATTTATCGAAAGTGCGGAGGTCACCCGTGCGGTAGTACTCAATGAGACGACGAATAACACCTGCTTGTTGCTCATTTTCAGCAAAAGGCTCTGCGGCTTCAAGGTGCTTGACTATCTGTTCGATGGCCGAACCATACAAACCTCCCACGCGCCACACACGCTCTTCGAGAAAACCATATTCGCCGCGCACTAAACGAGAGTTCAAACCCATCATCACTGGACGTGGGTCGCCAGCGGGCTTACGTTGAGCATAGAATTGCTCTGCCTCAGCTTGGGTGACATCGTGGCCGTAGTAGTTGCCAGCACTAGTGAGCACAAGATCGTCTCCATCCTTCTGATTGACACGCATCTTGAGGATATTGGGATTAAACATGGCCTCCAACACCTCATCATCTGCCTTATAGTTAAGACCAGCCAGCGTGGTGCGCAACCATTGTTCGGAGAATCCAGGCTCAAATTTCTCATTACCATAATGGTGATGGATACCTGCGGAGAACCAAACGCGCTTCAGATAGAGGGTGAGGGCTTGGAAGTCCTTAGACTTGCGGTCGCCCTTATAGTCGCGATAGACAGTTTCAAGCAAATCGCGGATGCGGAGATTGTAACGTCCGTTTTGGTCGAATAAAATATCGCGACCTGCTAGAGCTGCTTCGGAGAGATGATAGATCAGTGTCTTCTGTCGCAACGAGAGTTTCTCAAAGCCTTCCACTTTATAGCGGAGCATTTGAATGTCGGCAAACTGTTCGTTGGTGTACTTGAAGTCGTCGGTTTGGGCAGTGGCGGTCATTGTACCACCTGCTCCCAAAGCTGAAAGAGAAATAAACATAGTAAGTAAGGAATGCTTCATGCTTTATAAGAAATAGAGTATGAATAATATCGTGTTATATAGGAGATACACGGTGGAGAAGGCTTATCTTCTCACACGGTATATCCATTTTATCTTATGGTAGTAAGCCTATTGAGCGAAGCTGCGTTGCGACATCTGCTTTACCATCATTAACAATGGTGAGATCTGCCAGCTTTTGCTTTTCTGTTTCAGGCATCTGCAGGGCTATCCATTGCAAGGCTGTCGGGCGATCGATGTGGTCGCGTGCCATAATACGAGCGATGCGCTCCTCTTCAGGACAAGTGACAAGAAGACTTTCATCTACCAATCGTTGCCACCCCACTTCAAAAAGTAAGGCACACTCCATATATATGATAGGGGATTCGGCATGTTCCTTCACAAAACTTCGCCAGGCTTCCTCTACTCGCGGATGAACGATGGCATTCACCCTTTGACTGTGGACTTCACCTTGACAAAGATAGGCCGCTACTACGGATTTCACCAAACGACCTTCTGCATCATAAACGCCTTCTCCCAAAAGATTACGCAATTCTTGTTGGACCCCGGCATGGGTGCGCATAATGTGCTTAGCAACATCATCTGCATAGAAGATAGGAGTTCCCATCTGTACAAGCATTTGACATACATAGCTTTTACCAGATCCTATGCCACCTGTGACTCCTATGGTTCGTGGAGATGAAATCATATAATTGGATGAAGTAATCTTGAAAACGTTTAAGAGCAACCACTTGAGTGTTTTCCAGAATCACTCAGTTTCGCTACTATTTTCTTGGATAATAAATTCCACCTGTTCAGGACGTACACGCACACGTCTTACTCCAGGAGGAGTCGAACGAGGACGCGCTGTAAATGTATTGCCAGGAAGATTGATTAAGTCTTCGTAGCGTGCTATAATGACAAAGCTGCTCGCATTGATTTTCTCATGATCACGCACGCCGACTTGATATTCTATGCGCACCTTCGAAGGATTGGTGTGGAGTGTCTTAGAGGCAGGGAAGTTTACACCTTGCACAGGCACTTCAACTACACGCTCTACCATGCGGTCGGTAATGATGCCCACACGTATACTAGAGAGTATGGTTTTCTTTGCATCGAGTGCCACATATTTCACCCCAGGCACTTTTACAAATCGACAGCGCATATTGAGAGTATCCTTGACCTTACCCACATGCACAGGGTTGAGTCTAGCAAACTGCATGGTGTCTATGATGTGTTGTGGCCCATAGACCATCACGCGGGGATGAGCGATTTGCGTGTCTATCCAGGTATAGCCAGAGTCGGGCAAAACAGTGCCTTGAAACTTCACATCAAGCGTGCGACCCTTACCATAATAGTTATAGTAGATGTCAATGTTATCAGGGCGATAGCCAACCAATTGTGTGCCATCGAGGGTGGAAGCAAAGCTTTTAAGCAAGTCTCGTGTGCGAAGCGTAGCATGCCCTCGGCCGTTTTCAATGTCTTTCCAGTGAATAGCAACAGAGGGAAAACTACGTATGAACCGATAGCGCAACAAGGTCACCCCTTTATCTCGGAGCGTAACATGAATGTAGTCGGGAGGCCCCGTGGTGACATCCACATTACTGGGCACATCTACCAAACGCACGCGGAGTGCAAACTCGCGTTCATAGGTATCGTTGAGCTTCTGAAAGACCCAAAATGAAGCAGAAAGGAGCAGAAAAAACAAAAACGTGAGGAACTGCCTATTGTAAATGCGACGTAGGCAGTTCTTCACGAATTGAAGAAGGTCAAAATCACTGCGCATGATGGAGGAGATTTTGGAGAACATGGGATCAGCCTCCCACAATATAAGAAGGAACTAAGTGTGGGTTATTGCTCACACTTAGTTCCTTTTGTGAGCTACGCTAGGTTATGCTTGCACGGGTGTGGTACCTGTGGGGTTGATAGCAGCTTTTTCAAAACGAAGATCCACACCTGTAGCCACATGAAGCGTTACAGTAGTGTCATCCATAGCTTTGATGGTGCCATGAAGTCCACCGATGGTCACTACAGCTTGGCCTACGGTGAGCGAATTACGGAAGTTATTGATTTCCTTCTGCTTCTTTTGCTGTGGACGAATCATAAAGAAATACATCACAGCACCGAGAGCCACAAACATCAAGATGGTTGGCCACATAGAAGGTTGCTCAGCAGCAACGAGCATAGCGTTGAGAAGAGTAGTCATATTAAGAACAAATGAATGAAAAAATTAGAAGAATCAGATTACTTAAGCAGCACGCCCTCTTCCTTGAGTCGCTTGGTGATGTTATCAATCATACCATGAATGAAACCAGCAGAACGAGGAGTACTATAAATTTTGGCGATATCAAGATACTCGTTGAAAGTAACATTGAGTGGAATGCTGGGAAACTCAAGAATCTCAGCCAAAGTGATTTGCATAATCACCAAGTCCATGAAAGCGATGCGATTGAACTGCCACTTTTTTGTGCTACTCTTGATGAGGTCTCTCAGTTCACCACAGCGTTCAATCGTTGTTTTGAACAAACGGCCAGCAAACTCTTGGTCTTCTTGAGCTGCATAAGCAGGCAGCAATTCTTGTGCCACTCCATTCTCAGGCTGGAAGCGTTTGATGGTTTTCAGCACGAAAGAGTCCACTATCTCCTTGTCATCATTCCAATAGAGACTTTGCTCTTCTAGCAAGCTATCGAATTCTTCCGACTTTTCTACATGATTTTTATAGAGTTTGCGCACAAGTTCACGGTCTGTCTCGTAGTCATGCTCTTTCATATCGACATAACGCAAGAAAAGGTCGTCGTTAAGCCAAGCATCATAGAGTTTTTTGAGGAAGGTGTCTTCACTATTCCAGCTCCACTTCTGAGCAGCTTCAAATTCAAGCAGAGTTTCATTCTCAGAAAGTTGCTTCAAGAAAAGGTTATCAGCCAAAAGACGATCATTGGAAGGGGCATCATTGCCACCCACACGCTGTTTTTTAGCTTCACGAGCGACATCCACACGTTCTGCTCTGCGGCGGAGTTCCACCAAGAGCAAGAGCATAAGACGATAAAGGTCATAAGCCTTTTGAAGGCTAAAGTCAAGTTCTTTCAAGGCTACCTCTGTAGTTTTGCCTTCGTTCTGATAGTACGCATAGATAAGTTGAACGACTTTCAGACGGATAAGTGCACGATTAATCATTGTCGCAAGATTTAATTCTGTATGTGTCTCCGTTGAGACTGTTAAGTCCTACAAAGATACAAACTAATGATGAGGTAGCGAAGACTTACACATCGTTTTCGCCAGAAAAAACAAGAAAGCTACAAAAAACGTATTACGGACTGCAAAAAAGACGTTATTTACTTGGTGCTTCTCAAAAAATAATGCAATTTTGCTGCTGAAACACAAGGAGCTACTCGCTATAAGCGGATAACTTCTTCTAAACTTTAACACTGCATGAGCACTCCTCTTGAACCATGGAAAGAACAAGCCGATAGCGACATCCTGTTTTCGCGAGTTGTCAAAGCCGGCAAGCGTGTCTATTACATTGACGTAAAAAGCGATCGTCGCGGAGAATACTATCTGGCGATGACAGAAAGCAAGCGCGTGAAAGACGGCACGGAGAATGAACGTCCAGTTTTTGAGAAACACAAGATATTTCTCTATCGCGAAGATATGTTGAAGTTCTTTGAGGCTTTTGGTGATGCTGTACATTATGTGGGTGAACATACCAGCTTGACGCGACGTCACACTGACACAGACAGCTCCTTTGACACAGAGTCTGAACAAGACACAGACTCTGCGAGCACACTTAGCACCAACTTCGACATCGAATTCTAGCCCCTTTTCTCATCTCCACTCCCCAAAAAGGAGAGTCCTTTTGCTCTCGCATCTTAGTTGATTGCCACATCAGAGGCAAAATGCGCTTGGAAACACCCTTCCGAAGCTGCTTTTTCCTCCTAAAATTTGCGCAATCAATAGAGAATGCGTAAATTTGCAGCCGAATTTGTCCTCCATAGGTCTAGACAAGACCACTGTGTGATGGCGAATTATACAAAATTTATTGTTTAATTCAGAGTAACACAACCCAAACTCATGAAGTCAATCTCTATTACTGGTACTAAGCGTGCCGACCTCGGTAAGAAGGCTACCAAGGAAGTTCGTAAGCAAGGTCTCGTACCCTGCGTAATCTACGGTGAAAAGAAGGATGCCAATGGTGCTCCCGAAGCTATCCACTTCCTCGTTGACGAAAAGCAAATCAACAAGGTAGTTTACACTCCCGAAATCTATTTGGTAAACATCAACCTCGATGGTCAAGACTGCCAAGCTGTAGTTAAGGAAATCCAATTCCACGCTGTTAAGGACAACGTGCTTCACGTTGACTTCTACCAAGTGAACCCCACTAAGCCCATCGTTATGGGTGTGCCCATCGCTCCTACAGGTCTTGCTGAAGGTGTGCGTGCTGGTGGTAAGCTCGTTACCATGGTACGTAAGCTCAAGGTTCGCGCTACTGTAGACGCTATCCCCGAAAAGCTCACCATCGACGTGACTAGCCTCGGTCTTGGTAAGTCTATCAAGTGCGGCGATCTCTCTTACGAAGGTCTCGAACTCGTAACTCCTAAGGAAGTTGTTGTAGTGACTGTTAAGATGACCCGTGCTGCTATGGGTGCTGCTGCTGCCGCTGCCGCTGCTGCCAAGAAGTAATAGCGCATTTCTGTGCAATCCCCTATGTGCCAGTGCCCCTTAGGGTACTGGCATTTTTTATTACCCTTTCCCAATACCCACATCTAGCAACGCAGAGTTGGCCCTGAGCACCCGTCTGAGTCATCAGACCATTTCATCACTCGTCTGCCCTCTCCCTAAAAGTACAGCTCGCAGTGAGCACGCATTTCTATCATAACTATGACGCATCTCATCGTAGGCCTTGGCAACATCGGCGCAGAATACGCAGGCACGCGCCACAACATCGGATTTGACGTAGTCGACAAACTAGCAGCCGATGCTGGCGCATCATGGGAAGACCGCCGCTATGGCGCAGTCTGCACCATTCGTGTGAAAAATCAAGTACTCGTTCTCCTCAAGCCCTCCACCTACATGAATCTTTCGGGCGATGCTGTGCGCTACTGGATGAAAGAGAAAAAAGTGGATTTGCCGCAGATGCTCGTCATTGTGGACGATCTTGCCCTACCCTTCGGACAACTCCGCATGAAAGCCAGTGGCAGCGAGGCTGGACACAACGGTCTTCGCCACATCACACAAGTGTTGGGCACACAGGCTTACAATCGTCTCCGCTTTGGCATTGGCAACAACTTCCCACGTGGTGGACAAGTAGACTTCGTGCTTGGCCATTTTGAAGGAGAAGATTTGGCGAAAAAGCCCGAAGCCTTGGCACGTGCTGCAGAAGCCGTCAAGAGTTTTGCCCTCCAAGGTCTCGATCGCACGATGAATCTCTTCAATCGCTAGACAAATCTTTCGCTCCATTCGCAGCTATCATCTGCTATTGCTCTGAGCGCACAAACTGATTTCCATTCTTCGTCACCTCACTCCTCACTCTATATTGCTTATGCCCACAGAAGCACGCATAGACAAATGGCTTTGGGCAGCGCGCATCTACAAGACGCGCACACTTGCTGCCGATGCCTGTAAAAACAATCGCATCACCATCAATAGTGCTGCCGTAAAACCATCACGTTCTGTCAAGGTAGGAGATGAAGTGGGCGTAAAGAAATCGCCTATCACCTACACATTCCGCGTACTCCAAGCCATTGAGAAGCGCGTAGGTGCAAAACTCCTGCCCGAAATCCTGGAGAACATCACTCCTCCAGAGCAATATGAACTCTTAGAAATGAGTCGTATCAGCGGGTTTATTGACCGTGCGCGCGGCACTGGCCGTCCCACGAAGAAAGATCGCCGAGCACTCGATGACTTTGCGGATGTTCCACTCTTCTTGGACGATGATTTCGATTTAGAAGAAGACTAGCGTTTGCTGCTTCCTTCCCATTTTACTCACTAAAATCTCCGACTTTTTCCAAATTATCTCGGAGTTTTTTAGAAACATCTCGGAGATTTTTTAGAAACTCTCCGAGATATTTTTTGTGCGCTCAGAGAGTTTCTTCTTTCTCCTCGCATATCGGCTTTCTAAATCATAGATACTTACAGCCATTCACCACCAAACTTTCCCGCGTCACCGCCACATTTCCTCTTTTCCAACAAGGGGCACCCACGTTTCATCCCAGAAACACAGGTGCCCCTTTCTCGTAGGCTGAACATTAGTCCACTTGCGCTTAGCGACGAATGCGCTGAAACGACAGACTAAGTCCGTCTACCAGTAGTAAACTATCCGACAACGGAGTGTGAAGTCCCAACAAAAACTTGAGGGCTTCCGTGGCTGCCAATGCCCCCAACAAAGCAGGTGTAGTCGCCATCATAGGAATGGGTGCGCTGCTCAAATGTCCCTTCTCCTTTACCATCACTTCATCGTCGCTGGTCGGAAATAAAGCTCCGTAAGTGAGATGCTCTGCATCGAAAAGTGCGATTTGCCCTTGCCAACTGTCCACAGAAACGTAAAGCCAAGGCATAGCATAAGATTCAGCATAGGCATCGAGCAATCTCCGTGTACCTTCATTGTCAGTAGCATCTATGATGAGATCGCAGCTTCCTAAGATTAGCTCTGCATTTTCTTCGCGAAGCCGCTCACAAACGACCTCCACATCACAATGCGGATTGTTGGCACGGAGATGCTCCGCAGCCAATACCGCTTTGGGTTGCCCGATTTGTGCAACAGTATAAAGCGTCTGGCGATGAAGATTGCTGAGCGACACTACATCATCATCGCAGACTCTGACATGCCCCACCCCACTCCCCACCAGAAGTGGCAGAATGGTGCAACCTAGTCCGCCAGCTCCCACCACGACCACACGCTTTTCAGCAAGAAGCCTTTGACCTACTCTCCCCACCTCGGGGAGCAACAACTGACGCTCATAGCGTTTGTCAAAATCATTGACCGACATATTGAGAATTATCCTTTGAAAATAAACGCATTATCTTTGTAGAAAGAAAGACGGTGATGAGATATTCTTGCCAGCTACAACCAACTATCCCAATCTTTCCACACAGGTTCGTAGCCCATAGACTGAAGATACTGCGCAAACTCTTCGGGACTACGTGCATCATTGATGGTGAACTGCTCCAACTCCTCATGCTGCTCGGCATAACCTCCGGGTTCGGTGTGGCTGCCAGCACTCATGCTCGTGACTCCTAAGGTGAGCACATGATTGCGGAAGGCTTCAGATTCGCGTGTGGAAAGTGATATATCTAGATGCTGATCGAGCAGTCTGAAAGCCAAAATCAGCTGGAGCATCCCTTTGTCATCAATCGGGCAAGCAGGATTGTAGCCGCCCACAGCAGGACGAAGGCGAGGGAGGGAAACGGAATAACGTGCCAACCGATAGCGCCGTTTGAGATAGCTCAGATGAAGTGCCGTGAAAGCACTATCCGTGCGCCAATCTTCAAGGCCGAGCAGCGCACCGATACCTATTTTTTCAATGCCCGCTTGGGCTATGCGATCGGGAGTTTCGAGTCGATAGCGGAAGTCAGCCTTCTTTCCTGCAGGATGGTATTCGGGATAGCGCGCTTCGTTGTAGGTTTCTTGGTAGACACAGACATTGCTTATGCCAGCAAGTCCAAGAGCCGCATATTGTTCTGTATCGAGCGGTTGAACTTCTAACGACAACTGTGCAAAATGGGGACGGAGATGCTTGACCACATCGAGATAGTATTGCCAAGAACGTAGGCCATGATCTTCGCCACTCACCAACAGCAGATGCCGAAAACCAAGTTGCAGAATGGCTTCTACTTCTCTATCTATCTCCGCGAGAGTCAAGCGACGACGATGAATCTTATGTTCCACACTAAATCCACAATACACACAACTATTAGAACAGATGTTGGAAAGATAGAGGGGAAGATAGAGTTGCATGGTGCGCCCGAAGCGTTCGACCGTGAGGCGGCGCGCTTCATGCGCCATAGGTTCTAAATAGGCTTCGGCAGCTGGAGAAACCAAGGCTAGAAAATCCTCGACAGTGCGGTGAGTGTGAGCCAATGCTCGCTCCACATCCGCAGGTGTCTGGGCATAGATATTGCGTTTTACCTCATCAAAATCAAAACGCTTCAAGAATTCGTAAGCGGTAGTGTATAGCATGATGCAGTCTTTTAGTCGAAGAGAAAAGCAGTGAGTGGGGAAGAAGCCTCTGCCTCTGCGCGCTGCGGGGCTAGTTTGGCGAGATAGGCTTCACGCCCTGCCTCTACGCCAAGACGAAAGGCATGAGCCATCTTCACTGGATCGCGCGCCACGGCGATGGCCGTATTGACCAATACTGCATCGGCTCCCATCTCCATGCACTCCGCAGCATGACTAGGACTGCCCAAACCGGCATCGACCACCACAGGAATGTTGCTTTCGGCGATGATGATGCGCAGCATAGCTCGGGTGTCTAGCCCGCGGTTGCTACCGATAGGGGCAGCAAGGGGCATCACCGTGGCGCAGCCCACCTCTTCGAGACGTTTACACAACACGGGGTCTGCCTGCACATAGGGTAAGACCACAAAACCTCGCTTCACTAACTCGGCGGCAGCCTTTAGTGTCTCTATGGGATCGGGCATGAGATAGCGAGGATCGGGATGTATTTCGAGTTTCAACCAATTGGTTTGAAGCGCTTCTCTACTCAACTCGGCAGCAAGAATAGCCTCGGCAGCGGTGCGCGCTCCACTGGTGTTAGGCAAGAGTTGCAAGCCTTGATGCAAAAGGGGAGCTATCATGTCGTCCGTGGTGCAGGCAGAAAGTTCTACGCGCTTGAGAGCCACTGTCACGAGTTGTGAGCCTGAGGCTTTAGCAGCTTCTGCCATCAAGGCAGATGAAGCAAATTTTCCCGTACCTAGAAACAGACGGGAGGTAAAAGTGTTGTCGGCAATGTTCAACATAGGGTATGAGTTTACTTAGATTTTGAGGTAAAAAGAGAACTATATTCTCCACAGACTTCGCGAATCAAGGCACCGCTCATGGCTACTCCATAAACGCCCAGTGCCTCAAACAAAGGCACTTCATCGGGACGAATGCCGCCGATGGCATAGGCAGGAAGAGGATATTCACCAAGGTGGAGCTGGCGATAACCTTCGATGCCTAGGATGGGGGCAAGACGTTGTTTGGTCTGTGTGAAACGATAAGGCCCAACTCCCACATAGTCTATGGGTTCACGGAGAGCAGCTTGCAAATCAGCTTGAGAATTGCAGGTGCGGCCTATCAATGCAGCATCTCCGAGGAGTTCACGCGCCAAAGTGGGGGACATGTCTTCTTTGCCGAGGTGGACACCATCAGCTCCAATGATATGTGCCACATCAACGTGGTCGTTGATGAGGAGGGGCACTCCGTAATTGCGGCAGAGCACTTGGATTTCTCGGGCGGTAGCTAGCATCAGTGACTTTGAGGCGTCCTTCATGCGCAACTGCACGATGTCGGCACGACCGCGAGATAGCACGGCTTCGGCCTGTCGTAGCACCTCTTCGGTGGAGGAGGCATGGGTGATGAACATGCGGTGTCCCAAGGGGGCTTTGCGGATTTTCGTGGGTAGGGCTTGGTGATTGCGATAGTGCGCCACAGCTCGTTGAGCCGTACTCATAGCGAACTGAAGATGAGAGCCGTTAGCAAGTTCAAAAGCTAGTGTTGTGCCGTAAAGACAACCTGTGCCATGACGGTCTTGCCCGATAGGGGGATAGAGACTTTCTGAGATGAATCCATCAGGGTGGTAGGCTCTGTCGATGATAGCATCGCCAGTTTGTAGCTCTCCTTTGCAGATGATTGTTGTCTGCCAACGTCGAGCAGCCTTTTCTGGTGTGAACTCTCCTAAGATTTGCTTTCGCTCATAGCCGTTGGGTAACAAGATGTCTACACTAGCTGCGGCTTCTTGGAGGGCAATGACGTCGACATCGGCTAGAAAGTCGTATCCAGAACTGGTGCGCAGGATGGGATCCCATACAATCAGACTATGAGGATAGCATTTCCGCACGTGATGGAAGATGACATTGAACTGCTGCAAGGAGGTGATAAGTCCTATTTTTACCACATCAGGAGCAGCTTGCTGTTCTAGAACTGCTAATTGCGACTTAATCTGCTCGTCTGTCATCTCCATGAAGCCACTGAACTTTTGGGCATTCTGATAGGTCACTGCAGTGGTGATAGTATAGCACTGCGCCCCCAATCGCTCTGCATAACGCACGTCGGCTGTAACACCTGCCTCGCTCGTGGGGTCAACTCCACCACACAACAGTATTCGCGGTTGACACATGCGCTGAACAGCTCCGTCGAGTTCATGGATTTTCAGCCCTTGCCAATAGCCTAGACTGGCTACGGCCAAGAAGCCCAACTGCAAAAACTGATGGGCATTAGTAGGATGGATTCCTCCCAAAGCGACCAGCGGACAGGATGCTTGCGCACAAATCTTTTGCAGTTCTGAGAAGCTCCAAACATTGCCCCCGTATCCTGGTTTACTCTGGCTTGCAGCAACTGGACTGAGGTAGGCATAATCGGGAAGGAAAGGCAGTTGGGCCAATTCTTCAGCACTATGGCAACTCACACTTACGGTTTGTCCAATCTCTAAATCAGGACGCTGGTTCAACGCTTGCCAACTGCGCACAGAAAGATGCAATCCCCCCAAACGATAACGGCGCACGAGGTCATCATGTTGCGACAAGATGCAACGATGGCGCAGGGGTTGCGGGATTGCCTCCAAGAGAGGTATCAACTCTTCTGCGGTGGCATGGGGTTTGCGAATGTGCACTCTCCCAATTCCAAAAGACAATAGTGTGCTAATCCACTGAGCTTCTGCCGGTGAGTTCAATTCGGGCGAAGTGATAATGATGTGATGTTTCGGTTCCATAGGGCTAAACATTCACAAATTTCTCACTTGAACCGCAAGGAGATTGGGACGAAGCGTCCTGGAGGTTTGGCTGATCTGCGGCTTCTAAGGGACAAGCTCCTGCAGGATGTTCCTCAACGGAAGGTTCTTGTTGCGATTGCAAGGTTTTGCGAAACTTACGATTAGCACGCATGGAGCAGAAATGTTCACCACACATGGAACAGAAGTGTTGTTTCTTCTGAGATTCTTCAGGCAGAGTTTGATCATGAAACTCTAGGGCTCGCTCTGGATCGAGAGATAAATGGAACTGATCGTACCAGCGGAACTCATAGCGCGCCTTGCTCATGGCGTAATCTCTCACAAAAGCTGTGGGATGTCCTTTGGCTAAGTCTGCGGCATGGGCTGCCAACTTATAGGTGACTACGCCTTGTCGCACATCATCGCGTTCAGGAAGGCCGAGATGTTCCTTTTGAGTGACGTAGCAGAGCATGGCAGTACCGAGATGTCCGATGATGGAAGCTCCAATGGCTCCAGTGATATGATCGTAGCCTGCGCCGATGTCTGACACCAAGGGACCGAGGGTGTAGAAGGGGGCTTCGTCACAATCGAGAAGCTCGCGTGTCATATTCTCTGGAATCATGTGCATGGGTATGTGTCCTGGGCCTTCTATCATGACTTGCACATAGTGGCGAGCGGCGATGCGATTGAGTTCGCCCAATGTTTTCAACTCTGCCATCTGCGCGGCGTCGTTGGCATCGTGGATGCAACCTGGACGAAGCCCATCGCCCAACGACAAGGCTACGTCATAACGAGCGGCTATCTCACAGATTTCTTCAAAGTGGTCATACAGAAAACTCTCTTGATTCTTAGCCGTGCACCAACCCGCCATGATGGCTCCTCCACGACTCACGATACCTGTGAGACGGCGTAGGGTGAGTGGGATGTGTTGCTGCCGAAGACCTGCGTGAATGGTGAAGTAGTCTACTCCTTGCTCGGCTTGCTCGATGAGGGTATCGCGATAGATTTCCCAAGTGAGGGCATCAACACGGCCGTTTACTTTTTCAAGAGCTTGGTAGAGGGGCACTGTGCCTATGGGTACAGGGCTATTGCGAATGATCCACTCACGCGTTTCATGGATGTTCTTACCAGTGGAGAGATCCATCACGGTGTCTGCTCCCCAACGTGTAGCCCAAACAGCCTTTTCTACTTCCTCAGCAATGCAGCTTGTTGTAGCGGAATTGCCAATGTTGGCATTGACTTTACAGAGGAAGTTTCTACCGATGATCATTGGTTCTGCCTCGGGATGGTTGATGTTGGCAGGAATGATGGCGCGACCTGCTGCTATCTCATCACGCACAAATTCAGCTGTTACGACTTTGGGTAAGACTGCACCACGGGGATCTCCACCAAGCAGATGGCGCTCCTCCACTGATTCGAGCATTTGATTCTCACGCAAGGCTACATACTCCATCTCTTCCGTTATGATGCCTTGAGCGGCATAATAACGCTGTGAGACACATTTGCCTTTTGCACGCAGAGGATGGGTTTCTACGTGGGGATAACGTAGTGCTGCTAGGGATTCGTTGGCTAAACTTGCTCGAGCAAAACTACTTCCCAAGCCTTCCTGTCGCTCTGTGTCTTGACGTCCCGCTATCCATTCTGCACGAAGTTTGGGAAGTCCTTCTTCTAAATTGACCTTATAAGCATCATCTGTATACGGGCCTCCTGTGTCGTAAACTACGACTGGTTCATTAGGACTATAACTTCCGTCGTCATTGCGAGTATCACTTAGGGGAATACGGCGCATTCCGACGTTAACACTGGGAAATCTTTGGCTTTTGACATAAATTTTCTCTGAACCGAGAAGGGAACCATGAGTTACGATGTCTTGGATTTTCATGAGTAATCTGGTTTTTCGATAAATGTTTTTGTATTGGAACGGCTAGATACGATGATTCCCCATTCTGCGGATAGCTGTAAGAATACGACTACTACCAAAAACAGGGACTAAAATACTCATCCACCAAAAGTTGGGCGGATTATCAAAAGTTCATCCTCTTCACTCAAAAAAGTATGAACAAACATGTCTCGGGAAATTACCTTTGCATTGAGAGCTACTGCACTACGAGTAGGTAAATCAATGCTCAGCTCTACAAGGGCTTGAGAGAGATTACAAGAACCGGTAATCTCTTTTGCTTCTCCATTTAGAAGGATCTTCATATTCGTCGCATTTGGGTTTATACAAACTTATTATAAACGTACGCGACTCTAAGAGCTACTGCTTTCCTATCCTCTCTTGGATAGGTGGATTCATAAAGAACCATTAAAGCTCAATAGAAGATCATAATGGAGGTTGGACGTAAAAAACGCCGCACTCTTTGCCTACGCCAGTATTATCTGGATCAGGTCTTCGGGTATAATCTCAGCACAGTATAGAACTATTCATACAAGTATGAACGACTAATGGTTAGCCATCTCGAGACTTTCAGTAATCAGACTAGCTATAATGCCAGCCTTTTCAGAACCTGAAGTCCCTAGGCGGATGTTCTATACCAGCACCCCTTAGAGTTGCTGATTGCAAAGTTAATACATTTCTGCGAATAACTAGCTAAAAGATGATAGTTTTTGAGCGCAACCCCAAAGCTACTCTGCTATATAAAACTTAAATAGCTACGAAAAAAAAAGAGAAAAGCAGATGAAATATCTGTAAAACATAATGCCCCCCAATGCAGATACGAAGAGACGAACACTATCCACCAGAACAACAACTCAATACTAGCACTATATAAACCAAACACTAGTACTCTATAGATCCTACACAAACAACATACAAACACAAAAAAGCCCCGAGTTGATTGTGAA
>NZ_KB290717.1:0-6845 GCF_000318095.2 Alloprevotella sp. oral taxon 473 str. F0040
AAGGTGCAAGTATCGTGTTTTGTAGTGCTTGTATGTACTAGTGTCATGTTTTATAGTACTTGTATTTTGTTTGTATTATACTAGAAACGTGTTAGTATGATGCTTGAATAGAGTTCGTATTGTATTGGTAACGAGCTCTCATAGTAGCATTGGATAGTGTTCCATATTTGTTTCCAAGCTCTATGGTCGAATTTTATGCTGGTAATAGACCAACACAACTAATAGTGCTTAGATGTCGCTTAATTATATCATTAATGTACCTTCAACTTCATAGGAAGTCTTTCTGCCAAAACATTCGATGTGCGTTCTGAAATTCTTACCAAGTTGGTAGATGCGCAGACAGTCTTCATCTGGGTCGATAATATGTAGCAACTCTTGTTTCAGACTAACAAATTGTGATGCATCTACCAGACATTCAAATACAGAATTCTGTACGCGTTGTCCATAGTTCTTACAAATCCTTGCTACATTGCGTAAGCGTTTAGCACCTGATGTTGTAATGGTGCAGACATCATAAGTTATAAGAACATACATAGTGTTTTAGATTTTCTGGTTATTATGTAATTACAAATACAGGGTAGTTATCTAGGTCACCGCGAAGAAAACGTGATAGTAGTTGAGCTTGTGCGTAGGGTAACAAGCCGATAGGGATTTTTTCTTGTAGGAAGGGATGAGTTATCACATCCTTTTTTCTCTTCTGCCACAAACTAATGAGTTCTTTTCTTGTATCTTCACGAATAAGATACCCATTTTCGCCCTGCACTATAAAATCGTTTTTATGTATTTGTCTTTTATTTATTACAGATAGTACAAAACGATCTACTAGATATCCTCTCAATTCTTCCATGAGGTCCAAAGCTAAACTGGGACGTCCTGGGCGGTCGGTATGCAGGAAACCCACATAAGCATCTAAACCTACAGTTTCAAGAGCAGCTCTCACATCATGTGCAAGAAATGTATAGAAGAAAGAAAGTAGGGCATTAACTTCATCTTTTGGGGGGCGCTTACTACGTTTCTCAAATTGAAATTCTGGATTCAATATCAAATGTTTGAAAACACCAAAATAGATATTTGCAGAGTATCCTTCAACTCCCATTATCTCGAGGCGAGTATGTTGATGGGGAAGCATACCAAGTTCTCGTTTTAGGAGGCAGACAGCATTCTCTATTTCTTCAGTAATAGTTTCATCTGGGTGGTGGTCTCTCAGAAATCGTCGAAGTATACTGCGGTGGTTCGCTATTTTACCCCCAATGAACAGAGAGCCAAGGTGAGTTGAGAGTAACTCATCTTCACTCATTCTATATTGTGCACGCCTCAGCAATACGTTTCCTTTTATAGCTCCTTCAAGACTACCAATAAAGCGTCCAGAAGGGGAGAGAAATGAAAGTTTTACACCATGATCAATGCACAGAGCCATCGCACCTGGAGAAGCTCCCATGAAGGTGAAGCAGACAACGCTCTCAAGATTGTGTATAGGGACTCGCAAAGCTATCTCGTCCTCAACCTTTACGGCAAGACTCTCTCCATCTTTTTGCAAGTAAGCATTGGGAGTGAGTACATACAATGTATTGAGCAGGTGACGCATAAGCCAGAAATATAAAGAGGTTTAGATATTATCACCATTCTAGATGCTCTGTAATATAGTTCGAGGCAGAGGTTAACTGGGATAGTTTAGGAAGGCAAAGGTCAATCAGTGAGCAAGAACGGCAATGAGGTTTATAAGTTGGAGTTACGGGGCTGTCATGTAGCGCAAGTTCGTGCATTTCTTCTGCTGTCTTCATGGTTTCTTTTCGCAGAGATGAATCAAAAAGTACAATCTCACGATGTTTGGTTTCTCCGTAGTATAAGAATCCTTTAGCGATATGGGTATTATAAAGGTCTTCGAGGGCAATTGCTTCCGCACAAAGTTGCAGTCGGTCAGCATTGTGTGCTTTAGGGCGTCCTCGCTTGTATTCGATAGGTGTAGCGCACCAATTTCCAGGATAATTAGGATGGGTGAAACCTCCCTCTTTGTTCTCCGATGCAGGCGTTAGTTCGACTGCATCGGAGAAACCATAGAGCCCGAGGGTAGGTGATGCAAGAGGTACACTCCGAAGAGTAATCTTATCCCTTCGTTTCGTTGTCATTTCAGGTTGGTGTACCTTCTTATGAAGCCAATTTCCTTCCATAGTAAGGGCGTTGTCCTTCCAAAGTTGCTCAATATGGATAAGATACCATTGGCGAGGACAAAAGCAATAGTGCTGGATGCCCGATAGCATGAGCATATCATCTTCAGTATAGACGATTCTACCCATAGATCTAAGTGTTGAAGAAAATCAACTCAACTAGATTCTTATTTGTTGTTTGCAATTGTAGCAAATTGAGTCTATAGCATAACTACCTTCTACAAACGGATCTAGTCAAAAAAGCAAATAAATTAGATGAGGTCAAGTAATTCAACCCCTTCAGGGAGGGCAGAAGTATCAATACTTACCACGTAGTCGTTGAAACAACGAGGAGCGTCTACATCAGTTTTCTTTTCAACCTTAACTAAATCAAAGAGTTTGTGAGCGGGTGCGTTTCCTAATTTGCTGTTGTGCTTGAACACAATAAGTTTGCGTGCAGCCATAAGACCGCGAGCAGCAGAACGATCTAGATCAAACATATTCGTTAGTGCATCCCAGAACAACTGAAGGTCATCTTCTGAAAACCCAGTATCTTGAGCCAAGGCAGCAGAGATAAATCCATGAGTGCGGTAAAGAGCATAAGGCACAGTGGACTTACGTCCCATTGTGTGCTTATCATCATCATCTACATCTACCAAACGTGTGATAGTGTGCTCAGAGGGAAAAATAGGGTCGATAGATCTACCAAAAGTCAGTTGAATAGGGCCGCGCACTTGACCTGCATTTTTTCCTGTGGTCATTACTGCACCAAAGGAGCGAACATCATAATAATTAAGACACATATTTGCGCGGGCGTCATTTACTTCTTTGACCTTAGGATTGTCATAGGCAGCTGCAATGCTTTTGTTTAGTGCTGCATTTTCGCGAATGAAGATATTAGTTGTTGCTTGGCGTGCTTCATCAAAAGACTCACGTTGCTGCATAACATAGTTACGCACCTTTCTTTTTAGGCAAACATCTGTGATGAGACCTTGTCCAGTTTGGAAGTCAATGCGAGGTGTGTTGCCCGCATCTGGATCACCATTAGGATTACCATCTTGCACATCATAGAGGAAGATAAAGTCGTAGCGGTATTCAAGGGCTTGAGTAGACATATTTCTGAGATATAAGTGGGTTAGATGATTCTAATTATAGAAGTAGCGTTATAATTCTTATCTTAGGTAGTAGCTATGTTAAAGGACTTGTAAAAGTCACTAGCAATATCACGATTATATAGCTATATAAGAGAAAGAGTTAGAGGAATTGTAGAAAACGTTCTGAGTATTCCGTTAACCTTCGGAAGCCTCCGCCACTTCTTTGGCGGCAGCCTTCTCTTCTGCTTTCTCGTCTCGGTAGTTTTTTTGGTGATAATAGGCCACCGCAAAGATGCTCTGTTCGTCGGGCGTGAAGTGAGCAGGTAGAGCCGACTGTCCCCCAGGTAGGAGATTCACTACCTTTCCCAACTCACGTTCAAAGTAATAGCCCAAACCACCGCTATCGCGTTTGATTTTAGTCAAATGGTGTTGAGCCAGTTGGAATAGGCGACCAAACACCATGTTAGGAGTAGCAGATGCCATTCTGTAGTATCGGTCGGTGATGTTAGCTTTCACTCCAGGAATAGCGAGTTCTTGGATACGTTCGAGCAAGGCAAAGGCGCGACCAGCCACATAGGCTGGATGAGAATTATTGAGATCTAATGCCATGGCGAGTATAGGTTGCTTGTATTTACGATTGATATAGGCTTTAAGGATAGCAGCTCGTAGTTCGGTGACAGGATATTTACTTCGTCCATCGTGGTGAACGCGATCAAGGCAAGCCATTTGTAGAGATTGAGGGTAGGGCAATCCCTTTATGAGGCTTTCCACGATGCTTTGCACTAAAATAGGAGACCATTTATCGGCAGAGTCAGCTGTTGAAACAGCACGTACCAAACTATAGACTGAACGCAATGGAGGACGTTCCTCATCAGGGTTTCTGTTTTTGAAACTAACGATGTTGAGGTCTTTCAGATGTTGTATCGTATTTCCTACGATTTCTGAGACAGTACCTTCCATCCATAGTTTAACACATACACGTTTAGCATTGGGAATGAGTCCAAGTAAATAGAATCGTTCCTGATTCTGCCAACTGATGTGTCCATCTTTCGCAGAAGTCATCACGCGTAGTGCCTTCAACACTCGTTCGCTTTCTGCTGTAGGGTCTGCTTTTTCTTTCTTAGTTTTCTTCTTAGTCTTGCTGGTCGTAGAAGGATTTTCTTGAGCATCTTCCTCTTCCTCCTCTTGATTGATTAAGCCACTAAAAGTTGCTTCTTTATATGAAGCCATCAACTCATCAAGACTTACTCCCCAATTTTGCTCTTGTTCCACTACTACTTGATTATGTGTTAGTGTGCTCCAAAAAAGGAAGGTCGTATTTCCTAATTTGTAGTTAGTAGCGGCATCTTTATCGAGTAGAACATTGATAGCAGCCATGGCTGCATTAGAAGCTTTTTGAGAGATAGGTGCATTGCTTCCCTGTTCCTTTCCATAAGAATTGAAAGCTGAGAGATTAAAGCTAATCAATGAAGGGTTAGCTTGTCCACCTGGAAGCTTAATAGTGTCGTGCAATCGTGCTAGAGGAAGCACCTCACCAGTGATGAGACAGCGTCCTACTTGTTCATTTCCTGCTGATTGTTCTGCTGCTAACTCTCCCCAAACCAGATTCGTGTCAGAAGCAATCACTTCATTGGCATCCGTTGCATTGCTCAGCTTAAATACAATATTGGGACTTGTTTCTTTCGGATTTGTAAAGAGCTCTCGAGGCACCTTCAAATGTTCCTGCTGTGCATAAAACGCTCGTATAGCACGTACGCCTTCATGTTGGGGATGTTGTTCTGCTAGTTGGTTTACTAGTTTGAGGAAGGCCTCGTGCTGTAAGGGAGCCAATTCTGCTTTTCGTTCACTCTCGTCTGTGGGGATGTTGAGAACATACCCAGAATGATCCCACAGAAGATTCGCTGTCTCATAACTCTTCGAGCCAGTTCTTTTCTTATCCTTAGCCACAAGGAAGAGTTTACCTTTTGGAGCCTCTTTTTTGTCGCGTGTATCTTCAATCCCTACATACAGACCTTCTGGAGTGATGGTGATTACAAAAGGGATGGGCTTCCATTGCATCCCTTCAGGCGTTGTTTTCCCATTGGCCTCAAGAGATTGGTATAATTGATATAAAGCTTGTAAAATCATCGCAAAACCTCCTCACTATTATAATCAGGAACGACAATCACTCCATGTTCCATCTTCGCATCAAAAAAAAGTGGATTGGGGCTTTTCTCTTTCTTCTTTTCCTTTGGGTTAGTAGGTGATTCGTAGATATAATCTAAATCATAAAGCATAATCCCCAAGTCACGCGTTTCTTCAATACCATGCCCTTCTGGCTGTTGAGGAAGTAATTCAAACGAACAAGAGAATTCTCGACATCCCAAATAAGGTTGCATGAAGCATTGCCCTTTAGAAGCCCGACGTTCAAACATTTCGAAGTATTTCATCGGAGTTTCAGCTGCAGAATCCTTGCATTCTTGCTGCAGCCATTTAGGTCTATTTTCAAGAGGGATAAACTCTAAGTCTGCAAATACTCGATAGGCCACATCGCGCAATATATAACTGGTTCGCTGTTGTCTATTTTTAGGGTCATCTGCATAAATAGGATTCTTGCCCATCTTACTGCCTACCTCATTTCGTTTGATGGAAGTGCGATTGATGGGATGTAAAACTTCTATGCGCCGTATATGCCAGCGCATTGAGGGTTTCCAAAAAATAGCAGAGAAGATGTTGCGAAGTGCAGAAGGGGTCGGCACATCGTAACTTACGCGTTCTACCTTCAGTTCAGGTCGGGTAAAACAAGCAAAATCTCCTCGTATTTCGAGGCAAAATGTCTTTCTGTTGCTGTTTATCATATGATGATATCAGTGGAAGGGTTACGATTGCAAATGTATTATTTCTTGTTGAGATAACCAAATATAAATATATATCTTTTTGTTTTATCTTGTTTCTTTCTTGAAACTCTTTGTGATACCGTTGTTGAACGGTGTGAAATCTCAATTACTCTCTATTAACGAGGTAATGAGATTCGATGCCCCTAGCCATAAATTGTAGGCCCGTAGTGGATAATGAGGTTACTTGTTTGCCCAATACACCTTTCATAGTATATGTAATATTGATGGTACATACAAAATCTAACGATTGCTATACGAATGTTTTCGGTTGCGAACCTCAAGTGAACATTATTTTGTTGGAGTTTCGCAGTGGTTGATTATCAGTTAGTTCTAGTTCAATAGCTTTATCTTCTACATCTATAATAATCACTAATAGGGACTTTCGCGATTTATCCTTTGAGAGAATCTCTTTTTTGTTGTATCTTTGCAGCAACCGTCGCAGCCCGCTTGGGCTGCGTGAATTGAAACGGCCGATTTTAATGCTCAGACACAGCGTATACTGTCGCAGCCCGCTTGGGCTGCGTGAATTGAAACAGATATGATGGCTGCTAACCATCAGCGCATTAAGTCGCAGCCCGCTTGGGCTGCGTGAATTGAAACAGCCGATTTTAATGCTCAGACACAGCGTATACTGTCGCAGCCCGCTTGGGCTGCGTGAATTGAAACTAGTATCTCCTTATGATGGCGCTAAGTATTACGTCGCAGCCCGCTTGGGCTGCGTGAATTGAAAC
>NZ_KB290717.1:6865-7229 GCF_000318095.2 Alloprevotella sp. oral taxon 473 str. F0040
TCGCAGCCCGCTTGGGCTGCGTGAATTGAAACAATAGTTACTCCACCTTCGAGAACATTAACACCAGGTCGCAGCCCGCTTGGGCTGCGTGATTTGAAACTGATAGTTGTCGTCGAGTACCTATTTTCTTGTATGTCGCAGCCCGCTTGGGCTGCGTGAATTGAAACGTTACGTAGCTGAATATATAACTCAATATTATTGTCGCAGCCCGCTTGGGCTGCGTGAATTGAAACACAACAAACTATGTGCCGACTGATTTTAATGCCGTCGCAGCCCCCTTGGGCTGCGTGAATTGAAACGTCGTATCTCCTTATGATGGCCCTAAGTATTACAGTCGCAGCCCGCTTGGGCTGCGTGAATTGAA
>NZ_KB290717.1:7249-7879 GCF_000318095.2 Alloprevotella sp. oral taxon 473 str. F0040
CGCAGCCCGCTTGGGCTGCGTGAATTGAAACGTCCCTAATCGTTTGATTTGGGATGACTGGGAGGTCGCAGCCCGCTTGGGCTGCGTGAATTGAAACAGACATCTCTAGCGGATTTTAACGCTCAAACCCAGTCGCAGCCCGCTTGGGCTGCGTGAATTGAAACGTCTATTTGCCTCGATTCTTTTTTAATTACGTATGGTCGCAGCCCGCTTGGGCTGCGTGAATTGAAACAGATTGATTTTGAGGGTTATACATTAGACTAGGTCGCAGCCCGCTTGGGCTGCGTGAATTGAAACAGACATCTCTAGCGGATTTTAACGCTCAAACCCAGTCGCAGCCCGCTTGGGCTGCGTGAATTGAAACAACACCTTGTAATAGATAATTTCGATACTCACATAGTCGCAGCCCGCTTGGGCTGCGTGAATTGAAACTGCAAGATACAATCGGAGACGTGGCAGATGAAATGTCGCAGCCCGCTTGGGCTGCGTGAATTGAAACTGCCTATCGTACAGAGATTTCTCACACCCGAGAGTCGCAGCCCGCTTGGGCTGCGTGAATTGAAACACCGACCCCAGAAGAAAGCGTATCTCCAACACCTTGTCGCAGCCCGCTTGGGCTGCGTGAATTGA
>NZ_KB290717.1:7899-8197 GCF_000318095.2 Alloprevotella sp. oral taxon 473 str. F0040
CGCAGCCCGCTTGGGCTGCGTGAATTGAAACATTTTTGGTCTCGCGTATATCGTACCGCATACCGTCGCAGCCCGCTTGGGCTGCGTGAATTGAAACGGACATCTCTAGCGGATTTTAACGCTCAAACCCAGTCGCAGCCCGCTTGGGCTGCGTGAATTGAAACACAACGCATCCTCATACAGCCAAAACATTTTCCGCGTCGCAGCCCGCTTGGGCTGCGTGAATTGAAACGAAAGGATAATTATATAATAGCATGTGATAATGAGGTCGCAGCCCGCTTGGGCTGCGTGAATTGAA
>NZ_KB290717.1:8217-8782 GCF_000318095.2 Alloprevotella sp. oral taxon 473 str. F0040
CGCAGCCCGCTTGGGCTGCGTGAATTGAAACGAATAATCTCTTTATAAGTACTCCTTGTTCTGTATGTCGCAGCCCGCTTGGGCTGCGTGAATTGAAACACAACAAACTATGTGCCGACTGATTTTAATGCCGTCGCAGCCCCCTTGGGCTGCGTGAATTGAAACGTCGTTGAAAGTTCTGATTCGCGCCTTCAACGTCCGTCGCAGCCCGCTTGGGCTGCGTGAATTGAAACGGCCGGCTTTTTTGTGGGATTATTAGGGTGTGAAGTCGCAGCCCGCTTGGGCTGCGTGAATTGAAACGTCGAAGAATCATCCCCAAATGAGCTCGTCCAAGGTCGCAGCCCGCTTGGGCTGCGTGAATTGAAACAGGGTGTGCTACGAGCTTACATCAAACGGCTTAAGTCGCAGCCCGCTTGGGCTGCGTGAATTGAAACTGAGAAACTGGTTTGCGTTATGGTCGCAAGTATGTCGCAGCCCGCTTGGGCTGCGTGAATTGAAACTCGTTCTGGCCGTGGTTATGATTATGGCCGAGGAGGTCGCAGCCCGCTTGGGCTGCGTGAATTGA
>NZ_KB290717.1:8802-9033 GCF_000318095.2 Alloprevotella sp. oral taxon 473 str. F0040
TCGCAGCCCGCTTGGGCTGCGTGAATTGAAACCCGTGAGCTCTTGGAGCTTCGCCGTGAGCTCTTGTCGCAGCCCGCTTGGGCTGCGTGAATTGAAACTGCGTGTAGCGTATGTAATAGCTGTGAGTTATATAGTCGCAGCCCGCTTGGGCTGCGTGAATTGAAACGACATGTCTCACGAACACAAGACTACAATGGCCTTGTCGCAGCCCGCTTGGGCTGCGTGAATTGA
>NZ_KB290717.1:9053-9344 GCF_000318095.2 Alloprevotella sp. oral taxon 473 str. F0040
CGCAGCCCGCTTGGGCTGCGTGAATTGAAACTTTACGAACTGGTAAAAGATACGTTGAACAGTGTCGCAGCCCGCTTGGGCTGCGTGAATTGAAACAACCTCACTGCTCTCAATGAGCAAGGATATAGTCGCAGCCCGCTTGGGCTGCGTGAATTGAAACGATCCAAAAAGAGTTAGTAGGCTTAGTCTTGGAGTCGCAGCCCGCTTGGGCTGCGTGAATTGAAACGTTTGCCCAATCCTCTATATAACAATAAAGATCCGTCGCAGCCCGCTTGGGCTGCGTGAATTGAA
>NZ_KB290717.1:9364-9990 GCF_000318095.2 Alloprevotella sp. oral taxon 473 str. F0040
GCAGCCCGCTTGGGCTGCGTGAATTGAAACACATAGTGTTATGCCTTGTATTTCTCCTGTTCGTGTCGCAGCCCGCTTGGGCTGCGTGAATTGAAACATTGTTGTGGTGGCTCTAGGTCGTAAATGTCTGGTCGCAGCCCGCTTGGGCTGCGTGAATTGAAACGAAGAAAAATACGGCATGCCCGTAGGTGAGCGTCGTCGCAGCCCAAGCGGGCTGCGTGAATTGAAACAGGTGTAGGCGGAGCATTGACTGGTGAACCCGTGGTCGCAGCCCGCTTGGGCTGCGTGAATTGAAACACAACAAACTATGTGCCGACTGATTTTAATGCCGTCGCAGCCCCCTTGGGCTGCGTGAATTGAAACGGACATCTCTAGCGGATTTTAACGCTCAAACCCAGTCGCAGCCCGCTTGGGCTGCGTGAATTGAAACAGGTACCTTTGGGTACTTCCTGCGATTTGTGAGTCGCAGCCCGCTTGGGCTGCGTGAATTGAAACAGCGCTCCGTCCCTTGCCTTATAACCCTCATAAGTCGCAGCCCGCTTGGGCTGCGTGAATTGAAACTACATCGCTACGACTCTAGCTTGCTCGCGCAAAGTCGCAGCCCGCTTGGGCTGCGTGAATTGAAA
>NZ_KB290717.1:10010-101057 GCF_000318095.2 Alloprevotella sp. oral taxon 473 str. F0040
AGCCCGCTTGGGCTGCGTGAATTGAAACACATCTTGATCACCATTTTGAAGTTTGGTAAAGATCGCAGCCCGCTTGGGCTGCGTGAATCAATGCTAATTAATTGCAGTGGGCACGATAGTAATATCAGTCTCCGTTTATTCGGACAGAAATCTATTTTTATCTTTGGTATGAGTCTAGTTGCATCAAATATTAGAAGAACTCTTAAATAGAAATGATTCAATAAACCTGAGATAGACTTTTGTATCATGGTGAGATTTCTGTAACTTTGCACCATCAAAACAGACGTTGGGGCAACTTTTTCTTTGTACCTACCTCTACTTCTTGAGTTTAGACTAGAAATGAGTAGGGAAAAATGAGCAAGAGAGTTTAGGTACCACCATCGTAAGAGCATCAACAAGTCGCATACGAATAGAATATAGTTCGAATGCGCAATTAGAATTGCTCTGTATGAAGAGCGTAAGTCAGAAAGGAATGAGTTCGCCTTAGGAGAATCAGATTATTCAAACTGACGTTTTTCTGGCTTTTAAGAATCATCCTTCCTCCTTTTTAGACTGTAGAGAATCTAAGGAGAGCCCCCATTCATTAGACCACTCGAATGAAGAAATACCTTATTCGCACATTTATATCCATTTTAGTCCTAGCACAATTTGTTGTGCTTGGACTTTATTTTCGTCACACCCAAGATGGTGTCAATGCCTTGGTGAACGTCAGCGCACGCAGTGTGTATGCACTCCCTATAGGGGCGAAAGACACCCTCTTTTTTGACGATGTTTTACCCGATAGTGTCCGTTTAATCAGTGATAAGAGAACTAGGGTAGAGCAGTTGCGCACTGTGATAGGACGGAGAGTTTCGAGAGAAAATCTCGTGCAAGCCACGTTCGTAGTACGCAACAAGGTGCTATCTGGAGAAAAGTTGCATAAAATGCTCTTATCTTATGCCAAGGCAGAAGAAAAGTGTGTGGAATCGAATGAGCAACACCTCAAAGAACTGGCGTATTACGCTAAAACTCATAGTGTCATCGACGAAGGTTACAACGAAGTGATGTGTTATCGCGAACAGCTTCTCCAAGAACACCAAGACCAGATGAGAGCTTATCAAAAGCTAAATCGTTATCTTGCGGAAGTTCAAACAGATTCTGGAAAGCACCCAAAGAAGTTGCGCGCCTATCGTCGTATGCAATATAGCGTTAATGGTCAAGTGTATCAGCGCACTGAAGACGCTGGGAACAGTTTTTTCAAAAATACCGATAAAACGCCACGCTTAGGCTTGCTAACCCTTGCCCCCATTGCAAACGTGCCGCAGCAAGGCATCGATGGAAAAAGCCTGTATGCCTATCTCCGTCCGCTACCTGACACCACACATCTAGAGTTCACAGACAGTCTCGGTGTTCATTATCGCTTGCAGCTCGTGAGCAGTGTGCCCAAAACATGGAGCGGCACGCAACTTTCTTCCGATGGCACCTACTATGAAGGCTTTTTCAATGCCCAATATCAGCGACATGGACAGGGATTTGCTGTAGATCATCACATCGTAAAGAGTGGAGAGTGGAACGAAAATCGCTATCGTGGAGAGCGCATGGTCTACACCCCCACGCGAGTCTACGGCATCGATGTGTCGCGCCACCAACATGAGAAAGGCCGTAAGCGATATCTCATCCATTGGAATCGACTGCGCATCACTCATCTTGGCAGTATCTCCAAGAAAAAAGTGTCGGGAGCAGTGGATTATCCTGTGAGCTTCGTCTTCATTAAGGCCACCGAAGGGAAAAGCTTGCTCAATAAGTACTACCTTTCTGATCTTCGTGGCGCGCGTGCGCAGGGCATTCCCGTTGCTCCCTATCATTTCTTCACACATCTCAGTTCAGGATTAGCTCAAGCCCGTCACTTTGTCAAGCATGTCCGTTTGCCGCTTGCCACCTTGGCGCCAATGCTTGATGTCGAACCCTCGAATGCCCAAATTTCCAAAATGGGAGGTCGTGAAGTCCTCTTTAAAGAAATGCTCATTTGGTTGCGTCACGTTGAACAATATTCCCATCGTCGTCCCATCCTCTATGTGAGTCAGCAGTTTGTAAATCAGCATCTTGTTCATGCTCCTGAAGCCCTGCGCAAATATGAGGTCTGGATAGCGCGCTATGGTGAGTTCAAACCCTACGTCAAGCTCACCTTTTGGCAGCTTTCTCCCGATGGGCATGTGCGCGGCATCCATGGCGATGTAGATATCAATGTCTACAATGGCACAAAAAGCGATTTTCACGCTTGGCGCAATTCGTAGCCAGTGCCCTTCGACATCGAAAGAACGCTAAGCTCACACCATAGTCTTAGGGATACCAAGGCACTATTCTCCCTTCTCCACCGCAAGTTCTGCTTAGGGCTTGCGGTTTTTTGTGGCTGGACATCTTGTAAAAAGGTGAAAACCGGGCTTCAGTCTACTATTTTTTACGGCAATCTCTCCACAATCCCGAAATATAGTGCTAACTTTGCTGTATAATATACCACTAATTCTTCCTTATCATCATGGAAAAAATTAAAGGACTCATCGATGCTCCCTTCACACCGTTTCACGAAGACGGTAGTCTCAACCTCGCGCCTATCCCCGAATATGCTGCCCTTCTTGCCCGCAATGGACTAAAAGGCGTGTTCATCAACGGATCTTCTGGCGAAGGCTACATGCTCACAGAAGAAGAGCGCATGCAACTTGCCGAGGCTTGGATGGCAGCAGTGCCTGAAGATTTCAAAGTCATCGTGCATGTGGGTAGCACCTCTGTGATGAGCAGTCGTCGTTTGGCAGAGCATGCTCAGAAGATTGGGGCATGGGGCATTGGTGCCATGGCCACTCCTTTCCCAAAAATCGGTAGCATCGAACAACTCTGTCGCTATTGCGAGGAGATTGCTTCAGCCGCTCCCGAACTTCCTTTCTACTATTATCACATCCCTGCCTTCAATGGAGCTTTCCTCTCTATGTATGATTTCTTGAAAGCCGTAGATGGTCGCATCCCCAACTTCGCAGGTATCAAGTACACCTTTGAGAGTCTCTACGAATACAATCGTTGCCGTCGCTATCAGAATGGTAAATTCGATATGCTGCATGGGCAAGACGAAACCATCCTCCCTTGTCTGGCCATGGGCGGTGCACAAGGTGGCATTGGTGGCACCACCAACTACAATGGTCGTTGCCTCACCGGCATTATCGAAGCATGGGAGAAAGGCGATCTCGAAAAGGCGCGTCAGCTCCAAGACTTCGCACAAGACGTCATTGATGTCATCTGCAATTTCCGCGGCAACATCGTGGGTGGCAAGCGCATCATGAAGCTCATTGGTCTTGACCTCGGTCCTAACCGCGTGCCCTTCATGAGTGTCACTGAAGAAGAAGAGCAAGAACTTCGTCGTCAGTTGGAAGCTATCGACTTCT
This sequence comes from Alloprevotella sp. oral taxon 473 str. F0040, assembly GCF_000318095.2. Taxonomy (GTDB): domain Bacteria; phylum Bacteroidota; class Bacteroidia; order Bacteroidales; family Bacteroidaceae; genus Alloprevotella. Next base: position 13,421 of record NZ_KB290717.1, read on the forward strand.
TCTCACATTGCAATAAATAAATTTTTAGTTGGTAATAGAATAGGTCTTATTTTAAGGCTTCTCTCTATCATGAAGCCCTTGCAGGCCTTTTTCTTACTTCCCTCATGTCGTGTTGCTCATGACATGAGGGAAGTCTTTTATTTCAGTTCTATCGTGGGATGGAAAAAAGCAAGTGGCAATGTAATGGGGAGTAAATATTCTTGAAATCGAATTCAGTGTTAGGAAAACTTTACATATTTATCTCCGCTAATTAACACGCAAAAGAAGTGAGCTTGAGGACTAATGGTAAATATCCCCCTTCTTAGAGCACTAGATATAGAAGATGTGTAGAGAATTTCGTTACAAAAGTGGCTTTTATAGCCATTATTTTAAGAGAATAGGCGAGAATTCTCCAATCTATCAGGTGATTATCTCCTAGTTGTTTTGAAAAATCTCCCACGTTACTTGAGAAAACTCCGAGATAATGAGCATGAAATCCCTAATGAAGCTAAGTTAAGTCTAACAAAACAGAGAAAAGACTCAAAATGTCGCAAACTTTATTTCTAGTTGAGCGAAAACTCTAACGATTAAAGAATTACTCTTTTAACTCATTGTACTTTGTATTATCGTAAATGTTTTCACAGTTTGGCTAGAACAGGAAAGTTTCGAGCATAGTTGGTCACTATAATCGGCATTTTATTCCATCTTCGTTTGGTATTCCTTAGGAGTTAGCCCTGTGATGCGTTTGAAAAAGTTGTGGAAAGCCGAGGGACTAGAGAAGTTAAGTCTGTCGGCGATTTCATAAATCATCATTCCTTTTGTGTTGAGAAGTACTTTAGCCCGTAGAATAACGGCTCGATTGAGCCAAAACATCACGCTTTGTCCGCTGATTTCTTTGATGACTGCAGAGAGATAATGAGGCGTGATGTGGAGTTTTTCTGCATAGAAAGGAATATTGCGTTGTACTTCACAGTGTTGGTGTACTAAGCGTTTAAAGTTTTGGAAAAGTTGTTGTTGTCGAACAGCCATATTAGTGACTGAGGTAGCATTTTTATCTTTATGCAGACATTGAATATTGGCTACCATAGCTTGTACAATAGGGAGTACTACTTCTTTGCGAAAAGGAGTGTGCTGAGCTAAATCCCAAGTGAGAAATGCCATCTTGAGCAGATGCTGAAAATCTTCGGGACAGGCTGAGAGCACTATATTTTCGTCGATGCGCAATTCTTCACGAATCACAAAGACTATCACTCTTAAGTCATTACTATAATCTTTTAATTCCACGATGCTGTCGGCGGGTAGTAATAGTACGTCGCCTTGTTGAAAGCGTTGATTCTCAAGATCTAAATTGACAACTGACCATCCTTCTAAAAAAAGAAGAAGGTGAGCTTCTGCTACATGATAGATGGTTTCTTTGCGTAAGAAGGTCGAATTGCGAGGTCTCCCATTGATGATAATACTTAAGTGCTGATTGTGAAAAAAGTGAGCATCACCACATACTAAATCATTGAGAGACATATTCTCGACTGACACATAATTAATAGTTTTTTTCTCAGACATAAGATTCATTATTTGTACGATGCTATTACAAAGATAGGGGATTCTATCATCACTTTAGTGAGAAAATAGAGAAAATCATACAAATCATGAATTTCTTGTCCTATTTTTATAGTAAAGGCTGCTACATTTATTTCTACATTTGTCGTAGTAATTCAAACAGAAACAGCCAGATATGAAGAATATACTCCTTTCTCTTTCAGTTTTTCTTTTTATGGGAATGGCGCAAGCTCAGACCTTGGAAGAGTGCCAGCAAGCTGCTGAAAAGCATTATCCGCAGATTTGTCAATATGGGCTCATCGAGAAGACAACAAATCTCACTGTTGCTAATATTGCGAAAGGATGGTTGCCGCAGATTTCAGCATCGGCACAAGCCACGTATCAAAGTGATGTTGCAGCATGGCCAGAGACAATGCAAGGAATGATGCAACAGTTGGGAGTGCCCATCAAAGGGCTTTCAAAAACTCAGTATCGCATGGGGGTAGATGTATATCAGTTGGTCTATGATGGTGGAGCCTTACAAGCTCAGCAGGCAGTAGCCCGATCTAAGGGTAGGGTGGAGTCAGCGCAAATGGAGGTTAATCTCTATGCCCTTCGACAACGTGTGCATGAAATGTATTTTTCGCTCTTGCTACTTTCCGAACAAATAGAGCTCAACAAGGATTTGCAAACTCTTCTTTCTGCCAATGCACAACGGTTGGAGGTGATGGTCAAGGGAGGAATAGCAGCAGAAAGTGATTGGCAAAGCGTGAAGGCGGAGCTGCTCACTGCCGTGCAGCAAGGCATCGCGTTGCAGTCTCATCAGCGAGCTTTGCAACAGCTACTCTCTGTTTTTTGTGGTATTGAGGTGCAACATCCCAAAAAACCAGCTTTTCAACTCCTAAGCCAGCGACCACAATTGGAACGTCCTGAACTGCGAGTGTTTGAGTCGCAGCTGCAAGTGCTGGAAGCGCAAGAAAAAGCTCTCAAGAGTACATTGCTCCCAAAGTTCGGATTTTTAGCTCAGGGCTTTTATGGATATCCAGGTTACAATATGTTTGAAGATATGATGCGCCATCGCTGGAGTCTCAATGCTATGGTGGGAGCAAAACTCACTTGGAACCTCAGTGCCTTCTATACTCGCAAAAATGATAAAGCCAAGATTGAGCTACAGCGGAAGATAATAGAGAATCATCGTCAGACTTTTCTCTTCAACAATCAGATGCAGCAGATAGAAACGGAGGAAAACATGAGGAAATATCGAGAACTTATGAAAAATGATGCCGTCTTGTTGCAACTACGCACCGCGGTGCGGAAAGCTGGAGAGTCAAAATTGGCACATGGTATCATAGCAATCAGTGATTTGTTGCGTGACATCAATGCTGAAACCGCCGCACGTGTGCAACAGACCATCCACGAAATTGAATGGCTCAAACAGGTGCACCAGCAATACATCATGCTTGGCCTTGATAAAGAATAGCCAAGTCCCAATATATGGCTCCTACATTTATTAAATGTTCTCAACGTCAAATGAAAATGAAAATTATATTCTTCTTTGCCTTTCCCATGCTCTTTTTGGGGGCTTGCAATAATAGTGAGAAAGCCTATGATGCTACGGGCATTTTTGAAGCTACAGAAATCACCGTTTCTGCACAAGTATCGGGCGAGGTCCAACAATTCGATATCACCGAAGGACAAAGTTTAGAAGCTGGTGCTCAGGCAGGACAGATTGATACCTATCAGTTGGTGCAAAAACTAGGCGAACTTGAAGCTGCTAAGCAACAAATATATGCCAATAACGCAGCTACGGAAAGTCGTCAACTAGATTTGAACAAACAGTTAGCAACGCTGCAGCAACAGATTGTCCATGCTCAGCGTGAACGTCAACGATTTGCTGAGCTAGTGAGAGATGGAGCAGTGCCCCGTAAGCAATTGGATGACCTCAATGATCAAATCTCGCTCTTGCAACGTCAGATGGCAGCCACCAGTGATCAGTTGCGCAGCAACAATGCTGCCTTTGCAGAGCAGAGTAAGGGGCTGCAAGCTCAGATAAAAGGAGTAGAAGCTCAGCAGCGACAACTAGAACGCCAAATCCAGAATGCCACTATTATAGTCCCAAAAGGTGGAGTGGTGCTGGAGAAATTTGTTGAGGCTGGAGAATTTGTAGGAGTGGGTAAACCACTTTTCAAATTGGCACAGATGAACCACGTATATCTCCGCGCTTATGTGACGTCTGCCCAATTAAAGTCTGTGATGCTTGGTCAGAAAGTCAAGGTCTATGCCGACTATGGTGGTGGAAAACAACAAGAATATGGGGGTAAGGTCACCTGGATTTCTTCTCGTTCGGAGTTTACTCCCAAAACGATTGTCACTGACGATGAGCGAGCAGACTTGGTGTATGCCGTGAAAATCGCAATTAAAAACGATGGTCGGGTAAAAATCGGGATGTATGGAGAAGTGAAATTCTAAGAAAATCATTGCTATGATACAAGCAATAGAAGTAAAGGGTGTAAGTAAATGTTATGGCAAGGTGCAAGCCCTCTCGGAAGTTTCGTTTTCTGTGAATAAAGGGGAGGTTTTTGGACTCATCGGTCCAGACGGTGCTGGCAAAACAACTTTGTTTCGTTTGCTTTGCTCCCTGCTTTTGGCTGACACGGGCGATATTCGGGTTGAGGGTTTTGACCCCGTGAGTCAAATGTCGGAGATTCGTCGGAGAGTAGGGTATATGCCGGGAAAATTCTCACTCTATGAAGATCTGACCATCGAGGAGAACTTGCGTTTCTTTGCTACTCTCTTTGACACCACGTTGGAAGAAGGTTATGATGCGATAAAAGCTATCTATTCACAAATCGAGCCTTTCAAAAATCGTCGTGCTGGTGCTCTTTCGGGAGGCATGAAACAGAAGCTAGCTCTGTCGTGTGCGCTGATTCACTCTCCAAGTATTCTTTTTCTAGACGAACCAACGACGGGAGTTGATCCCGTGAGTCGCAAAGAATTTTGGGAGATGCTTGCTACCCTCAAAGAGCGAAACATTACTATTGTTGCAGCAACTCCATACTTGGATGAGGTGCGGTGCTGCGAGCGTGTGGCTTTTCTGGATAAGGGAGAAGTGAAAGGTATAGATTCTCCTGACGTTATCCTCAATCGTTTTGCGGAAATCTTCAATCCTCCTCCTATCGAGCATGAGAAGGAGGCGAACATAAATTTGACTACTCCTCAGCTTGAGCCATCTCCCCTGAAAGGTATGAAAGACTATGTGATAGAAGTAGAGCATCTGATCAAAGCCTTTGGTCATTTTCATGCGGTCGATGACATCAGTTTTGCAGTGAAACGAGGAGAGATATTCGGATTTCTAGGAGCGAATGGTGCTGGAAAAACAACGGTGATGCGTATGCTCACCGGACTAAGCCAACCTACAAGTGGCACGGGACACGTAGCTGGTTTTGATATTCGCACCGAACATGAACAAATCAAACGCAACATTGGCTACATGAGCCAAAAGTTCTCTTTGTATAATGAACTCACTGTGGCAGAGAATATCCGATTGTTTGCTGGGATTTATGGGATGAGTGAGCCAGAGATTGATAGAAAAATGAATGAACTCCTGGCACAACTCGATTTTACAGCCCACAAGCATACTCTTGTTGCCCGACTCCCCTTGGGATGGAAACAGAGGTTGGCTTTCTCTGTGGCTATTTTCCATAATCCTAGTGTGGTGTTTCTTGACGAACCAACGGGCGGTGTAGATCCTGCAACGCGGCGCCAGTTTTGGGAGCTCATTTATGCTGCAGCAGATCGTGGCATCACTGTCTTTGTGACTACCCACTACATGGATGAAGCAGAGTATTGTGATCGTATTTCTATCATGGTCGATGGTAAAATCAAGGCAATGGATACACCTGAAGCCTTGAAGGCAAGATTTCAACAACCAGACATAGATCATGTTTTCACCTATTTGGCGCGACAAGCTACGCGTAGTGCTGATTAAAGTCTCAGTGGATTATGTGAGAAAGTAAAGTTGTTCTTTGTCTCTCTTTCTAATCATTCATCTAACAGATATGAAACAGTTCTTTAGTTTTGTACTCAAAGAAGCGAAACACATCTTTCGCGACAAACGCACCATGCTCATGCTCTTTGGGATGCCTATTATGCTGATGCTTTTGTTTGGCTTTGCAGTGACCAATGATGTGCGAAATGTTCGTACAATAATAGTGGCATCAAGTATGGATTATGCAACTCGACAAGCTACGAATAGACTGGCTGCCTCTGAATACTTTACGATTTCTGCGCAGGTGTCGACTCCTGCTGAGGCGGAGCGTGAGATTCGAGCACAACGTGCGGATATGGCTGTGGTCTTCTCTCCTCAGTTTACTATGAAACATGGGAAGGTGCAGTTTATCGTAGATGCTTCCGACCCCAATCAGTCACAACAATGGACGAATTATGCTACACAAGTGCTCTTTAATCCAGCTCAGTCACTGGTTAATATCAAGCTGATTTATAACCCCCAAATGCGTTCTGCCTACAATTTTGTGCCTGCCATCATGGGAATGCTCTTGATGCTCATTTGTGCAATGATGACTTCTATTTCGATAGTTCGCGAAAAAGAGAAAGGGACAATGGAAATCTTATTGGTGTCACCCACCAAACCGCTACTCATCATCCTTGCGAAAGTAGTGCCGTATCTTGTTGTCTCTGTATCTATATTAGTGATAATTCTTTTGCTTTCTGCCTTTGTTTTAGCAGTACCTATTGCTGGCTCTTTGTGGTGGATCTTTTTAGTTTCGGGCATCTACATATTGTTAGCCCTTTCTTTGGGATTGTTGGTGTCTAATTTAGTGAAGACTCAGTTTGTTGCTCTCATCATTTGTGCAATGATGCTCCTGATGCCTATACTCATGCTTTCAGGTATGATTTTCCCACTCGAGTCTATGCCACAGGTATTGCAGTGGATTTCGACTGTGATTCCCACGCGGTACTATATATCTGCTATGCGAAAACTCTTGATTATGGGGGCTGGCATAGAACAGGTGCTGTCGGAAATCATGATTCTCACCTCAATGCTCATTCTACTGCTCATACTTTCACTAGCTACTTTCAAAAAACGCTTAACATAACAGCCCTATGTCACTCAAAAGTCTTTTGCAGAAAGAAGTTTTGCAGATACGTCGCAACTCGTTTTTGCCTCGCCTTATTCTGATGTTTCCTATCATGATCATGTGTGTCATGCCTTGGGTGATGAATATGGAGGTGAAAAACTTGAAGGTAGATGTGGTGGATTTGGAGTGCAGTCAGCAGTCACAGCGATTGGTTGCTGATATTCAGCATAGTCGTTACTTTGATTTTCAGAGTATGAAGCCTTCTTATAAGATTGCATTGCAAAAGATAGAACAAAACGAAACTGATGTTGTGGTGGTGATTCCCCAAGATTACAGTAAGAATCTAACTTCAGGGCAGGATAAACCTCAGGTGCTTATTGCGGCTAATGCCGTTAATGGTGTGAAAGGGGCTATGGGAACCGCCTATCTTTCGCAGATGGTGATGATGAATGCCTATCCGACACTAGGAGCTCTGCAGGAGAGGGTGTCTATTTTGCCATTGTATAATAAGAATCAAAACTTCAAACTCTACATGATTCCTGCGCTTTATGCCATCATCATCATGCTCATGACTGGATATCTCCCTACACTTAATATTGTAGGTGAGAAAGAAGCGGGAACGATGGAACAGATTAATGTTACTCCTGTGAAAAAAAGAGAGTTTATCTTGGCCAAACTCATTCCGTATTGGGGCATAGCATTGTTTATTATCACTATTTGTCTGCTGTTATCATGGGGTCTTTATGGTATTGTGCCACAAGGTTCTGTATGGCTCATTTATTTGTTGTCTTTGCTCCTTTCTTTGTTCTTTTCTTCGTTGGGCTTGATTATCTCTAACTACAGCGATACGATGCAACAATCTGTCTTTGTGATGTGGTTTTTCGTGATGATTCTCATGTTGCTCAGTGGTTTGTTTACCCCTACACGCTCTATGCCTCCATGGGCTTACCTGACGACTTATGTTAACCCTTTGAGTTATTTCATTGAAGCTATTCGCACAGTTTTCATTCGCGGTGGCAGTTTGGCTGATATTGCTTCTCAGGTGTTGGCTTTATTGGGCATTAGTTCCGTGATGAGTCTTTGGGCTGTATTAAGCTATAAAAAGAATAGTTGATATAGGGCTCATTTTAATGTTAGAGATTGGTTGTTGCTGAGAGGCTTTTTTCTTACGGTACTAAAAAACTCCTAGCTTCCGATGAAGAATGCTAGGAGTTTTAGGGTGAAATGGCCCAGTGTTGTTCTGGGCTCTCAAGGGCTTTGGAGATTTGCTCTGAGAGCCGAGTGATAGTGTGGGTGAAATGGAATGGTGGCCACCTTGTGGGGCTAAATGACTCCCATGATGTGCAATACAATAGGGGTGAGAATGGCTGTGAGCACGCCATTGGCGATGAGTCCAAGGCTAGCGAAAGCCCCATATTTAGCTCCGTTTTCCATAGCACGTGAGGTGCCGACAGCGTGAGAGGCGGTACCCATGCTCAGACCTTGCGCAATGGGACTCTTGACACGACCAATTTGTAGGACGCGGAAACCAGTGACTGCACCAAACAAACCCACGATAACCACGATGGCAGCCGTGAGGGAAGGTATGCCGCCTGCAGTGCGACATACCTCCATGGCGATAGGGGTGGTGACACTCTTGGGAGCTAGCGAGATGACGACTTCTTTGGAGGCTCCCAACCACTGAGCTGTGGCTACAGCAGAGATGATGCCAATGACACAACCTACGGTCTGTGAGATGAGAATAGGAATGAGTTGCTTGCGAATAACCTTAAGTTGTTGATAAAGTGGTACGCCAAGCGCCACAATAGCTGGCTTCAACCAGAATTCAATCTGTGAACCTGCTTCATGGTACACTTCATATTGTATGCCTGTGATTTTGAGAAAGGCTATAAGTACTGCGATGGTGATGAGGATGGGATTGAAGAGCACCCAGCCTGTCTTGCGCTGAATGAGTTTGGCACAGAAGAAAACTACGAAGGTGAGGGCGATGAGCACAAAGGGATTGCTCAAGGCTTCGAGAACATTATTTGCCACGTTTTGCATATTTTCTAACGATTTGGTGTGCCCATCCGGTAGAGAGGAGCACAAGAACAGTACTTACAAGTGTGGCAATGGCGATTGCCCAGAAATCTTTGGCTATGGTGTCAAAGTTAAGCATGAGGGCTACGCCTGGTGGAACGAAGAAGAAACCGAGGTTGCTCAGCAAAAAGTCGGAAATCTCTTTGACCCATTCGAGTTTGATCCACCCCATTTCAAGAAAAGCAGCCAATAGGAGCATACCAATGATGCTGCCGGGAAGACTGATGCCCGTGATTTTTACGAGCAATTCCCCTAGAGCCATGCAGCCGAAGAGGATGGTGCATTGTTTGACCATGTTAAAAGTGTTGATTGATTGCTACAAAGTTACGAGAAAAAGGAGAGAGTGGTGGAAGAAGCTAAAAGAAATGGACATAAAAAATCCACTAGTGCTGAGAATTTGCGAACTGAGGTGCAACATTGCAGCACAAGTGGAAAAAGAAAAGGCTGATTAGAATGGCGGAGAAGAGATATTCATTGTCGCTATTCGTAGTTCAGTTATTTTCCTCTAGCATAGTACAGGAAGAAACAAACGAATGCTCCTCTAAGCTTATTAGCGTCTTACGTAGTCGGCAAACGTGTAGGCTACCTCATTTTGTTCGTCAGCTGCGTGATGTTCTTGATGAGTGAGTTGCCATTCTTGAGGATTCCAAGTTGGGAAAAAGGTATCTGCTAGCTCGGGAGTCGCGTGAATATGAGTCAAGCATAAACGATTGGCCACTGGAAGGGCTTCAGCGTATACAGAAGCTCCACCAATGATGAAGACTTCTTCGTCGTCGGAACAGGTGGCAAGGGCTTCTTGGAGCGAAGCATAAACTTCGGTGTTGGCCCAAGGCGTAGTGGTGCTGCGGGAAAGCACGATGTTGCGACGATTAGGCAGGGCTCCTTTGGGCAAAGAGGCGAAAGTACTGCGCCCCATGATGATGGTGTGGCCTGTGGTCAAAGCTTTAAAACGTTGTAAATCGGCTCGGAGATGATAGAGTAGGCGATTTTCATACCCTATTGCGCCATTCTCGGCCACGGCACAGATGATGGAAAGAAACATGTGACTATATGAGGAATGTGAGTGGAACGGAGCTGTTCGTTTCGTATTTATATTTGCTCGGAGCAGCTGATAAAGAGTGATGCAAGAGAGAGGGCTTTTATTTTCACTACCGTTCGTTGCAACGCAGCGAAACAGCCAATAACATATGAAATGTGCGAGACTCAATGAACAACTGATAGGAGAGCTTGGGCAGACTATACCGAAACCGCGGCAGGAATGTGAGGGTATGGGTCGTAATCTTCGAGTTGGAAGTCTTCAAACTTGAAAGAGAAGAGGTCTTTCACCTCAGGATTGATGCGCATCTTGGGAAGTGCACGAGGGGTGCGGGTGAGTTGCAGTTGTGCTTGTTCCAGATGATTGAGGTAAAGATGAGTGTCGCCTGTGGTATGGATGAACTCTCCTGGTTGAAGGTCACAGACTTGGGCCATCATCATGGTGAGAAGTGCGTAAGAAGCTATGTTGAAGGGAACTCCCAAAAAGGTGTCTGCGCTGCGTTGATAGAGTTGAAGGGAGAGTGTTCCATCGGCTACGTAAAACTGGAAAAGGAGGTGGCAAGGAGGTAGTGCCATATTATTGACTTCCGCTACGTTCCAGGCAGAGACTATGATGCGGCGACTATCGGGGGTGTTGCGGATTTGATCGATTACTTGTTGGATTTGGTCGATGTGTCCTCCGCTATAGTCTGGCCATGAACGCCATTGGTGACCATAAATTGGGCCTAGTTCTCCATCGGCATCTGCCCATTCGTTCCAAATGCGCACCCCATGTTCTTGGAGGTATTTTACGTTGGTGTCGCCACGCAAAAACCACAAAAGCTCATGAATAATGCTTTTGAGATGGAGTTTTTTAGTGGTAAGGAGAGGAAAACCTTGAGAGAGGTCAAAGCGCATCTGATGGCCAAATACAGATTTGGTGCCCGTTCCTGTGCGATCGCTTTTCGTATTGCCTTCATCGAGGATGCGCTGTAGCAAATCTAGATATGGTTTCATAGAGCGTTGGTTGTGATGCGATAGATGACAGGGTGAGAGATGACCGAAATGGTGGTAATGTGTGCCACTGGTTTAGTAATCTGGGTTTCGTTTCGTTGCGACCAGAGTAAGAACACTGAAGTGAGAGATATCAATAATCCTACAATTGTGGTGATGATCGCTGCACGTTCGTGGGTGTTGCCCCAAAGAAAAAGGGTGGCAAAGAAACTTGCTAATGGAAGAACCCAGAAAAGTTGTAGCACTATATATTGGAGTATGTCGAGTATGGTGCTATCTTGGGTGTCAAAAAGAGTGACACCACCGAATAAAAAGAAGATGAGTGTGCCAATAGGAATAAATACATTGGGGAAACTCAAGGCAAGAAGCCACTTAGGATATTGGTTCATCGGGTCGAGACGTTATGAAATCAGACATCAGACTTTAGATCTTTGTTTGTTAAGGGTTAGAACTTGAATGGGGAGTGATTCAAGTTAGTCTAAAGACAACTCTTTTTTTATCAGTCTAATAATGCCTTTTCAGAGAGGAGTTTGGCTTTTTATGCTTCTGTATCTTTTAGTGCATCATAGTTGAGCACGGAAGAATCGCCATAAGAAAGAAAGCGGAAGTCGTGATTGAGCGCGTAGTCGTAGATTTCTTGCCAACGTCCGTCGACGAATGCGCTCACGAGGAGAAGAAGTGTCGACTGAGGTTGGTGGAAATTGGTGACAATAGTGCGCACAATATGGTATTCGTAGCCAGGAGCAATAATAATCTGTGTGGCGGTGTGGAGGGTTTGCAAACCATGCTCGTCGAGATAGAGCAAAATCTCTTGTAAGGCTTCTACAGACGTCAAAGGGGTGGGAGTAGAGGCCGCATATTCATAGGGTAACCATTGGGGCACGTGCAGATCGTCTTCCGATGGTGTGCGCTGCTCTGCACGAGCTTGATGCAAGCGAACGCCTATATAATAAAGGCTTTCGAGGGTACGAACACTGGTGGTGCCAACTGCGATGCACTGTGCTCCGTGAGCAAGGAGGCGTTCGATGGAAGTACGTGGCACGGCTATCCATTCAGCGTGCATGGTGTGACCAGAGATTTCCTCGCTCTTCACAGGTTTGAAAGTTCCTGCGCCTACATGGAGGGTAATCTCGTTGCGTTCGATGCCGCGCGCATCGAGATTTTGCAGTACTTCTTCGGTAAAATGCAAACCTGCAGTGGGGGCAGCCACAGACCCCTTGATGCGCGAGTAGACAGTTTGGTAAGCATTGAGGTCGCTCTCTTCTGTGTCGCGATTCAAATAGGGAGGAATGGGCAATTCACCGATGCTTTCTAGAATTTCAGCCCATGAAATGGAGGTATCATCCCAAGAGAAACGAACCTCAAAGCCTGTTCCTTGTTCGCCTACACGCTCAGCAGTGAGGGTTACAATACGATTTTGCACAGCAACTTCGCGTTGCAAGGTCCCTTCTTTCCACTTTTTGAGATTTCCGACCAAACAAACCCAACTTACTTCGCCTTTAGCTGCGAAGGATAGCTGGTAGTCCAGTGGGGAGAATGGTTCTAGACAGAAAATTTCGATGAGTGCGCCCGTGCTTTTGTGGAAGTGCAAGCGCGCTTGTATCACTTTGGTGTTATTGAACACCATAAGTGCACCCTTGGGCAAGTATTCGGGAAGATGAGAAAAGACTTCTTCTCCAATCGTACCATCGCAGCTGCGTAGCAATAGCTTAGATTGATCGCGTTGCGGCAAGGGATATTTGGCGATGCGTTCTTCTGGGAGAGGGTATGCGTAGTCTTGAATCTTGATGTGCTGTGTGTCGGTCATGACAAAAGTCTAAAAATTACTTGGAGAGTTGTTCGAGGTCTAGCTTTTCTACACGGCCAGTTATAGGAGAAAGACGTACTTTTGTGTTGAATTTCTTGTTGAAAAGCACACCTCCAAGGTGTTCTATACGACCAAATTGAGCAATGGGGATGATACCATCAAACCAAACTCTTTCGTTGTCAAAGAGGCGCACAGCTGCATTGCTGGGAATGCGATAGCGTAGATCTTCCATTTCTTTCTTTTTCTTGGGAGATTCTTCTGCTTCAGGTAGGGTGAGTTGGTCAGACACTTGGAGTTGAATGGGAGTGCCTGCCACCTCGTTGGCATCCACAAAGCCTAAGTAGCGAGAGAACCGGAAAAGCTCAAGAGTTTGTTGTGCTTGTTGCGGAGTTACCTCAAAGGTGACGACATGTTCTTCCATTGTTTTAGTACCCAAGAAGAGCGACAACAAACCATTTTCACGCTGATCGAGCTGTGCCATCATCGTTTTCAATTGCTCCCCGTCCTTGGGATTAAAGTCTGCTTGCCCTTTGGCTAGTAAGCCTCGGTTTTCGCGGATGTCGTAAATCTCTTGGGCTGTGATTTCTGCACGAGCTGCTGTGCTACCTGCACGAAGAATCTCTTGGGTTTTGTACTTATTGCCTTGTGGTCTATCCTTGCTAATTTTCTTCACAGAAGGAGCTTCCAAGGTTGGTAAAGCATCTGCTGTGGTGTTGACGCTCAGTAGACGGCCATCAGGTGCTAGTTCTACAAGTGGAGCAGAGGTTTTATGGTTGAGCTTAATGGTGTAGGCTTGTGTGCGATCAGCCACACCATAAGGAGTCACCTCAATGCTTTGCAGTGTCCAGGTGTCGAAAGGTTGTTGCTCAACATTGGGGGCATCTAAAAAACGCTGAGCGTAAGCTGCATATTCACCAGGAGTATAGCTTTCACGTTGAGCGCGCACCACGATGTGAAGGCGAGTTTGTGGCAAGAAATAGGTTATGCCTTCTGTGGTAATTCCAGGTTGATAGGGGCGTATTTCAGTTTGTGCAGTAGTATTTGAGGGAATACTCAATAAAAGAGTAATTAAACTGTTGATGAAGAGTAATCTATGTAGTTTCATTCTATAGAGAGTTGGAAGTGTCTAAAGTCGAAAATGCAGCGGGAAGTGCTGCAATAATGTCGGAAGCTAAAGTGCAGTAAACTCCCTTTTGCCGAGAAGCCAATAATCCAGCCTGATGATGAAGGTATACCCCTACAATTGCTGCAGACTTAGGTGAATAACCCTGCGCCAGGAGACTGCCGATAATCCCTGTGAGGACATCGCCACTTCCGGCTTTGGCTAAGCCACTATTGCCTTTGGTATCGAGCTGAAAAATCTCTCCATCCTTTGTACAAATGTGTGTGTGATGGCTTTTCACCACTACATGTACTTGCAGAGAAATAGCTAGGTTTTGGGCGGAAGTTAATTGTTCAGCTGTGGTTGAATGTGGTAATTCTAGGGCAGTGCACAATCGTTTGAGTTCGCCAATGTGAGGTGTAAGTACTGTTTCTGCAGGAACGTAGGACAATAGTTGGTAGTCTTGGGCAAGCAGGTTGAGTGCATCAGCATCTAGTACTAAAGGGAGGGGACTCCCAGAGGTCTCTAAGTCTAAGAGCATTTTGAGTTGTGCACGAAAGGCCCATTGCGTTTCGCCGTCGATGCCAATTCCAGAACCTATTGCTACAGCATTATAACCTTTTAATTCAATGAGGCTTGTCCAGTGTTGATGCGATTGTTCGTCGAAATGTAGAATCGCTTCTGGTAGTTTTGTCTGGAAGATGGTATTAGCTGTTTCGGGGACGTGGGCCGTTAGTTTGCCTAGTCCAGATCGTAAAGCCGATTCTGCAGCAAGTAGAGCAGCACCCATCATGCCATAATGGCCACCAACAAGGAGTAGGTGCCCAAATGTGCCTTTGTGTCCATCGGTTGGACGTGGGATGAGGAGTCGAGTGGCTAATTGCGCATTGATTTTTGGAAAAGACGACATTTGCATACTGCAAAGATACGCTTTGTCCATGACATTTAGGAGGAATGGTGCGAGAAATTGCTGTAATAGAATGGTGATTCCCGTGTTTTGAAGAATAAATTCTTCCAAAATCGAAAGATAATGCAGAGTGCAATCTGTAGGGCAAGTTTGTCGTTTTGAAGAGTCTGTATAGGTGAATCGTGAAGAAATCTTTGGAATTAGTAGTTTTCGGTGGTTTTTGGAGGAGGAAATTTGCCTTAGTCCTTATAATTTTGTATCTTTGCGCGCACAATTAAATCGTGGAGAAAGCCGTGAGGCTGTGCTCCCTATTATCGAAAAGAAACGTTATAACGAATGTCTAACTTAGTAGCTATCGTGGGACGTCCCAATGTGGGCAAATCCACGCTTTTTAATCGACTCACAGGAACGCGACAAGCGATTGTCAGCGATGAAGCGGGTACAACACGCGACCGTCAATATGGTAAGGTGGAATGGGGTACCCGTGAGTTTTCACTCGTAGATACGGGTGGTTGGGTCGTAAATTCCGATGATATTTTTGAAGAAGAAATCCGTAAGCAGGTAGTCTTGGCTACTGAAGAAGCGGATCTCATCCTTTTTGTCGTTGATGTACAAAACGGCATCACAGACTTAGATACACAAGTGGCGCAAATCCTACGCCGAGCCAAAACTCCTGTCATTCTTTGTGCTAATAAGACCGATCAAAATGAGGATCGTTATGGTGCTCCTGAATTCTATGCTTTAGGATTAGGTGAACCATATTGTGTGTCTGCTGCCACTGGTAGTGGTACTGGGGATTTGCTCGATTTGATTCTCGCAGATTTACCAGAGAAGAACCAAGAGGAAGGTGAAGATGATATACCACGTTTTTCTGTGGTAGGTCGTCCAAATGCTGGTAAGAGCTCGCTTATCAATGCCTTTATTGGTGAAGATCGTCACATCGTTACGGACATTGCAGGCACCACTCGTGACTCTATTCTTACGCGGTATGACAAGTTTGGCTTCGACTTTTATTTGGTAGATACTGCAGGTATTCGTAGGAAGAATAAAGTGTCAGAGGATTTGGAGTTCTATAGTGTGATGCGCTCTATTCGTGCAATCGAGAACTCTGACGTCTGCATCCTTTTGATTGATGCTACACGTGGTATAGAATCGCAGGATATGAATATCTTTCAGCTGATTCAACGCAACAACAAGAGTCTTGTTGTCGTGGTGAATAAGTGGGATACGGTGGAGGAGAAAACGCAGAAAGTGATTTCTCACTTTGAAGATACTATCCGCGAGCGTATGGCACCCTTCACTGATTTCCCCATTATCTTCTCTTCGGCGCTTACCAAGCAGCGCATATTTAGAGTGCTTGAAACCGCCAAGGAAGTATATCTCAACCGCAAACGCCATGTAGGAACTGCAGCGCTGAATGAGCGATTGCTCCCTCTTATTGAGGCTTATCCACCCCCTTCTATTAAGGGTAAGTATATCAAGATTAAGTATTGCGCCCAAATTCGAGATACGCAAATCCCTACTTTTGTGTTTTATGCCAACCTCCCGCAGTATGTGCGTGATCCCTATAAGCGTTTCTTAGAGAATAAGATTCGTGAATACTGGGATTTCAGCGGTTGTCCTATCAACGTCTTCATCCGTCAGAAATAAAAGACAATGCGTCAATTTTTGTTGCTTGGTGTTTTCTTTTGCTCCTTGGTATTGGTGGCTTGCACTTCTGCTAAATCAGAAACAAAGGATTTACAGATAGTTCCTCTCGAAAACGCTGAGGTGGAGCGTGTGTATGGCTTGTATCAACAAGGAGATTATGCTGCGTATGTAGCAGAGATGGCTTCTTGCGAAAGTGCTCCTGAGAGCTATCGTAAACAAATGGCCGATTTGCATAAGCAGCATGCCATGTTGCAACAAGAGAAAATGGGCGGTGTAGCATCTGCAAGCGTGGTAAAACTGACCCCTTCGGCCGATGGTCGACAGACTAATGTGATACTACGTGTGAATTATCGCAATCAGACCCACGAAGAAATCCTGCTTTCTTTTGTTTGGGTGAAAGATCGCTGGCGACTACGTTGAAGCTCAATATGAGATACGTAGTAGCAATGATGGTTAAAGGAATACCTTCTATAGCTAGACTCTAGATGAGCCTTTTGCTTCTTATCCTGCCACTTACAATAATCCCCCTCAAAATAATCTATCTCTCCCCATGGAATTAGACCTCCTCACTGCCGTCTCACCCATAGATGGACGTTACCGTAGTAAAACTGCAGCACTTGCTCCTTATTTCTCTGAGTATGCTTTGATGAAATACCGAGTGCGTGTAGAAATTGAGTATTTCATCACGCTTTGCGAGCTGCCCTTGCCACAATTGGCTGATTGCGATAAAGGACTCTTTCCACGATTTCGCGCCATCTATGAAAACTTTACTGAAGAGGATGCGGCGCGAGTCAAAGCCATTGAGTCAGTGACGAATCACGATGTAAAGGCTATCGAATACTTCATTAAAGAAGAGTTTGACAAAATCGGTGGTTTAGAAGCCTACAAAGAGTTTATTCACTTCGGGCTTACTTCGCAAGATATCAACAATACGGCTTTTCCCTTGATGCTCAAGGAGAGTCTTGAAAAGGTTTACGTTCCGCTTTTGCAAGAAGTCATCGATGCCGTGAATCAGCGTGCAGAAGAATGGAAGGAGATTCCAATGCTTGCAAAGACTCATGGACAACCTGCTTCGCCCACTCGTTTAGGTAAAGAGGTGCGTGTCTTTGGCTATCGTTTGGAACAGCAGCTTAAGCAGCTTAAAGCTGTACCATTGAGTGCGAAATTCGGAGGAGCAACGGGAAACTTCAATGCACATCACGTGGCTTATCCCCATATCGACTGGGCTGAATTTGGGAACAAGTTTGTAGCAGAAAAGCTCGGACTCGAACGTGAAACTTATACTACGCAGATTGCCAACTACGATAACCTAGCTTCTGTCTTTGATGCTATGCGCCGTATCCATACTATCTTGATTGACCTTGATAGAGATTTCTGGCAATATGTATCGATGGAGTATTTCAAACAGAAGATTAAGGCTGGAGAAGTGGGCTCAAGTGCGATGCCTCACAAGGTAAATCCCATTGACTTCGAGAACTCAGAAGGTAACTTGGGAGTGGCCAATGCGATACTTGAGCATCTCAGTATGAAATTGCCCATTAGTCGCTTGCAACGCGACTTAACGGACTCTACTGTCTTGCGTAATGTAGGTGTTCCTATGGGGCATGCTCTTATAGCCTTCTCATCGACACTTAAAGGTTTGGGCAAATTGTTGCTGCGTGAGGAAACTTTGGCTACAGACCTCGAACAAAACTGGGCGGTTTGCGCAGAAGCAATCCAGACTATCCTTCGCCGCGAGGCCTATCCTCATCCTTATGAGGCACTCAAAGCCCTTACGCGTACGAATGCAGCCATTACACAGCAAAGTATCTCAGAGTTTATCGACACGCTTGAAGTGAGCGATGCTATAAAAGCAGAATTACACCAGATCACTCCTCACAACTATACTGGCATTTAAGCGGAAAATCTTGATAAATCTTTCCACGCATCTAGGAGATATGCCTAAGGCTGAGTGAGAATCTTTTTCATAGTAGAGAGACTTTTTCCGGAAAGTTACACATAATAATATATTAGCTAATATCAGCATCACAGGATTGTAGCTTACACAAATCCGATAAATAAAAGAAGTCTCTTTGATTATTTCGACCGTGAGGTCGTACAATACTTTATTAAACAACGTATATTTAAAAATTACAACAGCAATGAGCGATTACGATCAGCACAATTATGACGGAGGCCGCCGCGAGGGCTACACTTCGTCTAACGGAGGACGAAACGAAAATCGTACTCCCCGTCCACGTTTTACCCGTGAGGGTAACAATGCGGAGCGCCAAACTTATGGCGGACAATCTAGCTATAACAGTAACAGTGGCAACCGCGGTTATCATCGTGATGGCAATAACTATAATGATCGCCAAGGCGGTTATGGCGACCGTCAAGGTAGTGGCTATAATCGTGGCAATGGTGGTTACAATCGTAGTGGAAGCTATGGTGGTGGCAATCGCTACCAAGGTGGCTACAATGCACAAGGCGGTGGCTATCAACGTAGCGAAGGTGGTTACAATCGTGGCGGAAGCTACGGCAATCGCCAACAGGGTGGCTACCAACGTCAGTCTAACGGCTACGGCACACAAAGTGGCGAATATGGTCGTCCAAGCTATGGTAGCAGTGCCGGCGGTTATGGCAATCGTGGCGGAAGCTATGGTGGCGGTAATCGTCAGCAAGGAGGCTACAATCGTGGTGGACAAGGTGGTTTCAACCGCGGCGGTGGCTATAATAAATTCTCTAATCCTGGCAAACGTCGCATAGACTATAAGGAAGAAGCTTACGATCCTACGAAGCCCATTCGCTTGAACAAGTTCTTGGCCAACGCAGGAGTTTGCTCTCGTCGTGATGCAGATAAGTATATCGAAGCAGGTGTGGTGAAGGTAAATGGTGAAGTTATCACCGAACTTGGCCACAAAGTGCTCCGCACCGACACTATTCTCTTCCACGACCAACAAGTGAAGGCCGAGAAGAAAATCTACGTGTTGCTCAATAAGCCCAAGGGGTATGTGACCACTAGCGAAGATCCTCAAAACCGCAAGACGGTGATGGACCTCGTGCGTAATGCTTGCATGGAGCGTATCTACCCCGTAGGACGCCTCGACCGCAACACAACTGGTGTGCTTCTCCTTACGAATGACGGAGAGATGGCTTCTAAGCTCACGCATCCTAAGTTCTTGAAGAAGAAAATCTACCATGTATATCTCGATCGCAACGTCACAGCAGCAGACTTGCGCCAGATTGCAGAGGGTATCACCCTCGAAGACGGCGATATCCGTGCTGATGCCGTTGATTATGCGAGCGAAACAGACAAAAAGCAAGTGGGTATTGAAATCCACTCTGGAAAGAACCGTATCGTGCGTCGTATCTTTGCTAGCCTCGGCTACAATGTCGTAAAGCTCGATCGCGTATATTTCGCAGGATTGACCAAGAAAAATGTGAAGCGTGGCGACTGGCGTTTCCTCACTGAGGAAGAAGTACGTATGCTTCGTATGGGCTCATTCGAATAAACCGCGTGTTTCCATTGTTTCCTAAGCAAGTAGTTGCGACCAATCCCGCAAAAAACTCCTGTGTGTCGTTCGGTTTGACACGATTCATAGGAGAGGGAAGGGCAGTGCAAAGCTACTTGTTGTAGGATTCTCCCATATCTCTAGAACAACTTATCCCAACCTCATGGAAAGAACCAAGATAAAGGACCTTTTGGCCCGTACCGACTTTGGCGCAGAAGTATGTGTTAAAGGATGGGTGCGCACTCGTCGTGGCAGTAAGAGCGTAAATTTCATTGCGCTCAACGACGGTTCGTGCCTGAGCAACGTGCAAATTGTAGCCGATGTGGAGAAGTTCGACCCCGAACTTTTGAAACTCATCACCACTGGTGCCTGCTTGAGCGTAGAAGGAACGCTCGTAGCAAGCCAAGGTGGCGGTCAAGCTGCTGAAATCCAAGCCACAGCTATCGAAGTACTTGGAGCTTGTGGCAATGACTATCCCATGCAGAAGAAAGGACAGACGTTTGAATACATGCGCCAGCATGCACACCTTCGTCTGCGCACCAACACCTTTGGAGCAATCTTTCGTATTCGTCACCACATGGCAATGGCGATTCACCGCTATTTCCATGAACATGGCTACTTTTATTTCCACACTCCCATCATCACCTCCAGTGATGCTGAAGGAGCAGGGCAGATGTTCCAAGTCACTACAAAGAATCTCTACGATTTGAAGAAGGACCAAGAAGGTCACATCGACTATTCTGATGATTTCTTCGGAGAATCTACTTGCCTCACAGTGTCTGGCCAACTCGAAGGTGAGTTGGGTGCGACTGCTTTGGGAGCCATCTACACCTTTGGCCCTACCTTCCGTGCAGAGAATTCCAATACTCCCCGTCACTTGGCAGAGTTTTGGATGATTGAGCCCGAAGTTGCTTTCATGGATCTCCATGGTTTGATGGATTTGGAAGAAGACTTCATCAAGTATTGCGTACGTTGGGCACTCGATAACTGCATGGAAGACCTCGAATTCCTCAACAAGATGATTGACAACACCCTTCTCGATCGTCTTCGTTCTGTAGTAGATACCGAGTTTGTGCGCCTCACTTATACAGAGGGTATCGAATTGCTTGAAGCCGCTGTGGCTAAGGGCAAGAAATTTGAGTTCCCTGTATCTTGGGGTTGCGACTTGGCATCCGAGCATGAGCGTTACCTCGTGGAAGAACACTTCCAGAAGCCCGTCATCCTCACTGATTATCCTAAGGAGATCAAGTCTTTCTATATGAAGACTAATGAAGATGGCAAGACTGTACAAGGCACTGACGTGCTGTTCCCCCAAATCGGTGAAATCATTGGTGGTTCGGTGCGTGAAGAGGATTACGACAAGCTTTTGGCACGTGCCGATGAGATGGGCGTACCTCACAAAGATATCTGGTGGTATCTCGACATCCGCAAGTTTGGTTCATGTCCCCATGCTGGATTCGGCCTTGGATTCGAGCGACTCATCCTCTTTGTAACAGGTATGCAGAACATTCGCGACGTGATACCTTTCCCTCGCACGCCAAAGTCCGCAGCGTTCTAAGCAAATATTCCCCTAACTTTTCAACTCTCTGGCTGCGAGCAGTGTTTCTCGCACCAGAGAGTTTTTTTACGAAGTGTTTTTTGAGCGTGACAAATGCTGTTATTAAAGGCTTTTTCTAAACATTTCCTACGGCGCAAGTCGCAATGTAGCTTTCCGATATGACGATTCTCGTTCTACACAATAACTATTCTTTTTCTGCGTTATCAGAGCAAAGCGTTTCCAGCTCCGAGTCGCCAGCAATGACATACTACACATTGCCTGAAACAGCGTTGCAGCGTAATGGTAAACCTGTTTTTTTGCCAGATTATGCCAATCCTGCACAGTTAGAAGTGCATTTGGCAGTGCGCATTTGTCGTTTGGGACGTCATATTTCAGCGCGATTTGCTTCACGTTATTATGATGCCGCAACGGTGATGCCTCATTTTATAGCACCAGCTTTGTGGGAAAAGACTCAAAAACTTGGATTACCTTGGGATGCCGCTTTAGGCTTTGACAATGCCACTCCTTTGGGAGAGTTTGTAGAAATAGCCCCTTCCACTGTATCTCAACTAGACTTCAGTTTGCGCGTGGATGGTAAAGAACAGATGTCAGGCAGCACTACGCAATGGTTGCACCATGTAGACAATGTAATTGCCGAGGTGAGCCAATATTTTACACTACGCCGTGGTGACATCTTATTGATGGGTACACCCACTGCTCCCATTTTCATCACACCCGACCACAAAGTTGAAACTTATCTAGGTGAAACTCGTGTGCTTTCTTTTAATGTGAAGTAGTCAACCCCCGATAGTTTTAGCTATGTAGATTTATAGTTTTGCCATTGTCTTGCAGAGCTGTTAGTTAATAGTCTCATGTTTCCAACAACAAACTCCGAGAACTTTAAGAATATCTCCGATATTTTCTAGAAAAACTCCGAGAACTTTTGATAAATCTCCGAGATTTTCTTTCAACTCTCTGAGATTTTCTTTTAACTCTCCCAGATATTATGATGAAATAGCTTAATGAGCCTCGTTGTCCTATAGTCAAAGTAGCTTACATTTCCACTATCCTTTCAAACTTCCCTCAATGATTCATCCGTCTCTTCTTTGGACATTCCTCGCTTTTGCGCCTCTTTCTCTGATGGCTCAGCGCGAATTTGTGCATATCTCCACTGCAGACTACGTAGTGAGCGACAGTTTGCCGCTCTTTACACAAGAATTGGCAGTGGAGCAAGGAAATCTGCATCATGAAGTCGCCTTGATTTATCCAGAGTATGCCCCTCTGTCTTCGGAAGAGCGCAAGTGGGTGAAAAAGATGGAGCAAGAGCTGGGGCGAGTGTCGCAGCCAAAGTTGGAAGTCGCGACTGCAGTAGAACAAAAACGCAAATGCCTCGTTGTAACTTTCGTGCCATTTGTCTATAGAGAAGGGAAGTGGCTACGCATCACTTCTTGTCAGCTCAAAGTGATAAACCAACCAAAAGTTGTCAATAAGGATAATAACGCTGACTCTTCACGGACACGCCTCCTAAGCCATGGAGTTTCATCTCAACCTGTAGAAAGAGGTATTTTAGTTCATTCAGCATTCACTTCTTCTACTTCCACTGCTGCAGATTTGCGTTGGGCGAAATCTTCCCTGTTAAAACAAGGGCGATGGGTGAAGATTCGGGTGGCTCGCGAAGGCATTTACAATCTTTCTACCGACTTTTTGCGTAAGGCTGGTTTCGCTCAAGTAGATCGGGTGAAAGTCTTTGGATATGGTGGCTTGATGCAGGACGAGAAGCTTCTTTTTGATGTAGAAAGCGATGCTGTGCAGTCCCAACGAGTGCCAGACGATCTTGTGGAAGTGCCAACTTTGCGTGAAGGAGAA
The DNA here is from genome assembly GCF_000318095.2 of Alloprevotella sp. oral taxon 473 str. F0040. Classification (GTDB taxonomy): domain Bacteria; phylum Bacteroidota; class Bacteroidia; order Bacteroidales; family Bacteroidaceae; genus Alloprevotella. Next base: position 36,505 of record NZ_KB290717.1, read on the forward strand.
CAGTTGCTCTTTTGGGCAGAAGGTACGCAACGTCGAACGTATGACAAGACGGCTGGGAAGTGGTCGCACGAGAATAATTACTATTCACGCTTTAGCTACTATTTTCTTACTGAAGGTGACACACCCCTCCGTGTTTCTTCTTTAGCAGCTGTTGAAGAGGCCGCAACGACAGAATTGGATCGTGTGCCTTTCGCTGCCATCTGGGATGAAGATGAGGCCGGATTGTACCAAGGTGGACGGCGCATGTTTGATGGACACGATTTTGCTACGCACAATCAGCTGGCATTTAACGTCAATGTTCCCGATTTAGCTGAAGATGCTGGAGAGCTTCCCGTAGAAGTTTCTTTTGCAGCAGCATCTTCCACTTCATCTACCACAGCTGACATACAGTTGAACGGGAAACGACTGGGACAGCTCTCAGCCTCATCATTCAATACACTTACTTCGAGTGCAACACTTGACACGAAGACTTTCCGACAGCGCATCCAAGTTGGCAGTAATGCTTTTGTGGTGAATACCACTGCGGGCAATAGTGCTCGAATGGATTTTGTCAGAATCTCTTATCCTCGACTGTTGAAAGTCGACGGCAATCCTTATAGTTTTTCCCCTCAATCCACAGGGGTGACTACACTCTCTGTGCAGTCTGCCATTTCTTCCACGAAATTATGGAGAATTGGGCAGATGGGGAGTCCCACAGTCGAAGTTCCGCGTAGTAGTTTTGCCGATGGACGTGCCACGTTTACTACTGATACCCCCAATCGTCGCTTTGTTGCTTTTAATAGCTCAGCTCGCTTTCCTATCCCTCAGTTGGTAGGTGAAATTGCGAACCAGAATCTTCATGCAGACACTGGAATAGACTACGTCATCATCGTACCTTCAAGTGGAAAACTCATTCAACAGGCGGAACGACTTGCAGCTATGCATCGGCAACATAGTGGATTGACAGTAAAAGTGGTGCGTGCTGATCAACTATATAATGAGTTCTCTTCTGGCACTCCTGATGCCAATGCCTATCGTCGCTATTTGAAGATGCTCTACGACCGAGCGGATGATACTACTCCCGCACCTCGATATGTTTTGCTCATGGGTAAGAGTCCATGGGATAATAGATTCTTGACAGATGACTGGAAGCGCGAGAACCCAGATGATTATTTGTTGGCTTACGAACAGGATGCATCTAACTATAATCTTGGCACTGTCAATAGCTATATCACAGATGATTTCTATGCACTCTTAGACGATGGAGAAGGAGAAACCATTGAGCGTGAGAAGCCCGACCTTGCCACAGGCCGCATGATAGCAATTACTTCCGAACAAGCTAAAGTTTTGGTAGATAAAGTCGAACGCTATCTAACGAATGTTGATGCTGGCGAATGGAAAAATAATGTGGTGATGCTTGGAGATGATGGTGATGCTAACGAACACATGGAAGATGCTGAGCGGGTGTCGAAGGAGTATGTGTCAGGTTCTAATGATCGTCTGAATCTTTCAAAGATTTATTGGGATCGCTACAATCGAGAGGCTAGTGCCATCGGATTCACCTATCCTATGGTACGCCAACAAGCTCTTCGTCGCATGGAAGAAGGTGCTGTTATCTTCAATTATAGTGGCCATGGTGCTCCATTTCAAGTGTCGCACGAAGCTGCTTTACGTCTAGAAGATTTCAAAAAATCATATAACAATCGTCAGACTCTATGGGTGCTAGCCTCTTGTGAAATCTATCCCTTCGATAGTAAGGAAGATAATATAGCAGAAGAGTTTCTCCATCAGCCTAACGGCGGTAGTATAGGTTTCATGTGTGCTACAAGAGCGGTGTATGCCACGCAGAATAATGCCCTTAATCGTCGATTTGCCTACTATGTGGTGGGGCGAGATGATGCTGGAAATCGTATAACAATGGGAGAAGCATTGCGTAAGGCAAAGAATGACTTGCTCTCTCCCGCAGGAAAGAGTTATAGAGATGTTGATAACTCCATCAATAAACTCAAATATCTCTACTTCGGAGACCCAGCTTTAGTGCTATCTATCCCCACGGGAAGTGTGGTCATTGATAGTATCAATGGAAAAGCGGTAACTTCCTCGATGAAAGTTCAACTTGAAGCCGGAAGTGTCGCAAGATTTAGTGGGCATATAACGAAGAGTCAGCAAAATGCAGGGGCTTTGGATGAGAGTTTCTCTGGAGTTCTTTCCGCTTCGATTTATGACCGCTTGGAGACCATCGTATGTAAGGACAATGATGGTAGTGCTGCGCGTCGGAATCGTCAGCCTCTCAAGTTTAGTGAAAGAGGGCTTGCTGTGTTTAAAGGTACTGCCCGAGTGGAACAAGGGAAGTTTAGTATCTCAGCTGTCGTGCCTCGAAACATCAGTTACAGCACGGATGCTGCTCGCTTGAGTCTTTATGCGGTGAGCGATGATAAAAAGACGGAATGCAATGGAGTTAATGAGCAGTTTAATCTCAATGGAACAGCCAATTCTGCTGCACCCGATACACTCGCACCCAAAGTTGTGGCTTACTTGAACCAAGTGGGACAAGTTGATTATGCCATTGTTGGAAAAAATGCTACATTGGTAGCTGATATATCTGATGATTCAGGCATTAATGCAAGCCAAGGTTATCTTGGACACGACATGGAGTTGACATTAGACAATGAAGCTCCTGTTAGTGTCAATGAGCATTTCACTTTTTCTCTAGGGAGCTATAACCGTGGTCAGATAGTCTATCCTCTCATGAACCTCTCACCTGGACTGCACACGCTTAAACTTCGTGTGTGGGATGTCAATGATAATGTCACTACCACTATGATGCGCTTCATTGTTTCTGCTAATCAGCTTACAGAAACGACTTTGACAACGACTGAAAATCCGGCTCAGGTAGCTACTACCTTCGTTGCCAATTTCCCCACTTCAGATAAAGAAGGAGAACTCTTCCTTGAAGTGGCTGATGCTAGCGGACAGAAGGTCTACACTCACCGGCAATCTCTAGCAGCAGGACAGGGTAGTTGGTCGCAGTCTTGGGGGCTACGTAATAGTGCTGGTGCTCCGCTTTCTGCAGGCCTTTATATTTGTCGACTACAAGTGCACTATGCCGATGGTAGAAAGTCCACTGCTACTTATAAACTCGTTGTAGTGGAATAAGACACTTAACGCATTATCCAATATTTTATAGGAGATAAGGAGTCTATTGTGGATTTAGTCATGAGATGAACTCGTATCTTGCCTCCTTCATTCTTTTGAATCTTCACATTGTTCTGAATGAAAAGAATTATCCTTCCCCTTTCTCTAATAGCTTTCACCCTTGGGGCGCAAGCGCAAAACGAGATTAAAGAAAAATTCAACCCAGTGCGCACCGCAGTAATCTCGCAGACCATCGCTGCCGATGCACGAGGAGCTGCCATGGGTGACGTAGGTGCTGCTACAGAAGCTGATGTGCATTCACAAAACTGGAATCCGGCTAAGTATCCTTTCACAGTTTCGCGTGCTGGTTTTGCGATGAACTACACGCCATGGTTGAGACAGCTCACCGAAGGTATTGCTTTGGTGAATGCTGTGGGCTATGCGCGTCTAGGAGATTACCAAGCTGTTTCAGGTTCAATTAAATATTTCACCGTAGGTGAAGTCCCCACGCCAACAGCTGGTGTGGTGCGTCCTTATGAATATGCCGTGGATGTGGCTTACTCTCGCCTTCTGTCTGAAAGGTTCTCTGCAGCAGTAGCACTCCGATACATGTATTCTGACCTTACAGGCCGATATAACGACGATCTCACCCCTGGTTCTGCCGTTGCAGCAGATGTGGCGATGTATTGGAACAATTATATTTTTCTCGGTCGTCGAGAGTGTGCGCTTAATTTAGGCTTAAATGTGAGTAATCTAGGTTCTAAAATTAACTTTGGCAGCAATTATTCCTATTTTATTCCCACCAATCTGCGCCTAGGTGCCAATTTGCTGATTCCTGTTGATGAGTATAACAAGTTCTCAATCACGGCTGAGGCTAACAAGTTGCTTGTTCCTTCACTGCCTCTCCGCAAAGATGGCGAGAGCAACGAAGATTATAAGCAAAGAGTCCTTTCTGACTACAATGATCTCTCACCTATCTCAGGAGTTTTCAAAAGCTTCAGCGATAGCGAAAGAGGGTTTAAAGGAGAACTGGAAGAAATACAATGGAGTGTAGGTGCTGAATACATCTACAACGACAAGTTTGCCCTCCGTGGTGGCTATCATCATGAAAGTGAAGCACAGGGTAATCGAAAATACTTCACCTTCGGAGCTGGGTTCAAAATGAATGTGCTCAACATTGATGCAGGATATGTAGTGGCAACTACGCCTTCTAATCCGCTTGACCAAACTTTGCGTGTCACGCTCTCCTTTGATATGGATGGTATTCGTGAACTCTTTGGCCGTCGTGGTCGTTAATTACTACAATACTCTTTTATTTACGCGGAGTTCTCTATTGTAGAATAAGGCTTATGCTCGATGATGTAGAGCGTCACAGCTGAAGACTCCTCAATAATGATTCAAAATTTCGACAATGAAAATACGAGTAGGTTATGGTTATGACGTGCATCGTCTAGCTGAAAATAGAGATTTTTGGATGGGTGGTGTGAAGATTGATCACTCACTAGGATTGCTGGGGCATAGTGATGCCGATGTGCTCATTCATGCCATTTGTGATGCAGTATTAGGTGCAGCTAATATGCGTGACATAGGTTTTCATTTTCCTGATACTGATCCTAAATATAAAGGAGCAGATAGCAAAGTGCTGCTACAACGTACCATTGAGCTTATCGCTTCCAAGGGATTCCGCGTGGGTAACATCGACTGTACAGTCTGTGCAGAACGACCTAAGCTGAATCCTCACGTAGAAGCCATGCGCCAATGTCTTGCTTCTTTGATTCAAGTGGACGAAGACGCAATCTCAATCAAGGCCACCACAAGCGAGCGTATGGGCTTTGTGGGACGAGAAGAGGGTATAGCTGCCTACTGCGTAGCCTTGATTGAGAAAGACTAACCTTGTAATTTCTTTTATTCAACTCATATATAAAATCTCTATTCTTAACGATGATGCCTTACAAAGAACAGATGCTTCAGCAAAAACGTCAAGAACTTACCGAACGTGAAGCCACCTTGACTACACAAACAATCTTAGAACGTTATGAAACAATGAAGGCTGAAGGGCATTTGGCCAGTCCGACTTCTTTTAAAACTGCTTTACAAACAGATCCTTATGGATTAGTAGCAGAATTCAAGCGTAAGAGTCCAGGTGTCGGTGTACTGAATGCTGAAGCAGTGCCGCAGGTGCTGTGTCCCGCTTTTGCAGGTGCTGGTGCAGCGGCTGTGTCCATGCAGACTAATGAAGCCTTTTTTGATAGTAAGTTGGCCTTCCTTCGCACAGCCTATGGCACCATTGAAGGTCATGGTTATAATATTCCTGTGCTGCGCAACGATGTAATCATTAGCAAACGACAGTTATTGGAAGCTCGTCTTTTTGCAGCTTCTGCAGTACAACTCGATGCAGATTTCCTTTCGTTTGAGGAATATACGGAACTCTTGGCCTATGCCCACAGCATTGGCTTGGAAGTAGTTGTTGCGATTCATAGTGCTGAGCAATTGACTTATGCCCAAACTGAGGCTGACATCGTAGCTGTAGTAAATTACAACTTGGAAGACTACAGTGCAGACTTACAGAAGTCATTGGATTTAGTTACTCAACTTCCTACTGATAAAGTGCTACTTTCCGAAGGTGGCATAAGCACAGTAGAGGACATCCGTCGCTTAAAAGCAGCTGGTTATCATGGAGTGATGTTAGGTAATTGCTTGATGTCTCAACCTGATCCTGCAGCCGCTTTGCAGCAACTCCGCAGTGCATTATAATTGTCTGTGATTTTCAAAAAGAACAGCACGCTTTCTTTGTGATGGAAAGCGTGCTGTTTTTCTTTGCTGATGGAGCTGCGTAAAGATTATTGCGAGAGGTAGCTGAGAAAGTCAGCTACCACAAATGAACTGCCTCCTACGAAAACAGTGCCTGTCTCAGGTACATGACGTAAGGCTTCAGCATAGGCCTCAACAACGTTGGAGTAAGCACAACCTTGTAGGTCTAGTTGTGCAGCTGATTCTTTAAGGGAGTTTGAAGGCAATGCTCGATGCACGCTTGCTTGCGCCCAGTAGTAGGTGCCCTCTTTGGGAAGTAGCGGAAGTATGTGCGCAATGTCTTTGTCGTTGCATGCGCCAAACACGATATGGAGAGCGGACTTGGGGTGAGCGGATTGCTTAGCGAGTTGCTCTAATTGTGGAGTGAGGTGTCGCCAAGCATCTTCGTTGTGCCCAGTGTCTGCTATCACGTAAGGATTTTTGCTGATGATTTGCCAACGACCTTGTAAACCTGTGAGTTCAGCTACCCTAAGAAATCCTTCGCGCACTGCATCTGGAGTGATGCGACATTGGAAATCCTGAGGCAGTTGTGCTAGAGTGCAGAAAATCGTACGCGCATTTTGGGACTGACAAGCCCCATTTAAACTGGCCACGACGTTGCCCCACGAGTGCGTGTGGTAGATAAAAGACCCTTCTTTCGTTGTTTCAATCTTTTCTAGTGGACTTTCTTCCTCTGCAAATACAAGTTTTGCTTCTCTCTCTGCGGCTACCTTTTCAAAAATGGTGCGAACCTCTGGCTGTGCTGTCCCTATCACAGCAGGAACTCCCTTTTTGAAAATGCCTGCCTTCTCAAAAGCGATGGCTTCCAACGTATTTCCTAGTAGGTTGATGTGGTCGAACGAGATGTTAGTCACCACACTCACCAAAGGATTTACGATGTTTGTGCAATCTAATCGCCCGCCTAGTCCCACTTCTACTACAGCCACGTCCACTGCTTGTTCTTGAAAGTAGCGAAAAGCCAGAGCTGTAGTAAGTTCAAAGAAGGAAGGGTGGAGTGGTTCGAAGAAAGCACGTTCTTCTTCCACGAAATCAATGACACGTTGCTCAGAAATGCACACTCCATTCACACGGATGCGCTCACGAAAGTCCACCAGATGCGGTGAAGTATAGAGTCCCACGCGGTAACCTGCGAGTTGCAAGATGGCGGCTAGGGTGTGCGAGGTAGAGCCTTTGCCATTTGTACCTCCCACATGGATTATTTTGTAGGAACGATGAGGGTGATTAAAGTGCGCATCGAGAGTTTGCGTTGTAGATAAGCCCTCTTTATACGCTCCTGCCCCGATGCTTTGAAACATCGGGGCAGCAGTGAAGAGGTAGTCCAAGGTCTGTTGATAGTCCATGGTGTTATTCCGCTTAAAATCTTTCCTATAGCTTAGCTAAAGTAAGCGCGGAAAGAACTAAAAATCTTATTGAAGATGCTGGTAGAAGGCTTCAAGTTATCGCTGTCTTTCATCGCTTCGAAAGCAGACTTCTCTTCTTTTGAGAGAGTTTCGGGAATGTAGACAGAGATATTGATGACAATGTCGCCACGTCCATAGCCATAACCTTGCACAGCAGGAAGACCCTTACTGCGCAAGCGCATACGCGTGCCTGGTTGTGTGCCAGGTTTGATGGTTACACGGGCTTTTCCTTCGAGCGTAGGCACTTCCACTTGATCACCTAAGGCTGCTTGGCTCACGGTGAGTAGGAGGTTATAGATCAAATCGTTGTCATCACGGATGAAGTGTTCGTGTGGCAACTCTTCGATAAGGACTTGAATATCTCCAGGAACACCGTTGTGCTTGCCAGCATGGCCCTTTCCAGGAGCGGTCACGACCATTCCTTCTGCTACACCAGCAGGGATGCGCACTTCGATCACTTCTTCCCCAGCCACAACACCGTCACCGTGACATTTCTTACACTTGTGCGTCACCACTTTTCCCTCACCATGACATGTGGGGCAGGGGCTTTGTTGTTGCATCGTGCCGAAGATGGTGCGAGCATTGCGAATCACATAACCGCTACCATGGCAAGTGGAGCAAGTTTCAGCACTGTGTCCTGGTTCACTTCCTGAGCCATGACATTCGTTACACTCAACTTGCTTTTTTATCTTGAACTTTTTGGTTACGCCAGTAGCGATTTCTTCGAGGGTGAGTTTGGTTTTCAAACGCAAATCTCCACCGCGGTATTGCTGAGGTCCAGCAGAGGCACCGCCACCACCGAAACCGCCAAAACCTCCGAAGCCACCACCGCCAAAGATGTCGCTAAAGTGCGAGAAGATGTCATTGATGTCGGTAAATCCGCCACCAAATCCTCCAGCTCCTGCACCACCTTCGAAAGCAGCTTTACCAAATTGGTCATAGCGTTGTCGCTTTTCTGGATCCCGCAATACCTCATAGGCTTCTGCGGCTTCCTTAAACTTTTCTTCGGCTTCTTTGTCGCCTGGGTTTTTATCTGGGTGATACTTCATGGCCACCTTGCGGTAAGCCTTCTTGATCTCAGCGTCACTGGCACTTTTGTCGACACCGAGTATTTGATAGTAGTCTAAATCTGCCATTGTCTTGTTGCTTGTTAGGATGAAAAATATCCGCGCACGGGCGGTAAACTATTTTATTGTCCCACCACCACTTTGGCGTGGCGCAACACTTTGTCGTTGAGCATATAGCCCGTTTGCACGCAGTCGATGATGTGATTCTTTTGTTGCTCATCTTCTGTTGGGAAGAGAGCTACAGCTTCGTGGAAATCAGTGTCAAACTGAGCTTCCTTAGTCTCCATCTTCTTCAGACCTTGTTGTTCGAGTGTGCGTTGCAACTTTTGGAAAATTAGCGACAAGCCTTCGCGCAAGGTTTCTACTTCTTCGCTTTTTGCCAAATTTGCTTCAGCGCGCTCCATATCATCAAGGATGGGAAGCAAACTTTCTAGCACTTTCTTACCACCATTGAGAATCAACTCTGTGTGAGTTGCCATACTGTGCTTGCGGAAATTTGCAAAGTCAGCAGCTTGTCGCAAAATCTTATCTTTGAGTTCTGCAATTTCTGCCTCAGCTTGTGCCAACTTTTCGGCATCAGTCAGTTCTGCTGCAGGAGCTTCTGTAGCTTCTGTTGCAGTGTCTGCTTGATTTTGAACTTCTTGCTCGTTAGTTTCGGGCTGAGTGGTTTCGTCGTTTGTTGTATTGTTAGTCAATGGTTCTTTTTCTTCCATGAAATTATGCTTATTAGTTTGACCCTCTTTCTGCAAATATTATGCCGAAAGAGGGTCAATGTGTAGAATTGTCAGCTAGTTTGCGCCATATCTATGTCGCTAGCTGTAGAGATTGTCGAATATTAGGCTTTGTTTTCTCCGTAGAGTTGTTCACGCAATTCACGGATGCGAGCATCGTGTACGTAGTCTTCGTAGCTCATCAACTTGTCAATCGTGCCGTTCGGCGTGAGTTCGATCACGCGGTTGGCCACGGTGTTGATAAATTCGTGGTCGTGAGAGGAGAAAAGAATGTTACCTTTGAAGCCTTTAAGGTTGTTGTTGAAGGCTTGGATAGACTCCATGTCTAGGTGGTTGGTAGGCGTGTCAAGAATCAAGCAGTTGGCATTGCGCAGTTGCATACGGGCAATCATACAACGCATCTTTTCTCCACCCGAAAGCACGTTAACCTTCTTGAGGATTTCCTCATCTTTGAAGAGCATACGTCCGAGGAACGCTTTGAAATACACTTCGTTGCCTTCGCCATATTGAGAGAGCCAGTCGAGCATATTGAGGTCTGTGTCGAAGAACTCCGTGTTGTCAAGTGGCAAATAAGCTGTAGTGATGGTGACGCCCCATGAGTAAGTACCAGCAGCAGCTTCTTGGTTACCATTGATAATCTCAAAGAGAGCGGTCATCGCACGTGGATCGTGGCTGATGAATACCACCTTTTCTTCCTTCTCCACTTGGAAATTCACCTTGTCGAAGAGAACTGTGCCATCGTCGGCTACAGCTTTAAGGTCTTGCACTTCCAAGATTTGGTTACCAGGTTCGCGTTCCATCTGGAAGATGATACCCGGGTAGCGGCGAGTAGAAGGCTTAATTTCTTCCACATTGAGCTTTTCGAGCATCTTCTTACGCGAAGTCGTTTGTTTACTCTTCGCCACGTTAGCAGAGAATCGGCGGATAAACTCTTCCAACTCCTTACGCTTTTCTTCAGCCTTCTGACGTTGGTTTTGTGCTTGACGGAGTGCCAACTGAGAAGATTCGTACCAGAACGAGTAGTTACCAGAGAAGAGCGTTACTTTACCGAAGTCAATGTCGACCGTGTGGGTACAAACTTGGTCAAGGAAGTGGCGGTCGTGGCTCACCACAAGGACGGTGTGTTCCACATTACCGAGGTATTCTTCGAGCCATTCCACGGTCTCTAGGTCAAGGTCGTTCGTAGGCTCGTCGAGGAGCAAGTTGTCGGGCTCACCAAAGAGGGCTTGTGCCAACATCACGCGCACTTTCTGTTTGTTAGAAAGCTCACCCATGAGTTTTCCATGGAGATTTTCTTTGATGCCAAGACCAGAAAGAAGCGTTGCAGCGTCATTCTCTGCGGTGTATCCACCGATTGTGGCAAACTTGTCTTCGAGTTCTGCCACTTTGATGCCATCTTCGTCCGTAAACTCTTCTTTGGAATAGAGTTCATTGCGGTCTTGCATCACCTGCCACATCACAGTATGTCCTTGAAGCACGGTGTCGAGCACTGTTTGGTCGTCAAATTTGAAGTGGTCCTGTGAGAGCACTGAGAGGCGTTCGCCTGGGCCAAGTTCTACTTTACCCTTAGTTGGTTCAAGTTCGCCACTAATAGCTTTGAGTAGTGTAGACTTACCGGCACCATTTGCGCCAATAACACCATAGATGTTGCCGTTGGTAAACTTCATGTTTACATCCTGATAGAGGATGCGCTTACCAAATTGTACGGCGATGTTGGAGAGAGTGATCATTTATAACGTGGTTGTTTTTTGCTTAATTGTAGAGCCTCTCATCGATATTCTTACTCAGAAAAGAGAAGGCAAAGAGAGTTAAAATAGCAGGTCTGCGCAGATTCTGCTACTTTCCAACTTACAAAGTTACGTATTTTTCTGCAGATGAGCGAACAACCCATGAAGTTTGCCACTAAAAGATCATTGCGCGCGTGATAAATGTGCAATGGTCTTGACAATATGCCGTAGTTATGCTGCCTATGCCTCGTTAAATAGAGAAGGGGATTTGTAGCATTATTGTCTCCCTGCTCGAGGTTAAAGCCAAATCTATTTACATGTCTTCCCCTTGTGATGGTTACTCTTGCGTTAAATCTTGGGCTTATTGCGACAGCTCACGAACTAGTGCGAAAGGTTTCTTCCGTAATGTTTGCGTTATGAAACGTGGAATTTAACGTGGTCTATGAAATTTTTTTCCCTTTGTGGGAGATTTATGCGATTCTCTGTGTGTTAGTTTTAGAGGAATGAAGGATGGAAAGTGATACCTATCGCATCAGAATGAAATTATGTCGGAGATTTTGCGAAAAACTTCCCACAAAATCAATATTATGTCGGACGTTTTAGGGCTAAAACTCCGACAAAACTATGAAAACAGACCAAAGAAAAATGAGAGAGAAGCCCAAAAATGTAGGGTGGGTCGCAAGTTTTTAGTTGTTTATCCAATTTTTTCTTGGTTGTTCTCGCAAACTCTTGCTTTTCTCTCTCCTAGAATGGAATATCAGTGGGGGACTTTTGAGCTGCGATTTTAACAAAGCAAATGTGAAAAAGGAGGGGCTTGGGTGATTACTAACACAACTGGCTTCCTCCTTACGAAAGAGAAAGCCAGTTGTCTATGATTTCAGCTCCAAAAGGTGTGAGAATACTCTCGGGATGAAACTGCACGCCACGGAGGTTTAGGTGGCGATGTCGAAAAGCCATGATGGTTCCATCTTCGGCACGTGCTGTTACTTCTAAAATCTCCGGCAGAGGTTCGCTGACAGACCAAGAATGGTAGCGACCCACTGAAATTTCATCTGGAAGATTAGCCCACAAACCATCGTCTGTGAGGAGATGGCAGCGGCTTTCTATGCCGTGCAGTGGTTGTTCATGTTGAAATAGCGTGCCGCCATAGCATTGGCCAATGGCTTGATGACCCAGACAGACACCTAATATGGGGATTTGTCCTGCGGCACGACGAATGAGGGGCAGCAAATCGCCTGCTTCTTCTGGTAAACCTGGACCAGGAGACAGCAGCAGATGGGAGTAATCTGAGAAATCTACTTGCGCCACTTTATCATTGCGCAATATAGTGACTTCTGCCCCCAACCCTTGCACCAAATGTGCAAGGTTGTGGACAAATGAGTCGTAATTATCAATGAGCAAAACGTGCTGCATGTCAAAGTTGTAAGAGGTGAAGTGAAAGAAGTGAGCGAGACAAACAGGGAAGGATGGTTTTATTCTCTCAAAATCTCGGCTTTATGTGCCAAATAGGTGGAGATGTCTTTGTCGCCACGACCGCTCACGTTGATGACCACCACGTCTTCAGGCTGAAACTTCAGTCGGGCGAGAAGTGCCAAAGCATGGCTACTTTCGAGAGCTGGGATGATGCCTTCCAAACGTGTGAGTTCAAAGGCGGCACGAAGGGCTTCATCATCGTTGATGGCCAATACTTCTGCTCGATTTTGGTGCGCCAAATGAGAGATGAGCGGTCCAATGCCGGGATAGTCCAGACCTGCCGAAATGGAGTAGGGCTCTTGCACTTCACCTTCGGGAGTTTGCATGACCAGTGTGCGACTACCATGCAACACTCCTTCCGAACCAATGTTGATAGTAGCGGCTGTGGCACCACTATCTTTTCCAAGTCCGCCAGCTTCTGCCAATACGAGTTGCACTTTCTGGTCATCGAGATAGTGATACATGGCTCCAGCAGCATTAGAACCTCCACCGATGCACGCCATTAGATAGTCGGGATAGTCGCGACCTTCCTTTTCCATAAGTTGCCCTTTGATTTCTTTGCTGATGACACTCTGCAGACGAGCCACCATATCGGGATAAGGATGAGGCCCCACGGCAGAACCGATTAGGTAGAACGTATCTTCTGGACTTTCACACCATGCCATCAAGGCTTCGTTTACGGCATCTTTCAACGTTTTGTTGCCGCTCTCTGCTGGAATCACTGTGGCCCCGAGCATGCGCATGCGTTCTACATTGACATGCTGGCGTTCTACGTCGAGCGCACCCATGTAGATGCTGCATTCCATGCCCATGAGAGCGCAAGCCGTAGCTGTGGCAGCGCCATGTTGTCCAGCACCAGTTTCTGCAATGATGCGTTTCTTGCCCATACGTTTGGCGAGCAAGATTTGCCCCAAGGCATTGTTGATTTTGTGCGCCCCAGTGTGGTTGAGGTCTTCGCGTTTAAGATAAATCTTTGCGCCATATTTCTCACTGAGACGACGAGCATAATAGAGGGGACTCGGGCGTCCCACATAATCTCTCAAGAGTTCGTGAAACTCGCGTTGGAAGTCTTCGCTTTCGATGATGGAAATATAGGCTTCTTGCAGGGCTTGTATGTTGGGTAGCAAGACATCGGGCACGAAGGCACCGCCAAATTTGCCATAAAAACCTTTAGAATCAATAAGGAAAGAAGTCATAAGTCGTCGTTGTTGAAGAGATAAATGATACTCGGAAAGTAGGGGGCAACAGTTGACGTCGGGACTGTCGCGCGCAACTCACGACAAAAAAGGCTTGCCGTGAGTAACGACAAGCCTCAATATTCCGTAGATGATGAACGAACAATTAGGGTGTGCGATGTCTAACTCACGATATTACTATCTTGAGTGCGCCACCAACCCTTAATGTTGTTTTGTTGCATCATTGTTGTTTACGATTGAATTGTGATTTGGTTTTGCAAATGTAATGCAAAATGGCGAAAAAGCCAAGATTCTCTGAACTTTTTTGTCTAAAAAATGGGGCTACCCAGAGACAATAGGCGATATTAGTGAGAATTTGCCGTTATTTTATCCATGTATGTCATGGCGAGAGCAGAGATGATAAAGACAAGGTGAATGGCTATTTGCGCTGCTATGTGCTTGGGTTCTACGTCGTGGCGCACGAAACTTTCGAGGAGATGTACGGCACTGATGCTAATGAGCGATACCAGGAGCTTAATCTTGAGCGAATTAGCAGACAGGTTGCCTAGATGACCAAATTGTTCACCATCTTTGTCGCGTTCGGAAATGCTTAGATGGCTGACAAAGGTCCAATATCCTCCCATGATGACCACGATGATAAGATTGAAAATCATGGACACGTCCACTAGTCCCAAGGTGATGAGGAGCATATCCGCTTCGTGTAAGGAGCTGATGTGGACAATGTGGTCAAACACTTCGCAACAAAAGACATAGGAATAGAGTAGCATCACCACAATGAGACCAAGATAAATAGGCACTTGAATCCATCGAGCGTTGTAGATAATCCATTCGATGGTGTTTTCGACACGTTTGAAAGCAGAGATAGGTTTACCCATATAGCAAAATAAGACTAAGAAACAGAGGTTTTAGCTAACGATGTGCGCTTGATACCGTGCATAAGATACGATGCCAAGCTAACAATAATCGATGGTTGTGCAAAAACAAGGCTTCGCAATGTCGGTACTGCGAGAGTCGAGGGGGACATTACGAAGCAAAGTGTCGGTTACTCCACAGATTTCAGAGAAATTCTGAAGATGAGAGTAGAGTAGGGAGGAATGTTGCCCGTGCCATTAGCACCATAACCCAGATACTGTGGGATATATACTTCCCATTCATCTCCTACATGCATCGCTTTTAAGGCGATTTGCCAACCAGCAACGACACCGCTCACGGGAAAACTTGCGGGTTCTCCGCGTTGGTAACTACTGTCGAAGATAGTGCCATCGATGAGTTTGCCTTCATAGTCCACGGTCACCATACTCGTTGAAGTGGGCTGCGCACCATTTCCAGCGCGAAGCACCTTATAAAGGAGCCCACCACCGAGCGACTGTACCCCAGGCTCTTTGGCTTTCTGGGCTAGAAAGGTTTCTTCTTTTGCCATTTGGCGCGCTTCGATGCTATCGTTTTGTGCAGTAGCAGCGGCAGCGTCATGAGCTTTGTTCTGATTGGAGCAACTCGTGATTGTAGTTGCTGCGGTGAGCATAGCGCCAGCTAAAAGAAGATTACGGTTGAAGTGGAAGACGGATTGAGTCAAATGTGCAATGAATGTGAGCATAATAAGAGTTTAGAATGCGGTGACAGCAGCTACGAGTCCGAAGATGATACCAGGAGCATTAGCGAGAGCTACGGGCCAATCGCGACGTTCTTTGAAAAGACCATAGCTGACCCAAATGATACAGTTGATGCATGCCATCAAAGGTTGAACCCAGTCACCTTTTTGTCCATTGAGGTTGTTGAGAATCGTGTTGATGTAGAACACGTACATGAGAACTGCAGTAATGGTGCCAATGACACCCATCACTTTTTCAAATTTAGCTTTATCCATACTTCTGTAAGTTTTGTGGTTTTGCGTAGGCTAAGTTGGGCGAGTAAAATTTGATAGAAGAAAGAGAGAAGATAGAGGTCTACTCACGTGCAAAAGTAATGGAAATCAGCAAGAACACCAAAGGTTTAATGGCCTTTTCTGCACTGCCTTTTTCAAGAATCCTCATCTACTCCGATATTTCCTAGGACTTTAAATAATAAACTAGGAATGAATTCAGAGAAGGTGAGGAGTTCTATAATAAAAGTTTGATAAGTGAAAAGTTCCCAGGCAATTAAAGCTTATTTCTCATTCTTGCGAATTTCTACACGGCGGATTTTTCCGCTAATAGTCTTTGGCAAGGCATCAACAAACTCGATGAGACGAGGATACTTGTAGGGGGCTGTTACGTGTTTTACGTGCTGTTGTATCTCGCGCACAAGATCTGGACCTGCTTGCTCCTTATATTCAGGTGCAAGTACAATGGTGGCCTTCACAATCATGCCACGAATGTCATCGGGCACGCCAGTGATAGCACACTCTACCACAGAAGGGTGAGTCATTACAGCACTTTCTACTTCAAAGGGACCGATGCGGTAGCCTGAACTCTTTATGATGTCATCGGTGCGCCCAACAAACCAGCAATAGCCTTCCTCGTCACGATAGGCCACATCGCACGTGTGGTATAGACCATCGTGCAAAACTTGACACGTCATCGCTTCGTCACGATAGTATCCTCGGAAAAGACCGAGAGGGTGACTGCCATCTTCTGGCATGCGAATGACAATCTCTCCCTTTTCGCCAACTCCTGCTGAACTACCATCGGGGCGAATGATGTCCAGGTTGTAGAGCGGATTGGGAATACCCATTGAACCTGGGCGAGGTTCTACCCAAGGGAAGGTGACAATGAGCGGTGTAGTTTCTGTTTGTCCAAAGGCTTCGGTCATCTTTAAACCTGTCCCTTTTTGGAAAGCCTCAAAGACTGAGGGGTTCAAAGCTTCTCCAGCAGTAGTAACATGTTCAAGTGAGGACAGATTGTAGGAAGAAAGATCTTCGCGCACCATGAAGCGATAGACCGTTGGGGGAGCACAAAACGAAGTGATGCTATATTCTTGAATAAGTTGCAGCATTTTAGCAGCATCAAAGCGTTCGTGGTCGTAGACAAAGATGGCAGCTCCGATGATCCACTGTCCATAGAGTTTGCCCCAAGCTACCTTAGCCCAGCCAGTATCTGCTACAGTGAGGTGCAAACTGTCTTCGTGCAGCTGCTGCCAATACTTGGCTGTAACGATATGTCCGAGGGGATAAGCGAAATTATGTGTCACCATCTTAGGGTTGCCTGTTGTACCTGAGGTGAAATAGAGGAGCATGATATCGTCGTTCGTATTCACAGGAGCAGCGGGACGGATGAAAGGAGCGGCTTCTTGAAGGCCACGATGGAAATCGTGCCACCCTTCCTCTGGAGCATTAATAGCGATGCGATGTTTAACCGTGGGGCAAAGGGGCATCGCTGCATTCACTTTATCTTGCATATCATGCTCCTCGGTGCAAATAATAGCACAGATGTCAGCGGCATTGCAACGATACTCTATGTCTTTGGGAGTGAGTAAGTGGGTAGCGGGAATGGCTACTGCACCAATCTTGTGAAGGCCTAGAATAGCTACCCAAAATTCGTAGCGACGTTTGAGCATGAGCATCACCATATCTCCTCGTCCTATACCAATCGATAGGAAGAAGGAAGCGGCAGCATCTGAGAGTTGCTTCATCTCTCTAAAGGTAAAGTCATGGTGGTGACCATGTTCATTTACCCAGCAGAGGGCACGTTTGCTAGGAGCTTTGTTTGCCCACTCATCAACGATGTCATAGGCAAAATTGAAGCATTGGGGAATATCTATGTGGAAACCATTGGCAAACTCTTCTGTGTTGGAGAAGTGTGATGTTTTGAGGTATTTTTCAATCATAGGGGTAGGAATAAAAAAGGCACTATCCTGGTAATCAACGAGGATATTGCCATGAATGTGTTCGGAATAATGAAAAACAAACGCTGTGATGCGTAGTGTTTAGTTGTGAGTTTTGCGTTGTTGCTAGTTATGAGTTGGCGTAGCATCGCCAGTCTGAGCTTACTTTTAGGGTAGAAATGTACCTCTATAGTAGTTTAGTACTAGTTTCTGGAAACGTCCAGTAATGAGTTGCCTAGCAAAATTACGAACAAAATTAAGTTCGACCAAATGCTAGTTGATAAAAAGTTGAGTGGATAGTTGAGTTTAGAGCTACAGAGACAAAGAATATAACGAAACTTGTTACTCAAAAGCACGCCAGATGCTTAACCCTTGTGGATAAGGAGCTGTGACACTAATGAGTTGTTTCGATACTGGATGGACGAACTCGATGTGATGCGCGTGAAGACATATGCTACCATCGGGATTGGAGCGTGGCGCACCGTATTTCAAGTCTCCACGAATGGGAAAGCCTACAGCTGCCAACTGACAGCGAATCTGATGGTGGCGGCCTGTGTGGAGATTTACTTCTATGAGCTGAGTGTTGTCCCCGATTTTCTGTATCGTAGCATCAAGACTTGCGCGCTTGGCTCCCGAGACTTCGTGAAGGTGAGCATAGGCTTTGTTTTGTCGCTCATTGCGCGTGAGGAAATGTACAAGATTTGTGGGAGTTCCTAGGGCGAGAGGGGGTTGTCCACTACGAGCAAGTGGAGTTTTTGGAGTTATCGCATGGTAAGTCTTGTGTACTTGTCCAAGACGGAACATCTCGTTGAGGCGCGAAAGAGCTTTGGAAGTACGTGCGTATACGACAATACCGCTCACAGGGCGGTCGAGACGATGCACGGTACCCAAGAAAACATCACCAGGCTTTGCATATTTCTCTTTGATATAGGCCTTTACGGCATCTGCTAAGGTAGCATCCCCCGTTTTATCGCCTTGTACGATTTCGCCAGCGGATTTGTTTACTATGATAATATGATTGTCTTCGTAAAGTACTTCCATGAATTTTGTTGCGCAGTCTGAGAGGTTAGAGGCTTGTAGAATGATCTTGTGCCTTTGCAAAGTGGGAATATTGCCTTGCCTTCAAGGTATAAACAGATAAGATAGTGCCGAGTAGCTCCGAAGAAGCCACTCGGCACTAAGAATAACTAGGAGGTGATAAGATTAAGTGTTCATACCACCGTCCACCTGGATCACTTGACCAGTGACATAGGAAGAAAGGTCAGATGCGAGGAATACAGCAACGTTGGCCACGTCTTCAGCTTGACCGCCACGGCGGAGAGGGATTTGCTTCATCCACTCCTTACGCACTTCATCTGAAAGTTGGTGAGTCATTGCAGTTTCGATGAAGCCAGGAGCAATGGCGTTGGCGCGAACACCGCGGCTACCCATTTCTTGAGCTACGCTCTTGGCAAGGGCTATCATACCAGCCTTAGAAGCTGCATAGTTAGCTTGACCTGCATTACCATGCACACCAACAACACTAGACATGTTGATGATAGAGCCGCCACGTTGACGCATCATGATGGGAAGACAAGCGTGTACGAAGTTGAACGCAGACTTCAAGTTTACGTTGATAACTGCATCCCATTGAGCTTCAGTCATGCGGAGCATCAAACCATCTTTGGTGATACCTGCATTGTTGACCAAGACGTCAATGGTGCCGAAATCTTCGTGAATCTTCTTCACAACTTCTGCTGTTTCTTCAAAGTTAGCTGCATTGCTGGCATAAGCCAAGCACTTTACACCCTTGGCTTCAATTTCTTTGCGAGTTTCTTCGCCGCTTTCGTCAATGACGAGGTCAGTGAATGCAATGTTTGCACCTTCTTCTGCAAACTTGAGAGCAAGAGCCTTACCAATACCACGAGCAGCACCAGTGATTATGGCTGTTTTTCCTGTTAAGAGTCCCATATTTAGATTGAATATTTATGGATATAATGATAATACTATTGTTGGGGTAGACTGACACCAAGCGCACGACTGATGAGTCGTTCCACCACTACTACACTTTCCTCCATGGAGAGGCCTTGTCCTAAACGGTCGAACATGAAAGGAACTTCGATGCCCTTTATGGCATAGTGGATGACGTCGGCAGTGAGATTGACATGGTCTAGCTTGAAAATTCCTTTGGCCACACCTTCTCGCAAGATACTACGTAGTGCATGAAGTTCTTCAAGGTCAAACTTGCGACGTACGCGTTCCACCTTGTGGATGTCACTAAAAAATTCCGCACGGAGCGATCCATTACGTTTAACCACATCTTCTATGAGATGAAGGTGGGTGTAAATAATCTTCACGATTTTCTCCTGTGGATCAATGGGGAGGTTCACCACTTTGTCCATCTCTTCTGACAGATGCTCTAGTTCATCTTCGATAACCGCATAATAGATGTCTTCCTTACTGCTAAAGTAGGTGTACATCGTGCGTCGACCTTTTTGAGAAGCTTGAGCGATATCGTTCATCGTGATACCATCAAAGCCTTGTTTGGCAAAGAGTTCACGAGCAACGGTAATGAGTTTCTGGCGAGTTTTACTGATAGACATGGTTGAGTGTCAATGAAATTCTGCTGCAAAGTTACGCATTTTTTCTAGAAGTGTGCAATTTTTGTTCTGTTTTTCCTCGATAGCGATAAATTCTTGTGTCCTATATATCTGAGAGTTTAGTCTGTAAAATGGATGTCTTTCCCCTGGATATTAGTAAATGTCTGCCTTAGTTTTGAAAACGTCGGAGTGAATGATAGTGAAGTTCGGAGAATAGAGCTTCTAAAGGGTGGAACTATTGATGTCAATTGAAGTAAAATCTTGATAATACTCTGTGTTTATGGAAAAATAGTAAGAATGTAGCTCTACTGTTTCCTTGCCTTGTTGGGTTGTTCTTGCTTTTAGTCGCACTTTTTCTGCTTTGTAGTTCCATAGGCTGCAGCTATGAATGCCATTGTACAAGGGCATTTAAAACTTCTGATAGTAGATTGTCTAGCATGTATATAAATCGAGGGATGTGCTATATTTCGTGGTTGGCTCTAGCTCTTTAGAGAGGTATCGAGAAATTGTTATTGGCTGGATAACAAAAATCCGCAATATCTACAATAAGATATTGCGGATTGGACTTAGTTTAGATTTTTTTGTCGGGAAAAATAGAAGCTTATGGCATAGATGCCACTAGTTATGGTTGAACCAACTAAGGCTAAAGCCATGTCTTTTTGTGCATCCCACATGTCTCCTTGTTGTCCGTTGTAGTAATCGGCCGATTCCGAGGCCATGACAATGGTAAGAGACCACTCAAACAGTTCGTAAATTAAACTTCCTGTCTGAATCATTAGCCAGGCCATAAAGAGAGCAGTCCAAGTGTTATCTTTAATCCATTGTTTTGCTAAGTGGAGCATAGAAGGTAGGATTAACAATCCAAAGGAAAAATGAACAAGGCGGTCAAAATGGTTGCGTGGCGATTGAAAGAAATCTGCATCGACAATGTCTAGCGTAACAGCCCATTCTTTATAGGGAACATAGGAGTAGATGTAGTGAGCACCCAGGATATGGAGAAAAGTGAAGCATGCAATTCCAATAAAAGCAGGTAATGGAAGTTTGTTTCGGAATAAATCTCTGGCAAGAGGTACAAAGAGTAAGAGCGTGCCAAGGTGTTGAAGCATTTGTTCGTTAGGGTATAGTGGGTCGATGCACGAAACTGCTGTGGCTACCACTATCAATAGTACAAAGGCGAGTTTGATTTTATACATATCAATAAGTCCTAATATCGTTAGTCGTGAAAGGGAGAACAAGTCGTTCACGAAGTGCTTGATGTAGGGGGAAGAGAGACGAATGAAAAAAGAGTAACACGCCATATAAGGGAGCTAAGTGCCTACTTCTCTCTATATTTCTTACTTGAACTTTCTGTCAGAACAAGCATGAAATTGTTCAGCTTAGGGCAAAAAAGAAAATTATAAACTTAAGAGTAGAGTCATATAGAACGGAAAGCTGTGTTGATTTCTCTGTCCTAAATGTAATCTATGGTAGATCTGTAAATAAGATAATTGGATAACTATTTTCAAGCTAGGTATAAATACATAGCATTGCATCTTTGTGAAGACTTAGAAGAAAACTACAAAAGATGCAATGCTAGGAAAGAGCTGCGAATTAGAGGTTTCCTTTAGCAGCTACGTTTAATCATTTCTCGCATGAGATCGGCCATAATAGGTTGAACAGCGTTAGCGGCTACCTGTACTTCTTCGTGGCTGACTGCCACAATCTTACCTTCGACTCCTAGGTCGGTGATAATAGAGATTCCAAATACTCGGATGCCTGTGTGGTGTGCTACAATGACTTCTGGCACGGTAGACATGCCCACTGCATCACCACCAATGCGATAGTACATGCGATATTCTGCAGGAGTTTCAAAGGTGGGGCCTTGTGTGCCAACATACACGCCTTCGACATGGCGAATGCCCTTTTCTTGTGCGATGTTGCGAGCCAATTGAAGAAGCTCTGGATTATAGGCTGCGCTCATATCTGGGAAGCGTGGGCCAGTGGGGAAGTTCTTACCGCGAAGAGGATGTTCGGGGAAGAAGTTGATGTGGTCGGTAATGAACATGAGATCGCCAATGGCAAAATCAGGATTGACGCCCCCAGAAGCATTAGAAACAAAGAGAGTTTTCACACCAAGTTCGTGCATTACGCGGATGGGGAAGGTGACTTGCTTCATGTCATAACCTTCGTAGTAGTGGAATCGGCCTTGCATGGCAAGTACTTCTTTATCACCAAGGCGACCAAAAATAAGGCAACCAGAGTGACCTTCTACTGTAGATACAGGAAAGTTAGGAATGTCGGCGTAGGGGAATTTCTCTATGACTTCGATTTCTTCTGCTAAACGTCCGAGACCAGTGCCCAAGACAATGGCGGTGGTGGGGCGAAGCGAGGTGTGGTCTTTAATCCACTGAGCAGTTTCTTGAATTTGAGCTAACATAACGCTGAATAATCTGGCGCAATGCTTCCGATTGTTCGAAGAGCACTTGCACGGTGATGGGAATAGGTTTTATCTTTTGTCGCACGTTTTCGGGCAGATTGAGTTGCTCCAGGCGAACGAAATCCTTTTCGGTGGTGAAGAGGGTGGGATAGTGTGCAGCACAAGCTATGATGTGAGCTCGGTCTGCGGTTGAGAAATGATGGTGATCAGCAAAAGCAAGATGTTTAAGAGTGATGCCTTGTCTTTGCAAATGTTCAACTAGTGGTCGAGGATTGGCTATGCCTGTGATAAGGAGGGCTTCTTTTGTAGCAAGAATGGGAGGGTATCCTATTGTGGTGAAGAATATAGGCAATTCCTCTGTAGAGGGGTGTAAAGGGTGGGCAGCCAGCAAAGCTGTTATCTTGGCAGTTTGTTGTGCTGTTGACAGATGCTGAGGACACTTAGTTACGATAATAACGTCTGCCCTTGATGCACCTTTAGCATTTTCTCTCAAACGACCTGCAGGAAGTAGAGAGTCTTCGTCATAGGTTTTTGCAAAATCTGTAAGTAGGATATTTAGACCTGGCGATACGTAGCGATGCTGAAATGAATCGTCCAGTACTATAACTTCCGGAGGATATTCGAGTTGCAATAATCTTTTGACTCCAAGGACTCTTTTTTCGCACACTGCAGCAATGAAGTTGCGTTGGGCAAAGCGACGAAAGAGCTGTAGTGGTTCATCGCCTACCTCGTCAGCGGTGCTTGTGAAGGTGAGGAGACGAAAACCTCGAGTTTTGCGTCCATACCCTCTGGATAATACCGCAACGCGTTTATTCATTTCCAAGAGTTGCTCTACAATCCATTGAGCATGAGGTGTCTTACCTGTTCCGCCGACAGCGAGATTTCCTACTCCTATAATAGGAAGGTCAAATTTTAGTGTGGGGAGATATCCATGGTCAAAGGCCCAATTACGTATACGTGTCACACCATCATAACACCATGCTAGAGGAAGTAGGACTGCGTGTAGGATTTGATGGGACAATGAGGAATACATAGACAATGAATAGGGCTTTGGAATACTCACCTGGTGTGGAGAATGAAATATCTGGCGTGCAGACTCTCTACTTGAAGTTAATTGAGAATGGAAGACGGGCTTGCATATAATTGTGCTGTCCCACTTGGTGGAGCATTTGAAGAGGTTCGTAGTACTCACCAAGAGCTGTGCGAAGTTTACGTTCCATGTAGCTATCGGTATCTGTGCTAGATTTGAGATTGTCTAACCAACTTGGATTATTGGGATAGTTACTTATGTAGTAGTCCTGAGTTTTGGCTAGTTTTGCAGCATAAGTGATAGCTTCATTAAGACTACCGAGCTGGTCTACTAAACCAATTTGGAGTGCTTTTCGACCTGTCCAAACGCGACCTTGACCAATATTGTCAACTTCATTGATGCTCATTCTACGTCCTGCCGCTGAACGTCCATCTGCCACACGTTTGAGGAAGAGAGCATAGCCATGATTTACATGCTTTTGCAAGGCAGCACCACCCAATTCATCAATACGCAGCGCACGGCCACCGAAGTCGGAAGCACGATTGGTCTTGACTACGTCAAAGTTCAAACCGAGTTTTTGGGTGAGAAGTTCACTTGCTTCAGGAATCATAGCAAAAATGCCGATAGACCCTGTGATGGTAGTGGGATCAGCAAAGATGCGTTGTGCACCGCAGGCCATGTAGTATCCACCCGAGGCTGCGACACCACCCATGGAAACCACCACTGGCTTCTTTTGCTTGAGTAGTTGAACGGCTCGCCACATTTGTTCACTAGCGTAGGCTGAACCACCGCCCGAATTGATGCGGAGGACAACGGCTTTGACGTGTTTGTCTTTGGCGAGTTTGTCAAGATCACTTACAACCTTTTCGCCTACGATTTCATTGTCTCCTCCCATTAGAACACCAGTTCCTGCTAAGTCAACGATGTTACCACTAGCATAGTAGACGGCAATTTGGTCATCTCCTTCTTGTTGCATCAAGGCCGATAGGGTGTTAGGAGTCACTAACTTCATCTCACCGCCTGCACGTTGCTGAAGTAGTGCTCGTACTTGATCAATGTAGACAAGGTCGTCTACGAGTTTAAGCTGTTTATAATCCTTCGCATCGGTCAGCGCGAGATAGCGATCAGCATAAGAGTTGAGACTATCAGGAGAGAGTTGGCGAGAGGCTCCAACAGTAGTACACATATCTTTCCATAGTCCCCCAATTAACTCTGACATTTGCAGACGGTTGGCTTCACTCATTTGCTTCAAAGTAAAAGGCTCTACCGCACTCTTGAACGTACCTACTTTAAATACTTGGGCTTTGATACCGAGTTTCTCCATTAATCCCGTGTAGAAGGTCGTTTGCTGGGCAATACCATGCCAATCAAGCATCCCACTAGGATTGAGCAATACGCGGTCAGCCACTGAAGCTATGTAGTAAGTTCCTTGGCTATAGCTATCGGCATAGGCGATGATCCATTTTTTACTCTTCTTAAAGTCAAGCAAAGCACGGCGAAGCTCTTCGTTAGAGGCAAAATCAGATTGTAGAGCTCCACCTTCAAGGTAAATACCTTTGACCTGGTCATTCTCCTTGGCTACTTTGATGGCATCTATGAGCTGGTCTAATCCTTGTGTTGTCGTAGCTCCGTTATTACCTAGAAGAGCGGTAATGGGGTTTTCTGCTGGGGCTTGATCCACAAGTGTACCACTGAGAGATATTTTGAGAACTGAATTGTCGTCAACTTTAGGTTGCTCACCACTAGATGCCATAAGTGCACCCAGCATAACGAAAAACATGATGAAGGTGAAAATGCTTACTATCACAAAACCGACGATAGAAGCAAGGACATATTGCAAGAATTGTTTCATATAGCTGTGGGAGAAATGTGATGTTTACGTATAGCTATAGCCTTAATACAGGGGAAAGAGAACTCTTTTATTTAATAACTAATTCCACAGGACAGTGGTCACTTCCAAAAATCTCTTGATGGATGTCGGCAGAAACCAATCGATCGTTAAGACTTTGCGAGGTTACGAAGTAATCAATGCGCCATCCGGCATTCTTCTCTCTCGCTTTGAAACGATAACTCCACCAGGAATAACTATCAGTAAGGTCTGGATTAAAGAAACGGTAGGTGTCTGTGAATCCTGCCTCTAAGAGTTGACTAAACTTTTGGCGTTCCTCGTCGGTAAAACCTGCATTTTTGCGATTGGTTTTAGGATTCTTCAAGTCTATCTCTTGGTGTGCCACATTGAGGTCGCCACAAATGACAACAGGCTTATGGGCATCGAGTTGTTGTACATAGGCACGGAAATCATCGTCCCAGGTCATGCGGTAGTCTAAACGGCGTAGTCCATCTTGGGAGTTAGGAGTGTAGACGGTGAGGAGGTAGAGATCTTCAAATTCAAGAGTGATGACGCGACCTTCATGATCATGTTCTTCTATCCCCAGCCCGTAGCGAACGCTGAGAGGTTTGATACGTGTAAAAATACAAGTGCCCGAGTAACCTTTCTTTTCAGCATAGTTCCAATAGCTTTCATAGCCATCGAAGGCTATGTCTATCTGTCCTTCTTGTAATTTGGTTTCTTGTAGGCAGAAGCAGTCTGCATCTAGTTGAGCAAAACTTTCTTCAAATCCTTTTTCGCGACACGCGCGAAGACCATTGACATTCCAAGAGATAAATTTCATCATTGAGTTTTTGTGTGTTTCTATTACGAAAGAGTGAATACTAAGAAGCATTAAACAAGGCGAAGTGCGATGTTTAGAGAAACATTACTTCTGGATGCAACATAATCCCAAACTTTTGCTTTACATCTTGTTGAATGGTGTGTGCTAAATGTGAGACTTCTTCGCCCGTGGCCCCACCTTTGTTTATGAGCACTAAGGCTTGTTGGGGATGAACACCAGCATTACCTAATGATTTTCCTTTCCACTCAGCTTGTTCGATCAGCCAGCCAGCTGGAATCTTTACTCCATTAGGCATTGCGTAGTGTGGCATATTGGGAAATTGTTCCAATAAATCTTTTGCGACTTCGGGAGTAACGATGGGATTCATAAAGAATGAACCCGCACTTCCTATGACTTTAGGGTCGGGAAGTTTAGCACTTCTGATGTCAATAATGGCTTTTCTCAGGTCTGTGGCTCGAGCTGTGTCGAGTGGAATGCCAAGTTCAGCTAATCTTTGTGGAACGGATTTATGAGAAAGAATTGGAGTGAAGGTTTTCTTTAAGCGGAAGGTGACTTTTGTAATAATGTATTTGCCTCGCCAGTTGCCTTTAAACTCACTAAATCTATAGGAATAGTGACAGTCATCATGTTGGAGTGTAACTACTTGTTGAGTCGCAACTTCCAGAGCCTCTACTGATACAATGAAGTCTCCAGCTTCTACGCCATAAGCTCCAACGTTTTGCACGGCAGATGCACCCACTTCTCCCGGGATGTGAGAGAGATTTTCTAATCCATAGTATCCTTGGACTATCATCTGTGCTATGAAAGCGTCCATCTCTTCACCCGCCCCAACTCTAATGTCCACAGTCGTGTCGGTTTCATTGATTTTTTCCCACCCTTTAATGCCACTATGCAAGATCACTCCGTCGAAATGTGGATGAACAAAAAGGAGATTGCTACCGGCACCAATGTGCAGCCAGCGTTGCTGGTTGAGCTGAGGAAGCAATGCTTGTAGTTCTTCCACAGAAGCATATTCAAAGAATGAATTGCAGGTAGCGGCTATGCCAAAAGTATTGTGAGCTGTGAGAGGGTAGGCCATATCTCAAGCAAAAGGAGAAAAAGTGAAACGTATATGACTAAAAGCGAAGATGACAGTTTTAATTATCAAGTTGAGTGAGAATCCATTCGCCATTCTTCTTTTTAAACGTCAATGTGCTTGCCATTCCTCCAGAGAGGGAAGAAATAGACAAGATGCGAAGGTTTGAATTTTTGTAAGTTTGACCGTAGAGGATATTGGTGAGCTGCGTGTGGGGGAGCTCAGGAGCGAAGTCTTTCCATTGAGCAGCAGAGATAGTGCCTTTGATGCGTTGAAAATTGTCATCATCGTAGGTCGTGAATTTTAGGGATTCTGCTACATGGGATTTTTGAAAGTCATCATCTAAGGCGAAGCGGTGGTAAAAATTATAGAATTCGCTATTCACACTCTCTTCCATTGGCTGGTCGTTGAGAGATGTAAGTTTCCATTCACCTGCTTTGCGTTCAAAATGATAACTTTTGACACGCTGGACTTCCAAGTTTAGTTCTTCCACAACTACCTTGCTTACAGAGGTGTCCTTAGACATCTTTGTTCCTTTATGGCTATCAAAGATGAGTGTGTAGACTTCGTGAGCAGAATACATGCGATCAAACTTCCAAGCATTGCGAGCTATATACTTTGTTTGTCCATCTACTGTGTATGGCAATGGAAAGATTATGCGGGAACGTTGGAACTTGCGATTCTTCATAAAGGCGAAAGCGAAGTCATCAAAAAATTCATCAGCTTTTTTAGGGGGAGCAACAGTATCTTGCTCCTCCATAATGGAGTCACTTGCGGTGACTGTGGTGTCTATTTGACTTGTATCGGCTGGGGTCGTGACTTCTGCAGAGGCATCATTGCGATTTTTACAGCCTCCCATAAGAAGGACTGTACCAGTTGCTGCTAAGAAGAGCGAATGAATCTTCATAATCATTTTGATATATTGCGACAAAGATACGTAAATCCTAGGAATGAACAAAACGAAAAGCGAGGCTTTTTGGCCTCGCTTTTTGTTTTGAGTATCATTCGTTGGAAGATACCATTTTTGTCTTAGAAGAGTGCTATAATTCCGTCCGATAAAGAGTTTGAATATAGGTACTATTCAAATCCTAGATGCTTCCACCAAGCATCATTGTCTTGGAGATATTTTTCAAACCATGCCATGATGGCATCTTGCCATTCCTTGCGTTGATGATAATCTGTTACCACGTGATTAGCATCTTTGATTTGAATGTAACTCACAGGACGACCTAAAATGCGGAGCGCAGTAAAAAGTTGTTGGCTCTCATTGGTGGGGACATTAGTGTCGGCTGTGCCGTGCAACAATAACAGAGGAGTGTGGATTTTGTCAGCATTGAACAAGGCAGACTGCTTCGTGTATAGGTCTGGGTTGTTCCAAGGATATGATCCATATTGCGCTGTTTCTCCGTAGGTATGCCCCCAATATCCGCCGCCCCAATAGGAAGCTATGTTAGAGATACCAGCGTGGCTTATGGCAGCTGCAAAGATGTTAGTGCGTGTTTGGAGGTGTTCGGTCATGAATCCGCCATAACTTGCACCCATGCAACCGACTTTCGTTGCATCTACATAAGGATGTTCTTTTAAGAAAGTCTGTGTACCTTCAATGATGTCGTCGGAGGACATCTTTCCCCAGGTATTGATGTGGCGTGCGGCAAATTCTTCTCCAAATCCTGTGCTACCAGAAGGTTCCACTACCAATACCACATAGCCCATATTGGCCAATACTGAGAGAGGGTAGTGTGACTCTAAAGCGCGAGTAATGGGCATGCAACCGCCATAGTAATAAACGATCATGGGGTATTTACGTGTAGCATCGAAATTATTGGGAAGGTGATAAAAGCCTTCTATAATATCGCCTCTAGAAGTTGTGAACTTCCATGGAGTACAACTGGCAATTGCACGATTACCAAATGATTTCTGGAAAGAAACTTCGCCAAAAGGTTTACACTTGGGAGTTATACTCGTAAGCTCTGCCACATATCCATTTCGTGAAGTAGTGCCAGTTTGTCCGAAAAAGGCTATTTGTGGCTTGCGTGTTTGAGACATCGTAAAGCCTTGAACTATGCTAACCGGAAGATTAAGACGTTCGCGTTGTCCATTCTTGGGATTGATGCGCCACATTGTTTCATCATAACCATCTGCACACTCGGCATAGATAAAGCCATCACCACGATTCCATTTGGCATGACTCACAGAAGGCTTAAAGTCTTTGAGCAATGCAGTGGCTTTACGAGTGGTACGGTCAAAAAGAAATAAGCGTTGGTCGAAGGATTGAGCAACTTCTCCTTTTGGGAGATTGCTGCCAATACCATCAAAAGCAGAGGGAGACCCTTCGAACAAAATCTGTTTATCGTCTGGGCTGTATTGGCCATTACCTAACCAAGGTTGGTCAACTAAAAGGGTGTCAATAGTTCCTTTTTCGAGCCAAATCTCATATACATTTTTGTGGTCAAAGGGCTTGCGAGTCAAATCATGTGTATTTTGGCTCACAAGTATACGTTGACCATCATGAGATATATCGTTGAGATGCACATCTTCTTTGGTAAAAGTGAGGCGACGTGCAGCTCCAGTGGTTAAGTCTACATAGTAGAGGGCACTCCTATTGCGCCAGCCAGACTGGCGATCATCGGGAGCCTTAAGTTGTTTGAGAGCACCACGTTGTTCGTCACTGTCTTCATTGATGTCATAAATAGCAAACTTTCCATCGGGAGCAAGTGCCATACTTCCCTCGGGGAGATGCGTACCTATTACCTGTGTTTGCATAGTAGCTGGGTCAAGAAGTACGAGTTGGTTATCTCCACCTTTCTTGGTTTCGTAGTATAATTTGTCCTCTTGCTCCAACCATGTCCAGTACTCATACTTTTCACTGCGATAAATTGTACGCTGTGAGTGAAGGTCGGTAAGTACTGTGCGATAATCGTTTTTACCATCACGATTGGTCGTGTAGTACATGGTCATGAGATAGCGACCCGAAGGAGACATTTTCATGCTGTAGAAACTTTCCCCATGAAGCATGTCATCGAAAGAGAAAGCTTGGGGCTTTGAGCTATTAAGCTCAGCTTTAGCTAAATCTTTACCAATAACGCTTACTTCAAAGGTGTCACGAGCATCGCATGTAGAGTAGGTGAGAAGAGCTATCTCTGTGCGCCCAGGGCGCAATATAATCGTTTGGTTATCTTGAAGAATACCATTGACATAGGTGTCGAAATTGCTAATTTTTTTCGTAGATAAATCGGCTTTGGTCCAGCGTTGTACGTCAACCGTAAATCGGATTCCATTGACGCTATTAGAATCAATGGCTTCTCCTTTACGAAGGATACGTGACGAGCGCAGGTTGGGATTTTCTACGAGGTGACTATTCCATTCTTTAACCTCATCTTCTTCATAACTTTTTCCGGCGAAGTTGAGCGAATCCTTCCAAATTGGGGCTTGTAATAATACAGGACCATAGAGTTGCGCTGAAGTCACATGCAGGGTGTCGTTTATTCTAGCAGAATCAATCTGGGAGTCTACTTTAGTCTTTTGGGAAGAATCCTCTGTTGCATTCGCACTATGGGTACGTGTTATGCTAGAAGTGGATGTTATGTGCGTGCCTACAGCACAGAGTGGTGCTGTGCAGAGTGTTAGCACAAAGAGAGGTAAGATGGGTTTCATGCGGTATTATATGAGAGTCATTTTCCTTCGCGTTGTTCAGCGATGAGTTGAAAATTCTTTTTGCGTAGTTTGAAAGAGTGTGTAAGGTAACGGTCGCGTACTATCTCGTTGGCGGCTAGTTCTTCTGGACTGCCGTGGAAAAGAATCTTTCCTTCAAAGAGTAAGTACGCACGATCTGTGATGCTCAGTGTTTCTTCGACGTTGTGGTCTGTAATGAGAATGCCAATGTTTCTGTCTTTTAGTTTCCATACAATGTATTGGATATCCTCTACAGCAATTGGGTCAACACCTGCGAAAGGTTCATCCAGCATAATGAACTTGGGATCGATGGCCAAGCAACGTGCAATCTCTGTACGGCGACGTTCACCACCTGAAAGTTGGTCACCCAAATTTTTCCGCACCTTCTGTAAGCGGAACTCTGAGATTAGGGATTCTAACATCTCGCGTTGCTCCTCGCGTGACTTTTTGGTCATTTCGAGCACAGAAGAAATGTTATCTTCCACACTCATTTTGCGAAAAACTGAAGCCTCTTGTGCCAAATACCCAATGCCAGCTTTGGCACGTTTATATACAGGAGCCTTGGTAATCTCCTTTTCTCCCAAGTATATTTTACCTCCATTGGGAACAACTAAACCCGTAGTCATGTAGAAGGAGGTCGTCTTACCTGCACCGTTGGGGCCAAGCAAACCCACAATTTCCCCTTGATGCACTTCAAATGATACATCATTAACGACAGTGCGTTTACCATAGCGTTTTACCAATCCTTCTGTGCGAAGTACTAAGGTTTCACCCGATTCCCCTTGAATGTGCTCTGATGGTGCAGCTATTTCATTGAGATCAGTGATGAAGTCTATAGACGAAGGCTTGTTGGAAAGCTTAGATTCATTGCCAATAACCATATCGGGTGATGTGGTTAGTGTTGAGTCTAGAGGAGCGGTGGTGGATTTTTCTTCCATGGTGCGGGAGATTGAAGTGTGAATCACAGCAGAAGTGCACCCATGCACAAAAAAGTAGAGTAGGGGGCATTGAAAAGCTGTGAAAACTATCAAAGAAAAAGGAGCAACTCTTTGCGAGGTGCTCCTTGGATTGAGGTACCAAGCAGATTCGAACTGCTGTAGCAGGTTTTGCAGACCTGTGCCTAGCCACTCGGCCATGGTACCCTGTTTTCGTTTTCGAGTGCAAAGGTACAGCTTTTTCTGATACTAGCAAATTTTTTGTCCATTTTTTTATGAGATATGTCTAGAAATTTATTGTAAAGAACCATTCTGTTAGTGGCCCCTTCTCTTTTGTGGCTTATTCAGTGAGAGTAGCACCTTTAAACTTACTTTGGAACGTGTAAAGTATCTATCGAAAAAAGTAGATTATATTTGGCGGTTTCAAAATAAACTTCTAACTTTGCTCATACAAACAACAAGAGATTGTGACAGCACTGGCTGTCCTTAAAATATTATATCAATAGCATAGGCTGTACTGGTCAGATTGGGATACTCATCAATTATATCTGAATCACCGAGACAAGTCGTTCGTCCAATGGCGTGCCGATACTGCGCTTTCAATGCAGCGTGGGGGTCGGATTACAAAGGGCGAGGGACACTCAAATCCTTTTTTACTCGGAGTTTCATCATCTTCACCGGTACAGCCTTCTTTTTATCCTTTCTTTTGGGAGTTCCCTTTGTTGTAAGGAACAATCTTTCCTCTATTTTGTCTATCCACACACACAACTTAAAACATGAAGCTCAACCCTATGCAGCTGGCAGCTGGTAAGGCTATTCAGCAAAACCAGAACGTATTGCTTCTATCTCCTACAGGGAGTGGTAAGACTTTGGCTTATCTTTTGCCGCTCATTTCTCGCATTGACACTTCTATGGATACGTTGCAGGCGGTTGTTGTTGTGCCAAGTCGTGAGCTTGCAGCTCAAGTTGAGCAAGTGTTCAAGTCTCAAGTAGGTACTTCTCTTCGCGGGCTTGCACTTTATGGAGGACGTCCCACCATGGAGGAGCATCGTCGCATTCGAGAATTACGTCCGCAGGTGGTGTTTGCGACTCCAGGCCGATTGCTTGACCATATAGGGAAAGACAATCTCAACGTCTTGGGAGTGCGCCTCCTTGTCTTGGATGAATACGACAAATGTCTAGAGCTAGGGTTTCGCGAAGAGATGAGCCGCATAGGTGAAGCGATGCACTTTGTTTCCCAAGTTGTTGTAGCCTCTGCCACTGCTTTTGAAGAAGAGAAGCACGATGTATGGGGAGAACGTGTCCCAGAAGCAATCCCAGATGGAAAGGCCCATAAGGTTCTTCCCGTACCAGCATTGATAGCACAGCGAAAGTTCGCTTCAATCAACTACCTGGACATGGTAGACGACTTAGCAAGTCGTTTAAAAATTACTGAAATTCCTGCACCACAAAAGGATAAATTAGAAACACTTGCACAATTGCTCACTCGTATTGGAGGAGAAAGTACTATAGTCTTTGTTTCACACCGCGAAAGCGTTGATAGAGTGGGGCAGTATCTCCGAGAACAAGGCTTTCCTATCAGCCTATATCATGGGGGGCAAGACCAGGAAATGCGTGAACGATCGCTCTATCGTTTTCGTTCTGGAGCTGCTTCTATTATGGTAAGCACCGATTTGGCAGCTCGCGGTTTGGATATTCCAGAGGTTCGCGCTATAGTTCATTATCATCTTCCATTAGATGCAGCGACTTTTGCTCATCGTTCAGGACGCACCGCGCGTTGGGATGCAGAAGGGACAGCCTATCTATTGGTAGGGCCTGAAGAAAAACTACCTTCTTTTGTCGTAGCTGACGAATCATATACTGTGTCTGATGTTACGATCAAAGCGCAACCTTCGCAGTGGGCCGTATTGTATATAGGTCGTGGGAAGAAAGACAAGCTTTCAAAAGCCGATATCCTTGGTTTTTTGTGTAAGAAAGGTGGACTTACTTCTGTCCAAATAGGCCGTATAGACGTTAATGCTCATACCTCCTATGTAGCGGTGCAGAGAAATACTGTGAAGCATTTGTTACAACAGGTAACAGGAGAGAAAATAAAAGGTATGAAGACTCTTATAGAAGAAATGAGGATAAAATAAGTTTAAGGATTTTTGAATGTCCGTCTGACCAACTTTTCAATAAAATGGGGCTGTTCCTAATTTGGAACAGCCCCATTTTAAGTTTATTATTGTGATGTTTATCCCACACTTTTCAAATGCTTTTCCAAGAAACGCTCCATAGCGCGGTAAAAGTCGAAGCGGTTTTCTTGATTGGCAAATCCATGTCCTTCATTGTCTTTGACCATATACTCCACTTCCACGCCTCGTTGTCGCAGAGCTTCGACCATCTGGTCACTCTCCGCTTTGTTCACACGAGGATCATTGGCTCCTTGTGCCACAAATAGAGGACAAACGATTTGGTCAGCATGAAGGGCAGGAGAGGTAGCGGCTAGTTGCTCTTCGTCCGCTTTGGGATGTCCTACTTGTTCGTACATCATTTCTAGCATAGGTCGCCAATATGGAGGAATAGTCTGCATGAAGGTGAAGAGATTCGACACACCTACATAGTCTATCGCACAACGATAGAGTTGTGGAGTGAAGCAAGCACCAGCCAAAGCTGCATAGCCACCGTATGAGCCTCCGTAGATGGCTATACGATTGGCATCAGCAATACCCTGGTTCACTAAATGTAGCACACCTTCAGTGATGTCATCTTGCATTTTTAGTCCCCATTGTTTATAACTTGCTTCAAGGAATTTTCGACCATACCCAGTGCTACCGCGGAAGTTCATTTGAAATACGGCATATCCACGTGAACAAAGGAATTGCACCTCCGAGGAAAATCCCCAACTATCGCGTGCCCAAGGGCCGCCATGTGGATTGACCACCAATGGAAGAGGGGATTGATTGTCGGCTAGGCAAAGTTTTTCTATTGAGAGGGGAAGATGTTCTTCTGAAGAAGATATCTTTTGTAGGTCAGTAGCCGAGGGGACGAAGTTATCTTGGGAAAAGGCTGTTAAAGTCGAGCCTTTGGGTAGACTCAAATAGCCCTCAATGGTCAAGCCATCACTAGTGGTATAAGTCACAGCATGCATCTCCACCATATCATCAGCCGAGAGCCAAGGTGCAGCATCAGCTAAATGCGTGAGCATGTCAGTGTCGAGATTATAGAAATAGTAAGAACCACGAGTGCGGTCGCCACCTACATAAAGAAGTTTCTTACGTTCTGCGCGGTCGCTCCCCATTGTGCCTACACGTTGCTGGGGGAAATGAGCCTGTATACATTCACGTTCCAGGCGTGCCTCCTCGTCAAAATAGTGGCGGATAGGTTCGCGATGTCCAGAGCAGAAGGCACCGAGCAGTTGTTTCCTTTTGCGCGAATAGCTCAAAGTAGTGACATCGTAACTTTCGTTCTCATAGAGGGTTTCTAATTCTTCTCCAGTGCGAGGGTCTAATAACACTAAAGCTGCTTTGTCGCGATGGAGGTTGCTAATGGCCCATACGTGGCGATTGTCAGGAGTAAAAAGGCATAGGTTTACTTCTTCTTTGAAGTTTGTGGTGAGAATTGGGCGAAAATTCTCATTCTCATGGTCTCGATAAAGCAGTTGTGTATTGACTCCATCTACAACAGCTGTAGCCATACGGAGCTTGCCCTCATGATCTGTCATCCATCCCATGTAGTTTCCTGGATTCTCTGCCAACATGGTGAGTTCACCAGTAGCAAGATTCAAACGATAAGGATCAAAGACTTCAGGGTTTCTTTGGTTAAGGCCAATAATAACCTCATTGGGGAAGTCTTCCAAGTCGTCAATAATAGAGGTGCGTACGCCAGGGAAGTTGGTGTATGAGCGTTCGTCTGAACCATCGATGCGGACACCGTAGAGTTGATAATTCTCATCTCCTCCCGAATCTTTGACAAATAAGATGCGTTCATTGTCCGCCCATAAATAACCTCCCACACTACGTGCGGTTTCAAAGGTGAGTTGTTTCATTTCGCCCAAATTTCCCGCCGCATCAACGGAGCGCACGAAGATGTTCATGCGGTCTTCGTAAGGCGCCATGAATGAGATGTGCAAACCATCGGGTGAGATTTGATAGCCATTGGTGTCGGAGTTACGGAAAAAATCTTCTATTGGAATCATTGAGTCGAAAGAAATAGATGGAAAAAGAGGAGTTTAGGGGTTTAGTGCTAGCTAGAACAGAGAGGTGTTGGCTAAAAAGTAGTTTGACTTTGCGGAGTGAGAAAGTCATAGGGCTCAACCACACCTCGCGAATAGGCTAGAAATCTTGCGCAAAATTACGTGATTTTTCTTGTTTGTCAGGAGCATGTCGCGATAAATTTGTATTTTTGCTCATTCAAGATGGCGAGAAATCGGCTATTTCTCTCCTATAACTCGGCAGATTGAAGCCGCAATATCTTAGAATCGTCACCCAACAATCGTCTTGTTTTATGAATTGGCAATGGATTAAATCCCTGTTTTCGGCAAAGACTCCTCTTTCCTCTTCTGCACTTGCGCCTGTGAAGGTGCACAGCACGGTAAAGCAGTTGCTGAAAAGTTTGCAAGTGCAGTGGGAAGTTCAGGAGAACGAGCATGTATCGGGTGAAGCAGACTATGTGTTCTCTTTCCAACAAGGGCGATTTCGTTTAGTTGCCAATGCACATCATACCTTTGTGCATATTCATTTTCCTTATTTTTCGGAAGTTTCTCTTTCGCAAATTGACAATTTGCGCTTTGCTTGCAATGATTTCAATCTGAAACAAAGCGATTTCAAAGCCTATTATACTCTTAATCCCAAGGAAGAGGCCATAAACGCTCATTTGCTTTTTAATTTCCGATTGGCGACTCATGATAAGCGTCAAAGCTACGAATTAGGAAGTATGTTGCAACAGACATTTGAGATGGCTCGATTGTTTCGACAAATCTTCCAAAACATAAGTGGGAGTGGACATGCTGATCTTGAAGAGAATAGTGCGCTATCGATGCGTGAGCGTTATCTCTCGAGAGAACTCGAATTGTGGCATCAACATCCAAGTTTAGTATGGCGCGAAACTACGACCATGCACCACACTATTGGGCAGCTTTTTCATACGTTTTATGAAGATGAAAGCAACATTCAGTTTCATGCTTTGCAAACAATGCAGACCGATTGGGGAGCATTTCCTAAGTTCTCAGAGCAAGAAACCATGCCAGAACAGTCTGATTTGTCAACTGTTGCTCGTCCCATAGAGATTTCTCTTTCCTCTCACGATGATATTTCTAACTTTATGCTTCTCGATGCGCTAGGATGTGCTGAGAGTTGGGAAGATTGCCCGAGCATATCTCCAGTAACGATACAAGTGTTGGCTACTGTTGGGGAGTTGAAAGAAAAGACTTTCGTAATTCATCTCGACATAGAAGATAGAATAGAAGGAAATGACTATGTGAGTGTACTCTTCATCGAACCCACTTCTCCATTGTCTCCTGTAAGTTCCGAAACGAGTATGGCGGGGATGCGAAATAATCTTACGCATCGCTTTTTGATGGTGCGAGATTATGTTGGCAACGAACAGAGAGAAGCTGAGTTTCGCTATCAATGGCAAGAAACTCAAGATGCGATGCAGCGCGGAGAAAAACTCAGTGAAGAGCAGCGTTTCATGGGATTGAGTGTTGTGCCCAACGTGGGGTATAATCTCTATTGGGGACGCCGCTACTTTACTAGCAAGCGATACTACGAAGCACTCCAACACTTGGAGAACGCTTATCGTGCACTCAATCCTAATTTTGAAGGTTTGAATAAATCTGCTCGAGAGCATTTCTATGAAATATGCTACTTCATAGGTTTCTGTTATGCCGAACTCAAGCTCTATGAGCGAGCTTATTTTTATCTCGACATTGTTTATCCACAGAATTCTGTGAGATACGCTTCTGAGTATGTGAATCTTTTGGTCAATACCAAGGATTTTCGTGCGTTAGCCACCATCGAACGTTTGATTAAGAACATCGAACAAGAAGTGGCGCGTCTTGAAGCTGATGAAAAGGAAGAGGAAGGTTTGCAAGCTTTTCTTAGATTCTTACTCCGTCGTAAAGGGTATGTGCTCATAGATCAGCGCAAACTTGATGAGGCGGAGAGCCTTTTTCAAGCACTTTTAGACTATCCCGACTGTGAAAAGCAAGCTATTGATGAACTCATGTATATTGAGCAATTGCGAGCTGAAGCAAACAATACAAAAGACTCCTAAATTTATTCTCCACTATGACTATGGTTTCCCCCTCGTTGCTGAGTGCCGACTTTGGCAACTTGCAACGCGATATCGAAATGCTCAATGCCAGTGAATGCGACTGGTACCATCTTGATGTGATGGATGGTGTTTTTGTGCCTAACATCAGTTTTGGTTTCCCTGTAATGCAGGCTATGGCGAAACATGCCACCAAACCTCTTGATGTGCATTTGATGATTGTGCAACCAGAGAAGTTTATTAAAGAAGTGAAAGCCCTCGGTGCTCGTGTGATGAATGTGCATTATGAAGCCTGCACACACTTGCACAGAGTTATACAAGCCATTAAAGCCGAAGGCATGTTGGCAGGAGTGACACTCAATCCGCATACTCCTGTGAGTGTGTTGGAAGAGATTGCTCCCGACCTCGACTTGGTCATGCTTATGAGTGTGAATCCTGGTTTTGGCGGTCAGAAGTTTATCCCATCTATGGTAGAGAAAACTCGCAAGCTCAGAGCACTTCTAGATCGTACGGGGTCAAAAGCTTTGATCGAAGTAGACGGAGGTGTGAATCGTGAAACAGGCAAGCTGCTTGTAGAGGCAGGAGCAGATGTGCTCGTGGCGGGAAGTGCCATATTTGGTGCCTCAGATCCTGTGGCAGAAGTTGCTGCGCTTATGTCGCTCTAAGGCTTCGTTTTGCAGAATAAAAGGATTCGCTTGTTGTGAGAATCATGTAGAGTCTTTTCACAACAAGCCTCTCTTTTTCTTTCCCTTATTGTATAGAACAAGAGTTAGGCTTTTCGTCGTTGCTTAACTCTCACTTGACTTGCCCTTTGTGGGGCATGACTCATATTATAGACTCCTTTTATGGAAATTTCCCCTCTTCTCTCGCCTGCCGAATTATTGAAGTTTATGAGCATTCTCAAGGATGCGCGCAATGTGGTAATCACAGCCCACCGAGGTCCTGATGGTGATGCTATGGGATCAACCTTGGCATGGGCAGATTATCTTATGCAGTTGGGCAAGCGTGTCACTGTAGTGCTACCCACTCCTTGTCCAGACTTCTTACGCTGGCTGCCAGGCGCGAAGCGAGTGCTCTATTATTCTAAAGATGAAATGCGCTCTGCGGCAACACAAGCAGTGCAAAATGCCGATCTCATTTGCTTACTCGACTTCAATGCCCTCCATCGGTTGCAAGATTTTGCCCCTGTTATAGAGCGTAGCAAGGCGAAACGCATCATGATAGACCACCATGAGCATCCCGATACTTCGTGTGCACAGTTCATCATTTCGGAACCTAAAGCAAGTAGCACATGTGAATTGGTTTTCAAACTCATCTATCAGTTAGGAGGGTTTGAGAAAATGACACGTAGCACGGCAGCTTGCATCTATTGTGGCATGATGACCGACACTGGAGGCTTCTCTTATGCGTCTAACGACCCAGAGATTTTTATTATCATAGCCCATCTTCTGACCAAAGGAATTGACAAGGACAAAATCAACCGCAATGTTAATAATACATGGTCGGAAAATCGTCTTCGTTTCTTTTCTTATATTCTCACTGAAAAGCTTAAGTTCTATGAGGATAGTCGTGCCAGCATCTTCACGATTACGCGCGAAGAGATGAGCCGTTTCCATTATATTCGTGGTGATGCAGAAGGATTAGTCAATGAACCTCTCAAAGTTAAGGGGATGCGTCTGAGCATTAGCCTGAGAGAAGATACAGAGAAGGAGGTTGTCCGCATCTCTGTGCGCAGTGTTGATGATTTTCCTGCCAATGCTCTTGCTGCGGAATTCTTCAATGGTGGAGGGCACTTCAATGCGGCTGGAGGGGAATTACCTTTCCCCTTGGAGGAGGCCATCAAAACTGCGGAACGTGCCATCGCTGCTTACGCAGATAAGTTGTAGAGTTTAAGTTCTGACTTAGAGATATCCTTATGATCTTTGGTTCGGGTCGAAAGGTCGAGTACAATTAAATGATTCTCAAGTAAGCTTGCAACATCGTTTTTTTTTCGTGTAGCTGGCTTGTTTCGTGAGCCGGCGATAGAACTGTTAAATCGTAGATGATTTTTTGGAGGAGTTTTCTGTGTTCTTAGCAAACAACTTTCTTTGGTGATAGAAGCTATGTAGTATAGTGGAAAGATGTTCGTCTATGATAAGAAGGAATATCTCGGAGATTTTATAAAATATCTCCGAGATATTTTAGTTTAAGTCGGAGTTTTTCATCTAAAATATAGGAGATTTCAGGGAGAAAAATAGGAAGAAAATCGACCACAATAGTGTGGACAGATAGGGAAAATGTAGATAAGGTCGTTAGGGGAGTGTGAAATCTTAGCTCCATGATATGATTACTTAGGATGTAAGTAGTGTGAGATTGACGTAGATTGTAGCAGATTCTACAATAGAGAAAATAGAGTGTTAAAATCAAGCTTTGATTTGTGCTAAGTTTCCTGAAATTTGCGAGTCCGAAACAATGTTTGTGAGTATTGGGGCAGACTACAAATCGGCTGCTCCCCCATAGGTTCGGTTAGAATCTACGGGGGAGCAGTTGTAGTAAATATTACTTTGTTTAAAAGCGGAAGCCAGCAGTTAGTGTGAACGTGCTGCGGCGTAAATTGAGATGTTGGGCGGGAAGCTCATTGGCTGTGGCGTGAGGGGCACGATTGTAGTGGAACGCGTACATATCAGCAGATTGGAGCTGATAAAGGAAGGCTGCATCTAGATAAAAGCCTCCAGTGTGGTATCCCACACCAAAAGTGGCACGATGTGTGTTGCCGTAGTTGATGTAATCAGGAGCTGTAGAATAGCGACGAGATTGTCCATTTACGAGCATATTTAGGTAGGCATTCTTTGCAAACGGACTTGACACAAAGTTGTAACCAGCGCGAACGGAAAAATTTGGGGTTGCTAGTACCTCCATACCCAATCGAAGGGTGTGAATATCACGAAGGTGAGTGTCAATCTCATTTTGGAGAGCATCATCTTGGCGACCAGTGCTCCATTCAAACGCTTCGTAGTTGTCGTCTACCACACGAGCTTGTGCTGTGGTGTGGTCCACGATTTCATATTCTACTCCCAATGCTACACGGCGTCCAATCGTAGTACCAAGGCTAAAGTTTACTTTCCAGGGGGCTACAATTCGGTAGTCGTTGCTCACCGAAATTTGGTTTTCGGTGTATTCGTAGTAAGTGTTGGTCTTGGTGTCAGTATGTCCATAAGGGGATGACATGTGAAGTCGATTGTTAGTCTCTAGTGAATAGAGAGTAGGTGTGGTTACGCTGAGACCTAGACGGAAGTTGCTTTCCGCAAATGGGCGAACGATGGCTCCAAACTTTGCATCTACACCAGATCCCATGATTTGTTCGTAGTGTTTCATGATGAAAGTTTTGCGTTCGCCAGAAGCACTGGTGAAATAGCTGCCATCTTCACGCAGGTTTTGCTCCTCGTAATTGCCCCACGATTCGTAGTTCACGCTGTAAACACCGAGGTTCGCGCCAAAATAGAAACGATCGTTGAAGTTGAAAGCCAAGTTGAAGTCATAGGCTTGGATTCCTCCTTCATTTTGTCGGCTTTGGTGGTAAGCATCTGCCTGACTGTGTTTGTAATCAGTGACACGTTTGTTCTGATCACGCACCGGGTCGATCATAAACACCTCATATCCCAAATTGGCGTAGGGAGACGTGCTAGCACGTCCGCCAGAGTTGCCCAAGTCTAGCCAGCCGTTTCCCGTTTGTGCCAGTTGGCGCATAAGCAAGGACTGAGAAAGATTGTTGCCCGTAGGCATAGGCACCATATGCAGTAGCCCGTTGGTGGAGAAGTTCTTGGACTTTTTATAGTTGAAGCCCATGTTCACAAAACGGAGATTGCCACCATCGAGATAAAGGGAATAGACAAACCCCATTTGGTCTAGACTTGCTTTTGTATTGTTTACAGAAGAGTTGCTGAGGTTATCTGCGCGGTTGCTTTGATTGAGCAAACTTGCTGTGGCAGAGAAGTCTGATTTACGGTAAAGAGCAGAGGATGCAGGGTTAGTGCTCATAGCGGAGAGGTTGGCACCAAGAGCACTCATGGCCCCCCCCATGCCGATGTAGCGAGCATCACCATTGAGATCGGTGCTCGATAATTGTTCTATTTTGTAGATGTCCTGAGCTGTCGCAGGTAGTGCAGCCAAGGCACTGACAAGAGCAGCGGAGATATATAGCTTCTTCATAGAATCTGCTTATTGTTCACTCTGTCTCGTGGGAAACAAGAGTGAGTGAGTTTAGTATAGAGTAGGGGGAGAGGAGATAGTCTTAGAGGAGGAAGAGATGCCCAACCACCTGTTTCGGTGAAGGAATTATCGACGTCCACCAACAATGCTGCCTCCTTGGCGTGTGCTACCTCCGCTATTGCCGCCAGAGTAGCCACCACCACCTGAATAACCGCCACCTGATGAATAGCTACCTCCAGAGCGTGTGCTACCAGAATTGCCACCCCCATTGTAGTTTCCACTGCCAAACACGCTGCCACTGCGCTGGTAAGTGCCTTGGTAGGTATTGGTGTTGCCAGAAGAACCAGAGCGATCGTAGTCGTTGCTGCGTGTAGAGTTGTTATAGCGTGGATCATTGCCACGGTTCATGCGATCTGTGTTCACGCGGCTGCCACGATACGAAGCTCCAGCTCCATAGTTATAGTTGGAATTATCGCGGTGGTAGTTTGCATTAGAACGAGTATTGCCATAAACTACACCACGTCCCCAGTCATTGGTTGAACTATTGAATACTCCACCGCGTGATTCGCGACCTGTGGTAGTGCCATAGGTGATGCTGTGCGCAGGACGTGAATAGCTATACCAACGAGGATAATCGTAGTAGTAAGGAGAGTACCAGCCACCATAATAGTAAGGTGATCCCCAACCATAGTGCCAATAGTTGTCGTACCAGCCATAACGCCAAGGGCTGCCCCAATAGTTGTAGGAGAAACTCCATGGTGAGTACCAGCCACCCCAACGATTATAATAGAAAGGATCAAAACTGGTGCGCCATCCTCCCCATGCCCAATCGTCTATCCATGGGTCGTAGCTTACGAAATCGTAGTAGTCGTAGTAATAAGGAGAAGTGACGATGGTGATGCCAGGAGAGCGAAAACGAACAATGCGACTAGTGGCTGTATATGGAGCATCTTCCTCATAGCGAGAGCGTGAGTTGCGTAAGGAGTCTTTGCCACGGCCATAGCGTGAAGTGCGACGATTATATTCATCTACACTACGATTACCATTGCTACGTCCAGCAGCCCAGTTGTCGTGTTCAAATGATTCAGCAGGAACTTCGTAGACTCGACTTTGGCTATAGCCCAAATTCGCCTCACGTTCCTTTTGAATGGCCTTCTTGGTGGGCACAAAGTAGACATCGTCTTGAGCCATTGCAGCTAAGCTAGC
Organism: Alloprevotella sp. oral taxon 473 str. F0040; assembly: GCF_000318095.2. Taxonomy (GTDB): domain Bacteria; phylum Bacteroidota; class Bacteroidia; order Bacteroidales; family Bacteroidaceae; genus Alloprevotella. The sequence continues at coordinate 79,847 of NZ_KB290717.1, forward strand.
GCAAAGGGCAATGCAAGTAAGGGCTATCTTGTTCATAATAGTCGATATTTTATGTGGATGTATAACGCAAAGATATAGAAAACTCAGTAGAATCGGTAGACAAACGCGAAGAATAATGAGCTTATACATGCATTTTTAACACTAATCGGGGAATGATGGTCATTTTATTTGTTGTTTCCAATATCAAATAGTATCTTTGCTTAGTCAAAACTAGCCCTATATTAACATGTTCAATCCACGCAAACCTAAATATACCTTCTTCAAAGTACGCGAAGCTATGGAGCTTCTGCCTTACGTTATGCAGTGTCTTGACGGTATAAGTCGCTCAAAAGCCAAAGCCATTCTTGCAGGTGGTGGGGTGAGAGTGGATAAGAAAAACGTGTCACAGCATGATTTTCTGCTTCAGCCAGGTATGATGGTGGAGATTTCTAAGCAGAAGCCTCGCACTCAATTCCAAAGCAAGTTCTTGAAAATCGTCTATGAAGATGCGCAAATCATTGTAATCGAAAAGAATATCGGTATTCTGTCGATGGCTTCTACTCAGGGACAATTTTGTGTTAAAACGGTGCTTGATGAGTACTTTCGCAAGTCGCGCCAAAAATGCACAGCCCATGTGGTGCATCGCCTAGATCGTGATACTTCAGGCCTTTTGGTTTATGCTAAAACCATAGAGGCGGAGCAAATACTCGAACATAATTGGCGACAAATCGTAACAGACCGCCGTTATTACGCCTTAGCTTCGGGAGAAATGCAACAAAAGAAGGGAGTTGTAGAGAGCTGGCTTAAAGATAATAAGGCTTATGTCACCTATTCTTCGCCCACAGACAACGGTGGTAAGTATGCGCTTACACATTTTCGCACGTTGCGTACGGGAAATGGCTATTCGCTCGTTGAACTCAAGTTAGAAACTGGCCGTAAGAACCAAATTCGTGTACACCTTCAGGATTTGGGACATCCAGTGTGTGGGGATATTAAGTATGGAGATGGAGATGATCCCGTAGGACGTTTGTGTCTTCATGCTTATCGTTTGGACTTTTATCATCCCATCACTAATGAACCTTTGCACTTTGAAACACCTACACCAAAGTCTTTCTTGTCGGTGTTCAAAGATAAAAAGAAGAAGGCTGACGAGTAAATAGAATATTGAATAGGAAGACTGGAGTTGATGTAGAGTCAAATGGATTTTGCCTTCTCTGCTAGAAAAGAATTGATTGTTGGACTTGACGATTTAATTTATTTCTCTCCGCACGTCGTTGTTTTGTTCTTCTTCATATTGTAGATTGTTAAGGCAGAGTGTGTCGTGCACTCCCAAAAGCATTTCGTGAATATCAAATAAACATTTGCACATGCCACACATATCAGAACGCGCCATAGAGATGCCGCAATCGCCCATCCGAAAATTGGCCCCTCTAGCCACGGAAGCGGAAGCACGTGGCACCAAGATTTATCATCTCAACATTGGACAGCCTGACCTCAAAACTCCAAAGATTGGGTTAGAGGTGTTGCGCAATATAGATCGCAGTGTCCTAGAATATTCTCCTTCTCAAGGATTTCTTTCTTATCGAAAGAAGTTGGTGAAGTATTATGCTGCTTACGATATTGACCTTACTGTTGATGATATTATCATCACTACAGGAGGGTCAGAAGCGGTACTCTTTGCTTTTCTCTCGTGTCTGAATCCTGGTGACGAGATTATAGTACCTGAGCCTGCGTATGCCAATTATATGGCTTTCGCTATCTCGGCTGGGGCGAAGATTCGTACGATTCCCACTACAATAGAAGATGGTTTTGCTTTACCAGCTGTGGAGAAGTTTGAAGAACTTATTAACGAACACACGCGAGCTATCTTAATTTGCAACCCAAACAACCCTACGGGCTATCTCTATACCCGACGTGAGATGAACCAAATCCGAGATCTTGTCAAGAAATATGATCTTTATCTCTTCTCTGATGAGGTGTATCGTGAGTTTATCTACACGGGGTCACCGTATATTAGTGCGTGTCATTTAGAAGATGTGGAGCAGAATGTCGTGCTTATTGATTCTGTATCGAAGCGATACTCAGAATGTGGTATTAGAGTGGGAGCACTCATCACGAAGAACAAGGAAGTGCGCAATGCAGTCATGAAATTCTGCCAAGCTCGTTTGTCTCCTCCTCTTTTAGGTCAATTAGTAGCAGAAGCATCAATTGACACTCCTAAAGAGTATATGCGTGAAATGTACGACGAATATGTGGAACGTCGAAATTGCTTGATAGACGGCTTGAATCGAATTCCTGGTGTGTATAGCCCTATTCCTATGGGAGCCTTTTATACTGTAGCTCGTCTTCCAGTAGATGATGCTGAGAAATTTTGCGCTTGGTGCTTAAGTGACTTCAACTATGAAGGAGAAACAGTGATGCTTGCCCCAGCTGCTGGATTCTATACCACGCCTGGAGCAGGAAAAGACCAAGTGCGTATAGCGTACGTTCTCAATAAAGAAGATTTAGCTCGTGCACTTGTGGTGCTTAAACATGCTTTAGAGGCCTATCCTGGCCGAGTGGAAGCCTAAGCGGTTGTATCCCATAGACTGCTTATCATAATCTTCATTAGAAGATAATAGGGATTGTCCATTGAATAAGGAAATATGTCACAATAAAGAATTAGGATGCTATGAATTTTCCTTTCTTTGTTGCACGGCGATTCTTTAGCAATGTAGGTGCTGAGCAACGCCGTGCTTCTCATCTCACCACCACAATAGCCACTACAGGAGTGGCTATTGGCCTCATTGTGATGCTACTCTCAGTCTGCATCATTCTAGGATTTAAGCAAGTAATCACTAAAAAGGTGGAAGGATTTGGGAGTCACATTGAGATACTTGATGTAAGTTCATTGGCAGCTCCCGATGCTTATCCGGTTCATGCTGATGCTTCTTTGCTGAAAGGGCTGAAGAGTTTGCCAGAAGTGCGTAGTGTGTCGCCCATAGCACAAAAGATGGGAATTTTGAAGACCAAGAATGACTATATGGGCATCACTCTAAAAGGTATTCCATCGGACTATGATACCACTTTTCTCGCTAGTAGTTTAGTGGAAGGTCGTTTGCCTAAGCGTGTGAGGGAAGAGGGCCGTTCGTCTAATGCTGAAGAGGGGAGCGTGTCCTCGGCGAGTAATGAGATTCTTTTGTCACGCCGGCAGGCAGACGAGCTGAATTTGAAAGTTGGTGATCGAGTATTTGCCTATTTCTTTGAAGAAACCATCAAGATGCGTCGTTTCAAAGTGTGCGGCATATACCAGTCCAATATGGCAATCTTTGATAAAACTTTCGTCATCTCAGACCTCAATACGGTGCGCAAGCTCAATCATTGGGAAGGAGATGAGGCTAGTGTCATTGAAGTACGTTTGAAAGGGATGGAATCTATAGAGCAAACGCTGCCACAAGTGGAAAGTCTTTGCAAACAACTCAATGATGAAAGCTCAAAAGACCGTAAGGCTTTCAGTATAGTCGAGCATTATGCCTCAGTCTTCTCATGGCTGCAATTGCTAGACTTTAATATGATTGTGATTTTAGTCTTGATGCTGTGTGTATCTGGCTTTACAATGGTGAGTGGTTTGTTTATTCTCATTCTAGAACGTACGCAAACAATAGGTGTCCTAAAAGCAATGGGAGCAACCAATACCAAGATTCGCAATGTTTTCCTTCATTTTGCAGGGTTCATCATTGTACGTGGCTTAGTAATTGGAGATATAGTGGCTCTAAGCTTGTTGTTTGCGCAGCAAAGGTTTGGATTTATACACTTAGATCCTGCTAATTACTATGTAGAAACAGTGCCAGTTGAGATAAATGTTTGGGCTTTAGGTTTAGTGAATGTCGGAACTTTAGTACTTACAACCTTGGCATTAGTACTTCCTAGCTATATGGTATCGCGTATTCAACCCTCGAAAGCCATCAAATTTGAGTAGTTTCTGAAAGAAATGTCTCAATAAATTTGGTAGATTAGTAAATTATCCGTACTTTTGCACTCGGTTAAAGATAACCGCGGGGCGTAGCGCAGTTGGTAGCGCACCTGGTTTGGGACCAGGGGGTCGCAGGTTCGAATCCTGTCGCCCCGACGCATTTATCATAATCGAAGGACATAGGCAAATCAGCAATAGATTTCTAAGAAGTTCTAATGCGACATTGTCTCCATCGATTTCAATTATTTATAATAGGCGACTGAGGCAACTCAGTCGCCTATGTTGTTTGCCTTGTGTGGAATAGTCACAACCTAGCTCCTTTTTAATACTTGTATCTCGAAAAAAAGTAGATTTACACCTTGATTCTCAAATATCTTAAAACAACAAGTTATGGAATATCGCATTGAGAAAGACACCCTAGGTGAGGTAAAAGTACCTGCCGACAAACTTTGGGGTGCACAAACAGAACGCTCTCGCAATAATTTCAAGATTGGAATCCCTGCATCGATGCCACACGAAATCATAGAAGGTTTTGCTTTCCTCAAAAAAGGTGCCGCCTATGCTAATCATGCTCTGGGAGTCCTCTCTGTAGAAAAGCGTGATCTCATTGCACAGGTTTGCGATGAAATCCTTGATGGCAAACTCTACGATCAGTTCCCACTAGTGATTTGGCAAACAGGTTCTGGCACGCAAAGCAACATGAACGTCAATGAAGTCATTGCAAACCGTGCTCATCAGTTAGCAGGAAAAGTCATTGGAGAGGGAGAGAAGACGTTACTTCCGAATGATGATGTGAATAAATCTCAGTCTTCTAATGACACCTTCCCTACAGGAATGCACATTGCTTGCTACAAAAAGATAGTGGAAGTGACACTTCCTGGCTTGCGTAAGCTCCAAACTGCCCTGGAAGCCAAAGCTGAGGCAATGAAAGAGGTCGTGAAGATAGGACGAACGCACTTAATGGATGCAACCCCCTTAACTTTGGGGCAAGAGTTTAGTGGTTATGCGGCTCAAGTAGGTCACGGTATTCGGGCTATAGAACACACTTTGCCTCATCTCTCTGAGTTAGCCTTAGGAGGTACTGCTGTCGGAACAGGACTCAACACCCCTAAAGATTATGACGTTACTGTTGCGCGTTACATTGCTAAGTTTACGGGGCTACCTTTTGTGACAGCTGAGAATAAATTTGAAGCACTTGCGGCCCACGATGCTGTTGTAGAAACCCATGGTGCTTTGAAGCAAGTGGCTGTTTCTTTGAATAAGATCGCAAATGACATTCGTCTTCTTGCTTCTGGCCCTAGAAGTGGAATTGGTGAAATTATTATTCCAGCCAATGAGCCAGGCTCTTCTATTATGCCCGGTAAGGTGAATCCAACGCAGGCCGAGGCGCTGACAATGGTTTGCGCTCAGGTGATTGGTAATGATGCCGCAATTACGGTTGGAGGAATGCAAGGACATTTCGAACTTAATGTTTTTAAACCAGTAATGGCTGCTAATTTTCTGCATAGTGCTCAACTCCTAGGCGATGCAGCTGTATCGTTCACAGAACATCTTGTCGTTGGAATCGAGCCAAATCATTCGCGCATTAAAGAATTGCTCAATAATAGTTTGATGCTTGTAACTGCTCTCAATACAAAGATTGGATATTACAAAGCAGCAGAAATAGCTCAAACAGCGCATAAGAATGGGACGACTTTGAAAGAAGAAGCTGTGCGTTTGGGGTACGTCACGGAGAAGGAATTTGATACATGGGTACGTCCTGAAGATATGACTCAGCCGCTCAACTAATACCGCGTTCATCTACAAAATGTTTTCCCATTAAATCTACCATTTAGCTTTCCCAGAAGGTGACTAAAGAGATACGCTATACCTCAGACTAGTCGCTTTTTGGGAAAGCTTTTATGGGTTCTAACAGTTGTTATCCTTAAAGTGTTGCCATAATTCGGTGTCTACTTGTGAGCTTTGCATATTTTACAATCAAGAGTACGTATATCTTCTTCGGAAAATCGTAACTTTGTAGTTCTAACACCTATCGCATGCATCGAATTTTACTATATTGCGTGGTTCTTTGTTTGAGCCACTTGTCTGTCTTTGCCCAAGCAGAGGCTTATCGTCAGTATATCGAGACGTATAAGTCCATGGCTATAGATCAAATGTTGCGCTATCGTATCCCAGCGAGTATAACCTTGGCACAAGGTCTCCTAGAGAGTAATGCTGGTCGCTCAACGTTGGCAACCCAAGCCAATAATCATTTTGGTATTAAAACTGGGGGCACATGGACGGGACCTTTTGTCTTACGCACAGACGATGCCCCTAATGAGCAATTTAGAAAATATACTTCTGTAGCAGAGAGTTATGAGGACCATTCGCTCTTCTTAGTTGGGCGCAGACGTTATAGCCCACTTTTTTTTCTCGATTTATATGATTATCGGGGATGGGCGAGAGGATTGAAAGAGTGTGGTTATGCCACAAATCCCAGATATGCAGAGTTGCTCATAGGAGTCATAGAACGATACGACTTGGTACAGTACGATCGTTATCAGCGCAGCCATGAGAGCCATTACCAAAGAGAAATCGAACAAAGGGCAGAACTAGCTGCACGACGTCTATATCTCTGCAATGACCTCGTTTATGTTGTGGTTGGTCCAGGAGATTCGTTTGAGAGTATAGCCCGAGATATGCGGCTTTCAGAGCGTAAGCTTCGCAATTATAATGAGGTGGATAAGCATTATCAATTGACACGTGGAGAAGTCGTTTATCTCACTAAGAAGAAAAGTCGCGTAGCCAAGCCTATTCGTGATACTTATCATGTAGTTGTAGCAGGTGAATCTATGTATAGCATTGCTCAACGATATGGTATTAAACTCCATAAATTGTATAAATGGAACAATCTGCCTCCAACCTATACTCCTCAAGTTGGAGCTGCTCTATTACTGAGATAAGGGATAATCTAAAAAGCATTGAAGAAATATTCTAGTTTCTTCAATGCTTTTTCTATGTGGTTGTGTCATAAATCTAGACCCACAACGACAATTCACTCTGCAAATTGTGCAACTGCAAAGGCGCAGTCCATGAAACGCCCAGCTTCAATGAGTACATCCCTCTGTAAAGTGGGCAACTCCACCATGATTTGGCCATCTTTGTAGTATAATCTCATTTGATCTAGAAAAAGAAGGCCAGGATGATTGCATAACTTATAGGTTGCTTCTTTGGCGCACCATAATGCTGTGGGAGTAAGGGTAGGAGAGAGTAGCCGTTGCTCTTCTGCGGATAAGAACTTGTGTTGCACCCGTGCTGCCTTCTCGCTGATAACTTCTAAGTCTAATCCTATAGGCTGTAAATTTGTTCCTAAGGCTATGGCCACCCATTGGTGAGAGTGAGAGATGCTTAAAGTTGGGAACACCCTTTTTTCATTTGGTTTGAAACGTATGTCCTCAAGTGAAGCATAATCCTCTTGGCTGACGAGAAAAGGAGCACCATGTTCGTTATATGCTATCCCTATGTTGTCGCCCAGTATATCATGCATGAGCAGTCGAGTAGCTAACCACTCACGCTGACGTTGCATAGAACGAAATTGTTGCACTTGCGAAGCGTAGTCAAGGTGAGTGGGCAACAGTGCCAACAATTGCTCGGGCGACTCTGTGAGTTGCCACAACCAAATGTTGGCACTGCGGGAAGAAAGAGAAGTATATTTAGGCATAAACCTCAATCAGTCCATGAAACAATAATGCGATGCAGAAGTCTTCAAACACCAAAGCCCGTATAATCTGTAGCCTTAAAATGGGGCTTCTGTTTTTGAGGCTTCAGGAGTAGAAGGAGTATTAGCTGTAGAACTTTGGCTTTTCGGAGTAAGCATCTCCATGTTGTTCACCCATATTTCTGTGATGTAGCGCACAATACCTTGATGATCTGTGTAGTTACGAGTTCGTAGCTCTCCTTCTACGTATAGTTTGTCGCCTTTTCTCACATAGCGTTCCACCACCTCTGCTATTTTTCTCCAGAAAAGGAGATTATGCCATTCGGCACGATCTGGCACCTGAGTACCATTGGGGAGAGTATAGCCAGGAGTATTTGTAGCTAAGACCACCTTAGCGGTGCAGACTCCATTGTCGATGTAACGTATTTCAGGGTCTTTGCCCACGTTGCCAATGAGCATTACTTTATTCATTGCGTAAGATTCCTTTAAACAAAGCCTTGCCTAGATTGCTCTTCGCAGAAGCTCTGCATAAGCATCTAAGGAAGTGTGATTTGTATCTATTGTGAGGTAAGTCTTAACGGATGCGATCAGCAGAGCGGAGTAGAGCTTGGTCACGACGCATTGCACGCAAAGCCATAATGCCTAGTACAAAGGCGATGGCGGGGAATAGGGTACCCAGCTGAGGTATATTGCCCGATAGTTGCTGAGTGGTGCTCATATCATAGATAATGAAACCTAGAAAAGCCAAATAAGCTACTGTACTGAAAAGTGCTAATACAACGAGAGTAATGGCTTTACCCAACTTTCTGAAAGAGAAGAAAGACCAACCATAAAGAACTATGGAAAGTGCAGCAAAGAAACTCAGGACAACGGGGTAGAGCATAGGAGCTGAATAACCTGGCTGCGAGGTGCTGATACCATAATTGTAGAGTAAATAGCTACTTTGTACTTCTGTGCCAATACTCCAAGCCCAAACGGGAAGGAAAAATGTGAGGGTCAAAACTGTGATGGCTAGAAGGAGATAGATAGATTGGATACGTTGAATCATGGAGAATAATGATAAGTCTGTAGGATAAGGAAATACTATTCTGCTCATTCAATTGGGCTATGCTAGAAAATATCAATGATGCATTGCATCATAATCCTAGGGAAAAGGGCATTCTAACATAGCATAAAAGGAGCTTACAAGCTTCCTGTATAATGAGTTGGAAACATGAAAGGTCTTTCAGGTCAATGACGACACCGAAAGACCTTCTTCTCGATAGGACAGTAGGGACTACTGTTTAGTCTTTATTAAGCTGTTGATTACGTTCCTTATTAGGGTTTTTGAAGTAAACCTTACCGCGAAGGAATTCATCAGCAGCAATCAAAGTTGCCTTAGGTAGACGTTCGTAGTAACGTGAGATTTCAATTTGCTCACGGTTCTCAAAAGTCTCTTCGAGATTGTCATTGCTAGAGGCAAACTCTTTCAGTTTTTTGTTGAGATCCTCTTTCATTTGTGCCGAGATTTGGTTGGCACGTTTAGCTATGATCACCAAGCTTTCATAGAGATTGCCTGTATCTTCGGCCAAATCCATGAGATTGTGAGTCACAGTGTTGGTGGGAGCTTTTGACTTCTTGTAGTCCATGATGTATATAGAGTATTTTTAGATGCAATATTGGGAGAAAGTACAATAATCTTTATGACGACCCTTAAGATTGTGCTATGTTTTGTGGTTTCGCCATAAAGGCTTTGGCACGATTGAAGAGTAGAGTAGCTTTAGGTAAGAACTTAGATTTCGGATATTCATTGACGAAACCATAGTACTCGTCAATGGCGTTTTGGAAACGTTCTGTCTTTTTGGACTCTACACTTTGTTCTGCTAGTTCAAACTTGGCACGAAGGATGAGGATAGCAAAGTCTTCTCGCCGTTCACTATAAGGAAAATCACTGATGGCATTTTGCGCTGTCACTACACATGCCTCATAGTTGTTACCGCTACTGCTGCTACTACTAGTTCCAAAGTAGGTGCCTAAATCGAAATACAGTTTTGCAGCTGCGTATTCTTTCTCGATGAGCTTGTCCTGCATCACAAAGATGAGACGCGTAGCTTCCTTGCGGTATCTGCTATCTGGGAAATCTTCCGTGAACTTTTGGAATTCAGTGATTGCTTTATATGTGTCACTTTGATCCAATTCTGGCTCGGGAGTATTTTCATACAAGGCTAATCCTGAATAAAAGTGAGCTTCCTGCACATAGTATCCACGGGGATAGGTCTCATAATACTTCTTGAAATAGCCTGCAGCTGCACTGTATTCTTTGTCGCGGTAGGCAGACATTCCAAGTAAGAAAAGAGCTTCTTCGGCGCGGTCCGTTCCTTTAGCACCAGCGATGAGGTCGGTGAGCAGTGTACTAGCCTTGGTATAGCTACCAGCATAGTAGTATTGTTTCGCTGCTTCGTATCTTTGGGTGTAATCGCTAGATTGCAGCAACTTTTCATAGTCGGAGCATGATGCGAGAACCGCAACCATGAGAAGCAGCAGGAGGAGAGTCTTCTTCATGATACACTATTTAGGGTGCAAATTTACACATTTCTGGTGAGGGTGCAAAACATTTTAGGACGTATTTTGGAGTAGGCACTGATTTATGATAGGCCTGTTAGAATATAGAGCATCCTCGTATGGGAAGGTTAAGCATAAGTGGTATATTAATGCGATTATCTTTAAGCATCTTTGTTATGAACTAAAGTGTTAAAATCACGAATCATCAAGACAAATTCGTGTGTCTAATGAGGTATGATTTCACGATTATTTAGTAGAATCTTCAAGTGAACGTTGATGAATTTTGAGATATGCTCCAAGGGAAGTTGGAACATCTCCGACATTTTCCGAAACATCTCGGACATTTCCCAGCTATTACTCGGAGATAATTTGATTTTCTTCGGAAAACATACTCGGACTTCATGGGGCACATGTCTAGAAACTCTGACTTAACCGCTATAGATGAGATAATTATTGAGGGAACAAAGGAGGAAAAGAAGATTGTAGGCTGTCTTATAAGTTGGAGTGAGTTTGACGAGCAATGTATATCTATTATCTCAGTGTTAAAAGCGAGGGAAGAATGAGTATGAAAAATCTCGTGAAAGGAAGGCACGCAAGAGTGGTTATATGCAGTAAGACACAAAATGAGAGAAACTCTTTAGAAGTTTCTCTCTTGCTATAGTCCTAAAAAATAGAAATAGGGGGACTCGGTCTAAGCACTATTTCCTTTTCTTCGTGGTAATTTGGGATTCGCCTAGTTCAACTGTGTAAGAGCGGTTGAGCCCACTTTGTGTCTTAGCACGAATCCACAGCACACGATCGGTACTCATATTGGCAACTTTCACGGCTTCTTCGAAATCGGATACCGAGTTAATGACTTTGTCATTCACTTGGGTGATGATGATGCCTTTAGAAAGCCCTGCATCTTGGAGTTTACCAGCCTTTATACTGCTAACAATGATACCATTCTTCAAGCCTAACTCTGATTTTTCTGCATCAGTGAGGGGACGGAGAGCAGCACCCATGGATTCAGTGTCCACGCTTTCAATCTTTGACGTTGTGCCTTGAACATTACGCAACGTGAGAGTGGCAGTGTATGTCTTTTTCTTACGTACATAGGTAATACGTATCTTATCACCAGGACGGTGAGCTGCCATGATTTCTTGGAGATTGCCAAACTTTTCGACTTTGGCACCATCTATTTCTGTGATGACATCTCCGCGCTTTAGACCTGCTTCTTCAGCAGCACCGTCAGCAGAAACTTCTTCGATATAGAATCCATTAAGTACACCTAAATCAGCTTCTTTCCCTTTCTCCTTTTGAGCATCAATATAGCTTGATACGTCTGTGCCCGCAACTCCGATGAGAGCTCGCTGCACAGCACCAAATTCTCTAAGATCCTTTACCACCTTGTTCATTATGGTGGTGGGAATAGCAAAGCCATATCCTGAATAAGAGCCTGTTTGTGAATATAGCATAGCATTGATTCCTACTAATTCACCTTTTACGTTGACGAGTGCTCCTCCAGAATTGCCAGGGTTGATAGCAGCATCAGTCTGAATGAAGCTCTCCATAGTAGTGTTACCTTGGAGTGATCGGGCTTTTGCACTGACGATGCCAGCCGTAACTGTAGAGGTGAAACCATAAGGATTGCCAATGGCAAGAACCCATTCACCAACTTTTAGGCTCTCGCTACTGCCCACTGTTACGGGTTTCAAATCTTTTGCTTCTATTTTAAGTAGTGCGAGGTCAGTACTCTTGTCTAGACCAATGATGCGTCCTTTATATTCTCGATTATCATTGAGTTTTACTAGGATTTCGTCTGCATCTTCCACTACGTGGTTGTTGGTGACAATGTAGCCATCTGCAGAGAGGATGACACCTGAGCCAGCACCACTGCGTTTGGGAGCTTGTCGTTGCTGAGGACTTCGTTGTCCACGTCCGAAAAAATCACCGAAGAAATCGGAAAATGGATCGATATCTTGCATTTGTGTTTGGCGACTGGTGCTAGACACCTTGATATAAACCACTGACTGTGTGGCAACTTCAGCTGCGGTGGTCAAATCTACGGGTTGAGTTACCGATGCTAGGCTTGGAGCTGAGGTCATGGGGTGTGCTGTCCCTGCGACGTTACTAGCCTTGCCTTGGGCAAGGAAGGCTGATAAAAAGAGTGCTAGAACTATTTTCTTTTCCATTTGTATAGCATTTTATGGGTCGATGCTCGCAAAAGTAACCTATTCTACCATTCCTTGCAAGTATTTTCTAGGAAAGGTGGTGACGTTTTATCACAATTTTACAGAACAATTGCGCTATATTGTTTGTTGGCATAACTACGGCCACATAAGTTCACTCATGATATCATCTGAAACAAAAATGCCAGCATGGGTGAGTTGCAAACGTTGGTCTGATGTGATTATGAGAAGTTCGCGCTCTAGAAATGGCTGTGCTGTTCGTAGAAGATAAGATTTACGTTTATCGTCAAGTTCTTCCAGATTGACGCCTTCTCGAGTGCGTAATCTTGTGAGAATCATTTCGTCATATCGTTCATCTGTAGTGAGTGTCTCTATCTGATGGGGGACGTCCGCAAAAGGTGCTTTCAATGTGCTTGCAGCGTTGTAGGCGCGAAGTTTGTGTTCGTTGAAGCGGCGGATAGAGTGTCCGTCATAAGAATGCGCACCTGGGCCAAATCCTAAATAGGAAAGGCCTTTCCAATAATTTGAATTGTGGCGAGAGCGGAAGCCGGTTTTGGCAAAATTAGCTATTTCATATTGTTCAAAACCCGCTATCTGAGCTCTATCTGAGAGGAAACGAAACATGGCTAGGGAGGTGTCTTCATCACATTCCTCTACTTTCCCTCTTGCGCGATCATAATAGAGTGGTGTGCCCTCTTCATAAGTAAGGGCGTAGGCAGAGAGATGTTGGATGTCAAGAGAAAATGCTTGTTCTAGTTCCCACTGCCAATCCTCGAGAGATTGTTGCGGAAGGCCGAACATGAGGTCGATGCTGAGATTTTTTATCCCAGCTTCATGTACGTTGTCAATGGCTGCTCTAGCTTGTTGAGCTGTGTGGCGGCGGTTGATTGTTATGAGTTGAGTGTCATTGAAACTCTGTACCCCCAAGCTCACCCGGTTAATGCCTAGTTGTACCAAATGTCTAGCCTTTTCGAGGGTGATGTCATCTGGGTTAGCTTCAAAAGTATATTCAGCGTCAGGTGCGATGCGAAAGATGCGATGGAGAGCTTCAAAGCATTGCTCTAATTCTTCGGTGTCTAGTTGAGATGGAGTGCCTCCTCCCAGATATACTGTTTGAATAGTGTCTTTGGTTTGTCTATGTTGCATTTCTGCGATAAGACTATGTACATAGGCGTCTCGCTCCTTTTTACCATGTATGGTGCTATAGAAACTGCAATAGCTGCAACGCTTCTCGCAAAAAGGAACATGAATGTAGATTCCTGCCATAGAGGAGGGGGATGAAAAATCGCTTCCGTCTTAGCTAATTATGGATAAGAATATTAGATAAGATGGAAGCGATGAGTTGAATAAAGAAAGAATAAAAGTGGGTTATTCGGCGATGTGACCTGGTAAGCGGCGACAATTGTATTGCGAAGCCATTATCTCACCATAGGCTCCAGCTGAGCGGAAGGCTAAAAGGTCGCCTCGTTGCGGAGTTGGCATCACATAATCTGTGGCAAAAACGTCGCTACTTTCGCATATAGGCCCCACCACATCGAATGATGCCTTAGGAGCTTCTGGATGCGAAAGATTGTCTATTTGGTGTGTGCTACCATACATGGCTGGGCGTATTAAGTCAGTCATACCAGCATCAACAATGACGAAACGTTTGGAGTGCCCTTCTTTGACATATAGTACTCGACTTATTAGGCTGCCACATTGAGCAACGATGGAGCGTCCAAGCTCAAAATGCACGGATTGGCCTTCGCGAAGTTGAAGTTCTTGTTTGAAAATAGTGAAATAGCTGGCAAAGTCAGGAATAGCTTCAGTATCGGGGGCTGTATAATTCACACCTAGACCTCCACCCACATTGAGTGTGGGAACGAAGATGCCTTCTTCTTCAAGCGAAGATTGGAGTTCATTGATTCGGATGCATAGCTCTCGGTAGGAATCAAGTTTGGTGATTTGGCTTCCAATGTGAAAATGAAGTCCAATAAATTGGATATTAGTAAGAGATGCAGCACGACGAATTGCAGGAAGAGTATCTTCTAGTGCAAGGCCAAACTTGTTTTCGTTTAACCCTGTGGTGATTTTAGCGTGAGTGTGTGCATCTACATTGGGGTTGATACGGAATGCCACTCGCGCTACGAGATTTTTTCTGGCAGCCAATTCGTTGATTATTTCAAGTTCTGGCAAACTCTCTACATTAAAGCATTGAATTCCAAGATCTAGTGCTCGAAGGATTTCCCAGTCTGCCTTGCCTACTCCTGCAAAAACGATGTCATTAGCTGCAAAACCATGCTGGTGGGCCATTTCTATTTCTCCACCACTCACGCAATCTGCCCCAAAACCATGTTGTGCAATAATCTGTAATACTTCATGAGCCACACAGGCTTTGAGTGCATAATGGACGTGGAAGTTGGGACTATCGGCAGTGGCGGCTGTAATACTATCAAGTGTTTGCTGGAGAAGGGTAAGATTATAATAATAGAATGGAGTTTCACACAGGGCAAAGCGGGAGATGTTCATCGTACTGTTGAGGGGGCTATAAGGAATGGCCACTATGGCTCCTTGGGGTTGGGAGTATAGAAAAGCATTTGTCCTTAAGAGCCACGAAATGCTCAGAAGGACAAATGCCTTATAGTCTTGCTATGAGGTTGGATTGTATCCTAAAATAGGTGTTTTTGTAGGGCTTGAAGAGCAGCTTGTTTATGTTCCATGCTAACAAGGAAGGAAATGTTGTGGTCGGAACCTCCATAGCTAATCATGCGCACGGGGATGTTTTTAAGAGCAAGTGTGGCATCGCTTTCAAAGCCACGATTGGTCCAGCGTAAATCGCCGACTACGCAGACAATGCACATGCCTTCGTCGACTACTACGGTGCCTACTTCTTTAAGTTCGTCTACAATGGAAGCTAGGTGGCTAGTGTTGTCGATGCTAAGAGATACCCCAACTTCGCTGGTGGTAATCATATCTATGCTCGTTTTATATTTGTCGAACACGCTGAAGACTCTGCACATGAAGCCCGTGGCTAAGAGCATGCGAGAACTTACTATCTTGATAACCGTGATGTTGTCTTTAGCTGCTACTGCTTTAATGCGCCCTTCTTCGCAATCGTTGTTGATGAGTGTGCCTGGTGCTTGGGCATCCAAGGTGTTTTTAAGACGAACTGGCACTCCTGCATAGCGAGCTGGCTGAACACAAGTGGGGTGGAGTATCTTTGCACCAAAGTAGGCGAGCTCTGCAGCTTCTTCAAAACTGAGTTGGCGCACGGGAGTTGTGCCTTCTACAAAGCGAGGGTCGTTGTTGTGCATCCCATCAATGTCTGTCCAAATTTGGATTTCATTGGCACGAATAGCGGCTCCAATGAGAGAGGCTGTGTAGTCTGAACCACCTCGTTGGAGATTGTCGATTTGGCCATCGGCATTGCGGCAGATGAATCCTTGGGTGATGTAGATGTCATAGTCAGGATTTTTCTCCAACAAATAGGCCAAACGCTCACGGATATAAGGGAGGTCAGGCTCTCCATTTACATCTAACCGCATGTAGTCAAGAGCAGGCAAAAGAATGGCTTTGACACCACACTCTTTTAGGTACTCTGTCACCATGTTGGTGCTCATAATTTCCCCTTGGGCTAGAATGGCTTTCTCATCAGCTTCACTGAACTCGCGCGTGCGGAACTCGTGTAGTTGTAAGAAAATATTGTCAAGGCGTTCACGCACCTTTGTAGTGGTCTCTTCTTTAGAGTAGAGTAGAGGGAGATGCTGCTTATAGATGGTGTGAAGTCTATTGACCATGTTGCTCGCACCTTCAGGATTACCTTTGCGTAAGTAATCAGCTATCTCAACAAGACTATTGGTGGTACCACTCATAGCTGAGAGTACCACAATCTTAGGTTCTCCATCTTCAGTAATGAGTCGAGATACTTCTTTTATTCTTTCGGGCGAACCAACGGAGGTGCCGCCAAATTTGTAGACTTTCATATTGTGAAGCTATAGCTTTTTTGGGTGCTGTTTGATGGATGTTATCTGAAAAAGTGGGTGAGGGATGGCTAAAAGAGGGTATTATAAACTTCGACGCTTTATAAGCCTATCATCAAGTTCTTAAGACTCCCCCTGATTGTTTCTCTTATATATCAGAGTTACCAAATTGTTTGGTCACATTGATAAGGTGTCCCTCTGCACACTGGTAAACTGTGCCTGGATAGGCGTTGAGGTAAGTGCGATTGTGTGTCACCATCACTACAGCGGTATCTTCATTAGTAAGTGAGCGGAGGAGTTCGAGGATGCGTTGTCCCGTTTCCATATCAAGGTTTCCCGTTGGTTCATCCGCCAAAATAAGTGCTGGTTTGTTGAGAAGGGCACGAGCAATCGCTACGCGTTGCTGTTCTCCACCAGAGAGTTCATGAGGGAATTTATTGATTTTCTGTGACAATTCCACTTGGTCTAATACCTCACGGATGCGAGACTCTCGCTCTGACTTGACTTTCCACCCTGTGGCACTGAGAACAAAATCGAGGTTTTGTCTTACTGTGTGGTGTTGTAACAAAGAAAAGTCTTGGAATACGATGCCCAGATGGCGACGTAGTTCGGGAAGATGCTTGTTTTTAAGTTGGAGTAAATCGAAATCAAGCACCTTTGCTTCACCTTCTACCACATCACATTCTGCATAAAGTGCTCGAAG
Organism: Alloprevotella sp. oral taxon 473 str. F0040; assembly: GCF_000318095.2. Lineage (GTDB taxonomy): Bacteria > Bacteroidota > Bacteroidia > Bacteroidales > Bacteroidaceae > Alloprevotella. Next base: position 96,849 of record NZ_KB290717.1, read on the forward strand.
TAACGAACTCTTTCCACTTCCTACGCGACCAATGACGTAGACAAACTCACCGTTGTTCACGTGAAAGTTTACATTTTCAAGGACCTTTTGGTCGTCAATACAGATGTTTGCGCCTTTAATATCAATGAGCATAAAAGATAACAGTCAGAAGGGTGAATGAACGATGGAGAGCTTTCAAATACAGAGAAAAAACACTATGCGAGCTAAGAAGTGTCCCCATTTGCTCTGAGTGCAAAAATACTCTTTTTTTTTGAGATAGCATGCTTTTAGATTGGATTATCTATTATTCATGCCCAATAGACGAATAACAGAGAAAAGGGGAAAGTAATTTTGGCTCAAAGATTTTTAGCAGTGCATGAAGGCGGAATGCACAAGTGATAGAAGTTTACAGCTAATCGCGCTACTAGATATAAAAAAACATCCAGCATATCTGCTGGATGTTTGGGGGAGCCTCTTGTCGGATTCGAACCAACGACCCCGAGATTACAAATCACGTGCTCTGGCCAACTGAGCTAAAGAGGCGGGTGGGAAAGCTAACCACATCGCGCTGCTACAACTAACTACCTTTGCTGCGATCAAGCCCTGGAGGATTTGAAAGGAGCTAGCCGTGTAGCACTTTCCCGTGTGGTGCATTCCTTATCGGTTTGCGATTGCAAAGGAACAACATTTTTCTGAAACCTCCAAATGTTTTGGTGATTTTTTTTCGAAAAAGTGCATTTTTCTTCATTGTTCTCCCTAGAATGCTCTATTTCTTAGGTGAAACTAGCATGAAAACTTGAGACGGCAAACCTGATACTCTCTTGAATGTGTTGGATAATTTGTTAGGAAAATGATTACTCTTGTAAGCTATTGTGCGTAAATTGTTATAACCTTCATCTAGTGCATATACACGAAAATAAAAAAATGCCCGAAGTCTTATTGTCGACTTCGGACAAGTACATTATACCTACATTGCTTTGTTCATTAAATGTGGGTTGATAGGCGCTAAACAGGGTACAACTTGTATGTCAACTTCTCCTTTAATGGGGGTACTACAGTAGGGCATGGTAACTTCAATAGTATATTTTCCAGAGTTGCTAATTTGTGCATCTGTAATAGTACAATCTTGATTATGAGATAGAACGTGTCCTTGAGGATCTTTCCATGTATAGTTTGGGAGGCGCACAGCGTGTAACTCTATTACGTCGCCTATACATAGTACTCTACGTGGCGTGGACCCTATATTGTAGGTTTCATAGTCGGCTATTGTAATCGCTTGGATAAAGTTAGTGCAGTCATCAATAATGTGCAATGTATATTGTTCACCTGCAGCACCATATTCAAAGTGTGCTACATCGTTTGTGCCTAACTCGTATGTGGCATCTTCAAGTTTCTTTGTATTGTTCTTGTCCCATAATTCATAACGATAAGGCAATGTTCCTCCTTTCCCTTTCACAAGTATGTGTCCTATACTACGCTTATTGCAAGTATAAGCCCATGTATCAAGTTGAGAAAGTCCTAAAGGCTCCCGTTTTACCTGGAACGTCTCAGACCCCAGAAGTGAATATTCGGGAAAGCGTCTATCGTATGTTTGTTCCCAATGGGCAGATATGACATAATCACCATCGTTAGGTAGTTGTATAACTTCTCCAGCTCTATAGAGTCTGGTGTCTATCGCAGCGGAAACCGATGGATTAGATGGACTAAAGGATAGAATACGGAAGACTGTATTATTAGGCTGAGGTTTCCCTTCAAAACAGATGACTCCACTAGGTGTTACTTTACCTCCATGGCAATTTATCGATGTCGTGAGACTAAAGTTTTTGAGTTCATACCCTCCTTTTGCCATGAAAGGGATTTCGCTATTGCCGCATATAGGGTCTATGATTTCTATGCGATAATTGCCAGGAGGAAGTTGTATATTATTGAAAGAAGCTGCAGTCTGTCCTTTAGAATCCGTTTCTGCTATAAGTTCATTGTTACGATAAAGACGGAGAATTTTGGGGTCTGCCGATAACTCTCGTACACTAACTATTGCAAGATTAGGGGTGTTACTAATTTGATAGGTAATTCTGTCTAATTGGGGCTTTTGTTGGCTTTTGTAATTATTCTTGATTTCTTTGTATGAAATTAAAGGGTTATTCTCCAAGTAGGCGTGGAAAATATAGTTTTTATTGTAAAGTAATCTAGGACTGAGTTGGTGAGTTGCACTTGTAAAGGTGTAACTTTTAATAGGAATTGTTGAGCCTTCTTCGATGATGTCTACTTTAACAGGAGAGCATGTGCTAACTAAATCAGGAACAAAGTTTATTTGCCAACCATCACAATAATCTTTTTTTGAGCCTAATTGGTTGAAATATCCTTTTGCCTCACCTTGGTAACTGGCTCGTTGTACCCCATTAGCATCCTTTACATCAATTTTATACTTGGTTCCTATTGGTATTTCAATGATCGCACTTTTGTCTCCTGGCTTATTTATTGTAATGGGGCCATAAATAATTTGTTTACTTCCGTCATCTTTTAGAGCTGTCAAAGTAAGAGGGTAACAGAATAGTCCACTTGATAGCTTATTAGGAGCTATAGTTATAGTCTTATAGCCACAATTTGCGCTATTCGTTATTTGAGGGTTTTCTAAAGTAGGAGAACTAAATTGAGCTGGAGATGTATAAATTATATTGTGACAGCGACGTAGTCTAACATAAACTTGTAGTTTTCCACGTGTATTGTAATAATCGCTCAACTTATACGGGGCTATGCTTACTGGATATTCACTCTCGTATTTGAAGGTTGTCCAACTCGTAGGTTGTTCTCCTGGTTTTGCTATACCGATTTCAAATAGTCCAGCATTAATAGTTTTCATTAAGTCTCGATTGTTGCGGGTCTTATTATCAAATAGAATTTTTACTAAGGGTTTGTCGCAAGAATATTCATTTGAGACGGCTGTATTATAGGGAGCGTATGCCGTGAATAAGTTGGAGTTCTCATAACGAAATTTTGGGAGTTCTGTTAATTCTCCAAGGTTAAACGAGATTGTTTTAGTGTAGCTACATGCATCCGAAACTGTGAATTGATACATTCCAGCTGGATAGTCATCCTCCTGTAGGGTTATTGTTCCCGCTTTTGCTAATACGCCACTTCTTCCTATATAGCTTGGATTAGGAGCTTTAGTAATTTCATAACGATAAGGCGGTCTACCACGTTGTATTTGTATAGAAATCTGACCTGTTGCACAGGTAGTATAACTAGCTCTCGAGTAAGCAGGAACATAGTCTGCTAGCATTTCCTGGTAGTTTCCTTGTACTACTACATGTTCATTTTTTCTTACAATGTCGTTTCTTAGCTTGTGAGGATCGTGTCCTATAACAGTAAGAGTGTATTTACCTGCTGGGAGAAATTCAAAGAGAGGTGTACTTTGATTAGGAAAAATGGGTGCGTTAGGGTATTCTGGGGTTAGTGCGTATTCGAAAATAAAGTCAGTCGGAGTTTTAGTCTTAACGATGGCTTTAATACTACCATCCTTTGCACATTGCGAAGTTGTAGTTATAGGGTTGTCGAGGGTAAAAGTTGGTTGTTGAGAATATAGGGTGAATGCGAAACCAAAAAAGAAACTTAGAAGAAAAGATATATATATAGAAATCTTAGGGTATGTCATAGGACGAAGTTCTTGCTATCAAGACAATGAAGGTGGTTTATCTAGTTGGTAAAAGTAGTCAAGTGAGTTTATTTAGCTTGTTATTGGTTGTTTCTATGCATGAAAATGTGTCTATATGAGCTGTAGTATATAGTAATTTATGCAATGATTTAACTCTGCAAAAGTAGTGATTTCTTAGGGAAAGAACACGTTTTATTTCTAGAAAAAACAAGTATCTTAAACTAGCAATTTTCTTATAGAGAATTCTTGTTTGATATTTCGCTATAATTACTCTAATACTCGGTTGTTGATGTAGAGTAAGATGTTTAATACGAGAGAGGGCTTTTAAGCATGCATCATAAGATGTAACTTAGTGTCGCTCCTAGAAACTTCATGGTTTTCTAAAGGGTGCAGTCATTTTATATTATAGCTGTCTGGTAAAAGTTTTACATGACTAAAAAATAAGGCTGAAACCCTCTTGCAGGATTTCAGCCTCTTTTGTTACTTTGCTTGTTGCAAAAAACAGTAGTAATATGAGCAGAAGTACATGTTTTACAAGACAGCCGGTCTATAGTCAGGTCATTAAATTGCTGGATAAA
>NZ_KB290717.1:101077-122499 GCF_000318095.2 Alloprevotella sp. oral taxon 473 str. F0040
GTTGTCCGTCGCAGCACACTTGCAGAAGCCAACCTGCGGCGATTGCAAGAATTCTTAGCCAAGGTTTATGCCTCCCTGTTGGAACGCTACACTCTATTTGCGGACAATACCTTGATCTTCGGGGGCTTGCTTTTTGAAAAAGAAAGCCCGAAGTCCTACTCTAAAGGACTTCGGGAAGCTTTCGTGTGCCGTTTAGAAGTTTACCAGACAGCAATAATTTTTTTATTTATTGCTGTTTGGTAAAAGAACAAGTGTAATAATTACTGGACAGCATTAATAGTGAGAGTTGGGAAACCTTAAGACGGATAAAAGCCCAAAATCCTTACAATATAGGACTTTGGGCTTGAATATACTTTGATAGAGAGCTGGTTATATTATTCAATAACCTTGGTGTCGTAGCCTATATAAGCTCTTAACGATAGAAGGTGTTTTTGCTATCTGATTATGAGATGCTCTCTAATTTGCTATCTGATTATGAGATGCTCTCTAAAATCTTGGCCATCTGTTGTTGAACATCTTGTGCAGCACATCGAGCAGCTTGAGCGAATTGTTCACTACTGTCGGCGTATATGATGGCTCTGCTAGAGTTTACCAACAAACCACAGTCTTTGTTCATACCATATTTGCATACGTCTTCAAGTGACCCACCTTGCGCACCAACGCCTGGAACTAGCAGGAAATGTTCTGGAACAATGCGTCGAATGTCTTCAAATAGTTTACCTTGTGTAGCTCCTACTACATACATAAGTTGATCGGCGTTGCCCCACTGTTGACTAGTACGTACGACTTTTTCAAAGAGACGTTCGCCTTTTGCATCAGCTGTGAGCTGGAAGTCGTGACTGCCTTTGTTGGAAGTGAGAGCTAAAAGAATCACCCATTTACCTTCATATTGTAAGAATGGCGTTATAGAGTCTTCGCCCATATATGGGGCCACAGTGAGTGAATCTACTCCAGTCTCCTCAAAGAAGCAACGCGCATACATGGCAGAAGTGTTTCCTATATCTCCACGTTTAGCATCGGCAATGATGAACTGATCGGGATAGTGGGTCTTGATATAGTCTATGGTTTTTTCAAAGGCTTTCCAACCTTCCAAACCGAAGCATTCATAGAATGCGAGATTGGGCTTATAGGCTACGCAATAAGGAGCTGTAGCATCGATAATAGCTTTGTTGAAAGTGAAGATGGGATCTTCCTCTTTAAGGAGATGCTGAGGAATCTTTTTGAGGTCTGTGTCGAGGCCTACGCAGAGGAAGCTCTGCTTGCGACGAATGTTGTCAATGAGTTCTTGGCGTGTCATGGTGAGCTTGAAATTATGTTGTGGTGCAAAGGTAAGCAAAATTTATGGTAATTGTAGTAGCATAACTTAGGAATCACCGGGAAATATCGTTACTGGATGACGAAAGTATTTAGTTTTAGAGGAAGATGCAGAAGGAATGAAGTGCAGATTGTTGCTATAAAAAAGAGGGAAGCATTAGATTATCTAATGCTTCCCTCAGTGATTCCGTTGGGGTTCGAACCCAAGACCCACAGCTTAGAAGGCTGTTGCTCTAATCCAACTGAGCTACGGAACCATACTATCTTGTGACTTCATAAAAATGAAGTCACTTGAATTCGGCAGCAAAGGTAGTGATTTTTTACGATTTGAACAAATGTTGTTTCATTTTTATTCAACATAGAGTACTAAACCCTTGAGATATTCTCCTTCCGGATGGTAGATGTTGATGGGGTGATCTGCAGGTTGGTGGAGTTGATGAAGGATACGAACATGGCGTTTACTCTGAGCTGCAGCTGTGAAAACTGCAAGTCTGAATTGATCTTTGTTGACAGCTTGCGAGCATGAGAAGGTAAACACGATGCCGCCAGGACGAATCTTGGAGAAGGCAGCGGCGTTGAGGCGGGTATAACCCTTAAGTGCATTACGTAAAGCATCTTTGTGCTTTGCAAACGCTGGGGGATCAAGTACAATGAGATCATAGTCGCTTCCTGCGCGTTGAAGATACTTGAAAGCATCTTCTGCAAATGCATCGTGACGCGTATCGTTCGGAAAATTGAGCCCAACATTCTGTCGAGTAAGTTCGATGGCTTTTGCACTCACATCTACACTATGAACTAGATTTGCTGCCCCGCGCATTGCATAAACGGAGAATCCACCTGTGTAGCAAAACATATTGAGAACATTCTTACCGCGACTGTAATGCTCTAAAAGTGCACGATTGTCGCGCTGGTCAATGAAGAAACCTGTTTTCTGTCCATGAAGCCAGTCAATGTGGAACTTAAGCCCATTTTCAAGGGCAATATTCTCTGTTGTGTTTCCTCGCAAAAAACCATTCTCTTGACCGAGACCTGCTTTATATGGAAGAGTTGTCTCGCTTTTATAGTACACATTCTTAATCTGTCCATCGGTTGCGACAAGAAGCGCATCCGCAATATATTCTCGACATACATGCATACCTACAGAGTGGGCTTGCATCACGGCTGTTTCTCCAAAAATATCAACAATTAAGCCTGGCAATTGATCACCTTCTCCATGTACAAGACGATAGATGCTGTGTTCATCCTTGCGATTCGTATAGCCAAGATTTGCGCGCATACGAAAAGCTTGCCGTAGTCGTGATACCCAAAAGTTTGTATCAATGGCTATTTCGTCGAAACTAAGTATACGGACGGCAATAGAGCCAATTTGATAATGACCAAGTGCAATAAACACTCCCTCATGGTCAACAATGCGGACAATTTCTCCTTCTTCGATATGTTGATTACGAGGTTGTGTTCCTTGTATAGCTCCTGAAAAAATCCAGGGATGGAAACGTTTTATACTTTCTGCTTTACCTCTGCGGAGTTGAAGAGTTATCATAGATGGTCTGTAGGGAGATTAGGAGACGGAAATTAGTTGATATTGCTTATTGCTGACGAGCTCTTGCATTCTAGAGTACAATAGTAAGCAAGCACTAGCATCAGTAGCTGCATAGACACGTTGCTTCTCATCAAGGGCATCAGCTTCCCAGTTGGATAATTGCGCATTCTTAGAGATTCGCTGGCGAAAAAAGTTTGCAAAGAGTTTTGCTAGGCTCATGTCTTCTATCCCCATGCGAGTCGCTATTTGCTGTAAATCAATGAAATGCTGTGGACTAAATCCTGGATATCTCTGTTCTAATTGGTGAATATCATCCTTAAGGGAGAGGCCAACCTTAGCAATCTGAGTGTCTTCTAAAAGCTTGATTAAGCTATCAGGAAACCCCATATAGTTGAGGCGGAAAAGAAAGCAGATGTCGGGAGTGGCAATTTGAATTAGAGCAACTTTGTGTTGCTGGCCTCTACGAAATGAGGGGCGAGTTTCTGTATCTATGCCTACAATTTTTTGGGTTCGAAGGAAAGCTACAGCACGATTAGCTTCATTTTCACTCTGTATTACAATGATGCGACCTTCAAATGTATAGCGCGGTAGGGTAGGAATTAGTTTCTTATCGGTACGAACAAAGAGTTCCTGCATGATGTTTTAGATAATAATTGTGCACAAAAGCACTAAAGTTCATCGACTTGTCCAGAAGCAATAAGTTCGTGTATGGCGCGAGTAGCTCCTAATATGAGTTGTCCCCAGCGAAGTTTAAAGTCTTCGAGACAATCGAAGAGTGCAACCTCTATTGCTTCGTCTATCTCACGTCGAAATGCTTCTATCATATTACGGAGTGCTTGATAGACATCTGCTAAACTTTCACTAACGGTGCACACAACGGGGGCGTCTGAGTATCGGAAACTCTCAACAAATACATCAAGATAATCATCCGCGTCTCGCATAATGGCTGCAATTTGCGTACGGATGTATTCGTAATCTTCTTCTGTTACGGCTGGATCTACATATCCGATACCTTCTTCCACTTCTTCTACCATAGTGGCTTTTAAGTATATCATAGGAAGTAGTCTTTGCATAACGCTTACAAATTCACTGCGCTCGCTGCCTGAGCATTGTTCTACTTGTTTGCAAAATTCAGTGGCGATAGTAACAAAATCAAGCACATCGCGGCGATATATATGATCCATTTTTGTGAGAGATGAAAGAGGTCTAGTGGTGTAAGATAAACCGTAGAATTACTAAGAATGAGGTACTTCATAAAAGTAGTAGTACCAATATGTGTTACCAAAAAAGAAGCTCATCTTGTTTTTCTCCGATATACTATAGGGTTCATTGCCAGTAGGAGGATATTGCTGTCGAAGTTTACGTTGTTGCTCCATAAAATCCCGATAGTTAGCTTCTGTAGCATCATCTGCAAAATTGATTATTGGACGTGTGTTCAGGCGCATGTAGAGTAATAACGCTTGACGATAAAACAGCGGTACTTGAGAAGGAGGGAGTTGTTTAAAGTAATAATTGGGTAATTCTCTAGCAAACAAAGTCAGATTTCCTTCTAAAAGAGCTGAAATGTAGAGTTGCTCAGGTTGTATTCTTGTGGGTTGCTCAGCATAATTTAGTCCTCCTTGGGTAACAGGATTAGAAAGCTGTTGAAGGGCTGTATGACGTTGTTGAGCATTATAATAATGCAATGGTTGTTCAAACAGATGATTACCTATACGACTATTAGTTCCGAGAGATTGTAGGCGAAGTGCTTGCAAATTTGCTGTTGTGAAAGGGTAGTTGCTGCCCACCTTGAAGGCTTTGTCTTTTAAACCTATAGCAAATAGCCTCGCCGTTTGACGTTCCAAGGTTTTTTGTTCATCAGCTGGGATGATAATCCCGAGACAAAAGAAAGTCAAAAAGATGGCTGTAAATTGACGAAGATTACTTCCAAACCGAGATACCCATTTCCATCGTTCGTTTGTCCAAATAAAAACGGGAAGGAAGAGAAGGGTAGTGATTCCACCAATGAATTGTGGATGTGCAAGCAAGTATTGTCTGGTCAGAGTTGGTGTTACACCTAAAGCCCAAACCAATAAGTCTTCAGCATGAAGTACTGCTGTGAAGTGGAAGATAAACACCCCGAAGAGTGCGTATTGAATAATACGCACTCTTCGGTCGGAAGTAAAGATAGGCTTCATGAATTATTTTTTGCGGAGTACCACCGCTGAACGCGCAGGAATATAGAGTTGTAGCCAACCTTTACCATCTGCTTCCAGGATGGGGTCTTCATTGGTGAAGTGGGTGATGGTGTCATCGGTGAGGCCATATCCACCAAAATCTGGGTTATCAGTATTAAGTACTACCGAGTATGCACCCTTTTTCACCATGAAACCATAATCTGTATAGGATGTTGTAGGTGAGAAATTGAACACGAAGAGTAAATCTCCACGTTGGAAGGCTAAAATCTGATCACCATCGTTGTGCCATATCTCGACCACTGGAAGTTTTTGGATATTACGTTCTAACTTAAGCGTTTGAAGCATAGCCTTGTCAAAATCCCCCAAGAAATGGTAGCATAACTCTTTGTCATCTACTAAATGCCATTGACGTCGTGCATATTTATGACTCCACCCATTGCCTTCACGAGGGAAGTCTATCCATTCGGGATGTCCAAATTCATTACCCATGAAATTCAGATAACCTCCATTGATAGTAGATGCCGTGACTAAACGAATCATTTTGTGGAGTGCAATACCTCGTGTTGCACGATCATTTTCGTCTCCCTTACGGAAATGCCAATACATATCTGCATCGATAAGGCGGAAAATAATCGTTTTGTCTCCAACTAATGCTTGGTCGTGACTTTCTGCGTAGGAGATATTATGCTCATCAGCACGGCGATTGGTTAATTCCCAAAAGATAGAGGAAGGCTTCCAGTCTTCGTCCTTAAGTTCTTTAATCGTCTTAATCCAATAGTCTGGCACATTCATCGCCATACGATAATCAAAACCATAGCCACCTTCTTTAAAGGGGAGAGCAAGGCCTGGCATACCGCTAACTTCTTCTGCTATGGTAATAGCATTGGGATTAACTTGGTGGATGACTTCGTTAGCAAGAGTGAGATAGCAAATTGCATTGTCATCTTGGTGTCCATTGAAATAGTCACTATAACTTCCAAATGACTCACCTAGTCCATGACTGTAATAGAGCATGGATGTGACTCCATCAAATCTAAATCCATCGAATTGATACTCTTCAAGCCAATAACGACAATTGGAGAGAAGAAAGTGTAGAACTTCGTTTTTGCCATAGTCAAAGCAAAGTGAGTCCCATGCAGGATGCTCGCGTTTGTCGCCTGTATAAAAGTATTGGTGGGGGTCTCCAGCAAAATTGCCTAGCCCTTCGACTTCGTTTTTTACGGCATGACTATGCACTAAGTCCATGATAACTGCGATTCCATGCTGGTGTGCTTCGTCTATGAGTTGTTTGAGCTCTTCTGGAGTACCGCAGCGGGAAGAAGCTGCAAAAAAACTTGAGATATGATAACCAAAAGATCCATAATACGGATGTTCTTGTATTGCCATAATCTGGATACAATTATATCCATCGGCAATGACACGAGGGAGGATGTTTTCGCGGAACTCGTTGTACGTACCAACTTTTTCCGCATCTTGAGCCATGCCAATGTGACACTCGTAGATAAGAAGCGGATTCTTATTGGGCTTAAAATTGGTTGTCTTGAAATGATAGACTTCTTTAGGAGCCCAAACTTGTGCAGAGAAAATCTTAGTTTGTTCATCTTGCACCACTCGTGTTGCATAAGACGGAATGCGTTCTCCTTGTCCACCTTCCCAATAGACGTGAAGTTTATAAAGATCTCCATGATGCATGGCTTTTGCTGGGAGTTTTACTTCCCAATTCCCATTGAAGCCTACACGAGAAAGTTCGTATTCTGATGATTCTTCCCAATTATTGAAGTCACCAACTAAAAAAATACGCGTGGCATTGGGAGCCCATTCACGAAAAATCCATTGTTTACCTGAGCGGTGAAGACCAAAGAAGTGATGCCCCATGGCAAACTCTGATAAAGTTTGCTGGTTTTGTGTGAGCTCCTCAATTTTGGAAAGGGCGTATTGGTGTCTTCCGACAATAGCTTCTTGGAAAGGAACAAGCCATTCGTCGTTCTTCACAATTTTTAGAAGGGGCATTTTTCTGCTCGCTTTCTTTTGGCTAACCGCAGCCTCAGTAGAGGCCATCTTTGTTGAGGTAGCTTTCATATCAGGTATGCGTTGTTGTAGGATAAGGTCTTAAGAAAAGCTAGGTAGGAAACACGGCTGCAAAGTGCATTGATGCTAACTTAGGTAGCTATTTGCAAGTCGTTTCTGATTCTTTTATGATGAATTCTTCAAATAAGAATCATTATCTATGGAATGATTCTGTTCTCCTTCCATGATTATATGAACCAGCTGCTATCTTATTGCCATTTTTGTCATATTCGATAAAGTTGCCATGGCGCTCGCCTCGATCATAAGTTCCTTCAAACCTAGTCCCATCTGCTGTAATTTCTATACAAGAGCCATGCTTTTGGTTATCTTTGAACTGACCTTTGTATCGCTCCCCTTGCGCAGTGTGGAGAACGCCTTCACCATCCATCATGCCATTCTTCCAAGTGCCATCGTAGTTGTCACCTGCTTTGGTCTTGTAGACGCCACGACCATCTGGTTTGTCAGATTTCCATTGACCAGTGTATGTCGCTTTTCCTTTCCAGATGTAGGTGCCTTGGCCACTTTGTTCCCCATTTAGGAAACGGCCAGTGTATTTGTCACCATTGGCAAAATTGGTAATACCTTCACCTGTACGTTCTCCATTTTGATATTGACCTTCATAAATATCTCCATTTTTGAACTTATAGATTCCTTTGCCATGCTGATTGTCATCTTTCCAATCACCTACATACATGTCACCATCGGCATAATAGTATGTTCCATAACCATTTCGTTGGTTATTGAACCAGTTCCCTTCGTATTTGGTGCCATCAAACCAGTCGAAAGAGCCTTTACCTTGCTTTTTATCATTGACCCAATGGCCTTTGTATGATGCGCCACTGACATAGGTGTAAATGCCTTCGCCATTGCGCTTATCATCTTTCCAATCGCCAGTGTAGACATCACCATTGTAATAGTACATCGTGCCCTTTCCTTCTTTGTAATCACGGTACCAAAGGCCGTCATAGCGATTGTTGTTTATGTAGTAATATACGCCTCGACCATGCTGCTCGTTATTGAACCATTGGCCTTCGTATTTCTCTCCCGATTTGAGGGTAAGGATACCATATCCTTGACGTTTCCCTTTGAAAAACTCGCCTTCATATACGTCACCATTGTTCATTACCCAACGTCCTTTTCCATTAGGGACATTCTTGGTGGCATCACCTACATAGTCTCCATCTTTCCATCGGAACGATTTTACAGACAGTCCATCGTCTGCATTGGCCGACAATGTAAACAATGCAGTGGCTAGGGTGATAAAAAGGTATTTACGCATAATGAAATATATAGAGAGAATCTTAAACATTTGAGAGAAATCCTCATTTGTTAGTATGCGCAAAGATAGCTTTTCTTCTTGAGACTACAAAACTTTCAATAGTTTTTTTGAGCTTGTCGGATTAAGAAGTCTGCGGCATGTTGTAGGTCTTCAGGAGTGTCAATTCCTATAGTTTCAACATCAGTTTTTCCTACTCGAATACAGTAGCCGTTTTCGAGCCAGCGTAGTTGTTCTAAACTTTCAGCTTGTTCTAGTATTCCTGGGGATAGTTGGGTTATCTCACTGAGTACAGAGCGTCGATAAGCATAGAGGCCTATGTGTTTATAGAAGGTATGGTGTAAGAGCCAATCGGATTCGTCTATACCTCGGAGGTAAGGTATGATGGAACGTGAGAAGTATAGCGCTCGGTTGTTTTCGTCTATTACGACTTTGGGAGAATTGGGATTCTTCAAAGCTTCATATCCCATGTCTGGAGTGAAAGGCTTAACTAGCGTTGCTATATCTGTGTTGGAATCATCGAAACATTGACATAGTGTTTTAATCTGGTCTGCTGTGATAAAAGGTTCATCGCCTTGCACATTGATGACTATATCGGCAGAAACGCCTGTTTTACTAACAGCCTCTTCACAACGATCTGTACCGCTATGGTGGTGGACTGAAGTCATGACATATTTACCGCCAAAAGAGTCTACAGTATGGCCAATCCTTTCGTCATCAGTGGCTACAAAGGTGTCTGGAATTATTTTAGATACACGCTCATAGACATGCTGAATAATAGGAATCCCTCCTAGAAGTGCTAATGGTTTTCCTGGAAAACGGGTTGAGGCGTAGCGCGCTGGTATGATAGCAATAAATTTCATGAAATATGAGTCTTATAGTGAGAGAATTCTAGGAAAAAGTTTGGGAATTTCTATAAAAATACTGAGATATAAAAGTAAGTCGTTACCGAAAAACGTTATCACCTCCGTTATTCTTTTCTTTGACGGAAGTCCTTTCATTTGGGGTTCTAATATGGTTGGTAGGGGAGCTTTGTGCATTGGAAGAGTCATCTTTTGAAGATAACTCTGTTGCTGTTTCTGTATCACTTGGATAAAAGTCTGTATTAGGGTTATATCCCAAAGCTTTGTTACGATATATTTTAGTCATGTAATAAGCCCAAATGGGAAGTGCTGTAGAAGCACCTTGCCCCATGGAGGTTGAATTGAAGTGAATGTCTCGGTCTTCTCCTCCAACCCAGCAAGCTGTGACGAGTTGTGGTACACAACCAACAAACCAGCCGTCTGAATTATTGTTTGTTGTACCAGTTTTACCTGCAATTGGCCCTGTTAGGTTGTATTTGAAACGTAGTCGTTTAGCCGTTCCTTGATCAACTACAGCACGCATCATTTCGATGATGTAACGGCTGGTTTGTTCTGTGACAACTTCGCTCATTCTAGGAGTGAACTCTGCGATTACATTGCCTTCACTGTCTTCTATTTTACTAACCAGTATTGGAGCACATCGTAAACCGCTATTGACGAAAGCTGTGTATGCTGAGGCCATTTCACTCACAGTTATGTCGCAAGGACCTAAGCAGAGGGCCATTGACGGATGAATATCCTTGTTGGCAATGCCAAAACTATGGAGTAAGCGGACTAGGCGGTTACCGCTCTGATCCACTTGATTCATCAAATTTGCTGTTGCCCAGTTGCTAGATTGTGATAGTCCCCATTTCAGAGTAACCATTTGACCTGCACGAGCATGGTTTGCATTGCGTGGCGTCCATGAAGTCCCTGCTACGCGATAGGTGCGTTGGCCATTTGAAATCAGACTTTCTGGTGTATATCCATCTTCCATTGCTAGTGCAAAAACAAATGGTTTCATAGTAGAACCGATTTGACGACGCCCCACCATGGCCATGTCGTATTGGAACTGTGAGTATCGCAAGCCTCCAACATAGGCCTTGACATATCCATTGCTTGGATCAATAGATACTAGTCCAGACCGCAGGAATGATTTATAATAGCGAATAGAGTCCATTGGGGACATAATAGTGTCTACATCTCCGTGATAGCTGTAAACTGTCATCGGTATCTTTACTTTGAAAGCAGACTCTATTTCTTCGTCGCTTGCTCCTGCTAGTTTCATCGTGCGGTAACGTTCGCTTTGTCTCATTGCACGATTGAAAATCTGCTTAATTTGTTTCGTGTTAAGGTTGTTGGAGTAAGGAAAGTTTGGGAAAGACATTCGCTTAAGATTGAACTCTGGTTGTAAAGCAAGGGCAACGTGATTAAACACTGCTGATTCTGCATAGCTTTGCATACGAGAATCAATCGTTGTATACACTTTTAGTCCATCGGTATAGATGTCATAATTAGTGCCATCACGCTTTTTGTTTTTCTTGCACCAGCCGTAAAGTGGATCGGTCTCCCACGATAAAGAGTCGGCATAATACTGTTGCAATTGCCATTCTCGATAGTTCTCACGTTTGGGTTGATCTGCCATTAAAATCTGTCGAAGGTATTCGCGTAGATAGGCTGCTTTGCCTTCCTTGTGGTCAACCCTATGGAAATTGAGAACGAGTGGGGCTGCACTTAATTGGGCGCAGCTGTCTGCACTCAAGTAGCCTGCTTTCACCATTTGACCTAGAACCACGTTGCGGCGTTGACGGCATCTCTCTAAGTCTCGAACAGGGTTGAAATAGGAGGGATTCTTACACATACCAATGAGAGTTGCAGCCTCATTGATGGATAAATTATTGGCAGATTTTCCAAAGTATACACTTGCTGCAGTTTTAATACCAACAGCATTGTGTAAGAAATCAAAGTAGTTGAGGTACAGTGTTATTATCTCATCTTTAGTATAGTAACGCTCTATTTCAACAGCAATCACCCATTCAATAGGTTTTTGGAGTAAACGTTCTAGTGTACTTTTGGCTGTTGATGAATATAATTGTTTAGCTAGTTGTTGAGTAATTGTAGAGCCTCCTCCTGCATTATGTTGCCCCATTAGGCCGCGTTTAATAACAGCACGTCCTAGTGCTTTAGCATCTACTCCAGAATGGCTATAGAAACGTTCGTCTTCCGTAGCTACAAGTGCATTAATGAGGTGAGGTGATATACTATCTTGCGCTACGAAAACGCGGTTTTCATTGCGTGACCAGGTGCCAAGAAGAACGCCATCCGACGTAAAGGCTTGTGACGCAAATTTATTGATAGGGCTTTGGATTTCCTGTAAATCAGGCATGTATCCTATCCACCCGCGTTCGATTCCAACGAATGCGAGTGCTGTGAGAAGTAAACCGCTGATCAATAGTGTCCAAAGGGTTAAGATGAATTTGCGACGCATAGTCGAAAAGAATTGATAGTTTAACGGAGAATCTTATTGGGCAGAGGAAGGCTTATTTTATCCGTTGTGATATAATTGCGGTGGAACTCTCTACCGCTACTATTGAGATTCGAGAAGAGTAAAGCGATGTTAGAGAATACATGCTGAAAGCTTCTTGTTCAATTAAGTGCTGTACAAAGTCCCACCGAAATTTTGTGGTAATAAGAAAGAATTAGATGAGGTATTGGCTGCTAATGCTTTCGTTTTTAAGTACTCGACGGATAGTCTCAGCAAAAAGAGGGCCAACAGTGAGCTGTTTTACTTTAGAGGAGCTACCATTGTAGGGGATTGAATCCGTGAAAACAATCTCTTCAAGAGCACTTGATTCAACGCGTTCGTCAGCAGGGCCTGACATGATGCAGTGCGAAGCCATAGCACGTACCGAATTAGCACCTTTAGATTTAAGCAAATCGGCTGCTTTCGTGATTGTGCCTGCTGTGTCTACCATATCATCTACTAGGACTACATCCATGCCAGTGACATCACCAATCACTTCCATTGAATCTACCTCGTTTGCGCGTTTGCGTGTCTTGTTGCAAATTACCATCGGACAATCTAAGTACTTAGCGTAGGTGCTTGCACGTTTAGATCCACCAACATCAGGAGTAGCGATGCAAATATTCTTGAGGTTTAAGCTCTTTACGTAAGGGAGCAAAATGGTTGATGCAAACAGATGATCCACAGGCACTTCAAAGAATCCTTGCTCTTGGTCCGCATGTAAATCCATCGTCATAATTCTATCGATACCAGCGACACTAAGCATATTAGCTACGAGCTTGGCAGCAATAGACACACGAGGTTTACTCTTACGATCTTGTCTAGCCCATCCATAGTATGGTACAACAGCTTGGATAGAACGTGCGGAAGCACGCTTTGCTGCATCAACCATGAGGAGCAACTCCATGAGATTGTCCGTAGATGGGAAAGTGCTTTGCACGAGGAATACATCGCATCCGCGAATAGATTCTTCGTAGCAAACCTCAAATTCGCCATCGGCAAAATAGGTGATACTTACATCGCCGAGTGAGCAACCAAGGTTTTCGCAAATTTTCTCGGCCAAGTAGCGTGATTTTGTGCCCGAGAAGATTTTCATTTTACTGTTCATTACGTTAAGAGTGAGTATTGGTTTTGGAATGAATTGGGTCAGTAAAGATAGACAATAAGGATGTAATCTGTAGAAAATCCCTATGTGTAGTTAGTGAGTCACGAAAGATACAATAGCATTGCAATCTAGCTTATAAAAAGCTTAGTCTACTGCTTTGCGGAGTTTTCGAAAGTGATGTATGACTTCTTTGTAGTCACTACTTGAGTGTATGTTGAATCTATTCCAGATATCACCAAGAATGACGAATCCTCCAAAACCGAGGTTACTTAATTCTTGGATATCATTGAGGCCTATACCGCCAAATGCCATCACTTTTTTATTGATGACCTTCTTCTGTGCCATTTGGCGCAACATCTGAATAGAAAGAGCTGGATTAAGCTCATCTTGATCAAGAGAATCAAAGAGTGGTCCCAATAGCATGTAGTCACAAAAGCTTGTGCAACTGGAGAGTTCTTGTGTGTTATGACAAGAACAAGAAATATGTCCTTTATAGTTTTGTGCTATCTCTGTGTTACGGTTGCTCAGATGAATACCTTTAAGGCCATATTCCTGTTTAAGGTAGAAATGATCATGCACGACAATCTTCTTTCGATAACCCTCAGGAATTAGCGAAAGAAGACGTTCTGAATATACTGGTTCAGAGTTAGGTTTGCGTAGGTGAAGCGTATCAAGTCCTTCGTCAAAAAGAGCAGTGAGTATTTGGTGCTCCTCAACGAAAAATTCGGGACGCGTCATCAAAATAAGTTTCATTATCGCGGAATGAATATGAGAGTGTGCTGATAATTTATGTACTAATCCTTATCAGTGGTTGTAAGTGCCGATTTATGACATATATTGTAGGACTAATTCTCTGCAAAGATAACAAAAAACATTGAGTACACTATAACGTCTATAAGAAAAAGACAATAACAAGGTTCAGGCGGAGGACGTGAGTCTATAGAAGAATAAAAAATGCTGTATGTACATAGCATTCTTATAGGTCAGTAGTTTCTCCATCGTTGCTATCTTATTTACATAGAGCTAAATTGTATTCATCAAGCTTACGTTACATATGAAAGGCACCACAAATAGCAAGTATTGCCGTTTGTGGTGCGTAAGAGTTGGAACTCGAAGACACAGTGTTGAAGCTCTAGTTGCTTAATTGTGTGTGGGAGTTAGTACTTCTACATAGCTCGCAAGGCGTTTGGCTTTGTTTCGGATAGCATCAAGATCTTCAGAAAAATCACCGCTGACAACAACTACTCCCATGCGACGATTAGGGCGTGTTGTTGGTTTGCCAAAGATGCGCACATCAGCATCCTCTTCACACGTAAGCTCAATGCCTTTATAGGTGGGGGGATTGCTTGAGGATTCAGTGGATAAAATTACAGCACTTGCTCCTTTGCGCAACGTCTTGATACAAGGAATTGGTAAACCAAGTGCTGCCCGACAATGTAGCTCAAACTCATTGAAGTTTTGGGTTCCAGCAAGTGTTACCATACCTGTGTCGTGCGGGCGGGGAGATAGTTCGCTAAAATAAACACCATTTTCGCGACTAATAAAGAATTCTACTCCCCATAAACCAGACCCAGTCAGTGCTTCTGTTATGGCTTTGGCCATGCGTTGTGCTTCTTCCAAGTGTTGAGGCTCCATAGCCAAAGGTTGGAAGCTTTCTCTGTAGTCACCACCTTTTTGGACATGACCAATAGGGGGGCAGAAGAGAGTATTACCATTATCTTGAGTTACGGTAAGAAGGGTTATCTCGTAATCGAAATTGATAAATTCTTCTACAATGAGTTCTTTAACATCACCGCGACTTCCCGCCATGCCATATTCAAACGCTGTGGGAATTTCATTTGCATTTTTGACAAGAGACTGTCCTTTTCCGCTAGATGACATAAGTGGCTTGACAATGCAAGGGTAACCAATTTGGTCTGCTGCATTCTGAAGTTCCTCTAGTGTTGTTGCATAAAAATATTGGGCTGTTTTAAGTCCTAAATCTTGTGCAGCCAAGTCACGAATGGCTTTACGATTCATCGTGAAATTCACAGCGCGAGCTGAAGGAACCACATGGATTCCTTGTTGTTCGTAATCGTAGAGACGTTCTGTACGGATGGCTTCAATCTCACAGATAATCACATCGGGCTGATGTTTTGCTACTGTAGCATCAAGTGCTTTACCATCAAGCATAGAGAATACTTCGCATTCATCTGCTACTTGCATAGCAGGTGCACCTGCATAATTGTCACAGGCAATAACGTGTTGTCCCAAGCGTTGGGCTGCAATAGTGAACTCTTTGCCGAGTTCTCCTGAACCAAGGAGTAGAATTTTCTTCATATAGTTGGGGGTAGAGGTCTAGAGTTAGCATGAATTTACTGCTGATGCAGACAGGAAGGTGGTGAAAAGTGAATTGTCAGAAGTCGTTGGGGGGAATTGGCTACAATCACGAGCAAATTGTTTAATCTGTTCAAGAATTTTTGGACTGGGCTTTGAAGAGAGAGGAGTAAAATCAGTCATAGGCATGTTATAAGAGCAATAAAATTAGTACCCTTATAACGTGCCTATGACGTTTTTAGTATCTCATATTTCAAAAGAATTTAGAGAGAAGTAATGTTTTATAAAAGCTGATATTCTGCGTATTGAAGCTGATCTAATGTCTTACTTGTGGAGGTCAGTTTGGTATAACCTGTTGTGATAGTGCTATTTTGCGCAGGTTTAGCAAGGCATAACGCATTCTTCCTAAGGAAGTGTTAATACTAACTCCTGTTTGAGCAGCAATCTCTTTGAAAGAATAGTCTTGATAATAGCGCATTCGCACCACTTCTTGCTGCTCTTGTGGTAGTAAATCAATCAATGAAGCCAAACGTCCAAGAAGCGTTTCGTATTCGAGGGCATCGTCTGGCGGGGTCATTAACATGTTTTCCCACTGAGCAGTATTGGATTCTGTAGGAGATAATCTTATATCCGAATCATTGCGGAAATAATCTATTATTAGATTGTGTGCAATACGTGTAATCCACGCATAGAACTTTCCTGAATCCGTATATTTACCTTGTTTTAAATTTAGAATAACCTTGACGAACGTTTCTTGAAATAAATCGTTGGCCAAATCTTCTTGGTGCACACGAGCGATAATGTATTGAAATAGTTTATCCTTATATCGTTCCAGCAAGCAGTCGAAAGCCTCATTGCACCCCATCATATAATAACCCACCAATATTTGGTCGGTCATCATCTTGTAATTGTCCATGACTAATGATGTTTGTGTATTGATAGATGCGTAGAGATTTCTCGATAGGCTATTAAAATTTGAAAGGTTTGTCCGCGAAGATAAGCATTTTCACTGAAATCGTCAAAGTTTTCTCGTTATTTCTTGAATGATGAATCTGAAAGTTTGATTTCTTTGATAGATTATTTGTAGCATATAATGCTGATTAAAGCTAAAATAGGAAGCCCTCCTTGTTTTATGAGAATCATTCATTGAGAGCTTACAGCTCCATAAATAGCAACAAATATAGCAAAGCTCAAAAATAAGATTGAAACTTCGCAAGAGTTTGGTGAAAAGAATGTTCCATACAAAAGGCCAATGCCAATGAGAGCATTGTATACGCCTTGATTCTTCATCAATATCCTTAGTGATTTCTTGGAAAGATCATCTATTGACATTTTAAATGTTTGGGCTGTACGTAGAGAAGTAGTACAAATAGTCTCCAATACAAAAATGTAAAGAAAGAGTAACGCAGAAAGTACGACCAGAATGAGTGAGCAAGTGTGCATAAATACTGTAGTTAATATGATAGGAATCCTGTGGTATTAGAGATGTTCAATGCATGATATTAGAATATATAGAGATTATACATTTCTTGCGCATTGATAGTTGCTAAGATAATCAATTGTTACAAGATTTCGAAGCTTTGGTGGAAGCAAAATTGTGGACAAAATGCAATTTGAATTTTGCTGTTTTTTCTTTCATGAATGATGCGTTTAATCTTTATTTTTATCGTATCTTTGCGCAAGAAATAAAATGAACGAATAATGGGAATATTTGATAAACGGGTGAATTTCAAGCCCTTTGAGTACCCCGAGACGATGGATTTTGTCGATAAGATGAACAAAACGTTTTGGGTGCATAGTGAAGTGGAGTTTACCTCCGATGTACAGAACTTTCATTCAAACCTAACTCCTGCAGAGAAAGAGGTGGTGAAACGTAGTCTGCTCAGCATTGCACAAGTGGAAGTCTCTGTAAAAACTTTTTGGGGAGACCTTTATAAGCATCTACCAAAACCAGAGTTCAATGGATTGGGAGCTACATTCTCAGAATGTGAACACCGCCATGCTATGGCCTACTCTCAGTTGCTTGAGGTGCTTGGATATAATGATGAGTTTGCAGCGTTAATCGAGATTCCTGTCTTCAAACATAAACTTGGACTTATAGAAGAGCATTTTAATTCTAAGAAGTCCTTTGTAGAGAAGTTGCTCTTCTTTGTCATCGTTATTGAGAATTCGTCACTCTTCTCTCAATTTGCGAATATTCTCTCGTTTACACATTTCCGTGGCTACATGCGAAGTACTTCTAATATCATTGCATGGACATCGATTGATGAGCAAACTCATGCAGATGCAGGAGTATATTTGCTCACACAAATATTTAAGGAACATCCAGAGCTTAGACCATCGCAAGATGTTGTAGAACAAACGGTGAAAGATTACCTCGAATATGAGGTTGAACTCCTTGATTGGATTTATGAAGAAGGAGAATTGGAATTTTTCACTAAGCAAAACTTGCTCGACTTTATGAAGTATCGGGTCGACAATTCATTAGCTCAGATTGGATATTCCAAAATCTACAACATCAGTGATGAGGCATATAAGCCCATGTTGTGGTTCGATGAGAATGTCTTTGCTAATGAACTGGATGACTTCTTTGCAAAGCGTCCTACCGCTTACACTAAGCACGATAAAGCGTTCGATGCAAATAGTCTTTTCTGAAGTTTTCTGAAGACTTTTGCTTATTTCAAGATGAGGCTTATGCCTATTATAAACTAAGGAAAACGATTTAAGTTTTTCACTATCTTTCTCACTATCCCATGACTAAAGCCCTACCTTGGTGGTATAATGATGAATCGGAAGCTGTGTTGAATCGCGGATATTTGCTCCATGGCGAAACGATTCATGATGCTATTGACCGAATTACGGGTGCTGCTGCACGCCGTTTGTATCGACCTGAATTACAAGAACGTTTTGCCGAACTCATCTACAAAGGTTGGATGAGTTGTAGTTCTCCTATCTGGTCTAATCTTGGTACTTCTCGTGGTTTGCCCATCTCTTGTTTTGGTTGTAACATCCCTGACAGCATCGAAGGTATTACTATCAAGTTGGGTGAGGTTATGATGCAAACAAAACATGGTGGTGGCACCTCTGCCTATTTTGGCAATCTGCGTGGTCGTGGTGCTGCAATTACCAATAATGGTAAGTCATCGGGAGCAGTATCTTTCATGCGCTTGTTTGACACTGTTATGGATACTGTCTCGCAAGGGGCAACTCGCCGTGGCTCTTTTGCTGCCTATCTTGACATTGATCATCCCGATATCAAAGAGTTTCTCCAAATTAAAGATATTGGTAGCCCCATCCAGAACCTTTTCTATGCAGTGTGCGTACCTGACTATTGGATGCAAGAAATGATTGATGGTGATCAAGAGAAGCGAGAGATTTGGGCGAAGGTCTTAGAAAGTCGTCAGCAAAAGGGGTTGCCTTACATCCAATTCTCCGACAACGTTAATGCTACTCGTCCAGATATCTACAAGCATCTCGGGCTAGAGATCACCCACTCTAATCTCTGTAACGAAATTCAACTTCCTGATGGAGAAGATGAGAGCTTTGTTTGTTGTCTTTCTTCTATGAATCTTGAGCTTTGGGATGAGTGGAAAGACACAGATGCGGTGCAATTGGCTATTTGGTTTTTGGATGCTGTGATGTCTGAATTCATAGAGAAAACCAAGGACTCTCCCTTCTTGCGCCAAGCCAATAAGTTCGCTGAACGTCATCGTGCGCTTGGTCTTGGAGTGCTTGGTTGGCATTCGCTTTTACAAAAGAATAGAATTTCTTTTGAATCAATGGAGGCCAAAACGTTGACGAATCAAGTGTTCCGTCATATTAGTGAGGAAGCGAAAGCAGCGTCACTAACATTGGCCCAAACTTATGGTCCTGCACCTATTTTCAACGAATGTCCCGAGTTTGAAGGTACAAAGTATCGCAATACAACGGTGCTGGCGATAGCTCCTACGACTTCTAGTTCTTCTATTCTAGGGCAGGTTTCTCCTGGCATCGAACCCTACTCGTCCAACTACTATAAAGCTGGTCTCTCCAAGGGTAATTTCATTCGGAAGAATCGTTATCTTGAATCGCTGCTTGAGGAGAAGGGTAAGAATAACGACGAAGTTTGGCGTAATATAATGCTCAACCAGGGTTCTGTACAACATCTTGATTTCCTAACTGAAGAGGAAAAGGATGTGTTCAAGACCTTCAAAGAAATTTCCCAGCGAGAACTTATCATTCAGGCTTCTATTCGTCAGAAATTTATAGATCAAGGGCAGTCTCTAAATATCAATATTCCGTCTGCCCTTGCTGTACGAGAAGTTAATGCACTCATTATCGAGGCATGGAAGTTGGGAGTTAAAGGATTGTACTACCAGCGCAGCCAAAGTATCAGTAAAGAATTGCTTAGCAATATTGTAAGTTGTAAGAGTTGCGAGGCATAGTGTAAAGATTTAAGTACAAGCATATTCCTGTTTTCTGAAAGGAACTACGAGCTTGTTCTGTATTCCTAGTCTTTTTGTAGGACGCGCTAACAGCTGTTTAGCGCGTCCTAATTGTTTCTCCTCAAATAGAGTATAATGTGAAGAGGTAGAATCTTTTTGCGCTTCTCTTTCATTGTTGCAATCTTGGTTCTGGATAAAGTGTTCATGGTATGATTAAGCTGAGTTGGAGGAATAAAAAAGAAGTAACAGAGAAACCCTGTTACTTCTTGCTGAAGATTGTGGAGCTGGAGGGGATTGAACCCTCGTCCAAACGGAGAGCTAACTAGCTTTCTACACGCTTAGTTTCCCTTTAATTGTCGGGCAGCACTGCGATGGAAACAACCTAATATGCTGCCGTATCCTCTAAAATTTCAGCGAACCATCGAGGCATGGTTTGCCAATCTCCTTCTTACTGCACCACCAAATCAAGACGCAAAGGAGCGGATGCTCTTGGGTGATGTCTCGTCCCAACTCCTAGAGAAGGGATGAAGCTAATCTACTATACTTCGATTAAGCAGCGAGAGCAAAGTTGTTTTCGCCAGATAAATTGTTGAAAGCCGAGATTATAGTGCCCACTTCCATCCGCACTGCGTGCTTACTAACCACCTCGAACCGCTGTCAAATCCAGTCAGCCCCATATTAGTCATGCAAAAATAACACTTTATACCCGATAGGACAAGAGCTTTGCAGTAATTTCTGTATTTTTAGCCATAAGCATTATTCTTTTGAGGAGCGTCTAATCAATATTAGTATTGGTTTAGATTGATAGGGTGGGGTGGCAGTATCCTTCAAACTCTTTAAGCTAAGTTGTTTCTATCTTCTGGACTGTTTTGTATCTGAGTGCATAGGATAGCAACTATGCTAAAGGATGTCTGTCGGAGTTTCTTTCTTGTTGAGTTACATTTCAGCATAGAGATACTTTAATTTCTTTTGCTGATATAGTTGTATAACTCTATCCATGCTCTCGTTGTCAATTGCAAAGCAGCCATTACTAGCGTTTGATAAAGGGAGATTGATAAAAGGAATCCATTTCCATCTTGTTACCATTTTACTATTATGGATACAAATCCCTCTTTTAAGAGCGTTATTGTTGGTAGGGCTTAATCCTTTTAATCTGAGGTATTTTATGTCTCCTTTCGTGTAGTAGCCCACAATTTGAAATTTACCAACTGAGGAGCAATTACTACCAACATTATTGCTAATTTCTGGTTTGCTTCTTGTGCTCTTTCCTCCTTGTCCATGGGCACATTTGCAGGAAAACAACTCGCTGTTGTCTTTCTTATATACTATAAATCTTTTTGTAGAAGAAGGTTTGCTAAAATCAACCTTAATGTAATTTTGTGCACCGAGGTTGTAAGCGAATAGAACCATTAAAAAGGTCAGTGTACGCATAATGGATTTAGTGCTGAAAAGGACGGTTTATCAAGAGTATGTCACTTCTCTGTCCTTGGTTTTTAGATCAAGAAAGTTGTGGGGGAAACCTTACTACAATGTAGTAGGAGAAGTCTATCCTGTTGTATAAGAAGTATATTAGAGTAAGCCAGTTGCTCTTGTTTTTCTGTAAATCTTCTTTTTAGGTAGAAGAGCGCAAGTTTGTAGAATGATTCGTCAAATCAATATAAGTGGAGGATACAATAAAAAAAGCATCTACTTAGAAAAGAAGATGCTTTAGTGACTCCGACAGGATTCAAACCTGTAACCTTCTGATCCGTAGTCAGATGCTCTATTCAGTTGAGCTACGGAACCCTTTGACATCTATCGATGTGCGGTGCGTACGGGACTCGAACCCGTGACCCCA
>NZ_KB290717.1:122519-367909 GCF_000318095.2 Alloprevotella sp. oral taxon 473 str. F0040
AGGCATGTATTCTAACCAACTGAACTAACGCACCATTAGGGGAATTTGCTTAAGAAGAAACTCGAGTCAACTTGTTTTGTCTTCCGTTGTTTCTCGTTTGCGATTGCAAAGGAAATACATTTTTCTGAATCTGCCAAATGTTATCAGAGTTTTTTTTGAGAAAAGAGCATTTTTCTTGTGTTTTGAAGCTTTTAGGACTAAAAGAAGGGAAAAATACGATGAGATTAGCCCATGATAGCCTAAAAAGCAGTACCTTTGTAGATGGATTGGCAGTTTTGCCGTTCTTGGATCAATGAAGAGAAAAGAAATCCGATAAGCTTCCTATACTTTACTCCTTAAAAGAGCAGAGCAAGTTCTTGAAGTAAGGACACAAAGCCAATATGATGGTGATTAAGCACAAAAACGATAAATGAAAAGTCTCAGAGAACTCTTTCGTATAGGCTATGGGCCAAGTAGCTCCCATACTATGGGGCCACGATCAGCAGCTGAACAATATCTGCAACGTCATTTAGAAGCAAAGCGTTTTAGAGTAACTCTCTATGGTAGCTTGGCAGCTACTGGTAAAGGACACTTGACTGATGAAGCTGTTCGCGAGGTATTGGGAGAAGAGCGCACAGAAATTGTGTGGCATCCAGAGATTGTGCTTCCTTTTCATCCCAATGGTATGAAGTTTGAATGTCTTGATGCCGATGGACATGGTCAAGATGCGTGGACTGTTTATTCTGTGGGTGGTGGAGCTTTAGCGGAAGAAGGAGATGGTGCCAAAGAATCCCCCGATGTTTATGAGTTCAACCGCTTAAATGACATCATGAAATGGTGTGAAGAGCGTGGGATGGACTATTGGAGTTATGTGGAAGCTCGAGAGGGTCGCGAAATTTGGGACTTCCTTCGCGAGATTTGGCAAGCAATGAAAGAAGCTGTGGAGCGGGGGATTGAGCATGAAGGTGTATTGCCAGGCGAGCTCAATCTACAACGTAAAGCCCCACGTTATTACATCAAAGCATTGGGCTATGGTAAGAACCTTCAATCTCGAGGCTTAGTTTTTGCTTATGCCTTGGCTGTCAGTGAAGAAAATGCAGGTGGTGGTCAGATAGTTACGGCGCCTACGTGTGGATCTTGTGGAGTTGTGCCAGCAGTACTTTATCATATCGCAAAGAGTCGACAGGTAAGTGAGACTCGCATACTCCATGCTTTAGCTGTGGCTGGATTGGTTGGTAACATCGCTAAAACTTTGGCTTCTATCTCTGGAGCTGAAGCAGGATGTCAAGCCGAAGTAGGGGTGGCTTGTGCTATGGCGGCTGCTGCTGCCAACTATATATTTGGAGGTAGTCTTCAATCTATAGAATACGCTGCTGAGATGGGATTAGAGCATCATCTCGGAATGACGTGCGATCCTATATGTGGTCTAGTACAAATTCCGTGTATAGAACGTAATGCTCATGCTGCAGCTCGTGCACTTGATGCTAACATTTATGCTACGTTTGCCGAAGGTATTCATCATATTTCTTATGATAAGGCGGTAATTGTCATGGGGAAAACAGGTCGAGACTTACCTTCTCTCTATCGTGAAACGTCGGAAGGAGGATTGGCCGAAGAATATCACAAGTAATGACAAGGCATCAATAAAATATTTATAAGTAGTTCCCCTTACAAGTGAGGATTATCTCGATGGGAGTGCAACTTAAAAGTGAGAATCCTCATTGATTTCAAGTGATAATAGCTATTATATGGCAGGATATTTAGTAGACGATTTACGAAAGGTGACCACACATCGCCTTTTAGAAATGAAGCAACAGGGCAAGAAGATAGCCATGCTTACTTCTTACGACTATACCACCGCCTCTATCGTAGATGGAGCTGGGGTAGATTGTATTCTCGTAGGAGATAGTGCTAGTAACGTGATGGCAGGAAATGTTACTACTCTCCCCATTACGCTTGATCAAATGATCTATCATGCCCGTTCGGTTGTACGTGGTGTACAGCGTGCACTGGTGGTGTGTGATATGCCCTTTGGTACCTACCAAGTGAATCCCACAGATGGTGTGCGCAACGCCATTCGCATCATGCAAGAGACTGGTGCTGATGCGCTCAAGCTAGAAGGTGGGGTGGAGATCCTTGACACTGTTCGTAAGATTCTAGAAGCCGGTATCCCTGTGATGGGACATCTTGGATTGACTCCTCAGAGTATCAATAAGTTTGGCACGTATGCTGTTCGTGCTAAAGAGGAAGCAGAAGCTGCTAAACTATTGAGCGATGCAAAAGCTCTACAAGAAGTTGGTTGTTTTGCCTTGGTCGTTGAGAAGGTCCCAGCTTCTCTCAACGCTAAAGTGTGTAAGTTGCTTGATATCCCCGTAATAGGTATTGGTGCTGGTGCTTCCGATGGACAAGTTCTTGTTATAGATGATATGTTGGGCAAGAATAAGTCGTTTTCTCCCAAATTCTTACGTCGTTATGCTGACCTTCATACAATCATGACCGATGCTATAGGGAAATTTGTTGAAGATGTAAAAAGCTGCGATTTTCCGAACCAACACGAACAGTATTAAAACTTCATTGCCTATGTGGATTTCCCATCCCTTTTCCCTCAAAGCTCTATGTCTTGTAGGGTGTTTCTCCTTTATGGGGATGTCCATTCATGCTGAGCGCAAGCATCGAGCTTCATCAACTGGTGAGCCCAGTGAGCATATCGTACCTGATATGCTTCCTAAACAGTCGAAGAAGAATGTGCAGACTTCTGTACAGATGATGCAAGTGTCGCGCGGAAATAGCCGCGTGAACACGAAGTTTCGTGAGGGAATAGATGTAAGTCGTTATCAGGGAGTAATAGATTGGATGCGTGTAGGTACAGAGGCTAATGTGAGCTTTGTTTACATAAAAGCTACTGAAGGAAGTAGTCTTGTTGATCCAACTTATGCTTATAACTTAGCTAATGCTAGACAAGCTGGCCTGAGCGTGGGTAGTTACCACTTCTATCGTCCCAAAGTGAGTGTAGATGAGCAAGTTTCAAATATGACTTCTGTGGTGCTTAAAGCCGATCAGGATTTAGTGCCCCTCATAGATATCGAAACAACTGGAGGTGTTGCCAATGATAAGTTCGTTGCTGACTTACAAGAGTTTGTTGAGCGTATTGCAGCGTACTATGGCAAGAAGCCTCTTCTTTATACTTATCAGAATTTTTATAATCGTCATCTTGTTGGTACTTTTAAAGGTTATCATTGGGTGATGGCGAAGTATAAAGATGAAGAGCCTATGCTCACTGACAACGTGGATTACATGATGTGGCAGTATACACAGACTGGACGACTACCTGGCATTCGAGGTAATGTAGACAGGATTCGTCTTATGGGTAACCATAGTCTTACGATATTAGAGATGTAGGTTTCAAGCATTTCTTCTAATTTAAAAGGAGCCTTTCTTTGGAAAGGCTTTTTTATTGCTCTAGTATAAGATACTCTTATTGACTAGGTTTGAGGATTAGTGGATAATTCTTGCTTTGACGTGCCCATCCAGTAAAATGGGTAAGAGGTTTATCAGTGTGAGAAAAGTCTAATCCAGATTTTAAGAGTATTTGATGGAGAGTTTGTGATGAGCCTAAAGAAAAAGCCCCATACTTTGGATGAAAGTATGAGGCATTGCTATGATGTTGCGTCGTGAGTCTTATTTACGGCTCTTACCGTAGCGGCTCATGAACTTATCTACGCGACCAGCAGTATCGACGAGCTTGGACTTACCAGTGTAGAATGGGTGAGAAGTTGAAGAAATTTCAAGCTTCACGAGGGGGTAAGTTTCACCTTCGAATTCGATGGTGTCAGAAGTCTTGCAAGTAGAGCGAGACAAGAAAACATCGCCGTTAGACATGTCTTTGAAGACTACAGGACGATAATTTTCGGGATGCAAATCCTTTTTCATTGTGGTTAGTTGTTTGTTGTTCGTTTATTAGTAAATAAACACAGAATTGTCCTGAATGCCACCGAGCGAACACGGCCACGATTCATTGGATAATGGACAAATCCACGCGGCACTTTCTAATAGAGTCGTGCCTTAATTTGGTCTAAATCGCTGCAAAGATACGATATTTCACAGAGTTGGCCAAGCATCTGAGCGATAATTTATTGTGGTCAGGCAAAAACTTTGTGATTTACAAGTTTCTCTCGGAGATTCTAGAAAAATTCTCTGAGAAGTTTGGGAGTATCTCGGACTTTTTAGATTAGTTCTCCTACTTTTTGTTGAAGTTGATAGGAGCTTTATAGATCTTCCTGTGATGGACTTCGTTATGCTCTTAGGATTTCGACACAACTATCCTGTATGTTGGGGTAGAGTATGGTAACTTATCGCAAAGATAGGTTTTTTCTTGCTATTTCTTTTGCAGATGCACGTGCTGGTTTTCCTGTCTCAGTGAGGGGAATTGCTTTCACACGAAGGTAGTATCGAGGTTGTTCGTATTTTGCTAGTGATTTAGCACAATGCTCTCTTAAGAATACCTCTTCTACGTCTGAAGAATATAGGCACACTAATGCTTCACCGAGGGCAGCATCGGGAATTGAAGTGAGGAGTATACCGTATTTTTCCGCTTGCAATGTAGCTTCAATTTTTTCCAGATGCAATTTTATTCCTCCCGAACACACTACATTATCACGTCGTCCAAGAATGCGGAATTGACCTAAGTCATTGATTTCTGCAATATCATTGGTGTCGAGTAGACTATTATTGGTGATGGAATCTGAGACAACCAAGCACCCATTTGTATTGAGAGAAACCTTTACACCTCTTAATGGGGAATACCAATCAGTACGACCATCTCCATTGAGAAGTCGCAAAGCGATATGAGAGAAGGTCTCAGTCATACCATATGTGCTATATACCCGTCCGCGACAGGATTGAAGATTATCTTCTAGCGTATGGCTGACATTGCCTCCTCCAAGAATGATGCAGTCGGTAGCCTCTAGGAGAGCTTTTTCCTTTGCTACTTCGAGAGATGCTGCTGCTTGTAGTGGAGTTAAGGCTACAAATTGCGGAGCTACTGATAGATGTTCATAAGGGTGCAGACTAGGAGCAGCTGTAATCAGTCGTAAGTCGCCTATCAGTGCGCGAACGACCATCATTTTCCCCGCTACGTATTGCAGAGGAAGGCAGAGGAGGGTGGTAGATCCAGGAGTGATGTGTAAAGTTTCAAGGCTGCGTTGGGCACTGGCACGCATGGCACTTTTAGTGGCTTGCATCACTTTGGGCTTGCCCGTGCTGCCACTCGTTTGTAATTCTACGACATCTTTGGTGCTATCATTCCATTCTTCGGTGAAGGTGCGGAGTTCTTGCTTAAAAGAACGCTCTTTCTCTGTACCATTCCACAGCTCATCTCCCTTGATTTCTAAAGAAATAGCCGTATAATTATCTGCAAATAGTTGACCAGTACCCAGTCCTTGTGGCATCAATTCTCCATCTTGCTTAGTTTGGTCTTGCTGTCTGCGTGCCGTCCAATGCGCAATAGCATTCAAGCCTACGTTGCTCTCAAGTGCTGAGGTAGCCCAGTGAGCAATTCCCCGTGCATCAGCAAGTTCTTCCCATTCCTCTGCTCCTGAGAATCCTCCATGTAAAGAAGGTTTCAATATGACATAGTGTGGACGAATTGTATCCAGCAGACGTTCCTTCTCTTCCCTTGTATGAATCCCGATAAGTTCTTCGTCTAAGGCTATGGGAATTGGGCTTTTGCGGCAGAGCTCAGCCATAGCCTCCCATTGCCCAGCACGAATAGGTTGCTCAATGCTATGAATATCGAATGCTGCAAGTTGTAGTAGTTTCTCCATGGCTTCGGTAGGAGAAAAGGCTCCATTGGCATCGAGTCGAAGTTCAACCTCGGCTTTTGAATATTTTTGTCGCAAGATACGCAAAAGATTCAGTTCTGCAGCAAAGTCAATAGCACCGATTTTGATTTTAACGCAACGATAACCTGCTGATAACTTCGTTTCCATGCGTTCTAGCATCTCTTCTGCATTGCCCATCCACACAAGACCATTGATAGAAATACCTTTTTCTCCACGTGAAAATGGGGTAGAGGACAGTTGAAAAGGATTACCATTTTGGGCGTAAGAGCGAAGTGAGAGCTCTGCAGTCTCAAATCCCATCAAAATAGAGGGATAGACTTGTAAGAACTCGCGAGGTAGTTGTCCTGACTTTTCCCATAATTGACAGGCTTCTGCAAGAATCTCAACATAATTAGGGACATCATCGCAGCTCAGTTGAGGAAGTGGAGCACACTCACCAATGCCATAAACAGGGCGTCCGCAATAATATGCGCGCGCTTCTACATACCAAACTTTGCGCTCGTGATAAACACCGCGAGAAGTCCCTGCAGGTTGGAGGAAATGCAGAGACTTCTCGGAATAAGTTATTGTAAGTTGCTCGAAATCGTGCGACATAAGATGACGATTTACAAAAGTGTTTCGGTAGAAGAGGGAGAAAACTTAGGGAAGTTTGGGGAACTTGCTCCAGTCAGGCTTTCGCTTTTCAAGAAAAGCTTGACCACCTTCGTGTGCTTCATCGAGAAGGTAGTAGAGCATCGTGGCATCACCCGCCAACTCTTGGATACCAGCTTGACCATCGAGCTCAGCATTCAAGCCTGCTTTAATCATGCGCAGGGCAAGAGGAGAGTGTTCCATCATGCGTTTTGCCCATGCCACCACTTCATCTTCGAGTTGTTCAAAAGGAACGACCTTATTGACCATGCCCATACGCTCTGCTTCTTCGGCAGAATAAAGGTTGCAAAGGAACCAAATCTCACGTGCTTTCTTTTGTCCTACGATGCGTGCCATGTAGCTTGCTCCAAATCCAGCATCAAACGAACCAACTTTAGGTCCTGTTTGTCCAAATTTTGCATTTTCGGAGGCAATAGTGAGGTCGCACATAAGATGTAATACGTGGCCACCGCCCACAGCAAAACCATTGACCATGGCAATAACGGGCTTAGGTAGTGAGCGGATTTGCTTCTGTACCTCCAAAACATTCAAACGTGGCACGCCGTCTCCTCCCACGTAACCGCCACGTCCTTTCACGTGCATATCGCCACCAGCACAAAAAGCTTCGGTATGTAAACGCTCTTCTTCTGTTTGTCCTTCTTGCAAAGGCGAGTGGGCACCAGTTAAAACAACCACATTAATGTCTGGATTCTCGCGGCAAGTGCGTAGTGCATCAGAGATTTCCATGATGGTTGTTGGCGTAAACGCGTTGCGGTATCGGGGGCGATTGATGGTGATACGAGCGATGCCTTCGAAGAAGTCGAAGAGAATTTCTTGATAGGTGTGGAGGGAAGTCCAAGTTCTCATAAGAAGGAGTGAATTATAGGGATGTATATGCTGATTAAATGGGAGTAAACACTTCTAGTATAACGGGACGTGTACTCTCAATGTTCAATAGTTTGATGAGGAGATGATGAGCATCTTCCTCTACACACGAACTTTCTGCAGAAAGGTACGTGCAATGGTAGCTTTCGGCTATACCTTTTGCGGAATTATGGTGGGCTGCTGCCACAAGATGAGGGAGAGCAGGAGTTTCTTTCAAGCCTGGAAGATGGTGGAAGATAGCACCGCACTGGTTATTAATCAATAAAATGCGCAGTTTACCATCAAGGTGCTGATTCCAAAGTCCATTGGCATCATAGAAAAACGAGAGATCTCCGATGATACAGAGAATTTTTTCTTCTGCTACAAGGGAGTATCCTGCAGCTGTGGACAATGAACCTTCAATACCGTTCGTACCTCGATTACAATATATCGGTACATTTAAGACAGGCCATTGTCGATTTGTCCAACGAACAGCTGTGCTATTCCCTACAAACATAGCTTCGATAGGGTAGTCGAAGGTATGTTCTGGAGGGCGGAGTTGAGAATAAGCCGCAGCTACTTCGTTTTTTGTGGGAAGGGTATCTACAAGCTGTTGCAAAATTTCCGCAGGATTGCAGGTGAGTTTCTCTGCCTTTTGAAAAAAGGTGTCGGGGCACTCATCTGTTTCATCGATACGGAGTACCGGAAGTTGGGAAATTGTGCGCAAATGCTGCTTGAAAAACTTATTAACTAAACAGCCGCCTATGTGAATCACTGAGTCCGGTGACAGTTTTTGCTCATCAAGCCACAATGCCATGCGCGCATCCTGCTGATTGCTGATGTTTTCAGCGTAAACTAGCAACTGATTGTTGGCGCGTAATTGCTGAATGGCAGGTATAAATGATTCTTCATATTGTCCGACAATCAGGAGGGGAAGATGCGCATTGTAAAGAAGCTCTTGCCAATGTTTAGGGAGTTTGGCTACAGGTTTGTTTACTTTTGTGGAAACTTCCACTTTGGGCAACTCCTTAGTCGTAAACTCAAAGAGGGGTTCGCTGATGGGGATATTCAAATGTATCGGTTGTCCACCATTATCTGACAAAGCAGCGAATGCCGTTTGCAAGTCGTGGTTTACTTCCCAGGCTTGAGCATCCTCTTCTATTTCATCTATTTGCCAGCATCTTGCATAGGGGAGGCATGCACCTTGCTGAGGAATTGTCTGTCCGTCTAATTGTCCTTGCAAGGACAAAGGGCGGTCGGCAGAAATCATCACAAGAGGAATATGGCGAAAAGCCGCCTCTGCTATACCTGGCAGGCAGTTTAATAAGGCGCTACCAGAGGTGACACAGATGGCAATAGGTCTTTTTCTCTTAATCCACAGACCAATGGCTACGAAAGCTGCACTGCGCTCGTCGGTGATGGGATGTAGCTGAAATTTACTCCCTGCTTCGTACAAATTATGTACGATGGGGGCATTGCGCGAACCTGGACATACGACAATATCGCGAATGTCATGTGCAATCAGGCGCGCTGTGAGTAAATTTATATTAGCCTTTTTGGAATACATATATAGCGTTGTAGCCTAGTTTAGTCTTCATTTATGAGCAGAGAACAAACGTAACATCGTATTGAGCTTGCGTTCTGTCTCTTGCCATTCGCTGTTCTCGTTGCTTTCTGACAACAGTCCACCACCTGCATAGAGAGTTGCGGTGTCATTAATCAGATTCATACAGCGTAACGTCACGAACAGGTGTGCCGAATTGGGATTAATCGGACCAGAATATCCTGAATAATAACTGCGATCGTGCGATTCTACTTTAGAAATTAGTGCTTTGGCAGTAGAAGTCTCCCAACCACAGACAGCAGGAGTGGGGTGGAGTGCTTCAATGACGCAAGCTATGCTTTTCTCCTTGGGGGGAATCACAGAGAAGTCTGTGCATAGATGCAGTAAATGCGCTGCAGGTCGCACGTAGGTTGGACTCTTCTGATAGTCACAGCCGAGTTTTTCTAATTGTCGACTGATATAATCCACCACCCATTGTTGTTCCTTGCGATTTTTCTCTGACCAAACTTCTAGGCTGAGAGAGGAGTCTGAAGTCTTTTCCATTGTTCCTGCCAAAGCCATGGTATGCCATAAACTATCTTGTGCTGAGATGAGGATTTCTGGCGTAGCCATCAACCAGGTTCCCCAAGGAGCTGGTAATGAGATTAGGCTGACAAAGCTATTAGGATAGGCGATGCAGGCTTGTTCGAACAAGCGATAATAATCGTCTTTAGTAAGGTTTTGGTCAAAATGAACAGAGAGAGTGCGAGAAAGCACTACTTTCTGTAGTTCGCTTCGTTGAAATGCAGCTTGACATGCTTCGAAGGCACGAATATATTCCGTACGATGGTCTTCTTCTACTTCATAAGCTAGCGAAAAACTTGGCACTTCTGTGGGTTGCGTCCAAGTGCGCTGCTCATCTGCTGGGAAGAACCATAGTGGATGCGCGTCGTTTTCCTGAAATGGTGCAAAGAGATACCCTTTTTGAGGGGGTATCTCAGCTAATGATGTGCATCTTTTAGGAGGATGCTTTGTGCCAATTTCATGCACTAGGGTTTCCCCTGGAAGACGATAGCGTACGGATGCAAGCATTACTGCGTTATTCTTGTTCTAGACGTTTGGCTTCTTCCCAGTATTTGTCCATTTCTTCTAGGGACATCTCGGTGAGCTTGCGTCCTTTCTTGAGGGTTTGAGATTCTAAATAGTTGAATCGGCGGATAAACTTCTGATTGGTGCGCTCTAATGCGTTGTCTGGATTGATTTTATACAGACGGGCTGCGTTGATTAAGGAGAACATGAGGTCGCCAAATTCGGCTTCTGCTTTGTCCTTGTCCATATTTTCCGCCTCAGCCTCGAATTCCGCCAGTTCTTCTTTGACTTTCTCCCACACTTGTGAGCGTTCTTCCCAATCAAAACCGACATTGCGCGCTTTATCCTGCACACGATAGGCTTTAATCAAGGCTGGAAGAGAATTTGGAACGCCACTTAATACTGTTTCATTGCCATCTTTTTCGAGTTGCTTCAGTTGTTCCCATTGCATACTCACATCAGATGCGGTCTCTATTTTGATACCTTGGCGCAAACCTGCTGCAGCGATGTCCGAAGGTGGGTAAACATGAGGATGACGGAATATCAATTTATCACATAGTCGGTTACAAACATCGGCTATATCAAATTGTCCTTTCTCGTCCGCCAGCTTTGCGTAGAAACAAACATGAAGAAGCACATCTCCTAATTCCTTACAAATTTCTTTTTCGTCTGACTTCATGAGGGCATCACAAAGTTCGTAGACTTCTTCAATCGTATTGGGGCGTAAACTTTCGTTAGTTTGTTTGCGATCCCAAGGACATTTCTCGCGTAGCTCGTTGAGTACATCGAGCATGCGACTAAAAGCTTCTAATTGTTCTTGTCGAGTATGCATAAACAATGATGGAATAATCCCACATAAATATAAGAAAATAGGAAACTAACCCAATAGATATTGTAGTGTACCTAATTTTTTTGAAGAAGAGTTTCTAGAGAGGGGATAAGGATATGCCGGCGGCGTAGTTCTATTAAACCACGATCATTGAGGTCATTGAGCATTTGTGAGACTCTCAAGCGTGTAGCTGTAAGTTCTCCAGCAAGAGCAACCATATCTATTATGAGTTCTTTACGTCCTGCTGGTCGGGATGAACGAGAGTATAGGAAGTGTAAGAAACGTCCTTCCAAGGAATCGGGGAGTGAACGCCAAACTCTGCTATCTTGTAATTGCTGAGTAGTGCATATAAGGTTGAGATAGTTGAGATGAAAAGGCGTTAGAGTGAATAGCACGTCTCTAACTTCTCGCTTTGGTACGGAGAAATACTGTACTTCTGTCTCAGCCAAAAAACTAGCACTATAACGTGGACGTAGTCCGAAGAGTCGTTCAGGCTGGATAACTGTGTTGGTAGTAATGAATTCACGAAAGCTATAGTGGCGTAAGTCGCTTACTTCTTCTTTACAGACTGTGCCTGATAGCGTGCATATAAGACCTTCACAGGGATCATCTGCATGTACGATAGTATGGCCAGGAGCTACGGTGTGGAAATCAAAAGGTACACGTTCGGCAATATGCTCAAAGTCATCAACACTCAGACCTTGAAAAAGGGGATTACCGACGAATCGGTGAAAAATGTGGCTGCTCATGGTTAGTTGTCTATCAAAGGTTTCATGCCGTCGGACATCCACACTTGGTAGTTGCCTTTTTCGTCAGCATATATAAAATATACCTGGATGTCCTTGTGAGTTTCTACGAATGCTTTAGCTTTGTCTAAGCCCATAACCATGAAAGCTGTGGCAAGAGCATCGCTTTTTGCACAGGATTGACTAATAACAGTAGCAGAAAGCAAGGAATGCTGTACAGGATACCCGGTTTTAGGGTCAATCGAATGGGCATATTTTTTCCCATCCTTAATATAAAAGTTGCGGTAATTACCTGAAGTTGCTATACCACAGTTGGTAAGGCTAAGGAGTGTTTGTAGATCTTCTTCTGTGGGGAGAGCATGTTGAGTGGGTTTATTGATTCCAATTTTCCACTTTTCGCCTTTGTCGTTATTTCCTTTTACTACAACTTCTCCTCCAATCTCCACCATATAGTTTTGGCACCCCTTATCGCTGAGCAGTTTCGCTATACGATCTACTGCATACCCCTTGGCAATTGCACCACAATCTATTTGTAGGTTAGGAATGTCTTTAGTAAGCTCTTTACCATTAAAAGATAAGTGCTGGTATCCTACGAGTTTTTGTAGAGAATCTACTTGTTGGTTTGATAAGGGTTGTTTGTTCTTGAAGCCAAATCCCCAGGCATTAACCAATGGTGCTACGGTGATGTCAAATGCCCCTTCTGTTTCGTTCGAAATTTCAAGTGATAACTTTATCACTTCTGCAAAGAGCGTGTTTCCTTTTCCCTTATCTTCACCACGATTGAAGCGAGAAAGTAGGCTATTCTCTTTGAAGAGCGAGAAAATAGTGTCTACTCGAAAAAGTTCTTGTTCTATTTCCTTGTCAAGGTTTTGGGTAGAGTTGTAGCGTACATGGTAGGTAGTACCAAAAATCTCCCCTTGACTAGTTTGGTATTTGCTTCGGGATAGAATAAAAATAGTACCAGCTACAAGAAGGATGAGGAATATAAGGGAGATAATACGTTTCATTGGTTTGAATTTACAGTTTGCTTTTCACCTTTTTGAAATAAGTAAAGTCGAAAATAAGCTGGAATGTACCTGAAAAATGGTTGTTTTCTGAGTTCCGTCCGAAGCCAGGCACGTGCCATGCTCTTCCGAGATCTGTATTATGCTCATAAATACGCACTTGATAGCGCACAGACCAACCAAGGTGAATAAATTTCCATAATGAGGTTTCTAAGCCGAAAACTAATTCTCCCCAATGAGCATTATCGTTCACGTTGCGGAATTGGAAAGGAAATTCTGTTTTCCAATGTGTGTCCCGGACGGACTTTCCGATGAGATCATAGTTGAAGGAAGAAAACCCATAGCGAGCTCCAACAAAAACGCGATTCGTGCTACGTTTGTCACGCTTTAGATTATAGTCTAATCCAATTCTACCAAAGGGAGCTCGAGTCGTATAATGTAGTTGCGTTGTTTCACTTGTTTGATTTGCCGCTCCGATGCCAAGCTCTAATATAGGGAAATATCTATTGCGAAAATTGAGGCGTAAAGCACCTTCGTATGTGCCTGTTGAAGTGAATGTGTTGAGAAATGCTCCCGCTAAATTTGCAGAAACACTCACACCTGCTAATAGAGGAACACTTTTATTTCCTATCAAACGATTAAGCTCGTCACGTTTGTTGTCGGTAAACTCTACACCCTGTGGTGAGCGCGTAATGGAGGTGCTATCGTCTTGATACAAAAGAGGAGAGCTCTTTAATTGTGGCGAAAGAACATTGAAGCTAGTAGATGTATGTGAAGCAACCTGTGAAGTAGGTGCTTCGATAGAAGACGAATATGGTGAACTGAGAGTTTGAGGTGTTGCAGCTCTTCCACTAAGTGATGAGCTTAGAATTGATAGGCTACTGATTAGCAGGACGAAGGAAAACTTTGAGATGCTCCACATTTTCGTAAGCTACATTGTGATTAGTGATGACAACTTCCTGCACAGAAGGGAGTTTGGTTCTATCTTGATGGGCGCGCCACTCGACATTGGTTAGGGTGTGGAAAACGGATGCTGGACAGTCCAGCGACTCGAAGTGCGACTTCCGGATGTGATGCACAAAGAGTGTATCAGCCGTTGTTTCGGTTCTAGAAGTGAAGCGGAGCAACAGCGTGTCTCGGTCAGATGCCACATTTAGGGGAACTCTAATGGTACGTTGCCCTATTGCTCGATTAAACAACAACTGTGTTGTGTCATTCTTTATCCCGTATACACTCAAGGTATCTGTGAGTGCAACTTCTTTTTTAGTCTCAAAGTGATAGAAGTTTAGTACCATTTCCACTTGATTGTCAAGCGGACAGTCTATGTTGGTACAACTTACTACTCCTATCATGGTGCTCACGATTGTAATAGCGAGGAGACTATGTCGGATAGTTCGTTCCATAGTGATTGAGATATTAGGGAAAAAGGAGTACACCCCAGTAAAATCCTTAAATTTCTTCTTCAATGTGATAGTCGTTACGTCCTTGCGCATTACGGCTAATGAGTTCCCCTAAGAAGCCTGCTACAAAGAGTTGTGTACCAAGAATCATCATGGTGAGCGAAATGTAGAAATAGGGAGAGTTTGTGATCAATGGAGCTGGAATACCAGCAAATAGATGATAAAGTTTGATACCACCTACGGCAATGGTTGCCAGAAAACCAAAGACAAACATCAGCGTCCCTAGAAAGCCAAACACGTGCATTGGCTTGAGTCCAAAGCTATTGAGGAACCACAATGAAAGCAAGTCTAGATAGCCATTGACAAATCGATTTAAGCCCATGAATTTGGAGGATCCAAACTTACGAGCTTGGTGTTGTACGACTTTTTCTCCAATCTTTGAAAACCCTGCATTTTTAGCCAAATATGGAATGTAGCGGTGCATTTCTCCATACACCTCAATATTCTTCACCACTTCAAGGCGATAGGCCTTAAGTCCGCAGTTGAAGTCGTGTAGATTAGAGATGCCACTCACCTTGCGCGCCGTGGCGTTGAAAAGTTTTGTGGGAATGGTTTTAGATATTGGGTCATATCGTTTCTGTTTATAACCACTCACTAGGTCGTAGCCATCTTCTGTAATCATGCGATACAACTCAGGAATCTCGTCAGGGCTATCTTGTAAATCTGCATCCATAGTAACGACCACTCGACCTTTTGCGCTGCGGAAACCGCAGAACAATGCAGGACTTTTGCCATAGTTACGACGAAATTTGATACCATGCACTATTTCTTCATCTTGAGATAGTTGTTGGATGACATTCCAAGAATTGTCTGTAGAGCCATCGTCCACAAAAATCACTTCATAGCTGAACTGATGTTCATACATCACGCGTTTGATCCACGCATAAAGTTCGGGAAGACTTTCATCTTCGTTGAAAAGGGGAACGACAACTGTGATGTCGTATGGATAAGTGGTGGGTGTATTCATTGTGAAAATGCCTGTAGACTTTGGCTATCAGTGGATAGGAAAATCGTTTTCCTTAGTTCATCTTGTAGAGAAAGCATTTCTAAGCATGAAGATGCTTTACTTTCTTTTTAGACTTCCATGTTCTGCGACTGTTGCACTATTATGTGAGATTCTTGCGCACGAACCTATATGCAAAGTTAGTAATTTATCTTTGCTCAGACAAATGATTTCTGTGTCACTTTTTAAACAAGTAGAATGAGAGTTCAGTGAGGTGCATGATACATGGACTATGTAGCATAAATAAGGAGATAAGTGTTTGCTTGAGGTTTGCAGGAGATAATTGTAAAGAACTAGGAGATGAGAAATGAAAATCTCCCACATTTTCCAAAAAAACTCCGAGTTTTTAGGAATAATGTGGGAGATAATT
Source organism: Alloprevotella sp. oral taxon 473 str. F0040 (assembly GCF_000318095.2). Classification (GTDB taxonomy): domain Bacteria; phylum Bacteroidota; class Bacteroidia; order Bacteroidales; family Bacteroidaceae; genus Alloprevotella. The sequence continues at coordinate 137,877 of NZ_KB290717.1, forward strand.
AAAGGATTCTTAGAGATATATACTTGTATTCTCTGAAACTAATGTCTTCATGTTTTACCAATCGCTGAATTATAGCTTTACCTATTGGCTACTGGAGGAAGAAAGTCGCATTGTGCAAAGACCTATAATTAGTGCCGTGATGGGAGCAAGAGTGATGTTCATGTAGAGAATCATTTCAGCATAAAGTGAAGGAGGGATATTTTGCATTTGGTTCACCGTGGCGAGTAAGGATTGGTCTGATTGCCCTTGTGTGATTTGCCAAAGGCCATTAGCCTTAAGTAGTTCTTGCGTTTGAGGGTTAGAAATAGCTGATACCAGAGTGTTTACAAAATGCCCGTTGTCAAAGAATCTCATGTAGATATATGTCGCAATAGCCCCCCATATAGCAGCATAAAACATACTTAGAAGTGCGTGCATAAATCCTTGGAAGATGGTGAAACGTCCAATGGGAGATACAATTCTGCGAAAACTGAACGTGAGTCTTCCTACTATGATCGGATAGGCCACTACTAGAATGGTTGAAATGAGAGATGCTGTGCCGTCTGTGAGTCCCATCACTAGAGTGCCAAGTAAGATTATGAGTAGGATTCCTAAAATAATGCCATGTTGCATGGCGAAAGCATTGGTCTGAGTAAAAGGACTAACGGTTTTTGTAGAGGATTTTTTAGTGCCCATGAATAAGAGTTGTATGAATATTGCCTATGCTTTTTCCTTGCGGCCAAAGTCATTAGGCACTTTGATAATAGAGGTTACCCAAAATGTAATAGGAACTAAACACATAACAACAATAAAGCTTGTGTAATATCCAAGCGTATCAGCTAGCCATCCTGCAGTAAATCCAGGGATGGTCATGCTTAATGCCATGAATCCTGTACATAGTGCGTAATGTGATGCTTTGGATTGTCCCTGGGCGAAGTATAGGAGAAATAGCATATAGAGCGTAAATCCAAAGCCATAGCCGAATTGTTCTACGGCAATAGCAAGGTTTGCCCACAAGAAGTTAGTGGGTTGATAGTACGCCAGCACACAATAGAAAATATTGGGTAGAGAGATGGCTATGACCATGGGCCATTTCCATCGTTGAAAACCATGACGCGCTACAGCCATTCCTCCTAATATCCCTCCGAGGGTGAGACCTATCACCCCTACTGTGCCATAAGCGAAGCCAAATTGTTGAGTAGTTAGAGCTAAACCTCCATGTTCTGCTTTTGCCGTGAGGAATAGCGGGAAGATTTTTGTGAGTAGAGCTTCCGGCAACCGGTAGAATAGCATGAAGATGATGGCTGAACCAATCATGGGCTTCTGGAAGAATGTGAGAAATGTTGTTGCAAACTCTTTGGCAGCGGTCTCAAAAGTGAGGCGATGTTGGTTTTCGAGTGCTTCATGTTCGACCTTGGGCAATGCCAAAAGGTGGTAAGAAGCTGCTAAAAAAAGGAGAATCGCTATTGTGCCTAGCCCTATGCTCCAAGCCAATGGGACGTTTCTCGTGATGACTTCCCATGTGCCGATGTACATGAGCAAAAGGCCTTCCGTGAAAATGGTAGCTAGTCTGTAGAATGTGCTACGAATACCTACATATTGCGCTTGGTCATGCTCATTTAACGCTGCCATATAGAATCCGTCTGCTGCGATGTCGTGTGTTGCACTGGAGAAGGCGATAAGGAAAAACAGCGCAAATGAGGTTTGGACGTAGTATGAAGTAGGGATGGAGAAAGCGATAAGTGAAAGTGCCATACCCATAAGTGCCTGCATGGTTAGGATCCACCACCGTTTTGTCTTGAACATCTCCACAATCGGGCTCCATAGAGGTTTGATCACCCACGGTAGACTGAGCCACGCACTGTACGCAGCGCTTTCAGTATCACTAAGTCCAAATCGCTTGTACATAATTAACGATACCACCGTCACAATGATGTATGGGAGTCCTTCTACAAAGTAGAGCGATGGAATCCAAGAAAGTGGATGGTGCTTCGAGTTATTCATACTTAGTTTCGATTGTAGCGTTTTTGTAATAGTGGAGAAGGATTTCTTCGTAGTTGTAGCCTTCTGCACCCATCATAGCAGCACCTATTTGACAAAGACCAACACCATGCCCCCATCCTGCGCCATAGAGGTGGAAAGTTGCAGGAAGTCCTTCGGGAGTTTCACCAGAAGTTTCAACTACAAAGGCACTAGAGTAGAGGTGTGTGCGGGAAAGCGCACGACGTATCTCAAGTTCTTTGCCGATGGTCATTGTTTTATCAGTTCCCACTAGCTTAAGTCGAATGAGACGTCCGCTTTCTCCACGTTCAATAGGTATCATTGCGCGAATGCCACCTAGATTAAGTCCTAATTTCTCTTGAATCAGATTAGATATCTCCTCTTGAGAATAAGAGACTTCCCAACGATAATAGTCAGTTGTTTCTTGGTCGTAGTCGTTGAGGATTTGAGCCAATATTTTCTTGTCCTGGGTATGACAGAAAGCAGCTGGTGTTGATTTTATCCAAGCTGTAGCCTGTTGCTCGCTCGTTAAGTCTACTTCAGAGGCAGTCTGTTCGTTGTAAGACTTGGGGAGTAAGTCGCGAGTTGCCACTAAATAGGGCTCATCTTGATCTTCCCAGCAGGAAGAGAAGCGTTCAGTCATTCCACCACAGCATTTAGAGAAGCGAGCGTCGCAGATGTCTCCTTCGGACATCAGTACCAAACCGCGAGTTTCGTTGATGGCTTTTTGCACTTCTGGGCGGGAAATAGTGGGTATTCCTTGGTAACGCTGGCAGTGGTCGTCGGCGCATACATCAAAGAGTGTGTGCTCTTCACGGCCATACCAGCGGATATACTCATCGTCTTTGCGTTGGAAGGTAAAGAAGTTGCCTTCTCCTTGTGCATTATTTCTGCGTTGTATCATCATGCGGAATAGCCAACTACGGCTAACAACAGCATGAGCTTTTAGTAGTTCAAGGGAAGCATTTGGGCTCATCTCTGAAGAAATCACACTTTCAAGGTATAATTCTGCGGGAATGTGGTTGATAGCAAGGATGGATTCTTCATGAACCTTGAAGTAGAGCGCACCATGGAAGGTTTGGTTAAGCTTACGTTCCCAGTGAAAGTTGATGCCAATGGGTACACCTTGAAGGGTAAATGACGCTTCGTTGAGAGGAGTGTCCGGGAGGAAGGACAATTCGCTATAAGCATTGCCATTCCATAAAATTGTACCATCCTTATATTCTACTATTTGATTACCCGAAATGATATGACCTTTAGCAGAGAAGGGAGTATTCAGCGTGAACTCTATGCGAGAGTGACTCATAATAGCCACCTCTACATTGGGTTCTCGGCGACCATTGAAGATATTAGTCTTGCGTCTGGCAGCTGAACTGGATATCGGTTTGTGAAGTTTTCGCATGATTGTTGCGATTTCACTTTCAGAGAGCGTTACTTCGGCTAAAATTTCAGCTGCTTGTTGAGAGGTGAGCGCATCAAAATCTTCATGGCGAGGAGTAATGATCAATCCAGCCATATCAATTGCTCCTGGAGAAATAAGACATTGTTTGGAATCTTCTGCTGCGTAGCACGCAGGGCGATGTTTCTTGCGAGGGAAGATAATCGTAATAGTAGTGTCAGGATGAGCCGCATGGCCTGATGAACGCCATGCAAGAAGGTTCACGTCGGGTTCATTCATGCCCGAAGCAATAGGAAGGGCAGACAATAGTTTGGAGAGTAACAATTGGTCTCCCTCGGATTTTTCTCCGATTACCACGAAGGCAGGGCAAGCATAGTTACGTAGTAAATAGATACCTTCATGCTTGTGTGTATAACCAGCTTCTTCAACTTCTACAATTTCTTCAGTGGAAATCGGATAGATGCGTTCGAGACTTCCTTCGTATTGAGCCCAATCGCGTTCAAGAGGTACAACGCCTCTTGAACCTGCCTGAAAGTGCATGTGGTCTGGAGCAGATGCCCCACAGCGAGCCCCATTGTAAAATAAAAGGAAATCGGGCAACTCCATAGCCATCTTACAGAAATCTCCTAAACGTCCTTTGAGTGATTGTGGGGTGTGTCGACGGCTTACAATGGTGAGGTGTTGAGGAAGAATGGGGTAGGGATTGATCAATACCTGATACTTGCCTTCTACAGGAAGAGAAATCTGTATCTTGGGACGATGATTGTCGCAGAGAAAGCAAGGACGCTTCTTTAAGAAGTCTTGGGTGATATTTGCCTTTGTAGAGTGAATACGTGTGGGATTATGCTGTGCTGCAAGAGTACAAGTGGCAGTTGGGAGAGACTTTAACTCTGTTGAGTGGTGAAGGTTCTCAAAACGTTCGCGCACTTCTTCCCACGCAAAGAGCTGTTGTCGAATGAAATCGAGTACTTCCGACTGTTGAAGATTGTGATTCCAGCGGAGATTCATTTGTTGTCTTGCCTGAATCTCAATGGTACGCAACTGGTCTTTATAAGCGTTATGGCGATTTACAGCATCAATGGCAAGAGCTGCATCAGAATTACCCTCCCATCGGCGGCAAAGATAAAGCTCGTCATAGATGCGTCCAATGCGATAGTGGCGTGATATCGCGAGACCCAGTGCATAGTCTTCACCATAGCTTGTGTTGGGAACACCAATGCCGCGTAGTATTGTAACGTCAAACGCACGTGGAGCTCCCAAACCATTGATACGCAGTGCATTGTTTCGACCATTGTCAGACGTCCATTCAGCATGATCAATGAGGCCAGGAGGAAGAGTGTTAAGCGAAAAGTCAACCATACGATAGGAGCCTATCACCATAGCTGCCTTTTGCTCACGAAAGGCTGCGACTATTCGAGTCAAAACATCAGTATCGCTATATAGATCGTCTGAGTCAAGTTGTATTGCAAAGCGGCCACAGAACTCACTGCGAATGGCCAAATCCCAGCAACCTCCTATCCCAAGGTCGGTTTGTTGAGGCGTTAGCACTTTTACTCTCGAGTCAGTAGCAAGTTTCTCTAGAATCTCGCTTGTACCATCGGTCGAATGATTGTCAACAACAATGACATTAAAGGCGAAGTCTGCTTTTTGTGATAGTGCAGACTGAACCGCATCAGCAATAGTGCGCACACGATTGCGCACGGGGATAATCACCGATGCTATCACTGGAAATTTCTCCGTATTGCCTTCGAGGGGAACAGTGGGTAGTGAAACTATTTCCGTTGATGTTTGAGATACGTTGTGTATATACCCTGTTGCGTTTAGTAAAGAGGGAGGAAATGGAGTGGGGATATCGTCAAATTCTTCAGGGGAAATCCAGGCACCGATCTCTTTAAGATGCTGAGTACATGCTTTTTCCATTTCTAATTGTACTTCGCGAGCTGAAGGTTTTACGTAGTCAAACTGCTTTTCACCACTTTTGCGTATGTCCGTTTCTATCATAGAATAGAGTGGCTCACGTAGGTGTACAATTCCTCCTTTACGACTTAGGTAAAGCCGTAAGGCATAAGAAGCTGCATATTTGAAGCGTTGCTTGTGTCCTATTGCAAAGTCTCGAAGTAAATCCCCACGGATAAGCCACAAACCACCAAAGTCAAAGTCATCACGAACAGACCCAATTTGATAGTCATTGACAGGGTGTAACGTAGGAGCTGTGAAACTTCCATCTTCATTTTCATGTTGTTCCCAGCGATCTGCATAGACCATCGAAGCATGAGTATCTTTTGCTACTTGAAGCATGCGATCTATACAACGATAATTGGGTAAAAATCCCTTGGGCTGCAAGAATAGAAGTACAAATTCAGCAGAACTCTCCCGAGCAATAGTGCGAATGCTCTTTGAAGAAGAGGGGTAATCAATGTTTATAGTGGATATTGCTGTTGTAGGGTGCTCAACATCGTCCTGTAAAACGTGCACACTTTCCACAGCAGGGTGAGCTGCCATGGAAAGTGCGATGTCTATGTTTTGGGAAGGACGGCAATAGATGAAGAAATCAATTGATGCAGTCATATTCTAATAAAGCTGTATTCGCTCGAAGGCGAAGAGTTCCGTTGAATCACTCAACACTGCATTCTATGTTCACGAAAAAAAGCGTGCGTGAGTGTCTACCACGGGTTAAAGGGTATCGGAAGCGGTTAATTTCAATTTTTCACCTTGTTCATCTAAATCGATGTGAAGAATAGGCTTTTGCTCTCCATCCAAGAAGAGGTCACAGATTGGATCCTCCACATATTCTTGTAGTGTTCGGCGCAAAGAACGGGCACCATATACTGGGTCAAAAGCTTTTTTGGCAATAAACTGCTTAGCTGCAGGCGTAAGTATTAATTGGTGTCCGTTGTCTGACAGACGTTTGGCAAGAGCTTGAATTTCCAATTCGGCAATTTGGGCGATTCCTTCTGCATTGAGAGGGTCAAACATGATGATTTCATCAAGACGATTGAGGAATTCAGGTGCAAACTGGCGTTGTAGTGCTTTCCGAACAATGCTTTCTGCCGCATCTGCTGAGATTCCATCGGAAGAACTACCAAAGCCTACACCAGCTCCAAATTCTTTTACTTGGCGACTCCCGCTATTTGAGGTCATTATAATGACCGTGTTGCGAAAATCAACAGTAGTTCCGTTACCATCTGTCATACGCCCTTCATCCATAACTTGAAGAAGGGTGTTGAATACATCAGGGTGTGCCTTTTCTATTTCATCGAGTAGGATAATAGAGTACGGATGTCTACGCACTTGCTCAGTGAGCTGACCTCCTTCTTCATACCCGACATATCCTGGAGGGGCACCAATAAGGCGAGAGGTTGAGAACTTTTCTCCGTATTCACTCATGTCAATACGAATCAAAGAGTCTTTCGTGCCAAACATGAACTCTGCCAAAGTTTTTACTAAATGGGTTTTACCTACACCAGTAGGCCCAACAAACATAAACGTCCCAATGGGGCGATTAGGGTCTTTAAGGCCAAGACGATTCCTCGTGATAGCGCGAGTTAGGCGGTGTATCGCACGATTTTGTGCAATTACTTTGCTTGCTAGAGCTTGTTGCATTCCTTTAAGGCGAACAGTCTCTTCTTCTTGCATGCGTTCTACGGGAATACCACTCATCAGTGAAACTACACTGGCTATGTCCGCTTCGTCTACAGTAATACGATGTTCCTTCAGGTTTGCTTTCCATTCTGCTTTCAAGCGTTCCATTTCTCCTTCGGCTTGTCTAAGTTTGTCACGCAATTTAGCTGCTTCCTCATATTTTTGTTCAGCAGCTGCATTTTCTTTGGATAGGCGAAGTTCTTCTACAATCTTTTCTTGCGCGACAATAGGATCAGGCAATTGTACTTTTAATAAGTGCATACGGCTGCCAGCCTCATCTAAAGCGTCAATAGCTTTGTCTGGGAGAGAACGATCAGAAATATAGCGTTCTGTCATTGTGACACACGCTCGCAGAGCTGCATCGGTGTAGCACACATTATGATGATCTTCGTAGCGCGCTTTGATGTTCTTGAGGATGATGAGAGTATCGGATGGGGTAGTAGGCTCCAGTTGTATCTTTTGGAAACGGCGTTCGAGTGCACCGTCTTTCTCGATTGTTTTTCGATACTCGCTAATGGTAGTAGCACCAATACACTGCACTTCACCACGTGCTAAAGCTGGCTTGAGTATGTTGGCTGCATCAAGTGAACCAGGGGCACTTCCTGCACCAATAATGGTGTGTATTTCATCGATAAAGAGGATAATCTCACGATGAGCTTTGAGTTCTTCGATGAGTTTTCTCAAACGATCTTCAAATTGTCCTCGATACTGAGTACCTGCAACAATAGAGGCCATGTCAATAGTAACAATGCGTTTGTTCATCAAAAGATGAGGTACTTGGTTTTTTACTATCAGTTGTGCCAAGCCTTCCACCAGTGCACTCTTACCCACACCAGGTTCTCCTATTAAGATGGGGTTATTCTTCTTACGACGTGTAAGAATCTGAGCTACGCGTTGTATTTCATCATGACGCCCCACAATAGGGTCTAACCATCCTTGTTCTGCTGCTTGCGTTAAATCTTGACCGAACTTATCTAAGATAGGAGTTTCGCTATTGGGGGAGCCACTAGATGGTGTGTTTTGTGGTACACTACGTTGAGCTTCTCCATTATTGCTAGGCATATCGCCAGCCATTTCCAAAGAATTGTCTGTGTTAGACTGAGAGGTTGCGGGAGTAGAGTTTTTGCTTGTGATGTCCTTATATTCTACGCCATATTGATTAATTAGCTTGCATGCCTCGTTATGACGGTCTCGAAGCAAAGCAAGAAGCATGTGTATATCGGTTGTTTCTTGTGATTTCTGTAGTCGTGCTTCTAAATGTGACAATCGGAGGATACGTTCTGTATCAGCATCGAGCTGAGGTTCTTCAGCAGTGACTTCCTTATTAGTGAGGTTGGCCATCCTTTGTTCGAGCGTATCACGTAGAAGCTCCACTGGGGCTCCCAAATTCTCAATCATTTGTCGCACCTGCCCCTCTTGATTACGGAGCATGGCAAGCAACAACGCCAAGGAAGTCACTTTCGGATGATGAAAGCGACGAGACTCCTCCTTACTTAGGGTGAGAACTTGGGCAATTATAGGCGATAAGTTGTCAATCATTATTCTGTATCGGATATATCTTTATAAAAGAGTAATCTTTGCAAAGGTACAACTTTCTAGCTGTAAACCTTGCTCTCTTCCTACAATAATAATGCCAAAGCATGGTTTTTCGTCGAAAAACTTGGCTGTTTTATCAGAATGTTGTAATTTTGCAACGTCTTTTGGACTTATAGTGTGCTATCAGGTAAATGATTAGTCTAGAAGTAAGTCAGAAAGAGCATTATTTATTCACTCAATACATTCACAACATGATGAATCAGTATGAGACCGTTTTCATCCTCACTCCCGTTTTGTCTGAAGTTCAGATGAAGGAAGCGGTCGAAAAGTTCAAAGGTATCCTCACCGCTAATGGTGCTGAGGTTATCAATGAAGAGAACTGGGGCCTCAAGAAGTTGGCTTATGCCATCGATAAGAAGAGCACTGGTTTTTATCAATTGGTGGAGTTCAAGGCTGAACCCTCTGTAGTAGACAAATTGGAAGTTGGTTTCCGTCGTGATGAACGCGTAATCCGTTTCCTTACTGTTAAACTCGACAAGTTTGCTGCTGAATATGCTGCAAAGCGTCGTTCAAATAAGAAGGAGGACTAAAACATGGCACAATCTGAAATTCGTTATTTGACTCCCCCTACCGTAGACGTTAAGAAGAAGAAGTACTGCCGTTTCAAGAAGAGCGGTATTAAGTACATCGACTACAAAGATCCTGAATTCCTCAAGAAGTTCCTAAACGAACAAGGTAAGATTCTACCCCGTCGTATCACTGGTACTTCTTTGAAGTTCCAACGTCGTGTGGCTCAGGCCGTGAAGCGTGCTCGTCATCTTGCACTCCTTCCCTTCGTAACTGACTTGATGAAATAATAAAGAGGAGGTACACACATGGAAATTATTCTCAAAGAAAACGTGCAAGGTCTCGGTTTCAAGAATGAAATCGTTACCGTGAAGGACGGCTACGGTCGTAACTTCCTCATTCCTACTGGTAAGGCTGTTGTTGCTACTCCTTCTGCAAAGAAGGAACTCGCTGAAGTTCTTAAGCAACAAGCTCACAAGCTCGAGAAAATCAAGAATGATGCTCTCGCACTTGCTGCCAAAATCAATGCTGTTGAAGGTATCAAGATTGCAACTAAGGTTAGCGCTACTGGTGCAATCTACGGCTCTGTAACTAGCCTTCACATTTCAGAAGAGCTTGCTAAGCTCGGTCTTGAAGTAGATCGTAAGAGCATTGTTCTGAAGGACGTTAAAGAAATTGGTTCTTACAAGGCTGCTGTAAAGCTTCACAAGGATGTAACTGCTGAAGTTGCTTTCGAAGTTGTTGCTGAAGAAGCCTAAACTTCCCCTTGCAGCTGTAAGTAACTAGCATTTACGCTGTACTCCTATAACAGGGGTACAGCGTTTTTCTTTACTTATGATTTTGCGCAAGTGATGACTTTTCTTGTATTAAGCTGCAATTCCGAGGAAGCTTGGTTGGTGGCATACTGCATCCTCTTTCATACTAAGTCGCTAGTAAGTGCGGAGATTGATTTTTATCCGAAAATATAACTTGCATCTCTCTGCACTATAAATTATATTTTATGCGTTACTTTATCACCTTTTCTTACGACGGTACCAATTATCATGGATGGCAAGTCCAACCCAATGCAAACAGTGTACAAGCCCGCCTGAATGATGCCCTAACGAAATTGTTGCCAGTTCCCACAGAATGTGTTGGAGCTGGGCGAACAGACACTGGGGTTCATGCATCTATGATGGTGGCTCATTTTGATACTGACCAAATCTTGGATGAAGAAGCTTTTGCTTTCAGATTAAATCGCATAGTTCCTGCAGATATAGCCATTGAGAAAGTGGAAAGAGTGGCGGATGATAAGCATGCGCGCTTTGACGCGAAACAACGAACATACCATTATTATGTCTATTCTAAAAAGAATCCCTATCGTCGCCATTACGCAAACAGATTGTCTTATGTGCCAGACTATGATTTGATGAATGAAGCTGCTAAAGTGTTACTAGATGTCGATGACTTTACTAGCTTTTCTAAAGTAAACAACGATCAAAAAACCAATATTTGCACTGTAACTCATGCACAGTGGGCGCAGATAGACGGAGATTATTGGAGATTTGAAATAACTGCTAATCGTTTCCTGCGCAATATGGTGCGTGCAATAGTTGGGACTTTATTGGAGGTTGGAAGGGGACGTATGTCTGTGAAAGAATTTCGAGAAGTTATTATGGCGCAAAATAGATGCTCTGCAGGTGAAAGTGTTGCAGGTAACGCTTTATTCTTAGTTGATATCCAGTATTAATAGCTAGTGCAAATTTAGTCATGTGGTTTTTTCTTGCCGTTGTTTCTGCTATCTGCTTGGGATTTTATGATGTATTCAAAAAAATATCTTTGCGTGATAATGCAGTGCTTCCCGTGTTGCTGCTCAACACTCTTATTGGTAGTCTCTTGTTTCTCCCTCTAATTCTATTATCACATGTAGGTTTGGTATCTTCGGAGAGTCATTGGTTTGTGCCATCTTCAACCATAGAAGTACATTCTTGGGTCTTACTCAAAGCCATAATTGTATTATCTTCTTGGATTTGTGGTTATTTTGCCATGAAGCATTTACCGATAACATTGGTGGGTCCCATTAATGCTACACGGCCAGTAATGACCTTATTGGGCGCTATGCTAATTTTTCACGAGCAGTTTAATGAGTGGCAGTGGGTTGGTGTTACTTTAGCTATTTTCTCCTTCTTCTTGATGAGTAGAAGTGGCCGGAAAGAAGGAGTTCTTTTCTTTCGCAATAAATGGATTTTTCTCCTGATGCTAGCCGCGATACTTGGTGCATGTAGTGGACTTTACGATAAGTTTCTGCTCCGTAGTTCCGATTTAGGTGGGTTAGGTCTCAATCCAGTCTTCGTACAATCGTGGTTCAATATCTATCAGTTTGGATTGATGGGTTTGATTTATGCTTTTCTTTGGTGGCCTGTTCGTAAAAGTACTACACCTTTTCAGTGGAGATGGTCGATTCTTGGCATTAGTATTTTTTTGGCCTTAGCAGATTTAGTCTATTTTTATGCGCTTACAGATCCTGATGTACTAATAGCTATTGTTTCGATGACGCGCAGAAGTAGTGTATTAGTTAGTTTTCTCTTTGGTGCTTTTTTATGGCACGAGAATAATATTCGTGCAAAGGCTATTGATCTTCTCTTAGTTTTTATCAGTCTATTGTTTCTTTGTATAGGAGCAATGAAGTAAAAAGTTCAATTTAGTTGTTTAGAGAACTACTTACGACACAGTTTCTGCTTTGTTTTCAAACTATACTACTTAAAAGGATGGATTGGTTGAAAGACCAATTCATCCTTTTAAGTTATTCATTAGCATAGACTTCATTTACTATTTAGATTCTGTGAAGTGTAATATCCCTCTGCAAGGAGAGCCTATTTTATGAGATCATTGAGTCAGAATTGCAATGAGAACCTGAGATTTAGTTGACGTCCAGTTAAATAATTGGGCACCGCGTGTTGTATGTTGCTAACATCAGTAATCCAATAGTAGGAACTGACGTTTCTGATGCCTAATAGATTGAAGCAGTCAAGACCAATCCAGGCGTTGCTCAGCCATCGTCCTGGACCAATGACTGGGCGACGTCCATCTTTTAACTGGACTTTGAACAGATGATAAGCTAAACCTATATCAACACGTTTGTAGGAAGGGGCACGGTAGATTAGTGAGTTTTGACTTGAGTGGGGAGGAACAAAAGGAAGTCCACCAGTTAAAGCCCCTCGCAGAGTTACAGCCCAGCGGGTACTACCTGGAAAGTAGTCTGTGAAGAAGAGAGAGAGGTTATAAATCTGATCAGTAGGTCGAGGAGTCCATGATCCATGTAACTTCTCTTTAGTTCGCATCAGAGAAAGGGTCAGCCAAGAGTCTGTTCCTGGTACAAACTCTCCAAAGAGCTTAAAGTCAATACCTGCCGCAAAGCCATTAGTGGTTTTGTCACCCTCGTATACTATTCGTACGTTGTCTACGCTATAAGGGATGAGGCGAGAGAAGTACTTATAGTAGGCTTCTGCTGTTAGTTTAAAAGGTCTGTTCATCATGCGAAAAGCATAGTCACTGCCTATTACAAGCTGGAAAGAACGCTGACTGCGAGCTTGGGTGTTTAGCAAGACTTCAGTAACGCCATTACGCATGGTTGTTTGTCGCAATTCTTTGTAGAAAGGAGTCTGATAGTACCATCCTGTTGCTAGACGAAAAGTCCAATTGTCGCGGCGTGATGGTATAAACCCAATTGAAAAACGAGGAGAGAAGAAGGACTCAGAATTCCAATTCCTGTATGTAAATCTCAAGCCGTATGTGATATTAAACAACCCAATAGCAGCATTCTTGCGATAAGTATCTTGGAGGAATGCTTCAGTAGTATGAGCCGTCAGTCTGTTTTCTGAATGTAGCGAACGAATAAGCTGTAATGTTTCTGCTGAATGTGGCAGTGAATAACCTGAGGAGTCACGCATCTCCCATTCTCTTGATCGCTCCATAGCATATTCTTTTCTCCAGTCAATGCCAGCTGACAACTGGTGACTATATAAACGAGTACCGAAGCGAAGCCCCAATTTGAAAATTCGAGCATTTAAGAAATTACGTGCATGTTCCATGTAAGTCCCCACACCTAAATGCGTAGTTGTCGTAGCTTCACTTAGCCAGTATTGCCCTTGAATATCATAAGTTTCTCGTTCATTAGTTGAAAAATTTGAAACTTGGGCAGCTAAATAAGTAGATGAGGTTAGGTGTCGTGTGAGGGTTGCAGCTGTAAATAGGGATTGGAATCGATCCTCTTCTTTGCCATCAAAATATACTTTGAATGAACGCGCATCGAACAAGGTACCAAAACGTGTTTCACGGTCTTGAGGAACAAAGGAATAACGGTTGTCTGCGAAATTACCTAATACATCAAGTGACCATTTAGCAGAAGGCTTCCATGATGCAAAGAGTTGGTAATCCAAAAAGTTTGGATTATACTCTCCATTTGTGTCAAGAGAACCAAGTAAATAACTAGTAGTCTTATAGCGGATGCTACTCATGAGAGAGTATGTTCCCTTTTTATTCCCCCAACCAGCATACAGGCCACCACCTAAAAGTGAAGCGTTTGCGGATGCTTCAAAGCGGTCAGGGCGTTTATAGCTAATATCTAGTACTGATGACATTTTGTCACCATATTTAGCTTCAAAACCACCTGCAGAGAAGCGGATGCTTTCTACCATGTCGCTATTAATAATAGAAAGACCCTCTTGCTGTCCCGAACGAACTAGTTGAGGGCGATAAAGTTCAATACCATTAAGATATACGACATTCTCGTCAAAGGAACCCCCTCGTACGTTATATTGAGATGAAAGTTCACTATGAGTCGAAACCCCTGCTTGTGCAGTAACAAGCTCTTCGACGGCATTACCAGTAGTGGAAGGGGCTTGACGATTGGAGTCGAGTGTAATTCTTTGAGTTGTGCCCAATTGTTTGCCTTGCGCTTTGACTACCGCTTCACCTACCATAACAGAATAGTCGGGAAGAATGAAGTCAATGCGTACAGAGTCTTTGGGGGCTAGTAGTGTCCGTTTACGAGTTTCGTAGCCTATCATGCCACAAACTACTATAACGCTGTCAGAAGAAGCACAATATAAGCTGTATTCTCCTCGAAGATTACTCACTGTTACTACTGCTGTGCCGGCTATGCGCACAGAGGCAAGCTCTATGGGTAAACCATGGGTATCGCGAACGGAACCAAAAATCTTGACCCGTTGGGCAGACGCCGTGGCTATCAATAGAGTGGTAAAGGTAAGAAAAAGGAGAAGACGTAAACGAAGCATATAAGAATAACGATAAACAAGTCTTAATATTGTGCTGCAAATGTCTGGCGAATGCCTTGTTCGCGATGTTCTAGTATCACAGCTATCCCAAATTTCTTATGAAGATGCTCCGCAAGGTGTTGAGCTGAATATACGCTACGATGTTGCCCCCCTGTGCATCCAAAAGAAAACATCAAGCTGGTGAAACCGCGTTCCATATAGCGAGATACATGAACATCTGCCAGCGCAAATACGTGCTCTAAGAATATGAGTATTTCTCCATCATTCTCAAGAAAATCAATGACAGGTTGGTCTAGTCCCGTAAGTTGTTTGTAGGGTTCGTAGCGGCCAGGGTTATGTGTGCTACGACAATCAAAAATGTATCCCCCACCATTCCCGCTTTCATCACTAGGGATGCCTTTCTTATAGGAAAAACTGAATATACGTACTACAAGATTATTCTTACTTTCTATTGTATCTTTACTATGCATGATTTGATTTATATTGTTGAAATAATGGTGATTGTGCTAGTCCTAATAGAATTTTCGAGAGTGTGGGATATTCTTTAGTTGTTCCGTTTTCTACTAATTGTACAGCTTGTTTTAATGCTAGTGGAATAGATTGTAAAAAATATGGTTTTCGTTCGTACAGACCGCGGAGACCATAAGCTCCCAATACTTGCAAGGTGCGGAATAGAACGAATAGCTGGAGGTCTGTTTGGAACTGTGTACGATTGATACAGGTTAGTGTGGATACTTCATCTAGATACTCTTCTACCAGAGTGCTACGCAGGGCATCCGGGTATTGAGCAGAAGCTTGCCAGAGGAAAGAAGCCACATCGTAGTGTAATGGTCCTCTTCGTCCACTTTGAAAATCTATGAGCCATGGTTGGCCATCATGAATCATTACGTTTCTAGCTTGAAAATCTCGATACAGGAACGTCTTCCCTTCTTTGTCACATTGAAGCAAACGTCTAGCAAAAGAATCAAAGTCGTCTTCTAAAGCCATTTCGTCAAACGGTAAACCTGAGGGCTTTAGAAAACAATATTTGAAATAGTTCAAATCGAACATTATAGACCGCTGATCAAAAGAATGAGGGGGGATTAAATGGCTTGTTTCAAGCGATTCTCCCCCTTTTATTTGTATTCTTGCTAAAAGTCTAATCGTCTTTCGAAGTAGGTCGAACCCTTCACAGGCTATTGGGGCTACAGATGTGGGACAATGGGAGGGATAGTCTTTGTCTCGCAACAACTCTCGGAGATGTTGATAGGAATCTCCGAGAGTTGTTGAAAGTTCTCCGACTTTTGCCGAAAAGTCTCCGAGATGTTTTGAGTATTCTCCGAGTTTTCTATCGGAACCTTCTACTTTCGTGTTTCTGTTATGGCAAACTTCTTTTGGCGATAAGTCAAGTGAATATCCCACTTTCTTCCAAGAAGCAAGTTTTTCATGAAGAGAGAGGTCTCCTAGGTCAGTTTGTAAATAGCAGTGATGATCTTCTGATATAGCGTAAATCTGAGGTACTGGTAAGGAACCAGCGTAGAAATGTTGAGATAGATAGATGAATGCATCATTCTCTTGGGGGTTGCTACCATAAGCTCCTACAACACTAGCTCCGTTTGCGCGAAAGAGTCTGATGTAAACCCGATTGGATCCAGCACTATGTAAGATTTGTGTGGAAGCTGGAGCCTCTCCAAAGTGATGTTCAAAAAGAGAGAGTAGTGCATTCTTCGTTTGTTGGAGAAAATCATCCATATCGTTAATGCGCTTTTTTATGGTTCATCAATTGTACTGCCACAAGTGCTGCTGTTTCAGTACGTAAGCGACTTTGACCAAGAGAGATACTCTGAAAACCAAGTGAGCTGGCTAATCCTACTTCTTCAATGGAGAAGTCACCTTCAGGCCCAATGAGAACAAGGCTAGGGCGGTTTTTTTGTACTACATCAAAGAGGAACGGTTTTTCTGGCGTGCCATCTATGTCGTTTTGTTCGTAGCAATGGGCAATGTACTTGTCACCTTCAAAGGGTGTCGAAACAAAGGATTTGAATTTTTCCATTGAATAAATAGTTGGAAAACTGCCTTTGTGACTTTGTTTTGCAGCACTAACTACTATTTTTTCGATACGCTCTGTTTTGAGAACACGGCGTTCAGAGTTACAGCAATCAAGAAAGTGTAATCCATTGAGGCCGATTTCAGTTGCTTTTTCTGCGAACCATTCTATTCTATCCATGTTTTTAGTGGGAGCAACAGCAAGATGAATATTACTTGCCCAATGCTGTTCCCATGGATAATGACGCTCTATTACAACAAAACACTGAGGATGACGCCCCATTCCAATGGCAGAAATTGTACAATCGAAGAATGTGCCTTTGCCGTCTGTCGCCCACAAAGAGTCACCTTCTTTACGGCGCAACACACGCACCGCATGAGCAGCTTCCTCGTCTGGAAGTTGGAGTGTTTGTGCCAGATTAGGAGCGTAAAACAAATGAGATTCCTTCATGAAGTGGTTATTTTGTCTGCGAAGGTACGATTTTTCTTCAGAAAAGGGATAGAAATGCACGAACTTCGGCTTTTTTTTCCTACTTTTGCAGACAAATTTTTATCACTCTATGGATCTCGTTACCGTAAAAGACAAACAATTCGCCATCTCGCTCTCTGAAGAACGTATTCGTCAGCGTGTTGCTGAGACGGCAGCTCAGATCAGTCAAGACCTCGAAGGGAAAAATCCAGTATTCTTGGCAGTATTGAATGGTTCTTTCGTATTCGCAGCTGATCTTATGCGTGGAATTTCTATTCCTTGTGAAATCAATTTCGTGCGTTTCTCTAGTTACGAAGGTATGAATAGCACGGGAAGTGTTAAAGAGCTTCTTGGACTCAATCAAAGCCTCAAAGGACGTACTGTTGTAGTGATAGAAGATATCATTGATTCTGGTCTGACTATGCAAGAGCTTTTGGTGTATCTACAGAAGTTTGAGCCTACTGACTTGAAGGTTGCTTCTCTTTTGGTTAAACCTGGTAACATGCAGGTGAAGCTAGATATAGATTACACTTGCTTTGAAATCCCCAATGATTTTATCGTAGGATATGGTTTAGATTATGATGGCTTCGGACGTAATCTGCCTGCAATCTATACTGTCGTAGAAGGATAATTTTTATTTAAGAACGATTCCTGATGCACAAGCACTACGTCCTCAGGCTAAGCAATAGAGGAATCTACTTTTTAATTGATTAGATAATACATTTTCATCCTATAATAATGAAAAATCTCGTTATCTTTGGTGCGCCTGGTTCAGGTAAGGGCACGCAAAGCGATATTCTCGTAGAAAAATATGGTTTTGATCACATTTCCACTGGTGATGTGCTTCGTTCGGAAATCAAAGCTGGTAGCGATTTAGGTCGTACAGCGAAGGAATATATTGACAATGGTCAGTTGATTCCAGATTCTTTGATGATAGATATTTTGGCTGCAACTTACGATGCATTACCTAAAACCCAAGGTGTTATTTTCGATGGTTTCCCCCGTACTATCCCACAAGCAGAGGCACTAAAGGCTATGCTCGCAGAACGTGGTACACAAGTACACGCTATGCTCGAACTCAACGTTCCTGACGAAATGCTTATGGAGCGTTTGATTAATCGTGGTAAAACGAGTGGTCGTGCAGATGATAATGAAGAGACCATCGCAAAGCGTCTTGGTGTTTATCACAACCAGACCATGCCACTCATTGAGTGGTACGAGCAAGAAGGTCTTCGCAATGCAGTGAAGGGTTATGGTTCGCTCGAAGAAATCAATGCAAACTTGTGTGCGGTTATTGATGCCCTCTAAGCATCAGGTGTCGTGCCATAAATAATCTCGATGGAATCAAATTTCATTGACTACGTAAAGATATATTGTCGCTCAGGTAAGGGAGGTCGTGGATCGATGCACATGCATCGTGGTAAGTACCAACCTTTGGGTGGCCCCGATGGTGGTGATGGTGGTCGCGGAGGTAATGTTTATCTTCGTGGCAACCATAACTATTGGACGTTGTTACATCTTCGTTTTGATCGACATGTATTTGCAGGGCATGGAGGCAACGGAGGAAAATGCTGTAGCCACGGAAGTGACGGAGAAGATAAGTATATTGACGTCCCACCAGGCACAGTTGCTTATGATGCAGAGACTGGAAAATACTTGTGCGATGTTGTAGAAGATGGACAAGTTGTCATGCTTCTCAAAGGAGGACGTGGGGGATTGGGGAATTTCCAATTCCGTACGGCCACAAATCAAGCACCTCGCTTTGCGCAACCAGGAGAACCTATGCAGGAGATGATGGTTGTGCTAGAACTCAAGCTACTTGCTGATGTAGGTTTGGTTGGCTTTCCCAACGCAGGCAAATCTACGCTTGTGAGTGCCTTGTCAAATGCTCGACCCAAAATAGCCAATTACCCCTTTACTACGCTTGAACCTTCTTTAGGTATAGTACCTTATCGCGATGGTCGCTCTTTTGTAATGGCTGATATTCCTGGCATTATTGAAGGGGCTGCAGAAGGCCGTGGTTTAGGGCTTCGCTTTCTTCGTCATATAGAGCGTAACTCGCTTTTGCTCTTTATGGTGCCAGGAGATACAGACAATATCAGACAAGAGTATGAAGTCCTACTCAAAGAAGTAAGACAGTTTAACGAAGGTCTTCTTAATAAGCATCGTATATTAGCTGTCACTAAAAGTGATTTGCTGGATGAAGAACTGATAGAAATGCTTAAAGAGGAGCTTCCTGAAGATCTTCCTGTGGTGTTTATTAGTGCTGTCACAGGATTTCACATTCAAGAGCTCAAAGATTTACTCTGGCAAGAGTTAAATAGTGAAAGCAATAAACTTCAAAGTGTCGCAGAGGGTGGAAGTATTGTGCACCGCGACCGGGAGGTAGATCATTTTGATCGCGACTTCTCTGATTGGGCAGATGATATTGTAGAGATTGATGACGATGATATTGAAGAGCTAGAAGACTATGAGATTGAGGATGTGGAAGATTGAGCAGTCATTCTCATTTCAGAGTAGCGACAACTATTAGATTTAGCAAATGAACTTGCTTGAATATCATTTAGGTAAAGGTGTACGCGCTTTTTCAACCCTTCGGAATAGTGGAGGAGTAGGGGAAGGAGCGTACGCCTCTTTTAATATTACGCCTTATTGTGGTGATGCTCCTAACAATGTACTTCTATGTCGTACAGAGCTAGCCCAAGAATTAGGGATAACAGAGCAGAGAGTTGTTCTCCCATTTCAAACACACACCAACCAAGTAAAGGTTGTAGAGGAGAGTTTTTTTGATTTTCCTCTTCAAGAACAAGTAGCTTATTTGGAGGAAGTTGATGCCTTAGTAACTCGCTTGCCTGGAGTCTGTATTGGAGTTTCGACAGCTGATTGTGTTCCCATACTTCTATATGATTTCGAGCAACAAGTCGTTGCAGCTGTACATGCTGGATGGCGCGGGGTGGTGGGGCATATAGCTCGAAATACAGTAGAAGAGATGAAAAAGCTGGGGAGCAATGTCAGTGACATTAGAGTCGTCATCGGACCTAGTATAGGGCCAGCATCCTTTGAAGTCGGAGATGAAGTGGTGAGAGCTTTCTTAGCTTCAAATTTTCCTGATAGAGTCATACTTCATAATTATGTTAAACCACATATTGATTTGTGGGCATCCGTTGCTTTTGAACTTGAAGAGATAGGTGTTAACTTGCAGAATGTGCAAATTGCTGGTGTTGATACCTTCACGCACTCTGATAGTTTTTTCTCTGCTCGTCAATTAGGACTGAACTCTGGACGAATCTTTAGTGGGATTTTGCTGCAATAACTAGGCTTATATCAGCAATATTTCGTAAATTTGCCGAGAAATCTGCAGTTTACTCTGTCGTTTTCATCGTTAATTCTTACTTTTTACCGAAGCTCTTATGACCAGTTTGAGTCTTTCGGTTATTTCATCACGTTAATAAGACACATTCAATATATACATGGCCAAAGAACTCAAAGACCTTACCAAACGTAGTGTCGACTACTCTCGTTGGTATAATGAATTGGTGGTAAAAGCTGACCTCGCAGAACAGTCTCCTGTGCGTGGTTGCATGGTAATTAAGCCGTATGGCTACGCCATTTGGGAAAGCATTCAACAGAACCTTGATGCTCGCTTCAAAGCAACGGGGGTTCAAAATGCCTATTTCCCTCTGCTTATCCCTAAGAGCTATCTCTCAAAAGAAGCTGAACATGTAGAGGGCTTTGCTAAGGAATGTGCCGTAGTAACCCATTATCGTCTTAAAACCAATGATGAAGGTAATGGCGTGGTAGTAGATCCCGCTGCTAAATTAGAGGAGGAACTTATCATTCGCCCTACTTCTGAGACAACGATTTGGAATACGTTCCGTGGGTGGATTCAATCTTGGCGTGATCTTCCTTTGCTTTGTAATCAATGGTGCAATGTGATGCGTTGGGAGATGCGTACACGTCTATTCCTTCGCACCTCAGAATTCCTTTGGCAGGAAGGTCATACTGCGCATGCTACCCGTGAGGAAGCCGAAATTCGTGCAAAACAGATGTTAGATGTCTATGCTGATTTTGCTAAGGATGTACTAGCTATTCCTATGGTTAAGGGAGTGAAGAGTGCGACTGAACGATTTGCTGGTGCGCTTGATACCTATACCATTGAAGGCATGATGCAGGATGGAAAGGCTCTTCAAAGCGGTACTTCTCACTTTTTGGGACAAAACTTTGGTAAAGCATTTGATGTTAAGTTTGTCAACAAAGATAATCAAGAAGAATATGCTTGGGCTACTTCTTGGGGAGTCTCTACTCGTCTTATGGGGGCACTGATAATGAGTCACTCTGATGATAATGGCTTGGTGCTTCCTCCGCATGTTGCTCCTATTCAGGTGGTGATTGTTCCGATTTTCAAGAATGGAGAACAAGAGAAATTTGATGCTGTGCTTGGCGAACTTACTAAGAAGCTCCAAACTAAGGGGATTCGAGTGAAGTACGACAACGCTGAGAACAAACGTCCAGGATTTAAGTTTGCTGATTATGAATTAAAAGGTGTCCCTGTACGTCTCGTAATGGGTGGCCGAGACTTAGAGAATGGAACCATCGAGGTAACGCGCCGTGATACTTTAGAGAAAGAGACTTTGTCTTTCGAGGGTATAGAAGAGCGCGTAGTTAGTTTGTTGGAAGAAATCCAAGAGAATATCTACCAAAAGGCATTGAAACTTCGTGAAGAGAAAACTTATACTTGCACCACTTACGATGATTTTAAAGAGCGTATCAAAGATGGTGGTTTTTTCGTTTACGATTGGGACGGAACTCCTGAAACTGAAGCTCAGCTTAAAGCGGATACTCAAGCAACAATTCGTTGTATCCCCAATGATGTGTCACAAGACAATTTGGGAACTGACATGATTAGCGGAAAACCAGCTGTTGCACGTGTCTATATAGCTCGAAGCTACTAGTTATCAGTAGTGATAGCTGTGATTTACTAGAGCGCTTTAAGTGTGATTTACGTTTTTCCGCAATAAATATCTAGATAATAGCGTAAGAACACAATATAATTATGACTACGCAACAGCAGTTTGAACAGGCCATCGCTTTATGTCGTGAGGTATTTATGAAGAAAATGTATGATTACGGCACTGCATGGCGCGTTCTTCGAGTTCCTTCCATTACAGATCAGATTTACATTAAAGCAAATCGTATCCGTTCTTTACAAACCAAAGGTACTTCCAAAGTAGGCGAAGGAATCGTTCCAGAATTTATAGCCATTGTAAATTATGCCATTATGGGACTTATCCAGCTTGAAAAGGGCATAGCAGATGGAACAAATCACGAAGATTTGAACGATGTCAGTATGGCTGAATCCTATGATATCCAGGCAGAAGCAGCACTTCAATTAATGTTACGGAAGAATCACGACTACGATGAGGCGTGGCGATTGATGCGCGTGTCTTCATATGTAGATTTTATTCTTACGAAAGTTTTTCGCACAAAACAGATTGAAGAACACGATGGGGAAACCCTCGTGAGTGAGGGTATAGATGCCAATTACATGGATATGCTAAATTATGCGATTTTTGCGCTTATCAAATTGGAAATAGAGAAGTCCGTAGATAATGTCGAGTAATAAAGTCACCCATATTCTCCTTCGCTTCATCACCACACTTGCTCAGTGGGTTTTGGCAGGTACCTTCCTGTTCTCTGGCTTTGTAAAAGCTTTAGATCCAATGGGAATGGAGCATAAGTTGGAGGCTTACTTTGTGCATTGGGGGCTAAATGTACCAGCAGGTTCTCTCTATCTTGATGCAGCTGTTCTTCTATTGGCCTTAGTTGAATTCACGCTTGGCGTATACCTCTTGTTGGGAATGCGCAAGCGCGTAGCAGCCTTAGGAAGTTTTGGATTCATGTTGATAATGACACTGGTTACAGTCTACATTTATGTGTACAACCCAGTGTCTGATTGTGGATGTTTTGGCACAGCTTTTGTGTTGACAAACGGAGAAACACTTGCTAAGAATATCATATTATTAGTTTGTGCACTGATTGTTCTTACACAACGGCGTCATTCTTTACGTATAATCTCTTTGCATACTCAATGGTTGCTATCGTTATATGCGATGGTCTATCTTATTGGAGTAACTCTTTTTTCGCTGCACTATTTGCCCTTAATGGAATTTACTCCTTATGCCACTGGGGTATCTATTAATAAAGCTATCAAAGGGGAGCAGAAGATGACGTTCATTTACGAGAAGAATGGACAGCAACGTAGCTTTGATATAAATAATCTACCCGAAGATAGTTCATGGATCTATGTGGATACTCACACAGAGGTGTTAGAAGCACCTACCATTAAGGACTTCTCTTTTGTTGATCGAGATGGAGATGAACTTGCTGATGAAATACTTGCGGACTCAGGTTTGGTTTATATCATAACTATGCCAAATCCATCCTTAGCTGATGCTGGATGTAGTGATCAACTCAATGATATATATGACTTCGCAAATGACAATCAGCAACATCTTTTGTGTGCTACAGCAGGAAGCAAAGAAAGCGTAACTGCTTGGATTGATCGTACTGGTGCAGCATATCCTTTTGTTGAGAGTTCTACTGAAGCTTTAAATGCCATGGTGCGTTCTAATCCAGGAGTGATGCTTTTG
This sequence comes from Alloprevotella sp. oral taxon 473 str. F0040, assembly GCF_000318095.2. Lineage (GTDB taxonomy): Bacteria > Bacteroidota > Bacteroidia > Bacteroidales > Bacteroidaceae > Alloprevotella. Next base: position 161,421 of record NZ_KB290717.1, read on the forward strand.
AAGAACGGACGTATAATTGCTAAGTGGAGCAGAAATGATCTTCCAGACGAAGTCGAATTAAAGGCTATAACGCAGAATCCTGAGTTACAGATTCAACGTTTCGCCACTAGTCATGCTCTCTTAAAACTTTTCCTTTGGTTTATTATTCCTTTTGGATTACTCTTACTTGCAGATCGTCTTTGGATAGGCAGTCGTTATTATCGTATCTACAAACATTATAAATCCCATAATAAAAAGAAAATGAGAAAGCACATCGTTGCCGGCAATTGGAAGATGAACAAGAATCTTCAAGAAGGTCTAGCCCTTGCCGCTGAAGTTAATGAAATTCTCAAGAATGAGAAGCCCAACTGCGAAGTAATCCTTGGCACTCCTTTTATTCACTTAGCTAAGGTGAGTGAGTTGGTAGATCACAGCCTTGTGAAGGTTTCTGCTGAGAACTGCGCAAACCACGCATCTGGAGCTTATACTGGTGAGGTATCAGCCGAGATGATTAAGTCCACTGGAGCTGAATATGTTATTCTTGGTCACAGCGAGCGTCGTGAGTACTACAACGAAACTCCTGAGGTTCTCAAAGAAAAGGTTGACCTCGCGCTTGCAAATGGTCTTAAGGTTGTGTTCTGTATCGGTGAAAGTCTTGCCCAACGTGAAGCTGGTGAGCATGAAGCTGTTTGCAAAGCTGAGCTTGAAGGAAGTGTGTTCCATCTTTCTGCTGAAGAATGGAAGAACATTGTAATCGCTTATGAACCCATTTGGGCAATAGGAACAGGTAAGACAGCTACTTCTGACCAAGCTCAAGAAATTCATGCATTTATCCGTAAGTGCGTAGCTGAGAAGTATGGACAAGAAGCTGCAGACAACACTTCAATTCTATATGGTGGTTCTTGCAACGGTAAGAATGCTCCTGAGCTTTTCGCTAAGGAAGACATTGATGGTGGCTTGATCGGTGGAGCTTCTCTCAAAGCTGCTGATTTTAAGCTCATTATTGATGCTTGGAAATAAGCTTCTTAGGAAATTATTCCTTTGACTACACTATTGTAAGGAAGGTGAGATTCATTATGAATCTCGCCATCCTTATTCTTTATATAAGTTTCTTACTATCGCTGTTTTCCTTTGAAGGAAGAATGAGTCGATTTTTTCTGCTGTAGTTATGTTTTATCATGAACTATAGTTGTTTATTCTTTCCAATGATGAAACTTCTTTTCTTGTCTTCGTTATTGAGTATCTTCTCTGTGGCTGCACAATCCTTGCATGCGAATGGAACCTATCATTTGAATGTAGCGGATAGTGCTGTTGTTAGCACGAATCGTCAAGCAGGTGATCCATTGAAAGATACAAGTCGTCCTCGTTATCGTACTCAAGGATATCGTATTCAGGTATTTACAGGAGGAAATGATCGTGCTGCAAAACGTTCAGCTCAGGAGATGAAAATTAAGGTGCAACGGCATTTTCCTGAGCTTTCTGTTTACATACATTTCCAGTCTCCTAGGTGGGTTTGCCGTGTAGGAGATTTTTTGACTCGAGAAGAAGCTCAACATTATGTAAAGCTTATCAGAAAGAAGCGTCTTTCTCCTGAGGCAGCCATTGTGAAGAGTCCGATACTACGAGCTTATTAATATTTTGTTAGAGAGGTTTTAGTAGGGCTTCTTTTCTTCTTCATTGTAATTTAATGTGTTCTCCAATTAGATATGACGGATCAAGAACGTATTGAAAAATTGAAATATCATTATCGTGAGACTCTCGAGGTTCTTGGAGAAAATCCGGAAAGAGAGGGGCTTCTTAAGACGCCCGAGCGTGTGGCCAAAGCGATGCTAACATTAACTCGTGGTTATGCAATGGATCCAGTTGCTATTCTTAATAGTGCCAAATTCCGAGAAGAGTATAACCAAATGGTGATAGTTAAGGACATAGAGTTCTATAGTTTATGTGAGCATCATTTGTTGCCATTTTTTGGGAAAGCACATGTGGCTTATATTCCCGATGGCCATATCTGTGGTCTCTCAAAAATACCTCGGGTAATAGATATTTTTTCTCACCGTCTCCAAGTTCAAGAACGACTTACATTACAGATTATGGAGGCTATTCGTGAAGCACTTAACCCCAAAGGAGTAATGGTTGTAATGGAAGCTGAGCATATGTGTATGCAAATGAGAGGTGTTGAGAAGCAGCATTCTTGTACAACGACAAGCTCCTTCAGCGGAGCATTCGAACAAGCAAAGACACGTGAAGAGTTTTTGCAACTCATCAAAAGTTCATAGCATCCTGGTTGCTCTTTTCTATTAAGGTAAATATGTGGGAGATAGTTTTGTATCTCCCATTTTTTGATGAATCATTATGATTCTCTGAGGCCATTTTATTGAGTTATCTAGTTCTAATCCTTGTTTGATAGTGCTATTATATTAGAACCAATAAAATACCTAGAAGTAGCGATTGTTTGAGTTTTGTTTTCTTTGTATCTTTGCGTTTCATCCACTATCAAAGCTGATCAGATGGAATGCTCTGCTTTTTTCGTAATTAATGACATAATAGAATTCTTAATGAAGAAGTCCTTTAAACGCCTCCATTTATGGCTTGCAATGCCTTTCGGTATCATTATTAGCTTGATTTGTTTTACCGGAGCAATGCAGATTTTTGAACGCGAAATCACCGAGCTAATACGCTATGATAGATATCATGTGAAAGAAGTGAAGACGCAAAAGTTACCATTAGCTGAACTGATAGATAGGGTTGTTCCTGAACTAAAGGATAGCGTCTCTATCAGAGGAATTACAGTGTCTAAGAATCCATCACGTCCATATAGAGTAAATCTCTCTCAACCTCGAAAATCTGGTATGATGATTGATCAATACACTGGTGAGGTGCTAGGTATGGATCAGAGAATGCCTTTTTTTATGACAATGCTTAAGCTACATCGTTGGCTTCTATGTGAAAGACCAGACAATGAAACGGATGTATGGTGGGGAAAACTTATAGTAGGAATGAGCACCATAATGTTTGTCTTTGTGATTGTCAGTGGACTTATTGTTTGGTGGCCAAAGACAGTACGTGGATTAAGAAAACGTATGCGTATTCATGTTGGCCAAGGATTTAAGCGTTTCTTTTTTGATTTTCACACCATAGGTGGAGCATGTGCTTCAATGTTTCTCTTGATAATGGCTTTAACTGGACCAACTTGGTCATTTGATTGGTATCGAGATGGTTTCTATCGTATCTTTGGCGTGAAGTCAGAAGCCAAAAAAGTAGCTGCTAAAGATAATGAAAAAAACAAAGAAGAAAAGCCCTTTGCAGTAATCCCTGTGAATTATTCAGTGTGGCAAAGAGTCTATGATGAAGTTTACCATCGTCAGCCAGATGCAACTTCTATCAGCATTGATGAAGAAGAGGCCATTGCAACTTTTGGTAGTTTAGGGAATGGCAGAGCTTCCAATACTTACAACTATGATGCTGAAACAGGAAAAGTGTTAGGTGTAGAATTCTATACAGAAGCGAAACCCAAGGTAAAGGTGAAGGGATGGGTGTATTCTGTACATACTGGAAGCTGGGGTGGTTATCTTACCAAAGTTTTGCAGTTCCTTGCTGCTTTATTGGGAGCATTACTACCTATCACAGGTTATTATCTTTGGATTAAGCGAAGTATGAATAAATCGCGTAGATAATAATGTTTCTAGGTAAGCAAAAAGGCTTTACCGACCTTGATTGGTGGGTAAAGCCTTAATTGTAATTACACTTTTACTTGAATATAGTCACCTATAGAGGGACAGAGATGAGCAAGTCCGCACTTCTGACAAAGAGGCTTTCTAGCCAAACAAGTGTAGCGTCCGTGAAGTAAAAGCCAATAGTGTCCTGCTGCAACTTTCTCTTTGGGGATGTACTTCATTAATTCCATTTCTACACTATAAGGTGTGGTGCAGCGTTTTGGGACAAGACGAAGACGATGTGATACACGGAATACGTGAGTGTCAACAGCAAGCGCAGCTTTGTGAAAAGCTACAGCCTGAACAACATTGGCTGTTTTTCGTCCTACGCCAGGGAGGGAGGTCAGTTCTTCAAGTGTAGATGGTACTTCTCCGTTAAAGTTGGCAACTAGCTTCTGAGCAAGCCCAACCAAGTGTTTGGCCTTGTTGTTTGGATAACTCACAGATTTGATGTATTCAAAAATAGTTTCCGGAGTGGCAAGTGCCATGGCTGCGGGAGTGGGATAGTCCTTGAATAGGGATGGAGTTACTTGGTTGATGCGCTTGTCTGTACATTGGGCTGATAGAACTACAGCGACAATCAATTCAAAATTGTTGCGAAAATTAAGTTCAGTTTCTGTTGCATCCATTGTTTTCTCGAAATAATCGAGTACTTGGGTAAAGAGTTCTTTCTTTCGCATGGGCAGTAGTAGGCTTATATCATGGAGGTTTGAGTACACATTCTATGAAAGCTGCTGCATACGTGCTATATACTTTCCTATGATATCGAATTCGATATTTACCTTTGTACCTACTTCTATACTATGAAAGTTAGTGTTGTCATAGGTATAAGGGATAATGCAGACTTGGAAGGTGTTTTGAGTGGGATTGCAGACTGTTAAACTGACTCCATTAATTGTTACACTACCTTTGTCTACACAAAAATAGCCGCGCTGTGCCATTTCTTTGTTTGTTTCATATTGAAAAGTAAACCGATAGCTACCATCTTCATTCTCTTTGCCTATGCATATAGCAACTTGATCTACGTGACCTTGTACAATATGTCCATCAAGACGACCATTCATCATCATTGACCTTTCTACATTTACTTCTGTACCAATTGTCCAAGTAGCAAGATTACTGCGTTCGAGTGTTTCATTCATGGCAGTCACTACATACTGTTTATCTGTTAGATGAACGACTGTAAGGCAAACTCCATTGTGAGCTATACTTTGGTCTATCTTTAGTTCCTGAATAAAATCACATTCGAGGGTAAAGTGAATATTCTCTTGGTCTTTTTGAATGCTTACTACTCGTGCAGTGCTTTCTACGATTCCTGAAAACATAGTTATGTGGGATAAATGAGTTTGAAATATAAGTACAAAGATACGATTTATTTGTGAGATGAGGCTGAGTTTGATGATGTTCGTAAAGCTTTTGCTTCAACTCTATGTGTCGATAGTATCATTTGCTATGGTCATCGTCTTACATTCATGGATTATGACAGATGCTGATCCAAATAAGTACTAGAAAAATTTGGATGATTACTTAGAAGTTTGTAACTTTGCAATGCAAATAAGGAATCTCCTTAGGGCGCTTAGCTCAGCTGGTTCAGAGCGTCTGCCTTACAAGCAGAGGGTCGGCGGTTCGAATCCGTCAGCGCCCACATTATGAAAATCCGTATTCAACTTAGTTTGATGCGGATTTTTTTGTGGTTGAACTTTAGTTTGTTCTCTGTACTTTTTATGTCTAGTTCTTAAGATGTATTTTGTACAAGTATAAAAAAGCGGATGTGTCATATTTGACACATCCGCTTTAATTGCTTGTAGATATAGTCTACCATTGTGTGCTTAGTCGAGCTGTGCAAGCTTGTTATTAGAACCAAGAACTTCTACAATCTTGTGTTCATAAAGCTTTTGCATGTTGTCGCGAGCAGGACCGAGATACTTACGTGGGTCGAATTCTGCAGGCTTTTCAGCAAAGACTTTACGTACAGCAGCAGTCATAGCAAGGCGAGAGTCTGAGTCAATATTAATCTTGCATACAGCAGATTCAGAGGCCTTACGGAGTTGCTCTTCAGGAATACCTACTGCATCAGGCAACTTACCACCAAATTGGTTGATAGTGTCAACCTCTTCTTGGGGAACTGAAGAAGAACCGTGAAGTACAATGGGGAATCCTGGAAGTTTCTCTTCGATTTGTTTGAGGATATCGAAGGCAAGGGGAGGAGGAACGAGACGTCCAGTCTTAGGATCGCGCGTGCATTGTTCAGGAGTGAACTTGTAAGCACCATGGCTAGTACCGATAGAAATAGCGAGTGAATCGCAACCAGTGCGTTGTGCGAATTCGATTACTTCTTCAGGCTTAGTGTAATGTGATACAGCGTGAGAAACTTCATCTTCAACACCTGCGAGAACACCGAGTTCAGCTTCAACTGTTACATCGAATTGGTGTGCGTAGTCAACAACCTTTTTAGAAAGAGCGATGTTTTCTTCGAAGGGAAGATGAGAAGCGTCAATCATCACAGAGCTAAAGCCCATGTCGATGCAGCTCTTGCAAGTTTCAAAGCTATCACCATGGTCAAGGTGAAGCACAATTTCAGGATGAGCGCAACCGAGCTCCTTTGCATATGCTACAGCACCTTCTGCCATATAGCGAAGAAGAGTTTGATTTGCATATTCACGAGCACCCTTTGAAACTTGAAGAATCACGGGGCTCTTTTGTGTTGCAGCAGCCTTAATAATAGCTTGAAGCTGCTCCATGTTGTTGAAGTTGAAAGCAGGGATTGCATAGCCACCCTTTACGGCACGAGCGAACATATCGCGAGTGTTCACGAGGCCGAGGTCTTTGTAATTAATCATAACTGTATGAGTTAAAATAGTGATTATCAATTTTGAGAAGCCACTAGTATGGTTGAAACCATTGGAGCTTGTTTTTTCTGCTACAAAGTTACGATTATACTTTGTGTAAACAAAATTTTGTGGCCTTTTTTTGCGGATAAAAGCAGGACACATGTGGCTTTTAATCTATACTTTACTAACTATTTATCTTCCTTATAGAGAATAATCATTAGTGCACTGAAGACAAGTAAACTTATAGTGATTATTCTTCAAAGTCATCACCATAAGAGAGTTCTGCTTCTGCAAGAAGAAGTAGCTCATCAGTGGTAAATTCTCCTATATTATCTTTTCTAGCTTGTAGCAATAGGTGATTAGCGATTTCTTCTAAATCAATATTTACATAGCCCTCAGCATCAGGCTCGCCTTCGAGAATGTCACTTTCTGCAAGGTAATCTTCTAATACATCGTGAAAATAGTAGAGTAGCTCTTCGTTGAACTTCTCCTTCATTTCTTGTGAAAGAATGCTTTTTGTATGAGCTATGACAGCAGCATCATGTTCTGCATCTGCCCAGAGTTCGTTATCAAGTACTGCCATATTATTTGGTAAGATGAGTATAGCCCTTGTAGGTACTAATCTGTTTCAGAATAGAAGTTCCAAGAGTCTAGTTAAAAGTAACCGCCATGTAGGAGGACCCAAGTCCTCCAAACATGACGGTTGAAGAATGAAATATTAGAGTTGATTGTTGATTTTTTCTACTATTTGAGCCTTAGGGACAACACCAACAAACTTGTCCACAATTTGCCCATTTTTGAAGAAGAGTACAGTAGGGACAGAACGAATTCCGAACTCGATTGCAAGATCTTCACTTTCATCTACGTCAATCTTTACGACATTGGCTTTTCCTGCCATTTCCACACCTACCTCATCCAGGATAGGGGCGAGTGCCTTACAAGGGCCACACCAAGTGGCGGAAAAGTCAGCTACGAGAAGAGTGTCTTGTGCTTTGAGTTCATTGAACTGTTGAGAGTTAACTAAGTTTGCCATAATGATATATTGTATTTATAATGAAAAAAGTAATCTGTCCTATATGCTCGTCTTTTTGAGATTAAAGACAAACAGATGAAGAATGAGGCTTTATAGTTGTCTAGACATTCCTGCCCAAGTAAGCATGGGACTAGATCTTTCTTCTTGTAGAATGAAAGATATGATCCATGCTACTAATACACTTATGGTCATCCCTATTGCACCATACAACAAGAATGAGGTTTCAGTGAGATTCTTGGTTAGGAATACGGAAACTATGCCAGCTAAGAAACCCATAGTTGCTGATTTAGCTCCAATTCTAGGGAAGAAAATGCCCATTAAGAACAATCCTCCTAAACCTGACGAGAGCAATCCAAGTATTTCTTGGAAAAAGTCTAATAAGGAAAGAATGTCCCATGTAGCCATAAGTAGAGCAATAAGCATGCCAAACACCCCTGAAATGAGGCTTGAATAACGTGCTGTCAGTAAGATGTGACGATCAGAAGCATTCTTTTTGAAGCGTTGGTAGAAGTCAACAGTGAAAGCCGTTGCAACAGAGTTGATGTTACTTGAGATAGTACTCATAGTTGCTGCAAAGATTGCAGCAATAAGCAGCCCTGCAATGCCAGCAGGTAGTTGACTCATCATGAAGAAGGGAAAAATAATATCATTTTTGGTCATGGTGTAGTCCATTTCTGCAGGATGTGTTTTGAAAAATGTAAATAGTCCCGCACCAATGGCAAAGAAAGCAATACTCACAAATACGCTCATGACTCCGTTTAGCAAAATGGAATTCTTGGCTGCTTTCTCGTCTTTAGTCGTAAGATATCGCTGAATTACTGTCTGGTCAGAAGTGTAAGAAATCAAGTTGTTAGCCATTCCACCTATAATGACAACCCAAAAAGTGGCACTTTTATAATCTAGTGACCAATCAAAGAGTTGAAATTTTCCATTCTCAGATGCTATACTTAGAAACCCAGATGCGCCCCCTTCTGTAGAAGAAACTAAATATGCGATTGCTAAAAGGGCTCCTCCCACAAGGATAATGCCTTGAACAACATCTCCCCACACAACAGCCTCAACACCACCCATCGTACAATAGACTATAGTGATGAGTGCCATGAGCACTATACATATATATATGTCAATGCCTGTTACAGCTGTCAGTGCTAATGAAGGAAGGTATAGCACAAGAGCCATACGTGCCACCATAAAAATTATAAATAAAGCTGATGCCATTAGTCGAAGTGGAGCATTGAATCGATGCTCTAAATATTCGTAGGCGGAGGTAACATTAAGTCGGCGGAAAAATGGCAGATAATAACGAATCACAGGGAGGGATACAATAAGTATTGTCACAAGCATGGGATAATATGTCCAGTTTGTGGCGAAAGCTTTGGCTGGATAAGCCATATATGTAATAGCAGAGAGCATTGTGGCATAGATACTAATGCCTGCAGCCCACCAAGGAATTCGACCACCTCCTTTAAAGAAATCTTCCGTACCATTTTCACGCTTCATGAAATAGTAGCCAAGTGCTATCATCATGAGAAGATAAGCAATAAGAACTGTCCAGTTAAGCCAACCAAATTCACTATGTGTTTCCATTTTTACCATGGTAACGTCAGTAGCTCGTATGCCAGGTTTGGATTCACCACTGACTACCATCCATTGGTTATTCATTGGGATCACAGACATGCCAGCACGAGCAAGGAGAGGAGAACTTGTTTCTGTCACCCAGGCATCCGTAATCGTGTTGTATATAAGAAGTGAAGGATTGAATCTATACCACTCAGGTGAATGTTTTAAGTAATCATCACCATATTGCCCTTGAAGAGCAGACTCAAAAATGTCTTTATTTACTCCACCGAAGCATACTACAAACATACTCCCGCTAGGTACACTAGCTGCTCCTACGACAGCAAGTGGCTTCCCATCACTGACAATAGGAGATGTTTTATGCCATGTGGATTTCTTTATGTCATAGATTAAGCCTTGTGAAGCCACTTTCTTAGTAATATCAGAATATCCACCAATAACCAAGAAAAGAGGTCCATTTGCTCCATTTTGTACTACAGCCGTAGATTGGATACGACTATTGTCTGGCATTGAAGGAAGTTCTTTCCATTCTTTTTCTCCTGCTTTGAGTGAAAAAGCCAATTGTGAAGCAACTCCATTGCTTTGGCCTCCGGCTACATAGATCGTTCCATCTGGAGCCGCTGCACCTGAGAAGTTATCTAGAGGAATAGGAAGAGAAGGGAGTGGGGTAGTTGTAACACTAAGCTTATCTTTTGCCTTTTTTTTAAGCAAGAAAACCCTGTCGCTGCTATTTTTCCCATCATTACCCCCAATACACACTATGCCTTCTTGGGTGGTGATGCTCACACCATAAGCTAAATTAGTTGGCAATGTTCCTATTCTAGTCCATTGATTATCAAGTAGGCTATAAATATGATTGTAGAATACTTTTTTACCTCCGTTTGAAGCTGGGGTATTGGGAAAGTTACACCCTCCAGCAATAACAGCTTGTCCACCAATATTTCCACTAAAAGCTCCAGAAAGACCTTGATCTCTAGACACTTCTAGCTTCGACAAAGAAAGAAAACTAACTTTATTGAAGCGATTATCATTACCTTTAGCCGTAGCCTTGAGTACCGTTAGTGAGCAACATAAGAGAACCCACAGTATGTGAAATTTAAATTTCATGGTGTTATGTAATTGATTTGCTGCAAAAATACGCAATAAAGCTATATATAGCAAATATGAGTGAGACTTATATCCTATCTTCTATTAAAGGAAAAAGGCGACTACCCCATAATAGAGTAGCCACCTAAGCTATGAAAAAGCAATAATATCAATGTTTTATGTGGAGTCGATTGTGGATGGATAGTTTCAAGGGAGAAGTTAATCTATCGACGGCCTCCCACAATTATGGTGCCGTTAACTTCTCTCGTGCTTCCGTTATTGGATTTCTCTGGCAAATCATAACCGTTGCTTCGAGAGTCTCGTTGTGGTTGAGAGAAATTACTACTACCACGCCTTCCTGAATCATACCTAGTTCCATCATTTACAGAATTAGATTGTCTTTTGTTAGGAACTGAGTTGTTGTACCCTTGATAGTTACCATAGTTGCGATACTCGCGACCATAATCATAAGTTTCTTGGTTGTTTTCTGAAATCCCACGTCTTCCTTCGTATATTTCAACTTGTCGTTGCGGGGCACTATAGTTTCTAATGCTATTTCCATAAAAACGAGATGAAGGAGAAACATAGTATTCATTGCTATGCGAACTATACCTATGGTTGCTGAAGCCTCTGTTTACACTACCTCCATAACGACCATCTAGTATGATTAGAGGTTCATGTTGATATGGTTGCACATTGATGGGCGTATTGTAGTATCGTACATATGAATCACGCATGCCACCTAATCTAAAGTCAAAGGAAATGCCTAAGTACGGAGAGTAATCTCTAGTCAATCGTAAAGCCCAATTGGAACCATGGTAGCTGTCATAACACGTAGGACGTCCAAAATAGTAATTATTACGGTAACTGTAGCGATTGTATATATTAACTACCCAATTACCTCTTCCCCATGATAGGGGTTGAGAAAAATAGTTGGCATTGATGTAATCCCAGAATTGACGTTCTGATAGAATATAGTGTAAGTCATCATCACGATATTCTTGATAACGTTCTAAATCATAAGGAGAATTAACTGCTAAGAAGTAGTCTAGATTAACTTCGTAAACTCGTTCGTATTGTTGCGGCGTCAGATTAAGTTCGTACGCCATTTTATCAGTCAAAAAATAGGCGTATTCACGAGCATCACGTGCGTTCATTGCAGCAGCAGAAAGACCTGCCATAGCAAGAATTATAGAAAATAGGATTCGTCTCATATCGCTTATTTATTAGAAGTTTGTATGATGTATGGCAAATGTCGGCATTCTCTATAAAAACAACAAATGTTTTCTTGGTATTTCGAGTATTATTTCTCTTTATTGTAGATGAACGCTATACTTAATTGTGAAAATCGCAATTTCCATCAGTACGAGCTTTGTGTGAATTGTCTTGATTCTTTGTGGTTTGCTGTTGCAAATGTCTATGAAATGCCAGAGAAATTACGCTGTTGTTGTTTGATTCTTCTCAATTCTCCCCATATAGAGGTGAACAAGGGGTTTTGCTGATCTGGATCTTGTTGAAGAATTTTTGCAGCTGCTTCTCTTGCTTCTGACATAAGCTCTGCATCTCCTACAAGATTAGCAATCCGCAAGTCAAAAGGTAAGCCACTTTGCGCGGTGCCCTCTAAATCTCCTGGACCACGAAGCTTCATGTCTGCTTCAGCAATTACAAAGCCATCGTTAGTTTCAACCATAATGTCCATACGTTGTCGAGTAGCTTCTGCCAGATTCTCTTTAGTCATGAGAATGCAGTAGCTCTGTTCTGCTCCTCGCCCCACGCGTCCTCGCAATTGATGTAGTTGGGCTAGACCAAAACGTTCTGCATTTTCAATAATCATCACCGAAGCATTAGGTACGTTTACTCCAACTTCTATTACGGTAGTGGCTACGAGTATTTGTGTTTCGTTATTAGCAAATGAACGCATTACTTTTTCCTTGTCTGCAGGTTTCATACGTCCGTGCACGCGTCCGACCTTCCATGGGTGAAAAGCTTCTGTCACTGCTTCATAGCCTTGTTCAAGTGCTAGGAGATCTAGCTTTTCGTTTTCATCTATTAGCGGATATACAAAGTAGATTTGCCTTCCCTTCTGTAGTTCTCGTACGATACCAGAAAAAAGTTGTTTCCGTTGTCCAGAGCGATAGTGCTGGGTCTGAATCGGTTTTCGACCAGGTGGCAACTGGTCAATAACGCTAACGTCCAAATCTCCATACACTGTCATTGCTAATGTTCGTGGAATTGGAGTGGCTGTCATGACAAGAATATGTGGAGGTCTTTTATTCTTTTCCCACAATGCTGCTCGCTGTTTCACTCCAAAACGATGTTGTTCGTCAACAACGCATAGTCCGAGATTATGAAAAATTACAGTAGGTTCTATTAGTGCGTGCGTGCCGATAAGAAGTTGAATTCCACCAGTAGCTACTTCATTTAAAATCTCTTTACGCCGTTTTCCCTTTACATTTCCTGTGAGTAGTTCTACACGAATGCCTAATGGTACAAGTTGTTCCGCGATACCTTTATAGTGTTGTTCTGCTAGAATTTCAGTGGGTGCCATGATGGCAGCCTGAAAACCATTATCTAATGCTAGTAAGCATATGAGAGTAGCTACCATGGTTTTGCCAGAACCCACATCGCCTTGAAGAAGCCGATTCATTTGTAGGCCACTCCGCAAATCAGAATGTACTTCCTTAATTACCCGTTTCTGAGCTTCTGTGAGAGCAAAAGGAATATGTTCCTTATAGAATGTGTTAAAGTAGTTCCCTACTCTCGAAAATTGCCAACCAATTTGATTGGTTTTTCGGGCTTGATGATATTGTAGTATCGAAAGCTGGAGAAAGAATAACTCTTCAAACTTTAATCTGCGCTTTGCATCTGCTATGTCTTGCGCTTTTTGCGAAAGGTGAATGTCACGTATGGCTCGATCGTGAGTAACCAAACAATGTTCCTCTAAAAAATCTGGTGCGAATACCTCTGGGATTGGTGCTGGCATACGTTCTAGAGCTGTAGCCACAAGTTCGCTCAAAGTTTTGGAAGAAATGTGTGCTCGTGTCAGTCGTTCCGTGAGGTGATATACAGGCTGCATGCGTAGCAGAGGACGATTTTTTACTCTTTCCAGCTCTTCTATCTCTGGGTGAGCTATAGAGAAATAGCTTCCAAAGGTTTTAGGCTCACCAAAAACTTGATAATCAACTCCAACCTTATACATGTTTTCCAATGCTTTTGACACTCGAAACCAAACGAGTTGTATAAAACCTGTACCATCAGCAAAGTTAGCAATGAGTCTACGTTTAGGGCCTTCACCAACTTTCTGAATCATAAGAATGCGACCACGTAGTTGAATGTTCTGCATTCCTTCTACAATGTCTGCAATTCGATGAATTTTTGTTCGATCCTCATGCCGAAAAGGATAGTTGTGCAGTAAGTCTCTCACAGTTTCTATCCCCAATTGTGATTGAAACAATTGGGCACGATGTGGTCCCACTCCCTTGAGATAGGTGATATCTTGATCTAAATAAGAAAGCATCGTTAAACTGCGGTAAAAGAATTAGGAAACCAATGGTTCGTAAATAGCTTTTGGTAAAATGTCATGAGGAAGAATCTATTTAGGGGGCGATATAATGGATCAAGTCGATTTCTCTGGAAATCAGTCCATTCGATCACGGTAGTCCTCATACTTGAATTGACGAAGTATTTCTAGGTTTCCGTCAAGGCGTTGTAGGCATATTGCAGGGTGGTGAATGCCGTTAAACATGGTCGTTTTTACCGTAGTGTAGTGGATCATATCTTCAAAAATGATTTCATCTCCCACATTGAGCGGTCGTTCAAAACGCCAATAGCCCATATAGTCTCCGCTTAGACAACTATTTCCGCCGAGTCTATAGACACACTCTGCAGTTTCAAAACCTTCTTCCGCACCACCTGTAAGAGTTTCTGCTCCTCGAATACGAGGGTGGTATGGCATCTCTAAGCAATCAGGCATGTGACACGTGAATGAGGCGTTGAAAAGCGCTGTTTTTACTCCTGCATTGCATACGATGTCTACAATCTTAGCTACTAGAGGTCCAGTTTGCCAGGCAAATGCGCTGCCAGGTTCCATTATTACACGTAGATGAGGATATCGAGCTTTGAAAGCCATTAAAGTGGCTATTAGATGTTCTGCATTATAATCGGCACGTGTCACAAGATGTCCCCCTCCAAAGTTTATCCATTCTAGTTGGTCAAACCATTTCGCAAATTTTTGTTCTATGTGTTTTAAGGTATTCTCAAACGCATAACTACTACTTTCGCAGTGGCAATGAATATGGAAGCCTCTGATGTCTTTGGGTAATTGAGAAGGAAGTGATGTACTAAGCACACCAAAGCGAGAGCCTGGAGCACAAGGATCGTAGAGAGCTGTTTCAATCTCCGAGTATTCTGGGTTTACGCGTAATCCGCAACATACAGATTGAGACATATCATGAGTTGTATTCCATTTTTCTACAGAAGGACGGAATCGTTCATATTGACTTAGAGAATTGAAAGTAATCACAGAGGAACAGCGCAGCATTTCTTGAAAGGTCTCTTCTTCGTAGGCTGGTGTATAGGTGTGAGCACGACTACCAAATTCTTCAAAAGCAAGACGAGCTTCATAAGGTGATGAGGCAGTAGTATGTTGGATGTACTCACGAAAGATAGGAAATGTGCGCCACAGCGCATAGGCCTTGAAAGCTAGAATAAACTCTACACTAGCTCGTTTCGCAATGCTATTTATCAAAGACAGATTGTCACGTAAGCGACGTTCTTCGAGGATATATGAGGGGGATGGAGCGTTTGGATATTGAGACATTGTTATAGGAGAAGAGTTTTGTTGAAATTTATATGAGAAAGGGGGCTAAGATAGGGAAGACTATATGATTAGTCCATTGATCGACTACGGGGGGAGCCATAAAGTTAAGCGCCCTATCCAACATCCTGGACAGGGCGCAAATTCTAGGGGGATAACTTCAGAAGAACTGTTTTTTTGGCTTAGTATTCGCCCATTTGTTCCGCCACCTCTGAACGAACACGTGCTGCGAAGTCATCAATAGACATCACCTCCTGTCCGCCACCTTGACCTTGTACTCGTACGGCGACAGTGCCTTCCGCAGCTTCTTTTTCGCCTACTACGAGTAGGAAGGGGATGTGCTTCATCTCATTATCACGAATTTTTCGACCAATTTTCTCACTGCGATCGTCCACAAGAGTCCGTACCTCCGCTGCTTCTAAACGGTCGCGTACTTCGCGCGCGTAGTCGTTAAACTTATCAGAAATAGGAAGTACTACAGCTTGGTCAGGCATTAGCCAAAGTGGGAAGTGACCAGCAGTGTGTTCAATGAGTACTGCAACGAAGCGTTCCATTGAGCCAAATGGAGCACGGTGAATCATTACAGGGCGATGCTTTTTGTTGTCCTCGCCTGTATACTCAAGTTGGAAACGCTCTGGTAGATTGTAGTCTACTTGAATCGTGCCTAATTGCCAACGACGACCTAAAGCATCTTTTACCATAAAGTCGAGTTTTGGTCCGTAGAAGGCAGCTTCGCCATATTCTATTTTAGCATTAAGACCTTTCTCTTCACAGGCTTCTATAATAGCCTGTTCTGCTTTTTCCCAATTGTCTTCAGAACCAATATATTTAGCGCGATCTGTTTGGTGGCGAAGTGAGATTTGCGCCTCAAAATTTTCGAACTTAAGTGCCTTAAAGATGATGAGGATAATGTCCATCACATTAAGAAACTCTTGTTTTACTTGGTCAGGACGACAGAAGATATGGGCATCATCTTGAGTAAATCCGCGCACACGAGTCAAACCATGTAGCTCTCCACTTTGTTCGTAGCGATATACTGTTCCGAATTCTGCTAAACGCAAAGGAAGATCTTTGTAAGAGCGAGGCTTCCAAGAATAGATAGCACAGTGGTGAGGGCAGTTCATCGGTTTGAGGAAGTATTCTTCGCCCTCTTCTGGAGTTGTGATGGGTTGGTAAGAGTCCTTGCCATACTTTGCATAGTGGCCTGAAGTGACATAAAGATTCTTAGAACCAATATGTGGCGTCATCACTTGTTGGTATCCAAATCGTTTTTGGATGTTCTTCAAAATGTCTTCAAGGCGCAAACGAAGTGCTGTACCTTTGGGTAGCCACATAGGGAGACCCTTACCCACTAGTTCCGAAAACATGAAGAGTTCCATTTCCTTACCGATTTTACGGTGGTCACGGCGTTTGGCTTCTTCTAAGAGAGCCAGATATTCATCGAGCATCTTCTTTTTCGGGAAGGTAATACCGTAAACGCGTGTGAGCATAGGTCGATTCTCATCTCCGCGCCAATAAGCAGAGCTTACAGACATGACCTTGGCTGCTTTAATGGGCGCAGTAGTCATAAGGTGAGGACCGCGACATAAATCGGTAAATGAACCTTGAGTGTAGGTGGTGATGTTGCCATCTTCTAAATCTGCTATCAATTCGTTCTTATAGAATTGACCGCGATCACCAAAGAACTTGAGAGCCTCATTTTTGGAAATAGGACGACGAACAAGTGCTTCTTTCTTGGCAGATAATTCGAGCATCTTCTTTTCTATCTTCACGAAGTCTTCTTCACGAATCGTTACGCCTTCAGGGGGCATAACATCATAATAGAAACCATTCTCAATAGCAGGACCAATGCCAAATTGTGTACCAGGGTAGAGTTCTTGCAGAGCTTCAGCCATCAGGTGTGCTGAAGTATGCCAGAAAGTTCGCTTACCCTCTTCATCATCCCATTTATAAAGGGAGATAGTTGCATCTTCTGTGATTGGGCGGTTGAGTTCTACGGTCTTGCCATTGACCCCACATGACACAACGTCTTGAGCCAAACGACTAGAAATGCTTTCAGCTATCTGCAGTCCCGTAACACCATTTTCGTATTCACGAACACTGCTGTCGGGAAAAGTAATCTTTATCATCGTAACGAGATGTTATATAGTTGTATAGGTAGATAATCATACATCAGAAAACCAGAACAATTCTGATTTCCAGTTTCTTTATTTGGGCAAAGTTACTTTTTATGAGTCTAACAGCCAAAAAAAAACATATTTTTTTTGACAATCGTATAGCCTATAACCTCCTTTGTGAGTATCTTTCCTCTATCTATTTTGGGGAAAAAGAAATCTTAGAAAAAGATTTATGGTAGTGTGAAGTGTGTTCTGACTCGCTAGTGCTGTCTGAGAATCTCTTTCTAATGTGGTTTTATCTGAGTTATCGTAGTCTAGAGAATATCCATAGTATCAGAACAGCTCCAACTATAGACGAAATAAGTTCACCAACAATACTGTTGATTGAGAATCCAGCCAAAGAGAATAAAAAGTTACCTATTACTCCTCCGAGGACTCCAAGAAAAAGATTGATAAGGCATCCACTGCCTTCCCCCTTTTGTATTTTGCTAGCTATATAGCCAGCAAGAATGCCAATAATAATGCTTCCAATCATGTAGTAATATTGTTTATCTTGTGATATTTGCAAAGGTACGAATTATCTATGAGTTTAAGTAAGTTTCTGAATGAATATTACTAGTTAGTGCTAATATAGCAACTACATAAAGGTGCTCAAAAGGCTGTTGTAGATGCTATATGTTTATGTGATACCTATTTTAGCTGGTAACTTCTTAGAATAGAATAAAAGATTGCTTTGAAATCTCGCTTGTCGTCTTACGTTTTTCAAATCAATAGCCATAATTTTATGTGACATTCTTCAGGCGTTTTGCTAGGTATGCGTAGCAATACTGAAGAAAAGTGTGGAATAATTGTATTTTTTTGAGTGAAAGGGTTGTTGTACTTAGAAAAAACGCTACTTTTGTAACAGAAAGGTAATAGAGTCTTCTGGTTATCTGTGAGTTTCTACTTCTCATTTTCTCTGACGTAAAGTCGAAAGGATAAAAGTGTTTAGCCTACATTCGGAGACTATGTTGTATAGAAAGTCTTTTAATTAGAATACTGACTTACAAGTACAGACTTAATGGTTGTATGTAGAACGCTGCATACTATGAGATGATATTTATGGTTATCCCAGCCTTGTGTTGCGTGATAGTGTTATTTGTACTATCAAGTAGACACACCTGAATAGCTCTATTCTTTAAAACACGATTGGATCTGATAAGATCTTTAGCATTGGAAGATTCCATCCCTATGAACAACTTTTGTTGTTTCTAGGGGTGGTTTCGAGATGTTTATTCTTAGAAAATGAGTAGAAGTTTATCTCTCTGCCAATATATATCTTTGTGCTTTGGTATGTGATAGTGGAGAGTAATAGTGATTAGAAAAAGAGTTGGGCTGGGTCAGACAACTTCCAATGAGAACTTAAGCTTAAAGAATAGAGGAATACACATAGGATTGTGTATTCCTCTATTTTATGTGTATATTCGAAAGCTGTTCTTATGAATTTATATTCTTACGTTTTCTTTCTCATTCGAGGTTTATACTTCGTGTTGCTTTTTATAGATGAAAGCCATAAGTTTATTGAGTTCATTTGTGTTTGTGCTACTCGTTCAAAAAGTATGAGCCTTAAACAAAACTCTTTGTAAAAGGTAATAGTCTTCCCTTTATAATCTTTCTGCAATATTCACGTGGTGTTTAATGGTTGTGACAGTGTCTCTAGGTGTTTCGTCACAATAACAAAGAGATATGATTTTTTAGGAAGCTTAGAAGACAAGCTACTGTTTGGTCATCCTCTTTAAAACTGTTTGATAGTTAATACACTGTTTATGGAAGATATCTTTGTAAAGACAGCTGTTAGATAGTCTAATCACACTGGATTTAAGAAAAATCTCCTCTTTCTTGTGCCTTTTATGAGCATTTTTGTAGGATTTGCCCCCAAAAAATAAACATATTCTCGTTGATTTCCTTGTGCGAATTGAAGCACCTTGCTATCTGCTTAAAAATAGAAGCAAGGATAATCTTCATTGATTGATGATGTCCATCTGTTGACGTACCGATTCTTCGTGGATAGTTTCAAATAGAGTGGCTATAAAATCTGCATTCATGCCGCATAAGGCTCCTTGTGCACCGCGTTTTACTAGAATTTCGTTGTAACGATTTGCTTGAAATATAGTAATATTGTGATCTCGCTTGTAACGTCCTATTTGACGGCATACACGCATTCTTTTTGCTAGTAGCTCCATCATTTGATGATCATATTCGTCAATCTGTCGTCTGAAGTCTACTATTTCGTCAATTTGTTGGTGTTCGTTGCGAATGATGAGCAATGAAAGGATATAATTTAGTACGTCAGGCGTAATTTGTTGAGCTGAATCGCTCCATGCTTTGTCGGGAGTGCAGTGGGTTTCTATTATGAGCCCATCAAATCCTAAGTCCATTGCTTGTTGACAGAGAGGAGCTATGAGTTCACGTTTGCCTCCAATATGACTTGGGTCACAAATGATTGGCAATTCGGGAACTCGTCGACGAAGTTCTAAGGGTATTTGCCATGTTGGGGTATTGCGATATAGTTTATTATCATAGCTTGAGAATCCACGGTGTATGGCAGCTAAGCGTTTGATGCCTGCCTGGTTGAGCCGTTGCATGGCACCTATCCATAATTCTAGGTCGGGACTTATCGGATTTTTGACTAAAATAGGTAAATCTATTCCTTGTAAACTATCTGCGAGTGATTGCATTGCAAAGGGATTTGCCGTAGTGCGCGCCCCTATCCAGAGCATATCTAAGTCATATTTTAGACAGAGCTCCACATGTTCAGGAGTGGCTACTTCGGTGCCGACTAGCATCCCCGTAGAAGTCTTAACTTGTTGCAGCCATGTCAAGGCCTTTTCACCATTCCCTTCAAAACCTCCAGGTTTTGTACGAGGTTTCCATACACCTGCTCGAAAAAGATGGCAACCTTTTTGTGCCAGCGCTTGAGCGGTGCAGAGCATTTGCTCTTCTGTTTCAGCAGAGCAAGGGCCAGCTATAACTAGAGGGCGATGTGAATCGGAGGGAAGATTTAGAGGAAGAATATCGAGTTCCATAAGGATATATAGAGAGAAAGAATGAGCGCATCGGTGCACTACTGTTGCAAAGATACGACAAATAACGGAGATAATATGTTCTCTACTTTCAGAGATTATAACCTACCGTATTTAATTAGTTGCGTGTTAGAAAGTGTTGCAATACGAGGGTCATCATGTTTTCATCCGAGAGTGTGAAATACGAATATACCGTTCTCCATTACTGCCGAAAATAAAGCCCGGAGCTACAAAAATATTCGTACTTTCTAAATCGAAGTGCAACAAACCATTCGTTTTTTCATAGGTTCTAATCTATAAGAAAACGCGGGTTTGCCTCGCAGCTGGGGCGCATAGCCCCGAAGAGCGATACCGGCAATACATAAAAATGAGTCCCTTTTTGAGGACTCTGGGAGATTATTTATCTTTGTATTACTATGTACTAACAACTAACCTCAGAGCAAAAATCGCAAATCTTAGCCTTACAGCAAAGAAAATGCCCAAGAAAAGAGATTGCGCGTATCGTGGGAACTAGTCAATCCACACTTTCTCGTGAATTGAAACGCAACAGCACTCAGTCGGGCAAATACATCTGGTGCAAGGCGCATGCAAAGGCTATGGAACGTCGCAAGCGTTCGGTTCACAATGCTACTCTTGCACCTGAATTGGTGTGGAGAATCAAACAACTCATAATAGAAGAACAATGGTCTCCACGACAAATATCAGGCGTCTTGAAGAAAGAAGGAATCAGTGTGTCGTACCAAAGTATCTACAACATCATACATGCTGATGCTACTGGAACCTTGGCACAACATACGCGTCATAAGCTAAAATACAGACGTAGACCTAAGCACAAACATTTCCCTATAGCCGATAGAATCAGCATACACCAACGTCCAGAACAAGCTGACGGCAAGAGGTTTGGAGACTACGAGATGGACTTAATCGTGGACCGATTTGGTCATGCCATCCTCACCATCGTGGAACGTTCTACGAACATGCTCTTCATGACCAAACTTGCCCATGGGAAGAAGGCTGAACCATTGGCTAAGGAGGTCAGACGCCTACTTCTACCCTACAAGGAATACATCAAGACCATTACCACCGATAATGGTCCTGAATTTGCCGCACACAAGCTCATTACGAAATATTTGGGAGCGGTCGTCTATTTCGCCGATCCCTATTCTTCATGGCAAAAAGGGGCTATCGAGAATACGAACAAACTCATTAGACAATATATACCTAAGCAAGCAAACTTTGATGATTACACCGATAAAAAAATTGCAATGATACAGAAGAAAATCAATTCCAGACCCAGACAGAAACTTAATTTTGTAAGCCCCAAAAAAGAGTTCTACAAAAAAGTATTGTAATTTTGCACTTGCTGGTTGACTCTACGTGTGGTCTCTTGTACTACTTATCCCCTTTGTGTTGTGTTATTTTTTACAAGATATTAAGATGAAGGTTTTTCTCTTTTTCCTTGGATTAATATTCTATTTTCCGGCTTTTTCGCAAAAGGATTCTCTCAAAGTGTTTGGCCATATTGCAGACGCTTTCACTGGTGCAATTATTGAAGATGGCACCATCGATGTACTGTCTCCCGATTCGACTGTGCTCTTTTCTGGAGAATGGGTGTACAATATCGATGATGACGTGCGAACGGCTTCGCTCTATTATTGTAAAATTCCCCAAGAAGGCAACTACATTCTTCGTCTTCAGCACCCCAATTATTTCCCGCTCTACTTACCCATTGCCGTAAAGCTGGGCGGGCGCAACAATGGTGTTGTAAGCATTCCTCAAAAAGCCCTTATGCGCAAGCGTCCCAAGGAGCAAAAGCTGGGAGAGGCCGTGGTGAGGGCAACGAAGATAAAAATGGTGATGAAAGGCGACACCCTCGTTTACAACGCCGACGCCTTCCAACTTTCGCAAGGCTCGATGCTCGATGCGCTGATCGAGCAACTGCCGGGGGCGCAACTCAATGTGAGCGGCGTAATCACGGTGAACGGCAAGCGGGTGAGCAGTCTGCTGGTCAATGGTAGGGACTTCTTTCGCGGCGACCCCAAAATTGCGTTGGAAAACCTTCCTGCCTACATGGTCAACAAAGTCAAGGTCTACGAGCAACAAAGCGACTTTGAGGAGATGACGGGGCTGAAGGAAATGGAGCGGCCGCTGGTGATGGACGTCAATCTCAAACGGCAATATTCCATCGGCTGGATTGCCAATGCAGAGGCAGCACGCGGCACGAAAGACAAGTACTTGGCGCGATTGTTTGCGCTGCGATTTTCGGACTTGGCGCGCTTAGCGATTTTCGGCAATCTCAACAACACCAACGACACGCGACGCCCGGGAGCAAAGGGCGAGTGGTCGCCGTCCTATCTGCCTCAGGGCTTGCAAACTAGCCAAACAGCTGGAGCGGAATACAACTACGAAAATCACCCCAAGACGTTTGAATGGACGAGCAATGTGGACGTGACACACACCGACAACTACACGCTCACCACCCACAACCATGAGAGTTTTCTACCCACTCAGCGCTCCTTCTCGCTCAGTCGTTTGGAAGCAAACAACCACACGACGTGGTTCAACACGAGCCATCGATTTTCTCTGAAAAAAGCGGTGCGACAATCTGGGCAAATCAGTTTCAACTACGACAAAAATACCAACGACGCCACGCAACGTGCCGGCGAGGTGGGCGTCAATCCGTTTGAGCTGGTGCCCAACGGAGAGGTGCTTGACGAGCTGTTTCGCCCGGGTAACACGCGTCTGCAGCAGCTGGCACGCAACCGCCGCTATTCGCTGATGCGCGGCAATGGTGAGAATTGGCGCTTGAGTGCTCCCTATCAATTACGTTGGCGTCCCTTTGAACAGTTCGGGGTGAACGACTTCTTCTCTTTTGATTTCTCCGGAGTTTACGACCGACATCGTGCTCAGACATTCGACCACTACCGTTTGGAGTATCTCGGTGTGGGAAATGGAACTAACGACTTCCGCAACCACTATCGCAACGCTCCCTCCCATCATTGCAATTTCAATACGGAAGCATCTTATTTCATGCCCCTTGGCACGTTTTGGCCGACCTTGAGCTACAAATATTCGCAAGACTATCGTGATGCCAACACCAACTTCTACCGCCTCGACCGGCTTGCGGGATGGGGTGCCGACACCAACTTTGCCCTAGGCATGCTCCCCTCGGCAACGGCAGACATGATGCAGGCATTCGACGCGCCCAACAGCGGACAATCGCGTTTATGGCAACGGCATCATCAGGTGAGCCTGCGCATGGAATACCGCACGAAGCATCAAAACCGCACCACGATAGTCCTCCAACTTCCGTTGCGTTGGGAACTGGATCATCTGTTGTTCGATAAAGTTGGGCAGCACTTCGACCGAAATCGAACGCAGGCGTTGTTTTCTCCGCAAGTCTATCTTCATCAACAGTTTCAGAAAGGAGAGACCAGCCACGTATTTACCTTCAACTACTCGCTGTCACGCGCAATGCCCGACTTTATCTATGCCCTCGAATTGGAGGATAGTGCCAATCCGCTCTACATCCAAAGGGGAAATGCCCACTTGGTGCCAAGCACTACGCAAAACCTTTCATTCACAATGTTTACGCTGAAAAAGCACAGGAAACTCTACAACCTGAATGTATCCTATCAACGTACTTCTAACGCGCTAGCCTCAGAACGCACCTATAATCCTGCCACGGGAGGCTATATGACGCGCCCGGTCAATGTAAACGGCAACTGGCGCACCGACGGCACTTTCAGTACCAATGGATAGTTTGGTGCGAACAAAGCTTTCGATTGGAGCAACCAGGCCTCTTTCTCTTACGACCATAATGTCGATATGGCCAACGTGGTCGGCAGCACCACACATGAGTTGAGCACCATCGGCAGTCTTTATCTCCGTGAACGACTTTCGGTCAACTATTCGCAACGAGGTTGGCACTTGGGAGCAAAAGTGCAAGGCAGTTACAATCATATTACTGGCCGACGCAGTGACTTCAAGGAGATTAGCGCGTGGGACTACAGTTACGGACTGACTGCACGCCTCCCCCTGCCGGGCAAGGTGGGGTTGAACACGGATTTCACCGTATTCAGTCGGCGAGGCTACACCGACACGCAGCTCAACACCAACCACCTCATTTGGAACCTTCGCCTCGAGCGCAGCATTCTGCACGGAAATCTGACCTTTGCTCTCGATGGCTTCGACCTGCTGCATGAACTTTCCAACGTGACACGCACGGTCAATGCGCAAGGCCGCACCGAAATCTACCACAACGTCATCCCTTCCTACTTCATGTTGCACGCCATCTATAAATTCAACCTGTCACCTAAAACACGATAAAATGAAGACAAGCAGATACAATCTCTACTTACAAGATTCAACAGGCATGGTTATATATAATGCTAAGTCTGATGAAATTGTAGCACTCACCCCTGAACTTGCAGACATTTTAGAATAGAAAAATGTGATTATCAAGTGTTGCAGACCTTGCACCCTGAATTATGTTCTTGTCTACCCCAATTCGAGATAAACAAGAATTCCTTATCTCGAATTAGGGTATAGAGGAAAAGGTCACTAATCGAGATGGTGAGCGGTGAACCGAAGAGTATAGTTCAGATGGAACATACTAGACATAGAAGTATAGAAGGCCTTGCAATGAATCTTATGGCGGTAATTGCAGCTTATAGTTTTCTGTCTAAGAAACCCGTGCTAAATATAGAATTCATTCAGAGAGATAGAGGAATTGCTTAGACCGAATTCAGGTAGAATTTGTACCTTCTAACGATACCGCTCCAATGTGGTCAAGAGAGTTTAAACCAAAGTTATAGCACAGGAACCATCAATATTATTTTAAGTATAATCATATGTTACTTACCGAATTACCTACATATCTCTACGGATCTGAAGAGCTGCCATATAAGGGTGATGGGATATTGTTTCATTATACTAAGTTGGACTCTTTTAAGAAGATAATGGAGGACTTAACTCTAAAACCATCTTCTTTTACAATACTCAACGATATGAATGAGGGCAATGTACACAACATGTACCTGAACCATAACTTCATGGTAATGTACAATGCAGAAGAGTACATCAAGAAGAAATGCCATATTATCAGCTTCTCACAGAACTATGACTTTCAAGGTTATGGAGTTGAAGGTACTAATCATCCTGCTATGTGGGCTCACTATGCTGATGATTCAAACGGGGTTTGTATAGTCATAGACAAGGATGCTTTCATTGCTAAGAATAATCATGTCTTGTCCCAATATTTTTACAAATTTGAAGATGTGGTGTATAGCCTATTAAATGCCCCAGAATATAAAGATATCAATTACGAGGCTAAGACTCCAGAGGAGTTCATAAAAAACAACTGGAAGTCTCTGTTCTTCTTGAAACATAAGGATTGGGCTAACGAGGATGAACATAGACTATTCATCATGGACTACGATGGCAAGTTGAGCATTGACGGTTGCATCAAGTATATAGTTTTAGGTAGGAAGATCTTTTTGGATAATACAAGAATCAAAGAAATACTTGACATTATTGTAAATCCAAAGTCTATATGTTATCGGAAATTTATACCACATTCTTTTGCAACAACTTGTTACAATACCAGTGGGTATACGACCTTTGAAATAGCTTTCAAAATACTCGAAACTGTAAGAATGAACATATCCAACCCTTTATATGAAAATTATGAGAAATGGCTCAATGATGAACACGGATAAGGATAAATACGTAGCAAAAAGTAAGAACTTAAAGTAGTGGCATTAAATGTAAAATTGATGGAATCAATCAAACATACAATATGTAGAAAACAAATTCATCTCTTTCCAAGAAGATAATCACACACACAAGAACGCTCACTTTATCTGCGACAAAGATACTCTTTTACATGAGAAAGTGAGCGTTCTTTGTTATTGCAAACATGAATAAAATAGTACTTCTCTCATTTCCATATCGTGACCTATTTATCACTCTATTGTCTCTAACACCTTACTCTTCAATAAGATAGTTTTATCTTAAATTTTCGAATAGGATATAAGTGCGATAGCTATGCTAAATGATGAGAAAGTTGTTAGGAAGACGCAAGTTAACGTAGGGGAGTATAGAGATTGAGGTTAAAATGCAGTATGACTTTAAAAGGATAGTGTGTTAGAAAACGGAAAACTGTAATATAACAGTGAATTTCTAGAATTGAAATGATAAAATGTAGATCGTGTGGGACAATAATAAAGCAAATAGAGTCTGACACAATTGATATAAAAAGCGAGTTGTTGGCTTGTTTTGTAGGCGTAAGATGTTAGACCTATTCGACAAAGGTCAGAATGATATGGTATATTCTCGTTGTTTTTGTATAAAAAGCTTGGTTGTTTCTGCTGAAATCAGTAGTTTTACATCGCAAAGCGGTGTGTATCTATCATGCACCTTTTAATATGTTGTATGTATTTGAACCGCTGGCTATTCAAATATAAGCCCCCATTTTGTCTTATGATGAAAAGCGGGGGCTCAACATCATAGCTTATTAGTCTTTTCTAAAGTATATAAATTGGTCGTCCTTGCTCAGTGAGTGGATACCACGAACGATAAAAATCGAATGAAATACTACGCTTCTCGACTTTTACCCTTTTACATCTCTATTGCCGTTGTTGTTGGCGTTTTGATTGGAAGTTTTTATGCTAACCAATTTGCTGGAAATCGAGTTAGTTTTATCAACACGTCAGGGAATAAAATTAGTACGTTACTTGAAGTTATCAATGAGCGATATGTAGACAAGGTTGACGTGAATGAAGTTGTGGAAAAGGCTTTTCCACAGATTTTGAAAGAACTTGACCCTCACTCTACGTATGTTTCAGCTAAGGATGTAGAAGCCTCGATGCAGGAGCTGAAAGGTAGTTTTTCAGGTATAGGTGTTCAGTACATGATTTATGACGATACCGTAAGAGTTGTACGTATTATAGAAGGTGGTCCTGCAGATGAGGCTAATTTGCGTGCAGGAGATCGCATAGTTACCATTAATGGAAAGAGCTTTGTCGGAAAGTCAATTGATAATGACAAAGTGATGAAAAATTTGAAAGGAGAGAAGGGGAGTGTTGTGCGCCTGGGTATTCGCCGAAATGGAGTGAAAAATATGATAATAATTCCAATAACTAGGGGGGATGTAGAAGTTAATAGTGTTGATGCTAGTTATATGCTCGATGCTAGGACTGGTTATATCCGCATTACTTCGTGGGGAGATAAAACATATGCTGAGTTTCTTCGAGCTATGGCTACATTATCTCCAGAAGGCATGGATAACCTCGTGATTGATTTGCGCGGAAACCTAGGTGGGTATTTGCAGGCAGCTGTGGAGGTAGCGAATGAGTTTCTACCTAGGAACCGCATGATAGTCTATAACGAAGGGAGGAACTTCAACAAGGAAGAATATAAAAGTGATGGAAAAGGAGCTTATCAAAGTTTACCCCTCGTAGTGCTAATTGATGAAACTAGTGCTTCGGCGAGTGAGATATTTGCTGGTGCTATGCAAGATAATGATAGAGCTGCCATCATAGGTCGAAGAAGCTTTGGTAAAGGATTAGTCCAAGTGCCCATCGAGTTTCGAGATGGAAGTATGGTTCGCCTCACTGTAGCACGCTATTATACGCCTTCTGGTCGCTGTGTGCAAAAGCCTTTCAAACCTGGAGATGAAGCAGATTATGAGAATGACCTTCTTCAACGTGCTGCAACAGGAGAATATTTCAGTTCTGATAGCATAAAAACTTCAGGAGATATATACAAAACTCGTTTAGGACGCAATGTGTATGGAGGAGGTGGTATTATTCCTGACTATTTCATCCCTCGAGATACACTTGGGTTTACTTCTTATTATAAAGATGTATACATGTCAGGAACGATCAGCCAGTTTGCTTTCTGGTATTTAGATAATCACCGTCAAGTATTGAATAAATACTCACAAGCTTTGCCATTGGCTAAATACCTTCGTAGTCAAAGAATTGTTGACCAGTTCGTTAGTTATGCCGAACAACATGGAATCAAGCGTAGAAATCTTATGATTCGAACTTCCCATGCCTTATTAGAGCGCTCAATTATTGGTAACATAATTGGAGATCGTTTGGGAATTGGTTCTGCTGTAATCTATCTGAATAATGATGACCCATTTGTTGCGCGTGCGTTGAGGATTTTTCATAATGGGGAAGCTTTTCCTAAAGCACCCAATGTAAAGAAGACAGCCTCTAGCATTATAGTACCTAAACATCAAATGTGGATGAGACCAAGCTATGAATTTAAAACAAGATTTGCGATACACACTACACAAGGTGCTGAAGCAACTCAGTCATGAAAGGCGTGAGTATGCAGCCTCTCAATTAATAGCCCAGCTATCTGAAGATAGTCACTTTTTGTCATCGGACAAGGTGATGATTTATTATGCTATGGCTACTGAAGTGTCTACTGAGGCAGTGCTCGAGCAATGGGGGGATGAAAAGACTTTCTTCTTCCCTACTCTTGTTGATGGAAAGATTCAAGTGTGCCCCTATGAGGGAAAAGCTAGAATGAAGGAAGGGCAGTTTGGAATTTGGGAGCCAACGACAGCCCCCCTTAGTGATTTGTCAACTCTTGACTATATCCTTGTACCTGGAGTAGGTTTTGATTCACAGGGCCATCGATTAGGACACGGAAGAGCCTATTATGATTCTTTTTTAAGCCAGCGAAGTTTACAAAACGTTCATTGTGTGGGGGTAGCGTTCTCTGAACAGGTTCTTTCAGAAATTCCTACAGAACCCCATGATATCGCCCTACACAGTTTAATCATTGTTTAAATGAGAGTCTTTTTTTTCCTTTGTATTCTCTCTTTCCTTTTGGTAAGTTGTAAGGCTAAAC
This sequence comes from Alloprevotella sp. oral taxon 473 str. F0040, assembly GCF_000318095.2. Classification (GTDB taxonomy): domain Bacteria; phylum Bacteroidota; class Bacteroidia; order Bacteroidales; family Bacteroidaceae; genus Alloprevotella. The sequence goes on from NZ_KB290717.1 coordinate 190,507, forward strand.
GCGAGGGAGAGTCTGCTATGTCTGCTGCATTTACTAAAGAGCCTCATAATACAACAGGGCAATACGACCTAGCTGACCTCCGTAGGTCTGGTGAGATTATCGTTGTCACGCTTTCTGGGCCTGAAACATACTATGATTATCATGGATTACCTATGGGGTTACAGTATGCTTTGGCTGAGGATTATGCTTCTACTGAAGGGTTGAAAGTGCGTATGGAAATAGCTAAAGATACAGCTGAATTATTGCAGATGTTATCTGATGGAAATGCTGATTTACTTGCGCTGCCTGTCCCTTGCAAACTATTGAAGGAAAAAGGACTCGTTGCTGCTGGTGTTCACAATAGCAATGAAGATACAGCTTGGGCGGTAAGATCTAGTGCCAAGGAATTGATAGCTTCGCTTAATGAATGGTACACGGACAACAAGCAAGTCGATGTTATGAAAACAGAGATGCAACGAATGAAAGAGGTGCATCAGGTCAAAAAGCGTGTACAATCTGTGTATCTATCGAAAGAGCGTGGCATTATTTCTGTTTATGACCATCTTTTCAAATCTGCATCTGCTACTACTGGTTGGGACTGGAAGTTGATTGCAGCTCAGAGTTTTCAAGAAAGTGGTTTCGACCCGAATGCTCGTTCCTGGGCAGGAGCTCAAGGTCTAATGCAGTTGATGCCTAAAACAGCTACAAGTTTAGGCGTATCACCTGATGAAGTGAATGATCCGCGAAGAAATGTTGAAGGAGCAGCTAATCTCATACGCAGACTTACGGGGCAGCTCTCTGATATACGAGATGGTAACGAACGTATAAAGTTCGTGCTTGCTTCATATAATGGCGGATTAGGTCACGTTCGTGATGCCATGGCTCTGGCCAGAAAATATGGTAAGAACCCACAACTGTGGGATGATGTTGCTCCATATATTCTAGGACTTCAGAAGCCTCAGTATTATCGTGATCCAGTTGTGAGATATGGCTACATGATAGGAAGTGAGACTGCAGGATACGTACAAAGTATATTGGCTCGTTGGCGTAGTTATGGCGGCAATGTAATGTTGACTAGTTCGCCTGAGTTGCCTATTAACTCCAATGAAAACAAGAGTTCTCATAATTCTACTACTTCCACATACAAGAATAAGTATTCTTCAGGTAAACGTATTCTTTCCCCCGATGATCCAGAATTCAATCAGATGCAATAAGCTATCTTCCTTGTCAGTAGTATCTTCTGGCATTATATCTCTTTTGCTATCATGTCTTATTTTAGGAGGACTATTTTATCCTGTAACGATTTTCGCTAAGACTACGGTAGAAAATTCAGAGGGACTTCTGAAACGATTAGATCGAACCATTGAGGAAAAAACAAGCTTACGCCTACGGTATCTAAATAATCTGCAGCAGCTAAAGTCGAAAGCAGTTGAGCAGAAAGGAGAAAAACTCATAGAAACCTATCAACAACTCTTTCGAGCATATGCACATTTTCAGAGTGATTCTGCCCTTGCTTATTTAGATCTTATTGAGGAGAATGTAAAAGACAGCAAGAGAGGTTTTGAACTTTTGCAATGGACTAGAATAGGACGTGCTGAGGTCTATGGTATTATGGGACTTTACAGATCTGCAGCCAATTTATTGGAGAATACTTCAGTGAGTGCTGACCAGGCTTCTTTACAGCTTTATTATTATCAAGTGGCGCGTTCTGTCTACGGATGGATGGCCGATTATGGTGAGGTCGGAGAAAATCGCAAAGTTCTCCAACAGTTGACCGCGTCTTATCGTGATAGTATATTGCAAGTAGAAACTAATCCAACTAATAGAGCTATTGTACAAGCTGATAAGTTATTAAATGAAGGAAATCTGCAAAACGCCAGAGAAGTTTGTTTACGTGCACTCGGCCATGCAGATTCCTTGCAACATGCCTATTTATATGCATTGTTGGCGGATATTGCAGAAGCTAGCAACAATCATGATGACTATTTGTATTATTTATGTTTAGCCGCTTTGAGTGATTTAGAACGTGGGGTGACAGAGTATCGAGCATTATTGGAGCTTGCAGTTGAACTTTCTAATCGTGGAGAGATTTCTCGATCATACAATTATTTGCTCTGCTCAATGGATGATGCTAACTTCTGCAAAGCTCGCCTACGTAGTTTTGAAGCAAGTAATGTTTTCCCTATTATTAATAGAGCCCACAAAGAGCAACTTCAGATGCGACAAACAATAACTTTCGTGATTGTAGCTTTCACTTTGCTTATTGTCTTACTGCTTTTGATTTTTATTGTTTTGTTGCGAAAGAAGATGCGCGATCTTTCCTATGCTCGGCGTGAACTCACGGAAGCTTTGGCTGCGGTGCGTGAGGTAAATGCTGCGTTGCTCGAGACTAATGCCAAACTCTCTACGACAGATAAGATAAAAGAAACCTACATAGCCAGGTATTTGCAGCGTTGTCGTGGATATATAGATACACTTGATGAGTATCGTCGTGAGCTACTTAAATTATCTAAGACTAAAAATTATGTACAACTCATGGAGAAACTACATAATGCTGAGCTTCTCACCAAGGAAGAACAAGCCTTTTATGCAGATTTTGATGAGGCTTTTGTTACTCTCTTTCCGCAGTTCATAGATAATTTCAATGCTCTTCTTCTACCAGAGGCCCAAGTTCACCCAAAGCGTGATGAGATTCTAAATACTGAGCTCCGGATTTTTGCACTTATTCGTTTGGGCGTTACTGATAGCAATCGCATCGCTCATTTCCTTAACTATTCAGTCCCTACAATATACTCTTACCGTTCGCGGTTGCGCAACAAAAGTGTGCTAGATAAGAATGCTTTTGATCAAGCTATTCTTACATGCTAATTTGTTCATTATTTCGGATATAATACCTTTGTTGTCATGAAGATACTTCTTCTCGGTGATTATTCAAATGTACACGCAACGCTTGCTTTAGGTTTACGGGCCTTAGGACACAAAGTTACTCTGGCATCTGATGGAGACACTTGGAAAAATTACCCACGTGATATAGATCTAAAGCGTCCAAGCCTTGGCAAGCTTCCTTCTATTGTTTACTTTTTACGTTTGCTTCGAACTTTTAGACAGTTCAAAAACTATGATGTCGTACAGTTGATAAATCCTTGTTTCTTGCCATTAAAAGCAGAAAGAATTCGTCCCTTTTATCATTTTTTGCGCCGCCATAACAGAAAAGTCTTTTTGGGGGCTTTTGGGATGGACCATTATTGGGTTGAAGCAGGGCTAGATTGTAAAACTTTCCGTTATAGTGATTTCAATATAGGCAATAAGTTAAGGAAGAGTGTAGACAATGAGATTTGGATCCGCGATTGGTTGTATGGAGAGAAAGGAAAACTTAATAAAGAAATAGCAGAGAATAGTGATGGTATTGTATCTGGACTTTATGAATATGATGCAGCCTATCGTCCTCATTTTGGTGATAAAGTAAGATTTATCCCTTTCCCGATCAGGTTAGATAATGAAATGGCTATAGGGAATTCTTGCTCGACAAAGATTTTTACGAGCGAATCAAAGGTACGATTCTTTATAGGTATTCAGAAGCATCGCCATGCTTACAAGGGAACTGATGTGATGCTAAGGGCCTTGGAAAGATTAAAAGCAAATTATCCTACAGAAGTCGAGTATGTGAAAGCAGAAAATGTACCATTTGCTAAATATGTTCAGCTTCTTGCTTCAAGTGATGTGTTATTAGATCAACTCTATTCCTACACTCCTGCTATGAATGCTTTGCAAGCGATGGCACAAGGTTTGGTAGTTGTAAGCGGAGGTGAACCAGAGAATTATGAAATACTTGGAGAGCCTGAGTTACGTCCTATTATCAATGTTCTGCCTTCTCAAGAATCTGTTTATGAGCAATTGGAATGGCTAGTATTAAACAAGGGCAAAATATCAACTCTATCACTACAGAGTCGAAAGTACATTGAGAAGCATCATGAGTATATCAAAGTTGCACAACGTTATCTTGAATTTTGGACAAGTAATATGTCCTGACTTAAATGATTAAGTCTAATAGAAAAGTCGTAGCTCGGGCAATCTGCCTAAGCTACGACTTATCTTATAAATTGTAAAAGTTGCAACGAAAATGAATGTTATATCAATGTCGTTGATACAACATTCATTTAGCTAGATATTCACTTACATTCTTTTCGATACGAGCTGATAAGTCCGCATTCTCTTCGCGATTGAACTTTTCACCCGTAATATGTTCATAAAGTTCTATATAGCGTTCGGAGATACCTGCTACAATTTCAGGAGTCATTTCTGGTACTTGTTCGCCTTCTTTTCCCTGAAATCCATTGTCCATGAGCCATTCGCGTACGAATTCTTTGGAAAGCTGTTTTTGAGCTTCCCCCTTTTCAAAACGTTCTTCATAGCCTTCAGCATAGAAATAGCGGCTTGAATCAGGAGTATGAATCTCGTCCATAAGATAAATCTCTCCGTTGTGTTTACCAAATTCATACTTTGTGTCTACGAGAATCAGTCCGCGTTCTGCTGCGATTTTAGTACCGCGCTCAAAGAGAGCTAGAGTGTATTTCTCAAGAATTTCGTATTCTTCAGGAGTGGCAAGGCCTTGTGCTAAAATTTCTTCCTTAGAAATATCTGCATCATGTTCTCCTATCTCAGCCTTAGTGGTAGGAGTAACAATAGGAGTAGGGAACTTTTCGTTTTCGCGCATGCCATCAGGTAGAGATATACCACAAATTTCACGTACACCACTCTTGTAAGCACGCCATGCACTTCCACAGAGGTAGCCACGTACTATCATTTCGATGGGGAAGCCTTCACAAAGTAGGCCAACAGTGACCATAGGATCTGGAGTGGCAAGCTTCCAGTTTGGGCAAATATCTGTAGTTGCATCTAAGAATTTTGCTGCAATTTGGTTGAGCATTTGACCTTTGAAAGGGATACCTTCGGGGAGAACAACGTCAAAAGCCGAGATACGGTCAGTAGCTACCATAACAAGGCGTTCTCCGAGGTTATACACATCGCGCACCTTGCCGTGGTACACACTTTTTTGTCCTTCAAAATGGAAATCGGTTTTTGTAAGAGCACTCATGTTTGTTGAGATTTTGAGAGTAAATAGCGATAAGAATGTAGAGTGGATGGATAGAGATGCATGTAAGTAATCTTATGACCTCTGTGTATGAATGTTAGCCTAAACCAAAACTTCGTCTACAATTTGATTTTTAGGCACTCTTTTTTATAAAGTAAGCACCTACACAAGGCGCGCGTTAAAGCTGACAAGTCAGGCTTCTTTAACCTCGCTTAGTGTAGGTGCTTCTTTTTCAGACGATTTTGTTTTGCGCGTAGCAGCTTCTTTGTCGTAGGCAGCCACAATTCGACTCACCAGTTTATGGCGTACGATGTCTTCCTGCTGCATATCAATGAAGGCTATGCCTTTAACTTCACGTAGAATGCGGCTAGCCTCAATAAGGCCGCTACGTTGTGAAGGAGGTAAATCTATTTGCGTTGGGTCGCCTGTTACCATCATTTTAGTGTTCCAGCCCATACGGGTAAGGAACATTTTAATTTGTGCCGATGTAGTATTTTGAGCTTCATCAAGAATTACCACTGCGTCGTTGAGCGTTCGGCCACGCATGAACGCTAGAGGAGCAATCTGAATGACACGATTTTCAATATATTCTTGAAGTTTCATGGAGGGAAGCATCTCTTGCAAAGCATCATAGAGTGGTTGCAGGTAAGGATCAATCTTTTCCTTCATATCCCCTGGTAGAAAACCTAATTTTTCACCAGCCTCCACTGCAGGACGGCTTAAGATAATCTTCTTAACTTCCTTGTTTTTCAAGGCTCTTACTGCTAGAGCTATAGCAAGAAAAGTTTTTCCTGAACCTGCTGGTCCAGAAATGAAGAGCATATCGTTCTTGTGATAGGCCTCAACAACTTTGCGCTGGTTCGAGCTTCTCGGAACAATAGGCTTTCCACCCATAGAATAGACTATGGTTTCATTGTCTCGATAATCTGCTTTCTCTGCCACATTTTTAAGAATCTGAATCACTTGTTCCTCATCGAGCTGATTATGGAGGACACAGTATCGTTGGAGCCGCTTGAAACTCTCTTCAAATTCCGCCATATCTTCTTCCGCTCCCATGACCTTAAGCACATTATCTCGCCCCATGATGCGTAGCTTAGGACGCAAGGCGCGCACTAAACGTAGGTTGGAATTGCCAGCACCGAAAAAGATGGCTGGGTCTGCATCTTCCAAAAAGAAATGCTTTTCTATCATAAAGAAACTTTGGAGAGAAAGAAGGGTGAATGCTGTGGAGATGTTATGCAGTGTCTTCCCAATACGGGGCGAACTATTATTGTCAGTTGTCCATACTGTCATGTGGCAGTAATAAAGCTCCAACATGATGGAGCTCTATTGTGCTAAGACAAAGCAAAGTTACTATATTTTTTGCGTTCCACCAAATCTACGAACTTTACATTTTAAGTCCTTGGTTGTCTTCTTGTTTGCTGTGATAATTGATAACTATTCCAAAGGTTATGAAAGATACTGTAGAAGCCCCCTGCTAAAGTGGAAATGGGATCAAAGAAAGTAAACCCAGCCCAAATTGCAAAGACAGTGTTTTTCTGACCGATTCCTTGAGAAGCTGCAACTGGGGTACTGTATTTATAACCTACCATTCGACCAAAACCAAATTGAAGAGTACAACTTATCAGACTTACAAGACAGATAGCCAGAAGAATTACGAATGGTGTGTGACTGTGAACTAAAGAATTAGTGCTAGTGGTGATGGCAAGCGTGAGACAAACAGCCCAGATGTAGAACGCTAAGTCTTTGATTGTTAAAACATAATCTAGGATACGAGGGAAATAACGACGAATCCCCCATGCTATGAAAAAGGGAAAGATGAGCATGGGGAACACTTTAGAAATAATTCTCCATAATGAAGGTAGATAATCAACATGAGAAGGGAGCATTAAACTGACTACAGCTGGTATAAGGATTGCAGCGAGGATATTTGCTAGTATAGTATATGAAACCACTCCTGCAACATCTCCCTTAAGTTTATCAGTAACAACAGCAGCCGAGGTAGCTGTAGGACTTATAAAACAGAGTAGTGCACTTTCCGCAATGGGATGATAGGGAGTATCACTCCATAGTAGAGCTATGGTAGAAACGAAAAATCCGAATGTTTGCAAAGCTAACAAATATCCGTGCCAGCGTGTCAAACGAAGACTACGAGGCTCTACTTTACAGAAAGTTATCAACAACATAACAAAGATGAGAACAGGCTGTAAAGTCTTGATACAATAAATCGCCATGGATTTCGCGTTTGCAGTGGGAAGGCAACTATCACCAATGAAGAACAAAGCTATTCCTATAAATATGGCAATAGCTAACATCCAAGTGCGTATGATTTGCTTAATCTTTGTCATACATTAAGAGCTTAGGCTTCCTATTGTGTTAAATCAAATTTGAAGATAATGTCTGAGTTTTCTTTTAAGGAGGAATGAAATATATCTTAGTGGAACCATAAAATACCTCCTAAGATAGATGTTTAGTCTACCTATTTGAGAAATGTTACTTATTTACACGGATTGTCGAGAGTCTTTTCTACGAGAACTAGATCTACAACATCGGACTTAATCTGAATTTTCTCGGAGATTTTTCTACGATGAAGGGAGAAAATAGGTAAGATTCTTCATGAGGCGCGAAAGGAAGCCAACAGAGTTTCTCGTAAATCTAAACAGACTTGCAGTGACCTTCTTTTAGGGTGTTAAATATGTGCTTTCGGATAGTTAAGTTTTCTATCTCAACTATGCTCTATAATGCTTATTCGCCAATCAGCTTTTAACATAGACGATTAGGTTGGGAAAAATACTGACTATCTTAAGGAGATGGATTGGGTTATTCTATTGTATATACAACTCTAATGCTTAAGAGAGTAATTTTACATAGTAGACAAATCGGCTGAGCTTCATACGGAAACTCAGCCGAAAGCTATGGAATTAAAGTGCTTCCGTTATCTTGCTTTGTGCCAAGAAGCGAAACTGCTCTAGTGCTTGAGCTATGCCATCTTCGTCGTTTGATGCTGTGATAAAATCGGCTATGGCTTTTACTTCATCCACAGCATTGTTCATTGCGACCCCAGTGCCAGCAAATTGTAGCATAGACAAATCATTGAAACCATCTCCAAAAGCTAATAAATCTTCACGTTCTAGATTGATATGCTTGAGTAGACGTTGCAAAGATTGTGCTTTGTCAATACCTTTTGGAGGGAGCTCAAGAAAATATGGTGCGGAACGAAAAACTTCCATGCGATCTGATAGAGCTTCTTTGATAGCAGTTTCAAGCAATAGCAGAAGATGAGGGTCGCCTGGTATCAAAAATTTTGTTGAACCTCCCTTAATTTGACTTGCTTCAGCTACAAAGTCTTTCGCCACGACGATGGGCATGCCATTGATGCGTGCTTCTTCTTCTAAATAATCTCCTTCATTTCTGCTCGCTAAAATGACTTCAGGTAGGTAAGTTACAATTGGGAGTTTAGCTTCTTCTGCAAACCTGTAGAGGTCTGCAATAAGATCAGTGGGAACTGTTTGGCTATAAATCGTTGTTTTGTTGTGCCAATCAATGATTCTTCCTCCATTGTAGGATAGCACAAATCCACCAAACTCTGCTAAACGCAGTTGATTTGCTAGAGATGCAATACCGAAAGTAGGACGCCCTGACGCTAAAACAAGGCGAACTCCTTCACGCTGTGCGCTCATTAGAGCTTCGAAAGTACGAGAAGTTATGATTTTCTGACTATTAGTGAGAGTTCCATCTAAGTCAAGAGCGATGATGCGATAGGGGAGAGGCGCGAGATTACTCATATAGGTCTGTGCTGTTGTGAAAAAAGTCAAAGAAAATATGCAGCTTTGTATTCTTAGGCACTTTGAAAGTTATCAGAGATGTAGGCTCTGCAGCAATGTACCCTCTAAATCATAAAGGGAAACTACTCTGTCTTCATAGATGACGAATGTGGGTGGATTACCACCTTTAGGAAATGTTGGGCTACCTGTATTGACTACTACCGAACCATTCTCTAAACGTGTTATATGAGGTAAGTGCGTATGTCCATTGAAGAGGATGTCAAAATGAGCGCGTGGTAAATGGCTCTCGCCAAAGACATGGCCATGGGTCAAAAAAATGCGGATCCCATTGTCTACTATCCATGTGTAATCACTCATGAGATCAAAATCACAAAGCATTTGATCTACTTCACTATCGCAATTACCCCGAACAGCAATTATACGTTCTGCCATGGCGTTGAGATGCTTGACAATTCCTTGTGGATCAATCCCCTCAGGAATGCTATTTCGGGGACCATAATTTAGCAAGTCACCAATAAAAAGCAGTTGGTCACAGTGCATCTCTTGGTAGTGGCTGAGCAACTTCTCAAGCACGGGGAGAGAACCATGAATGTCTGAGCATACGAGGTATTTCATATCAGCAGAAGATTATTAACCTGTTTCAAGCAAACAGGAAAAAGAATAGTGGAAGGTTCGTTCTTAGAGAAATAGCATGTCAGACTTGACACGAGCAATGGTTGTGGCATCAACAAAGCGAGAAGCAATTGCAAATGCAAAATCCACAGCGGCTCTAGGACCTTTAGCTGTTATAATGTGTCCATCTTCTACCACAAGGTCGTTAACATGCTCAGCTCCTTCAAGCTCATGTTCAAAGCCCGGATAACAAGTAGCACGATGCCCCTTCAATATACCATGTTTCCCCAGTACCATAGGAGCTGCACAGATAGCAGCAATGAGATTTTTACAATCGTGATGGTGAAGAATCGCTTTGCGTAGCCCTTCATGTAAAAAAAGGTTGCGAGCGCCTGGCATACCTCCTGGAAGAATAATACCATGGCTTTTGTAAATCTCACATTTTCGAAAAACTGTTTCAGCCATGATAGACATATCATGTGAACCATGAATGAGTCTTGTTCCTGTTACAGATACAATTTGCACTTCCACGCCACATCGTCTAAGGATATCAATTGTGGTAAGTGCTTCTATTTCTTCAAACCCATCAGCCAAAAAGATGTGTAGCATAAATCTATTGTCGAGTATTTCTTTTTTGTATAGTTGCACGTGTTTACTTATTTGTATACGCCCTGCATCAATTACAGTTTCAAAATCTTAATTGCCAGAGGTGGATAGACATTTAAGATAAGATTCAATAGTTTTTTCGAGACCAAGGTAGAGAGCATCGCACACCAGAGCATGCCCAATGCTTACTTCATCAAGAAATGGAATTTGTTCGGAAAAGTAGGCTAGATTCTCTAAACTCAAATCATGCCCCGCATTAATACCTAATCCTATTTTCTGGCAATGTAGCGCGCATTCTACATAAGGAGTAACTGCTTTCTTGCGATCTACACGATATTGCCTAGCATAAGGTTCCGTATAAAGTTCTACACGGTCAGCACCACAACGAAGTGCATTGTCCGCCATCTCTTTTTGGGGATCAATAAATATGGAAACGCGTATATTTGCTTCGTGAAAGTGAGAAATGATTGGCAACAAAAATTCTGCTTTCTCTTTGGTATTCCAGCCAGAATTAGAGGTGAGTTGCTCTGGAGTATCTGGGACAAGTGTTACTTGTGCAGGTTTCACCGCGCAGACCAAGTTAATGAAGTCTTCAGTTGGATAGCCCTCTATATTAAGTTCTGTGTTGATGTGATCTTTTAACTCCAGCACATCAGAACGCCGAATATGGCGCTCATCTGGTCTCGGATGTATGGTTATACCTTGTCCACCAAATTGTTCGCAATCACGAGCTACTTGTAGTAAATCGGGATTGTTGCCACCACGAGCATTACGCAATGTAGCAAATTTATTGATGTTTACGCTCAGTTTAGTCATAATTGCTTGGTATAATGAGGAGAATACTGTAATTTTGCTCAATGAAGCAAAGAACTTTCTTTCTCAATTTATGCCGCGAAATTACGAAAATGTTTCAAATAATGCGTGTTGTACTGTGTGAAATGCGGCAATTTACAGATTATTATGCACTCTTCTCCTCAAACAATTGCCCTATTTGGCAATAGCCACCAAGCAGATAAATTCAAATGTGCTCTGCAAATCATTCTTAAGCTTCAACAGCTTGGGCTTGATGTGCTGGTGGCAGAAGACTTCATGCCAGTGTTGCAGGAATACGCTCCTAATGTCGTGAAGCAAGTAAACAGCTTTTGCGTAGGAAATTGTGAAGCTGATTTAGCTATTTCGATTGGAGGGGATGGAACTTTTCTTCATGCTGCCGAACGCATACGTCGTCGAGCTATTCCTATATTGGGAATTAATTTGGGGAGACTAGGTTTTTTAGCCGATGTAAAGCCTGAAATGATTGATGTGGCTTTGGAGCGCGTCGCTTCAGGAAACTATAATATAAGCGAGCGTAGTTTGATGGAAGTGAACACTTCAGGGGAGGTTTTAGACTCTTATCCATATGCTCTCAATGATGTAGCTCTCTTGAAGCACGATAATGCGTCTCTTATTGAAATAGAAACAAGAGTGAATGGAGAGTTACTTACTAAGTATGTAGCTGATGGGCTTGTTATTAGTACTCCGACAGGTTCTACTGCTTATTCCTTGTCAGTAGGCGGGCCTGTTTTAGATCCGCAGTCTGCTACTTTTTGTCTTTCTCCTGTTGCTCCTCATAGTTTGACGATGCGTCCAATCGTATTGCGAGATGACGTCGATATTAAGTTCAAAGTGCATAGCCGAACTGAGCGATTTTTATTATCGGTAGACGGACGTAGTCAGAGCTTTTTGACCGAAACAGAAGTAACTCTTCGAAAGGCTGATTATAATATAGCAGTTGTTCATGTATTTTCAAACTCTTTCTTCCGTGTTTTGCGTGAGAAAATGATGTGGGGAGAGGATATACGGGGATAGTGTATTGTTTTTCTTACCTACGGTCTCTACTTTTAAGCTTTTTCCTAACAATAATTTATAGAAACTTTTAGAGCACAATGAACTTCAGTCTTCGCTCCTATTTGCGATTCTTAGATTGGATGAAGCAATATTGGCTAGCTTATCGTTGGCTTAATATTTTAAATCTTGTTCTAGGTACTCTAGGAGTGGTTTTAAGTCTTTGTTTTGTATATCTGTTTAAGGCAGCAATAGATATTGCTACAGGAGCACAGGCTGGGAATCTGATTCTGATTCTTGTGTGTTATGTTGTGGGTACCATTCTAGAACGCATCATTGGGTTCTCGAGCGGCTGGTTGAGTACTTTACTATTTACAAAAACAGAGAACGATATGAGAATGGCTCTGTTTAGTAGATTGATGAATAGTGATTGGCAACGGCTACAAGAATATCACAGTGGGGACGTACAAGGGCGCATATCTAAAGATGTGGAGTATTTAGTTGGCATGACAGTCAATACTTTTCCTGCGATTTTCTCGATGTTGTTTCAGCTCACAGGCGCTTTTGTCTTCCTTGGTATTTTAGATTTTCGACTTGCGCTGTGTTTACTCTTGATCACACCCCTAGTATTCTTACTTCGTCGACTCTACATCAGAAAACAACGAGAACTTACTCACAAGGTGAGAGAACAAGATGCGGAAGTACTTTCTAGATATCAAGAGGCCTCTCAGCACTTTCTGGTGATAAAAACTCATCGTGCCTATTCTATAATGAGGAAACGACTAGGAACTGCTCAGTTGGAAATGGAAAAAAGGGTTGTTCAAAAACTCAAGTACTCTGTTCGACCATTTCTTTTGATGCGCCTTGGTTTTGACTTAGCATATCTAGTTGTATTTGTTTGGGGAGTTATAGGCTTGCAAAATGAGTGGATAACTTATGGGGCGCTCATGGCTTATGTGCAATTAGTAGCTCGAGTACAATCTCCTTTGAAAAATCTTTCTCAGTATGTTAATGCTGTTATTCAAGGGCATATAGCATTTGAACGCGTCGTAGCTCTAGAAAGTATAGATCGGGATGTTTACTCACAAGAAGATATAACAGAGGATTCTAGTCTTAGAGTACTTCGTGAGCAGATGCTGAGAGGTAGTATAGCATTTACATTATCTTTATCCAATGTGCACTATAAGTACAGTTCAAATTCACGTAAGATACTAGAGGATTTTTCTTGTAACTTCCCTTTAGGTAGTGTGTCAGCTATACTTGGTGAGACTGGAACAGGAAAGACTACGTTGGTTCGTATGTTACTTGGTCTTATAACTCCTCAGGAGGGGAGGATAGAATGGTGTTTGGAGGGAGGAAGGAGTTATCCATATTCTCTTCTTGGAAGAGATGCTTTAGCTTATGTACCTCAAGGTAACACACTACTTTCTGGCACAATACGAGACAACTTATTATTGGCATTTCCTGATGCCACAGAGGAACAAATGCAATCAGCATTATATGTGGCAGCAGCCGATTTTGTGTTTTCCTTGCCGCTAGGTTTAGATACGATATGTCATGAATTTGGGGGAGGACTTTCAGAAGGACAGGCTCAACGTATATGCATAGCTCGTGCATTGCTTCGTCCATGTCCAATACTTATTTTTGACGAGAGTACTTCTGCGTTGGATGTTGCAACGGAAGAGTTGGTAATAAAACGACTAATTTCATATTGTCAAAAGAAAACCTTGATATTCATTACTCATCGTCCTGCGATTTTGGAACACTGTACTCAAGTAGTTCAACTTGAACGTCTGTATAAATTCCATGACCATGAATAGCTATTCAATGCGTAATTGGTAAGTTGACCTATCATCTTCAACTGATTAAGATTTTTTTCTTCTGGTTTCTCTACAATTTGTTTGGAATAAATGTAGAAAGGGTGTAACTTTGCATTGTTTTCATGGTATTAGATTTAAGGTTAAAAGAAGATTGGTTGTCGGGAGACAATCAATTTTTATTTTATACCAAACACATTTTATGCAATTCTTTCTTGTGGACATAGGTTTCTCCTTTGTTTCCTTTATACTTCTCACTTTTTAATAAGCAATGCATTAAAGATGAAAGCTGCTCTCTTCGATTTAGATGGTGTTCTCATTGATACTGAAAGCCAATACGAGTCTTTTTGGCGAGGTATTGGGCAAGATTTTTTGCCTGAACGATCTGGTTTTGCTCAGGATATTAAAGGTATGTCGTTAGTGCAAATCTATCATTCCTATTTTTCTAACTTAGAGTCTTTGCAAGCTGAAATTACTCGTCGTCTTGATGATTTTGAGAGAAAGATGCATTATCCTCTTTTTGAAGGTGTGATTTCATTTCTTTCTCAATTACAAGAGATGAATGTCCGATGTGCTGTTGTGACTAGCAGTAATAGAGCGAAAATGAAGAAAGTGTATGCTCAGCATCCCAGATTTTTTAGCTGCTTCTCTGAGGTTTTTACAGCCGAACATGTGCTTCACTCCAAACCTTGGCCAGATTGTTATTTGAATGCTGCTGATGTTTTGGGGGTTGAAATACAAAAATGTGTTGTTTTTGAAGATAGTATTAATGGGCTCAAGGCTGGACGTGATAGCGGTGCACAAGTAGTTGCCCTATCGACTTCTTTACCTCGTGAAGTCTTAACTAAGAGTAAATACTCTATGTTATACGATGAGTTAATAGAAAACTTTTTACAAATAGTTCCCGAAAAGCTTTTTAGCGACTAAAGGACTTACTTTCAGGGCTAAGAAATGAAGGAAGCGCATCCTTTGGGTATAGACTTTGCTACTAGTATAGATGAAAACTTGTTTGTGAATTCTGTTGAGTGACTAGGACTAAAGATAGAACTCACAATAGATTTCCAGGGCTAAAATATAAACTTATGAATATTCCTCCGATTGCTTTGTTTTTGATGCTTTTACCCATAGCTGGACAAATATATGTGTCTTATGGGGTTTGGCAAGTTTTACCCTATATTTTGTGGTTGAGGATAGTAACTGTTTCTTTAATGGCTTTGGCTTTCCTTTCCTTTTTTGTCGCAATGAGTGGTTGGCTAGATAAACTTCCACTAGAAATAGCTACTATAGGTTACAATCTAGGTACTTCATGGATTGTTGTCCTTCTTTACATGGCTATTCTTTTTGCTATAGTTCATATTTGTGGCTTATTAGCTTGGATACCTAAGCAATATCTTCATCAAAGCTACTTAGGAACTACCATATTGTGTGGGCTTCTCTTAGTATTATTCTCATATGCTCGTTATCATTACGAGGATAAAAAGCGTGTGGAACTAGTACTTAATGGTAAAGGTAAGATTAAAGAGCCTAAAAAACTAGTGTTAGTGAGTGATCTTCACTTAGGGTATCATAATCGACGTCAAGATTTGCATCGTTGGTTGGAGCAGATAAAGGCCGAGGAACCCGATGCGCTTTTAATTGCTGGTGATTTGATTGATAGGACCATCAAACCTGTAAAAGAAGAAAGGGCAGAAGAAGAGTTCAAAGAACTTGGTTTTCCTGTTTACGCTATCTATGGTAACCATGACTATTACACAGGAGTTGCTGCTGATCGTGAGTTCTGTGAGAAAGCAGGAATTAAGCTTCTAAAAGATGAGATTGCATATTTCGATGACATTGCTATTATAGGAAGAGACGACAGGACTAATGTTCATCGTAAGACATTAGCACAACTAATGGATAATGTTGATCGGTCTAAGTATATTATTGAGTTAGACCACCAGCCTTATCATTTGGAGGAAGCTGAGGAAAATTGTGTTGATTTTGAGTTTGCAGGGCATACTCATCATGGTCAGGTCTGGCCTGGGAATTGGCTAACTGAAGCTATTTATGAAAATGCGTATGGTGTTTCTCAACGTAAAGGTACAACCTATTACGTAAGTTCTGGATTAGGAATTTGGGGAGCAAAATTTCGCATTGGTACCCAGAGTGAATTTCTTGTAGTTACTTTCAGGTGATAGTCGTATTCATCAAAGTCGTGTCTTGAATTACAAACAGGCTGAAATCCCAAAAATGGATTTCAGCCTGTTTCGTTAAGTCTCTTATTAAACTAAATAGGAGAGTATCAAGGATCAATAGTATGCCTATTGCTCATTGGGAATAAAATATATCGGTGTAGAAAGAGGATTAATTCTTGATCACTACTTCCTTAATTTGAACTTGATTTCGAGTTAGGAGTTGCGAACTACTATTTATGACACGTTGACCATCATTTTCTTTCAGGAAAAAGAAAAAAGAACGTATTGTACTTCTTGTGCGAGGATCAGTTAGAATCTCCCAGACAGAACGAACAAGAGGGTATTCACCTGTTGCTATGTAGTACTGATAGGGGCGCTGCCAATCTGCTTTAGCTTTCCCTACTTTACCAACAAGCATTACTCTAACGTCAAGGTCATAGAAGTTTTGTAATGTGGTTGTGTCTCCTTGATGAACTCGTAACCAGTCTGTAGAAACAACTCCTATAGCATTGGGATTATCCTTAATCGTTTGAATAACTTTCAAGTTGCTGCCTTGTGCAAAGATGTTCCCTTTTAGGTCTTTACCATTATTGAGACTGTCTTTCATATAACGAACCGTGCTGGATCCTGACGCATCAAAAACAAGGCTAAGTTCCCCTTTCTTGCTACCCATCTCAAGTTGCTCCCAACGAGTTATCTTGCCTTGGACAATCTTACGTAGTTCATTAACATTGATAACCGTATCTGGATTCTCTTTGTTCACTATGAGTGCAAATGCATCATAGGCTATCTTGGACTGAAGTAAGGGAAGATTGTGCTGCCCTACAATAGCTTTTTCGTTGTCATTTAAGGGTCTTGTTGAGATAGCCATTCTAACACTATCAGCAAGTAATAAGCGAATTGCAGAATCCTCACTGCAATATAGAGGAAGCATTACAGATTCTGGTTTGCGAAGACCATAAAGTTGGGATAGTTCTTGAAGAATAGGGAGGAAACTTACATCAGCTGCAAATTTTACATCGTCTTCGTGCAAATAGGAATTAGCTTTCTTAGGATTAGTACCACAACTAACTAATAATAGTAGTAGAAGAAAAGGGAAAAGAAGTTTACGCATAGTCGAAAGTAAATGGATATTATAATGATGAAGTATAGGGGGATGGAAGCAAAATGGGGCTTTATAATAGGAGACAATGTGTGTGCAAAAATATCGTAAACTCAGATAGAACTACACTTCAATACGCCCCAAAAAAGAAAAGGCTATAAAGTATTAAACTCTTATATGGGATAAAAAGAACCTGCGCCTCATGGCCGAGGCCTAAGACGCAGGTTGATGGATTATGCAGTTTAGAGTCATTCTAACTCACAAAACTGATGATTAGTTTTGGATGGAGTATCGTACGGGAAGGGTAAACCATACACGTACGGGACGACCTTGCTGCTTACCAGGGATGAAGCGTGGGAGAGATTTTACTACTCGAATAGCTTCTTTATCGCAGTGTGATTCAAGAGATTTTATTACTTGAACATCACCAATAGAACCATTTGCCTCTACCACAAAACGGAGTTGCACGGTTCCTTGGATTTCTTGTTCAACTGCAATGGCTGGGTATTTAATGTTCTTTGCTACATAGGCAAGAAGTGCTGCTTCTCCTCCAGGGAATTGAGCTTGTTGTTCCACTACAGAGTAGATGGGGGCTTCTTCTTCCTTTTGAGCGGTTTGCGCTACTGAACCACCAGCTTCTTGACCTTTAAGAAGATCGTCGATGGTTCCCTTACCATTAGCGTCACCAGCATAGTCTGCCACTGCTACTGCAATGTTACTACGGTTCAGCTCGTCTTGGTTTTTTACCTTCTTGCTTTCATCAACTTTGTCGACGATGTCAGGAACTGTGAAACCAACTGAAGCACGTACCGCAACTTTTTGAAGCTGCTCTTGCTTGGGCTGCTCCTCTTGCTTTTGTACTTTCGGTTCTTCTTTCTTCAGTTCATCCTTTTTCAACTCTGACAATTCAGTTACAGCTTCTGTATCTGCTGCCAAAGATGCTTGGATGGCTTCCTTCGCTTTTGCGTAGGTGAAAATCAAACCAGCGATGACTGCAATACCCACGAGGATATCAATAATCGCATAGAGGTGACGTCTACCAGCTTTAGAACGCAAATCATAAGCACCGTAGCTCTTATTACGTCCTTCAAAGACGAGGTCGCACCATTCGCGCGAAATAATATCGACTTTTGACATAGGGATTACTGTTACTTATGAATTTACTTTTTACTAAACTCTTCTACCATCTTCTTGTCTTGATCGTTTACTTTGTCGATCACATATTTTCCGATGTAGCAGTTTTGCATTTCGTCGAGCACATCAATCAAGTTAAGATAGGTAGACTCATCCATTGGTTTGATAATAGCCGTTGGAGTGCCGTCTGCATTCTTAATCTTGCGAAGTTCTTCCTTGAATGCTTCCTTGTTCTTCTTTGCTTGTTCAACGTTACCTGTAAATTGAGCTTGCAGTTTACGTCTTAGAGCATCTACTTGAACTTTGGCTTTCTGGTTCTTATGCAGTAGAACTGCACGAATACCATCTTTACCATAGGTGGTTTCTTGGAGTTGAGCTTCGGAGGGCTTACCTTCGAAATAATAGAGTTTATTGTCTTTGCCAATGATAATCGTGATAGCCTCATCGGTCTGTACTTGGCTCTTTTGCTCCTTTTTAATGTCATCCTTGTCGGAAGGCATCGTGATTTCCATCGTTTGGGGCTTGAGCAGGGTTGTACAGAGCATGAAGAAAGTCACGAGCAACATAATCATGTCGACCATAGGAGTGAAGTCGACACGGGCGTTCATTTTCTTTTGCTTGGAATTGCTATTCCCGCCTGTATCTAATTGTGCCATAACTTTGTTCTATCAGATTATTTGTCCTCGCCACCTTTCAGTGTCGTGATAAGATTGTATCGCGGCTCATCAATAGCGCGCAAGGAGTTCATAACATTCTTGATCGTGCTGTAAGGCGTGCTCTTGTCAGCCTTAATAGCGATACGCATGTTCTCGCCATTAGCTTCGCGGGCAGCCGATACCCAGTCTTTCAGTTCATTGTTCAAACTATCACAAGGAATACCAGCTTCAGCACTTTCGGTGAGAAGTTTGTTACGCTTGGAGGCTTCAGTGTCAACCCATCCTGCGATGGTGTTGAAGGGAGTACCAAATGTAGGAACTTCAGAGAAAGCTTTGAGCTGTGCATCTGTGAGACTCAATTTCTTCTGTTCGATCAATTTCTCCGCCATCGCCTTTTGGCCATTAGGATTATCCATGTTCATGAATACTTTTCCTTCTGGATTGATGAAAATGGTGAGAAGATTGCTTTCTGGAATCTTAATTTCTGAAACAGAGCCAGGAACATTTACCTTTACAGGTTCTTCCTTGGTGAAAGTTGCAGTAAGCATAAAGAAGGTAAGCAGCAGGACCATGACGTCACTCATCGGCGTCATGTCGATGAATGTGTCTTGTTTTTTTACATGAAAACGTCCCATGTTGTCTTGTTACCTTTTTATGATTACTTTTGAGTGGTCTTGAAAGTTTCTACGATCGTGAAACCAAGTTCGTCGATAGCGAAAGTGAGACGGTCGATCTTATTGGTGAAGTAGTTGTAAGCGACAACTGCAGCAGCACCAGTCGCGATACCAGATGCGGTGTTTACAAGTGCTTCAGAGATACCTACAGCAAGTGCAGAAGAGTCAGCACCACCTTCACCACCTGACATAGCAGAGAATGACTTGATCATACCCATTACCGTACCGAGAAGACCCATAAGAGTACCGAGGGTTACGATAGTACCGATGATAGGAAGGTTTTCTTGCATCATAGGCATTTCAAGAGCTGTAGCTTCTTCTACTGTCTTTTGAATAGCGAGCACCTTCTTTTCGAGTTCTACTTCTGTAGATTGTTGCTTCTTGTACTCAGTGAGTGCAGCAAGTACAACGTTTGCTACAGAGCCTTGTTGTTTATTGCAGAGTTCTTCTGCCTTAGCGAGGTCACCTTGCTTAAGAGCAGACTTAACAGCTGCTGCGAACTTACCGAGGTTACCCTTACCATTAGCTGTACCAATAGCGAAAGCGCGTTCGATTGCCAAAGCAATAACTGTGATGAAGAGAGTCCAAATGATAGGCACAATGAAACCACCTTTATAAACTGTACCTACGATACCTGCAGGTTCGTAAGATTGGTCTTGGAAGAAGTGGAATGGAACACCTGTTGCACCTTCAGCATGGAAGTTGCTTAAATGACCAGCACCGAATACGTAAAGACACTCAGCAATGATGAAGCAGACGATAATAACTGCGAATCCGGACTTGATGCCGGTGAAACCCTGAGATTTCTTGGGGGCACTCTTAGGTGCCGTAGCATTTGTAGTTGCCATTGATGATAAAGATTAATGGTTTGAATTAATGATTAGTTGATGCGAGAGAACTTAAGTAGTTCGTTTAGCTTCAAAATACCACTTATAAGGTGATAGAATAACCAAGTGTCAGACGGATTTAACTCTTGTTTTTGACAACTTGACTTGCAGAACTACTCGACAAAAATAGTGACTTCTGGGCAAGTAGCCAAACTTTTTTGCTCTTTTCTTAAATAATGGAGTGCATTTTATTGTAAGTTCAGAAGAGAATTTGGTTACATTTGAGACGTGTATTATTCGTTTAGTACTGCTCCATTCTGTCTCCTCCTATTGTTAACTTGCACTCTTTAATCTTAGAAAGGTACAATTCCTGAAGGTGAAGGAAGTTGTCCTGGGTTGAGGGGCAGGGGAGAAGAGGTATAATCTTCTGTCATTGAGTCTATATTTATTTGTGAAATGCTATTGAATTCTTCTCCTGGGAGTGGAACGGAAGCTTCATCGTTAGGGTTTTCAAAACGCGCATACTGTCCTTTAAATGTTAGAAGCACGTCGCCTACAGCACCATTACGGTGTTTGGCAATGATGATGACAGCTTTTCCTTTAAGATCATTCCCATTCTCGTCTTTGTATAAATGATAGTATTCAGGCCGGTGGATAAAAATTACCATGTCAGCGTCTTGCTCAATAGCTCCAGATTCACGGAGATCTGAGAGTTGAGGGCGTTTGGAATCAAGAGTGTTCTCCCCGCCAGGTCGATTCTCTACACCACGATTGAGCTGTGAAAGAGCTAATATTGGAATGTTCAACTCTTTGGCTAAACCTTTCAATGAACGACTTATAGTTGAAACCTCTTCTTGCCGACTACCAAAACTCATGCCAGAGGCATTCATTAGTTGCAAGTAGTCTATCATAATCAGCTTAACCCCATGTTCTTTTACTAAACGACGTGCTTTTGTTCGTAGTTCGAATACAGACAAAGAAGGCGTGTCGTCTACAAACATGGGTTTACCGATGAGATCTTTAATCTTGTTGTCAAGTTGAGCCCATTCGTAAGCTTCAAGTTGCCCACTCTTTATCTTTTCACCTTTAATTTCACAGGTGTTGACTATTACACGGTTGATTAACTGTACATTAGACATTTCTAATGAAAACATTGCTACAGGTATATTCTGGTCTACAGCTATGTTTTTTGCCATTGATAGAGCAAAAGCAGTTTTACCCATCGCTGGACGAGCCGCTAGGATGACTAAATCAGAATTTTGCCAACCAGAAGTCATGCGATCTAATTCATGAAATCCTGAGGCAATCCCAGACATACCATCAGTTCGTTCTGCAGCTTTATGTAGCATTTCATAGGCTTCGCTGATTACTGGATCAATCTGCTGGTAGTCTTTCTTCAGTTTCTTCTGAGACAGTTTGAAGAGTGAACCTTCAGCTTCTTGCATAAGCTCGTCTATATCTTGAGTTGGATCAAAAGCTTTGTCCTGTACATTTGCAGAATATGCAATCAATTCGCGTGCTGTCGCTTTTTGAGCTATTACTCTGGCATGATACTCAATGTGAGATGAAGAAACGATATTCTGAGTGAGGGAGGCTAGATATGCTGGCCCCCCGACTTCCTCAAAATTACCGTCAACGCGAAGTTGTTCTGCAACGGTCAATAAATCAAGAGGGCTTTGAGCTAAATTGAGAGTGCGAATCGCACTAAAGACTTTCTGGTTTCTTACATCATAGAAAGACTCAGGGGTTAAGATATCGCTTATAAGTGCGTATGCATCTTTCTCAAGTAGCAGTGCTCCAAGTACAGATTTTTCAAAATCTAATTCTTGGGGCTGAAGTCTACCTAATGAGTCTTCTACTTTGGAGGCCTGAGTTTTGCGGCGGTTGTTTGTTTTAGGTGCAGGCATGTTTATATAGAACTAATAGAGAAAATGAAAAGAAATGATATAATAAGTAGCTTCTACTTTTGCTTTGTAGTAATCCCTGCATAGCAGCCGGGTGCTGATGTCTCATTAATGATTCTTATACGCCCTAATCTATCTAGAGGAAAAGTTTGGCGTGTTAATTCTATATTCGCCTTACCCTGCAGTGGACTATTAAAAGGCAGAGTAAAAGGAAATAGTAGTTTTTGAAAGTCAAAGGCTGGATCAAAGTGCAATTCACGACGCTCTTTTGATGGTAAATCGTTTTCAAAAATGCATTCGATAATTCTCTGTTGATCACTAGTAGAAGGAGTATTTAGTATACAATGATCGAATAGATAATTAATTTCTTGATTGTTTTGTGTTGAGCTTTCAATGTTGATGTCATCTTCATTATAACCTGTGATTATGCAATTCTTAAAGTGTGCCCGAGAAATAGGAAGAAGTTGTTGGTCAATGGTGTTAGAGATATTAAGAGCAATTCCTCTTCCACCAACTAATGAATAAAACTGTCCTATAGTGCAATGAATAAAAAGGTTATCCCCCCCAATGATGTTTACGCAATTTCCTCCAGCGTTAGTGATTTGTGTATTGCCTATCTCTGTTTTACACTGATTAAGTGTTAGGGCGTTAGTGCTAACATTATGTACAATTGAATTACTTAATACTAGTTTTCTAGTTGATACTCCAGATGAATCACATCTTACACCAAAGTCACTACTATGTATATCACAGAAATCAAGTATATTATGAAAGCTTTGCTTCTTGAATACTATGCCTCCCCATTGCCCTGGTATTCTATCATAAGGTTGTTGAGAGAACATATAGCCCATTCTATCACCACGAAGTATGATGTTTTGTTCTGCTGTGCCTTTTGCTATTAATGTTCCATAGACAATAAGCTGTGCTTTAGGATGAAACAATAGACGTGTTCCAGGAGATAGTGTAAGTGTTTTCCCATCTGGAATTATCAAACTGTCTTTGATTAGATAGGGTACAGAACTGTTAAAAATGGAGTCTTTTGCTAGTATTGTACTTGAAAGTCGTTCTACTCGCTGTCCAACAGCCTTAAGGACTACATTAAGTGTATTACCATTCTCTAGGTAAAATGAAATCTTATCCTCTATAGTTTGGGGTTTGTCATAAGAAGTCTCTGGAGCGGTAAGTTCAACAAAGACACGTAAACTATCTTTACTATATAATTCCCAACTATTTCTATTGGTTTCTTGTAGAAATGTACCATCGACATTTACTCTGAATGACGATTTGTTTCCAGCTTGTAACGCGATTCGAGTAATACGCAAGTTCTCAGATGACGGGTTGTAAACTTGGAAAGTGTATGTGTTAGTCGGAACTCCTGCTATAACTGTGTCAAGAGAGAGAGTATCTACACTTGACGTTATACTAGTATTGGACGAAGTGCCAAATCCCTCCTCGCTAAGACAAGAAGCGAGAAGGGATACAACACTGATTAGAGATATAATATAGGCTGACGTTTTCACTAATTACGCATTAGGTACGTTTTTAAGAATATCGAGTAGGTGATCCCATACCATTTGTACGGTAGGAATAAGCAGTCTTTCGTCAGGTGAATGAACTCCGCGTAGAGTTGGTCCAAAACTTACCATATCGAGGTTAGGGTACTTTTCCGAGAATAGACCACACTCTAAGCCTGCATGAATGGCGCGAACTTTAGGCTCTTTCTTGAAAAGGCGTTTGTAACTTGCTACGGCTACCTTAACAATCTCGCTCTTCGGATTAACTTTCCAACCAGGGTAACCTTCATTAGTGACACATTTTGCACCACCAAGTTCAAAGGCTGCTCGAACGACTTCGGCCATATAAGTCAAGTTACTTGCCACACTTGAGCGTTGAGAAGTGTTTACAATGATTTGGTTGCCTTCTCGCTTAATATTAGCCAAATTGCTTGATGTTTCTACTAAGTCGTCAATATCTTGGCTCATGGCAAAGATGCCATTATGCACTACAGATAAACTTTTTAAGATTCGTTCTGTTTGAGTTCGAGTCAAGCTGTCTGATGGCAGATTCGTTTCAGAAGCTAGGAACATTACATCAGGCTCTGTAGACGAGAATTCTTCTTTAATGCGAGTACCAAATTCACACAAGTCGCCTATTAAAGCAGTCACTCGTTCAGAAGGGGGTACTACAATCGCATGAGCTTCTCGAGGGATGGCATTATGTAACCCCCCAGCTTGGATATCACACAAGCGCAAATCTGTTTTTGCGCATTGTTCTAGGAGAAAACGAACTAAAATCTTATTAGCATTGCCACGCTTTTTATTAATGTCATCACCAGAATGCCCCCCTGTAAGTCCTTTAATGGTTACTTCTACTGCTTTGTAGCCTGCAGGAATAGCCTCCAACTCTAAGTCATATTTAGCTTCAGTGCGAACTCCACCAGCGCAGCTAACAAAAATTTCTCCTTCATCTTCTGAATCAAGATTAATGAGAATATCACCTGACATGAAATCAGATTTCATTTCAAAAGAACCTGTTAGGCCTGTCTCTTCATCGCGAGTGAAAACACATTCTATAGGACCATGTTCTATGTCAGTGGCTTGGAGTAAAGCCATTTCCATAGCAATACCAATTCCATCATCAGCACCTAGAGTGGTTCCTTTAGCCTTGAGCCATTCTCCGTCAACGTATGTTTGAATTGCATCATTGTCAAAATCAAACTCTACTTCTTTGTTCTTTTCGCATACCATGTCTTGGTGGCTTTGCAGAATCACAGTCTTGCGATTCTCGTATCCTGGGGTTGCAGGTTTCTTAATCAGAACATTACCAGCATGGTCAACTATCGTCTCAAGTCCGAGATCTTCACCAAATTTACGCAGAAATGCAGTTATCTTCTCTTCTCGCTTTGATGGACGAGGCACTTGATTGATTTGCGCAAAGCAATCAAAAACGGATTTAGGTGTAAGCTCTACCATATCTTAAATATCTTAGTGAGTTAAAATGTGGACAACTCTTGTTCCATTTAATAGGTTGTCGTACTTTTGCAATTGCAAATATAGCAATTTTATATGATTCAAATCCTCATCCCTACTATAATTATTGTAGCATTATCTATTTTCCTCCTTTCTATTGGAATCATCATTAAAGGGAAATTTGTTAACATGCACATAAGTGGCAATAAGGCGATGCGACGCCACAAAGTGTCGTGTGCTACAACTCAAGATACAGAAGCGCGAATTGCAAACGATCATGCTGTATCTGAGTATGTCAATCAATAGTCTATTTCCTTCTTAAAACTCTTACATCATGTTTAGTGTAAAATTCTCCACGCCTTTTATTTTGCTTTGTATTGCTATCACCATCAGCTTTACAAGTTGCGATAAGAAAGAAGCCCCTAAGGGCACTGCCATCAAAACATCAAATCAAGTTGCTAATTCCGAGACTTCTGGAAATACTTTGGCTTATGTAGAAGTAGATTCCCTTCTTACTCAATATGAGTTTTGCATAAAGGAAAAAGCTGCTCTTGAAGCTAAATCCAAACAATATGAAGCTCAGATCAATGCAAAAATGTCGCAGTTCCAAAAGGCTTCAGTAGATTTTCAACAGAAAGTCCAATCTGGTGCATTTACATCTCAGGCTCAAGGAGAGGCTGCTCAGCAGCGTTTAATTCGTTTGCAACAAGAAGGAGCAAAACTTCAACAGGATGTGCAACAGCGAATGCTTAAAGCGCAAGAAAAGTTCAATAAGACATTGCGTGATAGTGTGCAGTCGTTTCTCAAAGACTATAACAGGGAGAAGCATTATGATATGATTATCTCTAAACAAGGTGACAATGTGTTATACGCAAACGATAAACTTGACATTACTAAAGAGGTTGTAGATGGATTAAATAAACGATTCAAGAATTGCAAATAGTGCTCTTCATCTTCGTTTTAGTAAGAGATTTCGAGCTATCGAGGGCACAATCTAGAATCATGCGTATAGTCTTTACTAACAGATCTACTCAACATTCTTGTTTATTTAAGTCTAGAGTCTTTGTCTAAGAGTTGTTTATGCACAATCACCCCCATGGTATATTCCTAATACCATGGGGGTGATTTTTTCAAGAGAGATTGATAAAAGAAATGCAGTTTCTTACTTAGAAGCATAACGAGCTTCGACAACATTCCAATCAATGATTTGCCAAACTGCAGCTAAGTGGTCTGGGCGTCGGTTTTGATAGTCAAGATAGTATGCGTGCTCCCAAACGTCAATCCCCATTAAAGGTTTCAATCCTTGACGAATAGGGTTGCTTCCGTTGGCTTCTTGTGTAATGACAAGTTTACCTTCTTTATCTGTAGAAAGCCATACCCATCCAGACCCAAAGAGGGTAGCACCTTTCTGCTGAAATTCTTGCTTGAAAGTATCAAAAGAACCATACTGTGAATCGATAGCAGCAGCTAGCTTTCCTACTGGTTTACGTTCGGGATTGGGCGCAGCAAATTGCGTAAAGTATAGGTTGTGATTAAGAAGTTGTCCAGCATTGTTGAAAATGCCGCCTTCAGACTTCTCAACAATTTCTTCCAAACTCATGCCTTCGAAACCGCTTCCTGGAAGAAGGTTATTAAGGTTGGTAACATAAGTGTTGAGATGCTTACCATGATGAATTTCTACCGTCTTAGCACCAATAACGGGTTCAAGGGCTGAAGTTTCATAGGGGAGAGTAAGAAGCTCAAACTTACCATTTACGGGTTGGGTGTTGGCCAATGCTCCAGCGGCATAAAGGCTCAGGGCGATATGAGAAAGAGACATAATCGTAGTGATGTTTTAAAGGTAGTTATGTTTGTATTTAGCTTTATCTACGGCAAAGGTAGTATTTCTTTTTTAATCGTGCAAGACATAACGATGAAAAGTGATGAAACTACATGCTCTAGCGGTGAACTTACGGTTTAATGATTTCACAAAGTGGCAGGTGGCTATGAGCAAAGTCTCTTAACTAGTTATTTAAAGAGGATTTCTGCATCACGAATCTCTGCTTGTTTCACCCAATCTGTCGGAATGAATCTCCAGTTGTTTAGTGATTGCGGGTTGATTTCAGACTGTCTTGAAATATCTCTTCTAAGATATTCTCTCATTTCTCTATCACTAGTCCATAAAACTCTAGTTCTTAGTTTGTCTAAGGGGATTCCTGCCCCCTTGGTGAGTAGACCGCCGCCACCATTAGCCCGATATGAATTGACAGCGACACGATATTTTTTAGTCAAATCAAAAGGAGTACCATCAGCCATACTAAGTATAGAAACCTTTTCACCTTTGGGCTTACGAACATCAACTGTATAATTGATTCCTGCTGCAGAATCAAAGTTGTAAGACGAAAATCGAAGACGTTGCCAAGGCTCCAAAGCCTTCTCTAAATCAGGTCGGAAAAGAAGGAAATGATCAGAAGAGTTGTGCATTTGATTAGTCCATATTCCGTAACTCTCCTCAAGATAGTGCTTTATCTCTAATCCTGTAAGGCTCAATACTAATAGTTGATTTTCGTACTTGTATAAGTTAAATAAGTCTGCCATCCTTATCGGACCAATAGGTATAGCAGCATCAAAAGACAGAGGAGCGGCAAAACTAATGTCTGCTCCAGTGACTGCGAGCTGAATCTGGTGAATGTAGTCAACGAAAGGTGAAGAGCCAAAAAATGCAGGACGAGTGTCAAGTGTCGCTTTATTATAGCCAATTACTTGGGTAGTGAATTCTTTTATAGCTTCAAAATCCTTTTGAAACCTTTTGAGAAAGTCTTGGTCTGGTTCTTGATTACGGATGTCTACCAGTTGTCCTGTAATTTGTTTCTTCACCACTTTCCCATTAGAATCAAGTCCCAACATAAAGTCTGCTTGAGCCACGCGCATAGCATTGGCCCCAGGGTTGAGCACGAGAACCTTTTGCTGTGTACTATCATTAAGGATTTCTCTATTTGCTTCACGATGATCATGACCACAGAATACTACATCAATGCCCGGTACTTGCTCTGCAATTTGATAAGCACAATGATCTAACATGCGAGACTTGCTATGCTCTGGACCTACTCCGCTGTGAACCACTACTGCGATAACGTCTGCTTTTGCTGCTCTGCGTATCTTAGGAACAAGCCGTTTTGCTGTTTCGGTTGCATCTTTAAAATCTAAATTTGACCAAAGATGTTCAGGTAACCATTGAGGAATCGTTGGCGTGATCATACCTAAAACGGCGATGCGAACGCCATCTACTTCTTCTTGCACATAAGCTGTGAGATAAGGACGCTGATCAGAGCGCTTATATACGTTCGCACCAAGAACAGCAAAGCCACATTCATCCATCCATTTATCATATACGGCGTGTCCTGTCTCAACGTCATGATTTCCTAATGTTGCACAGAGATATCCCATGTCATTGAGCATGCGAGCGCAGAGATGAGAAGATGCGGTGTCTACGTAGTTGTAGTAATATGCTGATGGTTGTCCTTGTAAAATATCGCCATTATCCACAAGAAGAATACGATGATTGCCTCTTTCTTTGCGTAATTGTTTTACATAAGTGGAAACGCGACTGAGGCTTCCTTCTCCAGGTTTGCCATTGATAAAATCATAAGGAAAATAATTGCCATGCACATCTGATGTTTCTACAATCGAGAAACTAATAGTCTTAGCAACTTTTTGGGCCAATGCACTTCCAGTCCAGAAAAGACTACAAAGAATAACCCAAGTAGCGAGTCGTTTTGTGTTCATTTGTATCTATATTACCTAAAAAACTAGCTACAAAGGTAGTAATAATCTATCGGCTATCCAAGATTACTACTTTAATTTCATTGAAGGACAATCTATATATATGTTTGTTAAGCCGTGAAACACAAGTTTAACCCCCTTTTCTTTGGTTATTATCCAATTTATTAGTAGTTTTGGAGTTAAATTCTCAATACAACAATCCAAACGCTTCTATGTTACACAACAGTAGCTTGGTTAGTATCGCAGATCTTTCTCGCGATAAGATCCTTTATCTCATGGAGATGGCTCAAGAGTTCGAGCGTCATCCTAACCGAAAACTGCTGGATGGCCGCATTGTTGCCACCCTGTTTTTTGAACCTTCGACACGTACAAGACTTTCCTTTGAAACTGCCGCTCATAGACTTGGAGCAAGTGTTATCGGATTTACAGATCCGAAAGTAACTTCATCGACTAAAGGTGAAACGCTCAAAGACACCATTATGATGGTGGCCAATTATAGTGATGTGATTGTTATGCGCCACTTTCTAGAAGGAGCTGCACTGTACGCAAGTGAACTAACATCCACCCCAGTAGTCAATGCAGGAGATGGAGCGCACCAACATCCTTCTCAGACCTTACTTGACCTTTACACAATGCTTCAAACTCAGGGAACGCTTGAGAACTTGAATATTCATCTTGTTGGTGATTTGAAATATGGTCGTACGGTTCATTCTTTGATTATGGCTATGCGTCATTTTAATCCAACTTTCCATTTTATTGCTCCAAAAGAACTTGCCATGCCTGAAGAGTACAAGCAGTACTGCAACAAGCATGGCATTAAATTTGTAGAGCACGAGGAGTTTAATGAAGACACCATTGCGGCTGCTGATATTATCTACATGACGCGTGTGCAACGTGAACGTTTTTCTGATTTAATGGAATATGAGCGGGTGAAGGATGTCTATATACTCCGAGGTGACATGTTGGGGAAAGCTAAAGATAATATGCGAATTCTGCATCCTCTCCCACGTGTGAATGAAATTACGCAAGATGTAGATGAAACTCCGCATGCTTATTATTTTCAACAGGCTTTGAATGGTCTCTATGCTCGTGAGGCTATTCTATGTGATGTCTTGGGAATCCCCCTCGAGGATATTAAAAAAGATACAACAGTTATTCACTGAAAATTTAGAGTAAGTCACACCATGAAAAGAGAAAAACTCATGGTTGCCGCCATTGAGAATGGAACGGTGATTGATCATATCCCATCCAATAGACTATTTGAAGTTATTCGTCTTTTGGGAATTGAAGAATTAGACCATGATACTGTGTTTATAGGTTATAATCTTCGGAGTAGTGCAATGAATCGTAAGAGTATCATCAAAATAGCCAATCGCTTTTTCTCTGAATTAGAACTTAACCAGTTATCAGTTGTAGCGCCTAATGTTACTTTAAGCATTATCAAAGATTACACCGTTGTAGAGAAGCGTGCTGTAGTCTTACCTACTGAGCTAACTAATATTGTCCGGTGTAACAATCCGAAATGCATTTGTAATAACGAACCAATGCCCACTCGATTTACAGTGAGCGATGGAATTCTTTCTTGCCACTATTGTGACATGGAACAACTCCTTACTCAAGTAAAACTGGTGTAGTACTATTTTTCTAGTCTTACCCTTATATAATTAGTATGGATCAACAGATTTTCGACCTTATTACTGCTGAAAAGAACCGTCAAGTTCATGGCGTAGAGCTGATTGCTAGCGAAAACTTCGTAAGTGATGAAGTGATGCTTGCAATGGGTAGTGTATTAACAAACAAGTATGCAGAAGGTTATCCTGGACACCGGTATTATGGTGGCTGTCAGGTTGTCGATCAAGTAGAGCAGTTAGCTATTGATCGACTTTGTACACTCTTCGATGCCGAGTATGCTAATGTACAACCTCACTCAGGAGCACAGGCTAATCAAGCTGTGTTTTTAGCAGTCATGAAACCTGGAGATAAATTCCTAGGGCTTAGCCTTGATCACGGGGGACATCTATCACATGGTTCTGCTGTGAACACTTCTGGTATCTTATACGAGCCAGTGCCATATCATCTAGTTCGTGCAACTGGTTTAGTGGACTATGACGAGATGGAAAGACTAGCACTAGAGCATAAGCCTAAACTAATCGTAGGCGGCGGTTCTGCTTATAGTCGTGAATGGGATTATGCTCGTATGCGTTCTATTGCAGATAAAGTTGGAGCGTTATTGATGGTGGATATGGCCCATCCAGCAGGACTTATAGCTGCTGGGGTTTTAGAGAATCCTGTGAAGTACGCCCATATAGTGACTTCAACCACTCATAAAACACTGAGAGGGCCTCGAGGGGGAGTTATTCTATTGGGGAAAGATTTTGACAATCCCTGGGGAATCACTACACCTAAAGGAGTGATTAAAAAGATGTCTCAAATCATTAATAGTGCAGTTTTTCCCGGTATTCAAGGGGGGCCATTAGAGCATGTAATAGCTGCAAAAGCTGTTGCATTTGGCGAAGCTCTACGTCCTGAATTCAAAGTATGGGCGAAGCAAGTGCAAAAGAATGCACGTGTCTTAGCTACAGAGCTTTCTAAGCGAGGTTTTGACATAGTCTCTGGGGGTACAGATAATCATTCTATGCTTATCGATTTACGCCATAAGTATCCAGAGCTCACGGGGAAACAAGCCGAAAATGCTCTTGTTGCAGCAGACATAACTGTAAACAAGAATATGGTACCTTTCGATAGTCGTAGTGCATTCCAGACTTCTGGCATTCGTCTCGGGACAGCTGCAATTACCACTAGAGGAGCAAAAGAGGACTTAGTAGTAGAGGTTGCAGCTCTAATAGAACGAGTGTTGGACAATTATGACAATGAGTCTGTTATAGCCGAAATTCGCACATACGTGAATAAGCTTATGAAAGATTATCCATTGTTTGTTTGGTAAGTGAAAAAAGGATTTTCTATCAAGGGCAAATATCTAGATGCAGTAGATGTTTGTCCTTGATAAGTTTATGAGAGATTGCAAGTACTATATGGCTACGTAATTTGTTAAAATCGCGAATTATCAAGACAAGTCGTTAGGTATGAATAGGTGTAAGTATGTGTGTTTTTGATGTGTTTTGACGTGGCCTACTAGGAAAGACTTTGGGTTATTTGACAATGTCTAGGTTATTTCCTTATTTTTATAGCGTAAAATAGGAGATTTTGTTCTTGGGCTGGGAGTTTTAGATGAAAAAACTCGGAGAAATTATGCTGGTTAGATTCAGAAGCATCCTTAACATGTAGAAATGAGCGGTAGATACTGCGTTGCCTGGTTAAGAGTTATGAGGTTGATGACTTCATTACATGACTAGAGCATAGAAAATACACGATTCTCAATGTTAAAACGTTGTGTTATCATGGTCTTAATTGGTACTACGAATTCTAGTCTGTGATTGAATTTTCTAATGTTAAGACTAGGGTAGTATGACTGTTTCAAAAGATTGGAGATTTTAGAGAAGAGATATCAAATATCTATCTCAAACAGTTCTTTTCGCAAAATAATTAGTATATTTGCTCTCGGAAAGAGTGATATTTCTCTGTTTGTAAAGAGAAATGCACGTTACATTTCAAGTAAAACTCATTTATAGATTCAAATATCATCACAATGAACGCATACGTTTTCCCTGGACAAGGTGCACAGTACGTAGGCATGGGCAAAGATCTTTACGAGAATCATCCCATTGCCAAGGAATATTTTGATAAAGCCAATCAGATTTTGGGCTTTAACATCACAGATATCATGTTTAGTGGTACAGATGAAGAGCTCAAGCAAACAAAAGTGACACAACCGGCTGTCTTCTTGCATAGTGTGATTTCTGCGCTTTGCTTAGGAGAAGATTTTCGTCCTGATATGGTTGCAGGTCACTCTTTAGGAGAGCTTTCCGCACTTACAGCTGCTGGTGCTCTTTCTTTTGAAGACGGGCTACGCTTGGTCGCTAAGCGTGCAATGGCTATGCAGACTGCTTGTGAGGCTCGCCCTGGTACTATGGCTGCTGTTATTGGCTTAGAAGATCAAGTCATTGAGGATATTTGTGCTGCAGTTGCAAAAGAAACGGGTCAGATAGTAGTGCCTGCCAACTATAATTGTCCTGGACAGCTCGTGATTTCAGGTGAACGTGAAGCCATTGAGATGGCCTGTGAAAAATTGAAAGAGGCTGGTGCAAAACGTGCACTTGTTCTTCCTGTTGGCGGTGCGTTCCATTCTCCTGTTATGCAGGCTGCAAAAGATGAGTTGGAGAAAGCGATTGCAACTACATCATTTGCAGAGCCTAAGTGTCCAGTCTATCAGAATGTTGATGGGACTGCTCACACATCTCCCGAAGAAATCAAAGTAAATCTTATTGCTCAGTTGACTTCTTCTGTATTGTGGACAAAGGAAGTGAATAGCATGGTGGCAGCAGGTGCTACAGTTTTCACAGAATGCGGTCCTGGTAAGGCATTGCAAGGTATGATTTCCAAAATATGCAAGGGAAATTCAGACGTTTCAGTGCAAGGTGCTAGCCTTTAATACCTAAAAGATAAAAGCAGATGCTGCAGACTCATCAAGGGGCTGTGGCTTCTGCTTCTTTTTATTGCCCGATTATTCTGTAGAATATTTTTATTTTTAGAGGATTGCTTCTGGCTTACGTGTCTCCTTTGAGCAATGCTCTTCGATGGTATGAAAGCCCCTACTTTAGATCCCCATGAATATATATCAAGTTTTTACGCGATTATACGGTGCTTGGTCACCAGCTCAGAATCTTCCTAATGGAACCATTGAGAGCAATGGTGTAGCTAAATTCAATGATTTTACAACTGATAGATTGCAGCGTATTAAAGATTTTGGTTTTTCTCACGTGTGGTTCACGGGAGTTTTAGAGCATGCTACTCAAACAGACTATTCACACTATGGAATTCGTCCAGATCATCCTTGGATAGTAAAAGGTAGGGCAGGTTCTCCCTACGCTATTAAAGATTACTTTGATGTTGACCCCGATCTTGCTGAAGATGTGTCTCAACGTATGGCGGAATTTGAAGCTTTAGTGGAACGAACTCACAAAGCAGGCTTGAAAGTTGTAATTGATTTTGTGCCTAATCATGTGGCACGATCTTATCATTCTGATGTAGCTCCTAAAGATTTTGAGGATCTAGGGGTTAATGATGATGATGAAATGGCTTTTTCTCCGCGTAATAACTTCTACTATTGCTGGGGAGAACCATTGCATACAGAGAGTTTTGTGCATAATGGACACGGAGGGATTCCATATATAGAATATCCTGCTAAGGCAACAGGTAATGATGTGTTTCATGCTTGGCCTGGTCCAAACGATTGGTATGAAACAATCAAGCTTAATTATGGAGTAGATTATAACGGTGGGGGAGCGCAACACTTCGATCCCATCCCTTCTACTTGGCAAAAAATGACTGACATACTGCTTTTTTGGGCTGCCAAGGGAGTAGATGCATTTCGTTGTGATATGGCGGAAATGGTGCCTGTTTACTTTTGGCAACATGCAATTGCAAAAGTAAAAGCAAAGTATGAAGTTCAGTTTATTGCAGAAGTCTATAATCCTAATCTTTATCGTAGTTATATCCATCACGGAGGCTTTGATTACCTTTATGATAAGGTTGGACTTTATGATACTCTTCGTGCTGTGATTTGTAAAAATGCACCAGCTTCTAATATAACTTCTGTGTGGCAAAGTACAGATGATATTAAGGAGTATATGCTCTATTTTTTAGAAAATCATGATGAACAACGTATAGCTTCTGATTTCTTTTGTGGAGATGCGAACAAAGCAATACCTGCATTAGCTGTTGCTGCTTTTATAGGCAACAACCCTTTGATGGTGTATGCTGGTCAGGAAATCGGAGAGAAGGGAATGGATGCAGAAGGTTTTTCTGGAAAAGATGGGCGAACTACCATTTTTGACTATTGGAGTGTGTCTAGTCTTCGAAAATTAGCTTTGATATCTTCTGGAGCAAAGGGTAAGAATGTGCCAAATAAAATATTGACAGACAAAGAGTTGTATTTGTATAAGTGTTATGAGAGCGTTCTTCGATTGAGAAATATAAATCAAGCACTAAGAGAAGGGCTTTTTTACGACTTGATGTATGTTAATTATGATGGAAGTGAAGGCTTTGATCCCCAACGTCATTTTGCTTTCTTGAGACGAGGCAAAGATGAACTCCTTCTTTGTGTAGCAAACTTTTCAGATAAAGATGCAGATTGTGGGGTTCGTATACCTATGCATGCCTTTGATTTTCTATCAATGACTTCTGGGAATTTCTCTACCGAAGATATTCTTTCTGGAGAGAAAACTTCAATAACCCTTATTCCTGATGCATTCACACAGGTAAAAGTAGGAGCTAATAAAGCTGTTCTATTGTCTGTGAAATGCTAATTCCTTGAACCTATAAATATGATTGGACCATGGTAGTCTTTCCTTGCGCCAAAATTAATTTAGGTCTTAATATTGTTGCTCGCCGTCCTGATGGCTATCATGATATTGAGACTGTTTTCTATCCCATACCTTTGCATGATAATCTAGAGGTCATATCAGCACCTAATGCTACTCAGCCTTGTTTGCTGCATGAAACGGGGCTTCAACTTGATGGGAGTCCTGATAATAATCTTGTTGTCAAGGTTTATCGTCAACTTCGCGAGGACTATCCCCAGATTCCTCCTGTTGAAGTTTGGCTACATAAGCGAATTCCCTCTGGTGCAGGTTTAGGAGGGGGCAGTAGTGATGCTGCTTTTATGATGCGATTGCTCAATGAAGAATATGAACTTGGCATGGATGATGATGATGTTGAATTTCGATTAAGCAGAATAGGAGCTGATTGTCCTTTTTTCTATCACGCGCGCCCTGCGTATGCCACAGGTATAGGCGACGAACTTACGCCAATTGACTTCGAACTTTCTGGATGGAATCTGGTACTTGTTAAACCTAGAGTACATGTTTCTACTAGGGAAGCTTATGCTTTAGTGACACCTCGAGCCTCAAGTGAGAGTTTATTACTCTCTTTGTCCCGTCCTGTGGAAACCTGGAGAGACACGATAAAGAATGACTTTGAACTAAGTGTTTTTCAGCGCTATCCAGAGATTTCAGCTATCAAACAAACATTATATGATATGGGTGCAGTGTATGCCTCTATGTCCGGTAGTGGTTCAAGTGTCTTTGGTTTATTCCGTAATCGGCAGCCTGAAGCTGAAGAGGTGTTTCGTGATTGCTTTGTTTCTGAGATGCGTTTGCGCTCATTCCTCTGATTAGAATTAGGCTATGACAGAAGATGAAATACTAAAGAACCGAAAGATTTTCTTAGATGTAAGTCGATTTTACATTAAACGAGACGGATTAATCGGGCTTCTTGAATACCTGAATTGCAATACAGATTTCTTTTCTGCACCAGCCTCTCCGTCTCATCATTTAGATGAGCCTGGAGGATTGTGTCTGCATTCGCTAAATGTGTTTGAAACCTTGCTACGTATCTATAAATCAACGTTACAACCACACGTATTTAGTGATGATAATGCATGCTATGACCCGATTCCTGAAGAGAGTTTAGCGATAGTAGCACTTTTTCATGATATATGGAAGTGTAACCGCTATAAGCCTTGTGAGAAAAGACGTAAAAATCCCTATGGATATTGGGAGACCTATTCAGGTTATGAGGAAGAAGACGAATTTCCTTACGGCCATGGAGAGAAATCTAATCTTATAGTTTCGCATTATCTCAAACTTCATCGGGATGAATTGCTTGCTATTCGTTGGCATCGAGGTGCATTTGAAGCTGGAGAGGCTGGATCTCAGATGAGAAAATCCTATTATGAAGCTTGCCGAAAGTTTGCGCTAGTGCCATTATTGCAGAGTGCAGATATGCTAGCAACACTTTGTATAGATCCGAAGGATTATTATTAGCTGTGAATGGGCTTTTACTTGTTAATATATTTGTTCTTGCTGAAATATAGAAAGTTTTTTGTGTGTATATAACCTGATTTTCTCTTTTTCTCAAGCATCAAATATGGCAGTAAAATGAAAAAAAACTCCTCTAGAGTAAAATTATTCAGTTATAGGTTGGCTGTTTTGCACAAAATCGCTATTTTTGCGCAGAATAATTCATAACATAATCTCTCTTATTGGGAGATCATTATCTTTTAAACTGCATATGAGTCACAATCTCCTCAAAGGAAAGCGCGGTATTATTTTCGGCGCACTCAATGAACACTCCATAGCTTGGAAAGTAGCTGTAAAGGCTGTAGAAGAAGGGGCAAGCATTACCCTCACTAATACGCCTGTTGCTTTACGTATGGGCGAATTAAACGGTCTTTCTGAGCAACTCAATGCTCCAATCATCCCAGCTGATGCGACTAGTGTCGAAGATTTGGAGAAAGTTTTCTCTGAAAGCCAGCGTTTACTCGGAGGTAAAATTGATTTTGTTCTTCACTCCATCGGAATGAGCCTAAATGTTCGTAAGCAACGTACTTACGATGATTTAGATTATAACTATCTCAACAAAACTCTTGACATTTCAGCACTCTCTTTTCATAAGATGTTGCAAGTGGCTAAGAAGCAAGATGCACTTAATGAATATGCATCTGTAGTTGCTCTATCTTATGTGGCAGCGCAACGTACTTTCTTCGGCTATAACGATATGGCTGATGCCAAGAGCTTGTTAGAAAGTATTGCTCGCTCCTTTGGCTATATTTATGGACGCGAAAAGCACGTTCGTGTGAATACTATATCTCAAAGTCCTACTCCTACAACTGCTGGTAGCGGTGTGAAGGGTATGAGCGATCTCATGGATTTTGCTGACAAAATGTCTCCATTAGGCAATGCTACTGCTGAAGAATGTGCAGATTATACTATTGTAATGTTCTCTGACCTTACCCGCAAGGTAACCATGCAAAATCTTTATCACGACGGTGGGTTCTCAAGCATGGGTATGAGCATGCGGGCTATGAACCAATACTCGAAAGATACCGCAGCGTTTGAAGATGAGAATGGTAACATTATCTATGGATAATCTGTAGTTGTTTGCCTTAATATCCAATAGGAAGTGCAGTACTTTTGTGCTGCACTTCTTTGTTTTCTGCAGAGAATTGCGTAAATTTGCCATATATGACTACTTTTCCAACAACTTCTATGAAGATTGCTCTTGTAGGAGCAGGAAATCTTGCTACGCATCTAGCTTTATCTCTTGTTAAAGCTGGACACCACGTGGTGGGAATATGTAGTAAGACTGGAGAAACAGCTAGGAGCCTTTCTCTCAGAATAGGGCAGGAGAGTATGGCCACATCTCGACTTGATGAGCTTCCAAAGGCTGATGTATACTTAATAGCCACTAAGGATGACGTAATCTCTACGATTGCAGAAGAGTGGCCAGGTAATCTTAGCGAGGGGCTAATAGTACATACTTCAGGCAGTGTTGATATAAATGTGCTTGCTCCTGCAGGAATACCTTATGGGGTTTTATATCCTTTGCAGACTTTTTCTAAAGAGCGTGACGTTGATTTTAAGAAGATTCCGTGTTTCGTAGAAGGATCTACTACAGAAGATACAATGAAATTAATGGAATTAGCTCGCAGTGTTTCCAATAAAGTTTATACATTATCCTCGGAGCATCGTAGATTATTACATTTATCTGCCGTTTTTGCTTGTAACTTTGTCAATCATCTGTATGATATAGCAGAACAGCAGTTAAAACAGAATGGATTTCCAACAGAGTGGTTACAACCATTAATTGAAGAAACTGCTGCTAAAATTAAAACTGTATCTGCTCGTGAAGCACAAACAGGACCTGCTATTCGAAAAGATCAACGTGTTATTGAATGTCATTCAGCGATTTTGGCGCAAGAGCCTCAACATCTGCTAATCTATAATATTTTGACTGAGAGTATCTATCAGACTTTTCATCAATGATTAATTACGACTTGTCTAAAATTCGTGCGCTCATCTTCGACGTAGATGGGGTATTGAGCGAAAGCAACGTTCTGCTGCTAGGTGGACAACCTGTTAGGACTGCAAACACAAAGGACGGATACGCGCTCCAACATGCTGTAAAGATGGGACTTGATGTAGCTATTATTACAGGTGGTAAGAATGAAACTATCAAAGAACGCTATATGGGATTAGGTATTACCGATATTTTTATGGGGGTATCTGTTAAAATAGACGTTTTTGAAGAATATATAACGGCTAATGGGTTGAAAGCTGATGAAGTACTTTATATGGGTGATGATATACCAGATTTCGAAGTCATGAGATGTTGCGGTTGTCCATGTTGTCCTAAGGATGCAGTACCTGAGATAAAGGCTATTTCTATCTATGTTTCAGAGTATTCAGGAGGAAAAGGCTGTGTTCGGGATGTTGTAGAACAAGTATTGCGCGCTAAGAATTTATGGATGCATAACTCAGAGGCTTTTGGTTGGTAGAAAGTACACCCTAGATTCTTTTTTGAACTTTATTCTTGAAGTTGAATCATAAAACTCTTATGCTTGAACATCTAAAGAAATATCAAGTACTTTTGGCGAGCAATTCGCCACGTAGGCAAGAGTTGTTAAGTCAAATTGGACTACCTTTTCGAACCTATGTAATTCCTGGTATAGACGAAAGTTATCCAACTGAATTGAGTGATGATGAGGTTGCGGCCTTTATTACTCAAAAAAAAGCATCTGCATATTTACCAAGTCTGAGTGACGACCAAATGCTGGTAGTCGCAGATACGGTAGTACGTATAAATGGTAAGGTTCTTGGTAAACCGAAGAGTAGGGCAGAAGCTGTGGAGATGTTGCTTTTGCTCAGCGGTAAAGAACATGTCGTGACAACAGCATTCGGGGTTTATACAAAAGATAAGTCTGTAGTGGAGTCGGTGCATACGGAAGTGCAATTTACGACTTTGTCCTCCGAAATGATAGACTTTTATGTAGATTGCTATAAACCATATGATAAAGCAGGCAGTTATGGTATTCAAGAATGGATTGGAGCCGTAGGGATTAGTGGAATTAAAGGTTCATATGTCAATGTTATGGGGTTACCAGTGCAAAGGCTTTATGAGGTTCTACTGAATTTTTAGTTTAGAGTATAATCGACCAAGAATATAGTAAAGGCAATGATTATGTTTAATTTGAAACTTAAAGCATTATTATTGATGCTGATTACCTCTTTCTACTCATGTTCCGAGGATAAAGCAGAGTATACAGCTACATTTCCAGAGTTTGTAGGTTTTCAAGCTAAAAACTTGGTTGAGAATGCTGATCTAAAAGCAGGTCAACCCTTTGTGGTTTCTGCTATTGAGGCCAAACAGGGAAAGCATCTTTATCAAGTTCATTACTACTGGACGGTAGCACCTGCAGATAATAGTAGTCAGCGATACATAAGTTCCCGAGTTTACGATGAGAAAGCCAAGGAAGCTACAGATACTATAACTGTCCAAGAAAGTGGAAATTATAGAATTACTATGATTGCCACCTACGACGTTGCAGGGATTGGAAATGGACAGATTCCAATTGCTCGTCGACTTCCTAATAATGGAGGTGATATATCGTACAAAGCATCAACACTAAAGTATGTTGTTACTTTAACTAAGGTATTCCGAGTTCTTGATTGATTTTTACTGTTCTTTTCATCATCCTCTTTCAAACACATCAGTATGTAGTCCAGCGAAAAGAAGATTCCCTGTTATCTTAAAAGTTTCTTGTTTTGCCCTTCTTTTAGTTGAATGGTCATTATGTTTAATTGAGGTTTAGAATTATGATCTCCCCCTCCCAATTGTCTTCTGCCCCTTTGGGTGTAGAATGGATTGATATACCACAGTTCGCAGATGAACGTGGAAGTTTGAATGTAGTTGAACATTTTGAATTACCATTTTTCCCACAGCGTACATTTTGGATTACCAATGTACCAGAGCACGCTGAGCGCGGTGGTCATGCACATCGTACAACTCATGAGTTGCTTGGTGCATTGCAAGGTAGTTGTAAGTTAGAGCTACGAGATTTGACACAAAAGATAGTTGTAACATTAGATTCTTGT
Source organism: Alloprevotella sp. oral taxon 473 str. F0040 (assembly GCF_000318095.2). Taxonomy (GTDB): domain Bacteria; phylum Bacteroidota; class Bacteroidia; order Bacteroidales; family Bacteroidaceae; genus Alloprevotella. Next base: position 231,477 of record NZ_KB290717.1, read on the forward strand.
TCGCGGTTCATACATATTCCATCCATGGTTTGGGCGAAACTTTATGATTTCTCATCAGATTTTGTTGGGTTATGCTTTACATCCGAACTCTATGACCCTGATGGCTACTTACATACTTTTGATGGTTTTCTTAGAGAATGCAGTTTAATTAAACATAATTCCAGATAGTTTGTTGTTCTGTCTCCTTTGGTTGTTCTATGGAGGCTTTCTCGTTAGAGATATTATGTTCTTTTCTGCTTTTAGGATTTTCTTGATTCTGTATCTGATTCATATTGATTTCTTATGATATATATTCGCGCATTTAAGACTACAGACAAACATATTTGGGATACCTTTGTGCAGTCATCAAGAAATGCAACCTTTCTTTTTGAAAGGTCCTTCATGGACTACCATTCTGATCGATTTTGTGATGCTTCTTTATTAGTTCATGATGACAAACAACGCTTACGAGCTTTGTTCCCAGCTACTTGGCATGAGGATGATAAAGAAATTAGAAGTCATGGTGGTCTTACTTACGGAGGTCTAGTATTAGGACAATGCGTAGGAGTTATTGAAACGTGTGTGATAGTCAATGCAGTTGTGCAGTTTTATCGCGAAAAGTATAAAGCAAATCGAATTATAGTATCTCCTGTCCCCAGCATATATCACGATAGACCAGCTGATGATCAGATTTTTGCATTGTATAGATGTGGTGCTAGATTATTTAAAAGATACGTTTCGACTACTATTCCTTTGGATAAAGCTATAGTGCTTTCAACAAATAGGAAACGACAAGTAAAAAAAGCTTTGAAACAAGGATTCTCTGTAAAATCATATTCTAGTAATGTAGATTCATTTTGGAGTCTTCTTGCTGCTACCTTGTCAGAGAGGCACAATGTGCACCCTGTGCATAGTTTAGAGGAGCTTCAACTCTTGATAGCCAGGTTTCCAAATAATATTAGCTTGCATTTGGTAGAAGATACTCAAGGGGCATTAGTTGGAGGTACACTACTCTTCCATACTCCTCGTGTCGTTCATGCTCAATATATAGCTGCTTCGTCTATAGGTCGCAAATTTGGGGCTTTAGACCTACTCTTTACTACCTTGTTTGAACAGTTACAAGCTAGACCTTTATCGGAGCAACCTAGATATTTTGATTTTGGGACATCAATGGAAAATGAGGGTACAGAAATTAATGCAGGGCTTGTTGCCCAGAAAGAAAGCTTTGGTGGACATACCATTTGTTACGACAAATATGTATTGCAACTCTCATGAAAGACAAGATTAAATTCTTGGATGTAGCTGCCATAAACCGACGGTTTATAACTACATTCGATGAAGAGTTAAAGAACGTTGTTCGAAGCGGCCGTGTACTGCTTGGCACTCAAACTCAAAGGTTTGAGGAAGAGTTTGCAGATTTCTGCCATGCTGATTACTGTGTGGGAGTGGCAAATGGCTTGGACGCTCTTTGGCTTACGCTTCTAAGTAAGAAGATGCTAGCGGCTTGGGAGGATGGAGATGAAATACTAGTACCCGAGCATACGTTTATTGCTACAGTGCAAGCTGTGGTTCGAGCAGGATTGACACCTGTTTTAGCTCCTGTTTCAGAAACAGATTATTTGCTTGATGTTAGTAGGTTGTCAGACCTAATTTCTTCTAGAACTCGAGCTATTATTCCTGTTCATCTTTATGGGAGAATGGCCAACATGCAAGCTATAAGCTCAATTGCACAAGAGTATAATTTATTTGTGTTGGAAGATGCTGCCCAAGCTCATGGAGCTCAATATCTTGGATTCTCTGCTGGGGATAGAGTCTGGCAAGGTGCGGCTGCTTTTAGTTTTTATCCAGGTAAGAACTTGGGAGCTTTAGGTGACGGAGGGGCTGTTGTAACAAGTGACGCAAGGCTAGCCCAATGTATTAGGCAATTGGCTAATTATGGATCATCTGAAAAATATCATCATGAACTTCTTGGAGTAAATAGTCGTTTAGATGAGCTACAAGCTGCATTTCTTCGTCATAAACTCCGTGAGCTTACTCAGGACAACAATAAGCGTCGTATTATAGCCCGAAGATATTTAACGGAATTATTCAACCCTTATATAACTCTCCCTTATTCAACCATGGATATTGAACAGAAGATGCAGAGTGTTTTTCATATCTTCCCAATATTCACTAAGCATCGGACAAAACTTCAAAACTACTTGAAGGATAATGGAATTGAAACCCTTGTCCACTACCCTATTCCGATTCATAAACAGAAATGTTTGAGCATGCTATGGACTGATGAAAATACATATCCAGTGGCGGAGCTGCTTTCAGCAGAGGAACTCAGTTTACCCATTAGCCCTGTATTATCAGACAATCACGTGACTACTGTGATCAACACATTAAATTCATTTGAGGTATGACATTAGATATTCTGATTTGCTCCTTGAATAAAGGAATTGTTCGTATCGATGATTTGCTTCTTCCGCAACGTAAAGATGTGCGATACATTGTGTCGTATCAGTATACGGACGAGCGTTATTTAGATTTGCTGCCCACTTCTTTGGCTTTACGTGAGGATGTACTAGTGAGTGCTCATAAAGGTCAAGGGCTTTCATCTAACCGTAACCATGCATTGGAGTTAGCAAAAGCTGATTTAGTGATGTTTGCCGATGATGATGCACGTTTAACGGACAGTGCGGTAGATTATATCTTCAGAATCTTTAATGAAAGCTCTAATATTGATGTTGCGTTCTTTCGTGCGAGTACCTATACAGGGAAATTATTGAAGAATTATCCAGAGTTTGAGAAAAATATAACAAGTGTTCCAGAGGATTATACAATTTCGACAATAGAAATGGTCTGTCGTCGTGAACGAGTTCAAGGTAGAGTACGCTTTGACGAGCGTTTTGGTCTTGGGACTCGTTTCTTGACTTGTGGTGAGGAAGAAGTATGGTTGATAGATGCTCTTAGAGCTGGATTGTCTATTCGCTATTTTCCTTATAAAGTTGTTGAGACAAGTACTATGTTGAAACGTTCTATGATATATGTAGATGCAGGTGTACAACGTTCTAAAGGAGCACTAACTTATTATAAATTTGGAGCCTCCGCTTGGATTCGCTGTCTCTGGTTTGCGGCTGATAGTACTCGTCGAGGGCTTTGCCACTTTATACCCATGTTGCGTCATCTATACCAGGGCATTCTCTATCTTAGGCATAATGGCTAGGAAGTGTCGGATGTAGGTCTCAATACAAATATCCCCCACGAATTGATAAGGAATCGTGGGGGATATTTATATGGATAAATCAAAAGATGAACAGAGGTTCTGTAATGTTTAGAAGCCCTTGTATGAACTACATCTTGATGCGTTGCCATCTTTTATTGTAAAGTTCGGTAATCTGTGACGTATCTCTAGCAAAAAAAGTTCGAGTTATTCTAATCGTCGAATCAGGAAGTAATTCCATTTTCCAAGTAGATGCTGGAGTATAACGGAGAGTAAGACTGTTGGCATCAACTTTCTCCAATGAAGTTTCTCCATTAAGGTTATTGCTGACTGCGGCATATTGTTCTGCTCTATGTAGATCCCACAAATCCAAACGTGCACCAGAGTTAAGTAAGGGGAGTATGGCAAGAGGTACTGCATAAAACAATGACTCCAGATAGGTTGAAGTAGAAGAGTTGAACATAGTTATTCAGACTGACTTTCTTTGATTTTACGGAATAGATCTGATGCAAAGATAAAGCTATTCAAACGTTCATTTTCTGCCGACATCACTTCTTCTTTTGAACCTTCCCATTCACGATGTCCCTCATATATATAGAGAATGTGTTCTCCAATTCCCATGACAGAATTCATGTCATGAGTATTTATAATAGTAGTCGTGCCATATTCTTGAGTGATTGAATGAATTAGCTCATCAATAACTAGCGATGTTTTTGGATCTAAACCAGAATTAGGTTCATCACAAAAGAGATACCTAGGTTTCAGCGCAATGGCCCGTGCAATAGCAACACGTTTTTGCATACCTCCAGAGATTTCTCCTGGGTACTTATGTCCTGCATCAGATAAGTTCACACGATCCAAGCAAAATCTGGCTCTTCGTAGACGCTCTTTATAACTTTCATTTGAAAACATATCAAGAGGGAACATTACATTCTCTTCTACTGTAAGGCTATCAAATAAAGCTGCACTTTGGAATATCATTCCCATTTCTCGGCGTAACATCACACGCTCTTTTTTGGACATACGGACAATGTCTCGGCCATCATAGACTATCTTCCCCGAAGTTGGAGCGAATAGTCCAACAATGCACTTCATCAATACCGTTTTGCCCGATCCAGACTGCCCAATTATAAGATTAGTTTTTCCTGCCTCAAAGACTGTAGTGATGCCTTTCAACACCTTTTTATCATCAAAGTCTTTGCGGAGTTCTATAAGTTGAATCATGAGAGCATTTGTGTAAGAAAGAGATCGGAGAAAAGTATAAGCATCGAGGAACTAACTACAGCATCTGTTGAAGCTTTTCCAACTTCGACAGAACCACCTTCCACACGATAACCATAATAGGCAGACACGCTAGAAATTATAAAAGCAAAAAAGAAGCTTTTAACCACTCCCATCCAGAAATACCATTGATTAAAATCATACTGAATTCCTTCTGTTAGATGTGCCGGTGTTAATATGTGACCTATATAAGCTGTTGCATAAGCTCCAATTATACCACTCGTAGTGGAGAAAACTACTAATAGTGGAATCATGGTAAGCAGACCTATAATCTTTGGTAGGATAAGGTAGGAGGCAGAATTAATCCCCATGATTTCAAGTGCATCTATTTGTTGAGTCACTCTCATGGTACCAATTTCTGATGCGATATTAGAACCTACTTTACCTGCTAAGATTAAACACATAATAGATGATGAAAACTCTAGAAGCATTATCTCTCGAGTCACATAACCGCTTACCCATTTAGGCATCCATGCGCTTTCTATATTTAGTTTGATTTGAATGCATATAACTGCTCCAATAAAGAAAGAAATTAATAAGACGATAACGATGGAGTCGACTCCCAGAGCTGCCATCTCTTTGACATACTGTTTCCAGAACATACGAAATCGTTCTGGAATAGCGAAGACTCTCCTCATTAGGACAAGATATTGTCCTAATGCTTGGAGATACGATGTGAATAGCATCCGATTATTTGGTTAAAGCTGTTTCTATTAGATTCTGAAGCAGACTATTCCCTGGGTAGCCACCTTGAGTGATGTTAGAAAATGCCACGCTTCCATCCTTATTTAATAACATATAAGCTGGAATTCCTGCCATGTTTAGCTCTCCGCCTAGTTCTGACCATTGTTTGTCTGTCAGACGATAGTGATCACCACTGATAATCTGAAGAGCATTCTTCCACTCTGCTTCGGGAGAGGTTTCGCCTGTGATGTAAACAAAGACAGCACCTTTCTTCTGAAGTTCAGTTTTAATCAAGTCCACTTCCTTCATTGCCGCTCTACATGGAGGGCACCAGGTTGCCCAAAAATCTATGAGCACGACCTTTCCTCTATACTTCTTTTTAAGCGAATCAAAAGCATCATGCCCATTTAGTTCTGTACTAATAGGGACAATAGTTGCAGGTATAGCATCGGGATTCGAAGGATTAGCTATAGACATTGGAGTTTCCTGAGTATTAGTGGACAATGACTCCTTTTTACTGGTTTTAGAAGCACAGCTAGTGGTTGCAAGTAATAATGTTGTTACTACAAGAAGAAGACTTTTACGCATAATTTCTATATTTTATGAACTTATTTATAGTGAGTTGCGAGATTAGAATGCAAATATAATCCATTTTGATGAGATAACTTGATTTTTTCCATATTATGTATGGATGACCACCTTAAAAACACTTACAAATTAAGTTTTTACCAGTAAACAGCTTTCATTTGCTGGGAATTACTTATATTTGCAGTTAGATTGCTTACTTGGGAGATAAGCTTACTTAAGCTATGCAATTGATACTAATCCGAATAAAACAACTATAAATAGAAGACTCTATGAAGAAAAATCTTATCCTAGCCCTACTGTTTGCAGCATTCTCTTTTGGTGCTGCGAGTGCACAGAATCAGGCAAACAGCCCTGTCCCTATGGAAGCTAACGTTCAGGCAATGGCAGACGAGGTTATCGCCAATCAGATGAGTGACCCAGAAGCTGCTAATAAGGCCTTTGCTAAGCTGCTCTCCAAAGTTAAGAAGGATAAGGAGCAACTTACTGCTGTAGGACAGTTCTTCTTGGATCAAAAGATTTATCCTTGCGCTAATCAGTGTGCAAAGCAAGTATATCAACTAGATCCATCCTATGTGCCAGGTTTGATGTTGAGTGGTCGTGTTTGTATCCTTCGCAAGGACTGGGGAGGTGCAGGACAAAAGTTTGATGAAGTGTTGAGCTATCAGCCCGATAACATCGAAGCCCTCAAATTGTCTGCTCGAGTTTATAAGAACGTGAACCCCATCGTTGCACAAGAGACTCTCAAGAAAATCCTCGAAAAGGAGCCTGAAAACTTAGATGCTTACAAGGAACTTGGTGATATTGCATACAATAATCAAGAGTTCAAGGAGTCTGTAAAAGCATACAAGAATGTATTTGATCACACTAAGGATTTGACTATTGAGAATGTGCCTGCTGGTGTGAATTATCTCACTGCTATGATGCTTACTGGAGGTGATGCTTATGCTATAAAAGAATTGGCGCAAAAACTTCTTCCTCTTGATTCAAAGAACTTTGCTCTTCGTAGTCTTCTCTTCTTCTCCGATGTAGAAACTATGGACTACCAAAAGGCAAAGGAAGACATCGCTTATCTCGAGAATAAGGAATACGAAGATAGCTTATATCGTTATATCGACTATCAATATGCAGCCCGCTATGCCAACGAAGCACTTAATGATAAAGATGCTGCAATAGCTTATTATATCAAGGCCTCAGAAAAGGATTCTATGCGCCCAGATACTTATAAGGAAATCGCTACTTTAATGCGTTCTAATAAACAAGCGGCTCAGGCAATTCCTTATATGGAGAAATATATTAAGCTTCGTGGAGAGAAAGCAGATAGCAAAGATAGATTTAGCCTCGGTCTTACATATATCGCTGCAAAGGCACAGGCTGCAACTGATGAAGAACGTGATAAGTTTATCGAAGCAGGCGACAAGGTTTTTGAGGATTACATGACTGAGCTACCTAATAACTACGTAGGTCCTTTCTATCGTGCGCAGTTATGGATTACTGATGGGAACAAACCCGAAGAGAAGCCTCGTGAATACTACACTAAGGCACTTGAACTTATTGGGGACAATGCTGACTATGTAGATCAGAAGAAAGGAGCACTCACCTATTTGATGGTATATTATCTAAAGAAAGAGGATGATGCAAAGTGTAAGGTATATGTAAATGAAATCCTGAAACTTGATCCTAACAATGCTATAGCAAAGAAGGTGCAATCAGTATTGAAGTAAGCTCACACGACCCTAGCTTTAATAGAGTTGGTGGAGTAGTTTATTCTATACTACTCCACCAATTTTATTCTTTATGATTCAGCATAAATTCATCTTGTGATAGCAACGATAAAGTTGTTTTAGTACAGTGAAATACAGAACTAAAAGAGAAAACTTTAAGCAAACTTGCTCAGGTTAACAAAAATGCGTAACTTTGCAGAGCTGTCACGAGTTGACGGCACGAAGTTTTTTATTATTCATCGGGGACGTGTCCCCATAAATCCATTTCAATCAATGGCAACTCGTATTCGTTTGCAACGCCATGGCCGCAAGGGCTATGCTTTTTACAGCATCGTTATCGCTGACGTTCGCGCACCACGTGATGGTAAGTTTACTGAAAAAATTGGTACTTACAATCCTAATACCAACCCTGCAACAGTAGACCTCAATTTTGAGCGTGCTCTCCACTGGGTAGAGTGTGGTGCACAACCTACTGACACAGTACGTAATATTCTTTCTGACGAAGGTGTTCTTCTGATGAAGCATCTCCGTGGTGGTGTTAAGAAGGGTGCGTTTGACGAAGCAGCTGCACAAAGCAAGTTCGAAGCATGGAAGCAAGAAAAGGACAGCAAGTCTGCTGCTTTTGTAGGTAAACTTGCAGAAGCTAAGAAGTCCGCACTTGCTGCACGTCTTGAAGCAGAGAAGGCTACTAATGCTAAGATTGCAGAAAAGGTAGCAGAAAAGAAGGCTGCTGCTGCTCAAGCTGCAGCTGAGGCTGCTGCAGAAACTGCAGAAGAGCAAGTAGAAGAAGTTACAGCTACTGAAGAAGCTGTTGTTGAAGCTTAAATTCTAGGTTCTAGGGACGCTTTCATAGGCTTTTCTTGAAAGTATTCCTCTTCTTCTGGTCTAAATCAATACAAGGTCGTTTCCTAAAGTGGAAGCGACCTTATTTCTTTTCTGTTGTAGTCTCTTACACATTAGTTTGCTCTTACTTTCTATTGATGTTACAATAGGACTAGATGGTGAAACATAACCTGAATTTTAAGCAAATTCTATATTAACTTTATTGCTACTTATAGCTGGTGCAAACTTTTATCTGACAGAAACAAACTGATACGAACAACTATGCTTTTACTATAGCCAATCTCGTGACTTGAATAGAAGCTGTATTTGACTTACGAAAAACTTTCAACTTTTCTAGATGGAAGCAATATCTTAGAATGTGACTTCTAATCTTTCTGGCTTTTAAACAATATGGAGAACGCCCATATCTCTTTTAAATAAAGATATGGGCGTTATATAGTTGCGAGACTAATGACAATGCAAACCTGCATAATCATTATCGATTAGTATTGACGATCTCCAAAGATAGAGCTACCTATTCTTATTAAAGTACTTCCAGTTTCAATTGCTAGTGGGTAATCTTCGCTCATTCCCCACGAGCATTCTTTAAATTCTGGAATATTAGAAAAGTGAGTACTTTTAGCCCAGTGGAAAAGCTCGTTTGCCAATTTGAATTCCTCTAAGACCTGCGTAGTGTCATCTGTAAAGGAAGCCATACACATCACTCCTATAATCTGCGCATAAGATAAATTACTCCATTGCCCATCGTTTAGAAACGCTAGAAATTCATTGGGATAAAAGCCAAACTTAGCTTCTTCTTGAGCCACATGTATTTGGATTAAGCAAGGAATCTTGCGATTGTGTTTTCTTCCTTGTTTATCAATTTCCTCTAATAGGTGCAAACTATCAACAGCATGGATAAGAGTTATAAAAGGCGCAATGTATTTAACTTTGTTAGCTTGTAGATGTCCGATGAAATGCCACTCTATGTCGGAGGGAAGCACTTGTTGCTTTTCTATTAACTCTTGTACCCTACTTTCACCAAATATACGTTGTCCCACATCATAAGCTTCTTGTAGGGCTGACTTAGGATGAAACTTTGATACTGCCACTAGATTCACCTGTTCAGGTATTTGTTCCTTTATCTTTATTAGCCGTTCTTGTAATGGAGTCATAGTTAACTGAGGGACGATTGAATTGAGATCAGAAGGAGTTACATGCTAGGAGTTATATGCTAAAAAGAACCACTATATCAAAAGTATTGGCAGACTAATATTGGGAGCGTAGCCCATTATTATTCAGATTTTTCAGGAATGTCTGCTTTGTAGTGATATACATCCATAAGCATAGTTTCAGTCATGGATGATATTATGTAGTCCATCATTGACCCTTTCATCCCTTCATCAAGCCGTTCTACCGCATCACGAAGATCAGAAGACTGAATCAGTACGTTATGAGAAGACTTCTTTTCTTTACCACTCTTCTCGTCAAGAGTCATGAATGTCAGTTTTGCTTTAAACCAACGATCAGCAGACTCATCTGTTGTTTCAAAAATCTCTGCAAATCGAGCGCGTTTGATATCGCTTACCTGAAAATCTCCCGTCATAAATGGAGCAACTTCTTCAATGATTCTACGTTCGGCTTCCGTGAAGTTCAGTGCATCAACGAGATATGGTTCGTTGACCTTTTTCACTACTCCATTGTCCATTGTACGTTCATACTTGATCTTGCATTCAAACCATTCAGCCATTGTGTAACTATACTTATTGAGGTTATGACTTAGATAAGTCTTAATTGGATTCTATAGACTAAAAGAGCTATTACTTAATAAAAGAACAGCTCAGCAAAGTTACAAAATTCTAAGGGTAACGAAAAGAACTTTTTGGAGAAAAGTATGATGTGAATTCAAAAAAGCATTTGAGTATAGAAAATACTGAAGCCATTTATTCATTAATGGCACCACACTTGTGACATTTTCCCTTGCTTGAGAGCCCAGCACCACATTTTCCACATCGGTAAGGCGATTGGTTGTATTGGAAGTGGCGATGCAATGCAAAATACCAATATGCAGCAAGAACTGGATACCCTAGATAAATGTGTACGCTTTGAGTAAAAAACAGATAAAGCACCATGCAAACTCCGAAAAGGGAAGCTAAATAAGAGATTGCATCTACGACCGCTGGCTGTTTAAACACATCATCTATTACTGCAATTAGCACTATTAGCATGGTCCAAATGCTGAGAAGGAATAGGCGAATCGCTATGGGATTTGTTGCAAAAGGGTTAAGTGTTGGTTGATAGTAAAAAGCCTCCCAAACATCAGGGTAGAATTGTTGAATAGCTCCGTACAGAACGGCAGAACTACTTACTACTAAGCAAAGCAAGGTGGGATAAAAACTTCTAATATCATTGACATGTACCATTTGAAAACGAGCATGTCGTAAATTCTGTATACCCAAGAATAGTATTCCGAGTGCCAGAAATGATACAACCAATAGCATGCTCCAACTCGAAAAGAGGTTGATGAAACGAGAAATAAAATTGTCTGGAACTACTCTGTCGTGTAAGTCCTTTGCACGCACCCATCCCATGGTTTGTGGATCTCTAGCTAGCATCACCCACATACTGTCCGTAGAATCTGATGGTATGGAAGTTATATTAGTCACTACCACAGCGTCCCATCTGTGAAGCCACATTTCACATGTATCTTCTGATAAACCAAAAGCATTTGCTGGACTGTGTGATAGGCGTATAGTGTCAGTTACGACAAAGTTATAGTTACGCCAGTAGTGGTATTGCTGTTTGAAAGCAATTGAGTCTACATTCTCTCCAACCCAAGGGTTTAAGACTTGTGGTCGATCATGTTTACATGCTAAAAACAAGGACATACAGATACTAAACAGTAGCAAAGTCTTAGTAAGAACTGAAAATACGGAAACATTCATTGATGTAATGGATTGGTGATGATGTGTAACCCCTTATTATACATGTGGATGTGTAAAATCAATAAGAGCTTTGATACAACCTTGTGAGGTGCATTAATGAACTTTCTTTTTATTGGCAAGTATAATCCCCATCAGTCTGCATGTACGCTCATTTCGCATTTAGCACAATCAAACGTAAGAGGAAAGGTGCGACCATCTGACATGCGCAAAGCGAGCGGCTCTTTCCATGTTGGTGGACGTTTCGTTTCTCGTGGGCATTGTCCATTGGCATAGCGTATGCAATGCTTACATGTCATTAATCGAGCGCTAGGAATTGGATTTATCTCAAAAGCTGGTTGGATTTCTTGCGCTCCTAGTTCTTTAAGAAATGTATCTGCTAAATGATTAGATACGTTGCTTGTGTAGTCTAAAGAGATACCTTTAAGAGATATGTCATTAGCGATGGGACGCCTTTGATCTCTTCTATGAGCCGTTTGGCAGGCTTTAATAAGCTGTTGAACCAACGACCGTCGCCATTCATTAAGTTGTCCTGTTGGAATAAAGAGGTCTCCTTTAGTGTCAACATTTACAGTATTAGCTACAAAAGGGGTTCCTCCAAGTTTAGAGAGTTGTCGTACTATATTATCCTGCTGAGGAGATCTAGCATCTTGGAGTTCAGAAGAGAAATCTAGACTTACAAATACACCATGTTCAGTAGTGCCCGAAAGCGTGAAAATTTGTGTCTTGTTATTTTGTCTTGTAAGTGAAATGTTCAGTGATAATACGCGCTCAGAAGAAGAGCGTTCCATAACTTTTTCAAAAGCTCTATCTTCGTTACGAAAGAGCTCAGTACCAGTTTTTAAAGTTTCAGGGAGTTTCAGAGGAAAAAGTTCTAACCCTTCTGCGCGATTGATTCGGAAACCTTGTAGGCGTCCGTACTCATCAAAATAGCAAAGTCCATCTCCATTTGAAAAACTAGCAGAGGAGTCAATAATAAAGGAACGTCCCCCTACCCTCTTTACTGTGCCAACAGGAGCCCCTATAGCCTTCGGAGTGTGTTTAGACCAAATGTCGGGTAGGCGACCATGTAGAAAAAACTCAGAAAACCCACGATTGAACGACTTTTCAACCTGAGGTTTGAATGAATAGCGAGATTTCCCATAAGATGCTCGTTTAAATTCAGAACGTCGCGAGAGCACTAAATCAATCTTTTCGCGATAATGAGCAGAAATGTTGCGAACATAGCCTACATCTTTTAGTCGTCCTTCTACTTTGAAACTACTTACACCAGCATCTAACATCTGTTCTATGCTGTTGGTGCGATTCATATCGCGTAAAGATAAATGATATTGGGTGGAGATAACCTTACCATCCGCATCTATTAAATCAAACTTGAGACGACAAAATTGCGAGCATGCCCCACGATTAGCCGAACGTCGACAAATATGCTGAGATACATAGCATCGACCACTATAGCTTACACACAGTGCACCATGAACAAAAGCTTCTACTGGGACGTTTACTGCTCTTGTAATGCTTCTCAATTGATCTAACGAAAGTTCCCGGCCAACGACAATCTGTGAGTAGCCACATTGTTCCAAGAATCTAGCTTTGTCTGCAGTAATAGTATCCATTTGAGTCGAAGAATGCAGTGCGATTGGTGGTAGCTTCATCTTGAGTAGAGCTAAATCTTGAGTAATTAACGCATCCACACCCGCTTCATATAGTGCATGTACCATTTCCTCTACTTTCTCTAACTCATCATCATAGAGGATCACATTAAGTGTAACATAAACACGTGCTCCAAAAATATGGGCATAATTGCATAGTCGATGTATATCTTCGATTGAATTGCCAGCAGCAGCACGTGCTCCAAAGGACGGACCACCAATATACACGGCATCTGCGCCATGGCGTATAGCTTCAATGCCTATGTCAGCATTTTTTGCTGGACACAATAACTCTATAGTTCTCATTTAGTCTGTTGTTTTTGTGCTTGTTTAATAAGACTATAAGCCCGATATAAGCCTAATTCTCCTGCTTTGCTGAGATCTGATATGGCTTTAACATTATTATTCTGGAGGAGTGCTGCAACAGCTCTATTGAAAAAAGCCTCAGGCATACGATTATCAAGAGCGATTGCCTGCGAAAAAGCAAGTTCAGCCTCACTAAGTTTACCCAGTGCAGCTAGTACACAGCCTATATTATAATGTACCATAGCAGATTCCGGTTGCAAGGTTTTGGTTCTTTGCAATAATTCTAAGGCCTTCTCTGGTGAGGAGTCGATTAGAGAAAAAGCTTTTTGAGAAAGGAGGAGTACTTTATGCTCTGGATTCTGTTCAGAAAGCCATAGTCTAAGCTGAGTTTCTGCAATTATTTCAGCTTTGGACTCTGCACTCACGACTGCGTTATGGAGGTTTAACGTAGAAGAAGTAGGAAGATAAAGAATACTTTGGTACGCATCTACTGAATTACCCAGAACTGTAACTCGGAACATGGGGAGAAAAACTCGTTCAACCTTCTTGTTCTGAATGCGCCCTGCAGTGGCTGTGAGGCGCACTCGTAGTGTATCATTTGTTTCTTCTGCTAGTTGCTGGTAACGCTCTAGTTCATGTTCGGATTTTGTATTTACTTTTTTGATACGACCTAGCTTTGGTTTAGTGAAGAAAAAGTCTAATTCAGCCCGTTGTACACGAGTTTCATCAGAAAGAGCCGCATTCAGTTTTCCTATTTTTCGGTAGATTCGTGCTCGAGATGCATAACCAGCCCAAAAACGAGGATAAATGTGTATAAGAGTCGAGTAATCTTTTATTGCGCCATTGTAGTCGCCGACTCTTTCCTTAAGGATAGCGCGATTATATACCGCAAGAGTGTTGTCTGCTTCTTTATTCAATACAAAATCAAAGTCTTCTATAGCACGATTATCGTCACCTACAAATGAGCGTAGAAGCCCTCTGTTATAGTGTGCCACAAAATGTTGAGGAATTATCCTTATAACTTCGTCATAGTCGCGAATAGCATCATCATATCTTCTTAATCCGTGTCGTACAGCCGCACGCATTAAATAGGAATCTGCATCATTGGGAAGGAACAAGACTGCTTTAGTTAGGAAGCTATCGGCGTCTGCATAGTTTTTGTGGCGCAGAGCATATTGTCCTTTGAAATTCCACATGTTGGCATCTTGTGGAGTGAGTTTCAATAAAGTATCAGCCCAGGATAATGCAGAGATTGTGTCTTTCTGAGCTAAAGATATTTCAACTTTAGCAAGGTATACCTTTGAGAAATTAGGCCAATGCGTTATGAAGCTATCTGCAGCATGCGTCGCGTTTTCATAGTCCTTTAGTTGAATCTGACTGATGATTTTGTTAAAACGGACATTCTGGTGCCATCTATTATGCCGCAAAACGTAATCATAGTCAGTGATGGCTGCCAGAAAATTTCCATTTTGTCCTAGGCACACCCCTCGAAGTTCATAAAAGTCTAGACGAAATGGATTTAGGTGTATGGCTTTGCTTAAATCCTCTATAGCACTATTGTAATCTTCTAGACGTGCTTTAGCATCAGCTCTATAGTAATAGGCTTCTGCCATAGACGGCCTAGCCTCAATAACACGATTAAAATATTGAATTGCCGTGACATAGTCATCATAAGCCAGGGCTATGCGTCCCATGGTCAGCACGTTTTCAACATCAGTTTGCGCTCTGCCTACTAGTGCAGACAGAGCGCAAATAATAACTAGACTTGTAGTTCGGATCAGTCTAGTATAAACAGGAAAGATGCTTAGCAAATACCTCATTGGTTTTGAGAATATTAATCGCATTCAATAGGACAGCCTTTGAGTCTAGAGCTGTTTACTTAGATCATTAAGCCGAAAACTACTTTGCCTTTGTTTTATAGTGGCAACGAACCTTGCCTTGGAGCAAATTATTCAGTTTTTTCTTAATAAGTTGCTTGCGCATTGGGGAGATATGGTCAATAAAAAGTTTACCATCCAAGTGGTCGATTTCATGCTGCAGCACACGAGCTAAAAAACCATCTACCCATTCATCATGCTCTTGAAAATTTGTATCCAACCATTTGACACGAACTCTTTTAGGACGTTTCACTGATTCATGAATACCAGGGATAGAAAGGCAACCTTCTTCATAGCTTCCTAGGTTCTCTTCATCTACTTCGACTACATGAGCGTTGATGAAAGCTTTGTTGTAGTCTTTATACTCAGGAAAATCCTCTGCCAGACTATCAAGCCCAACAACAAGAATACGAATGGGAAGACCAATCTGGGGAGCTGCTAATCCCACACCATCACTCTCCTCCATAGTTTCAAACATGTTGTCAATAAGTTCAGAGAGATTGGGGTAATCAGTAGAGATATCCTGCGCAACCTCGCGCAGTACGGGTTGTCCGTAAAGATAGATAGGTAATGTCATAATATGTATGAGAAAAATTGGAACTCTTTGTCTTGATTATGAGAAACCATTGCGACGTTGTTCCATATAGTTTTGCAGAATAATCGTGGCGGAGACTTCATCCACCAAAGCTTTGTCTCGTCGCTTCATCTTCCCTAACCCACTTTCTAATATAGCTCGTTGAGCCAATACCGAAGTAAAACGTTCATCGTAGAAGTCGATAGGAATGTTGGGTAAAGCTTTGGTTAGGGTACCCGTAAAACTTCGAACTCGTGCTTGATTCTCTGAAGGTTGTCCGTTAGGTTGAACTGGTAAGCCTATGACAATACGTTCTACAGGTTCTTTTGCTACATAACCAAGAAGAAAATTTAGTAGGTTTTTGGTTTCTACCGTAGTAAGTCCATTGGCTATCAATTGTAGTGGGTCAGTTACAGCTATACCTGTTCGCTTTTTTCCGTAATCAATGGAGAGAATACGCATATTATAATGAAATGATCAGAATTAACCACGATAACATTTGAGCAAAAGTACAGAGAAAAGCTGAGAAAAACAAGTTTTTTCGAGCTTTTCCCCAAACAAACCGTTGTATCTAGTTTGATTGCTGTTTTAGCTTAGCTATCTTGGTGAACAAACTTCGTAATTGAGATGATGTAGTCTTCCTTTTCATCTATTATATCTCATTAAAATCTCGAGGAAAGATCTCAATTCTATAGTAGATAATGTTGAGGTAATCTACCTCTAAATTCATTACGAAAATGATATTCGAATATGTCATTTATTCTCAAATCATTTCGTTTTTGTGTTCTTTTGGGGCGATTTTAAGTCGATTTGGACATCATCGCATCAATCTGTTTGATAATCGCAAATGAGAATTCTAAACAAATTTGTATCTTTGCTGCAAGATTATTCATAGCAAACAAGATAGATTTGCTTCCATCTTGCAATCACAGAACAACAACGAGCATGAAGAATACAGAAAGCCTCGTAAACTTCTACGAAGAAAAGTTTGGATGGCTGCCCAAAGGATTAGAGTTGGAGCAGGCACACTTCAATGTATTTGATATTACCCCTTTGTCTGAAGGAGAGCATTCGAGTACACCATATAAAAGACGCGACTTTTACAAGATCACTCTCCTTTATGCAAAAGGAGTGATGCTGCATTATGCAGACAAAACAGTAGAGATAGATGGTTATGCTCTAGTTTTTTCTAATCCTCTTATTCCCTATAGTTGGGAAGGCATTGAGAATATGGAGCTTGGTTACTATTGCATTTTTAATCAAGCATTCTTCCATCGATTTGGGCAGCTCTCAGATTATCCTGTATACCAATCAGGTGGTATTCACGTTTTTCCTCTCAATAAGGAGCTCTACCAACAAGCTGAAGATATCTTCAAGCGCATGAAGGAGGAACTTCATTCCAACTATGTATACAAGTATGATGTATTGAGAGGTTACGTTTTTGATCTATTGCATTTTGCAATGAAAATGCATCCAGATATTTCTAAAGAACGTCCAGCAGGAAATGCTGCAGAACGCATTACGCACATTCTTTTCGAATTGTTGGAACGTCAGTTCCCAATTGATGATCTTCATAGGACAGTACAACTACATAGTCCGTCTGATTTTGCTGAGCAACTGAACATTCATGTCAATCATTTGAATAGATCGGTAAAAGAAGTAACAGGAAAAACTACTGGTGAGGTAATAGCTGAGCGTTTTTTGCTAGAGGCCAAAAGACTTCTTCAACTTTCGCCTTTGTCTATCTCTGAGATTTCTTATGCATTAGGTTTTTCTGAACCAACTCGTTTCAATGCTTTCTTTAAACGCCATACTAATATGGCTCCTACTGCTTTTCGAAAAAAGTAGTTCATGTTAGTAGTCTTATTGTCCTCCATTCTAATTAAGGTATCATTAAAATATTTACTTGGATGGAGGGTATGCATTCTATCATTACACTGTTATACAAAACATGTGTCTATTCGAATTCTTGAATATCTCCTAGTATTGAACAAGCTCTTCAAGTATAGTTTTCTTAGTGTTTTCTAGAATAAACCTGAGTTCGATTTAAGCTTTTGTTTAAAAATAATCCCAGCCAACTAAGCAACTTAATTAGTGAGAAACTTGTTTGTGTAGTGAGTGCTTTGTGGATTTGTAGCTGAAAAACAAATTGTTACGATTCTACATGAACAAAATTCTTGCTGTCAAGATAATAGAAATCTTTTATTTGTTGATAAGTTCTGGAAACAAATTGAGCCAGAATTCAGGAACAAAGCCTTTGGTGCTGATGATAAAAAGAGGAGGAATAGCGCTTTTAAGATGAGCGACAGCGAAATTATTACCATTCTTATCCTTCTCAGGCTACCGAACCCATAAGGCTTTCTACGCAGAAATGATATGCAGCGATGTGGAGAAGATTCTTTCCCATCGTGCTTTCCTATAATCGCTTTGTGGAGGATCAATAAATGGTTTCGGACAAACTTTTTTCTCAACAACTGTTGTCTTGGCAATTGCGCAGGAATTTCTATCATAGATTTTACTCTATTTCGGGTGTGGCATGATAAGTGTGCTAGGAGACATAAAACGTTCAGAGAGTCTGCCACAAGGGGCAAAGGCACAATGGGATGGTTTTTCGGTTTCAAACTACACATCATCATCGACGGGCGTGGAAGAATCGTACAGTGGAAGTTGACTCAGGCTAACGAGGATAATTGTACACTACTGAAAGACAATATGTTTACAGAGAAAACATTTGGAAAACTTATGGTAGATAAAGGATACACAGCACAGAATCTATTTGAGAATTATTAGTTGATGACATTTAATTTGATTACGCGCATACGCAAAAGCATGAAAAATTCATTGATGTATTTACACGACAAAATTCTATTGAGGAAATGGGCACTAATCGAGACTGTCAATGGCGAGTTGAAGAATACAGTTCAGATTGAGAATACCAGACATAGGAGCATTTACAACGAATTTTATGGCAGCAATGGCAGCATATAGTTTTTTATCTAAGAAGCCCACACTAAGTATAGAAATAATTCAAAGAGAAAGAAGAATTGCTTAGACCGAACTCAGGTTCAAAATGCTTTCAAGAATAAAGCTTGCCTGTCTCGTAGTAAAATTGTAAATTTGCAGGAGTGTCTCGATGGCTATCGTGACACTCCTTTTACATAAAAATGCTGCCTTAAATGGAAGCAGAACATAATCCACCGATGTCTCCGTTGAAACTCTCTGAACTAAATAGGTTCATACAGCAAGTGCTGAGCCTCGAATTTTCTGACACCTATTGGGTGGTGGCAGAAATTTCAGAGTGTCGCGAGGCATCTAATGGCCATTGCTATCTTGAGCTAGTAGAAAAAGACGAAGATAAAGCTGGAAGCTTCACGGCTAAAGCCCGTGCAAACATTTGGCGAAACACATGGCAACAGGTAAAGTTCAATTTTGCCCGAGAAACAGGCCGCACTTTAGTTGCTGGATTGAAAATTTTAGCTGAAGTGTCCGTGCAATTTCATGAGGTATATGGATTTTCACTCACTATTCATGACATTGACTCCACTTATACGCTAGGAGAACAGCAAAAGAAGCGACAAATCATTCTCCAACAATTGGAGGAAGATGGTGTGATTACCCTTAACAAAGAATTGGAACTGCCAGCTGTCATTCAGCGTATTGCAGTTATCAGTGCAGCAGGTGCAGCAGGCTTTGGAGACTTTATGAACCAGTTGGAACAATCTGGCTTTAACTTTCAAACTCGTTTGTTTCCTGCTACTATGCAAGGTGCACTCGTTGCAGAATCAGTGATAAATGCCCTCGACCTCATTGCTGCCGACCAAGAAAAATGGGACGTAGTCGTTCTCATTCGTGGAGGTGGAGCTACAAGTGATTTAGACGGATACGAGAACTACGACCTCGCAGCTAACGTTGCGCAGTTTCCTCTCCCTATACTCACAGGAATCGGGCATGAACGCGACGACACTGTGGTAGACTTTGTAGCACATACACGATGCAAGACCCCTACAGCTGTAGCTGCTTTCTTGATCGAACGAATGCAAAATGTGCATGCAGTGATAGATAACTTACACGAACGCTTGAATCGAGCTACAATGGACTATCTGCAGATGCTTCAGTTACGCTATGAACGCTTGGGACAACGATATTCCACCGCTGCAATCAGCTTTGTAAACCATCAACAACAAGTGCACCATCGCTTGGCACAACGGATTACAACTGGGCTACATGAACAGCTTCACTTCCAATCACAGCTTTTACAAAGGGTGGTTTCTCGCTTGCATACTAACACTCACAGACTTCTTGAGCGAAAAGAGCATCAGTTGTCACTCTTTGCCCAAACACTTCGTATGGTTGATCCACAACGTACTTTAGCTATGGGTTACTCAATCACCTATACTTCTGACGGAAATCTACTGAGCGCTCAAAATAAACTTCCCCAAGGTACGGTACTACGCACGGTAGTAGCAGACGGAGAAGTATGGAGTACCATTAACGAACTCTTATAACCAAGCATTAAGCTCCCTACCCTACATTCATATATGGCAAAAAAGTCTGCAATTTCCTATGAGGAAGCACTCTCCGAATTGGAAGCTATAGTCACAGCTATTGAAAGCGGTGATTTACCTATCGACCAGCTTACCCCACGTTTGGCACGCGCGCAAGAACTTCTTGCCTGCTGCAAACAACAACTTGAAAAAGTCAACACAGACGTAAAGAAGATTCTCGAACATGAGTAAGAATAAACTGGCAAAATTTGCCGAGATGGCGAGCTACAATCACGTCATTGAAGCTCCATTTCAAACACCTGACACCCCATATCATCCCTTGCGCGGAAAATGGCATACAGATTTTTTCCAAAATGACAACCCTATAGTTCTTGAACTAGGTTGTGGTCGTGGGGAATATTGTGTAGGACTTGGGCGCATGTTCCCCAACAAAAATTTCATCGGAGTAGATATTAAGGGGGCACGTATGTACACAGGAGCTACTGAAGCTAAAAATGAAGGTCTTGACAATGTAGGCTTCTTACGCACTCATATTGAATTTATCGACAAATTCTTTGCTCCCAACGAAGTATCTGAAGTGTGGCTCACTTTCTCCGATCCACAGATGAAGAAAGCAACCAAACGCTTAACATCAACCTACTTCCTAGACCGTTACCGCCGATTATTGCAAGACAGCGGCATAGTGCATCTCAAGACAGACTCTAACTTTCTTTACACCTACACTACTCACATGGTAGAAGCTAATAGTCTGCCCGTGCTTTTCCAAACAGATGATTTATATCACACACTTTCTGCAGAGGAAGATGCGGAGGTGAAAAAGATCCTAGGCATTCGCACTTATTATGAGCAACAGTGGATTAATCGGGGACTTAACATTAAGTATCTTAAGTTTCTCTTGCCTCAAGACGGAAACCTAATAGAACCTGAAGTTGAAATTGAGCTAGATGACTATCGCTCCTATAATCGCAGTAAACGCTCTGGACTTACAACAAGTAAATAAATAACATCAACGCATCATATTGACAAATAAACAAAAATATAAGAAATCTATGCTCAAACATATTGTTATGTGGCGCTACAAAGATGGCGCAGAAGGTAAGAGTCCACTTGAACACGCTCAATGGATGAAACAAAACCTCGAAGCTCTCGTTGGTGTAGTCCCTGAAATCCTAGATTTAGAATACGGCATTGACCAAATGTCAACTCCAGCCTCATATCATGGCGTACTCACTGTTGTCGTTGCAGACGCAGAAGCTTTGAAGCGCTACGCTAATCATCCTGAACATCTCAAGATTGTGGATTACGCAAGCAGAGTAACAGAGAGTCGTGTAGTTGTAGACTACACTCTTTAAAAACGAAAAAAGACATAACAACTAATCATGACACTATATCCCAAACTTATCACCGACGTTCTCGCAACCATTCGCTATCCAGGCAACGGGAAAGATCTCATCGAGGCTGAAATGCTCTATGATGACCCTCGCATCGATGGGATGAAAGTAAGTTTCTCTATCGTATTTGACAAGAATCCTGACCCTTTTATGAAGAGTCTTTTCAAGTCAATCGAAGCAACTATACATCGTGAAATTAGTCCCGAGGTGGAAGTCACCATCACCCCTAAGTATCGTTTAGCAGAACGTCCCGAAGTCGGGAAACTACTTCCCCAAGTAAAGAACATTATTGCCGTAAGTTCTGGTAAAGGAGGTGTGGGAAAAAGCACTGTTTCTGCCAACTTAGCGGTAGCTCTTGCCGCACAAGGCTACAATGTCGGTCTTCTCGACACAGATGTCTTTGGTCCTTCCATGCCTAAAATGTTTAGTTTGGAGAATGAACCTATTTATGCACACATTGTAGATGGCCGGCAACTTCTTATTCCTGCATTAAAATATGGAGTCAAACTCTTGTCTGTAGGTTTTTTTGTTAATGCTGAGACAGCAACGCTTTGGCGAGGTTCTATGGCCTCCAACACCTTAAAGCAACTCATCGCCGATGCTGACTGGGGGGATTTAGATTACCTCATCCTAGATACTCCTCCAGGTACGAGCGATATTCACCTTACTCTTCTCCAAACATTAGCCATCACTGGTGCTGTCATCGTATCTACACCGCAACAGGTAGCCTTGGCCGATGCACGTAAGGGTATAGATATGTACCGCAACGAGAAGGTGAATGTACCAATTTTGGGATTAGTGGAGAACATGGCTTGGTTCACTCCAGCAGAACTCCCAGAAAACAAATACTATATTTTTGGAAAAGAGGGAGTCACTCGTTTAGCAGAAGAGCTTAACGCTCCTGTACTTGCTCAGATTCCCATAGTACAGAGTATCTGCGATGGAGGCGACAGCGGAGAACCTGTGGCCCTCAATGCCAATTCTATCACTGGACAATCCTTTGCACTACTTGCACAGCGTGTCGTTGAAGAGACAGAACGTCGTAACCAAGAACTGGCTCCTACGAAAATTGTTGAGGTAGATGTTAAACACATAGACGATGTAAAATAATCACGACTCTACTCTTAGCATTTTTGCAATAATTGTCCCCCGACAGTCCCTTTTTAAGCGAAAAGACTGTCGGGGGATTTCTTCTCTTGCGCAGAAAAAGACAGAATGCGCAGAAGTTCTTCGGGAAAACACCGCTACAACCACTTTTTTTTCGTAATTTCGCAGTAAGCTTATCGGAGAACACAGCCCATGCCTACTAAGCAATACTCTTTTTCTACGTAGAGCACTCTGCATTCCTCTCCCATATAGTTCATCAACAATGGCTAGATCAAATCGCAAAACATGGATTATTCCTGAAGGTGTTACCCCGACGGAACTTGACCTTAAAGTATTAGATTATCAAGAGAAAGGATTTATTGTCCCTTCTCGTCAGCTAATCAAGACTCCAGAACAGATTGAAGGCATACGTCGAGCTGGAATCATCAACACAGGTGCTTTAGATTTAGTGGCAGAATCCATAAAAGAAGACATGTCTACGGCAGAGATTGACCGATTGGTCGCAGAATACATTGCAGATCATGGAGCCATCGCTGCTTGTCTCAACTATGAAGGCTTCCCCAAAAGCTGCTGCACGAGTATCAATGAGGTCGTATGTCATGGTATTCCTTCTGAGGAAGAACTTTTGTGGGATGGTGACATCATTAACGTGGACGTCACTACCATCAAAGACGGTTACTATGCCGATGCTTCACGCATGTTTATGATTGGCAACGTTGATGAGAAAGTAAAACGCTTAGTAGAAGATACAAAGAAATGTCTCGACATTGGTGCCGAAGCAGCACGCCCATGGGGATTTGTAGGTGATATAGGCCGTGCCATCGAGAAATTTGCAAAACCCAAAGGATACGGCATAGTTCGTGATTTGGCTGGTCATGGTGTCGGACTCGAATTTCATGAAGAGCCTGTAGTAGATCACTATGATACTCACCATCGCGGTATGTTGCTTGTCCCAGGTATGGTATTTACAATCGAACCTATGATTAATATGGGTGTACCTGAGGTTTTTATTGACGAAGAAGATGGATGGACGGTTGTAACCGAAGATGAACTTCCCTCTGCACAATGGGAACACACCTTCCTCGTTACAGAAACTGGGCTCGAGATTCTTACTTACTAGTCTCAGAGTGACTCAGTAATTTCACACAAAAGAGAGAGAAACTGGTAGAGTTATCTCATAAGACCTATTCATGGTACACTCTAATTGTTACCATAGCAAACACAAAACTTAGTTATGTCTATTACTCTTCTTGCTATAGAATCAAGTTGCGATGATACCTCTGCTGCAGTAATGCGCGATGGTATTCTTCTTAGCAATGTAACAGCCTCTCAAGCTGTGCACGAAATGTATGGTGGTGTTGTACCTGAACTGGCAAGCCGGGCTCATCAGCAAAACATTGTTCCTGTTGTAGATGCTGCTCTGAAGCAGGCCAATATTGAGAAATCGGAACTTTCTGCTATAGCTGTAACTTTGGGGCCAGGATTAATGGGAAGCCTACTCGTTGGAGTAAGTTTTGCTAAAGGCCTAGCAGCGAGTCTTGGCATTCCACTCATTGATGTTAATCACCTCCATGGCCACATCCTAGCACACTTCATCCAAACACCAGATGATAAAAAAGAAGTCCCCCCCTACCCTTTCCTTTGTCTGCTTGTCAGCGGTGGCAATTCTCAGATTGTCAAAGTTAATTCACATAATAACTTCGAAGTACTCGGACAGACCATTGATGATGCTGCAGGCGAAGCTATTGACAAGTGTTCTAAGGTCATGGGACTAGGCTATCCTGGTGGTCCCATCATAGACCGCATGGCACGTCAAGGCAATCCTAGAGCTTTCTCATTTGCTAAACCTAATCTACCAGGTTATGATTATAGCTTTTCAGGATTGAAAACTTCTTTCCTCTATTTCCTTCGTGACAAAGTTGCTGAAAACCCAAACTTTATTGAGAATAACAAAAATGATTTAGCCGCTTCTCTTGAAGCTACCATCATAGAAATTCTCATGAAAAAGTTAAAGAAAGCAGCTCAAGACATAGGAATTAAACATGTAGCCCTGGCAGGCGGAGTAAGTGCTAATAGTGCACTTCGTAAAGCTTTCCAAGACATGGAGGATAAAGGTGTTTGGAAGATATATATACCTAAATTCTCCTATACCACCGACAATGCGGCAATGATCGCAATGAGTGGCCACTACCGCTACTTAGATGGGGAATTTTGTTCGCTTGACAAGCCCGCATTTTCTCGTACAGTATTCTAAATTATTTATCCATACTCTCATCTCATATCTTATGGACTTAGATTTGAAAGTTGTCAGCAAGGAAGTCAATGAAATCCTCTGGCGTAACCATCAAACGCTCTCCGTTGCAGAGAGCTGCACAGCAGGCCGTATAGCAAGCGTTATCACAGCTGTTCCTGGCTCTTCTCAATACTTTAAAGGTGGCGTTGTGGCATACGCTAATGAAGTTAAAATAAATCTTCTCGGAGTAGATGCTCAAGTGATTGAAGAAAAAACCCCCGTTTGCGAAGAAGTTGCTGTGCAAATGGCACAAGGAGCAAGAAAAACCTTTGATACAGATTATGCAGTTTCTGTGACAGGATTCGCTGGCCCTGGTGGTCACGATAGTGGTAAAAACTCAGTTCTAGTAGGAACAATCTGGATTGCAGTAGCATCATCTACGAATGTTAAGACTGTTATGCTTGAAGAGGATAATGGTCGAGACAAAAACCTTGCTTCAGCTACATCCACTGCTATGCATTTGCTACTCGATCTTCTTAAAGAAGAACTGGGTGGCAGTGAGGAAGCCTAAAACAGAGTTCTTTTTATTAACTGCGAAGACTCTCAACTAGAAATGTCGCATCTTAGTATATACTAGGATGCGATATTATTTATCCCCCCAAATTAAATATATGGAAATATTGCCGTTTGGAAGTTTACCAGACAGCAATAAAACTGATACAGCTCCTTCTCTGCAAAATGCAGAGAAGGAGCTGTTTGCATCATAGGATAAAATAGAATCCATTATAAAGCCAAAGAATCAATCTTCTTCTGGCTTCATATTCGTGTAAACATTCTGAACATCATCAAAATCTTCAAGACGTTCTACCATCTTGTCAATAGTTTCGCGCTGTTCTGCGCTAACTTCTTTGAGATCATTAGGGATATACGTGAATTCAGCACTTACTATTTCAAAGCCTTCAGCTTCAAGATGCTTCTGGATTTCACTGAAAGATTTAGGATCACCATAGATTGTCACGCTGCCTTCTTCTTCATCCTCATCAAACTCATCTTCAACTCCATAGTCAATGAGATCTAAGATGAGTTCTTCCATATCTAAACCCTCCTTATGCTTAAAGGCAAAGACACATTTATGGTCGAAAAGAAAAGCCAGCGACCCCATAGTACCGAGGTTACCA
The DNA here is from genome assembly GCF_000318095.2 of Alloprevotella sp. oral taxon 473 str. F0040. Taxonomy (GTDB): domain Bacteria; phylum Bacteroidota; class Bacteroidia; order Bacteroidales; family Bacteroidaceae; genus Alloprevotella. The sequence continues at coordinate 257,525 of NZ_KB290717.1, forward strand.
CTGAATTTATTGAATACAGAGCGAACATCACCTACGGTACGAGTAGGATTGTCAGTAAGCGTATCAACAAAGACAGCTATTCCATGAGGACCATAACCCTCGTATGTCATGGTCTTATAATCACTCTGATCTTTTCCCATCGCATTCTTGATGGCACGATCAATGTTATCCTTTGGCATATTCTCACGCTTCGCAGTTGCAATAATAGCACGTAACGTGGGATTTGTTTCAGGATCAGGTCCGCCGCTTTTTACAGCAACAGCAATTTGTTTACCAATCTTTGTGAAGGTTCTGGCCATATGCCCCCAACGCTTCATCTTTGCGGCTTTACGATATTCAAATGCTCTTCCCATAGGAATCTATTTGTTTATTGTGGTTGTTTGGTCTTATGATAACCTATTCTTCATATTAGTTCTCCTAAAAGAGTAAAAGTTCGGGTGATAAACATGAAGAAATGGATGTAAATACTATAATAAAATGCTTAGCCACGAAGCACAGCACCAAGTTGTTGCTCAAGTTGCTTAACTATCTTAGCCATGATAGCCTCGGTTTGTTTGTCATTCATCGTCTTGGCTTCATCTTGAAGTACAAAGGATACCGCATAACTCTTCTTCCCAGCTTCAAGATTCTTACCTTCGTATACGTCAAAGAGTTCTACACGCTTCAGAAGTTTCTTTTCACAGGCAAAAGCAATGCGTTCTATTTCGCCGAAAGTTACTTTAGCATCTAATAGTAAAGCAAGATCACGACGTACAGCTGGGAATTTAGAAATCTCGGTGTATGAAACATCTTTCTTAGGCAATTTCTTCATAAGAAGTGACCAATTGAAATCAGCATAATATACTTCCGTTTCAATGTCACAAGCTACCAAAAGTGCTTTCTTCACAAGACCAAGCTCTAAATAGACCTTACCATTACGGTCTACCACGGCAAGACTCTTAGAAAAGATGTCATTTTTTCCATCCTCCACTAAGAATTGGCCAAGCGCAATACCCAAACGGCGCAAAACGTTAAGAGCATACCCTTTTAATTCATAAACACTGGCTTCTTCATTTGCGTGTGCCCAAGAATTCTCAATCCGACGTCCCGTAATCCAAAGCCCTAAATGGAGAGCTTCACTATAAGGAGCTAGCACCTTCTCAGCACTACGTTTTTCACCATCATAATGATAGCAGTTGCCTAATTCAAAGAAACGAAGATTAGCTTCCTTACGATTCACATTGTGTGCAATGCTCTCCAGTCCACCAAATAGGAGAGTTTGGCGCATAACATTGAGATCGCTAGACAAAGGATTCATCAAATGCACTAAATGTTCGGGTGCATAGGTCTTCAAATCCTTATAATAAGCTTCACGAGTGAGAGAGTTGTTGAGAATTTCATGGAAACCTTCACCAACAAGCTGTTCACTAATGAGATTCTGCAACTTTTGGCTAACATCATTTATTCCCTTAACTGTAAGGGATGACTTTAGACTTGTAGGTATCTCTACATTGTTGTATCCGTAGATACGCAGAATGTCTTCTACGACATCACAAGGACGTTGTACATCGACACGATAAGCTGGGATTTGTAGAGACAAGCCTTCAGGAGTCTCTGAGCAGACTTGCATATCAAGAGAAGCTACTATAGACTTCACCAATTCAGGCTCAATATGCTTGCCTATTACTTCATCTACATAGGTATACTCAAGCTGTACATCAAAGTGCTTAACCAATGAAGGTTGTTGGACATCAACAATATCCATTGAAATCTCACCACCTGCCAATTCTTTTGCCAGCAGAGCTGCAGCCTTGAGGGCGTAGATTTGGCCATCAGGATCGATGCCACGCTCAAAGCGGAAAGAAGCATCAGTGTTAAGCCCATGGCGACGTGCACTCTTGCGCACCCAAGTTGGATGGAAGTATGCACTTTCAAATACTACATTCTTTGTGGTTTCATACGTGCCACTACCTTTACCCCCAAACACTCCCGCAATACACATAGGAGCTTTCGCATTACAAATAGCAAGATCTCTATCAGAGAGTTCGTGTTCTTCACCGTCTAGGGTGACAAACTTTGTCCCATTCTCCAATGTCTTCACCACAATCTCTCCTCCCTCAATCATGTCAGCATCAAAGCAGTGAAGCGGTTGTCCGTAGGCCATCATGATATAATTCGTGATGTCTACAATATTATTGATGGGGCGCAAACCAATAGTAGTGAGCTTATCTTGCAACCATTTAGGACTTTCTTGAATGTTGCAACCTTTGAGAGATACAGTAGCATAACGTGGACAAGCATCTGTTTGTTCTACTGACACCTTTATGGGTAAATCGTGATTATCTACCTTAAAATTGTCTACACTAGGACGATGCAACTTAGTTGCCTTACCATTACGCAGAAGATAGGCATAGAGATCGCGTGCTACGCCCCAATGTGAGCAAGCATCAGCTCGGTTTGGAGTAATATCAACTTCAATGAGGTAGTCACTTTCTAGTCCGAAATACTCAGCAGCTGGAGTACCTATCATTGTGTCTTCCGGCAAAACCATAATGCCGTCATGACCAGTACCTACACCAATTTCGTCCTCTGCACAAATCATACCCAAGCTTTCGACACCTCTAAGCTTAGACTTTTTGATGACAAATTCGCTATCCCCATCATATAATATGGTACCAAGAGTAGCAACAATAACCTTTTGACCAGCAGCAACATTGTGCGCACCACAAACAATCTGCGTAGGTGCATCACCATTACCCAAATCTACGGTTGTGATGTGCATGTGATCAGAGTTAGGATGTGGTTCACAAGTCAAAACATGCCCCACAATGAGTCCCTTAAGTCCACCTCGTATAGTCTGAACTTCTTCTACGCTGCCAACTTCCAAACCAATAGAGGTGAGAGCTACGGCAATTTCTTCGACCGACATGTCGCAATCGACATATTCTTTCAGCCATTTATAAGATATATTCATAATGCAATTTCGTTTACTACCTTGAAGTATACAGTACTAATGAAGAACAATTGAAGCAGCACCTACTAATAAAAATAGATGACAACTAATGATTAATTGCTCATTTTCCAATAGATTCCAATATTATCTCCGAGATTTATAAAAAAGTCTCCGAGATATTCTAGAAAATCTCTGAGACTTTTTAAATTTTCTCCGAGACTTTTTGGAAAATCTCCAAGAATTGAGTGAGGTTCATAGGAGATTACTGTAAAAATAACTCCGCAAATTTACTCATTTCTTTTGAGAATGAAAAGATGAAACTCGCGAAAACACGATTTTCAGTTACCGAAGAGTGAGTAAATGGGGATTTTTCAGTAACTTCGCAGGTAATTTAAAATGATATTTTACGTATATACCAATGCTAAAAGCTACACATATATTCTGTTTTGGCTTTTTCTTTGCCGTAAACTGCTTATTCGCTCAGGTGGGTGACCAACGTAGTCAGTGGTCGCTTGGCCTAAATGGTGGCGTTAGCTTAAACAAAATACTCTTCACTCCTAATATTCGCCAGTTTTATCAAATTGGTCCTGTGGCTGGTTTGACTGCGCGTTATACCAGCGAAAAGTATTATGGACTAATCTGTGCAATCCAAATAGAGACAAACTATTGGCGAGCAGGTTGGAAAGAAGATATTGTTTCATCAAACGCCCTTACATTGCCAGACACGTACCAACGGAAAATAGACTATATTCAAGTACCCATCATGGCAAGCTTAGGATTAGGAGAAGAACAACGTGGATTTAAGGGTTTTCTTTTAGCTGGACCTCAATTGAGTTACGCATTGAGAGATGAAGAGCTACGTTCCTCCACATGGACAACTCATAAAGTCAATGGAGAGTTACAACCTAATCGCGCTAATGGTGTAGTGGCACAATATGGCAAATCTATAGAGAACCATTTAGATTATGGAATAGTAGGAGGACTAGGTGCAGAGTTTACAACAGGTATAGGTCACTTTATTGTTGATGCGCGTTATTATTATGGACTATCTGACATTTTCCACAATGCCAAAAAGGACCCTTTCGCCAAATCTGCAAACAACACTCTAATGCTGAAGTTTACTTATTTATTGGATTTCCCATGGAGAAAAAAGTAATAATCATCCTTTTATCATGACTTCTCTTTTGTAGAATCACGATTAACTACCATACATTTCTTCTGTCATTCTCGAATAACTGTAAACTTTCATGCGAAAGCCCAATGTTCGTCTTTTCTTTCAGTGGTCGTTAGGCATCATCGTGGTGTCTTACGGCTTATTGGTTTTTGCACTTAACACACAGGGTGTGCAAAAACATTTGGCGAACGTAATAGAACAACAACTAGAAGAGAAACTACAATCTGAAGTTGAAATAGGCTCTGTCGAAATAGGTCTACTCAATAGCATACATTTACATGATGTGCTACTCAAAGACCAATCTGGAAAAACTCTGTTAAATAGTAAGTTGATATTTGGAAAAATTGAACTTACTCCTCTTCTTAAAGGGAAGGTTTCTCTACGCAATGTCGCTTTGCTTGATGCACACATAACCCTTTACAAATCTAGTAAATCAGGAGCAACCAATTTTCAGTACATTATTGATGCGTTTAGTAGCAAAAACGAAGACAACAACTCAAAAACGGACTTACGCATCAATTCTCTTATCATGCGACGATGCATTCTGTCTTACGACGAATTGTTTCATCCGCAACCTCATGCTGGAAGATTCACTCCACATCACATAAAATTAAAGAACATTGATGCTATTCTATCACTCAAGTGCTTAACTAACGACAGCATAAACCTGCGCATTCGTCAGTTTTCAGCTGAAGAAAATTGCGGTTGGAAGCTATCTCACTTGCGCTTCAGGCTTGCTGCTAATCGACACAAAGCAGAGATTCAAGATTTTTCTCTTCAGACTCCTCAATCGCGCATCAACCAAGAACGTCTTGTCGCTTCTTATGATGGTTCTTCTCTTGACAAGATTTTTAACTCTTTGGTAGTACAAGGTTCTATCGAAGATGCGCGCATGGCCACGAATGATATTGCACCCTTATTGCCACAGTTACATCCACTTAACGAGCTCTTTTTTATTAGTAGCAAGTTTGCTGTGAGAAAAGGACAAATTAAGCTAACCGATTTAAGATTGAGTAATGCAACTGATAGAATTAATATTATTAGTGATGCAGTTATTTCAATTCCCAATGGTAGCTTTAGTGCTGTGAATGCGCATTTACACAAATTCTCCTTCCAGCAACGCTTCGTTCGCTCTGTGATGCAATCACTCTCACTGAAGGATTTGCCACAATGGCTGGGTCCTATTGATGAGATTCAACTGCAAGGTAGACTACGTTATGCCGTTAATAATAGTAGTTTCTTCGAAGGAAACATATCATCGCCCATAGGCAGAATTGAAGTTAACGCCACATATTGGAAAAACAATATAACAGGGCGCATCTCATCACGTAGTTTACAGCCCTCTATTTTGTCGCAGATTCCCAATTTGCCTACATCCGTCGCGTTTGAAGCACAAGGTCACATACTATTTAATGACAATGCGCAACCTAATGGTAGATTAGAGTTGAAGATTCCGCATATCGAATTCAACCAACGTAGTTACCAACACTTGGCTGCAAGAGCTTCGTTCTTCAATAGCAAAGCAGAAGTATCGCTTGATGCTAAAGATCCATCTCTTCACTTAAACATGGAAGCTCAAGCATTTTTGGATAGAAACTGGCACCCTTCGCAACTTTATGCTAGTGGACAAGTGGCGCATTTATCTCCTTCCGAGCTTGGCTTGACTAAGCAGTGGGGAAGTGGAATTTTTTCCTTTAATTTTGACTTAAAAGCCCCACAGTTTGATTTTAAGCATCCCTATGGACAGCTAAAAGTTCGACAATTTTCGATGAAAAATGTGGGAACACCTTATTATTTAGACTATCTTTCACTGCATGTTACACCACAGAACAATGGCACACGCCTTAGATTAGAGAGTGACTTTGCTGACGTGACTGCTTTTGGGGCTACCGACTGGAAACAAATCAAGAACTCAGCAGAAAAATGGTGGAACATGATATTAAAACAGAAGGACGTTGTTGAAGTTGAGGCTCATGATTCCAAACGAAGTGATAACAATAAAATAGTAGCTACTCACAATACTGGAACTATAGCATCAGATAGTACTGCTCTAGCATTTGGACTTCATCTTAAGCGTACTGACTTTTTGCAGCGTATACTTAAAATAGATATCTCTGCTAATCAAGACATTCACGTGGAGGGAAGAATAACCTCTGATGGAAGTAAGTTTCACCTTACGGCTGATGCCCCAGAAGTGCGTATTGGATCTACAGAATTACAGAATATCACTGTAGCTGCGCGGAGTGAGAACTCTGATTTTCGCTTTCTGGCAAAAGCGCTTCGTCCAATGCGTAAGGCAGATTTACAACTTGAACTCCAAGCCTATACAGATAGTGGAAAGTTAAAGACAAACCTACAGTGGGCAGAGCAGAGAAATAAACACTTTTACGGTGCGTTTTCTTGTGAAACGCATATTAATGAGCTACATCTCCAACACCTAAAAGGTAGTCATCTACGAGTAGATATTTTACCTACATCACTTGCAGTAAATGATACTATTTGGAATATAGAACCAGGTAGCATCGTATTCAATGAAGGGAGATTGAAGATTAATAATCTTTCCTTATCACATGCACAACAAAGATTAGGGATTTCAGGGGAGTATGCGCAACACAGCGAAGGTCTCTCAGTAAATCTTCGCCAATTTGATGTCGGATATGCACTTTCTATGATTGGTCTTGACGATGTTGTCTTTGGTGGTCGCGCCACAGGACAAGCGATTATTCGTCCCACAGAACACAATGAATTACATATTCAAGCAGAGCTCGATATCCCACATTTCACTTTCAACTATTCTTCACTGGGACATGCAAGAGTGGAGGGTGGTTTCCGAGGAAGTGATCAAACTATTTTCCTCAAAGCTGATATCGAGGAACGGAATATCAGCAAAACTCAAGTAGCTGGTTATGTGAGTCTTGGCAGAAAAGACTTAGACTTACAAATCAAAGCGAACAACACGTCCATCGGTTTTCTCAATTATTATGTGGATGGTATATTCGATAATATACAAGGACGTACGACCGGAACAACACGTATTTTTGGCACCTTTAAAGAAATCGATTTTGAAGGGCGACAACGTGCTTCAGCATCAGCTTCACTTCCAGTTACTGGAGTCAAATATCTTGTCAAAGATGCTGATGTTCTTATTGCTCCTGGAGTTTTCTCTGTAAACAACGCCATCATTGCTGATGGGCTACAAGGTAAAGGAAGTGTCACAGGAGCCTTACGCCATCGCCATCTTAAAGACATGCATTTCGACTTTACCATGCAAGGTCAGAATATATTGATGTACGATCAACCACAAACTATTGATTTACCATTTTACGCTACAGCTTTCGGCAGCGGCAATGTACGAGTTTGGGGTGCCCCAAATCAACTTAATGCGAACATCCGAGTACGCACTGAGCATAATAGTGTACTCACTTATGTCTTAGATCGTCCAGATGATGCAGATCACCAATTACTAACACTTCGTCCAGCAGTAGAAGAAACAACTGCTGGGAACGATAGTCTGCAAAAAAAACAAATAGACAACCCTATAGAACCAACTAGTAAAACGGATATTCGTTTGAATTTTCATGTGGAAGTTACTCCTAATGCTACCCTACGTATGGTAACCGATGCTAAGAGCGGTGACCTCATTACAGTACATGGGAGTGGTCCTATCCAAGCTTCCTTCTATAATAAAGGAGAGTTCCAAATGTTTGGGACGTATAGCATTGCTAATGGAACATATGATTTGAGTATTCAAAACCTCATAAAGAAGACTTTTGCCTTACGACCCGGGGGTACAGTAAACTTCTCTGGTAATCCTCTCAATGCAGATGTGAATGTATTGGCCTCCTATATAGTGAATTCTGCCTCACTTGCAGATTTAAATATAGGTACAACCTTTACAAACAACACTACCCCTGTTAATTGTCTCATTAATTTCACGGGCAAAGTGAGTAACATGAATCTGTCTCTAGACTTTGACTTACCAAATGTAGGAGAAGATGAAAAGATGATGGTGCGCAATCTCATTGCTTCTGACGAAGAGCGCACTACACAAGTGCTATATCTACTAGGAGTTGGCAGATTCTTTACGTACAACTATGCTAATGGCTTAGGAGGAACAGCTAGCAGTCAGTCTGAGATTATGATGAAATCTCTGCTTTCCAGTACACTTTCATCACAGCTAAATAATATTATCGCTAATGCTGTCGGCAATACGAACTGGACTTTTGGGGCCAATGTAAGTACAGGACAGCTGGGATGGAGCGACATGGAAGTGGATGGTCTGCTTACAGGTAGATTACTAGATAATCGTTTGCAATTTACAGGTAAACTAGGATACCACGAAAGAGAGGCGGCAACAACCAACTTTGTAGGCGACTTTAATGTGCATTACCTCCTTACACCTACTGGTACAGTCAATCTAAAGGCATACAGTGAAACTAATGACCGTTACTTTTCTAAGTCAACATTGACAACTCAAGGGCTAGGACTACAAATTAAACGTGATTTTAGTTCCTTGTTGGACCTCTTTACAAGAAAGAGAAAGAATAAAACAACAACGATAAAAGCTCCGAAATAAGTCCAACTATATATGAATACTGAAATACAACGCAGACGCACATTTGCCATTATCTCTCACCCTGATGCTGGTAAGACAACACTCACGGAAAAACTCCTATTGTTTGGTGGACAAATACAAGTAGCTGGTGCAGTAAAGAATAATAAGATCAAGAAAACTGCCACCTCTGACTGGATGGAGATAGAAAAACAACGTGGTATCTCTGTTACAACATCTGTTATGGAGTTTGACTATGAAGGTTATAAGGTGAATATCCTTGACACTCCTGGTCACCAAGACTTCGCCGAAGACACATTCCGAACTCTTACAGCCGTAGATTCAGCTATCATCGTGGTAGACAGTGCTAAAGGTGTGGAGGCTCAAACAAGAAAGCTCATGACTGTCTGCAGAATGCGAAAGACTCCAGTTATTGTCTTCGTAAATAAAATGGACAGAGAAGGGCGTGATGCCTTTGATATCCTTGACGAACTCGAAGAAGAACTGCAAATTGGAGTGCGTCCACTTTCTTGGCCGATAAACCAAGGACAAAGATTCAAGGGGGTTTACAATATTTTTGAAAAGCAACTCGATCTGTTCCAAGCAGACAAGCAAAAAGTTACTGAGAAAATAGCTGTAGACATCAATGCTCCTGGAGAACTGGAAGCAAATGTAGGTGATTCCGATGCAGCAAAGCTGCGAGAAGATTTGGAACTTATCGACGGAGTATACCCTGAGTTTGAAGTAGAACAATATCTATCAGCTGATATTGCTCCTGTCTTTTTCGGTTCAGCTTTAAATAACTTCGGCGTTAAGGAACTTCTTGACTGCTTTGTTAAGATTGCACCTTCTCCACGTCCTACTCAAGCAGAAGAACGTCTGGTAGACCCAGAAGAAAAGAAATTTACAGGTTTCATTTTTAAGATTACTGCAAATATTGACCCTAACCATCGCTCTTGTATTGCTTTCTGTAAGGTGTGTTCAGGCAAATTTGTAAGAAATGCACCATATACTCATGTGCGTAATGGAAAAACAGTTCGTTTTTCTAGCCCAACACAATTTATGGCGCAACGAAAGGAAACCATTGACGAGGCATACCCAGGTGACATTGTAGGCCTTCCAGACAATGGGATTTTCAAAATTGGTGATACGCTGACTGAAGGTGAGATGATTCACTTTAAAGGTCTTCCATCATTCTCACCAGAAATGTTTAAGTACATAGAGAATGCAGACCCAATGAAGACCAAACAACTGCAAAAAGGTATTGACCAACTCATGGACGAAGGTGTAGCTCAGTTATTTATCAATGAGTTTAATGGCAGAAAGATTATTGGCACGGTCGGACAACTTCAATTTGAGGTCATAGAATATCGACTAGAGAACGAATATGGAGCCAAATGTCGCTGGGAACCTGTACACCTCTTTAAGGCTTGTTGGATTGAGAGTGACGATCCTACTGAACTAGAACAATTCAAGAAGCGTAAGTACCAATATATGGCAAAGGACAGAGAAGGTAGAGATGTCTTTCTTGCAGATTCAGGATACGTGCTTCAAATGGCACAACAAGACTTCAAAAACATTCGCTTCCATTTCACCAGTGAATTCTAAGCATTATTCTTCTATAACCTAATTGTGGTATTCGTCTAAATTATAGACGAGTACCACGATTTTTCTATATTCTTGTTTTTACAAAACAACTATAATTGTCCCATATAAGTATTATATTCCATATTGTTGCTGTCTGGTAAAAAATCGAACTACTTTCAAAACCTTCTGAAACATAGTTGTTTGCAAGGAAAGTTAGATTAAGGGGCTTGTATTTGCCATACTATCAATTTCAATATACTCAAGCTCCTTTTCTCTCCATAATACTCTTTTAGAAGGCTGTTTTTACAAGATATGAAGGATTTTGCTTCGATTCTCTAACCTCCCAGATTTTACCAGACAGCAACAATTCCGTATTGCTATTTTAAACCCTGCAAAGCGGGATAAGATGATAGAATCTATAGCTGTCTAGTAAATCCAAACGGCACAAGAAAGCTTCCTGAAGCCCTTTAGAATAGGACTTCGGGCTTTCTTTTTCAAAAAGCAAGTCTCCTAATCAAATAGAGGGAGGGGATTTTATAGTGTCCCATATTAGTGTGTAAGCTCCAAAGTTCTTATTATTGTTGTGAAAGAAAAGAACAAACAAGAACAATGGAGCAAACTAAGCCCAATTCGGGATAAGCAAGGGTTGTTTTTTGCCTTAAAATACTTTCAATAAAAGCCCAAAAAGAGGATTGTTTTTCGTGTGTTTATTGTTGAAAACCAAATAGATAACGATAAAACAATCCTCTATGAAACTTATTAGCAAAGTTACGGAAAGTTATTGTATTGCAGACGATTTCTGCAAAGAATATGAACTGGAATTGAACAATAATAATCCCTCTCCAAACAACCCTAAAACTCGCAATAGAAAGGGAAGAATGAGTGATGCAGAAAGGATTACCATTCTTGTCATGTTCCACAGCAATACGTTTCGCTATTTCAAACATTTCTATCTCTTCTACGTCTGTCGAGAACTAAAAGAAGAGTTCCCCAACCTACTTTCATATACCCGCTTTGTGAAACGTATGCCACGAGTGGCGGTTCCACTTTTGCTCTTCCTTAAACTAGCTTTGATGGGGGAATGTACAGGGATTACTTTTATCGATTCGACACGTATTCCCGTGTGTGAAAACAAGCGTGAGTATTCTAATCGTGTCTTCAAGGGCTATGCTCATAAAGGGAAAAGTACGATGGGATGGTACTATGGATTTAAGCTGCATCTGGCTGTGTAATGAACGAGGAGAATTACTCAACTTTACACTCACCAAAGCCAATGTGGACGATCGTAGCCCGTAGGTGTTCAGTAACTTGACTAAGGACTTGTTCGGGAAATTATATGCCGATAAAGGTTATATTTCCCAATCACTTTTTGCCTCTCTCTTCGATAGGGGAGTTCACATCGTCACGGGAATACGCACTAATATGAAGAACCGCTTAATGGATGTACACGACAAAATTATGCTCCGTAAAAGAAGCATTATCGAGACCATCAACGATATGCTCAAGAACGTAGCGCACATTGTTCATACCCGCCACAGAAGTGTCTCAAACTTTATGGTCAACCTTTTGGCTGGAATGGCGGCTTATGCTTTCTACGATACAAAACCCTCTATCAATATGGAGTTTGAGATGGAGGGAGAAGCAGAGGTGAAGCAGCTCACACTTTTCTAAAACATACTTGTGTGAAACAATGAATCTTCGATCTAAAACTAGGTTGAAAGAATCGTTGTGGGCTATAACCTGAGTAAAAAGGGAGTGACCTTAAACCGAATTGGGGTTACTAGGTTTTAGCAACAAGCTATGTAACAAAAGAGGCTGGAATCCTCTTGCGGGATTTCAGCCTCATTATGCTGGATAATATTTTTCATGTTATTAGGTTTTACCCAATTATAGAGAAATGGGCTTATGCTAGTCTTCAACTATTCGAACATACTTAATCCCACAAGCCTTACCTGCTCCACGAAACAATTCATTTTTACGATCTATAGTAGCGACACGGAACTTCTTACTGGTACCTCGACGAAGTTGTGTACCATCTTTTCTCAAGGCCTCTTTATCAGTAATCCATTCTTCTGCAAGCATCACATTATCTTGTCCTGGGGTTACCATAGGTTCGTAAATGTAGCGCAGACGGCGTAAGCTGACTGTGAACTGTCCATCAGATACTTCAAAAACTAACTGATAGAAAAAACGAGCAAAATCTGAAACAAGCGCAGTTCTTTTGAACCAAAGAGTCTCTTCTAAAGAAGCTGCTATTACTCCTTCTTCAACAGATAACTCCGTAATACGAGATTGTGGAAGATGGTTTTCTCCACTAACGACTGACTGGGTATAATTTTTCAAAATTTCAAAAAGTTCTACTTTAGACTTTCCTGGCACTGTATAAGTTTGCTCAAAAAAAACTTGACCTTTCTTTTCGGTCACTGCTCCAGCAAGATAATTGTCTGTGACAACAATTTGAGCTTTATCATTGCTCTGCGCCCTATTAATAAGAGTGCTCCCCAAGAAGAGGCAGCATACAAGGATGAGAATCTTTTTCATATAATAGAAGTATTTGCGGACAAATATACAATTAATTCTCGAAATGATAGGCGCACACTATATGTATATTTGCAAATGAAGTGATAAGTTTCTGATTTTACTACAGAATACCTAATACTGAGCAGATAAAATCATGCATTGAAAAGCTTTCTCTAAAAAACAGCCTTCCTCTACACTAATAGTATGTATAAAAAGAATCGTTGCAGATACCACATCTACAACGATTCAAAGGGAATTTCTAAAACATTAGCAGCTCTTGAAAGAGCAATGCTTGCAAATAAATGCGGTGCGTACGGGACTCGAACCCGTGACCCCATGCGTGACAGGCATGTATTCTAACCAACTGAACTAACGCACCTTAGTTTTGCAAGGCAAAATTACGCATTAAAAATATAACAGCCAAATGTTTTCGAAACTATTTATGAATATAAACTAAGCAAGTGCTAGCACTGAGCCATGTAACACGACATGTGCTACTTTTCGACACTCACACAAAATCAGATAAAAAACTAATAGCCAGGATTCTGCAGTAATAGTTTATTCATTTGTAAGGTAGATGCAGGAATTGGAAATACAGTGGTATAGGCATTAGCTTCTCTCTCTAGCTGCGGACGCTCCTCATAAGCCAGATGGAAAAGGCGAAAGCGAATGAGATCTTGTCTATGTGTTCCTTCCCAGACTAATTCCAACCGACGTTCTTTCAATACATCCTCTAAGGAAGCATGAATAAGTTTTGGTAGCCCCACGCGTCTTCTTACTTCATTAATGTCTGTATCACCATTTAATCCTTGACGAATTTGAGCTTCTGCTCGCATCAACATGGCATCTGCATATCTATATAACACGATATCATTGTTTTGAAGTTTGCCATCCTCATATGATGTACGATCTATTTCATACTTAAACATACGCGCTCCTGCAGTTTTTTCATAGACAGATCCCGTGAGTTGCATCTGAATAGCAGTAGGATGATAGACTAAATCCTTTCCACTTATTTGTTTTATTGTTTTACCATCAACCCTTACGGTATCGGAAAAAAAGTTTAATGCAAAGCGGGGATCCAAGGAAGTTGTGCCATAACCAAAAGCGGATAGTGTAGATAATGTTGCGCTACTACCATTCTCTGCTCCTCGCCCCAATGCACCACCGTGTACATAATGAAGTGAACGAAAAAGATTCTTAAACATATTAGCATAAAGTGTTTTATCCATAGGTATGGTAAATATGTTCTCTCGAGAATGCTCATTGCTTACAGAAAAATTATCTGCATAATTCTCCTCTAAAGAATATCCCGCTGCCGTAAGTGAGTCGCAATATGCAACCGTTGTTTGCCAAGCATTAAGCAATTTATCTCCAACCTTGAAACTGATACTTATTCCACTAGGATATTCTTTGTCAACCCAAGCATCATCCATGTAGACTTCCGCATTCAAGGCTAAGCGCGCCAAGAGAAAAAAGACAACTGGCTTCGTGATACGTCCATAATAGTTCCCCAAGAGATTACTACGTTCCGAAGAGAGATGAGCTAAAGAAGTTTGCAATTCTTCTACTACGAATCGAAACACTTCGCTACGTGACCGCTGTTTCATTTGATCTAAATGCGTACCTGTATCAGTTACTATAGGAATGCGTCCAAACAGATCCATCAGATGATAATAAAAGAGGGCACGTATAGCACGTACTTCAGAAGTATAGGATTTGTATTGCTGACTTGTTAGTAAATAGTCATAACGTTCTATCATCTCCAAAGAATGATTACAAAGCATTACTGTTCGGAACAGATAGTTCCACATAGTTTGTAACTCTGAATCTGCAGCTGTCCACTTATGTAAATATAAATTTTGCCAAAAACCTCCATCGTACCAGTCCCCTCCTCGGATTGGAATAATAGCTTCGTCAGTCGTAAAAGTATTGTAATCATAGACTCCTCGATAAGTCCCCTGCAAACCTTCACCATCTCGCGTGCCCCCAATATTACCATATAAAGATGCAACAGTAGTGAGGTAGAGGTTTGTGGCATTGTTCAAAGCTCGTCTTTCATCAAGCTGACCATTAGATTCAGTGTTCAAACAGCTGCTCAAGGTTAATACAGCAAAAAGCAGAAGGAATGATAGCATTTTCATGGCATTATATTTTAGAATTGAATACTAAGGCCAGCCGAATAACTGCGATAAACAGGAATAGAACGTTTATCGTCTATACCCATTGTCGCATTAAGAACATGACTATTAATCATAGGTGTTAGTCCACTGTAAGCTGTTATGGTAGCAAGATTGTTTACACTCAAATATAAACGAAGTCCTCGCACATTACGACTGCTAAGGGGGACATTCCATCCCAAGGTAACGTAATCTATATTTACATAATCTCCTGACTCTAGCCAATAATCTGAAGCTATTTGGTCCTCTATTTGTGCTTCTGGCGCCCCTTTCATTACATTGTAATCGGGAAAACTAGACATATTCATGTAGGACAATGCAGTACCGTTGTATATCTTATGACCAAAAGCACCATTGACTTGCACAGAAATATCAAATTTTCGGTACCGTAACGAGAGATTTGAGCCAATCATATATTTAGGAGTAGCTTGCCCAGCAACATAACGATCTCCTCCATCAGATAAATCTATTTTTCCATCTTTGTTCAAATCTGCAATGCTATAATGCTTTTTCCCATTAGTATTAGTAACCAAACCATTGCTGTGGGGTAAAAAGAAGACACCTAAGGGCTGACCTACCACTTGATAAAGTACGTTGTTATTCCCTCCATGAAAGCCAGCACCATTTAGTCCACCAATACTTGTGATATGAGGTGCTGTCAAAGGAAATCCATTATACTCACCATCTAGAGAAAGTAACTTATTGCGTGACCATGTAAGATTTACATTGAGATTCATCTCCCAATCACTGTTTTGTATAGGAGTAAAACCTATTCCTAGCTCTATTCCTTCATTTCTCATACTGCCATTATTAGCTATAAGTTTACTTGCAGTAAAGGGTGGAATAGGAACATCATACTGATAAAGCATATCGTATATGTAAGCGCGATATAATTCTGTTGTAAGAAGTAAACGATTACTCCACCACCCCATGGAAAAACCTACATTGAAAGTACTACGCTTCTCCCAAGTTAGATTTGGGTTTGCATTTCTAAGTATACTTAAAGCAACTGCAGGTGTGCCTTTATGAGGAACTATTCCTTGTGGCTCTAATCGTTGAACAGTACTATAAGCACTAATTCCTCCTAAATTTCCAGACAGGCCATAACCTGTTCGTAATAGAAAGTGAGTCAGTGGCAAGTAGTCACGCAAAAAAGACTCAGCTTTGATATTCCATTCTCCAGATACAGAAGGAAAAAGCCCCCAAGTTTTATTCTTCCCAACAAGAGAACTTCCATCCCATCGACTAGTCAAAGCTAACGTGTACTTATCATATAAGCTATATTTCAAAGCAACCAAAAAGGAAGCCAATCGAGTAGACTCTTCATAGCTGGAAGTACCTCCATAAGGCCGTAAAGCACCAAGTGCTAGATTGTTATAACCAAAATCATTATAGTTAAAACCACGCACAGTGGTACCAAAAGAAGTCAATAAATTTTCTTGAAACTCACTCAATAATTGAGCTTTAAGCTTATGAGCTCCATAATTCTTGTAGAAGTCTAATGATGCATTCAACAACCAGTCCTTGCGTTTCTCTTCTTTACGTAAGGCCATACCTTGGGCTGCTGTCCATGTAGGAGAAAACTGTGCATTCTCAATGGAAGTAAAAGTGTATGCGCCAAAAACATCCAACGTAAGCTCAGAAAGCAATTTAAATTTGAGCGAAATATGTGAATTCAAGTTTTGATTAAAAACTTCGTCTTTCACTAGAAGTCTTGCCTGCGGTGGTGCAATCTGGTTAGCAGTAGGATTGATAGCCCATCCTTTTCCATTCCAGTTTGAAGGTAGAGTCGGATTCTGCGTGGCGGCAGCATAGAATAAAGCTTGCGGATCCGCTATATTGCGGTTACTCTGTGACGAACCAAAGATTCCAAAATCTATAGTCAAATAATTATCAAAGGCCAATTGAGTAAGATCAAGTTTTGCCACATAATTATTATAACCTATCTGACGAATTACAGTCTCTCGGCCTGTATAAGCCACAGAGGCTCGATAATTTGACTCTTTCGTTCCACCAGAAAATGAAATGTGATGGTTATTCATTGTACCTATACGAATAGGCAACGCAGTATAGTCCACATTGTTACCGCCATTGAAATAATGTACTCCTAATTGCTGAGCCGTTTTTATATAATCTGATGCAGAGAGCATCTCTAGATTCTTGTAAACACTCTCCCATCCCCAATTCCCGTCGTAGGAAATTTGAAATTTTCCATCCCTTCCTTTTTTAGTGGTTACGATTATAACCCCCGCTGCCCCGCGTGATCCGAACTGTGCAGTTTCAGAAGCGTTCTTTAGTACCTCAAATTTTTCTATATCAGAAGGATAAATGGTGCTAAGAGTAACCAAGTCGGAGGATATCCCATCAATGATAACTAAGGGATTGTTGCCCCCCATAATGGAAGTGTTACCACGCACTCGCACACTCGTTAGCATAGCCAAACGATCAGTCCCACTTCCACCAACATTTACACCAGCTACTTGACCTGAAATTACTCCAATAGAACTGTTAATTACACCTGTATTGAGGTTCTTATTTGAAATTTTGGTGTCTATTTCTTTTCTCCACAAACCTATACTATCTATGGATGAAAGAACCTATAAACTATCTTGTTTCCTCTGTGGAAAAATCTTTCGCGCGCCTACAGTTTTTGACTCGTGCCCTTTTAAAGCAGTTCCATTGAAATATATCTCAGATTGACAGAAGAATCGCTGTTTTTTGTTTGATTGCTCCCTCGAACTTAGAATGTATTCTTCTCCTAAAATAAAATCTGCTGCACCAATAGGAAGTGTACTTATTCCTAAAAGGGAAGTCATAAATATACATATCGTTTTCATCTCTTTGGGTATTATTGTCTAGGTTAAATGCGCAAATCCGTCAAACGAGTAGTCTACAGCTTTTTAACTTTTACTGCAAACGAACTATGCCACGTCGAAGTAATTCGAAAAAGCACTCTTTAGTCGCCACAATATCAGCCATAGCATCATGAGCACCATCAAACCCTTTTCCAAAAAGTTTTGTATACAATTCCATCAACTTTGGCCATTTAGGGCCATAAGCACCAGGAATATTACAATAGTCTATGGTAGCTTGCATGGTACAAAGAGTCGGACGTGCAAACATAATTCGAGAATCATATCCCAAACGCACATACTCAGCTCCTAAGACATGCAAATCATAATCTAGATTGTGCCCTACAACACAATCGGACCGATTAAGATCTGTTCCAAAAGCGAAGATAACATCTAAGAGGGATTGCCCTTCTGCAAGAGCTATCTCTGTAGTAATCCCGTGCACATCTGAAGCAGCCTTTGGAATCTCGAAGCCCTCTGGACGAACGATATGATTGCCTTCTGATAGGATCTGACCTTCGGCATCCGTCAAGAGCCAACCAAGTTGAATCAATCGAGGCCAGTTATTAATATCTGTACAAGGAGCCTTATAATTCTGAGGGATTCCCGTAGTTTCTGTATCGAAGAACAAATATTTTTGGAAGCTACTCATATACTATTGAAAAAGGTGATTAAAAAAGATTCAACATCTTATCGATATACTTTAGTGCAAATATCTAAAAAAAAGGCGATAGTAACAAGAACTCTTATATAGAAAAGGTATTCTTTAGCGGCGAACTCCCCATTATATCGAGTTTTTTTGTACTTTTGCAGTACAATATAATCCCACACTTAAGCATAGCATATTATGGCTCCAATCTTTCTTGCTGGTCCTTGTGTTATAGAAAACGATGAACTCTTAGATGTTGTTGCACGACGTCTGGTTGCTATTCGTGAAAAATTCCAGACAGAGGTCTACTTTAAGGCTTCCTTTGATAAGGCCAATCGAACATCACTCAGTTCCTATCGAGGGCCTGGGCTTGAAAAGGGATTGCAAATGCTGGCTGATATAAAAACGCGCTATAGCCTTCCCTTAACAACAGACATACACGAAAGTTATCAAGCAAGTGCTGTGGGAGAAGTAGTAGATGTACTTCAAATACCAGCTTTTCTTTGTAGACAGACGGACCTGTTAGTTGCAGCCGCACAGACAGGACGAGTTGTAAATGTGAAAAAAGCTCAATTTCTTTCTGGAGATGATATGCAATTTCCTGTAGAAAAATGCCGTGAAGCTGGTGCCAAAGAAGTTTGGCTTACAGAGCGCGGCACAACTTTTGGTTATAACAACTTAGTTGTAGACTTTAGAAACCTGCCTATTATGAAGCAATGGGCAGATAGAGTCATCATGGATTGCACTCATTCTGTACAACGCCCTGGCGCGGGAAATGGCACGACTTCTGGTGACAGACAATTTGTTCCTGCTATGGCCAAGGCTGCTAAAGCCTTTGGTGCTCAAGGCTATTTCATAGAGACACATCCAAATCCAGAAATAGCTCTATCAGATGGCCCTAACATGCTATTTCTTGATGATTTAGAATCACTCATTACAGACTTACTCTAAACATAGTGATGCCTATCATCTATATTTCTCCTGATTCTTTCGCTCCTAACTTTAGATTATGTCTTCTATAATAGATACAGCCATTCAATGTCTACGAGATGAATCTCAGGCACTTATTGATTTAATTCCAACTATTGGTGCTGACTTTCAACATGCTGTAGAACTTATATTACAATGCCCAGGCAAAGTAATCGTCACAGGTGTAGGTAAAAGTGGCCACATCGGAGCAAAAATTGCAGCAACATTATCCTCTACTGGCACCCCAAGCTTTTTCATTAACCCACTTGATGCTTTCCATGGCGACCTTGGGGTAATTGGCACTGAAGACTTAGTTTTGGCCATTTCAAATTCGGGAGAAACCGACGAATTATTACGTTTCTTTCCCTATCTTCTTGCAAGGCAGATTCCAGTTATAGGAATGAGCGGGAACGAAAAATCTCTATTAGCGCAATACAGTTCCGTTCATCTAAACATTAGCGTAAAGAAAGAGGCCTGTCCCATGGGATTAGCACCGACCACCAGCACTACAGTTACACTTGCTTTGGGAGATGCTTTAGCTTGTGCACTGATCGTAGCACGTGATTTTAAAGCAAGCGACTTTGCACAATTTCATCCAGGTGGTGCACTTGGACGCCGTTTGCTCACATGTGCTAAAGATGTTATGCACACTGACAACCTTCCTACCATAGCTCCTACGACACTTATGGGAGAAGCATTGATGCACATGACTAGTGGCCGTTTGGGCCTATGTGTAGCCATAGAACAAAACAATATCGTTGGTATAGTAACCGACGGAGACATTCGTCGTGCTATGGAACGATTTGGAGACAACTTCTTCCAGCACACAGTTGCGGAAGTTATGACTTCAAACCCTAAGTGTGTTAGTCCAGACACTAAAGTCGTAAAGATTGACGAAATGATGAAGCAACACAAGATTCATTCTGTACTTGTAGTTAATGATCAAGGAAACCTGCTTGGTATCGTAGACTCATTCTGCACTATGATGTAGTTCATAAGTCTAGCTACTTTTGCTTTTTTCTTAATAACTTTTATACCCAAAGGCATGCACAATCTTTCCTTTACTATTTTCAAAGCAATTGCCATTATGCTTGTGGTTATTGCTCATTCTGCTGCCCCGACTTTTTTGTCTAGCTTTGCATACATGGTTGGTGTGCCAGCATTCTTCGTGCTATCAGGGTATTTTTTCAACTTAGAGAATCTTGATAACACCACGGATTTTATCGTTCGTCGAGGAAAGAGACTATACATTCCGTTTATCCTCTGGGGCACGGTCTTTCTCATACTCCATAATAGTTTTTTTGAAATCGGTTTTCTTTCTGAATCATATGGAAACGCTCTTGGAGGTGTAACACATCCCTACAACTGGTCTCAAATAGCTCAACATCTTTGGAGTATGTTCTTCAACATGTCAGGCTATGATCCCTTTATTGCGGGAGCTTTCTGGTTTTTCCGAGCACTACTTCTAGCTAACATAGCATTTATTTTCTTACTCAAAATATGCCGCTGGCTAAGATGGCTAAAAACGTCAACCCTACAAGTTACCTGTGTAGTAGCAATAAGCTTTCTACTCGCACTATGGCAAGCAGGAATGGGTTTACACATCACAGGGGTTGCACAAGGAGGCTATAGAGAACTAATGGGCATTGTACTCATGGGTGTCGGTTTTCTGTTGAGACGTGCAGATGAGTCTTCTGAGGTAGCAATATGGCGTAATCCCATCGTAATGCTAACTATGAGCTCTCTGATTTTAGTTGCAATCACCATATTCTACCCCGTTTCTATGGCAGCAAAGCCTGGTAGTATTCTTTCTGTCCCCATCCTTACTCTTGCTGGAGCTGCTGCCTTTGTCTGGTTACGTAGTCTATCGCAGTTTATAATATTAATTCCAAAGAAATACATCCAGTGGATCCTGTTCATAGGAAACAATACTCTTTATATTTTTGTATTTCACTTACTCGCTTTCAAATTTGCTAGTATAATTAAAGTTAGTCTTTATGATCTTGATTGGGAAATGATTGGCGGCCACCCCGTGGTACAATATGAACAAGGAGATGCCTTTTGGATTATCTACACTCTTTTCGGAATAAGTCTGCCTATCCTACCTCTTTGGGGCTGGAAAAAACTAACTGAGCAGAATACATTTGATGTTACTAACCCAAAGGACTGGCTTCGCCTGTTTATAAAGTCAGGTTACATAATATATAGAGGTCTAATTTCTTTAGGCCAATCGATTATAGCTTTCTTTGTTCGGGTGGTAAAATCGCTCGTTGCTTTAGTTAAAGGTATACTTGAAGCCTCTAGCACGGAGGAAGACTAAACAAGCTACTTCAATAAAGATTTCATCAAACACAACTTTGTGTTTCATTAGAAATTTGATACTTTTGCATTATCGTATAGACAGATTATTGTGGACACTGGTAAATTACTTTTTTATTCAGCATAAAGTCCTGCATAAATCCGTCAGCTTATAAGAATGTAATAAATTACAGCCTACAATGTATAGAACTCACAACTGTGGCGAACTACGCATCAGCGAAGTTGGCCAAACCGTAACCCTCGCTGGATGGGTGCAACGTACACGCAAAATGGGTGGAATGACATTTGTCGATCTCCGCGACCGATATGGCATCACTCAACTCGTCTTCAATGAAGAAACCAATGCAGAACTCTGCGCCCGTGCCAACAAACTTGGTCGTGAGTTTGTGATCCAAATAGAAGGTACAGTAAACGAGCGATACGCCAAGAATGATAAAATACCAACGGGAGACATTGAGATAATCGTATCTACTCTTAACGTTCTTAATACTAGTGAAGTTCCTCCCTTTACCATAGAAGAGAATACAGATGGAGGTGACGATCTGCGCATGAAGTATCGCTATCTTGACTTGCGTCGTGCTAATGTTCGTGCAAACCTAGAACTACGCCACAAGTTCTGCTTGGCTGTACGAGAATATCTCGATAACCTAGACTTTCTTGAAATTGAAACTCCCATTCTTGTAGGTTCCACACCAGAAGGTGCTCGCGACTTCATCGTACCTTCTCGCATGAACCCTGGCCAATTCTATGCACTTCCTCAAAGTCCTCAAACCTTAAAGCAACTTCTGATGGTTGCTGGTATGGACAGATATTTCCAAATAGTTAAGTGCTTCCGCGACGAAGACCTTCGCGCAGACAGACAACCAGAATTTACTCAGATAGACTGCGAGATGTCTTACGTTGAGCAAGACGATATCATCAATACTTTTGAGGGACTGACCAAATATCTTTTCAAGAAAGTACGCAACTATGATCTTGGTGATGCTCCATTCCTTCGCCTATCTTGGCATGAAGCCATGCGCCGCTTCGGTAGCGACAAACCAGACATGCGCTTCGGTATGGAATTTGTTGAATTAATGGAAGTGCTCAAAGATAAAGCTGACTTTGCGGTCTTTAATGATGCAGCCTATATCGGAGGTATTTGTGCAGAAGGATGTGCATCCTACACACGCAAACAGATTGACGAATTGACCAACTTCGTGAAGTCTCAACAAGTAGGTGCAAAGGGCTTAGTTTATGCTCGTGTTGCAGAAGATGGAAGTGTAAAGAGCTCTGTAGACAAGTTCTATTCACAAGATGTTCTCCAACAACTCCGTGATGCTATGGGCGCCAAACCAGGTGACCTCCTTCTTATACTTAGTGGTGATGATGTCAATAAGACTCGCAAGCAACTTTGCGAACTTCGCCTCCTGATGGGTGAACGCTTGGGCTTGAGAGACAAAAACAAGTTTGCTCTCTTGTGGGTTGTAGACTTCCCCATGTTCGAATACAGCGAAGAGGAAGACCGCTTGATGGCAATGCACCACCCATTTACCTCACCCAAACCATCAGACATCGACAAATTGGACACCAATCCTGCAGAAGTTCTTGCTGATGCTTACGACATGGTATGTAATGGTGTCGAAGTTGGGGGTGGTTCTATTCGTATCCACGATGCGGTTCTCCAAGCTAAGATTTTCAAAGTGCTTGGTTTCACACCAGAAAAAGCTCAAGAGCAATTTGGTTTCTTGATGAACGCATTCAAATACGGCGCACCTCCTCATGGTGGTTTGGCGTATGGTCTCGACCGCTTCGTAAGTTTGTTTGCTGGTCTCGACAGTATTCGCGACTGCATCGCATTCCCTAAGAACAACTCTGGTCGTGATGTCATGCTTGATGCTCCATCTATGGTGGATCAAAAGCAATTGGACGAACTTATGCTTGACCTTCGTCCTCTCCAAGCGTAAGTTCTTCACAATAGTCCATAATACGTAATATAATAGCACCTCGGCGCGTGCGTCGAGGTGCTTATTTCTTATATATTCTCCCATGATTTACTCCATGACAGGCTACGGCAAAGCTGAAGCCACTTACAACGGAAAAAAAATCCACATAGAAGTCAAATCGCTCAACAGCAAAAACCTGGACTTGAGCACGCGCATTCCCTCCATCTATCGAGAAAAGGAAATGGATATTCGCAAATTTGCGGCAGCAGAATTGGAGCGAGGAAAGGTGGAATTAACCATTTGGTGCGAAAAAGGAACAGAACAAGCTGGATTAACCATAAATCCTTCGGCAGTGGCTTCCTATCTGCAGCAAATGCAGAGAATCAGTATCGAAACTCCTGGTTTGGCTATGCCCAATCCCTCAGAGCTGTGGAAAGTTTTAGTGCGCCTTCCCGAACTTACACAAGTTGCATCACTCGAAACTGTATCCGAGGAAGAATGGTCTACTGTAGCCACCGCCCTTTCGCAAGCCATCAATCAACTCAAGGACTTCCGTCGCCAAGAAGGAGAAGCCCTTGCTCAAAAGTTCCTCAACAACATTGATAGCATTGAAGCCTTGATGAAGAGCATTGAGCCTTTCGAAAAAAGTCGCGTCGAAAAGATTCGCACAAGACTCGAGGAGCGCATTGCTGAGCTTCCTAGTCTAGACATCGATAAGAGCCGTCTCGAGCAAGAGCTTATTTATTACATTGAGAAGCTAGATATCAATGAAGAAAAACAACGATTGACCAACCACCTCAACTATTTCCGTGAAACACTCTCAGGACCACACGGACAAGGTAAAAAGTTAGGTTTCATTGCTCAAGAGATGGGACGAGAAATAAATACGACTGGTTCGAAAAGTAACCAAGCAGAGATGCAAAATATCGTAGTGAAAATGAAGGACGAACTAGAACAGATTAAAGAACAAGTGCTCAATGTGCTTTAATGTATGTTCAATGTTATTACTCCCATCAACGCTTTACGACTCTTTTCTTACACATTCCTATGACTAAAGTTATTGTTTTCTCTGCTCCCTCTGGCTCGGGTAAAAGCACACTAGTGCAACACCTCATTGAACAAGGACTCAATCTCCATTTTTCCATTAGTGCCACAAGTCGTCCCCCCCGTGGACAAGAGCAACATGGTGTCGAATACTTCTTTCTATCTCCAGAAGAGTTTCGCTCCCACATTGAAGCTGGAGACTTCTTAGAGTATGAAGAAGTCTATAGAGATCGCTACTATGGTACTCTAACTTCACAAGTAGAAAGTCAGCTTGCTGCTGGAGAAAACGTAATCTGTGACATTGATGTTAAAGGGGGGCTAAACATCAAACGCCACTATGGTGAGCGCTGCCTAGCAGTATTCATCCAGCCTCCTTCTGTTGAGGCATTACAAAAACGATTGGAGCATCGAGGCACAGAAACTCCTGAGGCTATTCAAATGCGACTAGACAAAGCAGAATATGAAATGAGCTTTGCTTCACAGTTTGACACAATCATCATCAACGACAATCTAGAAACAGCAAAGGAAGAAATCTACAAGGTTGTCAATGATTTTATCAAAGTCTGAACAGATTTTATTAGATTTATTGCTGTCCCGTAAAATATGTACTTTAGCTCATGTTACCAGCGTTAGTATAGGAACAAGCAAAGTAACAAAAGAGGCTGAAATTCAGTAAGAGGGTTTCAGCCTTATTTTCATCATTAGAAAAACTTTTATCGGACAGCAATATAAGAGGCTCATCCGACATTTGGAGTGATGCTGCAATCATGCAGGGCATATAACCTTAATTCAAAAGTACCTTTCGTCTCTAAAACCATAAGCAACTCTCTTATTGACCTTTATCTTGTTGTTTATCCCCTCTACTATTCCTGTCGATGTGGGACAGTCATACTATACCAGAATACTGGTTATGTAAGCCATAATTGTGACGGCTATTTTCATCAGCTGTGGCACTTTGCTCTCTCGCGCCTGTTTTACCCAATCGAGCATGCCCTTTTCGGCTTCTTACTTATTGTACTGTATTCATATCTCTCTGAGTTGCTCTTTGAGATAGTATGCCTGTGAGAGAGGTTTGTTCATATCCAAAGCCTTATCAAGGCTTGTTTGATACTCCTTATCGAAGATGTCAGCTCCATTGCGTAGCAGCAGCTTACGCGTCCCCTTCAAGACCTTGCGCTTGTTGATGTCCTTTTTGCGTATATCGTCCAACTTCTCATTCATCAGTTTGACCACATGGAGATGGTCGAAGACATGCACCGCATTCGGGCAATTTTTGTGTACTGAAGAGATGAAAGCGGAAGAGAGATCAGTGGCAATATACCTGATGTCAATCTTTTTTTGTCTCATTTCCAAAATCGAGCCAAAGCATCGGCTGCCTTGCCCTGACCTACGTAGAGAATTCGACCGCTCTTGAGGTCAACCACATACATTGCAAAGCGACGAGTGTAAAACTGTGACTGCCGGTGGCAAAAGGTATCCATTCCTGGCAATCATAGCACAATCCGCACACTTACACTTGTAACGGCGGACCTTCATACGCAGAATTACTTTTTTACCGCCAATCGGAAGATCAACAAAGTCACGAATGCGAAAACCATACTTGACCAAATGGGGATTACCGCGCTTAGGCCTGCATTTCAGTGCTCGTTTATTTTCAATATGAAAGATACATTGTATTACCTTTGTATTCCTCACGGAGGCACTCGTGGTGATACAATACCCAAGCATAATATGGAAAACAGCTCTTCATAATGGTACATTTGTTGGAGATAATTCAAATGTAAAATTAGTTCGGCAGTTTTCATCTGTTTAAAGAACATCACTTTTAATCTCGGATGAACCAAATAATTCCGATGTTTGTGAATTCGTAAGCTCCATTGTTCTTGTTTGTTTCTTTCTATCACTACAAAAATAAGAACTTTGGAGTTTACACACAAAAAGACTATTAATACCTGATAATAAAGATAATCCCTTGAATTTCGAAAAAGTCAAGGGATTATGGAAAAAGGATAACTTTGGTTCGTTTGTACTATTTAGCTACTAAAGCGTTTTGCTGCCCGCAGAAGATGGCGCGCATTAGATATTATCTCTTGGGTTTCTTGAAGTGCACTGAGATAAAGTAGGGCTACGTTGAGATTACTTTCATCACGTTGTATGCGTTCTTGGAGAGAATGGCGTACTGCTGACACTTCGTTCTTTAACATGCTACCTTCGACTAGAACTTCATCACTATTGCTAAAATCATTTTGGTCAATAGAGGTTTGAATCGCAGTTAAGAACTTTGATGTACGCTCTACTATAGGTGCATACTCTTGAACATAGTCATCAGGCAGTGGATTAAAGTTGTTGTCTACATGCTCTAGAATAGGCTCCAGCATACGCTTTAAGCCATAAAGGATTTGAGAGATACTATTTATGCCTAGATAGAACCAAGTATCCTTTTCTATCGCTTGCAAACGATCTATCTTGCGCATTCCTATGATTTCCTTGCGACGATAGCGTTTCCACATTTCTCGTTCATCCTTGAGTAATGATTCTGAAGAACGAAGATAGCGAATATTATCATTCATCAGTCCTTGAGCTACTCCTTCAAATATTTCACGAGATGCTTTGATGAGGTGTACCTCCGTTAGCTGGCAATGCTGAAGGAGCAATGTCCAAGTTTCGTGCTTGTCACGAGTACTCATCATCTGACGGAATAATGTATCTACATTTTCTGCTTGCTCCTGTTTCTTCTTGAAGCGTCTGTTGTTGGCAATCATGGTAAAAATAATGATGCCAATGACACCCACCATTGCAAAAAAACCACCTATGTTATTGAGGGTTGCTATAAGGAAAGCCATCATAAAGGCTGCACCAGCTGTGATAAACCAACCACCTATTACAGTCATTACCCCTGTGATGCGATAAACTGCAGTTTCACGTCCCCAAGCTCGATCAGCAAGAGATGACCCCATCGCAATCATGAAGGCTACGTAGGTAGTTGAAAGTGGTAGTTTGAAAGTTGTACCGACAATAATCAATAAACCAGCTAGCACAAGATTGACACTGGCACGAACTAAATCAAACGCAGCGGTTTCTTCTGGTGCATCATCTTTGCTAAAGCGTTGATTTACCCAGTTTGCAACTGAGGCTGGTACATGCTTACTTACATATGCATTGAAATTTAGAACATTTCTTACTGTTCTTCTTGCAACCTTTGAGGAAGAAAATACTTCCTCATTCTCACTTTGGCTAGACAAATCAATGGTTCGTTGAACTACTTGCTGAGCTTTCTTAGACGTCCAAATAGCCACGGTCATGATAATACCTGCTCCAATGAGGAATAGTTGAACATAAGGCAAACTGGACTCACCAGCAAGGACACCCATTTTATGGGCTGTTGCTGCAACTCCCTCACCTGCCTGACTAAAATCTAGATAGCTCTCTAGTCCTGCTAATGGAACACCTATAAAGTTTACTAAGTCATTCCCTGCAAAGGCCATTGCTAAAGAGAAAGTGCCAAGCAATACAATGATTCGGAAGATATTGATACCTAACCAATGTAGTATCTGTACAAGCACTATTGAAACTAAAAGTGCATAAAGAATTAGCATATCAGGATGCTCATGCACAAAGGTTCCAAATGCACTATTCTGTACTATAGGCGCATTCTTAAGACTAACTGCAACTAGGAAATAGAATATGAGGGTAATTGAGAAGCCTCCATAAAGAGCAATACTCCAACGTTGATGCTTCTTATAATTGAAAGTGAAAATGATACGTGTAAACCACATCACAATAAGCCCCACCACGAAAGCTATCGCTACAGAAAGGAATATACCAAATATTACAGTTAGCGCCTTATCAGTGTTGATAAGTTCCGAATACGAAAAACCATCATTAATGATATACTTAAGTGCAAGCGCAGTTGAACCACCTAATAGCCCAAAGACCAACGACACGGTTGTAGATGTGGGGAGCCCAAGTGTATTAAAAATGTCAAGTAATATTACATCTGTAGCACTGACTGCTAAGAAAACGCACATGACATCGGCGAAGGAATAATGCTGAGGTTGCAATATGCCATGTCGAGCAATGTCCATCATTCCACTAGAAGTGGAAGCACCTATAAAGATGCCTACAGCAGCCACAGCCAAAATAACCTTAAACTTTGCCGCACGAGCTCCAGCAGCTGGAGCAAGAAAATTTACGGCATCGTTAGCAACTCCAACACTTAAGTCAAATATTGCCAAGATTAAGAGGAAGCCGAGTACTACCAAATACAGAGAGTCCATAGAAAAAGAACAGTTGATTGAGTTGAAAAGGGTTTCATTTCCAACGCAAAGATACATTATGTTCGGAAAATATGAGGTACATTTCAATAAAAAAATAGTAATGGAATCAATCTTTGTCTCGAACTTGTTCAAGCTGAGCTAAATGAATCCATGTTTCGGAACCATCACTTGTTTGCACTCTTGCCCATCCTTTATTATCTATATCTTGCAAGTTAACGATGCTTCCAGCAGGAAGTAACATTTCCTTCTTAGAGTTCAGTATGGGCGAAGCATATGTTTGAGCTTGATCAGAGGTAATGACAGCTAAACTATTATGGTAATAACGATAACGCTGACAAATAGCTGCAAGACTAGTGATAAAAAATGAAATAACGAGGACAAAGGTAGAAAGCAGAGCGACTCTTTGAATAATTGTATGAGAGAGTATTCTGAAGAGATTCCAGCAGATAGCAGCTAGAATTAAACAAATGAAGGAAATAGAGGTCCACTTCTGAACACTGCCACAATCAAGTAATAACGTCAACGGGTTCTCCCAGGGCATATTGGATAAAGTAGCATGTCCTGGAGCTATTTTTTGTTGTGTAAGTTGTAGGTTGTAGGCTGCATCTTCAAAAGAAGGGTTTAGTCTCAAGGCTCGTAAATAAGCTATTATAGCTTCGGGATACTGTTTGAGTTTATAATGGGCATTACCTAGATTATAGAAACCTTCAACAGATGGGGCTTTTGCAACTTGTGTAGAAAAGAGGTCGACAGCTTCTGCATAATTTTCGTTAGAAAAAGCTTTGATACCTTTATTGTTAGGAGATTCAGCCCAACAAAAAACTATAAAGAAACACCACAAAACAGTGACGGAGAAAATGTACTTAGTACGCATAAACAGACTATCTAAGTGAATCATTTAGTAATGTTAGGAGATGACTAGAACGCTGGTAAAGATCTTGTCGGATATTCTCTGAGGTTGGTGCAAATTGTCCAAAATCTATCTCCGAAAGTAACGCCAAAGCTTCATCTATTATGTCAGTATCAATTCTATGTGCCGCCAAGCGTTCACGAATAATTTGCTGCGTTAGCGCAGCCTTTTCTAGTTTGAATTTCTCTGCAAAATAACCAGCAACAGCGTTAGATAAGGCATCATAAAACTCTGAATTACGATCAGAACTAATGAGCTTTTCTACTTGTTGCAAGCGCTGATGTGCTCTTTTCCTTGCATTTCTTTCTTTTCTTCCTTCTGAGTCTAAATGTCGATACAAAAGTTTTTGAGCATAGCGACTTCCTAAAACACTTAAAGATAGGAGACAAGCTAACAAACACCAATATTTCCAGCTACCAATCCATAGGAATCCATCAGTTGAAAATCTATGGTTACTTTGTTCGATTGCTCTGAGGTCTTCTGTTTTAGCCGAGCTAATAGGTGCATAGGCTTTAGTTCCCTTCTTGATGTCAAGTGTAATTGCTTTGCTGGAAGTTGTGAGATATGATTTAAGCTGAGGATCAAAGTAGTTTAAACTTATGGACGGAATTGTGAACTTACCCATGTTGCGTGGAACAAAGGTATAATCAAATTCCATAGAACCTTCTACTCCTGAAGACGTTATCTTTACTTTATCATTGATTTTCGGAGCGTAGGCGTCAAAGCCCTTGGGAAAAACTACAGTAGGCGCTTTTACGAGTTTGAGGTTGCCAGTGCCTCGAACTACCACTCTCAAAGTGGCTACATCATTTGTTTTAGGGACGGGAGTGGTTAAAGATGCGCTTATCGATAACTGTCCTACCCCACCCGAGAAATTCGTGGGTTGTGGCTGAGGCAAGGGAACTACTTCTAATGTTACAGGAGGTGTAGATCGTTCTACTGACACGTTAACACTATTACCGCCGTTGAAGAAAGCATCAATTTCATCAATAGATGAATTACGTTGTACTACATCTGTGCGGAAAGCCAGAGCAGGGATAGTGAGGGTTCCTGACTGCTGTGGGAAAATTAAATACTGAAGATTCGTCCCAACTCGATAAAGTTTACCTCCTATATGTGCAGCTCTTGGGCTTAGATTTCGAGGAAGTTCAACTTCTTGAGTCCAAAAACCTTTCATTTCAGGTTTGCCAGTTGGCATTATGTTGACAACAGCCACACCTTCTCGGACATGATAACGATAAGTCAGCATGATAGGTTCTTGCTCATATATCTTTTTCTTAGAAACCTCGGCTGTGAAATAGATATCCTTGAGGCCTATATGAGTTCCTATATTTTGAATATCGTGAGTAGAATGAGAGGATGCAGTAGGGGTTGAAGCATTGAGACTAGATTTTCCTGAAATCAGAATTGAAACAGGACGAGTCTGGTAAACTTTTCCTTGGGCATGGACAGAAGCTCCTCCTATTTGAAGAGTACCATTTCGCTTTGGAGCAAGAATGTAAGTGTAAACAGTTGAAGAAGTGGTTTGCGTCCGATTATTAATGATAACCACGCTGTTGGCTGTGGAAATGTTAGGGCCAGCAAGTATGTCGAAATCGTTGAGTGCTGGTTGACGAAAATTACTTCCTTCAGCTCCATTAAGTTCAAATTGGACTCTAATTTGTCCATTAATATCGGACTTTGTAGGAGCTTTAACTCTGAAAGTTATTTGTGCCAACCCGTAAAATGCAAAACAAAAACCAATCAAGAGACTTAAAAATTTATGTATCATACGATGTCTTATATCGAATAAGATGAGTAAATTTGTGGTTTACCAGTTCTTTTTGAGATGCTTTTGCCGTGGTTGTTCAGAACGTTGCAACTTATCTCGTGTTTGCTTTTCTGCTTGCTGTGCAAGATTTAGCAAGCGCTCGGCGCTTTCTTTACTCATTTCTCTGTTAGTCTCTTGCTGCTGTTGTTGAGACTGTTGTTGATTATTCTGTTTTTCTTGTTGCTTTGACTTCCGTTGCTGTTGTTGGTTTTGTTGCTGCTGGTCCTCCTTTTTTTGCTTTTGACAGAGTACTAAATTATAGCGAGTATCCTCGTCATGAGGATTATTGCGTAATGCTTCTTTATAGAAGTCTATGGCTTTGTCGTATTGCTTATTCAAATGATAGGCTACACCCACATTGTGATATGATAGAGCTCTGAGGAATTTGTTAGACTCACCTTTAGCGGCTACTTGATATTGCTCCAAAGCTGCTTGCATGTTTCTTTGTGCTAAATATACATCTCCTAGATTGAAAGCAGCTCGTGCACTTTGTGGATTCAGTTTCTGTGCTGCTCGATACTCGAACTCAGCAGTCTTATAATCACCTTTCACGAATGCACGATTACCTTGGTGTATATGTCTCCATTCTGCATTTTGAGCATAGGTACTTGAAGAGGCAAAGAAGAATAGATAGAAAAGAAAGTATTTATACATATTCTTAACTCCCACAATATAATGTAGAACAACTAAAATTATCTTTGAAGAAAGGAGAGCTTACGCCACCAGTTCTGTTGACGTTCGGCAAAAAACAGTTCTAATAGCAGTATAATCAACAGTAAAGAAGCAATCCACGGAAACAGTTCGTTAGGTGCACTGTTATTAGTATAAGAAGACTCAGCTTCTTGTAATTGAGATAATACTTGTTGAAGTTGCTCTTGAGCAGAGTTAGTGCCATCTACATGAAAAAACTGTCCCTTACCAGCTTGTGCTAGTTCAATACATGCTTCTTCATTGAGAGCTGTCTTTACTACAGCTCCACTATTGTCTGTAAGTATACCTTCAGGTGTCGGGATTTGAGCTCCAGAGGTACTTCCAACCCCAAGAACAAACACGTGTTTCCCTGAGTTAGCCGCCAATCTTGCAGCTTCTACCGCTCCTTCTTCGTGGTTTTCTCCATCAGTTATAACAACAATGGCCTTGCCTACCTTCTTATTATTGCTAAAGCTTTTATCTGCTAATCTAATGGCTGCTCCAAGATTAGTACCTTGAAGTGAAACCATATCAGTAGATATTTGATCTAGGAATAAATTAGCACTAACTAAATCATTCGTAAGAGGGAGAATAGGATATGCCTCACCTGCAAAGATATTAAGACCAATCTTATTATTAGGCATGCGTTCAGCAAGCGTAGATATCAAAAGTTTACTTCGCTCTAATCTAGAAGGCTGAACATCCTGTGCTAACATTGATTGCGAAACATCTAAAGCAAAGATTACTTCTATCCCTTGCTTCTTAATGGGTTTTCCAGAAGATAAGCCATATTGAGGCTGAGCTAACAGAAAAATTAGAAGGGCTAAGGCAATAAGCTGTAAGAAGAACTTAGTAATTACACGATAGATTGATAATCCATTTACTAGCCGTAAGAACATATTTTTACTCCCCCATTGCGTTTGTCGCTTATAGTTACGCCATTGAGAGTATATAAATAGTGCAACTAGAAGGGGGATGAGTAATAATGCATACAAATATTCGGGATGCGCAAATTGAAACATACAATCATGGGATTCGGCGAAGCCAAGTGAGACGAAGCACAATTTCTGATAGAAGGAGGGCAAAAGCAGCCCAAGCAAAGGGAGTAAAAGCTTCGTAGTACTTATTATAGTGGTGCTGCTTTAGTTTGGTACGCTCTAGTTTATCTATATCTTTATATATACGTCTTAATTCACGTTCAGATGCAGCTGCATAATATAGACCTCCAGTAGCCTTTGCTATGCTTCGAAGAGTAGCAGGATCCATATCGCTCTTAACATTGGCGTAATAATAACTTCCATCTGGTAAAATACCAACAGGTTGTCGTACCATGCCTTGTCTACCTACTGCAATGGTGTAGACACGAATTCCTTTCTGCTTTGCGATTTCTGCAGCTGTTAGAGGCGAGATATCTCCTGCATTGTTGGCACCATCGGTAAGAAGTATGACTACTTTGGATGGAGCTTTACTATTTGCGAGGCGACTCACAGCATTTGTTAGGCCCATACCAATGGCAGTACCTGGAGCTATAGTACCATTAGTTTGTAGTTCACAGCTCACACCTCTAAAAGTAGAAAGTAATGCTATATGATCTGTTGTCATCGGGCATTGGGTGAAAGCTTCTCCACCGAAGAGGGTTAAACCAATATTATCATTAGGGCGTCCTTGGATGAATTCGTAAGCCACTTGTTTTGCTGCCTCTATTCTATTAGGGGATAGGTCTTCTGTGAGCATGCTTTGGGAAATATCCATGGCTATCATGATATCTATGCCCTGCACTTCACGCTCACTTAAGGGCATTTTCGTTTGTGGACGCGCTAAAATAAACACAACAAGCACAAAAATACTAAGACGTAGCAAAAAGGGTAAGTGAACTAGTAGCGCTGCAAGATTCGAAGAGATATTACGTAAAGGCGCAATCGAAGCTATACGTAAAGCTGGTTCTTCATGCCTACGACTGAGTATATACCACAGTACTAGTGGAATACACAGTAATAAGAGGAAGAAAAAAGCAGGATAAAGGAATGTCATGTTAAGCAAGAACTACATAATTAAGGAAGAATAGCCCATATCAGATAACAGATATAAGCAAAGATTCCCAATGCAAATGTCAAAATTACGATTTGTAAAGTAACCAATAAACTCTTTCTTCGATTTAAAGTACGTACGGCTATGTCAACCACTTTCTCTTCGTATTCGGGAAGTGCTTCTTGACTCTGAGTTGTGCGCACATAA
Source organism: Alloprevotella sp. oral taxon 473 str. F0040 (assembly GCF_000318095.2). GTDB lineage: Bacteria > Bacteroidota > Bacteroidia > Bacteroidales > Bacteroidaceae > Alloprevotella. Next base: position 292,150 of record NZ_KB290717.1, read on the forward strand.
TCTACTGCTTGAAGGAGAGCACGATCACTTTCAGCCAAAGAGACTTTGTGACGAGCAAATTTGATAAGGTCTGCTGTTTGGAGTATTCCTCTTAACTCTCGCAAAGCCATTGCATCGTTGACACCCGAAAGCTCTGTTACAATTTCGTGACTAGTCATTTCTTTGGCATTAAATCCAAAACGTTCGTAGAGATAAGTGCGCAGAATATCTGTGAGTTCGACGAAATAAGCTTTTTGTGTCTCTGCGTTTTGTATGTCTTGATGTCGTAGTTGTTCTATTGCCTCCATCGCTTTATTATGAGGAGGAGGCGGTGTCTTCACTTTTACTATCTTATACTTCGGCTGACGAACAAGAGTTTGGCGCAAAACTCCCATCCATCCTATTGTTAGAAGCCATAATATACCACAACATCCTAGAAGATGAAATGTCCAACTAAAAACTCCCTCAATTGGAGCTTTGGCTGGGCGTATATCGTCGGGATGCTTGAAATCAACTTCTATAGTATTGACTTTTAGTGCAATTTCATGAGCACTCTTATAAGATTGTCCGTTTATGACAACTTCTTGTTGCGGAATCTTATAAACCGCACTGTCAAATGATGTTAGGACGTACGTGCGTTGCAGTTGCCACATCTTTCCATCTTCTTTTATTATTGTGTCGATGGGTAATGTAGCAAGAATTTCTAGTCCATGTATCACATAACCTGAAGTATGCGTAGGAAACTTTACTTGGCTATTGGCCTTGCAGCTTACTATTACATGTAGATTTACTTGCTCTCCTACAAGGATGCTAGTAGAGTCAAGTGATGACTCTACCATAACGTGTTGGGCTGACAGAGACAACCAACACTGTAGGAGTAGTAAGATGGATGAAATACGCAGGAAAAAGTGCATCTATTATATACTCTAAATGGTGAAATAGCCAACTACTGCCGCTTTGCAAACAATTGTTTTAAGCCTTTTACAAAATCAGCATCAGTAGCTATTGTAGTGTAGTCAATACGAGCTCGATTAAAACGCGTTTGCAACAATTGTTCATGCGATAGCCACCAATTATGATAGGCTTGTCTCACTTTTTTTGAATTAGTATTTACGTACTGTTGATACCCTGTTTCTGCGTCTTCTAGTTTTATCCAGCTGATTTTAGGCAATATTGTCATCCTTTGGTCATAGACTTGCACAGCGACCAAATCATGCTTCTGGTTAGCACGCTTAAGTAGTGTGGTATAATCTTCTTGATCAAGAAAGTCTGACATAAGGAAGGCTACACTGCGTTTTCGCATAACTCGAAGAAAATACTCTAAGCCAGCACTAAGACTTGTCCCTTTTCCTTTAGGTTCAATGGTAAGTAACTCTCGAATGATGCGTAAGATATGTCCTTTCCCTTTTGCTGGAGGGATATACTTCTCTACGTTGTCAGAGAAAAATAGTGCTCCTATTTTATCATTATTACGCATAGCAGAAAAAGCCAAGGTTGCTGCAATCTCAGTTAGCTGCTCACGTTGGGATAGATGCCCAGAACCGAAATCAAGTGATGCCGAAATATCAATGAGAAGCATAACAGTTAGTTCGCGCTCCTCCTCATAGACTTTAACGTATGTCCTATCAAAGCGGGCTGAAACGTTCCAATCGATGTCACGAACATCGTCACCAGCTTGATACTCTCGCACTTCAGCAAAGGACATACCACGTCCTTTGAAGGCTGAGTGATATTCGCCTGCAAAGATGTTATTGGAAAGTGCACGCGTCTTGATTTCGATTCGACGGACACGCTGCATCAATTGTAAAACATTCTCATTCATAAGTTAATCTATCAAGGAACTTCCACCTTTGCTAGAATCTCACCAATTATTTTCTCGGTAGTAATATCTGCCGCTTCTGCCTCATAGGTTAATCCTATGCGATGACGTAATACGTCATAGGCTACACTACGCACGTCGTCGGGGACTACATATCCACGCTGACGAATAAATGCTAAACTTCTGGCAGCAAGTGCTAAACTAATTGTGGCTCTAGGAGAACCACCATAGGCAATATATGGTCGCAAATGCTCGAGTTTATAATTTTCGGGATAACGAGTTGCAAATACTAAGTCAGCAACATACTGCTCGATTCGTTCGTCGATGTACACTTCTTTTACCAATTGACGTGCCTTACGGATAGTTTCAAGATCAACAATGGGTTGAATCTTTTCGTCAGCTAGATTACCACGCATTGATGCACGTACAATACGCTTCTCCTCATCAAGTGTGGGATAATCTACTACTACTTTTAGCATGAAACGATCTACTTGAGCTTCTGGAAGTGTATATGTTCCTTCTTGTTCTATTGGGTTTTGAGTTGCCATTACCAAGAAAGGGTTGGGTAAGGTCATCGTTTCGTCACCAATGGTCACTAATCGTTCTTGCATTGCTTGAAGCAAAGCACTTTGTACTTTTGCAGGAGCACGGTTTATCTCATCTGCTAATACAAAGTTTGCGAATACAGGGCCACGACGTACAGAGAAAGCATCTTCTTTTCTACTATAAATTAATGTGCCAACAACGTCAGCAGGTAAGAGGTCGGGAGTAAACTGGATACGACCAAAAGTAGCGTCAATTAGAGATGATAAAGTACGTATAGCTAAAGTCTTTGCTAAACCGGGGACACCTTCAAGGAGTATATGACCATCTGATAGAAGCCCAATAAGAAGAGCCTCTGTAAGGTGGGATTGTCCAACTATTACTCTAGACATTCCATCTTTAAGAAGGGTGATGAAGCCTGATTGTGCTTCAATACGTGCATTTAGCGCACGAATATCGATATTTTCTACCATAGACACGGTTGATTTCTTGATTTATCATGCGAATTTAGTACTTTTCGCGCGAAGTGGCTCTATTTTCTCTGTGAAAATGTCGTGTACTTGCTCAATGAAGCTCAATTTTTGAATTGTAATCATATAAGTTGGCTCTCTGGTAATTGGTGATATTGTTAAATTATGCAGTTGATGCTAGAAGAATCAGGTGAAATACGTGTTAAGTTTCGTTAGATGTAATGATAATAGTTTTCTTGATAACTAGAGACTTTATCATGGTCAACCAAAGACTGTCATCAGTAGTTAGAAGCTAGCTCCAGCATAACTACTAATTTTGCAGAACTTTCTTGATTTTAGTAGCAAACTTGGAGTTCTTTTGATAGTCTAGATGAAAAGCCGAATCAATAGAAGGTGATAATTTGCTAGACATCATGATTTAAGATAAAAAGTTCTCTGTATAACCGATTAATTCGCCATATATTACTATTTGTGAGATCTGAAGGCTGTAGAGAAGAAATAATTCAATGTTGAGATTTCCAGAGCCCCCTTCATGCCAGAGATGAAATACATCTGAAAGTAATATACGCTTCGTTTTACTGTGTAGTTTTCTTAAATCAGTGATTGAGATAATTACATTATCAAATGGTAAGTTAAACTTTAGCATACAGCTTGGAATGGACTGAAAAGTAAGCTTTATCGCACTTTAGAATATCTACTTAGGAAAGTTTTTCACTAAATGCCTTCAAAATGTACAGAAATGCATTCAAATACTTGGTAGTTTCTGTGTTTCTATTTAATTTTGCGCTAAAATTTCAATCGCATCTATGGATATTTATAAGATTAAAAGAGGACTCGACCTCAGGCTGACTGGTGAAGCCCAGAATTCAGTAGCAGAGGCTAAGCCCTCATCAGAGTATGCGTTGCGTCCACTTGACTTTCTAGGTATAACACCTAAGGTTCTTGTGAAAGAAGGAGTTGCAGTGCTTGCTGGAACTCCATTATTTGTGGATAAAGCAACGGAGAAAGTCAAGTTTGTTGCCCCTGTAAGTGGTGTTGTGACCAATGTAGAGCGCGGAGATCGTCGAAAATTGCTCAGCATTCGTATACAACCAGATAGTGTACAGGCAGCAAAAACATTTGAAGTACCAGCTTCTGGCCAGAGAAATGCAGAGAATATGACTGCGCTATTGTTAGAGACTGGTATTTTTGCTTTTCTCCGTCAACGTCCTTATGATGTTGTCCCTTCTCCTGATGTTGCCCCACGAGATATCTTTGTGAGTGCGTTTTCCTCTATGCCTTTGGCTGCTGATTTTTCGTTTGTTGTTGCAGGGCAGGAAAATGATTTTAAGGCGGGTATCTCTGCTTTATCACATATTGCAAAGGTGCATGTAGGGGTAAACCCTGAACAGCTTAACACGAAGCTTTTGCCCATTGAAGCAAATAATGTTGATGTGGCGTGTTTTAAAGGGTTGAACCCAGCTGGTAATGTAGGTGTACAGATTAACCATGTTGCTCCTGTTAATAAAGGTGAGGTTGTTTGGACTCTGGCACCCGAACTTGTGGTTGTAATCGGACGTTTGTTACGCACAGGCCAAGTTGATTTCACCCGCACAATAGCCGTAGCCGGTAGCGAAGTAATAACTCCGCAATATGTGAAGGTGAAAATAGGTGCTAAACTCTCTGATATTCTAGCTAACAACCTGAAGCCAGTAGAGCACAATGTACGTATTATCAATGGTAACCCACTTGTTGGTGAGAAAGCTTCCTTAAATGATTTCTTAGGAGCTCATGTGACAGAAGTAACAGCGATTCCTGAGGGAGATGACATCCACGAAGTTTTAGGATGGATTTGTCCACGCCCAGATCAGTTCTCTGTCAATCGTAGTTACTTCTCATGGTTGAGTGGTAAGAAAGAATATAATCTTGACAGCCGTATTAAAGGAGGACCACGTCACATGATTATGTCGGGAGAATATGAAAGTGTATTCCCTATGGATATCTTTCCTTCATATTTGGTAAAGGCTATCATCACTGGTGATATTGATCAGCAAGAAGCACTTGGTATTTATGAAGTTGCACCAGAAGACTTTGCGCCTGCTGAATTTGTTTGTTCCTCTAAGTTAGAACTTCAACGCATCGTTCGCGAAGGTCTTGAGATTCTTCGTAAAGAGAATGCTTAGTATATTATACTACTTCTATGATTAAAAAGTTTTTCGACACCATTCGTCCTCACTTTGAACCTGGAGGTAAACTTCAGGCTCTTCGCAGTGTTTATGATGGAATGGAAACGTTTGCGTTGGTTCCTAACGCAACTTCTAAGAGCGGTGTGAGTGTTCACGACTCCATTGACTCGAAGCGTATCATGAGTTTCGTTGTGATTGCGCTTATCCCTGCTCTTTTGGTGGGTATGTTCAACATTGGTTATCAGAACTACACGCATGCTGGTGTGGAAGCTTCTTGTATAACAATGTTTCTTTACGGTCTCGCAGTGATGCTTCCAAAGATTGTTGTGAGTTACGCTGTGGGCCTTGGTATCGAATTCGTTGTTGCTCAATGGAAGAACGAAGAAATCCAAGAAGGATACTTGGTATCTGGTATGCTCATTCCTCTTATTGTGCCTGTTGGAACTCCCCTTTGGATGCTCGGAGTAGCAGTTGCTTTCTCTGTAGTCTTCGCAAAGGAAATCTTCGGAGGTACAGGTATGAACATCTTTAACCCCGCCCTTGTTGCGCGTGCATTCCTCTTTTTTGCATGGCCTACAAAGATGAGTGGTGATGCTGTGTGGGTGAGCACAGAGCAAGTGCTAGGTCTCGGTAACAAGCTCGCTGATGGTTTCACTGCTGCTACTCCACTCGGACAAGCAGGTGCTGGGCATCAGATTACTTCTTCCTTCAGCGACATGCTGACTGGCTTGATGCCTGGTTCTATTGGTGAGACTTCTTTCATCGCTATCATGATTGGTGCTACAATTCTCCTTTGGACTCGTATCGCTTCTTGGCGAATTATGCTTAGCGTCTTTGCCGGTGGAGCCCTTGTTGCAACACTGTTCAATGCATTGGGTGCTGCAGACAATGCAGTTGCTCATTTGGGTGTTGCTCAACACTTGTGCTTGGGTGGTTTCGCTTTCGGTGCTGTTTTCATGGCAACGGACCCAGTGACTAGCGCTCGCACTGAGACAGGTAAATATATCTATGGTTTCATCATCGGTGCTTTGGCGATTACCATCCGTGTCTTGAATCCTGGTTATCCTGAGGGCATGATGCTTGCTATTCTTTTCATGAATATGTTTGCTCCTCTCATTGACTACTTCGTGGTACAACGCAATATCAATAAGCGCCTTGCACGCGTAAAAAAGTAATCTCTCGACATCACGATTATGAAATTCAATACCAATAGCAATGTCTATACGATTGTCTATGCGTCAGTTATGGTTATCATTGCAGCCTTCTTGTTAGCTTTTGTTGCCTCTGTACTCAAAGCTCCCCAAGAAGCAAATGTTGCCAATGACAAACGCGGACAAATTCTCTCGTCGCTCAACATCCGTAATGTAGATGATGTGACTGGCGAGTATAACAAAGTGATTCTACATGATCTTGTCTTGGACGCAAACGGTCAAGTGATCAAAGAAGATGGCGGTTTTGAAGTAGAAAGCAAAGATATAACCGCTAAGAATCCTGCTGATAAAAAGCTTCCTCTCTATGTAGCCAAAGTTAACAACGACACCATTTACGTTGTTCCCCTCTATGGTCGTGGACTTTGGGGCGGTATCTCAGGTTATCTAGCTCTTAAGAAAGACTTTGATACAGTGTTTGGTTCATACTTCACCCACGAAAGTGAGACTGCAGGTCTCGGAGCTCGTATTGTAGAAGAAGAATTCCAAGAGAAGTTTGTTGGCAAAAAGGCTTTCTCAGATAGTACTTTCCAAAAAGTAGCTTTAGTTCTCAGCAAAAAGATTGAGAAACCCGAACATGAAGTAGACGCTATCACAGGAGCCACTTTAACAAGTAACGGAGTAAGCGAAATGTTCCAAACAAGTCTACTCCCTTATCAGAAGTATTTTAGTGCTAATCACAAATAATTTAGAGGACAAACCATTATGAGTCTTTTTTCAAAGCGCAATCAAGAGGTTCTCAAAGCTCCTCTTAATCTCGACAATCCCATTGTGTCGCAAGTACTTGGTATTTGTTCTGCATTGGCTGTGACTTCTCAGCTAGAACCCGCCATTGTTATGGGTTTGTCTGTGACTGTTATTACGGCTTTCTCTAATGTGATTATCTCACTTATCCGTAATACTATTCCATCACGCATTCGTATCATCGTACAACTTGTTGTAGTTGCTGCGCTTGTTACTATTGTAAGCCAAGTGCTCAAAGCTTTCGCCTATGATGTAAGTGTGCAACTCTCCGTATATGTCGGTTTGATTATTACCAACTGCATCTTGATGGGACGTCTAGAAGCCTTTGCTATGATGAATAGTCCCTGGCCTTCTTTCCTCGATGGTATTGGTAACGGTTTGGGCTACGCATGGATTCTTGTTGTTGTAGGATTTGTTCGCGAAGTTCTCGGTTCGGCATCCATTCTAGGACATAAGATTCCTCTGCTTGATCAGAGCGATTTCTTCCACAATGGTATGATGACAATGCCAGCAATGGCGTTGATTATCTGTGGCTGTGTCGTTTGGGCGCATCGTGCCATCAATGATCGTAAGAAGTCTAAATAAGTAATGTGTAATTCCATACAAAACAAATAAACAATGGAACATCTATTGAGTCTATTTGTCCGTTCCATCTTTGTGGACAATATGATTTTCGCGTTCTTCTTGGGTATGTGCTCCTATTTGGCAGTATCGAAGAACGTAAAAACAGCGTTGGGACTTGGAGTTGCTGTTACTTTCGTGCTCCTCGTTACAGTTCCCGTTGACTATCTCTTGCAGGTTTATGTGCTAAATCCTGATGCACTTGTCCCAGGCGTGGACTTGAGCTTCCTCTCGTTCATTCTGTTTATCGCGGTTATCGCAGGTATCACTCAGTTGGTTGAGATGGCAGTAGAGCGTTTCTCTCCTTCACTTTATTCTGCACTGGGTATTTTCTTGCCACTCATCGCAGTAAACTGCGCAATTATGGGTGCTTCTCTCTTCATGCAGCAAAGAATCCTTATGGATCCTGCAACTTCTACGCAGGCGATTGCTAGTGTTTGGGATGCGATTGCTTATGCGCTTGGATCTGGTATCGGTTGGTTGCTTGCAATCACTGGACTTGCTGCCATTCGTGAGAAGATGGCTTATACCGATGTACCCAAGTCCCTTCAAGGTCTTGGTATTACCTTCATCACGGTAGGCTTGATGGCAATGGCCTTCATGTGCTTCTCTGGTCTTAAAATCTAACAGTTCATTACGAATCTTCAATGGATACGAAATTTATTCTAATCAGTATTGCCGTCTTCTTCGTGGTGATCCTCGTGTTGGTGGCGATTCTGCTCGTGGCGAAGCGTTATCTCTCCCCTTCGGGCAAGGTGAACCTCACAATCAACGGTAAGGAAACAATTGAAGTAGAGCAAGGTAGCAGCGTGCTCACCACACTTTCTGAGAATGGCATCTACCTTTCTTCTGCATGTGGTGGTAAGGGATCATGCGGACAATGCCGTTGTCAAATCCCCGAAGGCGGTGGCGAAATCCTTGATTCTGAGAAACCCCACTTTTCTCGCAAAGAAATCAAAGACAACTGGCGTTTGGGTTGCCAAGCTAAGGTAAAAGGCGATATGGGCGTCAAAGTTCCTGAAAGCGTAATGGGCGTTAAGGAATGGGAATGCACCGTAATTGGTAACCGTAACGTAGCAACCTTCATTAAAGAGTTCAAGGTGCAGTTGCCTCCTGGTGAGCACATGGACTTTGAACCTGGCTCATATGCTCAAATCAAAATCCCTGAGTTCTCACTTGATTACGATAAAGATTTTGACAAGAGTCTCATCGGAGATCTCTATCTTCCAGCTTGGGAGAAGTTTGGTCTCTTAGGTCTGAAGTGTACAAATGAAGAAGCTACAGTTCGCGCCTATTCTATGGCGAACTATCCCGACGAAGGTGACATTATCACCCTTACTGTTCGTATTGCTACCCCACCCTTCAAGCCAAAAGACCAAGGCCCCGGCTTTATGGACGTGTCTCCTGGTATTGCATCTTCTTATATCTTTAGCCTCAAGCCTGGTGATAAGGTAACGATGAGCGGTCCTTATGGAGATTTTCACCCACGATACAATTCAAAGCGTGAGATGATTTGGGTCGGCGGTGGTGCTGGTATGGCTCCTCTTCGTGCACAAATTATGCACTTGCTCAAGACAAAGAATGTGCGTGACCGTGAAATGCACTATTTCTACGGAGCGCGTGCCATTGATGAAGTGTTCTTTTTGGAAGACTTCCTTCAACTTGAGCGCGATTTCCCCAATTTCCACTTCCATCTTGCCCTTGACCGTCCAGATCCCAAGGCAGACAGCCTCGGCGTGAAGTACACTGCTGGTTTCATAGCCCCCGTTATGGGTGATACTTACCTCAAGGCGCATGAAGCTCCCGAAGACATTGAGTACTACCTCTGCGGACCTCCTATGATGTCTAAGACAGTGCTTGACCTCCTCGACAGCCTTGGTGTGGAGCGTGACATGATTTCCTTCGACGACTTTGGAGGCTAATCCGCATTTCAACGATAATTCTCGCTCCCTCTCTGGCATTTCCAGAGAGGGAGTGTTTGTTTTAATCCAAATCCCCATGAAAAAACTATTTACCTTTTTAGTAGGCTGCGCCTTTTCATTGCTAGGTATGCAAGCAGCCACAGTGAACATCCATCACGTTCATCCTCTTAATTGGTGGGTTGGTATGGCTCAGCCTGAGTTGCAGATCATGATTCATGGTGACAATGTCGCCCAGTTCGAACCAGAGCTTCGTGCTCAAGGAGTAAAACTTCTCAGAACGGAACGAGTATCTAACTCCAATTACCTCTTCTTATACGTAGATACTCGTTTTGCTCAACCACAAACTTTTCAGATCTTACTGAGGGAAGGTAAGAAAGTTCGCAAGTCCCTACCCTACACCCTTGAGTCAAGACAAAAACTGAGCCGCGCTGCCTTTGATGCTTCAGACGTTGTTTACTTACTTATGCCCGATCGTTTTGCAAACGGCAATCCTAAGTTGAATAATGTCCCGGGTCTTAAAGAACCCAAGACTGACCTCAATAATCCTGATGCACGACATGGTGGTGATATCGCAGGACTACGCAGCAAACTTCCCTACTTGCAGGATTTGGGTGTGACGGCAATTTGGCCAACCCCAATGCTCGTCAACGATATGCCTAGTCACACCTATCATGGATACGCCATTACCGACTACTACCAAGTAGACCCACGTATGGGAACCAACAACGAGTTCAAAGCACTAGTGGCTGATTGCCATAACCATGGCATCAAGTATATCATGGACTGGGTATTTAATCACTGCGGAAGTGAGAACTTCCTCTTTCGCGACAGACCTTCTGACGATTGGTTCAACTTTAATAGCCAATATGAACAAACAAACTACAGGTTAGCTACGCTTACAGACCCTTATGCCTCAAAACGCGAGAGATTGCTAGCTCAAGATGGTTGGTTTGTAAAGAACATGCCCGACCTCAATCAACGTAATCCTGCAGTACTCACCTATTTGATTCAGGCTTCAATCTGGTGGACTGAGTTTGCGGATATCGACGGAATACGCCAAGACACCTATCCTTATGCAGATTTTGATGCGATGGCTGCTTGGAATCAACGCATGGAGCGTGAATATCCTGGCTTCAATATTGTAGGAGAAACATGGATTAACAACAACGTAAGTGTAAGCTACTGGCAAAAGGACAGTAAACTTGCAGCACCACGCAACACCCAACTGAAGACCGTTATGGATTTTCCTCTAATGTATGCTTTACAACAAGCTGTCAACGAGGAGACTGACGACTGGGACAACGGACTCGCTAAAATCTACAATCTACTATCTCAAGATTTCATTTACGCAGATCCAATGCATCTGCTTACTTTCTTGGACAATCATGACACCAATCGTTTCTCTTCATCGCCGGAACAAGCTAAAGACTTGCGTCGTTATCAGCAAGCTCTCACTTTGTTGCTTACACTAAGAGGAATTCCTCAGTTATACTATGGCGATGAAATCGGTATGGCTGCGAATCACGATAAAGGCGATGGGGCTATGCGTGCTAATTTCCCTGGTGGTTTTGCGGATGGACAGCCTAATGCTTTCACTGCAGAAGGAAGAGATAGCCTACAAACTGCATATTTTGACTTTACTCGTCGTATACTTAACTGGCGTAAAGGGAATACTGCATTATCAGAAGGTAAACTTACTCAGTTTACTGTGCAAAATGGAGTCTACGTTTATGCACGAACATCAAAAGACCGTCATGTAGTAGTGATTCTCAATGGTAAGAAAGAAGCACGCACTCTCAATCTTACTCACTATGCTGAGGTGTTACCTACAACTACAGCTTACAATGTCTTTACGCAACAACAAACCTCTTGGGATAAAGAACTTACTCTAGAGCCTAGAGGTATAATGATTCTGGATTTCTCTAAATAGTTTTGTTGATACAAACATAGAAAGCCAAGTAAAATCCCCCTGAATCACTTGGATTCAGGGGGATTTTTATAAGTCCAATTGGGAAGGTAGAAGTTAATGTTTAGTAGCGAGAAACAAGCCTTTTCACATCATTCTGTGCTGCCATCCGCATTAACTACTCTACTCCACCACATGAGCTATTGAACGAAGTAGACTATAAACGAAAGTTTGTTGCTTTAGTCTTCAAGTTTACGGTAACGAATGCGTTTAGGTTCTTCTGTTCCAAGACGCTTCGCCTTGTGCACTTCGTAGTCAGAATAGGAACCTTCAAAGAAGAACACATTACCGTCACCTTCAAAGGCCAAAATGTGGGTACAAATACGGTCGAGGAACCAACGATCATGGCTAATAACAACAGCACAGCCCGCAAAAGCTTCTAAACCTTCTTCTAAAGCGCGAAGCGTATTCACGTCAATATCATTGGTAGGTTCGTCCAAAAGAAGGACGTTACCTTCCTGCTTTAGTGCAAGTGCAAGGTGCAAACGGTTGCGCTCACCACCGGAGAGAACACCACATTTCTTCTCTTGGTCTGCACCTGAGAAATTGAAGCGAGAAAGGTAAGCACGCGCATTGATGTCACGGCCTCCCATACGCATAAGCTCACTACCTTGTGAAACCACCTCGTAGACACTCTTGTTGGGATCGATGTCCTTGTGTTGTTGATCCACATAGCTCAACTTTACGGTCTCTCCCACTTCAAATGTTCCATTATCGGCTTGTTCAAGGTCCATAATAAGGCGGAAAAGTGTCGTCTTACCTGCACCATTAGGTCCAATAACACCGATAATGCCGTTAGGAGGAAGGGCAAAGTTCAAATCACCGAAGAGGGTCTTTTCACCGTATGCCTTAGCAACATGCTGAGCTTCGATGACTTTGTTTCCAAGACGTGGACCATTGGGGATGTAAATCTCCAAATGTTGTTCTTTCTCTCTTTGATCTTCATTGAGCAACTTGTCGTATGAGTTCAAACGTGCTTTACCCTTAGCTTGACGAGCCTTAGGAGCCATGCGCACCCACTCAAGCTCGCGCTCAAGAGTCTTACGACGTTTGGAAGCAACTTTCTCTTCCATTTCCATGCGCTTAGACTTTTGTTCCAGCCAAGAGGTGTAGTTTCCCTTCCAAGGAATTCCTTCACCACGGTCCAACTCAAGAATCCAGCCTGCAACATCGTCCAAGAAGTAGCGGTCGTGCGTTACAGCGATTACCGTTCCTTCATATTGGTTCAAGTGTTGTTCTAGCCAGTCTATAGATTCAGCATCCAAGTGGTTGGTAGGTTCGTCGAGAAGCAAGACATCGGGCTTTTGAAGTAGCAAGCGACAAAGTGCTACACGGCGGCGCTCACCTCCAGAAAGGTACTCACACTTCTGGTCTGCAGGTGGACAATGCAAGGCAGCCATTGCACGGTCTAGCCTACTATCTAGGTTCCAAGCGTCGGTGGCATCAATAATATCTTGTAGTTCTCCCTGACGTGCAAAGAGTTCATTCATCTTATCTGCATCTTCGTAGTACTCAGGAAGCGCAAACTTTTGATTGATTTCTTCGTATTCAGCCAAAGCGTCTACTACGTGTTGTACTCCTTCTTGTACTACTTCTCTTACGGTCTTAGCATCATCTAAATGAGGTTCCTGTGCCAAGTATCCTACAGAATAACCAGGAGAGAAAACAACCTCGCCTTGATAGTCATTGTCTAATCCTGCAATGATCTTCATGAGTGTGGATTTACCAGCACCATTCAGACCAATGATACCAATCTTTGCTCCGTAGAAGAAACTAAGATAGATGTTTTTGAGAATAGTCTTATTCGTCTGTTTGATAGTCTTTGTAAGACCGACCATCGAGAAGATAATTTTTTTATCGTCTACTGTTGCCATTATATTGTGATTATATATGATTCTTTTTTGCTTAATATAGTAGTGTTGAGGAGTAAGGGCAATACATATTGTATGTATTTGACTGCAATTACAAAGGTGATGTTAAAAGGCTTAGTAACCCACCTGTCTATGTCTTCATTCAAATATAGAGAAAAGTAGGCGAAATCTGGACATCTTGAAAAGGAACTACTTTAGTGCAAATATACGAAAAAAGCACGAGTTCTCCATCCAAACTGATGACTATTGACAGAAAGTCGATAGGTCGTAAGACTTGTTCTGATGTTTAGTGCGATTATATATTTGAGCCTACTACGAGGAAGGCTAATGGCTGATCCAAGAATTAGCAAAATAATTCGATAAATCCAAGAGCATAAATCGAATTATTTGAGAGCAGAAAGCTTTGCTTAGAGTATATGGAAAGAGAGAAGAGGGATTGGAGCGAGGACGATGGGACGAATTATGGAAAATCTCTGAGATAATTTGAGTTATGTCAGACATTTTGAAGATTATCTCGGACGTTTTCAAAAAACTCTCGGATTTTCTGGCGCATTCTTGGGAGTGTATCCCCTAAAAAAGGGGGAAATTTTCTTCGGCATCTACGGATGATGCGCTGCAAACAACTAATGCACCTATGAAAGTGTAGATTGTTGCACTTGATAAGTTGTTAGTTATCGTATGATGCGCCGCCTAATTTATCATCTAATTTGTCCTCTATTTTCGGGGTGAATGCATGCTTGTTTATCCTACATTCGATTTTATAGTACGCGTCATAGACAGGATTAGCAATCACCTGAGCCCATCACTCTCCTTCTCTCAACCATTGATCGATAAGCTTGCGCGCTAAACTAATTCTACCGGGCAATTCTGGTAAGTTATTCCTGCGAAACCAACCACCTTTTTCGATTTCCTCTTCTTGGAAACGAAGTGAGCCCCCAGCATATTCTGCACGAAATCCTATCATTTGTACAAAAGGGAATGGCCATGACTGCGAGGCTACATATCGAATATTCTTGATGCTAATTCCTGTCTCCTCTAATACTTCGCGCTCAACTGTGTCTTCTAAGGTTTCACTTGACTCTACATATCCAGCTACTAGGCTATGAAAACTACCAGGAAAGCTGTGTGTGCGAATCATCAACACCTCATCGTGCCCCTTTACTCCGTCTTCTGAAGCTTTTTCTACTAAAACAATCATAGCTGGGCTTGGGGATGGCCAGTATTCTCTGCCACAATTGGGACATTGTTTGGAGATATCTGTTAGTTTATCGAGCTTATGAGCACATTTGCCACAAAACTGATGTTCCTCATCCCAGTGAAGCAGTTCCTTAAGTTTGCATACTACTTTATATTCATTGGCAGACAGGACCTCGAAAGCTTGACGCAGATGTACCAACTTCCAATCTTTAGGCAAACTTTCGGCTGCTAATTGCACTCCCTTAAAGTATTGGCCATCTGCATCTTCTATGGTTCTTACATTTTCTTGGGAAGACAGAGTTTCTAGTATCTCACTTTCTTCAGGAAGTTTTCCTTGATCCGAAAACCAAAGTTGGTCTTTTGAAAAGACAATCCAATATACTTTTGACATAAGAAATAAGCCGCATTACTCCCATCAAGAAGTAATGCGGCAAATATTTGACAGTTATTCTAAATCAATAGATTAGAGACCTAGACTTTCACGCACAGCATCAACTTTCTTCATCGCTTCTGCGCGTACTGCCTTGTAGCACTTAGGACATTCCATGTCACCGCGTACTTCGATGTAGAACTTAATCTTGGGTTCTGTGCCAGAAGGACGAACACTTACCTTAGTGCCGTCAGCAGTGAACCATTGCAAGACGTTGCTAGTCTCAGGGAAGTCAAGTGAGGTGCTGTTGCCTTGCTCATCATAAGCTTTGAGCACTTGATAATCCTTGGTGACTACAACAGAAGAACCTGCGATTTCCTTCGGAGGATTGGTGCGGAAAGCTTCCATCATGGCTTTTATCTCATCTGCACCACTCTTTCCTGGTTTCACAACATTGATAGTGTGGTTGAGTGCAAAGCCATATTCTACGTAGATGTCCATGAGAACGTCAAATAGAGTTTTACCTTGGTCTTTAGCCCATGCACAAATCTCAGCTAGTAGGCAGCATGCTGATACGGCGTCTTTGTCACGAACAATGTCTTGAGCCATGAAACCGTAACTCTCTTCACCACCACCAATGTAGGTTTCTTTACCTTCGAGAAGACGAATCACGCGAGCAATCCATTTGAAGCCAGTGTATTCGTCATACATCTTTACATTGTTTTTGTCTGCAATCGCTTTAATAAGCTCAGTAGTTACGATAGTCTTTACTACGTACTCATCACCTTTCATCTTGCCCATTGCAATACGATTCTTGATGATGTAGTAAAGGAAAATCATGCATGTTTGGTTACCATCAACAAGCACCCATTCCCCTTCATTGTTCTTGCAGGCCATACCTACACGGTCTGCATCTGGGTCAGAAGCCATGACGATGTCGGCATCAATCTTCTTAGCCAAGTTAAGGGCAAGCGTAAGTGCTTCTCCATTCTCTGGATTTGGCGACACCACTGTGGGGAAATTTCCATCTTTCACCATTTGTTCGGTAACGGTGTTTACGTTTTCGAATCCCCAACTCTTAAGAGCTGATGGAACCAGAACTCGTCCTGCGCCATGAAGAGGTGTATAAACTATGCTTAAGTCCTTTTGACGTTGAATAACTTCAGGGTCTATGCTAAGTTCCTTTACACCTTTGAGGTATGCTTCATCAATCTCTGCACCAATAGTTTGAATTAGAGCAGGATTACCTTCGAATTTAACGTCTTCTACACGTACTTTGTTTACCTCATCAATGATGCCTTTATCATGAGGGGCTAGTACTTGAGCACCATCTTCCCAGTAGGCTTTGTAACCATTATATTCTTTGGGATTATGAGAAGCTGTGAGGTTTACGCCAGACTGGCAACCTAAGTGACGAATGGCGAAGGATACTTCTGGAGTTGGGCGTAGGTCTTCGAAAAGATATACCTTAATACCATTTGCTGAGAATACATTCGCTACAGTTTGTGCAAAGAAACGGCCGTTATTGCGGCAGTCGTGACCAACCACTACAGAAATCTCTTTACGATCAGCAAAGTTTTTCAAAAGATAGTTGGCTAAACCTTGAGTGGCAGCACCTACTACATAGACATTCATGCGATTTGTGCCTGCGCCCATGATACCGCGTAGACCACCTGTACCAAATTCAAGCGTACGATAAAAAGAATCTATGAGTGGTGTCTTATCTTCTGCTTTGAGCATTGCATTTACTTCTTGCTTAGTAGCCTCATCATAGATTGGTGAGTCGAGCCACTGTTGTGCTACTGTAGCACATTGGGTAATCAATTCTTGATTTTCCATGAGAAATATCTGTGATTAGTAGTTTGTCTTTTGAGGGAGAGTTACAGCAAAGGTACATATTTTCTGCTGATAAGGCAAAAGCCTATGAGTTTTTTATTATAAAACGTCTATTATCAAGGAAGCTTCGTAATATCTATGGGCTGAAAATCGAGTGGAATATCGTCGGCCACACCTTCATTTAAAGGATTCTGCCAAATATATCGGATGCCTAAAAACATATCCCACCAAAAACTTAATCGGCTTACCTTGCTTGGTAAACGAAAAGCCGTGATAGTGATGCGCAGTAAACTACCTAGGAAGCCATGCATCATATAAAGCACGGCTCCTTTGGCATGTCGAACTTTGCGATTCGTAAAAAACTGACTACCTGTTGTAGGAGTCATAGGAATACTGCATAGCACTTGTGGAAAATATTTTATACTTGCTCCGTGACGATGAGCTTGATAAAGAAATACTTCCTCTTCTCCGCAACCTAGAAAGGATGTCCCTAGACCAAATCTTACGTCGAAAGCAGGAAGAGCGGCATCAGTACGTATTATGATCTCATAGCTTACAAAATAGTTGCCCTTGGGTTGGTGAGCATAGTCAAATTGGTGGTGAGCATACGAACGTATAGGAGAGCCATCTTCTTTAAGAACCTGCAAACAGAATATGTCTACTTCAGGATGGGTACTAGCAAGTGCAATGGCCGCTCTTAGTGTCTCGCCTGTGTAACGCACGTCGTCGTCCGCAATTGCGGCTAATTCTGTTGTACAATGCTTTAATGCATGGTTGCGATTGGCAGAAAGACCAGCTCCAAAATAGGGATAAACATGTACATCTGTCCTCTCATGAAGTACTGAAGGAATCTGCTCTAAAAACAAATCGTCAGTATACTGCATAGAAACAATATAACAGACCTCCTCAATCTGAGGAAGTAGAATGTCAGGAACGCTAGTGATGCGATCGTTAATTGTGCAGATAAGAATAGAGAGCTTAGGTTGATTCATTTATTACACATAGAGAAGAAAAATGACTTTATTAAAATTGTACTACAACTGCATAGTCTCATGCTGCACTAATTGATTCTGTAGGTCAGTGCTGGATGAGATTCTATGTAATGTATCAATTCTCGAGTGACATTGATGCGTGAATCACGACTGCTAAGCGTAACATATTGTCCTGATTCAGGATCAATTATGTGAAAATTGAGAGAACTCTCGCCTTCACTGTTTCGTACCAGATCTGACAGTTCAGCAACCAAGGTAACATCTATGGCATGAAGATTAGCATTGATAGTGATGCTTTGAACTTTTCTATCCTTTACATCAGCAAGCCAGTCAACTTTTAGAAGTTGTAAATCAGGATCTCCATCTCCCCAACGACGAGGAGCTACTCGAGCTGTGATAAAGACTGAATTGCCAACAGAGAAGTAACCTTTGAATTGCGCCCAAGTATCACCAAATATAGGAAACTCTCCTCCTCCATTAAAGTCTTCTATTCGGATTTTACCATAGGCACTACCGCGCTTTGAGATATACTCATTAGCTTGTGTCACAATACCTCCCATAGTAACCTCCTGATTAAGATAGGGATTGAGATCTTCTAGGTTGGACATGGGAAGAGTGCATAAATTATTCAACACTATAGCATATTCGTCCAAAGGGTGCCCACTGATATAGAGTCCAAGCAGCTCTCCTTCTTTGTTTAGTCTTTCTAAATCGCTCCATTTGTCGTAGATTGGGGGCGACTTTGGTTTACTAATTTCCACGGCATCGCTTCCTCCAAAGAGACTGTTATGAATCTCATCTTGTTCTTGTTGAAAACGTTGTCCATAAGAAATGAGCGTTTCAATAAAAGTATAGCCTAAATCATTTTTGGCGAAGTATTGTTCACGCGTAAAATCTTCGAAACTATCAAAGGCTCCAGCCAATACTAAACATTCAACGTTCTTTCGATTGCATGCGTTGAGATTGACTCTTTCAAAGAAGTCATAGAGATCTCTGAATTGGCCATTCTTTTCTCGTTCATCAATGATGCTCTGCACCGCATTATCGCCCAACCCTTTGATACCAGCTAGGCCGAATCGTACATCACCTGTGTGGCTAACTGAGAATTTCCGGAAACTTTCGTTGACATCTGGACCTTTGCAGACGATTCCCATAGCTTTAGTTTCAGCCAAAAATTTAGAGAGATCTGCAATATTGCCTAAGGCTCGGCTCATCACAGCCGCCATATATTGGGATGGGAAGTTGGCTTTTAGGTAAGCTGTTTGGTAAGCCACCCATGAATAGCAGGTTGCGTGACTTTTGTTGAAAGCATAGGAAGCAAAGGCAGTCCAGTCTTTCCAAATTTTTTCCAAAGTTTCTGAGGCATAGCCATGCTTTTCTCCTCCAGCAACAAACTTGGGATACATGTGGTTTAGCTTATCTATAAGCTTTTTTCCCATGGCCTTACGCAAGTTATCACTTTCGCCTCGTGTAAAGTCTGCTATTTCACGAGACAAAAGCATCACCTGTTCTTGATATACCGTGATACCATAAGTGTCCTTGAGGTATTTCTCCATGCAAGGGAGATCGTACGTAATAGGCTCAATTCCGTGCTTACGTTTGATAAATTGCGGAATGTACTCCATGGGCCCTGGACGATAAAGAGCATTCATCGCAATCAAATCCTCAAAAGTCGAAGGGTGCAGCTCTCGGAGATATTTCTGCATACCTGGAGACTCAAATTGGAAGGTGCCAATGGTTCGCCCATCACAATAGAGGTCATAGGTTGCGGGGTCTTCAATGGACACCATGTCAATGTCCACTTCAATACCGAGAGAGAGTTTGATATTCTCTAAAGCTTCACGAATGATTGACAGTGTTTTGAGACCAAGAAAGTCCATTTTAATGAGTCCTGTCTCTTCAATGACACTTCCTTCGTATTGTGTGCAGCGAAGTTTTTCTCCAGTTTCTTTGTCTGTGGCAGTAGAAACAGGAACCCAGTCGGTTATATCATCGCGACAGATGATAATACCACAAGCGTGTACACCTGTATTGCGTACATTCCCTTCCAACATTTTAGCGTAACGAATCGTATTGCGCATCAAAGGATCAGCAGAAGCTTCTGCTTCTCTAAGTTCTGGAATTGCTGCAATTGCGTTTGGAAGGTTCATCTTCGGAACTTTACCATTGTCACCAGCAGGAAGTTTGTCAGGTATGAGTTTGCAGAGACGATTGGACTCGCTCAACGGTAACTGAAGTACTCTTGCTACATCTTTGATAGCCAATTTAGTAGCCATTGTACCATAGGTAATAATATGGGCTACTTTTTCTTCACCATATTTGTCTGTTACCCATTGTAACACACGTCCTCGACCATCATCGTCAAAGTCTACGTCAATATCAGGAAGAGAAATACGATCAGGATTCAAGAATCTTTCAAAAAGCAAGTCGTATTTGATGGGGTCAATATCAGTAATGCGTAAGCAGTATGCCACAGCACTTCCCGCTGCACTACCACGACCTGGCCCAACTAACACACCAAGCTCTTTGCGGGCAACCTTAATGTAATCTTGCACTATAAGAAAGTACCCTGGGAAACCCATGGTCTTCATAATATGCAGTTCAAATTTGATACGTGCCTCCGTCTCTTCATCAAGAGGGTTACCATATCTCCAATGCGCTCCCTCATAGGCAAGCTTAGCTAAATAGTCAGCCTCGAGTTTAATGCGATAAAGTTTGTCGTAACCTCCAAGTTTTTTTATCTTGGCTTCTCCTTCTTCTCGGCTAACTATGACATTTCCATTCTCATCTTGGGTAAACTCATCGTAGAGATCCGATTCCGTATACTTTTGTCGGTAAGACTCTTCTGTGCCAAAGTCCTCAGGAATTTCGAAGTTGGGCATGATAGGCCCGTGATCTATAGAGTACTCCTCTACTTTGTCTACAATTTCTTGTGTTGTAGCCAATGCTTCAGGTAGATCCTTGAAAATTTCGTTCATCTCAGCCTGCGATTTGAACCATTCTTGCTTTGAATACAGCATGCGATTCTCATCACGGACGTAATGGTTAGTCGAAAGACAAATTAGAAGGTCATGTGCTTCAGAATTATCTTCGTCAACAAAATGAGCATCATTGGTACAAATATACTTGACTCCACATTTTTTTGCTAAACGTATAAGGCCCTCGTTAGCTCGTTGTTGAAGTGGATAGGTTTCTCTGTTGGCGCGCTGAGCAGGATCTTTGACTTCATGACGTTGAAGTTCAAGATAATAATCTTCTCCAAAGCGTTCTTTAAACCACATTACTGCTTTTTCCGCTCCTTCTTCGTCCCCAGCGAGCAGTTTTTTGGGAATTTCACCACCTAAACAAGCAGAAGAGATTATAAGCCCTTCTTTAAATTGTTCTAGATCTGCCTTATCGGTACGCGGTTTCATGTAGAAGCCATCCACCCAAGCACGGCTAACCAGTTTAACTAAGTTGTGATAGCCAACTTCATTCTTAGCTAACACGACTAAATGCCAACCACTGCGGTCTTCTTTGAGTGTCTTATCAAATTTAGTCCGACGTGCACAATACATTTCACAGCCAATGATCGGTTTGAAAGCCATCACTCGCTTTGCTTTGTCCATAGCTTTCTTTGTTTCTGCTATGGCATCTGACAATACCCTCCCATCTTCTAAGATGGTTGTCATTGGGTCTGCGTTAGAGTCTTCTATTTTAGATTGAAGCTCTTTGAGATAAGTTTCGGCTTTCTTGAAATCTTTGCTGGCGCCACTCTTCTTTTTCTGTACATAGTTATAAAAATCTTTGACTCCCATCATACTTCCGTGATCGGTCAAAGCCATTCCGCGCATGCCATCGGCTATGGCTTTATCGACCAATCGAGAAATTGATGCCTGACCATCAAGAATGGAGTAATAAGAGTGGACATGCAAATGTACAAACGGAATCATAATGCAGAATATACGGCAAGGAAGGTGATTACTCTAAGTGATACTATTTGAAATAACTTCGTCTTAAGTCTAAACACTGAACTTAGTTGAAGAAAGTCCAGCAGATTCCAAATTGTAACATACGCTGATTAGTAGGATAATGAGGTACAAGAAAGTACCGTCCCTCAGATTGGTTTAGATGATTGTAAGCTAGATAAAAACGAACGCCTTTGAGTTTGAAGTTTAAGTAAGCGTTTATCCAAGGATAATTCCCAATCAACGTACGATGAGAAGGTGATTGAACAGCAAATAATCCTATAGCAGGCGAATAAGCAGGTGCATAATACTCAGTAAAGTATCGCACATCAGCTCCTAACTCTGTGTCTAGAACTTTTGCAATTCGGAAACGCAAAAATACATTGCTCCAAATGTTAAGCTTGGGAAGTGGAAGGGTGCTTTCAGAACTTTGTTGAAACGTCCATTCATTCTCCCAGTTTAAAATGCCCCAACGTAGTGCATGAGATAAAGCAGCAGAAAGTACTTGAATGTTCTGAGAAGACTGAGCCACCTCTATACCATATTTACGAGTTGCTAATGTTCCTTTCTCACCATCTTCCTGTTTTTCTTGTAGAAATACATGGTTTTGTATGCTTTCTATTCCAATTTTCAACTTTGCTTTATGAAATGAAAAGCTACCTTCTACTCGAGCTCTAAATATTTTATTGAGATTTTCATCCCACCATGCGTAGCGCGAATGATAAGATTGATAGTAAAACGATGGGGATTCATTGCGAATAAAACCACCAGTCTGAAGTGCTAGTGTATCTCCCCATAACTTGAAGTGAAGACCAGTTTGTCCTTCTACATTAAACTCACCCCAATCAGCTCCCGTCGTTCGGATCTCGCCAAGCACATTATAACGAAAACGCTTAGATTGAGCACGAAGCAATTGAGCACCTAGAGTGAAATAGTTCGTTGTTGTAGCATCTACTGTACCTTTTGTATTAGGTAGAGTAAAACGTGCAAGTTCATGTTTTGCGAAGAGTCTCATGCCCGTCTTCACCCACTTACGAAAGCCCTCCCTCATTTCCAATGCTACAGTATTTTGTACTGATATATAGTGCGTACTATCGTTGGCTATTTTACCTGAAAGATAAGGACTACTAATAAAATAGTTGTCAATGTTCTTTTGGGAAGAGAATGTACGATAATTAGATTCTATGTTAGCTGTGTGAATAATGGAAGCTACTGGCACAAATTTTGTAATGAGCAGAGAATCAGGTATAATATTGCCTTTTTGGTCTACTAATTTTGTAGACTTCCTGTTTGTAGTCGTATCAGATGTAGCTTTAAGACTACGACTTACTATGCGCCCTGTCGAATCACTCTTCTCATAGAAACCCATTGAATATCGATGAGTCAAGAAGAACTTATCGATACTAACATTATTTCTAACGCCTTCTAATCGCATTGGCATATCAGCAGGACGATAAGTTGTGGGGAAATTCTCAGGATTATTGATGTAGTTTTCATCCTCGATACCCCCATTCTCTAAATTCTTAGTGTATCCAGTAGTGTAGAAACTATGCATTTGATACTGATCCCCGCGATAGCTTCCATATAAAGTTGCACCAAATGATGAATGGCTTTGGTTGCGATAGAAACCTCTTGCATAGATATAATCGATATCGAAGCCTATGCCTGCTTGTTTATTGATATTAGTTACAAACCGAGCCTTAAAATGATCATCACCATCTGTTTTGTCTCCTGAGCTATAGTAATAGAGATCAGCAATAGGAGATTTAGTATTAGTAAAAACAAACTTACTGTTAGGAAACAAGAAGAAGCTATAAGGTTTAGTGAAGATAAACTGTGATCCCATCATGAAATCTTGTCGCCCATCGTATATTCTATTGATTCGAGGGGAACCTATTCCTCCTAAGAAGTTAAAGTTACCATACATACCAGCAGTCTGGTTCGAGTTTTGAAAGAGATGTTGTACGGTGTCTGGCTCAATAGGGACAATGGTTCCAAAACGTTCGTCCACATTCCATACATAAAGTCCTTTAGGAACTGTCTTCTCATCAATACTATCATGGGCATGCCCATATATATCTCGATTCTGAGACTGTTTTCCTCGATTATTTCCAAAGTCGCGCGCAGTAAGTTGTGCTTGTCCTTGGATGGCAAAAAGCATCGCCACGGCGATGCTTAGCAAACTATTGGATACTCTTGTGAATAAAGTCATAGAGAAAAGGCTGCAACGGCCTCTGTGATTTTGTTTTTGGTATCTTTTGTAACAGGAAGTAATGGCAAACGCAGAACTTCTTGAATTTCATCGCGCACAGCTAGCATACATTTAATACCAGCAGGATTACCTTCCACAAAAGCTAGATAGAATATGTCTCGAAAGCGGCGATGAATATGTAAAGCTTCTGTGATGTCATCGGCTTGAAGCGCGTTGACCATAGCAGCAACTTCTGCAGGATACATATTGCCCACTACAGATATGACACCGGCAGCTCCCAATGATACTAGTTCAAACGTTAGAGAATCATCACCGCTAATTACGTCAAAACCATCAGGCTTATCGGCTAAGATACTCTCTACTTGCTCAATTTTGCCAGATGCTTCCTTAATTGCTACAATGTTCTCAAAGTCGTGTGACAAACGAAGCGTTGTTTCCGCTGTCATATTTACCCCAGTACGACCTGGAACGTTATATAGTACTACGGGGACAGGAGAAGATTGTGCCACAGCTTTGTAATGCTGGTATAAGCCTTCTTGGGATGGTTTATTATAATAGGGAGTCACAATAAGAACTCCGTCAATTCCATCAAAATCTGCATTCTCCAAAAAAGCGCAAACTGCTCCAGTGTTATTACCTCCACACCCCAGAAGTAGCGGCACACGACCTGCAATCACGTCTACAAACGTCTCAATTATAGCTTCTCGTTCTGCCTGGCTCAAAGTGGGAGTTTCTGCAGTCGTTCCAAGAGCGCATAGATAGTCTACTCCTCCCTCTTCAATCAATCGTTCGATGAGTTCGCGCAGAGCAAAGAAGTCGACTTCACCATCTTCGGTAAAGGGGGTGATAACGGCAACGCCGGTTCCTTGAAATGGATGATTTCTCATGGGATGCTTTAGAGAAAAGTGTGGGTTAGTTAGATAATCAAATTGCACTCAAAAAATCTATGTGCTATGTATTACTGCAAAAATAGCGATAAATTTCGATTTGTGCAATTAGCGGAGCTAGTTTTCCTCTCCAATCATTTTAAGGAAAGACATTTCATCTACAAGAGGAATGCCTAGCTTCTTAGCTTTCTCACGTTTTGAGGGGCCAATGCTATCACCAGCTAAAACAAAACTTGTTTTACTTGAAATACTTGAAACATTCTTTCCGCCATGAGATTCTATAATATTCTTATACTCCTCTCGAGAATGGCATATGAATGTTCCGCTTATCACAATGCTCTTTTCTGCCAAAGCACTATCCGTCTGCATCGTATCATGCATAGCCATCTGTAATCCAATATGTGTCAAATCATCAATTAGTTTCAGATTATCGGGTTGGCGAAAATATTGTAGTACACTTTGAGCGATGACAACTCCTACCCCGTCAACCTTTACGATATCTTCAAGAGTTGCTGCGCGCAGTGCAGTCATTGATTTGAAATGCCTTGCAATATTTTTAGCAACAACCTTCCCAACGAAGCGTATTCCTAATGCATAAAGTAAACGGTCAAAAGATACAGATTTAGCCTTATCGATGCCATCTAGAATCTTTTGTGTAGACCTTTGAGAGACAGGTATCATAACATGTTTATCCTCAAGTGGTGCAAAAAGAGTTGGGGCTTGAAATTCTCCATTTGTAAGATACCATTGTTTGTCCCACTCGTGAAGGGTAAGTCTGAATAGGTCTGTTGGAGTGCGAACCAGTCCATTTTCAAAGTACTTATCAACAACCTCAGGGCCGAGACTCATGATATTCATAGCATCTCGGCTAATAAAATGTTCAATTCTTCCTTTTAATTGCGGAGCACAGTTAACATTAGGACAGTAGTGCGCAGCCTCTCCATCATAGCGAATAAGAGGTGTGCCACACTCTGGGCAGTGCGTGATAAATGTCACTTTATCACCTATATCTTTTCCTCGTAATTCAGAGGCTACTCCCACAATCTGCGGAATAATTTCTCCTGCTTTCTCTACATACACCTGATCTCCGATATGAAGATCAAGCTGATTGATAATGTCTTCATTGTGAAGCGAAGCGCGTTTCACCATTGTACCTGCTAATAGTACGGGAGTCATGTTGGCTACAGGTGTAATAGCACCAGTTCGTCCTACTTGAAAAGTCACTTCATTCAAACGAGTGCAAGCACGCTCTGCTTGAAACTTATAAGCTATTGCCCATCGCGGTGATTTTGCTGTATAACCGAGTCTAGATTGTTGAGCTAGATTGTTGACTTTAAGCACAACGCCATCAGTAGCTACGGGAAGAGACTTTCGCTCTTCATCCCAATATTCAAGATAGTCACTCACTTCTTTCTGCGAGCGACACAACTTCATCGCTTCACTCACTTTGAATCCCCATTTTTTTGCCTTCTGCATATTATCATAATGCGATTTGTTATCTTCTCCTTCGGATTCATCCATAATGAGATAATAAAAGTAAGCATCAAGTTGTCGTTGTGCTACTACACGGCTATCTTTGCTTTTGAGCGTTCCGCTTGCTGCATTACGAGGATTTGCAAAGAGATTTTCCTCTCTTGCTTCGCGTTCGGCGTTAAGCCGATCAAAACTTTTCCATGGCATTAGTATTTCACCACGGATTTCAAAACGTGCAGGCCATTTTTCTCCCGCTGTTAAAACCAAAGGTATTGAGCGAATGGTGCGTACATTAGCAGTTACGTCATCACCTTGAAGACCATCGCCTCGGGTTAACGCTCGAACTAGTCTACCCTCTTCGTATATCAAAGAGATGCTAAGCCCATCAAATTTGAGCTCTGCACAAACTTCAAATGGTTCTCCTTCCAGTCCTTGCATAACTCTATCATAAAAATCTCCTACTTCTTTCCTGTTATAGGTATTTGCTAGTGAAAGCATTGGATGTTCATGAGTCACTTGAGTAAAGTCGATAGACAAGTCACTTCCAACTCTCTGAGAGGGGCTATTGGGATCATAGCACTCAGGGTGATTTTGCTCGAGCGTTATCAACTCTGCCATAAGTTTATCAAAATCCTGATCAGAAATTGATGGAGCATTCTCTACGTAGTATTGGTGATTATAGCGATGGAGCATCGCTCTGAGTTCGGAAATTCGGGGGTTCATCTTCGAAATACTAATGAATTTGGAATAGCAAAAATACGGCTTTTCGCAGAATTATCACTAACTTTGCAGTTGATTTTTCTGTAGTCAGCTCGTTAGTCTCTGGCTACGGCATTTTTCAATTAGTTCAACTCTCGTAATTATTTTATGCGCATTGATATTATCTCTGTGATTCCTGAAATGTTGGAAGGTTTTTTTAATCATTCCATATTAGCAAGGGCTCAAAAGAAAGGTTTAGCTGAAATCCACGTGCATAACCTTCGTGACTACAGCAAAGACAGGCACAAACGAGTGGATGATTACCCTTATGGTGGATCAGCAGGTATGGTGATGCAGTGTCAGCCTATTGATGATTGCATTTCAGCACTTAAAGCGGAGCGAGAGTACGACGAAATTATTTTTACGACTCCTGATGGCGATCAGTTTGACCAACCCATGGCCAACGAGCTTTCCCTGAAAGGAAACATCATAATTCTCTGTGGTCACTACAAAGGAATAGATTTTCGGGTGAGAGAACATCTTATAACACGCGAAATCTCCCTTGGAGACTTCGTCCTCACGGGTGGTGAATTAGCTGCTGCTGCAATGACAGATGCTATTGTTCGTCTGATTCCTGGCGTTATCGGGGATGTGCAAAGTGCCCTTAGCGACTCATTCCAAGACAATCTACTTGCTCCGCCCCTTTACACAAGACCAGCAGATTATAAAGGCTGGAAAGTTCCTGACATTCTTCTTTCTGGTCACGAAGCTCGCATTCGAGAATGGGAGATGTCGCAAGCCTTGGAGCGTACACAGCGTTTACGCCCTGATTTATTGGAGGGATGAGCTAGGTGTTAATTGGGAACTTGCTAAGAGTGAGACTTCTGCAAAGGAGGAACTCACTCTTAGCATTTTTGATATTAAGGTCTAAATCCTCCATCACAATCTGTTTTCGCTCTCATCTTTCCTCTTTCCACTAAGCAATGTATAAGTTTTCAGATCAAACTTCACAGGAAAACTTTACATTTTTACGCTACGATTTTAACACTGTACATTGAGACGAAGGATTTCCCTTTGTGTTTAATCTGATTGTGTGAAGGTCTCAGTTTCCAGTTTTTTGGAAAATGCACAACAAATCTCTTATCAAAGCAGTCATCTCTCCTAGTTTTGTTGGGTTATGTCAGAGAAAAAATGATTTTTCTCCTACATCGTATGCTGAAAAATAGGAAGAATAGAGATGGATTTTAGAGCTTTTTGCGTTACTACCTCCTGATTATTGGCTTAAGAAGCAAATGCAACATCGCAACTGCAGCTATGAACTTGCAACTTATGTTCTAGTTTTTTGAAAACTCCTCTCAATTTACCGTCTTCAATTTAACGATTTTCCTCTGAAAAGAATTGAAAGTTTCTTGAGATGCACTGTGTAAGTGCCTGCAAAGTTTGTCTCTTCACTTTTCTATCACTAAGAACAGCAGTTGAATATTCTGAATTCATTCTTTTCTGTTCTTTCTTATAAACAGAAGGGATTACTAATTCATTTCAGGCACTTTAAGTGTAGATTCCATGTTTATCCCTATGTTTTTTAGTAACTTTGCCTAGATAAGTCCAAGCTTTTCATAGAATTCTTTATAACAACATTGGAGTTGATCTCTTATATACTAGACTCACGACTAAATGGCAGACTTTCATCTTGTTTCTCCCTATTCTCCAATGGGCGATCAGCCCGAAGCTATACGTCTACTCACAGAAGGCGTACGCAATGGCGAACCAGCCCAAGTGTTGCTTGGGGTAACTGGGTCGGGAAAAACTTTTACAATAGCTAATGTAATTGCCAATATCGGTAAACCCACCTTAGTTCTCTCTCACAACAAGACATTGGCAGCACAGCTTTTTACTGAAATGAAAGGATTCTTTCCTGATAATGCTGTGGAATACTATGTTTCATATTATGACTACTACCAGCCTGAAGCTTACATTGCTTCTACTGACACATACATCGAGAAAGATTTAGCTATTAATGATGACTTAGACAAGATGCGACTTGCTGCCACTTCTGCATTGCTCTCTGGAAGAAAGGACGTTGTCGTAGTGTCATCTGTCAGCTGTATTTATGGCATGGGAAACCCTGCTGCTTTTTATGAGAACGTAATCCTGCTGAGAATGGGACAACGAATTGCCATGAACGTTTTACTTAAACGCCTGGTTGATTCTCTTTATACTCGCAATGATGTTGCGCCTACTCGCGGTAATTTTCGCGTGAAGGGCGATACCATTGATGTTTTTTTGGCTTACTCTGACGATGTGCTTCGTGTTAATTTCTGGGGAGATGAGATAGACAGTATAGAAGAAATAGATGGTCTGACTGGTGCACGCCAAGCAAACTTTGCTGAATATAAGATTTATCCTGCTAACCTTTTTCTGACCAGTAAGGAAACGCAAGAGATGGCAATACGTCAAATCCAAGATGATTTGGTAGCACAAGTGGCTTTGTTTAAAGAACAAGGCAAAGGGTTGGAAGCACAACGTCTTGAAGAAAGAGTGAGTTACGATATCGAGATGATTCGTGAACTTGGACATTGCTCAGGCATTGAGAATTACTCGCGTTATTTTGATGGGCGCCAGCCTGGAACACGTCCCTATTGCCTTTTGGATTTCTTTCCAGAAGACTATCTTATTGTGATTGACGAAAGTCATGTGAGCGTCCCCCAAATAAGAGCGATGTACGGGGGAGACAGGTCGCGTAAAGAAAGTCTTGTCAACTATGGTTTTCGTCTTCCTGCAGCTATGGATAATCGTCCACTGAAGTTTGAAGAGTTTCAAGAGCTAGCACACCAAGTGATTTATGTAAGTGCAACTCCAGCAGATTATGAAATGGAACAAGCAGGTGGCACGTATGTGGATCAAGTGATACGCCCAACTGGGCTACTGGACCCTCCTATAGAAGTTAGAGACACCGACTTTCCAGTGGATGATTTGCTTGAAGAGATTAGGATAGCCATTAAGGAGAATGAGCGTACTCTTGTTACTACTCTTTCAAAACGTATGGCCGAAGAGCTTACAGAATACCTGTTGGGGTTGGGCATCTCTACTGCTTATATCCATTCTGACGTGGATACATTGGAACGCGTCAGAATTATGGAAGAACTTCGTGCAGGGGTTTACGATGTGTTAGTCGGTGTGAACTTGCTACGCGAGGGATTAGATTTACCAGAAGTAGCGTTAGTCGCCATTCTAGATGCTGATAAAGAAGGTTTCTTACGCGATCGGAGAAGTATGACTCAGACTGCTGGCCGAGCTGCACGTAATGTCAATGGACGCGTCATTATGTATGCTAAAAAGATAACAGATAGTATGCAGCAAACCATTGATGAAACGAATCGCCGCAGACTTAAGCAAATGGCATATAATGAAGAGCATGGCATCACTCCAACGCAAGTGAAAAAGAGTAATAATGTAAGCCAGTTAGGTAAAATGGGCATGGAACGCTCGGAAGCAGTACAAAATCTTAGTGCTAGTAAACGAGGTGCTCATTACACTTCAACCGTAGAGAAAGGACAGAATAATCGCATGGTAGCTGAACCTACTGCAGCTTATGGTAAGAACTCCCCAAGTAATTATGTTGCAGCCGAATCTTTCACTCCAGAAGAAAGAAGCGCGCGTATAGAACTGTTGAGGTCAGCTATGAAAAAGGCTGCAGCAGAACTAGACTTTGTTACTGCAGCACAGCTAAGAGATGAACTGTTACAATTGGAGTCTAAGGATTGTTTGAGCTGATAGGATTGAGCTAAAAGAGCCATAATGATAAAGTGTGCACACAAAAATAGGGAGAAGACCTCTAAGATCTTCTCCCTATTTTGTGTTGTCTCAAAGAATTTGCTGTATTTCCGATAGTGTATGTACGACATGTGTAGGAACTGCAGGGAAAATATCTTTATTCGATTCTGAAAAAAGTTGTATCTTGTTGGGGTTAAAATAGATGGTGTCTAATCCAACATTCATAGCTCCTAACATATCGGTAGAATAATTGTCTCCTATCATCATGGTTGACTCAGGAACAGCTTTTGTTTTAGCAAAAGCGAAGTCGAAAAACTGAGAAGAGGGCTTGTTGGCACCAGCCTGTTCACTGAGCACAATTGTATCAAAATAATCTGTCATACCAACTTTGTCTAATTTTCTATACTGCACCTCAGCAAATCCATTACTACAAATGTGGAGACGATAGCCACGAGATTTTAGATGAGCAAGCAACTCTCTTGCCCCGTCGACAACTCCTGTTTTCTCACAATTAAACTCAAGAAAAACTTCTCCAAGTTCTAAACAGAAGTCATCAGAAAGGTTGGCACCTTTACCCATGCTTAAAGGACGTCGAAAACGTTCAACAATAAGAAAGTCACGTGTTATCTCGCCATGAGCGTATTGAGCCCATAAGTTCTCATTGATTTCCCAATAGTTCTCGGTAAAAAACTTCTTATTCTCAAACACCCTGTCTAGATGAAATGCATCATATAGTTCCTCCAAAGCCAATGTTGCATTGCCATGTGTGTCATATAGGGTATCGTCAAAGTCGATAAATATATCTTTATAAGGGAGCATAAAAATAAATTGTGGGAAATGTGAAGTATTTTGCGAGTGCAAAGTTACGACTTAATGGAGAAGAGAGCAAGTTAGCATGGAGGTAAATGAATGTACATACGGCTATTCGACCTTTGGTTAATAAAGTCCAGATTATACTATCTAAAGAATAACAACTGAGTATATGGCTATTGTAGGAGGGAATCAAGGAGGGATTCCAAAGAAAGTTCAAAAAAATGTACTGGAAATATGTTACAAAATCGTTACCTTCGCGTATTAGTAATAGAGAGCCACTTGTAATGTGGTCACATCGTTTTATATGCCAACCTCTAAGATAAAAGATATTCAACCAGCTTTACATTCTTCAGAAAACAAAGGGAATGTATTGACTGCAACCTTCCTACAAATACGGCGAAGGTTGCAGGTAATCTCTACTAGTATCTTAGGAAATCCAACTGAAGCTGAAGACGCTTTGTCAGAAGCTTTTTTGAGATTATGGAAAAGTCCTCAAGCTTGGGAAAACTCTAGGCAAGCCGAGGCAATACTTACGACTACAGTAAGAAATATAAGTATTGATGAAGTACGCAGACGACACTCTCATCCTACAGATAGTTTGGAAGTTATTCCTGAAGGAAAAGGCACAACAGATGTTATCCCTGATGAACTAGAAGTTGAACAGCGACTATGCAGATTAGAAAAATTGATATCTTGTCATCTTTCTTCCCTGCAACAGCGCATTCTTCATATGAGAGACGTAGATGGGCTTGCATATTCAGTTATTTCTGAACAATTAGGTATGCAAGAGACAGCAGTTAGAATGCAGCTTTCTCGAGCGCGAAAATTGCTTCGCGAACTTTATCGTCGGCAATATCCTGACTAAATATTCTAAATCAAGCAACAATGATGAGTATTGACCAATATAGAGCACTTGTGGAAGCCTATTTCGAAGCATCTACCACTGAAGAAGAAGAGGAAAAGCTGAAATTATTTTTATGTAGTTCGGAAGCTCAAGACCCTTCTTTCGATCAAATCAAAGCTGTGATGGGATTGACCACAATGTTACAGCGTAGAATCCGGATTAATCAGCACAAAAGTGATAAATCTCAGAGCAAACTTACTACATGCAAACAAGAGGTTTCATTGCTTTCTGAGTCGAGACGCCAGCTAATGCGCTGGGCAGCAATAATTATTTTAAGTCTTTCTGTGCTCACACCTGCCGTCGTAATGTGGGGTTTGTCAGACAATGATGAATGTGTGGCCTATATTGATGGCAGAAAAATCACAGATGAGCAAATAGTGATTGAAGAAATGCATCATACCATGGAAGAAACACTACAAGATACGCCAGAAAATCAGCCTGCCCTTTTGTTGCGTGATTTATTCTCTACACCTCAACAATAACTATTTTACTAATATGAAAAGATTATGCTTACTCTTCATAGGGCTAATGGTAATGTTGTCAACCATAGCCCAAGATAAATTACATGTAGCACCCTTCTTTAAAACAAGGTTTGTCGAATCACACAAAGCTTCTATGGTAAAGCTTTCTGGAAAATCCTTAGTAGACTACTCCCTGCTTAAATTTTATAGCGTAACGATGAGCTTGTCCTTGCAAGAAGTATTAGAATTAGAGAAAGCCGTTGCTAAAGACACATACAACGCTACTGAACAAGAATCTGCTTCTAAGCATGGTAGATTATACTATGGTTTTTATCAATTGCCGAAAAAAGAGAATAGTAATTACCATCAGTTTCTCTTTTATAGGAACAATGGACTTCAACCACGAGGGAATCCCACCTACACCATCATATACATGGAAGGTCAGACTTCGCTCCAAGATTTAAAAAGAAAATTTACTCCCTAATCTCATAAAATTCAACGACACATGAAACGCTTTTTTCTTTCCCTTCTCGTTAGCTTTGGCTTATCTGCTGTTGCTGCTGAGCTCAATGACACTATCATAAAAGTAAATCATCCGGATTCCGTACTACTCACTCGCAATGATTCAGTTATCACACTAAAGGTAGATGGTGCTTATAATGACAAAACCGCAAAGTTTGTTTATACTATTCCAACTAAAGGTACTAGTTTGGTGGATGCTGCCGCCAGTCGCTGGAAGTTTCCTGAAGCTCCGCTTACCCTCAAAAAGAAGAGTGGCGACAATAAGAACTTTTACGAAGTGACAGCAGGTAGTCTTCTCCTTGGGTTTAATATTGCTCAAAATGGTTCCAAAGGTATTAATTCAGATGTTTGGGGACGCAACATAGATGTGGAGCTCAATTTGACGAATTTTACTATTACTCGAAACAGACACCATCGTTTCTCATTGGGTTGGAGCTATGGCTGGACTAAGATTGCACTTGATGGTGGTCTGGCATTTCAACTCAATAATGGAGTTACCACAATTGGAACCTTCGCAAAAGGACAAACGCCGATTCGTTCGGTCTTTCGCCTCAACAGACATTCTTTCCCACTACTCTATACATATCAAGAAAGTGGAATGTGTTTGAGCGTTGGTCCTGTGTTGAATCTCAATGTTCGTCCGCGAATTTACAATACTTATCTGAATTCCAATGGAGCAGAACAACAAGATGCTTATAAAAAGGGTATACATTTCTCTCCTGCCACGGTGTCTTTCTATGGAGAAATAAAAAAAGACTGGTTTGGCGTCTTTGTGCGCTATACCCCTAAATCCTTGTTTGAAAAAGGGTATGGTCCTGACTTCCAAACCCTCACTGTGGGACTGTCCTTATTCTAGATTAGAATATTTCTCATTCGAAAAAAGAGATACATTTTAGAACGTTGCCAATTTTGTATAGGGTGCTTTCTGTTGCAAGAGTAAATCTTCAATAGAGAGCACTTTTTCCATCGTTGTCCAATGTATTTTGTCATGACTAAATAACAAATAACAGCTTCTCTCGTTAAAAACATGATTCAAACTGTAGAATAGAAGGAGCAGAAGAGAGAGTAACTCAAAATAAAGTAGTAACTTTGCGAACAAAGAAACTGAACAAAGCGTATCTGATGGAACAAATCAAGCATGAATGCGGTGTAGCAATGGTTAGATTGCTCCAGCCTCTCAGCTACTATAAAGAGAAATACGGCACCTGGATGTACGGTCTCAACAAACTCTATCTAATGATGGAGAAACAACATAACCGTGGCCAAGAAGCTGCGGGACTTGCTGCGTTGAAACTCCAGGCAGAACCTGGAGATGAGTTTATGTTTCGTGAGCGTGCTCAAGGAAATACTGCTATACAAGAAATTTTTGCGGCAGTTCACGCTAAATTCTCCACTTTTACTCCTGAAGAACTTGCCGATGTTGACTTCGCTGGCAAGAACATCCCCTTTGTAGGAGAGATTTATATGGGCCACCTCCGGTATTCTACTACTGGCAAGCGTGGCCTTTCGTATGTCCATCCGTTCCTACGTAGAAACAACTGGAGAGCAAAGAATCTTTGCTTGTGCGCCAATTTCAATATGACTAACGTGCAAGAGATTTTTGACCACATAGCCGTAAAAGGTCAGCACCCTCGCATGCTTAGCGATACATATCTCTTACTTGAACAATTAGGACATCGTCTCGATCGTGAAGCGGAACGATGCTTTGCAGAGGCAGAATCTCTTGGGCTGACTGATCGCGATATTACAGAACACATTGAAAGTCGCATAAATGTAGCGAACATCCTTAAAGAGTCTGCCCCTGTTTGGGATGGTGGTTATGTTGTTTGTGGTATAACAGGTAGCGGAGAGACCTTTGTACTACGAGATCCCTGGGGCATTCGTCCTGCATTCTATTATAAGGATGATGAAGTCTTTGCACTTGCTAGTGAACGTCCTGTCTTACAAACTACATTTGGACTAGAAGCAAATGATATAGTTGAGCTTCAACCTGGACAAGCAATTATGACTAACCGCAAAGGAGAGTTGCGAATAGAACAAATACTTCCAGCGCAGAAACTTGCGTCATGCTCCTTTGAACGTGTCTACTTTAGTCGTGGTTCAGACATTGATATTTATCAAGAACGTAAAGAAATGGGGCGTCGACTCGTGCCTTCTATCTTGAAAGCCATCAACAATGAAGTAGACAACACTGTTTTTTCTTATATTCCTAATACTGCAGAAGCTGCATATTATGGTCTATACCAAGGTTTCGAGGAATATCTTAATCACCAGAAGACACAAGCTATTACGGCTTTACTTAAAGACCCAGCTTATAGTTCCGAAGCTGGAAAAACTGCTCTTGAAACTCGTATAGCCCAAGTACTATCTCGTCACATACGTGCTGAGAAAGTGGCCTGGAAAGACATTAAGATGCGTACTTTTATTGCAGAAGGCAATTCACGTAATGATTTAGCTGCGCACGTCTACGACATTACTTATGGTAGCGTTTTGCCTCACGTAGACAATTTAGTTGTTATTGACGATAGCATTGTTAGAGGAACTACTTTACGGGAAAGTATTCTTCGTATTCTGAATCGCTTACATCCTAAACGCATAGTTATTGTTAGCAGTTCTCCGCAAGTGCGCTATCCAGATTATTATGGAATTGATATGGCTAATATGGACGAGTTTATAGCTTTCCGTGCTGCTATAGCCCTCCACCAAGAACGCGGAACGATGAATATGCTCACAAATCTTTATCATCGCTGTAAAAGCCAAGAAAATCTTCCAAAGGAAAAGGTTCAGAATTTCATACGTGAGCTTTATGCTCCATTTACTGAAGAAGATCTAAACATCAAGATGATAGAGTTATTAAGGCCTACAGGTGTGGATACAGAAATCCACATGGTATACCTCAGCATTGAAGACCTACACAAGGCATGTCCCAATAGTCCTGGTGATTGGTATTTTAGCGGATATTATCCTACCCCTGGTGGAAACAAATGTGTAAACGCAGCCTTTATCCGCTACATGGAAACTCATCAAGCAGAGTTGCTGTCTTAATCAAATCTCAATATCTTCAACTTCCAAAGCACGTCTGTTTATATTAGCAAATAGATGCTGCGACAAGATTAATCATCCATACTTGATTCACCCTATTACCTTCATAGAAAATGCGAAAAGTAACCCTTTTGCTCAGCGATGGCTCTCAATTTCATGGAGAAAGTTTTGGCTACGAAGCTCCCATAGCTGGAGAAGTTGTGTTCAATACTGCCATGATGGGCTATCCAGAAAGCCTTACTGACCCCTCTTATGCAGGACAGCTCATGGTGCTAACCTATCCGTTGGTCGGCAATTATGGTGTACCTCCTTTTACAATTGAGGACAATGGACTTGCTACCTTCATGGAAAGTAACAAGATTCATGCAAGTGCCATCATTGTGAGCGACTATAGTGAAAACTATTCACATTGGAACGCTCAAGAAAGCTTAGCGGAATGGTTGAAACGAGAGAAAGTACCTGGCATTACAGGAATAGATACACGCGAGCTTACCAAGGTGCTTCGTGAACATGGGGTAATGATGGGGAAAATTCTCTTTGATGATCTGCCTAACGAGATACCAGAGGCCCAATACGAAGGGATAAACTTCGTAGCAAAAGTAAGTTGCGAAGAGATTATTCACTATGCTCCTAGCAATGGTGCAACTGATGCTCCAAAAGTTGTTCTTGTGGACTGTGGTGTGAAGCACAATATCATTCGCAGCTTAATCAATCGTGGTGTAGAAGTTGTGCGAGTACCATGGGACTATGACTTTAATCAATTGGAGTTTGATGGACTTTTCTTGGCAAATGGACCTGGAGACCCCGAGACCTGCGCTGTAACAGTAGGACATATCCGTAGTTTTTTGGAGAATCCCAAGGTGCGTCCTTGCATGGGCATTTGCATGGGAAATCAGCTCTTATCAAAAGCTGCAGGTGCTACCATCTATAAATTGAAATATGGCCATCGTTCTCACAACCAACCTGTGCGTATGGTGGGTACGAATCGCTGCTTCATCACTTCTCAAAACCATGGTTATGCAGTAAAGTCTGATACTTTATCAGCAGAGTGGGAACCATACTTTGTAAACATGAATGATGGATCTAATGAAGGGGTGCGACATAAAACTAACCCCTGGTTTTCCGCTCAATTCCATCCAGAAGCCTGCAGTGGCCCAGTAGATACTGATTTTCTTTTTGATGACTTCGTAAACCTTCTCAAATAAACCATCATGATTGACCCTAGTATTAAGAAAGTTCTTCTCCTCGGTTCTGGCGCACTCAAGATTGGTGAGGCCGGAGAGTTTGACTATTCAGGTAGCCAAGCCCTTAAAGCTCTTAAAGAAGAAGGTATTGATACCATTCTCATCAATCCCAATATTGCAACTGTACAGACCTCTGAAGGGGTAGCTGACCAAATCTATTTCCTTCCTGTTACACCCTACTTCATAGAGCGTGTTATTGAGAAAGAAAGACCCCAAGGTATTATGCTTGCCTTTGGTGGGCAGACAGCACTCAACTGCGGTGTTGAGCTATACCAAAGTGGTGTGCTAGAAAAATATAACGTAAAAGTTTTGGGAACTCCCGTACAATCCATCATGGATACGGAAGACCGTGAACTTTTTGTCAAGAAACTTGATGAGATTGATGTAAAGACCATCAAGAGTGAAGCTGTGAACAACATTGAGGATGCTCGTCGTGCAGCTAAAACTCTTGGATATCCCGTAATCATACGTGCAGCTTACGCACTCGGCGGTTTAGGATCTGGTTTCTGCGACAATGAAGAAGAACTCAATAAACTCGCAGAAAAGGCTTTCGCTTTTTCACCTCAAGTTTTGGTAGAAAAAAGTCTTAAAGGCTGGAAAGAAGTTGAATATGAAGTTGTACGCGACCGTTTTGATAACTGTATTACGGTCTGCAATATGGAGAACTTCGACCCACTCGGCATCCACACTGGTGAATCCATTGTCATTGCGCCTTCACAGACCTTGACAAATAGCGAATACCATAAGCTTCGCGAGCTTGCTATTCGAATTGTTCGCCATGTAGGCATTGTTGGTGAATGTAATGTCCAATACGCCTTTGACCCAGAAAGCGAGGATTATCGTGTAATCGAAGTTAATGCTCGTCTTAGCCGTAGTTCTGCATTGGCTTCTAAAGCTACAGGATACCCATTGGCTTTCGTCGCAGCGAAGCTCGGCCTAGGATACGGTCTGTTCGATTTGAAGAACTCAGTGACAAAAACCACAGCAGCATTCTTTGAACCAGCTCTTGACTACGTTGTATGTAAAATTCCTCGTTGGGACTTAGGTAAATTCCGAGGTGTAGATCGTGAACTTGGTAGTTCTATGAAGTCTGTGGGAGAAGTCATGGCTATTGGCCGCACCTTTGAAGAAGTTATTCAGAAAGGATTGCGCATGATAGGCCAAGGGATGCATGGTTTTGTTGAGAATCGTGAGTTGACGATTGAAGATGTAGAAGCAGCTCTTAAAGCACCAACAGACAAGCGAATCTTCGTCATTGAAAAGGCCTTCAAGCAAGGCTATACAATAGAACAAATCCATGATCTGACCAAGATAGACTTGTGGTTCCTCAAGAAACTATATAACATCTACGAAACAAGTCTTGCTCTTCATGCATGTGGCAATATCAACACGCTTGACTCTTCTCTTCTAGCAACAGCTAAACGACAAGGATTTACTGACTTCCAAATTGCACGCGCTTTAGGCATGGAGCAAGACATGGATTCAGAACGTGCTAGCTTGCTGGTGCGAGAGCATCGTAAGCGCGCTGGAATCGTTCCCTACGTGAAGCAAATCGATACACTTGCTGCAGAGTACCCAGCTCAAACGAATTATCTTTACCTTACTTATAGTGGTATTGCACACGACATTCGTTTTGAAAATGACAAGCGTTCAGTAGTCGTGTTAGGTTCGGGAGCTTATCGCATTGGTTCTTCTGTGGAATTTGACTGGTGTGGAGTACAAGCTCTCAATACCATCCGAAAAGAAGGATACCGCTCTGTGATGATTAACTACAATCCAGAGACTGTTTCTACAGACTATGACATGTGTGATCGTCTATATTTTGACGAACTCACTTTTGAACGTGTGCTGGACATTCTAGACCTCGAAGCTCCTTATGGTGTAGTTGTTAGCACAGGCGGACAAATTCCTAACAACTTGGCACTTCGACTCGATGAACAACGTGTTCCCATCCTTGGAACTCAGGCAAAGGATATCGACAATGCAGAAGACCGTGAGAAGTTCTCAGCAATGCTCAACAGAATTGGTGTTGACCAACCCGCATGGAGCGCACTTACTTCTATGGATGACATCAATGCTTTCATTAAGGAAGTAGGCTTCCCTGTCTTGGTTCGTCCAAGTTATGTGCTTTCGGGTGCAGCAATGAATGTTTGCCACAATCAAGAGGATTTAGAACGGTTCCTTACCATGGCAGCCAACGTCAGCAAGAAACACCCAGTGGTGGTATCTCAATTTTTGCAACACGCCAAGGAAGTCGAAATGGATGCTGTGGCAAAGAATGGCGAAATCATTGCGTATGCCATCTCAGAACACGTTGAATTTGCTGGAGTTCACTCTGGAGATGCTACAATCCAGTTCCCTCCTCAAAAATTGTATGTTGAGACTGCGCGTCGCATCAAGAAGATTTCCAAACAGATTGCACGCGAACTCAACATCTCAGGCCCTTTCAACATCCAATTCCTTGCTCGTGAGAACGACATTAAGGTCATAGAATGTAACCTCCGTGCATCACGTTCCTTCCCCTTCGTAAGCAAGGTGCTAAAGATTAATCTTATAGAGCTTGCCACTCGCGTGATGCTTGGTCTTCCAGTTGAGAAACCTTCTAAGTCTCTCTTCGATCTCGACTATGTTGGTGTCAAAGCTTCTCAGTTCTCCTTCAATCGCCTTCAAAAGGCAGACCCCGTTTTGGGGGTAGACATGGCTTCTACTGGTGAGGTTGGCTGCTTAGGCGAGAATGCTAATTCAGCATTGCTCAAGAGTTTGTTGTCAGTAGGCTTGCGCATTCCTAAGAAGAATGTATTGCTGTCTACCGGTAGTGGTAAAAACAAAGCAGATATGCTGGAAGCTGCACACAGATTAGCAAATCACGGATACTGCATCTATGCAACGGAGGGTACTTCACGCTATCTTTCTGAGAATGGAATCCCTAGTGTACGCGTACTTTGGCCGAGCGAGGTAGAAGCTCTCTCGCCTGATAGTGCTGAAGCTAAGTTGCCCAGAGCTTTAGATTTACTACGTGACAAGAAAGTTGAAATGGTAGTCAACATCCACAAGAACTTCTCTACTGGGGAATTGACTAACGGTTACAAGATTCGACGTGCTGCCATTGATCACAATATCCCTCTACTCACTAATGCTCGTTTAGCTTCTGCTTTTATCTATGCTTTCACAACTACGCGAGTTGAAGATTTAGAGATTAAGAGTTGGCAAGAATTCTAATACGAAAAGAGTATACAGACTAGCCGTAAATACAGATCCGCCTTCTGCTATTGTCAGAAGGCGGATCTTGTATTTCCACGCTAAAGAGTAGAGAGTTCTTTTAATGCATCTTTCAATTTGCTATTGTTTATGCCTAACCTCAACAACATCACGAATGTTCAAGACAATCTTATCAGCTTAATTAGCATATATCTAGCTTTCTGGGCCAGGATAGTTCTATTTCGTACTTTAGAAAAACTCGAACTTCTTTAGAAAAAACTCTGAGAATTCCACTAAAATCTTGGAGATATAACTGTAAACTCTAGGAAAAAAATATCTATATCATAGCTGAAAATCTTGAAAAACAAGAGCGAGTGCTAATCGCTATCCCTTAATTATGGTCTTAATAAAGGATTGTATGTCATCTAACCCTAATACTCACTTAGTTAGAAGAAGCTCTAGTATTAGCATATTCAAGAATAAAGGAGTGAGCGAAGTGAAATACATTCTTATAAGTCACTAAAATCGCGAATTGTATTGACTTATCTTTCGAAGATTATAAATAAACATAAAGCGCATCTATGCATAGATAGATGCGCTTTATAGTCAAAAAATGACACATTAAAGTAATTAACGGCCAAGAATCCAGGCTCCTGGGTACATGCCAATCAAAGTATTACGACTTTGAACAGCTTCACCTTTTGTATCAAAAGAAGATGCGACGACGCGATACCAACCTGTATGACCGCTAATAGTTTCGTTTGTCTTTACGACACGAGCAGCCATACCACGGCTACGCAAGGAGCTCATTTGTCCTTCTGCGTTTGTTTGGTTGACAAAGCTACCTACAACAACACTGAAAGCCTTGAGAGGTTCTCCATTAACAACAGTCACACCACCTTGGATTGTGCGAACAGGTGTAGCATCGTCGTTGTAAACAGGTTGAGTTGCAACTGGAGTCACTTGTTCTTGTGGCTGAGGTGCAATTGTCACCGTTTGAGTCGTTTTATTCTGTTCTTGTGCGCGAGCCTTTTCATATGCTTGGCGATAAGCACTTTCCTGAGATTTGCAGGCTGTGAACATAGCCACTGTGCATAAACTTAATGCAAGAATTACGTGATTCTTCATGTCTGTTACTTTTATCTTTTACGTAGATTGTTATCAAAGTCCAATTTTAGAACTCCGACTCAAAGAATTCTTGAAAACAAGAAGCAATTGACATGCCTTAATATTGCTAGTAAAGACTACTTCTTTGATTCGGAAAATTTCTATTTAGCGCAAATATACAAGGAAAATGGGTAATAAGCCGTGAAGAGTACTACAAAAAACATTAAACAATGGAATTTCTGATAAATAAGTATTGGAGTCTCGAGAAAAATAGGTATTTTTGGAGCATCAAACATTTAAGTTTCTCACATTTAATACACATTCATCATGAAAGGATTAAGCATTCTCGCAGCTTTTTTGGGCGGTGCAGCAGTCGGCGCTGCCTGTGGTATTCTCTTTGCTCCCGAAAAGGGTGAAGATATGCGTTCACGAATTGCAGAAGCTATTCGCAAGCGTGGCATCAGACTCAATGGTAAAGAGCTTGAGAGTTTGGTGGACGACATCGCAGAAGAACTTAGTGCCGTAACAGAATAAAGCTCGAATCACGTGTTTTCTAACGACCACAACGTAGAAATAATAGCAAGACTCATCTCCAATTTGAAACGCTATGGAGAGCTACGCCTTAAAGGGATGCAGCTCGACGTCGTAAGTAAGTTGGCTTTAGTATTGACCTTGCTTGTCGTTGCTGTGGTGTTGATTGGA
This sequence comes from Alloprevotella sp. oral taxon 473 str. F0040, assembly GCF_000318095.2. Taxonomy (GTDB): domain Bacteria; phylum Bacteroidota; class Bacteroidia; order Bacteroidales; family Bacteroidaceae; genus Alloprevotella. The sequence continues at coordinate 334,838 of NZ_KB290717.1, forward strand.
GTTGCTAGCATAGTTGTGCTGCTACTATCATTTGCACTAGTTTTCGCTCTAGTCCCCATAGTAGGGGGAGCCGTAGTCGCTTGTTGTGTAGTAGCCTGTCTTTTTATCCTATTAGGAGTCTTATTAGTCGCATTCCGTAAAAGCTTGCTCATCAATCCTATTGCTCGCTTTCTATCCTCTGTTTTTATAGGGGATGCACCTGAGGATGAAGAACAAGACGAATCTTCTAATGCGAAGGATGGTTCTTTTTATCAAAATAACTTTTGATTATGGCAGCAATCAACACCTTAGAAAAGATACGATGGGAAAGGAAGCGCGTGCAAAAAGAACTCAAGCGTTTGGAACAATCTATCGCTGAGGATTTCAACGAACTCACAGCTCCTCCCCCAGCCTCCAATAATAAACTTGAATCGATGGTTAACTTCGCTTCTCGGGCATGGAGTATCTTTGACGGCGCAATGATGGGCTATAAGCTCTTTCACCGATTTGGGAAGGCCACTCGATTCCTTTCGAGAGGTAATCGTAAATAACTTATCAGACAGACAAGACATTATAAGTCTTGCCTGTCTTTTTTGTTTATATGGGATCAGTATTTTAGATACGTTTTATCAGTATTAATTATTGCAAAACTAGGGAAAACGCGCTTAGAAGGCTTATAAATGCCTTCTATTGCGAATTAGAGCTACAAAAGAATCAGAGCTTTCTTGGGTCATATCGCGTTAAATGCGTAAATTTGCAGCAAATACAATCGATATGATTCAAGAAACAGATAGAATTAAACAGGTGAATATTGAGGAGGAAATGAAGTCCTCATACATCGACTACTCAATGTCGGTTATAGTGAGCCGTGCTCTCCCTGATGTTCGCGATGGTTTTAAGCCTGTGCATCGTCGTATTCTATATGGCATGATGGACATGGGCATCACTCACGATAAAGCAACAAAGAAATCAGCCGCAATAGTAGGTGAGGTATTGGGTAAGTATCACCCTCATGGCGATAGTTCTGTGTATGGTGCCTTAGTACGTATGGCACAACCTTGGGCTATGCGCTACCCTCTTGTTATAGGCCAGGGTAACTTTGGCTCAATGGATGGAGATGGTGCCGCAGCTATGCGTTATACGGAGGCGAAGATGAGTCTCGTAGGTGAGGCCATGATGCAAGATATCGAAAAGGAAACGGTGGATATGAACCGTAACTACGATAACTCACGCGATGAACCATCTGTATTGCCCACCCGCATTCCATCTTTCTTGGTAAATGGTGCAACTGGTATCGCAGTGGGTATGGCAACCAACGTACCTACTCATAATCTAGGTGAAGTCATTGATGGCTGTGTAGCCTATATTGATAATCCAGAGATTGATGTAGATGGCCTAATGCAACACATTAAAGGGCCAGATTTCCCTACAGGTGCTTACATATTGGGGAATGCGGGCATCCGCAGTGCTTATGACACTGGTAGAGGTCGTGTTATTATTCGTGCTAAGGCCGAGATAGAGACTGGTGTGCAGCATGATAAAATTGTGATTCGTGCTGTCCCTTATGGTACGAACACAGCTGATTTAGTAAAATCTATCGCTCAGCTTTCGAAAGAAAACCGAGTAGAGGGTATCACTAATGTGAACGATGAGTCTGACCGTGAGGGCATGCGAATTGTTGTTGACGTGAAACGAGGTCAGAATGCAAATGTGGTGCTTAACAAACTCTACAAGATGACTGGTCTGCAAACTAGTTTTGCAGTGAATTGTATCGCGCTTGTTCCTATACCAGGAACTTCACCTGCGAAAATGCGTCCAAAATTGCTTACTCTCAAGGAATGCATTAAGCAGTTTGTAGATCATCGCCATGACGTTGTCATTCGTCGCACTCGCTTTGATTTGAGAAAAGCTCAAGAACGCCAACATATTCTTCGTGCACTTATCATAGCTTCTGATAATATTGACGAGGTTGTTGCAATCATTCGCTCTAGTCGAAACACCCAGGAAGCACAAGAACGCTTAATGTCACGCTTTGAATTAGATGAGATTCAAGCCAAGGCTATTGTTGAAATGCGTTTAGCTCAACTGACAGGTCTTCAGCAAGAAAAGCTACATGCTGAATTCGAGGAACTGGAAAAGAAGATTGCCTACTTCAATAAGATTCTTTCTGATTCAGAACTCTGCAAAAAGGTGATTAAAGATGAACTTATTGAAGTCAAAGAAGCCTATGGTGATGAACGCAAAACTGAGATTCTACCCGACCTCTCTAACTTTAATGCAGAGGACTTCTATGCTGATGATGAAGTCGTTATTACCATCAGCCATCTTGGCTACATTAAGCGTACCCCCCTCGCAGAGTTCCGTGCTCAAGGTCGAGGTGGTGTAGGTGCAAAAGGTGGGTCTACACGAGACCAAGACTTTATTGAATACATCTACCAGGCTACGATGCATAATACCATGCTGTTCTTTACAGCTAAGGGACGCTGCTACTGGTTACGCGTATATGAAATAGAAGAAGGAACACGCCAATCGAAGGGACGTGCTATCCAAAATATGCTCAATATCGAGCCTGATGATCGTATCAATGCTTGTTTGCATATTCGCAAGCTCAAAGATGAAACCTTCTGCGAAAACCACTATGTTGTCTTTGCAACTCAAAGAGGTGTCGTGAAGAAGACGCGTTTAACGGAATACTCTCGCCCACGCACAAATGGGGTTAATGCCATTAACATCAACGAAGATGACCGTGTAGTTAGTGTTGTACTCACTAATGGCACTGATGAACTCGTAATGGCAAATAAAAATGGCCGAGCCATCCGCTTCAATGAGAGTGTTGTTCGCACAATGGGACGTAATGCCACAGGAGTTCGTGGTATGTTGCTCGACAATGAAGCCGACGAAATTGTTGGTATGGTTTGCGTGAACGATGCAGAACGCGAAAGCATTCTTGTCGTAAGCGAACAAGGTTATGGTAAACGTAGTGCAATTGATGACTATCGCGTTACAAACCGCGGAGGTAAAGGTGTCAGAACACTAAATATCACTGACAAGACTGGTAACGTTGTTGCTATCAAGAGCGTAACGGAAGAAGAAGATCTTATGATTATCAATAAGAGTGGAATCACGTTGCGTTTACGAGTTGCCGATATTCGTCTAGCTGGTCGTGCTACCCAAGGCGTACGTTTGATTGACCTCAAGAAACGAAATGACATCATTAGTAGTGTTTGCCAAGTTCCTTCTTCGACCGAAGAGGACGAAGAAGAAATCGAACAAGTACTCAATGAAGATTCTGAGTATACTTCAGACAACGTAACAGATACAACAGACTCTATTAATGATAGTTCAGACGGTGATGTCGTAGAAAATGCTGATATCTAAATTGTCTTCAATTATCTAAGAATTAATTTTACAACAAAACCATTTTGCCATGAAGAAAATCTTCTCATTGGCTGCTGTTGCCGCATGCTCTATGGTAAGCATGGCACAAAACAGCGTCATCAGTAAGGCGGCTTTTCTGCAAGAACAGAATAAAACAGCCGAAGCTCTTGAGGTCCTTAAGTCCTCTTTTGATAATCCCAAAACTACGAAGTTTGCGGAAATCTACAATCAGGCGGGTAAACTAGTAAGCACACAGTTCAACCCAGAATTGATGAAGGCAGCTCAAAATGAACCTCTTGACACTGCCAAATTCATTTCTTCTTTGAATGAAATGGTGGACTATTTTACCAAGAGCTATGTTGCGGAACATACTCCAGATGCGAAAGGTAAGATGCCAAAAGTGAAATTCTCTCCTGAAAATACTCGTGTGTTGTTAGGGTGTCAAGATTATTTCTTCTATGCAGGTATCTTTCTAAATCAGAATCGTGACAAAGCAGGAGCTTACGAATACTTCAATAAGCATCTACAATTCGTCAATAATCCTGCATTGGCCGATAAACGTGACTCACTTATTCAAGCAAAGGCCCAGAACTATGCTCAAGCCAGCTATTACTGCAGTATGTTGGCTTATGAAATGAAGAAATGGGATGATGTTCTTCGCCAAACCCAAGAACTCTTGCATAAAAAGGAGTTACTAGCCGAAGCAAAGATTCCAGTTCGCGATCTATATTTGATGCGATTTGAAGCCAATCTTACTGGTAAGAAGGACACTTTGGCTTATGTCAATGATTTGAAGCATGCCATTGACAACATCGAAGACAATCAAGCTTTCATGGAAAGTCTTGTAGCAGTCTACAATGAAAAGAATGATGTTAAGTCTGCAGAGGAAACAGCTAACGAAATGGTTGCTAAAAATCCTCAAAGTAAATCAGCTTGGTTTATCAAGGGATACGTTGACATGAATCTTAAGCATGATTATGCAGCAGCTCGTAATGCGTTTGATAAAGCCTTAGAGCTTGACCCTAACTATCTAGAAGCGATGGCTAACAAAGCTTATTGCTACATCAATGAAGTCGTTACCAAACGCCAAAATGGAGGGTACAAGTATGCCGGTAGCAACTTGGATCGCGTCAAAGGCCAGAAGGCAGTAGATCTTTACAATAAAGAGCTAAAAGAAATTCGTGGTTACTTCGAAAAGGCTTTACCTTTGATGGAGAAAGTACGTGAATTGGCTCCCGAACGTAGTCGCCTTTGGGCTTCAGCCTTGGAACAAATTTACTCTAACCTCAACCAGAAAGCCAAGGCAGAGGAAATGGAGAACATTATGCGCCAGGGTTTGCACTAATTCCTTCTCATAAATTCAAAATCATGATGCAGAGGCGCAACAGTGAGTTGCGTCTCTGTTTTTCCACAATTAAGACTAGACCCTATGAGTGCTTTTTCTAAAAAGCTGTTCTTCCACAGGACGCTGCTGAGATCAGGATTTACTTCTATTCTTTGTCTCTTCGACCTAAGAAAGTGTTTACTAAATGCATTGTTTCTGCTTGCATGCGTAGCACCTCAGATTTCCTATGCTCAAAAGAGTGTAAAAGAAATTCGTGCGGCAATAAAAGCAAAGAAGTCGGCAGAAGCTTTGCGACTTATAGAAAAACAGAAAAATGGCACTCTAAGCTCCTGCAATGCTCGCATTTATTATTTAGGGGTTGAAGCCGCTAAACTTCTTTGTGAAAATGAAAATGAGCGCATCTATTTGAAACAAAAGCCAGACACAGCTGCTTTCTTCCAAAGTATACATACTATTTTCACGTATGCCTTACTTACCGATAGTGCAGAGACTAGCGAACTAAAGAGTTCATCCAAACAGCCTTCGCATCGTCACGAGTTAAATCGCCTTCTTAATCGTCTTTATCCCAATCTTTCTGTAGCTGTTCATTTTTTTGCTCGTAAAAGTGATTGGGACAAAGCAAGAAGGTTTGCGCGACAAGCCTTAGAAGCTCGTAATAGTGCAATCTTTTCTAATGAGCATCCTGCAAATATATCTCAGCAGCAATTAGTGTCTAATGCAGAACAATTCTTATATGCAAGCTTTGCTGCGGGGCAATACAAAGATGCAGAACATTACGCAGAGCTTGCTCTTCAAGATTCAAGTAAGCGTTCTTCTATTCTTGAGACTCTTGCTCTTGTGAATGCCGCTAACAAGAACGCTAAAGGCTATAGATTTTATTTACAATGCGGAGTGGATGAATATCCTCAGCATCTCTTCTTCTTCAAATCGCTTTCTGAAGACCTATTTGCACATAAAGACTATCAGGCCGTTGTGGAATTGTCTAATAGGCTTATAGATAAATATCCTTCTAATGGACTCTTTCCATTAACAGCGGCACAAGCTTATGATAATCTTAAACAACATGACCTAAGTATTCGAGCTTCGGAGCAAGCTTTGGCCTGTGATTCTACCTTGTTCCGTGCTCATCTTTATATTGGTCGAGCATATTGCCGAAAAGCTCGGGCTATTCAGCTCCCACTCAGCATCCGATCTACGGGATATAAGGAAGCTTTAGAACAACAGAAAGACTTTTATCTTAAAGCGCGACCACACCTTGAAGTCTATCGGTCTAGAGCTTCAAAGGATATTCAAGAATGGCAGCCACTTCTCTATGAAGTCTACCTTAAGCTCAATCTAGGGAAAGAGTTTGAAGCGATTTCTCAAATAGGCAATCCCCACAAATCATAAAATATGAATCTTCTTTTACAGCCTAATTGGCAAACTCCACATAATACATTTCCTTTTCCAGATATTTCTATCGCTGACATCGAGGTTGCGATTAAAGAAGGAATAAGAATAGAAGCAGAGGAAGTAGCTAATATAGCATCACAATCTACTCCACCTACCTTTGAAAATACGATTGTAGCCTTATCTGCAACTGGACAGATACTAGAAAAAGCTACAACTCTAATGTATAATCAGCTATCCGCTTGTACTAGTGAGGAACTAGAACAATTGGCAGAAAGAATGTCTCCACTTCTAAGTGAGCACTCTTCTAACATCATGCTCAATGAAGCATTGTTTGCCCGCGTCAAAGCTGTTTACGACTTAGAACGCCTTGAACCGACACTTCAGGAAGAGGACAAAATGCTTCTAGAGAAGACATTCGATGGATTCGAACGTTCAGGTGCAACCCTTGATTCACAGAAGAAAGAAAGATTCCGAGCCATAAAAGCTGAACTATCAAAGACATCTTTAAAGTTCTCTCAGAATAATATCAAAGAGACCAATGCTTTCTATCTTCATTTGACAGACAAGTCACAACTAAAAGGGCTTCCTAAGAGTCAAGTTGATCAAGCAGAACTGGCTGCACAAGAGAAGAGCTTAGAAGGATGGGTGATAACCCTCCATGCACCTTCCTTTGTTCCTTTTATGCAATACTCTGAAGTGCGTGAGCTTCGCGAACAATTATATCGTGCATACATGACTAAATGCACAAAAGACAACGAATATAATAACTTCGATGTGTGTCGTAAGCTTGTAAATCTTCGCATGGAACTAGCACAGCTTTTCGGTTACCCCAATTATGCTACCTATGTGCTTAAGAATCGTATGGCAGAAACACCAGATAAGGTCTATGAACTATTAGAGAATCTCAAAATATACTACTTCGAATCGGGAAAGCATGACGTGGCAGCTGTAGAAGCACTTGCCAAAGAACAAGAAGGAAAAGACTTTACACTTCAGCCCTGGGATTTTGCCCACTATTCTCATTTGCTTCAATTGAGAGATTATAATCTAGACGCAGAGATGTTGCGCCCTTACTTAGAGCTTTCTAACGTAACCTCTGGTGTATTTAATCTAGCTACAACTCTCTACGGCATTACCTTTGAAGAGAATAAAGACATCCCAGTTTATCATCCAGATGTAAAAGCTTATGACGTTCTTGACAATGATGGTGTATTCCTTGCAGTGCTATATACAGACTTCTTTCCTCGTACCTCAAAGCAAAGTGGTGCTTGGATGACTTCATACCAAGAGGAGTACATTGATGATAAAGGTGAGCATCGTCCGCATGTCAGTGTAACAATGAACTTCACTAAGCCAACTAAGAATACCCCTTCCCTCCTAACTTTTGATGAGCTAGAGACTTTTTTACATGAATTTGGGCATGCCTTACATGGCATCTTTGCCAAAACACGCTATAAAAGCTTAAGTGGCACGAATGTATACTGGGATTTTGTTGAGCTTCCCTCACAATTTATGGAGAACTATGCTTTACGACCCGAGTTTCTACGCACTTTCGCAAAACACTATCAGACAGGTGAGGATATACCTCAAAATTTGATAGAGCGCATTCGCAAAGCTCATAACTTTAATGCCGCTTATGCCTGTATGCGTCAAGTTAGTTTTGGGCTTCTTGACATGGCATACTACACACGTACCAAACCATTAGAAGAGGATCTTCGAAGTTTTGAACATCAAGCATGGCAATCAGTTCAACTCTTACCAAGAATGGAAGAAGCATGTATGTCTGTTCAGTTTGGCCATATCATGAGTGGGGGCTATGCTGCAGGCTACTATAGTTATAAGTGGGCAGAAGTATTAGATGCAGATGCGTTTTCTGCTTTTATGGAGCGCGGTCTCTTCAGCAGAGAAGTAGCTAAGGATTTCCGAGAAAAGATTCTGTCTCGAGGAGGAACAGTACATCCGCAAAAACTTTATAATGATTTTCGAGGCAGACCAGCCACAATTCAAGCTATGCTGAAAAGAGATGGTTTGCAACTCCCCGATCAGTAGTTAATCATTATTCTTTCATTCAAGATAAACGCCAAGGATAGTACTAGGATAAGGTACGATTTTCTGATAATGACTACGATAAATCCCAATGATATAGACAAGTATGGACAAAAAAGATACTCTTGACCATCGCTACCTCCGAATGGCTCTTATTTGGGCTGAGAATTCCTATTGTATTCGCAGACAAGTTGGTGCACTAATAGTAAAGGATAAGATGATTATCTCAGACGGATTCAATGGTACACCTTCAGGATTCGAGAACATGTGCGAAGATAAGGATGGAAACACAATACCTTACGTGCTTCATGCAGAAGCTAATGCTATTACAAAAATTGCCCGTTCTGGTAATAATTCAGACGGGGCTACGTTGTATGTTACAGATGAGCCCTGTATTGAGTGTTCTAAATTGATCATTCAAGCAGGAATTCGTAGAGTTGTTTACGCTCGTGAATATCGTTTGCATGAGGGGCTCGACTTGCTCAAGCGTGCAAACGTGGAGGTTGTTCATCTTCCGCTATAACAACAACTCACTTCCACGCACTTTCATTAGAGTGTTATGAGTGGATTGTAAGCAGAAACATGTATTTCGCTCTTACTCCCCTATCCTCTTCTTTAGAATGTATTATACAATCTCTGGAGGTTCTATAAAGTCCGTGTCAAAAGTAAATTCTTTTGACACGGACTTTTTTCTATTTTGCAGTAAATACCAAGCGTTTTATCTTCTTACTTCTTTAGCTTAAAACCAAGGAGTGCGCCTTTATACTGCTTCAATATGCTAGTAACAGTGGCAGCTTGTTCTGAGGATTTTGATGCACTTCCTATCAACGTTTGCAACAAAGGAAGTAGCTTATCTGCATGAACAGCCAACTGCAACTGGTTGCTTTGCAATTTAGCATTGACTGGCACAGTAACAACTTCTTGTGGAGCAACTAAAGTAAGCGTTGCCCCATTTAACTTGTAAGTACCACTGATGGTTCTTTCCTTTAATACTGCGGAATAACCACCATTGGCATTAAAAGTTATCGTCAAAGAACCTGATTTGATTCCATACTTCGATAAATAACTCGCAGCATTCTTTTCAATTTTTTCTGTCAATCCTGTTGCCCCAACTTGGCTTACTAGGTTATTACTCTCAAAAACTAATGCAGGTTGTTGATAGGTCCAGGTGCCGACTAGTTGTTTAGCTGTAACAGATTGTGTACCAATGAATGCCGCTTGTACATTGTCCTTGGCGCTACCCACAGCTTTTGAGGCTGCATTCTTTGCTCTATTTACAATAGATCCCAGTGATTGAGCATGAAGCACTTGCATTCCCATAAAGAAACAAGTCAGCAACATCATTTTTTTCAACATATACACTATAGAATGATCCTTTAAAAGAGAAATATTAGTGATGATAAAAGATTACTTTTTGCCCTTGGTGTAAGTAGATGTGTCCTTCCTTTGGGTTTTCTTGGACTTTTCCTTGGAGATTATAGTAGCGATCATCAAAAGAGTTCAACGATGTTTGCACATTCCGGTGGATAATGCTAACTAATGTTTGATCGTTCAGAGCAAAACCAATATTTAATGTTGGCACCTTGATAGTTATTCCATATAAAGCTCGATTATCGTTTCCTGTTCTCCAAACAATAGCAGGAGAAGTTGTTGCTGTCCAAGATGTAACATTCTTGAAGCCTGGGAAAAAGTCTCCAGCAAAATCGTTTTTGGATCCTTCATTATGCGTTTGTCTTTTACCATCTGCTGGAACTATTTCATAGCGCTGTTGCTTTGCTTCTACATTTACGCGATTACTAACCCAAGAATAAGCGTCGTAGTCAACGTGGTAGACCAACATTCCCACACCTAAATTCTTGGGAAACCAAGTACTAGGCTGTCTATTCTCAAGAATAAAAAACTCCCTAGGATTCTGTGAATTACGAAAAATAAAGGCTTGGGATTCGTTCTCAGAGTTAGGCTCTGATACTTTGCTATGGAGGGGTAACAATTGATAATAACCTGTCCTATCCTTTTCCAAGTCGGCTAATCGAAGCCAGCCTAGACAACTGCGCTGATAAGCAGACAAGCCCATAGGTCGCTCACCCATCGTTGTCACATATTGACCATAATCCATAAGATCAAGGTAGTCTGGGGTTTCAAGATAGTTGTTTTGAGTGTCATATACATCTGGTAGTCCAAGCGCATGGCAGATTTCGTGACATTTCACTCCAGGACCTTCCAATTCTGCATAATCTACAATTGGATTCTTCTGAGCATCGCGAAGAAGCTTGCCATTTTCTGATTTATAATGATTGATGAGCTCTCCAACCACCAAATAACTTTGAAAACTATGACCATCAATATTGTACGGAGATTCTTTAAACGCCGACCAAAGATAATCTTCACTACCCGACTCTAACGCACTATTCTCACTTGCTCCAGCAAAATATAGAATCACGAGAGGGATATTTTGTTGTGTTGTTTTAAAAGTTTCAAATGAAACGCCCAATTGCATAGCTTGCTGCACAGCAGAATGGTAGAATTCATCAATATTAACGTGTGCACTATTTCCTGAATTATTCCCATAATAAGCACGAGGCTTAGGGAGTTTAACTTTACCTACAACATTGAATTTAGGAGAAAAAAGTCCATAACTTTGGTCTACAAAATAGTCTCTTACACTTCCTCCCCATCCCTTGGCACTATTGAACCCTTTTTCATTGAAATAGCGATTCACTAAATCAGGAGTCGTGGTCGATTGAAACGCTACATCATCAAACTCCACCATCACAACAGGAATAATAGGTTCTCCAATACTGGGAACAATTCCTGCAGCACTTTCTCCATATTTACCAATACCATCTGGATTAACAGTATGAAAGGCACGTGTTGCTATCTGCTGAGAAGAAGAAGGAAAGCAGGTTTTTCCTGAAAAAACCTCACTAGACCGATGATTATAAGGAAGCATCACAGGTTCTCCTGCGGTGTTTTTCGTAAGAATATGGCGCACAGGTCGAGCACCGAAGGATACAGCCCATAGTAATGATGAGAGGATGAAAAGTATATAACGCATAGATATTATTTCTTCTTAGTTGAAAAAACGAGTCGGAAGTATACACCAAGCATAAGCAGTAAATACATTCCAACAAAAGAGAACAGAGCTTGCACTATATATACCCAAATAGGAACGAAAGCATCGTCAAGCATCAAACTAGAATTGGCTGTTTGAAACAATCCCAGTGCAACAACAATTTGAGGAAGAGCCAATATGGTTATCGCAATTAAGGAAATCGTTAGCGCGATTGTGATTCTAGAAAGACGTTGTTCAGCCGATATTTCTGGATAATGTCGTCCTTTGAGCTGTAAAAGATGTACAACCTTTAAGGCTTCACGATGAGATTTAATCAATCCTATGAGAAAAACAATAATACCAAGTCCCAGAATGGAAATACCCACAAAATCAATTAACATAATCTCCCAAAGTAATTCTCGAGGAAGCCCTTGCTGTTCTAACACCCACCAAGGCACACCCATTTCAAAAGCAGCATGGCAGAAGCCAAAAATCGCTGCAGCTGCTCCTAAAGCCGTAAAGAAAAAAGACAAAAGCATTGGGCGTGCATTCCGATTTGGGTAATGCATAAGTAAGAGTAGAGCTTGTTTATATGTCATCATAATGAAAAAGCTATTATTTACAAGCGAAGGTACGACAATTTTGTGTAACTTTGCTCCTATGGAACACCAAAAAACGATTAGATGGGGCTTTATTGGTTGCGGTGAAGCCACAGAAAAGAAGATGCTGCCCGCCTTTTCAGAACTTCCTAATGCAAAGGTGGTAGCAGTCATGAGTCGACGTGCTGAGCGTGCTTCGGCTTTTGCAGAACGACATGATATACCACATTGGTACACTGACGCACAAAATCTGGTGACTGACCCCAATGTAGATGCCATCTATATCGCCACTCCTCCTTCCACGCACGCTACTTTTGCCATTATGGCATTGAATGCTCAGAAGGCTGTTTATGTTGAGAAACCACTTGCTACACATTATGCCGACTGCCTACGTATAAACCGCGTAGCTGCATCTCAACATACTCCTTGCTTTGTGGCATACTATCGACGGTACTTGCCCTACTTTCAGCGTGTAAAAGCATTAATCGAAGAGGGAGCTATCGGAAAAGTTCTATCTGCTCAAATTAGATTTTCTGTACCGCCTAGAGACTTGGATTATAACTCAAGAAATCTCCCTTGGAGACTGCAACCAGATATAGCTGGAGGAGGATATTTCTATGATTTAGCACCACATCAACTAGATTACCTTCAGCAGCTTTTTGGCCCAATAGTTGAAGTGCAAGGTTATAAAGCCAATCTCCGTCAGCTCTATAGTACAGAAGATTCGGTAAGTGCAGCGTTCCGTTTTGCTAATGGCATCCCAGCTTCTGGAACTTGGTGTTTCGTTGCTCATGAAAGCGCAAAGGAAGATCGTATTCTTCTTATTGGCGATAAGGGGCAATTGTCATTCTCTGTGTTTACTTACCTTCCGATCCATCTTCAGAATGAAGCGGGAGAACAGCACATTGTTGTAGAGAATCCTCAACATGTACAAGTGCCTTTGCTCAAGAATATCATGGATCATCTCAACGGCTCTGGCATCTGCACCTGTGACTCCGTAAGTGCAACGCCAACCAACTGGGCTATAGACCGAATATTAGGGAAATTCTAGCAAAAAGTAGATAATCAAGCCTTAGAATACGTAGTTTCAGGCCAACCACTATCAAAGAATCACTCAAAAATTGCTATCTTTGCAGCCAGTAATTGCAATCGCAAACGAAATTTTATCTCTATATATGGAACTTGCCACTAAATACTCTCCCGAAGCAGTGGAGGGAAAATGGTACGAATACTGGACAAACCATAAACTTTTTAGCTCAAAACCTGATGGTCGCGAGCCCTATACCGTTGTTATACCTCCTCCCAATGTGACTGGTGTGTTGCACATGGGCCACATCCTAAACAACACAATCCAAGACATCTTGGTGCGTCGTGCAAGAATGGAGGGTAAGAACGCTTGTTGGGTCCCTGGTACTGACCATGCTTCTATTGCTACTGAAGCTAAAGTTGTAAACAAACTCGCTCAACAAGGCATCCGCAAGCTAGATCTAACTCGTGAAGAGTTTTTGAAACATGCTTGGGAATGGACAGAAGAACATGGTGGTATCATCTTAAAGCAACTTCGTAAGATTGGAGCTTCTTGTGACTGGGATCGCACTGGCTTTACTATGGACGAAACTCGCTCAGAGAGTGTCATAAAAGTCTTTGTAGATCTCTACAACAAGGGACTTATCTATCGTGGTCTCCGCATGGTAAACTGGGATCCGAAGGCTCAAACTGCACTTTCTAACGAGGAGGTGATTTATCGTGAGGAGAAGAGTAAGCTTTACTACCTCAAGTATTATGTTGTTAACGACAATGGCAATGCAACTGGTGTAGAAGGCGAAGTCATTCACCAAGATGCCAATGGTCGCTATGCAGTTGTGGCTACCACACGTCCTGAAACCATCATGGGTGACACAGCCATGTGCATCAACCCTAAGGACCCTAAAAACGGATGGCTCAAAGGCCAGCTAGTACGCGTGCCTCTCGTAGACAGAGTAATCCCTGTGATTGAAGACCGCTATGTAGATGTAGAATTTGGTACCGGTTGTTTGAAGGTTACCCCAGCCCACGATGTCAATGACTACGCTTTGGGTAAGAAGCACAATCTTGAAACGATTGACATCTTCAACGCTGATGGTACGCTTTCTGAGGCTGCAGGCATGTATATTGGTCAAGATCGCATGGCAGTGCGTGAGCAGATTGCAAAAGATCTTGCTAAAGCAGGTCTTCTTGAAAAGGTTGAAGACTACGACAATAAGGTAGGTTATAGCGAACGTAATGCGGACACTGCTGTTGAACCTCGCCTGTGTATGCAGTGGTATCTGAGCATGCAACACTTTGCTGACCTTGCTTTGTCTCCTGTTATGGATGACGACATCAAGTTCTACCCTGCTAAATATAAGAACACCTATAATAACTGGCTGTCCAACATTCAAGACTGGTGTATTAGTCGCCAATTGTGGTGGGGCCATCGCATTCCTGCTTACTACCTAAGTGCACCCAATGCAGAGGTGGAAGAATTTGTTGTAGCAAACAGCCTAGAAGAAGCTATACAATTGGCTTCTCAAAAGTATGGTCGGGAAGTAAAACCCGAAGAGTTGCGTCAAGATGATGATGCGCTCGACACTTGGTTCTCCTCTTGGTTGTGGCCTATCTCCCTCTTTGATGGTATTAACAATCCTAACAACGAGGAAATCAACTACTACTATCCCACAAGTGACCTTGTGACTGGTCCTGACATTATCTTCTTCTGGGTGGCACGCATGATTATGGCTGGTTATGAATATACCGGTAAGATGCCATTCAAGAATGTGTATTTCACAGGTATCGTGCGTGATAAGTTGGGTCGCAAGATGTCAAAGTCACTTGGTAACTCTCCAGACCCCCTCGATCTTATTGAAAAGTTTGGTGCAGATGGGGTTCGCATGGGTATGATGCTCTCTGCCCCTGCTGGTAACGACATCTTGTTTGACGAATCTTTGTGCGAACAAGGTCGCAACTTCTGTAACAAGATTTGGAATGCTTTCCGCCTTGTACGAGGTTGGGAGGTAGACAAGACTTTGGCACAACCCGAAACTTCTAAGCAAGCCACAGAATGGTTCGCCGCTCAATTGCGTAAGAGTGCTGCTGAGATTGCAGATCTTTTCTCTAAGTATCGCATCTCAGAAGCCTTGATGGAAGTCTATCGCTTGTTCTGGGATGAGTTCTCTTCTTGGTATCTTGAAATGATTAAGCCTGGTTACCAGCAACCTATTGATGCTGTAACCTACGAGGCAACCTTGAAGAATTTCGATGATCTCCTGCATTTGCTCCACCCCTTCATGCCATTCATCACTGAAGAATTGTGGCAACACCTCGCTGAACGCCGCGAAGGCGAGAGCATCATGGTGTCTCCTCAATCTATCACAGCCCCCAAGACCACTGATGAAAGTTTGATTGCTGATGTAGAGCGTGTTAAGGGTATCATTGCTGGTGTGCGTGCTGCGCGTGCTCAAAAGAATGTTTCTCCTCGTGAGCAACTTTCACTCACTATTGTGGCGGCAGCAAATGAACTTGCAATGTATGATGGACTCATTATGAAGCTTGCTGGATTGGACAAAATCGAGACAGCAGCTCAAGTTGAAGGAGCCGGCTATAGCACCTTCCTCGTTGGTACAACCGAATACGCACTCTATATGGGTGATGTAGTAGACCTAGAGGCCGAAAAGGAAGCAGCTCGTACAGAGCTAGAGCACCTACGCAAGTTCCTTAAGAGCATTCAAGGTAAACTCTCTAACGAACGCTTTGTAAATAACGCTCCAGAAGCAGTTGTAGCCCTAGAGCGTAAGAAAGAGGCGGATACACTTACTAAGATTGCAGCCTTGGAAGCTAAACTCTAAGCACTATGTTCTTTAGAAGTGTACTCATTCATTTCTGAGCTAATAATGTAAACGTCAAGGTGCGTATCCAGATTTCTCACCTGGATACGCATCTTTTATATACCCCTTCTGATACTCAATACTGTAAACGCATAGAATTTTGAGTTTGTATATGAAACCTCGCAGAAAAACTCCTAGAGTCCAAGTAAAAATCTTCGACATTTTCAAAATTCTCTCAGAGACTTTTATGAAAAACTCGGAGACTTCCTGAAGGAGGTCGGAGGTTTTATCTCAAACTTTAGATTTTAAGTTATCCTGCTTACCAGATTTCCATTCTCTATCTTGCCATGCTCTCAATTCTTATTCCCACCTACAACATGAACTGTCTGTGTCTTGTCACGGATTTACAGAAACAGTGTGAGGAGCTTCAAGCTCAATATGGAGAGTCTTTTGACTACGAAATCCTTGTAGCGGATGATGCTAGTACTGATGAGAGCATTGTCAACAAGAATGAGATGATGGAATATTTGCCCAACTGCGAATACATCCGAATGGAGTCCAATGTTGGACGCGTGTCTTTGAGAAACTGGTTAATAACTAATTCGCATTTTGACTATGTGCTATTTATAGATGCTGATGCAGAAGTAATTAGCGATGATTTTCTGTTGATGTATTGGGAGGCTCGACAACAGAATTCTGTTATTGTAGGAGGAATCAAAACACCAACATCTGCTCAGCGCGGATACGAATTACGACTAAAGTATGAGCTTGCCGCTGAGCAACAGCGCACTTTGTCTTATCGTCTGGAGTATCCCTACGACTTCTTTTCCACATTTAATGTGATGTTTCACCGCGCTGTATTAGAGCAAGTGGTGTTTGATGAACGGATTACAGAATACGGTTACGAAGATGCCATGATGGGTGTGCAACTCGCTCAAATAAATGTTCCTGTGATCCATATAGACAACCCACTCTTACACACAGGAATCAACGATAATCACTCTTTTCTAACCAACAGCGAAGCTGCACTCCGAATGCTTAATAGACTTGGAGCCCCAATGACAAAGAAGGCTCGCGTAGCTCTCACTTACAATAAGGTAAATAAAATGGGGATTGGTGCCTTATTGCGAGCTTTCTTTCGCATCAATAAAGGGTGGATGCGAAAGAACCTTCTTTCACACCACCCTTCTTTGTTTATATTCAATTTGTATAAGCTCGGTTACTTTGCTACATTATGCGCAGCAGAGCATGGAAAAAACTAGGATTTCATCGGAAGCTCTATACGGAACGTTGTGCCTTTACCAACCGCTGACTCCAGAACATAGATTTTACCATGATGGTAGTCTTGGATAATACGCTTCGACAAAGATAGACCTAAGCCCCATCCTCGTTGTTTCGTGGTGAAACCAGCCTTAAATACAGATGAAAAATGCTTGCGAGGAATTCCTTTTCCAGTATCTCGAATATCTATCACATAGCTCTTGTCAATGGTGTGGCAAGTTAATGCTATGTTCCCTGTACCAGCCATGGCATCAACCGCATTTTTACAGATTACTTCTATGACCCATTCAAAGAGCGGTGCAGAAAGCGGAAGCAAAACTTTATCCTGAAAATCCACAGAAATCTCCACCCTATTGGACACTCTGCGCTTGAGGTAGTCAATAACATGATTGATAACTGGTGCTATCTCTGTAAACTTGAGTTCTGGCTGACTACCAATTTTAGAGAATCGCTCAGTGATGCGCTCAAGCCTCTGAACATCATTCTCCATATCTTCTATCAAACTATCATGAGGATAATTCTCTTTGAGAACAGCTATCCACGCCATTAAGGAAGAGATTGGTGTGCCTAGCTGGTGTGCTGTTTCCTTTGTCAAACCTACCCACACTCTATTCTGCTCTGCCCGTTTCGTCGAAAGGAGTGCTAAGAGTGCAACAAGGAGAAACAGACTCACCACTCCAAGTTGTATATAGGGAAACCATGCTAACCTGTGAAGAATCAAAGATTCATCATAGTAGATATAAATATGACTTTGTTCCGCTACTACTTCTTCTGCTGAAGAAACCTCCAAAGGCATCTTCATCTGTTTTCCTGTTTGTTGGAGTTCAACTAGTGTCCTATGCAGTTTTTGTAAAGAGTCCTTTGAATCTGTAGCTGAAATTCCAAGGTTTCTATGAGAAAGGACATGGTTTTCTTCATCAGTAACAATGACAGGAATGGAGTTGTTACCATTGATGACTGTTAATACTAGATTTAAGTCTGTATTGTCCTCTGCAACAGTTAGTGAACGCATAGCTTCTGCCCATACTTCCATTCTGGAGCGTTCCTCGCCTTTCAAATCTTCAACTAGTTGATGAGACACAAACAGAGAAGTTGCGACAATTAGTATCGCAACTCCAATGAAAATAATCTTTAATTGGCGAACTTTATCCGTCCAAACCATGGTTAATCTCCTCGATATAATCTAACAATTCAGTACGACCTGTGCCTTTTTCACTGCTCGTAACGAAGTGCTTGGGAAGTTCCTCCCATTCTTCTTGAAGTTTCTTTAGAAATCCTTGAACATTCTTCTTCAACTCTCCCACCTTATTTTTGTCTGCTTGTGTAAAGATGATAGAAAATGGGATACCTTCTTCCCCTAACCACTGGATAAATTCTAAGTCTATCTTCTGTGGTGGCAAGCGCGAATCGATAAGTACAAACAAACATGTAAGTTGCTGACGCTCTAAGATATAGTATTCGATGAGATTACGAAACTTCTCCATCTCCTTTTTCCCACGGCGAGCAAATCCATAGCCTGGAAGGTCTACTAAGAACCATTCATTGTTAATCATGAAATGGTTGATAAGCATTGTTTTGCCAGGTGTTGACGAAGTCTTCGCTAAGGCTTTACGGCCAGTAAGCATGTTAATAAGAGAACTCTTACCAACATTACTTCTACCAATGAAGGCATACTCTGGAATTTGGCTATCTTGCGGACACTGATCAGCGCGACCCGAAGATATAAAAAAATCAGCAGATTTTATAATCATAAGTTCATTTAGTCCTGAAGGGAAGAGAAATTGGGAAACACGAGAATACCATGAAGCAAAGCTACTAGGACACCATACTTGGTATTATGAGCTGAACTAGCTAAAACATAACAAAGAGTACAAATCCAAAGAGAACAAACAAAGAATAAAATCTTTATTATAATGTGTTGTCTACGGAGCTTTTCACGTGCTTCTCCTTTACGTTGAGCAAGACGTTTCTTGTTAATAGCTAGACTATCCCAGCTATACGAGAAAAATAAGCTCACGGCAGGAACAACTACTACAAAAAGATTAACAGCATAGAGGACATTCTGATTGTTACACACCATATCGTTTGTGCCTTCAAAAACTAAATATAGCAGTACTGCTATTAAAAGCGAAATAGCATATAGGAGATAAACTTGTCTTTTAAACTTCATTATACTAAAGGCTAGGGTTACTGTTTAAGAGAGACTCGGTCAATGATAGAGCGGCCAAGAGTGACTTCGTCGGCATATTCTAAATCATCACCTACTCCTATACCGCGTGCTAAAACACTCATGCAAATAGGTGAAACTTCAGAAGAAATCTGTTGTAACTTTCGTGAGATGTAAAAATTTGTGGTATCACCTTCCATAGTGGGATTCAACGCAAAGATGACTTCTTTAATTTCTCCTGTTCTTACCCGCTCTATAAGAGAATTTATGTGTAAATCACCAGGTCCGACTCCGTCCATGGGACTAATAACTCCTCCTAATACATGATAAACTCCACGATATTGGCCAGTTGCTTCTATTGCCATTACATTCTGTACATTCTCAACAATACAAATTATTGAGTGATCTCTATGAGGATGACTACAGATTTCGCAAATATCAGTATCACTAATGTTATGACATTGACGACAATACTTGACTTCATTTCGCAGTTCAAGGAGAGCCTTAGCCAAGGCTTGAGTTTGTGAGGCATCCTTACGTAATAAATGTAATACTAGTCTTAACGCTGTTTTACGTCCTACGGCAGGTAGTTTGGACATCTCACCTACAGCCTTTTCCAGCAGTTGAGAAGGAAATTGATCAATTCTCATAATATGGCAAAGATACTATTTCTAATTGTAATAGAGGAATTTTGGCAACTTAATCTTTAGGAAGAAGGAATTTGAACACGCCTTTCATTACATGTTTTCGCAATGATTCTTCTTGGATGCACTCAAAGGGAAATCCGAGTACCAAACTACGGTATTTATTACTCGCAATGTTAGCTACTGCAGCACTATACCCTCCTTTGCCGTACGAAAAAGCAGAGAAAGCAGTGGTACTAGTAGGTTCAAGTACATCCGTATGCTGCACATGATAGTGCTGAGCATTAGGACGATTGTATAGGGAGATCGGAGCATTCATCCCCCAAACTCCTTCTAATGTATCATTTGCGACTCGCCCAGGAGAGCGAATAGAAAAAACTTCTTGAAGAAATTGCTGTTCATCTGCAGAAGTCATATCATTTCCAATATAGCTTCCACTAAGAAAAACACTTCCTCCTTGCTGAGTAAAGTACTGCAAACTTGTTCTTACTGCAGTTGGAAGTGATTTATAGGATAACAAATTGTGTTTTACATCTCGCTCTTTACCAGCCATATACACAATGATAGCATAGCGATTGAGTAAAGAAGGAGAAGTTGCAACAAAAGATGATTGACTCATTGAAGAAACTGAAACATGAGGAAGGGCAGAAGAGAGAGCAGAAGTGTGTATACTCACTCCATCAAAGCGATTTCCAGCAATAACCTTCCCAACTAACTCAGAGGTTCCATATCCTAAACTATTTATGCCATCGCGGCCCATTGCACTACGTTCAAAATTTGTTTGTTTCCCTGTAAATGCAGTAGTATAATCATAAGGAACACCGATATCTTCGGATAAATCAAAGCCAAGACTATCATCACTCTCCACACGCGCTGGTCCACTCAAACGGTAAAATCCATTGACCACAAGAACCTCAGGTGTATTGCCTTTGCGATGCCCTTTGGAACAATAGATACTCAAAGTTTCAGAAGGAAAACTCTCTCCCCCATCATTAAGAGCTGTAACCCGAAATTCATATTGACGTGCTGATTCTATAGGAAGAGTCAAAGAAGTTTGCCCATGTGTACGCTGTCCGTTATTAAAATCTTTACCCGCTTCTCGAGTGTAAACAATGTAGTCAGTGGGAGTAGCAGAAAACTCAAGACTATCCTTAGTAGGAGACCAAGATAATTTTACCTCATTCTTCCCTTTTACTAAGCTGGCTGAAAAAGAATTTACAGGAAGTGGCTGAATAACAACATTATTTTGACCATGCATCTGCGCTACATATCTCAGCATAGCTTTATAGATTGCACGAGAAGCCACAAACTTAAAGTTAGGGTCGTGCGCATACTTCATATCTGTGAAGTTCTGATGGGCGAGTAGTTCAAGAATCATGGACGGCACTTGCGGAAGACGCGTTTCTCCATAGTTCTTATCTGTTAAATCCCTCTGTCTCCAATCTAAGTCAAAAACTTGTGACAAATCAGAAGTCACCGAGGTCAAAACTTGCTCGGCTAATCCATATGATGCTCGCCGAGATAAACCTGAACGAAATTCAAGCTCTCCTTTATCTCCTTTACTAGTAATAATGCCTAGAGATCCGTATATGCCTCCATTTCTCAAGTAGCCAGCATCTGTATGCAACGCAAAGGATAGTTCAAAGGGAACCTTCGCACCTAACGTATCGGGATTATAGATTGATCCACCGTTAAGATAGTTGAGCATTAAAGGGCGCACTCGAATATCATCATTATAATCACTTCCTTCAGGATTACTGCGATAAAGACTGTCGGGAAGTCCTGACCATTGAGCATGATATCTTGCACCTTCCAATTGTCGGGGCAAACGACTGGTTGGTCCTTTGGGATATGTATAGATTCGAGTACTATCAGTAGAAAAGGAAACTTGAGGGAGATTACGTTCTGTAATAGACATACCTCCGCCAAAACGAACAGCATCAGCACAGACTACTCCATGTTCCTTGCTCTTATTGTTGAGAGTCACATAGTTCTGTGCACTATTCCCTGCTTCAAAGTAGAAGGTTCCCAGGTAAACCCAAGTACCTCCTCCCATTTGTTGGTTTACATGAAACTCTGTTTTTTGACCAGCATGAGACACTGTATAATGTGCATCACTTACTGCATGTGGAAGTGTGGCATAAGAGACATATACAGAGTAATTTCCAGGACTTGTTATTCTGGGAGCCCATGTTACTCTGCTAACATTATCTCCCTGAGTAGTAGGAATGGTTCGGAGAGTCCCTGATTCAAAAGGCTGAATGCCATCATTAAGGGTTGTTAGCGGCATTGAAAATCCTCTGGAATTATCAGTCTGCCAAGAACTACCCGAAACATTATCTTCTATGTAACTACCATCACGCCCTGGTTGATCATTATCTACTACAAACATGTTCGTTTGAGCATCACGTTCACGTGGAGTATACACAATGGCACCTGCTTTTTCAAGCATGGGAATTAGGTAAGGAAAAACGAAGCTCGGAGTCAATAAATCTTCTGTAGTACAAAATAGAATGGGACGTTGCCACGCCCAACGTTCTGAATTAAAGTATCGTCCGTGACTAGGCCATACAAAAAGGTGACGACCACTCAAGCCTGCAGTGGGGGTGTATGGGCGAGAGATTGGAGTAATCCAAGCTTTTCCCAAATGGTCTACTTGCCCCCATAACATGGGGGCTTTAGATTCTGTCAACAACCTCAAAGTATCATTGCCACGTACGTCTATAGGAATCTGCGCCCCAACAGAAGTAGGTATTAAAAATGCACACAATCCTAACAGCTTTACTATATAAAGTCGTATGTTTTTGCTATTTATGCGAGTAAAACACTTAGACACACACAAGAAAAGACTTTGAGCAAAGGAAGTTTTATAGCAACGTTGGTATAAATTCATGTACGAAGTTACTTATGAAGATTCACCCAAGGCTTATAATAAAGATAAATGAATAAGACAAAGCAATCGTTTGCGCCTTAGCTAGAACTTACAAAGAAATTGCCGTCAAAACTCCTCAAGTGCGAACTTTTGTGGATGGAAAGCACAATCAGCATAAGGGCGGTAATAGTCCATTATGCGCTTCATGTCTGCTTCCACATCACCTGTTGGCATTAATTCTTCAGTGCAAACGATACGTTTATGCTTAGCATCAATAGCAAACAATTGAATGGGAATGTTAGCTTTCAACGCTATATAATAAAATCCACGCTTCCATGTAGTTACCCGAGAACGTGTGCCCTCAGGAGTCACCGCTAAATTGAAATATTTCTCGCGTTTGGCGATATCAGCTAGCTGATCAGTGAGGGATTGATGGCGACTTCTTACAACAGGAATGCCACCTAGTGAGCGAAATAGTGTATCAAGAGGCCAAAAGAACCACTCTTTCTTCATCAAGAAACCAGCCTTTCGCCCAACGGCTTGGCTGAATACCTCACCCAACAAGAAGTCCCAGTTGCTAGTATGGGGAGCAACACATATGATGCACTTCTCACGTGCTGGAATAGTGATTTCTACTTTCCACCCCAGACAACGAGAAAGTATAAATTGAGCAAGAGATTGTATCATTTCAATGAATTGTTTATGCACGACTTTGGCCGTGTGTCATCATCCTTTTTGAGAGAATCATCACACACGGCCAGAAAATTATGGATCCATCTTAGGCTTGACTAAGCAAACCATATATGTTGCGTACCTTTTCAGAAAACTCTTCGCGCAACTTGTTATAGAAGAGGCTAACGCTTCCAGGTTCAGTATGATTGATGCGCTTAACAAATTCCACATTAAGAGCTAAAATATCAGCCCCTGCTTGTTGAAGGTTTTCATTAGGCTGCGATTGCTCTTGTAACACCACAGCGTAAACGAACATTAGATCAGAACAAATGTTGTTTATTGACTTTTTTAGTTTTCTACGACTTGCCATAGTAGTATATGTATAATAAAAATCTAAGTGCTCTATTCTGAAATGCTAGCGTTGTAAAAGCAACAGGACACTCTGAATGTATTTACAGTAGTCTCAGAAAAATCAGCAATAAGGCTAGAGAGCAACCAAGTCCATTCCTTTAAGAATAGCTTGTTCGTTGGCAGGTAACAGATGGTGATGACGTTCTGGAAGGGTCTTACGTAGAGCTTTCATCACACTTTCTACTTTCACAATGGGATGCACTTTTAAGTAACTCCCTAAAATGAACATATTGAAGCATTTTGCCAGCTTCATCTCTGTAGCAGTGTTCATAGCCGCTACAGAATACACATTGATATCCTCACGAGACGGAGGCTGCATTACACCAAAACCATCAAATATCAACGTTCCACCAGGCTTCACCTTGGGCTGAAACTTATCTATCGATGGTTGGTTCAGAAGAATAGCTGTATCATAGTTTGAAAGAATAGGGGAAGAAATATTCTCATCACTAATGATAACAGTCACATTGGCCGTACCACCTCGCTGTTCTGGTCCATAAGCGGGCATCCAGCTCACTTCTTTACCTTCCATTAATGCGGCATAGGCTAAGATTTTACCCATCGAAAGTACTCCCTGTCCGCCAAATCCTGCAATAATAATCTCTTGTGTCATAGGGATATTGGGTTAAGCATTCTTAGTTACATCCTTCAAGTCACCCTTAGGATAGTAGGTAAACATATTCTCTTTCATCCATTCATTAGCTTGTGCAGGAGGCATCTTCCAACCCATGTTGCATGTAGATACGAATTCTACAAGACAAGAACCTTTCTGCTGCATCGATATCTCAAATGCTTTGCGGAGTGCTTTCTTGGCTTTGCTTATTGATGCCATCGTTTCCACACTTTGGCGAGTCACGTAAGCCGTGCCATCAAGCATTGCAGCTATTTCCGCTAACTTTAAAGGGTATCCATGCAAAGACGCTTCACGACCATAAGGACTAGTTGAAGTCATCTGCCCCATAAGCGTGGTAGGTGCCATTTGTCCTCCAGTCATACCGTAGATGGCATTATTGATAAAAACAATAACGATACCCTCTCCACGGTTAAGGCTATGAATCGTTTCATTTGTACCAATACCAGCAGCATCTCCATCACCTTGGTAAGTAAATACCAGATGATTAGGCATTACTCGCTTTATAGCAGTAGCGACTGCAGCAGCACGACCATGTGCAGCCTCTTGGAAATCAATGTCTATATATTTATAGATGAATACACCACAGCCTACTGGGCTTACGCCCACAGCTTTCTCTCCCATGCCCATCTCTTCAATTACTTCAGCGATGAGTTTATTAATAACACCATGGGAGCATCCTGGGCAATAGTGCATTGTATTGTTGTTGAGCAATGAAGAAGTCTTGTAGACCTGAGTGCCCTGCTTAATAATTTCTTCTTTCGTCATGGTTATAACTTATTGAAGATTCCTGGCATGCGAAACATAGCTTCCACCATTTTAATGAGTACAGCTATGACAGCAATTCCATAACTAACCAAAAGTCCGAGTTCACCAGCTTTAAAATACAGCACCCCTATAATAGATAGTAGTGACAATACAATAAAGATACCGTTAAGCCAGTTGCGTATAATTAAAACTCTGCGCTGACGTCGATTATTGCGCTGTTCGTCATGCTGCAAATGTTGAGAAGTGGGATTCATAACATTGTTTTCAGTTTCTCCAAAATCTCACTAGGACTTGGGACAATGCCACCAAGACGACCATAATGCTCTACTGGTACTCGACCCTCTACGGTATAGCGTACATCATAAACCATTTGTCCAGCATTGATTTCGACAGTTAGAATGCCTTTTACTTTACTTGCCATCTCCAGAATCTGTTTTTTGGGGAAAGGCCATAGCGTAATTGGACGCAATAGTTGGACTTCTATTCCTTCAGCCTTGGCCAAATCAACAACTTTTTGAGATATTCGAGCTGCAGATCCAAACGCAACAATACCTAGTACGGGATTGTCACTTCCTGAAAGTTCATAGCGAACCTCATTCTCTTCGATTTCTCGATACTTTGCTTGTAGATGAAGATTGTGTTTCTCCATAATTTCTGGCACTAATTCCACAGAAGTAATCACGTTAGGTTTACGATTCTTACATCCTGTAGTAGCCCATGGATAACGTTTTGCGATTTCCTCATCAGACATTCTCTCTTTTTGGGGCTGGAGTACGACTTTCTCCATCATTTGTCCAATAACTCCATCTGCTAACATCATCACAGGAGTGCGGTAACGGAAGGCGAGTTCGAAGCCAAGATCAACGAAATCAGCCATTTCTTGTACGCTATTTGGTGCAAGAACTATCATTTCGTAGTCACCATTTCCTCCCCCTCTAGTGGCTTGATTGTAGTCACTTTGAGAAGGTTGAATCGTTCCCAAACCAGGTCCTCCTCTCTGCACATTTACTATTAAGCAAGGCACTTCGGCTCCAGCCATATAACTGATACCTTCTTGCATCAATGCAATACCAACACTGGCAGAAGAGGTCATGACTTTCTTGCCACATCCACCAGCTCCATATAGCATGTTGATGCTAGCAACTTCACTTTCCGCTTGTAAAACTACCATTCCAGTAGTTTTCCAAGGTTGCAACTCTGCAAAAGTCTCTAACACCTCACTTTGCGGTGTGATGGGATATCCAAAATATGCATCACAGCCACAACGCACAGCAGCATATGCAAGTGCTTCGTTACCTTTTAGGAGTAATATCTCTTTTTTCATAGAGAATAATCAATAAGAATTTGAGGGAATAGTCGAAATTTCAAGGAGAAAATCCACAAACACTCAGTATGGGTTTGAGATATAAACCGTTTATTCACAAAGGAAGTAAAGGTTTCTCGCATAAAAGAATAACTTCGACGAAACTTTCTTATCATAGTCTCATAAAATTGAACTAGATAAGAGTAAAAATCGTATTACGGTTCACGTAAACGATAGACAACGATGCACCCATCGGGACATACTGTAGCACAAGCAGTACATCCAATGCAAGATTCTGCATTAACATCTTCACTGAATGCATATCCTCGATGGTTTACGGCTGTTTTGCTGAGAGCCAGCGTCTGCGTAGGACAAGCCACTACACAGAGATTGCAGCCTTTGCACCGTTCGGTGTCGATGACGACAGCACCTCTCATTTTGGCCATATCAATAGAGTTTTAAGGATTTAAATTGTCTTTGTAGTAAAAGTCATATATGTCCGTTATCATGTCTAACATTTCAGCAGCTTCTCCATCTGGAGCAAGTTCATCTGCCTTCAGGAAATATCCCTTAGCTGTATGCCAATCTGCTTGTTTCGCAGCCAACAATCCTTCAAGAAAGAGTCTCTCACTTTGAGTTATAGAATCAACTGGAATAGAATCTAGTGCGACTCTTGCCGCACCCCAGTTATGTTGCTCTATCAATGCTTTTATATCATTGGCTTTGTTCATGATATTGCAAAGATACAACTTTATCAATAAAACACCATTTTCCGAATGTCTTTTTTCAACGAAGCACGTTAATTTATGGCAAGTAATTCCATTACATTGCTTCACGTGCGACTAATTCCAACAAATTGCTTGTCACCACACCTTTCGAAAAGGTAATCTTAGCAATATTTCTATGTGAACTTCACCTCCTTTTGAATCGTATACACAGAAAAAAATGACTGGCTGGAACATCTAATTAACATAGAGCATCAGATAAAAAAGAAAGTATGAGATAGTCATAATGGTACGATAGAACTCAAAACCGAGCGACAAGCAGATATAAAAATCGTTTTGCATCCCATAATGACTTTCATCCCATTACACTACATCATCATAAATGAATAAATCCCCAATGTCTACGGGATTCTGTCATTGATTCTTCACGCAGAACTCCTAGATTCCATTCCCCAAATAAGAGAAATACAATAGCTAGTAACTAGCTATATAAAAATATACCTAGAATCTGATAAGTATCGTCTTTAACAAAATATTCAACCTAGAAAGGAACACGATTGTCATCTCAGTCATTCGCGATTCTATCATCCAAACTTGCTACTATTTACTTCATCTGCCCATAATAAAAACACCAAGGTAAGCGAAATTATATGCTAACCTTGGTGTAAATTCTGCTAGAAAATATAGCAATGATTACTTGGATACTGCGACCTTCTTGATGGTGTTTTGTACTGCCTTGAGAGCTTTAGCCTTTGCTATTGAAAAAGCCTTTTGGGCTTTAGCCTTTGCAGCTGAATTAGGTGCCTTTGCTACAGCGTCATAAAGACTCCATAGCTTAAATCTTTCCGTTTGCTCATTCTGAGCTTTCGTTACTGCCACTGCAATGGCCTCAATCTTAGCTTCATCAATTGTATTATATGCGTGCTTATAACCCTTCAATTCATTCCATTGACCACGAGTGAAGTCAGGGAAAGCTACAGCTGCACAATTATTATCCATTGATAATGTGCCGAGTTCTGCCAAGCAACTCCATTCTGCAAGGTCATATACATCCATATCAAGAGGCAAACCATTTTGGAGGCAGTAAACCAAACGTGCATCCATCATGAAGTCCATACCACCATGCCCCATTTCTCTACCAGCTTCACCATACTTCTTGATAATGGGGTGCTCATACTTTTCTTCAAGCTTCTTCGCTTCTGCATCAGGCAAGAACCCATGACTACTGAGATTATCAATCTTGGGAGAAACACCACTTTCTTGAAGTTGCTTGCTATCAAGAGCAAACTTAGGTTGTGGATACTTAGTTGCATATCCCTTAGTACCCGTCAACTTAAAGAGGCGATTGTATGGCTGAGGATTCATTACATTGTGTTGAATCTCTACAACCTTTCCATTAGCAGTGCGCATCAACGTAGTAGTATGGTCACCATTACGATAATCGTTGCAAGGCTCTCCTGTGGCTTTCTCCATGTATTCCTTACCATGCACAGACTTAGTATCCATTGCTGTTAATACACTGAAACGGTCACCACGGTGGATGTCAAGACATTGAGCTACAGGACCGAGACCGTGAGTTGCATAGACGTCACCACGATTCTTGCTGTTATAAGCCATACGCCAGCCAACCTTCTTTGACAGAGAATCTGATGGGTTGTGCCAGTAGTGTCCCCAGAAGTCGTCAAGATTGTGGATGTAAGCACCTTCTGCACGCAACACCTCACCGAACACCCCTTTTTGTGCCATGTTGAGGGCGTTGAGTTCATAGTAGTCATAGCAGCAGTTTTCAAGAATCATGCAGTGTTTCTGAGTCTTCTCAGAAAGATCTACCAACTGCCAACATTCATCTAGATTCATAGCAGAGGGAACCTCAACTGCTGCATGTTTGCCATTTTCCATAGCACACTTAGCAACAGGGAAATGATGATCCCAATCGGTAGCAATATATACGAGGTCTATGTCAGAGCGCTTGCAAAGCTCTTCATATCCCTTTTCTCCTGAATAGATATCAGCAGGAGGTAATCCCTTTGCTCTAAGGTATTTCTGACATGCTTCAGCACGGTTGGCTTCATAATCACAGAGAGCAACAATTTGTACGCCTGGAATGTGCGTGAAGCGATTAACAGCTCCTGGACCTCGCATACCAAGTCCAACAAAGGCAACGCGCACTGTTTGCAGACGAGGAGTTGATAGATTAAGTACAGACTTCTGCCCTTCGGAACGAGCAGGAGTTTGAGTTACAATAGTACCTTTTTCCCATTTCCAATTGTTGGGATTAGAATACTTAGAAGTTGATTGCGCAAATGCAGTACTAGCAAAAAGAAAAAGTGTACAAGTTGCAACAAGAAGACTTTTGATTTTCATTAGAATGATTCTTGAATTATGGTAGAAGAGTTATTTATCAAGAGTAATAGCTGTTGAGCCAATCATTTGTCCATCGCAAAAAAGATGGACACTATACTTACCAGGAGAGAGGAATTCATTAGATGCTCCCACTACAAGCGAGACGTGTTGCTCTTCGCCATTATACTCAATGGATTTGGCAGCGGAACTCTCTAACGAGCGATTCTCATAAGTGAAACTACTACTACCACCGATAGTACTCCCATTCGGATTCATCAACCGAACATAGACCATCTTATTGCCAGTAGCAGCCGTCACATTACGGTTAAGCGTAAACGAAACCAAGAAGCGTTCTATATCTTTTGATTTTTTAGCTTGCTTTCCACTACGTTTTTGTGGAATGATACTAATACCAGAAGCATTTAGCTGTGCTGCTATAGCTACTTTATCATTTAGTTTGGCACGTTCTTGATCAAGCGATGAGATCATTGTATTGGCATCGTTCAATTGACTGCGTGCTACATCTCGCTCATTAGTTAGACGTCCGTTCTCACGTTGTAATGAATCAACCTGCAAAACAAATGATCTGAGCACTGCACGTACTGTCTCAAGCTCTTTCTTCAAGCGCTTTATCTCAGCAGCATCAGTTGATTTTACTC
This sequence comes from Alloprevotella sp. oral taxon 473 str. F0040, assembly GCF_000318095.2. GTDB lineage: Bacteria > Bacteroidota > Bacteroidia > Bacteroidales > Bacteroidaceae > Alloprevotella. Next base: position 364,947 of record NZ_KB290717.1, read on the forward strand.
GGCGCAATTCTTCAAGTAAGCTTTTTGCGCGCTCTTGTTCACGACCAAGCTGACTAAGAAGAGAGTCATCTTTAATCCCCTTTTTTAGTTCATCGTATTGCAATGCAAACTGCTGATATTGGTTCTCCATCTCGCGTCGATCCATATCTGCCAGCTGGCGCAATTCTTCCAGCTCTTTGTCTTTTTGCTTATCCCTTTCACTTCGACAACTACCTAACGAAAATGAAGAAGCAACAACGAGTCCAGCAATAAAGAGTAACTGCTTCATTGATTCTTAGAATAAATATGACAATGTTTAGTCGATAATAGTAATCCAATTATGCGTATCGGGCTCTATTCCGTATTGGATGTTACGGAGTTTAGTGTAGAGCTGTGTAGATATTGGACCAGGCTGTCCATTTTGAGAGAACACATAACTCTTTCCCATCTCTGGGTCATCTATACGTGCAATAGGACTGATTACAGCTGCTGTACCACATGCTCCAGCTTCTTCAAAGGTCGCAAGTTCTTCTTCAGGTATTGGACGCACCTCTACCTTTAAACCTAAGTCAACGGCAAGCTGTTGTAAACTCTTATTAGTAATAGAAGGTAAGATTGAGGTGGACTGAGGAGTTATGTACGTTTTGTTCTTAATACCAAAGAAATTGGCAGCACCACACTCATCAATGTATTTTTTTTCTTTTGCGTCAAGGTAGAACTCAGCAGAGTATCCTGCATCATGTGCCCACTTACTTGCGCGTAGACTTGCAGCATAGTTACCTCCTACCTTGAAAGTACCAGTGCCGTGTGGCGCAGCACGATCAAACTCACGCGTAATCACGAAATTGGTAGTTGCAAATCCACCTTTGAAATAAGGTCCTACTGGAGTGACAAAAATAACGAAGAGGTATTCTTCTGCTGGTTTCACACCAACTTGCGCTCCAGTTCCTATAAGGAGCGGACGAATATAGAGAGCTGCGCCACTTTCATAAGGGGGGACAAAACGCTCATTGAGCTTTACCACTCTCTTTACCATTTCCACAAACTTCTCAGTAGGCATCTCAGGCATAAGGATGCCACGAGACGTACTCTGCATACGAGCCGCATTGTCCTCTATTCGGAAAACCCTGATTTTACCATCTGGGCATCGAAAAGCTTTCTGCCCCTCAAAAGACTCTTGCCCGTAATGCAAGCATGTCGCTGCCATGTGAAGATTAATCGTTTCTGAAGACGAAACTTCTATTTCTCCCCATTCGCCATTTCTGTAATAGCAACGAACATTGTAGTCTGTAGGAATATATCCGAAAGGCAAGTTCGCCCAATCAAATTCTGTCATAATTGGTATTCTATCTGGTTGTATGATTAACAATTATATCGTGCATTTTCAGGCTACAAACTCAGAAATCCTACAATGATAGTCTGTGTCAGCCCTCAAATCCTTCGCAAAGATACACATTATCCACCAATTTTGCGCAACAGACATTCGATTTTTGCATCGTAAAGTATATTTTTCATATATAACGATGATGACTAAGGACGCAAGGCTCACTCCATGTTCCTTTGTACTGATTTTGCACGCTGCTTGCTAGGTTCAGAGCCTCCATTAGACGAATTTATCAGTGCCTCTCTCCTCGAGGTGCAGTGCCACAGTGCAGCTTGTTAAGGAGAAGCCACCTTCCTCTCATCGTTTATTCTCTTGTTGGCTTCCTGTTTCTCGATTGTGTCCGACGTAGCACAATATCGCAAAAACAAATGAAAACAAACGGCTCAACAATCAAACAATTTCCGTTCAAGTACTAATGACCGGTTGGAGCAAAAAGCAACCGCACATGCATCGCGCTTTTATTTATAGTGGCATAGGTATTTTCACAATTCCAACCCTCCCATTTAACATCTAAATTCGAGTTCAGAAAAAGTTGCTAGGGATTATGCGATTCTCGGAGGGGTTGAAAATAGAGATTTTGGGAGTCTTTTTCTGGTATTTTGCACGTTTTGTGGTATCTGAGCTTGTTTGAAAAGAAACGACGTGTTGTTTTACGCGAAACAACACGTTGTTCGTTCTATTTCAAGGGACATTTTCCAAATTATCTCCGACGAAATTTTTATTTCGTCCGAGGAAATCGGAAAAAAGTCCGACAAAATCGCGAAAGGTTCGAGAATTCGTGTAAAATTTGTTGGGCGAATGATTTTGAACTCACATAGAGCATATTCTTTTCTTCCTAGGTTACTCAAAATTTCGTCCAAAATTCACCCTGTGTTTTAACACTCAAACCTGCGTATTTGGTTAATAATTCATTTTCCGTAATAATGAGTGCATAACCTTCCTATCGAAGTCTTCAAGAAAAACGTATAGTGATGAGAAGACATGGCATTTCATCTTTAGAAGAACGCGGAGTTATAGTTCACGGCAGAGTCTATATGCTCTTATAGGGTTTGCTGTATGACCTGATCGACTGCATGCAGGTGTGTGCGGAAGAGGGGATGGCGTTGCCTAACTTGCACCACTTTTTGACCCTGCTGCTGCCCACGGAGCGACAAGTGAGGGGTATGATCCGGGCAACGCCTCGTGGTGTGGACTGTGGTGAGCTGCCTCAAAATCCTAATGAGTCATTTTGCGGTCTGCATCTAGAGATTGATAGTCCTATCTCTCGCTTTGAGCGTTATCGTGGACGGAGCAAGGCCATCGATGAGATGTGTGAGGCTGGTCTGCTGGACGATGAGCTGCCTGAGGAACTGATGGAGGATGCTCCAGGGGCAGACGTAGCCCCCGATGAAGCTGCTGCGGAGGGGGTGGAAGAGAAGAAAGGATAGTTGCTTGGCTGTGAAATGCGCTTAAACTGCTGCGCCACCTGTTTTTGTGACTGGTGGCGCAGATTTTAGTATAAAGATTTGGCGGGATGTGATTTTATTTTTATTTTTATTTTTGTGGTGAGAATGATTGAATTTCATTGACTCTCTAAAACATTGGATTATGGCTACTTTTA
>NZ_KB290717.1:367929-494337 GCF_000318095.2 Alloprevotella sp. oral taxon 473 str. F0040
TGGATTATGGCTACTTTTATTCTTTTGATGTTGGTTCTTGGTCTGGTTCTCGGCTTCTTTGCCTTGTGGGCGACTTTCTGGGTGGTGCTGCTTGTCGTTCAATTCTTCAGAGTAGCTCATCAAGATTTGGCTTATCGTCGTGCTGAAAAGCATCATCCTGGCATCTATGCTCGCTTCCAACGGACGCTTGCGCTTCGAGAAGCCAAGCGGAAAGAGAAAGAGGCTTATGAAAAGTGGTGCGCTGAGAGGGATGAATCCATCTATCGAAGGGAACGACAAGCAAGTGCCCACCGCACTGCTGCTGCATGGGCTGCTTTTGCAAACTCATAGCGTAAAGTTGTCATTTTCTATACTCCCCTAAAGTCGTATCTTTGGTGTCAAAACCATAGATACGATTTTTTTGTTATGACGGAGAAAGAAATTAAGATCATCGAGCTGCAGGTGAATGGCTCACAGGCGATGAAACAACTGGATGAATTGCGGAAGCATGTGGCATCGCTTGAGGAAAAAAAAGCGAAGGCTCAACGGACGATCGCTAGTGTCTTTGCCTCGGAGGAGGATAAAAAGCAAGCTGTGGCTGAACTGAAAGCCATCAACAAGGAGCTGAAAGCTAAGGAGGTGCAGCTGAAAGAGAATGTGAACCGGATGGAAGCCTTGGAGACGGTGCTGCATCGTCTGGACAAGGCAACTCCGAAACAACTGCGCGACACGATCAAGGACATCAACAAGACTCTGAACTCTGGGACGGTGGAGCGAGGGAGCGAGGAGTGGGATGCCTATATGCATGCTATCCGTGCGGCGAAGACAGAGCTCAAAAGAATGAATGATGAACAAAAGGCTTTTGAGAAAAAGGAGGGAGCTATAGGGCAATTTAGACAGATGGGCGAAAGGTGGGTCGGCGCGGTGACGGTGGCGCACACTGCGCTGGAGACTCTGAGCGGTGCTGTGTCTGGTGCGATGTCTAAGATGCGTGAGTATGTGGATGAGTTTGCGGAGATGCAGGAGCACATGAGCGGGGTGGTTAAATATACTGGACTGTCGGCGGATGCTGTGGATGATCTGAATGAGAGTTTTAAGGGCTTGGACACTCGTACTTCTCGGGCTCAGCTTAATGATCTGGCTGCGGATGCTGGGCGACTGGGCATCCAGAGCAAGGCGGAGGTGCTGGACTTTGTAGATGCCGCTAATCAGATTACGGTGGCTCTGGGTGAGGATCTGGGTGATGATGCGGTTAAAAATATCGGTAAGATTACGCAACTCTTTGCCAAAGATCCTAGCGTGGGCCTGAAAGAGGGGATGCTTGCGACGGCATCGACTATCAATGATTTGGCGCAGAGCAGCTCGGCATCTGAGCCTTATCTGCTGGAATTTACGGCGCGGTTGTCGGGTATGGCCAACTCGGCAAAAATCTCACAGACTAACATCTTGGGCTTTGCGAGTGTGCTGGATCAGTCGATGGTGGGTGTGGAAAAAGGTGCGACGGCGTTGCAAAATGTGATCGGTGCGTTGTTTCGCCATCCTGCTAAGATGGCCAAAATCGCTGGGCTGAAGAACAGAAGATAATACAAACATTCATACAAAAGAACATGGGAAGATTTGCCTAGTACACAAATATGTACTACCTTTGCAACATACAAATAAAACAATCTCAATATGTCACACAACGAACCGAGACAACTCGGAGTCTTACTACCGAAGAAGCTGAGCTTATCAAAGCCATCCGCCACTACAAAGCGGCTTACCCGAATGGCGCAAAGTCTCTCCTCCGCTATGCGCAAGAGCTCTTTGATAACCTCATTGTTCAGCAGTAATAACCTCCTGCTTGCCCTCTGAAAGGGGCGAGCAACCTCTATCCCTCATCACAATGACAACTAACACTTTTGTACCCAAAGATCAACGCATACAAGATATGCGCACACGCTTTGATGATGTAGAAGATTTTATCAGCTGGCGGGAGATAGCCAATACTTATTTTCAACGTGGCTCTTCATGGTTTTATCACAAACTTAATGGACACGATGGGAATGGGAAACCGGACGGGTTTACTCCTGAAGAAGCTGAAACTCTCCGCAATGCTTTGATAGACATCGCTAATCGTCTTCGTCGTGCAGCTGATCGTATCTGATAGCTAAATCGTCCAAGATTTCGACCGTGACATCATTTTATTTGTACACCGCGCGCCTTGGTCGATGCGCGCAAAAAAATCCCCTCGTGGTCTAATGGACTGCGAGGGGGTTGTTGTTGTGAAGAGATTGACTAACTTTGGGGGTCGCTTGTCATAGAATACGAAATCTATGACGGAACGATTTGCTTAGTCTATCTTGTTGCGATCGAAACTGATGTATATATTTGCGGTTGTTTTACCTACACTAAATGGAGATTTTAAGCCCGTCCTTAGCAAGAGTTGTGTTAGGGAACAACTCTTGAGCCTCTTTCAAGAATACTTGTTCATCATCATAACGCGCAGAAAAATGTCCTATGACCAAACGCCCAACCTTGGCTGCCTTAGCTATAGATGCCGCTTGCTTTGCAGTGCTATGATATGTTTCTTTGGCTCTTTTGGCTGCAGCTTCCGTAAATGTCGCTTCATGATACAACAAATCAACACTGCTTAGTTGCTCAGTCAGTGAAGGCCTATATAGGGTATCAGAACAATAGGCATAACTTCGCGGCGTATAGGATGGCAGAACGAGCTTCTCATGTTCCCACATTTTACCTTCTTCATCAACCCATCCACCTCCTTCTTTTATCGTGTTTATAGCATACAAAGGGATCTTCAAGAAATCGATCATGTCTTTACGAATATGGGGCAAAGATGCTTTTTCACGAAATAGATACCCACAGCATGGAATCCTATGTTTTAGCGGAATTGTTTCAATTGTAAGTGTTCGATCCTCATAAACTATCGTAACCTCTTTGTAAGGGACAGAATGAAAGATAACTTCATAGCCCATACCTCGACAGAAGTACTCTATTTGCGGCCTTAGCAATCTCTCTAAATCATCACCAGGACTATAAAGATGTAGTTTAGAAGTCCGTCCTAACAGATCAAAGGTACTCAACAAACCTATGAGTCCGAAGCAATGGTCACCATGTAAATGGGATATGAAAATATGATTTAGTCGGGAGAACTTAAGTTTTTGCTTACGCAATAACAACTGACTCCCCTCGGCACAATCAATCATAAAAAGCTTATCGCGCAAATCTACTACTTGCGATGTAGGAAAATGCTTCTGAGTGGGAAGAGCACTTCCACACCCCAAGATATGAATGTCAAATTTTTCCATACTAAACTATATCTAGATGATGATAAGCTATTAATTACTAATAAGCAAACATGGTTTCAAATACACCTTCCTGGTCCAAAGGAGCTTTGGATATTTGCCCTATTCTTAGTCCGAATTTGTTAGCAGCTTGATGTAATTGTTGGGAAAAGACCGCTGCAACACTACCTACAAAATGTACTTCTAAGTCAGGGCGCTGATAACCAACAATATTGCGAAGGAAGAACTGCGCAAATTCATCTACTATCATAGCTTCAATGCTAGGCTCTGAAATATACTTCGATAAGAAATGCGTAAATTGAGACATGAATCTGTTAGGGTTTGGCTCACGGTATACTCTTTGAATTACTTCTGAAATTGATATCGAATATTCTCTTAAAAATAAACCACATACATGTTCTGGAAGTTGTTTTTTCAAGACATTAGAAAGCAGATGTTTTCCTAAAGATGTCCCACTCCCTTCATCACCTAATATGAACCCTAAACTAGGTGTTGATTGCACAAAAGATTCACCATCATAGTGAGCACTAGCAGATCCCGTTCCGAGAATACAAACGATTCCTTCTGTTGAACCACATAAAGCCCGAGCAGCACCAAGCAAATCAGAAGCAACGTATACATTTTGAGCTGGAACCGACGTCATTAATAAGTGCTGCATTCGTACACACTGCTCTGGGCGACAACCTGATCCATAGAAACTTAGTTTGCTCACAAGAGGCTTCTCTGATGAAATCGAAGAAAAAGAAGTTGACTCATCTAAAGAAAACGATTTCATCGTAGATACATCTTGAGAAAGGCCAATAAACTTTGATACTCTAGTGCGAACCTCACTTACTAAAATCTCAATAATTTGTGTATCATCCATCAAGCTCGGGTTTATTCCGCGTGTTTGCCAACGAAGTTGCTCCCCAGTTAAGACATTCTTGATGATCCAATCGGTCTTTGTTGAACCACTATCTGCTAAAACTCTAATCATAAGTTGTAAATTCAATCTGAATACCGCAGCAAAAGTACAAAATATCCTAGAAAAGGTCCTTACAATTCCTCGGAAATCAGTAAATTCGCAGGAGTTTATCCTCAAAACACAGTGTCTCTATGCGCAAATTACTTTTGTTTCTCCTTATATTCCCCATCCTAGCGTTGAATGCTCAACCTCCATTAGATAAAACACTAAGCTTTTCAGAAACCTTCCAGGACTCCACTCTACGTATTGACTACATTTTTACGGGAACACATAATTCACAAGAAATATCGTTAGATGAAATCCATATAGGTAATGGATGGGCTGGTCGTCGGGTAAATTTACAGGAACTTCCACTTGCAGGAAACGGTCAGATTATCATGAAAGACAGCGAGAGTGGGAATACAATCTACAAACACTCTTTTAGTACTTTGTTCCAAGAATGGCAAACCAGTGAAGAAGCAACAAAAGTTCGTAAGTCTTTTGAAAATGTTTTTCAGCTCCCTTTACCACGACATGATGTTGATATTCAGGTTATTCTATTTGATACATATCGTAAAGAAATCTATCGATTTGAGCACCATGTAAATATCAATGATATTCTTATTCGCCCTCTTACAACTCTATCTTCTACTTCATACAAGTATGTACATCAAGGAGGAGATCCGCAAAGAAGCATTGACGTGGCTATTGTCGCAGAGGGGTATACGGTTAATGAACAATCTCTTTTCTTTGCTGATGCACAGCGTGCAGCTGATGAGATTTTGAAGTACAAACCATTTAGCGATCACAAAAACGATTTCAACTTTATTGCTGTAGCTCTTCCAAGTGCAGAAAGTGGTATTAGTATTCCCCACCGCCACGAGTGGAAACAGACAGCTTTAAGTTCGCACTTTGACACTTTCTACAGCAAGCGCTATCTAACGACACTAAAGCTTAAGGCTCTCCACAATGCACTTGCAGGCCTACCCTATGAGCATATCCTCATCCTAGCCAACACCTCAAACTATGGTGGAGGTGGTATCTACAATAGTTATACCCTATCAGCGGCTCACAACGAGCATTTCCTCCCTGTGACCGTACATGAATTTGGACATTCTTTTGGAGGATTAGCAGATGAGTATTTTTATGATGACCAATATTCAAATTATTATCATCCAGAGGTAGAACCCTGGGAACAGAACATTACAACTCTTGCAAATTTTTCTCTGAAATGGAAAGACATGCTTCCCAAGAAAAGAGCAGTACCTACGCCTCTCAGTGACACAAAAGATAGTGATACACAAAAGATAGGAGTTTACGAAGGAGGAGGTTATATGTCCAAAGGAGTATATCGTGCTTTTCGCAACTGTAGAATGCGTACAAATGAGGTACCTACGTTTTGCGCTGTATGCGAGCGATCTCTGAGCCGCTTGATAAACTTTCATCTTTCTGCACAGCATTAAGATTCTCCATTTTAAAGATAGATCTTGTAGTTTAGCAAACTAACGTTCTCTTGATGCTTACGAAAACTATGTGAGGCTGTCTGACAATCTCTCATTTAGCTAAGCAAGTAAAAGAGCTATTCTCTAACATCGTTTATATTTTAAGCCACTATCACAGATTACATCGCATTCAATGGCAAGCACAACAAAGAATAAACATAGAGTTCCACAAAGCAAACAAGGATCCTCGAACAAACAGAAAGCACTGAAAAGGGAGCTTAAAGAGATGTCTGGAATTAGTACTCATAGTGACTACATTCGGTTCACAGTTGGCATGCTACTAGTCATTGTCAGTCTATTTTTACTGTTGGCCATTATTTCCAATATTTTCACAGGTGGAATTGACCAAGCTGGAGTGATGGCTAGTAACCTTGCGCGACCTGCTAACTACGCTGGACGTCTTGGAGCTTATGCTGCCCACTATATTATGGGGCAACTATTCGGAGTTTTCAGCGTTTTGTTGCCAATTTTTCTGTTAGCGTTAGCACTCAAACTCTTTATGCGACAAGCTTGTCCAATACGCCTGTGGGTATTTTACCTCCATCTTTCTATAATTATGGTAGTAGGTAGTATTGATGCTAATTTCGTACAGGACAATATTTTACCAGAATCCATCAAGAATCTTATGTCATTTGAGCTAGGAGGTATGCATGGAAAAGTGGTTTTGCGATGGTTAAGCGACAACATAGGCGTAATTGCCACTGGTGCAGTGTTGTTACTTCTAACAATTTCATATATAGGTTATTGGTTTACCCAAGTATTTATAGCTATTTTCAAAGGCATTCAAAAATTAACTCAGTGGATTCTACCTCAATCCAGCGAAGAGGCTAGCGATAACACAGAAGAAAGAATTGTTGGTATCGATGAAAATCATGAAGAGGACGAAGAAGATGCATTTACCGAAAACATTCAATACGCAAATGACGTCACAGAAGATGAAACTCGAATCGAAATGTCACATGCGTTCGATGAGCCATTAGGCATCGAAATGCCTAATAATAGTGAATCAGATGATACGATGATACATGGCACAAATGTTGCTTTAGATGATAACACAGATGATAGCAGATTAGAGCAAACTATAGATTTAGTAGATGAAGACATCATAACTACTTCAGATGTTGCTCCTCTTAGATCTACTCAACAGCAGAATGAGATTAAGCTATCAGTAAATGCGACTCAGGAAGAAGAAAGTAGTAACGCTCTTACTGCTACAGATGTACAGAATCTTCCACCAATAGACCCACGAGCGGAGTTAAGCCGATATAAATTTCCTCCACTTTCTCTTCTCGAGAAACATGATGCAGGTAACGTAGACATTGATATGGAGGAACAACATGCAAATAAGAATCGGATTATACAAGTTCTTGGTACTTTCGGGGTAAAGATTACTCAGATTTCGGCAACAGTAGGCCCAACAGTTACCCTCTACGAAATCACTCCTGCTCCTGGAGTTCGTATAGCGAAAATCAAGAACCTAGAGGAAGATATTGCTCTTACCCTGGCAGCAATAGGCATTCGCATTATTGCTCCAATTCCAGGAAAGGGAACCATCGGCATTGAAGTCCCTAACAAGAAAGCACAAATCGTATCGATGGAGAGCATCCTAAAAAGTAAGAAGTTTCAAGAAAGCAATTATGCCCTTCCTGTAGCTTTAGGGAAAACCATTACTAACGAGATTTTCATGGTCGACTTGGCCAAGATGCCTCACCTTCTCGTAGCTGGAGCTACAGGTCAAGGTAAATCTGTAGGTTTAAATGCTATCATATCTTCTTTACTCTACAAAAAACATCCTGCGGAGCTCAAGCTAGTCATGATCGACCCTAAGAAGGTTGAGTTTTCGATGTACAACCCCATTATAAAGCATTTTCTTGCTCAAGTACCTGATAGCGATGAACCTGTCATTACAGATGTAAAGAAGGTAGTTCAGACTTTGATGAGTCTCACAAAAGAAATGGACGACCGCTACGAATTGCTTAAAACCGCGCGTTGTAAGAATATCAAAGAATATAATGATAAGTTTCTTTCTCGCCGCCTAAATCCCAACAATGGCCATCGTTTTCTACCTTACATTGTTGTAATCATTGATGAATTTGGTGATCTCATCATGACAGCGGGTAAAGACATTGAACTACCCATTGCTAGAATTGCCCAATTAGCACGTGCTGTTGGTATTCACATGGTAATCGCAACTCAGAGTCCTCGTGCTACCATTATCACTGGTAAGATTAAAGCAAACTTTCCCGCTCGTATGGCATTCCGTGTTTCTGGTCGCATTGAAAGCCAAACTATTCTTGATCGTACAGGAGCTAATAATCTCATAGGACGAGGTGATATGCTTTTCCTCACTGGCAGCGATATCACGCGTTTACAATGCGCATTCATAGACACACCTGAAATTGAAGCTCTTACTGACTTCATAGCAAAACAGCAAGGATATCCTTATCCTTATGAACTACCACTTGTAGAAGAAAACTCTGATGGAGGAACTGAATCATACAGTGGAGGGGAAGGAAGTACTTTTGAACAGGTTGCACATTTTGTTGTTAGCACGCAGCAAGGTTCGACTTCCAAGATTCAACGCACATTCAGCATAGGCTTTAATCGTGCAGGTCGCCTTATGGATCAGCTTGAAGAGGCAGGGATTGTCGGTCCAGTTAATGGGTCAAAGCCTCGAGAAGTCTATGTACAATCAGAAATAGAATTACAACAAATTCTCGATCAGCTCAAAGCAACAGGTAAACGTTATGACTAACTAATATGTAATAATAAGTAATACTCCCCTTAATTATGAATTTACGTTCTGTCCTTCTCATCAGCGCACTTACTGCGATCAGTGCTGTAGCGCAAACAGCAAAATCCGTTTTAGATAAAACTGCAACTCAACTTAGTCGAGGCTGTGTGACTGTTCACTTCACCGCTCGAGGTGCTATGGGTAACAGCAACGGAAATATCACAGTGCAAGGTAAGAAATTTGTACTCACATCTCCACAAGCACGGATATGGTTTGATGGAAAAACTGAATGGTCACTGGCTCAAGGTTCTGGAGAGGTAAATGTTACCAATCCTTCAGCAGCCGAAATTGCAGGCATCAATCCCATTAATTTTATCTATTTGTACAAGCAAGGATATAATACAGCTCTAACGGATAAAGGAACTACCTATGAGATCCATCTTACGAGTAATAAAAACCGAGCCGCCATCAAGGAAGCATATATTATCATTAATAAGGGAACATATACCCCACACAGTGTACGTCTCCGCACAAATAGCTCAAACTGGAGTACAATAAGTATCACATCGTTGCAAAACATTACCCCAAAAAACGACAGTTTCTTTCGCTTCAACGTTAAGGACTTCCCCAAAGTAGAAGTCATTGACTTACGATAAGGATATATTTATCTTGAAATAATTGTAATAACAATAGCATACAAAATCATCTTCTAAATAACCCTTTATAGATTATTTCTATTTTCTCAAAAACTTAATTTCAATGGAACAATTACAAACTCTCATCCTCGGCAGTGGACCTGCTGGTTATACTGCTGCTATCTATGCTGGACGCTCAGGACTTAGCCCTGTAATTTATGAAGGACTACAACCTGGTGGACAATTAACTCAGACTACAGAAGTAGACAACTTTCCTGGTTACCCAGAAGGTGTTGATGGTAATCAACTAATGGCTGATTTACGTAATCAGGCTCTGCGGTTTGGCACAGAGATTCGTAATAAATATTGTGTAAAAGCTGATTTATCGAAACGTCCCTTTACTTTGACTTTTGATGATGAAAGCCAAGTGCAAACACAAACTTTAATTATAGCCACAGGAGCAAGTGCCAAATACCTCGGACTCCCCGACGAAGAAAAGTATAGAGGTTTGGGAGTATCAGCTTGTGCGACTTGCGATGGATTCTTCTATCGTAAGAAAGTGGTAGCAGTTGTAGGTGGTGGTGATACAGCTTGTGAGGAAGCGACTTACCTTGCAGGTTTAGCATCTAAAGTTTATCTTATTGTGCGCAAGCCTTTCTTACGAGCTTCTAAAGCCATGCAAGATCGCGTCTTTGCTAATGAAAAAATCGAAGTCCTCTTTGAAACCAACACCATTGGACTTTACGGTGAAGATGGTGTTGAAGGAGCGCACCTTGTATACCGAAAAGGTGAAGCTGATGAACGCACGTATGACCTTCCTATCGATGGATTTTTCTTGGCTATTGGACACAATCCCAATACCGAGCTTTTCAAGGGACAATTAGAAATGGATGAGGTAGGTTATCTTAAAACAGAAGGACAAACACCTCGCACAAACGTGGAAGGAGTATTCGCAGCAGGAGATGTTGCTGACCCTCTCTATCGTCAAGCTATCACGGCTGCGGCTATGGGATGTAAAGCAGCCATAGAAGTTAAACAATTCTTAGATGAGAACTCTCTATAATCTATCATTACCCATATATTGAAAGCACCCTTGTACAACATCTCATGTCGGATGTTTGTACAAGGGTATTTTCTTTTATGATACTATAGCGTGTTATTCAAAGCATCACATACTTTTTAGCATTAGACGGTAAGTGATTTCTTGGTAAACATATTCAAACGAGAATTTTCATGGACTCTAGAATAGAAATCTAGTACAAGCTTATCCTAAAAGCATATTCGATACTTTTCAATTCTCATTCTTCCACATGCACTATCAATTAGTTCAAAAATCCACTTATAAACTCATATCAAATCATGGATTAGTACAAAAGTTTCTTCTACAGCTATGCATAGTTCCAAAAATAGTTTGTAAATTTGCCATATAAACAAACCCCTCTTTCGCAAATATGCTGACGATTAAACAAATCACTGACGATAAAGAAGCCGTTATCCGTGGCTTAGAAAAGAAGAATTTCTCTAATGCTCGCGAAGCCATTGAAGCAGTTTTAGCAACTGACATCAAACGCAAGTCTGCGCAAAGCGAACTTGATGCTGCTCTAGCAGAACAAAAGACCCTTGCTAAGAGTATCGGTGCCTTAATGAAAGCTGGCAACATAGAAGAAGCTGAAACAGCTAAAACTCGTGTTGCCGAACTAAAGAAAAAAAGCGCAGAACTTGAAGAAGTCAAGAAAGAGGCTGAAGAAGAACGTACCAACCTACTATACACTATTCCCAACCTTCCTTATGGAATTGTTCCTGATGGAAAAACCGCCGAAGACAACGAAGTTGTAAAAACAGGGGGGAATAGCACAGAGCTTCCTGAGAACCCACTTCCTCACTGGGAGCTGGCAAAGAAGTACGACCTAATAGACTTTGACCTAGGTGTCAAGATTACTGGGGCAGGTTTTCCTGTTTACAAAGGACTAGGTGCTCGTCTTCAACGCGCGCTCATCAACTTCTTTTTAGATGAGGCACGTGAAGCAGGCTATGCTGAGATTATGCCACCCACTGTAGTCAATGCCGCCTCCGGCTATGGTACAGGACAATTGCCAGATAAGGAAGGACAGATGTATCATTGCACACTTGACGACTTATATCTGATTCCAACAGCAGAGGTACCCGTCACTAATATCTATCGTGACGTTATAATAGAGGAGCGTGATCTCCCTATCAAGAATTGTGCGTATACTCAGTGCTTTCGTCGAGAGGCAGGAAGTTATGGAAAAGACGTTCGTGGTCTAAACCGCCTACATGAGTTCTCTAAGATAGAAATTGTTCGGATTGATCGTCCTGAACATTCTCAACAGAGCCATGAAGAGATGCTAGCACACGTAGAGAATCTTTTACAAAAACTAGAACTCCCCTATCGCATTCTTCGTCTATGTGGTGGTGATATGAGTTTTACAGCAGCACTCTGCTACGACTTTGAAGTCTACTCAGAAGCGCAAGGTAGATGGCTCGAAGTTTCTTCTGTATCAAACTTTGATAGCTACCAAGCTAATCGTTTAAAGTGTCGTTATCGTCGCACAGAAGACAAGAAAATTGAATTGTGTCATACACTCAATGGTTCTGCACTTGCTTTACCTCGTATAGTAGCTGCATTACTCGAGAATTTTCAGACGAAAGAAGGTATCCGCATCCCAAAGGCTTTGCAACCTTACATGGGCTGCGATATGATTCGATAACCCAATAAGCCCGAGGAGTGGCGACACACGCCATGTATCGGCAAGACTCTAAATACTTAAAGCCATGAACATTGACCTATTTATGCAACAGCTCGAAGCACGCCACCCTGGAGAGCAAGAATACCTGCAAGCTGTTCGCGAAGTACTACTTAGTATTGGTGATATCTACGATCAGCACCCTGAATGGGAACGCGCTTCTCTGCTAGAACGCTTGGTAGAGCCCGAACGTATCATCACTTTTCGTGTGCCGTGGGTGGACGATCGTGGAAAGGTGCAAGTCAACATTGGATATCGTGTACAATTCAACTCTGCCATTGGACCTTATAAAGGTGGATTACGATTCCATGCATCGGTCAATCTCAGCATCCTAAAATTTCTTGGATTCGAGCAAACCTTCAAAAATGCGCTCACCACTCTTCCCATGGGAGGAGGTAAAGGAGGATCAGACTTTTCACCACGAGGCAAGAGCGATGCTGAAATCATGCGCTTCTGCCAGTCATTTATGAACGAGCTTTATCGTTATATTGGCCCAGAAGTCGATGTTCCTGCTGGAGACATAGGAGTTGGAGGTCGTGAGATCGGTTATCTATTTGGACAATATAAAAAGCTTACGCGTGATTTTTCTGGAGTTCTCACTGGTAAGAGCTTAGAATTTGGTGGTAGCCTTATTCGTCCGGAAGCAACAGGTTTTGGTGGTCTATATTTTGTAAATGAAATGCTCCAGCGCGCTGGCCATGAACTTAAAGGTAAAACCGTGGCAATCTCAGGTTTCGGTAATGTAGCTTGGGGTGCCGCTACAAAAGCAACACAACTAGGCGCAAAAGTTGTAACTATCAGCGGACCTGACGGATATATTTATGATCCTGAAGGAATTAGTGGAGAAAAAATCGACTATATGCTCGAACTTCGTTCATCAGGAAACGATATCGTAGAACCCTATGCAGAAGAGTTCCCTACGGCTAAGTTTATTCCTGGTAAGCGTCCATGGGAAGTCAAAGTAGACATCGCTCTACCTTGTGCGACTCAAAACGAGCTTAACGGTGAAGATGCACAACACCTTGTAGACAATGGCGTGCTCTGTGTAGGTGAAATCTCTAATATGGGATGCACTCCAGAAGCTATCGACCTCTTCATTGAGAAGAAGATGCTGTTTGCTCCTGGTAAAGCTGTTAATGCCGGTGGTGTAGCAACATCTGGTCTGGAAATGAGCCAAAACGCTATGCACCTCTCCTGGAGTGAAGCAGATGTTGATGCTCGTTTGCACCAAATTATGCACGGTATTCACCAACAATGCGTCAAGTATGGCACCGATGAAAATGGTTATGTCAACTACGTCAAAGGTGCTAATGTTGCAGGCTTTATGAAAGTTGCAAAAGCAATGATGGCACAAGGTGTCGTATAATTTGAGAATTGCCATTACTGTTTCTCTGTCATTATACCAATAACACATAGTCCATTAGCTGCTTACAAACATTATTGGTTGATAGTTCAACAGTCACAGCAATTAATTCTACAATATTCTTTGCGGATGGTAGTGAAATCAACACTATCATCCGCAATTTTGTGGAAATGATACAACACTTTCTATACGTTTTGCTGTATTTTCTATCACCACAACGACTATTAATCAAAGAAAAATTGTAATTTTGCAGACTTTAGAACATAGGCAGCACATAATCTTTCATATACAACATACTATTACAAGTGATGCCCAAAACATTTGATCTTATTCGCCTTGCCATTGCTGCCGGTGTTGCTATCGGCCTAGCAGGCTATGTCTATCTCACTCTCCACGATTTAGCTGGTGCAGTTCTTTTTTCCTTTGGCCTTCTCACTATTGTGAGCTATCGGCTGAAGCTATTTACAAGCGTAGCTGGCTTTATCCATCGCAATGAGTTTCCTCAACTAGCCCTAATTCTTTTTTGTAACATCATAGGATGTGGACTTGTTGCCCTACTCTCTCGAGCCGCAGCTCACCCTCTATCCCCTACAGCAGAGATTGTAATCGGAGAGCGACTTGCTAATGGCGCTTTGAATAGTGGACTGCTAGCGATAGGGTGTGGTATCATCATGACGGTATCTGTTACATTCGCATATCGTGGCAAATTTCTACCACTACTCTTTGGTGTGCCTATCTTCATTAAATGCGGATTCCCTCACTGCATGGCAGATGCTTTCTATCTAACTAGCTGTTCTTTGGATTTCTGGGGAAAGCATTGGCAAGAAATTAGTCTCTACTATCCTGCTATTGTTCTAGGTAACTTTGTTGGTTGCAACCTACCTCGCCTATTTCCTAAGCAAGACGATTTATATTGATACAAACAGCAAATATTAGTGACAAAGGGGTAACTTCAGACTACTCAGAACTTACTACCGACACTCAGCAAAAAAAAGATTCCTCCACTTGTGAAGCAGCAAATGGAGGAATCTTTTTTATATTATTACGCTTAATAGCTCCGAGCTATTTTTAATTGAGAATCACTATTCAAGGCGCATCGTGCCAGCATCTGGAAGTTCCTTCCAACGGAAGCCGTATGTATCATAAGCATCTGTAACGATGACAAAACAATTAGGCGCCCGAAGCTTTATTCCTTCGGTGATAGCTGGGAGTTCTTTTTGACGAACCACCAGAAGTAGAATGTCTTTGTTACCTCCACTGTAAAGTCCCTTAGAAGGTGTCCACGTAGCAGTTCGATCAAGAGTATGTAAAATCCATTCACGCAATTCTTCTCTATCCTGAGTATCGCAAATAATATGCACCAATTTTGTATCTTGAGTACCACTGACCACAGTAGCAATGGATCGTGTAATCGCGAACATAGTTATAAGGGAATAAAACGACAGCATCCATGATTTAGACTCGACGCTACCAATGTTCAAGCCAAAGCCCATACCTATAACCAATAAGCCAGACAATACAATAAGACCATCCACTGTCATTAGCGCATACGAGAAACGAATACGAGTAAACTTATGGATAATCATAGCAATAATATCACTACCTCCACTCGAGGCACTTTGCTTAATAACCAGTCCAGTTCCTATGCCGACAAGGACACCACCAATCAGACTACTAATGATAAGATCATTAGTTAAATCTAGATGGCCTCCCAATAGCTTTGTCGGATCAAGAGTCTTTAACGCCTCAGGCGGATAACTCCATTTAGTCAATATATTTACCAATATAGGTAAACTTACTGCGGCAACCAACGTGCGCAGTCCTAACTTTCCTCCTAAAACCAAAAGTGAGATAAGAAGTAAAGGAATCTGAATGCAAAGAGCTATAGTTCCAATTGGCACTGCGGGAAAGATAGCGTGCATCACGATACTGATACCAAAAACGCCTCCAGGAACAATTCCATACGGATTAATGAAGTAGACCAATCCCACTGCAGTAATTAAACACCCTATTAGAATAAACGGAACAGCTCGTAGTGTCTCAGGTTGGGCTGCTTCTGTCCAAAGCGCACGAAGAGAAAACGACATAATTCTTGAGATTTGAAAAGATGGAATATGAAAGCCAAAGCATACGGAGGAACTTTGCAATAATGATAAGTCTCCCTTTAATTGCGCGCAAATGTACTAGATTTGTAGCAAATCACAAAATTTACAGCCGAGATATTTGATTAAAACATAATAACATATACCTTTGCAATTCACAAAGCCTACAGTATTAGCATGAAACATTTATCTCTTTTCGCCATCCTCGTCTTTAGTCTTATAGCTTCTTCTACATCTTTACCTGCAACTCAAACAAAACCAACATTGCATACTAATAATGGAAATAGTCCAATAGAACAACCTGCTAAATTACTCAACCGACCAGAACAAATAGTCATTCACACAGGCTACCGTCTATCCTATAATAATGAAACACTTTGCCCCAACTGGGTAGCATGGGAACTTACAGCTCATGAAACTGCAGGAACAGCGCGACGCTCTAACGATTTTAGAGCAGATCCCTCAATTCCCCGTTTTTATCAAGTAACTTCTGAAGATTATAATCACAGTGGTTACGACAGGGGCCACATGTGTCCATCAGCAGATATGAAATGGAATTCAATTGCACAATCAGAGTCGTTCTTTATGAGCAACATTTGTCCGCAGCTACACAGTCTAAACTCTGGTGCTTGGGAGAAACTCGAGAGGGCTTGTCGTCGGTGGGCTAAGCGCGAAGATAAAGTATACATCGTATGTGGCCCTATTTATAATGCAAGTAGAAAAGCACTTTATGTAGGCAAGTATAAGAAAATTCGTGTCCCTAACGCCTTTTTCAAAGTGGTTTTATCCCTTAAACCTGGGAAAGAAAAAGCGATTGGCTTCTATTATACCAATCGTAGAAACAAACAAAATATGGCGGATGCAGCAAAAAGTGTAGATGAGATAGAACAAATAACTGGCATTGATTTTTTCCCTCAACTAAATAACTCTTTAGAAAATCGCATTGAAGCAAAGTATTCCTTAAGTGAATGGCATTAAAATAGATACCATGACTCATCCACTTAACTTGGAACTACTTCGTTTGTGTGTACCCCATTACACGTAGTAAATCAACTATACGAAGTTTAAAGTCACCTTGAATTAAGATTTCGCCATCTTTTACACTGCCCCCCACTCCACATTTGTTTTTTAATGATTTCCCAAGGCTTTGAAGGTCTTCTAGTGTACCTATAAAGCCACTTACAATGGTCACCGTTTTCCCACCGCGACCATTTTTTTCTATACGCACACGTAGTCTTTGGGACTCTAATCCAAGAGTTTCTACCTCTTCCTTTAAATTGGTTTGATAATCATAGTCAGGCGACGTGCTAAAGACGATTCCTAAATGTTTTTTCCAGTCATTATCTTTCATATCTTTAAGATCTCAATTTATTATACTTCCCTTATTCTTACAATATCCTTATCTATATCTACCTAATGCTCTGAGTGTTTTTGCAAACTTGTTCATCCTCTTATCTAGCACTTTGCTTGAACCAGCTTTTGAACACATGATTCTATCTACTTCTAACCAAAAATTTGAACTATGGTTCATTTCTTTTAAGTGTGCCAGTTCGTGACAAACTACATAATCGACTAACTCTCTAGGAGCAAGTAGCAACCATACATTGAAATTTACATTGCCTAACGAAGAACAAGATCCCCATCTACTGTTCACATCTTTGTAGGTGACACGTTTTAACTCAACTCCAGCGCTACTAGATCGCTCTTGAACAATTGGAGAAATGAGGTACTTACATTGATTTCTTAGTATCTCCACTATTACTTTATTCAACCACTCTTGTTTCGTTTCTTGTTCAAAATCAAAGCTACCTGGCAACAATAAGGTTACATCCCCCAAAATACCCTTCACCTGTGCAACCTCCTTCTGCGTTTGCAATTGAATATGTAGTTGCAACAAATCTGTTGTTATAGAAAACTCTGGAGTTATATAAAATCGCATATTGGATTAGGCTTGTTGTTTTAGGATATCAAAGATACAACATCTCTCCGACACCACCAACGCTACCTTTAGCACAACTGCAAAATTTTATAAACTACAAAATCATCAATAAACAAATTCTTTGCATTCTTATTGTCCGTCCCTATTTCTCTTTGATTATATAATCAACTAGGCATTAGAAATCTTTTCGTTTAATACGAAATCCCTGTAGACAAACCTAGATTAACTTAGACATCCACGACATAATGGAATTTTTCTCGGAAGTTTTCACTTATATCTTCCGACTTTTGAGATTGAAATTGGGAGAATAAAGGCAGATTCAAAGAACAAAAACCTGCTCGCCTTGTGAAAGTCGCCAGTCCGCGATAAAAATTACTTTACAAAGTCATAGACTCAACAAATACAATCCATCATTTATTGAAAATCTATTTCTAGTTAGAGATCGAGATTTGTCTTTGTTTTTCGTAACTCGGCAACATTTTACAACAATTTTCCCTTTGAGTATAGCTACTCTATATAAAAAAGCCTTAATCAGCTCCATTCCTCATCGCATGCTAGAAATAAAGAATAATTTCTTTACCAACGCACATATCTATTATTACAACATAGAAATTTCAGTCATTAAAAACACCCTCATAAAATACATTCTGCGAAGTTGTGCTTAAATCTTTACCACCGAAAATCACTAGACAGCTTTGAAAATCCAACTTAAGCATAAAAGATTCTATGGGAGTCAAACGCTTATTTACAGGCTCAAAAAGCTTCTGATGGACACTACATGCTATGCTGATAAAATCTTTGAAAAGGCTTTGGTTTAACACTTTCTTGGTTGATTAGAGGTAAATGCTTATATTTGCAGTACTAACTAGACCCTCTTGGTATGGCAAATATAATTATTACGACTCCTTTAGGAGATATCAAAGTACGCCTTTATGATGAAACGCCTATACATCGCGACAATTTCCTAAAGTTGGCACGAGATGGCTTTTTCAATGACACTCTCTTCCATCGTGTCATTGAAAACTTTATGATTCAAGGAGGAGATCCAGAAAGTAAAGGAGCATCTTCAGAACAGAGGCTTGGTACGGGTGGACCGGGATATACATTGCCAGCAGAAATTGTGGCTGGTCTCTATCACAAACGTGGTGCTCTAGCAGCAGCTCGTATGGGCGATGAAGTGAATCCCAATCGTGAATCAAGCGGTAGTCAGTTTTATATCGTTTGGGGGCAAACCTATAATGAACCAAAACTAAAACAACTGGAAAAACAGATACTTCAACAATTAGAAAAGCAGGCTTTCAATGATTTAGCATCTATCCATCGCGATGAAATAATTACGTTGCGACGTAATCGTGATCACGAAGGACTAACTATGCTACAAGAGAAATTGTTACAACAAGCTAAACAAGAAACCAAAGCAAAATCTCCTCTATTCTCAAAAGAAGTATGCCAAGTATATGAAGAAATAGGTGGCACGCCCTTCCTTGATGGGCAGTACACAGTCTTTGGAGAAGTAATAGAAGGCTTAAATGTTGTTGAACAGCTGCAAAATCGTACCACAGGCATCGCAGACCGTCCTGTAGAAGACATCAAAATTCAAGTAATAGTGGAGGATTAACTCCATATTTCCAAACAAGTAGTTTACTAGCAATGAAGATTCTTATCACAGGTGCCAATGGTTTCGTAGGATGCCGGGTAGCACGATTCTTAGGAATGTCTCACCAAGTTGTTGCACTAAGCAGTAAAGAACTAGACATTACAGACATAGACTCTGTGTTCTCCGTTGTTATGGAGCATCTACCTAAAGCAATTATTCATTTAGCAGCACTGTCCGACCCTGCCTATTGTCAGCAGCACCCTGAAGACAGCAAAATCGTCAATGTTGAAGGCACCATGAATGTGGCCCGTGCTGCAGCAGCTGTGGGTGCTAAAATGATTTTTGCTAGTTCAGACCAGGTATATGGGGGATTACAAAGTGAAGAAGCCCACATAGAAACAGATGTTCAAGAGCCTGCCGGAGTATATGGACAACATAAACTCGCAGCAGAGACAGCCATGCTCGCTCTCCTCCCCAATGCTGTTGCGCTTCGCTTAACCTGGATGTATGATATACCTGCTTCTCCTCTTCGCCAAAATGAAAGCATTCTCCTACGCCTAATAAACGCAGCCAAAGAGCAGCGACCTCTACACCTATCAACGCAAGAAACACGTGGAGTCACTCATGTTTGGGAAGTTGTTCGCAGAATAGAAGGTACAATAGGGCTACCAGGTGGTGTCTATAATTTTGGAACTACGAATGAAGTGTCGACCTTTGATACTTACAGAGCAGCAGCACAGTTTCTCATGACCACTGGGTTCATAGAAATGAACCCACATGAGTTGGTGCAAGCAACAGATTCTCCTCAACGAAATTTGAGTTTTTCTCTTGCCAAACTAGAACGTTTCGGCTTAACATTCCCGAATAGTATCTCTGGACTACGTACAGCCCTACTCCATAGTGTTTAATCGTCCTACTTAAAAGCATTTCTTAGCTATTTGAGCACTGTTTATCATGTATTTCAGAACTCAACAAGAAATACATAACAGCACTTTCATCTTCTCTATCCTTTATGATTAAAACAGTTCTATTTGATCTTGATGGTACGCTATTAAACACATTGACAGACTTGTCTAATAGTGTAAACTATGCACTTAATTCGCACCATTTACCACAAAGGACAGAGTTAGAAGTTAGAAGCTTTCTAGGAAACGGCATACACAACCTAATTGAAAAGTCTGTGCCAGAAAACACACCTAGTGAATTACTAGAAGATGTCTTTCAAAGCTTCAAATCCTATTATTTACAACACGGCTTGGAATCTACTGCGCCTTATCCAGGAATCATTTCTCTACTGAAAGCATTGCAACAAAAGTCAGTCAAAATGGCTATTATTAGCAATAAAGTCGATACAGCAGTCCAACAACTCAACAAGAAATTCTTTTCAGACTACATTGGCATAGCAATAGGTGAGAAGCCCCAAATTCGTAGGAAGCCAGCTCCCGATAGCGTATTGTTGGCTATAAAAGCTCTTGATGCTAATCCTGCAACAACTCTTTACGTAGGAGACAGTGAAGTAGATTATGAAACAGCTCATTCAGCGGGCATAAGATGCGCACTAGTGACCTGGGGGTTTCGCGATAGATTAGACTTAGAAGATCTTCATGCTGACTATTATGTAAACTCGTCCCATGAACTAATGGCGGTGATTTCAGAAAATTAAACTTTTTCATTAAAGGAAAACTCCGTCAAAATTTCACAGTTCGGTTGGGGAATGAGCATCAACTGCATAATATGTCCATTACGACACAAAAGATATACTTTTTTACCGAGAAAGATAGAAAAAACTTTGGATAGATTTTTTCATTCTCATAGAAAAGAGTAAATTCGCATTTGAAAGAGCATAAAGAATGCGGTAGTAGCTCAGTTGGTAGAGCATGGGCTTCCCAAGCCCAGGGTCGCGAGTTCGAGCCTCGTCTGCCGCTCAAATTAAAACCGTTTACAATATACCCTATATATATGGCTAAAATAAGATGCATCGGTGTGTTGACCTCTGGAGGTGATGCTCCAGGTATGAATGCTGCCATTCGCGCAATCACTAGAAGTGCGATATGCAATGGTTTCAAAGTGAAAGCCATCTATCGTGGCTATGAAGGTTTGATGAAAGGTGAAGTCAAAACCTTTACCACCGAAGATGTATCAGGTATCATTCAAACTGGTGGTACTATCCTTCGTACTGCGCGTGCTGCAGAGTTTCGCACTCCTGAAGGTCGTAAAAGAGCTTATGACACTCTCATTAAAGAAGGTATCGATGCGCTTATAGTGATTGGAGGTAATGGTTCACTGACTGGCGCAATGCTTTTAGCTGAAGAATACGACTTCCCATGTATTGGTTTGCCTGGAACCATAGACAATGATTTATATGGCACCGACAACACCATAGGATACGACACTACGCTCAACACCATTATGGATTGCGTAGACAAGATTCGTGATACAGCCAACTCCCATGAACGTATCTTCTTTATCGAGGTAATGGGCCGTGATGCAGGGTTCTTAGCACAAAACTCTGCTATTGCAGCTGGTGCTGAAGCTGCAATTATTCCCGAAGACAGCACTGGAGCTGACCAGCTCATTGAATTTATGGAACGTGGTATCCGTAAATCTAAAAAGAGCTGTATCGTCATTGTTAGTGAAAGCCCCAAATGCGGTGCACTTTATTATGCAGATCGTGTAAATAAAGAATACCCCGAATTTGATGTTCGTGTGTCTATATTAGGACACTTGCAACGTGGGGGAAGACCCTCTGCTCGTGACCGCGTTTTAGCTTCACGCGTAGGTGTCGGCGCTATCAATGCCCTTGTGCAAGGTCAACGCAATGTTATGGTAGGTATACGCAACCACGAAATTGTTTATGTCCCCTTCATCGAAGCGGTACAAAAGCGCAAAAACATTGATCCTTAACTAATTAAAGTTCTCAACGAACTGAGCATTTAATAAAGATATTCACGGATATGAGCACTTATATTGGATATATCTCTCAAATCATCGGCCCAGTAGTCGACGTTTGCTTCCCCACGGATGAAAAGAATGCAGCAGAAGTACTGCCCAAGATTCACGATGCATTGGAAGTTACACACCCTGATGGTCGCACAATAGTCATTGAAGTGCAACAGCACATTGGTGAGGATACCGTGCGTACAGTTGCCATGGACAATACGGACGGCTTGGCACGTGGATTGGAAGTTCGTCAAACGGGTATGCCTATCTCAATGCCTATCGGCAATCAAGTTAAGGGACGTATGCTGAACGTTATCGGTGAAACCATTGATGGTTTGAATCGAGTAGACAAGACTCCAGAAAGCGCCTACCCTATTCACCGCGAGGCTCCCAAGTTTGAAGATCTCAAGACAAGTCGTGAAGTACTCTACACGGGTATTAAAGTGATTGACTTGCTCGAACCTTATATGAAAGGCGGTAAGATTGGTCTATTTGGTGGTGCTGGTGTGGGAAAGACAGTGCTTATCATGGAGCTGATTAACAATATTGCTAAAGGCCATGATGGTTTCTCAGTTTTTGCTGGTGTCGGTGAACGTACTCGCGAAGGTAATGACTTGCTGCGCGAAATGATAGAATCAGGCGTTGTAAAATATGGTGAAGCATTTACTGAAGCCATGGAACGTGGTGAATGGGACCTTTCAAAAGTAGACTACAACGAAGTGTCTAAGAGCCAGGCAACCTTGGTGTATGGTCAGATGAACGAACCTCCAGGTGCTCGTGCCTCTGTTGCGCTTTCTGGTCTTTCCATCGCAGAATCTTTTAGAGATAGTGGAGCAGAAAGTGGTAAAGCAACTGATATTCTTTTCTTTATCGATAATATATTCCGCTTTACTCAAGCTGGTTCTGAGGTGTCAGCCCTTCTTGGTCGTATGCCTTCTGCTGTAGGTTACCAACCTACCCTCGCATCTGAAATGGGTGCTATGCAAGAGCGCATTACTTCTACAAAAAATGGTTCTATCACTTCTATTCAAGCTGTGTATGTGCCTGCGGACGACTTGACGGACCCCGCTCCTGCTACAACTTTCACGCACTTGGATGCAACGACAGTACTTTCTCGTAAGATTACGGAATTAGGTATTTATCCAGCAGTGGACCCTCTCGACTCTACGTCTCGTATTCTTGATCCTAATGTTATTGGGCAAGCACACTATGATTGTGCACAACGTGTAAAGCAAATTCTTCAGAAGTACAAAGAACTCCAAGATATCATTGCCATCTTAGGTATGGACGAACTTTCTGATGAAGACCGTCAGACAGTGAATCGCGCTCGTCGTGTACAACGCTTCCTTTCTCAGCCATTTACAGTTGCAGAAAAGTTCACTGGTGTGAAGGGTGTTATGGTACCTATCGATGAGGTTATCCGTGGTTTCAATATGATTCTTGATGGAGAAGTAGACCACTTGCCCGAACAGGCCTTCCTGAATGTTGGTACAATCGACGATGCTATTGAAAAGGGAGAACGCTTGCTTTCTCAAGCTAAATCTTAAGTAATATGGCACAGTCTAACGAACTTCACGCTGTTGTGATTTCTCCAGAACGTACACTTTTTAGTGCATATGTTGATGCACTGATTGTACCAGGGGAAAAAGGACAGTTTGAAATACTTCGCAACCACGCTCCTCTCATTTCTTCTCTGACCACAGGCACAATAATATGCCGTGGAAACAATCCTTTTGAACTTCACATCGTTGGTGGATTTATAGAGGTTAAAGATAATGAGGTGACTCTGTGCGTAGAAGTTGACAATAGTCTATGATTAGAATTCTTCGTTTCGGATGTTTATTAGCATTGGCGCAGGTTATATTCGGAGTCATTCTTTTTTTTATTGAACAATGGACAATGAATGTCTCAAACTTTGAGATTGCCCGTTCAATAACACTGACTTCTGTGGTATATTTCTCCTTTACTTTGCTAGAGATGTCCATAACAAACGCGCTGAAAGACAAAGATTCCTCTTATTTCATTGGAGTAAATCTAGGTTTTTCTCTGCTGCGCATGATACTAACGATTGTGATTCTTTTTATATGCAAGCGGAATGATAGCTTTGACTTCGCGCTAATCTTCATCAACTTGGCAGCGTTTTATATTCTGACATTAGCTTTTTCTGCTTGGCATCGTACAAAATTGAGTACAAAATAGATTCGACTCATGACACATCGCATTAAATACAACTTATGGCTCTTCTTATTACTCGCATTTGGGCTTTTTCTGCCTAAAACAGCCTTTGCGTCATCTGAAGAACATAAAGGCGAAATCAATGTATCGGAGTTTGTCCTAGAACACCTAGCAGACTCTTATGAGTGGCATATCACAACTTGGGGCAACCACCATGTGTCCATCCCTCTCCCTGTTATTGTTAAGGGTGAAACATCTGGATGGCATATCTTTAGCAGTGAACGCATTAAAGAAGCTGCCAAAGAGGGGAAAGATTATCAAGGCTTTTTCTTCTCTCCTCAGCACCATAACAAGGTCTACGAACGCCTTCCCAATGGGGAGGTGGTTAAACCTTGGGATATTTCTATCACCAAAAACGTGATTGAGATTTGGCTCGTTGTTATTATCCTTCTGACAATCTTCTTGACATGCGCAAGATGGTATAAGAAACACGATAGCGTACGCCAAGAAGCTCCCAAAGGTTTTGTTGGTATGATGGAGATGTTGGTAATGGCAATTCATGATGATGTGATAAAAAGTTCCATTGGAGAAAAGCTTTATCGCCGATATGCGCCTTATCTCCTCACCGTGTTTTTCTTCATTTTCACGAACAATCTTCTAGGGCTTATCCCTATATTTCCTGGAGGAGCCAACGTGACGGGCAATATCAACATTACATTGTTCTTAGCAGTAGGCACGATGCTGATGGTAAACCTCTTTGGTAACAAAGAGTATTGGAAAGAAATCCTTTGGCCAAATGTTCCATTGTGGCTTAAAATTCCACCAGTGATGCCTGTAATCGAGATTTTTGGTATCTTTACTAAGCCTTTTGCTCTGATGATTCGTCTTTTTGCCAACATGATGGCAGGACACGCTATCATCCTCTCCTTTACTTTCGTGATTTTCATGACATGGCAAATTAGCACCACCATGGGGTCTATCTTCACAGTGTTTAGTTCATTACTCATGATTTTCTTGAACTGCCTTGAACTCTTGGTAGCATTCCTCCAAGCCTACGTTTTCACTCTACTCTCTTCTGTCTTTATTGGCTTATCTCTGCCCGAACACCACGAAGACTAAGTAGAAATAAGTCCTTTGTAGTTGTTGCTAATGCTATATAAGCATAACACTAGACCTACAAAGAGATATTCCTAAAGTAACAAACTCAAATAGAATAACTCACAAAACATTTACAACTATGATGTTATCACTTCTCGAAGCAACCACTGGTTTTGCTCAACTCGGTATGGCACTTGGTGCTGGTCTTGCAACTATTGGTGCTGGTCTTGGCATTGGTAAGATTGGTAGCTCTGCCATGGAAGCCATTGCACGTCAACCAGAAGCAGCAAGCAAGATTATGACCAACATGATCATCGTTGCAGCTCTTGTAGAAGGTGTTGCCCTCTTCGCTGTTGCAGCTTGCGCATTCCTCATCAAATAAATAGAATCCTCATTTCATCCAAAGACAAATAAGTATGGAGTCATGAACTTACCCTCCATCCTCACCCCTGATTTTGGACTTCTCTTTTGGATGTTGGTAGCTTTCGTGGCTCTCTTTCTCCTCCTCGCTAAGTTTGGATTTCCAGCTATCACGAATGCCGTAGAAGCACGCAAGAACTTCATTGATGAAAGTTTGCAGAATGCTCGAGCAGCAAACGAGAAGCTTGCTGGTATCCAAGCAGAAAGTGAGAAAGTGTTACGAGAAGCGCGCGAGAAGCAAGCTGAAATACTAAAAGAAGCAGCTGAAACTCGCAATGCCATTGTCGCGGAAGCCAAGTCACAGGCAGCAGAAGAAGGAGCTAAACTCCTTGCAGAAGCCAAGAAACAGATTCAGGTTGAGAAAGCCAATGCTCTGCTCGACATTCGTTCCCAGGTAGCTGACATCTCCATGCAGGTGGCAGAGAAACTCATGGGTCGCGAACTTGAAAAGAGCGAGGCACAGACCTCCTACATCAACGACATCCTTGATGATGTAGAGCGTAAGTAAATAGAGTGACTAGTTATATCACTCACAACCTAGTATTAAAACGATGAATACAGGAATCGTTGCCTCACGTTATGCTAAAGCTCTGCTTCGATTTGCAGAAGAAAATCAAGAGGAGTCTCGTGTATATCAAGAAATGCTTCAGCTACGTAGGAGCTTTCAACAGGTAAACACCTTAACAGCAGCTCTTCTTAATCCTATCTTCAGCAATGAAAAGAAAGTAGAGTTGCTTACTGCAGCTTCTCTTTCACCAGAATGCAAAGATGCATCAACGTCCACACGTCGATTTCTACAACTAGTTGTCGAGAAGAAGCGCACAGAAATGATGCCTTTTATCGCAACGTCTTTTGTACACCAATACGAACAGGCAAAACAAATCACCCGCGCAGAAGTAATTGTTGCACAGCCTATAACGGAAGCAACAGAAGAACGTCTTCGCAATATCGTTGCCAAACGTACAGCAGGAGTTGTAAATCTTGACGTTCGCATAGATCCAAGTCTCCGCGCTGGTTTCATCCTTCAATTTGATGATAATCGTATGGATGCAAGTCTACGTGGAAAAATAGAACGCCTGCGACATCAACTTCGTCTGCCAAGTCGTGCCCAATAAGGACATAGGCATTCTATCTTAAAAACTAAAAGAATATGCCCAACAATATCCAACCAGGTGAAGTGTCTGAGGTGCTTTTGCAGCAGCTCAAAGACCTTTCCGTAGACCAGAAATTTGAAGAAGTGGGCGTTGTCCTCACCATTGGTGATGGTGTGGCACGTATCTATGGCTTGACAAAAGCTACTGAAAATGAACTTCTCGAATTTGAGAATGGTGTAATGGCAGTAGCCATGAACTTGGAAGAAGACAATGTCGGTGCTGTGCTCCTTGGTTCCTC
The DNA here is from genome assembly GCF_000318095.2 of Alloprevotella sp. oral taxon 473 str. F0040. GTDB lineage: Bacteria > Bacteroidota > Bacteroidia > Bacteroidales > Bacteroidaceae > Alloprevotella. The sequence goes on from NZ_KB290717.1 coordinate 394,819, forward strand.
CGAAGGAATTAAGGAAGGTCAAAGCGTTAAGCGTACAGGTCGTGTAGCTTCCATTATGGTTAACGAAAACATGCTGGGGCGTGTCATCAATCCTCTCGGACAACCACTGGACGGAGGTGGCGACATAGAAGGCGAAAAGTACTTAATGCCACTCGATCGCAAAGCTCCAGGTGTGATTTATCGCCAACCTGTTACAGAGTCTTTGGCCACTGGTCTCAAGAGTGTAGACTCGATGATTCCCATTGGTCGCGGACAACGTGAGCTAATCATTGGTGACCGCCAGACGGGTAAGACAGCAATTGCCATTGACACGATTATTAATCAACGTGCTAACTTCGAAGCAGGTAATCCTGTCTACTGTATCTATGTAGCTATAGGTCAAAAGGCTTCAACCGTTGCCAATATCGTAAACATCCTCAAAGATAGAGGCGCGCTAGAATATACAACAATCGTGTCTGCTACAGCTGCAGAAAGTGCTGCATTGCAATACTATGCTCCAATGGCTGGTGCTGCTATCGGTGAATTCTTCCGTGATCGTGGTAAACACGCTTTGGTTGTGTACGATGACTTGTCTAAACAAGCCGTTGCTTATCGTGAAGTATCTTTGATTCTTCGTCGCCCTTCTGGTCGTGAGGCTTATCCTGGTGACGTCTTTTATCTCCACTCACGTCTTCTAGAACGTGCAGCAAAGATTAACAACCAACAAGAAGTAGCAGAGCAAATGAACGATCTTCCTGAGTCTCTCAAAGGCTTAGTGAAAGGCGGAGGCTCACTAACTGCACTTCCCATTATTGAGACTCAGGCAGGTGACGTATCAGCATATATTCCTACCAACGTAATTTCGATTACAGATGGACAGATTTATCTTGATACAAACTTGTTTAACCAAGGTTTCCGTCCTGCAATTGACGTCGGTATCTCTGTTTCTCGTGTCGGTGGTTCTGCCCAGATTAAATCTATGAAGAAGGTGGCAGGTACCCTGAAGATTGACCAAGCGCAATATCGCGAACTTGAAGCCTTCGCTAAGTTCTCTAGTGACATGGACGCGGTTACTGCTATGACAATTGACCGTGGTCGTAAGAATAATCAGCTGCTCATACAAGCACAATACAGTCCAATGCCTGTTGCGGAGCAAGTTGCTATTCTTTATTGTGGAACAAAGGGACTACTGTCACAGGTACCTCTTGAGCATGTCAGAGATTTCCAAGAGCAGTTCCTTAACGTTCTACGCGCCTCCCACAAGGATAGCGTTCTTGCAGGCTTAGCAGCAGGCCAACTTACGGACGAGATTGAAACCACCTTGAAATCGGTTGCTGCTGATGTTACAGCACAATATGCCTAAACAACGCGACCAGCACATAGATTTATGGTGAGAAATTCACCATAAATCTTAGCTGAGTCACAACCCTACTCTTTTTATGGCCTCACTAAAAGAAGTAAAAACCCGAATATCTTCTGTCAATAGCACACGAAAGATTACTAGTGCCATGAAGATGGTGGCCAGTTCCAAGTTGCACCACGCACAACAGGCCATTGAACAAATGCGCCCTTACGAGGAAAAGCTCAGTGGCATTATGTCTACTTTTGTTTCCTCGCTAGAAGGCACTATCAGTTCACCATTCGCAGAAGAGCGAGAGATACAACGAGTGGCTGTAATTGTGTTCTCCTCTAACTCTAGTCTTTGTGGAGGATTTAACGGTAACACACTTAAAAAGACCAAGCAAACCCTTGATAGTTTCAGAAAACAAGGGATTCAAGTAACCAAAGTTTACCCTATTGGTAAAAAGATCACAGAAGGACTACGCAAAATAGGTTATACTCCTGCGTGCGATTTGTCTTCCTGTCTAGATCATCCCCAATACGCCCCTATTGCAGCCCTTTCAACTGAAATTATGGAAGGGTATGCTAAAGGCGAAATAGATAAGGTGGTTTTGATTTATCATCATTTCAAAAGTGCTGGTAGCCAAATTCTCACTGAAGAACAATTTCTTCCCATTAAATTTCCTAAAGGTGAAGCTGAAGACCAGAATCTCAACTTCTTAGTTGAGCCTCATCCACAACACCTTCTTGAGAAACTCATCCCACAATCGCTTCACCTCAAGCTCTACTCAGCAATGCTTGATAGCCTTGCTTCAGAACATGCAGCCCGGGTAATAGCAATGCAAGTGGCTACAGACAACGCTGATGAATTACTCCGTCAGCTGACTCTGCAATATAACAAGTCACGCCAACAGGCGATTACTGCAGAACTACTAGACATCGTTGGTGGTTCCTTGCAATAATCCGACAAAAAAATTAGAACAAACATTGAGTGGGAGAAAGCTATAACCACAAAAGCTATAGCTTCTCCTATTTTTAGGCTAATGCTATCGAGCTATTTGTGTCCTATTTAGCACAACATAGAAACTATTAGCTTGATTGGGCTTTAGAAAAGGGACTATATTGTTGAGAACTACATATTACGTACAGGAGGTTGTAGCCACACATATTGCATTATAGGGACTATGCATTTCAGACTTTAGACGACGCAGCACTCCGATTTATAGAAGAAGCGATTTACTCACCATAAGGAAAAAACAAACATTCGGCATGGATCAAGCTATCACTCTTTTTTTCAATGGCAGTCATTCACTCTATCTTGACGCCTTTGCTTGGAGTGCCACTCACATCCAGGTATGGATACCTTTTCTATTGGTTATAGTATATGTCTTATTCAAGGAACACGACTTTGCCCACTTCTTTTTTATTATAGGAGCTGCTATTTTTTGTGTAGTTATCTCCGATCAAGTAGCCTCTTCTATATTCAAACCCTTAATAGCTCGTTGGCGTCCCACTCATAATCCTCAGATTATGCACTTAACAGATATCGTAGCAGGTTATCGTGGAGGTTACTTTGGTTTTTTCTCTTCTCATGCAGCGAACACATTTTCCATCGCAACTTTTCTATCTTTAATCTTTCGCGATCGTAATGTCTATATTTCGCTTTTTTGTTGGGCATTACTCAATTGTTGGACAAGAATATACTTAGGAGTACACTATATGACAGATTTACTCGTAGGTGCGTTATGGGGAAGTATGATTGCATTTCTTGCTTTTCGTGTATATAGACACTATTTTAATGATGCAACTACATATGAGTATCCAAGAAAGGTCCTCAACTATATTCCTTTAGTCTTTATTATTACGCTTTGTATACTAGCTACACCTTGGCGATTAATCTATTAGAAGACTAAGAAGCGGACATTCGCGAATCGATTTGATTTACATACAATTTATCTTATCACTTTCAACTTTATATAACACAACTTACTAAACAACTTCAAACAATGGAATACCACGCTCACGAGGTTCTTGGTATGATGCTGGGACAAACATTTACTGATGCTTCCCTTATCAGTGCTATGCACAATACCTTTGGCAATGATGCCAAATATTACAGCTGCAGCCAAAATGACATGACTGCAGAACAGCTGATAGCTTTTCTTAAATCCAAAGGAAAGTTTGTAGAAGTAGATGGCGGATATACAGTAAACACAGCTCCTGGAGGTAGCTGTGGCCATTAATTAGCTGAGAGTGTGTATTAGGAGTTGTAGGTTCTCTAATTGTTTGCAAATGCTGCAATATGAAAAATAGAACGCTACTATTACTGCTCTTAGAGATTACCCCCACACTCTACAAAACAAAACGTCTCTAGTCTTTCGACTAGAGACGTTTTTAGTAATACCCTATAAAGCAAGACAACTAAAACCGCTTGATAAAACGATCTAACTCTCTTTTATCATCACGTTCACGAATAGATGCACGTTTATCAAACTCTTTCTTACCTCTACAAAGAGCTATTTCTAATTTGGCCAATCCATTATCATTGACAAACAGCACCAATGGTACAATGGTGTAACCAGGAGACAACGTATCATTTCTCAGATTATTAATTTCTTTCTTATTGAGTAATAACTTACGATCTCTACGTGTTGCATGATTATTATAAGTTCCATAAGAATACTCTGCCACATACATATTCTTTACCCACAACTCTCCACTATGGATAAAGCAAAATGTATCTACTAATGAAGCCTTTCCCTCACGGATACTCTTAATCTCCGTACCAGTTAATACGATACCAGCCGTGTACTTATCGATGATCTCATAGTCAAAAGTTGCTCGCTTATTCTTAATGCGTATGCGTTGTGGCTTAATCTTTCCACCTTTTTGTTTACTCATATTTATCTATCTCAATAAAATCAAGGAGATGCTCATCTACATAGTGCGCTACGCGCGTTGTATATTCTTCTTCATGCTCCATAAACTCATCATCTAGGTCATCGAATTCAGGAAAACGCTCATAAAGGGCCATGAATTCTTCATCAGAACATGGCTTTTTAATGTCCTCACCATGTAATTCATAAAGCTCACGAGCTTTGTATATTAATTTTGATAACTCCTTCAAACCCCACAAACGCATAGCCTTAGCAAAAGGGTTCAGAAAGAAAAAGTCACCATAACCATTATAGATTAGCTGAACAAATCCACCATCACACAGTTCATCTCGAAGCAAAAGATATGCCCATAATGTTGTCTGTTCTCCTGACAATTTTGACATCGCCTCCCCCGTCAATTCTTCTCCCAGCTCATTTTGAAATGCCTGAATTAAAACCTGAAGAAACTCATCCATTCCAGTCTCAGCAGCTGCACGTAGAGCAGTGTCTTTTACAATGATCTTCATGATTTACCTTATATTGTATACCTACTTATTCAACTTTACCTAAAAACAGAGCCTTGTCAAAAACAAAATAGCAGAGCAGCTCTTAAAATATTCTACTACAAAGATAATGAAAAGCCAGCATTCCCACCCTCTATTACTCAAAAAAATCGTATCTTTGTCACCAAGCATATAATTTTCTCTCTGTTCGAATAATGAAATTTGTCAAAGACCTGCATGTAGATAGCATTGACTTCTTAAGAGAAGACTACATTTTACTTCGATTAGTTGATCCTGACCAAGCCCTTCCTCCTATGCTTCCTGGGCAGTTTGTTCAAATAGCAATAGATGATTCCTCTACGACTTTTCTTCGTCGTCCTATCTCCATCAACGATGTAGATGTCGAGAAGCATAGCATAGTTCTCCTTATCCATATGGTCGGAGATGGTACAAAATCGCTAGGCAAACTCCGTAAAGGACAGACGCTAAACTGCATATACCCTCTTGGAAATGGATTTACAGTACCCCCAATATCCGAGGGAAAAAAGAAACTCCTCCTCATTGGTGGCGGAGTTGGTACTGCGCCAATGTTGCTCTACGGTCGTCAACTTTTTGAAGCTGGTCACGAACCCGTCTTCTTATTAGGTGGTCGCTCACAAAGAGATTTACTAGAACTTGATCGCTTTTCAGCTTTTGGCCGAGTCTTTACTACTACAGAGGATTCTACTATGGGAGAAACAGGGTTTGTAACCCATCACTCAATCTGGAAGAAGGAGCAATTTGATAGTGTTGCTGCTTGTGGTCCTAAACCTATGATGCAAGCAGTTGCTAAGTTAGCTCGTGAATATGACACTCCTTGTTTTGTCTCTTTGGAGAATCTAATGGCCTGTGGCATTGGAGCTTGTTTATGTTGTATTGAAAAAACTGTTAAAGGAAATGTTTGTGTTTGTACTGAAGGACCAGTTTTCAATACTAACCAGCTAACTTGGGAATAAGATGACAAGCTATGTAATACTGCATAGTAGTATTTACTCCCAATTATGTACCATTAACCATAGGTTACACACTTCATTCTTGTGCTTTAGCATTACTCTTCTAATGTCTTATCTTTCAACATTCTCATGGCTCATCTCAATGTAAATATCGGCAATCTATCATTAAAAAATCCAGTTCTCACAGCATCAGGTACATTTGGCTATGGATTAGAATTTGCAGACTTTATTGATTTAAATCGTTTAGGCGGATATGTTGTGAAAGGTACTACTCTACTTCCTCGCCAAGGAAATGATTATCCTCGCATGGCAGAAACAGCACAAGGTATGCTCAACTGTGTAGGGTTACAAAATAAAGGCGTTGATTATTTTGCAGAGAATATCTATCCTCAGATTAAAGATTTTGATTCTGCAGCTATAGTCAATGTTAGTGGTTCTACACCTGAGGACTATGCAGAATGTGCAGCTCGAGTGGCAGTATTAGAGAATATTCCTGCCATAGAACTAAATATCTCTTGTCCCAATGTTCATGATGGCGGCATGGCTTTTGGGGTTTCTTGCTCAGGAGCAGCATCAGTAGTGAAAGCTGTGAGAGCTGTTTATCCCAAAACACTCATAGTGAAACTATCCCCCAACGTAACGGATATCGCAGAAATCGCGCGTGCAGTAGAAGCAGAAGGTGCTGACTCTGTTTCGCTCATAAACACTTTAATGGGTATGAGCGTAGACATAGAACGTCGTCGCAGTAATCTTAGTATTGGTACAGGAGGATTATCGGGGCCATGCGTAAAGCCAGTTGCACTGCGCATGGTATATCAGGTAGCAAAAGCAGTAAATATTCCAGTCATTGGGCTTGGGGGTATTATGAACGCGACTGACGCCATTGAGTTTATAATGTGTGGTGCTACGGCCATTCAAATAGGAACAGCTAATTTTATAGACCCTGCTGTCACAATTAAAGTTATAGATGGCATAAATTCTTGGTGTGACACCCATGGTATTAAAGACATCCATGATATCATTGGGGTCATCTAATATAGATTCGTAAGTTATTATATTTCAACCAAAGCCATCCCTTCTGCGCTAAATGTGGAAGGGATTTTTATGCCATTGTCGAGAGAAAGTTGTACCTTTGTCATAGGTAATCTTCTCAGATTGCACAAAATTTCTGCACAAAGCACTCCACTAAATGATAGACCGAAGTACCATAGATAGAATCATGTCTGCTGCCGACATCGTAGATGTTGTAGGAGAATTTGTAACTCTGCGTCGCTCGGGTGCCAACTACAAAGGTCTTTGCCCCTTCCACGACGAGAAGACGCCCTCCTTCATGGTGTCGCCTTCTAAACAACTGTGTAAATGCTTCAGTTGCGGCAATGGGGGAAATGTAGTTAAGTTTGTCATGCAGCATGAGCAGATGACCTATCCTGAGGCACTTAAGTGGCTGGGACGTCGCTACGGTATCGAGGTGAAAGAACGCGAACAGACGGCCGAACAAAAAGCCGCTGCCACCGCCCGGGAAGCCATGTTTGTAGTTAATGACTGGGCACGCGACTATTTCGTCGAAACGCTGCACAACAATGTGGATGGTCTGGCCATCGGAATGAGCTACTTCAGACGAAGAGGGCTACGTGACGACATCATCCGAAAGTTTCAACTGGGATATGCACTCGAACAACGTGATGCACTGGTGCAAAAGGCAAAGGCCAAAGGATTTGATGATAGATATGTGATACAAACAGGTCTATGCTATCGCACTGATGATGGACGACTCCTCGATCGCTACCACGGACGTGTCATATTTCCAGTACACTCTGTATCGGGACGAATCGTGGCCTTTGGTGGACGCATACTAAATAATGAGCAAAAAAACGTAGGAAAATACGTGAATTCTCCAGAATCGGAGATCTATTCCAAAAAACGTGAACTCTATGGCCTATACCTTGCAAAACAAGCTATCGTCAAACATGATCGTTGTTATCTTGTAGAAGGGTATCTTGATGTCATCTCCATGCACCAAAGTGGAGTGGAAAATGTTGTAGCCTCCAGCGGAACTGCTCTCACCCCGGAACAGGTGCGTCTCATCCACCGATTCACAGACAATGTAACTGTGCTCTACGACGGTGATGCTGCTGGCCTCCATGCTTCACTGCGCGGCATAGATATATTGCTCTCAGAGGGACTTAATATCAAGATTGTACTGCTACCAGAAGGGGAAGACCCCGACAGCTACGCTCAAGCCCGCACACCAGAGGAGTTTAAAAAAGATCTAGAAGAGCGAGAGGAGGACTTCATAGAGTTTAAAACCAAGCTGCTACTCAAAGATGCGGGAAGAGATCCTATGAAGCGGGCAAATGTGATTACAGACATCACACACAGCATAGCAGTAATCCCTAGCGATATTGTTCGCCAAGTATATATTCACGATCTTGCAGGGCGTCTTAGCATTGATGAATCAGCCATCGTAAACGAAGTAGCAAAAGAGATCCGCAAGATTAAAAATGGAACGCTTACGCGTTCACATCCTAACACATCTTTCTCTTCCCAATCATCAGCGACAGTTGAAACTCCTGAACAGGGACAGCAGCCTTCAGCCTCCATTGGAGTGCCATCCATTGATTCAGAGATAGAATCTCACTCCGAGGATATTCGTGAGACCACTCACGAGGCAATCTCACCATCTACCTTGGCAGCTACCGCGCCCGATAGTCTAGTTTCAGCGAAGAGCACAGAGTTGAGTTTAGGCGATAGTGAAGCTCATAAACACCTCATAGCTTGCGAACGTCAACTTGTACAGCTTGTAATCCGCTATGGACAATTACCAATCATAGCACCACACACAGCTGTTGAAACACCTTGGAGTACATCTCGTGAAGTAGAATCAAGCATCGTTGACGACAGTCCTTTAGTTGCTCCCTACATATTAGAAGATCTCTCATCTGACAATATTCTTCTTCAAGTCAAAAAACACCAGCAGATATTAGAAGAAGCAGCTCAGCAAACTCTTTCTAATCTTGAGTCATTTAATTCTCGCACATACTTTATTACGCATCATGATCCAGAAATTAATCGCCTAGCAGCTGAACTGGCTGATGATCGCTATCCCCTCTCCATGGAACAACAAAAAGTATTTGTTCCTGAAGAAAAACGTCTAGTTGAGATTGTTCCAAGAGTAATCAACGACTACAAACATGCAATTATAGGAGTCCAAAAAGAAGAAGTACTTAGAGCACTCAGACAACCAGTACTGTTACATCAACCAGATAAGATGAATGAGCTACTCAAGAAACTCATTGACATCAATGAAATTGAAAAGCAATTTGCTAAAGTACTCGGAGACCGTGTGCTTGTACGGTAGAGTCTTATTTAAGAGGTTGAAATACAGCAACAAACTTGTACGTTTATAGTACAACCGCCATCATAGCAATAATAATATATATTGCTATCCGGTAAAAAATTTCTGATTATAAAAATTAGGCTGAAATCTGCAAGAGGGTTTCAGCCTATTTTGTTACTTTGCTTGTTACCCCCAAAACGATAGTGTCCAATATTTGTGTGTAAGATTCCTAAAAGGATGAGTGAGCAGTTTGGCTGAAAGAGCTAAATCCCCACCCTCGGAACCATCATTATTTGATTAGGGGCTTGCTTTTTGAAAAAGAAAGCCCGAAGTCCTATTCTATAGGGCTTCGGGAAGCTTTTTAGTGCCGTTTGGAAGTTTACCGAATAGCAATAATTTGCAAGCCAAGTAGAGTCGATGCCGATTCAATTCTCGACTATCATTTGTTGTAACAACGAATGTTTCAAGTCTTCTGCTTTAAACTATAAAGCCCTACTTCGCCCCAACATAAACAGGTCTAATACAATTACCTTTGGTACCATCATCTCCTTGATAGTCTCCATAGAGGCCATCACGGTCGGCAGAGATGAATGCTCCCCAACTGTCATTGTCTTCCCATACTTTACCTACCCAATAGTAGGCACCATAACCAACATTCTTCAGCACTCCTTGCTCATAGCGCGATCCTGCACAAGGGAAGAAAACACCCTTTGCAATCTCCTCAGACGTCAAAGGCTTCGCTATACGGATGTTTCTTTCAGGCACACCATTAGTTGGGTTGGTTGCAAGAAATCCATATATTTTCAAGCCATCAGTTTCCACATATCCGTACTGCCATGATGCATCATTGATGAGGGCAAGCGACTCTTTGCGAGAAGGCAAGCGATACTCTCCCTTTGTTGCCCAAAAAGCAAGGTCGCCAAAAGCAGCTTTCTCAAAGTCGGTTGTCTCATTTTGCATTTTTGCGTCCACATAGAGCTTACCTTCAAAGTAAGTATTGGCTGTGCCACCGTGAGTATCGTCAATTGCTAAAGCATTTGCGCCTACGACTCCCATGTTGAAGTGGTCCACTTGATCGGCAGATTGAGGGATTTTACTGCGACTGCCTTCTACGCTAACTCCAGACACAGGATTAAAATAATCCCATTGATGAGCTGCGATTTTCCAAGTACCTTTATCGTATTGTAGATTACCCGTCGCCCATTTCACTCCAGCTACTTCCACAAACTTGGGAGTAGCGGGCTGTGGAGTGGGTGTTTCATTTTCATCCACTGTGATTTCTTTAATGTCTTCCATTGGGAATGCAACCACCGTACCGTCAGTTTTCAGCACTTTCACGGTATAGGTTTGCGCTTGCATAGCCATTGCCATACAAGCAGCAATCAGAGAGAGTAATATTTTCTTCATAGTTTGAATGATGTAAATTAGAATATTTCCTTGTGATTATCAACTTTTACCAATAACCAACGGCAGCCAGAGTCTATATTCAGCTTTTAATATGAGGTATTCATCGTTTCTGGCACACAAATATAGAAGTCAGAACGGCCCAACTGCCCCTCGTCTAAAGCCTCCACACTCTCCTGTCGCACAGCAGTTACGAGCGCAATGCGTAGCTGAGGGCAATAACGCAATAATTGTTCGATGATGCCTTTGCGAAAATCAGAATGATAGCTCCCGTTGAAATGAACAAAGTGAATATTATGTTGCCAGTTTTGGGCTATATTCCAAGCCATTGTTGCATCCTTCAAAGCTTGCGCTTCAACATAATGCCCCCTATTGGAGTGCCTCGCCATAGCTCCCATCACTTCAAAGGCCTTTTCTGCACTAGAATCGCGTTCCACATAAATAGGTAACGGAGGTAGATAAGCTCGCGATGCACTAGAAAGACTATCCAACCAAGTAAGTCCATGCTCCTTTACAACATTCGCATAGCGACGAGGGACATTAGTTGCAATAAAAGGTAGTTTATTATCGTAGGCAATAGAGAGCAAAGGCGCATAATCGGTAGAATGATTAGGCCACAAACGACATTCTGCCTCAAAACGATCCCCAGAAATACGACGCTGCAGGTATTCGTCAAGAATAAGCTGGTTGTCCGACTCAAACATCTCGGCTCCCACCATTACATTTTTCCCAAAACGATCCACAAAAGTCTGAAGCACATTTTGCTCCATCCAGTGTGTAATGGGGCAATTGTGCATTTCACCAAAGAAAACAACGTCAGCGCGCGACAGACTATCTATCATCGCATCATACGTAGTGGACTTTCCATTATGATCAAACAAAGTGTAGGCCTGAGGTTGCTGGGCATACACTCCGCAAGTAAAGAGAAAGGTAAGCAGTATAAGCAGTTTACGCATATATTATAGAGATAAAAAGGTAATTAAATCTGAAATTTGAACTGATTATTCAGCAAGGAAAAGCCAATGTTCCTGTTGGATGAGGACCTGGAAGCCACGTTGCACGTCTTCTGGCCGTATGCTTTCCAAGACGTCCTCATATCGATTGAAATCCTCTAGACTTTCTTCGTTTTTAATCAAGCGTTCTATTGCCGTTCTCCAGGCTGCAGCATCGTCTGGTGCCAGTTCATCATTCTTGGCAATAAGGAAAGGACGTTTCAATTGCGCCAATTCTGCTTCACTCAAAGGCACTTGTTTGAGATTCTTCTCTATTTCAGTCATCACCTCCTGAATTTTCTTCCGTTGATGGGGTGCAGCGGTTAAACTAACATCCATCAGAAAGTGCGCCCATGGGCTAGCATCATAGAAAAGCGACACATAAGGTGAATAGACTAAGCCTTCTTTTTCCCTTACAATCTCAATGACGCGCTGTCTAAGAGCATCACGCATGAGTTTCAGTACGAGGGAAGAGCGCAATCCAGGCTCATATTGTCCACTCCAAAGTCGTTCGATGCGCAGCAATTCAGTTTTATCTCCTGCATTATCTGAAAATTGCAGCCAAGTTTCAGCAGTTTGGCTAGGTGATGTCCAAGGTCTTTGAGTGGTATATTGAGGATGTGCCGCAGGAAGTTGACTAAAAACAGCAGCAATGCACTTGAGTTCTTCTTGAGCATCAAAAGTTCCCGTCACGATGATGGTCGTGTGTTCAGTTGGTGCATAGAGGTGATGATAAAATGCAGCTATATCGTCCAACTTCATTCGCTTCAAATCCAAGCTGTCTGGCTCCTTTGCTGTAAAAGGTAGCACATGACCAGCCCATTTATCCACTTCTTGGTTGATTAAATGCTCTGGCGAACGATGAAGCATACGTGACAAAGTTGTTTCTTTGCCTTGCTGCTCTAAAAGTTCTTGACGCACATCTTCAAAATCATTGTAACGCAACTCTGGATAAAGCCACTTTTCGCGCAAGAAATTGTAAAACAACCGACTATTCTTTGTGGCAGTTTGTCCCAAAAATCCGTGCCAATGGTGCTCCATTGAGGTAATCAACGTGATGCCGTGCGCCATTTGAAAATCTGGCAAGGCTTCAGCTGGTAGGCTTCTCGTACCTCCCATATCCATATATCCTGCAGTACCTTCTAAAAGATTATACTTTTCAATAGGGATACTGGCAGTACCTTGAGGAGCAATGACGCTGATGTGCATCAAGCTATCGGCAGAAGGCGTTGGCTTAAGCACAATGCGCAGTCCATTCTTCAACCGAGCATCAGTTATTTTGAGGTTGGAATAGAACTTTTGTTCCACTACCATACGCTCATCGTAGGCTGGAAATGTAGAGAATTCCTTAGGAATCTTCACTTCCTGCGAAGCTGTCTCCGCCACTTCTCGATATTCATAGTAAGGACGACGGCCCCGCGTGCCTTTCTTCCAAAACCATTCCCAAAGTTTACTGCGCTCAGCTTCTGACTCCTCGGATTGTTTAATTCGATTTGTCCTAACGGCAACCAACATACTTTGGTCAGCGGCTTGCATCCATCGCTTGAGCATCCGCTGCAAATCAGCACTTGTCGTTTCATCGACACCAGTTATCAACTGTTGCCACTGGAGAGAATCCGAAAAATAGCGATCACCTACAACAGCATAATCGATGAAATCATCGCACCACACCGCAGAACTACGAGCACGCATGGGATTCTTCTGCTGCATAGATGCGATAAAGTGTCGTTTGGCGCTACGCAATTCTGGACCACACCAACCATCAGTAACCATTTGTTGGAATGCCATCGCGACTTGTCGAACACTATCTCGCAAACTTTGTACATCTGGAGCTCCCACACTCGTTGTGAAGTGATTTACATTGCCGAGATACCATGCATCACTCAAAGAACTTCGCATACCCAAAGCACGGAGTCTGCGTTCAGCCAGCAGCATTAGTAGTTTTCCTCGCTGTATTTCAAGGGCATCTCCCATAGTGCGCTGGGGATTAACGCGATGAGGCACAATGAGCTCAGCAGAAGTGCTAGAAATGAGTTCATCGTGCAACACCATCACTTGAACTCCCTTATCATATTTGAAAGGAGAGATGTCATCAGACGAAGACTTTGCAGGAATCTTTCCAAAGACATTCTTCACCTTCTCCTGAAGTTTATCTGCATCTATCGCACCTACAACAATGAGTGTTGCACGATTAGGGTTATACCATTGTGTATAAAACTGACGCAACCCCTCAGACGTGATTAAGGACACCTCATTTGGCGTCCCAATAGGCAACCTTGCATACGCTCCTTTTCCATGTTTTAGCGAAAAGAAATCATCATTCGTGTTGTAGGCTCTAATTTCTTCTTGAATGATTCCCTTCTCCTGTTCCACCTTTTGGGGCAAAATGCTAATTTTATCCAGCCATTCTGCCACCATCGGTAAAGATTGCTCCAATAGCTCCATGTCATTGGGGAGCGAAGGCACAGCAGTTTGATAGACGGTTCGGTCATATCCTGTCATAGCATTGATGTCTTGACCAAACTTCATACCATGTTGCTCCCAAAAACTCACCATTTCTCGCTGCGGATAAGACTGAGTTCCTCCAAAAGCAAGATGTTCGATGAAATGCGCATGCCCATGTTGGTGAGTCTTCTCTGCAACTGATCCGACATTAAGCACAAGGCGTATTTCTGCACGTCCCGAAGGTTGTGCATTTGGCATCAGCATATAGCGCAAACCATTGGGAAGAGTTCCCGTAACAAGTTGCTTTGGCAAAGACACCAATGTGCGCGATTTGAAAGGTACACTCGCCCACCCCATCTGATTTCCTACCATCCATAAGGAACAACAAAGTAGGCACTTAGATAGATGGGAGGAAAGAAGAAGTCGAAACACAGAGTATCGAGATAAAAACATCGAAATTCATTATAATGTAGATCACAGAACTTTAGAATAACTCAGCCCTGATCTACTCAAACGTATGAGCCACGCTCTTACTCCTATGATAATTCCAGAGGAAATTTCATAGAAAGGCTCAACCAAAGGGAATAGACAGCTCCCCAAAAAACAACTTAGTGCTAAGGTTGTGCCACAACAAGAGTTGCTACACAGCCTTAGCCAAGGTATAGCTTGAATTTTAATCGTAGTCAATGTAGCAACGCGTGTAGCCCATGCCACCAGCGTCAAAGGAAAACTCAAAATGTAGCTTTCCAGTTTTGAAATCTACACTAGCCTTTGGAGCAATAAAGTTCTCAGCCTCATCATATTCATTTTTTTCAGACGAGGAAGTATTGAGATAATGCAAAGGATCTGGCGTTCCATCTTTACCGTCATTTGTGATTTCTGCCAATTCCTCCCAACGCTCAAGCGTTTGTTCTTTTACGATTTGCTGAGCTTTATCCCAAGTAGAGAAATAATACTGAAAAGGAATGCGACGTGTAGGGTCACCAGAGGCATCTTTCTGATCGGCTATAAAGTTCACAGAAGCATTAACTCCAGCATTCACATTACTAAAAGTCAAACCATCTAGCGCTACATTGAAGTCGCCAAAGCTATTTTTATGCCAATTAAGGATTTCCATCACCTTCTTGTAGTCTTCCCCTGCATCTTCGCCGTACCAAAACTCGTCGTTTCCAACGGTGAGTTGATACAACAGATAGCGCTGATAATTAGTCAGTCCTAGTGGATTATATGTCATTTTCAGCACAGGTTTCTCAGGAGTTGATTGTTCACTGAGGGTGATGATGGTAAAATCCTCTAGGTTACGTTCATAAGGCTGAGTGAAAGCTTGCATACTCTCATAACCTGGAAAGAATAAACGAGCATGAAGTTTCTTCACACCAAGCACCTTGGTGAGATCTATGCCGAGTTTCTCATGATAACCTTTGACAAGCTGCTGTTGTGCTACTGTGAGTTGTGGTGCTTCTAGCGCACGCACGACAACACTATCCACATCTGAAACAGCGTATTGAGCATCACCCACCATCAATTTACCATTATTAAGCGGTAAACTTTGGTCTTTGAGCGTTGAAAAATCCCACATCTTACTTGAGTTGGGCTGATACACACCAAGCGTCTGTGCTGACGATGCCCCAATACCACAAAGCAATATCATCGCTGCAATAAAGGTACGCTTCATCTTACAAAGATTTTAGTAGATTTATCTTTTACGCGGAGCACATACAAGCCATTAGTTGGTACGGTGCCTACAGTCTCAAATTGGGCACTACGCTGCACATGAGTAGAAACCAGCTGCCCATTGAGGGAATAAAGCGCTGAAACAGTGCCAACAGGAGCATTAACGAGCACCTCTTGACCTTGAAGTTGCCACAAAGCTTGTTGTTGAATAGGGCTAATTCCAGTGGGCACTACTGAAAGTTGGAGAGCGCCAAAAGTGGCGAGTGAAAAACTTTCTGTTTGACCATTTTGCGTGAAGTGAACCTTCCCATCTGAAAATGTAATCTTCAGGTGTTTAGCAGAGAAAGATTTAATTTCCTTGGTGCCATCAAGAAGTTTGATGACCCCTTCTTTGGTGTTTTTGTTGCTGTCTGCCGTTTGTGCCAAAGCTGGCACAGTAGAAAGCAATAGCAACAACGCTGCGTAAACTTTTTTCATATCGTGATTGTTTAAGTTGGTGCAAAGAAATGAACTGTAACTTCAGAGCTATGCTAAGAAGCTACGGGTGTTAGCTCTAACGATATCGGAGTTTTTTGAAAAAAACTCGGAGATTCTCAGAAAAATGTCAGAGGAATTTGGAAAAATGTCGGAGATTTTTTTCGGACTTCTCCCACATTCGTATCAATATCTCTGAGAATCATCAGAAAGCGGCAAACGCTATTCTCCTAATCTCAGACGCGGCCAACCAAAATTCTGTGTAGCACGGTCATTGTAGAGATATTCGCCCTTGGGAATTGGGAGATTCCAACGATAGTCGTTAGCTGAAATGCGTTGTTTGTTGGACTGCCCTTCATTCCAATGGCTCAGGAGCGTATGGCGATAGCGCTTTATATCGAAAAAACGCTCCCCTTCGCCAAGAAACTCTTGTTGTTTTTCTTGTAGAATGGCGGAAAGCAACGAATCGCCATCCAAGTTTGTGGCCAATAAAGGGGCTTTACGTTGACTTAGATAGTTATTCATCACGGCTATCGCTTCGGCAGCTTTGCCTTGATGTGCTAAGGCTTCTGCTAGTATGAAGTAAGCACCAGCTGTGCGGTACAAACTGACATAGTGCGTTTCGCCAGAGGCGCCACCATTCGTGCGAGACCAATTGACGGCATTGTACTTACCCAAGCAATGATTCATTTGCTTTAAGGGAGACTCTGGCAATTTCTTGTCAAAAGCAGTGACATCACGTCGCAAATCAGTCTGACCGAAACGAGAAAGCACGGCTGGATTTACCGTGAAACAATCCCCTGTTTGTCGGTCATACACGATTTCCGTATAGAAATATCTGTTGATGTAGGGAGCAAAAATACGAGCACTGCACATATTACCTTGCCACAATTGTTGATACACCTCAGGGTTGAGAGAGAGAGTACCACCTTTTTGTTCTATCACTAAGCGAGCCCATCGCTCAGCTTCGGCAAAATCCCCTGCATATAACTCTAATTCCGCACGAAGATAGGCAGCTGCAATCGACGTGAACCAATGCTGTTCGTTGTTAGTCGAAGAAACTTCTGTTTTGTTTGGGGCGCTAAAACTTGCGAAAGGGGTACTGCGTTCGAGTATATTGCGAATACTATCGATGCTCTCTCCTACCGATAAGCGAGGAAAAGCCGACATTTGAAGATGATCTTTGAAGATGATGCCCGCACTATCAGAAGCTACAGATGGAATAGGCGCAAATGCTCGAAGCAACTGGAAGTAAGCATAAGCCTTTATACGTTGACTTTCTAAAGCTATGCTCTGAAGCTCAGTCGACTTAGGTAAAGAGTCAACTCGCTCTGCCACAGCATTCGCCACAGCAATGCTAGAATAATAGCGTGCCCACAAATCATTCGCCAGGTTTGTCAGTTCATCAGCATCAAAACTGGCGAGTTTCTGAAGCGAAGGACTGCTACGCAGTTTATAAGTGGGACGAAAATCATCACTCAGCACGGACCAAGTAAAATGCTCCAAAGGCAGATTTGCATAGGCTGTTGCCAAAAGCTCACGCGCAGTCTGAGCATTCACAACAGCATTGGGGTCTGCATATCGATTTTCATAAGGAACATCGAGAGAACAGCCTTGAAAACTCAAAAACAGTCCCAATAATACTGTGCCAACGATGAGAGAGGGGCGTTGGGACTTTGTACAACGCACACCAAACGATTGAGAGCCAAAGTAGAATTTCATCGAGACTAGTATTATAAGTTAGAACGTAAGATTGAGATTGAACGCAATGACAGGCTGCAATGTTCCCGATAGCCGTCCACTTTCTGGGTCGGATTCGGCATAACTCGTCAAGGTAAAGAGGTTGGAAGCCTGAACTCCACAATAAGCATACTGCACCACATAACCAATTCGCTGTAATAAGTTGCGCGGAATGCGATAGCGCAAAGAGAGCATCGACAATCTCAAATAGTCGCTTTTGCCAACATTGGTGGAGTTTGCGTATTGAAGCAAGGTCTGTGAGGCAGAAGAAACGAAGCGAGTGTGATAAACTTTGTTGGCATCTCCTTTGGTCCACCATGTTTTGTCAGTCATTCCTGCCACGGCATTGCGATACGCCTCATCGCTCATACGTGCATATTTGTAATTATAACGGCGCACGCCACCTGATACGTAATAAAAATCTGCATCGAGCGTGAAGGATTTCCACTCAAATGTCAGTCCAAACGTGCTGGTGTAAGGAGGTGTCGTAAAGCCCAAAGCTACAAAATCGCTGCGTTTGGGATTGTCGTGCAATTTCATTGGATTTCCTTGCGCCGAAATAAAATTAGGCAATCCCGAGTCTGGGTCAATCCCTGTTGAAGAAAGTCCATAAAGCACATCGTAAGGCTTTCCAACTTCAAAAACAGGCAAAGGATCACTATCGTTTAAGTAGAGACGATCTGTGAAATAGAGACTTACTACGCGATTTCTGTTGTAAGACAAAGAGGCGCGAGCCGACAAGCGTACATCTCCATGTGAGAGAATGCGATAGTTGGCGGAAATTTCATAACCCTCGTTGCGCAATACCCCAATGTTGCGCGTCATTGTTGTAAATCCATTACTAAGGGGAATGGGCACATCAAGGAGGGCATTGCTCGTTTGTCGACGATAGAGATTGAAATTGAACGAAAGTTTGCGCCACAATTCAAATGAAAGAGACGCATCATAAGTATCTGTATGCTCGGCTTTCAGTTGGGAATTATAAAGAGCTTGGAGTTTTAAGAGGCGTGTATCGGAATAGAACTCCGTGTTGTGGTAAGAGAAGGTGCCAATAGTCGCAGCAGACGACACTCCCGATAAATTTGCTGTTTGTCCCAAAGACACTCGCAGGTTGAGATTACTAACGATGTCTTGCGACTTTAGCCAATCATATTGTGTGGGTGTCCATCCTAAACCTACAGCCCATGCGGTGTTCCAACGATGGTTTGAAGGAAGTAGGGAAGATGCATCACGCTTGTAGCTTGCAAACAAGTCGTAGGTGCTCTGAAAAGAATAGCCACCCACGAAGCCTACACCGAATTGTCTGTTCCGCTCTGTCCCACTACTCACAGAAGGTTTACGATTGCCCGTTAAAGACTGATTGATGAGTGCTGCCGACATCTTGGTTCCTACTCCATATCCGGTTAAACTCGTATTGTCTAAATCGGACTGATAGGCATCGACATTCGCACCAAGCGTAAGATCATGCACATTGTTCCAGTTTCGGTTGTAGGTCAGGCGAACATTAGCGCTGAGATTTTGCTGCGTATCTTTGGATCGGCTGATGCGCCCACGTTCATTGGGGCGCGCACCACTCTCACGTTCGCTCCACGCAGTCGAAGGGGTGAAGTTTGTTTCTTCATTAAGCACGAAGTCCAAACCTGCCACTGCATCAAGACTTAGGTATTCCCAAGGCTTCAAATTGATAGAAGCATTGACGCCTCCACGCTTATCTCCTCCTGTTTTGCTATATTGGTGCAAAAGATCATCTAGAGTATAGTAGCTGCCTTTGTTACCATACGACCACAATTTGCCACTTCTGCTCTCGTAGGGGTTGAGCAGATAGACAAGATCAGAAGGAGATACGTCTGTGCCGTTGGGAGTTTCTATTTGACTATATCCCATGTCGGCTCCAACGGATGCGTATCCGATGCGTCCTATTTGCTGGTCAATCGACATCCTTGCCGTGATACGATTCGTGCTATTCCCAGGAAGACGCCCTCCTTGACTACTGAAATTGGTAGAAATGTAGTAAGACGTGACTTCATTTCCTCCACGTAAACTGAGGTTGTGCGATTGATAGAGATTTGGACGAACAAGTTCTTCAAACCAATCTGTGTCGATATTTGACAAACTGTCCAATACTCGTTGGCCTGCTGCAATGCGCTGCTCTAAATCTTGTGCAGTGGGATATGCTCTTCTTATATAGTCTGCGCTATAAAGATAGCCTGGTGCAAGAGGATTTTGCAATCTACGCTCAAACTCTAGCTTCTCTTTGGTGTGCATCATCTCTACTCCACGACGACCTTGCAAAGTTACTCCCAGATTCATACTGTAGGACGCTGTCAATCGTCCTATGGCATTGCCGCGCTTTGACGTAATTTCCACTACCCCATTGGCTGCTTTGATGCCGTAAAGTGCTGTTCCCACAGCGTCTTTCAACACCTTTATTTCGCTTATGTCATTGGGATTGAGTGTCAGAAAGGCATCAGAAGAAATCACTTTACCATCTAACACATACAAAGGTTCATTAGCGGCATCACCTCGTCGGAGTGAAGAATTACCACGAATACGAATTTGTGGTTTTTCGCCCAACTCTCCCCGATTGATAACGACCAAACCGGGCACGCTTCCCTGAAGTGCCATGGACATATCTATCATAGGCTTATTCAACAACAGCTTCATATTGACAGTTTGAACGACACCAGATTTAGCACGAATGTCAAGCGCATTGATGTTTGGTCGTGCAGTAACCACCGCTTCATTGAGCTTTCGTTCGGAAGGCTCCGAAGTTTGTGCATGAAGGGGCAGGATTATGCAAAAGAAACAGGGAATAGCGAGATGACGCATAAAGAAGTATTTCAGTGAAATGGGAGTAAAACACAGTCCCTCGTGAAAATGATGAGCAATCACAAGGGACATGGTTTTAGATGGTGCAAAGATACGGACTTCTCATTACTCTGAAAATCACTATATCTAGCGATTCTGCACCTAATTTGTAAGAGAAATCGTTAAAAAAGAAAGGGCAGAAACGGCTAAAACTAGCCATTTCTGCCGAAAACATAGGAGATTTTACGATAAACAGGGGGAGATTTAGCAGAAAAGAGTTGAGAATATCACTAGATATAATGAGTTGCGCTAGAGATTATCTGACACTTCTGCTTTCTCTACAAAGAAGAGGCTACGATGCCTCGAAGAAACTACTTGTGTTTTCGCAATACAATGATGAGCACTGCAGAAATGATGAGCATAATGCCTAACACAATGGGTGAAGTCAGAGATTCGCCCATAAAGACAATACCGAGTAGAATGGCAGTGACTGGCTCCAAAACTCCTAGAACTGCAGTGATCGTGGGGCCAATCATCTTAATAGCATGCACCAAAGCCAAGTTGGTAATGACGGTACAAACTAAAGACAACGCAATAAGATTGAGCCATCCACGAGTCGATGGGAGCACTGCGAAGTGCGTAGCCATTTCGATCTCACTACGTTCATAAATTATTGTCGCCGCAAAGATAAGAGCACCCAACATCATCACATAGAACGTGAGTTTAGTTGGCGGCATATTAGAGATTTTCGAACGATTTACTCGAATAAGATAGAGAGCAAAACAAAGTGCTGATATTATTTCCAACACCACTCCTAATAGTGCAACCTCTCCTTGTCCAGTCCAAGACAACACAAAAAGACCAGCGACAGCCATCGTGATAGCTAACACAGTGGACATGCGACGTGGCTCATGAAAAAACAGCATCATTGTAAGTGCGGTAAACACTGGATACATGAAATGTAGGGTTGTTGCCACTCCACTCGGCATGTAACTATAGCCAGCAATTAAAAAGAGCGCAGCACCATCACTAAGAAAGGCTAGCAACGTCAATCGTAAGAACTCTGGAAACGTGATACGAAAGGAAATCCGTTGGAAAAGCATAATGCCAGCTATGACAATAGAAGCAATGCCAAAGCGATAGAAGAGTATAGTCGCAGACGAAAGTGCTAGACCTTCTGAAGGATGCTGTAATTCCTTTGTAAAGAGAGGTATAAATCCGTAACAAACAGCTGCAGCTAAACCAAGAATCAAACCTTGACTCGACAACTTCTTAGTAGATGTGCTCATGAATAATGGAAGAAACTATAAATACTATGCACTATATTATCTAAGAAAAGAGACTTATCCTACCCTTCTCGAATAAAATCTAGGGATTCTTTAATAAAATCATCTGTAGCAGTTTCATCTAAATTAAGCTGCCCTATATCAGAAAGTAATGTAAAGTTTATCTGTTTACCGATATTTTTTTTGTCATGTCGCATGTGGTCGAGCAAAGCATTGTAATCTTTGCAAGAAATATTAGGGCGACCATAGTGTTCTACCACAAATTGAGTAGTCATCCTTAGTATATCTAAAGGAAAATCTTTGAGCAGTACACTTAAATAGAGCTCCCCAACTACCCCCCATGCCACTGCATAGCCGTGAAGTACTGGGGTTTCTTTGTGAAGTAACACACTCTCTAAGGCATGACCAATAGTATGGCCTAGATTGAGAGACTTTCTCAGTCCTTTCTCTTGCGGATCTTGCGCCACCACAGACTGCTTGAACGCTATGTTCTCACGCACCATGTCTTGCAGAGCCACAAAATCAGGATTGTCAAGGGAAAATTGCAAATGGCGAGACCACATTTCACGATTGCAGAGCAGACTATGTTTCAACATCTCAGCATAACCAGATAAGAGGTTCGGCATATCAAGTGTGCGCAGAAGTTCTGTGCATACAAAAACTATCTCTGCCTCTTTAAAAGCTCCGATTTCATTCTTCAGCCCTCCAAAGTTTACTCCTGTTTTTCCACCTACTGCAGCATCCACCATCGCCAAAAGCGTTGTAGGAACATTGATAAAACGAATACCTCTTTTATAAGTAGCAGCAGCAAAACCACCTAGGTCAGTGAGCATTCCCCCACCGACGTTTATCATTAGGCTGTGACGAGTAGCAGAAGCTCTCTGTAACCCTCTCCAAACGTCAGAAAGTGTAGCCAAATCTTTGTGAACATCCCCTGCAGTGATTATGATTCTAGAAGAATTAGGTGATAATTCTTCTAAAAGTGGTGCACAGAGACGATGAGTGTTGACATCAAAAAGCCAAACAACAGCATCAGGCTTCGGAATTTGCGCGAGCGCATGGCGCAAATCTTCAAGCATAGATTGTGCATATACAATAGTCTGCATGGATAGATGTATTATAAACCAGCAATAAAATCTTTGACCGTAAGCTTTAACTCTATCTATTCAAGGCTTCCCTTGGCTTCGTAGGCTTCAATAGCTGCACGATAATGAGCAGGAATCTCAGTAGAGTGTTGCTCAGCTAAGCTATAACATACCATCACCGTCTCAGCTTGACACACCACTCTACCAGTTTTTTGGTTGATGGCGCGTTGGCGTAGCGTAAAACTCTTGTTGCCAAGATGACTGATGCGAGTTTCCATCACAATTTCATCCTCATAAAAGATGGGCTCTATGAAATCGGCATGAATACTAGCGATAAGCGGCACCACTGGTTGGGTGCGAAAGTCAGGACATAGCACTTCCGAAAAATAATTCTCCTTACCGAGGTCGTAAAACGAGAAGTACACGTTGTTGTTGACGTGCTGATACGCATCTAGATCGTTGAAGCGGATCTGAATCGGTGTGCGATGATGGAAAGTTTCAGACATAAATTTGAAGAGAAGTATAGCAGGAGCCATAGGCTCTCTGTGACAATTGGTCGGAATTGAGATAATGTTTAGCGATTCATCCCGAAATCTCGTGCTACAGAACGGCAACGTCCGGCATCGGGCACTAGACACATGCGTTCATCATCGAGCACGCACAAATCGCGCAAAGCATAAATGCCTTGCTCTTCGTCCGTGCGATGACTGCCCACACTCCTAAAGAGATGGTTGCGCGCATCTAAAATTTGTACCGCCTCTTGACAATAATCAGGATCAACTGCCGAATTGCGCAGTGCAGCACCGACATAATCGAGTAGTGCTTGCACAAATTCTTCTTGATAAGACGTAGTAAAGTTCATACAATGGACGATAAGAAAAGGATTATCGCAAAAGAATCTTGAGAAAGTTATCGTAACTTTGATCTAAACGCGACAATTCGTAAGGAGGCATCTGCAGAGAAAACGTACCAGGCAGCGTTCCTAAGTCAAAATATCGCTGAAGTATTGCAGCTAAATTGAAGGAAGTCTTGTCTCCTTTGCGAATTAACTCCACAGCGATGCGACGTAGATAAGATAAATCAGCATCCATCTGTTTAAGTGCTCTAAATAGAAGAAAATAACAAGCTGGTGTTCCTACTCGAAAAAAGGACATCACACGAACATGCTCGGTGTCCTCTTCTCGAAACAACGTAGCCATCAGCCTTTCTACCCCAACAGGATCCTCCATCAAGGGAAGAAAGGCCTCTAACATCTTACGCCTGTCAATTGCTGTGGCTTCTTCTTGTGCAAAACTACGAAAATCGGAACTATCAAAAGCTAGTTTCTGACGTTTATTCAAAGCGACCACCACCTTTATCAGCGTACCCACATAAGCTTTGGCATTATCCACCGCCAAAACACGGAAGAACCCCCAAAATTCTTCTTCTGAAAGTACGCGCCACACCTCCATCTGTCCAAGATACTGGCTTGCTGTGCGAAAATCAGCGTTGCGCAGTGCTGACAACGTCGCACAAAGTCCTTCTGCATTCCGCTGTTCGATGAATGCAGAAATGCGTTGTCGCAACTGAACAGTATGAGAGAGGGCGGGCATAATAACGAGGATTTCCTTCAGAATGATGAAAAGAACTGGGGGAAAATCGTCTTTTGAGGACACCATCCATTGGTTCTAATTTCTTTACAAGGAAGTGCGCCACCCAACCACCCTAGTGAAGAGCATGATGGCTAGCGAAGTTCGAGCTGCACCACATTCTCTACGTGGTGCGTTTGTGGGAACATGTCCACAGGCTGCACTTTTACCACACGATACTTCTCATCAAGCAATTGGAGATCGCGGGCTTGTGTGGCAGGATTGCAAGACACATAAACAATGCGTTGGGGAGATGCGTTCAATATCACGTTGACCACATCAGCGTGCATACCAGCGCGTGGAGGGTCTGTGATGATAACTTCAGGACGACCATGCTGTGCAATGAAATCATCAGTGAGAATATCCTTCATGTCTCCAGCATAAAACAGCGTTTTGTCTGCAAGTCCATTGAGCTCAGCATTGACTTTTGCATCTTCAATAGCCTCAGGCACATATTCGATGCCCACGACAAAGCGCGCTTGCTTGGCTACGAAGTTGGCGATTGTGCCAGTACCTGTATAAAGGTCATACACTAATTCATTGCCTGTGAGCCCAGCAAATTCACGCGTCACCTTATAAAGTTCGTAGGCTTGCTCAGAATTGGTTTGATAAAAGCTCTTTGGACCGACCTTGAAACGGAGACCTTCCATCTCTTCATAGATAAAATCTGTGCCGCTATAGGTGATAACGTCCAAATCTCCAATCGTATCGTTGCATTTGGTGTTGTTTACATAGAGCAACGAAGAGATTTGTGGGAAAGTCTCGTGCAAGAAGCCCATCACCTTCAGCGCATCCTCGCGCTCTTTATCGGTGGTAATGCAGAACTGAACGAGAAGCATGATTTCTCCTGTGGAGGCAGTGCGCAACATAATATTGCGAAGCAAACCGCGATTGTTGCGAAGATCGTAAAACTCTAAGTTTTGCTCAATGGCAAAAGTACGGAGCTGGTTGCGAATCTGATTATTGATATCGGTCATCAAGTGACATTCATCAATATCTAGGATTTTATCGAATGCACCTGGGATATGGAAACCCACTGCATTCATCTGATCAAACTTTTCTCCGCTTTTCACCTGCTCAAGTGTGAGCCACTTCTTGTTGGAAAAGCCAAACTCAAGTTTGTTTCTATACTCTTTCGTACGCTTTGAACCTAAGATAGGCATGCACTCTGGGAGTTCCACCTTGCCAATACGCGTGAGGTTATCCATCACTTGCTTTTGCTTGTAACGCAGTTGCTCTTCATAGGGCAAGATTTGCCATTTACAACCGCCGCAAACTCCATAGTGAGGACAAAAAGCTGCCGTGCGTTGCTGACTATATTCGTGGATTTTCACCGCCTCAGCCTCCGCGTAGCTGTGTTTCTTGCGACGAAGCTGAAGATCTACCACATCACCGGGTACGACATAGGGAACGAAGATAGCAAGACCATCGACTTTCACGAGGGCTTTGCCTTCTGCTGCAACATCTGTGATGAGAACTTTTTCGAGGAGTGGGAGCGGTTTCTTTTTACGAGCCATAAATGATTTTTGATTTAGCTGCAAAGGTACACTTTTTTCTCGGTCTGACCAAAGCGAAAAGGCTTCACGAGGGGAAAACAATTGTTTTCAAAGCAAACCATTCCTAGAGGGGTGCTCCCCCCTCGGATAATCCTAGAGAATCTTAGGACTATTTTGCCACTGCACGACTTATTCAAACGCGAAAAACTAAGACAACTCCCCAAAGCGTTCTAGAATTATTTAGCTCGAACTTTCCACTATCAGCAGCAGAAAGTTCGAGCTATTTTTACATCATCCGCAACCTTTTATACTCAAAACTAGGAGTCAAAGTCAGAAACGTAGGACTTTTTCTTCAGAAACGTCAAAGAAGAATTCAAAAACATCGGAGATTCTCCCAAAAACGTGGGAGTTTTTTGGATTTTTCTCGGACATTTTCTCACGAACTTAGGAGAAAACCCAAATAATCATGGACTTACCTGCAATTTACCGCTAAACCCCAGTCCATCTTCAGACACCATACCTGAAACAAATCAACAAAGAGGGAAAGTTATCTCAGACTAACGCAATTAAAACGCTGTTTTTCTAGAAATACTTTGCTAAAATACTCCTCGTGCTAAAGAGAGACCCACCAACAAGAGGATGAGGATGCGGACTATCATGATGAGCTCAACTCAATCTTTAGACCATTATCGTGCAATTATTGATTTTTCTTCTTGGGTGGCTTGCTAAGTTTGTAAGAAATTTGGAGCATAGCATAAGATGGCAGCGAGTTGTACCAGGTTTCTACGATGCCTTGCGCGTTAATCACCTTCGTCACGTTGCTGAGCCCACCGAAGATGTCGTAACCATCCAAAGCAACGCCTAAACGACCGCGAAGGAAGGTCTTTTCTAAACGAGCATTCGCCACAAAGCGCAGGTCGTTCATACTTGCATCGCTATACCCCTCACGTTGATAGAGCTTGCAGTCTGTATTAAACGCGAAGCCTGCAGGAAGAGAAATCTGAGCATTTAGTCCGTAGGTTACATCAAAACTATTAATAGTTTGGAAGTTCTTGCGCTCCGATGTAGCATGCCAATAGCGTGCTCCGATGCTTCCGTCTAGAATCACGCGTTTAATTTTGGCATTAAAACGGAGGTTTTGCTGCACCGCAAAGTTTTGTACCGTGCTTCGTTCCGTCACAAAGTCCACACTGTTGCGGAAGTCTGCCTTCGTCTCGCTGGTAAAGAGCGTCTGTCTGTCCTTGTCAAAAGGCCGTTCCCAAAACATTCTAGCCGCAGCATGCCAGTTTCCGTCTACATTTCTCGGAGAAAAAGTGCGCACACCAGTGGCAGCATCGTAAGTTTGTCCGTGCGCAATGGCATTGCGTGTGACGTCCCAAGCGGCGTCGATGAAAAACTTCTTGCCCTCTTTCCATTTCCACCAGCTTCTCGAGAAAGTCACCTTGTGCGAGGTGCTGCGCTGAAGATGAGGGTTGCCGCAATAGTGATTCAGCGGATCGGCGTTGTCGGTATAGTCAAGCAGATTGAACAGCTCGGGATAGGCAGCATGCATGCGGTAGGTGATATGGCAATTGTCGAATCCCCAAGAGAGGGTGGGGAGGAAGAACAATTGGTTGCGTCGAGGATAAGCGTGCAAGGCGTCTCGGCGGTAGGTCAGGCGCTCGATGCTTCCGTTGACTGTGGGGGTAAAAGTTATATGCTGGTTGGGCAACTTCCCACCCAACCAAATTGTGCAGCGCGCACCGAGTGTGCCGTTCAGGGAGTTGTGACGGCTGTCGTAGGAGTTCGGGGTATCCAATGTTTGCAATAAGGCTGCTGTGGTGGAAGGCAGTGCGCCGAACTCCGGCGTGCTTGCGCCTAATCGGTCGAGGCGATAGAAATTGCGGTTGTCTTTGAGATGCGCTGCGCTGACCTCCAGAAAGGGGGTGATGCTTCCCCATTCGGGGCGATAAACGTATTCCGTTCGGAATTTGGCGTGAATTTTCGTTGTCGGCACATCGACATAACGCAACTGATGCTCGTTCGGCCGAAGGCTTTGCGCCGATTGGCCGTAGCGCAAGCGGTAGTCGGAGAAGGTGGTGCCGGTTTTGTGCTCGAAATCGGCATTGACTTCGATTTGAAAGTAATCGGGAGTGTGGGCTACTTTTGAAAAATAGTTTGCATTCACCTTCCCCGACCACGCATGCTCGCGACTCCTCTCTTGATTCTGCTGGCGGTTCACCAATAATTTCGCCAATCGTTCACTAGATGTCTGAAACAAACTGTCTAGTGACGCAGCGCGATAGGTATCTTTCGGATCGGCTGAAAATTCCGCTCCTTGGTGCAAGACGTCACTGCGGTGATGTTGATAATACAATGCTCCAAAGACATTGAAGAATCCTTCATCTCTCTTTCTTTCATAGGCTTGCTCTGTCTGCACCTTGAAGTGACTACCCTCTGCTTCGCGACGTGTACGATGGAATGTACTATTGGGCAATGTGGGTTGAAAGGTTTCAGTGGCTGTGATGCTTTGGTTGAAAGTGTTTTGATGGTAGATTTTGGCGTGGCCCACGTATTTCCATTGGTCCTTATCGCCTTTGACGAGGAATTCAAAGCCGGCAGTTTGCATCTCGGTGCGTCCGGAAGCCGAACCGTTGGCGTTCCAGTTGCCGGAAGTGCCCGGTTCGCGCGTGTCGTTGGTGTTGTTGGCATTGCCATATAGGGCTAGGCGCGAGTGGTCGGTGAAACGAAGTCCAAAGGCGCGTCCAAGATATCGGTTGGCTGTGCCATATCCGGCTCCAACATTGCCCACCCATCCGATGGAATACTCGCGTTTCAGATTGACGTCCACCACAAGGGGCAGGTCTTCTTTGCGCTCGTCTTTGCCTTTGGTGATAAAGCTCCAAGCGTGTTTCTTGCGATAAACCTTCACCTTGTTCACCATGTAGGCGGGCAAATTCTCCAATGCCACGCGAGGGTCTCCGCGAAAGAAATCTTCGCCATTGACCAAAAGACTGCTCACGTATTGACCATTAACGGTGATTTGTCCATCGCGCAGTTGAAAGCCAGGGAGCAACTTGATGAGTCCATCGAGCAT
Source organism: Alloprevotella sp. oral taxon 473 str. F0040 (assembly GCF_000318095.2). Taxonomy (GTDB): domain Bacteria; phylum Bacteroidota; class Bacteroidia; order Bacteroidales; family Bacteroidaceae; genus Alloprevotella. Next base: position 423,955 of record NZ_KB290717.1, read on the forward strand.
CGAGCCCTCTGCCAACTGAAAGGCGTCGGCATTGTAAATGAGGGTATCTCCTTTCACAACCATGCGAATTTTGGAAGCACGCACTTCTGCTGCACCCAGTTCGACATCGCGACGCTTACCAATCTTCTTCAGTAGGATTTCTCCCACTGATCTGCGCCGTTCTCTGCGTCCCAAGTCGCGTTTGTAGAGATTGGCATACTGTGTGACGTAGCCTTCCTTCGAGAAACGAAAGATATAATCGGCACGCAACAGAAATAGTCCTCGAAACTCGTCCCCGAAATTGTAGGAGTAACGACCGTATGAATAGTTCTTATCAGTGTTGTGTTGCGAAACAAGGGAACTATCGGGACGTAGCACTTCGACTTTTACGCCTTTAAGCATTTCGTGCGTGAAACTGTCCATGACTTTGCCATAGACTTCAATACTATCGCGCTGCGATTGAGCATGAACAGATAACAAGGAAAATAGAAATAATCCGAAAAATAAACGACGGAGATTCATGATATAAGAAGAGAGGATTTAGACTAACAGAGTATTATGCACTAAATGTAAGCCTACCCATGAAGCGACTCATCCAAGTACTTGAAACAAAGATGCAGAAAAGCGTTCATACTAAGCAGCACAAATTTAACAACTCCAAGAGAAACAAACAAATATTTGAGTTGTTTTTTATCTCTAACCCGATGATACTCGAATATATCCTTTTCCTATCTGAGTCATAATCATCATCAAAACATTGCTTGTCACGAAACTTCGCTAGTGACTAACAAACGAAAAACATTATTATCCAAAAGATAATGCACAGAACATCAATAAGGAACAACAATCAAAGGTGCAAAAGAATCTTTTGCATGCGAGCATAGTAAGATCAACTCTTTCCTTGTCTAGCCATATCTATGACCTATGCTCATCTATCAACAATATATATATTCTTGTTAGCCCAGGAATCAAGAACTGAATCGAAAGCCAGCAAAAACACACAGAACTGCAATCTAAGACATAAGAAAATACATTATTAGGCACCTCAGATAGCAGAAAATCACCGCAATGAACGAAAAATATGACTTAAACGTTTGGAAGTCTTAGAAGAAAGTCGTAAATTTGCAACTCGATTGGGAATAACTACTACAACAGCAACAGAAAATTACAGATAGCAATGTCTAAGATTTGTCAAATTACCGGTAAGAAAGCCATGGTGGGCAACAACGTTTCGCACTCGAAGCGTCGCACCAAGCGTACATTCGACGCAAACTTGTTCACCAAGAAGTTCTACTATGTAGAGCAAGATTGCTGGATTCAGCTCAAGATTTCCGCAGCTGGTCTCCGCTTCATCAATAAGGTTGGTCTCGACCAAGCACTCGAGAGTGCAGCTCAAAAGGGCTACCTCAACTGGAAAGATATTAAAGTAATCGGCTAATCCATATCACATCATGGCAAAGAAAGCTAAAGGTAATCGCGTTCAGGTAATCCTCGAATGCACCGAACATAAGGAAAGCGGTCTGCCCGGAACAAGCCGCTATATCACTACTAAGAATCGTAAGAATACCCCCGAGCGTTTGGAGTTGAAGAAGTACAACCCCATCCTCAAGCGCATGACGGTTCACAAGGAAATCAAATAATCCAAGTAATCACCCTCTCTCGCACATAATTAACTATGGCAAAAAAGACCGTCGCTTCGTTCCAAGCTGGTAAAACAGATGGACGTTCGTACACAAAAGTCATTAAGATGGAAAAGAGCCCTAAGACTGGCGCTTACTTCTTTAATGAGCAAATGGTTCGCAACGAGGATGTAGATGCATTCTTTAAGAACTAATCTATTGACAGATTCCCTTCTAGGTTTATAAAACTAGAATAATACTACATAGCTCTCGCAATATTTTGCGAGAGCTTCTTTTGTATAGCCCAGCCCCTTGTATATACATGCGGAATAGCACTGTTTTAATACCAAGTAAACATGCAACTTTCAAGCTACCAACACCTTTTATTTCAAGAATTTGTCGTACTTTTGCATAAACTCTATACTTATGGGATTTTTCAGCTTCTTCTCAAAAAAAGAAAAAAAGGAGACACTTGATAATGGTCTTCAGAATACTAAGACCAGTGTATTCACAAAGATAGCCCATGCTGTTGCGGGCAAATCAAAAGTAGATGATGATGTACTCGACAATCTTGAGGACATCCTCATCACTAGTGACGTAGGTGTCGATACAACTCTGGACATCATTCATCGCATTGAAGAGCGTGTGGCACGCGACAAGTATGTAAGTACAAGCGAACTCAATCTAATTCTCAAAGAGGAAATCACTCAACTCCTTGCTACAGATGGCAACGATGTTAGTGAAGAAAACCAAGGATTTGAGATACCATCATCAGACAGCCCCTACGTTATCCTAGTGGTGGGTGTAAATGGTGTGGGAAAAACCACAACTATTGCCAAATTAGCTTACCAATTCAAGGAAGAAGGCAAAAAGGTGGTGCTTGGTGCAGCCGACACCTTCCGAGCTGCTGCAGTGGAACAACTGAGCATATGGGGAGAACGAACAGATGTACCCGTTGTAAAACAGAAGATGGGCGCTGATCCAGCTTCTGTGGCTTACGACACCTTGGCGCATGCCAAATCCATTGGTGCTGACGTTGTAATCATCGACACAGCAGGTCGTTTGCACAACAAGATTGGTTTGATGAATGAGCTCACCAAGATCAAGAAGGTGATGCAAAAGATTGATGCGAATGCTCCCCAAGAAGTATTGTTGGTTCTCGATGGAAGCACTGGGCAAAATGCTTTTGAACAAGCTAAACAGTTTGTAAAAGCCACAGAGGTGACAGCACTCGCCATAACAAAACTCGATGGTACTGCCAAAGGTGGCGTGGTCATCGGCATATCCCATCAGATGCAAGTTCCCGTTAAGTACATTGGCTTAGGTGAAAAGATGACAGATCTACAACCCTTCAATGCCCGAGAATTTGTAGACTCCCTTTTCTCCAACGAGAAATAACAAACTTTCGGGTACGATAGTTCCCTACTCTCCTCTAACACAACGACATAGACAGACATAATGAAGCATACCATTGACGTAATCACTATGGGATGTTCTAAGAACCTTGTAGATTCAGAGAACCTCCTCCGCCAATTTGCAGCAATAGGCTGCGACTTTCACCATAATCCTGAGGTACTGCATGGGGACATTGCAGTGATTAACACCTGTGGATTTATAGGTGATGCTAAGGAGGAAAGTATCAATCAAATCCTTAGCCTGGTGGAACATAAAGCAGCTGGGCAGCTAAAAGAGGTCTACGTCATGGGATGTCTCTCTGAACGATATCGTGAGGAACTTAAAGCAGAAATCCCAGAAGTAGACAAATTCTATGGTAAGTTTGACTGGAAAGACATCATTAAAGATCTCACTACAACCGATAGTCTTGCAGCTGTAGCTTGTAATGCTCTTAATGCCCGTGTGCTTACAACTCCCAAGCACTACGCCTATCTTAAAATATCAGAAGGCTGCAATCGCACCTGTGCTTACTGTGCAATTCCTCTTATTACGGGCAAACACCAGAGTCGTTCCATAGAAGATATTGTTAGCGAAGTAGAGGAATTAGTAAAAATAGGTGTACATGAGTTCCAGATTATCGCTCAAGAACTAACCTTCTATGGTGTTGACCGCTATGGCCGTCAGTGTCTTCCTGAACTAATAGAACGTATAGCCCAAACCCCTGGTGTCGAGTGGATTCGATTACATTACGCTTATCCAACAAAATTCCCAATGGAATTACTTCGCGTGATTCGTGAGTATAAGAACGTATGTAGTTATCTAGACATCGCGCTTCAGCACATTTCTGACCACATGCTCACTCGCATGCGTCGTCACATTACTAAGCAGGAAACCATAGATTTGCTGACTAAGTTTCGCGAAGAAGTACCAGGCATCACCATTCGCACCACTCTTATGGTTGGTTTCCCTGGAGAAACAGAAGAAGACTTCGAAGAACTCATGGAATTTGTTCGCCTTGCTCGTTTTGATCGAATGGGTGCATTTGCCTATAGTGAGGAAGAAGGCACATATGCAGGCGAGCATTATGAAGATGATGTCCCATCTGAAGTGAAGCAAGATCGCTTGGATCGTCTCATGCAACTACAAGAACAAATTGCAGCTGAGCTTTCAGCTGAGAAAGTAGGCAAAATCTTCCGCATAATCATTGACAGAGTAGAAGAAGACTACTATATAGGCCGCACAGAATTTGATTCTCCAGAAGTAGACTGTGAAGTTCTTGTCTCCACCTCTGATTATCAACTTGAAGTTGGCCAATTCTACGAAGCCCGTATTACAGCTGCTGAGGAATTTGACCTATACGCAGAGATTGTATAACGCACCTTTCTTTCACATCTTATAAGTACCAGAACAATGAATAACAAAGAGTTTATCAATGCATTGGCAACTCGTTTGCAGCAAAATTCTAAAACTGTAAAACAGCATGTCGAAGCCCTGGTAGACACCATGGCTAACATGCTAGACGAAGGAGCCTCGCTCAACATACAAGGCTTTGGCACTTATGAGGTAAAAAAGAAGAAAGAACGCATTATTGTACACCCTACTACCAAACAACGCCAACTCGTTCCCCCAAAACTTGTCATAGCTTTTAAGCCTAGTCAAACTCTAAAGGATAAAGTAAACGCGTAGTCTATCATGGAAAAGAAATTTCAACCTCAAGATTTCGCAGCTCTACTCGCACAACAACAAGGCATCACTAAAGAAGAAGCCTTGGAATTTGTGCGCGCCTTTTTTGAGCTTACTGAAGAAGCCCTTATTAAGGATAGACTTGTGAAGGTAAGTGACTTTGGCACCACAAAACTCGTGGTAGTAAATGAGAGAGAGAGTGTGAACATTCACACTGGTGAGCGTTTTCAAATTGGAAAACACACCAAGATTACTTTTACACCAGACAACACGCTACGCGATTTAGTGAATCGTCCTTTTGCGTTGCTGACGACTACCACACTCTATGACGAAACTCCAGAGGATGAGCTTGATGCTGTTCCTTCAACCGAAAATGATATTTCTGATGAAATCGATATGGAATATTCATCTTCACCAGATTTTATCAATAAGATTTCTGATAGCAACGAGACTGCCCTTGAAGAAACTCAATTTCAAACTATCAACGAACAAGAAATAGCCAAAGATAATCGCCCAAGTCGAATAGATGCAGATGCGGCTCTTGAGGTTCCAGCAGAGGATTCAAGAAAAGATGACACAGAATCTTTGAATCTCCAGGAAAAAACAGTTCTCAATTCTACAAAAGCTATAGACCTTGGCTCTCAAGCCCTTTCGATTGCTTCAGAGAAAAACAACGAAACATCAGAGGAAAACGAAACTTTGAAAGATTTCAACCCAGATGCATCATTTGCAGAATCAACAGATTCGCTTGAAGAGGAACAAGAAATAGTCATTATTGAAGAGTCTCCAGAGTATTCTTCTGAGCAAAATGAAACAAAAGAAGGAGAGGTTAATCTAACTCATAGACCAACAACTACTCAAACACTCCCCCCCTCGTCGGACGAAGTAGTTCCCCACGTCACTAATATTCAAGGCGAAATCCGTGTCAAAACTGAAAACATAGACTCCAAAGTACGCCACCATCGCACTCCCTTCAACGTGCTTCTTTTAGCTTTTGTAACTTTGTTGGTTGTTTTAGCATATTTCGCAGGCTACTATCATTGGCTTTGTCCCAACTGCCCCCAAGGGCACCCATCTATACACGATCTTCCCCTCGTTAGTCCAAATACATCTCTAGAAACGTCATCTCTGGAACACACGACGACAAAATCAGACGCGCAAAGAGCCACTAATGATAGCAAAACAATACCCGCCAACTCTTCAAAAGATACAGCGACTAAGGCAGGGCTAACGACCACTACCACGCAACAAACACCCAAAGCAAAAGAAAGTATAGCAACACCTCAGAAAGAAGTGTCACCAGAGGTACAACGCATTATTGTGAAAAGTCAGCAACTGACAGCTCAAGATAAAGGAAGGCTCCTTTCTAAAGCAAGAGAGTGGCAACAACTTCCACATGGAAAATCTATGATTGTTGGCACATATTCTACCCACGTAGTAAAAGCAGGCGAAAGTCTTCCACGCTTAGCTAAGCATTATTATGGGAATCCGAACTACGCCAACTACATTATTCTACATAATCACATTGAACATCCTGATGTAATTAAAGTTGGCCAGAAACTCAAAATACCACAATTGCTTCAATAAATAAAGGCAATCCGGGAATTCTTGACAGGAAAGCTCTCTCATTATTGCTATATTTCTCCAATACCCCCATCTAACGACCACGACATCGCGGTAAGTTAGACGGGGGTATTCTTGTTGTTACTAAGAATTCGTTTCTAACAGGCGCCCCTGCCTCAAACAGCACATGATTTCACAGCTCGTTCACGAACAATAGTAACAATCAATTACAGAAAGGTGATTGAAGGCAACTTAATTAGTTTACTATCTTTTCTAGTTATAGTGCAGAGGAATCAAATTGAAAAGGTAGAAGATAACTTATTCCATCGAGCTCGTAAACCGCATTCTCACCGTAAAGCAAAACACGAATAGGCACTTTATAGCGAGTTTCCGTTTCGATAAGAACTTGTCGGCAGATGCCACAGGGACTAATAGGTTGCTCCAAAAAATTAACCTCATCAGCTCTTCTCGCAGCAATGGCAATACACACTGGAGCTACATCAGGATATTGAGCATTAGCATAAAACATGGCCGTACGCTCTGCACAAGATCCAGCAGGATATGCAGCATTCTCTTGATTGCTACCACAAACGACGACACCGTTCTCTAAGCGAAGAGCAGCCCCCACACAAAAATGAGAATATGGTGAGTAACTTGTTTGAGTGGCAGCCTTAGCTTGAGTCACCAAATCACAATCTTCTATTGATAAACCTTCACCTTTGGGATAGACAGTATAAGGAAGGATATGTTGAGCTTTAGGCATGATACAGATGAATAAACGTGATACTTCTATGCAAATATAAGGATAATCTCTAAAATTACCACGATAGAACTCATCTTTTTACAGTATTAATCTCCGAAACACACACATCTGAATTTACAGCATCGTATACTAGAATAGAGAGAAAGAATCTTACTAATACCAACTCAGACGCAATCGAGAGTAAACTGTTAAATCTGAGACAAAGAAATTGTAGAAGTTTTCCGCAAACTAGACTCTCTCCTATCGTCGTATTATGATAGTTTCTCTTCATGTGACTTTCATTATTACATTAATATGGGTATCTAACCATTTATCTCGGAGAAAAAACTGCATAGCTCTGAGACTTTCTATTTCTTCTAGGAAAAAATCAAGACAATCTACGAAGATTATGTCATAAATCTCAATGTTTTTAAGCATTGTATTCTAAGAACTCCACCCAAAAACCACTATTTTACTGCTATCGAGCGTAGAATAACACTAAAATTAAGCCCCTTAGAAATAGAAAATACCGTGCTGGTCTTTCTGAACTCTATTCTGCACGTTAAAATCAAGCTCTTTTTCTGTATAGTTTTCTTAAAACATCAGCGTATTTTTACTCTTCAATGCTTCAAACAACTACTTTTCTCCCTATCTCTGTCTGCTAAATCTCATGATAACTAGCATTCATAGAGTAAGTAGTTGCTCATCTGCAAGAAAATTCGTAATTTAGCACATCCATATCCCCTAATTATGCCTCACATTTTCCGACATACTCTACTCCTGTTAATGGTCGTCTTGTCAGCTTGCCAATCTTCCACTCCTCAACAATCTGAGGCACGCCAAAAAGATGAGGCCAAAGCTGTGACTATCTTGGCAAAGGCAAGAACAGCACTCTATCAAAAACGATACAATGATGCCAAAAAGTATCTTCGCTCTTTGAGGAGCACTTGCCCACTAGCACTCAACGGCAGAGAAAATGGCATTCTGCTCATGGATAGTATTGAGATAGCCTCGACAGCCGACCGTCTTCGTGTAGCAGACAGCTTAGTGCAAGATGATATGCAGCGTAGAGGTAGTGTGAATGCTCAAACGCAAGCTCACTTTGATGAACTTTGTCAACAAGCAAAGTTCTACCATCGCAAACTCCAACACGACAAAGACCAACGCAAGAACCATGACTGATTTCCACTCCCCCACGGATGTGCATGCTCCTCGGCCCGACAGCTTTTGGCAATCGGAGCTTAACGAGAGTCAATGGGCTGCAGTTTGCGAATGCGAGCGACCACTCTTAGTAATCGCTGGAGCTGGTTCTGGCAAGACACGTGTGCTCACCTACAAAATAGCGTATCTCCTTGAGCGTGGCTACGCTCCATGGGAAGTTCTTGCCCTAACTTTCACTAACAAAGCTGCCAAAGAGATGAATGAACGCATCAGCAGCATTGTTGGGCCCGGAAGAGCACGAGGACTTTGGAGCGGTACATTTCACAGCATTTTTGCACGCATATTGAGAGCTGAAAGCTCAAATATAGGTTTTGATAGCAATTTCACTATCTACGACTCTGCCGATTCACGTTCGCTCATTAAGTCAATAGTCAAAGAGCTCAAACTGGATGATAAGACATACAAACCTTCGAAGGTACAAGGACGCATCTCTGATGCAAAAAACAGGTTGATGTTGCCTCAAGAATACGCAGCAGATCCTTACTTCACCAGTCGAGATGCTCGCGACAACATGCCTGATTTACACAGCATCTACACGGAGTATTTTCGCCGCTGTCGCACAGCAAGAGCCATGGATTTTGATGATTTATTGCTCTACACGTTTCTTCTCTTCGATAAAGTAGAAGAAGTACGAAAAAGATATGCGCAACGTTTTCGGTACATTTTGGTAGACGAGTATCAGGACACAAACTATGCACAACATGCCATCGTAAGCTTACTTACTAAAGACAATCACAATATCTGCGTGGTAGGTGATGATGCCCAAAGTATTTACTCCTTTAGAGGAGCCAACATCGATAATATCTTGCAGTTTCATCGTCAATACCCTGAAGCTGTGACAGTAAAATTGGAGCGTAATTATCGTTCCACTCAAAACATTGTTGATGCGGCCAATAGCATCATTCGCCATAATAAGGAACAGATAGAAAAGACTGTCTTTAGTGAAAATGAAATAGGAGAAAAGATTCTTTTGATGCCTTCAGCTTCTGATAAAGAGGAAGCGGCAAAAGTAGTAGGACACATCTCTCGTCTTCGTCGCAGTGAAGATGTCCCTCTCAATGAGATGGCGATTCTCTATCGGACCAATGCCCAGAGTCGCTCATTTGAGGATGCGCTACGTGAACGCAACATCCCTTATCGCATTTATGGAGGATTGTCGTTTTATCAACGCAAAGAAATCAAGGATATCATTGCCTATTTCCGTTTGGTCACCAACCTCAACGATGAAGAAGCCTTTAAACGCATTGTAAATTATCCAGCGCGCGGCATCGGAAATACAACTTTACAAAAGATTTTTACAGCATCTCGTGAGCAAAATGTTAGTCTTTGGGCTGTAGCGGAGCAACCTGCACTCTATGGGGTGAACTTAAACAAAGGTGTGCTCAGTAAACTCGAAGGATTTTGCAATATGATTCTCGATTTTCGCTCGCGCGTCACGAATATCGGTGCCTTTGATTTTGCTACAACTCTCATAGACTATTCTGGTATTAAAGCCGATCTTCAAAAGGAAGATGGCCCAGAAGGACAAAGTAAACGTGAGAATGTGGAAGAACTCTTGGGGGCCATTCGTTCATTCGAACGAGATACTTTGGAGGAGACAGGGCAACCGACCGTTTTGTTAAATGATTTCCTGCAGCAAAGTGCCTTACAAACAGATGCAGATCAGCAAGACGATGGCACCCCTAAGGTTACCCTAATGACCATACACTCAGCTAAAGGACTAGAATTTGGGGCTGTGTTCGTGACAGGTCTCGAAGATGCTCTGTTCCCTGGGCCCCAAGCACGCTTCTTTCCTAGAGAAATGGAGGAAGAACGACGGCTTTTCTACGTAGCTGTGACCCGTGCGAAACGCTTTTGCTTCTTATCTTACGCTCAAAGCCGATTCCGCTACGGTCAATTTGAGATTTCAGATCCAAGTCCATTTATAGCTGAAATTAGTCAGCGATACGTACAAGAAGAAGTTTTGAATCTGGGTGGTGAAAGCCACATCCCAAGTGCACTTCGAAGAGCTTTACTGGGTGAAGATTTGGATGAAGAAAGTACACTCACCTCATCTTTTAGAGCCAGAAGATCAAATAGCAGCATCCGCACTAAGCCTACTGCTAAACAAGAACAGCATGACTTCACGCCCCAAGATACAAATACCTCTTCAATGATGGGACTTTCTAAATCCCCCATCACCACCTCTCTGTCTCCCACACTCAAACCCTTGAAAGCTGCTCAGAAGAAACCGACTACCGCAGCAGTTAATGCAGCTATTAATACACTATCTCAAGGCAGTCATATCGAACATGAGCGTTTTGGCAAAGGGACTATCTTGTCCATTGAAGGGACAGGAGAGAATGCCAAAGCCGAAGTGGAGTTTCTAGCCGTGGGACGAAAAAAACTATTACTCAAGTTTGCTCGCTTCAAAGTGCTAGATTAGCCTTTGGCCAAACCAATATAATGAGTAATTTTGCAACAATATTGAACACCCTACATGAGTAAAGAAAATACACCTCAAGGCTCCTTCTCCGTGATTGCTGACTTTGAGGGCAATATCAACGACCTCCTCAACGTAAATGTGGAAGGTACACTTCCAGTACTTCCCTTACGAAATATGGTACTCTTCCCAGGAGTGGTAGCTTCTGTGGCGGTAGGCCGTGAAAGTTCCCTCGAACTGATACGCTATGCAGAACAACGAGGAGATGATGCTTACATTGCAGTGTCATGTCAAGTTGATGCTGCTATCGATGTACCCAACATGGGAGATTTATTCCCAACTGGTACACTGGCAAAAGTGCTACGCGTGGTGGAAATTCCCAACCACCACCCCACTGCCATCTTGCAGTCTTTTGGTCGCGTGACTCTGTCGCCCGAACCTACTCGTATGAATCCATTCATACGCACACATGTTACCACCCTTCCAGAAGAGTTGCCTGAGGACAATGATCAGGAATTCAAAGCACTCTTTGAAACTTTCCGCGAAGCAACACTGCAATACATCAAACTCAATGAGAATTTGGGCATGGAAGCCTTTATGGCTGTTCAAAATATCTCAAACCCTATCTTCTTCATCAACTTTGTAGCAACAAATCTACCTTTTAATACTGAAGAAAAGGCGTTGTTGCTTGAAGATGGCAACATGATGAGTCGTACATTCTCCTTACTGCGCATTTTGCAACGTGAGTTGCAGTTTGTACAACTTAAACAGAATATCAGCGAACGTACACGCGAAGAACTCGATCAACAACAAAAAGAGTATTATCTCCAACAGCAGATTAAGAACTTCCAAAAAGAACTGGGCAATGCTGAAGGTAACGATGCTAAAGAGTTAAAAGATAAGGCCAAATCCTTGACCTTACCAGACAATGTGCAAAGAATCTTCGAGAAAGAAGTCACAAAACTGGAGCGGATGAACGCTTCAGTGCCAGACTATAGCGTGGTGTACAATTATCTTGACACGATTTTGGCACTGCCTTGGGGAAAATGGACCACCGACAACCTTGATTTGCGACGCGCTCAGCGAGTGCTTGACCGCGACCACTATGGTATGGAGAAGGTGAAAGAGAGAATCTTGGAGCATTTGGCTGTGATGAAGGTAAGTAAACAGCACCCCACTACAATTCTTTGCCTTTATGGCCCTCCAGGAGTAGGTAAAACTTCCCTTTGCCGTAGCATTGCAGAAAGTCTTGGGCGCAAATATCAACGCATTTCTCTCGGAGGCGTACACGACGAAAGCGAGATTCGCGGTCACCGTCGCACCTACATTGCTGCAATGTGTGGGCGAATAATGAAGACTATCATTAAAGCAGAGAGCAATAACCCTTTGTTGGTGCTTGATGAGATTGACAAAGTGGGTGGACGCACGCACCATGGTGACCCACAGGCTGCCTTATTGGAACTTTTAGATCCTGAGCAAAACAATACATTCCACGACAATTTTCTCGATTTCGACTACGATCTTAGCCACGTTTTCTTTATCGCTACAGCTAATAGTTTGAGTAGCATTCCTGCTCCCTTACGTGACCGTATGGAGCTCATCAATGTTGAAGGTTATCTCACGGAAGAAAAGAAAGAAATAGCAAAGAAACACCTTTTCCCACAAGCACTTGCTCATCTTGAATTGCCTTTCTCCTTTAAAATATCTCCTACGGCTACAGAATTTCTCATTGAGAAGTACACTCGTGAAAGTGGAGTACGACAATTGGAAAAGCAGATTGCAAAATTAGTTCGGAAAGTTGTGCTAAACTATCAAACTGCCGATGAGAAACAACAGGCAGAAATGGCCAGTAAAACGCTGAAACCGGCGGATGTAGAAGAGATTATGGGAACACCCCCTTACAATCGGGATGCCTATCAAGGCAATGACTATGCTGGTGTAGTTAATGGCTTAGCTTGGACCTCTGTAGGCGGAGAAATGCTCTTCATAGAAAGTGGTGTGAGTCGCTCAAAAAATCCTCGTTTGGCTCTTACAGGAAATCTTGGCGATGTGATGAAAGAAAGTGCACTCTTGGCGTTAGAATATGTCAAGTCGCATATTTCAGAACTCGGGGTGGATTATCATGTTTTTGAACACTGGAATATTCACCTCCATTTCCCTGAAGGAGCTGTACCTAAAGATGGACCTTCTGCAGGCATCACTATTGCAACCTCGTTGGCTTCTACGCTCACTCAACGCAAAGTTCGCCCACGTCTGGCCATGACAGGCGAAATCACTCTCCGTGGCAAGGTGCTTCCTGTGGGCGGTATCAAAGAAAAGATACTTGCCGCCAAGAGAGCTGGCATCACAGACATTATTCTTTCTCAAGACAACGAAAAAAATGTACTTGACATCCCGGAACGCTATGTTAAGGGTTTAACTTTCCACTACGTTTCTACAGTTAGCGAAGTCTGGAAAATTGCACTACTTGATGAAAAGGTAGCCAACCCTATAGACTTAGTTATTCCTTCTTCCAAGAAAAAGCATTCAGACAATGAGCAACACAACTCCTAGTCTTCGACCTACGTGGCGCAAAGGCGAACCACTCTTTCAATTGCAACATACTGACACAGGAAGTTCCGCGCGTGCTGGTCGCATCACGACTGATCACGGCACCATTGAGACTCCTATTTTTATGCCAGTCGGTACACTCGGCACTGTAAAGGGTTTGCACACTCATGAAATTCTAGATGAGGTTAAAGCTCAGATTATCCTCGGCAATACATATCACCTGTATCTTCGTCCTGGACTAGAAGTTTTAGAAGCTGCTGGAGGTTTACATAAATTCAACGGATTCCATAAACCAATGCTCACGGACAGTGGTGGTTTCCAAGTATTTTCACTTACGGGTATTCGCAAATTGAGCGAAAATGGTTGCGAATTCCGTAGCCATGTGGATGGTTCTAAACATTTATTTACTCCTGAAAATGTGATGGATATCGAGAGGATCATCGGTGCAGACATTATGATGGCTTTCGATGAATGCCCTCCTGGTACTGCCGACTTCGGCTATGCTCGCAAAAGTCTCGATCTAACCCACAGATGGCTTGACAGGTGCATTAAGAGATTTTCTGCAACGGAGGATAAATATGGCCATCACCAGGCACTCTTTCCCATTGTTCAAGGTTGTGTTTACCCAGAATTACGTCGCGAAAGTGCCCAATTTATGGCAGAACGTGATGCAGAAGGCTATGCCATTGGGGGACTTGCAGTAGGAGAACCAGCGGAGAAGATGTACGAGATGATTGAGATCGTCAATGAAATTCTTCCAACCGACCGTCCTCGATATCTCATGGGGGTAGGAACTCCAATGAACATTCTCGAAGGCATCGAACGGGGTGTGGATATGTTTGACTGTGTGATGCCAACGCGCAACGGACGCAACGGTCAAATTTTCACGTGGAATGGTATCATCAACTTTAGAAACGCAAAATGGGCCAAGGATTTCTCTCCAGTAGACCCATTGGGTACTGCACATTGTGACCATGCTTACACAAAGGCTTACCTACATCATCTGTTTAAGTGCAAAGAACTTTTGGCTCTTCAGATAGCTTCCATTCATAATCTTGCTTTCTACCTTGAACTAGTAAGAGTTGCACGCGAACATATCTTAGCTAATGATTTTGCTGAATGGAAGCGAAGCATCCTTCCTCAGCTGGCTCACCGACTTTAATCCTCACATCTACTTCATGGATTTCAAAGATAACGATGCGGAACTTTTCCGAGGTGTGACTCCAGACTCAGAGAATAGCACAGGAACGTCAAATTCCTCAGTAAAACATAATGAGTTTAATAACGAGTTAACAAACTCAGAGAAAGACATTTCCGACAATTCTTTTGAAGCGAGTCAACAAGTAAATTTCTCTACCCCTGGAGATAGAGAAAAAAGCTCTACAGACGAGGCGACATCACAGACGGATGAGACTGAAGAGTCTCTTTCGCCTGTGGTGTCGCGCACTGCTTCTGAGAGAAAATGGCGTAAATTGTTACGGTGGTTCTTTTTTTCTCCTTGGTATCTCTTTAAGGGTATACGGCGGATCATACAAATCTTTTCCCGCGGCTTAGCTTGGTGCTTTCGAGGTGGCCTAAGATTAATAGGTTTTCAGAGAATAGATCGATACATCCTCAATAAATATCTAAGCACCTACTTTTTCCTTTTAGTTCTCATTATCACAATTGCCATTATCTTTGACTTCAACGAGAACATTGATAAGATAACGAATGGTGGCGCCAAATGGACGGAGATTATTTTTGATTACTACGCTAATTTTGCTCCCTATTTCGCAAATATGTTCTCGCCTTTGTTCGTTTTCATAGCGGTGATTTTCTTTACGACCAACTTAGCAAATCATTCGGAAATCATCGCGATGAAATCCACGGGTATGAGTTTTCGTCGTCTTCTTCGACCATATATGTTTGGAGCAACGTTTATAGCTGGCATCACCTTCGCTTTAGGTGCTTACGTAATCCCTAAAGGCAACGTAGCCCGTGTGAACTTCTCGAATAAATACATCAAAAAACAGTTGGTAATTGATGAAGCAGACAACGTGCAAATGCAAGTAGATACTGGGGTTGTGGCTTATATTTCGCATTTTGATAATAGAACTAAATCTGGATCTGGCTTTTCGTTGGACAAGTTCTCTGAAAAGAAGCTCGTGTCACGTCTTACAGCCCAAACCATACAATATGATACCCTTGCAGATCATAAGTATTCATGGACATTACACGGATACATGATTCGCACACTTACTGGAACAAAAGAGAAAATCAAGTCTGGTGACAAACTGGATACGACGATTGTGATGGAGCCAAAGGACTTTTTCTTTATCCGTGGTCAACAGGAAACAATGACTGTGCCAGAACTTGACGCTTTTATCGAGCGTCAACGACTACGCGGCGCAGCTGGCTTAAGCACATTCGAAGTGGAATACCACAAACGCTTTGCTTCTCCTTTTGCAGCTTTCATTCTTACTCTCATAGGTGCATCTATTTCTGTACAAAAACGTAAGGGAGGTATGGGAACTAGCATTGGGCTTGGTCTCGCGCTTACTTTTACCTACATTCTCCTCCAAACCATTTCTTCTTCTTTTGCCACAAATGCAGGCATGGTAGCTTGGTTAGCTGTATGGTTGCCGAATATACTCTATACCTTTATTGCATTTTGGTTCTATAGAAGAACTCCTCAATAGCTTAGCACCTAAGCTAAATATATAGCATCACTCCTATTTCTATAATAATGAGCAACGATAAAACCTCCTCTACTGAGGAACAACGATACACAGCTTCAACTAGTCTTTCATCTGAAACTAGCTCTAATCTTTATCCTGCAGCTGAAGTAATTCCCCTTGACAGTGATAATCTCTCGGTTATCACAGAAATAGCTTCAAATGGTTCAGAGAGATTGCCCGAAACATCTGAACAGACGAACCAACCTCTGGCTACATCACTTCAGTCCTCAAAAGACTCTCAAGAAAATGTTGATGAAGTGAGCCTGGACAACATGAAACCTACCCCCGAACCTACGGTATATTTCGAGGATTTGGCTTTGAGCGACGATGTACTCGATGCACTCTGGGATATGCGATTTGAGAAATGCACTCCCGTACAAGCGAAATGCATCCCACACATCCTTGAGGGCAAAGACATGATAGGCATTGCACAAACAGGAACAGGTAAGACAGCAGCCTTCCTCCTGCCTATGCTCACCCTACTCCACAAAGAACCGCATCCTGCAGATGCAGTAAACTGCTTGATACTCTCTCCAACGCGCGAGCTAGCTCAACAAATCGACCAGGCTCTCCAAGGTTTTGCCTATTACACTAAAACTAACAGCGTGGCTGTCTACGGAGGCAATGATGGCATCCGATTTGAACAAGAGCGCAAAGCCTTTTCACAAGGGGCTGATATCATTGTTGCCACACCTGGCCGTCTTATTTCTCACCTCCAATTGGGGAATCTCGATCTTTCTCGCACCACGCACATCATTCTAGACGAAGCTGACCGCATGCTCGACATGGGATTCTTTGATGATATCAAAACTATCATGAAGCAACTTCCTGAGCACAAGCAGACCATTCTGTTTTCTGCAACCATGCCTCCCGAGATTGCAAAGATGGCACGTGAGATGATGCATAATCCTGTAGAGGTTAAGATTGCAGTCTCTAAGCCTGCTGAAAAAATAGATCAGAGTGTCTATGTGTGTCGCGATAGTGATAAGACACCTATCTTGAAGCATATCTTCACCGAACAACCTCCTGAGCGCGTGATTGTCTTTGTGTCTTCTAAGCAGCGTGTGAAGGAACTTAACGTCATTCTAAAACGCAAAGGATATAACTGCGCTGCCATGCACTCAGATCTAGACCAAGCTGAGCGTGATGTTGTGATGCTAGGCTTCAAACAGCGCAATATCGACATGCTCATTGCTACTGACATCGTGAGTCGTGGCATTGACATCGACGACATTCAGATGGTCATCAACTACGATGCACCACGCGATCCCGAAGACTACGTGCACCGCATCGGCCGTACGGCACGTGCTGGACGTGAAGGACGAGCTATCACCCTCATTGGTGAGAAAGATCGCTATCCACTCTCAAAAATAGAGAAACTTCTTGAAAAGAAGATTGCACGCAATCCCTTACCCGAAGGCTGTCTTCCTCCTGAAGAGCCAGCTGAACACGAAGGTCGAGGCAAGAATCACCGAAAAGGAAGTGGAGGAAGCAAAGGAAATACAAGCAATCGCAGACGTGGAAGAAGTGAAAAGTCTCATGCTGGCTCCGCCAACAACCGCGGTCAACGCAAGTCTTCGCCTACAGAAGATGGCATCAAGGGACAATCTGCCAATAAACAGCGTCATCACCGCCGTCGCCCCAATCAAAAAAAATCCTACTCGACTAATAACTCCACCCCAAGTCAAGACTAATGGAACAAATACTCCGATATTTTCCCGATCTCTCAGATAAACAGAAACAACAGTTTGCTGCTCTAGATGCACTTTATAGAAATTGGAATGCTAAAATCAATGTCATTTCTCGAAAAGACATTGACAATCTGTATGAACACCACGTATTGCACTCGCTCGGACTCGCAAAGGTCATTCGTTTTCGTCCAGGTTCTTCCATACTCGACATTGGTACTGGCGGAGGTTTTCCTGGCATTCCCCTCGCCATCCTCTTTCCAGAAGTAAAATTCCACTTACTTGACTCCATCGGTAAGAAAGTAAAGGTTGCACAAGCCGTGGCGGAAGCTATCGGCTTGGAGAATGTGCGCTGCTCTCACCGCAATGTCATGGAAGAAAAAGAAAAATATGACTTCGTGGTCAGTCGTGCAGTCATGCAAATGAGTGATTTAGTAAAGCTCATTCGTAAGAATGTGCACCACGAACAAAAGAACTCACTCCCCAATGGTGTAATTTGCTTAAAAGGAGGAGATATTCAGCTAGAGATGCGTCCATTTAAGAACTGCTGTGAGGTGTGGACACTCTCCACTTACTTTGAAGAAGAATTCTTTGAAACAAAGAAAGTGGCCTACGTATCGCTATAATTAAGCTCTAGAAAACAACGACAAGTCACAAGATGAAGGCTAATGCTTTTCATCTTGAGAAGCTTAATTTTATACGCTTGGCTTCAAAATTCGTTTGAATCAGTTTTTCACCCTATATTATCTGCAACCTAATGCTGACTGTCAAAAGCTTTTTCATGGAAATGCTGGGAGAGAACACCTATCTCCTCCACGATGAAACACAACAAGCTGTACTCATCGATTGTGGTGCGCTTTATCCTCAAGAGCAACAAACCATCGCTAATTATGTAGCCGCCCATCAACTACAACTATCTCAGGCTTGGTTAACGCATGGCCACTTTGACCACATATTTGGTTGCCAATGGGCGTACGAAACATTTGGTATTCGTCCGCTGCTTCACCCTGCAGATGAACACCGATATCAGCACTCAGGTGAAGAGCTACAGCTGTTTCTACACCAACGAGTAGACATTCCTGTTCCTCCTCTATCTGGTTATCTGGAAGACGGTCAAAGGTTGAAGTTGGGAAATCTAGAATTTGAAGTAATAGCCACGCCTGGACACACACCTGGAGGCGTGTGTTTCTATAGCGCAGCGGAAAAAGTTTTGATTTCAGGCGATAGTTTATTTGAAGGAAGCATCGGTCGCTGCGATTTGCCCGAAGGTGACATGGATACTTTGGTTCATTCGCTTCAAACTCGCATAATGACTTTACCTGATGATGTCCGCGTATATCCAGGTCATGGAGGAAGTTCTACCATCGGTCATGAACGTACCACTAATCCTTATTTTATTTCCTAACATTTTCTTTGCTTATGAGCCTCACCAGAATCCTATTTCTTTGTTGCCTACTTCATGCTGCTTTGGGGATGCAGGCACAGCAACGTAAGAATACTACGCGACAAGCACGTACTGCTGTGCATGCAGGGAGTAAGACTACCACAGATGTGCAACATCTCATTGAGGTTTATGACTGGGCCAAAGCTAGTTCTGCACTACAAGCCTTATTAAACAACACGAAAGATGCATCTGCTAAAGATTCACTCCAAAACTTACTTGAAAGGGTACGCCGTGCAGACCATATGATGGCTTCAACCCAACAGATCGTTTTTGTTGATAGTGTAGTAGTTGAGAAAAGTCAATTACTTTCAGCTTTAAAAATGAGTGAAGAAGCAGGAAAATTACTACCAACTGCTCAGGTCTTTCCTAATCGTAACAACAACATGCTATGGTCTGATGTTACTTTTGTGAATCCTCTTGCAACCACTGCTATCTTTGCAGCACCTAGCGACCATACTCAACGCCTGCACTCAGTATTTCGTGCAGGCAATGGCTGGACACCAGCCACACCTCTAGCGGGAATAGACAGTCTTTTTAATGCTCCCGACTATCCTTTTTTACTCTCAGACGGCACCACTCTCTATTTTTCAGCAAAAGGACAGGAATCCATAGGAGGATATGATATATTTGTGACACGGTATAATCCCGAAAGTCGCCAGTATGTCAAACCAAGCAATATAGGTATGCCATTCAACTCTCCAGCCAATGAATATCTCTACGCTGTTGACCCCACCTCAGGCATTGGATATCTTGCCACAGACCGCAGACAAGCCGAAGGGAAAGTCTGCATCTATTCTTTTATCGTCCCTACAGAGCGCAAGGATTACGACAAAGAAAGTATCTCTCTTTCAGAATTAAGCCAATATGCTCAGATTGCATCGATTGCACGTAGCCAAGTAGGTCAATCAGCCACCATAAAATCTGTTCAGCTACGCAAACAGCAGCAGAAAAGTCGGAAACAGACCAACAGTATTTCAACTTTCCGCTTTGTAATCAACGATGATAGAGTTTGCCGTTCCGAACAAGATTTCCAAAATAAGGAAGCGCGTGCCTTAGTACCAGAATGGTTCAAAGCTTATCAACAAAAAATTGAGTTACAACAACAATGTGATGCTGCAGAATTAGCTTATGCGCGACAACGATCAGATAGAAATCGACAGATGCTAGCTACTCTACAAAAACAACTTATTGCACTTTCAGCTCGAGAAAAGGCCTTATCTCAACAAATTAGACAGTTAGAAACTGCACAATAAAGAATGCTCCTCCCTTGAGTAAGAAATCATAAACTAACCTATTGATTTCTGGAATAGAAAACCTCACTCTATAAAACAATTTTATCATGGACAACACGTATTTTCCCGAATCTGAACTCATCATCAATGGTGATGGTTCGATTTTTCACCTTCATCTTCTTCCAGAACAGCTTGCTGACAAGGTCATTCTCGTAGGTGATCCTGGACGAGTGGCCTTAGTGGCCTCACATTTTGAAGAGAAAGAATGTGAAGTTGAAAGCCGTGAATTCAAAACAGTCACTGGCACATATCAAGGCAAGAGAATTACCGTACTCTCCACTGGCATCGGCTGTGACAACATTGACATTGTAATCAATGAACTAGATGCTTTAGCCAATATCGACTTTGCAACACGCCACGAAAAGCCCAACTTCCGTCAATTAGAACTTGTGCGCATCGGTACTTGTGGTGGACTACAAGCACATACCCCCGAAGGCACATTCATTGCTTCTCAGAAAAGCCTCGGCTTTGATGGTTTGCTTAATTTTTATGCTGGCCGCGATGAAGCATGCGACCTAGATTTCGAGAAAGCATTCCTAGCGCACATGCAATGGCAAGGAAGTCAATGCATCGCACACCCTTACTGCGTAGATAACAATGAAGAACTTCTGGACCGCATCGGACAAAACGACATGGTGCGTGGTGTAACTATTGCTTGTGGTGGTTTTTTCGGTCCTCAGGGACGTAGACTTCGCGTACCTCTTGCTGACCCTACAGCAAATGACAAAATCATGTCTTTCCGTCATGGCGACCTCTGTTTCACCAACTTCGAGATGGAAAGCAGTGCTCTCGCAGGTTTGGCCAAACTGATGGGACATAAAGCGATGACTTGCTGCATGGTAGTTGCCAATCGCGTAGCTGGCAAAGCCAATCCGAACTACAAGAATAGCATCGACTCATTGATTTCTCTCGTTCTTGAACGTATTTGATGCGACATGACTTTCTACTATTCTTCGGGTTTGTCCTAGCTATCATAGCATGCATCCTTTATTGTACCTCATTGGATGCTGTCCTGTTTACGCTATAATACACAGATAACATGCCGATAAGCTGCGATATACCGTAACTTATCGGCATGTTTTTTATGTTTTATGCTGCACAGCATAAAAAAATATTTGGGAAAATAGTCCAAAACACCGAACTTTGCAGACGTTATCCGTTTGGTTCGTTCCTTCTTGAACGGACCACTTCTAACTTCTTGTTAGAAATCAAAACGACGCGCTAGTGAGCGCGTCGTTTCTTCTTTGTATTCTCAGGAACAAAACCTCATCATTGCGGCATACAATTGCTTTACTCAATCGATTAATACGTAGTACCTCTCTAATTGTTAATTATCTGAGACAAAAAAAGCAAGAGTTTCCTTCCAACTAGCGTAGCACTTTGAGACTACTAATGGATGAAACTCTTGCTCATCAAGTAAACCATTCCGTTCTTTGGAGAAAAATCTTCGATTTTCAACAAAAGCTCAAAAGAAGTCTACCTTGGATTCGTTCTTAAATTAGGGAGTTAATCACGTTTTCGTCGGAGAAGATATCAAAAATCTCAGAGACAATTTCTAAAAAGTAGGAGATAATCTTGAAAATGTCGGAGAGACTGGTGGCAGACCCTGAGAGTTACCCGAAATCTCCTCCAAAGGAGTGCAAGACATTGCCTGAGAATCGCGTATAAAGCCCATGAGAGATAAAGACGCTCGTAGACACGTTAAAATATCGTGCTTAGAGTGTAAAGTTTTCTCAATGAAACGGAATTGTAAGCATTGTAATGAGAGCAACATCTTCCTATTGCAAGCACATTAGAACATTTGTTTTTGGCCTTGTGCGTTGATATAGATTTGTCCTGCTTGGGGTTGCTCCACACGTTGTCCTTGAAGGTTGAACCATACGTTGGGAAGAACCGTTGGACGTAAAGGAGAAAGGTGTGTGACAACATCCGTTTCATCACGTACCACA
This sequence comes from Alloprevotella sp. oral taxon 473 str. F0040, assembly GCF_000318095.2. Classification (GTDB taxonomy): domain Bacteria; phylum Bacteroidota; class Bacteroidia; order Bacteroidales; family Bacteroidaceae; genus Alloprevotella. The sequence continues at coordinate 446,219 of NZ_KB290717.1, forward strand.
TACTTCCCTCCGCGCTGTTCTGTGGTAATCACGAAATAGCGATCACCTGTGATCTCCGTGACATCGACAGATTGTGGAGACCCATTGTCGGTAGAGAATACCACATTCACGAAATAATCCTTAGAGGTAATATCAAAGGTCTGATAGTTCCAGGTATATCCTTTCACCTCCTTCGTGTCCGTGATGGTTTTACCTGGCCAGTTGCCATTCATATTGTTGTTGCCCTTGTTGTTCCAAACGTGGAAATTGAGCGAAGGCCAGTTGTTTTCATTGCGCACATGGATAGTCGCAGTATGTTCTACAAAAGGACGAATGGTATAGGTGCGCGATACCACATTGGAAACTTCGCCTTCTGCAGAAAGCACACCCACTTGCAACGTAGCATCTTGGGTGATGCTAATGTTTCCATCGGCGGGTACACGAGAAGATTGAGCAGTGGGAAGAGTGCCATCTGTGGTATAGACTAGCGTTTGTTCACTTTCTGACACACTGGTCACCTTTGCAGTAAACGCAGCTTCATATTCTCCCGAAGGTTTATCCAACAAGAGTGTTTTAGTGCTGCGAGAAAGGAAATAGGCACAATGCTGACCGCTGAGCACCTTTACATATTTTGTAGCATCAGGTGCGTAGTTCTCAGCCTCATCGCCTAAGACATAGAGCAGAGTGCCTTTGGTGCCCGCCACCGAAACGACATACTGTTTGGGTTCACGCGACACGATGGTTGGAACAGACGTATTAACAATGCCTGCTGCACGACGCACCTCAATCATCGCCTTAATAGCCTGCTTATGGTCGAGCCAATGACGGTAGAATACACATGGAGTACCAGGCATGGCAAGGAGATAGGCATTAGCTGCAAGGGTGTCTTTCTTGATAGGATCAAGTGGTTCGCTAGCACTGCGCATTTGCGTGTCGTGATTCTCCACGAAAGTCACGGCGTATTGGCGGAATAGGCGAGAATTGATGAGAGGGGCATTACTGGCATTCTCTAGTTTGCTCCAGTCTCCACTATTGGCAGCATCACGCACGGTGTAGCGGAAAGGGAAGTCGAAGGCCGCAGACTGCGGTACGTTGTTGACTTTTGTACCATTGACCCAAAGTTTTGTAGCAGTACTATTGTCCCAATACTCTCCCACACTGAATTGTGGTTGAACTGTTTGGTTATATTGAGCCACATACTCAGGAGCAAAGCCTTTGACCATATCGTAGCGGAACCCTGCATAGCCTAGGTCTTCAAGGAGAAACTTGAGGTAAGCATTGTAGTTGTTGCGCACATTGTCACTTTTGTGGTCGATATCGCGACATCCTGGCCAACCTTCGCCCGTATCTTTGTTGCTACTGAGGGACTGACGATGGCTTGCTGCCCACGTTGCCGTCTGACCACCATCGTCGTCACTTACGATATCGCTAGGCAACATCTGATAATCTACACCTTTGTAGGTCTCTTTAGGATAATCGGTCCACGCCCCATTCACGCCGAGATTATTGCGATGGTTGATGACAACATCAGCTATGATGCCAGTGCCTTTCGCCTTGTAGGTCTTAATCATCGAACGCAATTCAGCTTCAGTGCCAAATGAACTGTTTTGATTAAAGAGATAGACGGGAAGATAACCCATCACATTATCGTTCGTATTGCAGTTTCCACTTTGAGGCACCCAGATGAGTTGAAAGTATGGCGCAATTTCGCTGCTTCGGGCTTCGAGCTTTGTCCAACGCGAATCGTTGAACGAGTCCCAATAAAAGCCCTGCAGCATGACCCCTTCATAGGCAGCGGGCCAACCTTGTGCTTGAGATTGAAGAGAAACTCCAGCAGAAAGGGCGAGGAGAAGTAGAGATTTCTTCATACGTATGTAAAAATGATTAGGGACACAGCGGAAATGTGAAATCAAAAATCCATTCGTCCGTGTTGTCCGCCTAGTGATATCTTAGAAAATAGAGCGGATGTGCCGCAAAAGACACATCCGCTCATAGGAAATGCTATAGGAGCCAAGCTCCTGCAGTGCTAGAGACAGGACAAAGGTTGGGGATACATTCTACTATAAACGTAAGGCAACGATTGTCCTCTGTGCTTATTTAGCAGTGAGAGTGGCATAAATGCCACGACCATTGAGTTGTTCGAGATAGAGACGAACGACATAAGTGCCAGCATCGGCCTTGAGGTTAGCACCACCAAAGGTGAGATTAGTGAGTGAACCACCAAGGTTGATGGGCCAATCTCCATTGAAGCGGAACTTAAATTCGCCACCTGACTGGAAGTTAACTTCTGCTTTATAGCAACCTTCGGCAGCATTGTAAGTGAGCTCTGCATCGCCAGCCCAACTATTGAAGCCACCTATCATACCCACCTTAGAGATTGCCACAGGGGCAAGAGTCTGCTTAGTGGCATCTTTGAGATCTGCACGTAGGTAATAGAGTCCTGCAGCAGGAGCTACAATGTTCTGTTGCGCATCTGCATCAAAGTCTCCATCAAGCAAAGCGAAACTATTGGCCCCAAGGTCAACAATCTCATTACGATAATTATACGTGAGACGGAAAGGAGAGCTAATGCGAGCAAAACCTTGATAGAATCCATCAAAGTCAATAGTTGAGAGGTTAGCCACTGCTACTCCCTTGACACGAACACCCATATACTCAGAGTAGTTAGGAGCAGTAAGAGTGAAGCGAACGGCTGTTTCTCCATCAAAACGATAAGACTCATCGTTGATGTTGGCTAATGCTACTACCCTGGCATTGAGCTTTCTTTGGCGGGGTGCCTTACCATAATACGAACGAACGGCTGTCTGAAGTTCCTCAAGAGAAACATTACCTAAAGAATCAGCAGTAAGGACTGTGGCCTTCTGATCGCCAGACAATCCTTCAGCTGGAGTGAGGGTGATTTGATAAGAAAAAGCAGATCGAGGCGCACCTGTCACTGTAGACTTAAGTACTGTGACTGTAGGGTTAGGCCCTTGAACATCTAGCCCATTCATATCAATCGCCTTGACACTATCAATGGTGGCCGTAATGCTCTTAGACTCACCTTGGGCGTGAGTTTGAGGAGAAGCCCAGTCTGTATAATCTTCAGTACATGCTACGACGAGGGTCGTCATCGCAAGTCCTAGGAATAGAGGTTTCAACATAAGAATTAAGTGTTAGAAAGTGAATACCTTTATGCCCTCCTAAATGCTTTCCAATAAAAGGAAAGCATTTAGACTAGGGACATAGGGAGATTCGATAACGATTATTGGGCTGTTTGTTGGATGAAGTTGTATTGTCCTGTGAGGTCGTTGAAGTAAACCTTGTAGGTTCCCTTCTTGAGCTTCATGTTTGGACCACCCTTAGTAGCTACACCATAGGGAAGCACAGTAGCAGAACCCCAACTTAGATCCCATTTCGCGTTAGCACGGAACTTAACTTCAGAAGCTTTCTCCAGCTTTAGTTCAGCAGTCCACACGTGATTCTTTGCGTTTGCTGCAGTAGATGCAGCAGTCATAACGACATCATTGTCCCAACTGCTGAACTCACCAACAATACCAATACTACCCTTTTCTGTTTCATCAATTTCAGTAGCTTCGGTCATCGTGAAGGTGTGCTTCACATTGTCAATGACGATAGTGTAATAACCAGCCTTAGGTGCTGTGATGTTAGGACCATCATCACCACCATCACGATAACGTGCAGTACCAGGAGTACCTTCTACACCAACGTAAGCATAATCCCAGGCAAAGCTTTTACCATCTGCACTATACTTGGGAGAGAATACCTTAAACTCTGCCTTGTCAGCAAAATAACCAGTATAGCTTACACTTCCAAGGCCAGTCTTCTTGTCGTAGTTAGCATTAGCGATGGGGAAGAAAGGAAGAAGTCCCTTGCCTGCATCTGCAACATTATTGCTCCAAGAGCCAGCTACGTCTTGACCTACAATGTAGTTGAGGGCTACAGGGGCATCGCTCAGTTCGATGTAGTAAGGAGCTACTTGCACCTTCACGACATTAGAGGCTATGCTCACAGAACCATCTTCAAGAGGAGCGTTTGTTCCTGCGAAATGTGCATAAACACGAAGGTGGAGTTCCTGTTTTGCAGGCATGTTATCTTCGCTTTCCCAAGCAAACAACGTATTTATAGCCTTGTCGAGAGCTTCTGCATTAACATCTACAGCTGTACTGAAATACTTTTCTTCGAGTTCGATGTAGTCTGCAACCGTTTTACCAGTCTTATCAGCAGCTGCTTCTGCCACAGAAGCAGTGAATTTACCATCTTTAGAAACTTGGATAGCATAAAATCCAACACCAGCAAGGGGTGCTCCCTTGTCAGTCACATTGGGCTGAGACCAAGTGAGGCTTACATGCTTTGAGGTTCTGAGATCAAGCAATTGATTAGCATAAACAGGAGTGTTGAGTACAAACTCCGTGGGCTGCACCAAGGTGGGATTGGAATCCCTATCGTCAGCGCACGCGGTGAAGAGACTAGTTGCTGCAAAAAGCACGAGTCCCATTGTTAATATTTTGTTCATATCTGTGATGTGCTTGCGTGATTAATAACCATGATTCTGCTTGAGATTCGAGTTAGTGTTGATTTCAGTGTTAGGCAATGGGAAGAGATTCATGTCCTTGCTGAAGTTTGCACCAGTGGCAACACCACTCTTCCAAGACCAATTGTAATTGTTGTTACCACCGAAACGGTCAAAACGAATGAGGTCTGTGCGACGACGACCCTCAAAGTAGAACTCGCGAGACCATTCATCTAGAATTTCTATGAGCGAATAGCTTGTAAGTTGACTAGCCGCTGCACGAGCACGAACTTTATTGATAGCAGCAGTACCCTCAGAAGTTGTAGTACCACCGTTCAAACGTGCATCGGCTTCACCATAGGTAAGATATGCCTCAGCAGCACGCATGAAGAAGAAGTCAGCATCAGGGAAGAGGGAGTTCTTAGTTTTTGCACCATCTGTGCGATAGTTGTTGAACTTCGTCACGCTATAGCCTTGTTTGAACTTTGTGGGTTCAGCTATCTTGAGCGTACGATCCTTTCCCCAGAAAAGAGCGCGGTTGTCACCAGCAGCTTGTTGCATGTCGGCTGTTGTCACTTCTGGTGCATTACCTTGTGGGAAGAACTTAGCTACGAGCTCGGGACGCGCACGATGGCCTTCCCACTTACCAGTGGTATTGTTACCAGAAATGAACTGCGAGTCGTTCATATCATCATTGAACGCACCAGCCATGAGGAAGAGTGAAGTACCATAAGACGTGGTTTTCTCACCATCTTGCAGGAGGGCAAGGACAGCTTCTTCAGAAGCGCCGTTGCTACCATTGTCTGCCATGAAGAGTTGTTGGTAAGCCGTCCATCCATTCACTGTACTACCGGTGTGGAGCTTATAAGAAGAGTCCATGACCTTCTTAGCATATTCTTTGGCCTTTGCCCATTCAGCTTTACCAGTATAAACTTCTGCATTGAGATAGAGGCGAGAGAGAAGCAACCATGCAGCCGCCTTATCAGCTCTACCATAACCTTCTTCTGTGTCTTTCTCAGGTTTTGCAGCTGCCATGTTTTGTTCAGCAGCGAGCAACTCTGATTCAATCCACTTGTAAAGATCAGCACGGCTCATCTGTCCTGGTTTATCAGAACCAACGGTGGTGCGGAATCCGATGTTTCCCCAACCATCCATGAGATAATAATAATAGAGAGCACGCAGGAAACGAACTTCGGCAGTCATCGTTGCATCGTAGTTTGAAGCTACGTCCAAATAATGGTTACACACGGTAACACCAAAGAACAGACGATAGTAGAACCCACGCAAGAAGGGATGTTCAGAGTTCCACTGGTTTTTATTGAGGGGTTGCACACCTTCGTCTCCCCAAGCACTGATTGCTTCGTCAGCTGTAAGCTCTTGAGAATTGAAGAGTTGGCGCAAGAAGCCCGATGTACCTCCATCAATACCATCAATATCAGAATCGCCATTGGCACCACCATTACCAGCGACAGCCATATTGGCATAGCACTTATTGAAGAGGTTCTGAGGATTGACGGTCATATTGGTGCTAGGGTCAATGGGCTTCACGTCCAAATCACCTACGCAGGAAGTAAGTCCCAAACTGAGCGCAATAGCTGCAACAGGAAGGAGGGATTTAATATATAGTTTCATATGAGTATGCTATGTGAAGAGTTAGAAATTGAGCGACACACCAGCCAGGATGCTGAAAGGACGAGGATAAACGTTGTTGTCGATTCCGCCAAACACGTCGGGATCTAAGCCCTTATACTTGGTGAGTGTGAAGACGTTGCTAGCAGTAACGTAGAGACGACCATTGATGCCTTCGTATCGAGATCCTTTGAGGAGGTTCTCAAAGGAGTAACCAAGAGTGATATTCTCCATACGGAGGAACGAACCATTCTGTACAAAGCGATCAGAGAACACGTTGTCGTCAGTGGTCCAGCGAGGTTGGAGGCTATAAGTAGGACGATTGCTCAAGAAACCCTTACTAAAGACAGTGGACACATTGGCAGAACGTGCCTCAAGATCATTGTAAACGTAGTTGCCAATGGAAGCACGCATACTAAATCCAAAGTCCCATTGCTTATACTGAACTTTTGAGGTAAAACCTGCTGTCCAAGGAGCCATAGGACTCTTATAGAAATACTTGTCGGCATTGTTGATCTTACCATCTCCGTTGCGATCGACATAGACACCTTCGAGGGGTACACCATTCTTGTCATAGACTTGCTGATAAACGAAGAAGCTACTAGCAGGATGTCCGACAGCATGTGCTTGAATATTACCACCAGTACCAGCTGAAATACCACCAGTAGGCACATAATAGTTTTCACCAGTACCACCTACTAGCTCAGTTATTTCATTCTTATTGTAAGTGGCATTTACACCTAAATCCCAATACAGATCCTTCTTAGAGATAGCCTTCCAGCTAAGAGCCAATTCTACACCAGTGTTTGTGAGCGAACCGATGTTGCTCGTTACACGATTCTTGAAGTTAGAACCTGCTGGCACGTCAACCGTATTGATGAGGTCTGTAGTCTTACGATAGTAGTAATCGATGCTACCAGACAGACGTTGATTCCAGAATCCAAAGTCAAAACCTGCATTATAGGTGGTTGTGGTTTCCCAAGTGAGTTGAGGATTGTAAGCGTTGGGACGGTCAATATTACCTTTGCCTACAAGAGGATAGTAAGAGTCAGCTACTAAGTTTGTGTTATATGAAGCAAAGTAGTTGTAGTCGCCAATACCTTCCTGTTGTCCTGTCTGGCCATAGCCAAGGCGCAACTTCAAGTCGCTGAGCCATTCTGCCTTCTTGAGGAACTTTTCGTTGTTGATTTTCCAACCGAATGCAAAGGATGGGAACATCGCCCAGTGGTTTTCAAAACGACTTGAACCATCATAACGGAACGTTGCCGTAAGCAGATAACGATCTAAAATTGAATAGTTGGCACGACCAAAGAAGCTCACTAGGTAGTTCTCTGTCTTCCATTTTCCATCTTTCGCTTGATAAGCCTTACCTCTGAGGGCAGCGTTGTTGTTAGTTTCTGGATATACACCAGATCCATAACTCTTGCCTTCACGATAGAAGTGTTGCCACTCATAACCCGCCATAATGTCGAAGTGGTGAACTTCATCGAACGTCTTATTATACTGTGCATACGCGTTGTACGAGAGATTATATTTGTCTATCTTCTCCCAACCATTGTAGCCATAGTAAGTATTAGTGCCAGAAGCAGGGCTCACCTCTGTGTCTTGGCGACCACCAGACACGTCAGCACCCATATTCATGTGCAAGCGCAAATCCTCTAAGCCATGAACTTGGTAGTCTAACTCCATGTTGCCGACAAATGCGTGAGATTTCGCCACGTCATTCTTCAGGTCAAGCATAGATACAGGGTTAGCAGTAGCTAGGTCGATTTTTGTTTCTGGCCATTTGCTGTCACCAAGCACACTACCATTTTGCAACCATTGGAAATATCCTCCAAAGTTTTTATAGCGAGCATCGGATGTACGCACTGGTTTTGTGGGATCCATGCCAAGTGCTGCCCCCATAGCACCACCATCAGCGTAGTTAGTCTTCGCATACATGTACTTCGCACTGAGATTCACCTTCAAGTGATCTTCCAGCATCGAAGGATTAATATTCAGACTTCCTGTATAGCGATTAAACTCAGAGGTGCGAAGGATACCTTCTTGATTCGTTGCTCCTAGGCTCGCACGGAAAGGCACGCCTTTCACACTGCCAGTAACGGTGACATTATTATCAAATGAAACTGCAGTGCGATAGATTTCCTTCTGCCAATCGGTGTTGTAGAACTTTTGTACACCGTTCTCCATTACTCCAAGAGCCTTATAGGCATCAGAATCTTCACCATAATAACGCTTGACAAACTCAACGAATTGATCACCCGTCATTACTTCTTGGGTCTTGTGCTTTTGGCTGACAGTAACACTACCATTATAACTTACCTTAGCACGAGATCCTTTGCGTCCCTTCTTGGTCGTAATGATGATGACACCATTAGAACCACGGCTACCATAGATAGCTGTTGCAGAAGCGTCTTTAAGTACAGTGAAACTTTCAATATCGGCAGGATTTACCATAGAGAGAGGGTTAGAAAGCCCCTTTACTCCTTGGTTATCCATCGCTAAACCGTCAATTACAATCAACGGATCATTAGAAGCATTCAAAGAAGAACCACCACGAATGCGGATAGTTGCACCTGCGCCAGGGATACCACTACTAGTTGTCACATTGACACCAGCAATTTTACCCTGGATCATGTCTTGTGCGTTAACAACAACGCCCTTATTCTTCTCATCTGGTTTGATGGCTGTCACAGAACCAGTCATGTCGTTCTTCTTTGCAACACCATAACCGATGACAACAGCCTCGTTCAGACTGTTTTCTATTTCCTTTAGTACGATATCAAGAGATTGTCCTTCCCATTTCACATCTTGGCTCTCGTAGCCAATATAAGAAATACGGAGGATTTGTCCCTTCTTCACTCCTTTTACAATGAAGTTACCTTCAGTGTCTACTGTAGCACCGTTGCCAGTACCTTTCACCATTACTGACGCCCCTATGAGAGGCTCTCCACTTGCGTCTTTCACAGTACCCTTGGCCACTGTAGACTGCTGCTGTTGCACTGCTACACTCTCTGAGGGAGCATTAGCAGCAACCATAGCTCCCGTAGGAAGAGCCATCAACAGCGTCATAAGACTTACAGATTTAAATTGCTTATGCATATATGGTTTAGACTTTTAGATTGAAAATCTACATTAATAACATTTGAATTATGCATGTCTTCTTATTAAGAAGATTACATTTGAAACATCTAGCAAAGAAAGCTGTCTCTGTTTTTATTTAATAGAGATGGCAAAACCTCCACCAACTCCTGCAACTAACCCTTTCAATACAGACTTATTTGTGACGGATAATTTCTCTATGACATAGCTTTCAGGGTTCTTATTCCAAGCAGTTCCTTTAGCATCTGAATAGATGGTAGCTTGATAAATCTTGCCAGGTTTAAGGAAATCAAGAGAAAGATCGGTTTTATATCCATGGTCTCCTGCAGTACAGCCAACATACCACTCGTCTTTACCCTTGGCCTTTCGGGCTGTAAGTACATATTCTCCAGGTTCTGCAGCAAGATATAAGCTTTTATCCCAATCTAACGCCACGTCTTTAATAAACTGGAATGCATCAGGTCGAGCTTCATAATGCTCTATCACATCAGCAGCCATTTGCAAAGGACTATACAAAGTGACATAGAGCGCCAACTGACGAGCGAGAGTAGAACGTACACGACTGTTGTTGCTAGGATTCATCTTAGATATGTCCATTACAAAAATGCCAGGGGTATAATCCATAGGACCACCTATGCAACGTGTAAATGGTAGGATTGTGGTATGGTTTACTTGATTACCTCCAAAGGCTTCATACTCTGTGCCACGTGCACTTTCGTTACCAATCAAGTTAGGATACGTTCGGCAGAGCCCTGTAGGGCGCGTTGCCTCATGAGCATTGACCATGATTTTATAGTCAGCAGCCTTTTTTACAGCATAGAGATAGTGATTGTTCATCCACTGTCCATAGTGGTGCTCTCCGCGAGGAACAATATCCCCAACGTAACCACTCTTGACAGCATCGTAGCCATTGTCTACCATAAACTGGTAAGCCTTATCTAGATGGCGCTCATAATTACGAACTGACGATGAAGTTTCGTGGTGCATAATTATTTTTACGCCTTTGTCTTTGGCGTAACGATTGAGTTCTTTTACGTCAAAGTCTGGATACGGAGTAACAAAATCAAACACATAGTCTTTTTGATGTCCAAACCAGTCTTCCCAACCTTCATTCCAACCTTCTACTAGAACCGCATCAAAACCATTCTTAGCGGCAAAGTCTATGTATCGCTTTACATTCGCAGTGTTGGCGGAATGCTTACCATTACTAGGCAGTTTTGAATAGTTGGTTTCTCCTAACTTCACGCTAGATACAGCATCTGTATAAGCCCATTTCCCGCGTCCAGTTATCATATCCCACCATACTCCTACATACTTCACAGGTCGTATCCATGATGTATCTTCTATTTTAGAAGGTTCATTGAGGTTGAGTGTAATTCTACTAGCCAAAATATCGGTAGCCTTACGACCTACTATCACTGTACGCCAAGGAGAATTCGTAGGCGTTTGGAGATATCCTTTATCACCTCGAGCATCAGGAGTAAGATGACTCACAAACGTATTGTTACTCTCCTGATAAGTCAAGTGCATTGTGGGATAATCCACACATGCTGCTTCGTGAATATTGAGATATACACCATCACCAGTGCGCATCTGCAATGCTGTTTGCACAGTAGTTGGGCCTGCAGGTGTAGTAGAAGAATTCTCACTGATAGCCGATTTCATTTGAGATCTTATACCAGTAAGCTTCGTTGTTTGGTAGTTAAACTCTTGTGTGTCATAATCTCCAGCTACCCACCATGCCGTGTGGTCACCTGTCATGGCAAATTCTGTAAGCTCTTCAGCAACGACAAAGTAGGTGAGATTGGTTTGATCAGGAAACTCATAACGAAAACCGAGGCCATCATTGAAAAGACGGAAACGAATGTTCATGAAGCGGTTATTCTTACTTTGCTTCAACTTGACTAAAAGTTCCTTATAATGGTTGCGAATACTATTCTCTTCTCCCCAAACTGGACTCCAAGTTTCATCCAAACTATTGTTCTCGAAACTCAAAAGACTAAAGCCGCTGAAAAAATCAGCTTTGCTATCTGCATCCTTATCAGTTGCACGCGAAGGCTTCCAATCAAAGTCAGTACTTTTATCACTATTCTCTTTCTTAAGTTGATAACCTAAATGAGAAGGTGCAACTATGGCTTTTCCATCCATAGTGAGTACATAAGTGGGGCGCCCTTTTTCAATGCTAAATGAAAGCATCATCTTCCCATCTGGTGAAGTCACATTCTGCGCCATTATAGTAAGTGCAGCACTCAAAAAGGTAGCTGATAAAAGAAATCTCTTCATGTCAACAAAACAATTGTATATTAATCGTATATTTACATCAAGAAAAGAAGCTTAGTAGTAAGTTCTTTGCTCAAAGATGATTGAAGACAAAAGCCAAAACAGAGAATACTTACACGCCTATTTCGCAATGTCTACAACGCAAATTTACACATTTAAGTCGAACTAACCACATCAATCAGAAAAAATATAGATTAGAAGCATGATAAAATTAGACTTATAATCTGTATTTCTAATTGTTATTGATAATACATATTGAATTCAATATAGATGTAAACAAAGTTATAAGACGAAAAAATGAGGTTATACTGCTCTATTTATAGAAGGTTTTACCATATACAGTTGACAATTTACAGTCATAATCTTTGATTTCTAACACCTAATAGAACGAGAGCTTTCTCAAGTCTTTCAATAGTTATATATACACATTTTATACTATTAGAATTTTGCATGAATATATAAGGTAGTACTACAACTAATAACATCGAATTCAGATCTGAGGCCGTCTTTATACCTTTACTTTCTTTGATAGACGAGCTTGATGTTCTACAAAAGGATGATTCGCATAAACGAAGCTAAGGATAGACAAACATATTGTTGTGCCACCATAACCATCTTTCATGATCACAAACTAACATCCACGTCAGTCTTATATGATGAAGTTTCTGTTCCTTCAATCATAGAATATCCAAGCAATTCCACACCTTCGTCAACTTCTGCTTAGCTAAAATAGCTTTAGTTTAAAATGGCACCATAAGTACTTTACTGAGCAGCACAAGTAAATGGCTTCATTTTTTTACTCAAAAAAGAACGATTTAATGTGGTTATGTCACGAGAAATAGGTAAATTTGCACGCAATTTAATTTCATTTCATCGCCTTATGACTGCCAATTTTATTGCCGACAAAATTGTCATGGATGGTCTCACCTACGATGACGTCCTTCTCATCCCTGCTTATTCTGAAGTTCTCCCTAGAACCGTATCTCTTAGCACAAAGTTTTCTCGCAACATTGAATTGCAGATTCCTTTTGTGACTGCTGCCATGGACACGGTAACAGAAGCTCCTATGGCTATTGCCATTGCTCGAGAAGGAGGCATTGGAGTAATCCACAAAAACATGTCAATTGAGGATCAAGCTCGCCAAGTAGCAATTGTAAAACGTGCCGAGAATGGTATGATTTATGATCCTATTACGATTAAACGTGGTAAGACTGTGCGTGAAGCACTCGACCTCATGGCAGAATATCACATCGGCGGTATCCCTGTTGTTGACGATGAGATGAGACTCGTGGGCATTGTTACCAACCGCGACTTACGTTTTGAACACAATCTCGACAAAGCCATTGACGAAGTGATGACTTCTGAAAACCTCGTCACCACAAATACTACCACTGATTTGGTGGCTGCAAGTGAGATTCTCCAAAAGAATAAGATTGAGAAGCTTCCAGTTATTGATGCCAATGGAAAATTGGTCGGGCTTATCACCTATAAAGACATCACCAAGGCCAAAGACAAGCCAATGGCTTGCAAGGATGCCAAAGGTCGTTTGCGTGTTGCGGCTGGTGTAGGAGTAACAGCAGATACGATGGAACGTATTAATGCCCTAGTTGCAGCTGGAGCTGATGCGATTGTCATTGACACTGCTCATGGCCATTCTAAAGGCGTAATAGACAAGCTCAAAGAGGCCAAGGCCAAGTATCCGGAAGTAGATTTTGTAGTTGGTAATATAGCTACTGGAGAAGCGGCGAAAATGCTTGTAGAAGCTGGTGCAGATGCCGTTAAAGTAGGCATTGGGCCTGGATCTATTTGCACAACTCGTGTAGTAGCAGGAGTTGGTGTCCCTCAGCTATCCGCTGTATATGATGTTGCAAAGGCTTTAGAAGGTACAGGAGTTCCTCTCATCGCAGATGGTGGTTTACGCTACTCAGGCGATGTAGTTAAGGCACTAGCTGCTGGTGGCTATAGCGTAATGATTGGTTCTTTAGTTGCAGGCTGTGAAGAAAGCCCTGGTGAAACCGTTATTTTCAACGGTCGTAAGTTCAAGACCTATCGTGGAATGGGATCTCTGGAAGCTATGGAGAATGGCTCAAAAGACCGTTATTTCCAAGGCGGGGTTGACAATGTGAAAAAGCTAGTTCCAGAAGGAATTGCAGGCCGTGTCCCCTACAAAGGTGGTGTACAAGAAGTTATTTATCAGCTTGTAGGTGGTCTTCGTTCTGGAATGGGATATTGTGGTGCTGCTACGATTGAGCTACTTCACAATGCGAAGTTTACTCGGATTACCAATGCTGGTGTGCAAGAAAGCCATCCTCACGATATTACGATTACAAGTGAAGCTCCAAACTATTCACGTAGCGAATAGACACATAATTAAAAGCTTAAGTCCTCTCTATAGAATGGATTAGAGTCAATGAGCTATTGTAAAGAAACAATTAAATAACGCCGTTTTGAAAGGGTCTTTGAGAGTTTTCAGCTCTTAAAGACCTTTCACGGCATAGAATAAAATTCATTTCTATCTAGTCTCAAGGACTGCAAACATCAAAATTTGAAGAATTCTCCTATACATCTACATAAGGAATTCTGACTTATTCTATTCTTAATTTAATCTGTTTCAGACACTCTTTTAGTTCCTATGAAACAAATCCTTGTCTTCTTTTGGTTGTTGTACTCCACCCTTTCAATAGTGGCACAACCCACGGCTGATGCGACAATAGCCATTGTCAATGGCCGTCCCATTTCTCGCAATGAGTTTGTATATGCCTACGAGAAGAACAAGGCTATTAGTGGCCAAAGTTCACTCAGTCCACAAGAATATCTCAACTTATATATAGACTACCAATTAAAGCTATCTGATGCTCTATCTCTAGGATTGGATACAACAAAGAATTTTCTCCGGGAATTTCACCAATATCGAGATCTACAGCTCTCGAAGCAACTGGTCAGTCCTCTTTACATTGATTCTATAGCTAGAACAATCTATCTAAAAGAAGAACAACAACTTGGGGGAAAGGACTTACTTAATGTCTCACATATTCTACTCACCATTCCATCCACAGCAACCTCTACCCAGAGAGACCATGTTGCTCAACGGGCTGACAGCCTCTATCAAGCCATTATCTCAGGTGCAAATTTTGAGGATGTAGCTCGCCGCTTTAGCGAGGATAGAGGAACAGCTCAAGAAGGAGGACGTTTGCCCACTATTTATCCAGGAATGACAGTTGCTTCGTTTGAAGAAACCGCATATAGTTTGCAACCCAACCAAGTAAGTCGACCAATACTTTCTCCTTTTGGGTATCATATAATCCTCATGCGAGATCGCCATCCATTACAACCCTACGAGGAACTTTACCCTTCATTATTACAATATCTTCGTAAAAACCACGTTGAAGAAGCAGCAGCAAACCAAAGTATAGCTCAACTTCAAGCGATAACAGGCCAGTCTCGAACAAGCATTATGGACAGTTTAATGCGAAACCTGTCTGCAAGTGATACACAATTGACCTATCTTATCAAAGAATACCACGATGGACTACTAGTCTACGAAATTTCCAAACATAAAGTATGGGATGCTGCTGAAAATTCCCCAGAAGTACTAGCAGAAGTATTCAAGCGCAACCGTAAATCTCTAAAATGGGCGCAGCCTCGTTTTGTAGGTTACATCATTGGAGCACAAAATAAGAAGCTAGCTAAACGTGCCCAAAAGCTTTTACGTAAGGGCGTTCCTGCAAATATCGATATACGCTCTTTCCTATATGCTCCTTTTAATAAAGACAGCGTAGTCGTTGATGCCAAAGGACGTTATGTTGTTCAGAAAGGTGAAAATAGCACCATTGACAATTTAGCCTTTGGGGTTAAAGCATCAAAGGTTTATCAACTGCACGAGGGTTTGCCTATCACATTGCTAGCAGGCCGCATTGAAAAGCAACCCAAGACGTACGAAGATGCTCGAAGTGAAGTTCTTGAATTACTTCAAAAACAATTAGAAGATTCTTGGTTACAACAGCTTAGACGTACATATACGGTAACTATCAACCAAGATGTTCTTAAGTCCATTCCTATGGCCAAATAATTCCCAT
This sequence comes from Alloprevotella sp. oral taxon 473 str. F0040, assembly GCF_000318095.2. GTDB lineage: Bacteria > Bacteroidota > Bacteroidia > Bacteroidales > Bacteroidaceae > Alloprevotella. Next base: position 461,798 of record NZ_KB290717.1, read on the forward strand.
ACATGGACAATTCTACATTTAGTCTATAGTATGTATACTATAATAGATCGTATTAGATTTCACAATGCGACTTCCTCTAGACTCTTATAGATGAGTTACTAATCTAAGACGACCATTATTCATTAAACTCCCCAACAAGCAACTATATGAACAAACGCTTCGCTATTTTTGCCGCAGGTTGTCTCCTGCTCGGTGCAACATTTGCCCAAATTCGTCAAAAGAACATTGTAGACGAAGTGATTTGGGTAGTGGGAGACAGTCCTATTCTTTTGTCAGACGTGGAAGACTATCGTGTTAATGCAGAAGCTGAAGGACAAACTTTCAAAGACCCTTACGCTCAAATACCTGAACAGATAGCTATCCAAAAGCTTTTTCTTCATCAAGCAGAAATTGATTCAATAGAAGTAAGCGATGCAGACGTAACCGCCTACGCTGATGCTCTACTTGCTGAGAACGTGCGAAAAGCAGGATCAAAAGAGACTCTTGAGGCTATTATGCACAAAAGTTACGCACAAATACGTCAACGTTACATCCAACAAACCAGAGAACAACAACTCATGGATGGAGTGCGCAGAAAACTTACGGCAAACATTAAAGTCACCCCAGCTGAAGTTCGTGATTATTTCTCGAAACTCCCTACCGACAGCCTCCCTACGATACCGACAGAAGTAGAGGTACAAATTATAACTCAACAACCTAAGATTGATCGCGACGAAATAGAACGTATCGAAGAACTTCTCAACGGCTATGCTAAACGTATAAACGAAGGAGAAGATTTTGCTCGACTTGCTCGCATGTATTCTCAAGATGGAAGTGCTCGTAACGGAGGAGAGTTAGGTTTAAGTGGTCGTAATCAATGGGTAAAGCCTTTTGCTGATGTAGCTTTCTCTCTCAATGACCCAAAGAAAGTTTCCAAAATTGTAAAGACAGAATTTGGATATCACATCATTCAGCTCATTGAAAAACGTGGCGACAAGGTAAATGCACGTCATATCCTTCTTAAACCAGAGATTAAAGCGGAGGAGGTAGAGCGTTGTATCTCTCGTTTAGATTCCATCGCTACAGACATTCGAGAGAAAAAATTCTCTTTTGAAGATGCAGCGCGTCAACTGTCTGACGATAAGGACACACGCAACAACCATGGACTAATGGTACAAATGAATCCGATGCAGCGCGAAATTCAAGCGCGCTTCGAGATGAAGGATTTACCACAAGAAGTGGCAAAGGTAGCAGACACGCTTAAAGTAGGACAAGTATCAAGTGCATTCACTATGATAGACCCCAAAACAGGTCAAGAGGTGTGTGCTATTGTGAAACTTCGTAGTCGTATCGAAAGTCATCCCGCAAATCCTACAGAAGACTTCCAGACGCTTCGCAATGTTTATCTCAATCGCCGTAGACAAGAAGTTATTCAAAAATGGATAGTTGACAAAATCAAATCCACCTATACTCGCATTAGCCCCGAATGGCGTAACCATAAGTTTGAATATTCTGGCTGGATTAAGTAATCTCCTCCCCTATTATGCAGATAAGGTAAGTGCGAACCTATATTCGCAAGACCTTATCATCTAAGTTCTCTATGTCCAATAGGATAAGCTATTACCTAGACCTCTTCTTATTATTTTGAAGCATTTCATTCCCTTTCGCCGTTCATATTTATTTGCAGTAGGCTTACTTTTCGTATGTCTACTGCAAGCTTATGCACTCACCATGATGCCTAGTCGTAAGCGTTCCAAGCCCCGCGATGAACGCATCCAGATTCATCATGCCGACCTCTTGTTTCGTGATGTTGCCACCACAGGAGATGGACAAGTGCTCAAAGGAAACGTACAACTATCCCACAGCGGGATGCGACTCACCTGCGATAGTGCAGTGTTTTATGAAGCATCCAATTCTTTTATGGCCTATGGCAGCGTAAAGTTTCGTCAAGGAGACACACTTTCCCTTATAGGTGACTCCTTGTATTATGACGGCACTTCGCAGTTTGCTCGTGTATTCCGCAATGTAGAAATGCGACACCACAAGATGACGCTTTATACAGAATTGCTAAACTATGATAGAATCAAAGGAAGCGGATTCTACGACACTGGAGGAAAAATCGTAGATGGTAAAACGGTTCTCACTTCGCAAAAAGGGGAGTACTTTACCGACAAACGTGATGCTCAATTTAATGAGGACGTTCTTCTAATCAACAATAAAAAAGACAGTCTCCTCACCAACGATCTCCACTACAACACACGAAGCAAATGGGCGCATGCCACTGGCCCCACCAACCTTTTTAGTGGTGGTAGCCATATATACACCATTGATGGACAATACAATACAAGAACAGAGCGAGCACATCTCACACAACGCCCACAGTTGTTTAATAAGGGACGTAAATTAGTCGGAGACAGTATCAGCTATGACAAGAACACTGGCTATTCAGAAGCATTTCGCAACATTATTTTCATTGATTCAGTAGACATCAACAACAAGAATATCCTACTAGGAGACTATGGCTACTATAATGAACCAAAAGGTGAAGCGATGGTGACAGAGCGCGCACTAGGAAAAAACTTTTCTAGAGGCGCAGACACCCTCTTTGTTCATGCAGACACTCTGCGTTTATATTCATATAATCTCAAGACAGACTCGGCCTATCGAGTTCTTCACGGCTATCCCCACGTACGCTCCTATCGTACAGATGTCCAAGCAATTTGTGACTCTCTAGTCTTTAATTCAGCGTTCAATGTTCTATCTCTCTATCGTGATCCAATCGCTTGGAGTGACGACCGTCAAATCTTGGGAGAAGAAATCAATGTTTACGCGAATGACTCTACAATAGACTCTATTTATATAGAACGCCAAGCCCTCATAGTTCAATCTTTACCTGATAGTACCCTTTTTAATCAAGTAGCTGGCAACTTGATGCAGGCGTATTTTCGTAACGGAGATCTTTATCAAACGCGCGTTGATGGCAATTCCATCTTGGTTAACTACCCAATGGAAAAAGATACCAGCTTCTTATATCAGAACTATTGTGAAGCTGCAAAACTGCGCGTTGACGTACGTGACAAAAAGATGCAACGCTTTTGGGCTGGTCCAAGCCCTATTGCCAAGACTTATCCTATAGGCATGGCACCTCAAGAGCACAACCGTTTGTCAAACTTTGCCTGGTTTTCTCATATCCGTCCCACAGGGCCAGACGATTTGTTTGAATGGAAGCCCAAAAGTACTGCAATGCGCTTAAAAGAGATGCCAAGGCGCAACGCTCCACTTCAATCTCTGCAATCCTCTTCTCTATCGCCACTTAACAGTGCCTCGACCAATTCGGATAGCACAACCTCATTTCTCAAAAAATCTGCGGACTCTTCACTAGATAATTTACAAAGTACAGACAGTTCGGGAGAGATTAAGATTAAGGACTCAGAGGATACAATCAACAATCACGTAGATGAAGATTCGACTACAGCAATTAGTAAAGAATTCTCTACTAAATCAACCTCAGCATCTACGTCATCAAATTCAAGAACCTCAAAGACTTCAGCTCGAAAATCGCACACGAAGAGTGGCGTACACAAATAGAAAGCCTACAGCTTCTCCACTAAGTATAACCACTTTCTAATTTTATCTCTCAAACTCTCTGATTGTCCTATGGCAGATATCATCCATCTTCTCCCCGATTCTGTAGCTAACCAGATTGCTGCTGGCGAAGTGATACAACGCCCCGCATCGCTAATCAAAGAGTTAGTAGAAAACAGCATTGACGCTGGTGCTGACCGCGTTCAAGTTATAGTGACTGATGCAGGAAAAACTTGCGTACAAGTCATTGATAACGGTAAAGGGATGAGCGAAACAGATGCGAGACTATCCTTCGAACGTCATGCTACCTCGAAAATTCGTCAAGCCGACGATCTCTTTTCACTCAAAACCATGGGATTCCGAGGAGAAGCCTTAGCTTCTATAGCAGCAGTAGCCCAAGTGGAACTTCGCACTCGAACTGCCGAAGAAGAATTAGGAGTGAGTATTCAGATTGAAGGGTCTAAAGTCATAAACCAAGAAGTTATCGCTTGTCCTGTAGGAGCGAACTTTTCTATTAAGAACCTCTTTTTCAACATCCCGGCTCGTCGCAAGTTCCTAAAGAGCAATCACACGGAACTCTCCAACATCATCGCTGAGTTTGAGCGAATTGCTTTAGCTCATCCTGAACTAACATTCCAACTTCATACTCCTGATGCTGTTCTTCTCGATTTACCTTCAGGCAACTTTCGACAGCGCATTGTCAATATCTTTGGTAGAAACATTGACAAACATCTCATTCCTCTAAAAGTCGAAACACCGATGGTTTCTATCATCGGTTTTGTAGGAAGTCCAGAAAGTTGTAAAAAGAAAGGTGCTCGCCAATTTTTCTTTGTCAATGGTCGCTACATGCGTCACGCCTACTTCGCCAAAGCTGTTCAGAATGCCTATGAACGTCTAATCCCAGAAGGAGATCAAGTGCATTTCTTTCTGCAAATGATAGTGGATCCAGCTCGAATCGATGTTAATATACATCCAACCAAAACAGAGATTAAATTTGAGGACGAACAAGCTATTTGGCAGATTCTTCGAGCAGCAGTGAGAGAGTCTTTAGGAAAATTCAATGCAATTCCCACAATCGACTTTGAAGCAGGTGATCCTCTTGATTTACCCGTCTTCCCAACGGGAGATTTTTCAGAAGTTCAAGAACCAAGCATTTGCATTAACCAGGATTTCGATCCTTTCGTTATGAGGAACTCTGGTTCAACCTCTCCTTTTACCTCTGAAACACTAGACAATAGCTTTTCGTCTTCCCAGGCCAATCGCTTTGCAGCCTTGTCTGCATCAACTGGGGCTGCGACTTCAACTAGCACTACTCACTCACCCAAAAGCTCTCATCGCGGTTGGGAAGAAGTTTTTGCAGCTTCACAAGAAGAACTTTCCACCAACTCATTTGATAAACATGGAGTGGGTTCCTCCAACGAACACTCATTCCAATGGGAAACTTCTCCAACGGACGAACACCAACCAACATTATATAGTCAACTAGCTCAAGGTGAACAGCCTGTGTGGGAAATTGCCACTCAAGATTTCCTACAATACCAAGGACGATACTTACTATCGCCTACTAAAGAAGGCTTACTCATTATTGATCAACATCGCGCGCACATGCGCATCCTATTTGATGATTATGTTAATCAAATAGCTAGGCACGCTCATGCCTCCCAAGGCTTGCTTTTTCCTCAAATCCTAGAAGTTGCTCCCAATCAACTAGCCATCATTCAGGCCATTGAGGCGGAACTCACAGATATAGGATTTGAACTATCCTATTTAGGCAACAATAGCTATTCAGTGCTCAGTGCACCAGCAGATATTGAAGGTATAGATCCAGTTGTACTACTCCAAAGCATATTAGAAGATGCCCAACAACACGACGTTGCAGTGCACGAAGAAGTGGTGAACAGCATTGCTCTCTCTATGGCACGTAAGTCTGCACTCCCCATCGGTCAACTGCTAAGCATGGACGAAATGCGCGATCTGGCCACCAAACTGTTCCAAAGCAGTCAACCCTCTTTTGCTCCCGATGGGAGAAATATATACCAGATACTCCCACATCGTCTAATAACTCAAAAACTAGACTAAGCTTTTCAGGAGGAGGCCACAATCATAAAACACATATCTCTTTAGGGGAACTTGTATAGTTCTAATCACCCTACTCTATTCCTATTTCAATGAGTGACGGAAATTTTAATCGTAGCATGCTACCTAGCAACAGCTTTCAAAGCGGTTTGCGCGCTGGTCAAGCTCGCATGCAGCAGTTTGCTCTAGAAGCTTTAGAGCTCGCTCTACAACAACATCCAGAGTTTCTTTCTGAACCTGCTGCAGCTGAGCAGCTACAAGCAACCTTTCGCAAGCTACTACAACAACGCTTGTAGATATAACGCACGTGTGGCCAAGATAGACGACATCGCTTTTTTCGCAAGCTACTACAACAACGCTTGTAGATATAACCATTTCATTTTGTCTGGAACATGTAGAGTACTACAATTGTTTTTCCAAAACTAGATGCGACAATCCACCCGGTTTGTCGCATTTTTTTGTCGCATTTATTCAATACACAATCTCATCATTTTAAGAAAACTCAATATATTTCGCGATAGAATTTAACACGAATGCCACAAATCTCCACAATCTGTACGCATTGAGCGCAATCATCACAAAGAAATATCTACTAAATCGCAACAGAAAAACGCAGAAAAACAGAAATATAGAACAGACGATGCTCAACAAATCGAAATTATCTCCCATTTTATGCAGGAATATCTCGCAAGGAGTATAGAGTTTTCTCCTAGAAAACTGAAAAAAACTCCAAGCTTTTGTTAGAAACTTCCGACGCCTTCTCTAAAAGGCTTACTTTTTCGATTTTAGAACCTGCAATTCATGTATAAGGCAAAGCTAAAAGTATGAAAACTCATGCTATATTAGCCCTATTGATTTAACAGATATGACTTTAGGAATCACTAAATTTCATTGCGTATCAAAGGAATATTTACGTAGAAAATATGTGGTTAGATAGTTCTGATCAAGAACAAATGCTTAACTTTGCAGCATAGATAAAAATGCATTACTGCAAGTTTTTATAATTCGGATAGCAACATAGCCATGAAAGTACTACGCATTCTTCTCCTGGCACCCCTCATCGTTTCTCTACTTGCTGCTTGTCAACGCAGCGAGAAGCGATATCTTGTCGGCGTTTCTCAATGTTCCAATGACATCTGGCGAGACAAACTCAATACCGAGCTGCGTATTGGCTCTTATTATTACAACAATCTTGATATTACCATTGCTTCTGCCAACGATAATGACGATGAGCAGATTCATCAAATCGACAGCCTTGTAGATATAGGGGTCGATCTATTGGTCGTATCTCCCAATAAGTTAAGCACTATCTCTGAGGCAATCGACCGGGCATACGACAAAGGTATACCAGTCATCTTGTTTGACCGCAAAAGCGATTCACCCAAATATACAGCCTACATGGGAGCTGACAACTATGAGATAGGGCGCACTATGGGCAGCTACATTGTAAGTAAGCTGAAAGGACATGGCAATGTAGTGGAGATCATGGGACTCAAGGGATCGTCACCAGCCATAGAAAGGCACCGTGGTTTTGTCGATGTACTGAAGAAATACCCCAACATTCATCTGCTTGAAAGTAGAAGTGCTGATTGGACTGCTCCTAATGCCAGCAAAGAAATGGACATTCTCATGGCACATCATCCTGTGATAGATGCCGTATTTGCTCACAATGACCGCATGACTCTAGGAGCTAGAGATGCGATGAAAGCAGCCTCGCGTAAAGACAGTGTAATCTTTGTTGGTATTGATGCACTGCCCATGCCTGATGGTGGCTTAGATGCTGTGCGAGAGCGTAGAATGTCAGCATCATGTATCTACCCCACTCGAGGAGACCGTGTCATAGAATTAGCTATGAATATCCTAGAAGGTCGCCCTTACGTTCGTAATAATCAATTGCCAGCAGCACTAGTGACCCAAGAGAATGCAACACTATTACTCATACAGGCAGAAGAATTAAAACGACAATATGCACGATTGGAAAATATCCATGGTAAAGTAGACGACTATCTTACACGTTATCGACTACAGACTCTGTTTATCATCCTATTGGTGGTCTTTATTGTTCTCATCCTTGGTGCCGCTGTATGGCTTTTCCGATATTTTGCCTTCAAACATCGATTAGCAGAAGAGGCCACAAAGGCAAAGCTCCGTTTTTTCACTAATGTAAGCCATGAATTCCGCACCCCTCTTACGCTAATTTCTGATCCTATTGAGCGGTTGTTAGAGGATAGCAGTCTCTCTTCCCAGCAACATAGCATTCTCGAAGTGGCTCATAAGAATACTCGTGTACTACTAAGGCTAGTCAACGAGGTTCTTGACTTACGTAAGGCGCAAAGCGGCAATATGACCACCAGGCCATCATCCTTTGATTTGCGACTTCAACTTCAACAATGGGTAGATAGTTTCCAAAGCATTGCTCATCAACGAAATATCTCCTTATTGCTCACTGCCCCCAAGCAGCTGAATTTTGTTGGCGACCTTCATAAAGTAGAACGCATCTGCTATAATCTACTGTCTAATGCTGTAAAATTCACCCCAGAGGCTGGTGAAGTGAAAGTAGAAGCAGACTATCATGACAAAGGCGTTCTTATAAGTGTGAGCGACACAGGAAAGGGAATCGAGAAGTCGGATATCCCACTCATTTTTGAACGGTTCTTTCAAAGCACTAGCAACAACCACGGAGGCACAGGCATAGGTTTAGCCGTTGTAAAGGCTTTTGTAGAAGTACATGGAGGTTCGGTGACAGTGGAAAGTGAACTGGAGCAAGGTACAACTTTCAAAGTTTATCTTCCACAGCTTGATTTGAAGGAAAAAACACTCCTAGCATCAACAGAAGAAAAATCGAGTATTCCATCTAGTAATGAAGACGTTACAGACTATCTATCACCGTCTGCTCCTTCATCTAGCCAATCTCAAGCGAAACAACAACTCACTAGCCTAGATACCTCAGAACAAAACCAAGCCCATGTGCTCGTTGTTGATGACCATGAATCTATTCGTGACTACGTGTCTCAGTTGCTCACCGATGCCAACTATAAAGCTTTCACAGCAGCTGACGGAGAAGCAGGATGGCAGCAAGCCTTACGTCTTGTTCCTGATCTGGTAGTGTGTGATGTATCTATGCCCATTTTAGGAGGACTTGAATTATGTAAACGACTCAAAACTCACGAAATCACCTCGCACATTCCAGTTATTCTTCTTACGGCTAATGCTCTTGATGATCAACGTGCTGAAGGCTACGAGCATGGTGCTGATGCTTATATCACCAAACCCTTTAGTGGTAAGGTCTTGATTTCACGAATTGAGAATCTTCTTCATAATCGTCGTATCCTTAAAGACCTCTTTGCACACAATGGTGAGTCAGAATCGAACACTGCACCAGATGCTGATGCTTTATTTATTGAGCATTTTAAGTCCAAGATTAAAGAAAAACTCTCAAATCCAGAGTTGAATGTAGAGGATTTAAGTGCAGATTTGGGTATGAGTCGTGTGCAACTCTATCGTAAGATAAAAGCGCTTACAGGATCTTCACCAGTAGAACTTATTCGCATCACGCGATTGAAACGCGCTGAAGTTCTACTCATGCATGGTGGCAAGACTATAGCAGAAGTGGCCTACGAAGTAGGATTCTCCTCTCCTTCTTATTTCTCTAAATGTTTCAAGGACTATTTTGGCTGTCTGCCTGGTAGCAAGATTCGGTCATAGACGACAGCACAAGTTACCTTCAAGAAGCCCTATCTTTAAAACTTGATTATTACGATTAAATCTCCCTTCACCCAAAGAATACTGTACAGATTCTTCTATAATTTTGCTCCTTATCTTAATTTGATAGATAAGGGGCATTTTTATTTATCAGAATCTAACTCTCATATTCTCTGATATTTGCATAAAAACATAGAATGCTACAAATCGTACATTGTCTAAAATATATGATACATGTACTATATTTTCTATGATTAGAAACAAGTGTTTCAGCGTTCTAAGACTTGAACCTATACATTTGCATTGCTATCCTAAACTAATCTCTACTTATACCACCGAAAACCATGAGAAAGACCATTATCTCTGCCTCACGTGTTCACGCACTAATCGTGGCACTAGCAGTATCTGGCGCTATCTCAGCGCAAGTAAAAAAAGATTCCAATAAAAAGGAAGAAAACAATCGCAATGTAATGCTCAATGCAGCCAGTGCCAATGGTCCTCGCGAGATTCAAATTGGTCTGCCTTCAGCTGATGTTAATGTTCTTGAGAACGGACTTCCAGTGACCTTTGCGACTAACCCTCATAGTGTCAATAGCAATTGGCGCTCTGATGCTAGTCTCTCTCATGTTGGCCTGCTCAAAATTTCAGAGACAGCCATCACAACTGGTAATATAGGCTATACCGTAAATTCATTCACCAAACTGGGACAAAAAGGGTTTCATGGTCAATTGGATTACAAAACGAATCATTTCGGACTGAACGAATATTCTCTCAATCTAAATGGTTCTCTTGGGCAAGGATGGTACTATAGTGCCAACATGTACCAAGACTTTGATCCTGGTACTTTCGACATCAAATCTAGCCAATACCAAGATCGAACTCAAATCTATAAAGGTGCTCTCACAAAAGTGTACGACAATGGTCGCGGTAAATTTACAGCAATATACCGCAACTCAAGAAGTCATCCAGTATACACATTCGCCACACAATCTGCTCCTTTTATTTATGTAGGTGATGGAAGTGTCCAAGAATATGGGCAATTCAGACTCGGCACAACATCCTATCTTCCTGTTGATCCTAATATGACCTACATGGACATGCGTACAGGTGAGATTAAGGAAACCTCTCTCTACGATGCTTCTAAGAACACATCTAGTGAAGTTTTTCTTTCCAACGATTATCATTGGGACAATGGACTCACATGGCGATTAGCAGCTCGCTACGATCATGCGCATGGAGCCTTGGTTTATCAAACACCAATGTCGCTTATTCGAGCCCAAAAAGGCGGATACAATTATCGTTACCGCAACATGCTTGGCATAACCAACCGCTATGATGGAGAATATGTGCAAACTCGCATGTCTTGCCTAAACTCTGGTGACATTGACGAGGTTCTTGTAACCTCTGAACTCATTAAAAAGTTTGATCAATCCACGTTTCGTCTCGGACTAAATGAATGGAACTATGAGGTGGACTATACCTCAAACACCACCATGTACGATCAGACAGTGCCAACTGATGGAGATTATGCGAAACGCGTGTATGATGCTAATCTTCGTTCAGGGTATTTCTACGACTTCAATCGTAATGCCTCCGAATACTATAAAGGCAACGAGAATAAACTTGCGCTGTACTTCACACACGATTGGGATATAAATCGTAATCTCAATCTCTACTATGGCGGACGCTTGGAGTGGCAACGTCTAAATGGAGAAAATGCTGCGGTAAAGAACGCAATGGGGGAATATGTGAATAGATTCAGCAACTACCATATTGGTGCAACTGCAGCAGATGGAACAAAAATTTCTCCTGTAGCCTTAGACTATAATTGGTTGAATTACGATTTATCAGCTGCAGCTACCTATAAGGTTAATCCCAATTTTGGCTTAACAGGTGACTTTACCTACATAGTACAACATCCACGTTTTGAAAACTTCTCACCTGCGACTCTGCCTAATACGGACAAAGTGATTGTGCCGCTCGGTCGCGCTGGAGTATATTACAATAACTCTTGGCTCAGTCTCACCTCGCTCTTTTCTTACATATCGAAGACTAACAACAACACGACGCTTAATCTCCAGCATAATGGAGAAATCAAAGCAGCTCCTCTCACCTATGATATCCAAACACTTGGATGGACAACTGACATCGTAGCTTCTCCCTTACAAGGCTTTAATATACACTTACTCTTCACTTACCAACGACCAACCTACAAGAAGTTTGAAACAGAAGTAGTTTTCTCTGATGGTCATCGTGATGGTATTAATGCCACAGGAAATATTGTTGCAGAGATTCCACAATATATCGTGGAGATAGATCCAAGCTACATGATAAGCCCCAAAGTGCGCCTTTGGACAAGTTTCAGATACCAAAGCAAACGCTACGCTAACATCAACGAAGCCTATTATTTCAATGGATATTGGGAAAGTTTTGGGGGTGTAAATTGGAAAGTAAATAACAAACTTGATTTAGGATGTACAGTAGTAAACTTCCTCAACCAAACAGGGGCGAAAGGTACCATCGCAGGTGCAGAACTCATAACCAAAGATCAAGCGAAAGACTACAAGAACGTACTTGTAACTGGAAGTTATCTCCGTCCCTTTACCATTGAGTTCTCAGCTTCTTTGAAATTCTAACAAGCTACATCACACTAAGAGTCCCAGTTCTGTGCTCTCTCCATTACCATTCAACATCCCTCACAGAACAGAACATTATATAATATGCACAACTGGGACTCCTATGTTTATACCGCTCTGTCATCATCTATTCCCTCACAGACTTACCATTGGCCAACACAAATCATTGCCTTTCCTTGGTGAAAGGCTATTCATTCCCTCACAGACAAAAGCAACAGGCCACCAGACCATAAACTAGCACGACTACAGAGCGAAGACATTCCCTCACTGAACTTGAAAACGTCCTATACAGAGCTATAGCCAATCAAAGCACTTAACACTTTTCTAGCTCGTTTTTACTTAGATTCCCTCACAGAAGCTCTATAAGAAGTGAGAGAGATTTAGACCTTTGATAAGGGATAAATCCTAATTCACTCTAAAAGGCGACCTCTAACTCTTTAGCCATGAACAGAAATTCAATACTCCTAACCACCGCATTTGTGTCAGTTTTGAGTGGGACTAATAGCACATACGCCCAACAGATTCAACAGGAACAGCGAGGAGATACAACAGTACTCCGTATAACTAATCCCACGAAATATCTTCTCCTTCCCGTAGAAGAAGAAAAGGAAGAAGCCAAAGTACTACTTGATACGGGAAACTCTGCTGACACATGGATGGATGTAAGGTTAGCACAAGGAAAAATAGATTATTACGTTCCTTTTCTTTTATATCCCCAAGGAAAGGAAGTAATAGTACGTATCTTAAACTTACCCCACAACGCTACTGCCCTTCAGAATTTGAAACTCAGTGATGAGTGGAAACCTGTGAATACCGACTACTATCGCCCTGTTTATCATCATACTCCATCATATGGATGGATGAATGATGCCAATGGTCTAGTATACAAAGATGGTGAATATCATCTCTATTTTCAATACAATCCTTATGGTTCTAAATGGGGAAACATGCACTGGGGACACTCTGTAAGTCGGGATCTCGTGCATTGGCAAGAACTCTCTCCAGCCATTGCACGTGATACACTAGGGCATATATTCTCTGGAAGTTCAGTGGTAGACTTTAATAACAGTGCAGGATATGGGAAAGATGCTATCATAGCTTTCTATACTTCTCATAGTGAGAAGAATGGACAGATTCAGTGCATGGCTTATAGCACAGATAATGGTCGAACATATACTAAATATGAAGGAAACCCAATACTTAAACCTTTTGATGGTATAAAGGATTTCCGTGACCCTAAAGTTTTCTGGTATGCTCCACAATCGGCATGGTACATGATAGTTTCAGCAGACAAAGAGATGCGTTTCTATCGTTCCACCGATTTGAAGAAATGGGACTATGTAAGTGCTTTTGGTCAGGGATATGGAGCACAACCCAACCAGTTTGAATGCCCAGACTTCTTCCCACTCTCCATTGATGGACAAGAGAAGTACGTAATGATCGTAAACATCAATCCTGGATGTCCATTTGGTGGAAGTGCCACCCAGTATTTCATAGGAGAATTTGATGGTAAGAATTTCATTCCTGACACACCTAAAAGTACTGTTAAATGGCTAGATTTTGGCAAAGATCACTATGCAACTGTGACTTTTTCCAACACACCAGGTCGGGTGCTTGCAATGCCATGGATTAGTAATTGGCAATATGCGAATGTAACTCCCATCCAACAATATAGAGGAGCAAATGGTCTCCCTCGTGAACTCTCATTATATAGGCAGAATGGCCAATTGTATGTCGCGGCAAATGTGGCATCTGAAGTAAAACAACTGCGTAGAAAAACGACACATGTTAGTCCACTAACGGTTACAGCCCAAAGGAATAAATCCACATCGAGAGCAATGGAAGATGCACTCCGAGATGCAGAAGGTATCTTTGAACTGGAAGCGGATCTTACCCCCAACGATAACAATGGAAAAGCTGGGATTCGCCTTTATAATCTTAAGGGAGAAGAAGTGCTTATCTACCTAGATTTCGATCAACAACGGCTTGTTATGGATAGAACTAAGAGTGGTTTAATAGATTTCGGTAATAAGGCTACTCCTCATGATATCGAAAGGAACTATGACAACCAGCATAAAGAGAAAGACGGTCTGACATTGCGCCAAAAGAATTCAATTAACTATGTTAACGATTTTGCTTTAGGTACGTGGGCTCCTCTCAACCTCCTCAAAGGAAAGGCCTATCATTTTGATATTTTTGTAGATAAATGCTCTGTAGAAATCTTTGTTGATGGTGGACGGATTGCTATGACCAATCTTGTTTTCCCGACTCAACCATATACATCAGCTGAATTCTACACTTCAGGTGGCAAAGCTAAGCTGAATAATATCAAAATTCACTCTCTACATTAATCGGACTGATAAGATAGAGGCAAACATAAAGGCTGTTGTATGAAGGTTATTAAGCCATCGTATATACGTTATAAATAAGTTCGAAGTAAATAATGGCTGTAAGGATTTGCAGCTTTCTAATCAACATAATAGCTCTAAAGTCATGAATCCCTATATCGTCGGATTGGGAGAAGTTCTTTGGGACGTTCTCCCCGAAGGTAAACAACTTGGTGGTGCTCCTGCCAATTTTGCCTATCACGTGTCACAGTTTGGTCATGAAGCGTTAGCCATCAGTGCTGTAGGCAATGACTCTCTTGGAGATGAAACACTTGAAGCTCTAAACGAACGAAACCTACAATACTTGATGCCACGAGTGGACTACCCTACTGGCACTGTGCAAGTGACTCTTGATAATGAAGGAATTCCTACCTACGTCATCCGCGAAGGAGTGGCTTGGGATAATATACCTTTCACTGCAGAACTTGAAGATGTAGCTCACAACACTCGTGCTGTATGCTTTGGCTCCCTTGCACAACGAAGTACAGTGTCTCGTGCAACTATCCAAGCCTTCCTAAAAGCTATGCCTAAGCACAGCTTGAAGATTTTCGATATAAACCTGCGACAAAACTTTTATACGAAGGAGATTATTCAAGAAGCTCTTAAAGCATGCAACATTCTTAAAATCAATGACGAGGAACTCGTTCTTATGGGACGCATGTTTGGTTACCCTGGTCTTGATATAGAGAATAAATGCTGGTTGCTACTTGGTAAGTATAATCTAGATATGCTTGTACTCACTTGTGGAGTCAATGGTAGCTACGTTTTCACTCATGGTGCGATGTCCTTTCAAGAAACTCCAAAAGTGGAAGTTGCAGATACAGTTGGGGCAGGAGACTCTTTTACTGGTGCTTTCGTTTCTGGTCTTCTCTTAGGAAAGTCTATCGAAGAGACTCACCGCCTTGCAGTAGACGTTAGCGCATTTGTCTGCACTTGTAAAGGGGCAATGCCTCAACTTCCTAAAGAATTGATTAACCGATTGTAAACCTGTATCTCTTTTGGAGAGTCCGCGTTGTAACTTTCGTTATGGCGCGGATATTTTGTATAAAAAAAGCCCACAATGCTGATTAGCATTGTGGGCTTGTGCTCTGAACAGAACTAAATAGAATTTACTTCTTAGCAGGTCGAGCTTGAAGACCATAGTTATACTTCTTATCCAACAATAAGAGAAGAATTGCAAGTACAACTGAAATTGCTCCAAAACAAGCAAAAATCATCATTGATGTATGATAGGTTGGGTCAGCTTGATTTTGACGACCAATCCACATAGGCACAAGTGAAAGACCGATGTTTTGGATATAGAAAATGATGGCAAAAGCAGAACCCAAAAGTTTCATTGGGATGATCTTAGGAACACTGGGCCACATGGCAGAAGGTACCAAAGCAAATGCGATACCAAGAACCACCATCAAAATGACTGCAAACCAACCATAGGGAAGAACATTAGTCATGAAAGTAAAATGCACTGCTGTAAGCATCGTTGCACCGATGATCATAAGCGTTGCTCCCTTACCAATGCGGTCGTAAACTGTGCCAAAGATTGGGGTCAAAATAATCGTACCAAAAGGAAGAACACCAGGGATAAGACCCGCAAAATCCTCAGGTACATGATAGTTATGTACCATCAACTTGGTAGCAAATTTGAGGAAGGGGAATACTCCGCTATAGAACAATAAGCAAAGGAATGCTATAATCCAAAAACCTGGATTAGAGAAAATCGCACCAAGGTCAGAGAACTTAAAATTCTCTTCTCCTGAGTCTTCAGTTGCATTTTTCCCTTCTACAGCAGCTATTGAATCATCAAGCTTTCTATCCATTACATTATAGACCATGAAGCAGAGTAAACCGATGGTCAAAAGGCAGATAGCAACTAAAACAGGAAGCTGAAGACCAAAAGATTTTGCCAAAGGAAGGTTTATACCTAGAGCAGCGGCTGTGCCCAAACGAGCAAGTGCAACCTGTACCCCCATAGCCATGGCAAGTTCATGACCAGTAAACCATTTTGTTATAGTCTTTGAAATCGTGATACCTGTGATTTCAGCTCCTACACCAAAAATAGCAAAACCCAAACTAGCTACAGCAGCTGACATGGGAAGATGAAAATCTAAGGCAGAGATACTGAAAACAGCATCACCAAAGTCTACAGAGACAGCAAAATACTTGATGACAACACCAGCAAGCATAAGCGATGCACTAAGGAGTCCCGTAAAACGGATGCCAAGCTTGTCAAGGATAAGACCTCCAAAGAAGAGCATCAACAAAAAGACATTGATGAGGCCATAACTTCCAGAGAAGAAACCATAGTCACTAGCAGTCCAACCAAGACCACCCTCAGCAGTTGCCTTAGTAAGGATGCTCTCAAGTGGTGAAAGAAGGTCAGTGACATAATAGCCCATCATCATCGTAACTGATACGATGAGAAGAGCTGTCCATCGCGCTTTAGGCGAATCATTGAGCTTTTGAGTGATAGATGTTGAAAGGTTCATATTATTTAAAGTGATTAATAGATAAGCTAAACAAGAGCTGGCTAGACGAGGTTTTGGTAAATGGTCTGATTTAACTCTGCTTCAAATAGCGATCAAGCCAACGGAAGAAAGTACGCTGCCAAAGAATTCCATTTTGCGGACGTAGCACCCAGTGATTCTCATCGGGAAAGAGAAGAAGTTGCGCAGGAACTCCTCTGAGTTTTGCAGCAGTAAATGCGCTTTCTGCTTGTGTGTACTCAATACGGAAGTCTTTCTGACCATGGATACAAAGGATGGGAGTATCCCAACGATCGACGTAGAGATGGGGTGATGTACGGAAGACTTTTTGCTGCTGTCCTTCAGCATTCTTGTGCCAAGGTGCTGCTCCCATATCCCAGTTAGCAAACCAAAGCTCCTCGGTTTCCGTGTATTGCTGTTGGGTATTATAGATGCCATCATGAGCAATAAAGGCTTTGAAGCGCTTATTATGATTACCAGCTAGCCAGTATACACTAAATCCGCCAAATGACGCACCAACGGCACCAAGACGCTCACGATCCACATAAGGTTCGTTTGCGATATCATCGATGGCAGAAAGATAATCTTGCATACATTGTCCAGTGTAATCACCACTGATTTCCTCAAGCCATTCTTGACCAAAACCAGGAAGACCACGACGGTTTGGGGCAATAACGATGTAGCCTTGTGCTGCCATAATTTGGAAGTTCCAACGATAACTCCAGAATTGGCTCACAGGACTCTGAGGCCCACCCTCGCAGAAGAGCAAAGTGGGATATTTCTTCGCAGGATCAAAGTGTGGAGGATAAATCACCCAACTGAGCATTTCCTTGCCATCAGTGGTTTTCGTCCACCGCTCTTTGACTTCGCCCCAAGAGAGATTGTCGTAGAAGTATTTATTCTCCTCTGTCAACTGAGCAGGACGACCTGTTTTCGTATCAACAAGGAAAATTTCATCGGCAGCAGCCATAGAATGACGCTTTGCGAGCAGTTGTTTTCCGCCATTCAAAGGAGCTATCAATGAATAGTCGGCTTGTTCGTTTGTGATTTGTCGCAGGTTTCCCTTAAGGTTCGTCACATGAAGATTCGCTTTTCCATGCCAAACCCCTACAAAGAAGAGTTGCTTACCATCCGGAGCCCAAACAAAGCCATCTACTCCACTATCAAAAGTTTCTGTAACATAGCTTTTTTTACCAGTTTTCAAATCATAGACACAGAGACGAGCACGATCACTTTCGTAACCATCACGCTCCATACTGCTCCAGGCTATATATTTACCGTCTGGTGAAAATTGTGGATTGATATCGTAACCTACATTAGCATCTATCTTAGAAAGGTTTACAGCTTGATACTGAAGACTACGTGTAAAATCTGTTGCTGATGGTGCTTTCCAACCTTCTGGTTTGCAAAGATTGCGTGTTATCCCAGAAGTGATATCATAAAGGAAGATATCGCTATCAGTAGAAGTGGCATAATCACGTCCCACCTTCTTTCGACAAGTATAAGCTATCTGCTGACTATTTGGACTCCAGGCCAATTGTTCATTTCCTCCAAAGGGCATCATTGGAGACTCGAAAGGTTCACCCTCTAAGAGATCCTTTGCAACAATAACTTTGTCACCATCAAAATTGGCTAAAAATGGATGAGGAGCAGTCGTCACATATTGATCCCAATGCTTATACATCAGGTCATTTATTACCATGCCAGTAGCCTTGGGTAGATCAACTTCTTTAGGCGAAATAGCCGTATGCTGAGGTACTTCTTTTACAAGAATCACACGTTTACCATTAGGAGAAAAAAGGAAGTCCAAGACATCATCACTTTCGTGGCTAATCTGCTTGCGATCTGTACCATCGGACTTCATGCTCCACAACTGGCTACTTCCACTCTCACTGGATAAGTAAATGATGCGTTCTTCATTTCCGATACGCACCCATACTGCTCCTGATTCACTTTTAGTAGAAGTAGTAAGCTGCTCTGATTTTTTGCTTTTAAGATCTAACAGATAAAGCACTGAATGCGATTTGTTCTCTGGAACACTATAATAGCTAACTGAATAAACGGCGTGGGTTCCTGCAGAATTGGGAGCCACAGTACCAATACGTCCCATAGCCCAGAGAGCTTCAGGAGTCATACGATCAGAAACTAAGGTCGGCGTTTGGCGACCGATGAATGATTCAGCTACTGCTTCCGTGGATGTAGTGGCAGACAAAACAGCAATGGCTAAAGCAGTGGTGGCAATCATAGAAGGTAAAGACATAACTTAGAAGAATTATCTGAAAAACCTATATGCCTATAAATCATTATGTTCTTACAAATAGATTTAGACAATCATAGAAGATAAAGACACACAACAAATAGGCGCAGAGACGCACCCATATTGGAGCGCGTCTCTACCTAAGTTCTATATAGTATTATTTCTGTTGTGCATTGCGCTTGCGTTGCTCTTCTACCAACTTTTGTTGTTCAGCAGCCAATGCGGCAAGACGTGCGCTAAGGCCAGAAGGTTTCTTCTGAGGATTATTCTTATTGCGCTCAAAAGTAGCTTCCAACTTCGCCAAGAGTTTAGCATCATCAGTGCTCCAACGCAAATACCACATGGTAATTGCACTACTGAGAAGAGAAATGAAATAGTAGAAGTTCAAACCAGAACTATACTTATTAAACATGAAGAAGAACATCACAGGCATGAGGAACATCATGTACTGCATAATCTTCATCTGCTGCGCTTGTTGACCAGCAGCAGCCATAGAGTCACGCTGTTGGCGCATGGTCATTACACTATAAAGCACATTCGAGAGGCAGAAGAGGATGCAGAACAACGAGAGATGGTTACCCAATCCCCAAATATCTGTAGACCAACTGATGAGATCATCATAAGCCGACAGGTCATCAGCCCAAAGGAAACTTTGCTGACGAAGCTCAATAGCGTTAGGAACAAAGTTGAACATGGCAATCCAGATTGGCATCTGGATAAGCATGGGTAAACAACCTCCCATCATGCTCACGCCATGTTGAGAATATAAACTTTGTATCTCCTGCTGACGCTGGAGTGCATTGTCGCTGTCTTTATATTTCTCATTGATCTTCTCAACCTTAGGACGAAGCACTCTCTGCTTTGCACTACTCATGAAGCTCTTCTTCGTAGAAGGGTAAACAATCACACGGAGTATTAGCGTGATGAGTACCAGCACAAGCCACATTGGTAGATTAAATGAGGTAAGAAAGTCAAAGACGTAAATCGTAAAGAAACGATTCACCCAACGAACCACTGGCCAACCAAGATAAACTAACTTTTCTAGGTCAATATCATGTTCTGGAGTAAGAGAATGTTTGTCCATAGACTGGAGCAAACGGAAATTATTAGGTCCAAAATACCACTGGAACTGTGCGGGAGTCTTACCAGAAGGATCAAAAGCAGTCTCCATCTGCGCAGAATACTGCTTAAGATATCCCTTAGGATTCTTTTCGTCTTCACTCACACTGGTGAGTTTCACATTAGACAATGGTTCCTTGGCAATAAAGCAAGAGCTGAAATACTGATTCTTAAAAGCGACCCACTCCACTGATTCTTCTAGCATCTGTTCATCGTCTCCATGTTCTTTCAGATGATCACTGCTACCATCAACATCTTTATAGCTAAGAGTGGAATACTGGTTCTCAAAATAAAAACCTTTTTCAAACTGGCGCACATGGTCTGTCAACTCTACTCCTATTGTCTTTGTCTTAGGAGAGACCTCTTGAGACAAGCCTTCAGAACGCAGGCTCATATTGAGCATATAGTCCTCAGACAATACATAATCAAAGGCCAATTTCTCTCCTCGATTTCCCACAGCCTCCATGGTTACTGAATTCTTACTAACATTTACTGCGTTAAAGTAGAGATCTTCAGTTGCAATATTTAGCTGTTTAGTTTCAAGGGTGAAATTCATTGAAGCATCATTCGAATTATACAGCACTAAATCATTGTTATTTCCAACTTTATAGTCCTCATAAGTTTTATATCCTTTGAGAACAACTTGACTAATCTGGCCACCTTTGGGAGCAATTGTTACTTCAATTTTGTCATTACTCAAAATGATGGGCTTGACAGAATCATTTGCCACTTTGGCTTGTGCAAAAAGGCCAGTACTATCAAGCACTGTTGCAGCAGCTACATGCTTAGCTGCTGCATTAGCAGTTGTTTTCTTCTGCTCTACCAGTTCTGTTGCCTCTTTAGTCTGTGCTTGTTCAGCAGTATTGTTACGCGATGACCAATAAGAAAATCCGAAGACTACCAAGGCCATAAGAACAACGGCTGTGATTGTATTTCTATCCATTGAAATTTATTTGAACGCTATACTGATGAATCTCTTCGATAGTAAGCGATATCGATTTATAAAGAGGAGCGCTTCTTAGCGACAGCGCGCCTTTACTCTATGTTATCTCTCGTCTTGGCTTGTTAAGCTTCTTCTGAAATTTGGTTAGCAATAGCTGTTTTTACAAAGTCTAAGAAGAGAGGGTGTGGATGAAGCACAGTTGAAGAGTATTCAGGATGGAACTGAGTACCAATAAACCACTTTAGATTAGGGATTTCCACAATCTCAACAAGTCCACTTTCTGGATTTGTTCCGACACATTGCATTCCCTTCTCCTCATACTGAGCAATAAAGTCACTATTAAACTCATAACGATGGCGATGGCGTTCACGAATCACAGCACTGCCATAGATTTCACGTGAGCGAGAGCCATCTTTCACGGAACACTCATAACCACCAAGGCGCATTGTACCACCCATGTTGGTAATATTCTTCTGTTCCTCCATAATATCAATCACATTATGGTTTGTCTTGCTATTGAGTTCAGTTGAGTTAGCATCGGCATACCCGAGTACATTGCGCGCAAATTCAACCACCATCATCTGCATACCTAAGCAAATGCCGAAAGTAGGAAGATCATGTTCACGACAATAACGCGTTGCAACTAGTTTGCCTTCTGTACCACGCTGACCAAAACCAGGACAGATAATATAACCTGCCATGCCTTCGAGCATTTCAGCTACGTTCTCACTCGTAATATTCTCTGCATTAATGAAATGACAACGTACTTTACGATCATTGTAAACACCAGCTTGTTGAAGTGCCTCAATAATAGACTTATAAGCATCTTGTAAGTCATACTTACCTACAAGACCAATGTGCAACTCTTCTGTTGCGCTATTGCGACGATCTAGGAAAGCGCGCCAAGGACCGAGCCCAGGCTTCTCCCCCACAGGCATACCTAGTTTCTCAAGAATGACACGGTCGATGCCTTGATCTTGCATGCACACAGGAACTTCATAAATAGAAGGCATATCTGGGCTTTGGAACACAGCATCAGGACTGACATTGCAGAAATTTGCTACTTTCTTGCATAGTCCGGCACTTAGTTCATGCTCTGTGCGAAGTACAAGAATGTCAGGCTGGATACCTTCACTTTGAAGTTCCTTGACAGAGTGTTGCGTGGGCTTAGTCTTCAATTCTCCCGCAGCAGCTAAATAAGGCACATAAGTGAGGTGAATGCACACTGCATTCTTTCCTAGTTCCCACTTAAGTTGTCGTATAGCCTCTACAAAAGGCAAGCTTTCGATGTCACCAATCGTACCACCAATCTCAGTAATCACGAAGTCATACCCTCCCTTCTTACCGAGATAAACCATATTGCGTTTGATTTCATCGGTGATATGTGGCACCACTTGAATAGTCTTACCTAAATAGTCGCCACGGCGTTCTTTGTCAATCACACTTTGGTAAATACGTCCAGTGGTGAAGTTATTGTAACTTGTCGTCTTGATTCCAGTAAAACGCTCATAGTGACCTAGGTCAAGATCCGTTTCTTGACCATCATCAGTGACATAGCACTCGCCATGTTCATAGGGATTTAGTGTACCTGGGTCAATGTTGATGTATGGGTCAAACTTTTGGATGGTAATGTTAAAGCCGCGAGCTTGAAGTAACTTACCAATAGAACTTGCGATAATGCCCTTACCAAGTGAAGAGGCTACTCCGCCAGTGACAAAGATATATTTAGTTTCAGCCATGGGATGAATTGATTATACTATATTATGAATAGGAAGAAATCAAGAGATGACCACTCCTTCTTGTTTCATTTCTTGGATTAAGCGCGCCACATCAGCTGCAACAAGGGTAGTAGTAGCACCATCATAATGCTGAAGAAGAAATGATTCTACATCAGCAATTTGAAAATCCTTATTTGCAAACTCCTGATAAATATCAAAGGCCGTGTCATTCAGGGTTACTAGACGATTGAAATCTACGAGTTCTGCACCTGTAGCTAACAATACATGTTCGCCACACACAGTGCGTAGTTGAAAAGAAGGGTTGAACTTCATTGAGATATTGTGATGTTCAGTGGGGTTACTTAAAATTAGAAATACGAATTGACATGTGATGCAACAATTCATAAGCAAGGAGCAATGGACGGCGCAAGTAAACCAAGGTTTGCCACACATTAGCATATATTTGCCAAATCCAATGGTCAACAGAAAACTGGCGAGTTTTACGCTGAAATGAGACTACTCTACCAATGATATCAACACGTTGACATTCTTCTTGTTGGCCTACATTGCCATCACCTTGAAGCGTACACTTCAGCTTGTCACAACGAACAATGCGATGTAATACCCAGCGTTGATCGGAAGTACTAGCCAAAACAATATCACCACGACGATAACAATGAGCTGGTTTGTGCTCTAGGGTCACCAAGTCTCGCTCGTGTTCAAGCATTGGCCGCATACTCCGGCCACGCACCCTCAGTTGCACTTGACTTCCTTGAGAGAGCATACTGCGTATCTCAGCAAACAGGATGTCTTGCGCCACTTGTTTGACGACATTAGACATGGTGTTTCTTACATAAGTATTGATGACTTAACTCCGCTGCCTCATGATTGGGCAAACATTTTAGATGATAAGCAGGCACTTGGGACACCACCTTCTCTACTGTTGCACAAATAGCCGCGTACGAGTTTTTATCCCAAATCATTGTCGAACAAGAAGCCAGCAAAGAAGCAAAGGCTTCGAGAGGGCGAAGCTGCTGAATATTATTTTCTGGAGCTTGTTCCAATCGCATCACCCCACCCAACCGACAACATACATTGCGATAACACGGAGTCTTCCCACTCCAGGGAGTACCCCAAACTTGTATACTGCCATCGGTAGCTATTCGCACCACTGGATTATCATCATTAAGTAACTCCACTTGTGGGATATACTTAAGCCATAGTTGAGAATGCGTACTTTTGCCTGTCCCGCTCAAACCTTGAAACAAAAAAGCCGTTCTTCCAATCTGAGGAACAGAAGCATGAACTAAAAGCGTCTGTTGATAAGCTCCTGCAAATGCATAACAAAGCATAATAGCATTATTCAACAATACGTCTGGTTGGACAGCTTCGGCCGATAAAACCATTTGAGCTTTCCGAAAATTACAATCGGCATAAATGAGAGAACGAGAGAATCCTGTTTCGTCAGAAACCTCAAACACATAATCTCCACACTTATTGCTCCACACTTCAAACCTTAAGTCAGTGGGTTGTACACTAGCGACATGGTCATAAGAAGATAGAGATAGACATGTAGATCCGAATTCTACAGAAAGCTCAAACAGCACATTGCTTACCTCCAAGGCTTCAATACGAAAACCATCATAACATTGTGCTAGCTGCTCTTTAAGAATATTGCAGCCATACGGCAATTCAACAACAAAAGTGTGGTCAGCAACAGAATAGAAGTATTTCACAGCAACATTCTATACAGCAAACGAGGTGCGAAAGCAGTTAGTTACTGCCAGCCACCTCTAGTTTCTTGAATTGAAATTGATCTTTGAAGATATCTTTGACCACAATTTTGTCAAGGCCTAATTTCTGTCCAGCCAGCTTGATACGCAGCTTTTGGCGCATTTTTTCTAGCTTTACAATCTTCTTATCATAAAACACAACTGCTGTCTGATGTGGAGATGCAAAAGTCTGCTCCACATAGACTCGTAGCTGTTCAGCATACAAATCGCGATCTGTAAAGAATTTCTTTTGCAGCAAATTGGGTGCCGTGATAGCGACGATATCTGTGACATAAGCTACAGAGTCACGGAGATTTTGTGACACCCCAAATATAAAGAGTGTCTGCTCCTTGGGTTCAGGGGTGATATTATCAGCGGCTGTTGTAATATCAGCGCGAGACATTCCCGTGAAACCAACGAGCAGCAATAAGAGCCATAAAACTTTTTGCATAGATGGTCGTGAGCTTGATCGAATAACGCTAATACTTCTTCATCACAATTAGCTAGGCTTGGTGAGGAACACAAAAACCATGCTTGCATAAGTTAAGCGTATATCGAGAATAAACTATTGTGCAAAGTTAGAGATTTCTATTCAATCTCACAAACAGAATAGACGGATATTTACTACAACCAAGCATTTGTCTAGCAAATCTTCATTTGTTTCCCTTTTTCCATGATTCGTATCTTGACATTTGCCACCTAAAACATCCTCTTCCGCAAAAAGACAACCAAAATGAACCGAGAGATTGTTCATAGGCTAAGAGAAATGACATAAAAAAGTCGGAGAATTGTCCTTAAAATCTCGGAGAAAGATAAAAATATCTCGGAGAATTTCGCAAAAAACTCCGAGATAAATTTGAACTTCTGGATGATTTGTGATTATCTCCACGAAAATCACTTAAACAAGACCTAGAGAAGACTTTAAAAAACAAAGGGGTAGGCTTCTCCCAAGCACTTCCGTTTCTCTAGAACAGAAGTCCAAACTCTGATTATGTTTTTAATTTACCAATGTCTCCTCTCGGAACTTCAGCAATCAATTTAGCAAACAGGGGCACTGATTCTAAAATTTCAGGATTACCCACGAGCAAAGTACGTTCTCTCGCTCTGGTAAGTGCCACATTAAGTTTCCTATCTATTAGCAGCCCTTGCTGGTCTATAAACTGGGAATCACAAAGGAAGCTCAATTGTGAAGGTCGACTCACTGTGAATCCATAGATAATGACATTCTTCTCTGAACCTTGAAATCGTTCCACTGTATCTATCGTCACGTTGGCCAAAACAGGATAAGCAGAAGTTTGCAAAAGACTTCTCACCATAGTAATCTGATGTCGATACGGAACTATAATTCCCAGTTCCTTATCCAAGTCAAATGGAACTCCTCGATGCTGTATCTCTTTATAGATGTGTTCCGCCAGATGAACGATTAATTGAGCCTCATCCAAATTCAGTTTAGCCGAAGGAATTCCAGCTTGTTGAGTTTTAGTATCACTATTCTTAGGACAACTCTTCCTTGAGGTAACACTCAGCAAATCACTATCAGAAGAGGGTGTGCAAGTATAAAATAAGACTCTAGGCTGAGGAATAGCAAGCACCTGATGCTGCAAACCACAAGCTTGCAACTGTCCATTATAAAATTGCTTGTTCGCAAACTCAGCTACCTCTGGATGCATGCGGCCTTGCTTCGTAAACTCATGGATGCAACACTTGGGCACACTATGATAAAGACGTTCAAACAAAGATTTACGACAATCATCCAAACCTATAGTCTTCAATTCTTCTTCAGACACTCGGCTGTCCTGCGGTGTCTGCTGTACCACGGCAGGCAATTGTTTGTGATCACCAATCAACACGAAACGGCGGATGGCTAATTCCTCATTCTCGCCTGCCATCAATAGAGGAAGCAAATGAGGTTCTAACAACTGTGAAGCCTCATCGACAATGGCTAGAGAAAAACGTTTACGCATGAACAAAGCAGTCATCCCCGAGAGCGAAGCTACAGTTCCTACGAGAATTCGTGTGCTTCGAATCAATTCCCCAACCTTATTGACATCGGACAATTGAGAAACCTTGTGCTCTAACAAATACTGATGATACAGGGGATCACAATTGTGCTTATTGCCCACTCGGAGAAAATCAATTTCATCTTTTGCGAGCTTACTACAGATTTCATCGACTGCACGATTGGTATACGCCGCTAACAAGACATTGCAATCAACATCACTAGCCAGTTCTTCACGCAAAATTGACATCAACCCGAAAGAGGTTTTCCCTGTACCAGGAGGCCCTACTAACAGAAAAAAGTCTCTCGCCTGCTTAGCCTTAAGCACCATCATATTTCTCTCATCATCTTGATGGTCAAGCACTAGAACTTGAGTCTCATCCACCAATGAAAGAGAAGGATTTAACAACACCTCTCTTCGATGTTCTGATCCAGAGAGAAAAGAAAACAGACCTCGAAACAAAGAAGTAGAGGCTGAATCCATAAAATCCTTTTCAATTGCCCACAAACGTCCAGGTCTAGTGTCAAACACCACTGAATTGGTTTGTGGGGCACGCAATTGTAACATGATTTTCTCCGAAGATATAGCAATAATTGTTGCTCGAAAGACAAGGCCTTTTCGCATATCTGGCGCGAAATGCTGATCGTAGGAATACAACACAACAATGTCACCTTCTCTAAAATTTGGAGCTATGATCAACTGATTCTCGGTTTGTGGAAGTTTCAAACACAACGATTCTACTGCACCATCTTCATTACACACACAACCTCCTGGTTCTGCAAAAGACAAATTCGCTATGATGTCACCCACTTCTTGCTTCTCTTCAAAAGTAGCATTCCAAGCAGAAGCAAATCCACTACACTCGCGTTGCTGATTGCCCACCATCCCCAAACGACGCTCAAGCGAGAGGAAACGATGAAATCTATTGAAATAACTGCGTGCCAACTCGTTGGACCGACGATACACTCCGATAAAAGACTCTAGTGCAGGGCGTTTATAGCTCGACCAAAGCTTGCTAGCCCCTCCATCTGTAAAACTATCTATATCAAAGTGATCGAGATAATCAGCAATACCTTCGGTAGAAAACAGAAGTTCTCGTGCCACAATTTCATTACGTATTTGTAGGGCTTCACGAAGATAGTCCATGATTGTTTCGATACGCATCAATCCATATTCAGGAGAATACTTAGAATAAAGCAGGTAGGCGCGCATATCATTGAAGCGCACCTTGTGGTTAAAATGAAGAATTGCTCGATAAAGTTGCAACTGAATGTTATGAGAAAGTTGTGCACGGCGTGTCCATTCATCCATTTTCCCACTCTTCTGCTCTATAACAGTCGTAAAATCGCGACTCAACAAGTCCATACGCCCTTGTAATCCCAACAATTCACAGAAGAAGGTCGGCTCAAGTAGAACATCAGAAAGCGCATTCAGATGCAGATCATTGCGCAACTGATGCTGCACCATACTCCTAAGATGCAATTGTTGACTTTGAGCATTGATGTGAAAATCACGACGTCCTTCATTTGATGCAAGCTCCGTACAAGTGTAACACTGCACAGCATTTTGCGCAAAGAAACGGCGGGCTGTGTCAGGGTAAGAAGATTCATAACCATGCAATTCCTCGTCAAGCATTTGACCAGCCAAATGTCCCAAGAGAATCGCACTAGTAACTGGCACTGGTTGCAATCTATTGACTACATCATATTGTGAACAAACCCCTGTAGCCTGAAAACAATTAGCTACCGTTGTCACTGGTATGAGATAATCGGGTTCCAGTACGATGAGTGTGGGTTCAAGAGCTTCATCCACCCATCGCGTATCCACTAAATTCAGATTGGAGTTCTTCTTGAGGAGTGGAAGTAAAGCTGTAAAATCATTTTTATCATCTGTCCTACTTCTAAGTCGTACTTTCTGCTCTAGACCTTCGTTAACGCAAAATACGAGCAGATAGTCCTCGTGTTTCTCTAATACTACAACACGAAAATCACCTACGAAACGTCCTTTTCTCCGTCTCACCTCTGGTAACAACTGAGGAAGTCTGTCTTTTAATTGAACTGGAATCTGAACCTTCGTGCGCCAAGAAACCATACGTGCCAAACGCAGCATATCATAAGGAAAATCTGCTTGTAACACATTCTCATTCGCTCCAGATAACCCCTCCATTCGGACACGATAATCATTGAGACCAACGTAAATCTGCTCGTCTGATGCTTTGCTTTCCTGAAATAAATAGTGAAGCTTAGAGAAAGTCCCAGAAAGATACACACCTGCATCACTAGTTTCTTCCCTAAGAAATTCTTGAAACAACAGGTAACCACTCTTACAACGCTCATGAATAGGAAGATTAACGCGAAGCAGCTGGTTCAATATTTCTTGATAATAATAAGAAGCAAGAACTGTAGACATAGGCTATGGATAGATCTTCTCAATAGAAAGAGAAAAAGGAGAAAATACGTTTGGGCTATAAAAAACACAGAAATACGCAGAACGTAGATCTGTGTTGCATGACATCAGTGAATTCCTTAGGAGAAAGCAAATAAGGGAAATATGATAGCGTAAAAGAGTCACAGAATTCTAGACCAACTTAATATCATAAATAATAATACTTCCCACAATGGCATTAAGCTTTTGCACCAATTGTCCACGCATCATAGCAAGCTGAGTGCGCAATGCAGGAACCTCAACACGTACCCACAAACTTTGTTCGCGCACCGCTAAGGCTTGTGTAGACTGTGCTATAACTTCGTCTACAACATTAGGCCAAGCTTGTACCAACTTATACTGTAAATAAGGAGTTTCTAAGCCGCTTGAGTGCAAAAATTCCGCTACTACACCATCCACTCGCCTCGTTTCTCGTCTGTCCATAAGTTAGTTTGCTTGAGAGGTTGAAACATAAGATTCAGAATCGTCCAAAGTCGCCAAAGAAGAATTTGCGCTATGGTTTTCTAGTAAAGCCACTTCCCCCCTCTTCACCTCAAAAAGTCTGTAGTCACGGTGGGTAGCAGCTAAAATACTATCTAGATGCTCTCGATTGGTGTCAGTAATGAAGATTTGCTCAAAATCATCCCCACTCACATAATCCACAATACATGCTACACGACCTGCATCTAGTTTGTCAAAAATATCATCGAGCAGTAGGATGGGAGTGCGATGTTCACCCACAGACTTGAGATAAAGGAACTGCGCCAGCTTCATAGCAATGAAGAATGTCTTGGTCTGACCTTGTGAAGCCTCTCTTCGCACGTTGTGCCCATTCATCAGTAGCTCAAGATTATCTTTATGTGGACCATGGAGTGTATGACCTACGATACGCTCCTTCACACGATCTCTCACCAACATTGGAAGTAGTTCACCGCGGGTTGCATGAGTATCATAGATAATAGAGACTTCTTCAACTGCGGCATTACAGAAGCGAGCGTACATCTTCTGGAAAATAGGAATAAAATCAGCAACAAACTGCTGACGTTCTTTATAAATCACATCAGCATCTATAGACATCATTTCCTCCAACACTTCAAATAGTTGTGCATCGGGCTCGTCTTCTTGCTTCAACATTGCATTTCTCTGTTGGAGGGATTTGTTATAGCGAATCAAGGCTTCTAGATAACAAGGAGACACTTGTGAAAGCACAGTATCCATGAAACGACGACGTTCCTCGCTTCCTCCTGACACCAACTGCTCATCGGCAGGAGAAAGCATGACCAAGGGTATTACACCAACATGCTCACTCAGTCTTTTGTATTCTTTGTCATTACGGCGCATACGTTTGCGCTGACCTCGCTTGATACCACAAGAGATTTCTTCCTCTTCATTTAAAGCTGTACGATACTTTCCTTGGAGCATCATAAATTCAGCTTCATGACGAATACAAGCTCCGTCTGTAAGTGCAGTAGCACTCTTGCCAAAAGACAAAAAATAAATAGCATCAAGCACGTTAGTCTTACCTTGTCCATTAGCTCCTATCAGACAGTTCACATTAGGAGAAAGTGTAAGCTGAGCTTGCTCAATGTTCTTATAATTGAGGAGAGAAAGATGCTCTAATATCATATTTTGAAGGAAAATGCTGAGATTGCAAAGAATATGAGTACAAAGATACGAAGAATTCTCACTATTTTTTGAGACTAGAACTAAAAAAACTATGTTTTATTTCGTCACTCGCTTACTATTTAGTATTTTTGCAGGCAAAACGCATACGCTCCACTATTAGAGCTGAGTGCCTATTCTTTAGCAAAATAAACTTATACATACTCATGAGTCAATCTAACAAATCACTCGATGTAAACGAAACTCTCGTTAGCACTGAGGCTTTTCTTATCAAGAACAAACAAAAACTCATCATGGCTTTGGTAGCCGTTGCCGTTGTGTTTGGTGCTTTTTTTGGTGGTCGCTACTATCTTAATAGCCAGAATGAAGAAGGACAAGCAGCTATAGCCCTTGGCCAAACGTATGTGCAACAAGGTGATTGGAAGAAAGCTGTAGAAGGTGACGGCGCTCAGTTTAAAGGATACAAGAAGCTGGCTGACACTTACTCATGGACAGACGCAGGCAACGTGGCCCACATGTATGCAGGAATTGCCTATTTCAACTTAGGTGAATACAAAAAAGCCATTGAAGAATTAGAAAGTTTCTCTGCTAAAGGAGATGCTACTGCTTCTGCAAACGCACTTGCAGCTTTAGGCAATGCCTACATCGCTGACAAACAACTTGACAATGGTGTGAAGAACTTGAAAAAAGCTGCTGATAAAGCCGATAACGAGGCCCTCTCGCCTGAATATCTCATTCAAGCTGGCCTTGTCCTTGAAAGCCAAGGCAAGAAGTCGGAAGCTAATGCTTTGTATGTACGCATCAAGAACGACTATCCACGTAGCCGCTACTCTCAGAATTCTCTTCAGAATGGTGTTGCTACCAGCCCTGAGATTGACAAATATATAGAACGCACGAAATAAGCAGCAAAATCTTTCACACTGAAAACACAACAGCTGCGCAATAGCATGTAGAAGTAATGAGGAATTAGGAATAAAGAAAGGGTTGCACCCTCTCCCCTCCTAACTCCTCATTACGCATTACCAAGAATATTCTCTAAACAGAGATTCCTTTCATATTTGATTATGTCCTCTTTCAATTTTCTTCAACACAATGCGGCTAACATCCCTGATGCTTCGATGATGCGTTTTGGCATTGTTGTCACAGAATGGAATGCTCATATCACCGAAGCCATGCTCAAGAGTGTCATTGCCACACTCACCGAACATGGTGCATCTGAAACAAGCATCTCTGTACGCTATGTGCCTGGAGCTTTCGAATTGGTCTATGGCTGCGCTCAGCTCGCTGAACATGGATATGTAGATGCGATTATTGCACTAGGCTGTGTTATAAAAGGAGACACCCCACACTTTGATTACATCTGTCAAGGTACTACTGCTGGTCTAGTGCAACTGAATGCTGCTGGAAAAATCCCAATGATTAATGGTGTACTAACCGTAAACAATGACCAACAAGCAGAAGAACGTGCAGGTGCTCAAATGGACAAAGGCCGTGAATTTGCAATCACTGCTATCAAGATGGTGGATTTCATGAAGTCTTTTGAATAAAAAGAGGCGAGCATTTTATCATGCTTTTGTTATTGTAAGGTACATCCTTCGGGGAGTTTGCTAGGGCTGTTTGTACTCCTAATCATAATCTAGACTTTCTACAGAAGGTGTTAGAGGGAGCATTCTCTGTTTTCATATAGTATCCAAGCAAAAAAAGGCAGAAAAGTTTGGAGTATTACAAACTAATTCGTAAATTTGCACTCGGTTTTGGGAAAACATCTCCTATGAAAAGTTGATATCCTAAATAACTTGGGCAGTTACCAGAGTGGCCAAATGGGGCAGACTGTAA
>NZ_KB290717.1:494357-518817 GCF_000318095.2 Alloprevotella sp. oral taxon 473 str. F0040
TGGCTTACGCCTTCGGTGGTTCGAATCCATCACTGCCCACACAAGCGAGACTTACATTATAGTGAGTCTCGCTTTTTTGCTAACTACCAGCATTACGGAACATAGTCTAGCACATAGATTGCTTCAAATCACATCATTAAAATGTAGAGCAACCGCCTAAAGCTATACACATACACGAAGAACCCTTCTAAAATCAAAACTTTTCGCAATAGTACTTTTGCCACGTCCTTAGAAGTTCGTATTTTTGCACCTATATCGCACTTTTGTGCAATCTCAGGAACCACAAAGCGTTGTGACCATATTCTCTTCCCTTGAACAACTATAGTTATTTCTGTAGACAGTTTTAAGTTGACTAAAGAGAAAAACATCCGACAACGTAACCAACGAACAACTCTTCCCATAAAATGGAAAAAAGAAAGATTCAATTCTCGCTCGTTTATCGCGACATGTTTCAAAGTTCTGGTAAGTTTCAGCCCCGCAAAGACCAACTAGAACGCATTGCTCCCGTCATTATCAAAATGGGCTGCTTTAGTCGCGTAGAAACCAATGGTGGTGCTTTCGAGCAAGTAAACCTTTTGGCAGGTGAGAACCCAAACGAAGCTGTACGCGCCTTCACCAAACCTTTCAATGAAGTCGGCATCAAGACTCACATGCTCGACCGTGGTCTCAATGGACTGCGCATGTTCCCCGTTCCAGCTGACGTGCGTCGCCTCATGTATAAAGTGAAGCACGCTCAAGGTACCGACATTACACGCATCTTCTGTGGACTCAATGATGTTCGCAACATCATTCCATCCATTAAATACGCTATTGAAGGTGGCATGACTCCTCAGGCTACCCTATGCATCACAACATCTCCTATCCACACAGCAGAATACTACGCAGGTATAGCTGACCAACTCATCGAAGCTGGTGCTCCTGAAATCTGTTTGAAAGACATGGCAGGAATTGGTCAACCTGCAATGCTTGGCCAACTCTGTCGAATGATCAAGGAAAAGCATCCCGAAGTCATCATTGAATATCACGGCCACACTGGTCCTGGCCTCTCTATGGCTTCTATTTTAGAGGTGTGCCGTAATGGTGCAGACATCATTGACTGTGCTATTGAACCATTAGCTTGGGGTAAAGTACATCCAGACGTTATCTCTGTGCAGAGCATGCTTAAAAACGCAGGTTTTGATGTTCCAGAGATTAACATGGAAGCTTACATGGAGGCTCGCAAACTCACTCAAGAGTTTATCGACGAATGGCTAGGTTATTTCATCAACCCTGGTAACAAACTGATGTCTTCACTCCTCTTAGGCTGCGGACTTCCTGGTGGTATGATGGGTTCCATGATGGCAGACCTTACTGGTGTTATGGATGCTATCAATGCTAATCGTCAGAAGAAAGGTGAAGAACCTCTATCAGAAGATGCTTTGCTCGTGAAACTCTTTGACGAAGTGGCTTATGTTTGGCCTCGTGTGGGTTATCCCCCATTGGTAACTCCCTTTAGCCAATATGTGAAGAACATCGCACTCATGAACCTTCTCACTGAGTCAATGGATAAACCACGCTACTCTATGATGGATAATGCTATCTGGGGTATGATTCTTGGCAAGAGTGGTAAGCTTCCTGGCGAACTAGCACCTGAGATTGTAGCTCTTGCAAAAGAAAAAGGCTATGAGTTTAGCACTGAAGATCCTCAGACGAACTATCCCGATGACCTTGATCGTTTCATCAAGGAGATGGAAGAAAATGGTTGGGATCGCGGCCAAGACGATGAAGAACTTCTTGAGTTTGCTATGCACGAAACACAATATCGTGACTATAAGAGTGGCGCAGCTAAGAAACGTTTCCTTGCTGACCTGCAAGCAGCTAAAGATAAAGCCAATGCTTCTGGCATGACCCCAGAAGAGGCCGCAGCTCTCAAACACGCCAAGGCAGATGCAATTGTTGCACAAGAGAGCGGAATCGTGCTTTGGGAGATTGGTGGCGATGCTGAGAATGTCAAAGCTATCGAACCCTTCATAGGTAAGGAATACAACGAAGGCGACTTCTTCTGCTATATAGAGAATAGCTTTGGTAAAATTCTCGACATTCCTGCTGCCCTCGGTGGTCGTTTGGTTGAGATTAATGCTAAACAAGGTTCTCACGTTCAGAAGGGAGACGTTATCGCCTACATCGAACGCTCTAACCGCGCTTAACATAATAGCGCAAAACAAATTTGAGGCCGCTCCTTGTCTAACAGCGAGGGGCGACCTCTTTCTTTTGTTATAATCATGTTCCACTTCCTCTACAGCTACCGGCTCACGTTTACACTCAGCCTCATTATCCTCACATTCTGTCTAATTACCGTACCACAAACTCAATTATCACAAATTGACAACATTGACAAAATTGCTCATCTGACTTTTTTCTTTGGGCTCACCATTGTGGCATGGTTGGAAAGTGCAGGAAAGAAACAGCTTCATTTCAGTTTCTGGACGCGTTTCTGTCTCATCGGCTGTGCGACAGCGGGACTTGGCGGACTCATAGAAGTATTACAAGCCACTTTGACTACCAACAGAAGTGGAGATTGGTTTGATTTTCTAGCAGACGTAGCTGGAGTAGGTAGTGCACAAATTATAGGTGGCACCCTATTTTATCGCCTTCTAGCTTCTAAGAGATAATTATCCTCGTTCGACCACAATTCTCTTTCTTCCTACTTATGCCCACTACTTTATTCTATGCACTACCTCCATCTCGGTGATCAGCAAATACATTACGTCATCGACCACTCTTCATCGTTGTTAACGACCGACGGAGCATTGCCTTTTCAACATTGGCAATGGGACATTCATCGTGATCAGCCTATACCTTTGCTTCTTCAACAAATATCAGATGTAGTACCACACGAATCTCGTACTCCACTGCATATTGTTGTTAATGGTGCTGCAACACTCATTCCCATGGCCGACTTCGATGAAACAGACTGTGAGGCTCATCTTGATTTTACCCTTCCCCAACGTACAGATAGTTTAGAACGTCGAGTTTTTTACGATGTTCTTCCTGCTTCAAATGCTGTACTCATATTTGGGATATCGGAGAATATCTGTGCTGCCTTCGAACGGCTTTGGAGCAACGTATATTTTGTTTCAGCTCAAACAGGCATTTTACGTAGGTTTGCCACGCGTCAAGAACATTCACGAGAGAAACGTTGTTTCATTCATCTACGATCTCAAGCTGTTGATGTTGCCTGTTTCCTAGGAAATCATCTTTTAGGGTACAATACATTTGACACTCTACAAACAGCAGATATCATTTACTACGCTTGTCAATTTGCGACCACGCTGGATTGTTTTCCCACTAGCACACCTTTTTACATCTCTGGTCAAGCTACCCTCTGCGAAGCTCTTGCCCAATCCCTCCGAGATTACGTTAGTAAGGTGGAGGTAGTACAAACCCAAGAAGAGTTTGCTCATCATCCCCTGACAACGGTAGCTCAACTTCCATTCGAATTCCTCACACATATCCTTAGCTTATGAGAGTTATCACAGGTAAATATAAAGGTAAACACTTTGAAGTGCCACGTTCTTTCAAAGCACGTCCCACAACGGACTTTGCCAAGGAAAACCTATTCAATGTACTTCGCGCTTACCTTGACTTTGAAGAAACGCGTGCTTTAGATCTTTTTGCAGGAACAGGAAGCATAACTTTGGAACTTCTCTCGAGAGGCTGTAGGGAAGTTATGAGTGTAGAACGAGATCGCCAACACCATGCTTTCATTCAAAGCATGCTTCGTCATCTCGATGATCCAGCAGCTACAGCCATCTGTGGCGATGCCTTACGCTTTATTTCCAAGGGATTCAAGGAATTTGATTTCGTTTTTGCTGATCCTCCCTATGCACTGCGTGAGCTTCCAGAACTCCCAGAGCGAGTGATGAATAGTAAACTTTTAGCTCCTGGCGGCCTTTTCGTTTTAGAACATGGCAAGAACAATGATTTCACAGACCATCCGTGCTTTTTGGAACACCGCGCCTATGGATCAGTAAACTTCTCTTTCTTCCGTCGTCCAGATGCTCACCAAATTGAAGAATCTGTTTCATCTGCTACCACAGAGTAGCATCTGATTTCTGCAAGCATCAGAAGTTGTTTTGACCTAGCAAGTTTAGTTTTTCACCTAGTTACTACGCTGCCTCTCTCACTATCATGATTGAAGAACTCTTTGTCGAACATATTGCTGCAGAGTTTCCACATGCACTGACGCTCCAACAGCGTGAAGCATCACGCCAAATAGGAGCTTTCCTGGCCGATCCACGCAGTGATCGTGCTTTTATTCTCCGCGGTTATGCTGGTACAGGAAAAACAAGTCTGATCTCTGCTGTGGTTCGTGTTTGGAGAAAGTTGCAACGGCCTGTATTGCTTTTAGCTCCCACTGGCCGTGCTGCAAAAGTATTCTCTCTGCATGCAGGACTTCCAGCCACGACTATCCACAAAGCTATTTATCGCCAGCAGACATTTAAAGGAGAAGACACAATATTCGATCGTGGATGGAATGGTGCTAAAGATGCTCTATTCATTGTGGATGAATCATCAATGATAGCTAATCAAGGAGGAAATAGCCAGTTTGGTACTGGACAGTTACTTGATGATTTGGTCCAGTTTGTCTATGCTGGTGCGGGGTGTAAACTACTACTAGTGGGAGATACGGCTC
This sequence comes from Alloprevotella sp. oral taxon 473 str. F0040, assembly GCF_000318095.2. Lineage (GTDB taxonomy): Bacteria > Bacteroidota > Bacteroidia > Bacteroidales > Bacteroidaceae > Alloprevotella. The sequence goes on from NZ_KB290717.1 coordinate 499,033, forward strand.
AACTACCGCCTGTAGGAGAGACAGAAAGCCCAGCACTCCAACCACGCACCATGGAACGCTATGGCCTTCACGTGCGTAGCTATGAGCTCACAGAGGTGATACGACAAGCTCGTACTTCTGCAGTGCTCTCCAATGCTACACTACTTCGACAGTTCATCAGCAACTTAACAAATCAGCATGCTCATTTAGTTATTCAGTCTGCAGATAACCCAGAGGAACAAGGTAAGATTCCTAGCGATGCTCTCAACGAAAAAGGGCTCCCACTTATCAAGGTTGGCACAAAGACAGAAGTAAAGATCATCCCTGGTGAGGAACTTATAGAATCTCTTGAACAAAGCTACCGTAATTGGGGGACAGATGACACTATTATTGTAACACGCACTAACAAACGCGCAAACATCTTCAATAATGGAGTACGCGCTCGTATTTTAGATAGAGAAGACATTCTTTGTCGAGGCGACCTCGTTATGGCCGTTCGCAACAATTATCACTGGACTGCCCTTGCTCAATCTCAACTTCCAGAAGGTCAACAACTTCCTCTTTCCTTCATAGCTAATGGAGATAGTGCAGAAATTGTTCGATATCATAACGTCCATACCATGCATGGTTTGCAATTTGCTGATGTCACTCTACGATTTGCAGACTATGATGAAATAGAGATAGAATGTCGCGTTATTCTCGATACTCTACAAGCAGAAGCACCAGCCCTTACATCAGAGCAACAAACCCAACTTTACGAATCAGTTCTTTCAGACTACGCCGACATCCCTAACCAACGTGAACGAATGAAAGCTATTCGTCAAGACCCTTACTACAATGCCCTACAAATAAAATACGCCTATGCTGTGACCTGCCATAAAGCCCAAGGTGGTCAATGGCACGAAGTCTATGTAGATCAAGGTTATCTCCCTGAAGATCTTGATCCTCTCTCTTATTATCGCTGGCTCTATACAGCCTTTACACGCACCACTGGTCATCTCTACCTCGTAAACTGGCCACAAGATCAAACATATTCACCATCATGATTGCCATCTTCTTCAATGTCATCGCTGTTATCGTAGGCAGTGCTATCGGGGCACTGGCTAAACGTGGTATCTCCGAAAAGTATATCACTGTACTCAATACCGCAATGGGACTTGCAGCCCTAGTCTTAGGCATCAACGTAGCAATGGCCAATATGGCCAAAAGTCAATTACCTGTACTCTTTATTTTCTGTCTCTCATTTGGGGGGCTTCTCGGTACAATGCTTCGACTTGATCAGCGCATGGAACATGCCACTAAACGCGTTTCGCGCAACGGGAATGCTCGCCTCACAGAAGGCATCACAACAGCAGTTCTGTTTTGCTGCGTTGGCACACTTTCTATGATGGGACCTGTGTTAGCGGCCTTAAAGGGCGACAACACCTATCTCATGACAGCAGCGACTCTCAATCTAGTCACTATGATAGTAGTAGCCTCCAGCTATGGGTTTGGAGTGAGCCTCACGGCACTTGTCGTCTTTGCATGGCAAGGAGGCATTTACGGCATTGCAAAACTATCTTCGAACTTCATCTCCGAAGCCTTAATTTCGGAAGTATCCATCGTCGGTGGTGTACTTATTGCTGCTGCTGGTCTCGGAGTCATGCATATCAAAGACTGCAAAACTATCAATCTATTACCAGCTCTTTTCATGCCCATGCTTTACTTTTTGGGTAAAAACCTCTTGGGTATGTAGACTTTATTCTGTATTTTCGCTAAAACAACCTATTTATGACGTTTACTTCCAATCTATATAAAAGCGCGGCCATCCTCTTTCTAGCTTTTTGTTCACTAAGTATTTCAGCACAACCCAAAGCAACTATCAAAGTTCAAGATATAAAACTTGGTGACATCGCTTGGAACATACCTGCATTAGCAAGATTTGAGCTAGAGAACACTGGCAATAAGCCTTTACAAATACAAGAAGTACGCACTGATTGTGGCTGCACTACGGTCAACTGGAATAATAGTCCTATCGCTCCTGGAGCATCCTCCACCCTTACTGTGAGCTACGATGCGAATACTCTGGGTACTTTTCACAAGAACATCAGCATTACTACTACAGCCAGTATCGTTCCTTTACGACTAACGCTGCAAGGTCGAGTACTCCGTGAAGTCGTAGACTACGACAAAGATTTCCCTATTCGCATCGGTGATATTCGCCTATCAACAGACAATTTAGAATTTGACGATGTCAATAGAGGCGAACAACCACAAGCCTCACTTTACCTCTTTAATGCAGGCAAGAAAGACTACAGTCCTGAGCTTATGCACTTGCCTAAATATCTATCTGCTTATGCTGATCCAGAAGTTATTCGTCCGGGACGAATGGGTAAGTTAATAATCACACTCAACAGCAATGAGGTACGCAGCTTCGGACTTACACAAACTAATATCTACTTGTCTCGTTTCTCGGGAGACCGTGTAGGAACAGACAACGAACTCGGTACAGCTGTTACTCTACTTCCTCACTTCACGGAGTCGGAGCAACGCAATCCAGCTGCTCCGAAAGCTGACATCCCGACTAGTATAGACCTTGGTAGCTTTGGCACTAAACAAGAACTTAAGGGAACTCTACTACTCACTAACCGAGGACAATCTCCACTCAAAGTTAGTATGCTCCAGGTCTACAAACGAGGTATTAGTGTCTCTTTATCTAAAGGGACTTTGAAGCCTGGCGCATCTGCTAAATTAAGGGTTACAGTATCACAAAGCTCGGAAGCAGAACGTGGAAACCCTCGTATTCTACTCATCACCAATGACCCTCAATTACCCAAAATCACGATTGAAGTAAAGACGAAAAAATAGAAGAACACCTTCCTTATCTCATCAAAAATACCTAACTTTGCTACTGATATCGGAAAGTAGCGCAGTTGGTAGCGCACTACGTTCGGGACGTAGGGGTCGGGCGTTCGAGTCGCCTCTTTCCGACACTAATGAAACTGCACCTGTTCTCTTGAGAGCAGGTGCTTGTTTTATACTACTGCTCTGTCAGATAAAGCACAAAAAGCGGTAAGATATGGGACTCTATCCAACTGCAACATACTCACATCGTCTATATCACTTTGACGACTGGTACATCAAATAATCAACGTAATTTTTCATCGCAAAACTCCCCCCCCCTTTTGTTAGGCTAGCCTAACAAAAGGGAGGGGGAGCTGAGAATCTTACACACTTTTTCGGACAATACCGACTAAAGATACAAACGAATCGCCACGTGACAAAGAAGAGGCCGCATCAAAACCAATAGGTTTTGACACGGCCTCTTCAAAAAATCTTTATAATCTATGAATTATCATCATGGAGCAATAGGATACTGCACACGTTGCATCAGGTGTGGATTGACTGGAGCAGTGCAAGGTAGTACAACAATTTCTACGAAATCTCTCAACCCAGTTCCACAACCAATGGGTATAACCTGACATTCATATCTACCCGAGTCTTCCACACGCGCATTGTAAATGATGAGATCTCGCTTAATGCTAATGTAGTCATTGGGGTTTGTGATGGCGTCTTTGCCAGGAGGATACCATCGATAGCTATTTAGTGGAATGTTAGTAGTGATGTAGATAACATCTCCTGCGCAAACAGTTTTAACTGGTGCTGTAACAAATCGAAAATTAGCCAAATTGGCAATGGTGAGGTTTTGAAAAGTCTCAGCACCACACGCATCTTTAATCTTAACACTATAGGTTTCACCAATAGTGCCATGCTCGAAATGCGCTATGTCATGGTTGTCACCCACAAATTCTTTTGGCTTCATCGCATTTCCACTTACCATGATGGGCGCACTTCTGTCTGCCTTCCACAATTCATAGTCATAGGGAGGAGTGCCTCCTATCGCTTTCGTGAAGATATGGCCAAGTGTACTCGACCCACCACAAGCATAGGCCGCTTCATCAGGAGGAGAAGTGGAGAGCCCAAGCAGTTCCACATGAATATCAATCGTATCAAGCGCACATTGCTTGTATACACTATGTGGCAAGATGCCTAGTTTGAAATCACCAGAACCAGTGACTTTGAGTTTTCCACCAATCTTGACAACTTCGTTCGTATTAAAGCCTCCTAAAGGTCCTTCAATGATACGAAAATAAGTATCATCTAGACTTTTCAATCCTTGTTTCGTCACAAATCCTTGAGGGTAAATTTCCATTCCGCCACACACCGGTTTGGAAGTGTATTTGAAGTCTACGCGATTGTAAAAACCATTCCAATGAAAAGGATAGTCAAAACTACATTTAGCAAGCTGGACTTCAATCGTATAGTCACCAGGTGGCATGATGACTTGCTCCACATTAACATCAGGTTTGTTCTTTGTATATTGTGTATTCTGGTCCTTTTCGGTGAAGCCACGTCCGATTTCCCGACCGTTCTTATCTTTGACTATGATGGTCTTGTCTTCCAAGAATTCATTGTTAAACATCACATTCAATGTGCCTTGGTCGCGGTGGCAATACTTATTCACGTCAGAAAGGTTTATTCCTATCGTTGGATTGCGGTTGAAATCCTTTTTTACATCAAACTGATGCCACTTCACACCGTCCTTCATCACCTTAAAGCGATAACTCTGGCCAAATTCTAGAGGCATAGAGTTAGTATATGCTTCAGCTTCAGCCGCATTGTTAATATTAATTTGCCCCAAGAGCGTGCTATCGGGTTTGTAGACTTCCACCACGTAAGGGTAGCAAGCCACCATGCTTCTAACCTTGAAGGGTTGCACATATTTAGCACCGCAATCCTCCACCAAAGGAGAAGCTAACGTCTCCTTATGTTTCTCAGTAAAAGTATATTTATAAACTTGTTTACCATTTCCATCAGTAAAGACATAAGTGTATGCTTTACCTATCTTAACTTTAATTTCTGCCAACGCATCAAAATGAGGCTTTCCATCATCTTTGTTGGGAATCTGCTTCGTGATAACCTCTGAGCCATCCTCAGAAGTTACCGTGACTGTGTAGGGATAGCAATAGATTTGTCGATAATCTGAAAAGTAGATACCACGTCCCACCTTGCCACACTCATCATAAACGCGAGGAAATTGTACAGTTTCGTAGCTATTTGACACACCTATTGGTGCTACTCCTACCAAAAATTTACGAAAATTTGTAGGACACCCCTTCAGTCTTACCGTGGCTTCCAAGGTTGGTTCTCCATCCCATAAACTCTGATAATTGTCAGAAATAAGCCGATCTGTACCATCAGCTTTCTTACCCAAAGGAAGGTTATAATAGTTTATATTTCTGTTTCTTAGGTACTTCTCGTATTCAGCTTTGTTCGACGTAGGTGGTATCGAGAGATCTTTTCTAAATGTCAAGGTAGTGAACTGATCATCAGTAGGTTCTACTCCCTTTGGTGCAAGAGCTATCTCAAAAATCTCTGCAGGAAAACTTGTAAACTCTGGACTATTTACGAAACTTCCGTCCAGTTCAAGTCGCAATAAAGGAGCATTACATTGGCTTCGTAATATACCTCCTGCATTATATAGAAGGTCTTTAGTTCCTTCAAACTTAAACTTCGGCAAATTAGTAATGGCTGGCAAGGTCACCTCTTGAGGCGTTACACTACAACCATCATCAACCGTTATAATGTATTTGCCTGGCAAATGTTTCTCTTCCTCACCACCAGCATCCACATTGGCCAATCGAAAAAAGGGGCTACCTACACTTCTATGAAACGTTATGGTTCTATTGGCCGACTCTTCCTCTCCTGCTTTTCGAATCTTAATCTGGAGATTGCTGTTATTCAGCGTTCTAGACCCTTCGATCTTGACATATAGCTTTCCCGTAGCACAGTCTTTATAAGAAGGTCGTGAGTTAGTCTGATCGTAGGCAATAGTTGTAGCTTGGAATTTACCATCTATTGGAGTATAGTCTGCACCGACTTCAACATTCTCTTTCTTAAACTCCACATACTTACTAGTAGCCTTCTCTAGAAGACGAACTGTGACCGTATATCTCCCCGCCGGTAATGTCGTAAAATAATCTTGACTTTGGAAATCTACTTTCTTAGCTTCTTCTCCTGCAGGCGGATTCGTTTGTTATACCGAATACTGCGGATTTAAGTAAAAGGGTGAGTAGTTTTTAATTTTTACCCGAAGGGTTCCATCAGCCTTACAGTTGGACTTTGTAGTCTCCACATCAAATGGAAATGGAGCGGTTATCTCTCCCATCATTTGCAAGCCGAAGCAGAGGCATAATAACGTCAGTAAGACGGATAATTTTTGATTAACAAATGACATACGCATAACGTAAAATGTTTGTAGATAGTTTTCAAGATATACCAGTATAGAGAAATCCTATATATAATTACAACAAACAGAATAAATAAAACGTGACTTCGTTTTTCACGAATCACTCCTACAAAATCTATCTCAATTCTGTTTAATAAAATACATATCAATAGTGACATGAATGTCTTAAATACTCACAGAACAAAGAAAACTATTTACTAAGTTTTATTTCAAACGAAAAATGATATTCATAAATGTTTTCTCTGTTGGAGTGATATCTATCCATTTACCATTCACATTCTTCTTCTTTACATTATACATAAGAATGCCATCATTACTCAACTTTACGTCCGTAAAAATAACGGGATCATAATACGTTACAAAGAAATCCATATTATTGGACGGATAGAAAGGGAGAATCGAGCTACTAGAAGATTGTGCTTGCGGACTTGTAAACTGCTTCTCATAAAGTTTATGAAGATTGACAGTATATGCTCCGTTTAAATCAGGTTTCACAGCTGGTGCTGCAGCATAAGTATAAATGGAAGGATCATTAAATTGATTCCCCACCGCATACTCGCTTAATGGTAAAAGTACTGGGGGCATGTAGAAAAAACCACTGGGGGGCACAGGTGTAATGCCCAATACCCCATTCTGGTCTGCCGTAACAACTCGATAAGCAGTATAACGTTGATCAAAACTGGCAGCAGGCTTACCGTTTTCTGAACCACCATTTACAGTAAAAATTAGCTGTTCTCCATCTTCTGGAAGAACTGCTACGCGCAAAACCCCATTTACATCAAGGGTTTCAGAAGGAGTACGAGTTCCAACTGCTACTCTATTATTTGTTTGCGACTGCGCCAAAATGGAACTTCCAAACATCATGCCGCAGAGAAGAAAGCGTAGCAAACTTGACCTAAATATTTTCATAAGTTCTATTAAAGAATTCTATTTATACCCTATAATATAACACTTTATATTATGAGTATTCTAAACTTAAAGACAAACACAACTCATCAGAAAAACAAAATGAGTCTTATAACTTAACTACAACGATAGACCTTCAAGATTTTCCCTTGTGGCGGTTGGCTCTGCGTCGGCGAATATCTGCCTTCTTCTTGGCAGCTCCAGACCCGTGGAGTCCAGTGATATAAGTCTTTTTCTTGGCTTTGGTCTTCACCTTCTCTTCTTGAGGCTTGCGTAGCTTAGCCTTTTTGAAGGTTATGCCAGTGGTCATGGCTGTAGTAATTTCTTCGTCGCTAACGTTTCGCGCCATTGGCTATAATATTAGTAAGACAATAAGTCAATGAATATTAGTGATGAAAGAGTCGCACTCCAGTAAATGCCATAGCAATACCATACTTATCGCAGGTATCAATGACATGATCATCACGCACTGAGCCTCCTGCTTGCGCCACATAAGCAACACCACTACGATGAGCACGCTCAATGTTATCCCCAAAGGGAAAGAAAGCATCAGAACCTAGAGCAACACCTGTATTTTTTGCTATCCACTCTTTCTTTTCTTCACGTGTCAGAGGTTCTGGACGTTCAGTGAAGAATTGTTGCCATGCTCCCTCTGCTAAAACATCATCACAATCATCAGAAATATAGATGTCAATAGTATTGTCACGATCTGCTCGGCGTATCTTCTCTACAAAAGGAAGGTTCATAACCTTAGGATGCTGGCGCAGCCACCAAATATCTGCTTTTTGTCCTGCTAAACGAGTGCAGTGAATACGGCTTTGCTGTCCTGCTCCGATACCAATAGCTTGTCCATCCTTAACATAGCAGACCGAGTTAGACTGGGTATACTTCAGTGTAATAAGAGCTATCATTAAGTCACGTCGAGCAGTATCTGGGATATTTTTATTTGCTGTAGGTCGATTCTCAAAAAGAGAGTCGTCAGCCAAATCAATTTCGTTGCGTCCTTGCTCAAAGGTTACACCGTAAACTTGTTTTCTCTCAATAGGTTCTGGACGATAGTTGGCATCAACTTTGAGAACACAATATGTACCCTTTCGTTTCTCACGCAATATTTCCAATGCTTTGGGAGTAAAATCTGGAGCAATGACTCCATCACTCACTTCTCTTTTGATAAGTAAGGCAGTAACTTCGTCACAAGTATCTGAAAGTGCTATAAAATCACCATAACTAGACATGCGATCAGCTCCACGTGCTCTGGCATAAGCAGCAGCAATTGGAGTCAAGGGAAGGGGAATATCATCACAAAAATATATTTTACACAATGTTCCATTCAAGGGCAACCCCACAGCAGCACCAGCAGGAGAAACGTGCTTGAAAGAAGTAGCCGCAGGAAGTCCTGTTGCAGCTTTAAGTTCACTGACAAGTTGCCAACCATTCAAAGCATCCAAGAAATTGATATACCCAGGACGTCCACTCAGCACCTCTATTGGGAGAGATACATCTGTGTCCATATAAATCCGCGAAGGTTTTTGATTAGGGTTACACCCATACTTCAAGGCTAATTCTTTCATTGTGAGAAACGTTTCAGGTGATATTATATGAGCAAAGATACGATTTTTACAGCAAAACACCAAGTATTACAAGCTTTTTTCACCTCATATCGGAAAATCTTGCTATATTTGCGATATGCAAACCACACTCTTTCCTGATTACTTCGCACTCGATGAATCTTGCTGTCTTCATCGGGCTGAAGTTGTTATGGAAAAATTGGCTCAGATTCCTCTTGACTTTCTTGCAACGAATCTTGAGCGTAACACGGTTTTACGACGACTTTCAGAAATTGGAATAACTTCTTTGGCCGACATAATACGTTTACAAAGGTGTGATGTTGCGGAATGGGAAGGGGTTGGCCCTTTTTTCCTCCACATTTTTGATGAGATGCGACAAGAAGTGAGACTTCACCCCGAACACCTCATTGAACAATGGGTTTTACAACGGGCATCATGGATATTTCCTATTGATGATTCAATTGACGATCCTTGGTCTTTATACCACTATGTTTCCCCTTCCACATCCATAGACACTTCATCTTTTGATACTCTGGAAGATGATTTAATGCAATCGATTCGTCAGGTTGAACACACCTTCACGCATCTCATTTTATTACTTAAACACCGACATCCTAACAAAGCTGCCGTCTTACATCGCTTTTTACTACAAGGGCTATCTTCAGATGTGATAGCGAAAGTACTAGAACTCCCTTCTCGATCATCCATAATGCGTATGATAGAGCATGATTTTCTACGTCCTTTATTAGCAGGAGAAGAAGTAGAAGGACTAAGATTAAGCGATGATTTTCGTCAAAGTCTGGCAGCTCTTCACTCACGGCTAGTGTTTCAGTCCACGACGGTGCTAGATGGACTGCTATACATGTCTATGCCTCGTTTCCTATGGCTTTTACAACTCACTCCCATGCTTCGTACGCAAGCCGAGAGTTCATGGGCATGCGATTTCATTGTCCCTCGAGGAGAAGTACTACTATATCGATCACTACTGCATAAAGTCTACAGATCCCTACAATTGCACCCAGATTATCAAGACATTTCCTCTCTTTTACATCTAGGATCGTTCACATCAGAGAGCATCTCGCTTACAGCATTGCTATCACACCACCCATGGATAGAACGGTCGTCTCGAGGATATCGCATCATGGCCGAACAACTCATTTATGACTTTAGCCGCATTGGTCGCATTCTTCTAGAAGCAGATCGTCCATTAACTCGCGACGAGATTCTTATGCGCTACGAACAAGCATATATGGAACGCCCTCTCTCACTCTCAATGAGTGAGCTAAGCAAGCGTTTCTCTAGTATCACCAATACTCAACGCGGTCAATGGTGGTGGAAGAAAGCATGCAGTTCACCCAAAGATGATAAGAAATCTCGCTCAACATCCTGTTTAGAACCTAGTTTATTTGATAGTTTTTTCTGTTAAGTTCCAGCCTGCTCGGACATAATTGAATATACAATCATACGACTCGCAGAAAAACTCCCCAAAATGTAAAAGTTTACATATTGGGGAGTTTTCATATACGCCATACTTGTCAGAAAGATGCAACTCTGATTCATTTAGTTTTAGGATAAGAGCACGTCAGAAAGGAATCTTCAAAGCAAGAGCCAGCCCATAATAGCACAAGAAAGTGACATAAAGAGGCTTGTCCATCGATGAAGTTGCATTCCAATAAGAGTGACAACAAAAAAGACTATAAAAACCAGAAACAACCACCAACGCCAATAGCCTGCACTAAACAGAATACCCAAGGAAAGGGAAAAGGCTAAGACACATGAGAGAAAACTTCTCCACTGCCATCTGCTTCTTACCCGACTCCATGGTAACTGGCGCAAACCAACCACCCAGAGCACAGGAACTATTCCTAATAAAGCAGAGGAGAAAACGGAGCCAAGAGAGCAAAATCCCCAATACATAATAATGAGTACACTTGCAAAGAAAAGAGCAGGCACATCATTCGGTGCAGTCTTCCTTCGGATAGATTTGGGCATATCCTATTAAACTAGCAGTAACGGTTATTTTAGTCGAAATAGCGAGTAAAGGGTCTCAGGTGAGAGCTTTGCAAATACGATGAAGACAAAGCTCACACTTCACTTTATCTTAAAGTTGATGCTCAGAACGGAATAAATCATTCACTGTTTTAACTGGATTAAAAGTAGCTAGAGGCACTTCTACAAAGACAGTATTCCAATCGCTCATTGCTCCATTCCACAGACCAGGAAGCTCTAGTGCAAGAAGTTCCTTTCCATCTTTCGACTTATGAGAAATGAAACCCGTGTTAGGATCCACAAAATCAGGAAGATGGAATTTCTTACCAACAAAATCACGAACACCACATACCAAATCAACAGGGTTAAAGTGCGTTCCCCCTTCAAAAAGACGTTTCTTGTCAGGGTCACTCATATCAATTTGGCTACTTTCTAGAATCTGCAAAGAGATACTACCATCAGCATTATAGACTATAAAAGGTCCACCTCCTGGTTCTCCGACATTGCGTACCATACCGCATACACGAATAGGACGATTAAGACGGGTATAAAGATAGTCCAACAACTCCAGTCCTTCTAATTCGGCAGCTGTATCACTCTGGCAATGCAAATCGTTTTCGAGGAAGTACAACATTTCTTGCATACGCTCTTCACTGACATTGCCATCTTCTAGTTCTTCCAAATATGCAAAAGTGCGCGCTTGTAAACTCACTAGCAATCCTGCAAGCAGCTGCTTATTTCTCTACTGTTTGCGCCTTCAAGCTATCAGGAGAAACATTATCAATCGTTTTAACAAAAATCACATCTGCATCAATGTCATTGAGATTCTCTATGAGCGCCCCATGGCCACCCGGACGAAAGAGAAGACTACCATCTGCATTGCGGAAAGGAGTGCCATCAGCATTTGCAGCAATCGTATCTGTAGACGATTTCTGCTCAGAAAAAGAAATCTCATATTGAGCCTTGTAAAGCTCTCCAAACTTCTTACTTGCTGTCGAGGCCAACGTTTCAAACAGACTACGGTGCTCTGGAGAAACAGTGAAATGGAGTTGCACCTTACCTTCTGCATTTTTCGCATAGAGTGCCCCTTCTACCAAATGCTCCTCAAAAGGAGTGCGTGATGACTCACTCTCATAACGATGGAACTTCAAGAGTCCTTTTGGAAGACGTCCATAATTTAATCCACGCGTACCGAGCAAACCAGCCACTACAGACTTAAAGTCTCCTTCCTCTACTAGTTGCGCGCTAGATTTTCCGTGTAGTTCTTCTAGCTTACAATCTAAATCTTGTAAGAAAGCGGCATGCGGAAGATTTTCGAAAAATATTTTTACAAAATCTGTATCTGGAATATCACTCTCTCCATCTAGAAAAGCATAGAGATCTTTGAACATACGACTAGCCGCTCCTGATGCAGGCACAAATTTTACCACCTCGTGCTCCACATTGCTAACATAGTCTTGCCACGCACGAAGATAAGCTTTACGTACTTCAGGAGTAGGAGCGTAAATTCCGCCATTTTCTAGCGAAGCTGCAGCTGATAGTTCTAGGAAAGGGAAGCCTGCACGAAGGTCAGCAAGCTGTTGATTGAGCTGTTGCTCGGTGATACCCTTGGCAGCAAGGAGCATATAATCTTGTTCGTTCAACATGAGCAAATGAATTTGAGGGGGATTGTTCTGTAAGAATCTAAGATCATCTCGCCTTAGTCAATACACACTTTTGCGATAAGTTTGCGCAAAGCACCTTGACCAATGATAGGGGCATGAGCATCTTCTGGCCAAACAATTGCAAACTCACCGGGATGAATAGTGAGATAGCTCTGCGCCCTTTCTGCATAGACAGCGAAATCATCCCCTTCATTAAAAGGTTGCATACTCTCTGTTGCAAGCACACTCAGAGAAGACCACCCCATTATCTCTTCTCGTGAAAGAGGGAAATGCACGTCTATATATCGGCGATGCACTTCAAGCACTTGTTCTTCTGGAGATTTCAATGTAACATCTGCGACATTGATAAAGAGTCGATCCCCATCAAGCACAATGCGCTCAGCTGGAACATGCGTAAAATCGTGTGCTTTGACGTAATCAAAAAGTTGCTTAAACAAAGGATGAAGCGAAACATAACGATCGCTATCATTAAGATGTGCTAGAATCATAAGAACTGACTTTAGAGACCAGATATAATATAACGCGAATTTACGAAAAAAGGGGGATTTATCGAATGAAATCCGTATCTTTGTAGGACAAACTACTATTTTCTCCTTTTTGCAACGCCATTTAATAAGATTCTTTCTTCATACACTTCCTACCATCACCAGAATCTTTCAAGCTTGAACATTGCAGATTTCAACAATAAACTCGCATCTTTCCAACGCACTCTCGTTATTTCAATGAATCAGCAGCCACGTTATACGACACTTTCCACCTTTATGGAAAGATTCTTTCCATACAAAGTTCAGAAAATTTCCATCAATGCAGGCTTCACTTGTCCCAATCGCGATGGCCTTGTCGGCAGTGGTGGTTGCACCTACTGCAATAATCAATCGTTCAACCCTGATTATTGCACAACAGAGGAAAGCGTGCGTGCGCAACTAGAGCGAGGCAAAAAATTCTTCCGACGGGCCCAAGAGAAACGAGCACACCAACGTGGTAAAGAATTATCCGAAAACGATAGAAGAATGAAGTATTTGGCTTACTTTCAAGCCTATACTAACACTTATGGAGAACAAGAACATTTAGTTCGATTATACCAAGAAGCCCTTGCTGTACCTGATGTTGTAGGATTAGTGATTGGCACGCGTCCTGACTGCATGCCCAATGAACTTTTAGATTACCTGGCGCAATTACATCGCGAAAAGTTTGTGCTAGTAGAATATGGTGTAGAATCAACGTCCGATGCGACTTTGGAACGCATCAATCGCGGCCACAGCTATCAGTGTGCCATAGAAACCATCCAGCGCACAGCACAACGCGGACTACCTGTAGGAGCACACTTCATACTGGGACTTCCAGGAGAGACTCGTGAATTCACCGTTAATCAGGCGGAAATAATCAATCAACTCCCCATTGACACCCTCAAACTTCACCAATTACAGATCATCCGTGGCACCGCCATGGCACGTGAATTTATACGACAACGTGAGCGAGCCGCCCAAGATGTTACCTACACCTCTGACTATTCCTTGTACTCTGCAGCAGAATATGCATCACTTGTCGTCGACTTCCTTGAAAAGTTGCGACCTGACATTGTAGTCGAACGTTTTGCTTCATCATCTCCGCAAGCATTACTACTCGCCCCTGATTGGGGGTTAAAGAACTATGAGTTTGTAGCCCTTGTCGACAAAGAACTCAGAAGGAGAGATTCATGGCAAGGGAAGTATTACAGCCCTTGCACGTTGACATGAGAAATGCAGGAAAGCCTCTACGTTATTTTCAGGAGTCTACCCTTTGACAGTACCATTTAAAAGCCGTATCAACAAATTGTTGATACGGCTTCCTTGTTTACGATTCCTAAGTTCTAATCTATAGATAGTGTTGTCCGCAGACACAAAAGAGCGATAATGTTCACTTACATTCTCTTCATGGGGCTAAGTCCCATCTTTGCAGCGCGTTTGAGAATAAAATCCAACGCCGCATCATGTTCGTTTGGAACTTCCCCATCTAAAATGGCATCTTTGAGTGCAGACTTCAGAGCCCCGATTTCTTGACAAGGTTTCAAGTCAAAAAGTTGCATAATCTCCGTACCATCAACAGGAGGTTGGAAATTACGAATCCTATCCTTCTCTTCTATGTCTACGAGCTTTTGACGCACGAGTTTATAATTGGCATAAAAATTCTGCTTGCGGCGTTCATTCTTTGAAGTAATGTCAGCCTCACAAAGCATCATTAGATCGTCAATATCGTTACCCGCATCAAATAGTAATCGACGCACAGCAGAATCTGTGACTTCATCATCTGCAATGTTGATAGGGCGCATGTGAAGGTCTACTAGCTTCTCCACATATTTCATTCGTTCATCGAGAGGCAACTTCAATCTGCGAAACAATGGTTTCACCATTCTCATGCCAAGATAATTGTGATTATGAAACGTCCACCCTATCTTATTGTCCCAACGCTTTGATTTAGGTTTACCAATGTCATGCAAAAGAGCAGCCCAACGATGGAAGAGAATCTCATCTTTCGTTGGTGCAGCACATAGAGACACACCATTCTCGTCATCACTATCGCTCTTTGTCTTTTCAGTTTCCGAATTTGGCAAACTCGTTTGTAGCTGCGCAATCTTCGACAACCTGTTCTCTTCAGCTAAGCTCTGGCGTTCTACAAGATTCTCCAACACCTCAAGAGTATGGTAGAAATTATTCTTGTGTTTACGCCCATTTCTCTCTTCTACAATATCTAAGGCAGCCAACTCGGGAAGGATGATTTCTAACAAACCACATCGATGTAATTCTATGAATCCTTTTGAAGGATGTTCAGCAAGTATAATCTTGTTGAGTTCATCAATAACACGCTCAGCAGAAATAATCTTGATCCGTTCTTTGTTACGACTTAAAGCCTCAAACGTTTCTTCCTCAATCTGAAAATTCAATTGGGTAGCAAAACGAATGCAGCGCATCATACGCAAAGGGTCATCACTAAACGTAATATCAGGATCAAGGGGAGTGGCGATAATACCATCTTCTAAATCACGAAGTCCCCCAAAGGGATCGACAAGTTCTCCTAACCTTTCCTGATTCAAGCAGACCGCCAAAGCATTAATTGTAAAATCCCGACGTCGTTGATCATCATCTAGTGTACCATTCTCCACTATCGGCTTACGAGAATCATGAGAATAGCTCTCTTTTCGAGCCCCTACAAACTCAATCTCCTCTTCCTGATGCACACGCTTTCCTGCTATTGTTGTCCAATGTCGCCATTTAACTTGCGCAGTGCCAAAATTGCGAAACACAGAACAATGGGCACCTTTGCCTAATTGTTTACAAAAAGCCTGTGCTACTTCAATACCAGAACCCACGACGACGACATCGACATCCTTCGATGGACGACCAAGGATAAAATCTCTTACATAACCGCCAACAATATAGGCTTCTAAACCCATAGCATCAACTGTTGCTGAGAGCTTCTGGAAATATGGTGAAGAAAGATGCGCCGCAAGTTGCGCCTGCGTTGGAATCTGCAACATAACGTTCAGATGAAGGATAAAAGAAATATGAAAAAACGAGCCGACCCCATTGTGGTCGGCTCGAATAAAATAGCCTTAGGGCGAGCAAAGGAGATTACTCAGCGCTGAGGGTATAGCGTTGGAAGGCAGTCACAGTAAGACCCTTCTCAACCTCACCGAGGAACTGAGCAATGGTCTTAGTCTTGTCCCAAATGTATTCTTGTTCAAGAAGACAAACTTCCTTGAAGAACTTGCCAAGACGACCCTTAGCGATGTTTTGAATCATCTGTTCGTTGAGGTTAGCTTCCTTCTCAGCAGCAGTCTTTTCCTTGAGTTCACGGATTTCTTGAGCTTGAGCTTCAGTGATGCTACCCTTCATGATACCCTCATTGAGGTGCTCTTCGCTTTCAGCAATGTAGAGGTTGAAACCAGCCTTCTTAAGAGCAGCTTCAACAGCCTTTTGCACTTGTTCGAGACGAGTCTTTTCTACAGCAACGTTGAACTCATTGTCCTTCACTGATTGAGGAACACCGCTTTCATCGATAGCCACAGGAGCAGCAGAAGCCACTTGCATAGCCACGTTCTTACCTACAGTCTCATCAGCAACCTTGCTGCTCAATGCAACGAGAGTACAGAGGCTATTGTTGTTAGCGTGGTTGTAAGCAGCGAGGCCTTCACCTTCAACAACGAGATAAGCATCGAGCTCCATCTTTTCACCAGTAACACCAGATTGGTCAGTGATGCGTTCAGCAACAGTGCGACCACCAAGGGGCAAAGCCTTAACTTCCTCTACGTTCTTGCAACGAGCTACAACAGCAGCGTCGAGGATGTCCTTAGCCAAAGCTACGAAGTCTGCATTCTTAGCCACGAAGTCAGTTTCGCACTTAAGGGCGAGGATAGCACCATAGTTGCCATCCACCTTCACGAGCACGCAACCTTCTGCAGCTTCACGGTCAGAACGCTTAGCAGCGATAGCTTGACCACGCTTGCGCACGAGTTCTACAGCAGCATCGAGGTCACCATTAGCTTCTGCAAGTGCATTCTTACAATCGCTCAAACCAGCACCAGTAAGGGCGCGGAGCTTCTTGATATCTTCAATATTTACAGCCATTTTGCTTGTATATTGTTAGTCAGGTTTTGAAAAAAGAGGGACGGGGTGAGGTGATTGGTCCTTGATATATTGACTTTCACCACCCCGTCCTATTGTTACTTCAGTAAGAATTAAGCCTTTTCAGCTTCAGACTTCTCAGCGCGAGCTTGACGAGCGCGCTTGTTGTCTTCATTCTTCTCATCGTTGGCAGCCTTCTCTACCTTACGCTCTTCCACACCTTCAGCGATAGCAGCGCAGCAAGCGTCGAGGATTACCTCGATGCTCTTTGTTGCATCGTCATTAGCAGGGATAGCGAAATCTACGATGTTGGGATCAGCATTAGTATCTACGATACCAAATACAGGAATACCCAAACGGATAGCTTCCTTCACAGCGATGTGTTCCTTGCATACGTCTACAACGAAGAGAGCAGCAGGAAGACGAGTGAGGTCAGCGATAGAACCGAGGTTCTTCTCGAGCTTAGCACGTTGACGGCTAATCTGGAGGATTTCGCGCTTAGAGAGGTTAGAGAAAGTACCATCAGCTGTGAGCTTGTCGATGTTAGTCATCTTCTTCACAGCCTTACGGATGGTTGGGAAGTTAGTGAGCATACCACCTGGCCAGCGTTCGGTCACGTAAGGCATGTTCACAGCAGCTGCCTTCTCTGCAACTGCCAATTTGGCCTGTTTCTTAGTAGCTACAAAGAGAATACGACGACCAGACTTAGCAATTTCCTTGAGAGCTTCAGCAGCTTCATCAACTTTTGCTACAGTCTTGTGGAGGTCGATGATGTGGATGCCATTGCGCTCCATGAAGATATAAGGAGCCATAGCAGGATTCCACTTACGTTTGAGGTGACCAAAGTGACAGCCAGCCTCGAGAAGGGTTTCAAAATTAGTTCTAGACATTTTGAATAGTAGTTTACTTTCCTTGTAAGTTGAGGAGCATTCTAGCAATCTACGCTACGCCTCTATTCTTTTAGTGAGATGCACCGACAGAGGATGAGATTGTTTCAGTCGCCCAGGAATGGCAACGTGTACTCCTATAATCATTGATCACCTTAGGCACTAACAAGAGTGCTAGGCATTTCAACCAACCCATGAGTAGCATCACGCTGAAATTCCAAAGGAAACAGCGAAAGAAAAGATGGTCTCATGCGTTTGGATGCTAAACGTTTTTCTGTTTTCAGCAAACTTGCCGATAGAGATTAACGCTTGCTGAACTGGAAGCGACGACGTGCCTTTGGACGACCTGGCTTCTTACGTTCAACTTCGCGAGGATCGCGGGTCATGAAGCCTTCTGCACGAAGTGCCTTCTTGTCGTCAGCGTTGATTTTCACCAAAGCGCGAGCGATAGCAAGACGAAGAGCTTGGCTCTGACCAGTAAAACCACCACCTTGGAGGTTTACTTTGATGTCATACTTTTCAGTAGCTTCGAGGAGAGCAAGAGGTTGCTTCACCACAAACTGAAGGATAGAAGAGGGGAAATATTCGGTGAGGTCACGCTTGTTGATAGTAATCTTACCAGAACCCTCAGTGACAAAGATACGGGCAACGGCGCTTTTGCGACGACCCAGAGCATTAATTTGTTCCATTGTGTCTACTTGTTTGATTACTTGAGGGTGTTAATATCAAGAGCTTTGGGGCTTTGTGCCTCATGCTTGTGCTCAGTGCCTACATATACATGGAGGTTACGAAGCAATTGTGCACCAAGACGATTCTTGGGAAGCATACCCTTCACAACACGACGGAGGAGCTTGTCTGCACCATTGGGCTTAGCCAAGATAGAAGCGGGAGTGTGCTCGCGCTGTCCACCAGGATAACCAGTATAGGTGTAGTACACACGATCTGTCATCTTCTTACCAGTCAAGATAAACTTGTCGGCATTGATGATAATTACGTTGTCACCGCAATCCACGTGAGGAGTAAAGTTAGGCTTGTACTTACCACGGAGGAGCTTGGCAACTTTAGAAGCAAGGCGACCCAAAACTTGATCGGTAGCATCGATAACTACCCATTCTTTTTGAGCGGTCTCCTTGTTAGCAGAAATGGTCTTGTAGCTTAAAGTATCCATTCTAAGTGATTAATTTGTAGTTACTAAGTGGGCAAATGCCCATAAATCAATGAATTATCTTTTTCTCACGATTCACTAACCACCAAGTTCGGCCAAAGAACTAGGCTATTAACACGTGAGTGTAACCCCCACAAAATTGGGGCAACTTGATAATAATCGGCATGCAAAATTACTTATTTTCCACGAATCTACCAAACATTTCCCTCTATAAATGCAAAACTTAGCTTCGCATAAGAACGAAACCATTCTCTAAAACAGAGGAAACGGGAAAGGATTGAACATCTCCCGAAAGAAGACACTAGATAAAAAGAAAAGACAAGCGCAAATTGCACTTGTCTTGAGGTGGGTGCTGACGGATTCGAACCGCCGACCCTCTGCTTGTAAGGCAGACGCTCTGAACCAGCTGAGCTAAGCACCCTTATTCTCATGAGGAGAATAAATGATAATAACAACGAATGTTGGTGGACGCTGACGGATTCGAACCGCCGACCCTCTGCTTGTAAGGCAGACGCTCTGAACCAGCTGAGCTAAGCGTCCTAATACTGATAGAAGAATCAGTATAAAGTTTTTTCTGTATCTCGAAAAGTATTCTGTTTGTGGGCGCTGACGGATTCGAACCGCCGACCCTCTGCTTGTAAGGCAGACGCTCTGAACCAGCTGAGCTAAGCGCCCTCTTCGAGGATTTTTCAAACAACATTAAGCGGTGCGTACGAGACTCGAACCCGTGACCCCAT
>NZ_KB290717.1:518837-599185 GCF_000318095.2 Alloprevotella sp. oral taxon 473 str. F0040
GCATGTATTCTAACCAACTGAACTAACGCACCTTGTCGTTTGCGAGTGCAAAGGTAGCACATTCCAACGATACTACCAAACGTTTCGACGTTTTTTTTCTCAAAAAAGCCGTTTTTCTAATTGACTCTGCTCAAATACACACTGATAAACGTGCGCATCTTGAAGAACACCCCCTTTGATAAACCAAGAAGGCAGAACGGCAGTCTGTCGAAACCCCACCTTCTGAAACAATCGTTGTGAAGCAATATTCTCTGATTGTACATAGGCATACAACTGCACCATTGAAAGCTGTCGTGATGCCCAGTCACACAATTGCTGTAAGGCTGCAGTGCCCAAACCTTGTTTTCGATACTGAGCCAGAACAGCCACCCCCACTTCTGCCCTCCTATGTTCAGGAGAGAATTCGACAAGATCTATAAACCCCACAGGAGTTGCAGGACACTTCTCTATAACAAAACGTAATTGACGCAAAGCAAAGATGTCCAGTGTCAGACTTTGCTGTATGAAGTGTTTCATTGCACCGCGAGAAAGCGGCATCAAGTTGGTGCTACATTCTGAAAACTGCGCATCGTTTTCTACCTCATAGAGCAAGTCTAAGTCAGACATTTCCAAAGCACGTAAACGAACTTGTGGTAAATCTCTCATTCAAATACCTCCTTTCCTGTAATCATGACTCCCCAAGAAGGGAAAAATGTAGCCAAATACTGCTTGCCGTTAGTCTTGCGCAAACGGTCTAAAATCTCAGAATAGCCCATTTCTTCAGGAGAGAAGCCATAATAACTATAGGAAGATAAGACTTTTTCCTCTGCTACAAACTGAAGATCCCAAACATCGGTGCGAGCTTCCCATTCTTGTTTTAAGGCCTCAGAGCATACCGCTTGTAGCTGCAGAGGAAGACTCGGCCGTTTTGGCGTAAGAAATCTCGACCAGTTCTTCACCATCTGTTGTAATAAAGCCAACAAAGCACGAGCATAGATGGCACAACGCACCGGAATCCTGAGTGCCAAAGAAGAAGTTGGAAAATGCTTCTGAAAGAAAATCAGCATCGCCTCATAAAAAACATGCACATACCGATATGAATTCTTGTGCGTACTCTCACCTTTATAGTGTACAATGGGCGTAGGCACATAGAAGTTTTGAAAACCAGCTTTCAGAAATCTGTACGAAAGATCGATATCTTCTCCATACATAAAAAAATCCTCATCAAATCCCCCTACCTTATCTAAAGCTGCTCGATTACAAAACATAAACGCCCCGCTCACAATGTCTATGGCTGCCATTTCCTCTTGAGAAAGATAACTCATATAATAATGAGCAAAGCACCTACTTTTTGGGAAAAGCTTCGTCAGCCCCGCCATCTTACAAAAAGCCACCCAAGGTGTAGGCAGTCCACGACGACTTTCTGGTGCAAACGTACCATTAGCTTGCAGCATCGCCACACCTATCGCCCCACAATTGGGGCGTTGTTGAGCTGCCGACAAACAGTCAAGAAGCGTATGCTCGGTGAGAATCGTATCAGGATTAAGAAACAACACATAATCTCCCTTACACTGTCGCAACGCCTGGTTATTGGCGCGTCCAAATCCAACATTATGTCGATTGGCTATAAGATGTAATCTAGCAAAATGATGTTCCTCACCCATTTCTTGAGCAAAGACTTCTCGTAGATAGGGAATAGTGCCATCTTGTGAGTCATTATCCACCACAAACACTTCCACATCAATCTCTGCTGCTTGGCATGAGCGAAACAGACTGTCTAAGCATTGTCGCAAGAAATAGCGCACATTATAAGACACGATGATGACAGAAAGCAACATACTGGGAAGAATAAGGTTTTGGAAAGAAGAAAGATAAGGTCAATCGGCGAGTGTCACTTCGCCATTGGGCAATTCAATGAGCGTACCACGATGCCAGGCAGTGGCCGCAATTTCTTGTGCCAATGGAGTAATCTCTAAAAGATGTGCCCGACAATCAAGTTTCACGACAACGCGCTCCAACACCTCTCCATCAGCTCGCAGAAGTTTCAAGGTAGCCACCCTGAAGGATAAATACTGACTTCCTTCTCTTTCAAAAGCAGCGGGAAAATAGCGAAGCAAAAGACGAGACATCCTGTAGAAATAAAGCACAATGCTACACTCAGTGTTCCCAGAACATAGCATCACGTATAAAAAATTGGCTCTTTAACCAGAAAACATCCTTGAAAGCAAAGACAAATCGTTCACTCCGAGCTCGAAGTTGCTACACTGGCTTCTTTCACACGGTGCAATTTAATCTGGCTGAAGTTGACCACTTGCGGATAAGCCTCCCAAGTACTTGAAGAAGCAAACTGAACAGATACCTTTTTCAGGTTACGCTGCGCAAGAGGCAAACGCACCTCATGATGATTCTGGAAATAATAAATACTATAATAAGTTGTGGACACAGAGTCATTGTCGTAAATAGCAGTGAGGAAAGCCTGCGCCTGCTTATTTCCACCTCCATAGAGCCATTGTGCATCAAAGCTCAAAATCAGAGCTTCATTACGCAAACGCCGACCCTTAGCCAGCCCTTCATATACATAACGGTTAGTCGTTGCAGCATCTAGGAGCACTCGATCTTTATTCCATAACACCACACTATCCGATGCCGTGGCAACCTGTCTGTTTGCTGCCGCATATTGAGCATTGACTTCAGCAATACGACGCTCTAGGTGCGCATTCAGCTGCTTCATTTCCTCTGGATTTCGCAAATAGAAAGCCAAGGAATGCTTATAGTCACTCTCTGAAATCTGATACTTAGCTAGCACCGCTGATTTATATTTCAGATAGTTGCGATGACTCTCTGCGAGCCCCGAATCAGAAGCGGATACCAGCAATCCATTTTCATTGCTCTCTACTTGATTGCCCTCTTGAGCCAGAGAAGTGGCCAGTTGATAATCATAGAGCACCTTTGCCATCTCATCAACAGGCAATACTTTTCGGTCTCTCATTCCAGAAGAACAAGCCACCAACAAGACGACCGCCACTAGGAGCCATCCGCGAAGTAAGCATTTAGAGATTATCATTAAAGGGGCTATCATGAACACAAATGGAAATAAAAAGATAGGATTAGGTGATCAGCAATGCAGCACACAACTTTTCTTGCTCCTAAGGGCTATTGATCGTTGGCTTCGTGCGAATGCTCCTCTGTGCTTGCGGCAGGGGCTTTTGCACCACTGTTCATCAACACAGAGAGATGCTTATGATAAAACAAGATCATAGCCACAGCACCAACAGAAATGGCAGCATCAGCAAAATTAAAAATGGCTCCAAAGAATGTACCCCCTCCTAAGAAAGGCACCCATTCAGGCCACTGAAAGAGAGGGAAGTAAAACATATCCACCACATGTCCATGAAGGAAAGTACCATAACCCTGCCCCATAGGCACAAAATGCGCAGGCAACGCCCCAAAAGAGGCGGCGTAATAAGGAGCACTTTCAGTAAATATCAATCCATAAAACGCATTATCAACGATATTTCCGAAGGCACCTGCAATAATCATTGCTAAGCAGATTACAAAACCTATCGGCGCGCGCTTCTTCACTTCCTTGCTCAAGACATAGATAAAGAAGGCAACTGCACATAAACGGAACACCGTGAGTATGCCAGGCCCTATGAAGTCCATACCAAAAGCCATGCCTCGATTCTCCGTAAAACGAAGTTGAAACCAAGAGGTGATTTCATACGACTCTCCCAATAAGAAATGAGTTTTAATCGCAATTTTGATGATTTGGTCTATGATGATGATACCCATCGGAATCAACACCGCGAGTAGTGCACGCAGTTTCATAAAGGAAAATGTAGGATATTAGGGCACAAATTGAGTGCCTGCCTAGAGTACGGTGATCAAATGAGGAGCTATACGCTGCAGCCAATGGAATGGAGCCTTCTACAAATACCGACTATTTGTAACAAAAGCTCCATTCCAAAGCATCGCAGATGCAATTATTTACCTTGCGCCAACTTAGCTTCTATGCTAAGTGTTGCATGAGGCACAGCACGAAGTCGTTCTTTTGGAATCAATTTCTTGGTGACACGACAGATACCATACGTTTTATTCTCGATGCGCAACAAAGCCTGTTGCAGACCAGTGATAAACTTCTTCAAGCGTTCTGCCGCCACCATCTGCTCTTCCATCGACTGCACACTAGAACCTTCTTCAAGCGTGTGGTAGGTAGGCATCGTGTCGTCGATATCATTGCTATTACGCTTATTGAGTGTGGCGATGATTTCTTCAAACTGTTGACGAGCCACCTCTAACTTTTCATTGATAAGAGCACGGAACTCTGCCAACTCTTCATCAGTGTATCTTGTTTTCTCTGACATAGGATTATAGGTGTTAAAATAATTATGGTCATTATAGTTAACGTCCAAATCGTGCGAGTGGAGGTGAGCCTTTGCTCCACCCCACTGCACAACAGACGTCATCGGTTATACCTTGTTGATTGAGAACTTCACATTCGTTCCGTCCAAATCAAATGTAGTTGCACTTTCCACTTGGGCAGCAAGTTCGATACTTTCTGCCAAAACTTGTCCAGCAATGAAGTCGCGGTAATCATTGATCGCCTTCTCTGCTACGGGCACTGCTTCTACGACAATACGGATGCGGTCGGTGATTTCAAAACCACTATCCTTACGGAAGGCTTGCACACGCTTCACGATTTCACGTGCCACACCTTCATTGCGAAGTTCTTCAGTGAGCGTGATATCCAGCGCTACGGTAAGCGTTCCTTCATTAGCAACACTCCAGCCTGGCATGTCTTCACTGATGATTTCCACATCATTACGTTCTACAACACAAGCTTGACCTTCAACATCAACAGTCAGTGTGCCGTTCTTCTCAAGTTCAGCAATCTGCGCTTGAGAGATGGCGGTCACCACTTCGTTCACTGCCTTCATGAGCTTGCCAAACTTCTTTCCCATCACGCGGAAATTACACTTCACCTTCTTCTCCAACATCTGGCCTTCTACAAAGTCAATGGTTTTCACATTCACTTCGTCAAGCACCAGCTGCTGCACAGCTTCGAGGCGTGTACGAATGAGAGGGTCAGTCACTGGAATAGCAATGCGCTGGAGAGGTTGGCGCACGATGATGCGCTCCTTCTTACGCAATGACAACACAAGCGATGTGGTTTGCTGTGCCAACTCCATGCGAGCCTCCAGTTCTGCATCGATGAGGGTCTCATCGACTTGAGGGAAGCGATCGAGATGTACACTATCTGCTGCAGCACGAGCCGTTCCCGCAGCCAAATCCTTGTAAAGGCGGTCAGCATAGAAAGGTGCAATAGGTGCCATCAATCGGCTCAGCGTGATCAGACAAGTATACAAGGTTTGGTAAGCGGAAAGTTTATCTTGTGTCATCTCACCAGCCCAATAACGCTTACGATTGAGACGTACATACCAGTTAGATAGATTGTCCACCGTGAAAGTTTGGATCAAGCGACCCGCACGCGTAGGCTCATAATCTTCGTAGCAAGCCGTCACTTCGCGCACCAGCGTATTCAGTTCGCTGAGAATCCAGCGGTCAATCTCTGGACGTTCGGCCACTGGCACTTCCGCTGCCTCTGGATCAAAGCTGTCTACATTGGCATACATCGAGAAGAACGAATAGGTCTGAATCAACTTACCAAAGAACGTGCGATTCGTTTCCACCACCCCTTCTGGATCAAACTTCAAGTTGTCCCAAGGAGAAGAGTTCGTAATCATATACCAACGCACTGGATCGCTGCCATATTCTTGGATTGCAGCAAAGGGATCTACAGCATTGCCAAGTCGCTTAGACATCTTCTGCCCGTTCTTGTCCAAAACCAGACCATTAGAAATCACAGCCTTGAAAGCCACAGAGTCAAACACCATGGTCGCAATCGCATGAAGCGTAAAGAACCAACCACGAGTTTGGTCCACACCTTCTGCTATGAAATCAGCAGGATAAACCGTACGATTATCCAAGAGCTCCTTATTTTCAAAAGGATAGTGGATTTGCGCATAAGGCATAGCCCCTGAGTCAAACCACACATCTATAAGATCCGTTTCGCGATAAAGCGGATGCCCGGTAGCAGAAACAAGCACGATATCATCCACATGAGGACGATGCAAGTCGATGCGGTCGTAGTTCTCCTTACTGAAATCGCCAGGCACAAAGCCTTGCTCCTTCAGGGGATTTTTTGCCATCACTCCTGCAGCCACTGACTTTTCAATCTCGTTGTAGAGCTCTTCCACCGAACCGATGCAAAGTTCTTCCTTCTGAGCATTGCGCCAAATGGGCAATGGAGTTCCCCAATAACGCGAACGGCTTAAATTCCAGTCATTCAGATTCTCCAACCACTTACCGAAACGGCCAGTACCCGTGGATTCGGGCTTCCAAAGAATCGTCTTATTGAGTTCCATCATCCGCTCCTTCACAGCCGTAGAGCGAATGAACCAGCTATCCAGTGGATAGTAAAGCACAGGCTTGTCGGTACGCCAGCAGTGAGGATAATTGTGCACATGCTTTTCAATGCGGAAGGCTTGTCCTGCCTGCTTCATTTCCATGCACAAGATGATATCGAGATTCTCCGCTTTTTCAGCTGCTTTCTCGTCATACTTTCCTCCTTCGTTATAACGAGGATCGTAGGCGTTCTTCACGAAGTCGCCAGCATGCTGACCATAAGCCGCAGCTTCTACGCACTTTTCCGCAAAAGCAGGAGCGCAATCTTCGAGCGTATAGTATTTACCAGTGAGGTCCACCATCGGGCGTGTCTCACCAGCTTTGTTGATGATGAAGAGAGAGGGAATGCCAGCCGCTTTGGCCACTTTCGCGTCATCAGCACCGAAAGTAGGCGCAATGTGCACGATACCCGTACCATCTTCCGTGGTGACATAGTCACCAGGAATCACACGGAACGCTGCATCAGCCATTTCCACAAATTGATCTTGTCCCACAGAGAAGGCACAATCACTGTGTTGAGCGGCATATTCGCGCACAAAGTCTGCTGCCGTGTCGGCCACCTTTTCAGAAGGACGCACCCATGGCATCAGTTGAGCGTAACGCATACCAACTAGGTCTGCACCTTTATAATGCTCGACTACACGATAGGGCAACACCTTATCACCAGCCGCATAGCTCATGTCTGCAGTCTCACCTTCCGCTTTGAAATAAGCCGACAGGCGATTCTCTGCCATAATGGCCGTGATGGGTTCTGCTGTGTAGGGATTGAAAGTTTGTACAGCCACATAGTCAATGTTCGGGCCTACACAAAGCGCGGTATTGGAAGGCAAAGTCCAAGGTGTGGTCGTCCAAGCCAAGAACACGGGCTTACCCCACTCTTGCAAGCTTTCGGGAGCATTTAGCACCTCAAACTGGGCCGTAACCGTGGTATCTTTCACATCACGATAAGCACCAGGCTGGTTCAGTTCGTGACTAGAAAGGCCAGTTCCTGCAGCAGGACTATAGGGCTGAATGGTATAGCCTTTATATAATAAGCCTTTCTGATAGAGCTGCTTGAGCAACCACCAGAGTGTTTCAATGTAAGAGTTTTCGTAGGTGATGTAGGGATGCTCCATATCCACCCAATATCCCATAAGGTGCGAAAGGTCGCTCCACTCTTGGGTGTACATCATCACATTGCGACGGCAATGCGCATTGTACTCTTCGATAGAAATCTTCTGGCCAATATCTTCTTTTGTGATACCCAATTCTTTTTCTACGCCCAATTCTACGGGCAATCCATGGGTGTCCCAACCTGCTTTACGATTCACTTGGAATCCCTGCATGGTCTTGTATCGGCAAAAAACGTCCTTAATGGTACGCGCCATCACGTGGTGAATGCCAGGGTGTCCATTGGCAGAGGGAGGACCTTCAAAGAAAACATAGGATGGGCAACCTTCGCGCTCGCTGATGCTGCGATGGAAGAGATCAGCCTCATCCCATTCTTTCAGCACTTCTTCATTAACGGCGTAAAGGTTCATGCCACTACGCTCAGTAAATTTCTTACTCATATTTTGTTGCTCAGTTTTCGTTTCGTGAAAATATACAAGCGCAAAATTACAATAAAAATTGGAGATACGCGAAAGTTGGCTTCAAAAACACATCATTGACCAGCAAACCAAGCTGTTCGTTCACTGGGTATGCCCTTATGGGGAAGCCATTCCCAATGATTTCCAAGTGATGCTCACCAAAGTTCCGACAGTTACAACAAAAATCTCCGAGACTTTCAAAGAAATCTCCGAGAGTTTCTAGAAAAAGTCCGAGAATTGAAAGAAAATCTCCGAGAGTTTGCAAGGAAAGTCCCAGTATTCTAAAGAAAAATATCCAAACTAACAGCAAATCCGCTCATCATATTATGTAATTAAGATTCCTCAAAACTCGAGCAGTACGGTCTTATACTACAGCACACCATTTATCAGTGCAGGTAAGACCGCTGGGTGCATGCACATCTCCTCGACAAACCACACCACTAGCCACTAATAGCCCACGCCCACCAACAATGATTGGCTGTCCTGTTCCTTGACACAGCGCAAAAGGATTGCAGATGGCCATTTTAAGACTCGTCACTGGGAGGTAGGGCTAAGCCATTGATGAAACATCATTTACCTAGGCAATGCACACAATCTCGAGAAACGAAAAAAAAAGCACTAAATACCACAAGAAAAAAGCTAAAATAGCTAAAAAAAAAGACTTTATTCTCGTTTTTTTGCCATGAAAACTATGAAGATAGCTAGAAAAACACTAGCTTTGCACCTAGTTCTATTTTCGCTTATTTAGTAAAAAGCTCACTATACACGAACCAACTTACAAAAGAACTATGACTAAGACTATCAATCTAGTTCAAAAACTAGTAGCCCTCTTGCTCATGATTGTGGGTATGCAGTTCCATGCATACGCCCAGTCATCGCCGGACAACTGGACCATTTCGACTCAGGTCAAAAAATCCGATTGTCAGTCGGACGGTTCTATCAAGGTGATCAACACCAATGATGGTGCCTTGTTCAACCATTCGTATTCACTTCAAGAGAACACTCCTGGAGGTCTGAAAAAGGAACCTCAAACGACTCCTGTCTTTAACTTCATTCCTGCCGGCACCTACACCGTGACCGTAACGGCTCAGCTCAAATCAGATGCCACGCAGAAGTTCACCCGCACCCTCAACAATGTGGTGGTGCCTGGTGACTACAAGCCTTTGGATGCGACACACAATCTCCTTCTTTCTCGTAGCACCTTTGCAGGTTGCCCCACAGGAACTATCGTGCTCAATGTCACGAATCCTAAACCAAGCATGAAGTTCGAGATTATCAAGGCTCCCGCAGGTGTTGCCACGGGTGTTATCACCCCAAAAGACAATGGGGATGGAACATACACTTTACCAGGGGAAAACTATCCCGCTGGTGCCTATGAAGTACACGTTTCTGACCAATGTATGACACGAAGTGTGCACCTTAATGTAAAAGAGATCACAAAACTTCCAACTGCTGAGATAGAGGATTATCGATTATTTTCCACATTCTTTGATAGTGAATACGACAAGACAAATCCTCAGAACAAATATTCCTGCAGTGCACCAATTGTTAACTTCACCTATGACGGGGAGACAATATCTAACCAAGACTTGATGCGTTATCTAAAAGATGGTCTTTTTGAAATAGCGATGTCTACGATTGATAGAGAACCTGCTGATGCGCAATACCACACTATGTCAGACAAACGCAAATATTCTTATGCACTCGATTTCTCTCCAAATGACATTTCTGACAGCTATTCGGATGCTGACAATGCCAAAACCCACAAGATTGTCATTCGCTTAAAAACTTGTCATGACGTAAAGCGTGAGATTATACTTAGAATACCTCGTCCATGGTTTTTAATGAATGATAATCCTCCTTCCCCAACGTGTGGAAAGTACACAGAGGTATATAATATACTTCGTGGTTATAGTGGTATTTTATGCTACCCCGTAACAGTAAAGATTAGAGAGAATTCAATCACTAACCCTGTCATCGGCACAGAAGTATTCAATAAACCTGAAGATCCCCTGTATTCAAAATTCAACTATGATTTTGACAAGGAATACTTTATTGAGATGATTGATGCTAAAGGGAAAACCGTCGTAACCAAGAACTTCATAAGAAAAAATAGATACGAATGGGGAACTCCAGTACTAACAGAGTGCGAGCAAAAGTATAAGATTCCATATAGAGTGGTAACTTGGAAAAACTGTCTACCCTATGACGTAGAAGTAATCAACACCAAAACGAATGAGACAGTACAAAAGGTTACATTCACTACTGACCAACCTATTGAAACGCCAAACTTAGAGCTCGGCGTAACCTACAAATATGTTGCCACAAAAGATGGAATGACTATTACTGACCAACAAACAATTAACCCTCCTAAGAGAGAGTATCTTGCGTATAGTGGCGAAATTTGCAAAAGAGATGTAGGAGTATTCAGAGTTGCGATGGGACTCAAGAATGAAAAAAATCGTACGGTAATCGTTAAACAAGGCTCTAAGGAATTAGGTAGGAACACATCCCCAAGCTGGGATATCTACTTTACCAATATATATATGCCCGCTGGTACATATCAAGTTGAAGTATTACAAGAAGGCTGTCCTCCTACTACTGTGGATGTTGTATGGAAAGGTTTCTACAACCGAGAGAATTTTGGTGCTGAACTCAAACAAACTTGTACTGGTTTGGAAGTAACCCCTACAGGCTTTGCGACATTCGAAAAGAAAAAACTAGAGAACGATACTTATTTCCGCATTCTTGGTGGCCCAGAAGGAGGATATGCTGAAGGGGCAATCAGTCTCAAGGATGTGGAAAAAGGAACGAAATTTATACTTACCAAAGAAGGAACATATCTCTTAGGGCTTATGCTCAATCCATCTACGATGTGTGGTATTGATACCGTAAAAATCAACTATAGCTATAAAAACCTGAGATTAGCTTCACAGCATACTTCGGCCTATGCTTGTGGCGGTGGTTCTACCGATGGGCACATCTTGATTAAAGCCGAAGAGGGTGTAGCACCCTACCGCTACGAATTGTGGGATGAGAACAATACAACTCGAATCATGGGAGCTGGTGGCACACCTCTTCAACCTCTCGAAATCCTATCCAATGGTGTAGCTCACTTTGTACATGGTGTAGCTGGTGACACTTATACGGTCAGAGTGATTGATGCTTGTAACAACAGCTTCCCACAAAAAGTTACGATTACTGACCTCACCAGCCTCACCATTGCAAGCTCTGAATCCAATGTGTACTGCGCAGGTGATCCTATCCAGTTGCAATGTCTGCCCTTGCACCAGTATAAGTGGTATCGCCCCAATGCAAAGCCTGGTGATCCTCCCTTCTCTACTGAGCAGAACCCCATCATCCCCAATGCACGCGTAGAAGATTCTGGTCTCTACAAAGTGGTGGCTGAACCTCTCTTCTGCGCTAAGGGTATTGAAGGCTATGTGAACATCACTGTTCATCCTTGCCACGCTCCTGTGAATCCTCACTTGATGAACAGAGTGCATCGCTAGTTACCAAACTAGATGTTTCAACATTGATTCATTAAGACAACCACACGTCCGTGTCAATTGCTTAGCATTTGACACGGACGTTTTTTTTATGACACACAAACACCGTAGTCTCCCTCTGCATCCTCGCGAGAAGATAGTGGAGACCACAGCACAAAAAAGAAGCATCTTTCTGTTTGATTCAGAAAGATGCTCCATTAGTTGAAAAAAGCAGTTGAGCGATAAGCCGGGTTTTGTGCCTCGTCCTAAAAAAGAAAGACAAGGTGTCCGTCATTTATCTGGATGCACTGTCGCCAGTGCACTCTATCGTTCTACCCTCTGATGTGTGCCCGAAAGCACTCGGACGAGCCGCCCTAATGACACCAGTTTACATGAACTTTCAACTTCCGAGGTGCACAGCTCGTATGTCACCATACGACTGGTGGGCTCTTACCCCACCTTCTCACCCTTACCCCCAGCTCCACTGCGACATGACTGCCGAAGACCTTGCGACCAAATGCGGAACACGAGGCGGTTGTTTTCTTCTGCACGGATTCACTCTCACGAATGACTTCCCATTAAGAAGCGGAATGCTCTATGTTGCCCGGACTTTCCTCGTTTGCCACGAAAGCAAAAGCGACGGACTGCCCAACTGCTGATGGTAAAATTCTACTGCAAAAGTAGTAAAAAATAGCGAGAAGAGCGGTTATCCTCGTTTTTTTTGAGTATTTTTGCTCTAAATAAACCCATTAGCTCACCTTATGAAACACATCATTTGGGTGGTGGTTGTCCTACTTGCCTTGGGGCAACCTATGAAAGCGCAACACTACCAACCCACTTCAGAGAACCTCGAAAACCGCCGCCAGTTTGCCAAAGATCGCTTTGGCATATTCATTCATTGGGGCATCTACGCTCTTTATGCCCAAGGCGAATGGTACCTTCAAGATGCTCGACTCGATCGCTACGAATATGCAAAGGCAGCTAATGCTTTTTATCCTCATGCCTTCAATGCAGCACAATGGATTGAAACCTTTAAGGAGGCAGGGGCTCGCTATGTCACCTTCACCACTCGCCACCATGTTGGTTTCTCGATGTGGGACACCCAACAGAGCGACTACAACATCATGTTCACCCCTTATGGGAAAGACGTCGTGAGGCAACTAGCAGATGCTTGCCACAAACAGAACTTTCCTTTGCATATCTATTATAGCCATATAGACTGGACACGCGACGACTACCCTATAGGCCGTACGGGATTGCACACAGGAAAAGACCCTAAACAAGCGAACTGGGCGGGGTACTTTGATTTTATGAATCGACAACTTACGGAACTCCTCACGCAATATGGGGCGATTCGTGCCGTATGGTTTGATGGATGGTGGGACCAAGAAAGAGCGAAACCCACTTTTAATTGGCAACTACCTGAACAGTATGCCCTCATTCACCGTTTGCAGCCTGGCTGCCTCATCGGAAACAACCATCACCAAACGCCCTATGAGGGAGAAGACATACAGCTCTTTGAAAGAGACGTTCCTGGTGAAAACAAGGCTGGACTAAGTGGACAAGCTGTTAGTAGGCTTCCACTCGAAACCTGCGAGACGATGAATGGTATGTGGGGCTATAAAGTGGCGGACACGAACTACAAATCTACTGAAGAACTCATTCGCTTATTGGTGCGCACAGCAGGAAAGGGAGCGAACCTCTTGCTGAATATTGGGCCTCAGCCCGATGGCAACCTTCCTGCAACGGCAGTGACACGCTTGAAAGAGATGGGAACGTGGCTGAAAAGCCATGGTGTCACGATCTATGACACAGAAGCAGGAGGATGGGGAGATGGAGAAAAGGTGGTCAGCACGCGCCAAGGCAAGACGATCTATGTGCATGTGCTAGATGCCACACTCGACTCGCTGCATATAGACTGTACTGCTTCTGTGCAACGCATCACGGACTTTGCTAATAATGCTCCGATGCGATTCACACAACGAAATGGAAAACTGACTTGCAAGCTACCACCACAAACTGAAGTGGATCGCATCGTGGTGCTGCATCTCAAATAATCAACATCATGAAACCTTCTCTTCGCTGTTT
This sequence comes from Alloprevotella sp. oral taxon 473 str. F0040, assembly GCF_000318095.2. Taxonomy (GTDB): domain Bacteria; phylum Bacteroidota; class Bacteroidia; order Bacteroidales; family Bacteroidaceae; genus Alloprevotella. Next base: position 532,426 of record NZ_KB290717.1, read on the forward strand.
CATCCTCTGCATGTTCTTCATCTTCTGTGGGGCTCTTCAAGCTATGGTGCCCCAGAACAACGTGCTGCGCGACGACATTCGCACGCTTCGCACGGAGATTGGAGGTGAGTTAAGCCCAATGCCTGTGTTGCAACTACACAGTCGAGAGCAGGTGGTGGTGAGCTTCGACCAGCTGTCGCACGAAGGTCGTAGATTTTTCTACCGCATACAACATTGTAATTTCGACTGGCAACCTGCTGAAGGTATTTTCTTGAATGAATTTATGGAATCAAACCAAGACGAGGTGTGGATAGACAAAGGCATCGAAAGCCAGAACACAACAACGCTTTACACTCACTATCGCTTTCACTTTCCAAGTGCAGAAGCGAAACCGCTGCTCTCAGGTAACTATCTACTGACCATCTATGATGATTCGTCAGAAAACCCAGAGGCTGTGGCTGAAGTTCGCCTACGTATGGTTGAGCCCCTGGTGAGCATCACTGGGCGTGTACTCACCAACACTGACATAGACTGGAATGCTGCCCATCAACAGCTGGAGATGGAAGTGAAAGCGGAAAGACTAGCTGGAGACTTGCGCTCTGGCATTCGCACCATCGTCTTACAAAATGGTCGAAGCGACAATGCTGCGGTTGCTATTCCTCCTACGGCGCAGATGGGGAACTCGTTGCTATGGAAGCATGCTCAGGGCCTCATCTTTGAAGCAGGCAACGAATACAGACGATTTGAACTCTTATCCGTCCGTACCCCTGGGTTGCGGGTTCAACAGTTGCAATGGTTTCCTCCCTATTATCACGCCACACTCGCTGAAGATGATATGCGCCGTAGCTATCTTGTCCAAGGGGATCGCAACGGAACGGCTGTGATTCGCAACACGGACAATGGGGATGCAGACACGGAAAGTGACTATGTGCTCACACATTTCACCCTTGAAGGGGAGGAAATCCCCAATGCTTCGGTGTTTGTTAACGGACAATGGAGTTATGGGAATTTGACTCCATCCTATCAACTACATTATCATGAGGAACGACAAGCCTATGAAGGAGTGGTGTTGCTGAAACAAGGTTATTACAACTATATTTACCTCACTCGATCTCAAAAGACACAAAATGGCAGCACAGCGGCCACAGAAGGAAACTTCTATCAAACGACTAATGATTATACCATCCTAGTGTATGCTCGTTTGGCCGCTGACCGATATGACAGACTGGTCGGCGTAGCTACCCTAAGATCCTAATGTCTTCATCTATATCCCGAGCTTCTCTTCTCTGAAATACCCCTATATCTTCTCTCACTTCTACACATTTTTTCTTCATGATTACTCTCCCCGAAATCACTTTTGCCAATGTACTAGATTATATCGGAACGCTTGCTTTTGCCATCTCCGGCATCCGCTTGGCTAGTGCGAAACGGTTTGACCTTTTCGGAGCTTACGTAGTGGGACTTGCCACGGCTATTGGTGGTGGAACCATGCGTGACTTGTTGCTGGACGTACCAGTGTTTTGGATGAACAACAGCATATATTTCATCATCAATCTCCTGGCTCTGCTTCTTGTCGTGCTGTTTGGCAAGTTGGTGATTCGGCAGAAGAACACTTGGTTTATCTTTGACACCATCGGTCTAGGCATGTTTGCGGTGATAGGGATTGAGAAATCTTTGGCCGTGGGTTACCCTTTTTGGGTGGCCATTGTCATGGGATCCATCACAGGTGCAGGTGGCGGTGTGATTCGCGACGTGTTTCTGAACGAGATTCCTCTGATTTTTCGTGCGGAAATCTACGCCGTTGCTTGTGTGTTTGGAGGACTAGCCTACTGGGTTTGCTATGCCATGGGCATGGGAAATGTGCCCTGTGGATTGGTGTGTGGCACTGTGGTGATTTTATCGCGTGTTTTAGCCGTGCGCTACCGCATCAACCTCCCCACCTTGCGCGATGATGAGATGCCGGAATAAATGGCATTTTGAGCATTTTTTCTCCTTGTATATCCTAACTCCTATATAATTACTCATGAAAAACTTTTGCCATTTTGGGCTGCTTCTCTTTTGTGGAAGTGCAATGCTAGGAAATCTGCGCATGTCGGCGCAAACGAATGTTGCGCCTAACAACAAGAAGGAAGCCAGCTTACTTGCTCCCAAAGATGGATTCTACCTTGTAGAGTCACCTAACGACTGCCAAAGAGGAAAACGATATGTCTTTGGAAGTTCCATTTTATCGCCTACTCAGGCTATTCTCTCACAAGAGGATGACAGAGAAAATAGAAAAGTAGAGCCCATTGCGGCCACCATAGTGAATGGGGATGCGATTTTCTCAGTTCCGAAACAAGCTATCTGGCACTACGAAGCGGATGAAAAAGGACATACTCATTTAGTGAATGCTCAAAGCCAGCAACAAATGGCAGTGTGGGAATATGCTAAATCTAAGACTAAAGCCTCTAAGGAAAAAGAGGTCTTTACGGTCAAGAACAACAATCGTGAAAACAACATCTCTACGAGGATGTTTATTGAGAGTTTTCCTCTCAACGACATCCAATACAGAACCTGTGATAGTCCACAATGGTTTGGACTTTCTTTCTATGAAAAGTCTCTTTCACGACAAAGAGTGTATGTAGAATGGACAGATGGCGCAGAGAGCTATAACTTCAAAAAATATAACTACCCTACTGCGGGAGCCTATATAAAAAACAGCCCTAATCTGATTTCTCCAACTAGGGTGTTTCGTTTTTTTGCTCAAGGAGAGGCTCTGCCGTCTACGTATGTCGCCACTCAGCGCATTCGTTTTTCATCTCCTGGCTATCGCACCTTCTTTGCGCCGCATGCCTACAAGATACCAGAAAACGTGAAAGCCTATTATGCGCAAAGAAAGGGTCAGCAACTCAATCTATACCCGATTTCTAAGACCATTCCTGCCTGCACTGCGGTGATTCTCTATAAAGCAGTGGCTGGAGACGTGGAACTGCAACTTACGTTTGAAGATACTCCCCCACTTGAAGCGCGCAATGACTTGAAAGGGACTAGGCGCGACATCCCAATAGAAGAAGTGGAGGCTTCTCGCTTTCAGTATCTTGGATTGACGGTAGAGGCTGATGCTCCCGACGATTGGTATTTTGCTAGAATAAAAAGCAATATCCCTAAAGGAAAAGCCGTGTTGGCTGAAGAGAAAGTGCAGGGTAAACGGTCGCACACACAAGTACTCAGTATTAAAGTTCACGACACGGTTCCTACCTCTGTTGCTTCAACGACTAAGACTAGTTCGCCTCAAGACACAAAGCCTGCGATGAGATATGACCTGAAAGGACTCCCCTTGCTTCATCCTCATAAAGGGGAGGTCTACATCCAAAATGGGAAAATTAGAATCATGGAATAGCTTTCAGATCAAAAAGCTCTCGATTACGACAGAACAGTCTCAACTACGATAATCACAAAAAAGTCCTACTTTCCTCGAATACACTGTGGAAAGTAGGACTTACTTAGTTTATTATCTATCCTAGAAATTATGCCGTTGCTGTCTTATTCACACAGGAACAACGCATATTAAGGATAGACATCTGATTTTGCGATGATTTATTTCGCTTGTGCTTCTGCATTTTGAATCATCTGCTGTGAAGCATAGAGATAAACTTCTACGCGACGATTCTCTTTTTTACCCGCTGCAGTGCTGTTGTCAGCTACAGGGAAATCTTCGCCATGGCCAGTCACTTCGCGTATTTGCGTACTCTTTGCACCCATGCTTTGGAGGTAGCTACTTACGCTTTCAGCACGTTGAAGAGAAAGTTGCTGATTCTTAGCCTTAGATTGCTCAGCTGTGCTGTTCTTCCAACCTGCATTGTCAGTATAACCCATGATAGACACGTCCATGTCACTGTTGGGTACAAGTACTTCCTTTGCAAACTTAGAAAGAGAACTCTTAGCAGAAGGAGAAAGTTGTGAGTTACCAGTAGCAAAAAGAATACCGCTGTCGAAAGTTACCTTGACATACTTCACACCATTCTGACCTTCGAGCACTTCAGCCTTAGCGTTTGCTACCTGTTCAGCAGCAGCCTTAGCCTTGTCCATGCGGTTGCCAATGATGACACCTGCACCACCACCTACAGCAGTACCGATGGCTGCACCAATTGCAGTGCCTTTACCGTCCTTACTGATGAGATAGCCAGCCAATGCACCAAGTGCTGCACCAGCACCACCACCTAAGAGGCCACCCTTGGCTTTGTTGCTCCATTCACCACAAGAGGTGAACATCATAGATGCGCAAAGCGCAACTGCTGCAAATTTGATTCCTTTCATAATAAGTTTTGTTTCTAGTAAATATGATAGTTCTTAATGGATTTTGTATACAAAAATACTCATTACCCAAGGAGAAGCAAAAGAAATAAAGAAAAAAGTTGTATCTTTGCACGCAAATATCAAAAGTGTGCGAAATAATCGCATCAAAATTCTCAGTATAACTAACAAAACAAGCATTCTGCCATGGAAAATACTCAATTTCCACCTCAAAATCAAGGTAATGCTGATGCGCACCTCGCTCATGACAGTGCGCAAAACTCTGATTATGGTGCACAGAATCCTAACCCTAACGCACCTTATTCCCAAGAAATGAATTCTCCTCACGTGGCTGGCATGCCTCCAATGCCTCCTAAGAAGAAGAATAAATGGCTCTATTGGTTCCTTCCGCTCGTTATCATTCTAGGACTAGGTGGGGGACTTTTTGGCTGGTACTACATCAATGGTAGTCAAAATGAAGAAACAGCCTACACTACTCTATTGGGCAATGAGAATGTTCAAGATTATGAGAATTATCTAGAGCGTTTTCCCAATGGCGAACATGCTGCTGAGGTGCGCGAACGGCTGGCACAACTGAAAACGATGTATGCTGACTGGACTAGAATTGCCAATAGCGAATATGCCTCTGACTTCGAACGATTCAAACAGCAATATCCCGCTAGCCAACTCGTCAAACAGTGTGAACTCAAGATTGACTCCCTGGATTGGGTTACAGCTCTCAAGCTAAACACTCCTGAAGCTATGGCTGAATATATGGACAAGCATCCTGAAGGTCGCTATATCTCTGAAGCTGGCATTGCTCAAAACACTCTTGCTACTACACAAGTAGACGAAACGGAACGCAGTAGTATCTCAGAGGTGCTTACCGACTTTTATCAAGCGTTTGCCCAAAATGACGATGCGACACTCTGCACCTTCATCACTCCCACTATGTCGCAGTTTCTCTCTAAGAAGAATGCCACAAAAGCGGACGTGGTGAGCCTTGTAAAAAGCACCTATTCTGAAGATATCGAAAACTGCTCATTCGTGTTGAATAATGATTATGAGATTACGAAAAAGGTGAGCAACGAGGGTAAGGTGACTTATCAAGTGAGCTTTAGTGTGGATCAACACATCCAACGCAGTGGTGAAGGGAAAACTTTTGGCTCGTACACTGCTAACGCTACTATCACAAATGACCTCAAGATTTCGTCATTAACGATGAAGGAGATTTCTCGTCAAAACAAATAATCATCGTTCCTAGACATCAGGACTTACATCAACCATAAAGCAAAACATCTATGCTCGTTATCAACAACTACGAAGAATTTGCTTCACACCTCGGTCAAGTGCTCGGCACTTCCGAATGGCTTGAAGTGCCACAAGACCGTATCAACCTCTTTGCTGACGCGACTCTCGACCATCAGTGGATTCACGTTGATGCTGAAAAAGCAAAGTCTGGCCCATTTGGTCAAACCATCGTGCATGGCTATCTCACCCTCTCTCTCCTTCCTCACTTGTGGGGCCAAATCATTGATGTGCGTAACATCAAAATGATGGTGAACTACGGAATGGACAAGATGAAATTTGGTCAAGCTGTGCTTTCTGGTCAGCAGATTCGTCTCACTGCTACGCTCGCATCTATCGCAGATCTTCGTGGCGTATGCAAAGCTGAAATTAAATTTACGATTGAGATTAAGGATCAGAAGAAGCCTGCACTCACAGGTGTAGCTACTTTCTTGTATCACTTTGCTTAATCTCTACCTCTCCTTTTCACCGCGTGTGGACTGTTGCTGCTACACGACATAGAGCGCATGCTGCGCTCAACGTCGTAGCTGTAAGCCAGTCCACACGCGATGTCCATTTTATCTATTGCCTCAACAAACATTCGTCTAAGATGAAGGATACCTATCGTACGATCTCTACTGCAGGTGAAGCGATTTATACCGAAAAGCGAAGCAAGTTTATCGCCTTCGCAGAGCATGTGGCTGATGAAGAAGCAGTAAAATCTCGTATGGCTGCGCTACGCAAACAATTCTACGATGCTCGCCACGTGTGCTATGCTTATGTTTTAGGCAATGATGCAAGCACCACTCGCGCAAACGATGATGGAGAACCTTCAGGCTCGGCAGGCCGACCTATCCTTGGACAAATTCATTCTGCTGATCTGACCTATACTCTGGTAGTCGTGGTGCGCTATTTTGGCGGAGTGAAGTTAGGTACGGGTGGTTTGGTCGTAGCCTATAAGACTGCTGCCGCTGCCGCTATCGAAGCAGCTAGCATAGAGGAGAAGATTGTCATGCAACGATTTATTGTTGAGGTGCCCTACACCGAAGCGGACACAGCCATGCGTTTTGTGCGAGACGGTGAAGGAGAAATTGTAAATCGCGACTATACGGCCTCCCATCAAATACTCACCATCGAGGTGCGCACCTCTCTCTTAGCCTCTTTGCAAGAGCGACTTCGCAAGATTTATTCATTGTCCATCAAAGACGAGAAGGCTTTATAAGCCGTAAACTCTTTCTCATCTCTATCTCCTGATTTGGGTATTTAGGAAGAGGAACTCACATAAAACAGCGACCGCTAATTTGTACCATCGTAGACAAATTAGCGGTCATCATATTTCGACCTTCAGGACTGGCATTATAGAGGGCTTATTCTCCTTGTTCAGCCACAAAGTGTATCTCTTACCCTCATTTTATTCTCGATGTTAAAACGGGAAGAAAGCCGAGAGCGCACGATAGCTCACGCTGATTTAATCACGTTTGCGCGCTGGCAGAGCATCTGATTTGAGATTTCCATGAGCATCAAAAAGCCCATAGGTGGTGCGAAGCACGCGGAACTCCGTTCGTCGATTGAGCGCATTGCAGATTTCTTGTTGTTCGGGTGTGAGTTTTGCTATGAAATCCGTGCTCAATGTATCGTTTTCGTGCAAGAAAGGTTGTTCTTCAGCTAAACGCCGATTCACCACTTTAGGTACAGACTCTCCATAGCCTTTCGGGGTGAGTCGATCACGAGCGATGCCTTTGCTCAACAAATAGTTCACGACACTCTCTGCACGACGTTGAGACAAGCTAAGATTATAGGCATCATTGCCACGATAGTCGGTATGTGCAGCCAGTTCTATTGTGATGTGCGGATTGTCTATGAGCAGTTTTGCGAGTCGCTCCAATGCAGGAGCTGACTCAGAAGCCACCTCAGCTTTGTCAAAAGGATAGAACACATTGCGTACCAGAACGGGAATGTTCATGGATGGGAGAGGAAACTGCAAGACATATTGATGTTCTTCATCCTGAATAGAATCTACTTGAAGCTGATTGGGGAAATTGAGATAACCCGAACATGAAGCTAAGAAGACATAGCGCACTCCTGGCTGTACTTCTTGCTCAAATGATCCATCGGGCTTCACAGGGAGCTTGACATTAGTACCATCACTTCCCACCATTTGCACCTGTGCAGCTGGAAGTTCGTAGCCGTCTTGTTCGTACACCCAACCTTTCACTGTTAGGAGGCGTTCGGGATAGGAAAATTCAAACATTTTGTCCCATCCTCTACCTCCAGTGCTACGAGAGGAAGAGAAAAAGCCACGGTTGTGCCATCCATCAAAAGTGATTCCGAAATCATTTCCCGCCGAATTCATTGGTGCAGGTAGATGTTCAACCTTCCATTCATGCAACAACGTGTCCTCTTGAGCAAGATACAAATCTAACCCTCCTAATCCTCCGCGGCCATCACTCGAAAAATACAAGGTGCCGTTGGGACGGAAGCTAGGAAAACTCTCATTTCCCGAGGTGTTAATCGAAGCTCCCAAATTTTCTATGATACCTACTCCTTTTGCCTCTTTGATATCAGCACGCCAAAGGTCTAGGCCACCATATCCTCCAGGCATGTCGGAGGTGAAATATAACCATCTTCCATCAGGAGAAATAGTCGGATGCGCATAGCTCGACAAGGTGTCTGTACCTATTTTTAGGACTTGCGGTTTAGTCCAGGCTGCATCGCTGCGTTGCGCTGTCCAGATTTCAGCCATTCGTGGATATTGAGGATGATTAGGACATACTGTGAGATACATGGTCTTACCATCGGGAGAAAAGGCCACAGCTCCTTCATCTTGAGGAGTGTTGATTGTACTCACAGGCTCAGGCGTTTTCCAGCGGCCTTTCTCATCTAATTGCGAGTAGAACACATCTCCACTCTTTTGAGCAGTGATGCCAGAGATATCATTGCCCAATACCGCAGAACGGGTGGTCGTGAAGTAGAGTTGTTGTTCTTTGCCCTGTCCTACCAACATAGGTGCATAGTCACTACGATTACCATTGAATAACGTTGCTGATTTTACGGTATAGAGAGAATTGGCACCGCGCTCGGCCATAGCCTTTTGCACCTGCTCCACTCCTAGAGCAGCTTGTTGGTGTGCCATCGCTAAAGCATTATTCTCAAGCGAAAGCTTTCTTTGATTTTCAAAGGCTACTAAAGCTCCTTTGTAGTCGCCTTGCAGCATGAACATCTGCCCTATACGAAGATAGGTCAAAGTGTCGGTGAAATGATATCGCTCTGCCGTACGATAAGCTGCAAGAGCACGCGAAGAAGCACCATAGCGACTGTAGCATTCGCCCATAGCATAGGACAAACGCCCTCTTTTGGCTTTATCGCTTGCAGGGGTCAGCCGGTAGGCATGTTGATAGTGTGCCGCAGCTTCGGCATACTCACCTATGGCGAGGGCACGCTGGGCACGAAGCTCACTCTTTTCGGCAGAGCCACAACTAGCGATAACGGCTAAAAGAGCAAGGCTGGAGAGGATAAACAGGACTTTTCTCTGCATAGACAACAAAGATAACAGAAAAAGTCGGATTTTAGTGCTTTGGAAATGCTTTATTTGTAGAATAATTTTGTACTTTTGCTCTTATATAGGCTATCTTCTAGAGAAGATGCTTATAGGATGTATGGAAAACAGCTCCATCTCCTCTCTTTCGAGAGCTGATAAACCCATAACAAAGAATACACACTTGTGAGCGGTGTCTCCACAATATGCACCCATTTGCTCAAGAATTTTCTTGCTCAAGGAATCTTCGACTCTCGTAAGAACCACAAACGAACTCATTTGTTTCACCCAAACAACCATTATATCTCATGCTTAAGCAAATCACCAATGGTCGCATCCTCACGGCCGAAGGTTGGCTCGAAGGCGGTAGTGTTATCGTCGATGGGGGCAAAATTATTGAGGTATCTAATAACGAACTCCCTGTGCAAGGTGCTGAAATCATCGATGCCAAAGGTTGCGACATCGTGCCTGGTGGTATTGAGCTTCACATCCATGGTGGTGGTGGCCGCGACTTCATGGAAGGAACAGAAGAGGCTTTCCGCACAGCCGTAGAAGCTCACATGCACTGGGGAACTACAGCGATATTCCCTACCCTTTCCTCTAGTAAGCGCGAATGGATAGACCGTGCCATCAAGACTTGCGAAAAGTTGATGGCTGAACCTGGAAGCCCCGTCATGGGTCTTCACCTCGAAGGGCCTTACTTCAACTTGAAGAAAGCCGGTGCTCAAATGCCAGACATTATCCGCAATCCTGACCAAAAGGAATATGAAGAAATCTTTGCTTCCACCAACTGCATCAAGCGTTGGGATGCTGCTCCAGAACTTCCTGGTGCTGAAGAATTCTTCAAATGCTGTGTCAAGAATAACTGCGTTGCTTCTATTGCTCACACCGATGGTGACTGGGAAGATGTGAAACGTGCTTATGATGCTGGTGCTCGTTTGGCCACTCACTTCACCAATGCTATGAGCATGCTCCGCAAAGACCGCGAATTTAAGAAAGTGGGTGTCGTAGAAAGTGTGTTTGCCCTGGAAGACTTTAATGTAGAAGTCATTTGTGATGGTATCCACGTTCCTCCTGTGCTTGTGAAGCAGATTTTCAATGCCAAGGGCGTAGACCGCATGTGTCTCATCACTGACTCACTCGCAGTAAGTGCAATCCCTGAAGGTAGTGATGTAGATCCTGGCATCATCGACCCTCGCACCATCATTGAAGATGGAGTGTGCAAGCTATCCGACCGCAGTGCTCTCGCTGGTTCTATTTCCACGATGGATCGATTGGTACGCACTGCCGTTCAAGAGGCTGGTATCTCTATGCAAGATGCTTGTCGCATGATTGGCGAAATGCCAGCTCGCTTCATGGGTATTGATGACCGCAAGGGTTTCCTCAAAAAGGGTTATGATGCAGACATCATTATGTTTGACCAAAATCAACAACTCAAGTTTGTGATGCAGAACGGCAACGTAAAGCGTAGCGAACTTTAATCTGTAGCCTCTCTCACGAAGGCCTGTGCTTTCGTGGGAGAGCTTTTCTTTTTTGAGCCTTTATTCTCCATGTGGGAATGATGATGTGTGCTCAACTTCTGTGGAATATTGCTTCCGCAACTTATGATTTAATAGACTAATGACTGTCTCTTGTCTATTACAGTCACTCTATACCCTAGGTGTTTGACCACACCTCAATGAAAACTTATTTTCTTATATCTAAACCGCTCTTTCTCCTTTATGAGTTTCAACATTGTTGTACTTGCAAAGCAAGTGCCCGACACCCGCAACGTGGGAAAAGATGCCATGACTCCTCAAGGCACGGTGAACCGCGCTGCGCTTCCTGCAATTTTCAATCCTGAAGATCTCAATGCGCTGGAACAAGCACTTCGCATTAAAGATTTGTATCCGGACACGCGCATCACCATCATTACGATGGGATTGCCCAAAGCTGCTGATATCCTTCGCGAAGGACTTTTCCGTGGCACTGATGCTGGGATACTTGTCACTGATCGTGCGCTGGCTGGTGCTGACACTTTGGCTACATCCTATGTGCTCTCACAGACCATTCACAAAATGGGCAACGTAGATTTGGTGATTGGTGGTCGCCAAGCTATTGATGGTGACACGGCTCAAGTAGGGCCACAAGTGGCACAAAAATTAGGTATTGACCAAGTTACCTATGTAGAGGAAATTAATGAAATTACCAAGGACTATGTCATCGCTACACGACGCATAGATGGTGGTATCGAACAAGTGAAAGCTCCTCTCCCTTTGCTGCTTACCGTTACGGGTTCGGCTGCTCCATGCCGTCCTAGAAATGCAAAATTGATGATGCGTTATAAACGCGCACTTGTAGCAGCAGAGCGAAACTCTCTTCCAGAAAAATACGCGGCACAATGGGAAGCGCGCCCAGAACTCCAGCTCATTCAGTGGGGGGCAGAAGAAATCGATGCAGATCTAGCGCAATGTGGGCTGACAGGCTCACCCACTAAAGTAAAAAGCGTGCAGAATGTGGTTTTTGCCACCAAAGAGAGCAAACGACTCACCGCTAGTGACAGCGATATCGAAGATTTAATTACAGAACTCTTAGACAGCCACACCATCGGATAAGCCATGAACAAGAACGACAATAATTGCGCTTGCACAAACAACAGCAGCGTTTATGTGTATTGCGAACTGGAAGGTAAGCAAATTGAGGAAGTGAGCTTTGAATTGCTCACAAAAGGTAGAAAACTTGCCAATGAACTAGGAGTGAAACTAGAGGCTGTAGTGGCAGGGAATGGTATTAAAGGTGAGGTAGAGGCGCAGATTCTGCCTTATGGTGTGGATGTGCTTCACGTGTTTGATGCACCTTGCCTTTCTCCCTATACCACTCGTCCTCACACTGCTGTATTGGTGAAGCTCTTTGAACGTGAACTCCCCCAAATATGCTTAATGGGAGCAACATCAATTGGACGTGATTTAGGGCCAAGAGTTAGCTCCACACTCACCAGTGGTTTGACGGCAGACTGCACAGCTTTGGAGATTGGTGACTACGAGGACAAGAAGAACAAAAAGAATTACGAAAACCTTCTTTACCAGATTCGTCCTGCCTTTGGTGGAAACATCGTCGCTACGATAATCAATCCCGACAACCGCCCTCAAATGGCAACAGTTCGCTCGGGAGTGATGAAAGCAGAAGTGCTAGATCCAGCCTATAAAGGGAAGGTGATATACGAAGAGGTAGATCAATTTGTGGCTCCTGAAGATAAAATGGTGGAAGTGCTTCATCGCCAAGTTGAAAAAGCCAAAAACAACCTCAAAGGTGTCTCTATTGTAGTAGCTGGAGGTTATGGCGTTGGGTCGAAAGAAAACTTTGATCTTCTGCGTAAATTAGCAGAAGAACTCCACGGAGAAGTGGGAGCAAGTCGTGCCGCTGTGGACGCTGGCTTCGCCAACCATGAGGAACAAATCGGACAAACCGGCGTTACTGTCCGTCCCAAGGTCTACATTGCCTGCGGCATTTCTGGAGCAATCCAACACGTAGCTGGTATGAAAGAAAGTGGCATCTTGATTTCTATCAACTCAGACCCTAATGCTCCCATCAACGACATTGCCGACTACGTCATCACAGGGAGTGTGGAAGAGGTCGTACCTAAAATGATTCAGTATTACAAACAACACAGCAAATAATGCTGAGCAACATTAAGGAGATATAGATAAAAAGAGCTCTTTTAGACTCAATTATTCTCCTTGTGCTCATTTATCCTCTATGATTATGGCTAATCACTATACGGATCATCCCGAACTTCAATTTGAACTTCATCATCCTTCCATGGAGCATATCGTGACTCTAAAAGAGCGCGACTATCGCGATGCAGACAATTTTGACATTGCACCGCAAGATTTTGAAGATGCCATGGACACCTATCATCGTACTCTTGAGATTGTTGGAGAAATCGCAGGCACCATCATTGCTGACAATGCCGAAGGTGTGGACCAAGAAGGGCCTCACCACGAAGGAGACCGAGTGCGCTACGCTAGCGGTACGCAACAAAATCTAGATTCGATGGTGCAAGCAGGGCTAAATGGTATGACCATGCCTCGTCGCTATAATGGCCTCAACTTCCCCATTACCCCCTATACGATGTGCGCAGAACTAGTGGCTGCATCAGATGCTGGATTTGGGAACATCTGGTCGCTCCAAGATTGCATTGAAACGCTCTACGAATTTGGCAATGAGGACCAACACGCTCGGTTTATTCCCCGAGTGGCTGAAGGTGCTACCATGTCTATGGACTTGACCGAGCCCGATGCGGGTAGTGACCTCCAAAGCGTGATGCTCAAGGCTACTTATTCGGAAGAAGATGGTTGCTGGTTGCTCAATGGTGTCAAGCGTTTTATCACGAATGGAGATGCTGATATACATCTCGTGCTCGCACGCTCCGAAGAAGGCACCACTGACGGACGTGGCTTGTCTATGTTTATTTACGACAAGCGCAGTGGCGGAGTCAATGTACGACGCATTGAAAATAAACTCGGCATCCATGGCAGTCCTACCTGTGAACTTGTTTATAAGAATGCGAAAGCTGAGCTATGTGGCTCCACTCGCATGGGACTCATCAAATATGTTATGGCTCTCATGAATGGTGCACGCCTCGGTATCGCAGCGCAATCTGTTGGTCTTTCTCAAGCCGCCTATAACGAAGCTCTTGCTTATGCACGGGAACGCGAACAGTTTGGCAAAGCGATTATTGAGATTCCGGCTGTCTATGATATGCTTTCCACGATGAAAGCTAAACTTGATGCAGGTCGCGCACTTCTCTACCACTGTGCGCGTTGTGTTGACGTTTACAAAGCTCTGGAAGACATTTCACGTGAACGTAAGCTCACTTCTGAGGAACGTGATGAAATGAAGACCTTTAATAAGCTGGCAGACTCTCTCACTCCTTTAGCTAAGGGAATGAACTCGGAGTTTTGTAACCAAAATGCCTATGACTCATTACAGATACATGGTGGTTCAGGCTTCATGATGGACTATCCCATTCAGCGCATTGCACGAGATGCCCGTATCACTAGCATTTACGAAGGTACTACTCAATTGCAAGTGGTAGCTGCCATCCGTTTCGTCATGAATGGTGCCTACACCGCTCAACTTCATGAATGGGAAAATCGCGAGGTTTCGGAAGAGATGCGCCCATTACAGACAAAAGCTGTTCGGCTTTCTGCTCTTTTGGAAGAGGCTATCGCACATGTCAAGGAAGTATCTGACCAAGAATTCCAAGACCTCTGCGCCCGTCATTTAGTCGAAATGGCAGCTAATGCAATCATGCTTCATCTACTGCTCTACAATGCTTCACAATCTCCAGAGCTTTTCGCAAAATCTGCACGTGTTTTCGCACGCCACACTGAAGCAGAAGCTCAAAAACATTATCACTTTGTGATGTCACTCTCTCTCGATAATCTTGCAGACTATCGCCACAGATAGTCAATGCCTCTCTTGCATTCATACGAAACGGCCGAGCTTTAGATGAAGCTCGGCCGTTTAAACTATAATTATAATCCTAGGATTAGAAAAAACAAAAACTATTTCTTCTAGCGGTTGCGTTCAAAACTAATCTCGTAATAATATGGATGTATGCGATTTTGGGCTATTGAGTGGCCTTCAGTGCTAGGTACAATCAAACGTACTTTTGATATCTTATCGTTCGCTGTAAGCTGACGACCAAGCTTCAGGTAAGGTAATGGGATAAGCCAGCCTGAAGGTACGTTTGTCCCGTAGAAACGTCGCATCACTCCAGCTGTGAATACGCCTGTGAGAGACCCATTATTATTTTGCAAGCTCATCTCATCTGGATACGCTGCATCACTTCCATAAAGATTACTAGATCGAATGCTATCTGTTGCTATATTGTATTCTATATAGCGACACAAGAGCATAGTATGTTCACCATTTTGAATGCCAGTTCCTGTACCTCGGCGCACAAATTGAGCATATACCCCAGAACCAGCAAAAAGCACATATTCATTCTTGCTTACGTCTGTCGTAGTGTCTTGAGCAAAAAACTGTTTTTCACTGATGACTTTAATATTACCTGGTACGTTCAGCAACGAACGTTGATACTCGTTATCGACTACATTTGCTCCTCGTTGGAGAAATGAGTTGATTTGAGAGTTTTCTCTCTCACGACGCTCAGCATAAGTCTCTTCTTTGTTACAGGAGATAAAAGAAAAAGAGAGAATAAGCGCAAAAGTTATAGTAGAAAATAAGCGTTGAAACATAAATAATAAAGAAGGAAATGATAGCAAAATGCATGTTTGATAGGAGCAAAGATACAAAAAACTTCTAGTACCATAGAGATTACCCTTTGAAAACATGCATTTGATTCGCTGAAATTATAAACCTAAGTCTAAACCAACAGAAAGATACTCATTGAATTGGAAGAAGCTCGTATTGTTTCTGCGCTTCACTCCATCATCAAATCTGGGAAAGAGGAAGAGTTTGGTAGAAAGATGCTTGTTGGCACGGAGAGAAATCGTATTTTCCCACTCAGCTTGCGTTTTTGAATAGCTTGTAAAGGCATAGAAGCGAGTAGTCCATTGAAACCAGCTATTGGGTGTCCAACGCATATTGATGGTCACCGTAGAACCTAGATTTAGACGTGAATGCTTTCCTTTCTCCACACCATAACGCTCTGCTAAGGCAAGTCGGGCAACATACTTGTAGTTTGCTGCAATAGGCGACATAGTGGCCGAAATCTCAAACTTTGGATTCTTGTACTTATAATCCATACCGATTGAGAAGACAGTCTCTATAGGTGAGGCAAAATCAGAGAAAACCCGCTTGTCATTGGCATGATACCCAGGATAGAATTGTGACCAAGTCTGGAGCATCGCTGTATAATACCAGTGTTTAAAGGCTTGCAAGCCGATTTTATTAGTCAAACGAAGAAGGTCAGCATTTGTCTTATACTTATGTAAAGAGTCCGACTGAGAAGTCTGGAAACCTAGTTTCATCTCCAACTTATTAGTGAAGGTAAACTTCTGCTTATTATCATAGTTTGCTTCGAGAATGCCAGATGTCAGAAAAGAGTTGTGATCTTCTCCACCTTTATACCAGTTGTCAGAAACCAGATATTGCATAAATTGCAATGAAAAATTCCCCTTAAAGCTCCAAAAGTTTGGACGATGGATTTGCAGTTGAAGTGGTTCAAAATCCTGCCATAGTGCCAACTGCTCGGCACTCAATTTAGGAGGAGCCATAGGTTTATTTTTTTCTTTAGGCAAGGCCGAAGGTTTGGCAACTACAGCATTCTTGCCATCATCTTTATGATGCGATAAATTATACTGTATCAACTCCGGACGATGAGCGTAGAGCTGCATTAAAGCCTGAGCTATGCTAGACTGCAAAGAGAAATCATCCTGCTGCAATGATCCTAACTCCAAATGTACAGGGAATCGATAGAAAGTACTAGAGGCAAATAATGGGAAATAATAGGGATTCTCCAAATTCTCCTTTTCATTCCTTCCTTCCTCTGCCAAAGCCTTATTAAGGCTATCAATGGCAAAAGAATAACGACGTCCGATGTTTGCCAAGGAATCCTCTAGAACACTAGGATGTCCTTTTGTGTTGCGTCGCGATGCCTGGGCATAACTCGGTAAAGCTAGGCTAAAAATGCTCAGAATTAGGGCAATGAACTTCAAATTCATAGTCTTTGTTTAGTATAGTTTATCCCGCCTATGTTGGATATTACATTTAAGTATGGACTCATTTTCACATCGCAATGAGCTTCAAGAAAATAAAACCTTATACTATAGATTAGAACATTCTCTCAACCACCAACATCAAGAGCGGATACCGCGTGCATTAAGCGCAGCCGTGTATTTTGCAGCATTCTTTTGATGCTCAGCATAAGTAGTAGCAAAATTATGACTTCCCGAGAAATCCTCCTTGGCACACATATAGAGATAATCATGTTCTGCTCGATGCAACACAGCATTGATGCTCTCCACAGAGGGAATGCATATAGGGCCAGGAGGCAATCCTTTTTGTTTGTATGTGTTGTAGGGACTATTTATCCGGAGATGCTGATTAAGAATGCGACGTAATGTAAAGTCTCCAAGCGCGAACTTCACCGTTGGGTCGGCCTGTAATGGCATATTTTGCTTTAAGCGATTCAGATACATTCCAGCCACCATCGGTTTCTCTGGATTGTAGGCTGTCTCTTGCTCGACAATAGAAGCCACCGTAGTTACTTGATCAGGCGTAAGACCTAGCTGCTTCGCCTCCATCGTACGTTTCTCATTCCAAAAGTTCTGGTACTCCTTGTGCATGCGTGCTATCACAGCTTTGGGCGAGGATGTCCAGAAGATTTCGTAAGTATTAGGAACGAAAAGGCACATTACGGTTGCTGGTGTCTTATCATAAGCAGCCAATATAGAACTGTCTTGTAAAATAGCTTCAAAGTCAGCGGTCTTAGCTTGAAAGTTCTTCCCTAAAAACTCAGCTAAATCACGATTAGTACGGAGCACAGGAATGGTAAGTCGCACTGGAGTTTGTCTACCATTTCTCAAAGAACGAAACACCTGCAAGGTTGAAGTTCCACTTCCCACATCATAACGCCCTGGACGGATATGGGCACCATATCCAGTCAATGTACTTAGTAAAGCAAAAGTAGGCCGTGCCAAGAAGCTACGATTCATAGCTGTCTTTGTATAAACAGAGTCAAGGGTATCATCATCGTCTAAAAAGATAATACGTGGCTCCTTGCCAGCGAAAGAACTGAACAAAGCACCCAAGACGACAACAATCAATGACACAGCCATAAGAGCAAGTAAATAGAGCTGTTTCTTCTTTTCCATAAACAAGGTTGAGGGTAGGTATATTTAAACTTCAAAAGTTATCTCATAGCCATTGATATCGACTCTCCCGCAACGTATGCAGGCACCTCATAAATAATGCAAGGCTGTCAATTAGCACCGACAAAATTACACAAAAATATCGGTCTGTGTGCAGTTTCTCCCAGCTTTCTCCTTGCCAAGTCTCAAAAATATTGTACATTTGCACATAACGAAGTAGTTTGCGCAAGTTGACTACCGCTATAATTTACATTTCTAAGCAGTACAATAACCAATATCATTAAGACTGCTCCCCACTGTTTGACATAACATCTATATTGTTTCAATTATATTGTTTCAATGGAATATCAATATAAAGACTTTAATCGTCTAATTCAAGAAAGCATTTGCACCCATTGGGATCGCAACGCTCTTACTGACTACAATGGTAGCACGCTTCAATACAAAGATGTGGCGCGCAAAATAGCAAAACTCCATATCCTTTTTGAAACAGCAGGCATACATCCTGGTGACAAGATTGCTATTTGCGGACGCAACTCCTCTCAATGGGCGGTTGCTTTCTTAGCTATCCTCACCTATCGTGCTGTTGCTGTGCCCATTCTACATGAATTCAAGCATGAACAAGTGCACAACATTGTCAACCACTCCGAAGCTCGCTTGCTCTTTGTAGGAGACATGGTGTACAATGATCTCAAAGGTGATAAAGAAGAATATTTGGCAGAGGAAATGCCAAATCTTGAGGGAATCATCTATATCCCTGACTTTATGCTCAAGTTGAGTCGCAACGAAGAACTCACGGCAGCTCGCGAGCGTCTCAATGCCCTCTATGGTGAGCGTTATCCCAAGTATTTCCGCAAAGAGCATGTCATCTACCCTGAGGCTCCAAATGGCGAAGACTTAGCGATGATCAACTACACCTCTGGTACGACGTCTAATTCTAAAGGCGTGTTGATTCCATATCGTGCTGTTTGGTCAAACTATGAGTTTGCCACTGAAGTACTTGGAGACAAGGTAAAACCAGGAGATCGCATCATCTCCATGCTCCCTATGGCTCACATGTATGGCATGGCATTTGAATTCATCTTTGAGTTCCTCTTTGGTCTCCATGTACATTACCTTACAAGCAAACCGACTCCAAAGATTATCGTTCAAGCCTTTGCAGACGTCAAACCAAAAGTTGTCATTAGCGTACCCCTCATCATAGAGAAAATCATCAAGAAGATGGTGATGCCCAAACTCGAGACACCTTCGATGAAGATTCTCTTGCGTTTGCCCATCATTAGCGATCGCATTTTGACGAAGGTGAAATCTGCCATTCAACAAGTCTTTGGCGGAGAATTCTACGAAATCATTGTGGGCGGAGCAGCTCTCAACAAAGAAGTGGAACAATTCCTTCACCGTATTGGCTTCAACTACACCGTCGGTTATGGTGCCACAGAATGTGCACCCATCATCACCTACGAAGACTGGAGTAAGTTTGCACTTGGCTCATGTGGTAAAGCTGCGCCTCGCATGGAAGTGCGCATCGACAGCCCCGATCCCACGCACGTAGTTGGTGAAATCCTCGCACGTGGCGCCAACGTAATGCTCGGCTATTATAAGAATCCAGAAGCCACAGCCCAAACCATTGATGCCGATGGATGGTATCACACGGGCGACTTGGGTATTCTTGATGAAGAGGGCAACCTATACATTCGTGGACGAAGCAAAAACATGCTGCTTGGCGCAAGTGGTCAGAATATCTACCCAGAAGAAATAGAAGACAAGCTCAACACACTTCCCTTTGTGATGGAGAGCATTGTGATTCAAAAGGGAGAGAAGCTATATGCGCTGATTCACCCAGACTATGATGAGATACAAAAAGCAGCACTTAGCGAAGAAGACCTCCAAAAACAAATGGAAGAAAATCGTCGCGAGCTCAATTCTATGGTGAATAGTTACGAACAAATCTCTGGTTTCCGTCTTTATGAAGAGGAGTTTGAAAAAACGCCTAAGCGTTCTATCAAGCGATTCCTCTATGCTGATGCCGAGATTTAAGCTAATTATCATACGTGTTGATACAACTCATTCACATACTCCCCACAAGAGCTTTGTTGGTTATGGCCAACAAAGCTCTTTTACCAAATAATGTATAGTACTCTATCTTTCTAAATACTAATGAATAAAACAGCTATATTATCTTTACCGCTCAACAAACGTCTATATACATTGTGTTTAGCTATGTTTGTTGTGCTACCTCATTTTGCAGAGATTATCTCACCTTCTAATGCCTTAGATATTGCGCAACAATATGTACAGGTTAAGGCTAAGGATAAGCAAATGATCAAAAGACTCTCAAAGAAAGCCCATCGAAACACACTCTCTAGCCAAGCAACGCCCTACTATCTATTTAACGATGCCCAAAATCGCGGTTTCGTGCTTGTTGCAGGCGACAATGCTTTGGGGGAAGTTCTAGCTTATAGCAATACCAACACGCTGGACACGACCAGTATAAATCCAGGTGCTCGCTACCTGCTTGAAGAGTATAAAAAGAGCTTTATCGCATTGCAAAAGAGAAGCCGACAACAGACAAGACTCATTAATACAACTTCTCTTAAAACGAAAGTTCCTGAGCTACTAACGAGTAAATGGAACCAAGACTCCCCTTACAACCTGTATCTAGGCCCTAATCAAGATGGTAGCTACCCATACACAGGTTGCGTAGCTACTGCCGTAGCTCAAATTATGGCTTTTCATAAATGGCCCATCCAAGGTTCTGGATCTAACGCCTACAGAGTTACTCACTACAACGACAGACTCACTGCAGATTTTTCAAAGTCACGCTACGACTGGAAGAACATGCGCGATGAGTATCGCTCTAGTGCTAACGAACAACAGAAGAATGCAGTAGCTCTTCTGATGAAAGACGTAGGCATTGCAACTAATATGCAATATACCCCATGGTATAGTGGCACTCTCACATGGAACGCAAAAGAAGCCGTTAGCCAGTACTTTCAATATGATGCTGCACTTCTGTCGAAAGCCACTGAAGGAAGCAACTTTGTTCAAGTCATCCATCAAGAAATCAGTAACGGCTATCCTGTATACCTATCTGGCTTCCAATCTTTAGGAAAGAGTGGGCATGCTTGGGTCGCTGATGGTTATGATGAAAAAGGGCTAACCCACATGAACTTTGGTTGGGGTGGGCAAGCAGATGGCTATTATTCTATTGATGCTATTAACGTAGAAAACTCTGGTGCTGAGTTTGGAGGAAAGTCTCTGAGTTTTAGTAAAGGGATGGAGGCTCTCTTGATGCATCCGCATAAAGATGGGAAGAATACTCTACCCACAGAATTTCAGAATGAAGCTGCTCGCCTCATGGGAAATAATGGTTTTGAATTTAGACTCGCTGAGGGACAGTCTAAAATTCAGGATCAAAACAATCCTATTCGTGTCACGCTTTCTGATATTATCAACAAAGGAAATGCCTTTAATGGTAAAATAGGACTTGTTGTTTACAATGAACAACAACAGCAAATGTCAGAACCCAACTATGCATCATCGTCTATTGACTTATTAGAATCTGGACTTTACACAGAAAAGCTACCCATTTCCCTCAATGTCAAAGATTTAAAAGATGGTCGTTATATTATTGCTCCGATATGTCAGCCTTCCACCCTATCGACAACTAACGTCTTCTATCCTATAAGAAATACTCCTAAGATTGTACTTGAAATCAAGGATGGAAAAGCCCATGTCTTACAGGAATACTACACTGGAGCTGGATACATATGGGATGGAAAACCTGTAAGTCGCCAGCCCCTACGCGTAGGTTCATCAGCAGAATTATACTGTCCCATCCGCATTCTACAAGCAGCCTATAAACAGTCGACTTTCAAAGTCTCCTTTATCAATGCACAAGGAACAGAAGTTTATATCGCGCAAAGTAGAACAGATGGAATTGAAATGCAAGACTTTCAGACCAAACAAATTTCCCTTAATGTTGATTTACCCCAAAGTTTGTCTCCTGGCACATATCGACTCAAAGCACAAATGATTTGGTCGAAGGATGCACTAAGTGGACTCGACAAAGATAAGTACTTTGATGTTCAAGAAACGAATGAGACCAGCACCACCACTATCGAAGTGAAACCCCAGCTGCAATCTTCCCAGCTGATGGTATTAGGCAGCACTTTCGAAGACAACTCAGGAACATCCTTTGAAGCTCAACAACCCATACCTGTGAATGGTAATTTCAAATTTTCACTGAGCATTAAGAACAATAGTAACACTTTGTTCCGTGGCAACCTCAAATGCTATTTTGAAGAACAAGCTACGGGAGTCAGAGTTCCTCTTGAGCATCCATTCCTTAATAACATAACGATTGAAAAAAACCGACTTAGCTTACCTACTTCAGGCTGGCTAAAGAACGAAAGCTTGAAAGTCAACAATGATAAAGCTTATCATCTGATTGTTGTGCAACAGCTAGAGAACGGTGATCAAATCGAAGTACCATTTGCACCAGGTAAGCAACGCACATACTGGTTTAAAAATGCCACTGTCTCAGCCAACTCCACTTCTACCTATGTGCCGCAGCCCAAAGAGTTCTTCACACTTAAGCTCGCAACAAGATCAGCTTATGTCATAGCCCCCAGCTCACGTGAGGTAGAGAAAAGTGAATTATCAACAATTCAAGAAGCTGAAGCGAAGAATGACGCTCGCGCTATCTTCTATCGAGAAGGTGACTATATCATTTCTCTCTCTACTGGTCGTGTAATCCAATGGAATAGTGAAGAACGTGACTGGAACCAAGTTCTCACCTTTGCTCCAGAAGGGCAAATGGGTAGTCCGCTTCATTGGATACAGCAAGACGGAAACATCAGACCACGTGGTTTGGGATACCGCGACATAGCACTCTCCACACCTATGGTTGCTGAACGTGTAGACGTCCTCCCCATCACGCTAGCTCAGCATGGCATGGCTAGTTTCTTCACACCAGTACAAGGTAAGGTGACAGATGGAATAGCCTATCGAGCGACTTTAGATAATGAAGGCCAACTGGAATTACATAAGATAGAAGGTGATATCCCCGCAAATACAGCCTTCTTGGTCGAAAAAATCCAAGCTACGCAAGTGCATTTTCAGATCAAAAAAAGCAGTGGTTTGCTGTCCCCTTTCTCATCTAACGACAATATACTTTATGGCTCAGTGACAACACCACCGACTACCAGTTCATCCATAGTCTATGCTCTTTCAGGTGAGGAAAAAGCCTACCACCGTCTTGGGGCTTGGCAACGTCCCTTCCGTGCCTACATCATTCGTGCAACGGCTCTAGGACATGCTCCTAGTTTCAGTATTAAACCCACTGGAATTGTGAGTCCTCAGCTTAGTACGAAGAGTACATGGAACACCCCCATCTTTGACCTCACAGGACGTCGTATTTCTACTCCTAAATCTGGACAAATCTTGATTGAAGGTGGACGAAAGGTGATGCACTAAGTCTACCCTCTTGCCTTCTCAGACATTGATATAAACAATGGAGGTTCTATAAAAGCTCCAACTATCCTCCATAACTCTCCCATATAAATTGGAAAATCTCCCATGTTTTACTGAAAACGTGGGAGATTTTTGCATTTTGCTCCGACAAGTTTTCTAGCATATCGTTTGCCGGAATAGCACCGTTTACATCTCTTTACAATTCTCTCTTTTTATCCTTCCTTCCTCGCGCGCGCGTACGTAACAGGAATTTTGACCTTTTTGCTTTCACAACCTTCACAGATTTCATTGTAACACACTATCACACAAACGCTTATAGTCACCTTTCGGACATTTTTTAAGAATTGGCAAAAAATCAAGGTATTCAGAATGGAAATCTCTACGTTGAACTTCTCCAAGCTACAAGAGCGTCTAAGAAAACTTGTCACATGCAACGGCTCGTTTATGTGAAGGTTGTGAAAGCAAAAATGCAAAGTTGCTAGGGAATGCACGCGCGTCACGCGTACGCGCGAGAAACCGTACTCCTTTTGCCACACAATACAGCAACACCAGGTGAAAGATATAGGTGAACAAGCACTTTTTGATTTCGCTGCTCACCAGCTCTTTATAATTAGATGTTTTTTGAACCTTCACCGTTGACATCTCTACACCACAAAAAGAGCGGTTTCAGTGATTTTCTCCTCAAAAGTTGAGCATTTTTCATTCTTTTAAGGCTGATTTTCTCACTTTCGGTGCATTGCTACCCATATCTATAGAGGGAGTGCAGCTCATGAAGCACGCAAATCATTGCTTGTCGCAACACCTTCCTTGCACACCCCACCCATAATCTACTAGACAAAAACACAAGTTTCCGTATCCTCCAGCTGTCAAATCGTTAAATTTTCACCTTTCACCGCATTTTTCTTGAAAAAGATTTGGTACTCTCAAAAGAAACTCAGACATTCGCAGTGTAACACGACACTATTACACCAAAACACAGGAATTACTCCTATGATTTGGACAAATCATAAACCATAGAAATTCTATGATAACGATACAAAACCTCCACTTCAACTACGGCAACTCTGCCTACAAGGTATTTGAAGACTTCACCTTGAACATCCCCAATGGTAAAATCATTGGACTACTTGGCAGAAACGGTACAGGCAAATCTACCCTACTCTATCTCATCTCAGGACTACTCCGTCCCAACCAAGGCATGATGCTCGTAGATGGCTACGTTTCTCAAGACAGACATCCCGAAATGTTGCAAGACATCATGATTGTCCCCGAAGAAATAGACCTTCCTGCAGTTAGTTTTAAAGACTTTATCCGCACCAATCGTGTGTACTATCCCAACTTCTCAGAAGAGGTGTTGCACCAAGTGCTTCGCGATTTTGATATTCCCGCAGAATTTAATCTCACTGCGCTCTCTATGGGACAGAAAAAGAAGGTGTTCATGGCTTTTGCCCTCGCCACTTGCACTAAATATCTGCTCATGGACGAACCCACCAATGGTCTGGACATCCCCTCCAAGATGCAATTCCGCCGAACCCTCGCTTCGCAGATGAATGCAAATCGCACCATCATCGTTTCTACCCACCAAGTGCACGATGTGGAACAACTCATTGACCATGTGGTGCTCATCGAAGGCACACACTTACTGGTAGATAACTCCACCAACGAATTGAGCAAACTACTACGCTTTGAACAACGCCCTTATGGAGCGCCCCTCGATGACGCACTCTACGTGGAGCCCTCACTCTCAGGTTCTGCAGTCATCACACCCACTAAAGGCCGTGAAGAAACTCCCATCAATCTGGAGCTACTCTTTAATGCCATCGTGCAATATCCTGACTTGCTTCACCAAGCAGAAGCAGCGAATAATGGGACTATAGCCTCATTCTAATTTTGTTTCACCTCTAAAACATACTCGATTATGGATTTCCACAAAATTAATTTCCAACGTGTTGGATGGTTATTGCGCCAAAATGTGGTGGAACATTGGAAGACGCACTTGCGTTATTACCTCGGACTCCAAGTTGGCTTTCTCATTGCCCTCCTTCTTTTCATCTACAATGTCTTGCAGGCCTTCACCAATGGCTACAATGAAGAGAGTACCTACGAAGCATTAGGAATAATGGCGCACAGCATGGCTAGCATAGGCTGCATAACCCTCTATGCGGCATTCATCTTTAGTACTTCAGCTGTATTTTCGCTAAAAACAGAACGCAGCAAAAGGATCGTTCAACTGATGACTCCAGCCACAACGGCAGAAAAAGTGCTTTCGCGTTTTATTCTCTATAATCTCGGAGCTATTGCGCTTTCCTTTAGTGCACTTCTCTTCACAGACTTAGTAGGTTTTTTTGTGGTGGAAGCCTTTGATTTAGATTATGTGTGGTTTACCCCCAAGATGCTAGCCAATATCTGTGACAGTTTGGTGATTCCACCATTTTCCTCAGAAGACTTCCAACCTCTGCTAGGTGCATGGAGCTTACGCAGCTTACCCATTTTCTCTATCGTCGTATTATGGAGCTTTTATCTCTGGGGTGGCGCAGTCTTTCGTAAAAAGTCATTTATTATGACTTCCTTGTTCTGCTTCATCATCTTTGTCATCTTTTCGGCTATCACGACATCTGTGATCGTCTATTATTCCGATATTTATAGCTGGCATGACAAAGAAATTAAATTGATTGTGAACATCGTGTTTACTACATATTACTTAATTGGCTGGGTATGGCTCGCAGCGAATATCTATTTCGGCTATCGCATCCGTAAACGTGCCTCGCTCATGCCTCGCCATTGGGTGGGACAATAATTTCTAGTTATCTATTTTCTAACATACAACAAAATGAATTTCCGCGACGGACAACCCATCTATCTGCAAATTGCAGAACGCTTGATGGACGAAATCCTCGCAGGACAGTACACCGCCGATGAACGTGTGCCTGGCGTGCGTGACTATAGTGCACTACTACAGGTGAATGTAAACACCACGGTTAAGGCTTTCGACGTATTGGTGCAGAAAGGTATTCTCTACAACAAACGCGGCTTAGGCTCCTTTGTTAGTCCAGATGCTATACAAATCATTAGTGATCTACGACAAGATGATTTGCTCAACCAATTACTTCCTGATTTGGCGCACCAAATGCAACACCTCGGAATTCCTATCAGTAAGGTGGTCGAACGCTTGCAACAACTGATTTCTCAACGACAAGAGGTGCAGAACAGTATGGCGCAAACAACAAGCATTGTTTAGGCATTTCGATACTATCCTCGTAAGATTTCTCCAACACAAACTAACTATTCAACACAATAACTCATCCTAACGCTTCATCCTATGAAACGAATGATATTCACTCTCACTCTCGGTCTTTTGACCGCCGTAACTTTCGCTTCGTGTCGACGTATGGCATACCATCTACAATCGATAGATTTGAAATCATCTTCCACCTCATCTGCTCAAGGAGGAGGTACTCGCACCGTAGGTCGCTTGCCTCACTTCGATGGCGTGACCGTGAGCAATGGCATCACGCTGAAATATGTGGCAGAAGGCACACCCAGCATCACAGTAACAACAAGTAACATCTCACCTTCAGACGTGATGGTGCGCGTGGACGATGACGAATTGAAGATCAACTATTCCAACGCAATTCAGGTGGCAAACGAGAAAACCGTGGTCACTATCACGGGCTATGCTATCAAAGACTTTGAGCTCGACAATGGCGGTATGATAGACATCGCTCAACCGCTCAATGTGGGTGGCAAACTTAGTTTTGAACTCAACAATGGCGGCACAATCAAATTGGTGAGTGCTAAGGCATCGGAATTGGATGTGGAAGTGAACAACGGTGGTACATTCCAAATCGGAAATGTGGAAGTGGCCAAGTTGGAAATGGACGTGCAGAATGGTGGCAACATCAACGTGAACGGTGCTACGGTGAGCGAATCTGATGCCGAAGTGTCGAATGGCGGTGGTATTGCACTGGTGGGCACTGCCAATGTGAGTAAATATCAAATCAACAATGGCGGAAAGATTCAAGCAGAACGTTTGAAGAGCAAACGCGCTGCTGTGGAAATCTACAATGGCGGTACGCTCCACTTCAACGCACAAAGTGTGTTCAAACAAGCAGTGATGAACGGCGGTCAGGCTCAAAATCATTTCAAATAACCCCAAAGGCTGTTGTAATAGACAACACCAGACAACACCTTATTCTATTTCTTTTGCTCTGGACACCTCATTGCCCACCGCACGGCACTGAGGTGTCTAAGTATTAGTATACCATTCAGCTTCGTGCGTTAGAAAGTCACGCTTCACAACCATTTTATTAAAGTTCTGCTTTATGATTCACATCGAAAATCTACATAAGACTTACTATGCTGCACAGCCTCTACACGTGCTTAAAGGCATAAACCTCGACATTGATGAAGGTGACTTCGTGAGCATCATGGGAAGCTCAGGATCGGGCAAGTCTACCCTACTCAATATCCTCGGCATTCTCGACAACTATGATGAGGGCAACTACTACATCAATGGAACACTCATCAAAAACCTTTCAGAAAATAAAGCAGCCGACTATAGAAATCGAATGATTGGCTTTATTTTCCAATCGTTCAACCTCATCAATTACAAGACTGCACTTGAAAACGTGGCGCTTCCTCTCTACTACCAAGGGATATCGCGCAAGAAGCGAAACCTAATTGCGATGGAGCATCTCGATCGTTTGGGGCTCAAAGATTGGGCACATCATTTGCCCAACGAATTGTCTGGTGGACAAAAACAGCGTGTAGCTATAGCACGTAGCATCATTACCAATCCTCAGATTCTATTGGCAGACGAACCCACAGGTGCCTTGGACTCCACGACATCGGGCGAGGTGATGCAATTGCTCACCGACCTCAATGCCGAAGGACGCACCATCATAGTGGTGACCCATGAAAGTGGTGTGGCTTATCGCACCAAACGCATCATTCACCTTTCAGACGGTGTGATTGAGCGCATCGAAGAAAATAATCCCAATGCGATGCAACCTTTTGGAGATTTGATGAAATAGCCGCATCACATCCCAACCTTATGACTGTTTCCAAGAAAGTTTGCCTTTCTTGTCACTCCTATAACATAGCGAACTATGTGGCACGACATTTTCATACGACTCCAACAAAACAAGCTCCGCACTGCGCTCACAGGCTTGAGTGTGTCGGTGGGTATCTTTCTGCTCATCGTCCTCCTCGGAGCAGGGAATGGACTGATTCATGCCTTTAATCACAACAATCAGATGTTTAGCACCGATGCTATATCCATCTACCCGGGCTATACATCTAAACCCTTCAAAGGTTGGAAAGAAGATCGCAACATTAAATTTGACAACATAGACGTTGACAATACAGCGATAGTGGCAAAGAGCAAGGTGAAGTCTACTGCTGGTAAACTAACTAGCTCAGAAAAAACAGCTTCTGCACACCAACATTATTTCAAAACAACCCTATACGGACAATCTCCTGAAGCCTACAACATAGAACGATTATCCCTCGCAAAGGGACGATATATCAATGAACTAGACCTCAAAGAGCAACGTAAAGTGGTGGTGATACCCGACTATAGTGCAGAAGAAACATTCGGCAGCATTGAGGCAGCTATTGGCGACTATCTGAACGTCGACTCTGTGTCCTACCAAGTGGTGGGAGTGCTAGAGTCGAATGGTAATAAAGGACAGAGCCGATGCCATATCCCTTTTACCACATATCGTACCATCTTTCACTCGGGCTTTGATGTTCCAGAAATTGTGGTACAAACATATAAACCTGAAGAGGATGAATCTTTTGAGGTTTTGAGAGCGGCATGGTGTAAGAGTTTGGGTGCTCGCCATGATTTCGCAGAAGACGACGAAAGTGCAGTGTGGATATCCAGTGTTGCTCAAGGAGCAAAAGAGCAAAATTTAGCTTTGACGATGCTCGAACGTGCATTGTGGGTGGTCGGGTTGCTCACGCTGATGAGTGGTGTGGTGAGTATTTCTAACATTATGCTCATCACCGTAAAAGAAAGGACTAAAGAATTTGGTATCCGCAAAGCTCTGGGTGCACGTCCCTGGGCGATACTTCGCGGTGTACTCGCAGAAAGTGTAATCATCACGCTATTCTTTGGCTACATCGGTCTTGTAGCTGGAATTGCTGCCACCGAATGGATGAATGTAGTGTCAGGGCAACAAGTCACTGAATTTCTCAATTTCAGATTCTACACCTTCCTTGACCCTACGATTAACATGAGCGTTGCCTTCTCTGCTTTGTTGACACTCATCATCGCTGGACTCTTGGCAGGTTTCTTCCCTGCACGACGAGCGGTAAAAATCAAGCCTATTACGGCACTCAATGCCAAATAAAAATCCCCTATCCTCCTAAATTCAAGACTATGACTATCTTTGATCTCGACAAATGGTCTGAAATCTGGCAAACCCTGAGTCGCAACAAATCGCGCTCCTTGCTCACTGCCTTCGGAGTATTTTGGGGCATCTTTATGCTCACAATCCTCATGGGTGGTAGCAATGGTTTTCGAGCTATACTAGAAGCCAACTTCAATGGTTTTGCACAAAACTCGTATTTCTTCATGCCGGGAAAAACGACAAAGCCCTATAAGGGATTCCAAGTAGACCGCTCTTGGATGTTGCACTTGAGCGATGTGGACGCGCTCCCCAAACAAGTGCCAGGGGTGAAACTCGCTACGCCTATGGTGTTGGGGCTCTTCACAGAAATGACCCACAAGCAACATAAGGAGAATGTATCTCTGAAAGGAGTATATCCCAACTATGATCAAATTGAAAATCCTCACATCGTGATGGGGCGCTTCATTCAGATGGCAGATGTGATGAATCAGCGACGTGTATGTGTGCTCAGTAAAAACATTGCATCGCGACTCTTTCCCAACGACCCTAACCCTCTAGGAAAGTACGTACAATCTGGTGGTATGTATCTGCAAGTGGTGGGGGTGTCTCACATCATCAGTAATTTTGGTGTGGGTGGGAATAGCAGCTATTCGGTGTTTATCCCTTTCTCTGTAGCTCAAAACTTAACGAAATCGGGCAATGACATCGCTATTATCGGAGTGGTGGTGAAAGATAATGTGTCAATCAGCAGTATTCAACCACAAATGGAAAGATTTTTCTGTGAACGACACTCTGTGGATCCTACAGACACCGCAGCCTATATGAGCATCAACATGGAATCAATGTTTCAAATGGTGACAGCGCTGTTTTCGGGCATCAACATCCTTGTATGGCTCATTGGTGTCGGCACCTTGCTCTCTGGCGCCATTGGTATCTCCAACATTATGATGGTAGTCGTGAAAGAGCGCACTACAGAAATCGGTATTCGCCGCGCCATCGGTGCCAAACCACACGACATTCTCTCTCAAATTATGACAGAGAGCGTGGTCATTACTCTGCTTGCTGGCATAGGAGGCATCATTATATCGGTGTGGATTTTGAGCGGTATAGACATAGCTGCACATTCTATGACGGAATCTTACCCAAGTGGCGGATTCTTCATCAGCTTCCCAGTAGCGGTTGGAGCATTGTTTGCCCTTTCCTTCATTGGGGTTTTAGCAGGCATAGCTCCTTCGCTTCGAGCACTTGCCATCAAACCTATTGATGCTATCCGCGATGAATAAGACCCTTTTAGCACTACCTCATTCTTTCCTCATATTCCTAATAACAAGTTATATTCTTGCATCATGAAAAAAGCTATTAAAATCATTGGTCTCATTCTTCTTGGAGTGATTTTTATTGGCACCTTTGTCTTCCTCTACAATAAGACGCAAAAGAAAGAAGCAACTTTTGAAGAGATTGCTCCTGCCTACAACAACCTTCAACGCACCACCGTGGCAACAGGCACGATAGAACCGCGCAACGAAGTGGACATTAAACCACAGATTTCTGGCATCGTGGCAGAACTCTACAAAGAAGCTGGACAGTCGGTGAAAAAAGGAGAGCTGATAGCGCGTGTGAAAGTGATTCCAGACATGAGTTCGCTCAACTCTGCAGAAAATCGCGTGCGATTGGCTCAACTGAACTTGGCACAAGCTCAACGCGACTACAACCGCAACAAACAACTCCACGATCAGCAGCTCATTTCTACCGAAGAGATGGAGAAATCGCACTTGGCGCTTCGTCAAAACAAAGAAGAATTGGCGAACGCAACAGAGGCACTGCAGATTCTTAAAGAAGGTGTGAGCCGCTCTATGGCAGCACAATCCACAACTTTGGTTCGTTCTACGATTGATGGCATCATCCTTAATGTCCCTGTGAAAGTGGGTAACTCGGTAATTATGAGCAACACCTTCAACGAAGGTACAACGATTGCGACGGTGGCAAACATGAAAGACTTGCTCTTCAAAGGCACCATTGACGAAACAGAAGTGGCTTTACTCACTAATGGAATGTCCATGGACATCTCCGTCGGTGCTTTGCCCGATGCTACGTTGTCTGCAAAGCTGGAATTCATCGCTCCTAAAGTGAGCGCTGGCACCCAAAGTAATCAGTTTGAAATCAAGGGAGCTATTGCCCCCAACAGTGGTCATCAGCTCCGCGCTGGCTATAGTGCCAACGCTACCATCGTATTGGAGGCACGCAAACACGTGCTCACAGTGCCCGAAAGTGCGATTGTTCACGAGAACAACAAGACCGTAGTTTATGTGGTGACAAGCAAGCCAGGCGCTGTTCCTCAAACATTTGAACGTCGCGAGGTGACTGTTGGCTTGTCCGATGGCGTAAACATTGAGATTCTCAAAGGACTCACCACCAAAGACCGTGTGCGCGGCAACCAACAAGAAGCAACCACTGACAAATAAATCTAATGGTCGCTCATATTCTTAAGGTTTCATCCCTCATACACTAGTCTCGATTATGAAGAAAATCATATTTATGCTCCTCACTGCAGGCTTTCCGCTAATGGTTGGCGCGCAAACCCTCACGTTGCGCCAATGCATAGACCTCGCTGTGGCACGCAATGTCAGTGTACGACAAGCGCAAGTGGGACAACAGCAGCAAAAGATAGCCTTGGAGTCTGCCAAACAAGCTAGACTTCCCCAAGTGGGCGGTAGTTTTAACCAAAATCTATCGCTCGGACGCGGACTCACCGCCAACAACACCTATGATACCCGCAACACCTACTCTTCTTCCTTGGGAGTACATGCCGATATGCCACTCTTTACGGGCTTTCGTATTGGCAACGAGCGCAAACGCGCAGAACTCAATCTGAAAGCAGCCACAGCAGATATCGAACGACTGAGTGAAAGCCTGGGATTGCAAGTGACACAAGCCTACTTCCAAGTGCTCTACCAACAAGAATTGCTGCAACAAGCAAAGACCAACTTGCAGCTATCTCAACTCCAAGAGAGTCGTCTTATTGGTCTGATTCAGGCAGGGAAGGCGGCACAAGTGGAACTCAGTGAGGCACAATCGCGAGTGGCGCAAGACCAAGCCTCTATTGTGCAAGAAGAGAGTCAATATAACTTGGCATTACTCGAACTCTCCCAACTGCTTGAGTTCTCCACACCAGACAGTTTGCACATTGCTTCGCCTGCTTCTCTACAACTTCCTCATCTGCCAGAAAGTGCCGATGCAGTGTTTGCACTCGCACTTCCCCAGCGTCCTGCACTGCAAGTGGCAAAACTTCGCACAGAAGCTGCAGAAATGGGAGTGAAGGTGGCACGTTCGGGTTATCTTCCTACCCTTTCCCTCTCTGCTGGTCTGGGCACTAATTACTACAATACTTCGGGATTCACAAACGAAGCATTCAATAGACAGATTCGCAACAACTTCGCTTCCTCTCTTGCACTCTCACTCAGCATCCCCATCTTTGATCGATACAGCACGCGCAATAGTGTGAAACAGGCAAAGCTCGAAGTGGTGAATCAACAACTGGAGGAAGAAAATCTCAAAAAAACGCTGTATAAAGAGATTCAAAACGCATATTACAACGCTGTTGCAGCACAACAAAAGTGGACTGCTGCCAAGACAGCAGAACAAGCTTCAGAAATGAGTCTCAACCTTGTGACAAAGAAATATGAAGCAGGGAAAGCCAATGGCACCGAATATGATGAAGCGCGCAAAAAACATACTAATGCAGCAACTCAACGCCTCACTGCTTACTACGACTATCTTTTCCGCACCAAAATCTTAGACTTCTATGCTGGAGAACCTTTACAATAGAGGATAAACAATGCAATCTCTTTAGCATGAAATGACACAAAGTCACACTAGGACCATAAGAACAGATCTTCCCTTTCTCGGAGAATTAAGTAACAAATCTCCGAGGTTAGTATGAAAATCTCCTACTTTTTTCAGATAATCTCCGAGTTTTCAATAGAAATCTCGGAGATTTTTTTTTGCATAGAGCGCATAAACATAAAAATCACAGCGATTCATCTCGAAAAGTATAGACATTATGTAGAAAAAGGAAAGAGGTTAATCTTAATATCAAATAAAATGCTTATCTTTGTATGGTCAATAAGACAACCGACCTTGTCGATAATTATTTCAATAAAAACAACATACATACTTTCTTTCAACCATGAGAGTTATTATCGAACCCGATTACGCTAAATTGTCACAATGGGCTGCTGACTACGTTGTAAACAAAATCAATGCAGCAAAGCCTACAGCTGAAAAACCTTTCGTTTTGGGATTGCCCACTGGCTCTAGCCCTATGGGCATGTACAAAGCCATCGTCAAGGCTTATCAAGAAGGTCGCGTAAGCTTCAAACACGTTGTAACCTTCAACATGGATGAATACGTAGGTCTTCCCGAAGATCACCCTGAAAGCTACCACACTTTCATGGCCAACAACCTCTTCAACCACATCGATTGCCCCAAGGAAAATGTACACCTCCTCAATGGTAACGCAGAAGATTTGGCAGCGGAATGCGCTCGCTACGAACAAATGATTGCTGACTTTGGTGGTATCGATCTCTTCCTCGGTGGCATTGGCCCTGATGGTCACATTGCTTTTAACGAGCCTTTCTCTTCGCTCAACAGCCTTACACGTGAGAAGACACTTACCACAGACACTCGCATTGCTAACAGCCGATTCTTCGGTGGTGATCCTAATGCAGTGCCTGCCACTGCACTCACTGTCGGTGTAGGCACAGTGATGGCTGCTAAGGAAGTACTCATCCTCTGCAATGGCCACAATAAGGCTCGCGCTTTGCAAGCTGCCATCGAAGGTCCAGTGTGTCAAGCTTGGACAATCTCAGCTCTGCAAACTCACCCTCACGGCATTATCGTGTGTGATGAGGCTGCTTGCGAAGAACTTAAAGTGGGTACCTACAAGTATTTCAAAGATATCGAAAAAGATAACTTGTAATAGTTGATTTTTATCCTCTATTTCATGATTTCTCAACGTGTCCTTGCTCCCTATTTGATGAAACGGAGCAAAGACACGTTGATCTTTTAGAGCCAAACTATCGAGATTCAAGGCTTTATATTTCATTTTTACTTCACCATTTACCTCTCAGGGCTTACATCTATTCTTCATAGAATGTAAAGCCAAGGAAGATAGTAGAAGAGAAACATAAAGAATCCTTTAGAATCTTTGATTCTTACGCATTGTAGGCCTTTAACGGCGCAGCAATATCCATCACTTATTCCATAGACATGCACCCTATTCATTTGATGCCTAAACCAGCTGGTTCGGCTTGCAACTTGGACTGCACCTACTGCTATTACCTCGAGAAACAAAAGCTCTATGCTGCATCAGGCAAACAAGAGATGAGCGACGAACTTCTCGAAAAGTATATCCATGATTATATCGCAGCTCAACCCACAAACAATGTTCTCTTCACTTGGCACGGTGGAGAACCCTTGGTGCGCCCCATGAGTTTCTATGATCGTGCTCTGCGTTTACAAGAGAAGCATGCGCAAGGAAAGACGATAGAAAATGCTCTCCAAACAAATGGAACTCTACTTACACTCGACTGGTGTAACTTCCTTAAAAGCAACAACTTTCTTGTCGGCATCTCCATAGATGGAACACAAGAGATGCATGACCACTATAGACTCTCTCGCTCTGGTCGTGGCACTTGGAAACAAGTAATGCGTGGAGTGGAACTATTGCAACGATGTGGCGTAGACTGGAACGCCATGGCAGTTGCGAATGATTTTAATACTCAAGATCCATTAGCTTTCTATCATTTTTTCAAGTCGATAGGTTGCGACTATTTACAGTTTACCCCTATTGTGGAACGCATCTATCGACATCCCGATGGAAGACTTCTAGCTTCTCCTATCGAGGGATTGACAACAGCCGAGATGGCTCCTTTCAGCGTTTCACCTAAAGCGTGGGGTATTTTTTTAACGACCATTTTTGATGAGTGGGTGCGCCATGATGTGGGAGAGTTTTTTGTACAAATTTTTGATTCTACCTTAGCAGGATGGATGGGTGTGCCCGGAAGTCTGTGTACAATGGCAGAGACCTGTGGACATGCCACTGCCATGGAACACAATGGCGATGTCTATGCCTGTGATCACTATGTATTTCCGGAGTTTAAACTAGGGAATATCATGCAACAAACGTTGGAATCAATGGTATTCAGCACTGAACAAAAAGAGTTTGGAGAGAATAAACGAAGACTACTCACTCAGCAATGCAAAACTTGCGAATGGAGATTTGCTTGCAATGGTGACTGCCCTCGCACCCGATTTACACAAAGTCAAGAAGGAGAATGGGGACATCCCTATTTGTGCGCTGGATGGCAACATTATTTTCACCATGTAGCCCCTTACATGGATTTCATGAAACGTCAACTCCAAGCGAATCTACCTCCAGCCAATATCATGAACATCCTTGCTAAGCAAGGAAAACTATAGGGTTTCTCCTGTTGGGTTTGGCAGAATGAAGAATAAATGCTAAATTTGCAGGAAGATATAAAGGCGTTTTTCATAAGAATCGCTCTAACTATTGGATTATCAATGAAACAACGAGCATTTTTTAATGCTCTTCAAGCTACAACCCTATGGGAATTTTCTCTAAATTCTTTGGTAGCTCCAAGAAAAGCGTACAAGATCAAGGCTGGCGCGTGGGAGGTACCGAGGATTTCATGACACTCATCCGTGTATATTATCAAGCCGTCATGGCTTCGTCTTTCGGACTTCGAGATCTCCGTGCTTTACCAGACCTCAGAGTTTTCAAGCAAACACTTAAAGTGCAGACTCTCAACAACAAAATTGGTCTAGCAGAAAAGAGTAAGTGCAAGAAAATGATGAACGAGATTTATGGTATCTCCGACAGTTTTTTCAAAGAAATTGATGAAAGTATCAAGCGTCGTTGCAGAAATGTAAATGATATGCAAACCTATCTTTTTCAGTTTCAAGGATTCACCCAAGAACTTATGATGCTCATGGGCAATCTTATGAATTGGAAATTTCGCCTTCCTTCTTTCTTGCGCGGAGCATTGCGTAATCTTACAGAAAAATCTGTACGTGATATTTTCACTAAAAACTCTTGGAGCGATGCAAGTGTGCAAAAAGCCGTGATGAATGTGCGTAGCTATCAAGCGCAATTGGGATATTCACAAGCGTGGATGACCGAATTTGTCTACAATGTGCTGATGCTCGCCAAGAAAGAGCCAAAGACCGACAATAAAGATGCGTAAACTTTGGCAAGAGTATTCATTGAAGGATTCATGACTGCCTATGACTGCCGAAGAAGAAAAGATTTTACATCAATTTGAAGCACGAGTGCGCCAACTCATCAACAAGCACAAAGAAGTTCTTGCACATAATGACGAGTTGAACCAGGCTTTGAATGAAGAAAAATCCCGTGCACAAGAATTGGAACAGCGTATTGCTACATTAGAGCAGCAATATGCCAATCTCAAAATGGCCAAAATGATAGAAATCACAACGGCCGAAAACCAAGCTGCACAGAAGCGAATCAACAAGCTCATTCGAGAAATTGATAAGTGCATAGCTTTGCTCAATGTGTAGGTTTGACAGTAGATTAAGATGCCAAACACAAGCGACAAATTACAAATCAGACTATTGATTAATAATCAGCCTTATATGTACACTGTGCTCCGTGAAAAGGAGGAACTCTTTCGTAAGGCGGCTGATTTAATCAACAGCAAATTCAATAAATATCGCACAGCACAGCCTAATCATAGTGCTGAACGCTATAGCACTACTGTGCTGGTGGACATAGCTGTGCAACTACTTCAACTGCAACAGGAGAAAAGTGTAGATCCACTCGTGTCTTCGATGAAGCAACTCAACTTAGAAGTAGAAGAGGTGCTCAATGAAGAATAGAAAGAGTCGCTAATCTCTCTCGCAATTTTTACCCCGATAACCAACAAGACATAATTCTTTCCACGATAATGATTTATTTTATCATAGCCTTGGTAGCACTCATCGTTGGTGGAGGTGGAGGATATCTCTGTTTCCGCTACGTCTTGACGTCTATCTACCAACAAAAACTCAACGAAGCCTCTAAAGAAGCAGAGGTGATAAAGGAAAAAAAACTCCTAGAAGTCAAGGAAAAATTCTTGAATAAAAAGGCTGAACTTGAAAAAGAAGTCCAACAACGCAATCAACATATCCTCCAGAGCGAGAATAAGCTGAAGCAACGCGAAATGACGCTTAACAAACGTCAGGAAGAGATTAATCGCACTAAACAAGAACTTGATTCTCACCAAAACCGTGTCAAGAATCAAGAAGCTCTGCTACAACGTAAGGAGGAAGAGCTGAGCAAAATGCACCAGCGTGAAATAGAAAAGCTCGAAGAACTTTCTGGTATTTCTGCGGAAGAAGCGAAAAATCAACTCATTGAAGGACTCAAGGCCGAAGCTCACAGCCATGCTCAAAGCTACATCAATGAGATTATGGACGAGGCGAAGATCAACGCTAACAAAGAAGCTAAGCGCATCGTTATTCAAACCATTCAACGTGTGGCAACTGAAACCGCTATTGAAAACAGTGTGACAGTTTTCCACATCGACAATGATGAAGTAAAAGGTCGAATCATCGGCCGTGAAGGCCGTAACATTCGTGCTCTCGAAGCCGCCACTGGTGTCGAAATCGTTGTAGACGACACTCCTGAAGCAATTGTCATTAGTGCTTTCGACCCTGTACGCCGTGAAATTGCTCGTCTTGCATTGCACCACCTCATCTCTGACGGTCGCATTCACCCAGCCCGTATTGAAGAAGTTGTGTCCAAAGTGTCTAAGCAGGTTGAAGAAGAAGTAATAGAAACAGGTAAACGGACCGCCATAGACTTAGGTATCCATGGTTTGCATCCTGAACTCATTCGCATCGTGGGTAAAATGAAGTACCGTTCTTCTTACGGCCAAAATCTTTTGCAACACGCACGAGAAACGGCAAACCTTTGTGGTATCATGGCAGCTGAATTAGGGTTGAATCCCAAAAAGGCCAAACGGGCAGGTTTGCTCCACGACATCGGTAAGGTGCCCGATGAAGAAACCGAATTGCCACACGCGCTCTATGGAGCAAAGATAGCTGAGAAGTATAAGGAAAAGCCTGATATTTGCAATGCTATTGGAGCTCACCACGATGAAATGGAGATGACCTCACTCATTGCTCCTATCGTACAAGTTTGCGATGCTATCTCTGGTGCTCGTCCTGGTGCTCGTCGAGAAATTGTAGAGGCCTACGTTAAACGATTGAACGACTTGGAAAATATCGCAATGAACTATCCAGGTGTAATGAAGACTTACGCCATCCAAGCTGGTCGTGAACTCCGTGTTATTGTCGGTGCTGACAAGATTGACGACAAAGAAATTGAAAACCTCTCCAACAATATCGCTACACGCATCCAGAACGAAATGACCTATCCTGGACAAGTTAAGATTACAGTGATCCGCGAGACAAGGTCTGTGAGCTACGCTAAATAATTTAGCTCTGTATTAAGGAGAAGGCAATGCTAGTTTGCAAGCCTTCTTCATTTGTTTGCACTCTTTATACAATAAATTCAACAGAGAAGCGTTAGCCAAATAAACGAACGATGAGGTTTTTCCATACCAAGTGGCCAAACCTCTGTCTAGCTAGTTATGCAACAACTTGATAGTTACAATACCACAATCTCTACTTTTCATGAAGATAAAGATGCGATGAAGAAGCCCGCCCTACTTCATCGCATCTCTAAACGAGTTTTTGATTTATTCTTTTCGTTTGTAGGTATTATCCTCATTTCCCCTGTTATTATCGCTGTACTAATCCTCCAATGGATAACGACGCCCGGCACACCTTTTTTTCGCCAGGAGCGGATAGGTAAAGGAGGGAAGCCTTTTTATATCATTAAGTTTCGCACCATGGAACTTGATGCAGAAGCCAATGGACCGCAACTAGTGAACATTGAAAATTCCAACCGATTTACTCGATGTGGCCAGTTTCTTCGCAAGCACCATTTGGATGAACTTCCCCAGCTATGGAATGTTCTTGTAGGAGAAATGTCACATTTGTCGGATACCGACCAGAACGCGCCTTCTACATCAAGCAAATAATGGAGCGCGACCAACGTTATGCATGGCTTTATATCACGCGACCTGGCATAACCTCCGAAGCTGCTATTTACAATGGATATACCGACACCATAGATAAGATGCTTCGCCGCCTAGAAATGGATTTAGATTACCAAAAACGTCTCTCACTCTGGACGGACGTGAAAATTATTATTGCCACTGCTGCTGTGTTTTTTACTGGTAGGCAAGATGCGTCTAAGAATTCTTAGCAAAACCCAACTTATGAAAGCCTTCAAATACCTCCTTCTTTCTCTTTCTTTCTTATGTAGTGGACTGCTATTTGCGCAGTCCACTATGACAGATAGTCAAATCATGGACTATATTGTCAAAGAAAATGCCAAAGGTACTCCTCGGTCTCAAATCGTAACTCAACTTATGGAGCGAGGTATAACTGTAGATAGAATTCAGAAAATTCGTCGCAATTTCGAACGCCAGCAAAAGAAAGAAGTACAAGGTGCCGTTAATATCTCTGGAATAGATAGTAAAACAGCCAAACGCTTGAGGAAAAGCAATGGAGATGTACGTGAGGAACCTATCAAATCTAACAAGAACTTTCCCACTAAGAACAAGCAAAAAGTAGATGAAAGTTCTTTTACTCCATATCAACGCCAGCGATATAAAGAACAACAAGAATTAGATTTAGATGAGAATCTAAATTTTATTCTTCCGGACTCTTTAGAGATGTACGAAAACGCTATGATCTTATTAGACAATAATAAGAAGAAGGTTTTCGGTCGTGACATCTTCAACAACAAGAAACTCTCTTTTGAATCAGAGATGAACATAGCAACTCCCAGCGACTATCTCTTAGGCCCTGGAGATGCGGTGTTTGTGGATGTTTGGGGAGCATCGCAAAAACAGTTTGAATCCACTGTTTCTCCTGAAGGCTTCATCAATATCGAAGGGTATGGTCCAGTCAATGTAAGTGGACTCACGGTAGCACAAGCTAACCAAAGACTTCGTAATACTCTGGGGTCCCGCTTTGGAGGCTCACAGGTAAAACTCACAGTTGGTCAAACTAAGACTATCACTGTGAATGTCATGGGTGAAGTAAAAGCTCCTGGTACATACACAGTGTCTGCTTTTGCCACTGTGTTTCATGCGCTATACATGGCTGGTGGAGTCAATGACATTGGTACGTTGCGTAGCATCAAGGTGCTGCGCAAAGGACGTTTAGTGTCAACAGTAGACATATATGACTACATACTCAATGGCAAGCTCTCAGGAAACATCCGTCTGACATCTGACGACGTCATCTACGTAGATACCTATGATTGCTTAGTAAATATTGCGGGTAAAGTGAAGCGCCCCATGTTCTACGAGATGAAAAAGACTGAGAGTGTCAACACACTACTCAAATATGCTGGTGGATTTACAGGAGATGCTTTTAGCGATAATATCACTCTCATCCGAAAGTCGGGTGGAGAAATGAGCATTTATAGCCTCAATGAGTTTGAAAGAGGAAAATTTCAAGTCCAAGATGCCGACTCTGTTTGGGTAGACTCAGTGCTTGATCGTTACAAAAATCTCGTAGAGGTTCGTGGTGCAGTGATGCGTCCTGGCAAGTATCAAATGGATGGTAACATCTCTACAGTTCGTCAACTTATTCAAACGGCAGGAGGCCTTGCGGAAGATGCTATGCCTGCTCGAGGGATTATCCATCGTTTACGCTCTGATCGCACCCTTGAAGTGAAGAGCTTCAATGGTGGTGACTTGATGCAGCATAAAGAAGCTGATATCCCTCTTCAGAATGAAGATGTAGTTTTCATTCCATCACGCAAAGATACAAATGAAGAACTTCTTCTCACCATCAACGGAGAAGTGAGATACCCTGGTTCTTACCAATATGCTGCTAATAGCTCTATAGAGTCTCTCATTCTACAAGCCGGCGGTCTCACCGACAAAGCCAGTGTTGCGAAAGTAGATATAGCACGTCGTTTCCGCGATAAGAAAGCTGTAGCTTCAGGAGAGCAAGTTGCTCAGTTCTTTAGTTTTTCACTTAAAGACGGATTTATCATAGATGGTAAACCAGATTTCATCCTTCAGCCTTTCGATGAAGTTTATGTTCGTACGTCACCTGGCTATGTAGAACAACAACATGTGAAAGTAGAAGGAGAAGTACAATTTGAAGGGACTTACGTAATCACCAAAAAGAAATATCGTCTCTCCGACCTCATCACTGCTGCTGGTGGATTAACCAAAGAAGCTTATGCAAGAGGTGCTCGTCTAGAACGTCAACTCACAGATGTAGAGAAACTAAAGCAACAAGAACTAATCAAAATTGCAACGCTCAACGACAGCACTGATATCCGTAAGATTCAGATAAACGATATGCCTTATGTTGTAATTCACCTAGAATCGGCATTGCAAAATCCAGGAGATGACCGTTGGGATGTCATCCTTCGAGAAGGCGATCGACTTATCATTCCACAATTTAACAACACAGTAAGTGTGAGTGGTGAAGTGATGTATCCCACTACCCTAACCTATACTCCTGGAGCTAGTCTCTCGCATTATATTGAGCAATGTGGTGGTTATAGCCTCAAATCAAAAAAGAGTAGAGTATTTGCCATACAGATGAATGGAACCGTGAAACGTGTGCGCTCTTCACGAGACATTCAGCCAGGCAGCAATATTGTGGTACCTGCCAAGCCTAAACGCCAAGTCATGAACCTCACGCAACTCATCTCTCTCATCATGAGTCTCACCACTCTCGCCGCAGTAGCAGTGAGTGCATTGAAAAAGTAAAGCAAGCGATTTCTATCTAGATAACATTATATAGTCTCACCACGTCTGTATAGGCACAACTACGCATGAGCAACAGCAGTAAGTTCTCTAAAGGTCTAGGTTGGGGAGTCATCGACAACTTCTCGGGCACAGGTATCAATTTCATAGTTGGTATCCTGCTTGCTCGTGCTTTGTCACCAAAAGATTTTTCCATTATTGGAGTTTCGTTACTCCTGATAACGATTTCCAATATAATATCAGATGGTGGAATTTCAACAGCCCTGGTTCGCAAGACAAAAATAAGCCAAGTTGACTATAACACAGGATTTACACTTAATGTAATTACCTCTGTAGTAGTTTATATAATACTCTTTAGTATAGCTCCTTTGCTATCAAAAGGGCTAAATATACCAGTGCTCACTGACGTAGTCAGATGGTTAGGTATCATTATTTTTATCTCTGCCTTTTCCATTGTTCCTAAAGCACAGCTCACACGTGCAATAAACTTTAAAACACAAGCTGTTGCTGCATCTTCATCTTCTATTTTAGGGGCTATAGTGGGCTTACTGCTATTATATCAAGGCTATGGAGTATGGTCATTTGTTGTACAACAAATTGTGAGGCAAACCACCTATACTCTAGTATTGTGGAGTTCAATTCAGCAACTCCCTAGCCTACAGTTATCCAAAGATTCAGCACGTAACTTATTTTCATTTGGTTCACGTATTCTCTTATCAGGATTAATTGATGCATTCTATAATAATGTATACTTTTACTTTATAGGAAAAATATATGGTGGACACCATTTAGGCTTATATTCGCGTTCTGATCAGTTTTCTGTAGGATTAGTTGCAAACTTCGCATTAGTACTACAAAAAGTATCCTTACCAGCTTTAGCAAAAATCAAGCACGACAGAGTCTATTTTTCCATAAGATTCCAACACTTATACAATAAGACTACTATTTTTGCTTTACTCTTTAGTGGATTTATTGCAGCAACGTCTGATCATTTTATTGTACTACTAATAGGGGCTCAATGGGAAGAAAGCATCGTGATTGTCAAAATCCTATCAATATCAGCTCTTTTTCAACCTCTCATTGTGCTTTACCAAAATGTTATACAAGTCTATGGTAAATCCCAACAATATCTCAACATAGAGATTGCTAGAAAGACTATAGCTGCTATACTTTTTGTTCTTAGCATAACTATTTCATTCGAAACACTGCTATATAGCTTTTCCCTATTAGCACTTTGTTCGTGGCTGATTTATGGATACTTTACTCAAAGAATAATAGAACAAATAGAATTGCTTCAAGGAGCTAAAAGTATTTTAATGCACGTCATTCCCTCATTCATTGTCTGTGCTATTGTATACTACGTTGGATTGCTATATACATCACATTGGCTAGGGTTAATATACCAAACTCTTACATTCTCTGCCTTGCTATTAATCTATATTGCAATAATTCT
Source organism: Alloprevotella sp. oral taxon 473 str. F0040 (assembly GCF_000318095.2). Classification (GTDB taxonomy): domain Bacteria; phylum Bacteroidota; class Bacteroidia; order Bacteroidales; family Bacteroidaceae; genus Alloprevotella. The sequence continues at coordinate 576,495 of NZ_KB290717.1, forward strand.
TCCCCAACGACGTAAACAAATACTGAGTAAACTACGTTGTCTTACATCTTGTGTTAGATAGTAATATCCTATCATCATCATACACTGTTTATCCTCTTTTCCTATAGCATAGTATGACGACCTTTAATTTATCGACCTTATTAAAAGTTCTGAGACAAAAAAAGAAGATATTTTATCTCAATATTATTCTCTCTATAGTTTTCGGACTTATCGTAGCTTTCAGTATCCCCAAAACCTACACTTCCAAAGTGAGCATGGCAGCAGAATCTCAAAAAGATAGTAAACTCTCTGGGATGATGGGCAACCTTTCCTCTTTGGCAGGCATCAACTTGGGCAATAGCGAAGATGCTATCAGCCCAAACTTATATCCAGATGTAGTATCGACTAATAAGTTTCTTATCCAACTGTTGCAAACTCCCATCAAAACACATCAAAGGAAAGCCTATCCCACCTACGCTGCCTATCTAGAAACCGAAAGCCGCACACCTTGGTGGACAACAGCTATCAAAGGAACTATCAAAGGTATTAAATCTATCTTTTCGGAGAGCAAGGAGGAAGACCCCATCACGAACAAGAAGATAGACCCTAATCACCTCACGATAGAGCAAGAAACCATGGTAAAGGCCATGCAAGGTAGCATCATCTGCTCAGTAGACAAAGAGACAGACGTTATCACTATTGCTGTTTCTGACCAAGATCCTGAGGTAGCCAAACAAATAGTAGACGTTGCACAAACCAATCTACAAGAGTTCATCACTGAATACCGTACAAATAAAGCTCGCACCGACTATCACTACTACCATGGTTTGGCGCAACAACTTCAGAAAAAATACACAGCTATTCAGCATAAGTATGCTGCTTTTGCAGACTCTCACATGGACGCTTCTCTTAAGAGCGTGACCACCGTAGAAAGCGATCTAGAAAATGAAATGCAAAATGCCTTTACTGCCTACACTCAAATGAAGCAGCAAGCTAGCATGGCAGAAGCAAAGATTCAAGAACGCACTCCCGTGTTTACCATCATTGATGATGCAGCAGTGCCCAACCGTCCAACTTCTCCTAAAAAGGTGATGCTCCTCATTGCATTTCTCTTCGTAGGGATCGTAGGAACAGCAGCTTACTACTATCTTCGACTCCTCTTCTCCAAAAATCCAACAACTCAGAGTGAGGAACTTTCCATTACAAATATCACCAACAAAGACAGCACATTTTTTTCTAATAAGATGACAGAAGACGACACTCCCCCTCTTAATTCTAAAGAGTAAAATCAATTAAATCTCTGCACACTCAAGACGAATCAAGTGTAGAAAGCAAAAGAAATCCCGCAATTGTCGCCGTATCCTAATCGACAGTTAGACTATGTCAGCATTGTTTGCACCGCATCATACCTATCCCTTTCTAAAGAAAGTGGGCAATTTGATTTTTGCCCTCTTTCTTTTGGTGTTAATGCTCGATCCCTCCAATAGTGTTCTTCATCTTAAAGATAAACTATTCATTCTGTTCTTAGGCTTCAACATACTCTTTTTTCGTCCAGACTGGCGATTTTTACCACACATTCTGGGTGTTTTTTTAGTGATTACCCTGGGTTATATCTTTGCAGAAATGCAAGGAAATTCCATAGACCATGAGTATCTGAATGGAGTGTTCAAAAGTATGGCTCCCCTCACACTTCTTCTGTGGGTACGTCACTATGACGTATTGCGATTATCTATTTTTCCTGCACTAATCACCACCATTGTCATCCTCACACTCTATGCTTTAATTAGCTCGAGTCCAATCTTTGAATTTGCGCTCTTCACCTATTCGCAAGAGCACAATGAAATGGTGATGATTACCCGACGCAATTGGCTAGGCGTACAAGTGTTTGGTATGTACTATCGCTCTATTGTGAGTTTAATTCCTGTGCTTTATTGGGTTCTTTTCGCGAGTTTCACACAACAAAAAAAAACCTTTTGGCGCAAACTCGGATACACCCTCTTAGGCATCCTACTCACGATCGCTTTCTTCATCAGTGGCACACGTGCTATGATGCTCACTCCCTTGTTCATCATAGGTCTCATCAGCTACAACTGGATCAACAAGCGTCCGAAGGCGAAGTATTTCTTCTATCCTCTGTTGGTGCTAGCAGGAATAGCCTTCCTACTCTTCATTGGTCTTCTCGCCACACAAAAGGGTGATGTTTCCAACGCTATCAAGTATGGACACCTGTCCTCCTACTTAGACCTATTCAATGAACACCCTGAATATCTCTTTTGGGGACAGGGCACTGGCACGCTCTTTTATTCCGAAGGGTTTCGACGCCTCACTGCTCAAACAGAGTGGATTTACATCGAATTGCTCCGTAATTATGGACTGCTAGCTATAGCCATCCTTGCGGTGTATCTTTATCCGCTCAAAGTTCTCTTCCATCACCGAAAAGATGCTTTCAATATGGGGCTGTTTCTGACCTATTTCGCATTTTTACTCGTTGCTGGTACTAACCCATTTCTCCTCAATTCCCAAGGTATGACCGTGTTGTGGATGATGTATGCACACATCATTCACCTCCGAAAGTCCACCTCTATTCCACTTGCCTCTACCACATGATTTCAGCAACTTTCTCTCTCCTTCCCGTTGTGGTAATCTATCGTTGTCGATGGCAAGATGCACTGAGCATCCAAAGTCTGCTCTCCCATTATTCTGGAGCAATCTACATTGGTGACAATTCGCCTGCCGATTTTAAAGTAGACACAGCATCATTACCAGAACAACTGGTTTATCAGCGTACTATTAACAATCCAGGATTATCGTACCACTACAATGCTGCAGCCCACTATGCAGTAACATATGGCTACACTCACCTCTTGCTACTCGACCAAGATACGCTCTTTCCGCCACACGCATTGGAACAGTATTTGCAAATTTCAGAAAGTACCATCGTAGCTGCACCATCATTAACCACTCACACGGGAGCTTTCTCGCCTGCCACCATCGACACATGGAACATCAAGGCTGTATCCCTGCCCGCTGGCGAGCATTCCCTCTTCGATTACGCTCCCGTCAATAGCGGTCTCTGTGTGCGAGTCGAAGACTTCTTAGCAGTAGGAGGATACAACGAAAAAGTGATGCTCGACTTTGCCGACTTTCAATTCATACGCCGCATACGCCAGCGCAGCAAATATTTCCCCCTGCTGCCACTGACAGTACAACAAGATTTTTCCAACCATCAAACGCGTACAGAAGTCTTACTTCCACGCTTTCGACTCTACATCAAGAGCGCTCGGTACTGCGAATTTGAAACCACCAAAGCGAAATGGCAACATCACTATCAAGTGTTGCGCCACACCCTCGCCCTCAGCCTTCGTACACGCTCTCTTAGATTCCTCACCACTCTCTTTAAGCATTATCTATTTCAAACATGATATCTGTCTGCATAGCCACTTACAATGGTGCTTCCACCCTCCACTCACAACTAGCTTCCATTCTTCCCCAACTATCGGAAGGTGATGAAGTCATTGTGTCAGACGATGGTTCTACAGACGATACAAAACAAGTGGTAGAATCCTTTCAAAGTCCACTTATTCGTTGGGTCAAAGGTCCCTGCAATGGTTCTCTCATCAGCAATTTTGAGCATGCTTTGCAAGTGGCTAAAGGAGATTACATCTTCCTTTCAGACCAAGACGATGTGTGGATGCCCAACAAAGTGGAAGAAATGATGAAGCTCATTCGCAATGGTTACGACTGCGTCATTAGTGACTGCCATGTTACTGACCAATCATTAAATGTGGTGCATCCCTCCTTCTTTGAACTTACAGGAATGAAGGCAGGGAAATGGTACAACCTCCTGCTACACAACTACTACCTTGGTTGCTGCATGCTGTTTACCCGAAGAGTGGTCGAAAAAGCACTCCCCTTCCCCAAAGAGTTGCCGATGCACGACATCTGGATTGGCAATGTGGCTGCTTTCTTCTTCAATACTTATTTCCTCCACCAACCCCTCATTCTCTTCCGTCGTCACGGCAACAATGCATCGTGCACAGCCCAAAAGAGTCCCTACTCTCTAAAGGAAAAGTTCCTTTTCCGTCTGCGCATCTTGCTCCCTCTATTCAAACGCCTCCTCTCTTCAAAACTTCTATCACGATAAATCAGAGCTATGACCATCACTATCATCACCGCGACCTACAATAGTGCTGCAACGATTGCTGATACCCTGCAATCTGTGTTGGAACAGACCTATCAAGATTTTGAGGTTATTGTGGTGGATGGAGTGTCTTCAGACAAGACTCTTGAAATCGTTCGTTCGTTTAAACCTGCTTTTCAAGGAAAACTACGCATCGTGTCCGAACCTGATCAAGGCTTGTACGATGCAATGAATAAAGGCCTTCTCATGGCTACAGGTCATGTGGTGGGTATTCTCAATAGTGACGATTTCTTCAGCACTCCTCATAGTCTTGAATATATAGCTCAAGCCTTTGAGAATCCCTCCGTTGACGCTTGTTATGGAAATCTATATTTCGTGCAACCTCATGCACTTAAAGTTCCAGTTCGCCATTACACCGCTGGCCATTTTCGCCGCTGGATGATGCGATTAGGCTATGCTCCTCCCCACCCGACCTTCTACTGTCGCAAAGAAATTTACGAGCAACAGCCACTTTTCGATCTCAACATGAAGATTGCTGCAGACTTCGAATTGATGCTTCGTCTCATCTATGTGCAACGATTGACCACTGTCCACATCCCTCACGACCTCGTTACGATGCGCATGGGCGGTGTCTCAACAGCGGGTTGGAAGAGTTACCTGCAAGGCCTTAAAGACCGGCTGCGTGCCCTCAAGAAGAATAGAGTTTACTCCAACTTTTTCTTCCTGTTACTCCCCTATTGCTACAAGGCTTGTCAAATGCTCAAGAGTCGATTTGCACGATAATTCGAGCAACTCTTCTAGAAGAAAGATTATAGTAAGATAGAAATCTAGGTCTCTATTGTTCTTTGACTATCGACTCTTCTGGAAAAAAGTCCGAGATTTTCCCAAAAAAGTCGGAGAAGTTCTAAGAAATCTCCGACTTTTTAACTATAACTCTCCGACTTTTTCATCATATATCTCGGAGTTTTTAGAAAACCCATGAATTCTGTGGCTAATACTCTAGGCTATTGTTTTAATCATCATGTAGTATAATTGCCTAAACCACGGAACTACCTAAAAAGCTAATTCACTAAAGGCCAGTATGTTTCACTACATATTGGCCTTTCTCTTTGAAATTGTAGTAGAAGGGTGATAAAGAAAGTCTTAAGGTTTAACTGATGAGCGGAGCATCAGCATAGGGATTATCCCACCGAACACCAAGAGCAGCATCATATCCATCAAGATCTAACATACAGAGTTCGCGCTGTGTGCCAGGATCTAACACAATCTTTTCCACCCATCCTGCAGCAAGCAAAGTATTATATTGACGATGACTCACTCCGATGCGATAAGGCTGAAGTTGTCGCAACACATGACGAGAAAGAAAAGCACGATGATGCTGCAAACTATCAATGAGCGGTAACAATGATTCATCCTTCAAGATAATTTCTACCTGGTCTTGCTCATCAATGATTTTGAAATCCTTGCTAGCACTTTCAAAATCGAACTGCCAACTTTCTGCATAATCTGCTCGCCAAAGTCTAGCAGCAATGCCATGTGCATCAAAAGTTTTGATACGTTTGAAGAAACGCTCATAGTATTGTTGAATATAATCCAAGTGGCTCTCACTATAAGTTGCACCCGTGGCATGGATTAAATCTTGAGTGGCATAGACCGCCTCTTTGCGATCGCCTTGTAGTTGACCACCTTCTATAAGATCTACTACAAAAACTTCTCCGCGTTCTGCACGTTTACCCTCTCGATTGCATCGACCTCCAGCTTGAATGATTCCATCTAACCCTGTCTTAGTTCGATATACTACAGGAAAATCCAAATCTACCCCAGCCTCAATGAGTGGCGTACTCACGACTAAGGTGGGAATTTCTTGCGCCATTCGTTCTCGAATAGCTGTGATTGCCGTCTTCAAATGCGATGAACACATATTGCGAGACAGATGCAATAGCTGTTCTGGAGGGCATCCTTGCTCCAGCAATTCTAAATACAACATTGCAGCCTCTTTTCGAGTATTCACAACACACAAGCCTGAAGTGTGCTGCTTTAAACGCATAGCTATTTCTGCATAGGTCAATGATATAGGTTTTAGATGATAATGTACTCTCTCGAAAGGAGCTACCATTTCAGCTGTTATATCCACTATCGGGGATAGCCTATGTTGGAGCGCATAAAAATCTTTCACATGCTTGAAGGGACTGTTGTGATTCCGATCGAAAGAAGGCAAAGTTGCCGAGCAAAACAAACACTGGCATTGAAAGACTTCACGAAGATTATCTAGACCATGCAACATTGGATTGAGAAAGGCATTGGGAAATTGCTGCACTTCATCAAAAACAACAACAGAACGCGCCACATTATGCATTTTGCGCGTGGCAGAAACCTTGTGAGAGAAAGTGCTCTCAAAGAATCGCACATTGGTGGTGACGATAATCGGCGCATCCCAATTCTCACAAATGAGTCGATAAGGACTATAAGCCTCATCGTCAGTGGAAGAAGACGTCAATATATTTGTCTCTCGCGCAGAAGAAACTGATTCCTGAAATTCAGAATGATGTTCTAGAACATTGTGCTCTCCAAAGATTTGCTTAAACACTTGCGCGGTTTGCGTTATGATGGAAGTATAAGGAATGACATAAATAATACGTTGCAGTCCATGATGCAAAGCTGTTTCCAATGCCCACGCCATCGAAGAAAGCGTTTTCCCTCCTCCTGTAGGTAGAAATAAAGAATAATAACCCAATTCACATTGGCTTCCATGCTGCCGGCAAGTAGAAAGAAACTGCGCGCGCGCCATATTAACTGGAGTATTCGCGCTAAAGCTTCCTGTATGATCTAGCAACTTTTTCTGCAGTACAGCCATACACTCGTATGCCGCAGTAGTTTGCTGTCGCGTCTCTTGGCGCGCAGCATCCATAAACTCCTCCGTATCTAAGAAATCTGCATCAATCAAACAAGAAAAGCATAGTCGAACCATAGCTTGTGCATTACTATGGCTCGTATTATCTTGTAGATATTCCTTAATAGTTTTCCCATGTAGCTGAAGAAAATCCATCAAAATACCAAAACCAATTTTGAATTCTTCCGCACAATCCATAGTTCTCTTCCTCAACTCTTGACTGTGAAGATTGTCATCTAATTGATCATAATCGTATAACCCTCTATGATGACCACTAATCACATACGAAAGAATACCAAAGATAGCAGGAAAGTTTTGGGTTAACTTATCATATCCTGCATACGCAGCCCCTACCATACTATGTGGAGCCTTGAGAGCCATCGTTTTCTCTATAGCAACCTTCTTGAGATAGTATTGAAAATCAGGTTGTGTTTTGCCTAAATCATGCAGCAGACCTAAAAGTTCTCCAAGTGGTGCAAGTACTGGATGGCCGACATCAATGAGAAATTTTGCACAACGTTTAGCTACTCCAGCTGCATGTTCATTCAAACTTTGTATGCGACCATCTGCTGCAACATGTGCCATGATGGACGAATCGTGATAAGCAGGAAATTTCATCGTTGTTGCCATATAACTTTAAGGTAAAAACTACGTTCCCTTCCTCTTGCATACAGAGGAAGGGAACGATAAGTGAAGAATTACTCGGGACCTTGTCTGATTATGCCCTGCAAAAATGTGTTGAAAAGGTCTTTTTCAATTAGTTGAAAAGATCATCGCCGCTTGCTTTCTTCTTGGGCTTCTTCTCGCCAGAAGATTGAGTGCGATCAGTCTTTATTGTTGTACTATTCTTGTTCATCCCTGTTTTTGCACCCTGGTCCTTGACGGGTTCAGCAGTACCATTCGGGGTATTATTTACTGGTTCCTTCGGGGCGACAGGTTCGTGAGTAGGGGCTGCGGGGGGAGGAGGGTTGTCACCATGCTCTTCTGGGGAAGCTCCTATATCTTCGGAAAAATCAACAGCAGTGCTATCGTGGCTGGTGCTATCAGCATGTTGATAAAGGAAACGTCCTTCTAAGTCTGCTGGATTCACACCTTCAGGAATGCGATAACGTGCTAAATACTTCGGAGCAAGAGCAGCATCTGACAAGACTTTCTTCATGAAAAGTCCGAAGATGGGAAGTGCCGTCTTTGAACCTTGTCCTAATGCACCAGAGCGGAAGTGGATTTGACGATATTCTCCACCAACCCAAGCTCCACCAACAAGATTTGGAGTCACACCTACAAACCATGCATCGGCATGAGAGTTGGAAGTACCAGTCTTACCACCAGCATCAATGCGTTTGTTCCAGAACCATTGTCCAATATAGTTTTGGCTAGCCAAGGCTTGGGAAGTGCCGCCTGCATCGGTCATGCCAGCCCCTAAGAGAGTTTGCATATAGAAGGCTTCTTTATCGGAAAGCACGGTGCGTACTTCTTTACGCGACTCGTACACCACCTTTCCCTCACGATCTATAATGCGAGTTATCATAGTTGGTTTGACAAACTCTCCATAGTTAGCAACACTTGCATAGGCTCCTACCAACTCCATGAGGTGAACATCGCTTGGGCCAAGAGGCAATGATGGAGCATCATTGAGTTTACTCTTTATCCCCATGTCTTGCGCTGTCTTGATGACATTGGGAATACCCACTTCTTGACCTAGCTTGATAGCAATAGTATTGATACTTTGCGCAAAAGCAGCTCTGAGGGGGATGTTTGCTCCAGAAAATCTGCCATTAGCATTGTGTGGGCGCCACACACTAGGTTTACCTTGCTCATCCACCACGTTCATTTGGATATATTCATCCTTGAGTCGTGCATCAGAAGGTAACCACCCTTGCTTCATTGCCGTGGCATAGACAAATAGTTTGAAGGTGGAGCCTGGTTGATGGGTCGCTTTTACGTTGTCATGTTGCCAAGTATTGAAGTCTACGTCCCCAACATACGCTTTTACATCTCCAGTTTGAGGCTCGATAGCCACAAAACCAGCATGCATAAAGCGAAGCATATAACGCAAAGAGTCTACAGAAGTCATTTCGCGCTCTACTTTGAGATTATCGCCCGAATAACTAAAGAGCTTTACATTGTGCGGTGTATTGAGAATCTCCATCACCTTTTGGGGATCATCAGGATAACGAGCTGAAAGCATTTTGTAAGCATCTGTTTGCTTAAGCTTCTCTTGCAGGAAACCGGGAATAGGCTGGTTTTTCTCATTCACCCAAGGGTCTTGCTTTCCCCAGTGTGCATCAAAGTTGCGTTGCACAACTTTCATCTGTTCCAACATGGCTTGCTCCGCATACTTCTGCATACGGCTATCCACCGTTGTATATATCTTCAGGCCGTCCTTGTAGGGATCTAATCCTAAGTCCAGATTCTTGATTTCATCGGCCACAGCTTGTCTGAAGTAAAGAGCCTGTCCGTCATAGGCTGTCTCAACACTGAAATTGAGTTCAATGGGCTTTTCTCTCAACTCACTCAATTCAGCAGCCGACAACTTACCATGTTTATACATGTTGTCGAGGACAACATTGCGACGAAAAAGGGAATTCTTGGGATTGGTCTTGGGATTATAAGCAGATGTCGCCTTGAGCAATCCAACCAAAACAGCAGATTGTTCCGTTTTCAACTCGGCAGGCGTAGTATTAAAATAAGTCTTTGCAGCGGTCTTGATACCATAAGCATTTGACCCAAAATCTACTGTATTGGCATACATGGTGAGAATCTCTTGCTTACTACAGAACCATTCTAGTTCTGTAGCAATGATCATCTCCTTACTCTTCATGATGAGCATCTTGACACCAGGTATGTAGCCCAAAAGACCAGTTGAATACTCAGTACGAACACGAAACATATTCTTCACCAGCTGCTGGGTTATGGTTGATGCTCCGCGTGCATGGCCAGTGGCAGCATCTTTGACAGCAGCTCCTAATCCCATGAAGTCTACTCCATGGTGACTGTAGAAGCGTTCGTCCTCTGTAGAAATCAGTGCGTCAAAGAAATTAGGTGCAATTGAATCATAAGCTACAGGTGTGCGATTTTCGCTGAAAAACTTACCCAATAATTTACCATCTGCACTATATATTTCAGATGCAGCTGCTGTTTTGGGATTCATTATGGTATCTAGCGAAGGAGATTTACCAAAAAGCCAAAACAAATTGAACTGCACAGCGAGACAGTAGACTATGATAAAGACGATAAAGGAGGAGAATCCCACACCTATTTTCTTCCACCAAGGTGCATTCTTATAGAGCGAACGATACCAACGTCCGAAATCTCTACTCTTCTGCCACATCGAAATGAATGGGAAAGAGAAGCGCTGAAAGATGTTTCGTGGTTTTGAGTCCATGATTATTTGTAAAGGATATTACTTAGACACAGCAAAAATACAGCAAAGCTCAAGACAGACAAAGTATATACCTGTTTTTTTGCTGGTCATGAAAGGAATTTTCAAATAGAGAAGGGGCAAACAAGGTAAAAAAAAGCACTATAACAATAGACAAAATTCAAAAAAAGGAATATTGAATCGCTATATTTCGCAATTCGACACTTAAAATGGCCACCACCATCGCTTTGGCTTTGGAAGTGTCCCTTGTGCTATGAGATGTTGCTCTAAGGTTTTACCATTGTTGATAAGCGCATAGATAGTACTCCAGTGTGGTAAACCACCTATATTGCGATCATCTATGAAAAGATCAGCTCTAATCTTACGAGAAAAGTCACTATTAGAGCCATCTTCTTCCTCAAAATCACGATTTACAGCAAAAAAGGTTACGCCACGCTTACGGCAATACTCGACCGCATCATTAAGTAACTCCCCTTCTCGCACAGTCCAGAGGATAATCTCATGTCCGTCTGCTATGAGTTGCCGCAAAGTGGCTGTTGCAAAGGGAATTTCTTTACCAATTTCGGGATAACGATGTTCTACAATTGTACCATCAAAGTCAACGGCTATAACCATATATCGTGTGAAAAAATGAAGATTCTGAAATAAAAAGATGCAGTGAAAATGCTCTATGCTCCCTTAGATGTTACATCACTTGTCGACCTGATCGTAATATGTCCTGCGTACTACGTTTGGGGCGTTCAACAACTGGCAAAGAAAATTTCGGTACTTTACACTTAACTTTTCGTTTCTCTATCAGGCGCATAGTAGGTGCAAATGAAAAGAAGTTCCAGAAGTCGTCCTCTACGGCTTGATAAATACCTACTTCAGCAGAGAACTGCATTTCTGGCCACACAATGATGCCCAGATCTTTACGACTTACTCTATAATGCTGCCATGCGAGAGCATAGTAAACTCCACGAGAAGTACGAACTTGTTGCTGCTCTCTATCAGTAGGTATTAAATGAACACGCACATCTTTAGCAAACTGAAGATTGCGCGGCATTTGTTCTACTGATTCAAAGGGCAAATTTGAATAGAGAATCACACTTACTATGCAGCTGTCGCCTACAACTATTGAATCTCGATTGGCAGAAATTTCAGCATAAAAATCAGCTTTTACCTCTGTGCTTCTTTGCTGTCCCTGGATTTCTAGACAGCTAATCATACTGAACCATAGTAGTGCTAGAAAGAACAAGCTAACTCCATAGTACTTCTGCACTCTAACTATTAGATATCGAAAGGCGTTCATTGACATAAGCATCCAATAATTTATGACAGACCGAACGAGTAGTGATTCATACGAGAGCTATAAATCAACTTCTTGATTTACGGGTGTACATTTCTCAACTATCCTATCACACTCTACCACCCACGAAGCAGCTGATGCATCAGAAGGCATGCGCCAATCTCCACGAGGAGACAACGAACAACTACCTACTTTAGGAGCATCTGGTAGACAACTACGTTTAAACTGCTGTTGGAAAAAGCGTCGGAAAAAGACTCTCAACCAGTAAGCAATTGTTGTTTCTGAGTATACGGACACATTGCGAGATTCGTCTGTTTTGGAGAACGCCCGAACAGCTATGTTGAAAATCTTACTGGGGCGGAAACCATAGCGCAAGGTATAGTAAAGGAAAAAGTCGTGTAACTCATAGGGTCCCACCAAATCTTCTGTTTTTTGCGCAATCTGTCCTTCACTATCAGCTGGTAGTAATTCAGGGCTAATAGGTGTGTCTACGATATCTAGTAGAACCTCCTTACACCCATCCTCAATCAGGTTTTCCGCAACCCAACGCACAAGGTGCTTTACTAAAGTCTTAGGAATAGAAGCATTGACTGCATACATAGACATGTGATCACCATTATAGGTGGCCCAGCCTAGGGCTAACTCTGATAAGTCGCCAGTCCCCAATACCATACCACCAACTTGATTCGCTACATCCATGAGTATCTGAGTTCGTTCGCGAGCTTGAGCATTCTCATAAGTCACATCATGAAGATCCTCATCATGCTCTATATCTGCAAAATGTTGGCGAACGGCTGCCGCAATAGGTATCTCTCGAATAGTAACTCCTAATTGCTGCATCAGGACGAGTGCATTATTATAAGTACGATCAGTGGTGCCAAAACCAGGCATAGTGATACCAACTATCCCCCTTCGATCTAACCCTAGTAAATCAAAGGTGTGAACCGCAATGAGTAAAGCAAGAGTTGAATCAAGCCCACCACTTATACCTATTACCAGATGATGAGCATAAGTATGCTTCAAACGTTTAGCTAAACCTAGACTTTGAATGTTCAATATCTCATTACAACGTAAGCTAAGTTGTTCACCTTGTGGCACAAAAGGTAGTGGATCATAAGCTCGCAAAGAAGGTTGCTCACGAATCACCATATCTAATTCTGCCACGATATGAGAAGAAGGAGAAACCTGTTGTGCTATAGATTGAGAAAAAGAGGTATTGGTTCTACGCTCGCTACGCAACAACTCTACATCAATTTCTCCAATGAGGAGTTGAGGTTCGAGTGAGAATTGCTGTGACTCTTCTAGCAAATGTCCATTTTCTGCAATGAAAGCTCTACCTCCAAAGACAAGGTCTTGTGTACTTTCGCCAAAACCACAACCAGCATAGAGATATGCGCAATGACAGCGTGCACTCTGTCCAGTGACGAGTTGGCGCACATAGTCAGTTTTTCCAACAAGGTCATTAGAAGCACTGAGATTTAATATAATCTCAGCTCCTTCTATTGCTAATCTATTGGAAGGTGGAACAGGAGCCCAAAGGTCTTCACATATCTCAATGCCAAAGGTTATGTCATTGACACGGAACAGTTGCTGAGCACTGATTATCGTTGTTTGCCCACAAATCCTGATTTGTTCATGCCCTTGCAAAGCATAAGAAGGAGCGAACCAACGACTCTCATAGAATTCATTGTAGTTAGGCAGATAAGTCTTAGGTACTAAGCCAAACAATTTGCCATTCTGCAATACGGCAGCACAATTGAAAAGCAGACCACGATGACTTACTGGCAGTCCTACGACTACAACCAACTGAAGATTTCGGCTAAGCTCTAAAAGCTTCATAAGGGCTTGCTCAGCTTCATCCAATAGAATCTGTTGAGCAAACAAATCCTGACAAGTATAGGCTGTAAGCGAAAGCTCAGGAAAACAGAGTATTTCTACTCCTTTTCCTTCAGCCTTCACCATAAGGTTTTCTATTTCTTGAGTGTTGAAAGCCACATCAGCAACCTCTACACGAGGCAAAGCTGCTGCAACCTTTATCAATCCGTCTATCATATCTGCTGTTTGTAGAAGTCTATCTTGTATGTTGAATAGGCATAAACAAGATCTATAGCATTATCCTTAGATGACTCTATACAGAGGTCACTTGGTCTTGTTTTTTTATAGAATCGCAGCAACTCACTGATCAAGTGCTCTGCGCTTCATGGGCATACTATCTGCTATCTTCACTAAACGACGTCCCACAACTTTCTTGACATTGTTGCCACCAAGAGTTCTGTAGAAATAATTACCATCGGCAGTTTGCGTCAATTCAACATCCTGAGAATCAGATCCAATCTCGTTAGTAAAGCGTAGAATAGCCTTGCCATTTTTCACTTCTTTCTTAACTAGCATCCAAGAACCATAAATTCGTCCATCCATGTAGGCAAAGACTGGGCCGAGAAAAGCCATTCCAGGCACTATGAGTCGCTCTTTTCCTAAATCGACATGGAGGCGGAGCCCAATGTCATCATTATAGAATGTCCCTGTAAGCGTATCGCTGATAGGAACATTAATCGATGGCGAAGATCTCTTCGATTGCTCCAACGATTGTTGAGCAGAAGCACTAGGCACAATTGCCAGTAGCATTGCAAAAATAAAGAAGATACGGGGCATAGGCGTAAGTTTTAGTGCTCATGGTTGAAATTACTCTTCAACATCACTAGGAGGAGTGTCACGTAAAATGAGGGTTGTAGCACCCAAAGTGATGATGGCACCATCTTCCACATTGACACTTTCCTTCAATCCTACTAATTCATTCATATGGAAGGTACCAGTACCAGAAGGACCATCGCGAAGCACATATTTCCTTTCACCATTTCTATTCACTGAAACAGTGATATGACAATGAGTTTGATCCACACTGGGATCTACCGTCTTAAAGGCTGCATTGGCTTTTGTGCCCTTCACATGTCGGCCTACACTATTTTTACCAGGAAAAAGAGGAATTTCTTGTCGCAGATGGAAGGCATTTTCAACGACAACTAGATGACCAACTGGTAATGGCTCTTCTTCCTCACGAGTAAACTCAGGGTCAGCCTCATTGGACTGAGGCATCTTGACACCTACGCGAATTTTAAATTGTTTACGACAACTAGGACATTCAAAGACGAGAGTACGCCCTGGAGTGTAAAGGGAGTCGTCAAACAATATAGCCTCATCGCATTTTGGGCAACGAATTCGCTTCATATGATAAAATAGAAAAGTGCCACTCTCGAATGTAAACAGCATAAATGCTTTCTACATTAAAGAGGGCAAGTAATAATTCTTCGTATTTAATCCGTCCTACATACAAGACTAAGCATCTCAATATCTTGCAAAATGGGTAGATGAGAGTGATTAGCAAACTAAAGCGGACTATTTTCTTTAAGCACCCATGAATCTGCAAAAGATTCAGACTGCGCGCGCATTTGATTGAGATGCTTATGCGCCTCATCGTAGCTATTAAAACGCCCAACGACTACTCGCACCATATTGTGGCGTTGCGCCACACGAGCCTCAGCTATCCCTGTGCTCTGTAGTTGTTGCACAAGTTTCTGCGCACCAGATAAAGGTACCTGACTTGCGATTACGAGTGTATATTGGACAGATTCAGAATGTACCTCAGCATTCTGCAACTGATGTTGCTCCTTTGTTGTTGAGAGTGCTACTTTCTCATCTTTCTCAACTCGCATCAATTCTTGCACACTAATACTTCCAGTATCAGCTGGTTGAGGTTGAAAGTGCAACTGATAATCCAACTTTTGCTCTGGAGAAGCGGTGACATGCCCCAGCACATTCGCTATTTGATCAAACATCTGTGCCTCATTGGCTTGAGTGCTTGCATGACGATTCAGAGGGGCAGCCCAAACAAAGTAGAAAACGATGGCTACAGCTGCCGCTGCAACAGAACGCAACATTGACTTGCTTACACGGAACGTATAACTATCTTTTAGGGATTGCAATGAGGCAACGCTCTTTACGTTCTCTTTCTTATACAACTTTTGAAGGGGAAGTGCAGAAAGACCAAATAAATGTGGCACTTCTATACCTCCTAGCACTGGTGTAAACTCATACGTACCCGATATACCAAGTCTAAAAGTACCTACATTAAACAATGTCACTTCTTTTCGCGTACGAAGAGATTCACGCAATTGATGCACACAGAGTCGAATGTCATGAATGGCTTCATCATAGGAAGTCTGGTTGGCCACCATAAAGGATTGAGCCAACACTCCATCATCCGCTTGGAGCAAGGGATTAAACCCAACTTGATAGCTTGGTGCAACAAAAGCTCCCGCTACTTCATCGAAGTATGCAGGACAATATTGTGTAACAAATCCACCTAATTCAGGGACTATCACACAATTATGCTCTAGAAGCAATCGGCTAATATGTAAGTTGAGGTCATTCATTAGTGCAAAGTTACGCTTTCAGCCTCACATTTCAAAGTTTTTGAAAGGCTTTTTTAGACTCAAATTTTGGTATACTTAAAGCAATAGGATGAAGCTCTTTCAAATACAACACACAACTATTTGAGCACTTGATAGATGCATTTTTCATAACTGACAAAGGAATCTTTCATCAAACGAAGATTTCAACAATTTACTATAGCCTTTTACCTGTTTACCTTCACGCTCTAAAAGAAAATTATCTACTGATAACAACAAATAGCATTATACGAGAAACCGAATCTTCACACATCTATAAAAGCACTTTGCCATGGTAGCTTTATACAACTCGGACTTTTTCGATAATATCTCGGACTTTTCTGAAGAAAAGTCTGAGACTTTGCAAAAGAGCTCGGAGATTTTCTCGAAACAATAGGAGAAACTACATCAAACTACAGGAATTAACTTCCTGCTTGCACACACTGTCTGACCATTACGCAAAAAAAGAAATTCAATTATTGGAGAAGCGACCTCAAAATGGTACCTTTGCTGTATAAAACTCCAAGCAACTTACATAGATTTGCCTTGGTTTAGCATGCTATTCACTTTTGTCTATGAGGCTTTATGCTAAAAATATGCTCCCCACATACCAAGATTTTTAATATTCACAAACTCCTCACCTATAAACAAAAATAACGGGATACTTATACAAGCATCCCAATATCAAAACTAAGAGTGTTATGCACAGATAGCCAAACAAAATTAAGTTTGAATTCTAATATTCACTATCCGTTTCTGACTCCCAAAACGAAGAAGAAGGTTCATCAAGATTGCGAGTAAAGATTTGATTAGTATTATCAATTACTTTCTCATTATCAACTCTCAATGTCTTACTGCCAGCAATTATGCCTTCAGCTTGCATAGAAATAAACTCTATTTGGGGAGAACTATATTTTCTTCTAGACATAATCATGCATTTTTTCTGATTATAGAAACATTAGTGTACTATTATATAATACAAAGATAAATACAATCTTTGAAAACCACAAATTTAGAAGCACTTTTTCATATGCACACTTGAATTGTGCGTAGGAAATTTAAGTAGACTTGACAAGACAACCTTTTAGATAAATCTATCTATCGACATCATACCAATCATAAACTCATCATGATTATCACAACAACCAATCTACCCAGTCATCTACAAAAAGCATCAATTACCACTCCATGGGGCAAAGCTTGGATCGTGGGGAATGGAGAAACACTCTCTGGTTGGTGGTTTGAACATCAGAACCACGCACCTAATCGACAACTGGGATGGCAAGAGGTTAATCCGTCAAAGATTCCTGTTAAACAGAAGAACCCGAGCACACCTTTATGGGAAACAGTACAAGAAGCCCCTTTTATAAGCCTGACACTTCAATGGTTAGAATGCTATATTGAAGGACACGCCAAGACATCACCCCCTATACATTTATATGGTAGCCCATTTATGGTAACCGTGTGGACAACTTTACTTGACATTCCTTGGGGCAAGACCTGGAGCTATGCCCAGTTAGCAAAAGCAGTATTCCAACGATTAGAGTCAGAACAACAGCTAAACTCTGTAAATCAATGTGCACCATTAGTAAAGACAGATATGTCTCCCCTATTCACTCGTTCCGTAGCTTCGGCAGTAGGGCGTAATCCCATATCTGTCATTATTCCTTGCCATCGAGTAGTTGGAACTTCAGGACAGTTGTGCGGATATGCAGGAGGCGTAGAGCGTAAAATCGCTCTCTTGAAACACGAAGGAGCAATACTGCTATAACGCCTATATAAATAAAAGGTCGAGATAACATAATCTCGACCTTTATTTCAGTATTGAATCAAATTATTCATTAGGAAAAAGCCCAAAAAGTTCGGAGTCGATGCGATCCGTAATTTGTCTAAATGCAGCTCTATCACTTTCAAATTTAAGGGTATCTCCTTCTATGATTAGTAAACGACCTTTGTAGTTCGAAATCCATCCTTCATAAAGCTCATTCAACCCTTGAAGGTAATCTATGCGCATAGTCTTTTCAAAATCACGGCCGCGCTTCTCAATTTGAGACACAAGATTAGGTATAGAAGAGCGAATATAGATCATCAAATCAGGAAGTTCAACAAGCGACATCATGAGTTCAAAGAGATCGGTGTAGTTGTCAAAATCTCGATCACTCATCATGCCCATGCGATGGAGATTGGGTGCAAAAATTTTAGCATCTTCAAAGATGGTGCGGTCTTGAATAATGGCATCATCAGTACGGCCTATCGACACCACATCCTTAAAACGCTTGTTGAGAAAATAGATTTGCAGATTGAAAGACCATCGACTCATATCTTGATAAAAATCTTCAAGATAAGGATTATAATCCACAGGCTCAAAAAGAGGTTTCCAATCGTAGTGTTTTGCCAACATTTTAGTGAGTGTGGTCTTTCCACTACCAATATTACCAGCTATAGCGATATGCATATTATAGACGAATACTTTTAGAAATTAGAATATAGGTTAGTCAGTAATTGTGAGTCGTCTTTGACTCATGCACAGACCTAAATGATCATCTTAAATGTAATCAATGAATAAGCCACTTAAACCAATTGATTAGACCGTTCATCAGGAAAAAGTCCGAAAAGCTCAGCATCTATTCGATCGATGATACCTGCAAAGTCAGTGGGATTTTGCAAGAAATCTAGATTATCGACATCAATTACCAATACTTTGCCTGGATATTTCTCAACCACGAAACTTTCATAACGGCGATTTAGATTTTCCAAATATGCTATTGGAATGCTTTGCTCATAGTCACGACCTCGACGACGGATATTCTCAACCAAATGCGGTACAGATGCACGAAGGTAAACTAATAGATCAGGAGCATCAACCAAGGAAGTCATAATATCAAACAACTCCATATAGGTATCGAAATCACGTTCATCGAGATTCCCCATATCTTTATTATTAGCAGAGAAAATATGAACTCCTTCAAAAATACTACGGTCTTGCACAATAGTCTTACCTGACTGCGCAATATCTAAAACATCCTTGAAACGCTCTTTCAAAAAGAAGACTTCTAAATTGAAAGCCCATCGCTTCATGTCTTTGTAAAAAAGGTCTAGGTAAGGATTCTCAGCCACCGTTTCGTACTTGGGTAACCAGCCATAATGTTTAGCTAATAAAGTGGTGAGAGTGGTTTTTCCACTACCGATATTTCCTGAAATAGCAATGTGCATACTCTATTATATAATGAGGACAGATAGCATAGTTTTTACTGATACGATGAAGACGAAGTTATAGTGAAAATAGGATCTTCATCGGAGCCTGAATCTATCGAATGCAAATCTTCTGAGGAAGTTAGTTTCTCGCTGTTTTCCGAATTATCATAATTCACTTTTTCTTCTGAAGCTAAACTATTTAAAAGTTCTTCTTGTTGGCCTACATCTGCCTTGGGCAAAGCTACCTTGCGAGCAGAATCTTCTTTTGCCCCTAACTGAACTAAACGATTGGCAGCATTGACAATGCTTTGACCAGAGGGAGATAGTAAAGTTTTAACAGCATCAAATTTCTTTTGTGCTTTACCCAAATAGTCTTCAACCTCCGTAAATCTCTGACAAAAAAGCTGCACTCGGCTCACCATCTTATTCGCTTCTTCTACTATCTTTTGTTGATTTTCTACTTGACGTTGATGAGTCCATGACATCTCTAACACTCGCAGTAGAGCATAGAGATTCTGACTACTTGTTATAAAAACTCCTTTATCATAGGCTTCCCGCCAAAGCGTAGGAGCAGCACCGAGTGCAAGGCTGAGCGCACTTTCACTAAACATATACATCACCACAAAGTCTAGTCGTTGACGCCCCGCTCTACCGTATTGCGCATAACTCTTATTGGAGAGTTCTTTGACATGGGCACGCACAGAGGCTATGTGTCTCTGCAATGCTTCAGACTTCTCTATTTCATCAGTAGCACTATAATAGTCTTCAAAAGCCCTAAGTGAGACTTTTGAATCTATTACAACTTCACGTTCGTCGGGAAAATGAAGAACAACATCAGGAATCATTCTCTTCCCCGTTTCATCATGTTTGATTGGGCGACCACTTGCATCACGCAAGGTTATTTGTTCTTCAAACTGCACTCCCTCTTCTAGCCCCATACTTTCTAGCAAAGTTCGTAGACGAAGCTCTCCAAAGTTACCTTGTGTTTTATTCTCACCTGTTAAGGCAGCAGCCAGACGATCAGCACGTTCACCTACCAACTGAGTTTGCATTAGCGTGGCTTTTATGCTTTCATCTAAACGAAGCATCGTCTCTTGTTGAGTTTTATTGGTCATCTCCACTCGCTCTTGCATCTGTTGGAGCCCATTACGCAACGGATCTATAACCGACGATAGTTGATTTTTATTCTCCTCCGTCAGTTGCTGACTCCTTTCACGAAGCAAACGCTCTGTTTGCCCCGTCAACTCATTCCGCACCGTAGCAAGTTGCTGCTGAAACAGCTGCTGCTGCTGCTCAGCATTAATTTGTGCACTTCTACGCACTTCTTCGATTTGACGTTGATAAATCACATGAGTTTCACTCATTGATTTACGAGCACCTACATAACCAAGCACGAGGCCTATGATAAGAGCCAGTATGACAAAGAGAAGAGACCACATAGAATTAAATCGAGTAAACGTTTATCAAAAGGTTGAATAGGCATTACCAAGCGAGAATACAGCTTATATCAACCGTCTTTCTCTAACTCAGATGCAAATTTACGGAAAATCACTGAAAAATGTTGGTTGCATCTGATTTTCTTTCTAAATTCGCTTTTCGTAATTTGTTTTCGTAACCTAAACAGATGAACTTTTTCATCCTAATACAATATAGGTCTTATAAGAAACTCCTATGCAACAAGAATTGATTCTCATCCGTATCACAGGCGAAGATCGTCCAGGACTCACAGCGGGGTTCATGGCCATTATGGCCAAATATGATGTAGACATCCTCGACATAGGACAAGCCGACATTCACTCCACCCTCTCATTGGGCATTCTGATCCAAACTCCTGCTGCAACTTCCGGACAAGTGATGAAAGAAGTGCTCTTTAAAGCCACGGAACTCAATGTCAATGTGCGATTCTATCCCATCGAGGAAAATGAATACAACCATTGGGTAGCTGCGCAAGGTAAGCACCGTTATATTTTGACCGTGCTAGCAAGACACCTCACCGCACGACAAATGGAAGCAGTAAGCTTACTTGTGGCCAACCAAGGTATGAACATCGATGGCATCCATCGGTTAACAGGACGTGTCCCATTAGTACAACCCGAAGAACATGCGGTGCGCGCCTGTGTAGAGTTTTCCCTCCGTGGCACTCCCAACAATCGTGAACACATGCAAGCCGAGCTGCTACGTTTGTGCAGTGAATTAGAGATGGACTGCTCTTTCCAACACGACAATATGTATCGACGTATGCGGCGACTCATTTGCTTTGACATGGATTCAACCTTGATTCAAGCTGAATGTATCGACGAATTAGCCGAGAGAGCAGGTGTGGGTGAACAAGTACGCGCCATCACAGAAGCAGCCATGCGTGGCGAAATTGACTTCAAGGAGAGCTTTACACAACGTGTAGCTTTGTTGAAAGGATTAGATGCTAGCATCATGGCAGATATAGCAGAAAAACTTCCACTAACAGAGGGTGTAGAACGCTTAATGTCTGTTCTGAAACGCTACGGCTATAAAATAGCAATCTTAAGCGGTGGGTTTACTTTCTTCGGAAAACACCTTGCTCGTCGCTTTGGCATTGACTATGTATATGCTAATGAACTAGAAGTAGATGAGAATAATCATCTTACAGGAAGATTTGTAGGTGACGTTGTTGATGGTAAACGTAAAGCTGAACTACTTCGCCTTATTGCACAAGTAGAAAAGGTTGATTTAGAGCAAACCATAGCTGTGGGAGATGGAGCCAACGATTTACCCATGCTCTCAACAGCAGGTCTGGGCATAGCTTTTCATGCTAAACCTCGTGTCGTTGCCAATGCTCGCCAAAGCATCAACACCGTAGGACTAGATGGAGTGCTTTATTTCTTAGGCTTCAAAGACTCCTACTTACAAGACTGAACAAATGGAATCTTTAAAAGAACCTTTACGATAAACTAGACCATCATTATCTCTCTGTGACAAGAGAACTGACATTGATGCACATGGAGTCGTACTACATGAACTGCTGGTCATGGTACTGACGTGAGGATGCGTACATTGTATATCTCCTCTGTTAATAGTACGTCGCCGTCGTACATTCAAATTGTCTGTTTGTTGTAACTTTTCTATAAAAACATTTGGTAGTTTCGAGAAAACATTGTACTTTTGCACTCGCAATCGGGCAAGCAAACAACTTGCAAACTCGAAAACGCTCTTTTTAGTTCAGCCTACCCCCCTTAGAGCTGATTAAAACTTAAAGCTGCGTGCGAAGAATGGAGAGGTGGCGGAATTGGTAGACGCGCTACTTTGAGGGGGTAGTGTCAATTGCGACGTGGGAGTTCGAGTCTCCTCCTCTTCACATTCTGCGGAAATAGCTCAGTTGGTAGAGCACAACCTTG
>NZ_KB290717.1:599205-624027 GCF_000318095.2 Alloprevotella sp. oral taxon 473 str. F0040
TGGGGTCGCGAGTTCGAGTCTCGTTTTCCGCTCATTTTTAAAGGCTATCCTTTTTGGATAGCCTTTTTTGTTTTAGTCATCACAACAGACTGATATGCCCTCCCCACCTTATTGCTCATAATTCAGTCACGCAGAACAAATGTGTACATGTTCTACTACATTTGTAAGGACACACGTATAGAGTATTTAAATACTTACATACAATCATCACTACCTCATCTCATTTGACATACATTCTATCACTTCTCTTTCATATACCTATTTTTTGCTAGTACAGATTACATTTTCGACCTAAAAACACGACATATCTCGAAAGAAGTTTGTATTTTTGGAGTCCAAACCTAAAGAAACAGAACAGATACTTCTCATCTAAAAACGATATAATAAGCAACAAAATATGGTTATCCACTTACAACTTGATTACCTCACACAATGGGGTGAGTACATTGCAGTTGAAATAGACGGCTATGCAAACAACCCTGTTGTCTTATCCACAGAAGATGGCCTACATTGGGAAACCACTGTTAAGCTCCCCCATAGACATGCAGGTCAATTAGTAACCTATCGCTACAGCGTTTGGCGCGGAGAACAGCGCATACGCCAGGAACGCGGAGCGCAACGTCATATCATTCATGCGCAAAGCCAAGTAGAGTCAGCCTACTTCGCCATAGATAACTGGCGCGATTTACCTCAGCATAATGCTCTTTTCTCTCTCGCTTTCTCTGGAGACTTTGGAGATGTGCATCCTGCCAGTGCCTCTTTAGCAAAATCAACCTACACTCTTCGCGTACTCTGCCCTACCCTACGCCAACAAGGGCTTAAACTTGCTATCGTTGGAGAAAGCAAAGCACTTGGTGCATGGAATCCGGCAGAAGCTATAATTTTCGAAGAAATTTCAGCCAATCATTGGCAACTCACTCTCGACACCAAACAACTAGAGCCATCAAGCGACTACAAGTTAGTAACTCTCAATAGCCAAGGTAAAGTAGTAGAATGGGAGGGAGGACAAAATCGTCAACTCATCATTCCCTCGCTTGATGAAGGTGTCCATTTCTTTGCCCCAGAAGTAGAGGTCTATTTTGCCAACATTCACCCACGTGTAGCGGGAACAGCTGTCCCCGTATTTTCACTTCGCAGTGAGGGCAGTCAAGGTGTTGGTGATTTTGGCGACCTCAAACACATGGTAGATTGGGCAGTAGCCACTAAGCAAAAGGCTCTCCAGATTCTTCCCATCAACGATACAACAATAACAGGTACCTGGGTAGACTCTTATCCCTACAACTCCATCTCCATCTACGCATTTCACCCTATGTATGTGGACTTGAGAGAAGTACCTAATCTGAAAAATGCTCAACAACAAGCACAGTTCGACAAGGAATTCCGTGAACTTAACGCGCTGCCACAGGTGGATTATGATCGCGTCAATAAATTAAAACGTGACTACCTGCTACTCTCGTTTAGAGAAAGTGGCAAACAACTACTCGAAAGTAAGGAGTTCAAGGCTTTCTTAGACAATAATTCTCATTGGCTTCGCCCCTATGCAGCCTTCTCCTACTTGCGTGATAAGTACGGCACACCAGACTTCAGCAAGTGGCCCGAACACTCCACCTACGACAAAACAGCCATTGAGAAACTCTGTGCCCAAGAAAGCAAAGCTTGGGAAGTGGTAGCCTACTACTATTACATTCAATATCTCCTTCACATCCAACTCCTTGCTGCAAGTGATTATGCTCGAAGCAAAGGAGTCATGTTCAAGGGTGACATCCCCATCGGCATTTCGCGCAACTCCGTAGAAGCTTGGATTGAGCCCTACTACTTCAACATGAACGGACAGGCAGGCGCACCACCCGATGCATTTTCTGCTAACGGTCAAAACTGGGGATTCCCAACCTACAATTGGGAGGTGATGAAACAAGACGGCTACCAATGGTGGAAGCGACGTTTTGCCAAAATGGCGGAATACTTCACAGCCTATCGCATCGACCACATCCTAGGCTTCTTCCGCATTTGGGAGATTCCAAGCCATAGTGTACAAGGACTGCTCGGACAGTTCTCACCTGCCCTTCCTATGTCTCCGGAGGAAATCGGAACTTTTGGACTCTACTTCCAAAAAGACTTCATGACCTCTCCTTTCATCTGCGAGGAAATCCTCTATCGCATATTCGGAGACCAGAACGAATGGGTTAAACAAACCTTCCTCGTTCATAGTCACTATGATGTTTGGTCACTCCGCCCTGAGTTTTCTACTCAGCGTGCAGTAGAGGCTTACTTCAACAAAGAAGGCAAGTCTATGCCTAATGCGGAAGCCCTGAAAAACGGAGTTTTCTCTCTCATCAACAATGTACTGTTCGTAGAGGATCACAAGCAACGTGGAATGTATCATCCACGTATTGCAGCACAACAATGTTTCATCTACGAGCGTCTGCAACAACATGAAAAAGATGCCTTCAACAGCTTGTACAATCATTACTTCTACGAGCGTCACAATCAGTTCTGGTACGACTGCGCGATGGAAAAACTTCCCGAACTTTGCGAAGCAGCTCCTATGCTTCCTTGTGGTGAAGACCTTGGCATGGTGCCCGACTGCGTGCCCTGGGTGATGAATGAACTTCAACTCCTTTCTTTAGAAATAGAACGCATGCCTAAAGATCCGAAACACGAATTCGGACATGTAGAATGGTACCCTGAGCGCTCTGTTTGCACAATCGGCACACATGACATGGCCACTTTCCGCGGATGGTGGCGTGAAGATTACAGCCAAACCTGCCGCTATTATTACGACACTCTTCACTTTGGAGGAGAAGTTCCGGGTGATGCTCCAGGATGGGTGTGTGAGGAAGTAGTGCGCCGCCACCTCAACTGCCCTTCCATGCTCACCATTTTAGCCTTGCAAGACTGGTTGGCTATCGATGAGCAGCTACGACACCCCGACATTGAATCAGAGCGCATCAATGTTCCTGCCAATCCACGTCACTATTGGCGTTATCGCATGCACTTAAGCATAGAAAGTCTACTTCAGCAGACCGCTTTCAATCAAAGAGTCACCGCTTTAGTAGAACAAAGCGGTCGCCAATAATTCAAGGTAACATCACACTGCGTTCACGCACAACAACCACTCGTCCCTCTTTGTAGTCCCTCTTTAGGCCAACTACAGAGAGGCATGAGTGAACTTATTCTGCGCACGCTCATATTCTCACATCATGAAACATCTCCCTCGCCTACCCTTTTCTCAGCTCTTTAACCTGAGCTTTGGATTCTTTGGCGTACAAATCGCATACGCCCTGCAGAGTGCCAACATCTCTCGTATATTTTCTACTCTTGGAGCAGACCCGCACGACCTTTCCTATTTTTGGATTTTGCCTCCCCTCATGGGCATTCTAGTGCAGCCCATCATCGGTGTTCTTTCAGACCGTACTTGGACTCGCTTCGGCCGCCGCATCCCTTATCTTTTTGTCGGAGCACTCATTGCCGTTTTGGTGATGTGTCTGCTTCCCAATGCTGGGAGCTTCGGCATGACAGTGGGAGTCGCCATGATTTTCGGCTTAGTCTCACTCATGTTCCTCGACACCAGCATCAATATTGCCATGCAACCTTTCAAAATGATGGTAGGCGATATGGTCAACGAAGAGCAAAAGACAACCGCTTACTCCATCCAGTCTTTCCTATGTAATGCTGGTAGCCTTGTGGGCTATCTTTTCCCAATCTTCCTCACTTGGCTCGCAGTCAGCAACACTGCCGAAAAAGGACAAGTCCCCGACACTGTGATCTATTCCTTCTATGGTGGAGCGGCAATCCTCATCCTCTGTGTTATATACACCACATTAAAGGTAAAAGAGTATCCCCCTCAACTCTATAATGAGTATCACAACATCACAGCAGAGAAGGTAGATGATCAGTCAAATGCATCTAAAAAATCACCCAATATTCTTCATCTACTGATAGATGCCCCCTCGACTTTCTGGACTGTCGGCCTTGTTCAGTTCTTTTGTTGGGCAGCCTTTATGTTCATGTGGACTTACACCACTGGCTCTATTGCAGCCCATGTGTTTGACGCGCCCACAGTAGTAAAAGGTAGCTCGGTTGTACTTGATACCACGAGCCATGCCTACAATGAAGCAGGCAACTGGGTAGGCGTTCTTTTTGCAGTGCAAGCCATTGG
Organism: Alloprevotella sp. oral taxon 473 str. F0040; assembly: GCF_000318095.2. Lineage (GTDB taxonomy): Bacteria > Bacteroidota > Bacteroidia > Bacteroidales > Bacteroidaceae > Alloprevotella. The sequence goes on from NZ_KB290717.1 coordinate 603,365, forward strand.
TTCCGTGTTATGGGCTACAGTGATTCCACTCTTCAAAAATCAGAAGTTCATCTATGCCCTCAGCCTCCTGCTAGGTGCTGTGGGTTTTGCCTCCATCTATCTCATTCATGACCAATATCTACTTTTCATTAGCTTTGCCTTGATTGGTTGCGCTTGGTCAGCAATGTTGGCACTTCCTTTCACCATTCTCACCAACTCATTGAAGGGAGGCCACATGGGTACATATCTTGGATTGTTCAATGGCACCATCTGTCTTCCTCAAATCGTAGCAGCTGTCCTCGGAGGTTTAGTGCTCAAGCTCTTCACTATCCCTGGTCATTTAGCTCCAGAAGTCTGGATGCTCGTTGTCGCTGGTGCCCTACTTGTCGTTGGAGCTTTATGTGTCAGCTTCATAAAACTTCGAGATTAGTCTCTCTTTTACATGCTTATACATGCCTCACGTTTTTACGTGAGGCATTTTTTGCCTTTTATCAATACATTTATAAACTACACGAGCAGCGTAAACAAAGTACTTTTGTAATATTTCATTTTACAATCTTATCTTTCTTCACACTCTAAGCAGTAAAAAGTGCTTCATACTGCCGACTTCTTCGTTATTTTTCGGTGAAAAACCGACTTATCTCCCACGTTTTTATTGTACCTTTGCTAAGTAAAACTAGAGGTATGTCACACAACCAATTTCTACAGGTAGTGAAGATAGAACAACATCCTTTATAATTTATATCAATACAGAACATTTCTTTTCTTTCTTAATTTCATCCAATCATTTTCTATCGCTACAACAACAGCAATAATACTTCTTTCTCAATGAAAAAAATAGCTTACCTTCTGCTGAGCCTCACACTTGTTGCGTGCTCTAGCAAAAAACAACAAGGAATGCCTCCATCCAGCAATGAATTTGCAGTAGAAACAATTGCTCCACAAACAGCTGATCTCAATACAACCTATCCCGCTATCATTCGTGGTGTGCAAGATGTTGAAATCCGCTCAAAAGTATCGGGCAATATTGTGAAACAATTTGTAGATGAAGGTGACTTTGTAAAAGCAGGGCAACCCTTATTTCAAATTGACCCTACACAGTATCGTAGTGCAGTAGAACAAGCACGTGCAGCAGTTAACGTGGCCAAGGCTTCCATTGCAACACAAGAACTCACGGTGCAAAATAAGCGTATGCTCCGTGAACGCGACATTGTGTCACAATATGACTTAAATGTAGCAGAAAACCAACTTGCTACAATGCGTGCCCAACTAGGACAAGCAAAAGCTTCATTAGCAGCGGCAACTGACCAATTGAACTTCTGCACCATTCGTGCCACAAGCTCTGGTGTGATTGGTAGCATCCCCTATCGTCTTGGAACCCTTGTTAGTCCTTCTAGCCTGGAGCCTCTCACTGTCGTTTCCAACCTTAGCACTATGTATGCCTACTTCTCACTTACCGAGAAGCAATTACTCGAAATGACCCGCACCAGTGGTGGTAGTGCAGCAGCTGTGAAGGAATTGCCCGAAGTAAGCCTCATTCTTGCAGACGGCACAACCTATGATCAAAAGGGAAAAGTAAGCAGTCTTTCTGGAGTACTGGATGTGGCTACAGGAAGTGTAAAAATGCGCGCCACCTTTGCAAATCCCCAAAGCATCCTTCGCTCTGGTGCCACAGGCCAGATTTCATTCCCTGTTCAGCGCACAAATGCTATTCTTGTCCCTCAAAAGGCTACTTATGAGATTCAAGACAAGAAATTTGTCTATGTTGTGGGTAAAGGTAACAAAGTGAAGGCTACTGAAATTGAAGTACTTCCCCAAAACAATGGTCAATACTATGTAGTGACCCAAGGTTTGAACATCGGTGATAAAATCGTTGTCGAAGGTGTTAATAAGTTGAGCAACGATATGGAAATTAAGCCTATCACTCCTCAACAAAGCGAAGCACAACAAAAGAAATCCCAACAACACATGGCAGAAAAGAAAATGCCAGGTCAATAATTCACGACTAGGCATTAGACTTCACGCGCCTCATGGTGCAGCGAGCATAAAGCACAGCACCAGTTGTCGCCGCACAGTCTTACTCTCTTTTCTATAACAGCCTAACATTCATAGCACATTCATGAAACTCGATCTATTTATCAACAGACCGGTGCTATCGACGGTGATTTCCATCTTCATCGTCATCTTGGGTACTATGGGCTTGATGCAAATCCCCATCACTCAATACCCAGACATCGCCCCTCCCACAGTGCAGGTTTGGACTAGCTACATGGGAGCAAATGCCCAAACGGTGCTAAACTCTGTGATTGCTCCACTTGAAGAGCAAATCAATGGTGTAGAAAACATGGACTACATGTCTTCTTCTGCCACCAACACGGGACAAGCCTCTATTCAAATCACCTTTAAGATGGGAACTGACCCAGATATGGCCGCGATTAACGTACAAAACCGCGTAGCCAAAGCTACTGGTCTACTCCCAGCAGAAGTGACGCAAGTGGGCGTTATTACCCAAAAACGCCAGAGTTCTATGCTCATGGTTTTCTCACTCGTCGACACTGAAGATCGCTATACCTCTGACTTCTTGGAAAACTATGCCAAGATTAACCTCATTCCTCAAGTGCAACGCGTATCTGGTGTAGGTGATGCTCAGGTATTTGCGGGTTCTTATGCCATGCGCATTTGGCTCGATCCCGAAAAAATGGCTTCTTATGGTCTTGTCCCCTCTGACGTATCGGGAGTTTTGGCAGAACAAAACATCGAAGCTGCCCCTGGTAATATCGGTGAACGCGAAAACCAAACTTTCCAATACACCCTCCGCTATCGAGGTCGCCTTCAGGAAGTCGCTCAATTTGAAGACATCGTCATCAAATCCAATGCCAATGGCAACCTCATCCGCTTGAAAGACATCGCTCGTGTCGAACTCGGCAGTGAATCCTACTCCTTTGGTAGCCGCACCAACGGACATAAGTCTGTAGGGTGCATGATATCTCAGATTGCAGGTTCCAACGCAACACAGATTATTCAAGACATCGAAAAGACTCTTGAAGAAAGCAAGGCCTCCATGCCCGCAGGATTGGAAATTAGTATTGCTCAGAATGTCAACGACTTCCTCTTTGCCTCCATTCACGAAGTTGTGAAGACTCTTATCGAAGCCTTCGTCCTCGTGTTCTTGGTTGTTTTCATCTTCCTCCAAGATTTCCGTTCGACGCTCATCCCCACCATTGCCATTCCAGTGGCATTGATTGGCACCTTCCTGGTGCTCAACCTCATAGGATTCTCCCTCAACCTTCTCACCCTTTCTGCTCTCGTGCTTGCCATCGCCATTGTGGTCGATGATGCCATTGTGGTGGTGGAAGGTGTACACGCTAAGCTCGACATGGGTTATACGTCTGCACGCAAGGCTTCCCTCGATGCCATGGGCGAACTCGGTGGTGCTATCATTTCTATCACTCTTGTCATGATGGCTGTGTTCGTACCTGTATCGTTCATGGGTGGCACTAGTGGTACATTCTATCGCCAGTTTGGTATCACCATGGCAGTCGCTATCGGTTTCTCAGCTTTGAACGCTTTGACCCTCTCTCCTGCTCTTTGCGCCATCTTCCTCAAAGCTCATGGCGACGAACGCAGTCTTGGCGAACGCGTGCAAATAGCTCAAAAGGAAGCTTTGGAGCAGATGAAACAAAAGTATGCAGTTAAAAGTAGAAAGTTTGGTCTAGCCCTTCCTCCCTGGCTCACTCTCCTTCTGCTCGTTGTCACCATTGTCATGATGGTGGTTGGTCTTTTCACCTTTGAAAATGTCATCGTGAGCATCATCGCATGGGCAGTAGCCATCGTGGCTGTATTAGGCTTATTCTCAGATCGCTTCATCACAGCTTTCAACAATTGGTATGAAAACATACTCGAGCGCTACAAGAAAGGCGTAGGGCACTTTGTGAAACGTCCTTGGCTCTCTATGGGATTGGTTGTTACCTCCATTCTCAGCTTATTCTGGATGATGCAAGTCACCCCCACTACCCTCGTACCCACAGAAGACACGGGTACCCTCATGGGTATGGTGTCTATGCCTCCTGGTACATCTCAAGACCGCACGGATGAAGTGCTCCAACAAGTAGAGAAAATGGTAATGGCATCACCTTTGGTGAAAAATACCATGGTGATTTCTGGTTTCTCCATGATGGGCGGCCAAGGTTCTTCTTATGGTTCATTCTTCATTAAGCTCAAACCTTGGGAAGAGCGCAACGCCATCACCGAAAGTGCGCGCATGGTCTTCATTAACCTGTTGCTTGAATCACAAAAATCCTTTAAGGATGCGCAAGTGTTCTTCTTCCAGCCTCCGATGATCATGGGCTACGGCATGACCAATGGTTTTACCCTTAACCTCCAAGACCGCACGGGTGGTGAACTCTCCAAGTTCAAGGAAGTTGCCACAGACTTCATAGCAGAATTGTCTAAGCGCCCTGAAATTCAAACTGCTCAGACGACCTTCGACACGAAGTTCCCTCAATACATCATCGACATTGATGCCGCACAGTGTAAGCGAGCTGGTATCTCACCTCGCGACATTCTTTACACGTTACAAGGATATTTCGGTGGATTATATTCTTCCAACTTCAATCGCTTTGGTAAGATTTATCGTGTTATCGTTCAAGCGGAATTTAGCGCACGCTCCAACATTGAATCACTCAATAACATCAAAGTGCGCAATGCACGTGGTGAAATGGCTCCTATCACGCAGTTCATGACACTGACCCCAACAGAAGGCCCAGACAACATCAACCGCTTCAACATGTTTACCTCGATTTCTATCAATGGTAACCCTGCGGATGGCTACACCTCTGGCCAAGCCATCCAAGCTGTAGAAGAAGTAGCAAAAGAAAGTCTACCTGTGGGCTACACCTATGAATATTCGGGTCTCACCCGTGAGGAACAATCTTCAGGGGGCAGCACAACAGCCATCGTGTTTGGGCTTTGCTTCCTTTTCATCTACCTCCTCCTAGCTGCACAATACGAGAGCTATCTATTGCCTCTTGCTGTGTTACTCTCCGTGCCCTTCGGTTTGCTCGGTTCTTTCCTCTTCATTCAGGGTATCGGAAGTTTGAGTCTCCTCCCTGGCATGGCAGGACAAATTATGGGAGCTGTATTTGGTGAAGCCCAAAACAATATCTATGTACAGATTGCACTTATCATGCTCATCGGTCTTTTGGCGAAGAATGCCATCCTCATTGTCGAGTTTGCGCTAGACCGTCGCAAGATGGGCATGAGCATCACCGCCGCTTCTCTCCATGGTGCCGCTGCCCGTCTTCGTCCCATCTTGATGACCTCGCTCGCCATGATTATCGGTCTGCTCCCCATGATGTTCGCCTTCGGTGTCGGTGCCTATGGTAACCGCTCATTAGGAACAACCGCCATCGGTGGTATGTTGATAGGTATGATTTGTCAAATCTTCGTAGTACCTGCTCTCTTCCGAATCTTCCAAGGATTGCAAGAGCGCATCAAACCCATGGACTTCTCAGATCTCCACAACGAAGAGGCTGAGGCTGATATCGAACAATATGCAAAATAAGGAGAGACTTTACTCAAATCTCTCATCTTGATTCTAATCTTTGGGGAGCGCAGTGCACTCCACTACGCTCCCCACAATAGAACCGATCAAAGATGAAAGACTTGATTCTATTAAGTAGCTCCACTCAACACGATATTTTCATGAAATCATTTCTATATATTGCCGCTGCTGCCGCACTACTCACGAGCTGCAACACCTTGTTTGGCAAATACGAGCGCGACACCGCGCACACAGAAGCCTTTGTGAAGCAGCTCTATCGCGACACCGCAAAGGCTGATGGTGCACTTGCAACTGCCGACACAAGTTCGTTTGGCAATCTCCCTTGGCGCGAAGTTTTCACCGACGCACAACTCCAGAAGCTCATTGCCACTGCGTTGGAGCGAAACACCGACATTCGCAAGGCAGACCTCACCATCAAACAAGCTGAAATAGGGCTTCGACTCAACAAATTAGCTTATCTTCCCCAAATAGCCTTTTCTCCCTCTGGCACTGTATCTAAGGTGTTCATGGACGGTATGACCACTAACGAGAGTTATGCTTTTCCCGTGCAAGCCTCATGGCAAATTGATGCTTTCGGTAAGCTATACAATGCTAAAAAGCAAGGAGAACTCTCTGTGATGCAGGCTAAAGCAGCACGCCAAGCCATTCAGACTGCTATCGTTGCTGGTGTGGCTAATCTCTATTTTAGTCTCCAAATGCTCGATGAACAGCTAGCGACCACTGAGGCTACTTTGAAACTCTGGCACAAGAACATCGAGGCGATGGAAGCCATGAAGGAAGCAGGTTACACCAACTCTGCAGCCATTGCAAGTGCCAAAGCTCAAGTGCTACAAATCGAAGCTACGGTGCCCACACTTACTGACAATATTCGCCAAGTTGAAAACTCCCTCTGTGTGCTGCTTCACGAAGCTCCGCACAGTATCCAACTTAGTGCCTTCAGCGCACAAGACTTCCCCACCGCTTTCTCTGCAGGACTTCCCTTATCACTCTTAACAAGTCGTCCAGACGTGGCGATTGCAGAAGCCAAACTTGCAAATGCTTTCTACGGCATCCAGTCGGCACGAGGGTCTTTCTTCCCCCAACTCACCATTACAGGACAAGGTAGCTTCACAGATGCTCTTGGAGCTATGGTGGTCAACCCTGGTAAGTTCATCGCGTCTGGCATAGCTTCTCTCACCCAACCTCTCTTTGCACAAGGCAAATTGAAAGGTGCACTCGAAGTAGCAAAGTTGCAACAAGAATCTGCGCAACTCGACTTTGAGAAAACCCTACTTACCGCGGGACACGAAGTGAGCAATGCGCTTAGTAAATACCACACTGCTAGCCTTGCCACAGACATTGCGAAAATGCGTCTGACAGAACTCCAGAAAGCCAATGATGACACGGAATTTCTCTTCCGCAATGGAAATACGACAACCTATCTCGAAACGTTGACGGCGCAGATGAACCTCCTCAATGGTCGCCTTTCGCTCATCAACAATCGTTTTGAAAAGGTACAAGCAGCCATCAAGCTCTACCAAGCACTTGGTGGTGGTAGAATGTAATAACCTCTCACAAAGATAACACCATGATCAGTCCACTTGCCTACGTTGATCCGAATGCTCGTATCGGAGATAATGTAGAAATTATGCCATTCGCCTACATCGAGGGCGATGTCGCCATCGGCGACAACTGTGTGATTATGCCGCACGTGTCTATCCTCAATGGTACAACTATTGGCAATAACAACACGATTCACCAAAACACTGTGATTTGTGCGAAACCGCAGTCTTTCCACTATGAAGAAGGCGAACAACCTCACGTCGTGATTGGTGACCACAATGTGATTCGTGAAAACGTACTCATTGCTGGTAGCAATAAATCCGTAGATGCCACACGCATCGGCAGCCACAACCACCTCATGAACAAGGTGCATATCTGTCATGACGTGCAGATTGGTGACTACTGTGTCTTGGGTATTTCAGCTAGCGTCGCTGGGGCATGTCAAATTGGGGATTATGCTATCTTATCTTCTTCCACCATCGTGCAACGCAAGGTACGTGTCGGTAAGTTTGCCCTCTTGCAGAGCGGCACTCGTGTGCAAAAAGACGTGATGCCTTATGCCATCTTTGGGGGCAACCCTCCTGCCTATCGAGGGGTAAACACCAAAGTCATTGAGTATTTCCATCCCACAGTGAGCGATCGTGTGCTGCGCCATCTCGCCAATGCGTTCCGCTTAATCACTGCAGGCAACTTCTCCTTGGAAGATGCAGTCATCAAGATTCACGAACAAATCGAGATGAGCGATGAAATCAAAACACTCACTGACTTCATCAACTCTGCTTCTCGTGGCCTCATCCGCTACGTAGAAGAAGAACTCTAAGATTTTCCTCCTGGGAAGTGGTGTTGAAACCAGAATCATACAGCACCTCAGCTCGGGCTTACTATTCTCGCACGGCACGGTTCTTTTTGAATTGTGCCGTGTTTTTTCTATCGGGCTTCCCCCCTATCTCAGGCAATTTCTTCACACTTACTCAGCAATGTCTTTATAATTCACCTTTTGTTGCTAGACATTCCGCAGTCCTTCATGCTTGACTCTCCATCATGGCGAGTAGCTGCTTCGTCCATCATGTTTCAACTCATGTCCCCTTCTTCGTTGTTGCTCCCTATATATAACTGGATAGAAATGAGGCGAAAGTGAGAAAATTCAACTTAAAAGATGTTACTCGAAACTTTTATTAGAAAAATCAGCAAAAATCTACGATAAAGTTTACATTTCTAAAGATTATGTTGGGAAGTAGTCCTAAGTGCACAAGATGATTGGATTTTTCAGTTTTCTCGCGCGTGCGTTATGCGCGCGCATCCCTAGCAATTTTACTCTTTTTGCTTTCACAACCTTCACGCCTTGTGGGAACACTGAAAAGTCTTATTGATGAACCTTCTTTTAGATTAAAGAAGAACACCGTTCCTAATACCGCAGTAATCTACTAACTACTAAACTATTACAAGAGATTTTGTGAAGGTTGTGAAAGCAAAAAGTGCAAATTCCCTGTAATGCGCGCGTACACGCGCGCGTGAGAGGAAGAAAACAATCAAAAAAGAGACTTGATTGCAGCCACTATTTAAGCCTTTCAAAAGAAAGTGCCTCTTAAAATTTAATATAGGATTCTCTAATAGCAGATGCCTGAGATGCTGACTGGCGTAAACATGATAACGCTCTCCAAGTTTTCTCAATGATTCTCCGAGATTCTTTGAGAAATCTCCTACTTATCACCAAAAATCTCGGAGAGAATTTAGAACTTCTCCGAAATAATCTTTTAGACTTCAAAGATGAGGTATGAAATGAAAACGCGACTTTTCTTCCCAATTGAAGAAAAATCGCGTAAAATAAAATTCTGAGGTTGCTTTATAGCAGCAATCATGTGATGAGACTTAGAAATCACCCAAAAAGGTACTAGGAACGCTAATGTTGCAGCTCACTATTTAAGAGGTCTCGCATGAAAATAGCAAGCTGTGGAGTGAACCCAACTGGTTCTAAGGATTCTAAAGCATCGGCAAAAAAATCTTCATGCACAAACTTAAGCTGCTCTTGTTCGAGATATGCCATATACAAACGAGTAGCCATCGCATAATCTCCTGCTAATAAAGCACTATGAGCTGCATGCTTCAAGACATCAGTGTGCTCAGGTGCCCTATCTAGCAATGTGCCGAAATGTTGGTGAGCTTCTTCTATACGTCCCATCAAAAGATAGCATTGGGCTTTCAAGAGAAGAGCATCAAAATCGTGAGGTTTATGATAGAGTATCTTGTGCAGCTGGTCGAGAGCATCGCTATAAAGTTGAAGTTCTAGGAAGCGTTGTGCCAAAGACTCTGCTATTTCGAGATTGTCGGGATGTAGTTGCTCCAGACGAATCCAAGAAACTAAGGCATCCTCGGGACGATGTAGCGCATCATAACAATGAGAAAGTAATCGTAGGAGACTCTCATCTTCTTCTGCTTCTGCCAATTGCTCTAACAGATCAACAGCCTCAGCATAGTGCCCCGTGGCATGATAGCACTGAGCCAAACGCAAACGAACATCTCGATGCTCTCGGGGTAGATGTTGAAAAAAAGACAACGCATGAGGATAATCTTTTATGGCGAAACAAAGCTGTCCCAGCGCGGCTAGTATTTGCTCATCTTTAAAAGCGTTGCGGAACAAGGGCGATTCGCGAAGCATGAGATTATCTCGGTAGGGATTCTCTCCCTCATTTCTATTGGTGAAAAGATGGAAGAAGCGGTAAGTGTCGTGAATGTAGGCGTTATAGGTTAGCTTTAGAATACGAGACTCTTTATTCTCTTCTGAGAGAATATCAGAAACGTCACTATGCTCATGCTCACGGCGCATGGCTTTAAGCAACTCTGCATCTTCTTCGGTTAGCTCTAAAGAAATAACTTTGGGCTCTTCTGAGGATTCGGATGTAGCTATCTCAGGCTGCTCACTTAGACCTTTCTGCATCTGTTCCATAAACCGCTTGCGGGCAAGATTCATTTCTGCCATAAGATAGAGATCGGTGGTGCCAAAAGCTCGATGCTCCATATCGGAAGGGGGAGCATCTACTGCAACGAGATGCTGAAGTTCAGGGCGATGCACAGAGAAAGGAATGAACCAGTTGGCTGCTTCTCTGAAAAACGCGTAGCGACGGTGCATTATCTTGAATCCACTAAAAGCAATGTCAATGCCCGCCAGACCATCTACAAATCGTTCTGCAACAAAATTAGCCATTTCTCGCAAGAAAGTCTGTTTGCTTTGAGGCTCAGAGAGCTCAGAAACTTGTGCGAAACGTTCCATCAATCTGGAACCTTCATAAACAGTATCTCGCGATTGAGCAGAAGCCAACAGGGTAGATTGTATCATGCGCAAATCGTCATGCCAAGTTGTGCTATTCATCCATGTCTTCCAGGATTTAGCTAGATGAGGAAACAATGAAAAAGATGCTTCATGATGGATGCCAATATACACTAATCCTACCCCAAGGCGAACACGCAACAACGGAGAGAGTACTTTGTCGGTTTGTCGCAACAACCACGCGCACTGCGTGGAATCAAAAACAGCCAACAGACTTAAGGTAACAGCGGAGAGAACTGTGGCACGAGTGTCTTCACTTCGATTGGGATGCTGCATGAGTTCTTCCGCAGCTTCCACCACTTCTGCTGTCCAGGGTGCAGCACAATATAATCTATCAAAAAGAACATGCTCATCCATTTCATAACGCAGCACATCCTCCAGAGGTTGCTGCACACGCTGGTCAGCATACTTCTGCCACAACTTGGCACGATACTGCTGAGTATGCTCCATCGTAAAACCATGATGTAACGAAAGACCAAGTTGATAGGTGCGATGCAAAAGTGACGCGTTGCGCTCTTGACATACAGAGCTTTCAGCCCCTTGTTGGAAATCTCGAAGTAAAAGCTGATACTCAGCTAAAATGCTCTCATGTTCTTGGCGATCTCTCCTGTTTCCGACCCAGGATAATTGACCTTGCAACGCACGAAGGGCATCAAGCAAATGACGGCCGCGGATGGCTTTCATATAATCATCGCGAAGAGTGAGATAAGCAGTGGTGTCCATGGGAAAACGAGGGGGCGAAATATGGGCTAATCTAAATGAAGAAAATCTTTACGAAGAAGAGAAGACTACCTAAGATGCGGAAAAATGAAATACAAGGAAATAGCTCAGGATGTATGTACTGATTACTTTGCAGATTTTACCTCAAGATAATGAGGCAAACGCACTTGTCTGATTTGCTCTGGCGTAAGTTTGTAGGTGCGCATAAGCACACTATCCAAAACAGCACCTGGATGTTGGTGGATGCGCTGAATGGCTACATTGTACACACGTTGCAATAACTGAGCTTGCTTAATTTTTCGCTTATCATCCTGAGCTTTTGCACTGAGATAGAGGGCATGTTGATGGTAGGAAGGCGCAAGAGTGGCTAGAACACGCTGTCCATTGATTTTAGCTCGAAGGGCAAAGGGCTGTGGCAATACTGCAGCATCAATTTGCTCATTGTCGAGCATTTGTTGGCGGATGCGATAATCGTTGATTTGAGGACGGAGCATATCATCAAACTTCCAACGCAGACTGTCGCGCAAGTGGGCTGTATATTGATCCGAACTGCTATAGCGTGCAATGGCGATGGTGCGCTGTTTGAGCTGTTTCAACTCTGTGATGCGATAACGTCCTCCAACCAAAAGCTGCCACTCACCTTGCAGCGGCATCCAAGCCACGTAACCACGCATCTTGCCTTGTTTAGCATAATGCTGCTGCCGCACAACATCGGTGACTCCGGCATCGACACTCCCACGCAATAGAGCGGTGTCGGCATCAAACTGAGATTGATACGTTTTGATGCGGAGAGGCAGCGACAAAGAGTCTGCAATCCCAGCAGCTTTGGCATAATAAAAGGGGACACTCTCGTAGGTGGGAAGGCAAGCAATAATGAGCGAGAGGCTGTCAGGCACTTCATGAGTACCATTGACTTCTGTATTCTCATCTTGATTCACTTTTCCACTACCACAACTTGTGGTAAAAATTCCTACAAATAGGGCTATGAAAAAGAGGAAGAGGGGAAGTTTTCGACTGTTCATAAGCAAAAAAAGTTATAGAGCAACGATGACGGTGCACCGCTGTCCCTATAACTTTATATTTATCTATTAGGTATTTGGCGATAGATTAGCCCTTGATGGCAGCTACACCGGGGAGTTCCTTACCTTCGATGGCTTCGAGCAAAGCACCGCCACCAGTAGAAATATAAGAAACTTGGTCAGCCATACCGAACTTGTTGATGCAAGCTACAGAGTCACCACCACCGATGAGAGAGAATGCACCGTTCTTAGTAGCTACAGCGATAGCATCAGCGATAGCACGTGAGCCACCAGTGAAGTTATCGAACTCAAACACACCAGCAGGACCGTTCCAGAGGATAGTCTTAGCGGGTTCGATAGCAGCAGCAAACAACTTGCGGCTTTCAGGACCTGCATCGAGACCTTCCCAACCTTCGGGGATGTTGCCAACGGGAACAACTTGCGTGTTGCAATCGTTCTTGAAGTCGTCACCAGCCACACAGTCAGTACCGAGCACGAGGTTCACACCCTTAGCTTTAGCCTTCTCGATGATAGAGAGAGCGAGGTCGAGCTTGTCTTCTTCGCAGAGAGAAACACCAATGTTACCACCAAGTGCACGAGCGAAGGTATAAGTCATACCACCGCAGAGGATGAGGTTGTCTACCTTATCCATAAGGTTTTCGATGATACCAATCTTGGTAGACACCTTAGAACCACCCATGATAGCAGTGAAGGGGTGTTCGATGTTAGTGAGGACATTGTCTACAGCCTTCACTTCCTTCTCCATGAGGTAGCCGAGCATCTTGTGGTCAGCATCGAAGTAGTCAGCGATAACAGCAGTAGAAGCGTGCTTGCGGTGTGCGGTACCAAAAGCATCCATGATGTAGTAGTCAGCATAGCTAGCAAGAGTCTTTGCAAACTCCTTTTGGCTTTCCTTCACTGCCTTCTTTGCAGCTTCGTAAGCAGGATCTTCCTTGTCAATACCTGCAGGCTTGCCTTCTTCTTCTGGATAGAAACGGAGGTTTTCAAGAAGAAGCACTTCACCGGGTTTGAGAGCGGCAGCAGCCTCTTGTGCCTTTGCGCAGTCAGGAGCGAAAGAAACAGGTGCATCGAGGGCAGCAGCTACTGCATCCTTAATTTGTCCCAATGAGAACTTGGGGTTTACCTTGCCTTTGGGCTTACCCATGTGGCTCATGATGATGAGAGCACCACCATCAGCAAGCACCTTCTTGAGGGTGGGCAACGCACCGCGGATGCGGGTGTCGTCGGTGATTTGGCCATTTTCATTGAGAGGCACGTTGAAGTCTACGCGAACGATGGCCTTCTTGCCTGCAAAGTTACAAGATTCGATAGTCATAATGATATGAGTATTGATAAGTTATTTGTTATTGTCGAAGATTCAAGTATCCTCTGAAGCTCTGCTTATCCACCTGTTTGATGATCTCTAGCAGAGAGGTTCAGAGAGGGGGTCGAATTGACAAGGCAAATTTACGAAAAACTTTGGGATACTCGCTGATTTATAGCAATTATTTTCTCCATACTCCTCTAAGCTGAGGACAAAGCTTCCTTTCAATTGAACGCTTCACGTAAGCCATGATTCTAAAACCTCCACCTTAAGGTAATTGCATCCCACTACAAGGCTACACTTTCTATGACTCCCGAAGCTACATACCAGAGATAGCCTTTTACCTTCTGCTTACCCATTTGCTTAAGGAGCTGACAATAGTGTCGCACTTGTTCGTGATAATCAGGACGAGAACGACCAAATTTATAATCCACCACAATGGCTTCATCACCACGTACCATAACGCGGTCGGGGCGTGGCACATGGACATTCCCTTGTTCATCACGCGTCAAAATTGTGCACTCTCGATAGAGTCGCCAGGAACCATCAAACCACTCCTTAGCAATCTCGTGCTGCATCGCGCTATGCAGTAGTTTGCGCAGTTCGTTTATTTCTTCTAGAGGTGCTATCTTCCCTTCTCTAATCGCAGATTGCAACACAACTTCCACATCAGCTTCGCTCTCAATCTCTTCCATCAAGTTGTGGAGCATCGTTCCTCTACGTTGAGCAGCTGCGCGTTTCTCTAGAAACTCCAAATCTTGTTCAGAAGTATTAGCCACGTTCTCAGCAGTTTCTTCTGAATACTCGGCCTGCACTGCCTCCATCAAAGCTGCATTATATAAACGCGCACTTTGCGACTGGCGAAACTTCACATTGTGGGTTGAAGTTTCCAGGCTAACTCTTTCGGTAATTGCATTGATTTTGAACGGATTCTTTGCCCTATCATCTTGACCATTGCATCCTTCAGAAGTCGCTGTACTTACATCAGCTGCGCTAACTCCTATAGCAGCTTCCGTTTGCAACAAAGTCTCTGCAGAGGTATCTTCACTCTTCACTGAACACTCAGCAATAGACGGTTGAGCTATTTCAAGAAGTATCTGATTATCATCTTCTTCTACGCGCACCTCTCCCTTGAACAATCAGTCCAACCCAGTTGAGTAATCGTTTCCTGCAAAGCGGGCACGATGCTTTTCTCATGATTTCTCGGCAATCTAGGTGCACAAATCACCAAATTTTGACGTGCACGGGTGAAAGCCACATAGAGCAAATTGAGATTTTCAATGCGCTGATTGCGCAATTCCAGCAGATATTCATCCTTATAGATACTGTTTTCTGCAACCGCACTCAATTTCACTGGCAACAGTGGAATCTCATTGAAGGGCACCTCCTGAGGACTTGTCCAAATCATCGACTGTTTTAGACCGCTACTCACCAGTTCCCAGTTGCAATAGGGAATAAACACGCTGTGGAAGTCCAGTCCCTTGGATTTGTGAATCGTCAGAATGCGCACGCCTTTCACCACTGAGGCTGGTACAGACTTTTTCCCTAGTGACTCCTCACAAACTTGAAGGAAACGTCCAATGTCAGGCACATTATCATCCAAGAATGCCACCACCATGTCCAGCAAACTATAAAGATAGCTCGCTTCTCCTGGTTGTTTATGGAGCTCTAAGTGGTGTATCAACTGCTGAATGAGATCGTAGAATGGCAGCATTTGATAAGACAACTTGCTCCATTCCTCCAAAAGTGCACTTACTTTTTCCTTACTCTCCTTAGGACAGTGTTTTAAGACATAACTCAAAGCCACCTCGTCGGTGCGATTGTGTATATATTGGAGAGCTTTGATAATGAGTTGCACACCTCGAGAAGCAGATAGCACGTAAG
The DNA here is from genome assembly GCF_000318095.2 of Alloprevotella sp. oral taxon 473 str. F0040. Classification (GTDB taxonomy): domain Bacteria; phylum Bacteroidota; class Bacteroidia; order Bacteroidales; family Bacteroidaceae; genus Alloprevotella. The sequence continues at coordinate 618,721 of NZ_KB290717.1, forward strand.
CCTCATCAGATACCAATTCGATGCGAACGAAGTCCTCATCATTGGCATGCTCCTTTTCATATTCAGCAAAATACTCGATGAGTTTTCCACTATCTTTATTGTTACGCACCAAAATTCCCATCTTGTCAAAGGGCACTCCGGCACGATACAAGCGCATGATTTGTTCTCGCAAATCATCTTCTGGCGAAAATTCTTCGGTTTCTCCCTCGTTCTCTTCGCTTGCTTCTATTGCATCCGCCTTGTTCTTAGCAGAAGCAGTCGTCTTCTCGGGCTTTTTCTCTATCAAGACACGCACAAAGCCGCCTTCGCGCACGGGATTTTGCTTCACCAAATCTTCTGCATAAAGCGACGTGAGCACACTACTCTCTCCTTCTGCTTCTCCCTCGCTAGAAACGGTAGCATCGGCTATCACTTGCGCCATCTTCACAAAGACAGCGTTATTGAAATTTACAATCTTCTCCCCACTTCGGAAATTAGAATCGAGAGTTTGAATGTCCGTGATTTCATCACCTTTGATATTCGCCAATCCCGACCAGTCTCCACCACGCCAGCGATAGATGCCTTGCTTCACATCGCCCACCAGCATACAACTATTACCATGTGCAATATTCTCCACAAAGAGATTGCGCAAATTGGTCCACTGCAGTTCGGAGGTGTCTTGGAATTCATCGATCATCACGTGGTTAAACTGCGTGCCAGCTCGTTCAAACACAAACGATGCCTCACTCTGTCCCACCATTTCGGCAAAAAGAATCGGAGTATAAGCCAAGAGGAAAGTGTCGTTCTCCGTATTGAGCTCTTGCACTGAAGCTGAGATGGCATCGAGTAATCGAAGTTCATTGAAGTGCTGAAGACTCAAATCGCACGAATTGATGGTAAAGTTGGCGTTGTCAATGGTAGTGAGCAACTGTTCTAAGTAATTGGAAACATCACTTGCCCAACTATCATATTTTCCTGTCTTCTTATCTGCGGCTTTGAGGGCTGTGCCACTATCACTCACAATCTTAAGCACTGTGTTGCTCGGATCCGTCTTAGAAAACTTATACTCCATCGCACGATGCAGATACTTTTCCACATCTCCACCGCGGCTGATTCTGCTATATCCTTCAGAACCAACAATATAATCTTCCACACTCTTCGCTGACTGCTGAATATCTGCCACACAGTTCTTTTTCAAAGCACGCAAAGTATCTCGATACCGATCGGCTAAGGCATTGTCAAGCGTGAAGTTTTGAAGTAAATATCGCTGTTTCACATAACTCTCTTTGGTCAGCTCTCTCGCCAAATTGGACAAAGAACCTTCCACACGCCAACTTTTCTCGCTTTCGTCTTCCAATCGTTGTTCGATATATTGCGAAACCCATTTTAATTCTTGCGAATCTGCTTCTAGACCTTGCAACATTTTATCCACTCCTCGCTGCAACAAATCGTCGTTATTGAGGTCTACTTTGAAAGTAGCGGTCAAACCTAGTTCATGTGCCAAATTGCTGAGCAACGATTGGAAGAATGAGTCGATGGTCGTGACATGAAACCGATCGTAGCCATGAAGAATCTGGCGCAATAAACTTCGTGCTATGAGCGAAATCTCACGATCACTTGCTGGCACCAACAACTTCTGGCGCACCACTTTCAAGAAATCTTGTTGATCATCCACGCAATGCGCTAGTTCGTAGAGATTTTCCAAGATACGCTCCTTCATCTCCGTGGTCGCCTTACGCGTGAAAGTTATCGCCAACTGATGACGATGCGGTTCGCGTGCTGTTTTGAAGTCATTCAGAAGATTGGCTATAAATTCCGCAGCAAGCGTATAGGTTTTTCCAGCACCAGCCGAAGCTTTGTACACGTGTATTAGTTTGGGAGTATTCATGGATGTCACTTAAGCAATTGATTTTCTATGACGACAAAGAGATGGTCACTACCAAGTCACCATCTCCAGACAAAGGATACAATCCTTACGCTAATTTCTATTATTCTATTTCCTATTTTTTGGCCTTTCCCAAACGATACACCTGAGTAGCCCCTTTAGCCACCAAACTATCGGCATCGAGTGTCATGATTTGCACTGTATCGGGAGTCGTGCCCACGTTGAGCAACAACTTACCATTGACAATTTTGAAATCATTCGTCAAAGCCTTCACTTCCGTCACGTTGATGGCACGATCAAGCGCTTCTCCGCCATCGGTGGTGGTCAAGGCAAACTCATCGCCTACACGCACATCACCATAGATTTCTGCTGCACCGCCATCTTGATGCGAACGCAACAATTCAAGTTCTTGACCAGAAGTCTGCTGCACAGCAAACGTGCTCATTCCAAAATCGTCTACCACCTTCCCATAAAGGGTGCTATCGACCTCGGCAGGAGCAGCCACAATCGTGGTGTCTGAGTCAGCAACCTTCTTCGACTTAAACCAATCGCACGAAGCAAACATAGTGAGCACGGCAGCCACCACGATAAAAAGTAATTTACGCATTGCGTTATCTTTTAGGAATTAGTAGCAGCGAATTTACATAAAAAAGGTCACCAGAACAAGCAAAGCAGAGGAAAATATCTCATCTAGAGCTAAATATCTCCCCTCATTCATTTAAATTCCAGAAATAATTGCTATATTTGCAGCGGTTTACGCTCTAAAAACACGTGAATCACCATTGACATGTCGGTCAATGTGGGTGCAGCCCCCGTTTCTCCAATATGGGACACCCACTTTGTGCGGGCTTTCGATGGCACATCATTTATTCATTTATTTATCTACAAACTTAACATTAATGGAGAATCTCAAAAACATTGCTCCTTTGGCCGATTTCGACTGGGACGCATTTGAAAACGGTAGCGTAGCTGGCGAAGCTAAGGAAACTCTCGTTGCTGCCTACGACCAAACTCTCAACAACGTTCACGAGCACGAAGTTGCAGAAGGTGAAGTTACTAACATCACCAAGCGTGAAGTTGTGGTGCGCATCGGTTCTAAGAGCGATGGTATCATCCCCGTAAGCGAATTCCGCTACAACCCCGATCTCAAGATTGGTGACACTGTAGAAGTTTACGTGGAAAGCCTCGAAGACAAGAAGGGTCAACTCGTACTCTCTCACAAGAAGGCTCGCGCTAGCAAGTCTTGGGAGCGTATCAACGAAGCCCTCGAGAACAAGGAAATCATCAAGGGTTTCATCAAGTGCCGCACCAAGGGTGGTATGATCGTAGACGTATTCGGTCTCGAAGCGTTCCTCCCCGGTTCACAAATCGACGTGAAGCCCATCCGCGACTACGATGTATTCGTTGGTAAGACTATGGAATTCCAAGTTGTCAAGATCAACCAAGAATACAAGAACGTTGTAGTTAGCCACAAGGCACTCATCGAAGCTGAACTCGAAGCTCAAAAGCAAGAGATCATCAGCAAGCTCGAAAAGGGTCAAGTGCTCGAAGGTACCGTTAAGAACATCACCAACTACGGTGTGTTCATCGACCTCGGTGGCGTTGACGGTCTCGTTCACATCACTGACCTCTCTTGGGGTCGCGTGAGCAATCCTCGCGAAGTGGTTCAAGACGACCAAAAGCTCAACGTGGTTATCCTCGACTTCGACGAAGAAAAGAAGCGCATCGCTCTTGGTATCAAGCAACTCACTCCTCACCCCTGGGATGCACTCGATGCAGACCTCAAGGTGGGCGACAAGGTTAAGGGTCGCGTAGTGGTGATGGCTGACTACGGTGCATTCGTTGAAATCGCACCTGGCGTTGAAGGCCTCATCCACGTTTCTGAAATGTCTTGGAGCCAACACCTCCGTTCTGCACAAGACTTCCTCAAGGTAGGTGACGAAATCGAAGCTGTGATCCTCACCCTCGATCGCACTGACCGCAAGATGTCTCTCGGCATCAAGCAACTCAAGGAAGATCCTTGGAAGGATATCGAAGTGAAGTACCCCGTTGGTTCTCAGCACACTGCTAAGGTGCGCAACTTCACTAACTTCGGTGTGTTCGTAGAGCTCGAAGAAGGTGTTGATGGTCTCATCCACATCTCTGACCTCTCTTGGACTAAGAAGGTGAAGCACCCCAGCGAGTTCACTCAAGTTGGTGCTCCTATCGAAGTTAAGGTGCTCGAGATCGACAAGGAAAACCGTCGTCTCAGCCTCGGTCACAAGCAACTCGAAGAAAATCCTTGGGATGTATTCGAAACTGTATTCACCGAAGGTAGCACTCACGAAGGTACTATCATCGAACTTCACGACAAGGGCGCTGTTGTTCAGCTCCAATACGGCGTTGAAGGCTTCGTAACTCCTAAGCACCTCGTGAAGGAAGATGGCAGCAAGGCTCAACTTAACGACAAGCTCAACTTCGTTGTGCTCGAGTTCAACAAGGACGGCAAGCGCATCCTCCTCTCTCACACTCGCACTTTCGACCAAAGCGTATCTGCAGAACGCAGCGAAAAGAAGACTCGCCGTGCTGCTGCTCCTCGCAAGGAAGAAAACGCTGCTAACATCCAAAACCAAGCTGCTTCTACTAGCCTTGGTGACATCGATGCTCTTGCAGCTCTTAAGGCTAAGATGGAAAAGGGTCAATAATCTCCCCTCTTTCTCTTCTCACCTAGCACCTACTCCACCTCGGAGTAGGTGCTTTTTTGTATCCCCCCAATCGCCAAAAGATCCTTACATTCTCAACAGGTTTTATTCGATTGTTGAGCAGGTTGTTTACCTTTGACTCGAAAGCGCAGAAAGCTACATCGAGAATAAACAACAAACAAGATGCCAACAAGAAAATGAAGGAGGATAGGAAGTTATCTTTTCAAATACGAGTCGTTCTATAACGCTCTAATCACCGATTGGGGATAATGGGCAATACTTCAATATGGGTTATATGCCCAATGACAGGTAGAGATAACATCTACCGCTAAATCGCTTTGATTTATAAGCGGTTTACAATGGTACACGGCTGAAAATGAACTGATTTGCATTTCTCCCTATGGATTATAGCCGAATTACAACCGCAGGTTAGTCGATCCTGTTTCGGCTATTCTCCATGTTCTTCCTTCTACTAGAAGTAAGCCTGAGTCCTTCATCTTAGAGAGCAGACGACTTAAATATCTTCTCTTTGAAGTGGCATTCATTGAATCAGGAAGATTCTTGTGTAAGGCTTCGTAAACATCTGCCAACTTAAACTCATCATTACCAGCAGCCCTTGCTAATTGCAGAATAGTTTGCTCAACCATCTAATGAAATCTCTTCAGACTCTAATGACCGATTTGGGTTAAAACAACATCCAGAGGAGAGAAATGTCGAGAATAATTCCTATATTTGTGACTTCGTAAGCTCCATTGTTCTTGT
>NZ_KB290717.1:624047-673420 GCF_000318095.2 Alloprevotella sp. oral taxon 473 str. F0040
GTTTTTTCTTTCACCACAAAAATAAGAACTTTGGGGCTTACACACAAATATGGGACACTAGCGGCAGACCCTGAGCTATGTCAGCTTATTAAGGATTTGTTCTTTGCTCTTCAAATATTTTCTCCTCAATATCGTCATTAAGTTTTCTGATGTAAAAGAATACTCGTATCAGACTACTTAGGGAAATTACGATAGAGCCTATAAAAAAGTGATTTGGTTTAATCCAATATAGAGATAGATTATCTAAACAACTTAATGTGTAAAATAATACTGGTAAGAAAAAGTCTACAGTAGTAAATCTTATTTTCTCTCTAATCAAGGCTTTAATCTTCTTTCTATATCGAGTTTTCTTGATATTAGTAGTAGAGAATGTAATAAGCAAACTCATAACAATAGAATATACAATTCCGAGTACAGTGAATAGTGTATCCGAAATACTCTCTCGTGGGGTATTAATAGTAAAAGCTATAAATATCCCAACAAGTAAAGACAATATTGTTCTATATGCTATGGCACGTATCATTCTCTCATTAATTCAGTGATGAAGAGTTCCATTTCTTGCATCAAGTTCTTTTCATTAACTCTACCCGTTACAGTTATGTCCACGGTTACTCTCTTTTCCCGGCGAATCATTTCGCCTGAAATCTTTTTGCCTTGTTTAGTTTCAATACAAATTCCCCTATCATCTAATAAAGGGCGCGCCATCTGTCCAAGTAGTTGTTCATACTCTTCCTTGGGCATATCTGTCGGTTTCTTTCGGAACTTCAGCACTAAGTTTGCTTGTATGATGTCATTCTCAGTAAGCTCGGTAATGTTAGGATTTTCACCTAATAGATGAGCAATGACCTCTTTTGACAATGTCTTTATTGAACTTCCAATGCCTTCTGTAGAGGCATGTAACGAGATGTTTTCCCCAATTACAATTTTCCTAATTTGAGACAAGGGAAGTTCTTCAGGAATTGTCATAACTGGTACAAACTTATAAATTCCTCTTCGTTGCTCGCTAACAAGGTAGTTAATAAACGTTTCCACCCTATTTATAGGCAAATTCCCAGGTAGATTTGTGACAAGAAACTTCTCATTAAGAGCTATGTAATAAAAGCTCTTACAAGTATCTACACTTTCTGCTCCATCAATATCTGAGATAGAAAAAGACTCTCTATCGTATAAGTCACTTGGAATCCCTTGTGTTATGTCATTTTTAAGAACTCTCATGATCATTCCAAATACAAAGTTTTTTTCAGAGTTCCATTTAAAGAACGGCAGAACATCTTCTTCGTCTTCAACCTCATTAAGTTGCATTGTTCGGTCTTGGACAATAGAAGCAGGAGTGAAAACTTGTTGAAGTAGACTTATCAGTGAACGATCTTCTGTAGAGAGTTCGCTTGTCTGGTTTATTCTAAACGCTCTTAACTTGACTGGTTTTGTACTCATTTTATAGCTGTGTTAACTGATAAACGTCGTTTTACTTAATTTATTGTTTCCCATTGCAGAACATCAACTTAGGCAATGTTGCGACGATGCGGTGAGTTTCGAGACTCACGTGGATGATAGAGAGCAAGAGGTCGAGGATGTAGCGCGGTTTCCCCTGTTCGCGTGCCCAGAGGTTAGGGTCGTTTTTGATGCCACTGTCTTTGTGCGTCGTCACCGCATAGCGGTCCATCACCCATTCAATGGCACTTTTGCCATTCACCACGTAGTCATACGCCTCAGCAGGAATGTTGTGGATGGCAATGTGCGGATTGACGATGATGGTGTGTCGTTCGTCCTTTGGGGCAAATCTCATCTTCTCCACGGCATAGAAAGCAAATTCATCGGTAGCGGAGTAGTCCGTTTCTTCCACTTCCACGCCCGCAAGGTTGGCATAGTCCTCATAGTGGAGATGGAGATGCGCCAACTCCCGTCCCGCTTTGGCAAAGGCGATGAACTCCTCGGCACGCTCCACGATGGGAATGCGTGGCAGCGCTTTTCGTAGGTCGTCGGCAAATCGTTCTCGATAGTGCGGACTGTGAAGCAATCCATAGACATAATAGAAGATGTCTTCTTTGGTGATGCTTTTCGCTCCCGCAAATCTGCTGCGCACCTCTTGTAAGCACCAGTCGGTGATGCCATCACGTTTTGTCCATCGCTCCTCGTTGGTCGTACCAAAGAGCGACACTTCCTGCTCACCCTTGTTTTCATCATACCAATACAGAGGGAAACATTGGATGGCATCACTCATAATATGCAAGTCAGGAAGATGATTGGTTATAATCATTGAAAAATCCCCTCTACCTCCAGCTGCACTCACACAAATCACAAGATTCTTGTGCTGGGGAGTGGGAAAGAAACGCTCTTTGGTGGCTGGATATTCTACCCAAAATTTATCTGTATAGACATAGGATTTGGAAAATGGGCGATACAAACCTATTTGCACCGTTTCTGGGTGGTGCGATAGTACAATACCTTTCTCAAAAGTCTTTCTCAATCCTCTTGTCCAACTTATCTTGGTTTTGTCCATAGAAGGTTCTTCCTTCCCTAATTGTTCATTATAGAAGGCTATCATCGCTTGCATATTGCTCTCGAGTGCTTTTTGAGAGTATTGATAGACCCAAGTATCTCTGTTTGTTTGAAATCCATTAGAAATCCCTATAAACACACTCTTTGCCTTTGCATCAAACTTCTTTTCGGGAGCAAGTGGCAGGAGCGTATCGAAGAGTCCATCGCGTTGGTTGATCCAGTCGTGCTTCTCGTTGGGCGTGATGAGTGTCCAGTCTAAACCGCGGTAGGATTGGGCTTGCGTGATTTTGCGGAACTTCTCTTCGCGACTGAGGTAGTCGCCAATGTCGTGATAGAAGATTTGGCAGTTGTCTGAACGCTGGGCTTCGGGATAGCGCACCAACAAGGTGATGGCAACGCCCGTCATAATGTCGAACACGTTCTGCCCTTCTCGTTTGACTGCTTCTCCCCTTCTGCCTCGGATAGAGCCACGTAAATTAAAGATATAGATTTTGTCGAATTCTTTTTCAAGAGAAGCACGGAAGCCGTCTGTTGAACTTTTGTCTATCCAACCAGCATTGGTGATGAAGGCTATCACACTACCTTCTTCGGGAGAAAGACGGTCGGTTGCCCAGCGATAGGCGCGGATGTAGCTGTCATAAAGCGCATTGTTGTTGGTGGCAGTAGAACCCGCCACATAGGTTTCGGCAATGCGTTGGTCGAGGATGGGATAACTTTGGTTTTGCGCATTGTCGTTGGCAGACTTCTGCCCCACGGAATAGGGCGGATTGCCAATGATGACACGGATGGGTGTGCGACGCTGCGCTTCCACCGCTTCGGAGTTTTGGCGGAAGAAATGTTTGAAGATGTCCTCTCCATCACTGTTTTCCCCCAGTTGGAAGGTGTCGGTCAGGCAGATGCCATTGTAGGGCAGATATTCCGACTGCGGACACACCTCTTGAAAGACACTCTCGATGTTGACATCCGCAATGTAGTACGCCAGCAACACGAGTTCGTTGGCGTGAATCTCTTGCGTGTATTTGCGCACCATATCTTCCGGACGGATGAGTCCCGACTGCAAAAGGCGCGTGATGAATGTGCCAGTGCCGGTGAAGGGGTCTAGCACGTGAACGTTTTCTTGCGTGAGGGCTGCACCAAATTCCGATTTCAGCACCTCGTCCACCGAATGGAGAATGAAGTCCACACACTCCACGGGGGTGTAGACCATGCCGAGTTTTTCGACCGTGAGGGGGAAGGCGCGTTTGAAAAATTTCTCATAGAGATTTTTGATCACCGTCTGTTTCCCCTCGAGGTTGTCGATTTTGCCCACGTTGGTGCGCACCGATTCGTAGAAGTTGGAAAGCACCGTGAGGTCCTTGTCCACGGCTTCCGATTCGAGCAAGTCGATCATCAACTGCATAGACGAGGAGATGGAGTTGTTGCTCACAAATTGGTAGTCGGCAAAGAGGGCTTCAAAGACAGGGCGCGTGATGAGGTGCTGCGCCAACATCTCGATGCACTGTTCGGCAGTGATGCCCGGATTGAGGTTGTGGCGGAGGGTGACGACAAATTCGTCGAACTCATAGGAGTATTTTCCCCCATTGCTGGTGACAAGGCGCGCAATGCGGGCGATGTATTTCTTGGCAATTTCTCCCACTTCGGCAGCCCAGTTTTCCCAATAAAGGCGGTCGCCACATTTCTCCACGAGTTTGGCAAAGATGCTCTGTTGGGTGGCACCAAATTGAAGGGCGAGTTGGTGGGCAATCTCTTGGTTGGAGATTTCCTGCGCATCGTGGTCGTCGTTGGCGTCGCCACTGAGCGCACTGCCACCGACACCGGTTTGCCCCAGTCCAGGCAGCCCGACAGTGACCTTCGCCCCTTTGTCTTTGTTGAGCGCGATGGTGTTGACGTGGGCATTGAAGTGGTCGTCGTGGGCACGGAGGGCATTGAGGATGGACCACACCACGGAGAACGTCTTGTTGTCGTTGAGGGCTTCTTCGGGGGTGGTGCCTTCTGGCACGATGATAGGGATGATGATGTAGCCATATTTTTTCTCGTCGGGCTTTCCACGACGGAAGGAGCGCATCACGCGTCCCACACTTTGCACCACATCCACCTGCGAATTGCGGGCAGAGAGGAAGAGCACAGCATCGAGGGCAGGCACGTCGACACCCTCAGAAAGGCAGCGCACATTGGTGACCACGCGACATTCTTGTGGGTCGGTGGTGTCTTCTGCCAGCCACGCCAAGGCGTCGTTGCGCTGGGCTGCCCCCATACTGCCATCCACGTGGCGCGCCTTGATGTGCACCACGCTTTCGCGCTCTTGGTCGGAGAGACTCTCGTTGTAGAGGGCGGAGATGCGGGGCAACACGTGCTCAATGTTGCGCGAGCTGCCAGGTTCGTCGGCTTTGCCAATTTTGTGGGTGAACGCCAAGGCTCTGCGCATGAGCCGTGGGTCGGCATCCCAAGTGACGCCTTTGTCGCCCATAATCTTTTTGGAGAGTCCGTTGATCACGCCAATGAGACGTCCCGTGTCGTCATAGTTGAGTTCTTTGGCTTGGAGGTCTTTAACCTGCTGCATGAGGGTGTCGGGAATCATGTCTTCCGACACGGTGAGCACCAGCACCTTGTAGTCGGTGAGGATGCCATGTCGCACGGCATAGGAGAAATTGACGCGGAAAAATTCTTGTCCATAGATTTTCTCATCGTCCATGGAACAGAGTGTCGCATCAGCCTTGTTGGCACGAAGTTTGGCATCGTCGGTGTAAAGACGCGGAGTGGCAGTCATGTAGAGTCGCTTCTTGCCACGGATGAAGTCATCGTTGTGAATCTTGATGAAGTTGCTCTCGTCTTGCTTCGCTATTTTGAGTCCTGTGGTGCGGTGGGCTTCGTCGCAGACCACAAAGTCGAAAGTGCCAAACGCGCCGTGGGTTTGCTCCAAGAGGAGGGCTTGCGCGGTGGCGATGACCTCGATGCTCTGATAGGTGGAAAAGACCACGGTGAGCCCTTGGTGGGAGCGACAGGCGTCGAGTTGTCGGACAATGGAATTGACGTTGGTGGAAGCCGGCAGCGCGAGGTCCACAGTGGAGTCGTCGAGTTCATCGCTCGCATTGCCACGTTTGATTTTGCGTGAAGCTCTGCTGTCCGAACAGATGCAGATGGCTTTGATGGGCGTTTCGGCATCTCCCATCCAGTCGTTGAGCGATTGTCCCAAGAGGGCGATGCTGGGCACGAGGAAGAGCACCAAACCTTTGCCTTGGAGTTCTTGTTCGATGAGTTTGAGCGAGGTGAAAGTTTTGCCGGTGCCACACGCCATGACGAGTTTACCGCGGTCGTGGTTTTGGAAGTGCAGATGTGCTGCTTCGAGGGCTTCACGCTGATGCGCTCTGAGTTGTTTTTTTCCAGCCAAAGCCGCCTTTCCTTCTAGTCCTTCAAAGAGTTTGCCCCAGTCGACAGAGGAATGGTCGAGGTCGTAGAGATTGACACGCGACACGGGTGGATTTTGGTTTTGAATGGCTTCCTCGGCATTGGGTCCCCAGTGGTTGGTGGTGGAAATCCAGAGTCGATGGGCAAAGGAAGTAGTTTGAAACGTCACCTCGTTGTTGAAGGTGCGGCTCGATGTTGCCAAGAACGAATCGACCGAAGGTTTGTCGATGACGGCATTTTCCGCATAGCATTTGCACTGAATCGCCCAGTAGTCGCCATCGTGGGTTTTCGCCACGAGGTCGATGCCAGTGTCTTTCCCTCCGAAGTCTTGTCGAGCGGGAAAATCTTCCCAGAGCCAGACGTGTTCAAATCGATCGGCATAGCGTGGGTCAGTGCGTAGCCATGCGCGCATAAGCCGTTCAAACTGCGTGCCTTTTTCTTTTTCGGTGAAAGACTTTTCTCTGAAATGCGAAAGTATGTCGTAGATATTGTTCATGTTGTAACGCTTCGAGCAAAATAATCCCTACCTCAATGTCCTATGACGAGAACATTAGCGTGGCAGAAACAATGTCCTTTTGTGTTATAAATTGGAATATTGTGACAAAGATAAGGATAAGAAATGAGTATAACGAATAAACGGCTAAGTATTTCCGACTTCCTTCTTTATCCCTATTGTTTCCTATTATCCCCAATCGGTCATTAGCCGTTATGGTGACTCTAGTTGTTGATAAGATAACTTCCTGCGATCTTTCATTTTCGTGTTGACATCTTGTTTTCCGTTCGTTCTCGACTTAAAAACGTACGAGCTATAGAAGAAAATCTCCTACGTTTTTGGAAAAATGTCGGAGATTTTCCAAAAAACGTGGGAGTTTTTTCAGCATACGTCGCACGATTTTTCCAGCCCTTACTAGATGATGCAATGAGGAGTCTCACGAAATTGGTGCACTTCATTAAACCTAAATCGGTGATTTGGGTTAAACAAACAGCTTCATCACACAACAATTCTAACGCTAAAATCACCAAAAAACGCGCTCGAAAACCAAGGAGGAAAAAAGAGGGTGTTCATCGCACATCGGACAATCTAAAAAGAGCTCCCTCGCGCGCGCGTACGCGCGCACCCACTGCAATTTTCAACTTTTTGCTTTCACAACCTTCACAAAATCCTCTGTAAAACAATCATATTCTGATGATTACAGCCTTATTAGGAACGAAGTTCATCAAACAAGCAGCAAATAGCGCTAAAAGGTGCTCCTCCAATGCTCCAAAGGTAGGAAACTCTTCCATCCATGAGCCTGATAGGGAACATGGTATTATGACGGTAAAAGCCGCCCTCTCCGTGAAGGTTGTGAAAGCAAAAAATCAAAATTCCCAGGGAATGCGCGCGCGTCACACGCACGCATGAGAAAAAGACAACATCGCTCAACCTTTGTCACCCCTTTTCCGCACCGCCTAGTCTCAACTTTTGGATTGGCTGGCGTTTTCTTAAAAAACGCCTTCTACGGGGGCGAGATTTGAGGCAAAAGCTAAAAGTCGTTATAGAGCAGCAAATATAAACATCATTTATATTTTCTGGATCCTAGTTTTTAGTTTCATTCACCCATATATAAATGAAGATGATACGCTAGAGCGACATCTTTCTTCCACTCCAATCTCTTTTCATTCTACCTCAACATATACCCAATTCTTTCGATGAAATCACCTCAAACCAACAAAATGCTATCTAGAGTTTGAAATTTTCATGGAAAATATTGGTCAATTCGGATGTTCTTCGTAATTTTCGGTCGAAAACGGAGCTATCCCATCGCAACCACCATGAAACAGGGCTTAGCTCTTCCCTATTTTGACCTCCGATTTTCTCAATCGGGCAATCTTTACCCACCACGATGTGCCTTTCCTCAAGTCTGTGCACACCGCCTAAATCTTTACCTCGCATGAAAGTTTATAACTCTCACGACATCAAAAACATTGCCCTACTTGGCAACGACCGTTCTGGTAAAACCACGCTCACAGAATGCATGCTCTATCATGCTGGTGCTCTCCCACGTCGCGGTCGTATCACTCAGAAGAATACCGTTTCCGACTACTTCCCAGTCGAACAAGAATATGGCTACTCCGTTTTTGCCACTGCATTTCATGTGGAATGGAACGAGAAGAAGCTCAACCTCATCGACTGCCCAGGATCTGACGACTTCGTGGGCGCAGCGATGACCGCACTCAATGTGACCGACACTGCTATCCTTCTCATCAATGGTGCTTTCGGTCCTGAAGTAGGTACACAAAACCACTTCCGCTACACCGAAAAACTCAATAAGCCCGTTATCTTCCTCGTCAATCAACTTGACCACGAGAACTGCGACTACGACACCATTCTCGATGACCTTCAAACGATCTATGGTGAAAAAGCAGTGCCTGTGCAATATCCTCTTGCCACTGGCCCTGGTTTCAATAGTCTCATCGACGTGATTTTGATGAAAAAACTCACGTGGAAGGAAGAAGGCGGTGCCCCCGTCATCGAAGAAATCCCAGCAGAAGAAATGGAACGGGCTACGATGCTCCACAAAGCGCTCGTAGAAGCTGCTGCAGAGAACGACGAACAACTCATGGAGAAGTTCTTCGAAACAGAACAACTCACCGAAGATGAAATGCGTGAAGGTATCCGCAAGGGTATGGTGACTCGTAGCATCTTCCCCGTATTCTGCGTTTGTGCAGCCAAAGATATGGGCGTGGGTCGCTTGATGGAATTCTTAGGTAATGTGGTACCTTACGTAGACGAAATGCCAGTCGTTTACAACTCTCGTGGTGAAGCAGTTGCTCCAGTGGAAGACGGGCCTACAAGCATCTATTTCTTCAAGACTGGTGTTGAACCTCACATCGGTGAAGTGCAATACTTCAAAGTGATGAGCGGCGTGGTGAAAGAAGGCGACGACTTGCAGAATGCCGACCGCGGTTCTAAGGAACGCATGGCTCAACTCTTCGTGTGCTCTGGCGCAAATCGTGAAAAGGTGAGTCAACTTTCTGCTGGTGACATCGGTTGCACAGTGAAACTCAAGGATGTGCGCACCGGCAACACTCTCAATGGTAAGGGTTGTGAGCATCGTTTCAACTTCATCAAATATCCTAATCCTAAGTTTACTCGCGCCATCCGTGCGGTGAATGAAGCAGAGACTGAAAAGATGATGGCTGCGCTCACTCGCTTGCGCCAAGAAGACCCCACTTGGGTGGTGGAGCAAAGCAAGGAGTTGCGACAAGTGCTCGTGCATGGTCAAGGTGAATTCCACCTCCGCACACTGAAATGGTGCTTGGAAAACATCGACAAGATTCAAATCGAGTTTTACCAACAACGTATCCCCTATCGCGAAACCATCACGAAGGCTGCGCGCGCAGACTATCGTCATAAGAAACAATCGGGCGGTGCAGGACAGTTTGGTGAAGTGCACCTCATCGTAGAACCCTACTTTGAAGGTATGCCAGACCCCACCTGCTTCACTTTCAATGGTCAAGAAATTCGCATCACTCCTCGTGGCAAAGAAGAGATTTCTCTCGAATGGGGTGGCAAACTCGTCTTCATCAACAGCGTAGTTGGTGGTGCCATCGATGCTCGATTCATGCCTGCTATCCTAAAGGGTGTGATGAGTCGTATGGAACAAGGGCCGCTCACTGGCTCTTATGCTCGCGATGTGCGCGTCATCGTTTATGATGGTAAGATGCACCCCGTAGACAGTAACGAAGTTTCGTTCATGCTTGCTGGTCGTCATGCCTTTGCTTCTGCTTTCCGCGAAGCTGGTCCGAAGATTCTCGAACCTATCTACGATGTGGAAGTATTCGTACCCTCCGAAAAGATGGGCGATGTGATGAGCGACTTACAAGGCCGTCGCGGAATGATTGTGGGCATGAGCTCTGAAAATGGCTATGAGAAGTTGCAAGCCAAAGTGCCTCTCAAGGAAATGAGCAACTACTCTACTGCTCTCTCAAGCCTCACTGGTGGCCGAGCTTCCTTCATCATGAAGTTTGCGAGCTACGAACTTGTTTCGGGCGACATCCAGCAGGCACTGATAGCCGAACACGCTCAGAAGGAAGAAGAATAATCTTTACTTCTCAGCTCCCGACACAAACAGTTCTAACTTAAGAAACGACATAGACCTCTCTATACAGACATCCCCCTCAGCACTGATAGGTGTTGAGGGGGATGAATTTAAGCAGAACTAGAACTGAAGAGACTAGAACTTCACGATTCTTACCTCGTCTGCATGAGCATAGCGTTGGAGTAAATCAAGTGCCAAGTCGATACTCTCTTGCAGCAGTTGCTCATCACCATCATAAGCATTGATAATGAAAAGTAGACGTTGCGTAGTGGGTGAAAGCATGGTACGTGTGCTGTCGGAAGTGGGCGAAGCTATAGCTCCCACAGCATCGCGATAGACGGGAAGTCCTTCGATATTGAGCCTTCCACGACCAATGCCTTCATAAGGTTCATCTGCTCTGCCTATGCCCAACTCCACAGATGTTCCCACTATTTTATCTGCATCAAGCAGCCCTGTGGGATAACCACTAAAAATAGAGACTAAATTACCGAGATCGACTAAAGTGTCTACACTATACAAACCTTTCCCTTGTAAGACGCGTCGTGAAAGTTGCTCACTCGCAGGGCGATAGCGCGAAGGGTCTTTGCCACAAGCCTTATAAGCTGCGCGAGTGGCAGCTATGCTCGAACGTGATTTGATGGTTTCGGTGGTGAAATCTGCTTGCAATTTCTCGCAACTCGCTTCGATTTCAGCCCAAAGTTTGGGAGAAGTGGCAGAGTTCTGCACAGTCACCTCTAGAAAAGCCCCTCTGAACTGGGGCACTCGTTCAGAAAATTCGGAAGAAACGGATATAGTAAGCATATAAATGGTCTTATTATTGATAACACAAAGAATAGTAAGGGCAAGTATTACACATCTGCATTTCTTTGGTATTGGGCTCAAAGGGTAGAGCTGGATTTAGGATTTCTGCCACTAACTCGCCTAGTCGTTCACGAAACTCTGGAAATCTAGCCTGAAAATCTAATACTTCCTCTTTATCCACTTGCAAATAAGGCGAATAATCCTTTTTGCGGAGTCTGTGAACAAAAAATAGCGATGGAGCTATGGGAAGACGAGAAAGCTCAGTGGGTAAATGAGGCACACTATTTCCCTTTTGCTGACGTTCAAACTCATCTTCTAGTATAGCCGCGTAGATGAAAGTTTGCAGCATGTAATGCTTTTGCTTGGCTCCTCGAGTGGTGAACAATTCGTCTAAATCTTTGGATTCCTCTACTTTTCCTCCAGTTTTATAATCAACAATACGGAGGAATTCCTGCCCTTGATGGATGATTGTATCTAATCGGTCGATGATACCTCCGATAGCAACTTGCGAGATAGGAGCTGACGAGGGAAGATTGAGCCACATCGACTGATAACTCTCCAAGGCTTTAATGCGAAAATCAGGGTATTTAGCATCATGCTCGAGAAGCGACTGTAGGAAAATTTCAATAATGTTGAGCAACAGAGGAGTACACTTCACATTCTCTTTCTCGATAGCCTCTCTAATATAACCTTGTAGTAGTAGTGGATGAGCAACCAAGTGCTTAAAGTAGTCGCTGTCCCCTTTTCCGCCTCGTTGTTCGAGGAGGTTTGTATAAATCAACTCAGCTGCAGTGTGGAAGATAGTACCTAACGTGTTAGGTTGCACCTCATCTTCACTGGGCTTTGGCTGCTGGATGCGGAGCACTCGTTCATAATAGAAGCGAAGTTGACAACGCAGATAGCTGTTAATGTCGGAAGGTGAAAGAGATACATGCTCTTTCTTTTCTTTCTTATGGTTGATTTTTAAAAGTTCTATTAAATCAGCAGGCTTCTCCACAGGTTGGGGAGTATCGTGCAATGAAGCTGGATCGCTGGAAAGTGCAATATGCTGGATGGGCAACTGAGATTCCACCATGAGTTGGGTTAAGAACCTAGATTTTTCACCATCCACGATTCCCTCGGACGAAGAATTATAAAGGAGGCGCAAGCGTTTGGCACGCTGTATCAAACGATAGA
Source organism: Alloprevotella sp. oral taxon 473 str. F0040 (assembly GCF_000318095.2). Taxonomy (GTDB): domain Bacteria; phylum Bacteroidota; class Bacteroidia; order Bacteroidales; family Bacteroidaceae; genus Alloprevotella. Next base: position 636,011 of record NZ_KB290717.1, read on the forward strand.
AATAATAGGCATAGACTGCAGTCTTGCGCTCGGGTGTGGTGAGTCCAAAAGCTTTGCGCAAGAGATAGGGAATGAATGAGTTGTCACTAGACTTCTGTGGCAATACTCCTTCGTTGACAGACAACATGATAATATGGTCGAAATCTAGACAACGAGTCTCAAGCACACCCATAACTTGCAATCCCACTGCGGGTTCTCCAGCAAAAGGTATAACAGATTGGCGGACAATCTGGCGGACAATACGTCGCAACGTAGTGGGATTCACCATCAAACGCCCACTCTCTGCGATCAGTAACAGACGATTGAGCAAGGCATTCATCTGGGCATAGGCTTCTGACTGCAAGATGTGTTCAAAACGTTCGTTGTCGAAATCTGATTTAACCACCAAAGCTTGAGCTGTCGTTTCCACAGCCTTTACCAAACTTCTGAGCGATTCTACAGTGGAAGGGGCTTGGGCTTGTCGCTCCATCTTACCTAGTTCTCTCTCCACGAGAGTAGCTGCAGCCGTGTGGTTCAGCGGAAACCCTTTGGTTACATTCACTTCCTCAACATTGAACGGTAAGGTATGAAGTAAAGGCTGCAACAAAGACTCATTGCAGAGTACTACAGCAGTGCGCTTCGCATCGGGAGTGAGATTTTCCTTAAGCCAAGGCGACACACTCTGCACCTGCATTGTTTCGGTGGAAGCTGCCACCATCTCAATATATTGAATGTGACGAAGATTGTCGAAATGTTCTTCAGAAAGCGCGTTGGGAAACTGTTGTAGATTTTGTCGCAAGAACAAACCTGCTTCGGCATCTTCCCACAGCAGCTGACTGAAACGTCGCTCTTCGGGAGTGAGTTGTCGATCGTCGTCAGACAAGAAACGCTCTTTCTCACTGGGCAAATAGTATTTGTCGTAATCCCAATAGAAAAGAGCTTTCTCCATCTGCTGGAGTTGTGAGAATAGTTGCCATTCTACTCGATCGAGCACATTGAACCCCACAAATACGTACTTATCTACATGAGCAGGTGGAGTGACAGCTCCTGATTTTAGACGTTCTACCGTACGACGGAAGGCTGCTCCTTCATAGGCTAATCCTTCGGCAGCCAGTTCAACATTGAGTTGCTCGTAAATGGGCAAGAGTGCATTCCACAATCTGCTGAATCGCTCGCGGATCTCACTTTGATGCTCGGGATTAAACTCCTTAAAAAATCGCTTCAACACCTCAGTCTGCTCCTCCGTCAAATAGTCTGTACGCTCTAATTCTCGTAAATCACGGATATTCTGAAAGAGCGCACTTGCATCTGCCATGTTTTTATCAACATCATCAAAATCAGAAAGCAGTCGTTCGGCCCATCCATAGAAATTGTCGAGCGAAACCATATCTCCAGTGGCTTGCATATAATGCTGATGCACGCGACAGATGGTATCAATAGGACCATTGATTTGAGTATCACCCAGAGAACGGAAAAGTTCATTGATAGTGATATACCTTGGTGCCCAAATAGGCTGTGATGCATCGACAGAAAGATAATCATTCAGAAAGAGCGATGCGCGCTTATTGGGGAACACCACCACAATCTGGCTGAGATCATGACCAAACTTCTGAAGAAGATCTTTTGCAACAATTTGTAGGAATGCTGGCATAGCAATGTATATATGCAAGAATAGAGGATTCGTGAGAAATATAACAATAGCAAAGTTAAGTATTCTAGGCATAATAGACAAACCTTCTCTGCTCTCATTTTTGGGAACGAACTGTCATCAGCAAAAAAGTGAATGAATCTGCATGAAGAAGCCGAAAAAAACTTAATTATTCGATATACAAAATGAAATAAAGTCGTACCTTTGCTGTATAATTCAAGCCTATATAGCGTATGCCATTCTCCCTCTGAAAGCAAGCATACGTGGCTTGAAGGCATGGGGCTGGACTGTCACCACCTCACTGTAAAATAGTCATTCAACGACACATATTAATGATATGAAAAAGACCATCCTTGTCACTGGTGGTACGGGCTTTATTGGTTCGCACACCACAGTTGAACTTCAAGCCGCAGGCTACGAAGTGGTTATTATTGACAACTTGAGCAACTCTAAAGCTGAAGTTGTGGAAGGTATTGAAAAAATTAGTGGCGTGCGTCCTGCTTTTGAGGAAGTGGACTGCTGTGATCTTCCTGCTCTCGAAGGAGTTTTTCAAAAATATCCTGGCATTGAAGGTATCATCCACTTTGCAGCTTCTAAAGCTGTAGGTGAATCTGTGGAGCAACCTCTCAAGTATTATGAGAATAACCTTCTGAGCCTTATCAACTTGCTCAAACTGATGCCAAAGTACAATGTGAAGGGGATTATCTTCTCTTCTTCATGCACTGTTTATGGCCAGCCTGATGCTAAGGATCTCCCAGTGAGCGAACAAGCTCCTATCAAGAAGGCTGAATCTCCCTATGGTAACACGAAGCAAGTGAATGAAGAAATCATCCAAGATTTCATCCACAGCGGTGCTCCGATTTCAGCTATTATCCTCCGCTACTTCAATCCTATCGGGGCACACCCCACGGCCCTCATTGGTGAAGTGCCCAATGGTACTCCTGCCAACCTCATTCCATATCTCACTCAAACGGCTATCGGCATCCGCGAACAACTTGCTGTCTTTGGTGACGACTACAACACCCCAGACGGCTCTTGCATCCGCGACTTCATCTATGTCGTTGACCTCGCGAAAGCTCACGTGGCTGCTATGGCTCGCATCGTAGAAGGTAAAAACGAAGAACCAGTAGAAATCTTCAATGTTGGTACTGGTAAGGGTGTGAGTGTGTTTGAACTCATCAACACCTTCGAAAAGTGCACTGGCGTGAAGCTCAACTACAAGGTTGTTCCTCGTCGTGCTGGAGACATCGAACAGGTTTGGGGTAATGTGGACAAAGCTAACAAGGTGCTCGGTTGGAAGGCTGTTCACACGCTCGAAGAAGCGCTCTCATCTGCTTGGAAGTGGCAAGAGAAACTTCGCGCTGATGGCGTGATGTAGTCTATCGCTCCTTAAAGTATTTAGTTTTTTTTTAGGGTGACCAGTTATAATTCCTCCCTATCGAAATGGTCGAAATAGACCATGCCTAGAAACAACAGAGTCCGTGTCAAATCAATCTATAACACGGACTCTGTTGTTTGTTGTTTATAAGAAAGGCTATTTCCAACGGCAGACTTGTTTTAAGGCACGTTTTAGCATTTGAGGAGGACTAGCCACAAACTCTGTGGGTGACCATGAGTAAAAACGGAAAGTGTTTGTGAGGAACTCTGCATAATATTGTAAATTTCCTTTCCACCCTATCTCTTGTTTACGGATAGAACCATGCTTGCCTGTGCTCATAATCCACTGAAGCAATTGCTGCGCTCGTTGACAATCAACGGAATCATAAGGTTTGCCTCGGAAATGCAACAAAGCACTTGCATTTGCACCAAGATACTCCATTGATATTACGGAAAGCATCCGATAAAATCTCGTGAGATGAAGCTGTTGCAAGCCTTGCCTGAGCAATGATGCATCAAGCTTTTCGTGAAAATGCTGTTGTACCAACATCCAGTCTACGACTTCACGCAATCCTACACCGCCATGACTAGCGTGCACTAAAGCATGAGCAGTAAGCAGAATTACATTAAGGTGGGGAGGAAGAACAGCTACTTTATAGTTGTTGATTTCAACGTAATGCTGCCATTCACTCACTTCGTCGACTTCATGCTCTACCATTTGTCGCAATCTTCTTGCTGTGCCTGGCCATTGCATAGGTTGGAGTGCACGATGCATTTCTACTTCTATATTTCCCTTTCTAAAAGTGTCGTGCAGATCCGTTTGATGATCAGGCACATATCCACGATGAAGAAGCAATTCAGTAGCTTTTTTAAAATGGTGAGGAGCAACATAGATATCAATATCTCCAGGACGGCGTAACAAAGGATGAGGATAAACTACAGCAGATGCTTGTCCTTTGAGCACTACATAACGAATCTGAGCTGCATCGAAAATCTTGGCCAAAGCTACTACCTCGGCATTAAACTCATGACTCACCTTCTCTAACATTGGCCAACCTCCAAGCCATTGCATTAGTACTGCACGCTCTTCGGGGATTACCTCCATCTTTGCTAGCCCATAAAGCAACCCATCGACTGTTTGACGACGTGCTTCACGTATGATTGCCGAGAAATTGGAAATACTTGGGGTGCTCTCATCGCTGTGAAGAGCATTACGTAACAAAGAGAAAAGGGTTTCGTATGTGTGAGGAAGAGCAAGGTTAGACATACTCTTAGATATTACGATTTACGTTCAAGTTCTTGGAGGTTTTCCAAACGCTTCGTTTCCAAAAAGTCATAGATGCCTCCTAAATGTTCCTTCACCTTTCCTCCCCCAAACTCATAGACTTTGGTTACCAATCCATCGAGGAAGTCGCGATCGTGACTCACCACAATGAGTGTGCCGTCAAAGTCTTGCAATGCTTGTTTGAGTACGTCTTTTGTACGCAAATCAAGATGGTTGGTAGGCTCGTCAAGAATGAGCAAATTGAAAGGTTCAAGCAACAGTTTGAGAATTGCCAAACGCGTACGTTCACCTCCAGAAAGCACTTTTACTTTCTTGGTTCCTTCTTCACCGCCAAACATGAAGGCTCCGAGTAGATCACGAATTTTTAATCTGATTTCTCCCTTTGCCACACTGTCGATGGTGTCATAAACGGTGATTTCTCCGTCCAACAAAGTCGCTTGGTTTTGTGCAAAATAACCAATCTGTACGTTATGCCCTAGGGTAAGAGTACCTTCATGTTCGAGTTGTCCCATGATACACTTGACTAGCGTGGATTTACCTTCACCGTTTCGTCCAACAAAAGCCACTTTGTCACCACGCTCTACCATGAGCGAAGCGTTTTTGAATACCACGTGGTCGCCATAGGTCTTGCCCACTGCATCCATCGTCACAGGATAACTGCCGGAACGTGGAGAAGGAGGGAATTTCAGACGCAAACGCGAAGTGTCTTCTTCGTCTACTTCTACCAATTCCAGTTTTTCAAGCATGCGCACACGGCTCTGCACCTGGTTCGTTTTGGAATAAGTGCCTTTGAATCGCTCAATATACAACTTGGTTTCAGCAATCATCTTTTGCTGATCTTCGTATTGTTTTTGTTGTTGCTCACGACGCTCCTTACGCAGTTCAAGGTATTGCGAATACCCTGCCTTGTAGTCGTAGATGCGACCGAGAGTAATCTCGATGGTGCGCGTAGTGATGTTGTCAACAAACTTACGGTCGTGGCTAATCACTACCACTGCTTTGCCAGAAGTCATGATGAAATTCTCCAACCATCCGATACTTTCGATATCCAAGTGGTTAGTGGGTTCATCGAGCAGGAGCACATCAGGATTTTGCAAGAGCAATTTTGCTAACTCAATGCGCATGCGCCAACCACCAGAGAAGTCGCTTGTAGGGCGTTGAAAGTCAGCACGTTCAAATCCTAATCCGAGAAGCATTTTCTCCACATCTTCCTCAAAGTGAGTAAGATCAATCGCATAAAACTTCTCACTCATCGCAGCCACTTTCTCAATGAGACTCATGTATTCTTCGCTCTCATAGTCGGTGCGCGTCATGAGTTCTTGATTCAGTTCCTCGATTTCACCTTCCATCTCCTTGAGATGCTCGAAGGGCAAACAAGCTTCTTCAAAAACTGTGCGACCATCTTCTGTAAGTAAGTGCTGAGGAAGATAGGCAATTACCGTATCTTTAGGCGCGCTCACACGTCCACGCGTAGGTTGTCGTGCACCTGCAAGAATTTTCAAGAGTGTGCTTTTGCCTGCTCCGTTCTTCCCCATCAACGCGATGCGGTCTTTCTCGTTAATCTGAAATGAAATGTCTTTGAAGAGGGTTGTTCCTCCAAATTCTACGGTTAAACCGTCAACTGAAATCATAAATATCTATATTATACTGCGATAGTCTATATGTAATGCGGCTGCAAAGTTACTCATTCTTCCTCGCTTCGCCAAATGCGACGGAATAGATCGGTCAATGCAATCGGGGCTTTTGCTCAATACCATGGAGGCATTAAGCTAAAAGAACCGACTCTATCCCTTGGAAGTTGCATATAAGTTAGCAATAATCCAATTGCGATAGAAAAACTCGGCCGTTTGCTGCCAAGAGAAGTCAATGCCTTTTTCAGAATTATCCTCTATATAATAGTGGAGAGGAGGCGCAATCATCACCCCCTTAGCCAAGTCACGACGGTATTCTCCGTCTAAAGTATCGGCTTTGTACTCCAAATGTCCAGTAACAAACGTTTGGTATCGTGCGGCATCAATAAAGATACTCTGCCCCACTTCACTGTCTGCAAGCACCTCCAAACCTTCTGGAAGAAATTGATGATCACTTCCCAACAATGCGGCTTCGACTTCTGCATCTCCCCAATTAATTTCGGTGTGACGACTGTGCGGCATGGGAAATGTTTCATCTAAACCATCCAGCAAAGGATGATGCGGAGCTAGATTGCGCTGCATAAAGATGCCAAAACATTTTTGAGAAAGTGGACGTTTGTCAATGCCATAAAAATGATAGAGTGCGGCTTGTGCTGCCCAGCAAATATTGAGCGTTGGAATGTTCATCTTGGCTGTCCAATCCCAGATATGTTGCAACTCACCCCAATAGCGTACCTCCTCGAAGGGCATTTGTTCCAAAGGTGCTCCCGTGATGATGAGTGCGTCTATGTGAAATGGATTGAGAGTGTCAGAGGAATAGGAAGAACACGCAACACTTTCGGCAGAACTCTTCGAGGTTTTAGTTTCCGCTCTCAACACTCTGTCACAACCTGTAGGAGAAAAATCCACATAGTGCGCATCAACATATTCCTGTGGCGTGGTTTTATATTGCTGCCCTGGGATTTTCAATAGCACAAGATTAAGATTAATGCCCGAAGCTGCAAGCATGCGACAAAAATCTTGCTCAGTCTCTGCTTTCTTTGGCATAAGATTGAGTAAACCCACAGTAGGCAAAGTGGGTTCGTGCCCTACTCTGAGAGAATATCCTAAACTCGCTAAGGATTCAATGGCCGGAATCAAACTATTTACGTGGAGCATCAGAAAGAGAAATGAGAAATGAGGAAAGAAAAAGAAAAGGTGGTCAGCTGCAAAGGAGTGTGCTGACCACCTTACTGATATGTGAACTTTATTGGGATATGTAAACTTAGCTAATAGACTAACCTAACGACTAGGCTACAAACTAAAGCTAAGCCTTACCACACATCCACTCGTTTTGACTTGGGCACAAATAGTTTATCACCTTTCTTGATATTGAATGCCTTATACCACGCATCGATTTGGGGTAAAGCAGCATTCACACGCCAACGACCAGGAGAGTGAGGGTCGGTACGTACGCGGTTGCGCAAAGCTTCTGGACGCGCATTGCCAGCCCACACCAAAGAGTATGCCAAGAAGAAGCGTTGTTCGGGAGTGAAACCATCATTCACAGTCGAAGGATTTTGTGCTTGCGCTTTCTGGAAAGCTTGATAAGCAATCTTCAAACCACCATGATCGGCAATATTTTCACCACAAGTGAGTGCGCCATTCACGTGCAAACCTGGTAAAACTTCCACTGCATCAAAAGTCTTCACCATGCGTTGTGTGCGCTGCTCGAAGTTCTTCTTATCTTGCTCCGTCCACCAGTTACGAAGGTTGCCATTCTTATCAAATTGTGCTCCTTGATCGTCGAAACCGTGTGTTATCTCGTGACCAATCACCACACCGATAGCACCATAGTTCAGAGCATCGTCACCATCTGCCATGAAGAAAGGAGGTTGAAGAATGCCTGCAGGGAAGCAAATTTCGTTGGTGGTGGGGTCGTAATACGCATTGATAGTTTGAGGAGTCATACCCCATTCATCGCGATCCACAGGCTTGTTCACCTTGCGCTGAATCATATCATCATTGGCAAAGGCAGCTGCGCGTTGGAGGTTCTCATAGAAAGAGAGCGACTCATCAATGTTCAAGCCATCATAACTGCGCCATTTTTCGGGATAACCGATTTTGACGTAGAAACTATTGAGTTTTTCGTGAGCTTGTGCCTTTGTGGCTGCGCTCATCCATGTTTGTTGATCGATGCGCTCACCGAGAGCCACTTGAAGGTTCTTCACTAGTTGAAGCATACGCTGCTTGGAAGATTCAGGGAAATAGCGTTCCACATACATCTTTCCCACAGCCATGCCCAAAACGCTTTCCACTGTGCCAACGGCACGCTTCCAACGTGGACGATCTTGCTGAGAACCCGACATCACTTTGCCATAGAAATCGAAGTTAGCACGACGGAAATCATCGCTCAAAGCACTAGCTGCATCATCAAGTACCTGGAATTCAAGATAATTTTTCAAAGATTCCAGAGAGCTCTCACTCCACACTTTCTCCACTTCATGGATGGGTTCGAGCTGATTGACAGAAACTTCTGTGATTGCAGGGAAATTCTGCTGCAAGAGATAAGCATTCCAGTCGAAACCAGGGAAATCACGGAGCAAATCATCGTAGCTCATCTTGTGGTAATTACCCTCAACATCACGCAACTCTGTGCTAGAGAAAGAAGCCTTTGCGATGCGTGTCTCGATTGCCAACACATCTTGCATCTTCTTTGCCGCATCAGCCGAAGAATAGCCTACAAGTTGAAACAACTGTTGGATATACTTCTTATATCCTTCACGGATTTTCACCGTCGCTTCATCATCATTGACATAGTAATCTCGGTCGCCGAGTGTGATACCACCTTGGTTGATTTGCACCAAGTTCATTTTGGCATTCTTGATGTCGGCATAAACCCCAATCTCGAGGAAGGGAGAAAGTCCCAAACGCGACAACCTCGACATCGTCATGAAGAGTTCGCGCTTGTCTTTTGCCCCATTGATAGTAGCCAACACAGGACGAACTGGAGCTGCACCTTCTTTGTTCAAGCGCACACTATCCATTGCCAAGCGATAGAGTCCACCGATTTTCTGAGGCAAAGAGCCTTGTACGGCCTTTTGCTTTGCAAGATCTTCGATAAGCGTGAGGATGCGCTTACGATTCGCCTCATCTAGGGCATGAAACTGCCCAAACTCAGCATGTTCAGCCGTGAGGGGATGAGCTTTCATCCATCCACCACCAGCATATTCATAGAAGTCTTGCCCAGGACGAGCCGACAAATCCATATTGCTCTTATCGTAGCCCTTCAGTGTGGTCTGCGCAAAAGCACTAGTAGCCACCAAAGCTGCGGAGAGCAAAGCTTGTTTTAATTGCATAACTGTATAAGAAATTATGAGTAGATACTTTATAAATTGTGTAACGTTACGAGCAGAGTAAGAATAAAAACACAAAGCAAGTTGCTTCAATCCCCCTTCGCCATTCGTACCTCAGGGAGTGCGTTAGCTTCCCCATGCTACTTTGGGTGCATTAATCTCCGAGTGCCTCGACGACTTCGCTCCACACCTCCTCAGCCGCCGCAAGTTGTTTACGCAACTCACCATGTTGCGTGAAGAGTTCCACGTTTGCTGCTCCTTCAGGAGTGGAAAGTTGCGATTCCACTTCAGCAATCTGCTGTTCAAGCTGTTCGATGTTTTTCTCTGCCTCTTTCACAGCTTGTTCCAGTTTACGACGCTGCTTAGCAGCTTCTTTTTGTTCGGCATAGCTCAAAGCCCCTTCCGAAGGTGCGTTGTTATTCACATTCGTCGAAGAAGAGGCAGAAGGTGAGGTGCCATTGTTGGAAAGTTGCGTGCCTATTTCGTCAAGACTCGTAATTTCTTTTTGACGAAGGAAATCGTAAATACCTCCTAAGTGCTCGCGCACTCTTCCACCTGCAAATTCATACACCTTGGTCACCAATCCATCAAGGAATTCACGGTCGTGACTCACCACAATCACCGTGCCATCAAATGCCAGAATTGCCTCTTTAAGCACATCTTTGGTGCGCATATCGAGGTGGTTCGTCGGTTCGTCAAGAATCAGGAGGTTCACAGGTTCGAGGAGGAGCTTTATCATGGCCAAACGACTACGTTCACCACCCGAAAGTACCTTTACTTTCTTCTCCGAGGCCTCACCACCAAACATAAAGGCACCGAGGATATCACGGATTTTCAGTCGAATATCTCCCTTTGCCACATGATCTATCGTGTCAAAAACGGTGAGTTCGTCATCGAGCAGTTGTGCCTGATTCTGCGCATAATAACCGAGTTGTACATTATGTCCAATCTTCAACACTCCTCCATGGGGAATCTCCTCCATGATACACTTCACGAGCGTAGATTTGCCTTCACCATTCTTACCGACAAACGCCACTTTTTCTCCACGCTTGATGGTAAGATTCACTTGTTCAAAAACAACATGCTCACCATAGTGCTTTTCCACTTCATCACAAATCACTGGATAGTCACCACTCCTGGAGCATGGTGGAAATTTAAGATGAAGGCGCGAAGTGTCAATTTCATCAATCTCAATGGGAACTATTTTTTCCAACTGTTTGATGCGGCTCTGCACCTGCACAGCTTTGGTAGGCTTATAACGGAATCTTTCGATGAAATCCTTCAAATCCGCAATTTCTTTCTGCTGATTTTCATAAGCACGAAGCTGGCTCTCTCTGCGTTCAGCACGGAGCTGCACATATTCATCATACGACACACGATAGTCCACCACCTTGCCACAAGAAATCTCTAGCGTGCGATTCGTCACATTGTTGATAAAGGCGCGGTCGTGACTCACCAAAATCACAGCACATCCACTGTGAGCCAAAAATTGCTCCAACCAGCGAATACTCTCTATGTCGAGGTGATTAGTAGGCTCATCGAGCAATAAGACATCATGACGCGCCAAGAGCAACTTTGCCAGTTCGATACGCATGCGCCATCCTCCGGAAAACTCCTGAGTGGGTCGTTCAAAATCACTGCGTAAAAATCCCAAACCAGAGAGAGTTCGTTCGATTTCGGCATGATAGTTCTGCGCACCCATCATCTGCAATCGGTCGTTCTCGCGACTAAATGCCTCGACAAGTTCCATATAATCTGGCGATTCGTAATCCGTGCGCTCCATCAATTCCTGATTGAGTTGAGCCACATGATCACGAAGTTCATGAAGATGCGCAAAGGCTTTCTCCACCTCTGCCACCACGGTGGTGTCATCACTGAGCACCATCACCTGCGGCAAATAGCCCACACTGACCTCTCGCTGCACTGCCACTCGCCCATCAGTGGGCTGCTGCAATCCAGCGATAATTTTGAGCATCGTGCTTTTGCCAGCACCATTTTTACCGACCAATGCTATGCGGTCGCGCTTGTTCACCACAAAACTCACATCATCGAAGAGAGCCTTAGCGGAAAATTCAACTTTGAGGTGTTCAACTGAAATCATTCAACTATCATTACAAACAAGTTGTTTGTCTACTTTTAGCAGACCGAATCGACTACTTTAGCTGCAAAAATACAAAATTCTCAACTACTGGACAATTTTCTAGGGCATAGTCCGTTATTATCATTGTCGATTTTATTTTTCTGCCCGCTTCATTTCATTTTCAAGTCACTCTCAGAGACGAATACTTTTGAAGCATTCGTTAAGGCTCCCTCTCCAAAGCAAATTCATCCCCTCACATCAAGCTCCATGATGCTTTAGAACGCCCTTTCCCACTCAGGTATTCATTCGCAAGAATCAATCATTCTCTAAATAGCAACAAAATATTGCGTTCAAAAAGAAGCACTTCCTTTTCACCCGATACTGTATGCTAAGAGATTGCATATTAGGACACACGTAAGATTTTAACATTGAAAAATAGAATATCTGCTTGGCAGAATGTAGGGAAATCAATATATTTGCAGAATTGAAACTTATTATCCGTTCCAATGAAACCTCTTTTTTCTCGATATTACCTCTTATTTATCCTTATAGCAAGCAGTTGTTTGTCAGTAGCTGCGCAAGATCTTATTGCACGTCAAGCCCCTATTGACCGACGTATCAAAGCTGTAGATTCGCTCACAATCAATCGTGTAATTCACAAAGCGAGTTTCACTAACTACGAGAGCAACGACCTCTACAATTCTTGGAACACATCAAAAGTCCACTGCTATTCTGGGGTGGAGCTTCCCGAAACACATCGTATTGACTTGCGTGGCTTTCACATGCCCACCCCAAGCCGTATGGTCACCTCTCGTTTCGGATATCGCCCCACTTTCCGTCGTCTCCATAAAGGACTTGACATCAAAGTCTACACTGGCGACACCATTGTGTCCGCCTTTGATGGAAAAGTACGCATCGTAGGTTATGAGGCTTCTGGATATGGCAACTACGTGGTCATTCGTCATAAGAACGGACTCGAGACTATTTATGGTCACCTCTCTAAGAGCATCGCTCAAGTAGGTGAAATCGTTAAAGCAGGTCAAACCATTGGACTCGGAGGCAATACAGGCCGCTCTTTCGGTTCTCACCTCCACTTTGAAACGCGCTTCCTCGGTGTCGCTATCAACCCTACCCTACTCTTTGACTTCCCTAATCAAGATGTCACAGCCGACTACTTTGTTTTTAATCGCAGCGACTGCGAAGGTGGTCTGCTCAGCCAAGTGGGAGGCTCCAACCGCCACGAGGATTTAGCACAATTAGACAATCCCAGTCGTAAAGATTTTCCTACCGAACCAGCTCGCACCAAGCCACAGCCACAAGTTACGGGAAATTTCTACCAAGTAAAGAATGGCGACACACTCTACAGCATTGCACGCAAAATTGGTGTTTCTGTAGACAACATCACTCATCTCAACAATCTTGGCAAAAAACCAGTGCTTCACACAGGACAAATCCTCCGCTACTAACTTTTAAACAAGAAACTACATCTGTATTAGCAGATTACATTTCAAATAGAGAGAAGTTCATCTTCATCTAAAGAATCGAGAAAATCAAATTGCAAACACCACTTGACAATCATTTGTCGAGTGGTGTTTTTCCTTATAACTAGCTGCAAAATGAACTTTACACAATAGGATATTACAAACTGCAAAACGCTAGAAAATAGCACTATTACAGCAAATTGCAGCGGTTTTAGTTGTCAAGTACACCTAGATTTACTATATTTGCAGCAGACAATGAATTAACCCATCATGAATCAAACAACAATACTTCCCGACGTCGTATTTGAAACGAGCTGGGAAGTCTGCAACAAAGTCGGTGGCATCTACACCGTGCTTTCGACTCGCGCAAAGACGCTCCAACAGCAACTTCAAGATAACCTCATCTTTATTGGACCTGATCTCGGTCAAGGAGGAAAGGATAACCCTCTTTTTATCGAAGACAAAAAAATCCACAAGGATTGGAAAAAGAGTCTTCAAGACAGCGGTTTGACCATTCGCATCGGTCGTTGGGACATCCCAGGACAACCCCTCACCGTGCTTGTAGATTTCCATCCGCTCTTCACACAGAAAGATGAGATTTATGGTCGTGCATGGGAACTTTTCCAAGTGGACTCCCTCCACGCCTATGGTGACTACGATGAAGCCTCCATGTTTTCGTATGCGGCAGGTAAAGTAGCTGAAATAATTACGAAACAATCCTTTGCCGACAAACGCGTGATTTATCAAGCTCACGAATGGATGTCTGGCCTTGGTATGCTCTTCCTCCAGCACAACTGCCCAGAGGTGCGCACCATCTTCACCACACACGCCACCAGCATCGGTCGTTCCATCGCTGGAACAACAAATTGCTCTATGCCTATTTTGAAGGCTATAACGGAGACCAGATGGCGAGTGAACTCTCCATGGAAGCCAAGCATAGTATCGAAAAGCAAAGTGCTCATCGCACCCACTGTTTCACTACCGTGTCTGACTTCACTGACCGCGAATGTGCTCAACTGCTCGACAAACCTGCTGATGTGGTTCTTCCCAATGGTTTTGAGCTTGATTTCGTGCCCAAGGGTGCAGCCTTCACGAGCAAACGTCGCCAAGCTCGTCAGCGTATCTTCCAAGTGGCGCAAGCCTTGACTGGACAAACCTTTGACAACGACACACTGATTATCTCCACCTCAGGTCGTAATGATTTTCGCTGCAAAGGCTTCGATGTCTACATGGAAGCAATGAAGCAGCTTAACGCACAACTGCGCGGCACTAACCAACAAGTGCTCTCGCTCATTGAAGTCCCCTGCTGGCTTCTAGGCCCTCGTACGGACGTGCAAGAACGCCTTCAACTCAAGGGCAAAAAAGCGGCTGCCATTGACACTCCGCTCCACACCCCTATCATCAGTCACGACCTTCATAATCTCAACGAAGACCGCATCGTCAATCTCATCAAGAGCATGGGCTTTGAAGACTGCGCGAATAACAACGTGAAAGTCATCCTTGTGCCCTGCTATCTTGATGGCAATGATGGTATCTTCGACCTTCACTACTACGACCTGCTCACGGCCAACGATCTCACCATCTACCCCTCCTACTACGAACCTTGGGGCTACACTCCCCTTGAGAGCGTAGCGTTCAAGACTCCTTGCATCACCACTGACCTCAGTGGATTTGGACAATGGGTAGATAGTGTGCTCGGTCACACTGGCACCCTAGAAGATGGCGTGAGCGTACTGCACCGCGACGACAATAACTATTTTGAATGCGCTGCCGAGATTAGCCAAGTCATTCAGCAATTTCTGGCTGCCCCCAAGACAGCTCGCGACAAGATGCGTCGCAATGCCGCAAAATTTGCCAACAAGGCACAATGGGAAAACTTCATAGCCTACTATCATAAGGCCTATGAGTTTGCCCTCAACAAGTAAGCAATAACAACATATACACAACATGAACGTAAAAATCACGAACGCCAACCAACCTAGTTGGAAGAATGTGACTGTCAAGAGCCACATCCCCGCTGCGTTCCAACCCCTCGATGAGATTGCACACAACCTTTGGTTCTGCTGGAACCAAGAAGCTCTCGATCTTTTCCGCAGCTTAGATGCTAAAATTTGGGATGAAGTAGATCAAAATCCCGTTGAGCTCCTCAATCGCATCTCTTACAAGCGTCTCACAGAACTGAGCGAAGACAAAGAAGTTTTGGCACGCATCAAAAAAGTGTACAAACTCTTCCGTGACTACATGGATGAGAAGCCCAATGCTAAACGCGCTTCTGTGGCTTACCTCTGCATGGAGTATGGTATGAACCACAATGTGAAGATCTATTCTGGTGGTCTTGGCGTACTCGCTGGTGACTACGTAAAAGAGGCTTCAGACTCCAACGTAGACATGTGTGCCGTAGGCTTCCTCTATCGTTATGGCTACTTCACACAGACCCTCTCTATGGATGGTCAGCAAATTGCCAACTACGAAGCTCAGGATTTCGACCGCATGCCCATCGAGCGCGTGCTCGATGCCAACGGCAATCAAGTAGTCGTAGATGTTCCCTTCTCTACCTTCACAGTTCATGCCCTCATCTGGCGTGTCAATGTAGGTCGTGTCCCTCTCTATCTTCTCGACACTGACAATGAGATGAACTCTGAGTTCGATCGTCAAATCACTCACGCCCTTTATGGTGGTGACTGGGAAAACCGCATGAAGCAGGAGTACCTCCTCGGTATTGGTGGTATCCTCGCACTCAAGAAGCTCGGCATCGAAAAAGACGTATATCACTGCAACGAAGGTCACGCAGCACTTGCCAACTTGCAACGCCTCGCTGATTTCGTAGAAAGTGGTCTCAACTTCGACGAAGCTCTCGAACTCGTTCGCGCTAGCTCACTCTACACTGTGCACACTCCCGTGCCTGCTGGACACGACTACTTCGATGAAGCCCTTTGTGGTAAGTATCTTGGTCAATTCCCTGGCCGCCTTGGCATCAGCTGGGACGACTTCATGGGTCTTGGTCGCCAAAATCCCAACGACAAGGGCGAACGTTTCTGCATGTCCACCTTCCTCTGCAAGACTTGTCAAGAAGTCAATGGCGTAAGCTGGTTGCATGGTAAGGTGTCACAGCTCATGTTCCAAGAAATCTGGCCTGGCTATCTCCCTGCTGAATGCCACCGCGACCACAAGATTCTCACTCACGATGAGTATGCGGAAGTTTACAATGTGAATCCCGATGAAAGCCATGTGGGCTATGTCACCAATGGTGTCCACTACCCTTCTTGGTGTGCTAGCGAGTGGAAAAATCTTCACAAGAAGTATTTCGGTGAGGGATTCATCAAGGATCAGAGCAACCAATCTCTTTGGGAAAACATCTACAAGGTCTCAGACAAGGAAGTTTGGGAAACTCGTGTTGCCCTCAAGAAGAAGCTCATCGACTACATCCGCGATCGTTTCCGCGACAACTGGCTCAAAAACCAAGGTGACCCTGCACGTGTGATGTCACTCCTCGACAAGATCAACCCCAACGCCCTCATCATCGGTTTTGCTCGTCGTTTCGCGACTTACAAGCGTGCGCACCTCCTCTTCTCCGACCTCGATCGTTTGGCTAAGATTGTCAACAACCCTGACTACCCTGTGCAGTTCCTCTTCGCTGGTAAGGCACACCCCGCTGACGGTGCAGGTCAAGGTCTCATCAAGCACATCCACGACATCTCTCAACGTCCTGAGTTCATCGGTAAGATTATCTTCCTCGACAACTACGACATGGAGTTGGCTCGTCGCCTCGTGAGCGGTGTGGACATCTGGATGAACACCCCCACACGTCCTCTCGAAGCCTCTGGTACTTCTGGCGAGAAGGCACTCATGAATGGTGTTGTAAACCTCTCTGTACTCGACGGTTGGTGGTACGAAGGCTACCGCGAAGGTGCAGGTTGGGCACTCACCGATGTGCGCACTTACCAAGACCAAGGTCAGCAAGACAAACTCGACGCAGCTACCATCTACAGCTTGCTCGAAAACGAAATCATTCCTCTCTACTACAGCCGCAGCGCATCTAAGGGCTACAGCGAAGGTTGGGTGAAGACCGTGAAGAACTCTATCGCGCAAATCGCTCCTCACTACACGATGAAGCGTCAGCTCGATGACTACTACGATCGCTTCTACAACCCTCTCCGCGACCGCTACACCATCATCTCAGCCGAAAACAACCGCCTCGCTCGTGAAATCGCAGCTTGGAAGGAAGCCGTGACCCAGCGTTGGGACAATATCCGTGTGGTTGAATCTCAGCTTTGCGACAGCCTCTATGGTGGCAATCTCGTGAGCGACACTGAATTCACCGTGCGCCACGTTGTTGACGAACAAGGTTTGGACGATGCTATCGGCATTGACCTCGTAGTGATGCGTCAAGATCCTGAAACTGGCAATGATGTAATCTACAAGACCTACCCCATGCAGGTAGTTAAGAACGAAGGCAATCTCTACACCTTCGAACTCAAGACCGCTATCGACGTGGCTGGTTCGTTCCGCACTGCCTTCCGCATGTACCCCAAAAACAAGCACTTGTCTTCTCGTCAAGACCTCTGCTACGTTCGTTGGTTCAACTAATCTAATTTTCCGTGCGACAGCAACTCCACTTCTCTCGCACAGGACATCCCCTTTTGCTCCTCACTGCCACGCAGTGGGGAGTTTCTTTTTCATGCCCCTATTATATACAGCATTAATAAAACACAAAAGTGGAACTCTCAAATATAACATTCGTTGCTTTTCGCTGAAAATTAAAGTTATTTATATTATCAGGGCAGTTTTCGTTATTCTATCACCAGTTCACTTCAAACAGAAAAAACTATTAGTCCATTGACTTGGCAACTGCGATTAACTAACCTACCGCATTGCAACAGTTTTCCTCGCCAATGGGGAAGATTACCCAGGTGCTATTCGCTCACCTCATCAGTAAGCTCTGATTATTGCATGCAGCTCGCGTGCGCATGTCACGTGTGCACGTACAGCAATTTCGCACTTTTTGCTTTCACAACCTTCACAGGCCCTATCATAAATCACTGTTTATCAACTAGTAACAGAGCTATTCAGCAATCCAAAATGCGATGTACAGAAAAAGTCTACTTCTATCCCCAAAAGTATAGTGTGATTAAGCCATCGTCTCCCTACTTCTTAAAAAAACTCCCCTTTCTTCTCAAAGAGAGAAACAAGCATTTTTCCAACATTTTCAAACTAGTAATTCGTCATTCTTTAAAATCCCCTAAATTCACTGCTATATCGCTCTATTTTTCAAGCTATTACAAAGCAAAGTGTGAAGGTTGGTGTAGCAACTAATCAACGAAAATGAAGAAATATCGAAGTTGGTGTAAACTGACTGATAATGAGCAGGAAACGAAATAATTTGCATAGAAGTGCTCTTTTCAAAAAGAGTTATAATATGCAGATTTAGGCAGAAGTTCAGTTACCAGAGCGTTACCCGATTTTGCCATAGGTAACGATGGAGTAATATTCGGTAACTGAATTATTTTTACTCGTGTGGCTGTTGCTGCGGTCGGCAGTTTTCTGCATAAGAGAGAAACGCTTTGAAATTGGTAATTTTGCCACAAAACATCAAAGCGTATGAAAACAGAAAAAATGAAGGTGTTGCTCTACCTCAAAAAGAGCGGTCTGGACAAGTCGGGCAAGGCTCCGATTATGGGACGGATAACCATTGGGCGTTCCATCGCACAGTTCAGTTGCAAGCTCTCCTGCAATCCTGACTTGTGGAATCCCCGTGAGAGCAGAATGGACGGAAAAAGTCGTGAGGCGGTGGAAGTGAATGGCAGGTTGGAGAATTTGCTGCTGTCCATTCAGTCAGCCTATCAGTCTTTGCTTGCAAGAGGTTGCCCATTTGACGCAACCGATGTGAAGAAACAGTTTCAAGGAAGTGTGCAGACACGGTGCATGCTCATCGAAAGACTTGATATGCTCATAAAGGAGAAAGAAAGTCATGTCGGTGTAGACATCAGAAAAGAGTCAATGGCAAACTATCACTCCACGAGAATCCACTTGCAGGAGTTCATCCAAAAGAAGTATAAGGTTTCTGACTTAGCCCTCTCACAACTGACAGAGAACTTCATCCATGAGTTTCAGCAGTACTTCTTAGGGGAGTGTGGATTTCAGGAAAGCTCATTCTACAATGTCGCCACCCATTTGAAGACGGTATGCAGGCTGGCTTACCGTGAGGGATTGGCAGACATCCTGCTTTTCGACAAAGTCAAAATCAGCAAGGGTAACAAGAAACTCCCCAAAGCACTTGACAGAGGGGCATTTGAGAAGTTAAAGACTCTCCACTTGGAGGACTTGGAGGAGGAAATGGAAACGGCAAGGGATATTTTCCTCTTTGCCTGTTATACGGGTGCTGCATATTGTGATTTGATGGAACTGGACAAGTCCCATCTTGTGCGTGATGACGAGGGTAGCCTTTGGCTGAAGTTCAACCGCCAAAAAACAGGTGTGCCTTGTCGTGTCAAACTGCTGCCTGAAGCCATATGGCTGATGGAGAAGCTCCACAGCGATGAAAGGGAAACATTGCTCCCTTTCATGGGATATGCCACTTACCAATCTTATTTGAAAGCCCTGCGGCTTCGTGCTGGCATCTCGTTTCCTTTTACCACACATACAGCAAGGCACACATTTGCCACGCTCATCACGCTTGAACAGGGTGTGCCTATTGAAACGGTAAGCAAGATGCTGGGGCATTCCAACGTGAGCATGACCGAGCGTTATGCAAAGGTAACACCGCGGAAACTCTTTGAGGAATTTGACCGTTTCCTTTCTTTCACTGAAGATATGCAGTTGGCTATCTGACCATTTCTTTCATTCAACATTGTTTTATCGTTAAATAAAACATGAACAATTCAATCAAGACCATTATGAGAAGTACATTCAAGATACTGTTCTATATTAACAGACAGAAAACAAAGGCAGACTGCAATACCGCCATTCTCTGCCGTATCACCATCGACGGAAAGAACACAGCCATTACCACAGGCGAAGAGTGCCATCCTGTCGAGTGGAACACCAAGCAGGGTTTGACAACCAACAAGAAGACAAACCAAAGAATCAAAGAATTCAGGGATTTGGTGGAAAAGACCTATCGGGACATTCTTGTAAAGGATGGAGTGGTAAGTGTGGAGCTTATCAAGAACCGCTTACAGGGTATTGCCACCAATCCGACCACGCTCCTTGCCATGAGCTGGGCGGAACTCCAAACAGTCAAGGAAAGTGTTGGCAGATCAAGGGCAGAGGGAACTTACCTGAATTTGTTTTATTCTGACAGAAATCTCCGTGAATTTGTAGAAAACAAAGGAGTACAAGACATATCCATCGGAACAATTACAGAGGACTTGTTCGAGGAATACCGTTTCTTTCTCAAAAAGCGTGGACTGAAAGCATCCACCATCAACAGCAACCTCTGCTGGCTGAGCCGACTGATGTTCCGTGCGGTCAGCAAGAGGATTATCCGCTGCAATCCGTTTGAGAATACCAAGTATGAGAAAGAGGAAAAGAAGATACGCTTTCTGCAAAAGAGCGATGTGATGAAACTTATGGCAATGAAGATGAACGACAAGGAAGCGGAGCTGGCAAGACTGATGTTTGTCTTTTCATGCTTCACAGGCTTGGCTATCTCAGACATGGAGAATTTAGAAAACAAGCATATCCAAACGACAGCGGACGAACAGATGTATATAAGAAAGGAACGTCAGAAGACCAAGGTTGAGTTCATCGTGCCGTTACATCCCATAGCGGAAGCCATCATCAGTCATTGCCAGAAAGAGCAGGAAAGAAGTGAAGAATATCTGCTGGTGAAAGAAAAAGGGGATCACCTTGTCTTTCACCGTGATTGCAGCCGCAGTGTCATGGATGCCAAACTGAGTATTGTGGGAAAGGCTTGCGGTATCTGCCAAAGACTTTCCTTCCACATGGCAAGACATACATTCGGCACGATGAGCCTAAGCGCAGGTATTCCCATTGAGAGCATAGCCAAGATGATGGGGCATGCCTCCATATCAAGCACTCAAGTTTATGCGCAGGTGACGGACAAAAAGATATCAGAGGATATGGACAGACTCATCGCCAAACATCAGGAAAAGAACAAAGAGGATGATAAGGTAACGGTAAAGGAAACTATTACCATAGGTACAATGGCTATTGCCAACACAGGCAGAAACAAAAGCATGGAGGAAACGGCATGAATACGGAAGATGGAATAAAGACCAAGGCTGCAATCCGTCTGGACACGGGGCGCAGCTACTTCGAGTGGGGAAATGGTATGCAGGTTATCCGCAGGGGAAAAGGCGAAGTAGCCATGACCGAGGGCGAGCTTGCAAGGTTCTTCGGAGTTACATGGAGAAAAGTCAATGGCAGACTTCGGACGATAACCGAAGAATCCGTCCTGCATCCAGAAGAAAGGGACGCAGACGAAAGGAAAATAGTCACGGATAAGGAGGTAAGGGGCTACGCACCGCTCTACCCATTACCTACAATTATCGCCCTTTCCTTCTTGCTTGACAGCGTAGAAGCCCACCTGTTCAGAAAGCATGTGTGCAGTGAGTTGATGCATCCAAGGAGTTCTGTCATTCCTATCATCATATATGACAGGGGTGTCAATAGCTGAATATGTACCAATCCTTTTTCTTTCACTGTTATCTTACTACATTACTACAAAACAAGGTAACACAGTGACAGAGAAGGTATTACGTTGTAGTTGGTAGATGACTATATGTGCAACTACGGTATGACTACATACTACCAATCCATGAACGGAAAGGATATGTTTTTTAGCCGTGGAATGCGGTCAGAGAGGATTGTGAACTTTCGGATATGGCTATGTAGATAAGATTGACAAATACAAGAAGGTTTTTCTTAGCTGTCGTGCATATTCCTTGAAGGCAACAATTCTATTGCCACAAATAGTCGTAATTATGGTTACTAAACATCTCATTTTCCCCTCGCTCAAAATATATTGTCTTAATAATGAAACCTTCCCTTGCTTTGGACATCGAATACGGAAAGAGAGATTGGTCAACAAATCCTATAGAGTTTACATATCTGCCCAGCGGAGTGTCTATGTATTTGTATTCCTGATGAAGCGACAACTTTTCTCTGCTGATTTGCCTGATGGTATCAATTATATGGAAACTTCTGTCATCAACCAAAAATGCTGAAACAGGCTTGCCTATTTTCCATTCAAAATCATAGACAAGTAAGGGTTTGGGAATGAACTTGTCGTAATAAAAAATTTGTTTTCCCTGCTCGTGGAGGTAGAAAACGGCATTTTTCTTGCCATTTACATAAACTTTCCTGTATTCGACTCCCTTAATGATGGTGTCTTCCCTGACAGTATATAGATAAATCTGATAGAAAAAAGGACGGAAAGGGTCTGTCACTATTTCTTTCCATGAAGTGCCTTCAGGGTAATAGATGTACTCATATTCTTCCCTGTCGTTTCCACACCCGGAGAGACAAAGAAATTCCACGAGTCCCAAAAGCAATTCCAAAATAAGCAACATGACAGAGAGTCCCTTAGTCCTTATCATCGTCCCTAATTATTTTATGCGGAAACTATCTTTTATCGTATCCACCATGTCTAATTTCTCCCATGTAAACAATTCCACCTGAATGTTTTTTGTTCCATGATACCTGCTTGTAAATGTTTTGTTCACAACTTCATTTTTCCGTCCCATGTGACCATAGGCTGCCGTTTCCGTGTACATCGGCTGGTTTAGTTTAAGCTGCCTTTCAATGGCTTTAGGGCGCAGGTCGAACATTTCAAAAATCTTCTGTGCAATTTCTCCGTCCGACATTCCGACATTATTGTGTCCATATGTATCAACCGATACGCTGACAGGAGCAGCCACACCGATGGCATAAGCCAGCTGCACAAGAATTTCGTCCGCAACCCCTGCTGCTACCATATTTTTGGCAATATATCGTGCCATATAAGCAGCACTGCGATCTACCTTGCTTGGATCCTTTCCAGAGAAAGCACCTCCGCCATGTGCTCCTCGTCCCCCATATGTATCCACAATTATTTTTCGCCCAGTAAGCCCCGTATCCCCATGCGGACCTCCTATAACAAATTTTCCTGTTGGATTTACAAGATACTTTATGTTACTGTTGAACAGCTTTTGTATTTTGGAATCACATTGGGAAATGACACGAGGCATAAGAATGTTAATCACATCGTTCTTAATCTTGTCCAGCATCTTCTTGTCGTCCACGTCAAAATCGTCATGCTGAGTACTTACCACTATTGTGTCAATGCGCAGAGGTTTTTTGTTCTCGGTGTATTCTATTGTTACCTGACTTTTTGCATCGGGGCGTAAATAAGTCATTTCCTTGCCCTCCTTGCGTATGTCGGAGAGTGTTCTCATAATGAGATGTGCCAAATCAAGAGAAACTGGCATATAATTTTCGGTTTCATTGGTAGCATAGCCGAACATCATACCTTGGTCACCTGCACCCTGTTCGTCCGTATCTTTATTGGAAACGCCTCTGTTTATATCATCGCTCTGCTCGTGAATAGCCGTGAGGATACCGCATGAATCACCGTCAAACTGATATTCAGCTTTTGTGTAACCAGCCTTGTTTATTGTTTCGCGGGCAACATTCTGAAGGTCGATGTATGTACTGGAACGCACTTCACCCATAATGACCACCTGCCCCGTCGTTACGAATGTTTCTATTGCACAGTGAGCATTTCTGTCATAAGCAAGGAAATAGTCAAGCAACGCATCTGAAATCTGGTCTGAAATCTTATCGGGATGTCCTTCTGAAACGGACTCCGATGTAAATAAATGTCTCATCTTTTTATCTTATATTGTTTAATTCTTCTAATATAGCGTATGTGGAACGCAGCGTCATGAAATCCGTATATTCTTCTGCTGTACCATTTTTCATTTCCGTCATTTCCACGAACATCTTTATCTCGTTAAAATATCCCTGTGTGTAAATCTGGTTGTTTGCCAAAATGGGATTGAAGTTGTTTCTTGATAAAAGACACTCGTTGGATAATTTGGTGGGGAGCACTTTTTCGATTGGTACTCCACCTATGGTACATACTGATGGCACAAATGACAGTCGCTCCATCTGGTCTATTTCATACGTTCCGTCCTGCGTGTTCACTCTGACATTTTCACTAGCATCTTTCCAAGAATAAAGTGTGGATAATTCCAAAGTACCAATAATATTGTCATGTTCCAGCATCAGCAGGTAGGTCACACCACCTTTTTTTGTACTTTTGACTTTATGCATCGCCAGTATCTTAGCCCCTCCAAAAAGAAAAACGACCAAGTCGATAGGGTGTATAAACAAATCGTATATCTCATTGCCTTCGGGGTACAATCCCGTTTGGTAACGTAGGCTGTAACTATTTAATTCCCTGCCTTTTATTTCCTTTCTCAATCTGGAAACAAGCGGAGAATGTCTTTTTTGCATTCCGACAACTGTGGTATTAAATCCAAATAACCTTTGCTTGTCAATAAGGCTGTTTAGTTCCTTTAAACACATACAGGGAGGTTTTTCTATAAAAAGAGATTTCCCCGATTTTATAACTTCTGATGCAATTTCAAAATGTGACGCAGGTGTGGCTGACACAAACACTCCTGCGACTGTCTCGTCATTGAGAATATCCTTTATAGATGTTGTCCCTATTATGCCCTTGAATTTTTTCCCTATCAGTTCTGCCTTTTTCGTGGAAGAACAGCACACATACTTCACGTTGACTTGTAGAAATTGGATGACGGGGAAAAGGTTGTGGATGGTGTGGTTTCCAAAACCAATTATAGCATAGTTCTTCTCATAACAGTCGGAGAGATATTTATTATCCCTTCTGCGCTTGTAAAGTCTGATGATTTTCTGAATGTCTGTCATTTAGGCTATATTAATCCTTTGAAATATTTGCGGTACGTGCATTTTTCATCAGCAGTCCACTGATATTTCCCGTAAAACGCTTCGATAAGTTTTTTAGGGAAAAACCTCTCGGCTGTACGGAGAAGTATTATGTCAAATTTACGATGGTAGTTAATCCAGCATTTGTTGCAGTCATGGGAATACTCACATTGAATCTTAGCAGTCCTTTGTGAATTGAAGATTTCGTCAAGAGTATTGTTGTGAACATTGCCGAGAATCACATCCAGATTTTGGCACAGGGGAACATTCCCATTGGAATGGATTACCAGTTCATTGTATATACTGTGGCATCTTAGGCGCAGATTTCCTTTTTTCCATTCATCGTACAGAGCCACAAAGTCAAAATTTTCCTGTGTTTTATGGATAGATTGCGGAATCTTTTTTATGTAGTCATTTCCGACCTCCATTAGGTCCTCGGTGGTATCAAAGAAATCCATCGTATTGTAAATGCCTATTCTGACATCAATGTTATAGTGTTTGGCAAGCTGAATAACATAGTCCATGTCCTCAAACGTGTTCCATGGAGTAAGGCAGAACATGAACGATATGGGAACAAAGTCCTTACAGCTTTCCACCACCTGAATGACCTTGTCATATCCGTCACGCCCTCTTAGAGTTTTATATGTTTCCTTGTTCCCATCTAAGGAAATATACAGATGTTTGGGCTTGTATTTCTTTACAGCTTCGATAACTTTAGAGGGTGCAAGGCAATTTGATAGCAGGGTGTAGTTTGTATGGTTGTTGTGAAACCAGTTCAGTATTGCATCAGCTTCAGGATGTAAAATAAATTCCCCCCCCTCCAGACCGACGGTTGTCCGTTTTGTTACGCACTTGCTCGACATTATCCGAATGATGTCCGATAATGACAAATGCTCTATTGGCTTTTTCCAAATAGAGCAATGTTTACACCGTGACTGACAAAGTGATGTGGAATAAATCATCAAGGATGATAAAGTCTTATCTGTAGGTACTGTTATGTTTTTTACAAATGCACCTCCAGTTACGAGATAGTCTAAAACGTTATACATTGATTATGTTTATAGTATTCTCCGCATACCAAGTTAACTTGGTATGCGGAGAAAAAGAATTATTCAACGATTATCTTTTGCTGTTTTGTCTTGTTATTTTCACTATAACTTATAACGTATGTACCGCTATGAGGCAATGTCGCCTTGTATGAATAAGAACCCTTGTACTTATTCTGTTTATAAGAGGTAACAACATGCCCATAAACATCTGTTATAGTCATCGAGAATTGACAATCATTCTCAAGGGTGTAGCTTATGCTAAGAGTGTTCCCTGAGACTTCTACACCAAAGCTGCTGCCATTTTTTGTAGGATTGGCTGAATCCTCTTGAACCACAGGAGTTAAATCCATACCGCTGAGCAATCCTTTCACATATAGCATCGTGTTTGCATAAGGAGAAACCAGCTCGCTTTCCGTAATGACCACAGGAGCGGTCAGCACAGGCTTAGCCCCAAATTTTGTCTCTTTTTTGATTGTTGGAATTTGTGGTACCAAATCTTCCAACAGTTTAGTCATAAAGATGTTGCCTTCTCCCAGTTCCTTATATACCAAGAATTGACTGGACGGAACAGATGCGCAATAAGATTTAAGCTGACGATAACTGTCATATTCTCCTAATTGTTCAAAACTGCTATAAGGAGATTGGTTTATATCCTTATCCCAAAGTGCAACTAAACTCTTGAACTTGCTTTCTGTTCCAGCAGGCAGCAAGGCAATTCTGCTTTCAATGAGACCTTGCTCCAAATCGGTAAACGAAACCTGTGCTACTTTTGCATCGGCACTTAACTGTGGTTTTGTTCCCAACGAAGTGTCTTTACGGTAATATTCTACGATTTCCCCATAGGAATTACCTCTCACTCCGTTTCTAGGATGGAAAGTTCGTGCCAAAGCACCAGGCTTACTTTCCCAGTCATATCCATGCAAATTGCCATCAGCCCCATCCCGAACAGAAGCATGTGTATATTCTCTTTTTCCATTCCGCACGATAGCCCATAAAGCAACTGTCCCGTTTTCAGCATTTGCACCAACCCTTGTAAGTCCTCTTGACGCATAGAATTTGTCAAAAGCCCTCAACGGGTCAGGGTCGTAGAAGTTAGAATGCGTCGAAGGAGGCCATTCCCAATAGGATGTTATTCCTCCAGACCAGCTTATACAGTTATAGGTTCGAGACTCGGGAGCGGACATAATCGCATCGTCTTCCTTCAAGTAAGGAAAAGAGCCAGCATATGTAACGTTATTTACGCTGCTTTTTTTACATTTTATGTAAACATTGCAAAGAACTTCTGGCTGATAAGAGCTGTACTGCGACAACAAAACGGCATTGCCTGCTACTGAGTACTTTTTGTTAATTCGCGCCCATCTTCCCCAATCAAAGTCTCCATTCCCTTGATAATCATCATTGTAAGCGATAATTCCAGATGGATTTCCGTAAGATTCTATCCAAACCATCGGATCACCTCCCTTGGAGCATACAAAAGTGTTATATACTTGATCTGTTCCTTGATTACATACTATTCCCAAACTAAACAAAGGGACATTGCTGTAATAATTTTCTCCGTTGATATTGACATTAGCAAGTCCGCTTGTGGCATTGAGCCATGAACGTACTCTGACGTAGTAAAGTCCCGTCTCAGGAATGTTGACATTCAAGGAAGCAAGGCATTGATTGTTGGAATGTGCATTCCATGTGTATCGCTCAGGATTGTTTGCACTGAACAACTCAAGAACATGGTCATAGTTGTCAATTCCGTTTGTCGCTATAAATATTTGCTGTCCTCTCTGGAAAGAAACTGTCTTGAAAAAAGAGTACTTTATTTTGCAATTTCTAATGTATTCAAAATCATACAAAGGAGAGTCGTAGGAAACACTTCTTGCTTTTGCAAACAAAGGTATAGCCAATGTGTCTCTGCCACAGAAATTCAAAGACGGTTCTGCATTACTGAGTGCATTCTCATGAGATAAGGTCTTAAGTTCTACCTTATAGTCATTGTAATTTTGAGACGAAATGGTAGAATTTCCCAAATCCTTAGAAAGTCTGACAAATTCAACCTCTGGAACGTCAGGAGCAGTCCCAACAATAGAGATGGTGTTCTTGCCTTTTCTCAGGAACACCTTTGAAGACTTCTTCAAGCCTATCGCCTGCCAGTCGTTTGACACAGGGGCTAAGACATCATCTTGCAACTCGTTGTTTACCATTACTTTGTAAACAGATAGTGTGCCATCTGCTTTCTTCGTCCCTAACACCCAGAAGTTGGCATAATGAAGCCCCGAAACTGGAGCTTCGACTTCAAAGGTGGTGAAAGTCTGAGCCTCTGTAATTGATTTTGTACACTTGAGAATCTTCACATCGCCACCTAAGCTTGGATTCTTCTCGTAATAACTAATGCTCTCCACACTTTGTGAGAAAGCAGCAACTGTTGTTGCAAATAAAATTAACAATGTAGTAATACCTTTTTTCATAAGTTCTTTATTAAAAGGGTTTATACTAAATTAGACGGTGTAAATTTAGGGAATTTGTGTGACATTTCCAAGTTTTTAGTATGATTTCTGAGAAAAATACTGCGTTTTAGGTACATATAAACAGAATTACGAAGAAAGGAGTTTGTTAATGCGTTTGATGGCACTGTGTTTCATTCCTATAAAAAAAGAAAAGGTCAAGGAGAAATACCTCCTGACCCAAACATTATGTTACAAAATATTTCTATAATTAAGGCTGTATCTTTCCCTTAAATATTTCATAACATCTACGCAATGGAATTTTCTTCTAATAACTTCTCCAAATCCGAAGCCTTGTATAGTATTTTCCCTGCGAATTGCGTGTAGGGGATAACTTTCCTGTCCCGATAGTCCTGCAAGGTACGAGGGCTGATATACAGCCGTTCGCATACTTCCTTGCCTGTCAGGAAATGCTCACCGCCAAACAGCGGTTTGTGTGTCTGTGCCACTTCCTTTATCCGTCTGTTCATTCCTTCAAGTGCGGACAGCACCACCTGCATATCATCCGCTTCCATATTCAAGTCCTTTACTGATTCCATAATACCCTTGTCTTATTTGTTATTCTTTAATCTGTCTGTTTTTGTCTTCTCCGATTTAGTCTGCAACAGCCGCTCCACGTCCTCACGCCTGTAATAGCACTTATGCCCTATTTGCGTAAACGGCAGCACACCTGTATCCCGATAGTGCTGCAATGTACGCTTGCTGATATTAAGCAACCTGCATACATCGCCGTTGTGCAGCCAATCGGTGTGTCTGCTCTGTTCTCCGAATGCCTTGTGGCAGGTCTCGGCAAGACTGAGTATCTCGTTTCTCAACCTTGCCCAATTTGAATCCGTAATGATAAAATATCCCATAGTTTTATTGTTATTTTGTTTGTAATTCTGTCTTATTGGTATTGACAACACCTTTGTCTGTTCTACGTTTCACTGCACGTTTATGCCTGCAAAGGTATGATGAGTTTGTCACACTTCAAAGCAGCAGGGAACAGCAGGGAAATATCGGGAACTTCAAGGAAAAACTAACGCATTTTATCGGCAGCCGTTTGCGCATTCTTTCCCTGTTTTCTTCTTTCGCCGTCTGTTTGGCGCAAAGATAGGGCGGTGCATGTCCTATTCTATCATACTTCTTTTAAGTGGCACCTTGTAGCACTCTTGGTGTGGACAAAAGCTACCCTATTTCTGTGCTGATTCTTATTGTTTGCAATATCGGTGCAGAATACCGCAAACGTGTGCAAAAGGGTACACTTCTACCTCTATCTTTCCTTGCTATTTTATCCCCTGTTTTGATTTAATTCGGGCTTAAATCAGTTATTTCTTTTCCTGTCTCTTCAAAAATCCGTGCGAACTTTATTGCGAATGAACGCAACATTATGCAAGCACTCTCCGAATGCTTGGAACTTTCCAGTTCTCTTCATAACTTCACTCTCGGAAACCAAACCAAGCATATAATGAAAAGGAATGCAGATAAAGGCAATTCAGTGGACGAAAATAATACGCCCAAGCAAAGGAAGACTTCCTCCAAAAATGGTGAGATAGAAACCTATCTCTCCTCTTATTATGAGTTTAGGTACAACACGGTGTTAGGTAGAACCGAATACCGAAGTAAGGAAGATGCTCACTTCTCAAAAGTGGGTCGCTATGAAAGCAACACGCTCCGCAGGGAACTTGACAACGATGTGGGGATTATCACATCTTCCGACAACCTCTATTCCATTATAGAGAGCAGCTTCTCTCCACGTGTCAATCCCATACAGGAGTATTTCAATGGATTGCCTTTGGTGGATATTGGTAATAGCAGAGGTAATTATAGTGGCAATAGCGATAGTTGTAGTCATGGCAGTAGTGGTAATGGTAATAATGAACACAATAACCATTGTGATATTTCTTCCCTTTCACTGAAAGCCATTCCCGAATTGGCAAGTTGCGTAGTTGTGCGCAACTCTGACAAGTGGCTGCCATACCTTACCAAATGGCTCGTGGCAGTGGTCGCCAACGCCATGGACGACCGTGAATGCCGTAACCATACCTGTCTTGTACTGACAGGCGAGCAGGGCAAGTTCAAGACAACTTTCCTTGACTTGCTCTGCCCACCTGCCCTGCATGGTTACAGCTACACGGGAAAGATATATCCGCAAGAGAAGGACACGCTTACCTATATAGGGCAAAACCTCATCGTAAACATTGACGACCAGCTCAAAGCCCTCAACAAGCGTGACGAGAACGAACTGAAAAACCTCATCACCTGTCCGATGGTCAAGTACCGTATGCCTTACGACAAGTATGTGGAGGAACACCCACACTTGGCGAGTTTCGTTGCATCGGTAAATGGTAACGATTTCCTTACCGACCCCACAGGCAGCAGACGGTTTCTGCCCTTTGAAGTGCTTTCCATAGATATTGAGAGAGCAAAGGCTGTTTCTATGGATAATGTCTATGCGGAAGCGAAAGCCTTGCTGAGCATAGGTTTCCGCTATTGGTTTGACGATGAAGAGATAACGGAACTATACAGGGAGAGTGAGGATTTCCAAGTACAGACGGCAGAAATGGAACTACTGTTGCGCTGTTTTGAGAAACCTACGGAGGATAGTCCCAACTGTACCTATATGACTACCACAGAGATAATCACCTACTTGGGACTTTACACGCATCATCCCTTGTCCTTAAAGCACATGGGCGAAGCCCTGAAAAGGGCAGGCTTTGAGAAAGTGAGCAAGAGGCGAGAGGGTGGCAGTCCCATCTATGTATATAAGGTAAGGAAGATATTGCCTTGTCCTTTATTAGGCAGTTGCAACTATCAGATGTAGTAGGCACATGTAGTAGGTTGGTAGTATAACTTGGGACTAAAAAATAATATTGGAAATCAACTACTTATGTCAAAATAGTATGTAGTAAGAAGAAAGATGAAAAAGTTTGGAGGGGAAAAACTTCTGAAAAAAGATTTTCTTTCAATAAGCATTCACCTACCATTCAAATATCATTCAAATACACCATTGTCATTCAAACACAAATTATTCAATCCATTCAATTAAAACATATCACAATGAAAGAAGAAGATTTATCACGCATCAAGCAATACCCCATCGTGGAGTATCTTGAAAGTAAAGGCATCAAGCCTGTACGCAGAACATCAGTCTATGCGTTGTACCGCTCACCGCTGCGTGCAGAAACACATCCGAGTTTCAAAGTGGACACAGAGAAGAACCTTTGGATAGACTATGCCGAATGCAGGGGCGGAAGTATCATCGACCTCTGTATGCGTTTGGAGGGCTGCACGCTATCGGAAGCCATCCACCACTTGGGGCAGAACGCTCCCGATAATACAGTATATAGTTCTCACAAAGACTTCTCACAAAACAATCTCCAACCAACGATGGCTGCAAACGAGACAAGGAAACTGATAAGTATATCAGACACCCTACCGCCACATTTGCAGGAGTATCTTACAAAGGTACGCTGCATTGATTTGGAAAAGGCAAAGCCTTTCCTTAAATGTATCAGCTATGAGGTAAGGGGCAGGCGCTATCAATCCATCGGCTTTGCCAATCAATCAGGAGGGCATGAACTTCGGGACAATGGCACGTTCAAGGGAACGATAGCTCCGAAGGACATTACTCCTATATTCACCGACAAGATAATAAACCAAATGCAGCCAACTTGTGTGTTCGAGGGATTTATGGATTTTCTTTCTTTTCTTTCAATGAAAGAAGAAGTAACAAGTGCCTGCCTTGTGCTAAACTCCGTGAGCAATACCGCCAAAGCAATTCGGTATATGAATGCGCAGGGAATATCTTCCATTCGTACCTTCCTTGATAATGACGATGCTGGGCGGAGGGCTGTTCAAGATTTCATAAAGGCAGGCTTCCATGTTGAGGACATGAACATACATTACAAAGACTTCAAGGATCTCAACGATTTTCATGTCAGTCGTGTCCGTGAGCGACAGAATCATAAAGAGCAGATACTGGCACACATGTCGGTTACAGAACAAAATCAAAGCAATAAATCAAAACAAGTCAAACATAAAATGAGATAGAGAAATGAAAAAGAAAACAATGATGAATGACAAAGACCTTTCATGGTTCTTGGAATGCCAAGATGATAAAATGGACAATGAGGTAATCTCACAGACGGAAGCACAATCCGTTCCTGTGGAGGAAACAACAACAAACGCAGAAATGAAGAAGGACCGTATTACTCAAGGAGAAGCGGACATCGCTTCAGAGCAATCCGAGCATACACTGAACACGGAGAACGTAACCGTTCAAAGACGCGTCAGTGCCAAGATGAGGAAAAAGACACTCGAATCCTACAAGCAAGCCTATCTTGTGCCGACCAAGTTGAGTGACCGAAAGGCGGTCTATCTGAGCAGGGAGACACAGGAACGTGCCGACTTCATCGTGCGCAGGCTGGGTGACAGGGGCAGCAACCTCTCAAGTTTCGTGGAGAATATCGTGCGCCTGCATCTGAAGGAATACGGTGAGGACATAGAAAAATGGAGAAGGCTGTGAGTCACAGAAACAAGGTCGAGGGTTTTAAGGAAAGGGACAAGCATTCCATTCAAACCCCTCAACCTTTTCAGAGAACATGCCAACGGACACTTACTGAACATACTGAACGGTGGGAATGCCACGAATACAGTTATGCATGGAATGCACGGCATTCGCTTTCAAGCAACAAAACGCTTTATGCGTAAACGTTTCGTTAGCTGACACCAGCAAGACGTCAGTTTGTACCCACAAACTGCGCTTGCTCCCCTTGTCCTACTGTCGGGGAGATAAGACCGTAATCACTCCGTTCTCATCGGTCAGCGTTCAGGAATTAAGCAACAACGAATCATCTACAATGATTAACTTTCAAGGAAACTTATATGAACAGATATAAAGGAAAAGCTGCCCGATGGCAGCAACAGGATAAAGAAGAACAGCGGATGAACAAAACGGAGTTCATCAAGGTAAGATGTACCAGTGAAGAGAAGAAACGTATCAAATCAAGGGCGGAAAGCACGGGACGGAAATTCTCCGATTATTGTCGGGAAATACTCCTTAACGGAGAAGTAACAGCCGTTCCCAAGATGACAGACAATGAGAGGGAAGCCATTGCCATTCTCCAACATACAGGAAGGTTCTATGGGCAGATTTCCAATCTCATCAAGCTCAAGGACGAGGATTGGCTACATATCACCAAGAACCTTTCGCTATGTGCCAAAGAGGCATTTAAGCGGTTTTACGACCCGCATTTTCGGGTGGATGATGAAATATATAAGGTCTTAAATCTAACAAGAAATGATAGGTAAATGCAAGGCGATAGCGCACGGAAGCACAGCTTTGGACTATATTTTCAGGGAAGGCAAACTCGGTAGTCGGCTTGCATTCCACAATCTTTGCAGCAGAGATCCAAAGACTATCTATGAGGAAATGAAAGTGGTCAGTAACTACAACAGCCGTTGCAGGAACAAGTTTCTCCGTATCGAAATTGGCATCGCACCGCAGGACGAGAAAAAGCTGTCTGTGTCCGAATATATGTGGATAGCACATTTGTTTGCCAAGCAAATGGGACTTGACAACCACCAATGGGTGGCAGTAACGCACAAGGACACCGATAATAGACACATTCACATAATTGCTAACCGTATCAGTCTGTATGGAGAAGTCTATGATACCACCTTTGTGAGCAATAGGGCTGCAAGGGTGGCAGAGGAAATCAGCAGGGAGAAAGGCTTGACCATTGCAAAAGAGGTCAAGGCAGAAAGGAAACACCAAAAGGAAAAAGCCAGCCCTACAAGAGAGCAAACAAAGCAGCAGGTGCAGAAGATTTGCTACACCTTGCTTGACAAGTACAAAGGAACAGGTGTCACGGGGCATTCCATGTTCCTTTATGAATTGAACAAAAACGGCATTACCATAAAGCGTATGAAGAACAAGCAGGGCAAGGTATATGGCTTGAAGTTCTCATACGCAGGGCAATCCTTCAAGGCTTCCGAAATCGGCAGGGAGTTCGGCTACCATTCCTTGCAGAAGAACTTTGAAACAACCAACAAGGAAGAATCAAGGAAACCACATCTAACAGTACAAGAGCCTACAGAAAAGAAAGAACAATCTGATACAGGCTACCAACTTGTACCTCCAAGCCGCTCCTCTATCTCACGAGACAATGATACCTCACAAGTGCAGAATCCCATTGGTGCAGTGGCAGACACCATCGTTAGCGCAGCCGATGAAGTGGTGGAAGGGTTAGGCGATTTAATTACACCAAGTACACAAGGCAATGACTTAACCGAAGCTGCATGGCAGCGCAAACTCAGATACCAAGCTAACAGAAAGAAGAAACGTGGAAGGGGAATATAAACATAGCATACAAAAAGTGCATAATAAAGAATATCTCATCAAAAACGCTTGCTATTCGGTAACAAAGTATTATCTTTGCAAACAGAATAACAAGCGTTCTTTGTTAGGCAGAAAACAGCGAAGCCAAGTAGTTCGCTCGTTTCCAAATCGTTACCAGTTTAGTTGTACAAACAAGGTAACTTCTTTATTTTCAGACAGATATATTTTTATAATTATCTTTGAAAGCAAAAAGTGCGAAATTGCTGTACGTACGCGCGCGAGGGAGATTGTCCATTCCACGATTGTTAAAGAAAACCACAGGCGTGTTTCGGCCCCTTAGGGCACTATTCATAGTTTCTCCAAGTAGAAGTCAAGAAACATCGACTTTTTCCCAAAAAACATCCGACATAATTCAGAATTTCTCCCACGATTTTGAGAAAAACTCCGACCTTTTGATCGACAACTAGGAAGATTGATTCCCAAACTCTGAGGATACTTTCGCAACCTTCAAATCACCAAGAATTTAGAACCCTCACCCTTATAATCGAAAGGAACTGCATAGCCTACACCGTTTGAAAATCGCAAGTCCTACTGCTAAAAGAATAAAAAAACAGAGATTATACATGGCATCAAGAAGCTCCATTTTTCTGTAAATTGCTAACTTTGCATCAATACAATCATTCCAGATTCACTATGAAACTCTTTTTGCAGAGCCTTTTGCATCGTTTATATTCATCACGCATTCGTTTTGCCGTGATAATATTATTTTGTCTGCTCATTTCTCCTATTAAAGCCCAAAACGTCAGTTGTTCAGTCTCTAACAAAGTATATGTAGCTTCTGGTCAAACAGGGAAAGCCCGTGTCTTATTAAACAATTGGGAACGCAACTACCCGGTAAAGAGTATCAGCTATACCCTATATTTGAATGGAACCACAAGCGAAGAGCGCAATATAGAATTGTCTAAACCATTGACCTACGATGAAAATGTCTCTATTGACATTGAAGTTCCAGCGGCTAATAGACCAGGCTTTGATGCATTCTCAGTAACAATAGTCAAAGTCAATGGTCAACCTAATCGTAATGGTTTCGCCACAAGCGGAAGTGAGCGATTCACTTTGTCACGCGCAGTATGGCGTAAGGCCGTAGTCGAAGAACTAACAGCAATGGATTGCCCACATTGCCCAAGTGGTATAGCATCTTTAGAACGTCTCAATCATATTGCTTCCGACCGTGTTATTGGCCTAGCTGCACATGCTGACCACTTATTGGGGGCTGGAGATTACTATAATGTATTCAGAAAGTTTCCAGGTCGCCCCAAAATTGTATTGAATGGCAAAGACGTAGTTTCTGCCTATATGGGCAAAAGTAGTACCAATCAATACTCTTTCGGTTTGCTAAATGATGTAGAGCAAGTGTCGGGATTCCAGCAAACACCTGTAGAGGTCAAAATACAGGCTGCCTGGTCTGCAGATCGCAAATCTATAGAAGTGCGCAGTTCTACCACATTTCGCTGCCCAATAGAAGAAAACCCCTACCGCTTGGCCTATGCGCTGACCGCCGACAATCTAAAAGACCCTTCATTCTTTCAGTACAACAATTTTTCTCATGATTCAGAGTGGGCCAATAGTGTACCTGAAATGCAATTCTTCTATCATGCAGATCGGGTAGTTAGAGGCATGCCATTTAATGATGTTGTACTTAGTGCTACAGGTATCGACAATGGCATTATAAACAGCCTTCCCAATAAGATGTCGCTTGATAAGTCTTTCGAGCACACCCATCTTTTTGGAAATTTGCCTTATTACAAAGGGTTTCGCTTTGTCAAAAAAGATACGAAAGTCCACGCCATCGTTCTTGTAATTGACCCAAAAACCAGAGAGATCATCAATGCAGAACGTTGCGTAGTCGGAGACAAAATTGAACCATTCCCTAAAGATCCAGTGCCCGTTCCGAATGTGCAGAAAATCATCTTGCCTGAGAATCAAATACAACAACTCAACAACGAATTTACACTGCAAGCGAAGACTTTCCCCCAAGAAGCAACCAGTGCCATCGTATGGGAAGTAGCAGACAATACCATTATCTCCTCTCTGGGTGGTGGCAAATTCCGCGCCATCAAACCAGGAAAGACGACCATCATAGCGCGTGCACAGGATGCAGGAGGAGCTATGGCTAAATGTGTAGTGACTGTGCTTGCCCCCAATGTAGCACACATCGAATTGCCTGCGACATTGACACAACAGCTTAATAGCGAATTCAACCTAACGGCGCAAGTTTCTCCCAAAGAAGCTACGAGTACCATCGTGTGGGAAGTCCAGGACAAGAACATTGTCGCCATGCTTGCTGATGGCAAATTCCGCGCCATCAAACCAGGAAAGACGACTATCACTGCGCATGCTCAAGATGCAGGCGGAGTGACGGCACAATGTGTAGTAACCGTGCTTGCCCCCAATGTGGCACGCATCGAATTGCCTGCGACATTGACACAACAGCTTAATAGCGAATTCAACCTAACGGCGCAAGTTTCTCCCAAAGAAGCTACGAGTACCATCGTGTGGGAAGTCCAAGACAAGAACATTGTCGCCATGCTTGCTGATGGCAAATTCCGCGCCATCAAACCAGGAAAGACGACCATCATAGCGCGTGCACAGGATGCAGGCGGAGTGACGGCACAATGTGTAGTGACTGTGCTTGCGCCCAATGTGGCACGCATCGAATTGCCTGCGACATTGACCCAACAGCTTAATAGCGAGTTCAACTTAACGGCGCAAGTGTCTCCTAAAGAAGCTACGAGTACCATCGTGTGGGAAGTCC
>NZ_KB290718.1:0-1323 GCF_000318095.2 Alloprevotella sp. oral taxon 473 str. F0040
ATAGAAGTATTCTCCTTAGAAAAACAATGCGGATGAGTATGAGTGGACTTCGCGCTTCCTGACCTACCGCAGTATACATACCCTCCTGCTACGGGGAAATTTATGGAAAGTAGAATTTTAGAGAGATGAAGTCAAGTGACAAAGAACTGTTCATCTCCTTTTGGGGAAGTAAATATCAAATGATGAGAGAAGGAGTGATAGAACGATATTTGAGTTATAATGTATCAAAAGAAGAGGAGATGACCTGGATAGAGGAATTGTTGCAATCGCTATACATTCGTCTTCAACGCAATATCAATGATTTAAACGCTTTACACCAGATGACATACTTAATCGAGTGTCATGGTATGGTAGAGCATGCAATAACAAACAACTATGGGAAGAAACCTGATACAAGAAATACCTATACAGGGAAGTCCAAGGATGGAATGTTACAATCATTTTCTTTAAGAGGAAGGCAAGATAAGTTCGTATGATCCGATATTAACAGAGTGATTATGCATTATTCTTTCAAGAAAACAGTCTATATGGATGGTGATGGTAGAAAAAATAGCTATCCATCAGTTGTTATAGAGAATCCAGAAAAGTATGGAAGCTTCTTTCAGGATGAAATCGTTCATCTATCTTTAGATTACGTTGAAGAGATTGTCAGAGAGATTGAAGCGGTTCTGAATGGCGAAGTCTACTTTTATGAAGGGTTTGGCTTTGAGGTGTATATGATAGAGTGTGATAGAGAAAAAGCGGTAGTTAAGAATGTCTACGAAGACGACCGGGTAGAAGCTGTTATCCCTATTGAAGAGGTTTATGAACTGATGCGAGACTGGCGAGATTTTCAACGAGAGTATTATCATAACCATACTTCGCTATAGAAATAGTAGGGTTTCGGTGAAAAGCTCAAAGGACAGATGTTTCTAGAAGTGCCTGTGCATGGTTTATCTTGCTGCATAAAAGAGGATATATTCCTTTTATCATGTACTTTCAAAATCAAAGTGCAAAACGTCTATCTGTTTTCCATAGGTTCTAATCTATGAAAAAACGAATGAATCGTTGCATTTCGATTTTGAAGATAGAAGCACTCTTCAAAAAAGGAAAATTTACGGTTTTGAAATGATTAAAATAGAGAAAAAGACAGGTAAGAGAATTTTGATAGATGGCAGAGATTTGCGATTGGCTACCTATTGCAATAACGACAACGTGTGGTTTTGGTACATTTATACGAAAGAGGAGGTTAATCCAGGATTATTCTCAAAAAGCGGAGAGTACTTTAAGTTGTTTCTTGAAATGGGTCAAAAATACTCTTATCCTGCCTATGAGAGTCGCATG
>NZ_KB290718.1:1343-45242 GCF_000318095.2 Alloprevotella sp. oral taxon 473 str. F0040
AAGAGCGAAAGCCTATCTCTGATTTTGTTTTTGACGTAGAACCGCTGGTCTATCTATTCAAAAACGATTCATACCTTAAAGAGAATCTGCATGGTGCATGGCATAACAAAATATCAAAAGAGAATGTTGCACGGTATTTTCTTTATCTTTTCTTTATCTTATGGCTGATTATCAGTATATTTGTATTGTGATAAATACTTCTTTTATGCCTACATCCATTATTCATGAGAGGGTTATGAAGAGAATTTTGTCTCAAAGGTTGAGTATCATTCATAGGTTATCGCTCTAAATGTCGGATGAACCTGTTTTTTGAGTATTACAGAAAGCTAACATAACCCCTCTTCCGATCTACCCCATGTCACAAATAACATCTTGCATGCGCTACTCGCTGGTCGTTCTAAAAGTAGTTGGATTCATTTTTATTCTCTTCGCCCACTTTGGTGTTGGCTATGCTATGCCCTCATGCCCCAACATACCCATACTCGCTACTGACTCGGTAAACACCAAAGGTGAGAAAGAACATCAACTAAAAGAGGCCAAAGTGATAGGTACTCGATTCTTGTTGGTCACAAAGAAGGACACGACTATTTATGATCTTGATGCTTTGACCTTGAAAAATGGGGCACTGCTGAGAGAAGCCTTTGAAAAACTACCAGGCATCAGCTTTCGCAATGGTTCACTCTACCACAACGGGCAAGAAGTCAAACGCGTACTCATCAATGGTATGGATTTTTCGAGCAAGAATCCTTTACTGGCACTTCAAACGTTACCTTCCTACATTATGAAGAATATCAAAGTGTATGAACGGAAGAGTGATTTCAGTGAGAAGACAGGTATTGATGACGGACAGCAAGAACTCGTAGCAGATGTAAGTGTACGTCGTAAATATATGGGGGTATGGACGGGGCAGCTAACTGTTGGTGTGGGAACAGACAAACGGTTCTCGGGAAAAGGCTTCGGTAACACCTTTACAGACCAGTTTCGTGTGTCGCTTTTTGGCAATGCCAACAATATCAATGAACAAATGTGGTATTCTGGTGATGGACAGGAACGAGCAGGAGCTGCACAACCTGGAGATAATCAATTTTACACTCCGGGAGCAACGTTTTTGTGGAAAAACAAGAAAACCTCTAAAGAAAAGGGATATTTTCTAATTTCTGGCGGCTTGGATTACAACAAAGAGATCTATGACAAAGAAGAACTTTACCGTACGGAACTATACCTCTCTGATGGTAGTCTTTTCTCTGCAGGTAAAACCATAAGTACCACAAAGCGAAACCGCTTCTCGAACAACCTGAAGATGGATTGGAACATTTCCAACTCCCTCTCGGCGAGTTACGTTGCTTCACTAGAGTTGAATCGTAGTAGAGACAATCACAATGTCGTCAAAGCGAACTGGAATGAAGCACCAATAGTTGAGGATGGAAACATAGCTAATGCTCTTATGATTCTACAAAATTCTAATGGGCAAGAGCAAACGGCTATTGATTTTCAACAAAGAAAAAACAACTTT
The DNA here is from genome assembly GCF_000318095.2 of Alloprevotella sp. oral taxon 473 str. F0040. Lineage (GTDB taxonomy): Bacteria > Bacteroidota > Bacteroidia > Bacteroidales > Bacteroidaceae > Alloprevotella. The sequence continues at coordinate 2,857 of NZ_KB290718.1, forward strand.
AATCAGAACAATTCAGCCTATCAACATCAACTCTCCTTCAACTATCATTTTCTCAAGTCGAACACCTACTTAATAGTTGAACACCGACTCAACTTGAACAATGACGCTCAAGAAGAACAACAAAATACGTACTACAAATACTTCAATCAAGAAGCACACCAATCGTATGGATTTGATCGCAAATTAGATACGGAAACTAACAAGAACACACAAGACATCCATGCCCGTATTATTCATTACTTTACGGTGAAAGGCTTCTCACGTTTCTCTCTATATTTAGACTATCGATATAATCAAAGCAACATTGAGTATGGCAGAGACGGATTTCTTGCGAATCTCAAAATGAGACAAGACTCTCCTCTTTCTCGAGCAATAGATGACGAAAGCACACGTTCTTGGAATGAAAAGGATTATCAGCATACAATTGAACCTAAGCTTGGTATAGCCAAGAGTATTTTTAACTTTGAATTCACTCCCACACTAAACCTTAAGCGTCAACAACTAGACTACCACAAACGGAATCTTCCTGATCTATCTTTGAAACAAGAGTATAGATACTGGGCTATTGAGACTCTCTTTAGAGTACGTTCTACCTCCTTAGGGTCATTGTTGGCGAGATTTCATAGCACCCCCAACATTCCTAGCATTCACTCTTTCGTTAGTTATCCAGATAAGACAGACCCACAATATATCGTTATGGGTAACGAGAACCTTACTATGGGTCGTAAAAACACGCTACTAGCTTGGTATTGGCGTAATTTCGTGCAAGATGGAGAGAAAGGGAAGCGAACTCGTACTCTATCTGCACACCTCCTCTATTCTCGACAACAAAATGATGTTGCGAACTTTACAACTTACAACCGCAAGACTGGAGTCGTGACAATACAACCTGTCAATGTTTCGGGTAATTGGAACGGAAAAGTAAACATCGGATTTAGCTCTCCTATAGATATAGCGCAGCATTGGTGGCTGGAACTTCTTGCCGAAACTTCTTTGTTACGCACCAAAACATTCTTGGGCACAAACGAACAAGGAGTCAATAGTCAGCAAGTCAATGACAACCTTCTCTCTAGCCATTCCCTGAATATAACGCCACGGTTGAGACTTGCATCCTTCGACTGCTCACTCACCTATCAACTGACACTAGAAAGCAATAAGGGAACGTATGCTTCAGCTAACCATACGGGGCAATGGCAACACCAATTGAAAGGAAAGTTAGACTGGACTCTACCATTTCGCCTCCATCTAAATACGAGCATCAATTATCACAATTACGCAGGCTACGTTTCTAGAAAAAGAGAAAACTGGATTATGTTAGACGGTGAAGTGGAACGAAGCTTCCTGAAGAAGGATAATCTCTCAATTGCTCTGGCTTTACATGATGTCTTCAACCAAAACAACGGTTTTCTGCAAGAGTATAGCGCAACAGCCTTGACTCAAACTTACCAGCAAACGCTAGGCCGCTATGCAATGCTATCAGTAAGGTATAGATTCGACACTAAGAAGGACTAAAAAACAAACGCTACATAAGTTGACTTGCGACTTTTGTCAACAAGGAGATAAAAATAGGCTGAAACCCTTTTGTAGGGTTTCAGCCTTCTTATACTATCGGAGAGGAATACTTCTACCAGACAGCTATAATAGTAGACGAGAGGTGGTTAGTATGATGCATCACCACGAAGAAGGAGCTTTGTCCTCCGAAATAGAGCTGCAAGCCCTCAAGGAACGTGGCGTGGAAGCGGTCAATAAAGTATCTCATTGTCTCTATCACTATTGCCGACAATACCGGAACCATCTTTAGCTGGAGAGCGTGGTATAGACAAACAACTCCAAAATCAGGTGTCGAGGTACAAAAAATCCCCACTCCTTTATGAGGAGTGAGGATGGCATAAGTATGTGGTGTAAAATTACTCTGCAGTTGCAGGTGCCTCTGTTTCAGCAACAGGAGCTTCGACCTGAGCTTCAGCAGCCACGGGAGCTTCTTCAGCAGCGGCCTTCTTTGAACGACGAGTACGCTTAGCCTTCTTTTCAGTCTTAGCCATGTTCTCGTTGTAGTCAACCAATTCGATAAAGCACATGGGCGCTGCGTCTCCTGCACGGAAACCAGTCTTGATGATGCGGGTGTAACCACCAGGACGATCACCAACCTTGACGCTGACTTCTTTGAAGAGCTCAGTTACGGCGAACTTATCTTTGAGGTAAGAGAAGACAACACGACGAGAGTTGGTGGTGTCTTGCTTAGACTTAGTGATAAGGGGCTCAACGTACTTCTTCAACGCCTTGGCCTTAGCGACAGTCGTAGTGATTCTTTTGTGCTTACTCTTAATCAACGACACAGCCATGTTAGAGAGCATAGCAGCGCGGTGAGAAGCAGTACGACTGAGATGATTGAATTTCTTATTGTGTCTCATTTAGGTACTTGTTGTTTAATGGGATAGTTGACTAATCATTCCGAATGCTCGGGATTAATCCTTGTCCAATTTGTATTTTGAAATGTCGGTTCCAAACGACAGATTCAGACTCTCGAGCAAATCATCAAGCTCGGTGAGCGATTTCCTACCAAAGTTGCGGAACTTCAAGAGGTCGTTCTTGTTGTACTGAACGAGTTCGCCGAGGGTTTCTACGTCTGCAGCCTTCAAGCAGTTGAGAGCGCGGACAGAGAGGTTGAGGTCGACGAGTTTCGTCTTGAGCAACTGACGCATGTGCAATACTTCTTCATCGAACTCTTCATTATCAGCATCGGGAGCATCGTCCACGGTGATCTTCTCATCAGAGAAGAGCATGAAGTGATAGATGAGGATCTTTGCAGCCTCTTTCAGTGCATCCTTTGGGTGGATGGAACCGTCCGTTGTAACTTCAAGCACGAGCTTATCGTAGTCGGTCTTCTGCTCAACGCGGAAGGGCTCGATGAGGTACTTGACGTTGCGGATGGGAGTGTAAATAGAATCGATGGGAATTACGTTGACATCGGTGCAGAACTCGCGATTTTCATCAGCGGGAACATATCCGCGACCCTTGTTGATCGTAACTTCGATCGTCATCGTGGCTTTGGAATCCAAATGGCAAATTACAAGCTCGGGATTGAGGACCTCAAAACCGGACAATTGTTTGCCAATGTCACCTGCTTTGAACTCCGTAGAGTTCGAAATGGTGATACTTGCTTTCTCAGTCTCGAATTCTTCTACTAACTGTTTGAAGCGAACTTGCTTCAACTTGAGAATGATGTTGGTTACGTCTTCCTTCACACCAGGGACAGAAGCAAATTCGTGTTCTACTCCATCAATCTTGATAGCGCAGATGGCGAAACCTTCCAACGAGGAGAGGAGGATGCGACGTAGAGCATTGCCGACGGTGGTACCGAAACCTGTTTCCAAAGGACGGAATTCAAATTTTCCATACTTAGAATCGTTTTCGAGCATAACCACTTTGTCGGGTTTTTGGAATGCTAATATCGCCATGAAAAATCGTATTATGAATTAGTTCTTAGAGTAGAGCTCGACGATCAACTGTTCCTTGATGTTCTCAGGAATGTCAGCGCGCTCGGGCTTGTGGAGGAGCTTACCAGACTTAGTAGCTTCGTCCCATTCCACCCAAGGATACTTGGAATGATTGAATCCAGCGAGAGAGTCAGCAATCACTTCGAGTGACTTAGACTTTTCGCGAACAGCAACCACTTGACCAGGCTTAACGCTGTAAGAAGCGATGTTTACCACACGACCATCTACTGTGATGTGCTTGTGATTTACAAGCTGACGAGCAGCAGCACGAGTGCCTGCGATACCAAGACGATATACGACGTTGTCAAGACGACATTCGAGGGCTTGGAGCAAAAGTTCACCGGTGATACCGCTAGCCTTTGCAGCCTTATCGAAGAGGTTACGGAATTGCTTTTCGAGAACACCATAGGTGTACTTAGCCTTTTGCTTCTCGGCGAGCATGATGCCGTATTCAGAGGTCTTGCGACGACGCACGTTTTGGTTGCGACCCTGCATACGCTTGGTAGTGTTGCCGAAGATGTCTTCACCGAACTTGCGAGAAAGACGAACCTTAGGACCTGTATATCTTGCCATATTGGTTGATTTACTTTGTAAATGTTATCGTTATCTTAGGGCGACTTCAGTCCACTGCAACTGGAATGCTCCAGTATGCGGTGGGATGAAATCGTTCTAGTTTGCTTTCTTCCTTTTTCGTAGAAACGTTTTGATGGCTTTAGAGCATCAACAACGTAGCACTAAGCCACATGATCCAGTCACTCGAGGGTGCACAGTTTACAATGTTGCGGAAGAGAAGCTCAGGTTGTCTTTAATTACACGCGACGACGCTTGGGAGGACGGCAGCCATTGTGTGGAAGTGGAGTAACGTCAATGATTTCGGTTACTTCGATACCTGCACCGTGGCAAGCGCGAATAGCACTCTCACGACCATTACCAGGACCCTTAACGTAAGCCTTAACCTTGCGGAGACCGAGGTCGAAAGCTACTTTTGCGCAGTCTTGAGCAGCCATCTGAGCAGCGTAAGGAGTGTTCTTCTTAGAACCACGGAAGCCCATCTTACCAGCACTTGACCAAGAGATAACTTGACCTTCGCCGTTAGCGAGTGAAACGATGATATTGTTGAAAGAGCTGTGTACGTGGAGCTGACCTTGCGCGTCAACCTTCACGTTACGCTTCTTTGCAGAGACAGTTTTCTTTGCCATAAGTTTACTTATTATTTAGTAGCCTTCTTCTTGTTAGCAACGGTCTTCTTGCGACCCTTGCGAGTACGAGCGTTGTTCTTCGTGCTCTGGCCACGGAGGGGAAGACCAATACGGTGGCGAATACCACGGTAGCAACCGATGTCCATGAGACGCTTGATATTGAGCTGTACTTCTGAGCGGAGGTCACCCTCTACCTTGAACTCAGCACCAATGATTTCACGAATCTTGGCGGCTTGGTCGTCCGTCCAATCTTTTACTTTGATGTCTCTGTCGATCCCGGCCTTGTCAAGGATTTTTGCCGAGCTACTACGACCAATACCGAAGATATAGGTCAAAGCGATTTCGCCTCGCTTGTTTTGAGGCAAATCAACACCAACAATTCTTATTGCCATATACTTATTTTGTTTTTGTCTGTTGGATTAACCCTGACGTGTCTTGAACTTAGGGTTTTTCTTGTTAATCACATAGAGGCGGCCCTTGCGACGTACAATCTTGCAGTCAGCAGTGCGCTTCTTCAAGGATGCTCTTGTCTTCATATCTTGAATGATGTTTTATTTGTATCGGAATACGATTCTGCCTTTTGACAAATCGTAAGGACTCATTTCCACCTTCACTCGGTCACCAGGAAGAATCTTGATGTAGTGCATACGCATCTTTCCCGAGATATGAGCGGTAATGGGATGACCGTTCTCTAACTCTACACGGAACATCGCGTTGCTCAAAGCCTCGATGATGGTTCCGTCCTGTTCAATTGCAGTTTGTTTAGCCATAGATGTTCTAATAGAGGTTACCTTCCACTCGTTCGATTTCTTCAAACGAAGAAAGAATATCAGCTTTGCCATTGTGAATGGCGATGGTATGCTCGAAATGCGCTGCCATACTTCTGTCGCGAGTCAGGATGCTCCACTTGTCGGGGTGCATGCCTATCTCAGGGCTACCCAAGGTGATCATGGGTTCGATGGCGATGCAGAGACCATTTTTAAGTTGTTTTCCTGTTCCTCTCTTTCCATAATTGGGAATTGAGGGCTCTTCGTGCATTTCACGACCGATGCCGTGACCTACAAATTCGCGAACGACTCCGAAGCCTTCTGCTTCGCAATGGCTCTGAACTGCTGCACCAATGTCTCCGATGCGACGATTGGGGAGAGCAGCTTCAATGCCTTTGTAAAGACTTTCTTTTGTGGTACGCAAGAGGCGTTTCACCTCTTCACTCACTTCTCCTACACAAAACGTGTAGGCGGAATCACCACAAAAACCATTTAGGAAGGTGCCACAATCAATAGAAACGATGTCTCCATCTTTTAGTGGCTCTGCCGTTGGTAGTCCATGCACCACGACTTCGTTGACCGAAGCACAGATGGATGCAGGGAAAGGATCGGTGTCTGGAAAACTAGCGGGAAAACCTTTGAATGTAGGTATCGCGCCATGATCTCTAATGAATTGCTCTGCCAAGGCATCCAACTCAAGTGTTGTAACACCTGGCTTCACAATCTTTGCTATTTCGGCGAGTGTTGCACTTACCAATTGATTGGCAGCTCGCAGCAACTCGATTTCTTCTTCTGTTTTCAGATAAATCATCTGACGAGATTCTATGTGCCTTTATACGTTTGAACGGTTGCGAGTGTGTCCCGCATTGAGCATTCTGTCGTAGTTGCGCACTGACATGTGGCTATCAATTTGTTGGATGGTATCCAACACCACACCCACAAGGATGAGCAACGACGTACCTCCGAAGAAGTGTGCAAATGCTTGGTGTACTCCGAATGGCTTCATTTGAGCGAAGACAGGGAGAATAGCAATTGCAGCAATGAAGAGTGAACCTGGCAAAGTGAGATGTGACATCACATTGTCAATGTAATCAGAAGTATCCTTACCAGGCTTGATGCCAGGAATGAAACCGTTGTTACGCTTCATATCTTCTGCCATCTGTACGGGATTCATTGTAATCGCCGTATAGAAGTAGGTGAAAGCTACAATGAGCAATACGAACACTACATTGTAGAGAACGCTATCGTTATGAAGGAATTGTTGCAAAATGGGGCTTTGCACGTTCAGCGACTGTACGAGCATCATTGGAATAAACATGATGGCCTGAGCAAAGATGATCGGCATCACGTTAGCCGCAAAGAGCTTCAAAGGAATGTACTGACGTGCACCACCAAACTGATTCTTGCGACCTTCAATGCGTTTAGCGTACTGTACTGGAACTTTACGTACCGCTTTTACCAAAAGAATGGCGAAAGCCATCACAGCAACAAGAGCAATAATCTCTACAAGGAACTTGATGAGACCACCACCTTCTGCTCCAGAGAGAGCGGAGGTGAATTCCTCTACAAAAGCCACTGGGAGACGAGCAATGATACCAATCATGATGATGACTGAAACACCATTACCTATGCCTTTATCTGTGATGCGTTCTCCGAGCCACAAAACAAACATAGATCCTGCTGCAAGGATGATGGTTGACATAACCATGAATCCCACCCCATCTCCCATCAAGAACGCACCGCTACCTTGCGTTTGCGCCTTGAGGTTGATGAGATAAGTAGGAGCTTGGAAGGTGAGGATCGCTAGCGTCAAAAAGCGTGTGTACTGATTGATCTTACGCGTTCCGCTTTCACCTTCACGTTGCATCTTTTGGAAATAGGGAACTGCAACTGCCAAGAGCTGAATAACAATCGAAGCTGTGATGTAGGGCATAATACCCAAAGCAAAGATTGAAGCTTGAGAGAATGCTCCACCAGAGAACATGTCAAGAAGCGACATAAGGCCGCCCTCCGTCTGCTTGTGCAGATTAGCCAAAGCGTTTGAATCGATACCGGGGAGAACCACAGTCGAACCAAAACGGTAAATGGCTACGAACAGGATGGTGATGAGAATGCGCACGCGCAAGTCCTCAATGCGCCAGATGTTCTTGAGTGTTTCGATTATTTTTTTCATTCGACTCTTAGAATTTCGTTATTTAGAGTTGAGCAGCCGTACCACCTGCTGCTTCGATAGCAGCAACAGCAGCCTTTGAGAAAGCGTGAGCTTCTACGGTGAGCTTAACCTTCAATTCACCATTAGCAAGCACCTTAACAAGTGACTTACCGTTGATGAAACCTGCTTCGATAAGCTCTGCAACACCGATTTTCTCGAGGTTCTTAGCCTCGGCAAGAGTTTGGAGAGTGCTGAGATTGATGGGCTTATACTCGACACGGTTGATGTTCTTGAAACCAAACTTAGGAAGACGGCGTTGGAGAGGCATCTGACCACCTTCAAAACCAATCTTCTTGCTGTAACCAGAACGAGACTTGGCACCCTTATGACCGCGGGTAGAAGTACCACCGAGTCCAGAACCAGGACCACGACCGATACGCTTGCGCGCTTGGGTAGAACCGTTGGCAGGTTTGAGAGTATGTAATTTCATAATGTCGTTACGTTTTGGATTATTCTACTACTGTTACCAAGTGGTGAACCTTGCGAATCATACCGCGAGTGCAAGCATTGTCTTCGAGTTCTACAACATGGTAGAGCTTAGTGAGACCAAGCGCATCGAGAGTACGCTTTTGATCTACGGGCGCGCCGATACGGCTGCGAGTTTGCTGAATCTTAATCTTTGCCATGTGATTATCCTCTGAAAACTTTATCCAATGAAACACCACGATGTTGAGCCACAGTGCGTGCATCACGCATTTCACCAAGAGCTTGGATAGTAGCCTTTACCAAGTTGTGGGGGTTAGAAGAACCCTTTGACTTAGCCAAAACGTTGGTGATACCTACACTTTCGAACACGGGGCGCATAGCACCACCGGCTACTACTCCAGTACCTTCAGAAGCGGGGAGGATGAGCACCTCAGCACCGCCGAAGCGAGCAGCTTGTTCGTGAGGAACAGTACCTTTGATGATGGGCACCTTCACGAGGTTCTTCTTGGCAGCTTCAACACCCTTAGCAATAGCAGCGGTAACTTCGCCTGCCTTACCAAGACCGTAACCGATAACACCCTTACCATCACCAACTACTACGATAGCAGCGAAAGTGAAAGTGCGACCACCTTTAGTAACCTTCGTTACACGATTGATAGCAACGAGTCTATCTTTCAATTCTTCATTGTTTGCATTTACTCTGTTTGCCATAATCTTTAGAATTTGAGTCCACCATTACGAGCGCCTTCAGCAACTTCCTTCACGCGACCGTGGTAGAGGTAGCCGTTACGATCAAAAACTACAGTAGTGATACCTGCTTCAAGAGCCTTCTTGGCTACTGCTTCACCCACCTTGAATGCTTGTTCCTTCTTAGGGCAAGCCTCAAGACCGAGAGAAGAAGCTGCAACGAGCGTGCTGCCTACTTCATCATTGATGATCTGAACGTAGATTTGCTTGTTGCTACGGAAAACGCTCATGCGAGGGCGTTCAGCCGTGCCAGAAATCTTATTGCGAACGCGATACTTAATCTTTACGCGTCTTGCTTCTTTTACTTTTGTCATAATCTTGTGTCGTGATTAGAGATTACTTAGCACCTGCCGACTTACCAGACTTACGACGGATTTGTTCACCGACGTAAAGAATACCCTTACCCTTGTAAGGTTCAGGCTTACGGAAAGAGCGAATCTTAGCACATACGAGGCCAAGAAGCTGCTTGTCGCAAGAAGTGAGGCAGATATAAGGGTTCTTGTTACGCTCCATCTTAGTCTCCACAGAGATTTCCTTAGGAAGCTGAATCAAGATGGGGTGCGTGAAACCAAGAGAGAATGTGATGAGATTCCCCTTGTTCTCTACACGATAACCGACACCCACAAGTTCCATTTCGGCCTTGTACTGTTCAGTTACACCAACAACCATGTTGTTGACGAGGGCGCGGTAGAGGCCATGGAACGCTTGCTTTTGCTTTTGTTCCACTTCGCTGTTCTCATCGATAGCGAAGGTGATTTGACCATCTGCGATAGTGACAATGATAGAGGGATCAACAGCCTGAGAGAGTTCACCCTTCGGACCTTTAACGGTCACTACATTATCCTTCAGGGTAGCTTCTACGCCTGCAGGAATGTTAATCGGCAATTTACCAATTCTAGACATTTTGTTCCTTCTGTTTATTAGTATACATAGCAAAGAACCTCACCGCCAATCTTGAGGGCAGCAGCTTCCTTGTCTGTCATAACACCTTTGGACGTGGAGATGATAGCAATACCAAGTCCGTTGATTACGCGAGGCATGTCACGGTAACCAGTATACTTACGCATACCTGGAGTAGAAACACGCTTCAAGCTCTTAATTGCGCTCACCTTAGTGGCGGGGTTGTACTTAAGAGCGATTTTGATAGTGCCTTGAGGCCCTACTTCCTCAAACTTGTAGTTGAGGATATAGCCCTTGTCGAAGAGGATCTTAGTGATGTCCTTCTTCAAGTTTGACGCAGGAACTTCAACTACGCGATGCTTAGCTTGAATCGCGTTGCGAAGACGGGTCAAAAAGTCTGCTATAGGATCAGTCATTTATTGAGAGTTTAATTTATCGGGAAGTTCCCGACAGTGTTAAATATTTGTTGGTCTCAATTGAGAGTGCATCTTACCAAGATGCTTTGCGAACGCCAGGGATAAGACCTGCAGAAGCCATCTCGCGGAATTGGATACGAGAAAGACCGAAGAGGCGGATATAACCCTTAGGACGACCCGTGATCTTGCAACGGTTGTGCAAACGGATGGGGTTAGCGTTGCGAGGAATGCGTTGGAGCTTTTGAGCAGCTTCGAAAGCAGCTTGGGGATCATCGCTGTGATTAACGATTTCCTTAAGAGCAGCACGCTTAGCAGCATACTTAGCAACCATTTTGGCACGCTTCACTTCGCGTGCTTTCATTGATTCTTTTGCCATATCGCTGATTAGTTGTTTTTAGCGTTCTTGAAAGGAAGACCAAATTCCTTGAGGAGAGCGTAGCCCTCTTCGTCGGTGGGAGCAGAAGTCACGAAAGTGATGTTCATACCCAAGATACGATCGATAGAGTCGATGTTGATTTCGGGGAAGATGATCTGTTCTTGAATACCGAGAGTGTAGTTACCACGGCCATCGAACTTGCTTTCGATACCCTTGAAGTCACGGATACGTGGGAGAGCCACACGTACGAGCTTTTCAAGGAATTCGTACATTTGCTCACGACGGAGAGTTACCATCACGCCGATAGGCATCTTCTTACGAAGCTTAAAGTTAGCAACGTCCTTCTTAGAAACAGTAGCAACTGCCTTTTGACCAGTAATTGCTGTGAGTTCGTTGATAGCTACATCGATAATCTTCTTATCAGCAGTAGCACTACCAAGACCTTGGTTAATAACGATTTTCTTGAGGACGGGGATCTGCATAGAAGAAGAGTAGTTGAACTGCTTCATCAACGCAGGAGCAATGCGCTCCTTATATTCTTTCTTGAGTTGTGCGGTATTCATTACTAAATCTCCTCTCCTGATTTTTTAGCGATGCGGACGAGCTTACCTTCAGCGTTACGCTGACGACCGATGCGAGTGGGCTTGCCGGTCTTAGGATCAACCACATTCAAATTGGAAATGTGAATGGGAGCTTCCGTTTTCACGAAACCACCCTGAGGATTCTGGGCGCTGGGCTTCTGGCTCTTTTGAACCATGTTGAGACCTTCCACGATAGCGCGTTGTTTGTCAACGAGGACACGAACCACCTTACCGGTCTTGTTCTTATCCTTACCTGCAAGCACGCACACAGTGTCACCCTTCTTAATATGTAACTTACTCATGTGAGATGTTAGTCTTTATTAGTGTGGGATTAGAGTACTTCAGGTGCCAAAGAAACCACCTTCATGTTTACTGCACGAAGCTCACGAGCCACAGGGCCGAAGATACGGCTACCTCTCAACTCACCTGCATTGTTCAAAAGAACGCATGCATTGTCATCAAAGCGGATGTAAGAACCATCAGGACGACGGATTTCCTTCTTCGTACGTACAATCAGTGCCTTTGAAACAGCACCCTTTTTGATATCGCTGGATGGGATGACGCTCTTCACAGAAACGACAATCACATCACCTACAGAAGCGTAGCGACGCTTCGTACCGCCGAGTACGCGAATGCAGAGTGCTTCACGAGCACCGCTGTTATCGCAAACGGTCAATCTAGATTCTGTCTGGATCATGATTACTTAGCTCTTTCTACGATTTCTACAACTCTCCAACGCTTGGTCTTGCTCAAGGGACGGGTTTCCATGATGAGCACGGTATCACCAACGTTGCAATCGTTCTTCTCGTCGTGAGCGTGATACTTCTTCGTCTTGGAGATAAACTTACCATAAATAGGGTGCTTCTCTTTGAATTTTGCGGCAACCACGATGGTTTTGTCCATCTTGTTGCTCACAACAACACCCTGACGAGTTTTTCTTAAATTTCTTTCCATTCTGGATTGTGTATAGATTGTTGGTTTGAACTTCAGTGCTATGTTCACTGTCTATTCGTTGCGGTGCCTACTTCTCAGCAATTCAACAATGAGCAACAGCAACGTATAGCATGAGCATAGCCTTTAGTTCGTCACCGATTTACTTTTCGTTCAACACAGTCTTCATCTGCGCGATGGTACGACGGAGCGTCTTGATCTGTGCAGGATTTTCCAGGGGAGAGATGCTGTGGTTGATCACCAAAGTGTCATAGGCTGCAACCTCAGCTGCAAGGCGTTCTGCGAGTTCGCCCTTGCTTTTCAGTTCACGAATTTCTGCAATCTTCATAATCAAGCTTTTTTGTCGTAGTCGTGTCTAACAATGAACTTAGTGGTCACGGGGAGCTTCTGCGCTGCGAGGCGAAGAGCTTCTTTAGCCACCTCGAAGGGAACACCTTCAATTTCAAAGATGATGCGACCAGGAGTGATGGGGAACACAAAACCTACGGGGTCACCCTTACCCTTACCCATGCGGACGTCGGCAGGCTTCTTAGTGATAGGTTTGTCAGGGAAAATGCGAATCCAGCTCTGTCCTTCACGTTGCATGTAACGCGTCATAGCGATACGTGCAGCTTCGATTTGACGACCGGTAATCCAGTGCGTATCGAGGCTCTTGATGCCGAAGCTACCAAAAGCGAGTTGGTTACCGCGCTGTGCGTTGCCTTTGCTGCGGCCCTTATGAGGGCGGCGGTACTTAGTTCTTTTAGGCTGTAACATAATGCTCTAAACGGAATCGATTAACGGTTTGAATTTCTCTTGTTGCGGAAGTTACCACGACCTTCACGACGACCGCCTTCACGACGACCATTCTCCTTCTCAGCAGTGAAGTTAGGAGCGAGGTCACGCTTGCCATAAACTTCGCCACGGCAGATCCACACCTTAATACCAAGGATACCCACTTTAGTGAGGGCTTCAGTTTGGCAATAGTCGATGTCTGCACGGAAAGTGTGGAGAGGTGTACGACCTTCCTTGTACATTTCGCTACGAGCGATTTCAGCACCGTTCAAGCGACCGCTGATTTGTATTTTAATACCTTCTGCACCACCACGCATTGTATTCTCGATAGCCTTCTTGATAGCACGACGGTAAGCAATCTTACCTTCAATTTGGCGTGCGATAGACTTTGCTACGATATTAGCGTCGAGGTCAGGCTTCTTCACTTCGAAGATGTTGATTTGAACATCCTTGTTCGTAATCTTCTGAAGTTGAAGTTTGAGTTGCTCTACATCCTTACCACCTTGGCCGATGATCATGCCAGGACGGCTAGTGCACACCGTGATTGTCACCAATTTAGGTGTACGTTCGATAACGATGCGAGAAACGTATTCATAAACACTGGTAAATTCTTTTTTGCTAGCGTTGCGACCGGGCTTCTCGATGTAGTTCTTGAAACGAGCATCGAGGTACTCACGGATCTTGCTATCTTCGAGAATGCTGTCGCCGAAGTTAGAACCACCGAACCAGTTGGAGTCCCAACCGCGGATGATGCCAAGTCGGTTGGCGATAGGATTAATCTTTTGTCCCATTTCTTTTACTAATTAGTCGTTGGTTTCTTCTTTAGTACCCACGAAAATAGTCACGTGGTTAGAACGTTTGCGGATGCGATAGCCACGACCTTGGGGTGCAGGGCGCATGCGCTTGAGCGTTGCACCACCGTCAACGAAGATCTTCGTGATGAAGAGTTCGCCTTCTTCGGCTTTGCGATTATTCTTTGCTTCCCAGTTAGCGATGGCAGAGCGAAGGAGCTTCTCTACGTCGTTAGACGCAGCCTTCTTGCTGAAGCGGAGCGTGCCGAGGGCGCGATTCACTTCCATGCCGCGCACCAAGTCTACTACGTAGCGCATCTTGCGGGGAGACGAAGGACAATCATTCAACTTTGCAAAATACTGGGTTTTGAGAGCCGCTTTGCGAGCTTCAGCGGCGAGTCTTTTTCTAGCTCCCATTATTTAGAGATTGAGATGTTGATTATTGGAATGGATTGATTTGTGTGAGGTAATCAAGTGCGAAGTAGATTACTTCTTGTTGCCGCCGTGACCACCGAACTTACGAGTGGGAGCGAACTCACCGAACTTGTGACCTACCATGTTTTCAGTCACATAAACGGGAATGAACTTGTTACCATTGTGCACTGCGACAGTGTGACCCACGAAATCGGGGGAAATCATCGAAGCGCGAGCCCAAGTTTTCACCACATTCTTCTTACCACTTTCGTTCATGGCAAGAATCTTCTTCTCGAGAGAAACTGCGATGTATGGACCTTTCTTAAGAGAACGACTCATATTGCGATTCTTTTAGTGCTGTTATTTCTTACGTCTTTCGATAATGTACTTGTTGCTCTGCTTCTTAGGTGCACGAGTCTTGAGACCCTTAGCATAGAGACCAGTACGAGAGCGTGGGTGTCCACCGCTTTGGCGTCCTTCACCACCACCCATGGGGTGATCTACAGGGTTCATCACAACACCACGGTTGTGAGGACGACGACCAAGCCAGCGGCTACGACCTGCCTTACCAGAAGATTCGAGAGCGTGGTCAGAGTTACCTACGCTACCGATTGTAGCTTTGCAAGCACTGAGAATTTGACGAGTTTCTCCAGAGGGCAACTTGATAACACAATACTTACCTTCACGAGAAGTGAGCTGAGCGAAGTTACCAGCAGAGCGAACGAGAAGTGCGCCTTGACCAGGACGAAGCTCAATGTTGTGGATCACAGTACCCACGGGGATGTTTTGAAGAGGAAGTGCGTTACCTACTTCAGGAGCAGCTTCAGCACCAGAGAGGAGCTGATCGCCAACCTTCAATCCATTGGGAGCGATGATATAACGCTTTTCACCATCAGCATAGTAAAGAAGAGCGATACGAGCAGAACGGTTTGGATCATACTCGATAGTCTTTACCACTGCGGGAACTCCATCTTTCTCACGCTTGAAGTCGATAAAACGGAACTTACGCTTATGACCACCGCCGAGATAACGCATAGTCATCTTACCGACGTTATTGCGACCACCGCTAGCACGCTTACCGCTAACGAGAGATTTTTCCGGTACTGATGCAGTAATTTCTTCGAAAGTACCGATAGCTTTGTGTCTTTGGCCCGGAGTCGTGGGCTTAAATTTACGTACTGCCATTTCTTTGTTTAGATATTGCTATAGAAATCGATGGCCTCGCCTTCCTTCACAGTGACAATAGCCTTCTTGAAAGCGTTGGTACGACCACGAAGGAGACCAGCGCGAGTATAGCGAGACTTGCTCTTACCAGCGTAAACCATTGTGTTCACGTCAGTAACCGTCACACCGTAGCGTGCTTCTACCTCAGCCTTGATTTGGAGCTTATTGGCAGTTGGCTTCACTACGAAACCGAACTTATTCTGCTTTTCAGAAAGTTCGTTCAGTTTTTCCGTAACGATGGGTTTAATAATGAATGCCATTACTTCGTTGTTTAATGAGATAATTACTTAGCGAGTACTTCTTCTACCTTTGCTACTGCGCTTTCGGTGAGCACCAAAACAGCTGCATCAAGCACACCATAAGTGTTGATATCAGAAGCAACAGCAACTTTTGCCTTGGGAAGGTTACGAGCTGAGAGATAGAGATTCTTATCGCTACCAGGAGCTACGAAGAGCACCTTCTTGCCTGCAAGGTTAAGATCATTGAGCAATGCGATAAAGCTCTTTGTCTTAGGAGTTTCAAAAGTGAAATCTTCTACTACTACAAGCGCATTTTCTTGAACCTTGTAGCTCAATGCAGAACGACGAGCCAACTGCTTCACCTTCTTATTGAGCTTAAAGCGATAGTCACGAGGTTTTGGACCAAACACGCGAGCACCACCTACGAGTACAGGTGAATTGATATCACCACGACGTGCGCCACCGCCACCTTTCTGACGACCGAGCTTACGAGTAGAACCAGACATCTCGCTACGTTCCTTAGACTTCGCAGTGCCTTGGCGTTGTGCAGCAAGATATTGCTTTACATCAAGATAAATAGCGTGGTCATTAGGCTCAACACCGAAGACACTGTCGTTAAGAGTCACCTTCTTACCAGTATCTTGACCCTTAATATTCAATACACTAACTTCCATGTCTTACTTTTCTACAATTACGATTGAACCATTGCAACCAGGAACACTACCCTTAATCAAAAGGAGATTATGTTCAGGGATCACCTTTAACACTTTCAAGTTCTGAGTAGTCACGCGCTTGCCACCCATTTGGCCACCCATGCGCAAACCCTTAAACACCTTTGCGGGATAAGAGCAAGCACCGATAGAACCGGGCTTACGGAGACGGTCATCTTGACCGTGAGTAGACTGACCTACACCACCAAAACCATGGCGTTTCACAACACCCTGAAAACCTTTACCCTTAGAAGTCCCAACAACATCAACGAAGTCGTTTTCGCCAAAGAGTTCTACAGTCACTGCATCACCAAGGTTGAGCTCTTGTTCGTAAACAAACTCAGCCAAATGACGCTTAGGCGTAACACCAGCTTTCTTGAAGTGACCAAGGAGAGGAGCAGAAACATTCTTTTCCTTTACATCTTGAAAGCCAACTTGCACAGCAGAATAACCGTCTTTTTCAACAGTCTTAATCTGAGTAACTACGCAAGGACCGCATTCAATTACAGTGCACGGCACATTTTTGCCGTCGGCACCGAAAACGGAAGTCATTCCGATTTTCTTACCTAATAATCCTGGCATTTGGAATTTTATTGATTTTTGATTTCGTAGCCCGCTTCAGTCACTACCTCAGCGGGGCGAATGGTTATTATTCAGTTTAAGTCGTATAACCGATTGATTATCACGGCTTGAAGCCGTAGAAGAGCGCACAGCTCTTACTTTTGCGGTACAAAGATACGAACTTTCTCTGAAACCACCAAGCAAATCATCTAATTTACAGCGTTTTTTAGCACTTTTCTTTCACTATGCCCTTTCGACCTATTCTCCACCCCCTGCATCAACCTTACCAAAAGAAAATAGCATTATTTAATTATCTCCGAAATATGAGCAGGAAAATTAGAAATATCATAAAATACAGAAAAACGCTATATACACTATCTTAAACTCTCCTCTGGAGATGCCCTCCTTCCCCATCAGATGCTGTATATAATTTATGTTCTCATATTCCATTGACAGCATTTTGCGATGCAAACTCATGAGCCGCCCTCTGAATGGCACGACGCAAAACCTCATAGGTTGGAATTGGCTGATCAGCGAAGGCCGCTACAATCACACCTTGAGGATTTACAAGATAAACCCTTGGCACCGTCACACGGGCAAACTGATTATAAAGACTGCGATTAGCAGGAGCATAATAGGGCATGGTGAAGCTGCGCAAAACCCAATAATGCTGCACTTGAGCAGACGTTTGCTCTCGTGCCGTAACACAAAACTTCACAGAAACCTTATCCATCCTCCCCCCTTCTCGGCGAACTTCCTCAAAGAGTTGCTGCAACTCAGGCAAAAATCGCTGACAATCTGAACAATCAGTATCGAAAAACGCAATCACTTTAATCTCCCCACTCCCACTTCTCGAGCTAAAACGACTCCCGTCTGACAACATTACCTCGAAATCAGGCACTCTATCTCCTACACTCACCACTTCTTTTTGCTCAGTAGGCAAATCTTCGCCAATGCAACTGGAGCCCCCCAACAAGCTCCCCAATATCCCTAAGAACATCATGAAAGTACTTAAAAACTTCTTCATCTACCTATCCATTATTATCATTTTGAACCCATGTTGATATAACACGCTAAACAAGAAATCAGAGACCCGTATAATGCAAATGTACGAAAAATCAAAGAAACGAAGAGACAGCTGGAAAATATTTCGTAAATTTGCAATCTCTATTTTCTTGGCATAGTATGTCCAGCCACTCAAGCAGACATCTTTAAGCCAGCCCAGTCCTCCACTTATATTATATATATATAAGAGAACGAGCCACACTACTCCCCATATAGCGATTATTCGCTTTTTCACATCATGACCGAGAAAGAACTACAATCCGTAAAGCAACGCTACGGCATCGTTGGCAATAGCGATGCACTAAACCGCGCCATTGAGACTGCTCTTAAAGTGGCTCGCGTGGATTTGTCTGTGCTTATTCAAGGAGAGAATGGTGTTGGTAAGGAGATCATCCCACGCATCATCCACGATGCCAGCCCGCGCAAAAACAAACGCTACTTGGCTCTCAACTGCGGTGCAATCCCTGAAGGCACCATCGACTCCGAACTTTTCGGACACGTAAAGGGTGCATTTACTGGAAGTGTAGATAGCCGAGAAGGCTATTTCTCTGCCGCCGATGGTGGAACGCTATTTCTAGATGAAGTAGGTGAACTTCCACTTCAAACTCAGGTGCGCCTCTTGCGCGTCCTCGAAACAGGAGAATACATCCCAGTGGGCTCTAGCGAAGTTAAAAAGACAGATGTGCGTATTGTAGCTGCTACCAATGTAGACATGAAGCAAGCTATTGCTGATCGTCTGTTTAGACAAGACCTATACTATAGATTAGCAGCTGTGCTTATCGCCATCCCGCCTTTGCGTGAACGCGGAAATGATGTGGATATCCTATTTCGCAAATTTGCCCTGGAGATGAGTGAGCGTTATCAAATGCCTCCCATTCGTCTAAACGATGCAGCTCGTTCCGCTCTACTATCCTATCCTTGGCCAGGCAACATCCGCCAACTAAAAAATGTGGCAGAGACGATGTCTGTCACAGAAGATACCCGCGAAATCACACCTGAGATTTTAGCGCACTACATCAACTTTCAAACAGAGCACACACAGCTTGCGGTAAACGGTGCTCACACGGCCTTAGAATCTACAGACACTAGTGCGAGGTTAGACAAAGACACAAATACCATATTGCAGATGATTTTGACGCTCCGTCATGACATTGAGCAATTAAAAGCTGAGATAGCGCAACTTAAACAAGGCCAATGGTCATCCAACGGCTCCTCGAACAACAACTCTCCACTGCTACCCTATCATCGTGAAGCTCCTGTCATCGCTCACGAAATTATAGACAATGCAGAAGAGATTGTGGAAGATATTCCTCCTACCTCAGATGTACCACTACGCACAAAAAGTGATGTAGAGCGCGACTTAATAGTTCAGGCTCTCCACAAATATAATGGTCACCGCAAACAAGCGGCTGATCAAATAGGCATCTCTGAGCGTACACTATACCGTAAGATTAAAGAATACGGCCTAGAAGATTTATAGCCCAAGACTCACTATGAGCATCCAATCGCACTTATCACAAGGGATTCGTCCCCTACTTCGGAGTTGGTCGCTCCTTCTATTGCCAGTACTATTCACCATCGTGTTGGCAGCATGCAGCGTGTCCTACAAATTCACAGGCACGAATCTCAACTACGATTTGATCAAGACACTGCAAATCGACCCTATCGCGAACCGCGCTCCTTATGGTTGGGCACCTATGCAGGCCATGTTCAACAATCGCTTGCAAGACCAATATGTCAACCAAACTCGTCTTCGCCTCGTCAAACGTAATGGTGACATGCACATTTCAGGAGAAATCACTGGCTATGATCAATTCAACAAATCAATTTCGGCAGACGGCTTCTCCTCTCAAGTGCAACTTCGCCTAACGGTGAACATTCGTTTTGAGAATCGCAAAACTAACCAACGCTGGGAGAAGCAATTTTCTGCCACTGCTCCCTACGATGCCAACTTGCAACTCTCACAAGTGCAAGAACGACTGGTCACCGAGTTGATACGCGACATCTGCGATCAAATCTTCAACGCCACGGTAGCCGATTGGTAATCTAGCTCTACAGCCTACTTCCCACTCGCACAAATCCTTTTTGCACGCCATCTCCCCAGAGTGCAGACCTTTATCTTCTATAATAATGGATATTCCTTACCTCATCGAACACCCCGAAGCTCTCGACGATTCGACGCTTCACCAGCTCAGCAAGTTGGTGGAAGAATATCCATACTATCATGCTGCTCGCCTACTCTTGGTGCAGAATGCTCATAAACTTCAACACGAGAGCTATGAGGAAGAATTACGCAAGGCGGCCATACTACTTCCCAACAGAAGACCCCTCTTTGATTTAGCCAAAGCACACGAGTATGCAATAACACAGAAACCTGCTCGTAAACCGGAACCTCCTGCCAAGGATCGTATGGCGGCACTGATTGATGGTTTCTTGAATCAACACAAGGAATCGGACCAGAGTTCCCATCGGATGCCCACTGCCGACCCATCTGCAGACTACATGAGCTATCTTTTCCAACAAGAGGCCATTGCCGCTACCGTCGCTGTGCAATATGGAGCAGAAGCACCTCCACCATTAGAGAATCCTAATGACCGCACACAATCTCTCATCGAGCAGTTTATGTCTGTTCCTCCAAAAGAACGCATCAACTTGTCTGAGCCAGATGCTACGCAGGATCGTGCTAACATAGCTTCGACATCGCTTCATGAAGACTTTGTTGCAGAAGGCTGCTATTCCGAATCCTTAGCCAAAATCTGCATTCAGCAAGGACGATATGAACGCGCAATTGCAATTCTCACGCAAATTCATTTGAATAATCCAAGAAAAAGTGCTTACTTTGCAGATCAGATACGCTTTTTGCGCAAACTAGCAATCAATAATAAATACAAATCATAATCCCATCATGTACACGCTTTTTGTTATTTTGGCCGTCATCACCGCCATTCTCCTCGCCATTGTGGTGCTCATTCAGGAATCTAAAGGTGGTGGACTCGCCTCTAACGTTTCTGGTGCAAACTCCGTGCTCGGTGTACGCAAAACTACCGACTTCGTGGAGAAGGCAACTTGGACGCTCGCTGCTCTCCTCGTGGTATTTAGTGTAGCTACAAGTTTCTTCGTACACCAAGAATCTGGTGATGCTTTCGATGTAGCTAACATCAAAACCACAGCTCCAGCTATGCCTGCCCCCGCAGCTCCTGCTAAGAATCAAGCAGCTCCTGCAAATCAAGCTACTACTCCTGCAGCTGAAACACCCGCACCATCTACTTCTAAATAAGAATGATACATCAGCAATACGGCTGAACTTCGCATCATCTCTTACTCACTACGCCTCATCGTTCAACTCAATTCTGAACAATGAGGCGTTTTTGTGTTGATTAGCTGATGACGTAGTGAACACCTAGTAAGACCCTACGGAGCTAACGAATCATAGGCTGCACATGATTCTTAAGACAAATCAGCGAACCTTATTTCGACTGCCCTCCCAACTCTGATCCGTCAGGTATAGAACCTTCGACCCCAACCTTCGATCTTGAGCATGGCTGTGATGAAAAATGGAATCGTTAATATCTCTATAAATCGGTTTCCTCGCGTGCGCGCGCACGCGCACACCCTGCAATTTTGTTTTTTTGCTTTCACAACCTTCACAGATTCTCCTATATTCAACTGAAAATCAAATAGATACAGCTAAAATTGAAACACATTTTAAGGCTCCACCTTTCTAAAGAGCAAATGCAAGGAAAATCATAGGTTGAGACTAACCTGATAATTTTTCACTTCGATAGCAACTTACGAGCCAAAAACATAAAAATAGGAGCAATCTCCTAAACTCTCGGACACTTTTATCAAAAAGTCGGAGAGCTGTTAGTAAATCTCCTAGATTTCAATAGCCTAACTCCTTGATATTAAATAAAGAAACAGGGATATTTCTATCTATTGTGTGAAGGTTGTGAAAGCAAAAAGTGAAGAATGCAGGGTGCGCGCGCGTACGTACGCGCGAGACGCCCAAAATTTAGACAAAGGGAAACAGACAACGACCTATACCGTCTCTCCTCGTTGCTCTTGAACTAAAACTATCACGAATACATCCGCAGCTTCGCCAATTAATGTCTCAGTAAATACACCTCTTTACTCAGTTGTTTGACTTGTCTACATAGCAAAACAGAGGGGTCTCTAAGAAAAAACTGCACTTTCTTTCAATATTTTCTCTCTTTGTGCCAATATCAACCCATATATCTATAGAGGGCAAAGGCAATGAACACGTGAGATATGGCACCATACAGCGCAGCTATCAATATTAGACAAGGCATAAAAAGACTGCGCAACCACTAGAAAGCAGTTGCGCAGTTGCTAAAAATTAGAGAGAAATAGAGAAGGATGAAAATTGCATCCCTAATTCTCAATTTTAGAACATCTTTTCTGGATAGATACCATCGGCTCCGAGTTTAGCAAATTTCTCTACTACTTCGGGACGATCTTCGGGATAGGTCACGCCAAACCATTTAGAAGTGGTATCAAGCACTTCGCAGGTAGCTTCACCCTTACGAATCAGATGATCGACCATGAGAGGAATGAAGAACTCGCTCTTCAAGTTTTCGATGTTTTTAGGATCAGAGAGGAACTGTTTGAAATACTCTTCTGAGTGAGCGAAGTAGTCAGGAGTGAAACCCCAGAAGTTCATAGAAACAGGAGTCGTGTCGGGGATAGACACCCATTCACCCTTTTCATCCAAGTATTGCACCACACCATCGTGACGCTCAATCTTGGTGCGTTCAACGACAGAGGTGAGGAGGTTCTTTTCATCTACCTCGCAAACTCCACGGCTCACGGTGCCACTCTCAGAAAGAGTGTTGCCTACGCGGAAACCGACCATGGCATACTTACCAGTGCTTCCTTCAGGAAGTGAAGAGAGGAACTTACCCATCACTTGGAAAGCATCGCGATCGTAGAAGTCATCGCAGTTGAGCACTGCGAAAGGCTCTTTAATCACACCAGCACCCATCATCACAGCGTGGTTGGTACCCCAAGGCTTTTCACGACCTTCTGGGCAAGTGAAACCTTCGGGCAGAGTGTCAAGGGCCTGGAACACCAGCTCACAAGGGATTTTATCTTGATACTTCGTAAGAACGATTTTACGGAAATCTTCTTCAAAGTCTTTGCGGATCACGAAAACGAGTTTTCCAAATCCAGCGTTGATAGCATCATAGATAGAATAGTCCATGATGGTTTGCTCTTGGGGTCCGAGTTTGTCAAGTTGCTTGAGACCACCATAGCGACTGCCCATACCGGCAGCAAGGAGAAATAGTGTGGGTTTCATGATGAAAAGTAACTATTAAGTTGTGATGCAAAGGTAGCAAAAAGCACTAGAATAAACGAACGAAAAGCAAAATATTATGTGCTATAAGGCTAAGATTTTTTTGGGCGATTCACTTGTTTGCACCCACTCTCCTTCTCTACTACTTATTGTTCCTCCAGCTGCTCTGTACTTCCGAGCGTGAGTCGCAGCACCGATGGCGTATTCTCTTGTATCGCTACACGATGAGCTATGGTTTCTCCCACCAACCACACGATGCCTTGTGCATCACACACGACCATAGCATACTGTTTCTCGATACGAGAGCGATGGCGATCGGTCAAATAGTCACTCACCAGCTTGCTTCCTTGGCTCATGCCATAGGGGGAAAATCTATCTCCTATTTCAACATAGCGCAAGGTCAGTTGTCCCTTCACAGCTGTAGCATCTATGGTGGCGGAATAGGGGTCGCGACTGGGTCTGAAATGGTGAGGATGGGGTATCGCTTCTGTCTTGAGTATGGGAAGACTACCCCGCAAATCGGCAACCTCTAGCCACTGCCCATGGCGACAGAGCTGATGAGTCGAGGAAGCTATCCAAAAACCTTCTTTGGCTTGCAATGCTTGCTGAGCCTCATCCGTAGAAAATCCATGTTGCCAGCAAATCTCTTTCCACCACAATTGTCCTGCTTCTCCCAATTGCATGATAGCTTCCATCGAAAATCGCCGAATGCGTCCTTTGTAGAAAGGAAACTCACATTGACATGATTTTTCCACTAGGGTTTCAATATGCTGCAAACCAACTTCATAGACCGAAAGAGCCTGCCTCATGTGGTGAGCTGTCTCAGACAAGGTGGTGGAAATAGAGGGATTCACCTCTTGTAACTTCTTCAAAAGCTCGTGGCGCACCCAGTTTCGACGATAGTGGGTATCTCTGTTCGTGGAGTCTTCAACGAATGTTGCTCCGTGCTCGCGCAGGTAGGTCATGAGAACATGCCGAGGGATAGGCAGGAAAGGTCGCCAAATGTGATCACGTTCGGCTGCCATGCCTGCTAATCCGCGAAGGCCAGTTCCGCGAATGAGATGCAACAAAAGAGTTTCGGCTTGATCATCGGCATGATGAGCCACACACACGTAGCCACCCTGCTCGGCAAACCAATGATAGCGCAGTGTCCGTGCAGCCATTTCAATGCTCTCCCCCGTCTGTTTGCACTGCTGATGCACATCGAAGTGCTTGACTTTAAGCGGAATGCCATACTGAGTGCAAAACGCTCGTACAAACTGCTCATCGGCTTCACTCTCTTCTCCACGCAAATGGAAATTGCAATGCAAGGCAGTGAAAGGGAGCTGCAAATCACGCATGACTAAGGCTAATGCCACAGAGTCTGCACCACCACTCAAAGCACACAACAATCCCTCGCCGCGCCAACGATTGGCACGGGAAAGAAAGAATGAGGATACTTCTTGAGACAGTGTCATGAATATTCCTGATTTTCAGTAAAGATTAGTACGAAACGGAGCATTCCAATCCCAGTGCACGCACACGCTCACCGATAGCATCGAGCACTGCAGGCGAGGCTTTAAGTAAGCCTTTGGCGGGGGTGTCACGATCAATAGTGTAGATGTAAACTGCTTCGGGACGAATGCGCTGCAAAGCCTTGAGCCACGGATCCACAAAGGACGAGGCGGTGTTGTCTACCGATTGGCCTTCATATTCCCCACACATGAAAAGGGTCTGCACTTGCACCTTTCCTTCAAATGCGCAGAAGCGTTCCACCATCTCTTCTGCATCATAGCGCAGGAGTGGCCGATCTACCAGCTGAATATAGTCGTTGGACAAGGTGTCAAGCTTCAATATGTTGTTGTCAACCTTTCGCAGTGCCTCATGCACGGCAGGTTGGTGACAATAGGTGGCATTGCTCAGCACACTGATTTTGGCCTTGGGGAAGTACTGATTGCGAAGAGCTATTGTGTCATCTATGATGCCTGGGAAATCAGGGTGCATCGTGGGCTCTCCATTGCCGGCAAAGGTGATGACATCAGGGCCTCGACCTGCACGCTCCATCTCTTGCAGCTTCTTTTCCAACACTTCTGCCACCTGCTCTCGCGTAGGGATGCGAAGTTTAGGTTTGGTGTCGGCATTAAAGCCGCATTCACAGTAGATGCAATCGAAGGTGCACAATTTACCATCGGAGGGCAAAAGATTGACCCCTAATGAAACACCCAATCTTCGGCTCTGTACAGGGCCAAAAATTGGGGATGAAAAAAGTATTGTAGACATGTCTAGTTGTTCTTGTGTTATATTGAATTCCTCTACTCAGGAAAGTAGAGGAAGAGTTGCTTCAAAGAAGCCTCATCATTCCAACTCCACCAGCGATCTTCCATCAAGTTGCTGAACGCTAGCTTCATGTCGGATTTCACTTCTTTCTTAATATACTTTTGTCGAGCTGGTACTATGCGGCCTTTCAAACTGAAATAGTAGGTGTGTTTCAGGGGATATCCCTTGTTGGCTTGCTGCTCGCCACCACTCATGTCTATGAAGGTTTCACGAGCCAAGCCACCCAAATCTAAAGACACGAAAGGCAGATCGGTGCTTCCTCCAGTGATTTCTCTATATTTCTCCATATCGATAGTGGTGACACAGAGCAAACGGTTGCCACCATGCTCAGCAACGACACGCCCCATGGCCACTTTGTCTACCTTCTGATAGCGAATGCTATCGAAAACGACACCAACTATACTTGCATTGCTAGCTTGATAGACCTTGCCATCTTTTTCGTCGATGTAGCAAAGCGCGGCGTTTTTATAGAGTATGTTGGCTTTTGCCTTGACAAATCGGCCAAAAGTTTGGAGCACCTTAGCTTCGCGGAAATCAGGATACACCAATTGTCGATCTGCGCGTTGCTCTTCCTGTAGCTGTTGGGCTTGCGCCGCCCCCCAGCCGAGCAAGAGCAGCAGTGTGAGAAGATAGAGTTTCATATCCAATATTTATTGATTCATGAGAAAATGGGGATTGAAGCTGCGCAACATCATCATCACAGCTACTTGACCCTCCTACTCATTCTTTGCCTGTTCGCTACAATGATCATAGCACTGGCGACAGAGCGGCTCGTAGGTTTGCATCTCTCCGAGCATCACTTGATTGTCACCGGCTACCAAACGATGGCTGAACTGTGCCAACTCGCCACAGCGCACACACACGGCATGCACCTTGGTGACATCTTCAGCCACAGCGCAAAGAGCAGGCATCGGACCAAAGGGGTTACCACGAAAATCCATATCCAATCCGGCTACAATGACGCGCTTGCCTTGATTGGCTAAGAGATTGCACACCTCTACAAGTCCTTCATCGAAAAACTGTGCCTCATCCACTCCTACCACATCTGCAGCATGAGCCAACGACACCATCTCTGCAGCAGAAGCTACGGGTACAGAAGCCACGGACTGGGAATCATGAGATACTACTTCTACGTCACTGTAGCGGGTGTCAATGCAGGGTTTGAAGATTTTCACCTGCTGCTGTGCGATTCTTGCTCGCTTGATGCGGCGAATGAGTTCTTCTGTTTTCCCAGAAAACATACTTCCGCACACCACTTCGATGCGGCCTCTGCGAGGAAAGTGTTCGTGATAAGGCATAATGATAGGTTGATTTAAGGGCAAAAGTAGCAATTATTCTTGGTTACACCAAGCAAAACTTATATCTTCGCCGTATGAACTCAAAAGGTGCTCCTCATTCTTTCCGCGCATGGTGGTTGGCAGCTCGTCCGAAAACTCTCTCGGGCGCACTCGTCTCAGTGATTTCAGCCACAACACTGGCCTACACCTGCGACACTCCCCATAACACAGCCCCTCTTCTGGCTATACTTTGCGCCACTTTTGCAGGTTTGATGCAAGTGGCCTCCAACTTCATCAACGACCTCATAGACTTCCGCCGCGGACGCGATGGGGATGACCGACTAGGGCCGGAGCGCGCCTGTGCTCAAGGATGGATCAATGCGCGAGCTATGCAGTGGGGAATTGCCATTGTCTTGGGTTTAGCAGCCGCAGCGGGACTTATTCTCTTCGGAGTTTTCACCACTGTTTCTCAATATTCAGCCATTCAATTAGCGGTATGGCTCGGTCTCGTAGGGCTAAGCTGTGGAGCAGGGGCTTTCCTCTATACCACTCACTTGAGTCGATATGCACTTGGAGATGCAATGGTATTGATTTTCTTTGGACTAGTTCCTGTCGTTGGTACCTATTTTCTACTCACCGATCAGTTCACAACTCCTGCTATCCTTCTAGGAATAAGCATTGGAATAGTAGTAGATTTACTGTTGGTGATCAATAACTTTCGCGATCGAGACAATGATGCTCGTGTCAATAAGCGCACTTTGGTAGTGCTCATGGGGGAATCGCTATCTATATGGTTCTACCTCCTTTTGGGAGTCGCTGCGATACTTCTTCTTTTTGTACTCTGCTTTGTCCTTCCTACAGCTACTTCAAGTTTCTGGGTTCGATTTCTCCCTGCTATCCTTTCTCTCGCTTTTTTCCCTCTACATTATCGCACATGGCAAAATCTACAACGCATTCACCACGGGCGCGCACTTAACGCACTTTTAGGCGAGACTTCACGCAATATGCTCATCTTTGCCCTGACCTTTTGTGTCGGTTTGATGATTCAATCACTCTTAATAGGAGATTGTTTTCAGTAAAAAAACTGGTGGCTTCTGATTTTCATCGCTGAACGATTGTTTTTCGGGCCACTTTATTCTTTCCCTTTTTTACAATACGGGTCGGATTGCGAGAAATGAAAGCAATTCGACCCATATTATTGAATCTGATTGGTTACTCACAGAAGTACACTTCTTCAACTAAGGACATCTCTACAACTATTTAGTGTGAAACTTGTCAATCTCTCATATAATCTTTTTTTACCTTTTTCATAAAAATACTTGTTTGATTAAACATTTCTTCCTACATTTGCACACAACCTTAGGAAGAGTGCTTCTGGTTATTAATGAGGAATACCACCTCTCAGATAACGTACCTTCCACTTACCCCAATACTACTAACTATGAGGGACTTGCAAGCCCCACACTTCACAACATTATGATGAAAAATTTGCTTCGCCTCTTCGCCTTGTCACTCCTTTCAGTAGGTGGTGCCACTTCTTTTGTAAATATAGCATCTGCACAAACAGCTCGCACGGGATTCTTCATGGAAACGTCTAAATTTCGTCATCAGATAAATCCCGCACTTCTTGAAGATAATCCCTATTTTTCTATTCCTTTCTTAGGTAATGTCTATGCTAGCACGATAAGCAGCCACCATTCAGATGCATTCATCTATAAAGTCACGGACCGCAATACAGGCAAGAAGTCGTATGACACGTTTATGAACCCATCTGTAACACCTACGCAGCTTTATAGACGTTTAGGAAATAAGGATGTTTCCCTTGATGTAGACTTTAGTGATAATATTTTCTCTATAGCCACCAATGGATTTGGCGGTACTAATCTGGTGGAAATCAACCTCAAGTCTGCTTCACGCCTGGAATTACCCAACAATTTGTTTCACTATGCTAAAGAGCCGAACAGTTTCAATACATATCAATTGAATCACATGGCTCTTAAACACCAATCCTACCTAGAATTTGGTGTTGGGCATGCTAGAAACATTGACAATCATTTCACCGTTGGAGCTAAAGTAAAAGGGTTAATAGGACTTGCCTATGCAGACGTTGAAGCTAACCAACTACAGCTTCAACAATCGGGCATGGGATGGCAGGTTAGTGGTCACACGCGCGGAACAGTCGCTGTAATGAACACGGCACCCACTTTTGACAAAAAAGGACGCTTCGATGGTTTTGAAGAGCTTTCTCCTGGTATCACAGGATGGGGTTTAGCAGCTGATTTGGGAGCCACTTACGAAGTGCACGGAGTTGAAGGGCTTACAGTGAGTGCCTCACTTACCGATTTGGGATTCATCAACCACAAAAAAGCCTATGCATTAAGAAATGATGTACAACGCAGTTGGAGTTTCGATGGATTCCGTAAAACCCAACAAGAGAATGAGAACATGCTTAATGAGGGGATTGAGCAGTTTAAGGATGACCTTCAAGAGCTTCTTTCGTTGCACGACGGAGGAAAAACAACAAAGAGTTCATCACTCAAAAGCACTCTTAATATCGGTGCTAAATACAAACTCCCCTTTGTGAAACACCTCAATGTTGGTCTACTCTATTCTAAACATCTTGAAGGCGAT
The DNA here is from genome assembly GCF_000318095.2 of Alloprevotella sp. oral taxon 473 str. F0040. Lineage (GTDB taxonomy): Bacteria > Bacteroidota > Bacteroidia > Bacteroidales > Bacteroidaceae > Alloprevotella. Next base: position 32,245 of record NZ_KB290718.1, read on the forward strand.
TTCAGCTTAGATCAATTCACCTTAGGTGCTGCTTGGCACCCTATCGCTCCAATCGAAGTAGGTGTAAGCACCACATTGGTAAAAAACAAGCTGAACTTTGGTACAATGCTCACCGTGCAGGCTCCACGCTTCCAAGTGTTTGTGGGCACCGACTTCTTCTCTGGTGGTTTTTCAGAAGATGGTCTGCTCAGCAGCCGTGCCAACAATATAAATCTTGGTTTCACCATTCCACTCGACTAGGCTACACAGCGCCACGAGGATTTTTAATCCTACAGAAAACAGAACCGAATGAAACCCTTTGACTATTTTATCTTCTGCTTTAAGAATTACGCCAAATTCTCAGGGCGCGCTCGTCGTTCTGAATTTTGGTTCTTTGTACTCTTCAACTTCGTCATCTCAAGCGCATTGAATGTTGTATCCCAAAGTTTGTGGTATGCCACCGATTCGTATGCATTTCTATCCATCAGCTATATTTACAGTTTAGCTGTTGCCATTCCTGCTTTAGCAGTGACAGTGCGCCGCTTGCACGACACCGGACGAAGCGGATGGTGGCTTCTAGCTTACTACCTACCAATCGTTTTGACGGTCGTCTTATTTGTTATATTTTTCGTCCAACTTCTTTCGGAATTTTCCTTCTACAAGCTGGACAGTATCCGCGCAGAAGATCTTCCTTGGACAACTGTTTGGGGTGTTCTTCTTAGTCTACTCCTTTCCCTCATTTTTGGTATTCTCATCTTTGTGTGGCTCTGCACCGATAGTCAATCAGGCACCAACAAATATGGTCCTAACCCCAAAGAAATGATGCACCATGGCTTTGGTAATCCTCAACAACCGCCTTATGGGCAGCAACCTTATGGAGGGATGAATGCTCCTCAGCAACCTCCTTATGGTGCGCAACAACCGCCCTATGGCAGTACACCTCAAACATCCCAAAATGGGGAAGGGGGCAACTACGAAAAGGACCCGAATGGCGGGGATAGCCACTACCAACGATAGTGACTCTTCCTTCATAAAAATTTTGTTTGATGAATTATTTCCTTTATTGCCTTAAGCACTACGCAGATTTTAACGGCCGCGCACGCCGCTCTGAGTACTGGTTTTTTACGCTGGTGCACTCTCTCTTAGTCATACTGCCCATCATCATTGGTTTGGCCATGATTGTGACAGCTTCTCTAACCCAGTTGCATCATCCCGCTAGAGAAGTTCCACTACACGGAAATGTGGGAGTTTTTATCATCGTCATCTTTGGCTTGCTCCACTTAGCGCTGTTTATCCCGCAACTAGCCGTTAGTGTAAGACGTCTACACGACACAAGCAAAAGCGGTTGGTTGATTTTAATAGCCTTCATTCCTTACGTGGGTGTTATTGCCAGCATCGTGCTTCTGGTGTTCTACTGTATGGATAGCACACCTGGATACAATCAATATGGTCCTAATCCGAAGGGGATAGGCAACGAAGAGAGAGCTTGGAGAAATCCTTATGGACAGCCACATTATGGGCAGTCTCCCTATGATCAACAATCCTATGCGCAGAATCCTTATGGGGCAGATCAACCACCCTATGGACAGAACCCTTATGGAGGAATGAATGCTCCGCAGCAGCCTCCTTACGATGCACAACAACCACAGCAAGGTGTGCAACAACCGCCCTATGGCAATGCACCTCAATCCCCTAACAAAGGCGAAGGTGGCAACTACCAACAGGACCCAGAGGGCGGGAATAGTCACTATCAACGATAAACTCTTAATCATTCATCTTTAATACCTATCATTATGAAGTATTTCCTCTATTGCCTTCAGCACTATGCTGACTTCAACGGCCGTGCACGCCGCTCTGAATACTGGTACTTTGTACTCTTCAACTTTATCGTTTCCATCCTGATTGGCCTTTCGTTAGGAGTAATCGCAGGGCTTCTAAATGTGCCAGCTCTAGTTTATCTCGCTTACCTTTGGTCACTCGCTGTGTTTATCCCTAGTTTGGCAGTTTCAGTTCGTCGTTTGCACGACATTGGTCGCAGTGGTTGGTGGTTGCTCCTTTCATTGATTCCCCTCGTTGGTGCCATCATCCTTATCATTTGGCATTGCACAGACAGCCAACCTGGTGCCAACCAATATGGTCCTAATCCCAAAGAAATGGATTACTAAGGATTAGACAATCCCTAGCAGCAATAAGCTCCTTTAAGCGAGTTTTTTACACAACTCTCTCACACATCGAGCGATTCCGTCACAATTCGTGGCAGAATCGCTCGATTTTCGCTCAAAATATCGTACCTTTGCACCCAAATAGTTTAGAAAACAGTATGATGACTGCAAACGAAATACGCGAATCTTATAAGCGTTTCTTTGAGGAGCATGGACACCTCATCGTGCCTTCCGCTCCTATGGTGATTAAAGATGACCCCACCCTCATGTTCACCAATGCGGGTATGAACCAGTTCAAAGACATTATCCTTGGACACACAGAACCTAAATGCCGCCGTATGACGGACTCGCAGAAGTGTCTGCGCGTGAGTGGTAAGCACAACGACCTTGAAGAGGTTGGACACGACACTTACCACCACACCATGTTTGAGATGCTCGGCAACTGGTCTTTTGGCGACTACTTCAAGGAAGATGCCATTACCTTTGCCTACAAGTTCTTGGTAGACGTGCTCAAAATCGATCCCAAAAACCTTTATGTCACAGTTTTTGAGGGTGACAAGGAAGCAGGACTTGAGCGCGACGACGAAGCTGCAGCAATCTGGGAACGCTACTTCCCCAAAGATCATATCATCAACGGTAATAAGCACGACAACTTCTGGGAGATGGGTGACACCGGTCCCTGCGGTCCTTGCTCTGAAATCCACATCGACGGCCGTTCCGAAGAGGAAAAGGCGAAGGTGTCGGGTGCATCACTCGTGAATCAGGATAACCCAGAGGTTATCGAGATTTGGAACCTCGTGTTCATGCAATATAACCGCAAAGCAGACGGCTCTCTCGAAGGTCTTCCCCACAAGGTCATCGACACCGGTATGGGATTCGAGCGTTTGGTGCGTGTGCTTCAAGGCAAAAACTCTAACTACGACACCGATATCTTCCAGCCCATCATCCGCAAAATCGCAGAATTCTCAGGTTTTGCCTATGGTAAGGAAGAAACCATCGACGTGGCTATGCGTGTCATCGCAGACCACTTGCGTGCTATCGCTTTCTCTATCGCTGACGGACAGCTTCCCTCAAACGCAAAGGCTGGTTATGTGATTCGTCGCATCTTGCGCCGCGCAGTTCGCTATGCTTACACCTTCCTCAATCAGCGCGAAACCTTCATCTGCCGCCTTGTTCCCACCCTCGTTCAGGAGATGGGAGGCGCATATCCCGAACTTCCTGCGCAACAGGAGTTAATTACCAAGGTGATTCGTGAAGAAGAGGAATCTTTCCTCCGCACACTTGCCACTGGTATCCATCGTTTGGAAACAATCATCGAAGCTACCAAGGCCGCAGGCAACAAGGTCGTTGATGGCAAGGATGCTTTCACCCTCTTCGACACCTATGGTTTCCCCCTCGACCTCACTCAACTCATCTGTTCTGAAGCTGGTCTCTCCGTAGACGAGGCAGGTTTTGATGCAGAAATGCAACAACAAAAGGAGCGTGCTCGTAACGCTGCAGCCACAGAAACAGGCGACTGGGTGGTTTTGGCAGAAGGTGACACCACATTCCATGGTTGGGACTACACCGAATATGGCTGCCGCATCTTGAAGTATCGTCAAGTGCAACAAAAGAAGCAAACCTACTTTGAACTCGTTCTTGATAACACTCCTTTCTACGCTGAAATGGGTGGTCAAGTAGGTGACACTGGTGTCCTCATCAACGAGGACGAAACAGTGGAAATCTTCGACACCAAGCGCGAAAATAATCTTCCCATCCACCTCACCAAGGCTCTTCCCAAGAATCCTGAAGCAGAATTCATGGCTTGCGTTGATGTGGATCGTCGTCACAAGATTGAAGCCAACCACACCGCTACGCATTTGCTCGATCAGGCTCTCCGCGAAATCCTCGGCACCCACGTAGAGCAAAAAGGTTCGCTCAACAATGATCGCAGCCTTCGCTTCGACTTCTCACACTTCCAAAAGGTGACTCCCGAAGAACTTCGTCAAATCGAGCGTGTCATTAACGCTCGCATCCGCGAAAACATCCCCTTCCAGGATCACCGCGATATGCCCATCGAAGAAGCCAAAAACATGGGTGCTCTTGCTCTCTTTGGAGAAAAGTATGGCGATCGTGTCCGTGTCGTACAGTTTGGCGACAGCGTTGAGTTCTGCGGTGGTACACACGTAAGTGCTACGGGTAAAATTGGTCTTTTCCGCATCGTGAGCGAAAGCAGTGTTGCGGCTGGTATCCGCCGTATCGAGGCCATCACTGGTGAAGCAGCAGAAGAGAGCATGTATCTCCAACAAGACATCCTCAGCAGTGTAAGTGCCTTCTTCAACAACGCCAAGGATGTGAAGGCAGCCGTGCAGAAGGCTATCGACGAAAACGCAGACCTGAAGAAGCAAGTCGAAGCAGCCGTGCGCGAACGAGTAGGACAGCTCAAAGGTCGTCTCATCGAAGCCGCCAAAGAAATCAATGGTGTGAAGGTGATTGCTCAAGTTCTCCCCATGGACGTTGAAGCCGGAGCAGTCAAGGACTTAGCTTTCCAAGTAGCCAACCAACTGCCAGACAACACCTTCCTCGTGCTGGGTTCAAAGCATGATGACAAACCTCTCCTCACTGTCATGGTGAGCAAGGATCTCATCGCAAGCCGTCAGCTCCACGCTGGCAACCTCGTGAAAGAAGCCGCTCGCCTCATCCAAGGTGGTGGTGGTGGTGCTCCTCACTTCGCTACTGCTGGTGGTAAAAACACCGCAGGTCTTGACGAAGCCGTAGCTAAAGTTCTCGAACTCGCAGGTTTCTAATCAGCCTCTATATTCACAAATATAAACCTCCCCATCTGCATCGTGCAGATGGGGAGGTTTTCGGTATCATCGAATTCGCTTCGTTTCTGACCGAGGATTTTCGGCGCACCGTAGAGTCATTTTCTGCGTATCACTAGAGCCTACGCAACTATGTTCTTATCCATCCAGCTTACGATTTCGATTTCATGAAGCGACGGTAGAAGAAAGCAAAGAGCAGTGTCGCCACCATCAGAGAAATGGAGAAGGAATAGAAGATACCTTTCACACCACCTTCCAAGACAAAGCCCATGGTGTAGGCGGTAGGCATGCCTATTAGAAGATACGCCACGGCAGAACTCCAAGTCATAGGCAGCACATCTTGTGTAGCTCGCAGGGCATTAGCGTAGCAAATCTGCAATGCATCCGCATATTGATACACCACTAGGGGCACAAGCAGCGCAAGAGAAGCAGCTATGACCGCGACATCTTGCGTGAAAAGGTGAACAATCTGGTTGCCTGCAAAGTAGAACAACAAACAAGACAGCGTGGCATTGATCAAAATCAAATTTCGACCTACTCTTCCAGCTGCCAAAGCTTGAGGAGTGTCGTTCTGTCCCAGGAAGTAGGAAATACGAATGCTCATGCTAGCTCCCAGACTATAGTAAAGCGTGAAGCCGAGCGTGCCCAAAGTCATGAGAATCTGATAAGCCGCTAGTGGAATCTCTCCCAACCACCCCGTCATCACTGCGGAACCTGCAAAACAGAAGGTCTCCAAACCAATCTGTAAACTCACGGGCCACGACTTGCGATGAACATCGCGCAACGAAGGCAACACCGACAGCGCCTCAGCAGAAAGCGGCATTCGATAGTCCGCAAAACGCTTCCCCATGAAGATTATGGCGAGTAGGACAATCGCTATCAGCATGCGACTCACCATCGTAGCGAAACCTGCACCAAAAAGTCCCCATTCCGGAAATGGACCAACACCAAAGATGAGCAGATAGTTAAGCACAATATTGACAATGTTACCAGCCAATATGAGCCACATCGCCAACTTTGTATAAGTGATGCCATCGGTGAATTGACGAGCGGCCGTAAAGATGACCACAAACCAAAGTGAAAGCCACAACGTAGCATAGTATGATCTCATGAGTGTGAGCAAAGAGTCCGGCTGCCCAAGATAGGGAAGGAGAAAGAAAATTATGCCAAAAACAAAGAGGACACCAGCCCCAAAGACGAGGTTCATCACAATGCCACGACGCATAATAGCCCCCACCGCAGCTTTGTTTCCCTGGCTGTACCTTGCAGAAATAAAGGGAGTCAAGCCGTAGCTGTATCCCAAAATTATCATGGTGGCAAGGTTAAACAGACTATTCACAAAAGAAGCTGCTGACAGAGCGGGCGTGCTATAATGCCCGACCATAATCGTATCTGCAAATGCCAATATGATTGTACCAAGTTGCGCTATAGCAATGGGAAGACCAAGTCTAAGTGTTGCTGAGTAGTGCGAGGAGAGTTTCATCTACGTTTAAAGAGTTCTATACTAAAAGTTTTTACAGGATAAAGACGCTCTTGAGCATCGGGGAGTGCAATCTGGAACACCACCTCGCGATCACGCGCATTGCTGCGTGCCACAACTTCGGCTTGGTAGCGCATGGCACGACCAGCTGGAAGTTCTCCAATAATAGCCGTTGGAGACACCTTCACACGCTTATAATCACAGGAAACGACTGGTGCAATGTTGTAGAGCGTGCGACCCGAATTATTGTAAAGATCGAAAGTAATCTGCGCATGCTCCCCAGGTTGTAGGGCGCGATCACCGTTGTAATCAGCGAACGTGAGATTAGATATTTCAATACCATTGAAAGAAGCGTACACATCGCTATTATTGTTGTAGCGACCATAGCCCACAGGTTCATTTTCATATCGACTGTTCTCGTTGCCGTATCGACCAGAGCGATAGTCACGATAGTCACGTTCACTATACTGTTCGCGCTGTTGTGCATTCTTTTCGGCCGATGCAGCACCAATGGCTGCCCCTGCTGCACCACCTACAATTGTGCCAATGTCTGATCCTCGATAACCTCCTATGAGGCCACCCACCGTAGAACCAAAGAATGCACCAAGGCTCATACCAGTCGTAGTGCGATTCCAACTATCATAGCTCACACAGCTGCTCATCACAAGAGGAATCATCAACCCTATCGCAACATTGCGCCATGCGCGCTGAGCATAAAGAAAAAGAGAAATGCGTTTCATCTTCAAATTATATAAGAATGAGTAACCTATTGCACCAATCCCCAGAGGCAAAGGTGCAAATATGCCTATCCCTACGCAGTAAACCACGTGGGAATAGGCATAGACTATCTTTAATCAAGACAGATGCTTGTTTAAAGCGCAATTATTTCACGGTAATCACAAGATACTTGCTCACACTCCAGAAACGTGCTGGATCCGTGATGCGAAGTGTATATTGACCTTGTGCATCTTTATCGAGTGAATAACTACCTTCAGGGTGTGTGGTCATCAATCTAGCACTCTTAGAATAGAGGCGAATGACCTTATCCACACGGATATCAATCTTGGTGAAGTAGTCCTTATTGAAGTTATTGTTGCGCAACACTTCTCCACCCTTCAAGATGTTCTGTTCTTTCAGTTCACGCTTTGTGCCAAACACATAGTAAGCACTGTTGAGTTCACGATCTTGTGAAGCCACTGTGCGTGCTTTTGTTTCATTCTGCACGCTAAGTTCATTCACGTTGCTTTGGAGGTTTGCATTTTGCTCACCCAATTCAGCGATTTTGATGTCCTTCTTAGAAAGTTCAGCTTGAAGTTCATTCAACTGCTTGGTCAAGTCAGCGATTTGCGCAGTGAAAGCTGCCACAGTAGCTTCCATCTTCTTGCGGAGATCAGCGTTGTTAGACTTAGAAGCCTTCACTTGCTGACGAAGATTGTTGATCAAATCATTATTCAGACGGATCGTATTCTCGATGAGTTTCACATCTTCTACGATTTGAGCACGATTATTGCGCTCACCTTGTCTACGTTCAGTGGTGATGCGACCTTGTGCCTCATTGATTCGGCGGAAACCATCCTGAATGTCATTCATGGTCGTCATCATGTCGGCCAGTTCCTTGTCTTTCTGCGCCACAATCTGCTGCAAAGAGTCAGCAGCAGAGAGTTCTGCCACCGTTTCTTTATCCTTCTTCGTGTTGCACGAAACGAAGGTCATACCGAATACGGCGATTAGGAGAAATGCTATTTTCTTCATACACTTAGGAATTAGTTGATGTCTATAATAAAAAATATAATCAGGGCTCATCGATGCCGCTTGCTGCGACGTAGTTCTGCTTTATCAGTGAACTCTGTAGATGAAAGCTGCAGTGGTTGTCCTGTGATAGGATCACGTTCCACTACCATTCGTTTATTTTTATTTGTCGTAATGCTAGCTTCGTCATCGCCTACAGCATGAGGAGCACCTGCCACCACTAGGACAAACTCTCCACGAGGTTCTGTGGTTTGAAAGTGAGTCAAGACCTCCAGCAGTGTGCCACGTACGCTCTCTTCGTGGAGTTTAGAAATCTCTCGACACGCACTGCAAGGACGTGTTGCGCCAAACACTTCTACCATTTGCTCGAGCGTTTTCACCACACGATAAGGACTTTCGTAGAAAATCATCGTACGCTCTTCTTGCTGCAAAGCTTGAAGCTTAGATTGCCGCCCTTTCTTTTGAGGAAGAAAACCTTCAAAACAGAAACGATCGCAAGGTAGTCCACTTGACACTAATGCAGGCACGAAAGCAGTAGCTCCAGGCAGGCATTGCACTTCTCCGCCTTGCTTGACCACCTCACGCACGAGCATAAATCCAGGGTCAGAAATTGCAGGCGTACCAGCATCGCTAATCAGTGCCATCGTTTCCCCTGCCACAACGCGAGCGGCAAAGGCTGCTGCCGTCTGGTGCTCATTAAATTTGTGGTGACTCACCAGTGGGGTGGAAATGTCGTAGTGCTTGAGCAAGATACCGCTAGTACGAGTGTCTTCAGCCAATACCACATCGGCCTCTTTGAGAATGCGCAATGCGCGCAATGTGATGTCTTCCAGATTGCCGACGGGTGTAGGAACAAGATACAACATGATGGTGGGAGAATAGAATCGTTTTCTTCAGGCAAAGGGCAAAGCAGTCTAGTGAAACGAGATAATGCAGTGTTATGCCATGAAAAAGGTCTCATCAATGAAACGGATGGCAGCATCAGGGCAACCCATAAGAGAGAGCCCCCTATTCGTGGCAATCATACATGAGAATTTTTATCTCATTTTCAGCCATTTCAGCCTCGTTTTTTGAGTTTACTACAAGGAGTAGCTTTTTGCAAAAGTAGTACTTTCGCCTCATTGCAACAAATTATTTTCCGAAAACTTGAACAACAAACGCGAAATGTGTTATCTTTGCAGCATCATATTTATTCCATTTTCATAGACATTTGCCTATTCAGCATTGTTTCTTATTCGCGCTCAACACGGCAACTTGAATGTCAAAAATAAGCTCTCATTTTATGCAAATATTTCGCCAAGAAATTACGTTTGATCGTTTCATTCGCGGTGTTCTCTTCGTCAGTCTCCTTGTCCTTTTCGTGGCTGGACTCAACTGGCTGAGTGCCGTGCTTCTACCTTTCTTTGCAGCCTGGGCCATTGCTTGGGTGTTAGCTCCTGTAGTCAGTTTTTTCCACGAGCGTTGCTACATTCGTCCTCGTTTCCTAGCTGTTTCTCTCACTTTGATTTTAGCCATCGCCATTATCGTTGGAGCCTTGTGGTTCATTATTCCTCCGTTTGTCGAAGGCATTCTCCACATCAAAGACGCCCTGCTGCGCTATCTCCAAAGTGATGGAAAAAACGCCCATCTTCCTGAATGGCTACAACATCTTTTGCAACAGTGGCTTGGATCTTTACAACTAGAAGAGAAGCTCCAGCAAAATAATGTGCTGCAAATGGTGCGCACTTCTCTCCCACACGTGTGGAATGTGGTGCAGTCCACTGCCAATGTTGTAATGAGCCTTGCCAGTTCTGCATTCGCGCTCCTCTATTTGGTGCTACTGCTTGCAGACTATGATCACTATGCTACTATTTGGCTCAAGTATATACCCAAATCACAGCGAGATTTCTTGAGACAACTTTCTAACGATGTAGCGCACAACATGCGAGGATATTTCCGGGGCCAAGTATTGGTTGCCATCAGCAATGGAGTCATGTTTAGCATAGGCTTTTGGATCATTGGTCTCCCTATGCCAGTGGGCATGGGCATCTTTGTGGGAGTGCTCAGTTTCATCCCCTACATTCAAGTGTTAGGCCTGTTGCCAGCTGCCCTCCTATCTCTGCTCCAAATGGCCGACACTGGCAGTTCGTTTTGGGGCTTGATGGCGCTAGTGCTAGTGGTCTATATTGTCGTGCAAATCTTGCAGGACACCATCTTCACGCCTCGCATCATGGGGCAAATCACGGGATTGTCACCAGCCGTTGTGCTGCTCTCCCTCTCTGTCTGGGGCTACATCGCTGGCATCATCGGCTTGATGGTGGCACTACCTCTCACCACACTCATGCTAGCTTACTATCAACGCTACGTTCTGGAAGAGTCCTCGGAGGAAACATCCTTTGAGGAGGAAACTCTCGAAGCTGAGCAGGGGGAATAATCCCTCTGCTTTTTTCTTCCTCCCCTATCTGTATAGGGGTGGAATTGCCCCCAAAGTGTAGGAAAATGGTGGAAAAGTGATGAAAAAATTTATTCACCTCACGTTTTTGTAATTCACACCTATCAAATACATGGTTTTATACAACAACACTATGTATCGTCATTTGACCGCCCTCTAAGGTTTAGTTTGCCTCTCGCAATAGTGCTCAGTTTTCTCGCGTACGCGCGCGCATCCCTAGCAATTCCGACTTTTTGCTTTCACAACCTTCACAGGGTAGCTCTAATTCTCATCGTTTTGGCACTTTCCACTTACTCCTATATCATAGGGCATTTTTCAGCTTCTCGGCCTTCTTTTTCGGCTAAGTGTTAATTATTGTCCGAAACACACGTATTATTCACTGGTAGACAATAGGTTACAACGTTTTCTGTGAAGGTTGTGAAAGCAAAAAGTTGCAAAATCGCAGGAATGCGCGTATACGCGTACGCGCGAGAGTCGCCAATTCTACAGAATTTAACAGACAAAAAATTACCTCTCTCCCAAACGCCAAACATTATCTCCGACTTATGCAAAAAGTTCTCCGAGATTTTCATTAAACTCTCGGAGATTTATGAGTGCAACTTCCGAGATTTCACCCAAAAATCTCCAAGAGCTGTTGCAAGATGCACACGGCTTTCTTACATCCACATAGGAGAAACGACACTGTGGATTGCACATCGGATAGAACTATCCCCATCGAGCGGAACAGATGGCCCTACCACACAACTAGAGAAAACATCAAAAAGTGGAAATATAAGACGTAACCCATTGATTTTCTCTTACAAAACTTGTACACTCCAGAGAAAAGCTGTAACTTTGCCGTGCTTTTCCGCTCAACCGCTGCAAGGCGCACTGAAAGCCCACCAATCCATAAGAGTTACCAGTTCTTTCGGGAACACGAATTAGCTCATAGGATGACAGGCTACAGAGCAGTAGAATCCGAACATGTTGAGCTGGGGCGATTAACAATTTCAAAATCAAGCAGTACACAATGGCTGATCTCATTAAAATTGCTGAAGAAGCATTTGCTACTGGTAAGCAACACCCCTCATTCAAGGCTGGTGACACTATAACCGTAGCTTACAAAATCGTCGAAGGTAACAAGGAACGCGTACAGCTCTACCGCGGTGTTGTCATCAAGATCGTTGGTCACGGCGAAAAGAAGCGTTTCACTGTACGCAAGATGTCTGGTACTATCGGTGTAGAACGTATCTTCCCCCTCGAGTCTCCCGCTATCGAGAGCATCGAAGTGAACAAGGTGGGTAAGGTTCGTCGCGCTAAGCTCTACTACCTCCGCGCCCTCACTGGTAAGAAGGCTCGTATTAAGGAAAAGCGTACCGCTACTAAGGCCTAAGACATCACGTCCTAAGCGACTTTCACTATGCTGCGCTTTGCCAAGCCTTTCGGATTTGACAGAGCACACCTACAGAGTGAACAAAATCACGAAGTCCGCATCCAAACATTGGTTTGGTGCGGATTTTTTTGTAGCATCACCTAAGGCGTAGCTAAGTGCACGTAACGCTCATCAAAAAAAATCCCTTGCCACTGTCAAGCGACGTGGCAAGGGATATTTTGTGAGTAAGCAAGCTGCAATCAAGGTTGTGCCAAGAGCAGTTTGTATGTACGACTGCCTACATAAATCAACAACACACGAGGCATTACTGGGAAGGTAATACGAAGAGCCTCTCCATTACTTCTCGCTTGATGTAACAGCCGACCTTGAAGATCAGATACGCGCAGCCATTGACCACTGGGCACTTGCTCCACCACCAGCGTATTCACTTCCACTCTAATGTGCGGAGCATCTCCCTTCGCAACTACGTCTTTGAGTCCGCTAGGAACTACAATCTCAATTTTGCATATTGCTCTACGTCTTGAGGCATCTTGAGCTTGTGCCACTATCGTAGCATTACCAGGCTTCAAGGCTTCAAAAGTGCCATCTCCTAGATGTTTTAGTAACAAAGATTCAGACACCATCCATTGCAGACTATGGTTAGTTGCATTCTTGGGTAAAACTTCAGCCACCACTGTAAAACGATCGCCTACTGCTACGGTATCTTTCTCCAGCTTGAGCGAAATAGATTGCACCAAACGAGGCTTCACTACTACTTTGCATTCTGCTGACACTCCGCTACCATCCACTGCTTCAGCGCGAACGAGGGCCTCACCCACTTTCTTCGCTTGGATGACTCCATCTGCAGAGAGCGCAACCGCATCACCGCTCACCAGTTTCCAAACTACGTTGCGGTTGGTAGCATTCTCAGGCATTGCAGTTGCCGTGAGCGAGAAGGCATCGCCAATGATGAGTTCTTTCTGAGTAGCATTCAGCGAAAGGGATTGCACCAAACGAGGTTTCACCACCACTCTGCACTCTG
>NZ_KB290718.1:45262-205415 GCF_000318095.2 Alloprevotella sp. oral taxon 473 str. F0040
TGACTCCATCGGATGAGAGCGCAATCGCATCACCGCTCACCAGTTTCCAAACTACGCTCTGGTTGGTAGCATTCTCAGGCATTGCAGTTGCCGTGAGCGTGAAGGAATCACCAACGATGAGCTCTTTCTGCGTGGCATTAAGAGAAATAGATTGTACCAAACGAGGCTTCACTACTACTCTGCACTCTGCTGACACTCCGCTACCATCTGCCGCTTCAGCACGAACGAGGGCTTCTCCCACTTTCTTCGCTTGGATGACTCCATCGGATGAGAGCGCAATCGCATCACCACTCACCAGTTTCCAAACCACGTTGCGGTTGGTAGCATTCTCAGGAGAGAGTGTTGCCGTGAGCGTGAAGGAATCACCAACGATGAGCTCTTTCTGCGTGGCATTAAGAGAAATAGATTGTACCAAACGAGGTTTCACCACCACTCTGCACTCTGCTGATACTCCGCTACCATCTGCCGCTTCAGCGCGAACGAGGGCTTCTCCTACTTTCTTCGCTTGGATGCCTCCATCGGATGAGAGTGTAATCGCATCACCGCTCACCAGTTTCCAAACCACGTTGCGGTTGGTAGCATTCTCAGGAGAGAGTGTTGCCGTGAGCGTGAAGGAATCACCAACGATGAGCTCTTTCTGCGTGGCATTGAGCGAAAGGGATTGCACCAAACGAGGTTTCACTACTACTTTGCACTCTGCTGACACTCCGCTACCATCCACTGCTTCAGCGCGAATGAGGGCTTCACCCACTTGTTGAGCCGTGAATTGTCCAGCTCCAGCAGTTGGCTTCAATATATTCTCAGGCGTGATTTTCCACTTCAGCGTAGCATTAGTAGCGTTCTCGGGCAATATTTTAGCCGCGATTTGCAACGATTCTCCCACAACAACCGAAGAGGCAGAAGGAGTGAGTGTGATTTGTTGCACCTTCACTTCCTTTGGAGTTTCAGGAATTTCTGGAGTTTCTGCCGCTTCACGCTCAATGAACTGCTGTCCGCCATATACTTCTCCGCCTTGTTGTACGCTCCACGTGCGAATGGTCATGTTGCCTTCTGTCTTCTCAGAAAAAGAGGGAACAACCGGAGTATTATTTACCTTCGCTGTGACTTGTGGAGCTGGAGGAAGTGGACCATCGGCAGCGAGTTTGAGGTAGTTATTTGTGGGAAGACCTTCAAAAGTAACCGGAGATTTCACCACCTCAATCCCACCATCCACTAGCGCATTGTTACTGATATCGTAATACTGGAAGTCGTCGTCAATGGTTTCTAGGCGAATCAATCCCTTACCCGCAAACCAGATGTTGAAATAGGTGGAGAACTTCTCCATCAACTTTTGAGGAATGTACACCTCGCACTCCCCATCGTTGGCAGTGCTAGGCACCAGAACATGAGAGAAAGTTGCTCCAAAATCATCGGACATCACCACACGCACCTTGCTGTCTTCCTTAAAGAAGGTCTTATCCACCGACCATTTCAACGTGAGCTTCTGCCCCATGGCATATTGTGGCGCAATGTTGGAAGTAATCTTGAAAGGAGTGGCGTTGACTACTTTGACATTTGCGATGTAGCCATCATAGAGTGGGGCTTGTTTCTTCGCTATCGCCTCTTCCACAGGAAGTGCATCGCTCACGCTGAGCCAAAACCGATAGTTGCCCACAGGGATTTCGTCAGAATTGGCTATCATACTTGCTCCACCATAGCGACGACCAAAAGAGAGCTTAGCATCGCGCTGCGGAGGAAAAACGGGGAATGTGGCAGGATTGCCGGAATGGCAGCCAAACTGATTGAAGGTATAGAGCAACGAAGTCTGCTCTGCATCGGTGGCATAGACGGGAATCGTGAAGAAGGTGCCTTTGGGGACACGATATTCCGCGCGCATCTTTGCGCGATCTATGCGCGGTGCAGTATTGGTGAGAGCAGTGTGCTTAGCCGCGGCTGGAAGTTTGTAGTCGCTTTCCATGGTGACTGGGTGCATCATACGCAGACTCTCCAGACTGATGAAGTCTTCCTTATAAGGATATCCATAACTCATCATGGATTGTCCTGATTTAGGTTCGGTGCAACGACCCACCAAACCTGCGCCACCGACAAAGGGATGGTCCGCTCCGAAAAGGTGACCAAGTTCGTGACCGATGGTAATCATTTCTTGCGAGTTGACAATTGCCCATCCTTTGCGTTCGTGATACTTCACTCCACCGGGACTAGCCAATCCTTGCAAAGCACCACCTTCTATATAATTCACTACAATGCCGATGTCGTAGGCATCAGATCCGATGGCTGCATTGATGAGTTTTGTGCCCGCGTCATAAGCATACGAGCTCTTATAAGACTTCTCAATAAGTCGCTCGTCTTGCACGATGGTGAAGCGCACCCCTAAATCGCGCACGTAGATATTGTTGAGAAAAGTCTCGAGTTCTTTCCAGAAGGCTTTGACTTTGGCAACGTCTTGGTTGAGTTGCTCCGATCGGAAGCCTTCATTGGCCATGTAGACTGCCAGGCGATATTCGCGAAAAACACCATCACTAATCGTGGGGGCGGTGGTGGCATCGCTCACCCCACGCACGGCAAAGACGGAATGCGAGGTAGAAAAGCGTTGCTCCGCTGAATCATCGTTGGGAGTTGGAACATTTACCCCACAAAAGCAACGAGGCTGTTGCGAGGGGGGAGTAATTGTGCGATTCTGTGCCGTCACTGCAGAGGAGAATCCGAGTGAGGTGAAAGCCACTCCGACACAAAACAAGGAGAATCTGGAAAACGAGTTCATAGAAGAGATAGTTTATTAACCACAAAGTTAGAAATTTCTCATGATGTACAAGAGAATTGCATGATATATATGCAAAGAATAGAAGCATAATTGCGTATAAATTCGTAATTTAGCAGTCAGAATTAAATTCCTAACTCTGAGAAAACTGGCTTTGTCAATTGGTACTCTTTAATGGTCTACCATATCTTCTCTCCGTGGACTAAGAAAGAGCTACTCAAAACGATGATTTATAGGCCTATTCTCAGATTATCTCATACTTCCTCATGAAGCAAAAAACTTCTCTTCTTCCACAAACCCTTGGTCTGTTTACCCTGATTGGGGGCATGACAGCGGCACCAGCTATGGCTCAAACCGCCACCACTGATGCTAACTCTGTGATAGCGACGGTACAAAACGGCCAGCAGACTACAGCGACTCCTGATCGCTCAGGCAATAATCTACTTTCTGCTCGCAAGATTAATGCCACGACCATAGAGTTGATGAATAGTCAGAAACAGCGCATCACACTCGACTTCTACGGCAATGGCATCTTCCGCCTATATCTCGATCCTGCCGGTCGCGCTCCTCACAACCCTGAAGCGACTCCTGCTGCGGACATCCTCGTGGAAAAACCTCGTCGTGGGGTTAAGTCTCTTGATTTGAAGGGCGATGCTAAAAACTTCACAGTGACGACTTCTCACGTGACCCTAGTGTTCGACCGTGCCACAGGTGGTTTTGTGGTGAAAAAGGCGAATGGTGATGTGGTATTCGAATTACTCACCGCTCCTACATTTGACAAAGATGGCACACATCTTACTCTTGCTAACCATGACGGGGAATATTTCTATGGTGGTGGCGTGCAGAATGGTCGTTTTTCTCACCGCGGACAAGTGATTGCTATCGAAAACACGAACAACTGGGTGGATGGTGGCGTGGCCTCTCCCACTCCTTTCTACTGGAGCACGAAGGGCTACGGCATGATGTGGCATACTTTCAAGCCTGGGCTTTACGACTTTGGCAACACGCAAGGTAATGTGGTGAAATTACGCCACGCTGAGCAATATCTTGATGTGTTCTTCATGGTGGCAGATCGCCCCGAAGCGTTGTTGAGCAGCTTCTACCAACTCACTGGTCACCCTGTATTGCTCCCTAAATTTGGATTCTACCAAGGTCACCTCAATGCTTACAACCGCGACTACTGGACAGAAGCGAAGGACGGCCGTGGCTTCATGAAGATGGAAGATGGCAAGACTTATAACGAGAGTCAGAAAGATAATGGTGGTGTGAAGGAGAGTTTGAATGGCGAACTCAACAACTATCAATTTTCGGCTCGCGCTGCGATCGACCGCTATCTGAACAATGATATGCCCTTAGGTTGGTTCCTCCCCAACGATGGATATGGTGCGGGCTACGGACAAACACCAACGCTCGATGGCAACATTGAGAACCTCCGCCAATTTGGCGACTATGCTCGCAGCAAGGGTGTGGAAATCGGTCTGTGGACACAAAGCGATCTCCATCCCAAAGACAGCATCGAAGCTCTGCTTCAGCGCGACATCGTGAAAGAAGTGGGTACTGCTGGTGTGCGTGTGCTCAAAACTGACGTGGCCTGGGTAGGCTGGGGCTATAGCTTTGGTCTTAATGGCGTGGCAGACGTGGGTCGCATCATGCCTAAATATGGCAACAACGCGCGCCCCTTCATCATCTCCCTCGATGGATGGGCTGGCACTCAACGCTATGCGGGTATTTGGAGCGGTGACCAAACTGGTGGTGACTGGGAATACATCCGTTTCCACATCCCTACTTTCATCGGTTCTGGACTTTCTGGACAACCCAACATCACCTCCGACGTAGACGGTATCTTCGGGGGTAAGAATATTCCCGTGAATGTGCGCGAATTCCAATGGAAGACTTTCACTCCCATGGAATTGAATATGGACGGCTGGGGCAGCAATCCTAAATATCCTCATGCACTCGGTGGCAAGAGCATCGCACTCAATCGCTGGTATCTCAAGCTCAAGAGCGAACTCTTGCCTTATGCCTACACGGCAGCTGCGGAAGCTGTGAACGGCAAACCGATGATTCGCCCCATGTTTATGGAAGAAACCAACGAGTTTACGCTGGGCAAGCGCACGCAATATCAATTTATGTATGGGGATGCGTTCCTCGTGGCTCCCGTTTACCAAAACACAGCAGCGGACGAAGAAGGTAATGACCGCCGCGATGGCATCTACCTCCCCAAGGGCAATTGGGTGGATTATTTCACTGGCGATTGCTATGCTGGCGGACGTATCGTTAACCACTTTGACGCTCCGCTCTGGAAACTCCCCGTGCTGGTGAAGGCTGATGCCATTATCCCTATGGCTAATCCCAACAACACGCCTGCAGAAATCAAGAAAGATCTTCGCATCTTTGAAATCTACGCAGAAAAAGGCACTACCGCTTTCTTGTATGACGACGATGGCAAGACTCAAGCCTATCTTGAAGGTAAGCACGCCCAAACGCCGCTGAAGACTACGGTGAAGAAGCAGGTGCTGACGTTCGACATAGACCGCACCACGGCAAGATTCCCTGAATTTGTCAAGATGCAACAAACAGAATTGCGCATCAACGTGTCTAAGACTCCTAAGAAACTCACGGCAATAATGGGGGGTGCGAAGGTGAAATTGGCGCAAGTGAACTCTCGCGAAGAGTTTGAAAAAGGCACCAACGTATGGTTCTACGATGCTAAGCCTAATCTCAACCGCTGGGTTCGAACTGGCGAAGAAAGCGTAGGCGAAGTATTTAAGAATCCTCAGGTGCTCGTGAAGCTCGCTGCTACTGATGTGACAGAAAATGCGGTGAGTGTGATGGTGAAAGGCTTTGAATTTAAGATGCCTAATCGCCAGCTCGTGCACCATGGCAAACTTGCAGCACCTCGATTCAATAAGCAGCAGAGCAAGGCTCAGGCGTACACGCTCCAACCTGCGTGGGATGCCGTGGAAAATGCCGACTACTACGAAGTGGAATATGATGGCCAACTCTACTCTACTATCCGCGATTTGAACTATCTCTTCGATGATTTGTCTCCTGTCACGAACTATTCATTCCGTGTACGCGCTGTCAATGCCGATGGCGCAAGTGAATGGACTGACTTCCAACTGGCTACTGTGAAAGATCCTCTTGAATGGGCTGTGAAGGGTGTGAAGGCTACGACATCTGTACAGAACCAAGGTGGACAAGGTACAGACAAACTCTTCGATCGCGATTTGAAGACGGTTTGGCACACTTCATGGGGAAACAAACAAGCTACTCCCTTTGACATGATTGTGGACTTGAGAAGTGTTAATCAATTAGAGCGTTTTGAATACATTCCTCGCGAAGATGCGGGCAATGGTACTATCCTCTCTGGTTCGTATTCACTCTCTACCGACCGCCAAAACTGGTCTGCTCCTGTTGCATTCAACTGGGAAAAGGATGGTGAAACCAAGACTGTGAAGTTCGGCGACGGTGCTGCGGCACGCTACATCAAACTGAATGTGGAAGATGCTGTGGGTAACTTCGGTTCTGGTCGTGAAATGTATGTTTATCGTCGACCTGGTACGGAAGGTGTGATGCAAGGGGACATCAACCGAGACAAGCGCGTGGACGAAAACGACTTGACTTCGTACATGAACTACACTGGTTTGCGTCGTGGCGATGGTGACTTTGACTACGTAGCTATCGGCGACATCAACAAGAACGGTTTGATTGATGCTTACGATATCTCTTGCGTAGGTGTGGAACTAGACGGCGGTGTGCGCAACTCTTCTGACAAGGTGCGCGGACAACTCGTGCTTACTCCCAACGTGAAGACGTTTAAGGCTGGCGACGTCGTGGAAATCAAGGTTACAGGTAAGGATCTCCACTATGTGAATGCTCTATCCTTCGGCCTTCCCTACAAGGCTGATGAGTTGGAATACAAAGGTATCACGCTCAAAGGCATGAAGGACATGGTAAACCTCACCTACGACCGCTTGCACACTTCTGGACAGAAGGCACTCTATCCCACATTTGTCAACCGCGGTAACAACTTCTTGCTCGAAGACGGTAACCCTGAACTCTTTACCATAAAGTTCGTAGCTAAGAAAGCAGGTAAGTTCAACCTGAAAGCTGTAGACGGTCTGCTCATCGACCGCAACCTCGGCACTGTTTCTTTCTAAACTCGTAAATATAAGCGGGTGTATCAAATTATGGTACACCCGCTTTATTTGTGCATTCAACACTGCTCTCCGGAAGATAACAATCCAAGAAGATAACATCCACATTCAATCCAGACTCCTAAGGGTGTGATCATCTATGGGCATACCCTTTTGGGATGGTAATGAATTACAGACACTACATATTGCGGAATAGACCGCAGGGCTCTTAGGCGGAAAGAGGAAGAAAAGAAGAAGGAGGAGAAGAGAGAAGAAAAAGGAAAGAAAGAGAAGGAGAAGAAGAAAGAGAACGATAATAGGTAGCAGAAAGGAGAAGAATACAGAGAAAGAACAGAAAGGAAAGTGAGAGGAACAAGAGAGGAACAAGAGAGGGAAACATACAATTAAGAAAGCATAGTGTTGCAATAAACTAAAAAAATCCGTAGCACCAAAGGAACTACGGATTTGCTTCATTGTTACAAGCTGAAGAGTAAAACTACACCTTGATTTCAACTTCTACGCCGCAAGGAAGTTCGAGCTTCATAAGAGCATCGATGGTCTTGGGGTTAGAGCTGTAGATGTCGATGAGACGCTTGTAAGTGGAAACCTCGAATTGCTCGCGGCTCTTCTTGTTAACGAAGGTAGAGCGGTTCACCGTGATGATACGCTTGCGAGTGGGGAGAGGAATTGGACCGCTAACGATTGCGCCAGTAGCTTTTACGTTAGAAACAATCTTCTCTGCAGACTTTTCTACGAGAGTGTGATCGTAGCTCTTGAGCTTGATGCGAATTTTTTGACTCATTGCTGTATTGAATTTACTCCGAATCGGCAACGGTGGGATAAGAGTCGTTCGCTATCCCACCTGCCGAACGCGGAAAGTTTTTGTTTATTGGAAAATCCCTATCAAAGATTATTTGATGAGATCTACGCGACCCTTCATTTCTTCGAGTACAGCCTTAGCAATACCGCTAGAAACAGGAGCGTGGTGATCGTACTGCATAGAAGAAGTTGCACGACCTGAAGTGATAGTACGGAGCGCAGTCACGTAACCGAACATTTCACCGAGGGGCACAGTAGCCTTAACGATGCGAGCACCAGAACGGCTATTCTCCATACCTTCTACTTGACCACGACGCTTGTTCAAGTCACCAATCACATCACCCATGTTTTCTTCAGGAGTGATAACATCAAGCTTCATCATGGGCTCCATGAGCACAGGACCTGCTTGAGCGCAAGCGTTCTTGTAAGCTTGGATAGCAGCGATTTCGAAGGAGAGTTGGTCAGAGTCCACTGGGTGGAAAGAACCGTCGAGGAGTTCTACCTTGAGGCTATCGAGAGGGAAGCCACCGAGGACACCGCTCTTCATAGCGTTCTCAAAGCCCTTCTGTACAGAGGGGATGAATTCCTTAGGAATGTTACCACCAGTTACCTTGTTCACGAACTGGAGACCGCCTTCCTTGAAGTCCTCATCTACAGGACCTACGTTAACGATGATGTCAGCGAACTTACCGCGACCACCAGATTGCTTCTTGTAAACTTCGCGGAGGTTTACAGTCTTAGTAATAGCTTCCTTGTAGTTTACTTGGGGCTTACCTTGGTTAATCTCAACCTTAAACTCACGACGGAGACGGTCGATGATAATGTCGAGGTGAAGCTCACCCATACCAGAAATCACAGTTTGACCGCTTTGTTCATCAGTCTTCACAGTGAAAGTGGGGTCTTCTTCAGCGAGCTTAGAAAGACCGGTAGAGAGCTTATCAAGATCCTTCTGAGTCTTAGGCTCTACTGCGATACCGATAACGGGATCGGGGAAGTCCATAGATTCGAGAATGATAGGAGCACCTTCTTCAGCGAGGGTGTCACCAGTGCGGATATCCTTAAAACCAACACCTGCGCCGATGTCACCAGCACCAATCACTTCAACAGGGTTCTGCTTGTTAGAGTGCATTTGGAAGAGGCGAGACACACGCTCCTTCTTACCAGAACGTACGTTGTAAACGTAAGAACCAGCTTCTACCTTACCGGAGTAAACACGGAAGAAGGTGAGACGACCTACATAGGGGTCAGTAGCAATCTTAAACGCGAGAGCAGAAGTCTTTTCGTCTTCAGAAGGCTGGCGAGTTTCAGTTTCACCAGTGTCAGGGTTTACACCTTCGATAGCGGGAGTGTCAAGAGGAGAGGGGAGGAACATCACCACGTAGTCGAGGAGAGTTTGTACACCCTTGTTCTTGAACGAAGAACCGCAGGTCATAGGAACGATGTCGAGTGCGAGCGTACCCTTACGGATAGCAGCCACAACTTCTTCCTCTGTGAGGCTATCGGGATCGTCAAAGAACTTCTCCATAAGCGTCTCGTCTTGCTCTGCAGCAAGTTCGATCATCTTTTGGCGCCATTCGTTGCATTCGTCAACGAGTTCAGCGGGGATGTCTTCTACGTCATATTCAGCACCCATTGTCTCATCGTGCCAAAGAATAGCCTTCATGCGGATGAGGTCAACGATACCCTTGAACTTTTCTTCAGCACCAATGGGCACAGAGATAACGCAAGGAGTTGCACCGAGGACGTCCTTCATTTGGCGCACTACTTCGAAGAAGTTAGCACCAGAACGGTCCATCTTGTTCACATAACCGATACGAGGTACGTTGTACTTGTCAGCCTGACGCCATACAGTTTCAGACTGAGGTTCGACACCACCTACTGCGCAATAAGTAGCGACAGCACCATCGAGCACACGGAGTGAGCGTTCTACTTCAGCGGTGAAGTCTACGTGTCCCGGAGTGTCAATGAGGTTGAACTTATATTGAGTGCCGCGGAAGTTCCAGAAAGCGGTGGTAGCAGCAGAAGTGATAGTGATACCACGTTCTTGCTCTTGTTCCATCCAGTCCATGGTTGCGCCGCCTTCGTGCACTTCACCAATCTTGTGCGTCTTACCAGTGTAGAAGAGGATACGCTCAGAAGTGGTGGTTTTACCGGCATCGATGTGCGCCATGATACCGATGTTACGCGTCAAATGGAGATCTTGCTTTGCCATTTTGTATGTATGCTAATGTGCGATGTGCGAATTAGAAGCGGAAGTGTGCGAATGCACGGTTAGCTTCAGCCATACGGTGCATTTCTTCCTTACGTTTGAAAGCACCACCTTGTTCGTTGTAAGCGTCCATGATTTCAGCAGCGAGCTTGTCAGCCATAGTCTTACCACCACGCTTGCGAGCGAAAGTGATGAGATTCTTCATGGATACAGACTCCTTACGATCAGGACGGATTTCAGTAGGAACTTGGAAAGTAGCACCACCGATACGGCGGCTCTTTACTTCCACTTGAGGAGTAACCTTATCGAGAGCAATCTTCCAGATTTCGAGTGCGCTCTTTTCTTCACCGCTCATCTTTTCGCCTACGAGGTTAAGAGCAGAGTAGAAAATTTCGTAGCTCACGTTCTTCTTACCATCATACATGAGGTGGTTTACGAACTTAGACACTTTTTGGTCGCCAAACACGGGATCAGGAAGGATCAGGC
Source organism: Alloprevotella sp. oral taxon 473 str. F0040 (assembly GCF_000318095.2). Taxonomy (GTDB): domain Bacteria; phylum Bacteroidota; class Bacteroidia; order Bacteroidales; family Bacteroidaceae; genus Alloprevotella. The sequence continues at coordinate 55,674 of NZ_KB290718.1, forward strand.
GCTTCTTTGGTTTTGCTTTACGCATGAGTTTTGTTTTTTGGTTTTGTAAGAGGCTGCAATGTGTCTTCAGCATCTTTCGGCATCTACACTCATCTATATAAAATGAGTCTTACCAGATAAGAGCTTACTCAACCTTTGCCAACCAATACTTTGTTGTAAAATAAATACGATAAATGGTCACGAATTGAAAGCTTACGGCAACACAACGTATGAATATCATCGAGTGCTGCGCTGAATCAAGCAGTCCTTCATCGTTGTGGCTTAACTAAACGCGAACCACAACTGATTACTCTTCGTGCCATCAATTAAGGCTGATTATTTCTTAGCAGCCTTAGGACGCTTCGCACCATACTTGGAGCGGCGTTGAGTACGGTTTGCTACACCAGCAGTATCAAGAGTACCGCGAACGATGTGGTAGCGCACACCAGGAAGGTCTTTCACACGACCACCACGCACGAGAACGATGCTGTGCTCTTGGAGGTTGTGACCTTCACCTGGGATGTAGGAGTTAACTTCCTTACCATTGGTCAAGCGCACACGAGCTACCTTACGCATAGCAGAGTTAGGTTTCTTAGGTGTGGTTGTGTAAACACGCACGCAAACACCACGACGCTGAGGGCAGTTTTCCAATGCTGGAGACTTAGATTGCTCGGCAGCTACTGAACGACCCTTGCGCACAAGTTGTTGAATAGTAGGCATTTTGTTTGTTTTTAATTGTTTATATTGTTGATTTTGATGCGATTTTAAGAAGCAGCTAGCGCTGCTTTTTCACTAGACATTAGTGCATACTATGCCCTTTGAGGTGCAAAGTTAGCGTTTTTTTCTGGCGCAGCCAACAAATTACCTCCTTTTATTACATTAGACTGCTTCATATTTATGATTTCTGTAAGCTTTATATCTATTCTAAAGAGTAGACCTTACAATAATGACACATCACAACAGACTTCTTTACATACAAGAAAATGCGTGAGCACTGAACTAGTCAGCACTCACGCATTAGCTATTGATTTATCACTTCAATGAAGTTGTTCAAATTAAGGAACGAGAACCGATTGAGAGAAGCGACTTTGAGTATTCTCAGCCTTCACTACGTAGACTCCAGGCACATTCACTTGAACATTCTTGCGTGCGCCAGCAGCAAGTGTGAAACGAGCAAGAGATTTACCTGCAGCATCAACAATAATCACTTCTCCGCTCTCACTTGTTTCGTTGAGCACCTCAATGTTTCGAGTTGCATCAGCCATCACAGTGAAGCCTGCTTGATTTGCATTATCCAATGAAGCTCCCTTGCGAAGGATAGCGAAGCGTTGACGCTTATCATTGCGATTAGCTATAAAGCTATACTTATCACCATCATTGATTTTCGTCTCAGCACCAGTACGCTTATCGAGAAGCACGAACTCATCGCTAGCGTTGAAGCCATCGAGATGGAATTTGAGTTCGTAACGTTCGGCCTTATCAGCAGGGATGAAGCTCAAGTTGGCACGAGTCAAGTGATTTGTAGTGCTTACTTGCAAATTTTGTGCGCCTTCTACATAGAGTTGGGCAGCTCCTGCTGTGAGCATCTTCTCACCATCCAAACCATCATCGAAATTATCGGTAGCCTCTTCATGTTCCACGAGCCAGAGTCTGTCCATTGATTTTTCTGAAGCCACATCGACAGCCAGGGAAGCCACACGAGGAGCGACATCCATGCGACGAGCCTTGTTTGCTGTCTCAACTTTCATCAAATCATCATAGAGATAATAGAGAGAAGCAGCACCCTTAGCCTGCACAGCAAATGAGCTGAGCGAAGGAATTTCTGTAGGCATACCTGGTAGATGTCCAACAAGATTTGCAGGGATAGCATCTGTATATTGCCCTGCAGCACTACCAGTGACATTTGCTCCATTTTGAGCTAGCCAATTCTGACGAGAACCTGTATTAAACAGATAATAGGTTGCGACAATATTATTAGGGCTATTCTTTTTCTGAATCTTATCAATTTTCATTGCCGCTGTGAAAGGATTGGCAAGAATATTGATATCGTTATAGTTATTTCCTACAGGAGCACCACCTAGCGTAAACTCAAACGCATCCTTACCATTCACTGTCGTATTCTTGTATACTAGCGAACCCTTGAATTCATAACGTGAAGGAGTAGGTGTTGCGACTTCGTACCCCTTACCAGGTTCAATCAAGTCGTCATCACTCAGAGCCTCCCACTTTTCGTCACTATTCGCAACAGAAAGCTCTCTATTGTATTTGCGCACTAGAGAAGAACCAAATACATTCGATTTCTTATTGTAATCACCAGTTACAGGAGCTCCGAAATACTGCCAATTAGCCTGTTGAAGACCGCTTCCTTGTTCAGAGCTCTGCGCAAAGAGTTCTACAGTTGCCTTTACAGGAGTCTTAGATGCAACTAACAGAGTACCATTAGCCTTATTAACACCTCCAGCTTTCACTCGAAGCATCTCTGGATTATTCTCTCCAGTGAAGCCAGAGGCTCCATAAGCAGCATTTACAATTTTCAACTGATGTCCAGCCTGCACCACTAGAGACTTAGGAGTATAATTCTTTTTATTGATATAACGATGCACTACGCGATCCTTATCCGTGTAAAGATCACGAATAGCATCAGAACCATACTGATTGATATTACTAATAGCAAACTCTACATCTGCCTCAGACTTATCACCTCCCAATGCATCATACTCTGCTTGAGTAGTCAGTGGAACATAACGCATCGTCCAGTTTTCAGCCTTACTCCAATCGTTGTCTACGAAACCATACCAATAGTTACCCTTCAAAGTAATAACATTGCTTCGATAGATACCGCAGTCACGGTCGCCATCTAAAGCATCTTCAATCTGAGACTTCAAGTAGAATTGATTGCCTTTATATGCAATCATACCTACACTATCTTTCTCTGCAGCTAATTGAAGAGGGTAATTTACGCCAGAAGGCTGTTTCGTCGTAAAGGTATACCCATTAGTGTTATCCGTTCCCGCGTTTGCTTTCTCGAAGCTAGATAAACCAGCCGGAAGAGTTTCAGCAGTAGGATCTTTAGGATCTCTAAAAGGATTCTCAAATGCAGAATTAATAAGCTCTGCAAAGATTTTCATATCTCGTCCAAAACCACGCTTGAAGCGAGTCACCCCCATTGCATCAATCTCGTAATCACCGCTATTTGGGTCAATCTTTACATATTTATCAGTAGAAGGCTCTATTTCTTTATACCAAAAAATCTCAGTTCTTCGGGCCGTACCATTTTGATCTAAAGCAGACATTTCGCGACTCAAGTCTATATTCTCATTGAGACGATACTCTGTTTTATCAAATTCATAACGCTGTTGAGCAGCTACATTATATTTAGGACGTTTATAATTACCTTCAGCATCATGGGCATTTTCCTTCTCAAGCACTCCAACTTTCAAACCTCTAGGAGCAGGAGGCAAAGTAGAAATCTTTAGTCTATTCACAGACAGATTGAGTTCTCCATCTACACAAGCATAAAGTTCATCAGGAACATGGACTTCGTTACCATTCTTTAAATCATCATCATAAGCAGGCTTAAAATCCTTATTCCTCAAGCTACTAACATCAAAGATTTCTCCACAATTATTAAAAACAGGAGGCACCTTAATATTAACCAAACGGTTACCCTGCAAATTGAGCTGTACAATCTTACCCAACATACTGTAGTCCTCATTCACAAGGCCATTACCTACAGCAATCACATGTTTTAAAGAAGCAGCACCATTTGTAAGTTTCAGCTTCAGTAACTTATTATAAGATACATCCAGTTTCTCCAACTTCGGTAAATCGGCTGGTAGAGCAAAGCTACCAGAAATACTGCCCGTCCGAAGCTCATTGTTCGACATTTGGAGATAGTGCAGGGAAGGCGTATTCAGCTCTATACCAGAAATTTGCCCATTATTAGCATCAACAGTCCAAAGACCATCTTCACCAGCCACACTTACCGCATTCTTACCGGCAGCAATATCTATAGAAAACTGTTCTGGAAACGAAAGATTGCGCATTTCTTGCACTTCTTCTCCATTTGCATTAGTCCGTGTAATAAACACAATAGGCCAATGCTCACGCTCCACACGAGAGGGCAACTCTGGAGCCAAATACAAATTGAGGGTTCCTGCAGTTACTGCACGAGTCAGCTTTACTCTATTGAGCAAATTACTAGTAACCTTCTCAGAGTTCACTTTTCCTTGTACAGGCATATTGACAGCACTCATACCCAAGAGCAACATCACCACTAACGTCTGCAACGTCGCCTTTGCGCGTGAAGTGCACAACAGGAATAAAAAGGCCAAAGATTTATTCATTGATAGATAAGCTTTTTCAAATCGTCCTACATTCTGCTAATATAAAATGGCAGATTAACGACAAGTTATATTGCAACTGCAAAGTTAACAACTTTGCTGAGAATAGCAAAATTTCTAAGCTATTCTCTACATGTTATCTGTAAAAAACTGGTTTTCAGGAGTGCAGTACTGCTATTTTCAAGATTATCGCCCACTCTACCATGCAGGTCATGACATACTCTTAATCTTTTGTGGGCATCAATCAACAGCACTACTTAAACTCACCGTTCTCACTTACATGCAAGAGCTAAGAGCTATTTTTACACTATACATAGTTTTATAGCAAAAGAGTTCTCCTTCTATATTCCTATTAGTTCTTAACACAGTTTTATAAGAAGTATCAAAAACGAAGAAAAAGCAAAAGGTTTCGTACCTCCATTGACATGCGCAGCATACTTTGTCCTTCTTAATAATCACATCACCATACAGTTATCATGGACGAACAGTAAACTTATGCCACAACAATAGCATTACATCTTTATATATTTCCTTCGTCAACACGCCTCGCCACTGAGACTATACTCCTTATCGCTTCTCTCGATATACGCAGCCTAAAGTCCCTAAAGAGGGAAGAGGGGGATGACTAGAGACAAAATGCGCTTCTAGAGTAGTTATACATACACATCAATCAACAATGGTGCATATTGCAACACTGTTCCATTCGGGTTCCAGAAATAAATCACCCACACCTTGTCCAGCAGCATCAATACGATCCTTCGAGATGCCATACTGTGCGATGAGCAAATTCTTGACAGCTTCAGCACGTAATTGTGCTATACGCTTATTAGTTGCAAAATTACCATTGGGGGAAGCATAACCACGCACTACTACTCGGGCTCGGGGATGCTTATTCAAATAAATTGCCACTCGCTCCACATTGGGATACTGGGGAGCATCGACCACCATGCGACCTGCACCAAAACTAATCACTGTTTCAAGTTGGCGACTCACCTTAGGAGCCGTGGTAGTAGCAGCCGCTACACGCTGAGCCAGCTGCGCTTCTAGCTGTGCAATCCGCTGATTCTGCTGGGAAATGGTAGCATCTCGATCAGCGACATCTTTGTGAAGAAAGCGCATGGCTTCAAGCAAATCATCATGCTGACTAGCAGACACAGTGACAGGTGGCTCAAAAATTGAGGGTTGCTTACGTGCTCCAAAACGATATGTCAGGCCTAACGAGATATCAAACTCAGCGCGGTTAGCATTAAAATTCTCATAATCAGACTTTCCATCATTGCGCAAATCAAAACGCACACCTGGACGCACACCAATTCCCCATCTACGTCTTGAGCCAAAATTGTAAGTAAAATCTACTCCAAATTTACTCACTAAATAATTAGCGTCTGCACCATTGCGTCGTGAAAGATTAAATATATGTCCCCAACCAGCAGAGGCTTTGGCTTCAACCTCGAAAGATTTAGGTTTGCCTTCATAGCCATAAAATAGATTCCCCAAATTCACACTACCCACAAGGTGTAGCTGGGTTCGCTCATAACGCGTTCGTGGGAGTTTACTATTCCAGGAAATGTAATCTAAATCAAATCCAAGTGCAAAAGCAGAGGACAATTGCTTCTTTGCTCCTATCGTAAGGGTATGGGTGAGCAATTGAGCTTCGGGCTCGTAGACCATAGGGTGAACGATGCCGCCTGCAACAGTGGCCGACCAATTGTCCGAAAACTTAGGAAAAGCAGTATACTGCGCGCGAGCTGCAAATAAAGTTGTTGCAGCAAGGCATGTAAATAGAAGTCTTTTCATGTAGCAAAATCAATATAAAGCCTTTTGAGTAAGGCACAAATTGAAAAAAGAGCATGAGAGGCATGTAACAAGGAGTACACTTGATACACTTCTACAATCATTCAATGGAGTTGCAGTATCCCTACTTACTAAACAAAGAATGAATTTAAAATGCGCATCTCATCTCGCTAGAGGACAACTCATCATCTTCTATATTATTGAAGTGACATAATTCCTCAATTGCAAAATTACAGGCAAATTGAGAGAATTCCAAATTATCACTGAAATTTCTTCTCCATCGTTTGTGTATTTCGGCCGTTAGTGCTATATTTGCTTAAGAATGCGCTACAATTTGAGCCCTTTTCCACAACATAGGCAGAGTTTAATTCCTATGTTATCCGTTATATTCCACAAGAGTTTCAAATTGCAAGTACATTTTAGCTACTTGGCACATTAATTGCAATTATTTTCGCAGAGCAATATGATGTTGCAAATCATGTGGCTCAATCTCTGGGGATCCCCCACTCTCACGCAATTCACATTTATCATTCCAAATAACTTGACCTTATTATGGCACAAGAACAAGCTCCTCAACAGCTACAAATCGAGCTGACTCCAGAAGTAGCCAACGGCAACTACAGCAACTTGGCAATCATTAACCACAGCAACCAAGAGTTCGTAATCGACTTCGTTGCTGCTCTCCCTGGTCTGCCCCAAGCTCGCGTGAACAACCGTCAAATCCTCTCTCCCGAAAGTGCTAAGCGTTTGCTTTTCGCTCTCCAAGAGAATGTGGTGAACTTTGAACAACAATTTGGCACTATCCAACTTGGCGGTGCTCCTGAAGGTGCTCAATCGCCCGAAGGTATCGGCCGTACTGCTACTCCTTTCGGTCTGCCCGAAGGTAACGCATAATGAGCTGTTTCGACTGACTCAGCTTTGTGCTAAAAGCACGGAAATAGTTCCCACCCATCGCAAGATGAGTGGGATTTTTTATTGACAATGCGCTTGTCTGCACCTATTAACTCACCAAGATTATTTTTCAGAACCGACACGCGCACGATGTCCTCTCTTAGCTTACTATAAAGCATCATCTATGGGCCTGCAACAAAAGTGCAAGACTACCTGAGCAACTCTGATGGAAAAAGAAAGAGAGGATTATCTCTGAGTTATTTCAAAAAAACTCTGAGAGTCAAGAAATAATCGTGGAGAATTCCCAAAGTATCTCGGAGAAAATAGTAAACTTCTCAGAGATTATTTGATAGAAATCGGAGACGACTTTAGAAACAACTGAAGATGACGAGATGCTCTTAACGCCGTACATAAAAGACAGACGGATGAGACCTAACCGAAAGCTGTCACTCTCATTCTGTTAAAAAGACTTACAACTCTCTTCTCACGCGCACATGCGCGCACGCATTACAGCAATTTGTGCCTTTTTGCTTTCACATCCTTCACAAAACTCTTCATAACAAATTCATATTCAATCAGTAACACTCCATTTTCGGATATATTTTAACATTATTGCTTCTTGGGGTGGGATTGGGCAGCTATCTCTACACAGTTGAAGTTCGGATTTGCTCCCTTGAATGAGGTCTCATTTTAAGCAAACAAATAGGCCATTGTGAAGGTTGTGAAAGCAAAATACTCAAATTCCCAGGGAAGGTGCGCACGTCGCGCGCATGCGTGAGAAAATCGGTTGCCGAAAACACCCTAAAATCTCTATCACCTTACGACCACCGATGAAGTGTGCACTGACAATGATTTAGCTAGTTGTAAACAAAGGTTATCATCTAGTACCTATCACTCGACAACTAGCTATTTTGAAAAGTTCGCATATCATTTTAGGTACTATCCAAAGAAAATAGTGCAGATTTCTGCGGATTTTTCACTCTTTGCCTACATATCTACCCATATACTTATAGGGAGCAATGGATAAAACACAACTCACAAAAAAGTGAGGAAGCCGCGCTCCCCCACTCTATCTTCTTTCACGGCACTGAGCCAACACCATATACCTCCTCACCAGAGGACTTGCCCTCAACTCTTCGTGATGCGTGCCAAATAGGCAGTGCTGTCAACATCTTCGCGCAGCACTTCCACGCTATAACCATGGCGCGCAGCTGCTGCCACCAGTGTTTCACGATCAATGTAGAGCCAGTTGAAGGGATCACCTTGCACCGTCTTATAGCTCATGCGATAATCTACCTCACCATAATAGCCTTCTACCCCAGTGAGGTCGAGAAAACCATTTTCATCTTCGTAGATGTAGGAGAGGTCGCAGGCATCGGTGATGACACTACCACCAGGGGCGAGCAATTGATCTAAATGTGCGAAAAAGGCGGGGAGTTCGTTGAGTCCTCCACAGATGCCCAATCCATTCATGAGCATGAAAATCGTATCATAGTCTTTGCCAAACTCATCGGTGAAAAAGTCGGCCAGATGCACTTGTCGCAATCCTCGTTGGCGCATGGCTTCTACGCATCCGGGGCTTACGTCTATGGAGACGACCTCAAGCCCTTGGGTTTGAAGAGCTAGAGCATGACATCCTGCTCCAGCTCCGACATCGAGCACCCGACCTCGAGCATAACCGAGTGCTGCACGCTCTAATGGTGGCATTTCAGCTGGCGTACGAAAAAGATGCGACACGGGGATTTCATCATCATCAAATATGGTGGAGTGTACCGCAATGGCTTCTGCCTGCCCATTTTGCAAATAGTCGAGCACGGCTTGTCCCATGGGGTCGCGTTGAGGAGAAAGGGTCATATTGTGGTAAGTTGGTTATAAAGGGTCATCTTTAGAGATTATCGTCTATGGGTAAACTATCACACTTCGCCTGTTACTGTCAACGAGTAGACTGCTGCGAAATAGTAGATAAGGATTCATGTGAGCAAAGACATCTTAATCGAAAGAACTTGAAGTGTAACCCATAGAAGGAGGGAAACTAAAACACTCCCCACCAAGTGGAGAACTCAGTGGGGAGTGTCGGAAAGTATAGCCCACCACGGGGCGATATGTGAGAAATATTAGTCTTCAGACTTCTCTTCAGAGGTTTGGTAGTCATCCATGTCACCCACAACGATGCGGTTGAACTCGCGAAGACCAGTACCAGCAGGAATGAGGTGACCGCAGATCACGTTTTCCTTCATACCTTCGAGGTAGTCTGTCTTACCAGAGATTGCAGCTTCGTTGAGCACCTTAGTGGTTTCTTGGAAGGATGCAGCTGACATGAAGGACTTGGTTTGAAGAGCAGCGCGTGTGATACCTTGCAGAATCTGAGTAGAAGTTGCAGGTACTGCATCGCGGACTACAACGGGCTTGAGGTCACGGCGTTTGAGCTGTGAGTTTTCATCACGGAGCTTACGAGCCGTTACAATCATACCCTTCTTCATTGTCTCTGAATCACCTTCGTCTACAACGACTTTCTTACCCCAGATGCGATCGTTCTCTTCTGCAAAATCGTTCTTGTCGACGATTTGAGATTCGAGGAAGCGGGTGTCGCCAGCTTCGTTGATCTGCACCTTGCGCATCATTTGACGTACGATGACTTCGAAGTGTTTGTCGTTGATCTTTACACCTTGCAAACGATAAACGTCTTGCACCTCGTTAACAATGTATTCCTGAACGGCGGTAGGACCTTGGATGGCAAGGATGTCACCAGGAGTGATGCTACCATCAGAGAGAGGAGTTCCAGCGCGAACGTAGTCATTCTCCTGTACGAGGAGTTGCTTAGAGAGGGGCACAAGATACTTCTTGATTTCTCCGAGCTTAGACGTTACGATGACTTCACGATTACCACGCTTGATGCTTCCCATGGTGACTTCACCATCAATTTCGGAAACAACAGCAGGGTTAGATGGATTGCGCGCCTCGAAGAGCTCAGTCACACGAGGCAGACCACCCGTGATGTCGCCTGCAGAACCTACAACACGAGGAATCTTAACGATTACATCACCCGCCTTAAGCACTTGTTGGTCTTCGACCGCCAAGTGACCATTGATGGGGAAGTTGTAAGTGCGGAGGGTTTCACCACTCTCGCTCACAATGTGAGCAGTAGGCACTACGCCACGTTCCTTTGATTCGATGATGATACGTTCACGGAGACCAGTTGCTTCGTCTTCTTCGACACGATAGGTGACACCTTCACGCACATCTTCAAAGACGATGCGACCTGCCACTTCTGTAACGATGACTGCATTAAATGGATCCCACTTAGCAACCATGGTGCCCTTGGTGAGGCTTTGGCCATCGTTAACGAAGAGTTGTGAACCATAAGGCACATTCTGAGTGGAGAGAACGATACCAGTGTTTTCGTTGATGAAACGAGCTTCGGTGAGTCGAGACACTACCACCTTCCCTGGGGTGCCATCGTCGCCCATAACGTCTACGGTGCGGAGTTCGTCAAACTCTACGCGGCAATCGCTCTTAGCTACGATAGTTGCGTTAGCAGCTGCACCACCAGCGATACCACCGGCGTGGAACGTACGGAGCGTAAGCTGTGTACCAGGTTCACCGATAGATTGTGCAGCGATCACACCAACAGCTTCACCCTTCTGTACCATCTTAGAGGTAGAAAGGTTGCGACCATAACACTTCATGCAGACACCATGACGGCTTTCGCAAGTGAGAACGGAACGGATTTCCACTTCTTCGATACCTGCTGCCTCAATAGCCGCTGCGATGGCTTCAGTGATTTCTTCGCCACTGTGCACGAGGATATGACCATCTTCGGGATGTGCGATGTCGTGAACAGACACACGACCGAGGATGCGCTCTGAGAGAGAAGAAACGATTTCTTCACCATTCTTCAACGCGCTGCAAACGAGTCCACGGAGTGTGCCGCAGTCTTCTTCGTTGATGATGACATCGTGCGACACGTCTACAAGACGACGAGTGAGGTAACCTGCGTCGGCAGTCTTCAAAGCGGTATCCGCAAGACCCTTACGCGCACCGTGGGTAGAGATAAAGTACTCCAACACGGACATACCTTCCTTAAAGTTAGAAAGGATGGGGTTTTCAATCGTAGAACGTGTGTCGGCACCTGCCTTTTGGGGCTTGGCCATCAAACCACGCATACCTGCGAGCTGTGCAATCTGATCGGCACTACCACGAGCACCAGAGTCAAGCATCATGAACACAGCGTTGAAACCTTGGTCAGCTTCTGTCATTTGCTTCATGAGGGTGCTCTTGATGTCGCTGTTCACCTTCGTCCAAGTGTCAATAACTTGGTTGTAACGCTCATTGTCGGTGATGAAACCCATACCATAGTCACCCATGATTTGCTCGATGCGATCGTTACCAGACTTAACAATCTCAGCCTTTTCCTTAGGAATGATGATGTCGTCGAGGTTGAACGAAAGTCCACCTTCGTATGCCTTGCGATAACCGAGGTTCTTGATACCATCGAGGAACTCGCAAGCGCGAGTCATACCGACACTCTTGATAACCTTGGTAATGATGTCACGGAGAGACTTCTTAGAGATGATGGTGTTGACAAATCCGACTTCGCTAGGAATCACTTCGTTGACAATGACACGACCGACAGAGGTCTCTACCAAGTGACGGATGGGAAGACCATTCTCATTGATATCATCTACCAACACCTTTACAGGGGCGTGCATAGCCACCTTGCCTTCATTGTAGGCGATGATGGCTTCCTCAGGACCGTAGAAGGTGAGACCTGTACCCTTAGCACCAGGACGGAGCTTGGAGATGTAGTAGAGACCGAGCACCATGTCCTGTGAAGGTACTGTGATTGGTGCTCCATTGGCGGGATTGAGGATGTTGTGACTCTGCAACATGAGCATCTGAGATTCCAAGATGGCTTCGTTGGAGAGGGGGAGGTGGACTGCCATTTGGTCACCGTCGAAGTCGGCGTTAAACGCAGTACATGCCAACGGGTGGAGCTGGATAGCTTTACCCTCAATCATCTTAGGCTGGAAGGCCTGGATAGAGAGACGGTGAAGTGATGGAGCACGGTTGAGGAACACAGGGTGTCCTTTCATGACGAGTTCAAGGATGTCCCAAATGATGGGGTCACGACGATCGACAATCTTCTTTGCACTCTTCACAGTCTTCACGATACCGCGCTCAATGAGCTTACGGATGACAAAAGGCTTATAAAGCTCTGCTGCCATGAGTTTGGGAAGACCGCATTCTCCCATCTTGAGCTCTGGGCCTACGACGATAACCGAACGACCAGAGTAGTCGACACGCTTACCGAGGAGGTTTTGACGGAAGCGACCTTGCTTACCCTTCAAAGAGTCAGAGAGTGACTTGAGGGGACGATTGCTTTCGCTCTTCACAGCACTGCTCTTGCGGCTGTTATCGAAGAGGCTATCCACTGCTTCTTGAAGCATACGCTTTTCGTTGCGGAGGATGACTTCAGGAGCCTTGATTTCGAGCAATCGCTTGAGGCGGTTGTTACGAATGAGCACGCGACGATAGAGGTCGTTCAAGTCGGAAGTGGCGAAGCGGCCACCATCGAGTGGAACGAGAGGACGCAACTCAGGAGGTGTAACAGGGATAATCTTCATGATCATCCACTCGGGTTTGTTACGATCCTTGGAAGCGCGGAATGATTCTACTACTTGAAGACGCTTGAGTGCATCGTTCTTCTTCGCTACAGAACCATCATTGTTGGCGCGGTCGCGGAGCTCGTAAGAGAGGCTATCGAGATCGATGCGTTGCAAGAGTTCAAGAATAGCCTCTGCACCCATCTTAGCGATGAACTTATTGGGATCTGTATCCTCGAGATACTGATTCTCACGAGGAAGCTTATCCAAAGCATCAAGGTACTCATCTTCGGTGAGGAGATCATTTACTGCGAACTCATCGGCGAGGGCACCTGGCTGAACAACAACATAGCGTTCGTAGTAAATGATTTGATCGAGCTTCTTTGTGGGAATACCCAAAAGATAGCCCATTTTGTTGGGGAGTGAACGGAAATACCAGATGTGTGCTACAGGCACTACAAGCTGGATGTGGCCAGCGCGCTCACGACGCACCTTCTTCTCGGTCACTTCAACACCACAACGGTCGCAGACGATGCCTTTATAACGGATACGCTTATACTTTCCACAGTGGCATTCGTAGTCTTTAGTAGGACCAAAGATGCGCTCGCAGAAGAGGCCATCGCGTTCAGGCTTATATGTGCGGTAGTTGATGGTTTCGGGTTTCAATACTTCACCATAGGAGTTCTCCTGAATTTCTTCAGGAGAGGCCAAGCCTATGGTAATCTTGGTGAAGTTAGTTTTTATCTTTCTGTCTGTCTTGAAAGCCATAACTGAAATATATGTGGGTGAGAAAGATGCTTGTGATTAGTCGAGCGAGATGCTGAGACCGAGACCACGGAGCTCATGGAGCAATACGTTGAGAGATTCGGGGATGCCTGGAGTTGGCATGGGATCTCCCTTAACAATTGCTTCGTAAGCCTTGGAACGGCCAGTGACATCGTCGGACTTGATGGTGAGGATTTCTTGAAGCACGTGGCTGGCACCGAAGGCTTCGATTGCCCAGACTTCCATCTCTCCGAAACGCTGACCACCAAATTGAGCTTTACCACCAAGAGGTTGTTGAGTGATGAGAGAGTATGGTCCAATGGAACGTGCGTGCATCTTATCTTCTACCATGTGACCGAGCTTCAGCATGTAGGTGACACCTACAGTTGCCTTTTGGTCGAACTCTTCACCGGTTGCACCATCGTAGAGCTGCGTTGCACAGTAGCGGGGAAGGCCTGCTTTGTCTGTCCATTCACAAAGATCCTCGAGGTGAGCACCATCAAAGATGGGGGTAGCAAACTTGAGACCGAGCTTCTTACCAGCGTAACCAAGTACTGCTTCAAACACCTGTCCGATGTTCATACGAGAAGGCACACCGAGAGGATTGAGCACGATGTCTACAGGAGTACCATCTGCAAGGAAAGGCATGTCTTCTTGGCGTACAATCTTGGAAACAATACCCTTGTTACCGTGACGACCTGCCATCTTATCACCTACGCCAATCTTACGTTTCTTGGCAATATAAACTTTCGCCATCTGGATGATGCCACTGGGAAGTTCATCACCGATGGTGATGGCATACTTCTCACGCATGCGCTTAGCATCCATCTCATTAAACTTGCGGAGATAGTTGATGATAAGTTCGCGAATCATGCCATCGATGCGAGCATCACCAGTCCAGTTCTCTAACTCGAGAGCTGTAAAGTCAAGTGTTGCAAAGAGGCTCTTGGAGAATTTAGCTCCCTTGGCGATAACTTCAGCACCGATGTTGTCTTTGACACCGAGAGAAGTGAAGTCCTTGGTAAGCGCAACGAGCTTATCAAGCATGATGCCCTTGAGATCGTTGGTTTCGCTTTCAAACTTACTATCGATTTTCTCAAGACGCTCTTTATCCTTGAGCTTTTCAGCACGAGAGAGCTTGTGAACGCGACTGAAGAGTCGCTTGTTGATAACAACACCTGAAAGTGAAGGATTGGCTTTCAATGAAGCATCTTTCACATCACCTGCTTTCTCACCGAAGATAGCACGGAGGAGCTTTTCTTCAGGTGTAGGATCGCTCTCACCCTTAGGAGTGATCTTACCAATGAGAATATCACCAGGAACAATGCGTGCACCGACACGAACGATACCGTTCTCGTCTAGATCCTTGGTGGCATCTTCTGACACGTTGGGGATGTCGTTGGTGAGTTGCTCCATACCACGCTTGGTTTCGCGCACTTCGAGGGAGTACTCATCGACGTGTACAGAAGTGAGGATATCTTCGCGCACCATACGTTCGTTGAGCACGATAGCATCTTCATAGTTGTATCCCTTCCAAGGCATATAAGCTACAAGGAGGTTACGACCAAGTGCGAGTTCACCATCTTCAGTAGCATAACCTTCTGTAAGGATATCTCCTGCCTTGACACGTTGTCCTTTGTCGCAGATAGGACGAAGGTCAATGGTCATGTTTTGGTTCGTACGGCGGAACTTAGGAATATTATATTCTACGGTAGCAGATTCGAAGGCTACGAATTCCTCGTCCTCTGTGCGGTCGTAGGTGATAACAATCTTAGTTGCATCTACATAATCGATAACTCCATCACGTTCTGCCGTAATCATTGTACGGCTATTCTCGCAGACTTGCTTCTCGATACCAGTACCTACGATTGGGGCTTCTGAACGAATGAGAGGTACAGCTTGGCGCATCATGTTAGATCCCATGAGTGCACGGTGAGCATCATCATGTTCCAAGAAAGGAATCAATGCTGCTGCGATAGAGGCAATCTGCTGAGGAGCTACGTCCATAAGTTGTACTTCTGAAGGAGGCACAACAGGATAGTCAGCATCTTGACGGCTCTTTACAGTCTTACGAATGAAGCTACCATCTTCGTTCAAGGGTGCGTTACCTTGACCGATTATCTTGCCTTCTTCTTCCTCAGCACTGAGATACACTGCGGTGCTGTTATCAAGATTTACTTTATAGATATCATTGCCTTCAGCATCCTTCTCACCGCTATTTTCGATAATGCGATAAGGAGTTTCGATGAAGCCGAGGTCATTGATTTTAGCATATACGCAGAGTGAAGAGATCAAACCAATGTTTGGTCCTTCAGGGCTTTCAATAGGACAAAGACGACCGTAGTGAGTGTAGTGTACGTCACGAACTTCGAAGCCCGCACGTTCACGAGACAATCCTCCAGGACCAAGTGCAGAGAGACGACGTTTGTGCGTTACCTCAGCCAAGGGGTTGGTTTGGTCCATGAATTGTGACAAGGCATTCGTACCGAAGAACGAATTGATCACACTGGAAATGGTCTTGGCATTGATGAGTTCTACGGGAGTAAAGACTTCGTTATCACGAACATTCATACGCTCGCGAATGGTACGGCTCATTCGTGCCAAACCAATAGAGAACTGGTTTGAGAGCTGCTCGCCCACAGTGCGAACACGACGATTAGACAGGTGGTCAATATCGTCTACTTGCGCCTTAGAATTGATGAGTTCAACAAGATACTTGATAATCTCGATGATATCTTCACGTGTCAATACACGAACATCGAAGTCTGTGTCGAGTCCCAACTTCTTATTGATACGATAGCGACCTACTTCACCTAAATCATAACGCTTTTCTGAGAAGAAAAGATTGTTGATGACTTCGCGCGCGCTTGCTTCATCAGCTGGATCTGAGTTACGAAGCTGACGATAGATGTACATCACCGCTTCACGCTCAGAGTTTGTAGCGTCCTTCTGAAGTGTATTGAAAATGATAGAATAGTCGCTATTAGACGCTTCTTCGTGGTGGAGCAGGATTGTATCTACACCAGATTCGATGATATCAACGATATTGTCTTCATCCAAGGTGGTCTCGCGATCAACAATGATCTCTGAACGCTCAATAGATACAACCTCGCCAGTGCCTTCATCAACAAGGTCTTCAACCCAAGTACGAACTACACGGCCTGCCACTTTGCGACCTAAAACTTTCTTGAGATTGGTCTTGTTGACCTTGACTTCTTCTGCAAGATTAAAAAGCAACAGAATGTCCTTGTCATTGGCATATCCGATGGCACGAAGCAAAGTCGTTACAGGCAGCTTCTTCTTACGATCGATATATGCATACATGACACTATTGATGTCAGTTGCAAATTCAATCCAGCTACCCTTAAAAGGAATAATACGCGCACTATAAAGCTGAGAACCGTTAGCATGCACGCTCGAGCCAAAAAATACACCTGGAGAACGATGTAACTGAGAAACAACTACACGCTCAGCACCATTGATGATGAACGTACCATTCTCAGTCATATAAGGAATAGGACCAAGGAATACGCTTTGTTCAACAGTTTCAAACTCTTCATGATCTGGATCTGTGCAGAACAATTTGAGTTTTGCACGAAGAGGCACACTATAGGTGAGACCACGTTCTAAGCACTCTTCGATGCTATAACGAGGAGCATCAATGTAATAGTCCAAAAACTCAAGGACGAAGTTGTTACGAGTATCTGCAATGGGGAAGTTCTCTGCAAATACTTTATACAAGCCATCGTTCTTGCGCTTTTCAAAAGGAGTATCCAACTGAAGGAATTCCTTAAATGATTTCAACTGGACGTCGAGGAAATCGGGGTACGGCATCGGATTATTAACCGACGCGAAGTTGACACGATTATTGATTACTTGCGACATTCTGTAGTCTTTATCTATAAATTATAATTGGTGACCTCAAGCAGGTATCAGCCACTTGAGACCTTGTCTTGCAAACCTTACAGTTAATCAGCAATTCTCATTGTGCTAGATGAAGAGCACTAAAACAGAAAGCAAAGTAAACTGTAGTTCACGTTAAGACACAAAAAGGTTAAGAACCCTCTACCAGAGGATCCTTAACCATATTCCCTAGTGGGAAGTGGGACTTGAATTAAGCAAGTTCTACTTCAGCACCAGCTTCTTCGAGAGCCTTCTTGAGAGCTTCAGCTTCTTCCTTGCCTACGCCTTCCTTAACCTTGCTAGGTACAGCGTCTACGAGGTCCTTAGCTTCCTTCAAACCGAGGCCACAAGCTTCCTTAACTGCCTTTACTACTTGGAGCTTAGCAGCACCTGCGCTCTTGAGAACAACATCGAAAGAGCTCTTCTCTTCAGCAGCAGCAGCACCAGCTGCACCAGGAGCAGCAACAGCAACAGCTGCAGCAGCGGGTTCAATACCGTACTCTTCCTTGAGGACAGTTGCAAGTTCGTTTACTTCTTTTACAGTAAGATTTACAAGTTCTTCTGCAAGGGCTTTGATATCTGCCATAATTGTATGTATTTATTGATTTGAGTTTTGATTGGATTCTCACTATCTTCACCTAACATCGTGATTCCTCACTTAGCTGTAAGAAAGACGTGAGTTAATTTGTGCTACAGCAATTCGCTAAGCGCAAGAATTAAGCATTCTTCTTGCCAATGGTTTCAAGCACACCGTGAATTGTAGAACCTGCGCTGGTGAGTGCAGAAATAACGTTCTTTGCGGGGCTTTGAAGAAGAGTGATAACCTCTGCGATAACTTCGTTCTTGCTCTTGATTGCGCAAAGAACATCGAGTTGGTTAGCACCTACATAGAAACCTTCTTCTGCGTAAGCAGCCTTAAGTGCAGGAATACCTGTTGCCTTACCAGCTTCTTTGATAAGCTTAGCAGGAACATTCGCAGTATTGCAGAACATCACAGCAGTCGTTCCTTTAAGTACGGGAACGAGAGGACTGTAGTCTACCTCTGCCTTATCGAAAGTCTTTTCGAGAAGTGTATTCTTAACTACTACCATTTTGATGCCTTCAGCAAAGCACTTGCGACGCAAGTTGCTTGTTGCTTCTGCATTCAAACCCGTTACGTCAACGAGGTAGAAGTGTGCATATTCTTTAAGTTGTTCACCGAGACGCTCGATGATAAGGGCTTTATCTTCTTTTCTCATGATGCGATAACAAATTAGGCTTCTTCAACTGACTTGGGGTCAATCTTGACACCCTTGCTCATGGTGGAAGAAAGATAAATACTCTTTACATATGTACCCTTAGCAGCAGCAGGCTTCAACTTAATGATAGCAGAAATAAATTCTTTGGCATTGCCAATCATTTTCTCTGTATCAAATGAAACCTTACCGATAGACGCGTGGATGATACCAGCCTTGTCCACCTTGAAGTCGATCTTACCAGACTTAACTTCGCGAACAGCCTTAGCAACGTCCATGGTTACAGTACCACTCTTGGGGTTAGGCATGAGGCCACGGGGGCCGAGAACACGGCCGAGTGCACCAATCTTACCCATGATGGCAGGCATCGTGATGATAACATCGATGTCAGTCCAGCCACCCTTGATTTTCTCAATATACTCGTCAAGACCTACGTAGTCAGCACCAGCTTCCTTAGCAGCAGCTTCCTGATCAGGAGTGCAAAGGCAGAGGACACGTACAGACTTACCAGTACCATGAGGAAGGGCAACTACGCCACGAACCATTTGGTTAGCTTTACGAGGGTCTACACCGAGACGAACGTCGATATCGAGGGATGCGTCGAACTTGGTAGTAGTAATTTCCTTAACCAAGCTGCAAGCTTCAGCGAGTGAATACGCTTTACCTGCTTCAACCTTCCCTGCTACCAACTTTTGATTTTTAGTAAGTTTACTCATTGTTCAGAAATTGGATTGTTATAAATTAAGCGGGGAAGTCACCCTTAACTGTGATACCCATGCTTCGTGCAGTACCTGCAACGAGGCGCATAGCAGCCTCAACAGTAAAGCAGTTGAGGTCGGGCATTTTATCTTCTGCAATAGCCTTAACCTGATCCCAAGTAATTTCAGCGATCTTATTACGGTTAGGCTGAGCGGAACCACTCTTCTTTTTGGCAGCTTCCAACAATTGAATTGCCACGGGAGGAGTCTTTACGATGAAAGTGAAGCTCTTATCTGTGTAATAGGTGATTACAACAGGAAGAACCTTACCAGCCTTCTCCTGAGTACGGGCGTTGAACTGCTTGCAGAAGTCCATAATGTTGATACCCTTGGAACCGAGAGCGGGACCTACGGGAGGACTTGGATTCGCAGCACCACCTTTAATTTGGAGCTTGATTTGTCCAGCAATTTCTTTTGCCATTGTGATTATACTTATTGATGATTGAGTTTGAGAGGGGCAAGATTTGCGTAACCGAATCTATTATTCCTTCTCGACTTGCATAAAACCAAGTGTCAGCGGTTGTGCACGGCCGAACACCATAACGGACACCGTAACAGTCTTTTTCTCTTTGTTGACTTCTTGGACAACACCAGAGAATCCACTGAAAGGACCGTCCTTCACCTTCACGCTATCGTTTACTTCGTAAGGGATGACCATCTCAGCCGGTTCGGTTTCGAGTTCATCTGCTTTACCGAGGATACGATTTACTTCACTTGGACGAAGAGGTTCAGGATTATCCGTTCCTCCTAGGAATCCAAGGCAGTTGGGAGTGCTTCTGAGGATATGAGCAATTTCGCCCACCAGGTGTGCTTCTACAAGCACATAACCCGGCAGATAGTTTCTTTCCTTCACAACGCGTTTAGAGCCTTGCATCTGGTAAACCTTCTCTGTCGGGATCATTACCTGCGCCACGAAACCACCGAGCTGACCATTTTTAATTTCAGCATCGATGTACTCCTTCACCTTGGCTTCCTTTCCACTTACGGCACGCATAACGTACCATTTGAATTTTTCGTCAGCCATAAGATGAGTTTAATTTCGTTGGTAGACAAAGTTCATAATCGTCTCAAAAAGCGAATCTTCCGCAAAGACCACAATTGCAATGATTATGGAAGCAACGAGCACTACAATTGCACTGTGCGTCAACTCCCGGCGTGTGGGCCAAGTGGTATTATGCGCTAATTCTGAATACGAATCTTTGCAGTATTTGATAATCCGATTCATTTTTCTTTTTATTTGCACGGGAAGAGAGGCTCGAACTCCCGACACCTGGTTTTGGAGACCAGTGCTCTACCAACTGAGCTATTCCCGTAGGAAGGTCTCCAGCTCCGAAGAACCGGAGACCTTATTATAATATGACTAAGCTAGCTAGGCTAGGCTTGTATTAGTCAAGGATTTCGGTGATTTGACCAGAACCTACTGTGCGACCACCTTCACGGATAGCGAAGCGGAGACCTACGTTGAGTGCTACAGCGTAGATGAGGTGTACAGTGATTTCCACGTTGTCACCAGGCATTACCATTTCAACGCCTTCGGGGAGAATAATCTCACCGGTGCAGTCCATGGTACGGAGGTAGAACTGAGGACGGTACTTGTTACCGAATGGAGTGTGACGACCACCTTCTTCCTTCTTGAGGACGTAGATAGAAGCCTTGAAAGTAGTGTGGGGCTTGATAACACCGGGGTGGGTGATAACCATACCACGCTTAATTTCTTGCTTGTCGATACCACGGAGGAGGAGACCAACGTTGTCACCAGCTTCACCTTGATCGAGGAGCTTACGGAACATTTCCACACCAGTTACAACAGACTTCTTGTCTTCACCGAGACCGAGGATTTGAACTTCGTCACCAACCTTAACGATACCAGTTTCTACACGACCTGTAGCAACAGTACCACGACCAGTGATAGAGAACACGTCTTCAACAGGCATCAAGAAGGGCTTATCGCGATCGCGAGGAGGCTCTTGAATCCATTCGTCAACAGCATTCATGAGGTTCATTACGCTTTCAACACCCTTAGGATCACCATTGAGTGCACCGAGTGCAGTACCACGGATGATAGGAGTATCTTCTTCGAATTCGTATTGACTGAGGAGGTCTTGCATATCCATTTCAACGAGCTCGAGCATTTCTTCGTCTTCAACGAGGTCGCACTTGTTGAGGAATACAACAAGACGGGGAACGTTTACCTGACGAGCAAGGAGGATGTGCTCACGAGTCTGAGGCATAGGACCGTCAGTTGCAGCAACTACAATGATAGCACCGTCCATTTGCGCAGCACCAGTTACCATGTTCTTCACATAGTCGGCGTGACCTGGGCAGTCTACGTGTGCGTAGTGACGCTTCGCAGTTTCGTATTCAACGTGAGCAGTGTTAATAGTGATACCACGTTCCTTTTCTTCAGGAGCGTTGTCGATTTGGTCGAAAGACTTAGCTTCAGAAAGACCAGCATCAGCAAGCACCTTAGTGATAGCAGCAGTAAGAGTAGTCTTACCGTGGTCAACGTGACCGATAGTACCAATGTTCACGTGCGGCTTGGTACGCTCGAAATGTTCTTTTGCCATTGTAGTTATTGTTAGATTGTTAGAAATCAGATACTGAAAAAGACTGGAGAAAAAGAGCAGAACCCTCCCCAATCTCACTCTAGAGAGCTGTTAGTGAGACTTGAACTCACGACCTCTTCCTTACCAAGGAAGTGCTCTACCGCTGAGCTATAACAGCATTCTCTTAATATTAGAGCGGAAAACGGGGCTCAAACCCGCAACCCCCAGCTTGGAAGGCTAGTGCTCTATCAATTGAGCTATTTCCGCAGAACCTATACAAATAGGAGTGGGTAGTGATGGATTCGAACCACCGAAGGCGTAAGCCAGCAGATTTACAGTCTGCCCCATTTGGCCACTCTGGTAACTACCCAGTCGAAATCAAGATTACAAACGCTCATCGGAGTGCCATCCCGATTTCGAGTGCAAAGGTAGGCATAAATTTGAAACCTACAAATTTTTCTGCGATTTTTTTTCGCATCAGCTATGATTTTCCTTGTTTTCTGCCAACTCACGACGAGCCACATCAACACAAAGATCCACGGCCTCTTCAAACGTATCGGCTATCTTCTCCGCATGAATGGTACGCCCCGCAACAACAACATTGAGACGAGCCTCTTTGTTCTTTGATGTTTCGGGCTTCACAACCTCGAGAGTCAACTCCACTCGCTGCACAGCATCATGCTTTTCGAGTTTTGCAACTTTTTTCTCTACATACGCCACGAGCTTATCAGTGGCCGTAAACTTATTTGTCTTAAGTTTGAATTCCATGGTGTCCTCCTTTTCTTTATAGGTGAATGGACTTAGATCTTAGATAGGTAAGTAGGATTACCTCTTTCTTCATCAGCGAATATAACAACTTTCTCGTAAACTGCCAAACTTTTCCATCACTTTTTCTACCCCTGCAACTTTACAACCACATCATCGTGACTGATCACGACGCGGATGCGCCTGTGCATACTGCTGTTTCAACTCCGCCAATGTAGTATGAGTATAAATTGCGGTAGTAGCAACACTCTCATGACCAAGCAGTTGCTGAATAGCTTCTAGCCTAGCTCCATTCGCAAGCATAGCCGTTGCAAAACTATGTCTCAACACGTGCGGCGTTTTCTTAGTTTGCGTGGTAACCGCAGACAAAGTCTGATGCACCATTTTGCGCAAGGACGCATAAGTATAGGCTCTCCCTTGCAAATTGAGAAACAATTGTGGAACATGAGGAGTATCGGAAAAATAAAGTGATCGCTCTTCAAGATAGATCGCCAAAGCCTCCGAAAGTTCCTCACCAAAAGGAACCATACGCTGCTTATTCCCTTTTCCTGTAATACGCAGTTGTTTCTTTTGCAAATCTACATCGCACGGGCAAAGTGCAAGCAACTCTGATGCGCGCAAACCAGTGTGGTACAGCAACAAGAGCAACGTTCTATCACGACAACCGACATAATCATCTGAGAAAGGATAATACTCGAACAACCGATTCATCTCACTCTCCTTTACAAAAGTAGGCAGTCTCTTACCCTTTTTCATACTCTTAACGAGACGAGCTGGATCCACTTCTATTCTTTCTTCTCTCAGGAGGTATTTAAAAAATGACCGCAAAGCAGAAAGAGATTTATTGATTGTATTAGCTGAATACTTTCGCTCTGCCATATTACCAACCCAATGACGCACATGCTCTGTCTTCACCTCTCGCCAGCTCGTGAAAGAATAAAAGGCTGACAAGAAGCGACAAGCATCACTCAAGGCTATCTCGTAAGTAATTAGGGTACGTGGAGAACAGCCTCGTTGCGCCTGCATGTAATGGAGAAAATCATTCATCCACTGCAGCATTTCATCAATTTGGGACATCACAATAAGTATTTGACAAATATATTCATCAACATTTCCTCAGCTCCGACTCAAAAACAACAACTTTCAAAGCCTGATTCACCCTCTAAAAAACATCACTAAGACAGGGGAAACTAGAGGAGCTAGAGGCCAGCGTAAAATAAAGAAACGCGTTATCTCACCAATTGAGACAACGCGTATTTTACAGAAGCAAAAGAGGATTAGTCCTCGTTGCGGTGCAATTGTTGCACATAAACTGCATGCTCCATAGCCAAACGCTTACGAACACTGGGCTTATCGAACTGCTGACGACGACGGAGTTCCTTGATTACTCCAGTTCTTTCAAACTTTCTCTTAAACTTCTTGAGGGCGCGTTCAATGTTTTCGCCTTCCTTAACGGGTACTACAATCATTGTTGTGGTGTATTATTATTATTGATTTTATGATTTGCACAAGTTACGGGGTGCAAATGTACAGATTATTTCTGAGTTACGAAACTTTCTCGCTGGAGTTTTTAATACTTTGACTCAGAATTAGCTAGTTTTGTTCGTATCACACGGCAAAACAAGCATAAAACAACTTTAAATGAATGATGATTGTAAAGATATGAAGAATATCTAACAGTACGCCAGCAAGATATTAACATAATAACTATCTAACCACGATACTGTAAAGATCTCATATTTAGGAACGAACCCTCCTTTCTATATTTCCAAGCATGCTCTATTCGCTATGCTAGTAAGAAGTTATTGATAATTATTGAACAATACGACGCGCTCCGACATAGCGGCGACTATAATACGCATCGGTAGAAGAATCTACTTTAATACCTGATGAAATGCTGGCATGAATAAACTTAAAACTTCCAGCTTCACGATTCACTTCAGTCACAATACCTACGTGTCCCACGCCACCACGACGACCACGGCCGCCAAAAAAAACGAGGTCCCCCTTTCGAAGATCACTCACTACAGCGATAGGCTCACCTTCAGTAAATTGACTACGAGAAGAACGAGTTAGGCTAAGGTTATTCTGTTTGTACACAAAGCTTGTAAACCCACTGCAATCAAAGCCATTAGGGCCACTTTGTCCACTACGATAACGCACACCCAAATAACTATAAGCTGTATTGAGCAGACGATCTACGATACTCTGAGAATCACCAGCTTTAGCATTATCTACAGGAGCACTCACAGCCAAATTCTCCTTACGGAAATGCTGAATAGCCTTAGATAAATCTATAATGCTCTGACGTGGACTAGCTTTCTCCATTCTAGCTTGTAGCGGTAGAGTATCTCCAGCTACTACAGCTTCATAGTCAGCAACATCCTGCTCATATTTCGCTTGTACACCATTTATTTGCGAAGATGCCAACCAGCCAGTCAGCACAACAGCAATCGAGGCGATAAGATGTTTAGATCTCACTGTGTTCCTTTCTTTTTGGGGTTACACATGCATTCGGAGAAAATATTTAGCCTCTAACTCAATCATCTAGAGCCAAAAAGCCCATTCCTACACGAACGGGGCAAAGATAGCATTTTCTGACGACTTAACCAAGCATTTCAAGAAGTATCTAAAAGCTTTTTTCTAGAAATTAAGTCCAAAAACGCTCTTTATCGGATACTAGACATTCAACATGAAAATAGAAGCAACACTTTTCAGAGGCCCTCTAAATGATATAAGACTCTCTTAAAATACAATGCTACACAAGACCTCAAAACTCAAATCTGGCATCAGCAGAAAGAAAAGGCTCTTCATTGGCATCTAGCCCTTGCCCTACTCACGACACGCCTTCCACCTTCTGAGCAGCATTAAAGCTATCATCTCAAACACACTTAAGCTAAAAAGGTGACACAAAGCTTCTTGGCTTTGTGTCACCTTTCGTATTATTTCAACTCTCGATTAGAGCTTCTGCTGAAATCGGATGCTGTCATCATACTGTTTTTGCAAACGAAGCAGTTCCTTTTTCATTTGCTTTGTTACGTTCTTCATTTTAGGATCCCCATAAAGATTATGCATCTCAGTAGGATCATTTTGGAGGTCATAGAGTTCCCATGCATCATTATCATTGTAGAAATGCATGAGCTTATACCGTTCACCTCTCACCCCATAATGACGACGCACGCTATGCTCCGCAGGGAATTCATAGAAATGATAATACACACTCTTGCGCCAGTTTTTAGGATGCTGCCCTTTCAGCAAAGGAACGAGAGAGACACCTTGGATATCATTAGGAATAGCAGCTCCTGCGAGTTCTAAGAAAGTAGGCGCGTAGTCAATATTCTGTACCATTTCATTGATTTCACCACGAGCTGATAGTCCTTTTGGTAGATGCATGAGCAGAGGCGTATTCAAAGACTCCTCATACATGAATCGCTTATCAAACCAGCCATGTTCCCCCATATAGAACCCTTGATCGGAAGTATAGACCACTAGTGTATTATCCAACAAACCTTTAGCTTTGAGATGATCTAGCAAGCGTCCTACATTGTCATCGAGAGACTTCACCACCTTAGCATAGTCACGCATATAGCGTTGGAATTTATACTCTACGAGAGCTTTTCCTGTAAGGTTGCGCTTATGAAAATCAACACTGATACTATCGTAGAAATAATCATACTTAGCACGATCTTGCGTATTGAGACGATCAAGGAAACCTAAATAAGAAGGCAACAAATGAGATCCTTTGCCATCTCTGGGCATGATTTTGCAATCATAGTCGAGCGTCATGTGTTTGCCTATTTCCATCTCTGTCTTACCAGCAGCCTCACGACCAGCATAATCATCATAGAAGTTGGCAGGAAGAGGGAAATTTACATCCTCATACTCATGGAGATACTTGAGTTCTGGCAGCCAGTCGCGGTGACAAGCCTTGTGATGCACAAAGAGTGCGAAGGGCTTATTGGGATCACGCTCCTCATCTAGCCAATGTATAGCCTTGTCAGTTACAATGTTTGTAAGATACCCCTTTACTTTGTACGATCCTTTTTCATTATAAAAGTCAGGATCATAATAATTACCCTGTCCGGGCAAAATATCCCAGTGATCAAAGCCCGTAGGACGACTTACCAGATGCCACTTTCCCACGATGGACGTTTGATACCCAGCTTTTTGCAGTAGCTTAGGCATTGTTTGCTGTTCTCCATCGAAGATACCATGCTCATTATTAGTAAATCCATTTTTATGTGAGTGCTTACCAGTGAGCATACAGGCGCGAGAAGGCCCACTGAGCGAATTAGCCACGAAGGAACGCGTAAACTTCACCCCATCCTGAGCTATACGATCAAGATTAGGCGTCTGAATATTGCGACTATCATAAGCCGAAAGCATTTGCGCTGTATGGTCGTCTGTCATGATATAGACGATGTTGTACCGCTGTTGAGCAGCAGCACAGAGTGGCAGCAAAGCTGCAAGAGGAAGAAGATTTTTCTTCATGGTTGTTTGAATATTCCTTGATTGGAAGTAAGGTAATTTTAAAGAAGTTGCCCCTCTCCCTCAAAGCGAGGCAGAGGGACAACACTTATTTAAGACCGAAGACTAGATTTAGAAATACAGAGCACTATGGTTGATATTAGTCTAATGATTGCATATTCCTTCACAACAATGATGTAGTTGCAACACATTATCCGCCCTCTCTAACTATCTTCGATGTCTACATTCTATTGTTGAGTCATCGTATAGACCATGTCTACGATTTGTTGAGCCAAAGCATCAGCCTCTTCACGAGTATGTGCTTCAGCATAAACACGAATGATAGGTTCGGTGTTAGACTTACGAAGATGCACCCACTTATCCGCAAAATCAATTTTTACACCATCAATATCAGTGATTTGCTCATTCTTATAGATTTCCTTAATCTTTTGAAGCAAAGCAAAGATATCAGTAGTAGGTGAAAGATCAATGCGATTCTTAGAGATGTAATACTGAGGTAGGCTATCACGAAGTTCTGAAGTCTTGCAACCAAGTTTTGCAAGGTGAGTCAAGATAAGCGCAATACCCACTAACGCATCACGACCTGAGTGAGCCGCAGGATAGATGACCCCACCATTACCTTCACCGCCGATCACAGCCCCAGTTTCTTTCATCTTGGTCACCACATTCACTTCACCAACAGCAGCTGGAGTATAGTTGCAACCATGCTTTTCGGTCACATCACGAAGACCGCGAGTCGAAGAGAGATTGCTCACAGTATTACCAGGAGTATGTTGAAGCACATAGTCAGCCACAGCCACGAGGGTATTTTCCTCACCAAACATCGTACCATCTTCGCAAATCAGCGCAAGACGGTCTGCATCAGGATCCACCACGAAACCAATGTCGTGACGTCCCTTACGCATGAGATTACGAATTTCAGTCAGATGCTCCTTCAGAGGCTCAGGATTATGAGCAAAATCCCCTGTAGGTTCGCAGTTCAACTGAGTCACCTGCGTAACTCCAAGTTGTCCCAAGAGTTTAGGAATAATAACTCCTCCCACAGAGTTCACAGCATCTAACGCAACCGTGAAGTGAGCACGGCGTATAGCCTCTACGTCCACCAACTCAAGTTGTTTAACCATCTCAATGTGGCGTTGATCGTAGCTATAGTTTTGAATGTCACAGCCAAGATTGTCCACATCGGCAAACTCATAGGCATCAGCATTCGCACAACGAACTACTTCGCTAGCTTCCGCAGGTGGAAGGAATTCTCCATGTTCATTAAGGAACTTGAGCGCGTTCCATTGACGAGGGTTGTGAGATGCTGTGATAATAATACCACCGCAAGCACTCTCGAGAGTAACCGCCAGTTCTGTGGTAGGAGTTGATGCCAAACCAATGTTGACAACATCGAAACCCATGCTCATCAAGGTGCCACACACAACGTGAGTAACCATTTCACCTGAGATGCGCGCATCACGCCCCACCACAATCTTGCGGCGGTATTTACGGCTCACCACTTTTTCACGCAAACTAGCGTAAGCAGCGACAGATTTAGCAATGTCAACGGGGTTAAGGGTATCTCCGACGCGACCTCCAATGGTGCCACGGAATCCGGAGATGGATTTAATGAGAGTCATAGTATGGATATAGCTATATAGGAGAAGAGGGGAGAAGCAAAAATAAAAACATGCACCTTTTGCACTAAATATTCAGTGCAAAAGGGCTATATTTAAGAGGCAGACAATACAGCCTCACTTTTCACCACTGATGAATTGCTTCGTCTCGACCCTTATCTAGAAGAAAGGATCCAAGTTTCAGCGATTTACACCTTATTATATTATTTCTTCTCTGCTTGTTGAGCAGCTTCAATGGCAGCCTTACCAGAAGGAGTCTCAGCATAAGCATGATAGAAGACATCACGGTAGTACTTCATCATGTTGAGGGCACGAGGAACGATATCGCCGAGATCATAAGTCTCAGAGAGAAGCATTTCCACACCTACCCAAACAGCGTTATTGAAACGTACGCTTGACTTTGCCACCTTCACTTCAGTGTTTGCCTTGTCAATAGCTACAAGGACATCTTGACGATTTTCTTCAGTCACTTCAAAGATTTGTGGGAAGAAGAGATTGAGGAAAAGTTCGTCTTGATCATCACGGAAGCTCAAAAAGTCGAGATTTTCAGACTTGAATTGAAGACCGAATTCAGTCATTTCGGGCAAGTAACCTTCTTTCTTGAGATATTCTTCTAGTTTTTCGATAAAAGCCATAGTAAATGAGGGATAATAATGTGATACATTGGCCTACTCCCCTCTTCCCCTGTCCATCTCAAATTATAGAATCGCTCTATAAATCATGGAGCTACTTAGGGTAGAGTGTAAAGAACTAGGCCGTTTTCCACTGCAAAAGTAATATCTAGTTAGCAATTTACCAAATAAAGTTTGAATTTTCGCGAGAAAATCTTGAGTATTTTATAAGTTTCTTGCGATACTCCCTATCAAAAACCTGCTATTTTGTCACACAATCCATTTATATACAACGGTTTACAGACAAAATAGCAGAAATTTCGCGTCAAAACGACACACTACCTCAATTAAAAGTAAGTATGGGGAGTTTGGCAGAAGAATTGCATTTATGGAGGCAACAATGATAGCTCCAAAGTGTGATGAGGGTATTCCCAGAAAACTCACACCCTAACCCTTAACAAGAACACATGGGAGATTCTTAGGGCAGGATCATCGAGCACATTTTTCACGAACTAAACAACAATAATAATATGACATTCGACAATTTCACAATTAGAGCACAAGAAGCCTTGCAACATGCAGTGCAACGTGCTTCGGAATTGCGCCAACAAAGCATCACTCCAGCCCACTTGCTGCATGGCCTTATGGAAGTGGGTGAGAACATTACACAATTTCTCTTCGGCAAGACGGGAGTCAATGCACAATTACTCGCTTCAACCCTGGAACGTCACTTGCAGAGCCTCCCTCGCGTGGAAGGTGGCGAACCTTATCTTGACAACGACAGCAACAAGGTGCTCAATACAGCTCAAGAGATAGCTCGCAAAGAAGGTGATCAATTCACTGGACTCGAGCCCATTCTTTTGGCTTTACTCAACACACCGAGCGTGGTTGCCCAGATGCTGAAGGATGCTGGTATGACTGCTGCTGGACTTACCGCGGCTATTAAAGAACTGCGAGGAGGTAAGAAGGTGGATTCAGCTTCTGCAGAAGACACTTACCAAGCCCTCAGCAAATATGCACGTGACTTGGTGTCTGAGGCAAGAGATGGCAAACTCGACCCTGTGATTGGTCGCGACGATGAAATTCGCCGTGTACTTCAGATTCTTTCACGCCGAACAAAAAACAATCCCATCCTTATTGGTGAACCAGGCACAGGTAAAACGGCCATTGTAGAAGGATTAGCACAACGCATTGTCCGCGGCGATGTCCCTGAAAACCTGCGCAACAAGCGTCTATTCTCTCTGGATATGGGTGCCCTCGTTGCTGGTGCTAAATACAAGGGTGAGTTTGAGGAACGCCTCAAAAGTGTAGTCAACGAAGTCACCGCTGCCAATGGCGAGATTATTCTCTTCATCGACGAAATCCACACACTTGTCGGTGCTGGCAAGGGAGAAGGTGCCATGGACGCTGCCAACATCCTGAAACCTGCGCTCGCTCGTGGTGAACTCCGCAGTATCGGTGCCACTACGCTTGAGGAATACCAAAAGTATTTCGAGAAAGACAAAGCTTTAGAACGTCGTTTCCAGACAGTGCTTGTTGATGAACCCACACCCGAAGATGCCATCTCCATTCTTCGTGGTTTGAAAGAGCGTTATGAGAATCACCACCACGTGCGCATCCAAGACGATGCTTTGATTGCTGCCGTGACACTCTCTCACCGCTACATCAGCGACCGCTTCTTGCCCGACAAAGCCATTGACTTGATGGACGAGGCTGCGGCAAAACTCCGCATGGAACGCGACTCTCAACCTGAACAGCTAGACGAAATCTCACGCCGTTTGCGACAACTCGAAATCGAACGTGAAGCGATTCGCCATGAAGTTGAGGTGGCCGCACAAAATACTCCCACCACCAATGGAAATGTAGCATCGACCGACCCAACTCATAATGCCAAACTCACGGCTCTCAACCAAGAGATTCAATCGCTCGAGGAAGAAGAACACGAGTTGAAAGGCAAGTGGGAAGGCGAACGCGAGTTGCTGGCTAAGATTCAAGCCCACAAACAACAAATCGAAGACCTCAAATACGAGGCAGAACGCGCCGAGCGTGAAGGAGACTATGGCAAGGTTGCCGAGATTCGCTATGGCAAGTTGCAACAGCTCGAAACAGAAATCGCAGAGATTCATCAACAGCTCCAACAACGCCAAGGCGCAGAAGCCATGGTCAAAGAGGAAGTCACCGCCGATGACATTGCGGATGTGGTAAGCCGTTGGACGGGTATTCCTGTGACACGCATGCTTCAAAGCGAACGCGAGAAGCTGTTGCATCTCGAAGATGAATTGCATGCTCGTGTCATCGGACAAGATGAAGCCATCACAGCCGTAGCCGATGCCGTACGCCGTAGTCGCGCTGGTTTGCAAGACCCCAAACGTCCCATTGGTTCGTTCATCTTCCTTGGTGCAACGGGTGTAGGTAAGACGGAGTTGGCAAAAGCACTGGCCGAATGCCTCTTTGACGACGAAAACATGATGACCCGCATCGACATGAGCGAGTATCAGGAGAAATTCTCCGCCACCCGTTTGATTGGTGCCCCTCCAGGATACGTAGGTTACGACGAAGGCGGTCAACTCACAGAAGCAGTGCGCCGCAAACCCTATTCAGTCGTACTCTTCGACGAGATAGAGAAGGCACATCCCGACGTGTTCAACATCCTCTTGCAAGTGCTTGATGATGGTCGCCTCACCGACAACAAGGGGCGCACGGTGAACTTCAAAAACACCATCATCATCATGACGTCCAACTTGCTCACAGGCAAGGAAACGGAAGTCTTCGGCACGAATGCTCAAGACGATCACCATATTTCGGAAGCCACTCGGGAGAAACTGGTGAATCAGCTCACCCAACCTCGATTGTCCACCAACGGCACACCTATCCCAGGACTTCGCCCAGAGTTTGTCAATCGCATCGACGACATCCTCATGTTCCACGCCCTATCACGCAGTGAAATCGAGCAGATTGTGCGCATCCACATCAAGACCATCGCCCAGCGTTTGGAAGAACAAGGTATCACTCTTCGTGTGAACAATGATGCTGTAACTTTCCTCGCAGAAGAAGGCTACGATCCTGATTTTGGTGCTCGTCCTGTGAAGCGCGCCTTGCAGCAATATCTCCTCAACGATTTGTCACGCGCCATCTTGGGTGGCACTGTTTCTTCCGCACACCCCATTTTAGTGGAAAAGGAAGAACATGGCTTGGTGTTTAAAAACGACATCCTAAATTAAAGTGTGAACATCATGATGTGAATATACATCATTCCGATATTCAATATCGCTACCCCTACCCCACTCCCCCGCATTCTCTCAGATGCGGGGGAGTATTTTTTATGTTCACCCGACTTGAATATACTTTTTTGACTTGTAGTTTTGCAAAAGTGCAACTTTTTTGGGGTAGGCATCCTTCAGAACAAAATTGTAATGATTACAATCTCAAAATTATTCACCCAAAATTTACCTACATTTTGCAAAGTCTAGATATTACAATTCGTAGTTTTAAGAAAATGTCGCCTGCGTCAGATTGCACAAATCACCCTATTTTGCGCAATCGCAAAGGCAATCCCAGCCATTAACACTCTTTTTATTGCAGTTTCTTTGCGAAATACTTGCAAGATATAAAGATAATATCGTATTTTTGTGTCGTCTGAGATAAATAACCCGCGACAAATCTCCATCAGCAATGGAAAAGCAGACAACACGACAGTGCAAAAATGCAGAAATTACTGCATATTTTCAAAGTCGCAGCAGTTCTTCTAAATCTGCAGCAACCTTCTCACTGTCACCCAACCCATTTCCACTACTGAGGGAGGTTTCCTCAACAAACAATCATTCAAACAACAACCATCATGAAACTGACCGATATTGCAGGTAGCTTCGAAGGTAACATCTGGAAGCGCGAAGTAAATGTACGCGACTTCATCCAGTACAACTACACTCCTTATGAAGGCGATGACAGCTTCCTCGCCCCTGCCACTGACAACACGCTCGCCCTTTGGGACAAATTGAGCGAAATGTTCAAGGTAGAACGTGAGAAGGGTCTCTACGACGTAGAAACTCGTCTTCCCCAAAGTGTCACCACTTATGGTGCTGGCTACATCGACAAGGACAAGGAAGTCGTAGTAGGTCTCCAAACTGACGCTCCCCTCAAGCGCGGTATCTTCCCCAAGGGCGGTGTGCGCATGGTAGAAAATGCCCTCAATGCTTATGGCTATGAGTTGGATCCATGGACTAAAGAAATCTTCACCAAGTATCGCAAGACTCACAACGAAGGTGTGTTCTCGGCTTACACTTCCGACATCCGTCGCTGCCGCAACAGCCATGTCATCACTGGTTTGCCCGATGCTTATGGTCGCGGTCGCATCATCGGTGACTATCGCCGTGTTGCCCTCTATGGTGTAGACAACCTCATCGCTGACAAGCAAGCTTATCTCAATCGTCTTGAAATCCAAGAGATGAACGACAAGACGATTCAACTCCGCGAAGAGACTACCGAGCAAATTAATGCTTTGAAAGAGCTCATCAAGCTCGGTGAAGCTTATGGTTTCGATCTCTCTCGTCCTGCTGAGAACGCTCGCGAAGCAGTACAATACGTATACCTCGCTTACCTCGCAGCCATCAAAGACCAAGATGGTGCTGCTATGTCTATCGGTCGTGTGTCTACTTTCTTGGACATTTACATCGAACGTGACATCAAGGCTGGTAAGCTCTCTGAAGTAGAAGCTCAAGAACTCATCGACCAGTTCGTGATGAAGCTCCGTATCGTGCGCTTCCTCCGCACTCCTGAGTACAACGCTCTCTTCTCTGGTGACCCTGTTTGGGTGACTGAATCTATCGGTGGTATGGGTATGGACGGCCGCACTATGGTAACGAAGACCAGCTTCCGTATCCTCCACACCCTCACCAACCTCGGCCCTGCGCCCGAACCCAACCTCACTGTGCTTTGGTCTACTCGTCTTCCTGAAAACTGGAAGAAGTACTGCGCTAAGATGTCTATCGCTACCTCTGCTATCCAGTATGAGAACGATGACCTCATGCGTCCTGACTACGGTGATGACTACGGTATCGCATGCTGCGTATCTCCTATGCGCATCGGTAAGCAAATGCAGTTCTTCGGTGCTCGCGCCAACCTCGCTAAGTGTCTTCTCTATGCCATCAACGGTGGTGTCGATGAACTCAACGGTAAGCAAATCTCTCCCCTCTTCCCTGCTATCACAAGCGAATACCTCGATTTCGATGAGGTAATGGCTAAGTTCGAGCAAATGATGAGCTGGTTGGCTCGCGTTTATTGCAACGCCCTCCGCATCATCCACTACATGCACGACAAGTATAGCTACGAAGCTCTCGAAATGGCTCTTCACGACGGCGACATCATTCGCACTCGCGCTAGCGGTATCGCTGGTATCTCCATCGTGGCAGACTCTCTCGCAGCAATCAAGTTTGGCAAGGTGCGCGTGATCCGCGACGAGCGTGGCCTCGCTGTTGGTTTCGAACAAGAAGGTTCTTACGTGCCTTTCGGTAACAACGACGATGCTACTGACGAACTCGCTGTAATGATCACTGAGAAGTTCATGAACTACATGCGTCAGCACGACACCTACCGCGACTCTATTGCTACTCAGTCCTTGCTCACCATCACTTCTAACGTGGTCTACGGTAAGCACACTGGTGCTACTCCTTGCGGTCGTCCTTCTGGCGTGCCTTTCGCTCCTGGTGCTAACCCCATGAACGGTCGTGACACCAAGGGTGCTGTAGCTTCTCTCGCTTCTGTGGCGAAGTTGCCTTTCCAACACTCTCACGACGGTATCTCTTACACTTGGGCCATCTCTCCTGCTACCCTCGGTAAGGACGAAGTGAGCCGCGAGACTAACCTCGTAAACCTCATGGATGGATACTTCACTCCCGATGGTGGTCAACACCTCAACGTGAACGTATTTGACCGCGATCTTCTCTATGATGCAATGGAGCATCCTGAGAAGTATCCTCAGCTCACCATCCGCGTTTCGGGTTACGCTGTGAACTTCATCAAGCTCACTCGCGAACAACAGCTCGACGTGATTTCTCGTACCATTAGCTCTAGCTGCTAATCTAGCATCGAGACATCCTTTCTCATCGCAAGACACTCATCGCTGCGGATAGCCCCGGCCTTGGGTGTCTTGCCCTTTCTTTAAGCTCTACAGCTATTTTTATTATCCTCTCCTCATCATGAGCACTCCCTCTCCACTCGTTGGTCGCATCCATTCCCTTGAATCCATGGGCACAGTCGATGGCCCTGGCATCCGTTTTGTCACCTTCTTGCAAGGCTGTCCCATGCGCTGCCAGTTTTGCCACAATCCCGACACCTGGGATTTGAAGGGTAAAACCCAATATGAGCTGACTCCAGAAGAACTGATGCGCGAGGTGCGCAAATACAAGAACTTCATCCGATCGGGTGGTGTCACTTGCACAGGTGGAGAACCCTTGGTGCAAGCGGAGTTTGTAGAGGCATTTTTCAAACTTTGCCACGAAGAAGGTCTTCACACCGCTCTAGACACTGCAGGATCCGTGTGGAATGAAGCAGCCCGCCGCGCTGCAGCAGAAGCCGACCTCATCCTCTTCGATGTGAAGACTGTGGACGACGACATCCACAAGGATTATATCGGTGTGACACGCCAAAACAATGCTCGCTTCTTGGACTATCTCCAAGAGATAGGCAAACCTGTTTGGTTACGTCATGTGGTGGTGCCTGGCATCACCGATAGAGACGACCGTCTGCATGCCGTGGCAGAATATCTAAAGCCCTATTCAGTGATTGAGCGTGTGGAAGTGCTGCCCTATCACATCATGGGGTCGTACAAGTATCAAGAGTTGGGCCTTCAATACCCACTCGAAGGGGTAGACCCACTCTCTAAAGAGCGCAAAGAGAATGCACAACGCATCTTTGCCGAACATCTACCCAATATCAAAATTCTTTAAACATGGGTTTTGGTTGAAAGCACACTTTCAGCAATCTCAATTTAGCTGCGCAGTCCTTACGGGCTTCGCAGCTTTTTTGTGCCCTCACTTATATAGGGATAGATATAAGGGCAAAGAGTGAAAAATACGAAGAAAACTGCACTTTTTTCTTTGCGCTACCACATTTATGCAATTTACACATTACAAAATAGAGATTTGAAGTAGTGTAAAGGTAATCTGCTAAAGTACTAAGTACCTAATAGAATTCAGACTCTTCAACTTGGGTACTTGGGATGGCAAGAAATGGGGAAGCATAACAACAAAGTTTCCTCGTACACGCGCGCGCATTCCCTGCGATTTTATGCATTTTGCTTTCACAACCTTCACCAAGCTAGGTAGCGTTTCCTAAAACTGCGGTGTTTTTAGGGCTACACAACTCATCATTTTTAGGGTAGCACATTGCAAAATTATCTTCTATATGAAGATTCATAACTAAACACTGTTCCTAATACCCTAGTACACTCCTTATATTCAACATGCTACAATGATTTCTGTGAAGGTTGTGAAAGCAAAAAGTGCAAAAATTGCTGTAGTGCGCGCGTACGCGCGCACGCGAGAGCGACGGAATATTGAAAGATACACACAAGAAAAGAAAACTTTAAGTTTGCCTACAGCTTGCTCGGAGAAGACAAAGAAAAAGTCGGAGATGATGATCAATCTCTCCGACTTTCTTCCCACTA
The DNA here is from genome assembly GCF_000318095.2 of Alloprevotella sp. oral taxon 473 str. F0040. Taxonomy (GTDB): domain Bacteria; phylum Bacteroidota; class Bacteroidia; order Bacteroidales; family Bacteroidaceae; genus Alloprevotella. The sequence continues at coordinate 92,637 of NZ_KB290718.1, forward strand.
AATCGGAGAGATTCTCTATCAACTCCGACATAATCTTTCACGCTCTAACATGATATGAACCGCTTCACTAAATCTCTCCCTAAACAGAATTATTTCTTTGGGGTAACCAATCGGTGGGCATTTCTACTACTACCTGTGGTCCCTTGCTTCATCAGAAAAGTTAAGTGGCCATGACTCAAAAACGATAACGCACCCTAAGCCCCAATCGCAAGGAATAGTCAGAGGATTCTTCAACTGCCGCAGCGTTAGAGGCATGCGGACGATTCCAACGATGCATCATGGCTATGCGAGTGGACAGAGACCACGCTCGAGAGGGATTCCAGTTCACCACAGCGACTCCCGAACAACCTGTGCCATAAAAAACAGGAAAAGCTCCCGTACCAGGTAGCTGGGGCTGGTAGGTATATAGGCGAGTGTCGAAACTATCGGTGGAGAAGAGATTCAGAGCCCCCGAAACCTCCCAAGGAGAAGAGGGAGCATAGCGTAGACGTAGAGAAGCCATGGCTCCATACTGCTGCTTTCCCCGCAGCTGTTGCTTATTCATAGCTACATCTAAGCTGGTTTGGCACATCCAGGCTCCTGAAGTACGCCGAACGCTCAGGCGCAGCGACTGACGTGCCACCCACTGCAACCATGGCGCGTGCTGAGGGATGGTCTGTTGCTGCGACGTGAGACGATAGCGCAGCGACCACTGCACTGCACGATAAGGAACGTAGGTGATGAGTGATTGGGCCGCGACACCCGACGAAGGGGCAGCTGCTCGCCATGTGGGCAAGGGATGATGATAGACATGAACAAAACTTTGCCAATGCAGTTTGCGCCAGCGCGAGGTTTCGTAACCCAGGAGTGCCCCCATCTCATTTTGCACCTTCGTGCCCCGCTGGAAGGTACGTGCCATCGGTGCGATGTTACGACCACTCAAGTGGCGAAGCTGAAGCAGAAGAATGTCGGATGAGGAAAGTTGATAGCGCAGAAAACTGGCGAAGGCTGTTCCTCCAGAAAGATTCACCGTGCCTTCACCTTGCACGCTCCAATGGCGGGCATAGTGAGCAAAGTCTACACTCACTCCCAAGGCATCACTCCCTACCATAGGAGCAGGCACACCGCGCTTGGTTGGACTTGACGGGAAGGGACGAGAAAAGTGATTGCCTAAAAAGCCTATACCCCACTCTGTTTGGACATTTTTCCAAGCACCGTGCGCTCCGAAGAGGAAATGACCTAAGGTGGCACGATGTGAGAGTTCAAGACGAGAGCGATGCAGGCCATTTGAATAGACAGACTTCACCTCACCATCTTGAAAACTGGCATCTAAGGTGCGATAACTCGCAAAGGCTGTCCATTGCCAACGACCTTGTTGCTGTTGCCAGGCTGCTCCGCGCAAATAATGCGCCTCATCGGTGGAGGTGTTGGGGGTGATGCGCGTGAGATGTCGAGGAAGACTTAAAAAATAGGGTTGTACGAAAGTGCCGAAACGATGACCGATGAGGAGACCTTGGGCAAACTGGGCATGATAATCACCCAAAATGAGTTGGCGTTGCTTCTTAAGGTTGTGCTTTTCGACGAAAAAGGAGGCATGATCGAAAGGTACATTACGATAGGCCGCTAGCGGTTCTCCAATGTCGTGATCCAGGGTGAGCCCTGCTCTCCATGATTGGTGCGACTGCACGCGATATCGCAAGGTGTTGCTCCAAGGGAGTCCGAGAAAACGGTGTTTCTCATCGACTGGATGCTGAGAATTTCCACCAAAGAATGGCGAACTAGGAAGGGGCAATTGTGCGCGATATTCGAGACTATGACGAGCTGAGATCCACTGATGCCGAAAATCACTAGGGGATTGGAGGGTGTCGCCCGCTTCGACAAAAAGGCTGAGCCACTTGAGTTGCTGCGCTTCCAAACCATGCACCATCATGAGATCGGACGGAGAGGAGAAAGCACGCAATCGACTGCGATAGGCGAGCAAAGAATCGACCTGAGAAGCAGAAAGCAAGGAAAGTTCGAGGAGTTGTTGACGAGTGGCGATGTTAAGATTCAATGGATGTTGATACAGATTTTCTAAATAATCAAGAGTCGTGCCTCCACGATCTATGGGGGAGGGGCTATCATCATCAACTTCTCGGCTCTGAAGATACTCTTCCACAAAATCATCCCAGGAGATGAGGGGCTTTCCGCGTACGATAGTCTGTGCAGGAAGTAGAAGTGTACACCAAAACCCTAGGATAAGAAGGAGGTTTCTCATAGTCAGATCGGTTGTTGTAAGGGAGAAGGTATTAGGAGTAAGGTGAAGGTTCGATTGATGCGGATCAGAAGAAGAGGAGGAAACAAAGCAGCGCATCCTTCTTTCGCGCAATAAGGAGCGAAAAAGAAGGATGCGCGAAGCAATGTTTAGGAGGTTGGTAAGAGCTTAGAATTTAGCTACGATACCGAAAGAGAGATTAGCTTGTGAGTAGTTGCCTGAAAGCACTTGTTGGCGTACCTCAGCATTCACAAATACATTTTCAGAAAGGAAGTATTGCACACCACCACCGAAGTTGGCTCCTAATGAACCTGTGTGGGTGTAGACTGTGGTATTCTCAAGGGTGCCGAGCTTCAAACCCCAGTTGGAGAAAGAGAAACCTGCGAGGGGATACACGGCAAACTTAGGAGAAAGACGGAATACGTAGTGAGCATTGGCATTGATGTCCCAAGCGTACAAACCGTTGGAGGGGAAATAGTAGCCGAAAGAGCCTTCAAGACGTACGTTGTTCGTCACAAAGTGCTGGTACTTGGCCCCGATACCGATGTTGTTGTTGTAGCTACCAAAGAGGAGGTTTAAACCTAAGGCTTTGGTATTGGTGTTGTCGTTAGCTACAATGAAAGCCTGTGCTTGGGGTTGGGTTTGTGCTTGGCTTTGCACCGCAAAAGCAAGCATAGCCGCAAAGAAAAGAGTTTTTTTCATCTGATGATTGTGTTGGATGATGCGAAATAAAAGAGCACCCACCTCAACAATAAAGGAAGTGGATGCTGCAAAAATAGTAAATCTTTTTGAATATCACGTGACTCTGCACTGATAATCTGCCTTTCTGCTGAAGAATTAGCCGATTTCGATGATGCGCGCTCCATCGGGAAGAGGGAAATGTGCATCGTGACTAACGACGACAATGGCACGATGCTGGTGCTGCTCCAAGAGGGTTTCGTAGAGTTCATGACGTGTTGCGGTGTCGAGGTGGGTATCTGGCTCATCGAGAAGCAACAACTGCGGAGAACTTACAAGTGCACGAGCCAAAAGAGTGCGTTGCCACTGTCCTCCACTGAGGGAGTCGATGGGACGTTCTGCAAGTTCTGACAGATTGAGCATCTCGAGAGTGGCCATCGTAGTAGCGCGCTCTGATACTCCAAAAGGTTTCCACCACGGCATGGAGCATTGCAGGCCGCTACGCACGGTCTGGAACACCGTGATGGGAAATTGACGATCGATGCTGCGATGCTGGGGCAAATAGCCAACAGTGAGTCCTTCTGCTCGTTGGATGGTGCCACTTGTGGGAGTAAGAAGCCCGCTGATGACTTTTAGTAGAGAGGTTTTGCCACCGCCATTTTTGCCACGCAACACGATGAAATCTCGCTCTTCGATGGAGAGCGAGAAGTGCGAGAGAATGTCGCGACGATGATCGTAGGAGAAACTGACGTCGCTAAGGGTGATGAGGGTGGACATTACTGGGGAGACTGTACGAGGGTTCGGGCGATGTGGAGCATTTGCTTGTCCCATGCCACAGAAAGTGGGGCGATGCTGACGATGCGGGCTCCAGTGCTCTCGGCGATGCGACGTGCGGCACGGCCTGCATGCTCTTCTTGGATGAAAACGACTTGCACATTGTTGTGCTTGGCTTGGAGGATAAGCTGCTGCATACGATCGGCAGAGGGTTCACGACCGTCTTGTTCTACTGCTATCTGCTGAAGTCCATAGTCACGAGCGAAGTATCCCAAAGCGGGATGGTAGATCATGAAGGTGCGATGGACAAGGGGGCGGAGGATTTGGCGGATTTCTCCATCGAGCGAATCTATGTGCTGTACCAAACTATCATGGCGTTGTTGATAAAAAGCGGCATTGGCACTGTCTACTTGACAAAGTCCACGGAGCACATTGCGAGCGATTTGCTTGCCTGATGTGGTGGAAAGCCAAGTGTGAAGATCGATGCCTTCTATATGTTGGTGCTGCTGATCGTGAACATGATTATCTTCGAGCAATACAATGCTATCGGAGCTATTAACCACCAGAAGATTGGGAGCATTCTCGGTGAGTTTCCTCAAGCGTTCTTGTTCAAAACCTAAGGTGCCAACACAGAAATAAGCGCGGCTGTCGGTGGTTTGCACCACTTGTTGAGGGGTGAGTTCGTAGGTTTCTGGGCTTGCTCCTGCGGGAACGAGCGTATTGACCTGAAAACGATCACCTCCAATGGCTTCCACAAAGTAGCGCAGGGGTTCGATACTCACTGTCACGATGGGACGATGATCGACTACATCGCGACATGATCCCAAGAAGAAGGGAAGCAATAAGAACAAGATAAACTGAAATCTTGAAAGCATAAGTCAAGTTATGGGAAATTACAAAAAGGATTGCACCTCTTGTGTAGCTAGCACCACAAAGCAATAGCGAACGAACTTGCCTATGATGAGCATAAGAACTGTGAGTGGAAGGTTGACTCTCAAATATCCCAAAGCAATTGTGATAAGCGAACCTAGGATGGGTATCCAAGAAAGCAGCCCTCCCCAAAAGCCAAATTTATGCACATAGCGTTTTCCTCGTTCTAAAGCTTGGGGATTGACACGAAGATAACGCTCTATCATGTCTTCACGTCCTAAACGTCCGATGCCATAGTTGGTGGCTGATCCTAAGGTGTTGCCAATGGTGCCGACCACAAGGAGTTCTAAAGGTGCTACACCGGCAGCGACTAAAGCGGATAATACGACTTCAGAAGCCAAAGGAAGGATGCTGCCTGCAAAAAAAGCGGCGATAAACATGCCCCAGAGGCCGTGTTCTATTAAAAATTGGATAATAACGTCCATAAATCAAAGTAGTTGGCTACGCCAAGAAGAAGGAAGAGCAACATCCAAAGGATGAACCAGGCATTCATGCCGCGGCCTTTGGCAAGCGCAAAGTAGTGACCAATAAAAGGTACGAGCGTTACAAGACATAAAGGCAGCGTGGTGGCAAAAAACTGCGGGAGGGCAAAATGGAGAAAGGTAAGGGGAAGCACTTGTAGCAGGAGAAGATAATGATATTGTCGCGTGCGAATCTTGTCGTTATAAGCAGTTCTCAAGAAATGCACGACACTCACTATGCTGATGAGGAAGACTAGCCCACCACCCATCCACTGCGAGGGTGGAACGTGAGTAAACTGCATCGGTTGCCAGAGCCTTTCTAGTTGCCACAAACTGATATAAGGCTGCAACACCTCGCGTGCGAAAAGGAAAACTGGGAGCAGGATCCAATAGGGAAGCGACAATCCCAGAAGAGCTGCCATAGCCGACTTGCCCGTGAGCGCACGAAGATGACGTTCAGAAGAGAAGAGGAGGAACGGCACTAGGAGCAGCAGCGGAGGAAAGGCTATACTTCCTACACCGATGAGAAAGAAAGCATGAAAAAAATAGCCTTGGGGTGCATAAACTCCATAAGTGCGAAAGAGCAGGAAGTAGGCACCAAGCAAACAACAGGCAGGGAAAAGATGCCAACCTAGGAGATGCAGCTGCGGAAAAATGAGAAAAAGAAAAAGGAAAGTGAGACTATTCATGCGAGAACGCACGCGAATGAGCTGGTATTGCGTGTTCCAAGCCATCATGAAATAAGTCATCACTCCAACCAAAGCCCATCCTCCCCACAACGCTAGGTTCTGGATGTCAGGCATCATCCAGATGATGGAAGCAAGTATCACCAATATGGGTAGTGAAATCATGCTTTCAGAAACGCGGTTGCGAAAGGGTTGTGAACGCATGGGGAGGATGGCTGTGGAGTTGTCAATAGATGATTAAGACATTTTAGGGACATCATGAATGTTGTCAAAAATCATCACAAATCATAGGGTCATATCGCAGAACGCTTCACTCGTTCTCGTAGAAGATTTCGAGATTCCTAATGAAGATCTCACACGATGAAAACAGATTTACAAATCAAATCCGATGTCTCGACGGAAATACTTCTTCTCAAACTGGATTTGTTCGGCACCACGCATTGATTTTTCTAGTGCTTCTTCACGAGTGACTCCATAAGAGCTCACGGCGATGACACGACCTCCGGCAGTGACGAGCTGTCCATCCTTGAGTGTCGTTCCAGCATGGAAGACTACACTACCCTCTACTTCAGCGTTTGAGATGGAGAACCCTTTGTCGTAAGCCTCTGGATAGCCTCCGCTCACACACATCACGCAGACAGCTGCGCGTTCATCAAATGTGATGGTGCGCTGATCGAGGTTACCTTCCGCCACACCTTCGAGAAGATCTACCAAATCGCTCTTGATACGAAGCATCACACTTTCGGTCTCGGGATCCCCCATACGGCAGTTGTATTCAATCACCTTAGGTTGCCCATCGCAGTTGATGAGTCCGAAGAAGATGAAGCCTTTGTACACAATGCCTTCAGAGCGCAAACCTTCTACAGTGGGACGAATAATTTCGCGCTCCACTCGGGCCATCCACTCTGGCGTAGCGAAGGGAACGGGAGTCACTGAACCCATGCCACCGGTATTGAGTCCAGTATCGCCTTCTCCGATGCGCTTGTAGTCTTTTGCCTCGGGGAGGATCTTATAATGCTCTCCGTCAGTGAGCACAAAGACAGAACACTCGATGCCTGACAAGAACTCTTCTATCACCACGCGACTAGAAGCATTGCCAAACTGACCTCCCAGCATTTCTCTCAATGCTTTTTGCGCTTCTTCGAGAGTTGGGAGAATGAGCACCCCCTTTCCTGCGCAGAGACCATCGGCTTTCAGTACATAGGGAGCGGAGAGGGTTGCCAAAAACTCGCACCCTTCTTCCACCTGCGTGCCATCGAAAGTTTGATAAGCTGCGGTGGGAATGCCGTGACGTTGCATGAAGGCTTTGGCAAAGTCTTTAGAACCTTCCAGCACTGCGCCTGCCTTTGAAGGCCCAATGACTGGGATATGCGCTGTAGCCGAGCGAGAGAGGAAATCATCGTAGATTCCCTTCACCAATGGATCTTCGGGGCCAACAACGACCATGTCTACTTGCTGCTTCACGACGAAGTCTGCAAGCGCATCAAAGTCGGTGGCAGCGATGTCCACGTTTTCGCCTACACTGGACGTGCCAGCATTGCCTGGTGCTATGAAAAGTTGCTCAACTTTAGGACTTTGGGCGATTTTCCAGGCCAGTGCGTGTTCGCGACCGCCAGAACCAAGGAGAAGAATCTTCATGAGAGGAGGGGGTGTTGTGAGATGAATGTATAATTAGAAGTCAAAAACTCTACATTTATTTGCGGAGCAACTTGTGATAGCGTTCTTTATCGAGCAGTATCTCTGTGGAGAGCTGCAACTCTTTATCGTTGCGGATCTTGTAAGCATAAGCTCCTTCATGTCCATAGCGCGAGGAAACGATAGCATATTCCAAGAGTTCGCGCACCTCTTTCTGCCAGCGGCGCAAGTCTCCTGCCACATTGGGAGCGAGTTTTGTGGCTAAAGCTGTCATTTCAGTCTGTATGCTATCGCTATATCCTTCATAGTCAGCCCACTTCTTCAGATAATCCAGCATACGCTTCGTCTGGGTGTGGTAGGTGAAGGAACTTTTTTCCATAAAGGAGAGGAAATCTTGGAAATCCACATCAGAGATATGGAACGAATCTGCGGGTGCCAACTCATGATGGGTGTTGAGATACTTCACAGTGTAATCAAAGAACTGTTCAGACAGAGCGAGTTCTTCCAACATATCGGGCAATGAGTCAGGCTCCATCACCACATCGGGCGTGATGCCACCGCCATCTTTCACCAGGCGTCCGTTGCTCGTCTTAAATACTTTGCAAAGAGAGTCGGGCAAATGCTTCGGTTGTCCATCCGCTCCGCGATTTTTGAAATCATAAGCCTGCACACAACGCCCCGAAGGAATATAATACTTCGCCGTCGTCAGTTTGAGCATCGTGTTGTAAGGCAATTCTCGTTGCGATTGCACAAGCCCCTTACCATAAGTGCGCTGTCCCACCACAACTGCACGATCATAGTCTTGCAGCGTGCCAGAAGTAATTTCTGCTGCCGACGCTGTGCTATAATTCACCAGCACCACCATCGGGATATCGTCATCGAGAGGAGCTTGTTTTGTTTTGAATATAGCATTCTGTTCGGGATCCTTTCCGCGCACCTCTAGCACCTTTTTCCCTTTGGGAATGAAGAGATTCACCACTTGCACAGCTTCATTCATCAATCCACCACCATTACCGCGCAGATCTAGCACCAGACGTTGTGCTCCCTTCGCTTTGAGTTGTTCAATAGCTTGGCGCAAATCGTGAGTAGTATCATCACGATAACCCGTCATCACCACATACCCCACATGGTTAGGTAAGAGTCTTGCAAAAGGCACCGAAGGCTGCTTGATCACCTGTCGCTTCAATCGAAAGCGCAACAACTTCTCATGCATCGGACGCTTCACCGTAAGGGTAAACGAGGTCCCAGCTTCTCCCCGCAATTGGTTGGAGATTTTGCTAGAATAGTCTGCTTTCGCTTGTTTTCCACAGACACCCACATACTTGTCATTGATTTTCATGATGATGTCTCCCGTGCGCACCCCAGCAGCTTGCGCCGGCATGCCCATATACGGCCCGTCAAACACACAGCGGTCGCTCCCTTTGTGATAGCGAATGGGCGATCCTATACCCGCATACTTGCCAGTGGTCAGTGTCTTTAGTTCATCCGTCCGTGAGGCTTTGTAAAACTCAGTGTAAGGGTCCAAACGATTGAGCATATAACGGATAGCATCACCCGTCACCTTCTCAGCATCAAGTGTATCAACGTAATTTAGTTCTAGTTCTTCATATAGCGCATTGAAAATATCCAAAGCCTTGGTGGTTTTGAAATTATCAGACTCCTGTGCTTGGAGCGTTATCTGCGCTCCCACACCGAAGAGAAATGCTATAAAGAGGAAAAATCTTTTTATCATGTATGTCATAAGCTCTACATCCTCGTCCACATCATCGTGTCCTTGCACACATACGTGCAGGTGGGTACTACAAAGTTACGGCCTTTTTGAGAAATAGCTGTGCACAGAGGCTTTGAAATTCATCAAAACGCATCTCTATCATCTGTACTTGCTACTTCTATGCTCTGTTTTGGCGCAATTCTACCCACGTTTCGGCAGAGAGTTGAGTTCCCATCACTTGAATCACAGCAGCAGCGCAACGCGCGCCCATCTGTAAACACTCTTCCAGCGAAGCTCCTTGTGCATGCTCATAAAGGAATCCTCCAGCAAAGAAATCGCCCGCTCCAGTGGTGTCTTCCACTTGCTTCACTCGCTCAGCAGCGACCCTCACCTTCTTGTCGCCCGAAACAGCCACAGCCCCTTCGGCTCCACATTTCACCACGGCAATTGGACAGATACGCGCCAACCACTCTGCGGCAGCTTCACCCATCGTCCCTGTCATGGCTTGCGCTTCTTCTTCATTAGCAAAAACGATGTCTATCTTAGGTAACAATTCCGCGAAGAATGCACGCTCTTCTTTCACAATGTTCCAAGATGCCAAATCCAAACACACCTTCACGCCATTGCGTTGTGCTAATTCCACCGCGCGCAAGACAAGTCCATGATTTTGCACCAAATAGCCTTCAATAAACATATAGTCAGCCACAGCAAAGTCCACTTCGTGCAAGTCCTCAGCACTCACGGTTGCCGCTGCCCCAAGATAGGTGGCAAAGGTGCGACGACCATCGGGGAGAATAAAAGTAGTCGCCACCCCAGTCGGTATGTCTTCTGAAATGGTAGTGAGCGGTTTCACTCCAGCTTGCTCACACGATTTGGCGTAAAACTTTCCATGCTCATCCCTTCCAGTCCGACCTATAAAACTAGCATCGCCGCCTAGTGCCGCCACACAATGCACCGCATTGCTCGCCGAACCTCCTGTGCGACACTCGAATGGCACATTTTTGAGACGTTCCACGATTTTTTTTCTTCGTTCAGCATCTATCAGCGTCATGCCGTCTATCGAAATCCCTAATTCTCTGATTATATTCTCGTTATCTATCTTATAGAGGGCATCTACCAGGGCATTCCCAACGCCTAAAATTTTCTTCATGTAATTTTTTCTTGAAATTTTCTCTGCAAAGATAGTGCTTAATTCGAAATAAAGTACTACTTTTGCACTGCAAACGAGGAACAAGGACGTACTTTTCAAGGTTTTCCACCAACAAAAGTTCTTCTTTCTCCTACAAAAAGACCTGCTTCAGTAGCTCAGTTGGTTATAGAGCACCTCTGACTGTTAATCAGGGGGTCGTTGGTTCAAGCCCATCCTGAAGCGCAACTACCAAGTCTGCGGTAGTAAAATAAAAAGACACCTGCTTCAGTAGCTCAGTTGGTTAGAGCACCTCTGACTGTTAATCAGGGGGTCGTTGGTTCAAGCCCATCCTGAAGCGCAACGCGCAACATTCGAAAGAGTGTTGCGCGTTTTGTTCTCTATAATCCCCAAGATACAACAGTATCAAGATAAGTTTAGCGTGCTCGCCTAATAAGTCCTTACGGATTATACACTTGCCACTCAAGAGGCTACAGAATACCTCCGTCAGTTCTTTACTCAGAGATGAAACCTTAGCCTTCTCAATCCAGTTTCAACAAACCCTCTCTCTTTTCGGCTAGATAGTTGGCAAAGATGGTGCAGAGGGTGGTTTTACCGACACCGCCCTTTTGATTGGCCAAGGAAATTATTGTAGACATTGCTATTCTGAGAGCAAAAGAGGATTTTCCAAAGGCTTCACCAAATCAACGGCTGGATTCCCGATTGTTACTGTAAGAGAGTTAAGTAGTAGGTCGGCCAAATTAACTCGCTTGGATAGAATCTGGATATTATTATAATATCCTTTGACTTGAACAAAGCAATCCAAAGTCTTACCTGACATGTTCATATAGGATATATTGCAGCCATGAGCTGTAGGAAGAGTGGTAATAGTGATTGGACTATTAAATATATCTGGTCTAGAAATCCCTAATACTTTGACAGAAACCCCAGCAAACTCTCTTTGAGGTTGGTCTTCGCAGTTGCTACGATAGAATCTGCATATTGTGCAAAAGCAGGAGAGCATTTTTGAGCATCGTACAATGCAGTAACATCAAGGGCGGAAGATAAGGCGTCCACCTTTGTTTCGAATTTTAGTTTTCCTCCAGATTAAACTCTGGAACTTCGGCGCAAAAGTAAATAAGTCTCCTCATACAGCCAAATCCTGTGACTTACTATTGCCTCGCAATAGACCAAACGACTCCCCTCATAAACACAAGGAAAGTCGCTGCTCGTAAATAAAGCTTATATAAACACCTATATAAATCAAATAGAGCTTTAAAAGCTTTTCGCGTGCGCGCGTGAGAATCTTCCTTTTGTTTTTAGACAAAAGGAAAACTAAGGCTAGAGATAGGTGTACTCCGTGTATCCTTTATCGCTTTTGCAACGCTCAGCACGCTGTCGGATGACAGCGAGTAGAGGGAAGTCGGTTGGTATTCCTTTTACCTCTATTCGCAGGTAACCTTTATCTGAACAGGTTACCAGAATCGTCTTTAGCCCTAGCAAGCGCTGAAGCCAGCTTTGCTGCTCATAGTATCCTGTAACTCTGCGAAGTTCAAAATAGACAGTAGATGCAGAGAATACACCGCGCTTTTGACTGACTATTTCTGCTCCTATTATCCAGCTTGAAGAATAAAGATAGAACAAGCGGTAGAGGGTCAAAGGTATAAGTACAAAAAGCGGAAGTAAGCAGAAAGCAAAAGCGAGGGGCATGTCATGGCGATAGCACAGCAGCAAAAGCAAGCCGATAGGTAGAAACCGCCATACGAAACCATACAAAACACAGAGATACTGTTTGAGAGAAGGACGAATTGCAATATCAGATAATACGTCATTCTGAGCAGGCTTGGTTTCAGTGGCTTGCTGTATCGTGATATTTGAATAGGTAGTTGTCATCATCATTGAGCATAGTGACTAGAGATATAAGGAATTGATTAAATCTGAGTCAATTGGGAAAACATTTCTGTATATTGCAAATATACTAACTTCTTTAGTGAGGAACAATCCATATTGTGTTTTTCTTAGTTTGTATTTGACAATTTCCCTAAATGGGATCAAGAAATCCATTTTAACGCAATCATCCTTTTCATTGTTCCTTGAATTTTCAGCAAAAAAGAATTCGTTTTTCCCGTATCACCTTCTGCAAAGGAAATACTGTTCATACTTCCCCTTTAGCTATTTTTTGAGTTTCATGAAATCAAGCTTCAATGAAACATAAAGGCGCTAAATCTGTTAATCAGGGGGTCGTTGGTTCAAGCTCATCCTGAAGCGCAACGCGCAACATTCGAAAGAGTGTTGCGCGTTTTGTTCTCTATAATCCCCAAGATACAACAGTATCAAGATAAGTTTAGCGTGCTCGCCTAATAAGTCCTTACGGATTATACACTTGCCACTCAAAAGGCAGCAGAACACATCTGTCAGTCCTTTATTTCTCAGAGATGAAACTTTAGCCTTTTCAATCCAGTTTCAACAAACTCTCTCTCTTTTCGGCTAGATAGTTGGCAAAGATGGTACAGACGATGTTTGATCGATACTAACTTGTTGGCTAGAAAAGCGGACAAGAGTTGCTGAACAACACAGTTCAACTACTTTGCTTCGTACAAATTCTCTACCCTACGGATGTCCTTGTTGAAATTTCCTAGAGATAGATCTAGTACAGATAGATTGGACTCTACCTCCAGAAACCTCCTAGATTTCTGCCAATCATCTCCAACACTTTCATAAAAAACTCCGAGATTCTTCAGCAAATGTCGGAGTTTTTCTTTCTTCCATCAGAGAAAATTTTGCAATGCTCCTTTGGTTCTGAAACAGTGCGTAAGAAAGAGACCGAAAGCCTACTCTCACGCGCGCGCGTAACAGGAGTTTTTATCTTTTTGCATTCACAACCTTCACAAAATTTTCCATAAACAAATGATACACAACGAATCAGGAAGGTAACAGGAACGATGTTCATAAAGAAAAAATAGAAGTGCATCGAAAATAAACGAAAGGACAACACAAAATAAAGAAAAACAACCAGCAGAAAAAGCATGCCATTTATGAAAACTCTAAGCAATGCTGTGAAGGTTGTGAAAGCAAAAAGATAGGAATTGCTGTGATGCGCGCGCGTACGCGAGAAAACTCAAACACAACATCACCCCCCTTTGGGATGCGACTTTCATCGCAAAACATCGACCTTAAAGCAATCAACCTTCAAAGCCATATCCTAAGCACTCTCAGCCCTCCAAAATCCTAAAAAGAGTAACAAATTGGAATTATCCAACATCTTTTAAACTCATAACCCTCTGAAATTAACATCTAGCAACCCATATACTTATAGAGGCCTTCGCTCAACGGCACAAAAAAACCACTCTACAACTTGCGTTGAAGAGTGGTTTATCGTACTCCGAGCCGGGGTCGAACCGGCACAGGTTTCCCTATCGGTGTTTGAGACCGACGCGTCTACCGATTCCGCCATCGGAGCATCATTCATCACTTGTGGTGCGAACGTGATGCAAAAGTACTACTTTTTTATCTTTCCACCAAACCTTTCCTTGAAAATATTCATACCCTCATGTATTTCTCCACCATTCTCTTCGCCATATCATGCATTATCGTTATATTCGCTGTAAGTAAATTATACCCTTTATCCATGAGAACTCACGATTATTGCATCATATTGGCCGGCGGACAAGGTCGCCGCTTATGGCCTGTGAGCCGTGCACAACACCCCAAGCAATTCATTGATTTCTTCGGTGTGGGAAGAACACTGCTACAGCTCACTTTCGATCGCTTATCCCGCTTCATTCCCCTTCAAAATATCTACGTTTCAACCTTCACGGACTATGTGCCACTGGTAAAAAATCAACTCCCCGAACTGCAAGACGCTCAAATCTTGGCCGAGCCAGCCCAGTTGTCCACGGCTCCTGCTGCAGCTTGGGCTTCGTGGTACATCAGTCAGCGCGACCCAGAGGCATGTATTGTGGCTTCGCCTGCCGACCAGTTCATCACCAACGAGGCAGCCTTCGAGCAGGAACTATCGCAGGGCTTGGACTATGTGCGTGAGCACCCTCAATTCTTGGCGATGAGCGTCAAAGCTTCCACCCCCAACACTGCTTATGGCTATCTGCAAAAGGGGAAGAGCATAGACGAGAAACGCTTCATGCGCAAATCCTTCACAGAGAAACCTCCGATAGAGTTTGCAAAAACATTTGTATCTAGCGGCGAGTTCTTATGGAACACGGGGCTTTTCCTGTGGCATGTGCAGACCATGGCCAGCTATGTGCCTCAACTTTTGCCTGGCATCGGGATTAGCGCCGTGGAGTTTTCAGAAGAAGAGGCGCAACTAGCCCTCCAACGCTACTACCCTGCTGCAGAATACAACAGCATAGATGCCGTATTGCTCGATCGCGACTGGCCGACTGTAGTGCAGGAATGCTCATTTGGATGGCGCGACGTGGGCTCTTGGCCTGTGATGAAAGAAGTGCACGAGACAGATGCCGACGGCAATGCCACTGTGGGCGGTGCTGGGGTCATCTTCCAAGGCACTCGCCAGACTTTGGTGCACTTACCCCAAGGCATTGGGGCGGTGATTCGCGGACTCGATGGCTATGTGGTAGCTCTTGAGGGCAACATGCTTATGATCACCCCCACCGATGAGCCTGCACACACGCGCCAACTGGCCAATACGGCTCAGCTCCGACTTGGACAGGAGTTTGGTTAAGACTGCACATCCTAAACAATCATCGCAACGCTAGCTCTCGCCATCGGCTTTGGGCAGAGGAAAGAGTACACATTCCTCACAACAATAAAAAGTGGCCGCTGAAACTCTTGTGTTTCAGCGGCCACTTTGGATAGTAAATGCTAATGATTAGAATCCCAACTTGAGTTGTCCGGTCAAATCATCCATGAGGTCAGACTCCGTTTGAGCAGGCGAGGGTGTATCTTGCTGGAGAGCATCCTCCTCTTCTTCAGAGCTATCGGAAATATCCTCAGATGGTTCTGGGAAACGCGTGGGTTCTAATTCTTCAACCTTGTCCACATTGAGCGTAGTAATGCGCTTTCCCTTAGCTTTAAAGCCTTTCACTCCGATAAATTCCTCTGCATCAATGACAAGAGGCTCACGGAAATCGTCGGGAGCAGCAAAACTCACTTGGAAGCGTGGGAAAGCCTGGTCGGTGAGCGCAACAAACTTGCATTGCTCATTCTCACCCATGAAGTTTTGGTGACGAGTTTGCGAGGCTCGCTCAAAACAGAATCGCTTGATGTAGAGATTATTGTCATTGTCGGCATCATAGAGTATAGCCGTCCACACTTTAGTTTCATCAAACTTCTCTACACGCATGAGGCCTGTGCTCTCGTAGTGATTATTGGGATCAAAGTTGGTGGTGTAGAAATCACCATTATCCAAAACCACAAGCACCATGTCATCGCTGTGGAATTCTCCAAGATAGTCGCCTCGCTCATCGAAATTGAGACGTTGCACATCGTGATCAAACCACACCTTGCGACCTCCTAAGGTAGAAGCACCATGAGATTTAAGCGTGATTTTGTGGACGTCAAGACGTGTGAGGAGGTTACCACGAGAGCCACGACCTTTCACTGCCAATTCACTGAAGCTCTTCTCAAAGAAGATGCGACGTAACTTGGGGTTGGGCTTCAAAGTCACCTTGATTACTTCGGCTTCTCCATTTGGATTGGCCGTAAAATAATGGATTTTAGAACCTGGTGTGCCTTGCGTGACATCATACTCGCGATCGTGGGTGATGCTCGTCACATTAAATCGCTTGACATAGTAGGCACCGTCTTTTCCATCGCGATAAGCCACATTGTAAACAGTGCGCTGGTCATTCTTCTTGAAGACAGCGATGTGCACTATCTCAGCTTTCTTCTTCTCTGCTTTAGAACGCTCTGTCTCCCCGATGTACACCTTTTCCGCTACACGAGTCACCTTGTAAGTTCCGTCGCGATAGAAGATGATGACATCGTCGATGTTGGAACAGTTCTCCACAAACTCATCTTTCTTTAAAGATGTTCCCATGAAGCCGTCGGCACGGTTCACATACAATTTTTCATTGGCTTCCACCACTTTGGCAGCTTCGATGGTGTCGAACGAACGAATCTCTGTGCGACGTGGGTGCTCGGCTGCATAGCGGTCGTAGATGGTGGTGAACCAGTCAATGGTGACCTCAGTGAGATGCGCGAGGTCATGCTCTATTTGCGCCAGTTCGGCCTTGATGCGGGCAATGAGTTCGTCGGCCTTGGCTTTGTTGAACTTGAGGATGCGGGCCATCTTGATTTCCAAGAGGCGCAGCAAGTCTTCGCGCACAACTTCGCGCACAAAGTCTGCCTTAAAGGGTTCGAGACGGCTGTCGATATGCGTTAAAGCAACGTCTATATTAGCAGCATTCTCATAGGCTTTGTCCTTATAGATGCGTTCGTCGATGAAGATGCGCTCAAGCGAAGCAAACATCATGCTCTCAAGCAATTCACCACGGCGGATTTCAAGTTCTCGCTTCAAGAGAGCTTTGGTGTTTTCCACATTGCTCTTGAGCACTTCTTTGACCGTGACGAATCGTGGTGTGTCTTTGTCAATGATGCAGCAGTTGGGCGAGATGCTCACCTCACAGTCCGTGAAGGCATAGAGTGCATCGAGAGTTTTATCGCTCGAAACGCCTGGAGAGAGGTGGATGAGAATCTCCACATTCTCTGCGGTGAAATCCTGGATTTGACGGATTTTGATGCGCCCCTTGTCAGCTGCTTTTTTGATGCTCTCACAAAGACTATCGACCGTCTTACCATAAGGTAGTTCGGTGATGGCGATGGTCTTGCTATCGCGTTTCTCCACACGAGCGCGCACTTTGACAGCTCCACCACGAAGCCCGTCGTTATAGCGAGAAACGTCTATGAGACCACCCGTTTGGAAGTCGGGATAGAGGGTAAACTCTTCGCCTTTCAGGTAGGAGATAGCGGCTTGGCAGAGTTCTCCAAAGTTGTGGGGCAAGATTTTTGCACTCAGCCCCACAGCAATACCTTCTGCTCCTTGTGCCAACAGAAGGGGGAACTTCACAGGCAGAGCCACTGGTTCTTTGTTGCGACCGTCGTAGGAGAGTTTCCACTCTGTGGTTTTGGGATTGAACAAGACATCGAGGGCAAACTTGGTGAGTCGTCCTTCGATGTAACGCGGAGCCGCAGCCTCATCTCCAGTGAGGATATTTCCCCACGAACCTTGACAATCAATGAGGAGATTTTGACGTCCCATTTGGGTGAGAGCATCTACGATAGAGGCATCACCGTGGGGGTGAAACTTCATAGTTTCTCCTGCAATGTTGGCCACTTTGTTATAGCGACCATCGTCCATACGCTTCATTGTGTGAAGGATGCGACGTTGCACTGGCTTTAGTCCATCGTAGAGATGCGGCACAGCACGCTCCAAAATCACATAGGAAGCATAGTCTAGAAACCAGTTTTGATACATACCCGTGAGAGGGTGTACATTGACTATTTCTTCTTGCTTCATCTCTTCTGGATCGTAATCTACGGCATCTTCCGCACCTCCGTTCGAGAGTGCAGTGTTGGTGTCTTCTGCTGCGGAGCTGGATTCAGCGTTGGGGGTTTGCATTGCGTCGTTAATGGGCTGTTCTTCCTGCATCGTTGGTGATTATCGTTTCGTCGTTGGAGATTAGGGCATTTTGCCCTTAGGCAAAGTTACTGATTTTTGGGGAGATGCTCGGGATTTCTCGATGAGTTTTTCGCTTTTTCATGAGGATTCAGGGCATAAGCCCTTGATGATGCAGGAAATTGCGGATGTAAACAAAGGGGGTTCGAAGAAAATGCTTAACTTTGCACTCGTGCAACGATTACTTCCCTTCTACCGTGCGCTCTGGTGGCTTTGCTCTATCTTGCCACTTCGACTACACTATTTCTTTGCCGACGTGCTGATTTTTCCGCTGGTGTTTCATGTGTTGAAATATCGGCGCGTACTTGTGCAACGTCAGTTGGCTGAGGCTTTTCCTTCACGTTCTGCTGAGGAGCGAGCGAAGATAGAGCGCGATTTCTACCACTGGTTTGCCGACTACATCGTGGAAACACTTAAACTGATGTCGATTTCTCGCAAAGAACTCTATCGTCGCATGGATTTTGTCAATCTTCATGAGGTGCTTCGAGAGTTGCGTGATGGAGAACATCAATTTGTATTCCTCTACCTGGGACACTTTGGCAATTGGGAATGGGTTTCCTCACTTCCGCTTTGGAGCGATGGGGGCATCCATTTCGGACAAATCTACCATCCTCTCCATAGTCCGCTCATGGACGAGCTTTTCTTACACATTCGCGGCAGAATGGGGGCTACAAATATCGCGATGAAAGAGACGCTTCGCACCATTTTGTCGTGGAAGAAAAACGGAGAAAAGGGGATGATTGGTTTTATTTCGGATCAGTCTCCGAAGTGGGAGGCGATGCACCATTGGTGCGATTTCTTGCATCACGAAACTTCTTTCTTTACAGGAGCGGAAAAGATTGGTAAAAAAGTGGGTGCACGCTACTACTATCTCGAGGTGACTCGTCCTCACCGCGGAGAATATCGAGCAGAAATCATAGAACTGCACCCTGACATCCAAGATAGCTCTAAAACAAACGGAGCTGAGGTAGAACAAAAAGTGACGACTTCGCGCTTCCCTATCACGGATGCTTATGTTCGTGCCTTAGAAGCGAGCATCGAAGCCCACCCTCACCTCTGGCTCTGGACACACAACCGCTGGAAACGTACCAAACAGGAGTGGGAAGCACGCAGAGCTAATCACGAAAGCTCATCTCCTTTCACTACACCATCATGACTACGATAGCCTTTCTCTTTTTGATAGAATTTCCTGGTGGAGGCACTGGAAGAATTTGTCAAGACATTGTTAAAACACTACACAATAGAGGAAACCATGTGATCCTCTATTGTGATAATCTTCCCGAACACCCCTTACCCGAAGGATTAAAGTGTGTTCAGATGCCTCGGATAGCCGGACAAAAGGGTAGAGTTCGTGACAAAGAGATGCTTCCCAAACTCATAGCATCATTTAAGGAGCAGCAGGTAGACATCTGTTTTATGCCGCACTTCTACTATCGCTACACGAAAGAACTGCGCGCAGCCACAGGTTGTAAAATAGTTTTTAGTCTACATAGCCAACCTTTCTGGGAAATCGTCTCCAAGATGAGTCTGCAAAAGGCTAGAGCATGGGAGAATCCATGGCGTATGATGAAATGGATGTTTCATGATGTTTGGAGATTCTACATCCTAAAATCCTATCAGAAAAAACAACATCGACGCTATCTCCAACGATTACAAGAAACGGATGCATTCACGGTGCTGTGTGAGGGATATCGCCAAGAATTGCTCGCATACTTTGCATCCTATGACGAAGCTGAGAAGAAATTATATGTGTTGCACAATGGGAGTGAACCTACCCTCTCTACCCTCCCTCAAAAGAAAAAAAGGATAGTCTTTGTAGGACGTCTGGAATATCCTGACAAGCGACCAGACAGAATGCTAAAGATTTGGGAGAAAGTACACATTCAATTACCAGACTGGGAACTGCATTTCATAGGTGATGGTAATTATGGGCATCGACTCAAAGCAACTGCTCAAGCCCTACAACTTCCTAGAGTACAGTTTGCTGGATATCAAGAAGATGTCGTAACACCTATGTCGGAGGCCTCTATGCTGTGCCTCACATCCTCTATTGAGGGCTGGGGATTGGTGATTGGAGAAGCGCAGATGTTAGGTACTATCCCTCTAGCTTTTGATGTCTCTGCTGGAGTGAGAGAACAGATGCTTCCGCAATGGGAGAATGGAGTATTGATTCCCCCATTTGACTTGGAAGCTTATGCTGATGCTCTCGTCAAGCTTGCGCAAGATGAGGAACTTAGACAACAGATGAGTCTTAATGTACGCCAACAAGCTAAACGTTTCTCTCTGGAAGCGGCAGCCGAAGAATATGAAGTTTTGATCAAACAACTGGTTCGCGACTCTTCGTTCCCTCAGTCATAACCGTGAGTGAGGGTAAGGTGATTTAGTAGTCGCATGCAGTAAAGCCAACACTCCCACGAGATGAAAAATATCTCGTGGGAGTGTTGGCTTTACTGCTGCTTTATCCCTAATTTCTTATACCAGAGTTGCAAGAGTTGTGGCTGACTTGCTGAGAACTTACGCGCAAACATATATGGGCTTTGCACCAGTTGCTCATAGTCTGCTAATTCAAAGGTGTGAGGATGGCCATGCTTCCCGCGCTTCCAGTCTATAAAACGCTGCGTACATTCAGCAGAACAATCTTTACTATATAGATGCTTAGCAAAAGGCGATGCCATGATGAGGGTTTGTTTGTAATGTTCATCAGGGCATAGTGTATATCGGAACATCTTTTCTATCTCTGACGAATGCTCCACCAAATACTTACAAAAGCCATGGGTGACGCTCACCCATTGTGAACCATAATAGAAAGTATGCTCTGATGAAAAACGATTATAATGCGTAACCTTTTCTATACCTAGCACTACTTTACGAAAAGGAGTGGTGAGAAGATGCATGGTTGGAGTAGTCCGTTTGCACAAGGAGCGTAGAAAGAGATAATGACGGTTGACACGCTTATTGGCTATGTGCATAGCTGACTCAGCGAAATCGCAATGCACAAACTCCTTGCCTTGATGTGCATCAAAGAAATCATGAATCTCATCTTGGCTCTTGAGAGGAAGGTCCATTCCCGAAAGTAAATGATAATAAGCATACTCCTCACCTTGAGCCAAAGCAGCAGAGAAGAGTCGCAACTCAGCACGTACGATAGAGATATGCCCCCAAGCAGGGGCCTCTCTCTCCTCAAGAAGGAAAAAGCCAGCCGATTGTGGTTGCCACTTCTCGAAACGAGCAAAAAGCCTCTTCGAGCGGCGATCAATATGCAGGAATATGTCATTACGCGCATCATCAAGAGAAGTAAGCAGCAGCTGCAAAACTTCTGGTTCATGATGGGCAAGGATGAGATAGGCGTGCTTCATGCTTAATGTTGCAATAGTGAGAAAAAATGGGCAAGTCGATCGTCTGTGCGCACAAAGCCATCAGCACGGAGACGGTCAAGGACAGAATAACCAACCACTCGGTCATATTCGGCAGAAAGGAGTCCTTGTTGGTGGAGTTCGTAGAAATATCTCCAATGACGACCACCACGTTTAGAAGGATTTGCCGCAAGTTCTTTACCTCCATTTTCCATCTTCTCAATGAACTGTGCACGACTGCGCACATTGAAATGGAAGATGGTGATGTCGCTATTCTTGCGACGAGGCAAAATCATCGACACCTTATGATTTCCCATTGAGATTTTCAAGTATCCCTTCGTACGGTGCATCACTTTCACCATGTCTTTGCCATAAATGCTATAGGTGGAGAGATCGTAATCTTGAGGATTCGGCACAGGATACACCACAGAAGTCCACTCCGTGAAGGGACGATTTTCTTCGGGTAGTACATTGCGTACCTCAGCTCGCAACACATTGGCAGAGGTCGTGTCCAATCCATGCTTAAGACTACCAGGTGCATACCAAAACTCGTCGGCATCGGCATTGATTACCCAATCTGCACCATGCTTTCGAGCGAGAAGTACCATGCGGTCTACCCACTTTTTCTGTTGATAGCCCGTATCTGTTTCTTTTATACTCTCAATTATCCAACCTTTCTCAACGAATTCTTGAATAATCGCAGGAGTTTCATCGGTAGAGTTATTGTCAGTGATAATAAAAGCATCTACCCCCATTGCGCGATGAAATCTAAGATTTTGCGCCAGAAGTTCCGCTTCGTTCTTCACCAACAATGTCATGATGAGCTTCGGTTGGCGAGTAGGACGTAGCAAACTCGGGATATCGAGCAGTGCACGACCGAATTTTGTCCCTAGATGCAAGAGAGAAGAGAGAGAAAATGCCATAATGATGCGGCTTTAGATTGATAATAGGCAATAAACACGACTATTCCACTGCAATGCGGTGCCACGAAGCTGGGCAGAGATTTTCATCGCCTCCTGCGCGCGTCCAAATGGAAGGGCAACAAACTACTTTATCAGCATGACCATTTAGCCACGCGCCCCACCAACTAAAGCTACTATTAGCCACAATATTATGACGACATTGGCTCATTAAATACATGTCTTGCCAACTATCTGCGCCTTTGTTGTGCTCCACATAGGTGGCATTGGGCAGTTGCACATGCTCTTTCACCCATGCAATGTCATCTGAGAAAACAAAGAAGCGAGCGTCGGGGGAACTGCTCGTGCATGAAGTTCACTGCACGCTGGTAGTATTCGGCTGTGCACACACTCCCTAAATTTTGAAAGAATTGAGGGAGGAGGTAATCCCCACGGCGCACATGGAGCGAGATGCTCATGCACTGCTGCATCTCTTGCGCGAGTTGGCGCGTTTTGTCGGACAACAGCTCAGCGTTAAAGGTGAAGGCTTCACGGATTTCGTCCTTGAAGTCCTCAAAATATCGCTCACTCTGATAGAATCCTTTATAATAGATGAGCGGCCAGAAGTGAGCTTCTCGATAAGCCTTGAGACTTCCCTTCTGATGACGTTCAAGGATGGTTTTGAAAAACACAAACTCCATCACTTTTTTCATCCATTGCGGAATGCAAAACTCCGTTTGGGGAAGTGCAAACACGCGGTGCATCTCATAGCCATGATGGGCATGATAATGCTGCATATCAGAGAGGTCGATGCGTGTATGGGGGAAGTCGCGGCGCATGCGCAAGTAGAGCGCATAGATGAACATTTGGTTGCCAAGACCACCGGTCATTTTTATGAGACGCATAGGCTGTATAGTAGTGAGTTGTCTAGAATCTGGTGTCGACACTTTGAACAAAGGTGTCGGCACTTTTTTGGTATGCATACAAGGGAGAGCAGGCTGCGCCCGACTCTACAAAAAGTGAAAAAGAAGAAGATATTATGCGAGATCTATCCTTTTGCTATTCGTGCCTTCCGTGCTGCGACGATACTTTCAAAGCACGCCTCAACATCAAAGCCACGTATTTGAGCATACACTTCTGCAAGGACACGCTGTTGTGAAGTATCCACTTCTAAGCGATCGAAGGCAGCGCATCCTAATTCGAGGGACACCTTGCCCAAGCGCATACGGTTGAGATCGATGAGTTCTATGGCGATGCCATAAATCTTTTGAGCATCCGCAGGAATATTCACGATGTTGCCATCTTCATCAATTCTGTCCCAAAGGATGTTACCCCCTGAATAGTCTTTGTGCCAGAAGCCACCTTCGTGCATGCGTGCCGTAGTCTCTGCGATGGCGCAGAGAATTTTCGTTTCATCAGGTTGAGTACCATTGACGGCATCGCGAAAATCGTAGCGTAGCTTTGAGCTGCGCGAAACATAATAGCAATAACCTATTTTGCAGAGCGAGCCAGTGTCGCAAAAACCGAGAGGTTCGGGAGAACCGACACCAAGATTGCGAAGCTGCATAGCATATTCGTAGGAGCGTTGCGCCTTACTCTTGCGCCACCAGCGATAGACCACACGGTTGAACGAGATTGGAAGCGTGAATTGTTTCACCACCACCGAGTCTTCTCCGAGTTCGTACTGTCGAATGGCGTTGCGATTTTTGAAAATTTCGCGACCATCTTGGGCAAATCTCCAAGGAAGTTGCTTAACGAAGCGTTTCACCGCGGCAGACGACCTAGGAGCGGTGACTACTTTGCGATAGCGCAACGGGCGAGTGAGAAAGTTAATCCAGCGCGACCATGAGCGCATCCTGCGCAACGGCCCTCCAAGTTGTTCTTCAAAGAAAGCTCGGTGTCGCTCATTGAGCACAGCAGTGACGTGTGCTTTGAGTTTGCGATCTCTGATGCGTTTCGACTGTTTGCGCACGCGGTAATAACAGCCCACTTCGGGCAGTCGCACCACCTCACCGCCATCTTTGAGCAGAGAAATCCAGAAATCCCAATCTTCGCGCGCAATGATTTTTTCACAATAGCCTCCTACGCGGTCAAAGTCTGCACGCCGAAATAGCGCACAAGTGTCGATATGGTTGCGACGAGCCAGCAATGAGCGTGAAAACTCGGGAAGTCGCCACGGTCCTTGCTTATCTCCGATAAACTCCATCGAAGGGCACACCACTTTTACGTTAGGTTGCGCCTCTAAGATGGTCACTGCCTGCGCAATGAAATCAGGAGCCAGCAGATTGTCGGCATCTACGGGGAGAATGTAGCGACCTTGTGAAGCTGCCACAGCATTGTTACGAGCGCGGCAAGGACCAGCATTGGCTTGATGCAAGAGTTTCACGCGCGAATCTTGCTGAGCAATTTTTGCCACTATCGCAGGAGAGGTATCAGAAGAACCATCATCCACTACGATGACTTCTAGGTTGCGATAGGTCGAAGCTAGCACACTCCGTAAAGTGTCGCCCACAAACTCTTCCATATTATAGAGCGGCACCACCACCGACACCAAAGGCATGGCTGTTGCGCTTAAATTTTGTCGAATCCCTTCGTCCATTTAATCCAGTAGTATTTGAGTGGATTCTTATATTTCAGTTGCTTCCACGGACGACTACCGTGAGGGCGATGCAAAACAGTGAGGTTGCAGAAGAGATAATTGTGGAGTTTAGCCGCCAAACTCTCGTGCGAAATCGTCACATCAAACCAGTTTTTTGTGTCATCCAATTGCTGGAAATCAAAGGCTGCCAACAGTCTCGGTGTGAGCAATGAACAGCAAAACGAGCAGTGCTTGCGAGAGTCCACCACCCCATTCCAACCTTTAGCATAAAGATAGGGATAATTCACCTGTTCCGCTTCATCTACCGTCACGGCAGCTGCGATGCCACAATCCTCTCGTGCCAAAGCTCCATCTGCCAAACCTTGCAAGGTGTCGCGCTTCACCGTGACGTCGCTCTCCACGATGAGCAAACCCGCATCGGAAGCCAAACATTCCTGTTGGCAACGTCGCAAGACAAAAAGATAGTTGGGAGAGGGATGATCCGTCAAATCCGACAAATCCACCACCTTCACGCCCATCTTCTCGGCCTCAGCATGGAGGCGCGCGGTATTCTCAGGCGTGGAGTTATCATTGTAGATGGTATAGGTATGCGGAATCGTCAAAGCACTATCTAGCACAGCACGCATGGTTTCGAGCGTGCTATCGATGCTATCTTTGACAGGAGTGATGATATGCAGACACTTCATAGTGAAATCGTCGTATTATTTAACCCAAATCGGTCATTAGATCCTGAACATATTTTATTAGATTGTTGAGCAGATTGTTTACCGTGAGTTCGAAGGCGTAGCGGGCTACGGCGAGAACGAACGAAAAACATGATGCCAACAAGAAAATCAAAGATGACAGGAAGTTATCTTTTCAATCACGAGTCGTACTATAACGGTCTATTGACCAATTAGGGTTTAAGTCCCTTCTGCGCCTTATACTCACGAATGCGTTCGGCAAAGGCAGCATCTTTCTTATTGCCTGGCTGCGGGGTAAAATCTAATATCTCAGGGATGCCTTTTGCTCGGTCTATGATGGTGGGATTATCGTGGAATCCTTTGACCACATCCACGCGATCATACAGCTTCCCGGTGCGTGCATCATAAGCATTCATCGAGAGCGTGTCGCCATGCACAGCGATATGCTGATAGATCTGCCGTCCGGTGCCATAACGGTCGAAGCGTTCATCAAAATGTATCCGATAAAACTTCGGAGAACAATGACTCACCGTATAAACTGGAGGCACGCGCTTTCCGTCTTCCCATTGTGTCATGCGAGCATAGGCATGTTCATGACCTTGCAGCACAAGGTCTACATTGGCATTGAGGAGATCGGCAAACGCCCAGCGTTGGAACAAATTGTTTGATTTAGATTTCGCAGAATAGATAGGATGATGTAGCACGACCACTTTCCAGCGCGCAGTGCTTTCTCCCAACTGCTGCTTCAGCCAGCGCGCTTGTTGTGCTAAAAATGGCCATTCGCGGTTGGAATCTAGCAAAAACAATTGCACATCTCCATAGCGCAGCGTATAGACTTGGTTCTCCCCCACCATTGATTTGAGGAAATAAGAGAAAACCAGTGAGAAACGTCGCTCCAACTTGCGAATAGGATACTTCAAATACTCATGATTTCCTGTCACACACAGCACAGGGAGCGATTGCGCTATGCCGTCTATACTACGGAAACTTTCTGCCCAATAAGCATCGGTGGGACGTTCTGCTAAATCTCCTCCAAAAACCACGAAGTCCGAAGAATAATGTTGCAGACAAGCCTCACGAATGTAGCGGTTGGTCACCCCATTGATGCTATCTTGAATATCACCAAAGAAGAGAAACGACACGTCTTTCTTTACTTCAGGATTGCTCACTGAAAACTCATACCATGGTGAAGCCTTACCATTGGTCACAGCTCGGTAGTAATAGCATCGCCCGTCTTGCAACTGTGTCAAGCGCGCCACATAATAGGCCGCCTTTCCACTGCGCGATTCAAAGACCTCTCCATCTGCTTTCACACAAATGGGTTGATCTCCCCCTTCGGGCAAGAGTTCCAGATGCGATTTGTGCACTACGGTGTCGCACATCCAACTCACGTTGCGCGACATTTCTCCGTCGTTGCCGAAGGTGAGCAACACACGCGTAGGGGCTGCTTTCGGCACATAGGGAGCTTCGGGAGGATTGCCAAACCAAACTTCCCAGCGTACAATGGTGAGAATGGTGAGTCCCACCAAGAGGGCAGCTAAACTACCTAGTGATATTTTCTTTTTTAATGTCATTTATCGAGACTATATAGCGCATTTCCTTAACAGAAAAGCTGCATTTTAGCACCACTACTATTACATGATGCTCCTCTTTCGACAACGAGAGAGGGGCTTTTTTATTGCTTTGGGAGGGTCACTTGGTCGCTAATCATACGCGACATATACGACTGAATAATAGCTTTCAGCTTACGCTCCATCCCTCCTTGTCGAGGAGACTTGCCGACCAGATTGTGTTGCAGCATCACATCATGCTTGTAGTCGTAAAGACCCGTCACTTTCTGGCCATCAAAGAGGAGCACTTCATCGCCTTGCACGAAGATATACACCCCATTGAGGTAAGCCACCTCATAATTATCTGTTGCCGCTATCTGTGTCAAGTCATTACCAAAAGCGATGTAGGGGCGTGGATACCGCAGATAGCCCAAAATCGTGGGCATAATATCAATTTGTTTCGCAATACCTGGGTGGCGACCTGCCGGCATCTTTCCTGAAGGATCAAAGAAGATAATCGGCACTCGGAAAAGCCCAACAGGAGTACTGTATTCTGCATGACTAGAAAGACTAGTGTGATCGGCCGTCAGCACGAAGATCGTATTCTTATACCAAGGCATTGTGCGCGCTTTGGCGAAAAACTTGCGCAAAGCCATGTCGCTATACTTCACACAGCGGTGAAGCACAGTCGGTCCTTCATCTGGGAACTGGTTTTCATATTGCTCAGGCACTTTGAAGGGGGCATGTGAAGAAGCGGTGAACACGGCGGTCATGAAAGGCTCGCGCATCTCATTCATCTTCGTAGCATAGTATTGCAAGAAGGGTTCGTCCCAAATTGCCCAAGTACCATCGAAATCTTCATCGCCTCGGAACCGCTTGTCTTCATTAAACTCTGTGCGACCGAAATAGTCTTTGAAACCTGTGGACTTAGCAAAGGCCTGAAAGCCCATCGACCCATTAGCAGCTCCGTGAAAGAAGGCAGTGTAGTAATTTTCTTTTTTGAGTTCACCTGCCAGCCCACTCAGATGATTGAGCGAAGCAGGCGTTAGGAAGAAAGGCTCTACAAACATCGGGATGCTCGAAAGCACTGAGGGCATCCCATCAATACTTTTGCGACCATTGGCAAACGACTGCTCATAAGTAGTACTCACAGCAATGAGAGAATCCAGGAAAGGCGTTGCCCCTTTATACTTTCCACCATCCAGTTGAGGGTTAAGTGCTCCCACAAATTCTTGTCCGAAACTCTCCAAAATGAGCACCACCACGTTTTTGCGCTGCATCTCACCTTGATCTTTTCTAGGCGTATGGAGTGGAGAATAGAGCGCATCCAATTCTTGAGAAGAGAAGTATTTAGGATCCTCAAATGATTTCTTATTGATGGTGCGGATGATGGAGAAAGGCGTATTAAGGACTAAGGCTGCCTCAGCTGGCTGATTGACATACTGATTGGCATTGCTCAAGGTGATGGGGCGCACCGCGGTGGTGAATCCTCCGCGCATCCCTGCCACACAAAGGGGCACAAAGACACCCAACGAAAGCACCTGCACCACATAATACTTCCAGCGTGGGCGCAACTGCGGGCGATAGGCACGTGGCTCTATATATAAAATCCACAAGAGTGCGATGAGAGCTATCCCCAGCAAAACAATGAAGGGATGATGCACCACTTCCTTTCCGATAATTGAAAGGATATTGCCTTCGTGACTAAACTCTTGAAACACACTAGCCGTGGTGCGACGACTAGTGTAGCGGAAGTACACCACGTCTACTAAGTTTAGCGATAGACACAAACTATTCGTCACGACAAACACCCACTTTGCCACACGCTTCCAAGGTTTCCGCTCCTTATAGTGAAGAGGCAAGAGCATGAGGAGTGCGTAGAGCGCATTTGTGTAAAGTATAGCAGAAGTGTCGAAAAAGAGGGAACCAGTGATCAACTGGTTTAGCTCCAACTTATCAAAACCTGCTGCATAGTTCTCCCAATTGCTCCAAAGAAACACCAAACGGCACACCATGTACCACACATAAATCATCAACATGTTGCATACAAAAGCAAGAGGAGACGAGTATATTCCTTTTCTTAGTTTTATCTGTTTCATATCCACATCAGGATTTTGGGACCCACTACTGTGCCATAAGCATTTTCTCATTGAGCTGCGCTCTTTGTGACACTGTCCGCTCATCGCGACTGAAGTCCACCATTCACAGCCATCACCCCGCTCATATTTACACAAGGCACAGACCACAGCAAACGGTACATCTTTCCAACTTGCGAAGATAAACAAAATTTACGAGTTATAGGAGATTAGGGAAGTAAAAACGCTTACGAAGGCATACACCAATCCTAATTTTGTCACAAATCCTCATCGATTATCAGTCTCTACCACAACGAAAAGGAGCAGCCTATCTGGCTGCTCCCGATTATATTTAATCAAAAGAATAAAGTCTACAACTTAGTGGTGATGTGACGATTGGTACGGAGGACCACTGCTCTTCTAAGCCCAAAACGCAAATCTAGCATGCTGCCTGCGCCGACATTCAATTCCAACACACCATCTGGAGTGCCATCACTACCAGTATTTTGGTAATACTCACCAACAAAATTCCATCTCTGGATGGGGGTAGATGATGTTACTGGTGCTTCAGAAGTAGTCAAAATAAGACGATACTTCGAGTTAGCACTCAATCCGGGAATGGCAAATTTACCATTAGCCCCTACAGGCGTACGTGTACCCACATGCTGATAGCTTCCATTCTTAAGCATCAGCACATGGATATAAAGTTGCTGTCCATCTGCTGAGCCAATCGGATTACCATTCACAGCACCATCCGAAAGACCATTTTGGTCATCAAACACCGTACCTTCGAGGGAAATATTACCAATATTGGTTCCACAAAGGTGTGCATTCAGCGCATAATTCACTATACGAGTCACACAAGTACCCCACTGAATTTTACACTGATACTCTCCGTTGTCGGCTTCTGTGAAGTTATCAAAATCCACATAACGAAGAGTAGATAATGTTTGACCATTCTTAGTCCATAGATAGGTGGCTCCCTGATAATAAGGCATGGCCAGTCTGTAGGAGCTATTCAAACATGGATGTGCCTGGTCATCACTCAGCGCAGGCGTAATAGGACTAATGGTCACCGTCTGATTCTTAAAGTTACCACAGCTACCCAAACGCACCTCATAGGTGGCAATATCTAGGTTAGGAATCTCCACATAGTTAGCATAAGGAAGTTCTATCCATGTTTGACTTCCTACCTTTCGATAAGATAATTGAGCATCATCGGTAGCTGCAAGCTGCATGTAGAGTGTACCCTTCCGTTGACCCCCTGCTTGTGTATTCTCACACACCACACCTATGAGACTCTTAAACTGAGCTCCTGTTTGACCATCCGTAATCACCAAGGGACGTTCGTTATACACATAGTATGGCTTTTGATCACCACACCATGGATAGATGACCATACGCGTATTGTAAGTACCGGGAGGAATATTAGCGAAAGAACCATTGGTACTCGTTTTTATCTCTCCATTCTCACGGATTGGTCTGAATCTTTCATCTAGCAGTTCAACTGTTGTAGAGAAGCCACCATTATAGGTAGGAACACTCTGAATACTACCACCTCCTACACACTTCGAGGTTGCCGTAGAAACAAGCGACTGACGAAGCACTTCATCTGGTTTAAATTCATATTCCAGTACCCTGGTTCCTCCGCAACTAGTAAATTGAATCTTATATTTACCAGGCTTTATATTGTACCAACGATGTGTCCAGTTCTTATAAAGGGCTTTCACTCCCACATTACTTGGACCTTCAATGATTTTAGCCTCCATATGTTCTTGGTCAGGAATATATCCACCAATCTCAACAGCTACGTCTACTGTTCCGGTTACCCGAGTAAAAAGGTCCTGTCCATCACATCTATTCAACGCATAATCGACATAGACGATTCTAAAATTAGGGTCTCCTTTAACATTGTAAATCATTCGTGGTTGAGGGGCTACGCCTCCGCAATCATTCTTTATCTCTACTTTATAGTCCCCAAAAGGCAGAACCTTAGATTTAAACAATGCTTCATCGTCGTTCGTTATAGGAATAACTTGTCTAGGAGAGGTCTCTCCTACTTTAGTAATGTAGACTTTAGCAGGGTAACCTAAGAAAAGCATACCCGTATTCGCAATGACCATACCTCCTCCTGAGCCTTCACATCCCGAAGATATTGCTTTAGGCCAAAAAATGGGTTCAGTTTTCATGTCAAATGGGCCTTTGTATTCCTGCCCACATGGAGTGGTAATCTTCGCCCAATACTTATGCGAAGGGGCTATTTTGAAAAGATAGTCCTGAGTAGCTTTGCTAGCATTCTCTCTGTGGTGTCCATCTTTTAAGATACCACTCATCAGTACTTGCCCATGCTCATCATTCTCTCTCAACTCAATCTTTACACCACCAAGTCTTGTATACTCACCAAAGTCTACACGACCATTCGTTTCGGGATTAAACAATCCAATATTAAAAAGTTCAGCCTTACCGTCATGCTGACATGTACGGTTGTTTCTAGGATAGTTCTGCACCTTGACACGCGCCAATGTAGGCTGCACATCCATGGTGACCGTCTTCGTTGCTCCACACTTATCCTTAATACGGACTTGATACTTACCAAAATCAGGAGCAGTAAATTGAGGATTTGAAGAATACTTTGAAGGATCATCCGCAAAATTCGGATTATCATCCTTCACAAAGCAATAGGTATAAGGAGCAGTACCTCCCACAATGGAATTACGATCCACCTTAATGATGGCCCCAGGCTTAAAACTTCCGCACAAGCCTTCAAGACTTACATTTACCTTGCTGATAGAAGCATAATGATTGGCCACGGTTACCGATTTAGAAGCATAGATTAAGCCATGGTTATTAGCATCTACCACATTCACTTTAAAATCACCAGCAGGCACATTGGTAAACTTATTACTTGCTTGGTAATTGACCTGTGTTTGCCCTGTCCCCCACAACAACTGATAACCCAATGGCTTATTCTGCGGATTAGCAACGGTCACAGTGATTGTTCCGTTTGCCTGACATTGTGTTTGTGGCGTACTTGTCGCATTAGTGATAGTCACACCACCTCCTTGCCCTGACATCCATAAGGCACAGGAGAATAGGAAGATTACGCAGAGGAGACGTTGCACGTTTCCCCAGCGAACCTGGGTATTAATTAAAGACATCATGGAGGATTACTTTAAAACGAAGACAATATTGACATACGATGCTTCAGAGGGTTGGCGACTCACGGTATAAGTCATCACCCCATTGGCATTGATACTCACATTAGTGAGCACATTCCTGTCATAATCTGTCACGTAATAATACAATTCTGTATTAGTAGGCAAAGTGGGCATAATAGACTGTGGGGCATTATCACTTCTCACTTGGGGAGTTTGAAACTGCTCACGAAATTTTTCATACAGGTCTATGGTTTGTGGAGTGTTCATTGTAGCCGTGTTGATGGTGATAGAGGGCATGAAAAACCAGTTCACAACACCACGAATGGTACCTAACACACCATGTTCATTGGCCACCACCATCTTCTTTGCAGAAAATTTATTGTTTGCAGTAGTAGTATTTTGGCCTGCACTATTAGTATAAATAGAACTTTCTCCATCAACTGGTAATTTCTCCACACGAACAGTACCTTTGACATGGAGATTCTCAGATGGTTCACGAGTGTTCACACCGACCTTTGAGGCAGACTGTGCCAATAGAGACATAGGGGCACAAACAGCCAGAACAAGGATAAAGAATAATTTGTTCATAACTTTAGATAGTAATCGTACGATAGTAAGTTTTCTTCTATAACCAAACAATTAGGCTACGGCTAAAATGATAGTTTTTCTAGTTTTTTGTTGAATAGTTTGGTGCAAAGGAAGCTAATTCTGTTCATTTAACCCAAATATAACTGTTAAATTTCCCAACTCCACTTTATAATTACAGGTTTCAGACTTATCATCTGCAGCTCTCTCGGCATCTCATTGTCTTAAGAAACGAAGAGCTACTCAATCCTACACATGGCACTCGCAATAAACACTCATACACAGAGATGACAGCGTCCATACCGCCACAAAAAACTATAAACCAGAGAATTACTTAAAAAAACGGTTCACCAATTCAGAAAACTAAGTATACATATCATTTTTTTATCCAGAGTTATACCCCCAAAGACGATGCCTGAAATCGCAGACCGAAAGCAGAAAATTGAAAAAACAAATCGATTTCTTATGTAGAAACCAATAGCAAAGCGGAGCTTTTTCTCCCTTAACTAAGGCACGCTTTAGATTACACCTTAGTAACTTAGTCACAACGTGCATATTTAGACTCTCTCAGCTGTTAAGATGACAAAGCAACTAACTGGAAACAGGAGGATAGCCCACAAATGGGAGATAATATAAAAGATCTCAGAGCATGCACTAAATAAGTCGAAGCGTTACAGTAAAAACTCCGAGACTTTTGGACAAAAGTAGGAGTTATTCTCCACACCGCTGCGGAAAGCATTCATCCTCCATCAGAGTAGGGTTAAAAAGCTAATTTGCATTCTCTCGCGCGCACGCGTACGCACGCATTACAGCAGTTTATCACTTTTCACCTTCACAACCTTCACAGAATTCCTTGTAGAACACTGAATATAAGACATATACAAGCATATTAGGAACATCGTTTATTTATGAATCTTCATCAAGATGCGAAATCTGTAATGTCTACCCTTGAACAATGATGAGTCGTGAAGCCCAAAATCAGCCTAGTCTTAGAAAACGCCACCTAGATTGGTGAAGGTTGTGAAAGCAAAAACGTCAAATTACCAGGGAAGGCGCGCGTGACACGCACGCGCGAGAAAACATCCTTGGTCGAAGGCTAAAAAAAATCTTTCTGACCATGCTTACCATCATAAGATTTAACATCGAACCGTAATCCTGCTTGTGACTCCCCCAAAATATATCATCATCAAGGAAAAGCAGAGAACACACATTCATTCATGAATTGCCATTCATACCTTACAAAACAGACCACTCCTAAAGAAAAAAGTGCAGTTTTCTGCGTTTTATTCACTCTTTGCGCCCATATCCTCCCATATACTTATAGGGGGATAACTCCTTAAAACCAGATATCCGCCCCACACGGAGGAAACATCCTAATTCCTTTTCCATCCTCTTTCACGGCTATAGGCCAACACAATATATTTCAACCACAACCTTACTAATCTTGCTCCCAAGAGTAGCCCTCATTCTAAAAACATTTGCCTCATCACCAGATGGCAATGAGGCAAATGTGTCAAAAGGATTAAGATCGGCTACGGCCTATCGTATGAGATGCACAGAAACTTCCATACGAAAGGAAAACCTTTACTTGCTGATAGACGGAGCGACCTCTTTACGAAGAAGATCATAACCAGCGTAACGACTTGAAGAGGGGTAACCGCGACGAAGTTGATCGGCCTGCACGAGTTGCAGACGACGGAGGAAGTGGTCGTAGTTGCGATGCGCTTGCGGAGTCCAACCCACTTCTGCCAACGCCATTGCGCGAGGGAAGGCTTGATAGTAGATACGTTCGGGCTGAGGCATACATTCGCTCCAGAGCGTACCAGTCACACCAAAGAGATAGTTGCGCTCAAATTCCTCACCTTGTCCCCAAGCAGGATCAAGATCGTAGACACGCTTGAGACTCGTCACAGGCATTCCCCAGTTGACTTCGGGTAAATCGCCGCGATCCATGGGATAATCAAAATAGCAGTGTTCTCCTGGGCAAAGCATGATTTGTGCCTTGTTGGCACGTGCAGCATCGATAGCGGTTTTGGTGAGGCCATTGCGCCAAGCGAAGGTGATGCAACCAGGTTGGATTTCCTTGAAGTCGGTTTCGTACCAGAACATGGGCGTCTTACCTAGCTTGTCACGGAGATGAGCAATCACGCGGTCAAACATGTACTTCTGCAACTTCCAGTTTTCTGAACGATCGCGGGTAGTGATGCCTAGTTTCTCTTTGAGAGCGATGCAGGCAGAGTCAGTGGTCCAGTCGTCGAGCGGAGGATTGCCTGCCTCGTCACCACCAAGATGCACGTAAGGTGCAGGGAAAACTTTGGCGAGTTCGTCAAAGACGTCAAAGAGGAACTGGTAGGTGAATTCAGAGGCAGGATTGAGCAAATTGTTAGACACTCCGCTGGTGGTGCGCACAGGCACCTTCTTGTTGCCCACGGTAAGTTGAGGATAAGCGTGAATGGCGGCAACTTCGTGACCTGGCATCTCGATTTCGGGAATCACCATGATGTGGTGCTGAGCAGCAAAGTCCACGAGTTCGCGCATCTCGTCTTGGGTGTAAAAACCACGACTGGTGTATAGCATGTCGTCCATGGCAGGGCGCATGCTGCTTTCTGCTACCAAACGAGGATATTTCTTGATTTCGATGCGCCAGGCTTGGTCGTCCACGAGGTGGAGGTGGAGGGCGTTGTATTTATAGCGCGCCATCTCAGTGACCATGCGTTTAAGTTCGGCAAAGGGAATGAAGGTGCGCACGGGATCGACCATGAGTTCACGCACACGAGTGCGAGGAGCATCTACAATTTTCACGGGTTCAAGCATCTGGGGCTGTGCCGTGAGAAGTTGTTCGAGAGTGGTCAATCCATAGAATACACCAGCAGGGGTGCTTCCCTTGATGACGATACCTTTCTTGTTGGCCGTGAGTTCGTAGCCTTCGGCATTTTGCACGGTGGCATCGAGGAGTAATTGCACTTTGGCACAACCACGCAACACATTGAGCCCTGAGCGATTGCGGAGGATGCGACGGGCATGGGCAGCTTCGTTTGCAAGCTCGGGCGCAGCTTCGATTTTCCCGATTTTGTTCACCATAAGGGGCTTGCCCTTCTGCACTTCCAACTGGGCAGGATAAGGGATGAGGGAATATTTCTCAGTGGCAGCCTTTGCCCAAAGGTCGAAGGTGGGCTGGGGCAAATGGGCCGAGGGCACGCCTTCAAAGGCGGCAAAGCCCACTCGCAGCAATGTGGCACGAGAGATGTCGAACTGGCGGAGCGCGATGCAGCCATTGAAGGCGCCATCTTCTACAATGGTCACAGTGCTAGGAAGCGCAATCTCTTGCAAGTTCTTGCAATGGAAAAAGGCTTGACGACCGATGCGTTTCACCCCTTGGGGCAGCACTACCTTGCGCAGTCCACGGTAGCCTAGGAAAGCATTATCGGGAATTTCCGTGCAGGTAGCTGCACTGAGGTCAAGCACCTCGACATTGGGGCAGAGATCACGGATTTGACGAAAATCGCCATTGCGATCACTACTCAGCGTGCCTGTGAGCACAAGGATTTTAAGACCAGCCTTGAGCTCAGCTGGGAGCAAACGTACCTGGGATGTGGTGGCACGTCCTTGACTGAGGTCTAAGGTGTAGGCTTCTACAGGGGCACTCGAGTCGGATGGGCTTTGCGCGACAACAGGTAGTGCCAAAAGGCAGCACAACAATGCTGCAGAACAACGGGAAAGTAGGTGCATAGATTAGGCTAAAATGTAAGATGATGAATAAAAACAGAGAAGACTAGACACAAAGACTAGTCTTCGATTGTTACCTTGCGACGACCATCGGGCATCTCTAGAATTTCAACACGCACCGCATTGTCGGGCAGCAAGGGTTCGATGAGTTCAGGCCACTCGATAAAACAAGGTGCTCCAGAATAGAAGTAATCATCGGTGCCAATGTCGAAGGCTTCTTCCACGTGCCTGATACGATAGAAATCGAAGTGGTAAACAGGCCCCTCCAACACTGCACTATGATATTCATTGACGATGGCAAAGGTGGGCGAGTTCACCACATCGTCCACACCGAGGGCATCACAGAGAGCTTTGATGAATGTAGTTTTTCCCGCGCCCATCTTGCCATAAAAGGCAAAGACATTGCGGCGCTTGTTACGAAGATCTACCGCGGCAACAAATTCTTGTGCCGTGGTATTGATGCTATCAATGGTTTCTATGATAAATTCCATACGTGCAAAGTTACAATAATCATGGAAATCTAGAGAACTATCCCTCTGAAAATGGGACTTTTTTTCTTCCGATTTAACATTTTCTGCGTGCTTTTTGAACGGATACAACAACAAACTATAAGCAAAAACACGCATTTCCTCAACAGGGTGGGAAATGCGTGCATGAAGAAGCTACCAGGATGTGTCTAGCAGAGCTATGATTCTGATGCACACCTATTAAACTTTGGGACGATTGATGGAAGGGCGGCGCGCTAGAACACTGCTGTCGCTCCATCGGCTGCAATCACTTTGCGCACTCGAGGAGTGGGCGATTCAAACAAATAGCAAGCTGGCTGATCATAGCGAGTACGGATGCCTAAAAGATGGGAGATGCTGCGCGACAACACATCGGTCATCACGGGTTGGTCTTTGATGCGCTGCAAATTGTTCCACCACTGGGGAGCTGCCTCTCGGAGCTTCGGAGAAGCATAGACCATAAAGGGCACTTTCACGATGTTGGGGGCAAGGGCATTGCCTGCATGACCTACAAAATCGGGATTTTTAGGATCATCAAAAAGACCTTCGCCATGATCGGAAACATAGATAACCAACGAACGCGAATGGCTGTAGTGCTCCATGATTTGACTCACTACATAATCGTTGTAGAGGATGGAGTTGTCATATTGCGCCACTACCTCTTTCTGAGCAGGAGAAAGAGTTTGGGCTATATCTTTTGCCCCAAAGCGCGCAAAACGCTTAGGGTAGCGATGAGCATAACCAGCATGAGAGCCCATGAGGTGAACAACCGCAAAGAGTCCGCGCTTGTGTGGCTGTGCTTTCGCCACCTCATCGAAGGTGAGTAAGTGGGGCAGGAGTTGTTCGTCGTAGAAAAGGGAATCACTCAAGAACAAATCGTTGGTTTTGTTCAAACGATAGGCATTTCCCATGAGCGTGTCGGCAGCTGACCCAAAGAGCTGTTGCACAGACCATGGTCCACCGGTGCTCTCTTGATTGGTGATCCAAGCCGTGGCATATCCTCCTCGTTTGAGGACAGAAAGGAGATCAGGGTATTGGTGCCAATGGTCTTTAGGCCGTTCGTTGGTGTAATAAGTGAGCATGGCCTGTGTGGAAGCAATAGTGGCATTGGCTGGACTCACGGCATTGGAGAAGATGCAAAGCTCACCTGCTTGAGCAAGTTGACTAAGATGGGGAGTCGTTGGCAAGGGATAACCATAGCACTGCATGGAGGCAGCTCGCGCACTCTCTCCCAAGACTAAGATGACATTGACCTCTTCACCCAAAGGGGACGCCACGGTGTCTGTGACTGCGGCTTCAGCTGCCAAGTGCATGCTCTGCCGCTGGGAGTCTAGCTGTTGTCCCATGCGCACAGCTCGTAAGAGTCCCCACGCCATTCGGTCGTTGGTCGTGGTGCGCGCTGGGGCATAAGCCCACTGCCAGTTGCGATAGCGCGTGATGGAAAGTCCAAAACCGAGAAAAAAACAAACCACTCCAACAGCAGCAAACGTGATGGGACGAAGGCGACGCAAAAAAAGAATTACCCCCCAAGAAAGAAGAACCAACAAGCCTATCATTAACAAGAAGAGCTCCCAATAATGACTAATGCTCGCGATGAACTCTGC
This sequence comes from Alloprevotella sp. oral taxon 473 str. F0040, assembly GCF_000318095.2. GTDB lineage: Bacteria > Bacteroidota > Bacteroidia > Bacteroidales > Bacteroidaceae > Alloprevotella. The sequence goes on from NZ_KB290718.1 coordinate 131,263, forward strand.
ACTTTCACGCGAATCACTAGCCACAATACTTTTGCACATTTCAGGATTATAGACGGTATCGTACGCCTTGAGCAGAAGTGCTTCTCCAAGTGCTAGAAATCCAGAAAGAATGACCCCTAGAGCTGCCAACGTATGACGCAACCACCGCAAGGGAAACAGAGCTGCTGACAGCACGATTAGAAAAGCCCAACCACCAGCCTCGAGAAAAAGAATAGGCTGTGAAATAAGCACATCCAGCATACTGTACTTCTGACTAACCATGAGCAGATTCCACAAGAACCACTCAGAAAGTAGAAGCTGAGAGACAAAAACAGCAGCAAAAGCCCAGCGCAAATCGGCGATGCGTGCCAATAGAGCGGTTAAACGTACCGGAATCTTTTGAAAAACGCCATCAAATGGACTATTTTTTCTAATCATTGAAAAGGAGACTTTGATTTTATATAACAAGAGAAGAAGAGGCTATGAGATTAGTCAATCACCTTTCATTCATACATTTTGCGAAGTTACAACTTATCAGCAGTAAGAACCTTCTAATTAACAATAAATAAACACGCATTCCTCGATTTTTCAAAGGAATGCGTGCTCAATTATTCAGGTTGGCGCTTATGCTTGCTTTTCTTTTGCGAGCAATTCGCTGGTGATGCGCTGGAGGCCTGCAATAAGTTTATCGAGAGAAACCCCGGAACGTTCGCTCATCTTTTGCACATCGGCTTTTTTTGCCATCAATTTGCCGAAAGGCGTGCGCAGCATGGCAAAGAGGGAGGAGATTTCGGTGAGACGATTGCGCAGTTCGGGGAAACGATTCAACAAATCCATCAAACGCGTGGTGGGCGTGATTTCGACTTCTCCCGATGCGGTGTAGCGGAGACCTTCACTGGCAATCTCTTCTGTGTCTTCTGCTTCGACCTGAGTGGCAGCAGCAGGAGTGGATGAGGGCTGCGCGGTGGAAGCTGCTGCGTTGTCGGTGGGAGCTTCCGTGGGAATGCCTTCATCACTTGCCCATTTGAGGAGAGTTTGCGAACCTTCGAGGGCGCGGATGTGGGTGCAGTCTTGCATCACTTCGATGACTCCGCGGAAGTTGCCTTCAGCATCGCGCACCGCTACATAAATGATGTAGATGAAGAAGTCGGGCTTGTTGATCCAGAACTCGGCTTTATCTTGTTCTCCACTGCGGAGTTTGTCGATGACTTCACGCACCACATGAGCACTCTTACGAGGATGGCAATTCATCACCTGACGACCTATGACGTTTTTGCTGCGTGGGAAGATGCGGTGGTCGGTGTCGGAATAGAAGCAAACGAGTTCGTTTTCATCTACAAAACTGATGTCGAAGGGCAGATGCTGATAGATGAGATTGATTTGCTCCAAGGTAAGTTTACCAGTGGTGACATCGAGTTTTTCGCTTCCTCCAGCAGAATAGCCGTATTTCGAGAGAAGTTGTTGCAAATCGGCGGCAAAGCCAGCAGCTTCGGGAGCGGAAGATGCAGAAGTGTCGGTGGATTTTCCAGCAACGGTTGTGCCTTTAACACGCTTCTCCGCAGGGGTGAAGAAGGCGTATCCAATTTCCAAATCACCCTCTTTCATATCTTCAAATTCCTCTGCCGTGATCATGGCATAAGAAGTGGGATAGAGGATAGTTTCTTCTTTCTCCATCAAATCGCGACCATAGAAGATGAGTTTGTTGCACGACTTGATGAACTCTTCTTCGTTGCCTGCTTCGAGGAGATTATAGGCATCGCGGATGTTGTCGCGCACCATGTCGTCAAAAGTCCACATCGTGGTGGTGGGACGGTCGAAGCCTTTTTGCTCCAAAAGGGGATAAAGCTGGTTTTGCTTGCGCGAATAGTGGATGGGGTATTTGCGAATTTGGTCAAAAAGCTCCAACCACTGATTCTTGATGACGGGATATTGCACCAAGTCTTCCACGGCAAGGAGGAGGCGCTTCATCTCCTCGTTCTCTTGATAATAGCGAGAGAGAGGATGATCTTCGGGCACATCGGGACGAGAATAGTCCATGTATCCTTCAAAGAGTTGGATTTTTTGCGCCATATTTTCGCGAATGCACTCTTCGTCGGTGTGTTCGATGAGTGTTTGTTCGATGAAAGCGAGGTGGAAAGGACGGATTTTTCCCACACGCTCTGCCACTTCTTTACGTCCTTCTTCGAGGGTTATTTTTCCTGTGACATAGCGTGTCTCAATATCTAAAACAGCTTGCATCTTGTCCAAATCGATTTGTGGAAGATGCGCTTGCATTTGATGATTCATAGTTAAGTATGCGTGTTGTTTGTTGTTGTATTGTTTGTTGTTGTATTGTTTGTTGTTGTGTGCAGCAAATGTACTAATTTCTAGACAGTCCACAAAGTAGCTGGCGCACAAAATATATTTTTTCAGAAAATACGATTCACTTTTCCACCTAACACTTTGGTACTTTGGTGGGTTTCTGCTAACTTTGTCGATAGGACGAAGAGAGTTTCTCTAAAAGAGTTTCTCTAAACTTATATGGTCTGTATTTCTGGGATAATTCCCTCTTGTCATGAAGACACTCCTTGCCAATTTTTCCCATGAACTCACGAGAACTCTTGAAGTTCTCTTGAAATAACTCCGCCGCTTTATGGATAAAAAGAACATCATCGCTCTTGCGCTTTCCTCATTGTTGGGGGCTTCTCAAGTGCAAGCTCAGCGCACTATAAATACGCCTCCACAGAAGGACGAGACTACACAAACTTTCAAGGACTTGTGGAAAAATGTGGAACAACACCGCAGAAAGGATCTCCCCAAAAGTGCCCTCAAAGCAGTCCATACGATTCGCCAAAAGGCTCTGGAAACCCATGATACTCCACAACTGATAGCAGCGATGCTCTCCACTTATCAGCTGGAAAAAGAAATATCGCCCGATAGCACTCAAAGGGTGCTTGAAGATATGGAACGATTTTGCGCTGCTGAGATGCGCCCTGTGCCTCGTGCTTTGTGGCATTTCGTATTGGCTCAGGTGCTGAACCAAGAATCATCTATGGAGGACATCTTTGGTGAAGAATCGGTAGACCACGAAGCAGAAGTACTCGATGAAGCACTTGAAGGAGGCGAAGAAGCTGGCGAGCAGGCAAAAACGCCGCTCACACGTTCACTGGAGCATTTTCGCGCTGCCTTTCAGGATATACCTGCCTTGGCAACTGCTAAGGTGGAGGATTATGAGGCTCTCTTCAATGCTTCTCCCAAAGCAGCAACAAGGATAGACCACAAACTGCTGGTGGCGCTACTCCAAGACCTCTTTGAGATTGAAAATTATCACTCAAAACCTCCTTTCAGTGTTGCAGAATTTGTCGCATTGCTCGAAAAATCGCGCGACCTGTTCCTCAAGAATCAAGAAGAGCGTGCTGCGTTGCAGGCTGAGATTCTGCTCCTTCAGGCGAAAGGGGACTCTTATCTGGAGAATTTCACAGCAACACTTTCCTTGGATAACGATGAAAATACTGATGTAGGGGGAAAATGTACCTTTGCTTCACAAGCTGCCACTTTGGAAGCGGTGGAAGAAGTGCTGGCGCGCTATGGTCACCTCCCCGAAGCTGGCAAGGTGGCAGCACTGCAATGCCAACTAATGGCTAGTGATGAGGAGAATCTCGCGCAACAACTGCCTAAAGCGATAACACTGGCAAAGGAATACACAAAAAAATATGCGGATTTCGCTCACGAGTTTAAGAATTTTATCAACGAACATACCCACCCCACATTTGAAGTGGCGTGGGCTGACAACAAAGAAGTGAAAGCAGGACGTGCGCTCTACCCAGAAACTGAGGTGGTGCTCCCTGTGAAGTTTCGCAATGTACAGAAAGCGAGCCTGCAACTCTATCGTCTCTCGAACATTTCTGCCACAGAACTGGAGAAAGCCAATGCGAGCAACCACGTGCAAGAGCGTTTGCAACAGATTTTGAAAAAGCATGGGGCGAAAGTACCGCTTTTCACCAAACTGATGCGCCCCGATGCGCCTCCTGCCTACGAAGAACGCGAAGACTCGATTGCATTTCAAGCTCCGAAGTCGGGACTCTATATGATGCGTCTCACCGTAGATGGATGGTACGACAGACTTGCGCCTTGCTACGTATCACGCGGCCAACGCTTGCTCTTCAATAGTGCGAGCCGACACAAAGATGCTCCGGAATATCTAGTGGTGGATCAACGATCTGGCGAAGAAATCAACAACAAAGCCGACTTAGACGCTCTGCCCGAAATAGGAGAACTTCCCTTCTGGATGCAACGCAAGCACACTCAACTGAACTTGAAAGCGGAACACTCGATTACGGTGTACACCGATCGTGAAGTCTATCGTCCTAGCCAAAAGGTGGAAGCCTCAGCTCTGATCTATACGCAAGAAGAAGATATCTATCAGGTGCTCCCCAATGCGCCAGTGAAAGCACGACTGCTCGACACCGATTGCAAAGAGGTGAAAGCACAAACGCTGATTTCGGACGAGATGGGGGTGGTGAGCACTAAATTTATGCTCCCAAAATACTGTAAGCCTGGGAATTTCTCTGTAGAATTTGCTTTGGTGGATGCCAATGGCAACCCACATTCGGCAAGCAACACCAAGAGTTTCCGCGTGGAAGAATATAAGCGTCCGAATTTCTCGGTGAAACTCGATGACCTCACTCGCAAACTAGCGCTAACAGACAGCGTGAATTTTGAGGGAGTGGCAGAGACTTTCGCGGGAATTCCTGTTGCGAATGCAGTGCTTAAGTGGAAATTAAACCTCAACGGTTGGGGATTCTACCGTGGCAGAAACAAAGGAGGGGTAGATCATTCGTTGAAAAATCGCAGTGGTGAGACAAAGACGGACGAAAACGGAAGTTTCTCTATCCCCGTAGATTGGACATTTGAAGATGAATCATCACTCAATCTCAACTTTTCGGTGGAGGTGGTGGCTCCTGATGGCGAGGTGCAAAGCACGAATTTCAACCAGTGGATTTCTCCACGAACCGAAACAGATGAGGAGCAACAGCAGAAACCGCTCTTTGAGGTGAAATATAATGATGCTGAAGACGAAGCCCAACTCACCATCAATGGTAGTGGCCGCCTTTTCCTCCGCTTGGTGAGTACTAATCGCGGTGTGATTGAGCGCAAATCATTGGCAGTCAAAGATGGATACACCCACACTTTCCGATGGAAGGAGCAGGACAATCTGGGTGATGCGGTGACAGCTTATCTCTATCTTCTGAAAGATGGCGAATTTCACACGAAAACCATCACCGTGACTCGTCCACGTCCCGACAAGCGTTTGCAACTTTCGTGGAGCACTTTTCGCTCGCAACTCACTCCTGGACAATATGAAGAGTGGCAACTGAGCGTCACTCACCCTGATGGCAAACCCGCTGATGCGAATGTCATCGCACGATTGTATGATGCTTCGCTCGATGCCTTCCTCAATCCAGATGGAACAGCAGAGAAAGACCCATGGAAATTTCAATATCTCTTTCCGCGCGAAAAGCCTTCTGGAGATTGGTACCATCCCAATGTGGGAATGCCTTCCTTTTATCCGCGCTATTATTACGAGCCCTCCTACGATAAAGAGCAACCTAGCGTAACTTGGCGCGGTGGTTTGTTTGATTATTATTTGGACACCCAATTACGCCGTGATCGTATTACAGTCATGACTGCTGACTATGCCATGCCCGTTGCCGACTCTGCCATGGATGGTGGTAGGGTGCAAGAGGCACGAGCCATGCCGCTCAAAGCAAATAGGACAGCGAAATCGGGGCAAAATGGGGATAGTGCTGATGCCGCTAACTCTGTTCGCAAAAATTTCGCAGAAACGGCTTACTTCAATCCTACGCTTCGCACAGATGCTGAGGGTAAGGCGAGCATTAGTTTTATCCTCCCCAGTAGTTTGACCGAATGGACGTTCAACGCCTTTGCCTTCGACCGCACGCTCAATTCGGGCACACTGACTGACAAGGTGGTGGCACGCAAGCAGCTCAACGCGCAAGTGGCGACTCCACGTTTCCTCCGAGAGGGCGACCGGATGCAATGGCCCGTATCCTTATATAATAGGAGTGAGCAGTCTCAAAAAGGCAATCTCTATCTGGACATCATCGACGCAAGCACTCGAGAAACGCTCAAAAGTTTCTCTCAACCCTATGACTTGGAAGCTGGAAAATCGCTCACTCAACAATGGGAATGGGAAGTGCCTATGGGCTGTCCCGACATTGCTGTACGCGTGATGGCAAAGTCTGAAAACTTCTCCGATGGAGAGGAGCATGAAATTCCCATCCTCCCTCGCAACATCACCGTGACGGTGGCAGAACCTTTCACGGTGCGCGGCAGAGAAGACATAACAGCAAAGACCGAGAAGGCAAAAGCTGCTCTGATGGCGCGTTTGGGCAAACACAAGGATGCCAAAATAGAGGTGGCAGCGGAAAGAGATGGATACAAAGAAGTGGCTGATTTGGTGCCGAAATGGATGCAAGTGGTCAATGGCTCTGCCTACGATCAGGCGGTGAACCTTTACGGCATCCAATATGCCATGAGCTATTCACTTCGTCCTTTGGTGTCACTCTCCGATAGTGAACTACAGGCTTATCGTCAATCCGCTTACGACCGTTTGAAAGCAGAACAAACGAGCGAAGGGGGATGGAGCTGGTATCCAGGGATGAAGGCATCGCCCTACATCACCTCACAAATTGCCATTCTCTTAGCGCGTGCCAATAGACCCTTAACCGTCTATCCTCTGGACGGATCACTGCTCCAAGCTGCGATGAAGTTTCTCGACAAAGAAATGACGAATCGCATGGCAGAGTGTAAGCAAAAAAAATTGCAACCTTACGTAGGAGAAACTGAAATCAACTATCTCTATCTGTGCCACCTGCTTGACAATAAAGAAACGCCAACCATTCGTTATTGGCGCAACCAGATGAGCAAAGATGATGTGTATGCCTACACGATGTATGGCAAAGCGGTGCAGGCACAGATATTGGCAGAAACGAAATACAAAGAGCTTGCGAAGACTGCCCTGCAAAGTGTCATTGAGCACACGGTGGCATCGCCCGAAATGGGACGTTACTTCGACACTCAGCGTGCACTCAGTGGATATGCTTCCTATCGCATTCCCACTCAAGTGATGACGCTCGAGGCTTTGCAAAAGACTTCCGGCGAGGAGCTCAAACCTTTGTCACTCGATCGAGAAGAGGTCATCAATGAGATGTATTTATGGCTCTTGCAGTCGAAGCGCACGCAAGTGTGGAATAATTCCCGAGCTACCACAGATGCAGCGTATTCACTGCTCACCACTCGAACATTTTTCGGTCTATCCCCCACCTGGGGAGCGGTGGAGGCTACTTATACGGCTTCACCAGAAGAGATTGCGGCACAGGGTAGTGGGTTTAAGTTCCAACGCAGCCTGCAAGTGCTGCGCGATGGCAAGTGGAAGACACTTTCGGGTAAGCAGAAGAACACTCACTTCACGCTCAAAGTGGGAGATCACGTGCGCTGGGTCTACACCCTCAAAGCCGATCGCGACTTCGACCACGTGGCACTGAAATCCACTCGTCCGGCTGCCCTAGAGTCGAAGAATCCCTTCTCGGGGATGACTTGGATGAATGGTTTGTCTGCTTATCGCATGGTGCGCGATGCAGAGAACGAATACTTCTTCGAGCATTTGGCAAAAGGCAAGTACACCTTCTACGATGAGATGGTGGTGATGCGCGCTGGAGCCTTCAGCGGTGGTGTGGCAACGGTGCAATGCACCTTCGCTCCTGAGTTTGTGGCGCACTCTTCGGCTGTGGAAGTGGAGGTAAAACGCTAGAAATTAGCGACTATACTATGAGTTTTCTTATCGTGCAGTTGATATTTCCGCCTTCGGGAGATCTTCTCTAAAGATAGTTTTCCACCGACAGCACCGATATTTGAACTTATTTTGCTACTTCTAAACTAGCAAAATCCGCAGTTTTAACATTCTCAAGGTCGCTTTTTCCATAAATTTCTGGGAGGGGCGACCTTATTTTGTACCTTTGCGGAGTTAATATGGCAAGGCCGAGCAACCATTTCACACGAAATGGCGGAGCCGTTCCCCCTGCCACGGAACCTCTAGCTCCTCGAGTTTCGACTTGAGCGACCGCATTGTTTCGACTTCCTTGGGAGTTTGAAGGATGTGCCTTGTCGCAAATCACAAACAATGCATATTAAATCATTTGCCGTAGCCCTCTTGGCTTCGCTTTCACTAGCAAGCAGTGCCTTCGCCGCGCGTCAAACCGACGAGAAGCACACCAAAGTGGGCAACGCTACCTACTATGGCGACCGCTGGCACGGTCGTCGCACAGCCGATGGTTCGGCCTACAACAAAGATTCTATGACCTGTGCCCACCGCACGCTCCCCTTCGGAACGCTCCTTCATGTGCGCAACCCGAAAAATGGCAAGGTGGTGGTAGTCAAAGTCACCGATCGTGGCCCTTATCGTCGCAACACCATTATCGACCTCTCCAAAGCTGCTGCACAACAAATTGACATGGTGCAAGCTGGTGTGGTTTCGGTAGAAGTGACTCCAGTGGTGAATGCTAATGCACCCACCAAGACGGAGAAAACTATGCCCACTCTTCCAGAATTGCAATTGCTCGATCCTACTACAGGACGTTACTACACGATGACGCAATGGCAAGAACGCGCTGAAAAGCGCAAGGAATTGGCGAAGAACTCTTCCGCTAAACAACCTCAAAAGTTGATAGCTAAGAAGACCGCTCCTCGCTATCGAGTGAAAAACTCGGCCAAGATGGCCAATGCCAAGAAGCGATAAGTGCTACTTGGTCTGATTATGAAAATCTCTGATGTGGTTTGCCCACATCCTCTCTATTCCAAAGGGAGCCTAGCCGACTATTCGACTAGGCTCTCTTTGCATGGAAGTAAGACTTTTCTCTCCAAAGTTATGCTTACGCTCGTGAAAACGGATGTATTTGTAGACTAAAAGACAAAGCACCACAAAGAGAAGCACCCCACAAACTATCGAAAACAAGATAGCTTTTCCTAGATGTTCCTCAACAAAGTAGACAAAGAAAAACTTTTACCGGACAGCAATAATCTGAAAATAAACATACGGAGAAAAAGCATTCACAAGAGACGTTTTCTTGCTGTTTTCTTTGTCTGTTTCGCAATGAGTCTATAATTTTGTAATGTGATTTAAGAATAACTGTAATACTATTAGTAATGGCAGAAGAAACAAAAAAAGTATTATTCCTACTATTAGATGAATACACAGATTGGGAGGGAGCATTCCTTTCTACTGCCCTCCATGTAGGTGTAGTGCCGGGAGGTGAGATTAAGTATAGGGGATATACCGTAGCCCCAACCTTAAATGCAGTCTGCTCCATCGGAGGATTTAGAACATTGCCCGATTATTCTTTCGAGAACATGCCTAAAGATTATGCAGCCTTAGTGCTAATTGGTGGCAACCGGTGGGATTCCCCCGAAGCGGAACTTGTTGCACCATTGGTAGAAGAGGCTTTGAATAAAGGTCGTATTGTTGGGGCCATATGTAATGGGGTGTCATTCTTGTGTTCGCACGGCTTTCTGAACAACGTAAAACATACAGGTAACGGTCTTGACCAGCTCAAACAATGGGGTGGCGAAAACTATACAAACACAGAAGGATACATGGAAGAAAAGGCTATAAGTGATAGAAACATTGTTACGGCAAATGGTATTGGACACTTAGAGTTTACTCGTGAAATGCTTTTGCTTTTGGAAGCCACTACTCCTGAAAAGATTGATGCTTGGTATGATTTCTTCAAGCATGGATTTATGTAATAAAGACAATAACCCTTTATGCTGAATGCTAAGTTAATGGTTCATTCGACATTAGAAGTGTAGCGTGTCAGCAGGGAGGTATAAACTTTGGCAAAGAACTCTTGTGGTCGCCGCTGGTTGGCTTCTACAAGTGTGCTGCAATGAACAACGTAGTCAAGCCCCAAGTGGGAGAGGTTCATGGTCTCAACTTTCACGCCAATCTCCAATTCACGTAAAGGATCAAAGTGTTTGAGAACACCAAAGAGCATAATGATGAGGTGTTTCCAACCTGTCAAACGCTTAACATAACGCTCGCTCCCTAGCGTTTCGAGACTAATTTGTTGAATTTGGGCTTTATCCAGCAATTTAATGACCTGACTATAGACCAGCTGTCCGGTAAAATATGTACTTTAGCTCATGTTACTACTGTTTTTTTGCAACAAGCAAAATAACAAAAGAGGCTGAAATCCTACAAGAGGGTTTCAGCCTTATTTTTATCATCAGAAAAACTCTCACCGGACAGCAATAATTGCTTTTATAATAGCATAACATCAAGAACAACCCTAGTAGAGAAGGGAGCTAGAAACCAAATATTTAGCGCAATTCCGCCATCTACACAAAACAAAATAAGAAGTCCTTAAAAAGGATATGCAGATTTTCGCCCAATTTTCTCTTTTAGGCTGTATTCTACCGAGACATAAATTAGGAGGTTATTCGTAAAGTGCAGCACACAACTACAAAGAGATTTTGAGTCGCGTGGGAGGTTTTCAATCGAAAAACGGCGAGCATCTCACGCTTTTTCCGTATCTTTGCTCGTCATATTTTGCGCATTTATTTGCCGCAAGAACAACACATCAACTATACATTGACTACAATTCCATTTCACACAGACAAAACAACTATGACATACGAAATAATGGCACCCGTGGGTTCACGAGAAGCATTCGCTGCTGCCCTCAAAGCTGGTGCCGACTCCATCTATTTTGGCATCGAATCGCTCAACATGCGCTCACACTCTGCAAGTAAGTTTACCATCGAGGACTTGCACGACATCGCAGCACAATGTGAAGAGAAGGGTGTGAAGAGCTATCTTACGGTGAACACCATCATCTACGGCGAAGACCTTGCTCTCATGCGCAAAATTTGCGATGCTGCCAAAGAAGCGAACATCTCTGCCGTGATTGCTGCAGACGTGGCAGTGCTTAGCTATTGCCGCACCATCAATCAAGAGGTGCATCTCTCCACACAACTTAATATTTCCAACGAAGAGGCTTTGCGCTTCTACTCGGCATTTGCAGATGTGGTGGTGCTAGCACGTGAATTGAACATGGAGCAGGTGCGCAAAATCGCTGACTTCATCGAAGAAAACCAAATTAAGGGCCCGAACGGAGAACTTATTCGCATCGAGATGTTCTGCCATGGTGCGCTCTGCATGGCTGTGAGCGGAAAGTGCTATCTCTCGCTCGACAATCAAGGACGCTCTGCCAACCGCGGTCAGTGCATGCAACAATGTCGCCGCAAATACACGGTCACAGATAAGGAAACCGGTGTAGAGCTCGACATTGACAATGAATACATTATGAGTCCAAAGGACTTGAAAACCATCGGTTTCATCGACAAGATGATGGCGGCTGGTGTGTCTGTATTCAAAATCGAGGGCCGCGCGCGCTCAGCCGAATACGTTTACACTGTGGTGCAGTGCTACAAAGAAGCGATTCAAGCGGTGCAAGACGGCACTTACTCAGAAGAGAAGGTGAAAGAATGGGACGAACGCTTGGCAACTGTCTTCAACCGCGGTTTCTGGGATGGTTACTACCAAGGTAAGAAATTGGGCGAATGGACAGACAAGAATGGTTCTTCCGCTACAGAAAAGAAAGAATATGTGGCGAAGGGTACGAAGTATTTCTCCAAACTCGGGGTTGCCGAATTCTTGGTGGAAGCAGGAGAAATCAACTTGGGCGACAAACTCGTGGTGATTGGTCCTACTACGGGCGTAGTGTATATCGATGTCACCTCTATGCATGGCGACAACGGTCCTGTGGAAAAGGCCACAAAGGGAATGTCTGTGGCTTTCCCCGTGAGCGAAAAAGTGCGTCCTAGCGACAAACTCTATAAACTAGTGAAGACAGGAAATTGATCAAGTGTATGAAACTCGTATTTGACTTCGGCGCAGTGTTGGTGGATTTGGAAAAATCGGATGCTATCGCTGCTTTTGACCGTTTGGGAGTGGATATTCGTCCTTACATCGGCACATTTCGTCAAGGCGGTGTATTTGCTCTGTTGGAAAATGGCGACATCTCGCTGAGCGATTTCTACGATGAGATGCGCAAAATAGCCAACAATCCTGCCTTGACCGACAACGAAATTCGCACAGCGTGGGAGGCTTACCTCAAAGGCATTCCGGCAGAGCGTTTGGAGATGTTGCTCAAGATTCGTCAGCATTATGAAGTCTATGCGCTATCCAACACCAACGAGATACACTGGACGCAGAGTCTGCGAGATTTCTTCACGTGGGAAGGACATACCGTCAATGACTTTTTTGATGGGCTATTTCTCTCCTACGAACTACATAAACAGAAACCTGATGCAGCTATCTTCCAAAAGGTGACTGAGGCGATGAACTGCGCACCCAGCGAGATTTTGTTCTTCGATGACAGCGAAACCAACTGTGAGGCTGCACAAGCATTCGGATGGCAAGCACTCCTAGCACCTGCTGAGGGTGCATGGCTCAAGTATTTTGACGAAAATGGACGTTTACGCGATTGATTCTCCCCACTTTTCTTCTCCCATTGCACAAGTCTATGTGCTGAATCCTGAGGCCTTTCCGACTTTATCTAAAGACACATCGCAGCAAGACTGTACCTTTTCTTCTGAAAAAGTGGCGTGCACAGTAGGATTCTTCGATGGCGTGCATCGTGGACATCAGCATGTGCTGCAATCGCTTCGCGCTGCAGCTCGCGAAAGAGGACTTTCCACACTGGTGGTCACCTTCGCGCAACACCCACGCTCGTTGGTGCGCAATGTAGTTGCTCCTCCTTCACTCACCACACTCCAAGAGAAGATTGATTTCATCGGAGATTGCCACATTGATGCAGTGGCTGTGCTGAACTTCACTCCGGAGATGGCACGACTCACAGCGCAAGATTTTATGAAATTTGTGTTGCGTGAAGGATTCGGTGCTGACTTTTTGCTCATGGGTTATGATCATCGCTTTGGTCGTCCTAGAGCAGATGAAGGTTTTTCGGACTACGTGCATTATGGTGAAGCTGAGGATATTGAAGTTGCTCTTTGTGACAAAGAGGAAGCGGAACTGCAATTGTCGTCATCGTCTATTCGCTTGCTTCTCGAACAGGGAAACGTAGCTGAAGCCAACCTGCTCCTCGGATATCGATACCGAGTGTCGGGTACTGTGATTCATGGTTTTCAAAATGGCCGCAAGTTGGGCTATCCAACGGCAAACCTAGAAATCAACTCGGAGAAACTTGTGCCTCACCTCGGTAGTTATGCCACGTGGGTGGAGTGGCGCGGACAACGATTTGCGGGAATGACGAATATCGGCCGACGCCCAACACTCAACAATGGCACACAAATCAGCCTTGAAACGCATTTACTTGATTTCAAAGATAACTTGTATGGCGAATCGCTAACCCTTGAGTTTATCGGTCGCTTGCGCGATGAGAAACGGTTTGAGGGTTTGGAGTATCTCAAAGCTCAGCTGGCACTAGATGCCCAGAACACACGGGAGATGCTCAGAAAAACATTGTAGACACATTTATAAACCTAACATTGATATGGCTCCAATCACCAAAGATTTTCTGAAGTCGGCAGGCTTATTTTGCTTGTTTCTCTCTTTGCAACTGATTATCCCCATCCTTGCCTTAGCTCTTTCGCAAGCCCAAATCTTTCATGGGGCGCAGTTCACCATCCCAGGCATACAAGGCGATTTGCTCGCTATCACCATCCCTGCGATGGCCTTCTCATTCTTCGTAGTGCAACTTGCCTATATACTACTACTCCACTTCACGGGATGGGCAAGAATCAAACTCTTCAGTGGGAAGTCTGCTAACTTTGGTTTTTCGGGAATACCCGTCTTTCACTTTGTAGGAGCATTTCTTGTGATGAGTATGGGGCTTCAGCTTTTGCTACAGCCTTTACACTTGGACGATGGCAACACTAATGCGCTATTCCGACAACTTACGTCTAATATTTGGGGCATCCTATCTGTCATTGTGGTAGGTACTCTGGCTGAAGAACTAACCTATCGAGCTGGCATTTTGCGTTTGACACGCAAGCACATCGGCAACATTGGAGCCATTATCATCTCGGCTTTACTCTTTGGTCTCGTTCATGGCAACTTGTTTCAAGCCATTCCAGCCTTCTTCCTTGGCATCATTATGGGGTATCTGTATCTTCGCACTGAAGATTTACGCCTCTGTTGGTCAGCTCACTTAGCCAACAATGCCCTTGCTCTCCTTGCACTACGCTACCCTCCCCTAGAAAACTTTGGAACGAATTGGCCCTTAGCACAACAAATCGGCATTGGCTCACTATTGTTACTACTAGGTGGTGTAGCAGTGTTCATGAAGGGATCTCTCCTTAAAAAGGTTTTCTGTCGCACTAAGAGCTAGTCACTATTGTCTAGCTATTTACCTAAAACAGAATCTAAAGACTTATATCAACATTCTAACGTCTATAAGGCCGCTGGCCGTTTTATAATAATGCAAATAAGAAATCTCAACCTTGGCCATCGCCCTGTGCTTCTAGCCCCTATGGAAGACGTGACCGACATCGGTTTTCGTCTGCTCTGTCGCAGACTAGGGGCATCAATGGTCTATTCTGAGTTTGTGGCTTCCGATGCCCTTGTGCGCATGGTCAACAAATCTCTACAAAAACTCACGGTCTGCGATGATGAGCGTCCTGTGGTGATTCAAATCTACGGTCGCGATCCAGGAGCCATGGCAGAGGCAGCAGAGATTGTGGTGGAGAAAGCACAGCCCGACATTTTAGATCTCAACTTCGGTTGCCCAGTGAAGAAAGTAGCGGGCAAAGGAGCTGGTTCGGGCATGCTGCAAACTCCTGAACTGATGCAAGAAATCATCCGCGCAGTCGTGAATCGCGTGAGCAGTCGTGTGCCAGTCACGGTGAAGACCCGTTTAGGCTGGGACCACGAACACCGCATCATCGTAGATTTGGCAGAGCGGATTCAAGATTGTGGCGCAGAAGCTCTGACCATTCACGGTCGCACACGTTGCCAAATGTACACAGGAGAAGCTGATTGGTCGCTGATTGGCGAAGTGAAGCGCAATCCTCGCATGCACATCCCCATTATTGGCAATGGCGACATCACCTCTGGTGCAGATGCACTCCGCGGTTTTGAAGAGTATGGTGTAGACGCGGTCATGGTGGGTCGCGCCACCTTTGGCCGTCCTTGGATATTCAAGGAAATCCGCGATACGCTTGATGGTACTCCTTTTGACGTTTCTGCTGCTGTGCAGAGTGATTTCGCTCCTATGTCGCCCGACTGGCAATTGGATGTGCTCAAAGAGGAAGTTCGCCAAAGTGTAGAGCGCATCGATGAGTACCGAGGCATTCTCCACGTACGTCGCCATTTGGCCGCGACACCCTTGTTCAAAGGAATTCCCAGCTTCCGACAAACCCGCATCCAAATGTTGCGCACCGAGAAAATGGACGAATTGTTTGAACTACTAGAAAGCATCCGCCCACTACTCCACACAGACAACCTCTCGGAATAGCTGGCAGGGTGTAGTAATCACCCTACGTTTTAATAGTCCCAGCCATCCTTCAATATATTCTCACTTTCCTTTTTGCTTCCTTTCTAAGCGTTTAAGAAGGTTATCTTATAATTCTGTCCTCCTTATTATATCTCCTTCCCATGACCACCCACACTCTTCCAGCCCAACGCATTGCAGCCCTCCGCACTGCAATGAAAGCTCACAACATTGACGTATATATAATCCCTACTTCCGATCCACACAATAACGAATATGTGGCAGATCGCTGGAAAGGGCGTGAGTGGCTAAGCGGATTCACTGGAAGTGCAGGTACCCTCATCGTAGCTCACGACAAAGCAGCCCTATGGACTGATTCGCGCTACTTCTTGCAAGCTGAGAAAGAACTTGTGGGCAGTGGCATCGAATTGATGCGTATGGGGGTAGCAGGTGTGCCTAGCGAGAATGATTGGATAAAAGAAGTGCTAGGCTATACTATAGACGAGGGTGGAAAGTTATCCTTTCAGCAAGGGAGTGTCACTCCTCACATTGGCTTCGATTTCATGAGTGTTTCATATATGCAACACGTGGAATATGCCTATGAACTCACAGATTTCATGGTCGATATAGACTTGCTCAATGAAATCTGGGAAGATCGTCCAGCACTTCCCTCTCACCCTATCTATATTCAACCGGAAGAATGGGTTGGAGAAACCTTGGAGTCAAAGATCACACGTTTGCGCTCGTTTATTGAGCTACACCATGCACACAACTATATCACCAATGATGCTTCTGAAATTGCATGGTTGCTCAATTTGCGTGGAGAGGACATTGCCTACAATCCAGTCTTCTTAGCCTATCTCATTGTTGGGCGCAACGATCTACACTTCTTCATCACCGAAGACCATCTGACTCCTTCAGTAAAGGACTATCTAAAACGTGCCAATGTTACTTATCATGCTTATGACGGAGTCATGGATTTCATCCAACAATCTGCACAACAAGAGGATAGTTTCTTATATGCTTTTACCATCAATGCTGCCTTTTCAGAACTATTCATTAATGAAGGGTGTGGAAATTGGATTCCAGAAGATGGAGTTTCTCCTATCACGACATGGCGCGCGCACAAGAATGAGGCAGAAATTGCGGGATTCCGACTTGCGATGCGCCACGATGGCGTAGCCCTAACGCGTTTTCGTCGAGAGCTAGACGATAAGATTGCAGACGGCAGCATCAATCAGGAGACAGAATGGAGCATCGCAGAACGATTGGAAGAGATTCGTGCGGAACATCCTGAATATCGCGGTCTGTCTTTTGCCACTATTGCCGGATATGCGGGTAATGGTGCCATCGTGCACTATGAAGCCACAGCCGAAGACCATGCCCAACTAGCCAATAGAAGTTTCTTACTCTTAGATAGTGGAGCACACTATGTGAGTGGCACCACCGACATCACGCGCACCATTCCTCTTGGAACTCTAACTGATGAGGAGAAAAAAGCCTATACCCTTGTACTCAAAGGCATGATTCAGCTCTCTATGGCGCATTTTCCAGTGGGAACCACAGGACTTGCCCTCGATTTTGCAGCTCGTCAAGCCATGTGGCGTGAGGGATACGATTTCGGTCACGGCACTGGTCATGGAGTCGGTAGCCACTTGTGCGTGCACGAAGGCCCTCATCAGATTCGCAAAGATCGACGTGCTGCAACAGAAGTGCCTTTCCGTGTTGGCATGACTGTGAGCAACGAACCTGGCATCTACGTAGCGAACAAATTTGGGGTGCGATTGGAAAATGTACTCGTAGCTGAACCTGCGCAAAAAACAACTTTTGGTGAGTTCCTAAAGTTTGAGACACTTACACTCTGCCCCTTTGATGTTTCGCCTATCATTGTAGAAATGCTGGACACATCAGAGCGCGAATGGCTCAATGCTTACCATACTATGGTACGTACAGAGTTGCTCCCACTGCTTTCTGACGAAAAAGATAAAGAATGGCTTATCAAGGCTACCACTAGACTATAAGCCGACGTAGATACATTGGGTTTGAAATGCACAAACGCACTTATCCGATGACAAAACCCTGATGCTCCCTTAAGGATATGCAACAAACAGACAACATAAATCCCACTTCTTCTCACGCATCTCGCGAGGAAAAGTGGGATTTCTTGCGTGGCATAGCCATCTATTTTGTTATACTCGGACACACCATTCAATGGGTGGATGCAGACTGGAAACACAACCCTCTTTTTGAAGGAATCTATTCCTTTCACATGCCGCTATTCATGTTCATATCAGGCTATTTTTTAAGGAATAACCTCCAAGAGATAGCATTTTGGAAATGGCAAAAACAAAAAACACGTCAACTTTTGATTCCCAGTCTGTTCAATAGTCTCATCTATTCTGCATTATTGCTCATCCCCATTTCATGGGGCATTAGTACACGACTAGCCCAATGGGATGCACAAGCCTTGTGGTATCTCAATGTCCTCTGGCTATTGCTCGTATTTGCTCGCATCGTTGCCTGCTTTCCCTTTCGTTTCTTACACATTTTGCTCTGGATGGGTGCCTACGCTTTCGTCTTCTTCTGGCACTACTATCCACTCAGCATGTATGCCAAATTCATGCTCCCCTTCTTTTTATTGGGACGCCTCTATCGTAAACTAACCCAACTTCCTCACCCTCTTCGACTTTTTCTCCTTGCAGCAGGCAGCCTACTGTGGTGGTTCGTCTTGCCCCTGTGGGACTTCTCACACTCCATCTACATGTTGCCTTATGCCCCTTCCAAACTCACCAACATGCTACACTATCTCATACTCTATGCCAATGGATTTGGAGGAATCTGCACCACACTTTTACTCATCGAAGGGAGTTATGCTCGTTTAGAACGATTCGCCTCCTTGCAACCTTTCGTAAAAAGCACGGCTTGGGTAGGCACAATCACCTTGCCTATTTACGTGGTGCAGACGCATTTTTTCGTAATACGTGAAGTAGTAAAGGGATTTTCTCGGAATTATCTGCTACAAATCGTGACAGCACTTTCACTCGTCCTCTTCTGTTGGGCTGTCTACCGAATCCTCAGTAAGGTACCCTTCCTCCGCCTTCTTCTCTTTGGAGAGAAAAATAGTCATTCTTGATAACTTGCGCGCACCTCGCTCGCAGCCTATATCAAACAACAGCCCTCTTCTGAAATAATTCAGAAGAGGGCTGTTGTCGTGTGCGCCTGATAGGACTCGAACCTACACGTATCGCTACACCAGATCCTAAGTCTGGCGCGTCTACCAATTTCGCCACAGGCGCGACTTTCTAGGTGCAAATTTACGTCAGATTCTGCAAAACTCAAAGAAAATCGAGCACTTTTTTTGTTCTTCGGCTGCAAATTGGTATTTTTGCATGAACAAGTTAGCTCAAATGATGCAAAATTTCTTTGCTTTCTCTCTACATGATACCGCCTTGCGGTGTTGCATTGCGGTCTTCCTCTCAATGGTAGGCCACAATTTGTATGCGCAACTTGCAGCCACTCCTACGGTCACTCCCCAAATGACATATACCAACACGGATGGACAGCAAGTGCAAGAAGCTAGCTACAATGGTGGTGCCCCACTTCGCGTAGTCTTTGAAGCCACACCTAAAGACCTCGGCAATTACACGCCGCTCTATGAATGGCAGTTTACGCGAGAGAACAGTGCAACGCCCTTTCTTACACGTTACGAACAAACCACGACCTATGATTTTATAGAAAGTGGCAACTTTCGTGTACGTCTACTTGTATCCTTTGTCTTAGGCAACGATACCATCAGCTACTCGCAAGACGATCCTTTCGTGCTCAACATCGCTGAGAGCAAACTGGAATTTCCCAATGCTTTCACGCCCAATGGCGATGGCATCAATGATATTTTCAAAGCCAAAGACGGACATCAAAGCATCGTCAGCTTTCAGGCTACCGTGGTAAACCGGTGGGGCAAGCAAATGGCGCGTTGGAATCATCCATCAGAAGGATGGGATGGAAAGTCAGGAGGCACAGATACCCCAGAAGGAGCCTATTATCTCAATGTTACAGCTCGCGGAGCAGATGGAAGGAATTATAATATTAAGAAGACCATCAACCTCTTGCGCCGCTACGATGCCATCGCGAAATAGCAAGTAATAATAGAGAGTTTTTCGCACCAACACCACACCACTTATTTTTCTTCTCACGAAACGACTAAGCACACAGACTTAAGCATGAACCTTACGCAGCACTCTCCCTCCCTCAATCCCTCTTCTACTCCTGCCGTTCCCACACTTGAGGACGGCAACATTGAGATATTGGGAGCACGTGTGCACAATCTTAAAAACATAGATGTCACTATTCCGCGCAACGCCTTGACGGTCATTACGGGATTGAGTGGTAGTGGCAAGTCTTCCTTAGCTTTTGACACACTATACGCTGAAGGACAACGCAGATATATTGAGACTTTTTCGGCCTACGCACGCAACTTTCTCGACAATCTCGAGCGACCCGACGTAGATAAAATCACAGGGTTATCCCCGGTAATCAGCATCGAGCAGAAGACCACCAACAAGAATCCGCGGTCTACAGTGGGCACTGTCACGGAGATCTACGACTTCCTCCGCCTGCTCTTTGCTCGAGCAGGCGATGCTTATTCCTATCTGAGTGGAGAAAAAATGGTGAAATACAACGAAGAACAGATTCTCGAACTCATACTCCAACAGTATGAGGGACGAAAAATCTATCTTCTTGCTCCGCTCGTCAAGCAGCGCAAAGGACACTACAAAGAGTTGTTTGAGTCCATCCGCAAGAAAGGTTTTCTCAATGTACGTGTTGATGGTGAACTGCGCACCGTTGAATCTGGTATGCGCGTGGATCGCTACAAGAATCACGACATCGAAGTGGTGATAGACCGCTTGAAGGTGCAAGCCAAAGACGAAGAACGATTGCAACAAAGCGTGCGTCAATCTTTGCAACAAGGCGAAGGACTAATGCTCATCCTCGATGCAGAGGACAACAGCATCCGCTATTTTTCTAAGCGGCTCATGTGTCCTTCCACAGGATTAGCGTATCGCGAACCCGCCCCACACAATTTTTCTTTCAACTCTGCACAAGGGGCTTGTCCCAAGTGCAAGGGTTTAGGTCAAGTGAACGTCATCGACTGGGAAAAAGTTTGCCCAGACACCTCACTCAGCATCAAGCAAGGCGCACTCGTTCCTCTAGGAAAAGCAAAGAACGCGATGATATTCTGGGCAATAGCTGCCCTTCTTGAGCAACATGATGCAACACTCAACACGCCCGTCAAAGAACTCTCGGAAGAAGTATTGGATGAAATTTTGAATGGCACGACCGAACGCTTACGCATTTCTAAGAAAATCACTGGCACTGCCGATGACATCTACACCGAATTTGGTGGGTTGGTGAAATACATCCAGCAGATGGCAGATGCGGAAATGTCTGCTGAATCACAACGCTGGGCTAAACAATTCTCGCGCACCGCAGAATGTCCCGAATGTCATGGCGCGCGCCTGAACCGCGAAGCCTTGTCTTACAAATTTGGCGACAAGACCATTGCCGAACTTTCTGCAATGGATGTGGCGCAACTCAAAGAATGGGCCGATGCCGTGTCCGTGAATCTGAGCGGAAAACAGCTTGCGATAGCCACGGAAATCCTCAAAGAGATTCGTACGCGACTATCTTTTCTCCTCGATGTCGGTTTGGACTATCTCTCCCTCTCACGCGCATCAATGACGCTCTCCGGTGGTGAAAGTCAACGTATTCGACTTGCCACACAGATAGGTTCGCAGTTGGTCAATGTGCTCTACATCCTCGACGAACCCTCCATCGGACTTCACCAACGCGACAACGTGCGCCTCATTCATTCGCTCCGACAACTCCGCGACACTGGTAACACGGTGGTGGTGGTAGAACACGACAAAGACATGATGCTCGCCGCGGACTATGTGGTGGACATCGGTCCACGAGCCGGTCGTAAAGGCGGCGAAGTGGTGTTTCAAGGCACACCTGCCGAGATGCTTCAAAGCAAAACACTCACCGCTGGCTATCTTAATGGCGACAACTTCATCTCGATACCCCAACGTCGCAAAGGCAACGGCAAACAGCTCCGACTCATTGGAGCGAAAGGCAACAACCTGCGCAATGTCACTGCCACCTTCCCGCTCGGCACATTGATTTGCGTATCGGGAGTGTCGGGATCGGGAAAATCTACTCTCATCAACGACACCCTGCAACCACTGCTTTCGCAACACATCTACCACTCTCTCCGCGAACCCTTGTCTTATGATAAAGTGGAAGGTCTGGAACACATCGACAAGGTGGTGGCAGTGGACCAAAGTCCGCTCGGCCGCACACCGCGCTCTAACCCTGCCACCTATACTGGCGTGTTCAACGACATTCGTGCCCTCTTCGTCAATCTTCCCGAAGCCAAGATACGTGCCTACAAACCAGGACGTTTCTCCTTCAATATCAAAGGTGGTCGCTGCGAAACCTGTCGCGGCAATGGCTACAAAACCATCGAGATGAACTTTCTCCCCGATGTGTATGTGCCTTGCGAAACCTGCCACGGCAAACGCTACAACCGCGAAACGCTCGAAGTGCGCTTCAAAGGCAAAAGCATCGCCGATGTGCTCGACATGACCATCAATCAGGCAGTGGAATTCTTTGAAAACGTGCCCAACATCTTGCATAAAATCAAAGTGTTGCAAGAAGTTGGACTCGGCTATCTGAAACTCGGTCAATCCTGCACCACCCTCTCGGGAGGAGAAAGCCAGCGCGTGAAACTGGCGACCGAACTCTCCAAGCGCGACACAGGAAACACAATCTATATCCTCGACGAACCTACCACAGGTCTGCATTTTGAGGACATCCGCGTGCTCATCGACGTACTCAACAAGCTGGTAGATAAAGGCAACACGGTGATTGTCATCGAGCACAACCTCGACGTGGTCAAAGTGGCAGACTATATCATCGACATGGGTCCCGAAGGCGGCCGCGGTGGTGGCTACATCGTCGCAGAAGGCACTCCCGAAGCTGTGGTGCAACAAGGTCAAGGACCTACCGCCCCCTTCCTCCAAGCGGAATTGGCAGCTGCGCAAAAGTAGTCAAAGCAAGGAAAGTCATGCAAAAGCCTGACAAACATCTGGCACACAAATTTCCTGCTACTCCCATAAAAAATCAATCCAATCATTTAATAATCCCCTAACTCCCTTACCATGTTTGAAGGACAACCCAAAGGGCTCTTCGCCCTTGCCCTCGCCAACACTGGCGAACGCTTCGGCTACTACACCATGCTAGCCGTTTTCGTGCTGTTCCTCCAAGAAAACTTTGGGTGGAGTGCTGGCCTTGCCGGTACCTACTACTCAACTTTCTTGATGTTCGTGTACTTCCTGCCATTCGTTGGCGGTATTCTCGCTGACAAGTTTGGCTACGGCAAAATGGTGAAGATCGGTATCAGCATCATGTTCCTTGGATACCTTCTTTTGGCTGTACCCCTCGGCAACGGTGGTGCTGCCGTTAGTGCCATCATTGGTGCGCTTGCGCTCATCAGCATCGGCACTGGCCTTTTCAAGGGAAACCTGCAAGTGATGGTCGGTGAGCTCTATGCCTCTCCCGAAATGGCAGGAAAGCGCGACTCGGCTTTCTCTCTCTTCTACATGGCCATTAACATTGGAGCACTCTTTGCGCCCACAGCGGCTGTAGAAATTATGAAGTACGCTCAAGGCCTCGGCTTCAACAAGGCAGATAGCTACCACTTCGCCTTTGCTGTTGCATGCGTTTCGCTCATCATCTCTATCTTGATCTACTTTGCCACTCGCAGCACCTTCCGTCATGTTGAAGGTGGACACACTGCAGTTCCTGCAAAGGACAATAGCGCCGCAGTCGCTGCAGAACCCGAATTGAGCAAGGAAGACACCAAAGCGCGCATCGTGGCTCTCTGCCTCGTCTTCGCAGTGGTTATCTTCTTCTGGATGGCCTTCCACCAAAATGGCTTGACACTTACCTACTTTGCTGCTGAATTTACTCAACAGTCTGCAACGGGCATTTCATCAATGCTTTTTGATGTCAAAAACCTCGTGATGGTTATCATCGCCATCTATGCTTCTTTTGCCGTAGTGCAAAGCAAAACTTCAAAGAGTCGCATCATAGCTACCGTTGTAACACTGCTCTGTGCAGCTGGTATCATCTACAATGGTATCACCACTGGCAACCACACTGTCGATGTGAGCGCACCCATTTTCCAACAATTCAACCCCTGCTTCGTTGTTGGTCTCACCCCCGTGAGCGTAGCTCTCTTTGGATGGTTGGCTGCCCGTAAAAAGGAACCTACAGCTCCACGCAAAATCGCCTATGGTATGATTGTGGCAGCCATTGGTTTCGGCATCATGATTTTCGGTTCTACTGGCATCAGTCCCTTAGAAAATCAAGTGACTGAAAAGTTCAACATCGATGAACAACTGAAGGCGCAGAAAGAAGCAAATGATAAAGAGTTCAAAGCCTTCACAGCCAAAGTAGAAGACAATTTCAAACAGCAGAAAGAGAAGATTGAAGCTGAAGTACAAAAGGTTCAGAAACAAGAAGAGCAAAGTAAAGTTTCAGCCTTGAGCACAGCAAGAGACCTAGAACAGAAGGCTGAAATCAAACTCAATTCGAACCTGACCAAAATCAAACAAGACGCTCTAAAGAACCTAGAAATTCAAAAGTTGCGCAACGAAGCTGATGCTCAAATCAAAGCCTACGAAGCATCTATGCAAGAAAAAAATCTTGTAGCTGACACAGAGGCTAAGGTGCAAAAAGCCAATGTAGAAGCCAAGATTGAAGCATCTGGTATGCGTGTTTCTCCCAACTGGCTCATCCTCACGTATCTCATCCTCACTTTTGCTGAGCTTCTCCTTTCACCTATGGGTATTTCCTTCGTATCGAAGGTGGCTCCTCCCAAGTACAAGGGTATGATGATGGGTGGTTGGTTCGTAGCAACAGCCATTGGTAACTTCCTCACGGTGATTCCTGCCCTCTTGTGGTGTAAGGTTCCCCTCGTGGTTGTATGGGGTGTGCTTGCTGCTCTCTGCCTACTCTCCTTCATCTTCATTTTCTCTCAAATGAAGAAGCTCGAAAAGGTGGCTTAATTCCTTATTTTGTTCAATCTTGTGCTTCTAGCGCAAGCAATTTTGGTCGCATTGAAATCTTATGGTTTCGGTGCGACCACTTTTTTAGGCGAAGCTTGTATCAAGATTGCCCCAATCAGCCCAAAACCACGCATATTCAGAAGATAAATCTTGGCAAGACTCAAGCCTATTCTTTGCAACGTCAAGCAAAATGTCCGTGCTTTTCAATAACTTCTCGGAGAATTTAGAAAAACTCTGCGAGATATTTTTATAACTCTCCGAGATATTATTAGGAAACTCCGAGATATATCGTCAGATATCCCATTGCAAGATATCTTCTCCTTTATAATCTCCATCCGATATCCTAAATACGCTTTTCAAATCTCTTATTGGCCGTTTGATAATACACAAATTCTTAATAAGCTGTTTGTATATCCCAACAAAAAATTATACCTTTGCGAAAATGTGCTATATGGCACTGTGGTTCCTAGTCTAGCTAATGTTGAGCCTTTTGTTTTGCTTGATTTAGCAACCAAGATGCGACACCTTCTTTGTGACGGCCCATGACTACATAAAACGAAGGGATAATAAACTAGCACCTATTCACTGAGCTGAAACATCGCTCAGCAGAACTATACGAAACATATCAAAACACCTCAATTCTATCATTTACACCTCCCACACACAAAATGGTGTGATGAATAACTTTTCTATATGACGAGATTATCAACCCTACGCCTTTTCAGCAAAACTAGCAAGACTTGTATATCATTTCATAAGCTTAGTCGCTCATTGTTCTGTTTTAACCTGTGGATTGTAGCAGCCTTCACACTTGCCATTACTAGCTGCAACACCATTAAGGACATCGCCTACCTACAAGAGATCCCCACCGACAGACCGATTACTCTGCAAGTGCCTCAAGACATTCGCCTAGAACCTGGTGATCAGCTAAGCATCAGTATTCATGGACGTGATCCGAAGGTTGTAGAAATTTACAACATGCCCAACATCTCCAATGCCACTGGAGGCTCTACCAAAGCAAGTTATACGGTAAATGCCAACGGACAAATTGATATGTTGCAATTTGGTTTAATCCACGTAGCAGGAATGACACGTGCTGAGCTAGCCAACCAGATTAAGTATCGTTTAGTATCGAGTGGTGTAGTACGCGACCCAGTAGTTGTAGTTGACTTTGCTACAATGACTTATTCAGTTTTAGGAGAAGTAACTTCCCCTGGTCGAAAAGCTATTGACCGAGACCACATGACAATTTTAGATGCATTAGCACAAGCCGGCGATTTAACCATCTATGGTCAGCGCAAAAATGTACTTGTCATGCGCAATGAGGAAGGAAAACAAACAGCTTATCGCATCGATCTAACCAATACAGAGAGTGTCTATTCTTCACCAGTGTTCAACCTAAAACAAAATGATATCATTTACGTTGAACCCAACACAAAGAAGGCCAACGAATCAGTTAATAATGCCAATACTCTCCGCACTCCAACCTTCTGGTTTTCCGCCATTACCTTTGCTACTACATTACTTCTGTATCTCAAGAAATAAGACTATCCGTTCATGCAACGCAATCCTTCAGACAACAACACCAACTCTTCGCTCAACCTAAAAGTACACTCAGACAGTGTGCTATTTATGGTACGCGATGGCTTTTATCTATGTTTAGCACACTGGAAATGGTTTGTTCTTTCGCTATTAGTGTGTTTGAGTTCTGCCACATACTATTTGCTACGCACTCCAAAGACGTATGTAGCTTCTGCTTCTATTCTTATCAAGCCCGACAGTAATAAAGGAAATACCCCTGATGAATTGCTGGCTCGTCGCATGAATGTAGAAAGTGGGCTGGATGCGCAGATGACTAATGAAATGCTGTCACTTAAAAGCGTAACCATCACACGTGCCGTAGCTGAACGCCTCAACCTGGATGTAGAATACACGCACAAAGGTATGTTTCACCCTAAGGTAATATATGGTTCAGAATTACCTGTAAAGACGGAGTTTCTCAATATCAGTGAGGAACAGACAGCCTCTCTCTCTCTAACCCTTATGGCAGATGGCCGTGTGCTACTCGAAAACTTTGTTCGTGATGGACAAAACCTTGGAGGAAGTGTTCTCTCACAAGTAGGTAAAAGATGCGCCACACCAATTGGTCTTTTAAAGCTCACTCCGACGAATGCCTACCGTAAAGGAATGACCGATGAATATGACATCAAACGCTCTTCCATTTCTACGACAGCTGCTATTGTTCGCTCACGTTTTGATGTTCAACTGAGTGATAAAGCCTCTACAATCATCGACATTCGCTACAGTGATGTAAACACTGCGCGTGCAAAAGATGCAATTGATATGCTTATCTCTGTGTATAATGAAAACTGGGTAAAGGATCGCAACCAGATTTCAGTGAGTACCAATGAGTTCATTAAGGAACGTCTATCGGTCATCCAGCGCGAACTGGGCAATGTAGATCAAAACATAGCTGGCTATAAATCAGCCAACCTTTTGCCCGATGTTGAGCAATCTGGATCTATGGCAATGGCTCAGGCCAATGATGCAGAGATTAAAGCTCGTGAACTCTCCACTCAAACCTATATGACACGCCACGTGCGTGAATATCTCACTGATGGACGTCACGAAAACCAAGTATTACCTTCTAACTCTGGCATTAACAACCCATCCATTCAAGCGCAGATTAACGACTACAACAGCAAACTACTTGAACGTAATCGTCTCCTTGCCACTTCTTCTGCGCAAAACCCAGCCGTGATGGATTTGGAAACGCAACTTGGGTCTATTCGCCGTGGTATCATCCAATCTCTGGACAATGAGCTAGACATGCTCAAGACTCAACAACGCGCCACAGAAGCTAGTCATAGTGAGGCAACCAGCAGAATTTCTGCCAATCCTCGTCAAGCCTCTTACCTTCTTTCTGTAGAACGTCAACAGAAGGTGAAAGAGTCTCTATATATTTTCTTGCTCCAGAAGCGTGAAGAAAATGAACTCTCCCAAGCATTCACCGCTTACAATACGCAAATCATTGAGACCCCACATGTAACCGGCACCCCAGCCACTCCCGTGTCAAAAAAGATTCTTGGAATTGCTTTACTACTTGGTCTCGGTATTCCAGCAGCACTCATCTTTGCGCGTGAAGGTTTCAACACGACTGTACGAGGCCGTAAAGACCTTGAAGATATGAGTGTACCCTTGGTGGGAGAACTTCCCTTCAAAGGCAAGAAACGTCCTGTATGGCAACGTTGGCGCAAACAAACAATTGTAGCACAACCCAATATGGTGGTTGCCGATCAACAACGTGACATCATCAACGAGGCTTTCCGCACAGTACGTACGAAGCTAGAATTTAGCATGGGCTTTGACAATGGATGCAAAGTCATCATGGTAACCTCGATGAATCCAGGAAGTGGTAAGACATTCATCACCGCAAATCTATCTACAGCTTACGCTCTTAAGGGGAAGCGAGTTCTTGTGATGGATCTTGATTTACGCAAGGCTTCACTTTCACAGTACGTAGGCAATCCGCAAATTGGCCTCTCCAACTATCTATCAGGTCAAATCAATGACTGGCACAAGATTATCATACCTCTTGGACAAGTAGATTGCCTACCAAGTGGAGTTATCCCTCCAAATCCTGCTGAATTACTTTCCACAAGCCGTTTTCGTGATTTGATTGAAACTGTACGACAAGAGTATGACCTCATCTTCATCGACTGTCCTCCAGTTGAAATCGTTGCAGATGCTGAAATTATAAATCCTGTGGCAGATCTCACTCTCTTTGTAGTGCGCGCGGGACTAATGGAACGCTCATTCTTAAACGACATTGAACGCTGGTATCTCGACAAGAAATTCCACAACCTCACCCTCTTACTCAATGGTACGACGGATGCATTAGGGCGTTATGGCTATCACAAATATGGTTATGGCTATGGCGGATATGGATATGGTGGATACGGCTACGGGAAATAACCATAGCCTATCCCAGGATACATCAGAACAAAATCCTTATTGATGCATGATTTTGGGAAAAACATTCATGGGAGATTTCTCATTGAGAAATAGCACTAGTGACATCGTAGTAATAACCTTTATCCTTTTCATCTAATGATTACAAAAACTATCCATTTCTTTTGGTGCAGTGAAGGAGACTTTCCACCATTAGTACAACAATGCATAGCCTCATGGAAAAAACATTGTCCAGATTATAAGATTCGTCATTGGACAATGGCTGATGCTAGAGCCATTGATAATGTATTTCTTCAAGAAGCACTTGACCATAAAAAATGGGCTTTTGCAGCAGACTTCATACGCTTCTATGCAGTCTATCATGAAGGTGGCATCTACTTAGACACGGATGTGGAACTCTATCAATCACTAGACCCACTACTTCATCATGATGCCTTTATTGGGAGAGAGCGTTCCATCCACTATGAAGGTTGGAGAATTGGAACCAATTGCTTTTTAACTTCACACGCTTTTGGTGCGATTCCCCATCATCCTTTCTTTAAGCTTTGTTTGAGCTACTATGATGATCGGCATTTTGTCTTAACTAGTGCAAAGCATCTTCCTGCTACACTTAAGTATGATCAAACGATATTACCTTATATCCTATCAGAGATAGCTCGGCAGTTTGGTTACAATCCCAGTGCTCTAGCAGGCAAGACCATACAGACACTGCAAATCCAGGCAAACGATGCTATTTCACAGAGTACTCTCATCGTTTTTCCTAATACCTATTTCGATGCAATAAAAAGCACTCTAAATAGTTTTGGACACCATCATGCGCTCGGCAGTTGGCGTGACTACTACGGAGACAGATTCTCCTATACACTCTCCTACAAAATTAAATGGAGATTACTAGCTCCACTCAAGTGGTTAATCGAAAAATTCTTCGATGCTAACGTCGTGCAGTTGATATAACATTTTACTCATATATTATAATGGCAACAACTGATAAACATAACAATGAGATTCCTCTCGTTAGTATCGTTGTCCCCATATACAATTCAGCCTCCTACCTTCCTCGATGTCTTGATAGCATCTTGAAACAAACATATACAAACTGGGAATGCATTTTAATTAATGACGGCAGTACAGATAATAGTTCTGAGATTGCTCAGAATTATGTTGCAAGAGATAGTCGTTTTAGTCTATATTCTCAGGAGAATCGTGGTCTTTCGGCTGCTCGCAATTTGGGATTAGACCACGCAAAAGGTAAATGGCTTGCTTGTGTAGACAGTGATGATGAGTTACTACCCGAATACCTTGCAGTGCTCTGCGAAACGGGTGAAAAGAACAACGCAGACTTGGTAAATGGAAGCAGACAAACGGTTCATGAGAATGGACCTAGAATTCCTTTCATTATAGAAGCCATTGTCTGCCACACGAAAGATGCACAGCTAGAGTATTTGCACCATGACCATCTGGTCACCATTGTTAAACTCTTCCGAATGGATATCATTCGAGACAATAAACTCCGCTTTAACACTAACATACGCTGGGCGGAGGATATCATTTTTGTTTTAGAGTTTTATCTTCACACCCAATGCTACGCTGCATGCTCACAACCCAACTACTTGTATCACATAAGAAATGATGATAAAAGCCACCTCCACAAACAGTTTTTTGGGCTGCAAGAAGAATTGGCTTTATGGAATACCCTTGTTCCTCTTTGCGAAAAGTTTATTAGCAAGTACCCTCTACTTGCCCATAAACTACCCTATACATTCGGGTTGGCAAGATTTTTGGATAGGCTTTTTAAAACCATTGAACAACAGAAAAAAACAGCCTTTGAACGCTACAAACTGTATCGGCTTATCAATCTCCCTGTTAGGCTAGTATATCCGGAGAGTAAAGCCCAAACCCTTCGCTATTGGTTATTATACAAGAAACAATATTTCCTTTTTGCACTCAGTCGAATATGGTTAAATAGAGATCAATGAAAACTATAACTACTGAAAAACACCACGCAACCTGCTCCGTACTTATTAGTATTGTCATGCCAACTTATAATAGGGCACACTATATTACTCGGTGCATTGAAAGTATCTTAACTCAAAGCTATACCAACTGGGAACTATGGGTTATAGATGATGGGAGCACAGATGAAACCTCGCAAATCGTCCAAGACTATATCTCAAAAGATGAGCGTATCCATCTGTATGCACAAGAAAACCAAGGCCCATCTACCTCTCGAAAAATTGGCATACGATTATCAAAAGGGGCCTGCATCACCTTTGTTGACTCTGACGACTACATTGAACCTCATTATCTCGAGCATTTATTAGAGCCACTAAAAATCTTCCCCAATTTAGAATGTATCAAGGGAGGCTACTGTCGACACGAAAAAGGCAGAACAACCATAATCAGGGCATTAGAAATTAGTAATTATCTTCCGTCTGAGGCGATAGCGCAGCCATTCCATGCTAGGCCAATTTGGAGTATGCTTTGGAGTACATCATTCTTGAAAAGCCATCTAGATGCAATCCCAGACAATATAAATCTGGCCGAAGATGTTATCATGACTCTTCTAATGTACCCACATTTGAAGAATGTGTGCTTTTCTCCTCATGCAGATTATCATTATATTGTTCATGGAAATAATATATCATATAACCCTTACCCAGTAAAACAACTCCTCAATGTTTCTTCGGCTTTAATTACAGCAGCTAAACACCCATATTGGCACAATTCAGTACTAGTTTTCTCACTACAATTTTCCATGATAGCAAAAACTCTCAAAGAAATTGTAAGAACTAGAGGAACAACAAATCAAAAAATAGCCTTATTGAAACAACTCCCAGCCCCAATGCTAGTGTACCGTTTTTTTAAACGACGCGTCGGCTTCGGCTCTTTTTTGTATACATGGCTTTTAAAGCATAGATTATACAAGACACTTCTATTCATTGCGAATTATCGTTTATGTTGATGTTGGATTTATACATTCAAAGACCGACCTCTATATAGCGTAGTAAAGAACTAGGCTGAATCCTTGTAACAACATAGACACGACTAGATAGAAATAGCATCTCGTAAGTTTATCAATAACTATCAGAGCATATATATATATGACAGAAACTAGATTAAATAATCAAGAATTTAATGCGCGCCGCGCTTCAAAAAATGCTGCTCTTCTCATCTTTCGCTCTGTTATCACTGTTATCATTGGATTAATAACTTCACGTATTATTTTTAATGCTCTAGGAATAGAAGATTATGGTATTAATGTCGTAGTTGCAGGTATTCTTCCTGCTTTCACTTTCGTTGGAGGCATTTTGGCCACAGCCACTTCACGTTTCCTCACTTTTGAGATTGGAAGAGGAAACAAACAACTCATCCGAGAGACATTCACAGCGACATTTTATGCTCATTTAGCGTTAGCCGTTATTCTAGTATGCATCTGTGAGTTTGGAGGAGTCTATTTGCTTCATCATAAGCTAAACATCCCTGAGATAAGAGAAGAGGCCGCTATGATAGCTCTACAATGTGCTATTGTTGGGGTATTCTTTAATATTACTCAGGCACCATACAATGCTATTCTTATAGCAAGAGAGCAATTTAAGATTTATGCCTATGTGTCATTGATAAGTGCATTATATGGTCTATTATCTGCTTTACTCGTCAAGTATACAACCTTTGACAAACTTATAATCTACGTCATACTAGGGTTTACCAACAGTGTCGGCAGCACCCTATTCTTACGCTACTATTGTTTACGCCATTATCAAGAAGCGCGCATTTATCGTCGCAGTCGTTTGACGATTCTAAAGCCAATTTTAGTGTATACAGCATGGGAGCTTTTCGGTAATTCCTGTTTGGCAATTTACAATCAATCACGCAACTATTTGGTGAATGTCTTCTTTGGAGTTACCTACAATAGCTCAACAAGTGTAGCTACTACTGTTTCAGGGTCTATCAATGGATTTACAAGCCCCATACAATCTGCATTTTCTCCCTCCATTACCAAGCAATATGCTCAAGGCAATCTAAAGGAGATGCAAAGAGCAATGAAAACAACACTACGATTTAGCCTGATAGTATATGCAATGATTGCTATTCCCTTAGCATTTAACGCAGAATTACTATTTCAATTGTGGTTAAATTCAGTTCCGATTGCTGCTCCTGACGTCCTGCGCTGGATTTTATTAGCGAGTTTTTTCGGACTTATGACTAGCCCTCTAGGGCTAGCTATCCATGCAACTGGAAGAATGCAGTTAATTTCTATTATAGGAGGCATCTATGTACTTGCCCAGTTTTTTATTATCTTTGCGCTATATAGTTACTATCACAACTACCTACACGCATTTATGGTAATCGCTATGGGCAACTTTATTGAAGTTTTTCAGCGCGCCGCTATTCTCAAGAAACAACTCCCACAATTGCCATTACGGCCCTTATTTGTGGTAAATGCTAAAGTGATATCTCTTGTACTCTTTGCTTCTATTTTCCCCTTTATCCTCAAGGACTATATCACAAATCCTATACTCTATTTAGTCATAACAACATTGCTTTACATCACCATACTAGGTAGCACTGCCTTTTTGCTTCTTTTAGAGCAACACGAACGTGATATCATACGGCAGTATGTTTTACAGTTCAGTGTAAAAATACGTGGTTCTCAAAAATAGATATGGCTATCTCAAATCATCCTTGAATATAGAAAATCGTCTCTTTTATGATACAAACTCATTATATAGCCTATGCCTGCAATGAACCTTATGCGCAATACGTTGCCGTGAGTTTGAAATCATTGTGTGATAGTCAACCTTGCCATACCAATGTCTCGTGGGAAATCCACATACTCACTGACGGACTCTCTAAGAAATCAAAACAACAACTTGAAGCTGTTTCCTCATTGCGCAATGACTTTAAGCTAACAATACATACGATTCAAGCAGAGAGATTAAAGGGACTTCCGATAGAACGATTCACACACATCACGTACTTTCGTTTCTTCATAGCTGATGTTATCCCTCATGCTAATCGTGTATTCTATATTGACACAGACTGTTTGGTACTAGATGATTTAAGCGGTTTGTTCAATACACCCTTAGACAAAACAATCGGAGTTGTCACTAAACCAACTGATGAGGATAATAAACGACGGTTAGGGCTATCAGAGAAGAATAATTATTTCATTGCAGCTCCGATACTCATAAATATTCCCCTATGGAATGAGAGAAACTATACTCAACGATTGATTCAGTGGTGTCACGACCACAAGCATATTTTACGATATCCCGATCAGGATGCTCTGAACGTAGTACTACAAGATGATTTGGTCCAACTACCTATGCGCTATAATGTTGCTCCATTTTTTCTAAGTTATCAATTATTTAAGACTAGTGCTTTACTACCACAAATCAGAGACTGCCTTTTCTCTCCTGCCATTGTTCACTTTGCTTCTGGTGCTCCTTGGTATCAAGATGAAGTACAACATCCCTTTGCTCACTTGTGGCACGCGACAAATGAGACTCTAGATAAACCAGCTAAAATCACTTATCGCTGTAAAGGGTGGTTAAGATTAAAACACCAAATCAAATTTTGGCTGTTTCCTGCAAGCCGCCCTAAAGCTCCATCCTTGCAAGAACTACAAGAAAAATTCCTTGAAAGCACTTGTACTAGCCCCCAACAAAGATTAGACACAAGCATAGAACCATAGATATTTATGGACTTTTCTATTTCGGAGGAAATAAAAAATAACTGAGACTTTTGCAGCGATAATCTTCATGTAGCTTGTAGCTCCTCTAAACAGCGCAATAGAGGGACTTACAAGAATCATCAAAATCACCTACCTATATCCAATTAACTCTAACCACAGATACAGAATTATAGGTAGTCCAACACTCACACTAAACTAGCACTCTATGACTACTTATCACATAGCCTTTGCTGCAAATACTGCTTACGTACCATATGCTCTGGTTACGATTCATAGTATTATGGCACATCAGCCTAAGCAAGCAGACGAATCCTATTGTTTCCATTTAATTACAGAAAAGGGAACAAACCATAGGAAAGACGTTCGAGAGTTTTTGGGCACGTATAAGAATGCCCAACTGGTAACCCACCTCATTGATCCCCTAAAATATAAGAAGTTTGATCATCCCGTTTTCACCCTATGGACGAACATTCGTGCGGAACTCCCCAACTTGCTACCGAATGTTGATAGAGTTTTGTATCTAGACACAGACACTTTGGTCGTTGGAGACATACGCCCTCTTTTTAAAATGAACCTTGAAGGTAAATCCTTGGCAATGGTGGAAGAAGCATTCCTTCGCAATAGGACAGATAGGAGTATTCCATCCTACTTGACATTGCCTATATTTAATGCGGGAGTAATGCTTATGGATTTGTCACAACTGCGTGCAGAACAGTTTACAGAATCATTTTGGAACTTCTTGGAAACTAATTATGACACACTTGCTCTTCCCGATCAGAACGTTATCAATATCCTATATAAGGACCGTATCCATCCATTACCCCAGGCCTATAATGTAAATTCAGTCTTTCTATGTAGACAAGAACCATACATACCTCAATATAAAGAGGAGCTGCAACAGTGTTTATGGTCACCAATCATCATTCACTACGCACGTACAGCCCCATGGTTCATTGATGGGCAAAAACATCCTTTTCACCAACTTTGGATTGATTTTAATCATTCTCTCAAGTATCCAGCACCACTCACCTATGAGGCCAAAGGAAAGATTCTACGTTTCAAAGTTTGGCTCAAAATGTGGCTAATGCCTAGCTGCAAGCCACTCCCCATTTCAATCGACTTGCTAAAAGAGCGATGGTCTTCTATCCCTGATGCCTAACCCTGATATGAATTCTCTTTCTGTAATCATCCCTCTGTATAATGTGGCCCCTTATCTTGAGACCACTTTAGACAGTATTGCCCGACAGACACTTCGAGATTTTGAGGTGATTCTGGTGGACGATGGGAGCACTGACGGCACACACAAAATAGCAGAGCATTATTGCCTACAACATCCGACATGGCAACTCATCTCACAACAGTGTCAAGGAGTAAGCGTGGCCAGAAACGTTGGAACCCTCCAAGCTAAAGGTGACTATGTGGTATATGTAGATGGAGATGATTGGTTAATGCCCCAGACTTTACAGACTCTTCTCTACATCGCGACACAAGCACAAGCAGATTTAGTGCAATGTGGGTTTTTCTATGCGTATGATACTCATCTACTTTACGATAGTCGTAGACAACACCCTAGTGGAGAAAAACAATACTTCAACACTGAAAACGCATTGATAGCCCTATGTCGACAACAACCTCTGCTTAACAATTTTCTTTGGGCAAAGCTCATTCGTAGAGACATCGCTCTAGACTGCCCCAATCCTCCTGGAAAAGTGGCACAAGATGCCTTTGTAATGCACGAAATTGTTTCGCGATGCAAGAAACTCGTAACGACTCCACAACCGTTGTGGTATTACCGTCAGCGTAGTACCGGACTTTCAGGTCATTTCTCGGTAAAACGGAAAGACTTACTTGAGGCTTATGAAGTTCGTATCAAATTTTGCCAACAGACTCATCGAGAACATTTGCTAAAAGAGGTTGTTCCAGAATATATTCATCAGATTTTTCTACATCGAGCAGCAGCCAGACGCAGCCAAGATAAAGCTACTGCTTTGGTCTTTGAACAATATGCTCAAGAAGCAAGAAAACACTACGCCTCACTCTTTAAGACATACGCTCCATATATTTGGCTAAAATCACAAATTAAGCACTTATCTCTCATCAATTTTGCCCTTCGTGCGAAGCAAAGATTATCACCTAATCCTATGCTTCGGTATTCATATTCTGAGGTTATTGAAATATGCGCATTTTCATCGCCATCCACTACCTAGAAATAGGAGGAGTAGAAACGAGCCTAATCAATCTACTTCAAGCACTCGATCCTGAACGTGTCGAGGTGGACTTGTTTGTGTATGATCCACGTGGAGAGATGATGGAGTTTATCCCCAATAGGGTAAATCTGCTCAAAGCCCCTAAAGCTTACAACTATATCGAACGCCCAATCAAAGAAGTTCTTCTTGCTGGACAATTCAAGATAGCTTTAGCAAGACTGAAAGCAAAATGGGAGATGCAACAATACACAAGAGTTAAGCATCCAAAAGATTCTAGTGCCATTTTTGGATATATCGGCAAATGTATCACTCCTATTTTGCCCTCACTATATTACCTTGGAGAATATGATTTAGCTATATCTTACCTCATGCCTCATAATATAGTGAAGGAAAAAGTGAATGCACGCAAAAAAATTGCATGGATTCATACGGACTATAGTACTATTGATGTTAATGCAGATCTGGAACTCCCCATTTGGGATAGTTACAACCACATCATCAGTATTTCAGACCACGTGAGCAAAACTTTTAGTACCGTTTTTCCGAGTCTCAGACCTAAATTGCTACGCATAGACAATCTACTGACCTCTGATTTTGTAAGACAACGTGCCCAAGGAGAGAGACCTATAGATATGTCTCTCTATAAGGATGCTATTCATTTACTCACTATAGGTCGATACTCTTACCAAAAAAACATCGAAAGTATCGCACTTCTATGCCGTTTACTTCGAGAGCAGGGATTGAATATCCACTGGTTTGTCATTGGTTATGGAGACGACACGCTGATTCAAAATGCACTCTCGCTAGAGCAGATGGAAGGTTATGTCCATTTATTAGGAAAACGTACTAATCCATACCCCTACATAGCTCATTGCGACTGGTACATCCAACCTTCTCGCTATGAAGGTAAATCAATTGCTGTGACTGAAGCGCAGATTCTTGGCAAACCAGTCATTGTCACAGCCTATCCTACTGCCGCCTCTCAAATAAAACAAGGCAAAGACGGCCTCATCGTGCCTATGGATTCTCCTGAAGTCACGGCCAAGGCTATGGCAAAAGCTCTGCGCGACACTCCGCTTCGAGAACATATATTTACTTATCTTCAAGCTAACGATTATGGCAATGCCGAAGAAGTGGAGAAAATTTATCATCTTGTTAGTGATCTTCATCGGTAAAGAAAAGAATTTCGTAGATATACATTTTATCTCTAAGAGAACCCCTCTCAAAAATAAGAAGCTATGAGTGAAAAAACAACAAGAAATATCAGTTTTGACCTTCTTCGCATCTTGGCTTGTCTAATGGTTCTCACTATGCATGCTCAGCCTACAGTTTCTAACCCTAATGGAATTGTATTATCTGTATCAAGCTATGCCACTGCTCCATGTATAGGATTATTCTTTATGATTTCAGGTGCATTAAGACTGTCTCGTCCCATTTCCAGTTATAGACAATTCTTTGTTGGCATCATACATAAAATCATCTATCCTGTACTTTTATGGAATCTACTATATGGAATCATAAGCACCATTACACTAGAAAAGTCCTGGTTGGAATGGAGTACTTATCACTTTCTATTTGAGTTGAACAATCCTACATTATGGTTTATATTCCCTCTACTAGGTCTTTACCTCTTAACTCCAATTTTACAATCATGGGTACACTCAAGCAATAGAATACACCAACAATACTACTTAATCCTATGGGGAATCACCCTATGCCTACCATGGTTTAAGGACTATATTCCAATAGAAGAGGGACCTCGTAGCGCATTCTACTATTTTTCTGGCTATATAGGATATTTCCTTTTAGGCTATTATATCCACCATTATTCTGCGGATCTTACGAGATACTCACTAATAGCTATTTTTCTGGCATGGTTAATACCCACTATTATCAAAGTAACAAATATCCAGATTAATTTCTATGAGACTTTTTGGTATCTTTCCATTTTTGTAGCTTTCCAGTGCATCTTTTGGATGCAATTAGCCAACCATTCTACTATAGTAAAAAAAATGATGCAATATCAACCTATTGTACAACGACTTTCACAGCTTACTTTTGGGGTTTACTTAGTACATTGGCTGTTTATTGTATTTATCCGTTCCTATCTCTCCGTCCACACGACAGGCACTCCTTTCATCTTCGTATATTTAGGAGCGACTATTTTCAGTCTTATCGGTAGTTTCCTTCTCTCATATTTACTCTCTAAGTTCAGAAGGCTACGATTTATCATAGGTCTATAAAGTTATAGCCCTTTTGTCACACTTGTCTACAAGATACCCTAACATGATTCCACATATCATACATTATTGTTGGTTTGGTGGTCGTCCACTGCCCAAGTCTGCTCTACGATGCATCGCATCATGGAAAAAATGGTTACCAGGCTACGAGATTCGAGAATGGAACGAAGATAATTTTGATGTAAATGCTCATCCTTACACTCGTGAGGCTTATGCTGCTGGAAAATTTGCCTATGTCAGTGACTTCGCTCGTTACAAGATACTAGAAGAATATGGTGGACTCTACTTTGATACGGATGTTGAAGTAATCGCTTCATTGGACGATTTATTAGAGAAAGGAGCTTTTATGGGCATGGAGAAAGCCTTTCCCCCTACGGTGAGTTCTGGTTTGGTGATGGCAGTAGAACCAAAGCATCCGATTATTCAAGAGATGCTCATTTACTACGACAATCAAACGACTCTATCAAAGGAATCAATGCTAAAAGCGGGGTTGGTGGTACGTGGCATGACTGAAATATTCATACACCATGGTTTCATTCCTGAGGATTGCTATCAGGAAGTTGCTCTAATATCAATTTATCCCTCTGAATACTTTGATCCAATGGATAATGCCACAGGACGTGTTACCCTTACCCCCAACACGCGTACTATTCATCATTATGACCGTACATGGAGTAACCAAAGTGCTTTCTACATTTGGTTGTCAAGGCTATGGCACCGTACATGGCTATATCATTTACTCCAATCCTCTAAAGTTTAACTTTCACCGAGTCTACAATGGACGCTTCGCTTTATCATCCGCTATTCTTTGGCCTTTTCTGTCTGTGGGGAGCAATTCTCGCGTTATCATACCGAGCATCATACAAGTCCGCGTTCTTACAAAAAAAAGAATCTTTATTGTGGGGGTGGATTTTCACCGTTATTGTGGCCATTTGGCTAGGATTGCGCCCCATCAGTGCAAGGTATTTCGGAGACATGGCCTCTTATGCTAGGATATATAATAGTCTAAGTAGCGAACACATCGGGTTTGATTTGGAAACAGAATGGCTATGGAATAGCCTAGGGGCTATATGCCACTTATTAAATTTCAGCACACAGATGTATTTTGTAGTTGTCGCATTGCTCTACACCTTATGTGCTTTTGCCGCCCTTCGCATTCTCATCCCAAAGAAACCGCTAACGTCTTTAGTCTTAATCTGCGGCTCGCTCATGTTTTTCTCATTTGCAACCAATGGTCTGCGTAATGGTCTAGCATGCCATATCTCCATGTTGGCTTTTGCATTGTTTTTGAAGGATAAAAAAATCAGTGGGGTTCTTTTAGCCTTCCTGGCCTATGGTGTACACCATAGTGTCGGCATTCCAATTGCAGCCTTTGTGGCCAGTCTCTTCATCTACAGACGTCCACATTGGGCATTATACATTTGGTTACTTTCCATCATAGCATCATTGTTCTTAGGCAATAGTGTCACTGGTTTCATAGAGCAACTGAGCTTTGACGATCGTTTGTCACAGTATACATCCTTAGAACAAGGAGGCCTTGGTACTACATTTTCTCGCTATGGTTTTCGCTGGGACTTCTTGCTCTATAGTGCAATGCCTATAGCCTTGGGTTATTACACTATCATTAAGAGAAGAATTACCGATAATTGGTATTCAGTATTCTTCTCGACCTACTGCCTAGCTAACGCTTTTT
The DNA here is from genome assembly GCF_000318095.2 of Alloprevotella sp. oral taxon 473 str. F0040. Classification (GTDB taxonomy): domain Bacteria; phylum Bacteroidota; class Bacteroidia; order Bacteroidales; family Bacteroidaceae; genus Alloprevotella. The sequence goes on from NZ_KB290718.1 coordinate 171,692, forward strand.
GGGTGATTTTCATCCGAGCTGCGTTTTCCAATCGCTTTGCTTATCTCTCTTGGTTTCTTTATCCTGTGATGATAGCCTATCCTTTATTCATTCTTAATATTTGGCCTAACCAAGATAAGAACATTGGGCTAATAATAATGCTCTATGTTGGTTTTACGGCCTTTATGCAATTCATATATTGGTAGCAGTCTTTTAATTATATTCTTCGATTATGGCCTCACCTTTTCTCACAGTCTTCACTCCAACCTACAACCGCGCTCACCTCATCGTTCGCGTGTATGAAAGTCTTTGCCAACAAACTTGCCAAGACTTCGAATGGTTGGTTATTGATGACGGTTCTACAGACAACACGCGTGAAGTCATAGCACAGTACATAGCAGAACACCGCATCGCTATCCGCTACATCTGGAAAGAGAATGGGGGATTGTATACAGGGTATAACACAGCTTATACCAACATCACCTCTCCGCTCAATGTTTGCATCGATAGTGATGACTTTATGCCAGAGAATGCCGTAGAGCTTATCCTTCAAACCTGGAATGAACGTGGAGGAGAACAATATGCAGGTATCATAGGGTTAGACTTTTATGCTGACAAGAAACAACCCATAGGCGGGTACTTCCCTAAAGACTTAAACGAGGTCTATCTTCATGATTTATATTTATATCGCATTCACCTAGGTGATGCAAAACAAGTCATGCGAACCGATTTGATGAGTCACATCGCTCCACAAATAGGTTTTCCCAACGAGAAAGACTTTAATCCTATATACATGTTGCTTCAAGTTTGTGACACCCTCCCTCTCCTTGTCATCAATGAAAACCTTTGTTGGGTAGACTACCAAAAAACAGGTATGGCAGCCGATATATTCAAACAATATGTTCGCTCTCCTCATAGTCTTATTAAAATGAGAAAGATGGAGATGAATCTTCAGCGCAATACGTTTTGCAACCTTCTTAGACTTAATATACACTATGTTTCTAGCTGTCTTATTGCCTGCAATAAGCATTGGTTGAAGGATTCTCCCAAACCCCTACTTTCCCTTCTGATGGCTCCATTCGGTTTTATACTTTATCTCTTCATTTTATGGAAAAATCGCCACTAACCTACTCTATAGCCATTCGCACATTGGGGACTGGTGGAGAAAAATATCGCATACTCCTAGAAAGTATCTCCACACAAACCCTTGTTCCTGAACGAGTAGTGGTGTATATTGCTGAAGGATACGACATCCCCAACTACAGAATAGGCAAAGAAGAATATGTAGTTGTCCCCAAGGGAATGGCTAAGCAGCGCATTCTTCCTTATCAAGAAATCTCTAGCGATTGTATATTACTATTGGATGATGATTTAAAATTAAATCCACAAGTAGCTAAAACTATGCTAGAGGCACTGCAGAAGCATAACATGGATTGTGTAGGATGTGATATCTACCGCAATCAGAATATGTCGCTATCAGAAAAGATACGCGCGATTCTTGTTAACGGTGTTTTTCCTCGTGTCAATGATTCTCATGCTTTTATCGTTCAGCCCACAGGATCCTTTAGCTACAATAATAAACCGCAGCCTAGCATCTATGAATCTGAAAGTTGTGCAGGGGCAGCTGCAATGTGGAAAAGGAAGACTTTTCTCAAATTGCATTTGGAAGATGAACTATGGTTAGACGACCTTGGATTCCCATATGGAGAAGATTTCGTTCAATTTTATAAGCTTGTGGTCAATGGATACAAATTAGGTATTCACTATGGTGTAGACATCGAACACATGGATGGCAAAACTTCAAGTGCTCGATATAAACAACAATCCAATCGCTTGCAACTCCGCACTAAGGCACAATTCATCATCTGGTGGAGATGCTTCTGGCAAACAGACCGCTTCTCAAAGTCGACAATGCTTTTGCGATTTTCGCTTAAAATGGTTTATCAATTTCTGCTCATACTGGTGGCTGTCCCTTTCTTGAGAAGGTGGGATTTTCCTGCGCAGGTGATAAAAGGACTGAGAGAGGGCTGGCAATTTGTACATACTCCTGAATTTATCGCGCTCCGTCCTTATCAGTTTAAGAAATCTTCTTAGCTATAACTCCAAAATTCGTATCAACATGCCATCACAACCAAAAACTCTTCACGTGATAACCTCTCTTCGCACCGGTGGTGCGGAGCGTTTGATGGTAGATTTACTCCCAAGATTACAAGAACGAGGATTGCAAGTGGAACTGGCAGTTTTGGATGGCACAGCCACTGACTTCTATTCTGCTTTAGAAGCTCAAGGAATTCCGATTCACGCGCTAGGCATGGGTGTCAGAGCGATGCATTCTCCTTGCTGTATTCCTGCTTTGCGCCGTTTGATGCGTCAATTTGATATAGTACATACACACAACACTCCTAGCCAATACTTTGTGGCAATTGCTAGCATGGGGATGAAACTAGCCCCAAAACTTGTCACAACGGAGCACAACACAACAAACACCAGAAGAAATATCCCTTGGCTGCGTTGTGTCGATAGCTGGATGTACAGCCGATATGCTGAGATCATAGGCGTGAGCCAAAGCACCACTCAAGCTTTATTAGACTACCTCCCACAGCTACCTCACTGCCTGACCATCAACAACGGTATTGTGGTTACTAAATTTCAAGAAGCATTTCCAGCAAACGATATAATAGAACAATATAGCCAATATAAACGCTTGGTGGTGGCAGCTGCATTCCGCGCACAAAAGGATCATGAAACAATTATTCGTGCGCTACATCTGCTTCCTGATGATTATCATCTCCTTCTCGCAGGAGATGGAAATCGCAGAAAAATAGTTGAGGAGTTCGGAGCACAAGAGCAGCTTTCACAGCGCGTGCATTTTCTAGGTAATCGAAATGATGTTGCCAATGTACTTAAAGCGGCTGATGTCATTGTTATGTCAAGTCGATATGAGGGGCTCTCTCTCTCATCATTAGAAGGCTTAGCTTCTGGTCGCCCAGTTGTGGCAAGTGACGTTCCTGGATTACGTGAAATTGTGGGCAATGCAGGGATTCTCTTCCCACAAGGTGATGCTCAAGCCTTAGCCAAGACTATACTGGCCTTAGAAGAACATCCCAAACTTAGACAACAGACCATTGAGAAGGGCTTGCAGCGTGCTCATCAATACGACATCTCCACGATGATTGAGGCTTATTGGCAAGTATATCAGAGCCTATAATGCATAGATAAAATGAAGAAAATCATTCGCATTTCAACAGTCCCCATCTCTCTCAATATATTTTGTAAAGGATTACTATACGATTTGTCGAGCCAATACGAAATTATAGCTGTTTCTTCTCCAGGAGAAGCCCTAAATGAAATAGCAGCGCGCGAAAAGATACGCACGATAGTTGTACCTATGCATCGCCAAATAGCCCCTGTTCGCGATTTGATTGCTTTATGGCAACTTATAAAACTCTTTTATAAAGAACGTCCCGACATGGTGCACAGTATTACCCCAAAAGCTGGGCTGCTAGCTATGACAGCAGCAAAGTTAGCGAGAGTTCCTGTACGCCTTCACACTTTTACTGGGCTCATCTGGCCAACCTCCAAAGGGATTAAACGCAAAGTCCTAATCACAATGGATAAATTGCTTTGTGCATGTGCCACCCATATTAATCCAGAGGGAAAAGGTGTCGCTGACGATCTTCGTAAAGAAAAAATCACGAATAAGCCTCTTACGGTATTGGGACACGGTAATGTACGAGGTATAGACTTCAATTACTACTATCCCTCCCAAGAGATAAAGCTTTCAGCCAAAGCTTTGCGCGAGAAACTGGGCATCACCTCCGATACCTTTCTCTTTCTCTTCGTTGGACGCATTGTCCGTGACAAGGGAATAACAGAGTTAATAGAGGCTTTCCAAAAACTCTCCGAGAATTTGTCACGAGATGCTGAGTCTTTCTCTAAAACTGCACTACTACTCGTAGGAAACGAAGAAAAAAATCTCGATCCGCTTCCTTGCACTACAAAACAACTTATAAAAACGCTGCCCAACATATATCAGTTACCCCACCTCACCGATATTCGTCCTATATACGCAGCAGCACAGGCCCTCGTTTTTCCTAGCTATCGAGAGGGTTTTCCAAATGTCGTGCTTGAAGCAGGGGCATTTTCTCTACCTAGCATCGTTACTGACATCAATGGTTCGCGAGAGATTATCACGCAAGGAGAGAATGGTTTCATCGTTCCGCCTCACGATAATGTCGCTCTTGCTCGAGCCATGCTAGAAATGAGATATTATCCTTATAGAAAAGAGATGGGAATAGCCGCACTCCACCATGTGCAGGAACATTTTGCACAACCCTTGGTGTGGAAAAATCTCAAGTGTTACTATCAACAACTGCTATCATGACTGCTATCCTACTCTTCATCAAGCACCACTTCCACTGGATTTGGCACATAATAGAAGAACTCAATGGACTAATATTCAACTGGCGGTATCCATCTCTACAGTCTACTACAAATCACATTTTGAAATCAGAGGACGAAAAAGTCCCCCTTGATTTACATTGGTCCATAGTAGAGGCAGACGATTTACCACTACTAGCCCAATGGCTTCAACAACTACCCAAGACTAGTTTGCAATTCTTTCACCCTCATAGTTTTGAGACTGAAGAACTGAAACGTCTATGGAAGAATCCAGCTTTTCTTTTTATCAAAGTTTGTAAGACAAATGATCCTCGTAACATAGTTGGGTATCATTTTTTGAGAGGTTTCTTCATCGGTCGAGCCTTTCATGGGCTACTCGTTGACCCTAGCATGGGCGGACAAGGAATTGGTGGACAAATGTGGCGCATAGCCATACTAATCTCCGAGGCACTAAAGCTTGACTTATATGCCACCATTTCTGACTTAAACATTGCTTCTTTAAAATCAGCTCAGAAAAGTGCTTTTCTCAAAGAACAGCGACAACTAGCCAACGATTATCGTCTATATAAAGTCTTGGGACTCCGAACCTAGCTCCGTGTTTCTACACCACTGAGAAAGTCTGATATTTGTTGCCTCTTAAGCATTTATTCTTCACACATGGTCAAAAAAATATTTGATTTCACATTTGCCCTCATCGGCCTATTATTATGTTGGCCAATCTTGCTCGTCGTAGCCCTCTTAATACAATGGAAAATGCCAGACGGCCCCATATTATTTCGTCAAAAACGGGTGGGACAATATGGCAAACTATTTACCATAATCAAGTTTCGCACAATGTCGGTATCACACCATGGGTCTTCCATTAGTGTAGCTGGTGAATCACGTATCACACCATTAGGAGCAAAGCTAAGGAAATATAAACTAGATGAGCTCCCTGAATTGTGGAATGTGCTCATCGGTGATATGAGTTTTGTGGGGCCTCGTCCTGATGTCCCTGGCTATGCAGACCTGCTCAAAGGGGAAGATAAAGATATCTTACGTTTGAAGCCAGGTATCACAGGCCCAGCAACTTTGAAATATCGCAATGAAGAGGAACTACTAGCTCAACAAATAGATCCACAACGCTATAATAACGAAGTGATTTTTCCAGATAAAGTAAAAATCAACCTTGATTATTTTCATCATCATTCCTTTTGGGGAGATCTTTGCATCATCATAAAAACAATCTTATGAAAAAACCTATATACCTCTGCTTAGCCCATATGGGAGGTAGCGAGCAACGCTACATTCAAGAAGCCTTCGATACTAATTGGGTCGTGCCTCTTGGTCCCAATGTCAATGGGTTTGAAGAAGATTTAGAACGCTTCCTACAATCAGGCACGACTTCTACTTCAGCCTCTCATGTTTGTGCATTGTCCGCAGGCACAGCCGCATTACACCTTGCCATGGTGCTTTTAGGCATAAAAGTAGGAGATGAAGTGATATGCCAGAGTTTCACTTTTGCTGCCTCAGCCAATCCTATTACCTATCAAGGAGCTACTCCCGTCTTCGTAGACAGCGAGACCGAGACATGGAACATATCCCCCCAACTCTTGCAAGAGGCTATTGAAGATCGCATATCAAAAACGGGTAAAAAACCCAAAGCGATCATAGTGGTACACCTTTATGGTATGCCAGCCAAGATGAAAGAAATCAAGGCAATAGCTGAACACTACGATATTCCAATTGTGGAAGATGCAGCAGAAGCTCTAGGTTCTTCTTACAATGGACAACATTGTGGCACATTTGGTGAATATGGCATCCTAAGTTTCAATGGTAACAAGATGATCACCACAGGTGGAGGAGGTGCTATAGTCTGCAAAACTCAAGAGGCCAAACAACGAGCTCTGTTCTATGCGACTCAAGCGAGAGAGAGTTTCCCTTACTACCAGCATGAATACATAGGCTATAATTATCGCCTAAGTAACATCTGTGCAGGCATAGGACGCGGTCAAATGGAGGTGCTAGATCAGCACATATCCCATCATCAACACATTGCGGAGCTTTATGCTCAGGCCTTTACTGATAATCCGTTTATCACTCTTCATACTAATCCTGACACTATCTCTAATAGCAACTATTGGCTCAACACTATCATCCTCTCAGAAAATGCTCCTTGTTCTCCCGATGACATACGTGAAGCACTTGCAAAAGAAAATATAGAAAGTCGCCCTTTGTGGAAGCCAATGCACCTCCAACCAGTCTTTCAGAATGCTCCAGCGTACGTAAATGGTGTAAGCGAAAAAATATTTCAACATGGATTATGCCTCCCAAGTGGCCCTTGGGTATCAGACAAAGATGTTCAGCGAATCGTAGATATTTGCTTATCAACATTATCAGTATAGAAAGCATTCAAAATGAACATAGACATATCAGAATAGCCTCTAATAGTCATATTTAACTATAGGACAGCTCTAGAGATAAGAAACTACAATTATAACAGTTGGATAATTGAAGCTAATATACTATTTTTGCAGTAGTGTAAGATTTTATAGAAAACAGAGGCCTACGATATTACTAACAACATTACACACCCCACCCAAGAAATGGGCACTAAAACCTAAAATTCATGCTAACCAAAATTATCCGTTGGTACCTATCACATGATGCTCTGCCCTATTGGTATTTACTTATTGCAGATTGTGTACTTATTTTCTTAGCAGGGATTGTAGCATTCTATGCAAATCATAGTGCAGAATCTGTAAACTTACGTCCTGTCTTACTAGCTCTACTAGCTTACCTCCCATGCTATCTTGTGGGCTTTCGAATCTTCCACACATACCTTGCTCCTGCGCGGAGAATGGCCCCTATTGATATACTTCGCATTAGCGGAGCACTATTTTTAGGCTTTATTCTCATTATGCTATTGAGGGTCTTCTTCCACACTGACAACATCGTACAAATGGTCAGGATGCGCGATCTTTTATTGCAGTGCATATTATCCATTGTTCTCATGATTTGTCTACGTATCATGGTGCGCATCAATTTTGAAGGTTATATAAAGAGAAATCACCTCACTGGACTTTATGGACTGTCGAATAGAAGTCTACTTGATATAGAATTATCCTCATTACTCCCTCGTAAAGAGATTGAGGTGGACATGATCACTATACGTAACAAGATGCAGAATAAATGCATTCTTGTCACAGGTGCTGCAGGTAGCATAGGAAAAGAATTAGTGCGTCTTTTAGCCCAACTCTCCCCGAAGAGCCTACTCCTCTTGGACATGGCTGAGACACCTCTCCATGATGTTCGCGTAATGATGCAACGAGAATTTGCCAATGTTCCTTGTAAAACAGTAGTATGCAACATCTGTCACCATCATCGTTTGGAAGATTTTTTCAAGCATAACCGTCCCGATATAATCTTTCATGCGGCGGCCTATAAGCACGTTCCTATGATGGAGGACAACCCTACAGAGAGTGTACTCAATAACATCGATGGTACTATAAAGTTAGCTAATCTTGCAGTAAAGTATGAAGTACAAACCTTTGTGATGGTAAGTACAGACAAAGCTGTCAATCCCACTAGTATCATGGGATGTTCAAAAAGAGTCTGCGAGATTTACTGCCAAAGTCTCAACAACTCTCCACGCAACACTTCTCAATGTAACTTTGTCACCACAAGATTTGGCAATGTTCTAGGCTCTAACGGTTCTGTTGTCCCCGCCTTCCGTGAACAAATTCGCAATGGGGGACCAGTTTATGTGACGCATCCAGAGATTGTACGCTATTTCATGCTCATTTCTGAAGCCTGCAAACTGGTACTTCAAGCTGCCACGATAGGAAAAGGAGGCTGCATTTATGTTTTTGACATGGGGCATTCAGTAAAAATTGCGGAGTTGGCACAGCGCATGATCAAACTTAGTGGTAAGCAAAATATTAATATCGTTTATACTGGCCTTCACCCTGGGGAAAAGCTCTATGAGGAAGTTCTTAATGATCTAGAGACAGTGGTTCCTACTAGCCACGAACGTATCAAAATTGCACGAGTACGTGAGTATGATTTCAATAAGATTGAAAATGAAATTCTCCATCTAGTTGAAACAGCCAAAACATATGATGCAACAATGACAGTTAAATCTCTTAAGGCTATCATTCCAGAATATAACCCACAGAATCCCGACTATCAAACACTTTGTCAGTCATGAGACTGTTACATAACAAGAAACAACCAAGTATTTATAAATAACAGATGAAATCTTATTTTTCAGTACTAGCCCTTTCGGCTGCTGCCTTTTATGGCACAACGGCTATGGCACAAACAGACGATTACAAAAACTATCGTGAAGTGTCTCGTGACACAGTAGACAACGTATCCACCACTCGTGTTGTCGTAGATTCAGTCTATTCAACTAAGCAAACCATGACAAATGGTTTCTTTGACAACTGGTTTGTCTTTGCTACAGGTGGAGCACATAGTTTCTATGGCGACCACTCTCATCTTGGTGGTTTCTCTGGAACCCTTTCTCCCGACTTTAGCCTTGGTATTGGTAAGTGGGTTACTCCTGGCTTCGGTTTCAAAGCCGAATTCATTCGTAGCAACTCAAAGGGTTATACTCTTCCCGGTTATGGCTATCGTTACGGCGACATACTTACAAATAGCAAGGGAGAAAAGTATCAAAAAATGAAAACCAATTGGTGGGATTTCAGCATCAATGGTATTTTCAACCTCTCTCGTCTTATTGCTGGCTACGAAGGTAATAATAGCAGCCGTCTCATGAATCAGTTCTGGCTCAACCTAGGTCTTGGTGCAGTTCATCATATGGGACTACAAGGCACTGGTTCAGACAACGAATGGAGCGGACATGCAGAATTCCAATATAGCCGCTTCTTCAATAAAAAGAAGAACTTCTCTATTGACCTTAAAGCCCGCGCACTCGTCTACCAAACTAATTTCGATCTCGAATATGGTAACCGCGACTATTCTGCCAATAAATTTGATGCCAACATTGGTCTAGCTGTCGGATTCACCTACTATCTTGGTGGCACAAAGCATAATACTTGGCAAACCGCTGGCCAAACCATTTACAAGACAGACTATCGTGAACGTAAAATCGAGATTGTTAAGATTCCCGAAGGTGTAAATCCCGTGAATTATAGCACCTTGACATTCTATGTATTCTATCCTAATAACTACTCTGGTCGCAACGACGCTCCACTAGTAGCTACTTCTAAGGTTAACGCAATTGACTACCTTGCTGGCGGTATTTACACTCAGAAGAAATTTACAGACAACGCTGCTGTTACAGCTCGTTTGAATCGCAATGCCAACACTAATGGTCTTGCATTTGTAGACATTCCCACTGAACCTGCTAACCGCAACTTCGCTGTAAACTACGTACCCCGTGGTTACGAAATGTCTACTAAGCCTCTTTCGCTCAGCCTCCAAGCTGATGAAATGGTAAGTTTCCAACGTCATGCAGGCTACTTCTATGCTCCTATCTTTGATGGCAACAATGCATGGCAGTATCGTGTCGACAACGAAACTTGGAAACAACGTCTTGCTACTGAAGACAATTACAAAGAAACAAACTCTTACCAACTCAATGCTCACGCTGGTCTTGGCACTGTACGCCAATACCTCAAGGTTGAAAATGGTGATGAGCTCGTAAGCTTTGCTGACATCTACGCAGCAATGATGAGCAACGTAGGTCACATCTCTCAATACACTGATGCAGCCACTGTTGCACGCATTAAGAACATCCTTGAGAAGGGTACTATCACCATGATTCAAGCAGAAGGTCTTGCTACAAGTCAAGATAACTACTCTGGTGCTGATGCAGCACAAGTAGGCCTACAACGCAACAATGCTCTTTCTCAAAACCGTGCTAACACTGTTATCACATGGTTGAAGGGTAAAGATCGCTTGCAACAAGTGGCTTCTCAAATCTTCCTCGTAAATAGCCTTGATGGTGCAGTACGTAATGTTCAAGACAACAGCACTCGTAGCCTCAACGCAAAACTCAACCGTTGCGTGAAAGTACGTATCCACTATATGCTTAAGTAAGAGAATATAGATGCTTCAATTCCTCAACTGAGGTTTCCATTTAGAGTGACATTCTTTAGGGAATGTCACTCTTTTTTTGTGGAAACAGAAAAAAAGCTAAGCTCGATTACACCAAATGTATTACCTTTGCAGAAGGAGTTAGCACTCCAATTCATTTTCATTCACCACTTAAAATCTACGTTCCATGCTCATCACAACGACCTATCAGGTGGATGGACAGCCCATCCGACAATATCTTGGCGTCATCAGTGCAGAAAGCATTATTGGTGCCAACTTTCTCAAAGACATTCTAGCCAGCCTCACAGACTTTTTCGGCGGTCGCTCCAACACTTATGAAAAGGTACTCCGTGAAGGTAAAGAGACAGTGCTCCGCGAACTTCAAAATCAAGCCTCTATGATGGGGGCAAATGCTATTGTAGGCGTGGACATCGACTACAACACCGTAGGCGCTAATGGTTCTATGCTCATGATAGTAGCCACAGGCACAGCCGTTATCATCTAACGTCCCTCTCTTACGACCTCTCGCTGTAAATAGACACGCAACACCAACCGTTCTTCTTTGCAGATTTTAGACTAGTTCTGCGCGTCTGCAAAGAAGAACATGATTATTCTTATGCTACAATCTCATTTCAACTCAGAAGGACTCATCGAAGCCGGTTGCGACGAGGCTGGCCGCGGATGCCTAGCAGGTGCTGTCTTCGCCGCAGCTGTCATCTTTCCAGCAGACTATGAGAATACACTTCTCAATGACTCCAAACAATTGTCTGCTAAAAAACGAGAAGAACTTCGTATGATCATTGAACGAGATGCACTGGCTTGGTGCGTGGCACAAGTGGATCCCGAAGAGATAGACCGCATCAATATCCTCAATGCTGCCATTCTCGCTATGCACCGCGCTCTCGATGGTCTCACTATTTGCCCCGAACACATCATTGTCGATGGTAATCGGTTCAAGCCTTATGTCAAAAAACGAGAGCAACAGACTGTTAAGAAACCAGCCAACACCGAAAAAGCTACAATAATCCCTCACACGACCATCGTGAAAGGCGATGCAAAATACCTCTCTATCGCAGCAGCTTCCATCTTAGCCAAGACCTATCGCGATGATTATATGACGAAGCTCCACCAACAACACCCTCACTATGGCTGGGATCGCAATGCAGGTTACCCAACGCGCCAACATCGTGCTGGGATTGCCGTACATGGCACCACACCCTACCATCGCATGACCTTCAACCTCCTAGGCGATCGAGCGCAACTCGAATTAGATTTCAAATAGTTTACCACTCTTCCCATGCCCCACTACGCAGACATCGTACTTCCCTTGGCTGTTCCTGGTGCCTACACCTATCGCGTTCCCCCTACCTTAGGGGATAGTCTTGTCGTAGGCTCACGCGTAGTGGTACCGTTGGGAAAATCCAAACGCTACACCGGGATTGTTATCCGTCTACATGATGGGAACAACACCGTTGAAGCCGAAAAAATAAAGGATATAGAGGAGTTGGTAGATGAACAGCCATTACTCTTACCTCAACAGATAGCACTGTGGCGTTGGATGGCGCAATACTATCTCTGCTGTCCAGGAGAGGTCATGAAAGCAGCTCTACCTGCGGGCTTAAAGCTCGAGAGCGAAACACTCCTTGTAGCCACCGACGATGCAGACCCTCATGATGAACTACTAAGCAAGACTGAACAAGCCCTCCTTCGTGCACTCACCAAAGCGCAGAGTTTGCTCCAAGTGCGAAAGGCACTGCCACTTCCAGGACTGACCCGAGCAGCTAAAAGGCTCATCGAAAACGGATTGATTGAGGTAGAAGAACGAGTGAGCCAAGGCTTCAAAAGTAAAACAACTACGATGCTTCGTCTTTCCGAGTCCTATCATTCGGAAGAAGCCCTTCTTGCACTTGACAATCAATTAAAGCGAGCAGAACGCCAGCGTGAAGCTCTCTTAGCTTTCCTCGATATGGCAGGCATTGATAGTGCCACTGCTTTGAAAAATTTCTCTTTGCTTCAGCCCGTACAGCGAAACCTTCTCCAAGAACAGCTTGGAGATTCTACGGCTGGCATTCCCGCCCTCATAAAGCGTGGAGTGCTCGAATCATACCATGTTGAAGTTGGACGGCTCAAACTACACAAGGCTCTCCCCGAAAGCCTGCACCATCCTCTCAGCGAAGCGCAACAAAATGCGCACGATAAAATTGTGGCTTTGTGGGAAAAGCAGCATGTAGTGTTGTTGCATGGTGTCACCTCTAGTGGAAAGACTGAAGTCTACATCCAATTAATAAAGGAAACGATTGCGCGCGGACAACAAGTCTTGTTTCTCCTCCCCGAAATTGCCCTCACCACCCAAATCACCGATCGTCTCGGACGTGTATTCGGAGAGAAACTAGGAGTCTATCATTCCAAATTTCCAGACAATGAGCGCGTAGAACTGTGGAAGAAACAACTGTCCGAAACCCCTTTCCCTCTCATCCTCGGAGTCCGTTCTTCCCTCTTCCTCCCCTTCCAAAACCTCGGTTTGGTGATTATTGACGAAGAGCACGAATCGAGCTACAAACAGCAAGACCCTGCACCGCGCTATCATGCACGTGACACCGCCATTCTCATGGCGCATCAAGCAGGAGCAAAAGTACTTCTCGGCACTGCCACACCTGCCGTAGAGACTTATGCACATGCCCAAGATGGGAAATATGGCTATGTCGCCATGAATCAACGCTTTGGTGACGTGGCGATGCCAGAAATCGTGGTAGAAGACGTGGCAGAACTACGGAGAAAACGCCTCATGCCTACCCCCTTCTCCCCTCGACTTCGCGACGAGATAGAAGCTGCTCTCCAACAAGGACAGCAGGCTATCCTATTTCTCAATCGCCGCGGCTACAGTCCAGTACTTCAATGCCGCAGTTGTGGATGGTCACCTCACTGCACACGCTGCGATGTGCCGCTGACCCTCCATTTGAAGATGAACAAAATGGTGTGTCACTATTGCGGCACCCACTACGATGTGCCCACCCACTGTCCACAATGTGAGCAAGCTGACCTACGCGACATGGGAGCTGGAACAGAAAAGATTGAGGCTGCTATCGAAACCTGCTTTCCCCAAGCGAAAGTAGGGCGAATGGACCTCGACACCACGCGCTCACGCTCTGCCTACGAACGCATCATTCACGATTTCCAACACGGACAAACGAATCTTTTGGTAGGCACGCAGATGGTGACCAAGGGATTAGACTTCGGTGGAGTGAGCGTGGTGGGCATCCTCAATGCTGATCAACTGCTGAACCAATGTGATTTCCGCGCCCACGAACGTGCTTTTCAAATGCTATCACAGGTAGCTGGCAGAGCTGGCAGACGTGGCAAACAAGGCCGCGTGGTGCTCCAAACACGACAAGCAACACTTCCAGTGGTGCAACAGATTGTGGATGGCGACTATGGTGCGATGTTTCAACAAGAGATGCGCAACCGTCAACGATTCCGTTTTCCTCCTGTCGTGCGCCTCATCGCCATTTATCTGAAACATCGAGAAGAACGTGTGGTGGCCGGCGCAGCCCGCCAGATGGCTGCATGGTTGCAACCTCAATTTGGGGAAGATCTTCTCGGGCCCGACCGACCACATGTGGGATATGTGCAACTGCTCCACATCCGCAAAATACTCTTGAAAGTGGATTCGTCGCGAAGCGCAACAGAAGTTCGCCAAATGCTACGTGCTTATCGCGAGGGCCTCATCGCCCTACCCCAATTTCGCAATGTAACCATCTACTTTGACGTCGATCCAGTCTAACCTTTTAGGCTGGATCGCTTTTCTTTTCCACAATCGAGAGGAGGAATATAGAAACTTCTCTTTGCTGAATTGCAAGAAAAACAGAAAATTCCTCCTACTTTTAGCTACACCGCTTGCCACTTTCGAAAATTCGTTCTACCTTTGCCCCTATCATGCTACGAATGTTCAAACGAAAATACAAGGCTATGATGATGGCATGGATCATGCTATTGTCATTTTTGCCTCAAGTGTTGGTGAAGGGATTTCACCAGCATGGAACTTCGTTGGACAAAGTGGAATGCAATTTGGTGGCACGCACCCTGCATGCCCCTTCTGCTTCGACGGCTGAGGACAGCAATGCTCAATCCAATCAAAAACAGCATGATAACCTGCGTAAACAGCTCGCTCAACATCAGAAAAACTCTCCAGATGAAGGACAAAGCGACAGCACGGATGGACATGATTGCGCCATCTGCCACTTCTTGATTTCGCCCTTCACGCCACCCACTTTCACGGCCTTTTCTTTTTATGCTCCCACGGTGCGTGTTGCCTACCAGCAACAAGCCGAAGCGGTGTATGCGGTTGCCGTGACCACTCCCCAACTCCGTGGCCCTCCGCAGGCCTAATTTATTGTGATAGACTAGTTTCCTACTGCTCTTATCTTCTTTTTTGATAGGCAAAACTCACTAGTCTAAATTTTGATTTGCCCTTTTTCGGCAAATCCTTTCCTCTATTTTTCTTCTTTTTTGTGTTCTCATGACGGAAATACCCCTCCTATTTAGAGGTGTTTCTGCGGCTTCGGCATTCGCACTAGGAATAACGCTAAAAGTGCATTCCTCTGCTACTGCCGAAGAGTGAGATGATGACTTAGAATTTCTCTATGAAGCGATTTTTCTCGAAGAATTTCGCCTTGTGGTCGATGGTCGTGCTTAGCCTACTATCCACCACACTGCCCGCATTTGCACAAAACTCTAATTCCTTTCGCATCATTGTATTCGATGCAGAAAGCCAACTTCCCGTGATAGGAGTTAGCCTATCGCGCCACAAAGACATCGCCCCAACGAAAGGAGATGGGATATTGCAGATATCCCCCTCCTTACTTAAGGGAGATAGTCTGCACCTTCATGCCATCGGCTACCTTCCTCTCACAGTAGCGGTGCAGGAAGTGCGCCACCACCAACCTCTTCGTGTGCAATTGCGCCCGATGAGCAATCAGCTCAACGAAGCTGTAGTCAGCGGACAACGCGTGCTTCACACTCAAAATGCTGTGTCCAATAGCATCACCACAGCCGATATCGCAAAAAACTTGGGAAACACTTTTGCCGGCATGCTAGAACAGGTGAGTGGTGTGAGTATGATTCAGACAGGATCGACCATCGCCAAACCCGTGGTACATGGCATGTATGGCAACCGCTTGTTGATTATGAACAATGGAGTGCGCCAGCAAGGACAACAATGGGGCGTGGATCACGCGCCCGAGCTCGACGCCAGTGCAGCAGGCCGCGTCACCGTGGTGAAAGGTGCAGAAGCTGTGCGCTATGGTTCAGAAGCCCTTGGCGGTGTCGTCTTGATGGATGCTCAGCCCTTGCCCTATGGTCAACGAAAGATCATGGGTAAGCTAAGTGGACTCTACGGTACCAATGGACGAAAATATGCCGTAACCCAGCATTTGAGTCAAAGTTTTCCACTCTTCGGCGGCGATGCGGCTTGGCGCGCACAAGGCACTTATGTTAATGGTGGAGACCGCAGCACTGGTAGCTATCTCCTCAACAACACTGGCATGCGAGAAGTCACCGCATCCGCAGCGTTGGGTTGGCGCAACTCACGTCTAGAACTACAAGGATTCTATAGTTTTTACTCCACCCAAGTGGGCGTACTCTACAGTGCACAGATGGGTGATGAAGAATTGCTACGTGAACGCATCAAGATAGGACAGCCAGTCAATTTCTACCCTTGGACACGCAGCATCGACTATCCGCACCAAAAGGTCGTGCACCACGTTGGTAAGCTGGAAGGTCGCTACACCTTTGCCAACAAGAGTCGATTGTCTGTGAAGACAGCCTGGCAACATGACGACCGCCGCGAATACAATCAGCGCAGAAACTATCGCTCCATGGTGCCTACCTTGGATTTGCGCCTCAACAACTTTCAGACTGATGCTCAATGGAAACACACTTACGCTGACAACTGGTCTAGTGAAATCGGTGCTTTCTACGGCGCAATCGACAATTACAATGAGCCTGGCACAGGAGTTGTGCCCATCATCCCCAACTACACTCAACAAAACCTCGGTGCCTACGCCATTCAGAAATACACGGGCCACGATTGGGGAGCAGAACTTGGAGCACGTGCAGATCATCAAACCATTGATGCACGCGGTAAAAACATCTTTGGTGAAAACTATGGAAACTTGACCCGCTACACCAACTTCACCTACTCTGCTGGCGCGCACTATCACGTGCTACCTCAACTAGATGTACTCACTAATTTCGGCACGGCTTGGCGTGCTCCTCACGTGCATGAGTTGTATAGCTATGGCGTGGAACAATCCAGTGGTCTATTTGCTCGAGGAGACTCCACACTCCGCCCAGAAGTGAGTGCGAAATGGGTAACCTCCTTGCGCTATGCTTCTAAGCGCATCACCGCTTCGGTCGATGCTTATCTGCAATGGATAGACCACTACATCTACGATGAGCCTACCAAGGAAGTTATCACGATGGTGTCAGGAGCTTATCCTGTGTTTCAATATCGCAGTGACAATGCTTTCTTCCGAGGCATCGATGCTGATTTCTCTGCAAGAATCACCCCAAAACTCCATTACACCGTAGGTGGAAGCATGGTATGGGCGAATGAAACAAAGACTAATCGTCCTCTCCCCTACATCCCCTCCTTCCGAGCCACGCAAAGTTTAGCTTATCACTTCGGACACCTCGGACATCTCCACGACATCCATGCGAAAGTGACGCATCGCTTCGTGGCCAAACAAACACGATTTGATGCAAAAGCCGACTTGATTGACCACACCCCACCTGCCTATCAACTTTGGGGGGCCGAGTTGAGTGCAAACTTCGTGATGCGCAACGGACATCACCTCCACATTCTCCTCACGGCCGACAATCTTTTCAATCTCACCTATCGTGAATACACCAATCGTTTCCGCTATTATGCCCACGACCTCGGACGAGATGTGCGATTGATGCTCACGTGGGATTTCTAACATCACTATAATTCTCAGTAAAAACGAGGCAAAGCCTCTCTAACATCGCCTATAATATGAACAAAACCTTCTCTCTCCTATCACTGACGTTTGCACTTCTCATGGGCTTCGTCAGCTGCAACTCCACCGTCCGCGAACCAGTGGACGAACGAAAGAGCAAAGATCATGGTGATCCTATCAGTGTGGTATTGACGCTCACTCCCGGCACTCTCGTAAATCAAGTGTTCACTCCACAGCTCAATCCCACGATGCCACAACGTAGTCGTCAGACCATCGAATACTCCCTCCAAAAAGAGATTGGTTGGGCTCCCAAGGCAGGCAGCAATGCAGGCTTTGAGGTGTATCAAGCTAGCGAAGACCCCACACAAGTCTACCGTCTCGACATCCACTACTACGATCTTGAACACAAAGATATTACGTATCAGTTTGTAGAAAACGGACAAGATAAAATTCACCAACACTTCTTCACAGCCGAAAATGTGAAGACCGCCGACGGCACGCTCGAGCATAAAGAAGTCAGATCCAATGCTGTGTTTGACTATGTGTATGGCGACACAGATCCATGGTCACAAGAAATGGGCAACAATGGGGTGCGCTGGATTGGCAAAGACAATCCCATCGGCTTTAAAGGATATTTTCGCTTCAAGCAAGTGCGCAATTTTGAAATTAATACGCGTCTCATGCACGCACGCATCTCAAAATACAGCCGCCGCGACCACACGGTTTCTCCCTTCTATGCTCCCACACCAGGACAACGCAGCGAAGATGCTTGGGATGTGACCATGCGTTTCCCAGTATCAGTGTCCGCAGCTTCTACCACACAAAAATAATCACGAACTTCTATAACACAATATCAAGATGAACAAGAAGATTCTCTCTCTCCTCATTGTTTTGCTCTGCGGTTTCTCCTTTACAGCCTGTGAGAAGGATGAAACTTGGATTCGCCCCAATCAGAACAAACCTCTCCAACCTGATAACGGAAAATCAGAAACTCCTCACGAGGACGAAGATGCGCCAGCTAAAGTTGAACTCACCCTTGCTGGTGGTCACTTCCACGGAGTAGCCTTTCACCAGGATGCCGATGCAAAGGGCATTCTCTATAAGAAAGCAGTGCAGCACATCACCTATGTGCGAGAAGGCGACCAATGGAAGCTGGCAGAAGGCAGTGATTCCGTGTTCCGCGTGATGAGTTCCAACGAATATCGCTACCCATATGGTTTGTGGATCAAATACTATGACAAGGACGGTAAGGACATCACGAGCACCATCGCAGAAAACGGCGAAAGCAAAGCCCATCAGCATTTCTTCCAAGCCAGCAACGTGCGCCCCACTTTCGATGGCAAAGCGCAAGAATATGACAACGTCACAGATTCTTTGCTGGACTACACCTACATGGACACCAATCCCACCAATGGCATATTGAAACAGACCACCGTCGATGGGAAAATTGTTCCTGCTGCCACACTTCGTGGCTCACGTGTTGTTGGCAAAAAAGGCGATGACTTGATTTTCACCCCTGAAAATCCAATTGGCATGAAAGGTTTCTTCCAATTCAAACGCCAGCGCAAACAGTTTGACATGACCATCAGTCTCTACCACTTTGAAGGAAACGCCAAGTTCCTCGACGGCAGCCCTTCAGGCTTTGTGGCCCCTCGCACTGGTCAGCGCAATCTCAGCCACTTAGAAGTGCAATTCAAGATTCCTTTCATTGTTTATGCTTCACGCGAAGAGACTGGCCTTTGGGAAAAAACCGACCGTGTGCCTTTCGACAAACTCAATGCTGACGAAAAACGCCTTGTCACTTCTACAGCGCGTGCCTACAACATCAACCTCATTCAAGCTCTGAACGAATGGTTTGAGCAAATCTTGGGCGAAGTAGACAAAGAAAGCGGTAGTCTTTGGTTCTAATCCTCCATCTCACTAAGACCTACTCCTCACAACATGAAAAAATCCGTGGACGATATAAGAATCGTCCACGGATATTTTGTTTTATCAAAGAGTGATACGGAGTCTACTGTAGAAGGATTTCGATAGTATTCTAAAGTTGTGTGTAAGCACCAAAGTTCTTATTATTGTGGTGAAAAAAGAAACAAATGGTACTATCGGAAAAAAACTTGTAAGATTCTCTGTTCTCTCTCCCTTTTGTCAGGCTAAATATATCTAATAGCTCCACCACTACCGAAAGGGTAATCACTGACATCTTTATTCATATATGGAGAGTCCAGACAGTTTTCCCCTTCAAAGCAGCAACGAGGTTTTGAAAAGAGGGTTCCATCATCAGCTTGCGTAACAAATGAATGGTTGTCAACCTTAATAACACATCTCACAACACCTTTATACACGCCAAGTACATAGTCTATTTGTTTAGCCTTTTCACGGCATATTTTCCAATACTTTCGCGTTGACTCGTAGATATTGTTTCTCTTATACACTCCTTTTGCTTTGGTCTGATTGTAACTTCGATTGAGATTTACCAAAAGTATATTATCTCCTTTCTTTACTTCAATATTATCTCCTTTCTTTACTTCAATCTTTTCGCAATCATATAAGACATTGATTTCTTCTATTGTCTTAATACCTTCATCCCATTGATGGTGACCGGCTACGAGATTTGTTAACTGGTTATCATGATTGAATGGCGAATATGTCAGCACATCTATCAAGGTGGATTCTACTAGATATGCTTCTTTTTCCTCAAGATTGTGACGAATAATGTAATAGGCAACCTTTTTTCCCTCTGATATGATGCTTCTAATGGTGTCAAGCTTTAAATTAGGAGCATTCTCAGAAAGAGCATCCTCTAGAATATCGTCTAGAGCACCCTTTGCATGTTGGAAAACCCTGTTTTCCTTACCTTTGCCTATGTAGAATATTTTACTATTTCTTGGATCAACCAAGGCATACACATAATTCCCTAAGGCCTCTTTGACTGTATGGCTGAATTTCATATCTACTATTATTAGTTGATGATTGCCAGCATTCCGGATTAAATCACGCCTTGCGCCATCATAGCTTTGGCCACCTTCATGAAACCTGCGATGTTCGCTCCTTTCACATAGTTCACATAGCCATCGGCCTCTGTGCCATATTGCACACAAGCCTCATGGATACTCTCCATGATTTGGTGCAAACGCGCGTCCACTTCTTCTGCCGTCCATGACAGACGCGCTGAGTTTTGACTCATCTCCAAACCAGACACCGAAACACCGCCTGCGTTGGCAGCTTTGCCCGGTGCATAGAGGATTTTAGCTTCCTGGAACACATGGATAGCATCAGGAGTAGAAGGCATATTTGCCCCTTCACTCACTGCAATGCAACCATTTGCCACCAGTGTCTTCGCGTGCTCGCCATCGAGTTCGTTTTGAGTGGCTGAAGGAAGCGCAATATCTGCCTTGATGCCCCAAGGCTTCTGCCCTTCAAAGTATTGCGCAGTGGGATATTCCTCGGCGTATTCGCGGATGCGGCCACGATAGAGATTCTTCAACTCCATCACATAGTCCAGTTTCTCGCGGTCGATGCCATCGGGGTCGTAGATAAATCCGTCACTATCGGAGAGAGTGAGCACCTTACCACCGAGTTGGAGCACTTTCTCAGCAGTGTATTGCGCCACATTGCCTGCGCCAGAGATGAGGACTGTCTTGCCTTCGAGTGTTTCACCACGAGTGGCCAACATCTGCTGGAGGAAATAGACATTGCCATATCCTGTGGCTTCTGGACGAATGAGGCTACCGCCAAATTCTCTACCTTTACCAGTGAATACACCTTCAAATTGGCGCGTATATTTTTTGTAAGCTCCAAACATATAGCCCACTTCGCGACCGCCCACACCGATGTCGCCAGCAGGAACGTCGCAGTCTGCGCCAATGTTGCGATGCAACTCTAGCATGAAGGCTTGGCAGAAACGCATCACCTCAGCAGCACTCTTGCCACGGGGCGAGAAGTCCGAACCACCCTTTGCACCACCCATGGGGAGCGTGGTGAGTGCATTCTTGAACACTTGCTCAAAAGCCAAGAACTTCAAGATACCGAGATTGACCGAAGCATGGAAGCGCAATCCTCCTTTGTAGGGGCCAATGGCGTTGTTGTGCTGCACCCGATAGCCCATGTTGGTGCGGATATTACCCTGATCGTCCATCCATGTCACTCGGAAGGTATACACTCGCTCTGGGATGCAGAGACGCTCGATGAGATTCACCTTGTCAAACTCAGGATGCTTGTTGTATTCCTCTTCGATGGTGGAGAGTACTTCTTCCACGGCCTGATGATACTCAGGTTCGTTAGGAAAACGATGTTTAAGGTCTTCGAGAACTTTTGAAGCGTTCATAGGGGATATTTTTGAAAGGAAGGAGAAAAATCAGAAGTATTACTTTCTTTTCGCTGCAAAATTATCACTTTTCATAAACACGCGCAAGCAAAGACCTATTTATTTTATTGCATCTACTTTATTTTTTAGGAAATCGTCCGAAAAAAGTTTCCACAATACTCCATGATTCCAAAAGTAATGAGTAAATTTGCTCCATAGTTCACCGACATATCAATAGAATAAACATCTATTCATCTATTATAACCCCAACAACAATGGCATTTTTAACTGACGAAAAATTGGTAATCGTTGGCGCAGCTGGCATGATCGGCTCCAACATGGTACAAAGTGCGCTCATGATGGGCCTCACTTCCAACATCTGCCTCTACGACGTATTCTCTCCCGAAGGTGTGGCTGAAGAAATGCGCCAATGCGGCTTCAACGATGCTCGCATCACTGCTACTACTGATGTAGCTGAAGCCTTCAAGGATGCCAAATACATCATCTCTTCTGGTGGTGCTCCCCGTAAGGAAGGTATGACTCGTGAAGACCTCCTCGCTGGTAACTGCAAAATCGCTGAAGAACTCGGTAAGAACATCAAGACTTACTGCCCCGACGTGAAGCACGTGGTGATTATCTTCAACCCTGCCGACCTCACAGGTCTCGTGACTCTCCTCTACTCTGGTCTCAAGCCTGGTCAAGTGACCACTCTCGCTGCGCTCGACTCTACTCGTCTTCAAAGCGCACTCGCTAAGAAGTTCGGCGTGATGCAAAACGAAGTGAAGGGTTGCGCTACTTATGGTGGCCACGGCGAACAAATGGCTGTATTCGGTTCTGCTGTTGAAATCGCTGGCCGCAAGCTCAGCGACATCGTTGGCACTGCTGAATTCCCCGAAGAAGAATGGGCACAAATGCGTAAGGACGTGACTCAAGGTGGTGCTGCTATCATCAAGCTCCGCGGTCGCTCTTCTTTCCAAAGCCCCTCTTACCTCTCTGTAGAAATGATCCGCAGCGTGATGGGCGGCGAAACTTTCCGCTACCCTGCTGGTACTTACGTAAAGAACGAAAAGTACCAAAACATCATGATGGCTATGGACACTGTCCTCGATGCAAACGGCTGCAGCTACAAGATGCCCGTGGGCACTGCTGAAGAAGTCGCTGCTCTCGATGCTAGCTACGAACACCTCTGCAAGATGCGCGACGAACTCGTTACGCTCAACATCGTTCCTCCCGTATCTGAATGGAACACTATCAACCCCAACCTCTAATCTCAGAGGATATCTTACTACAAATCGCGCTCAAGCATTGCTTGGGCGCGATTTTTGCTGATGCCACTATAGGAACCCTTACCATATAAGGCAGTAAAACTGCATACTCCATCTCCCTCTACCTCAAGAGAACTATCATTCACATAATATAAAAGCATTAGCCAAAGCCTACTTACCTCGACGCATGCTAATATAGGAGTAGCTGGATTAAAAACAATTTATTGCTGATGCAAATTTGTTCACCCCATATTTTTATGTAAATTCGCCTCTGAATCAAAAGACTAAACCTTACAAAGCAAATCTACTAAACCCCTCTACAACACTCTCAAATGAAGACTCTAAATCATAAATTCTTTCGGACATACTAATCTGTTTGATTTATATGTCCGAATCATCACTTACAATCTCATACCAATATTCTATGTCAGACTACAACAAATATGGAACAGAATATTCAGACGGGAACCTCTGGAAAACCATAAAGAAGTGGGGCAGTAAATTGGGTGAAGAAGTTATCTACAACATTTGCTTACTTTTCTATCTAGCTAAATCTCCCAATCTGCCAACCACCGAAAAGATGAAGGTATTAGGTGTCTTAGGCTATCTCATACTCCCTTTAGATGCGATTCCTGATTTCATCCCCATGGGTGGACTGACCGATGACATCGGAGCAATAGCATATCTAATTAAGAGTTTAACTACTTACATCACACCTGATATAAAAAAACTAGCAAGAGATCGTGCGCATAAAATAACCCACAAATAAGCGTAGCTTTCTGTTGGCGTGTTGATGGGCTTTAGGTACTGCCGATGCTATATCTTAACCTGATAAGAAAGAGCTTAATTGGTGAGCACGCTAGATATTAAGCGCACGACAAACTCGCTTAGATAGCAGGAGAAAAGAATCCTATAGATTAAATATCTCCGAGGTGTTGAAAAACATCTCGGAGATTTCTTTATATATCTCCCACATTATTGAGAGAATGTCAGAGAATTTCGAGAAAAAGTCGCACGAAATATGGAACAACTTGTAAGCGTAAAAAGCAAGAGACGAAGGCGACAAGGAATAGTTCAACTCTGTGAATGTGAACAACCCCTAAATAGTCCTTCTCACGCGTGCGCGCACGCGCACACTACAGCGATTTTCGTATTTTATCCTTCACAACCTTCACAGAAATCGCTGGAACGCGATGAAAAACAAGGAGTTATAAGAGAGTTTCGGACATATTTTAACACTCTAACCAAAGAATAAAAGAACATAAGAGCAAGAGGACTAGGAAAAAACCGATTAATAGTGCTCATTATAAATCAATTACAAAGAAGTCTGTGAAGGTTGTGAAAGCAAAAAGTAAGAAATCGCTGTAGTGCGCGCATACGCGTGCGTGTAAGTCTCAACCTCTCAGACAGTCATAATACACTGCCAGGATAGAATCTACCCATTATGCAAAGCATACATAGCAAAACATAGTGTATCCAATGAAAAATCTTCACTTTTTCCTGGATTTTTCTCTCTTTGCCCTAATATCAACCCATATATACATGTAGGGCTATGCCAAACTACATGAAACATCAGAAACTAGCTCCTTGCTAATCATGTCGGCAAAATGAAAAGGCAGGGAAGAAGCAAGACAAGCATCGCCCCGAAGTCAAAACATTCCTCCCTACTCACAATTTTGTGAATCCATATATCGCAAAGTTTTGCGCATTTTCCACCCAAACCGGTCTTTACTCCCATTCAATTCGGCTCAAAAAGACAAAAATCGGACATTTTCTGCACATTTTTCGCCGAAAGACTTGCATGTTTCAAAAAGAGTTCGTACTTTTGCATCGCAATTGGGTCATGGTGTAATGGTAACACTACAGGTTTTGGTTCTGTCATTCTGGGTTCGAATCCCGGTGACCCAACAAAATGCGCTGATTGGCTGCGTTATCGACGCTGACGATTAGCGCGTTTTTGTATATATACCCCTACTTCTTTTTTTGTTAGTCTTCCACCTTTCTTTCCCATCTCGGACTATGGCATCACTACAATCGCTCGCCAAAGATACAGCCATCTACGGTATGAGCTCCATTGTGGGGCGTTTTCTCAACTACCTCTTATTTCCACTTTACACCCACGTATTTGCAGCAAGCACGGGGGCTAATGGCGTTATCACCAACGTCTACTCTTACACCGCACTACTCTTTGTCATACTCACTTTTGGCATGGAGACTACGCTCTTTCGATTTCTCAACAAGAATGGAGAAAACGACCCTGAGCGTGTTTACACCACCGTTTTAGCGATGGTAGGTAGCGTGGGATTACTCTTTGTGGCACTAGTTGGGGCTTTTATCGATCCTATTGCAACACAAATGGGCTATCCCGACCATCACAACTACGTGATGATGATGGCTGCTGTGGTGGCACTAGATGCTTTTCAAGCTGTGCCCTTCTGCTATTTGCGCTATCAGAAACGACCTCTCAAGTTTGCAGCGCTCAAGCTGAGCTTTATCGTGCTAAACATCCTACTCAATCTGCTATACTTTGTGGTGCTTCCACGTCTGGTGCCGAGTTGGCAAATCGAAGTAGGACACGTGTTTTTTGTCAATCTGATTTGTACAGGCCTCATCACTCTCGGATTTTGGAAAGAGCTCTTTGGCGTACGTTGGCGTATTGACCGTAAGCTCATCCGCCCAATGTTAGTTTACTCTTGGCCCATGCTTGTGCTCGGCATTGCAGGTATTTTGAATCAGACAATCGACAAAATCATCTTCCCATGGCTCGTTCCTGGCGCAGAAGGACGTGTACAACTCGGCATCTATGGAGCCGCAGTGAAAATAGCCATGATTATGGCACTCATCACGCAAGCTTTCCGCTATGCCTACGAACCCTTTGTTTTTGCAGCTGCAAAGAATGATAGTTCAGGCGACAACCGCGCCACCTATGCAGCCACGATGAAATACTTCATCATCTTTACGCTGGCTGCATTTCTCCTCGTGATGGCGTATATAGACGTGCTCAAACACCTCATGGGGCGCGACTACTGGGAAGGACTGCCTACAGTGGCAGTGGTGATGGTAGGCGAAATCATCAAAGGCATATATTTTAATCTTTCCTTCTGGTATAAACTCACCGACCGCACCATTTGGGGAGCATGGTTCTCCACCGCTGGTTGCCTGGTATTGGTGGCTTGCAATCTTTATTTCATTCCACAATATGGCTACATGGCTTGCGCCTGGTCGGGCGTGGCGGGTTATAGCGTAGCGATGCTGCTGAGCTACTTCGTGGGACAAAAATACTATCCTATCAACTATCCACTCAAAAGCATTTTCCGCTACGTGGCACTCACCGCGGCACTGTACATTGGAATGGTGATTTTTGCCGATTTTATCAACAATAGTTTTCTACGTTTAGTCTTCAACACGCTTCTCATCGGAATATTTCTCACCTATATTGTGCGCACTGACTTTCCACTTTCCTCACTTCCCGTAGTGGGCAAGTATTTCCGCAAACGATAACCTCTATCAGCAAAAGTAAGGAGTTCTTATTTTACCCTTGCCTTTATGGGGCTACCCTCCTAAGGGTAGCTAAAAAATGTACGAATTCATCGCATAACATCTCATTTTTTCTTCGATTTCATCGGTTTCATCCCTTTTCACACCCATACATCCATGAAGAGTTTCCGCTTAGAAAATGGTCTCCGCGTGGTGGTGCATTACCGCTCCTCTGACGTGCTCCACTGTGGCTATGTGCTCTGCACAGGCACCCGCCACGAAGATGCAGCCGACAGTGGCATGGCGCACTTCATCGAACACATGACTTTCAAGGGAACATCTCGCCGCCGCTCACGACAAGTGAACGACTATCTGGAGCGCGTAGGTGGAGAACTCAATGCTTTCACCAGCAAACAAGAAACGGTGTATTCTGCCACGGTGCTACGCAAGGATTTCTCACGCGCAGTGGATGTGCTCACCGACATTGTTTTCCACAGCACCTATCCGCAGGCAGAAATCGACAAAGAAGTGGAGGTGATCATCGATGAAATCGACAGTTATCGCGACAGCCCTGCTGAATTGATTTTCGATGAGTTTGAACAACTGGTTTATGGTGACGCACCTCTTGGTCGCGACATTTTGGGGGATCCCGAACGTCTGCGCACATACACTACTGCCGATGCGATGCGATTTACTAAACAGCACTACACTCCTAAAAACGCGGTGTTTTATGTGCATGGAGAAGTAGAGATGCGCACTATCATTCGCCAACTCCAGAAATGGCACAACTGCAAAATGTTCGGTTCCATCGAAGACTCAGAAGATTTTAATACAGAACCCGTAGAGCATTTTTCTATCAAACCCAAGAGAGAATTAGGAACAAATAACGATGAAATCGGCAATTCTGAAACCACTAAGGAGGTAAAAGGCTCAATTACCCCGGCATTACCGACTGTGCGCCGTGTTAATCGTGGCACTCACCAAGCACACGTCATGATGGGAGGACTCACCTTCGGAAGTGATGACGAACGTCGCTTCACGCTTCTTTTACTCAATAATATATTAGGAGGCCCTGCCATGAATTCTCGCTTAAACATGGCCGTGAGAGAGAAATGTGGTTTGGTCTATAGCATCGATGCCTATCTCAACACTTATCCCGACACAGGATTCTGGAATGTATATTTTGGTTGTGATCTGGAAGATGTGAATCGCTGCTGCAAACTGGTGGAGCGTGAGCTTGCTAAACTAGCGCAACACCCACTCACCCCGCGACAACTTCATGCAGCTCAAGAGCAGCTCTGTGGACAGATTGGTATCTCTGGCGATAACTCTGAAAGCGCGGCACTCGCAATGGCTAAACAGTTTGCACATTTCGGCACATATCGCAATATTTCACGACTCTATAAAAAGATTCGCAACATATCTGCGGAGCAACTCCAACAGCTAGCCAAAGAGATTTATCGACCAGAAGCAAGATACACACTGATATATCACTAATTGCATTTGAAGCCTACCTGTTATAGTGAAAAAAAATATTTCCCGATGAAATCGGAGTTTTTAGTATAAACAGGATGGTAGACAAAAGTATTACCCGAAATATCAGCACCCGAAAGGCCTCAAAATCAAATTAAATTAGTAAATTTGCGCTTGTGCGTGTAAAATAAACTGACTACAAAAATTCAGCACATTCACATGGGGCGCAAATAAGCGGCCATACTCAACGAAATTATCCATTATAAAAGTATAAGATGAACGTTATTACAAAGACTGTCTCCCTGCCTGATGGACGTACCATCAGCATTGAGACCGGTAAGCTCGCGAAGCAAGCGGACGGCGCGGTGATGCTGCGCATGAACAACACGATGCTTCTCGCTACCGTTTGCGGTGCCAAAGACGCTGCCCCCGGCACCGATTTCATGCCCTTGCAATGTGACTATAAAGAAAAATACTCCGCTGTGGGTCGCTTCCCCGGTGGATTCACCAAACGCGAAGGTCGTGCTGGCGACTACGAGATCCTCACTTCTCGTCTCGTTGACCGCGCCCTCCGTCCCCTCTTCCCTTCTGACTATCACGCAGAAGTGTTTGTGAACATCACACTCTTCAGTGCTGATGGCGTGGATATGCCCGATGCTCTCGCTGGTTTCGCTGCCTCTGCAGCTTTGGCTTGCACCGACATTCCTTTTGATGGTCCTATCTCTGAAGTGCGCGTGGCTCGCATCAACGGAGAGTTTGTGATCAACCCTACCTTCGAACAACTCAAGGGTGCCGACATGGATCTCATGGTTGCGGCTACTGAAGAGAACATCATGATGGTGGAAGGTGAAATGGACGAGGTGCCCGAAAGCGCACTCCTCGAAGCACTCAAGGTGGCTCACGCTGCTATCAAACCCATGTGCCAAATCCAAAAGGAACTCTCTAAGGAATTGGGCAAGGATGTGAAGCGCGAATACTGCCACGAAGTGAACGACGAAGATCTCCGTGCACAAGTGAAGAACGACTGCTACCAAAAGTGCTACGACATCACGAAGTCTGCACTCGAAAAGCACGATCGTTTCGATGCTTTCGAAGCTGTTCGTGAAGAATTTAAGGTGGCTTACGCTGCTGCTCACACCGAGCTTACTGAAGACGAATTGGCTGAAAAGAATGCACTCATTGATCGTTACTACCACGATGTTGAGAAGGACGCTATGCGTCGTTGCATCCTCGACGAAGGCGTGCGTCTCGATGGTCGTAAGACTACTGACATCCGTCCTATCTGGTGCGAGGTGAATCCTCTCCCCGGTCCTCACGGTAGCGCTATCTTCACTCGTGGTGAAACACAAAGCCTTTCTACCACAACGCTCGGTACGAAGCTCGATGAAAAGATGGTGGACGATGTACTCGATAAGAGCTACATGCGCTTCCTCCTTCACTATAACTTCCCTCCCTTCTCTACCGGTGAAGCTCGCGTTCAACGCGGTGTAGGTCGTCGCGAAATCGGTCACGGTCACTTGGCATGGCGCGGTTTGAAGGGGCAAATCCCTGCTAACTTCCCTTACACTGTACGTGTGGTAAGTGATATCCTCGAGTCTAACGGTTCTTCTTCTATGGCTACCGTTTGCGCGGGTACTCTTTCGCTCATGGACGCTGGTGTTCCCTTGAAGGCTCCTGTTTCTGGTATCGCAATGGGCTTGATTAAGAACCCCGGTGAAGACAAGTATGCTGTCCTCTCTGACATCCTCGGTGACGAAGACCACCTTGGTGACATGGACTTCAAGACCACGGGTACGCTCAAGGGCTTGACCGCTACTCAAATGGATATCAAGTGCGATGGTCTTTCTTACGAAATCCTCGAAAAGGCACTTGCTCAAGCTAAGGCTGGCCGTGAACACATCCTCGGTGAGATGATGAAGACCATGGATCACCCACGTGAAGACTACAAGCCTCACGTTCCTCGCATCGAAGCCTTCGAAATTCCTAAGGAATTCATCGGTGCCGTTATCGGCCCTGGTGGTAAGATCATCCAAGGTATGCAAGAAGAAACTGGTGCTACCATCACTATCGAAGAAGTGGATGGCGTAGGTAAGATTCAAGTTTCTGCTCCTAACAAGAACAGTATTGATGCTGCCGTTGCTAAGATCCGCGCTATCGTAGCTATCCCCGAAGTGGGTGAAGTGTACGATGCCAAGGTCATCAGCATCATGCCTTACGGTTGCTTCGTAGAGTTCATGCCTTCTAAGGAAGGTCTCCTCCACATCTCAGAAATCTCTTGGAATCGCCTCGAAAGCGTTGAAGACGCTGGCATCAAGGAAGGTGACAAGCTCCAAGTGAAGCTCCTCGAAATCGACCAAAAGACTGGTAAGTTCCGTCTTTCTCACAAGGTTTTGACCGAGAAGCCCGAGGGTTGGGAAGAACGTCCTGCACGCCGTCCTCGCCGCGAAGATGGTGAGCGTCGTCCCCGTCGTGAACAACGCGACTAATCTCACGCTTTTTAACCTAGTAGGCTGCTTTAGCCTATAAGCTGAGTTTTAGCAGCCTATTAGCTGCATATTGTCTATACCTTGCATTCTGCAGCATAGGATAATATACAATTTGTCCTCACACTCCGTTGGGAGTGTGAGGACATTTTTATTATGGATAACCATAAGAGAAGACCACTAACTTTTGTGATAGGAGACTTTCAGCCAAACACATGAAATTGGATATCTATAGTTCCTTCCAATTACATTTCTAATTGTCGCATTTTGAGGGCTAATACTTTTTACAAGGTACTCACGATGGTTTTGATAACATGGAAATTATAAGTAACTTTGCGGAAGAAATTAGCCTCTTTTGGAACTGTTGACTACGAGCTCACCTAAAGTTATTCGTCAGCCTCTTATGAACAGCAGTATAGGATTTACTGTCGTATCGATATTATCCCTAACCAGTACAATTCCAAC
Source organism: Alloprevotella sp. oral taxon 473 str. F0040 (assembly GCF_000318095.2). GTDB lineage: Bacteria > Bacteroidota > Bacteroidia > Bacteroidales > Bacteroidaceae > Alloprevotella. The sequence goes on from NZ_KB290718.1 coordinate 202,560, forward strand.
CAAGTTAGGAAAGCACCTGATCTCATTATTAAACACCTATTACACAAAACAATATGAAAGCAGAAGAGTTCTTTGGGGAAATCTGTAAAAAAGCAATAGCCTTTGGTATGTCCCCAAAAAACAAAGGGCAGCAGATAGAGAACCCAATAGGAAATACCATTATTAGAACAAACTTACAATCAGAGGCATTTACTAGTGGTACTGCATATTTTGGATTCCTCAATCCAGAAGAAGAAACTTCTGGGCCATACTCTGATTTCTCTTTTGTCGTTTTTCCAAATTCAGTAGACAACGTGACGACTTGTGTGGTTTGTCTTGCTGTAGGTTCGTCTGGATTCCGCAACGATTATCAGTTGGCAGCACTTCCAGGTCTTCGCAGAATGTTCCTTAAACTCAAGGGGCAGAATACGTTTTTCAAGGCATCGTTTAATGATATAGAAAATACGTCAACTGATTTGTTGAAAGAAATTCGCGCATCATATACTCAATTAGCCAGTGTCATAGAGAAGTATAAGACTGTTTTGCCCGCTAGTTGCATTGTTAATCCTCAAGAGGAAGAAGGAATAAACACCATTTCTGCATGGCTGGCTACCTACGCTAAGATACGATCTTGGGGGACGAAAGAGAAAAAAGAACTGGTAGATGCCTGCTTGTCAAGTATTCTCTCCACAAGCGTTCCAAACGAAGAACAGGAGGTAAAAGACCTTCTCAAAAGACGTAAGTATATCGTATTGCAAGGAGCTCCAGGAACAGGAAAGACCTATACAGCATTGAATATCGCTAATAGTTACGATAAAACATTCTTTGAACAATTCCACGCAGAAACGACCTTCTCCGATTTTGTCTACGGTATAGAGCCTAATATGTCTGGGGATATGTCGCAACCACAGTTCACAGCGAAGGAAGGTGTGCTTTATCAAGCCATAAGATATGCAGCCGGCAATGAAGACAAAAATGTGCTACTGATCATCGATGAAATCAACCGCGCCAATTTGTCTAACGTGCTTGGTCCAGTATTTTATCTTTTCGAATATCAATCGGGGGAGAGAGACGTTGAAATATCAGTTGGTAAAATGAAGCTTACTCAGCTTCCTGATAATCTTCATGTGATAGCAACCATGAATACCGCTGACAGAAGTTTGGCTGTCGTAGACTTTGCATTGCGCCGCCGCTTTGCATGGTACACTCTCCGTCCTCACGAGATAACGCCCGGAAGTGGTAAGAAGTTCATGAAAGATAGCTACAATAAATTTGCTAATATTTTTTTCCAATACGCTACTGATGATGAACTTAATCTCCAACCTGGTCAATCTTATTTTATTGTAAGCAAACAGGAAGCTAACAAGGAAATGAAGGAGCGTATGATATATGAATTAATGCCCTTGATAAAAGAATACTTGGCTGAAGGTTATCTATTGAAGGCGAAAGACTCCTTCTGCGACTTATTCCTAAAAGAAACAGGAAAATTGATGTATGAGTAAAATGCAGGTGTTATCTTTGGGACAGCTACCAACTTTGTCTTCTACAATATGGACTTGCGATAAGGTGAAGCAAAGTTGGAAATGGAAAGGCCGCTCAATGGAAGCTGTCATGCAGAGATTTGTGGATCTGAATCAGAAGAATTTATCCTATCTTGATATTTCTGCATGTATAGAGTCCGTCAATGGCAAGCCTGCTATCAAACTCACAACATCTAGGTTTGTGGGTGCAATCCCTATTATTTCTCCTATGAATGGTAAAGCGGTGGGAGATCTAACTGTTATCGGCCGATTTGGAGAGGATGTAGGAGAACTAATAAGTTTACTTGATAGTACCATAAAACCTGAATATTCCGATGAACTTCAGTTGCTTCAGGATTCTCAGATGACGCCACCCATATTTATTGAGTGCTGCAAATACTTGGAACTTTATGAGCAAGCGGAAAAGTTCAAATGGGGAAAGTTTACCAATGAAGTCAGAACCAGTCGCCAACCAAGTGGTTCTACGCTGTGGTCGGAACATGCCATAAGAACAGCGCGCAATCCTATGGAATTCTCTGTTTTCCATAACAAATGCAATATACTCACCTCGGATCATCCTGAGTGGCAGCAATTAAACTACGTCCTCCAACTTGCTATAGAAGAACTAGAATCTCAAAGAACGCCACTTAGAACGCGGGCTGTCTATTCTTCACAGATCGCCAGAATGAAGATAAAACTTCGTGATAAACGTTGCTCTCCTATAGACCAAATAAAACTCCGTACATCAGACCCTTATATCATTAAACAGCTTAAAGAACTAGCAAATAACATCTTACGCAATAGTACTAACGAAAAGTTGGCATGGCGTATGGATTATGCAGAGTTTTTTGAGAGGTATATTCAGTACTTATTGAGCGATGTATCTAAAAAGAAAGGGGCAAGAGAAGTGAACAATCCTCATTATAGTATCCGCATGAGAAATCGTCCCTCATGGGCACTTAACTATCTGGAACCAGATATGATTATTCAGAAAGGAGACAAACAGATAGTAGTTGACGCAAAGTACAAAAGTCATCTTTTTAATTGGAACAAAGATAGCGAAGATATCAAGGAAACCTTCCGCCATGATCTTCATCAAATACTAGCCTATTGTTCCTTAAATGGTATGACTCAAAAACAAGCCATACTAGTCTACCCGTTCAGTGATTTCATTTGTCATGAAGTGAAGATATACAGTTCAGTCACAACTTCAGAAGTCAAAGTTTTGATGGTTGGTATTCCAATGGTGAAGAATAAAATAGAAGAAGTGAAGACTAGGCTTAATGAGGTCATTAACTTCGATAATAAGTTCCACCACAAACAAGTTCTTATCTGTTAAATCCCTCTGTCTCCAATC
>NZ_KB290720.1 GCF_000318095.2 Alloprevotella sp. oral taxon 473 str. F0040
TATCCTCTAACTCTTTAAACTCATTTTTGATATGTAACTTATCAATCATATTGATAGTATCTTGAGAGTACAAAAAACCTTGAGAATAAATAAATATTATCACTTGTGTTTATCAAAATGTGTTAAAATTTATGTTTAAACAATTTGTATTCAATTAATTATAAATAAAAATCTTTGTCCGAGATTTGAAAAAATACTTTTTTTGTATTCAAAGATATAATACAATGAATTCAAAAAAGTACATTTTCTCTCAAGTAACATCATTTCTACCTCAAAAATATTTTAATAGATTAGTTGCCAAGTATGATGATAGAACTAAGAATTGGGTATTTTCTCATTGGAATCATATGTTACTTTTAATTCTTGGACAACTTATGGGCTGTATTAGTATTAGAGAACTCGTAAGTACTGTTAATGCTAATTTCAAAAGAATTTATCATTTAGGTATTGGAAAAAATCCGATAGATTTAAAGACCTTATCTATTGCAAATAAGATCAGAGATATAAG
>NZ_KB290721.1 GCF_000318095.2 Alloprevotella sp. oral taxon 473 str. F0040
AAATCCAAAGTAACAAGACAGGAAACTGAGCGATTTTATACAGAATCAAAACAAATTATCATATTACAATGAAGAGTTTGATCCTGGCTCAGGATGAACGCTAGCTACAGGCTTAACACATGCAAGTCGAGGGGCAGCATGGAAGAAGCTTGCTTCTTCTGATGGCGACCGGCGCACGGGTGCGTAACGCGTATCAAACCTGCCTCATACTCGGGGATAGCCTTGCGAAAGTAAGATTAATACCCGATGTTGTTATATTTCCGCATGGTGATATAACCAAAGATTTATCGGTATGAGATGGTGATGCGTCCGATTAGGTAGTAGGCGGGGTAACGGCCCACCTAGCCATCGATCGGTAGGGGTTCTGAGAGGAAGGTCCCCCACACTGGAACTGAGACACGGTCCAGACTCCTACGGGAGGCAGCAGTGAGGAATATTGGTCAATGGACGCAAGTCTGAACCAGCCAAGTAGCGTGCAGGATGACGGCCCTCCGGGTTGTAAACTGCTTTTAGTTGGGAATAAAAAGAGGGACGTGTCCCTCATTGTATGTACCTTCAGAAAAAGGACCGGCTAATTCCGTGCCAGCAGCCGCGGTAATACGGAAGGTCCAGGCGTTATCCGGATTTATTGGGTTTAAAGGGAGCGTAGGCGGATTATTAAGTCAGTGGTGAAAGACGGTGGCTCAACCATCGTTAGCCATTGAAACTGGTAGTCTTGAGTGCAGACAGGGATTCTGGAACTCGTGGTGTAGCGGTGAAATGCTTAGATATCACGATGAACTCCGATCGCGAAGGCAGGT
>NZ_KB290722.1 GCF_000318095.2 Alloprevotella sp. oral taxon 473 str. F0040
GTTGTAAGACTTATACTTACAACGATTTTTCTTTGTATATAAGCCTACACAGTGAGGGGTGTCGTTCGCCTTCACCTCCAATAATTGATGATAAGCACGAAGCGGTTGCAGCACTTGTTCCTGCATCGCAGTGCGCTTCGCCACCTTTTTGTCCACCACTTTGAACGTCACAAAGTCCACAGCAAAAGGCATATCCGTACTCTTTCTCCTCATCAACTGCTATTGGTTTTGCTATAGCGCATTTGAAACGTGGCACTTCACGCTGGCTATAATAGATAAAATCCTACTCAATTTTCAACGTACAACTGGCTTGTTCTCCTCCGTTCTGTGGACAAAGCTCTTTTGCGTAGTCTTCCTTGGGCTTTCTTGTTTAGGCACCAAGGGCGTCAAAGAAGAAAAGATAACGTGGGGAATGATTTACTCAGCCCTTGCCGTGGGCTTTGTGCTTTTCTTTCTCAATTGGTGGTTGCTCGTTTTGCCCATCTCGGCAGTAGGTGCAGCATCAATCTACATCTTCTCTTTGTCCCTAGGTTATATCTGCCTATTGATGGCTGGGGTCTGGATGAGTCGTTTGCTCAAGAACAACCTGATGGATGACGTTTTCAACATGGAAAACGAGAGTTTTATGCAAGAAACACGGCTGATGCAAAACGAGTATTCAGTGAACTTGCCGACACGCTTTTACTACAAAAAGAAATGGAACAAAGGGTGGATCAACATCGTCAATCCTTTCCGTGCTTCAATGGTACTCGGCACCCCGGGTTCTGGTAAGTCCTATGCCATTGTGAACAACTACATCAAGCAACAAATAGAAAAAGGTTTTGCGATGTACATCTACGACTACAAATTTCCTGACCTCTCAGAGATTGCCTACAATCATTTGCTCCATCATTTGGATGCTTATGAAGTAAAACCCCAATTCTTCGTTATCAACTTTGATGACCCTCGAAAATCGCACCGTTGCAATCCCATCAACCCGAGTTTTATGACGGACATCTCGGATGCTTACGAGAGTGCTTACACAATCATGCTCAATCTCAACCGCTCGTGGATACAGAAGCAGGGGGATTTCTTCGTGGAGTCGCCTATCATCTTACTTGCTGCCATCATTTGGTTCCTCAAAATCTACGAAGACGGCAAGTATTGCACCTTTCCACACGCCATTGAGTTCCTCAATCGCCCCTATGCGCAGATATTTCCCATCCTTACCGCCTATGATGAATTGGCGAACTACCTTTCCCCCTTTATGGATGCTTGGGAGGGTGGTGCGCAAGACCAGTTGCAGGGGCAGATTACTTCGGCAAAGATACCGCTCTCACGTATGATTTCGCCCGCTCTCTATTGGGTGATGACAGGAGATGATTTCTCGCTCGACATCAACAACTCACGTGAGCCGAAAGTCCTTGTTGTCGGCAACAATCCCGACCGACAAAACATCTACTCGGCAGCACTTGGACTCTACAATTCGCGCATTGTGAAACTCATCAACAAGAAAAAACAACTCAAATCTTCGGTCATCATAGACGAGCTACCGACCATCTACTTCCGTGGATTGGACAACCTCATTGCCACAGCTCGCTCTAACAAAGTGGCAGTTTGTTTGGGATTTCAAGATTTCTCGCAACTCACTCGCGACTATGGCGATAAGGAGAGTAAGGTTATCCAAAACACCGTGGGCAACGTCTTCTCTGGGCAGGTGGTGGGCGAGACTGCGAAGACCCTCTCCGAACGCTTCGGAAAAGTCCTTCAGCAACGTCAGTCGATGACCATCAACCGCAACGACAAGTCTACTTCCATCTCCACACAACTCGATAGCCTTATCCCTGCTTCCAAAATCTCCAACCTCACACAAGGCATGTTTGTCGGAGCCGTCTCCGACAACTTCGACGAGCGTATCGAGCAGAAAATCTTCCACGCTGAGATAGTTGTAAACTCCGCCAAGGTCTCTGCCGAGATGAAGGCGTATCAGCCCATTCCCATCATTGCAGACTTCACAAACGAAGATGGCTCCGACAATCTCCGTGAGACAATCGAAGCCAACTATAAGTGTGTGAAGCAGGACATCCTTTCCCTTGTCGCCAGCGAGATAGAGCGCATCAAGAATGACCCAGAGCTAAAGGGGCTGATTAAGGAGTAGGAAGCGGAAGATGCAAAGCGCCACCAGAAAATAGTTTATTGTATTGATTTTGTTTAGTGCTATAAGTTATTGTGGTAGTTTTTCAGCTTGTGAAGCTACTAATTCGGCATAGAAACGTCCATGTTTCATCAGCTCTTCATGTGTACCTACCTCTACAATTTGCCCTTGATGCATAACCACGATTTGGTCGGCATGGCGGATGGTGCTTAGACGATGGGCAATGACGACAACCGTGCGGTCGGTGAAAGCTTCGTTGAGGGCAGCTGTGATGCGTGCTTCGTTGAGGGTGTCGAGCGCGTTGGTGGCTTCGTCGAGAAAGAGCATCTGCGGATTGCGATAGAGCGCGCGAGCAATGAGCAGACGTTGCTTTTGTCCGCCACTCAAACCACGGCCGTTTTCGCCAATCATCGTATCGAAACCTTTGGGCATAGCATAAATCTCATCGGCGATTTGGGCAATCTCGCAGCAACGTTGGAGCTGTTCGTAGTCCACTCGTTCGTCTTCTAAGACGATGTTGGTGAGGATGCTCTCGCTAAAAAGTTTTCCATCTTGCATCACCACACCGCAGAGCTTGCGCCACTCGCGCAGATTGATGCTTTGTGTGTTCATCCCACCCATTCTGATGGTGCCGTAGGAGGGATTGTAGAGGCGGATGAGAAGTTTGAGGAGAGTGGACTTCCCACTGCCACTGCCCCCAACGATGGCGGTGACTTTGCGCTCGGGGATGGTGAGATAGATGTGTTGCAAGACAAGTGGGGAGGTGGCGGTGTATTGGAAATGCACGTTTTCAAGGGTGATTTCTCGGCTTTCGGGCAACACGTTGGTCGTGCCGATGGAGAGTTGTTCGGACTCGTCCTCAAGTTGGCGGATTTCGTTCATCCGCAGGAATGAGATTTTGGCATATTGTGCCGAAACGACAAAGTTGATGAATTGCACCAGTGGCCCATTGAGCATACCTAGGATGAATTGTGTGGAAATCATCACTCCAAAGGTGATTTCACCTCGGATGACGGCTGTGGCACAGAAGAAGACGATGCCCATATTCTTGATGCTATCGATGAATTGTGCACCGAGATTTTGCAGGTTGGTCACTGCAAGTACGCGTTTGTTCACGTGATAGAGCTGAGCTTGCAAGGCTTCCCACTTCCATCGACGCGTCTTTTCGTAGTTGTAGATTTTGATGTCTTGGATAGCCGCTACAGTTTCGACCCAATAACTCTGGTCGCGCGAGAGGAGTTCGAAGTATTGCCAATCGAGTTTTTTGCGCACGCTCAAAAAGAGTAGCACCCACGCCACATAAAGCACTGAGCCACCGATGAAAATGAAGAAGATGACAGCATTGTAGATGAGGAGAATGACGGAGAATAGCAGGAAAGTGAAGGTAGAAAAGATGAGCGATAGGGAGTTGTTCATGATGAAACTGCGGATGCGCTCGTGGTCGTGCGCTCGCTGAAGGATGTCGCCCAAGAGTTTGTTTTCAAAGAAGGTGACAGGCAGCTTCATCAGTTTGATGAGATAGTCGGAAATGAGGGCAATGTTCACACGCGCGGTGATGTGCATAAGCAACCAGTCGCGCACCACGTTGAAAATCATGATAGAAACGAGGATGCTGATGTTGCCCACCAGCACCATATTGATGAAATTGACGTCGGATGTTTTGATGCCCACGTCAATAACGGCCTTGGAGATGAAAGGCAGGATGCCTTGCAACAAGGTGACGATGAACATCACAGCGAAGACAAGAACAAACTGCGCCTTGTAGGGAGCAAAATAGCGAAGAATGGTGAGAAAATCTCCCTGATTTCTTGGATTTCCTCCGTGGTTTCCTGAATTTTCTCCGTGATTTTTGCCAAAGTCAGCGGAGGGTTCAACGCAAAGCACCACGCCATGGTCTTCGTCTTTCAACAACCATCCTTCGGCAAACTCCGTGTGGGTGTATTTCACGTGACCTTTGGTGGGGTCGGCCACATAGATGTATCGTTTGGTGGTGCGATAGACCACAACATAGTGGTTTTCGTTCCAAAGGATGATGGCTGGGTAGGAGATTTTTTGGATGAGTGTCTCTAGTTTGCAACAAACGGACACGGTGTGTAGTCCGATGTTTTCAGCACCAGTACTCAAGTCTAGCAACGTCACCCCTTCTTTTGTGATGCCGCATTTGTCGCGCAACAATTGTAGGGAATAGTATTTCCCAAAATGCTTCGCAATCATCTTCAGACACGCAGGGCCACAATCTTGTGTATCCATTTGATAGTCGATGGGGAAAGAGTGGAAGAGGCTCATAAGGTGGGGTGTTAAGAATGAAAGTGAGAAAAATGCTCTCCACCCACCCATGCGGAGTGAGTGGAGAGCTGATGTTAGTATCTTATTGTGAAATATGCTTTAGTCGATCGATGAAGTAGTAGGAACGATCCTTAATGCTGACGTGTATGTGCAGTTTGTGGCGCACAGTCTTGGTGGGTTTTGCATAGGGATATTCCACAGCCTCAAAGGTCACTTCAAACCAATAGTTGCCAAGAGCTTTAATGAGTAGAGACTTCAGATGATCTTCAGAGCAATCCGAGCCATCAATCAGCGCGTAGTAGTTCTTGGTGTTTTGAGGAGCAACCGCAGGAGCATACTTCTCTGCGAGATAGTTGGCCAATTCACCATATGGCGAATACATGATGCCGTTCATATAGGCCACGTAGAAGCCAATAGACAAATTCAGCAGCCTGTCATTCTTGGAAGAGCTTTTGCACGTTGCTCTCAAGGTTTGACATGTCGATGCGATCAGTGGTGCGAGTGTAGATGCGCTGCTGACCGATAGGCTGTGTTTCGAAAGTCGGACAAGGGCCAATCATAGATTCAGGAATTTCTGTCCACAGACGCACTTCTTGCAAAGCCTTGTCGCGTGCTTCTTGGCTCGTAATGGGAGATTTTTTGAGGAGAGCATTGCACTTCTTCAAGGCTTCCTGCTGACCATAGAGTCTGCGATAGATGAAAGCCACCTTTCCAACGATAGGATCGCTTGGTAGCTGGGCAAAGGCAGCTTCTTCCTTCTTTTGTGCTTTGAGAAATTTCTCCCGACCACGAGTGGTGTCGTTGGTGCAATAGTAATAGTCGCCTAGGCGGCAAAACAAATTACTATTACTGGAGAAACGGCCTTCGCGTTCTAGCTGTTGGAAGAGTGCGAGTGCTTCCTTTGTTCTATGACTTAGAGCAAGGATAGTCCCCTTTTCCTCATAGGCCTCCCAAAGATTGGGATCAAGCTGAATGGCGCAGTCAAGAATGTTTATGAGATAGTCTTCTCTGCCGCTGATATTGATGTTGGGGACTTTTGTGCTTTGTACAAGCGTCATTGCTGCATCGTGCCGAGATTGCCGATCATCTGGCACAGCGGCCACATTTATACAGAAGATGGCTGCGAGTAGGATGAGTAGATGTTTCATTGTGATGTAAGTTTATCACCTCCCTCGCCCCATTTTTGAGGACGAGGGAGATTGAGTTTTAATTGCATCGGATAAAGACGCGTTTGGCGTATTCACTGTTGGAGTCACCGTACAATGTATCCAGGATTTGAAAACAATCATCAAACAAGCGTCCTCTATAGACTCGATGAGGTTCGTGAGGGCATCCTCCATATTGCGTCCACAAGGGGATGCAAATCTTCGCAGCTGTTGCTTCATCTTTGATGTAGAGGGGGATGGGAATGTTGAATTCCATACCAGCATCTACGCGAAATGAAATCCCTTGCTGCTCTGTTTTGATGTTGTAGACAGGTCGGATTTCATAGCCAGCAAGATAACCCTCTCTAGCTGTGTAGAATTCATCCGTACTAGTGTTCATACGTGGACACCAGTTGAATCTCTCCAAAAGAGGAAAAACGTACGATCAAGACCATAGTGAAAAGGTGGTTGTAGCACCTCTTCATAAATGTAGGTCGTATTTTCGCGAGGAATGAGCTTCTCTACTTGTGCCAGCACTGACAGCGTGCTGAAGAAGAGGAATGTTGCGATGAATGATACCGTTTGTTTCATAATTTGTGAGGTGACTACCAGCAGGCAATGCATAGAGTTCTTGCAAACTATGCACAGACTTTGTGGTTGTTTCCCCCTGAAAGAAGCAACAGAGTGCGAGGAAGATGAGAGGTATTTTCATTTTTCGCCGTATGTTCTTAAGTTTATCCCTAGTTGAAAAGCAAGTTGAGGCCCGAGAACCTCATCATAATGCAAGGGAGCTGCTGCACCTGCAGTTCCTTCGCGTTTGAGTTGTTGGGTATGAGGATTTGTGCGGCTGTAGCAAGGAACGATGTTAGATAATTTGGGGTTGTTGCTCACGTCTGCCACCTTAATGCCATATTGGTATTCGATATTCACATAGGGATAGATGTCAACATATTGTTCTAGCTCGTTGTGTGAGAGATTCAGCTGCTTCAGGGACAAAGGGAGATGGCGCAGCTGTTCTGGTGTAAGTCGCTGAATGTCATTGTGCGAGAGGTCGAGCGATTCGATGTCGTACATTGAAAGACAAGGGATTTCCGTCAGCTTCTGCCCTGAGAGGTCAAGATGCTTGATATGCGTCCCCCAAGGCAGGCGATATACGGCTGCGAGTTTGTCAGCTTGCTGCCCTGTTTGCGGAATGAACGACAAACAGAAGCTTACCATTGCGCAAAGGACGAATGCGCAAAGGGTAATTTTAGGATGGATCGATGATTGTGACATAGCGATAAAAGACAATATACTGAAAGTAGTGAACCTTTCTCCCCCCTCATACAACCTTAAGGCAGAGAGGGAGGAGAGAATTTATAGATGGTGAGTTCTATTCATCAATCACGATGACACGCTTTGATGTGGGGCCAAGGTTCATCTTTCTCTTCTTGAGCTACCAAGCATTGTTGCATAGGATAGCTTTTGCGAGAAGGGAAGTTGCGGAAATCTGCTTTTCCGCCTTCTATGATAGCATAGTCTACCAACTTATGGTTGTGGATAAACAATATGCTTGCTGTGCGGTCTGACATTGTTGCAGCGTAGAGTTCTTCTCTCTGCTCTTGTGAGATTGCAAAGGGGAGGCTGTCTAGCTGCTGAGTGCCATAGGGCGGTAGCACATAGAAACTGTCGCAGTTTACAGGGCAGAACTCTTGCATAGTGAATGTTTGGTGATGAGCAATCACTTCATAGCGTGGCTGAATCTGCTTGGCACATGACGAACATAGCGTGGACAATAGCGTGCCAAGTAAGCAGATGGATAAGAAACGAGTTACTAGTACCATATTAACCTACCATTGCAAGCGGCTTTTTCGACTTCTTCCAAAAGTCGTTTTTCGGACCATCCGTTTTTGAGTGCTTGTTTTCCAAGTTCATAGCCAACGGAGTTATTGTGCAAATCCATTTTCTTTTCGCGTTCTGGATTGTTAGGAACATTCTCATGTCCATCTCCGAATTCTTTTGCGACTTTTGAATCCTTTCCTGCATCCATTTGGTTCATTGCAGACCAAAGGCAATGACGTATTGCGTCTCCATAACCGTTACGTTGTCCAGGAAGGTTTTTTGTCATCTCAGAAGCGCGATCGGCATTTTTTTTGAATTCTAAGGCTAGTAATGGGTGGCGCAATGCGTTACTTGTGTCAGTGGAGCCTGTGCTAGTACCATAGCCATATCCTCCACTAGGATCACAATATCCCCCACTGCAATCATCCCATGCACCTGAACTGGGAGATTCTGAACTGAAAATTCCAATATGCATTGGAGGCATATTAGGATTTTCTTCCTGCATAGTAGACGCTATCAAGGGAGAGGTAGTGTTGTCTCCTTCCCCCACTTCCGTGGTGAGCAAGTCATTGCCGAGTCCTGCGAGGACGTGGTTGGCTTGGTCGCGTTGGTTGTCGCCGAAGTAGGCGGCCATTTCATCGCGACCCGCGGAGAAAGATTGCATCTCTTCGCGAGAGAGAATCCATTCTTGATCAGCAGTATCGAGAGCTGCCATCGCTTTGGCAAATTCTGCCAAAGACTGCTTGGTGATTTTAGCCATAATTGTATGGGATTAAAAGGTGAATTGCTGCTTTGATGCATCAACTTGTGCAAGACCTAGGATGATTGCCGCTGTCTTTTGCACCTTGTCAGCGAGAATTTCCGAGAACCGCTCGGAACGGATGAATCCTTCACGCAGCGTTGCGGATAGGATTGATGAGAGGTATTTCATCCTTTATGGAGGAAGTATTGTGATATGTTGTGGAGGTGAGCAAGGCGTTGGCTACTCTTCTCGAAATAGTGTTCGACACGCTCGGGAAATCGATCGTTGCTCTCCGAAACATCAGAATAGCCAAAACCCTTTTGTACAGAGATGAAAGGATAAATCGCCATTTTATAGGGAGTTAGCGCAGAGAGAACGCCATCTGCGGTGTCTGTGGCTTGGAAAGCATAAGCTAGTATGTCGTCAAAGAGTGGGGCATAGATGACGACAAACTGAGTACTCCAAAACCAATCCACCCAATAACGGTGCGCACTCACACGCACAGCTGTGCCAAAACCACCTATTCCGCCATTGAGCAAGAGTGCACCTTGTTTTTGTGCTTGTTGGAGGTTGGTGTGGAAGTACTCCTTGCTGTAGTGCTGCGTAAAACAGTGGTCGTCTTCACAGATGAGAACGTAATCCAGGTGCTGCGCCTTGGCTTGTCGCACGATTTTGCAGATGCTTTGCCATAAACCTACTGCACCATTGGGATGTTCGCAGGCTTCTACCAGATGAGCATCAAACTCAGGGTGATTGTTGAACTCATTGATGATGTGTTCTTTACGTTCGGTGCGTTGTTTGAGGTTGATGACGTAAGTGGGGATTGTCGCAACGGTCTGTGTTGAGGGCTGTATTCCTAAATTCTCTAGCGTTGTTTCGAGTATCCCTTGCATCTTCTCACCCCACACTTGCCAGTTGAGGCGTTGTCGGGCATCTGTTTGAGCGGAACGACACAGTTGTTCATAGGCTTCTCTATGTTGATAGAGAGCAATGATGCGTTCGGCCATTGTTTCAGGAGTGTCGTTTGGGGAGAATAGCATACCATTCACACCTTCTCTCACCACTTGGGAAACACCACCCACATTTGTGGCCAGCGATGGTAGTCCAAAGGTTGCTGCTTCGGCATAGACGATGCCGAAACAGTCAAACTTGGTGGGCATGAAGAAGAAGTTGGCTTCCCTAAACTTCTGAACGAGGAGTGCACGGCCTTCGGTTTTTGATTTATCCAAGAAATCAATGGCTTCAACGTCTTCGGGCAGGTTGTTGGGATGCTTTCCGATGAGCGTTAGCTGACAAGGAAATCCTTTTTGTTGGAGCAGACGATAAGTGTCTAGCACTTCTTGCCCACCCTTCATTTCCCAATCTTTGGCCACGAAGAGTAGGTGACAGACTTCTTGATATTGTGGCAGCGTTTGTTCTGATGCAGGGACAATGAGGTTACTTCCAAACTCAATGACGTGTACTTTGTCTGGCGATGCCTCATAATGATCGATAGCATTGCGGGCAGACCACTCCGAGGAATAGACCACTTGTGTGGCGCGTTCTATGGTATCGTGTTCCACCAGATCAGCGAAGTTGGCAAAATGCGTGGGCAGTCGCAGATATTTTTTCATCAAATCAGTTGTGGTGTCGCCCACATAGATGATAGGAATTGTAGTATCTAGCTGTGCAATGAAATAATAGTCGCGTGCAATGATGACATCATAGTGGTGAAGTCGAAAGAAATCTTCCAGCATCACTCCCCAATAGTCTACATACATCTCTGGAATGAAGCGCATCTGAGGATGTTTCATCTGATGCATCTGCCACTTTTCTTCATAGAGATCACCACCGACCCATTCCACTTCATTGTGTTGTTGTAATGCGTGGAGCATATGGTGGAGCGTTCCTGACCAAGAACGGATATTTGTGGGATCGAGTGAGGAGAGAAAAGCTATTTTCATAAGCTCATCAAGTTAGGGTTCGACGTTGTCGGTGGAATGTATATAAGACTGTTTCCGAAGAATCGTCTTTCCACGATGATAAACAATCGTGCCTGGTGTGTTGTTTTGTTTGTTGATAGTGTGTTATTTTTCTGTTTTTGCTTTGAGATTGTCGAAGAGTCGTTGGATGAGTCGCTTGGGTTGGGTGATAATCTCAGCCGTGCCTTTGCTCTCAAAGTTGAGCGGAAGTTGCTGGTGGTAGTTGGTGATGAGGCCTTCGGGAAATTGGATTTGCACCAAGTAGGTTTCCATCACGTGATTGTCGGTTTGCAACTTGTTGGTGAGCCGAGAGATGGCAGCAACGCGACCTTTAAGTTGTCCAAACTCATCGTATGGGAAATCCTGTAGTTTCACATTCACCGTTTGTCCCACACGCACCTTGCCTGCGCCCATCGCTGAAATGTGTGCTTCGCCAATGACTTGATTGTGAGGAGGAAGGATGCTGAATACTTCCGTGCCAGCTGCGATAGTGGTGTTCTCGTGCCAAAATCCGAGATAGTCCAACTGTCCCATCATCGGAGCGCGGAGGAGGTATTTTTCTTCCCACAAGCGCATTTCGCCCTGCAAAACATTGCGTTTGGCTTCGAGGTCGGAACGTGCTTCCTCGATTGTTTCGGCTTCTTCCTGCTGACTGCGTGCAATCTCGGTTTGCGAGCGTCGGATGTCGGCTTGTTTGGCATAATGAGTGGCTTGCACATTGACTGCAGCATCGGCCTGTGCATAGTAGTTGTTGGCATTGGCCTCCATTTCACTTTTCGACACATAGCCATCAACGATGAGCAGGCTGTCGCGGTGCATCTCGTGCGCCAAATTCTCACTCACCTTGCTGCGAAGTGCGTTGCTTTTCGCCAATTGAGCGGCAACTTTTTGGTCGGCTTCAATCTGAGCTTGCAAACTTTTGCGCACGGTGGCATAGCGAGGAGAGCGGATGAGGCGAAGATAGCGTTGCAGGGAGAAGAGAAACGTGTTGTAGGTGCTGGAGAGTTCGCCCAATTCGAGGTGCTGTGTCGGAGGTGCAATGGCGGAATCGCCTTGTGCTAGCCAACTCTTGAGGGTGAGATAGTGCTGATAGTTGGTTCCACTTTCCACATAGGCCAGCACATCACCTTGTTGCACGTTAGCTCCACGAGGCAGGAGCAAGTGTAGTCGGCCGTTGGTGGCAGCAACAAGTCGCACGGGGGCGGTGTTGGCCGTGATCGACACTTGTCCGTCCACCGTTTCGGGATAGCGGATGATGCAGCTCAGTGTGAGCAATACAGCGATGAGGGTTGCCACGATGGCCACCGCCCATCCGCACCAGCCAGTTGGCATACGGTCGATGATGTCTTGCACTTCTTCACTTCGATGGGGCATAGGAGCTTGTGTATTTGGGGGTGAATGTTGGGAATAATGATGATTGAGGATGCCCCTCTATAGATGTAGGCATGGATAATGACCTTTAGGGACAAAAATTGCGCTAAAAGATGTTGGACGCTCGGAGAAATGGAGAAATCCGAGTTATCAGAGGGATCGGAGTCGTCGGAATTATCGGAGTTATCAGAGCAATCGGAGTTATCTGTCGTGTCGGATGGCTCTGATTTATCCGATAGCTCCGATTCTTTTGATTAGCCTCCTGCTCTCATGCGCGCGCGTTACTGCAAACTTCATTTTTTGCTGTCACGGCTTTCACAGAGCTAGCTCGGTTCTCTAGATTTTCTAGCCTTTCTAGGCTGTCTAGACTAAAAAGCTCCGAGTTTTTTGCGCAAATCTCCGCGATTTTCTGATGAATGTCCCTATATATTTGTGTTTCTTGTTTATTTTGAATGATTTAGCCTATCCTGCACTTCGATTTGTGACAGATGTGACAGCAAAAATCACGTTTTTGCAGTGACGCGCGCGGGGGAGCGATGAGTTGTCGCAGTTGTTTCACCTTTGCTCTTCGCTTTTTGGCCGCTTCATCGTGTGCTTTGATGCGTGCTTCAGTGCTAGGGAAGATGATGGGGGTGAAAGGACAATGCTTGAGGAAAAATGCACCTGAGAAGCGACGATAGAGATTCATCGGGAAGAAACAATGTGAGAGAAAGGGCATACCTCGGAATCTTGCCTTCTGAAGTTGGTCGAATGTTTTGTCCAACGGTACGTAGAAAGCAGAGTCTGCGATAAGCATTGCTTGTCCCTCAAAGCTGTCGATGGGAGGAGTTTGCATCCCTCGCTTTTCTACGAGTGAATCTTCTAGTAAACTGTTGTCGCCTGTGCCGTAGGTGAAGAGTAAAGGAAAATACGTTTCGCCATATTCTTGGGCGAGCGTATGCCCCATTGGGATAATATTGGGGAGAGGAGCGTAGTCGCCTTTGGCGATATGCTGAGCGTGCAGGTACAACAACGTTTTTGGAGAGGTCACTTGCTGCGTGAACCATTTGAGATTCTCTGCCATCATTGAGTCGCGTTTGTTGAAACAAGTATAGTCTTTAGGCAATGTTTGGTCGATGAGTATATGATGTTGCAGTGTCTGTGCGAGCAGGGGTGATAACCATCGCTGAAATTGTGCTTGGTGAGCTTGATAGGCTTGCAGCGCAGCTGGATGATTTTGTTCGGCTAGGGCAATGAGCAAGGGATAGCAGAATTTTTGTTGCTGCCAATTAGGGAGTGAGGTGAGAAAGTCGTAGAGTTCGAGCAGCGTGCCTTGTGTGTCGTTGTGGAAGCTATTGATGTCGATGCCAGCTAGTACGATTTTTTTCTTCTCATTTCGACTTTCGTTGATTGTTCTCAGGCTATCAAGAAAAGCCTGAACGGTGGGGGCGATGGGAAAATAGAGTGGGTAGTTGGGATGATCAATATAGTATTGCAGAGCGAGAGAGGAGGTAGGTGTTTGCTCTACGAGAATCAGCCTAGATTGCTTTGTCTTGACGAGCTGTAGGATGTTATTGTAGATGGCTTTTTGCAGGGTGGGGTTGTGATGCACGCTTTCGCCAAAGGCAATGATGCGAGCTTGTGCAGGGAATTGCTGAGAGGGAATGAGTTGTTGAGGCGTTGGGGTGTAGTGCTTGATAGGGACAATTGAGGTTTGGGGTACGGTGTCTTTAGCAATAGAACGACCATTGATGAGAACATCGATGGAGAAGATGCGTAGTATGTTCATTTTCTCTCTGTTGTTGCCTATGGCTTGGAGGTTAATGCGTAGTAATTTCGCCTTTTCACTATTCAGAGCAATCTGATAACTTCTTCTTGCGCTGTCTAGTGGCAAGTAACTTGAGGTTTGTTGCACGATCTCTTCTTGATCGTTGAGCATAGACAACACAACGCGCAATGAATCTATATGATTCTGCTTTACGTCAAGCACCAATGTAGCTGTGCTGTGGTTAGAAGGAGGAAGAATGAGTGTTTGCGTCGCATCCACCTTCATTCGGTCTATAAATTTATTGGGAACATACATGAATAGTTTGCAGGTATCTCCTTTGTGTATGGCAATACCTTGCATATTGTGGTATTGTAATGCGAAATCGTAGACCCAGTCCAGCCCAATTGCTTCATTCTCTCTTAGATTGAAGCGATAGTACTGAGCATAGTTGATGGGATGCTTATCGGGTACACTGCATATTCCCAAACAAATAGAGAACAGCCATGTTGTGATTATGGCAATGATGCATCTGTGGGAAAGGAAACACTTTAGCTATGTGAACACAGAGCGAAAAGAGTACTATTTCTTCTTAGCTTCTTCTTCGTTTTTTGCTCTACTTGCCCTTCCGTCAATGAGACCCTTGGTCAGGCCGAACATATACTTTTGCATATCATAATCTATTTTTCCCGGTTCATGACCCATCAACATGGCAGCACCCGAAATACGTAAGATAATGCCTAAATCGTCTTTCCAATCTGGGCTTTCACCAGCCATAAATCCTGCTACGTATCCACCTGAATACAAAATACCGCCTGAGTTATCATGCCCAAATTCAGGACGTCCTTTGATTACCACTTCTGGCAGTTCAATGTCTTTAGCCATTGGCATAGACATCGGGGAAAATTCTGTTGAATCGTTGACAGACTTGTGAATTGTACTCCCCACTTCTGTGGAGAGCAAATTGTGTTCAAGCCCAGCGAGAGTGTGGGCTTCGTGGTCGCTTTGGCTAGTACCCAATGAGGTGTAAGCACCATAGCGACCACCACAGCGTAGCGTTCCATCTCTTTGGGGGAGAGGATTGTTGCTTCAGCAGCTTCGAGAGCTGCGACCTCTTTGGCAAACTCTTCCAAAGAGGCTTTTGTGATGCGTGCCATAGTTGTTGTATGGTTTTGAAAGTTAAGTTGGACGTGCTGCGGTGCTATGTGACAAGCCTAGGATAATGCACTAGCACTCATTAGAAGTCCAACATGATTTTCCGAGAACCGCTCGGAGCGGATGAGCGATTTGAGGAGAGAAAATCTTCCTTTTCAATCGTTTATTTCGTAAAAAGTCAAACTATTCGACGGCAAAGATTGAGACATAGGGTGATGAGTTCCTTGTGGTTGAGCAGATGTTCTTTTTCCAACGTCAAGAGCATTTGATGCAATTCGCCTATGTGCTGGCCTTGTCTAGACTGCTTTGTGATATGCTCCACGATTTCTTGTTGGATGCGATGCGACACTTCTGCTTGTGCTGTCGCTTTAGTACGAGATACTTGCTGAGCACTGACTCGGTAGTAGTGCAAACACTGGGGGATGACAAAGAACGTCGCCCCAAGTTTAGCGCATTCACTCCATAATTTGTAATCTTCAGCATAGATATAATCTGAATCGTAGTGCAAATGGTGCTTCTTCCAAAAAGAACTTCGTATGATAGCCGTTGGGTGATAGAGATTGTTCTTGTGTAATAAGTGAAGCAGAGGGTGCTCGAGCTTTCCTTTCGCACTGGGTGCAACGTAGTGCATGCCACGCAAATCAAAACCTTCCATCCATGTGGTACAAACATCCAATTCAGGATTTTGCTCCATCAAAGAGACTTGCATCGAAAGGCGGTCGGGATGCATCATGTCGTCTGCATCCATGCGCACAATATATTCACCACGAGCCATGTGCATTGCACAGTTGAGAGAAGCAATATAATCATGCTCATTTCGTAGAATAATTAATCGTTTGTCAGAGCAATCATTGAGTATCTGCCATGTTGCATCTGAAGAACCATCATCAACGATAATGAATTCAAAATCGTCAAATGATTGCATTAATACACTTTGCAAAGCATCTGTTATATATTTCTCTGCATTATAGGCTGTCATAGTGATACTTACTCTGGGCATGATTTTAGAATTTGGTGATAGACTTGAAGTGTCTGACGATACATTGCCGCCATAGAGAATTGTTGCAGGTAACGTTGTCGTGCAGCATGGCCGATGCGTTGTCGCAAATTCCTATCATGGAGTAAACGGATGAGATGAGTCGTGAGCTGGTTCACATCAAACGTGAGCATTCCATCTTCATTCACGTCTACGTCGGTTAGCAGCGCGTCTTGCTCATGTGTGAACATTTCGCCTAGCCCATCTACTGCAGTAGAAACTATTGGGAGCGCGTGCATCATCATTTCGATGGCAGCATAGCTACATTGTTCTTGTAAAGAAGCTATTACGCCGATGTCTGCTTCACTATACAGCACACAAAGCTCTTCATACGGAAGATTTCCTTTGAAATCTAGATGCAGATGAGGAAACTCTTCTTGCCATTGAGCCTTATGCTGTGGGCGCACCCTACCTGCTATGATTAGTTCCACAGGATAACCATATTTTTGCAGTTGGTCTATGGCTTTTATCACGAAAGAAAGTCCTTTACTCTGATGGGCAGAACCTACAAATAGCACCTTAGGAAGAGGAGATAATTGGTAGTTGCGCCTTATTGGAGTTGGACTATCAGGTAGACCATTGTAAATAACGCTTATTTTACGATTGTCAATGCCTTGTTGCTCTAGAAATGCCTGACCAGAATGAGTTACACAAATGATTTCATCAGCGTGTTCATAAGCTTCTTGTTCGTTGCTTATGACGTAGAACTCAGCTTTACTTAACCGTGCCTTTTGGTGCTGTGTTACTTTTCTTTGCAAGAATGCAAAACGTTCACGATTGCTGTTGTATAAATTCTTCCAGGGAATACAATGTAGATGCATGATGACGTGACACCCCATTCTTTTCCTCACATGCAGTGCTAAATCTATCAGATTAATCGTGTGTAGATGCAAGATGCAGCCCTCTTCAAAGCAATCTTGAATAGAGGGGAAAATCACTTCCATATACTGTTGCATGCGACTTTGGCGCCCCACAAGCGTAGGTACCGCTTCTGGAAGCGGAATCGTGACTTCTAGATAATGCTGTTTCTGCTTTCGATGCACGAGATAATTAAAGCGGTTACTCTCAAAGCGCAGGTATATAATGCGAGTTTGAGCATTGGCCAGCGCACCCAACCACTGCGAAAGGTAGCGGTTCACTCCTGTCGTGGCACCTGAAGTAGCCATTTCTGCTAAAATCAAAAGAGGATTTTTGGAGGTCATGGCAAAGGGTTTTAGAATTGCGCCTCTTGATGAGACTCAAATTAAGACTTAGTGAGGATTAAATTAAGCAATGAGAGAGGACATTGCGATGCTGTCCTTCAGGGAGGTAAAGCCAAACGATGAAGAGCAAAAGCCGAGAAAGACCATTTTTAAGGCAGCAGAGCGGACATTGCCTGAGCAGAGGAATGAGTTGTTCCACTCGTTTTTCAGGATGATCGAAAATTAAGGGGAAAAGCAATGCCTCTAGTTCTCTGCGAGAGCTAGATGAGAGGATATAAAGTGAGATGAGGTCTTCGAGAGAAGAGAGTAAGGCATGTCGTTCGGTGTAGTGAATGAACCGTTTAAGGTCTATAGACTTGCCCCGAAGGCAGTTGATGCGGAGGTGATGAAGGGAGCTTTCTTTGATGCGGTGGTTTTTGACGCATCTTTGATAGAAAGCCAGATGCGTAGCATCGGCACGATAATTAAATTGCTGCGCAAGATGCACCAATTGATGCCATTGTGCCAGCTCTGATTCGTCGATAAAATCTTTGTCTTCTGCATACCATTTGCGCCATCTTTCAGCATAGTGCGCAAAGAGTTGATTGAAATTGTTGGTGAGCAGCTGGAAGCAACTGGCATTATGCTGGTCTGCATACAACAAAGCATAGCTGCAAGCTTCAACATGAGACTTGAAATTATGGGTATCTGCACTAAGCTCATGAATATGCTTAGCTACAAGTGCCTCTTGTTTTCCCAACACTTCACCATAATCAATCTCTAATAAGTCGGTTCTTATGAGATAGCGAGTCGCATAGAGGATTCCGCCCCAACCATTTTCAAAAGAGAGGTCAACATGGTGATTGATCAAGCAAGATTTCAATAAAGATATTGCTTCGTTTTCTAGTTTCTTATCGCCTAGCAACGTTGCTGTTTCCATGAGTGCAATGCTTATTCCTGCAAGGCCGTATGCTAATCCTACAGCCTCTGTAGAGGTTGCATTGAGACGGATAGCATCTACATACTGAAGTAGAATACTTCTTTGTCCTAAATCTAAATGAGAAGAAATTAATGTTATCATAACTCGTAAATGGTTATAGTTAATTTCACTTGCTCTCTTGAGCATCAAGAGCCTTACGACTCACCTCTGTTCGTTTATAGACTTTTGTCTATACATCAGAGTTCAATAGAAGGAAGCCCATTGAAGATGTATTCAGTCACTATAAAGTAACGCTCTAGCTTCCATGTCAGGCTGCAAGTACGTATACCAAGAGAATCTTATCATCTTTAATTTTCCGCAAAAATAGAATAAAATTTCTATTCGAACAAATGATTTTGTTGTTTTTGGGGTGAAAAATTTTTTCCTCATATTCCTCTTTTCTTCCTTCCTTATCCTCCCTCTGCTTAGTGTGTTGTCTTAGTCTGTATTTTTGCTTCTTAGAGTATTAAATATCAACTAATAGCATCAATATGGACAACAATCACATGGACGACTATGTGCTAGTCTTGGAAGACCGCACAGAGGTCAAAAATGAGGCGGAGGTAGGTAAACTTTCCGTAGTTTCAAACATCAATGAAAAGGGGAAACTCAAGACAGCCCCTGCCGAAGAAGCCAACCAAGGCGACTTCCTCAAATTCAATAGCAGAGATGGACTCTTGAAGAACTTCATGGAGAATTTTCTCAAACAGTTCAATGAGCCCAAGCGTTTTGGCTTGTACAAGGTGCTTGCTGACAATGTGGAACAAGGCGTGGCGAATCTCAAAACAATGCTGCAAAACAAGCAAAATCCCGACAATCAGCAGAAGATAAAAGACATTCAGCTCGATTTCGAAGATTACCTTCCTCAGCAGAAGAATGCCACAGCCATCAATCCCGAACGAGTAGACTGGAAGATGCTTGAAACCTTGGGACTTTCTAAAGAAAAACTCGAACAGAACGGCGAACTCGACAAAATGCTCAATTGGCAGAAAACCAATCTTTTGCCGATTGCCATTCCCGTAGGAGAAACCACCATCCACACCGAAGCACGCCTTGCGTTCCGAACAGATGAAGAAGGGAAAATATCACTTGCCGTTCATTCCCTAAGAAAAGAACCGCAACTCGACTTTCCCTATATGGGACACAAGTTCTCGAACGAGGAAAAAGAAAACCTTTTGGCAACGGGAAATTTGGGTAAAACCATTGAAGTAACGCCCAAGAGTGGCGAGCCTTTCTCAGCCTATGTTTCCATTGACCCACAGACGAATGAAGTTATCGCTTTGCGTGCCGACAGAGTGTCTATTCCCAAGGAGATAAAGGGGGTAACGCTCTCAGACCAGCAATACAAAGACCTCATAGAAGGCAAGGCTGTGAAGGTAGAAGGGATGACTTCTAAGAACGGCAAATCCTTTGACGCTACACTCCAAGTCAATGCCGAGAAGAAAGGCATCGAATTTATCTTTGGTGACAAGAAGAGTTTGCAGGAGCGCAAGGCACAACACCAAGAACAAGGACAAAAGCAAGGCGGAATTCCACGTAAGCTCTGTGGACTCACCCTCTCCGATAAACAGCGCGAATCCTTGAATGCAGGCAGCACGCTCTATCTCAAGAATATGGTAGACAAGGAGGGCAAGAGCATCTATGCCTATGTCCGTATGGACAAAGAACAGAATAGACCTCGCTTCTATAAATGGAATCCTGACAAGAAGCAAGACAAGGGTAAGGTTGAAGCCGTAGCCGAAGAGAATAAAACTCAAGTTGCGGTCAATAACCACGGCAAGACCAATGAAGCCACGAAAGACCTCAAAGAACCACTCAAATCCCAACAAACCCAACCTACGGAAGCGCAGCAAGCCAAGCAAGAACAAAAAGCAAAGCGCGGCCGCAAGATGTGAATAATAAATAAAATAATAAATAAAATAAGCTATGACAACCTGTATCATTGCTGAAAAGCCCTCCGTGGCGCGTGACATCGCGCGTATTGTTGGCGCAAATCGTCGAGAAGACGGCTTTCTTGAAGGAGCAGACTACCTTGTCACTTGGGCATTCGGTCATCTCATCACCTTGTCAATGCCCGAACAATATGGCTATGGAGCTTACAAAGCCGAAGAACTCCCCATCGTTCCACAGCCTTTCCAGCTCATGGTGCGCCAAATCCGCAAAGGCAAAGACTTTGAAGACGACCCAACCGCTCTCAAGCAACTCAAAATCATCCGTTCCTGTTTTGTAAAAAGCGACCAAATCATCGTAGCCACCGATGCTGGACGAGAAGGAGAACTCATCTTCCGCTATATCTATGGCTATCTAGGTTGTCAAAAGCCCTTCCAGCGACTTTGGATTTCGTCCCTCACCGATAAAGCCATCCGAGAGGGACTCGCCCAACTCAAAGCCGGAAGCGCGTATGATGCCCTTTATCTAGCAGGCAAAGCACGCAGTGAAGCCGATTGGTTGGTCGGCATCAATGCCAGTCGAGCATTGTCCATCGCTCGACGCGGAGCCTATTCACTAGGTCGTGTGCAAACCCCCACACTAGCCATGATCTGCCGTCGGTATTTGGAGCACCAAGGATTCTCGTCCGTCCCCTTTTGGCGATTACAAGCCTTTGTGCAGAAAGACGGTGTCCTTCTTCAAAGCATTTGTACAGAAGATTTCGCAACCGAGGGAGAGGCACAGACCGCTTTTGCTACGCTAAGCCGTCAGTCCTCCTTGGTAGCCACCTCTGTCAGTCGCAAGGTGGCAGCAATGCCCCCAATGCCCAAGAAGAGCGCATGCAGATAGAACTAACTGATGGCACTCATCGCTTTGTCTGGCGCGGTAAACAAATTTTGTCGCAAGGATGGAAAGCCTATACTTCCCAAGGAGAGAAAACACAATCCGATGAAAGCGAAGAAGCCAAGGAAGAACTCCTCGCCGAGCTTCCCAATGTTCAAGAAGGTGAGAACCTCCCTCTTGACCACGGAGCAATTACGCAACATAAAACCAAGCCCAAGCCCTTGTTTACAGAAGCCACGTTGCTCTCTGCGATGGAAAATGCAGGACGAGAAATAGAAGATACAGATACTCGCAAAGCCATCAGTGACTGTGGCATCGGTACACCAGCCACGCGCGCTAGTATCATCGAAACCCTCCTACTTCGTGACTTTATCCGCAGAGAAAAGAAAACACTCCTCCCCACGGAAAAAGGCTTATCCGTTTATGGCATCGTCAAAGACCAACGCATCGCCAATGCTGAAATGACGGGTAATTGGGAACTCGCCCTCTCCGCCATCGAAGCAGGCAAAGCGTCTGCCGAGGACTTCTCTACACGCATCAAGGACTATACTGCTGAAATCTGTCGTGAACTCCTTGCTTTACAAATAGCGCAGCCCCAATATCCCACTTATCGTTGTCCGATGTGTGGTAAGGACACCGTGGGCATCTTCCCCAAGGTGGCGAAATGCAAGAGTGAAGGTTGCGATTTCCACGTCTTTCGTGAGATATGTGGCATCACCCTAACCGAAGCTCAGATGCAAGACCTCCTGACGACCAAGCGCACAACTCTCATCAAAGGTTTTCAGAGCAAAGCAGGTAAGAAATTCAATGCCCATCTCGTGCTTCGTGGCGATGGTTCCACCGCATTTGAGTTTGATAACACCACCTCTAAACCCAAAGGTAGGAAGTAAGCCATAAAAACGTGGGAGATTTCTTGAAAATAAGCCACATTTTTTTGGAAACAAGCCATCTTTTCTGCGCCCCCTTTCCTTATCCTTTATCCTTCATTCAATTCTCTCATTTCTTTACTATGTCTTACAACAAAAAAGCTGTATTAGCAGCCAACACAGCAGCCATAGGTCTTCTCCTTCGTTTAGAGAAAGAACAACGCAGCGCCACAGAGGAAGAACAAAAAGTACTGCGCTCCTATCAAGGTTTTGGCGGATTGAAGTGCATCTTAAACCGAACCGATCAACCCGAAGACATCCGCTATTGGTCAAAGTCCGAACAAGACCTCTTTGCCCCCACTTGCGCACTCAAACAACTCATCTATCGAGAAGCCCCCAGTGCCGATATGGCTAAACGCTATTGGGAAAGCATCAAGGCAAGCGTCCTCACCTCCTTTTATACCGACACACGCATCGTCAATGCCATTGCCGATTCTTTAGAGAAAACAGATGTAACCTTTCGCACTTGCCTAGACCCTTCCTTAGGAATGGGGGCATTTGCCGAAACCCTCGCCCCACACGTAGGTCGGGTAGACGCCTTTGAAAAAGATTTGCTCACCGCACGCATAGCCCAAAGTCTACATCCCCTAGGGCAAAGTACCATCTTTGTACAACAAGCCCCCTTTGAAAGTCTTGAAGAACGCGCAGAAGCCGACAAGTATGACCTTATCGCCAGCAATATCCCCTTTGGTGACTTTATGGTATACGATAGAGCTTACAACAAAGGACAAGATGTCATCAAGAAAGAATCCACACGCGCCATTCACAATTACTTTTTCATCAAAGGACTCGACAGCATTCGAGAAGGAGGAGTACTGGCTTTCATCACCTCACAAGGCTTATTGGATGCCCCACGCAATGAAGCCTTCCGCCGTTACTTGATGGATAATAGTAAACTCATTTCTGCGATTCGCCTGCCCGGAGGAATGTTCAGTGAAAATGCAGGCACAGAGGTAGGGAGCGACCTCATAGTCTTGCAAAAACAAAGTGGAAAAGGCATTGCAACATCTGATGAAGAAAAGTTTGTACAGACCGTTGCAGTTCCCAAAGGCGATGGTTTCTCAATGGCATTCACACACAGTGCTCTCTTTGAAGGCAGTTGGGAAGACATCCAATCGCACACCATCGCCACTACTCGAGCAATGGGAACAGACCCTTATGGCAAACCCACGTGGGAGTATCAATTTGAGGGAGGAATTCAAGAAATGGCTGACAGTCTGCGTGAACAACTCTCACACGATATAGAAGAACGATTTGATCGCAGACTCTATCACACAGGCGTTGCGATGAGTGAAGAAGAACGCCAAGCCGAAGCCGAAAAGAAACTGCGAAAACTGGGTGTGACCGCAGGATTGTCAGGGCAGAAAGAAAAGAAGGAACAATCAACTCCACAAGAAGAAAAGGAAGTGAACGATGCCTACAACCTGATGCCCAAGGCCATTCAAAAGCAATTGCCCAAACTCTATTCAACACAAAAGGAATTGATTGGAGATAAAACCGCTTATGCGCGCTACTTCTTTCCGATGGGAGCTTATACCGCCTATATATTAGAATACGACCCCAAGACCCGAATAGGTTTTGGAGCCGTAACGATGGGTTACGGTTGGGAACTTGGAAATATGTCGCTCGATGAAATGCAAGAAGTGAAGGTACACGGCTTGGGTATAGAACGAGATCTCTATTTCACGCCCTGCAAACTCCACGAAATAGAAGAACTAGAAGACTTGGTGCAAGGACAATTTACCAAGGAAAAAGAACAGATAGAAGAAGCTATTGCGGAGGAAATAAAGGAAGATACAAAGGAGCAGGAAGAAGTTTCTACAAACATACGAGAAACATCCATACCCGAAGAACCCGCTCCCGAAGGTGTGCCTACATTAACTCTATTCCATCAATATGAAGAGAAAGCAGAGAAGCGACCAGACGTGGAAGCCCCACGCGAGATGAATGGGCAAACGGTTTATTTCGATGACGAACACCATCCCATTGTAGAAAACAACAATGATCAGGAGTATCTGCTCTTTGCTCCCGAGGAATACACGCTGTGGACACAAGAAGTAGAGCGCGTCAGTGCAGAACTAAAAGCCAATACCCCCAAGAGGGCAACTGCTAAGACGCAAACAAAGTCAAAGACAAAAACACAGACAACCGCTAAGTCCGGGAAAGCCACGCAAAGCACAACTTCCGAGCCTTCGCTTTTTGATTTTGTCAATGAAGACTCCACGCTGAAACCACAGCCCATAGCGGAGGTGAAGCAAATCTTTGATGCCAATCCCCGACCATTTCTTTCTGCCCCCGACAGTCACCTGCGTGATGGCTCAATTGTGGTGCAGAAAGGACAAGTGGGCTTTCTCTCCGATCTCAAGCGACAACCCACCTTTCACCCAATGGATTTGCCCCTCACGCAAATCACACGTCTGAAAGCCTATGTGGAAATTCGTGAGTGCTACCACCGTCTCTACGACTATGAAGCCACCAACCACGCAGAAGATAAAGAAGAGCGTGAGAAACTCAATCGCTTGTACGATAACTTCGTAGCACGCTGGGGAGCACTCAACAACAAAGCCAATACCGACCTCATCAAGATGGATGCCACGGGAGTAGAAATGCTATTTCTGGAGCGTTCCGAACAGGGGAAGTACACCAAAGCCGACATCTTCGACCATCCCACAGCCTTTTCAACCTCAGAACTCACCATTGCTTCCGACCCCTTGGAAGCACTTGGTGCATCCCTCAACAAATATGGCAGTGTAGAACTCAGTTATATGTCTTCGCTGCTCCCCGAGATGGAAGAAAGCGATATCATCTCCGCTCTCGAGGGACGCATCTACTATAACCCAGAAATCGAAGGTTATGAAGTGGCAGACAAATTCATCTCAGGCAATGTCGTCGAAAAAGCAGAGCGCATCAGTTCTTGGCTCTTAGACCATCCCGACCATGAAGAAGCCCAACAGAGTTTAGCCGCCCTCATAGCCGCCAAACCCACTCCCATTCCCTTTGCAGAATTGGACTTTAACCTTGGTGAACGTTGGATACCCGCAGGTGTTTATGGACAATTTGCCACAGAGTTTTTCGATACAGACCTAAGAGTAGGCTATCATCCCAATATGGACGAGTATACCATCGGTTGCGACCACAAGAACGGTGATATCTTGCACAAGTATGCCGTGCAGGGAGAGTTTCGCAAATACGATGGTTTGCATCTGCTCAAACACGCCTTGCACAACACCATTCCCGACATTAGCAAAAGCAAAGAAGTCATCGACCCCCTCACCGGAGAAGAACGCACCATCAAAGTGCGTGATGGAGAGAAAATCCAACAAGCCAATAGCAAGATTGAGGAAATCAGACAAGGATTTGTGGATTGGTTAGGTAGACGTCCCGACAGTTTCAAAGAACAGCTGGTTCATCGCTACAATGAACTCTTTAATTGCTTTGTTCGTCCGAACTTTGATGGTGGACATCAGAGTTTTCCAAATTTAGACCTCAAACGATTAGGCATCCCTGACTTATACAAAAGTCAGAAAGACGCGGTTTGGATGCTCAAAACCAATGGCGGAGGCATCTGCGACCACGAAGTAGGAGCAGGAAAGACCCTCATTATGTGTACAGCAGCCTATGAAATGAAGCGATTAGGAATAGCCAACAAGCCCATGATTATAGGACTCAAAGCCAATGTCTTTGATATTGCCGATACTTTCAGAAAGGCATACCCCAATGCGCGCATACTCTATCCGGGTAAAGACGATTTTACCAAGCAAAACCGCCAGCGCATCTTTGCCGACATCAAGAACAATGATTGGGATTGTATCATCTTGACCCACGAACAATTCGGAATGATTCCGCAGGCTTTAGAGGTGCAAGAAGCCATATTCCAAAAGGAAAAAGACTCCATAGAGGAGAATTTAGAGGTTTTGCGCAGAGAAGGCAAGGACATTTCCAAAGCGATGCTCAAAGGCTTAGAGAAACGCAAACAGACGCTCGAAGTAAAACTGCACGAGATACAAGACAGTATCACCGAACGAAAGGATGATGCGGTGGATTTTAAGATGATGGGCATCGACCACCTCTTTGTAGACGAAAGTCATCAGTTCAAAAACTTGATGTTCAACACTCGACACGACCGTGTTTCGGGACTTGGCAATCCCGATGGTTCTCAGCGCGCACTCAATATGCTCTTTGCCATTCGCACCATTCAAGAACGCTCGGGTAAGGATTTGGGGGCAACATTTCTTAGTGGAACGACAATCAGTAACTCACTAACGGAACTCTATCTCCTCTTCAAATACTTGCGTCCACAAGCTCTCGAGAAGCAAGGCATCAACAGCTTTGACGCGTGGGCAGCCGTCTTTGCCAAGAAGAGTACCGACTACGAATTCTCCATCACCAACGAAATCATTCAGAAGGAACGCTTCCGCACCTTCATTAAAGTACCTGAGCTGGCGAGTTTCTATGCGGAGATTTGCGATTTCCGTACGGCTAAAGACATTGGTATCGACAGACCCGAAAAGAATGAGATACTACATAACATTCCGCCCACACCTGAGCAAGAAGAATTTATCAAGAAGTTGATGGAATTTGCGCGCTCGGGAGATGCAACGCTTTTGGACAGAGAACCCTTGAGTCAAAAAGAAGAAAAAGCAAAGATGCTTATCGCCACGGACTACGCCCGCAAGATGAGCTTAGACTTGCGCATGATAAACGAAAGCAAGTATAGTGACCACATTGATAACAAGGCATCTCACTGCGCCAAGATGCTCAATGACTACTACCAAAAATACAAGGAGCAGAAAGGAACGCAGTTTGTCTTCTCAGATTTGGGAACATACAAGGCTGGAGAATGGAACGTGTATTCAGAAATCAAGCGCAAACTAGTAGAAGACTACAACATTCCAGCCCACGAAATTCGATTTATCCAAGAATGCAAGAATGAGAGAGCCAAGAAAGCGATGGTAGATGCGATGAATCGTGGAGACATCCGCATCATCTTTGGTTCAACTTCTATGCTCGGTACGGGAGTAAATGCGCAACAACGTGCCGTAGCCATCCACCATTTGGATACCCCTTGGGTGCGACATGAAGTCGCATAGATAATTGTTAGAATGATACTTACGAGTATCAGCTTTAACCCGCTGTTCCGTCAGCGGTAGCCTACCGACCGATGCACCTTAATGCTGTATTAAGCGGTTGGGACAAAGTACACTTTCGTAAGACGAGACAGCACCGTGAGGGAAAGTCAAGTACGGTTAGTATCATACCGTAGAGTGGCGAGGCTGGATAGTATGGTTAGCGTAAGCGAACTGTTAGTAAACTTCGTAATGTCACGAAAGAGTGTAAGATACTGATACACTCTCCCCAAAGGGGAAGCGGTCGGCTAATCCTCTCCATGGTAGGATTACACGGACACAAGCACCGCCGGAGGATGAGACAGAACCTAACCTATCCGTCAGTTATCTATGTGGAACATGGTAAGCCTGTATATCTCCTGTCATACAGATTGATAGGTAAGCAGACAGTAATGAACGCTGAATGGTATGCAGGTATAAGATAACAGAAAAAGCGAATGCCGTTCTGTAATGGAACGGATACGGATTGAGTCGACATCACGAGCTGGTGCAGACAACATCATCCGACACGAAAGTGGGCAGACTTCTGTGACGACATTCGGAAGGCAAGCAAGTCGAGTGTTGTCAAATGGTGATTCTTTACAATTAACTTTTAGAACTTTCAAAAGAAGGAAAGCAAATGAACGAGAACAAAACATCGTGTGCACCTGCTGACAATCAGCAAACGCTTTGGGACAGCATTGACTGGACTAAGGCAGAGCTGTCTGTTAGAAAGCTACAAGCACGTATTGTAAAGGCTCAAAAGGACGGCAAACACAACAAGGTGAAATCCTTGCAGTGGACGCTGACCCACTCTTTTTACGCAAAAGCCTTAGCCGTAAAGAGGGTTACTTCTAACGGAGGGGGTAATACCCCTGGGGTTGACATGGAAACATGGGAGAAACCCGAAACAAAAATGCAAGCAATAAACGACCTCAGACGCAGAGGCTATCAGCCGAAGCCCTTGAGAAGAGTTCACATCAAAAAGAGTAATGGCAAACTGCGCCCATTGGGAATACCTACATTAAAAGACAGAGCCATGCAAGCACTCTACCTCATGGCATTGGAACCAGTAGCTGAGACGACTGCCGATACTCGTTCATACGGATTCCGTAAGGAACGTCGTTGTATGGATGCAGTAACGCAATGTCATAATATCCTTCGAAAAGGCTATTCTCCCGAATGGATTTTGGAAGGGGATATAAAAGGGTGCTTTGACCATATCAGCCATGAATGGTTACTCGTCAACATTCCGATGGATAAGGCGATGCTCCGAAAATGGTTGAAATGTGGCTATATCTTTAATAAACAGATGTTCCCGACAGAGGAGGGTACACCTCAAGGTGGTATAATCTCTCCCACGCTTGCCAATATGACATTAGACGGATTGCAGAAAGTTCTCGCAGAGAGATATAAAAGAAGAACCATAAAAGGGGAACATTATTCTCCAATGGTGAATCTGGTACGTTATGCCGATGACTTTATCATCACTTGTGAGAACAGAGAAACGCTTGAAAACGAAATCAAGCCTTTGGTAGCCGAGTTCATGGCGGAAAGAGGGCTTACCCTGTCTGAAGAAAAGACGGTGATAACCAACATTCGTGACGGGTTCGATTTTCTTGGTTTTAATATCCGCAAATACGGCAATGAAATATTGACCAAGCCGACCAAGAAAGCCGAAAAACGCTTTATGGAGAATATCCGTAAGGTGATAAAAGGCAATAAGGGTTGTAAGCAGGAGTCTTTAATCAGAATGTTGAACGCTAAAATCCGAGGTTGGGGAGCTTATTATCAGCATGGTGCAACGCGTGATTCTTTTCACAGAATTGACCATCAAATATTCCTCTCCCTATGGCAATGGGCTAAACGTCGCCATTCCAAGAAAGGGAAGCGATGGATTAAAGACCGTTATTGGCATAACATCCGAGGTAATAGTTGGACATTTGCTGCCAAGTTCAAGAAGTCAAATGGGAAGGATGACCAGCTAACATTGCTGACGCTCTCGTCTTCATTCCCTTTCCTGCCATATACGCAGATAAAAGGAGATATGAATCCGTTTGACGTGGACTGTCGTTTATACTTCAACCAAAGAATGAAGTCGAAAATGCTTGTTTCACTGAAAGGGCGTAAGTCTTTGCTTTACCTATGGGAAAAGCAGGGGAGAATATGTCCAATATGTGGTGAGCCGATAAACACGTACAAGGCATGGAATGTGATGCCTACCGTCCAAAACGGACGAAAATGCAACCTATTGGTTCATGACGAATGTTTCAAATTATCCCGCAAATCCAATGACAACAACAAGAAGTAATATGAGCCGGTCTCTATATAAGAATAGAGATTTAGAAAAGCTTGAGCCGTATGAGGGGAAACTCTCACGTACGGTTCTGAGGGGGGAAGAGGGCAGTAATGCCCTTGACCTACCCGATCGACCTTCAGACCTTGAGCAGCGCAACGGACGAGCCGTGCGTAAGGGAAACCTCATCGCCAAAGAGTTTGCCGATAATAAAGTAGATGTAATCATCTATGCCGTGGAGCGGTCATTGGATAGCTATAAATTCAATCTGCTGCACAACAAGCAGCTTTTCATCAATCAATTGAAAAGTAACACCCTTGGCGCAAGAACCATTGATGAAGGCTCGATGGATGAAGACAGCGGAATGAATTTCTCCGAATACGTAGCTGTACTTTCAGGGAATACTGACCTGCTAGAAAAGGCAAAGCTCGACAAGAAGATTACAGCTATGGAATCAGAGCGCAAAAACTTTATGAAGGAACGCGATTCGGCTTCGGGAAAACTTTGCGAACTTCAATATTCTGTGGATTTCCATTCCTCACGTGTGGCAGAAGCCCAGAATGACCTCGCACAATTTGAGAAACGCGTGGTGCGAGATGGCGAAGGTAATGCGGTCAATAAACTAGAAATCAATGGTGTTTCGGACAGTAGCGATATGAAGGCAGTGGCTGCGCGCTTGCAGGAAATAGCCGAAAAGGCTCGCACGGAAGGAGAGTATCACAAGATTGGTACGATTTATGGTTTTGACATCTTGGTGAAAACAGAGAGTTCGATGAAAGACCTTTTCCAAGGCTCTGTTAATCGTTTCTTTGTCAAAGGAGAGGGTAGTATTCTCTATACGCACAACAACGGCAAATTAGCCAGTGACCCCAAACTAGCTTGTCAGAACTTCCTCTCTGCACTCGAGCGCATACCGAAAGTCATTGCCACTCACGAAAAAGAACTTGCCAAGGCGACAAAAGACATTGACGTCTACAAAGCCATCTCCACCGGAGTTTGGAATAAGGAGGATGAGCTGCGCAGCATCAAAGCCCAAGCTGCCGAGCTTGACCGAAAGATTGCGCTAACCCACAATCCTCCCTCGGAAGAGAATGTAGCGAAAGAAGGGGAACAGACAAGGAACATGCAGGAGCAGAGCGGACAGCACCAGAGCATCGGAAATGGGAATACCGCTGGTTCTCCATTGGATGCTTCAAAGACTTTCAAGTCTGCTTCCAACTACGCTCAATCTTTTACTCCACAAAAGGAGGAGAAACAAGATATCATGAGCAAAGTAGTGTTCAGTAGACCAAAGATGAGATAGTGTTTCCCCCTTTTTTCTCTTCTAAGCCCTTATAAAATAAAAAACGCCCCTCAAGTATGCTGTCTTTCGACAGCCTGAGGGGCTTATTATCGTTGAGTTATAGAACTGTCTATCCTTAAATCTGATGCAAAAGTACTACTTTCTTTTGAACTGGCAAAGCTTTTAGCTGAGATTTTGGTTATTACTCCCAGATTTTCTCATTCATCCAGTCGTATGGAAATCCCATTGCATCAAGAGATACGACTTCGCCGTATTCAGCAAGTAGTGCTTTAAATCGCTGCTTAAAAGTAGAAGTTGGGTTGATTGTTTGCAGGAGATAATTCAACATACACAAGAAGTAATATATTCTACTTCTGTTTACTGTATCAGGCTTGCTAATCCACACATGCTTCTTAGGGAACTTAAGCACCTTAGGGGTAATATCTAATTCTCTATTCCAAAGTCTTGCATGATGAGCACAGATATTACGTACGTAATTGATAGTATGAAGCCAAGAGCAAAAAATATCTGGTGGCAGAGAGAAATAGTCTGCAATCTCAGTTTTGTCAGAACGTTTCTTCAGTTCTGTACAAATCCTAGATAGATGATTGAAGTACATAACTTCAACACTCATCCAAGAAGGAGGATTCTCTGGACTATCATATTTGCTACAATAATGCTGAATAAATTCTTCTGCCTTATTATTGTTCAGCTGTTCCTTGATATGTCTTTGAATGTCCACATAGACATCTTTTACGACTTCTCTTCCATCTCGTAGAGTAATTTTCTTCGGCGAATTGAATATGTTCTTATTATCTTGCCAATGAGAACCATACTTATGGCTAAGTTGATAGATAATCTGAGTACGTATAGCAACCTCAAGACGTTCTATGGCATCAAACACCAATAGTCGCAGCTTTCTATCAAACACATATAAGCTATACACCCTATCCCAAGTAGTTCCAGGGATAAAATCATCTAGAATTACCTCATTGGCGATTTGTTTATATGGACGCATATAAGCACTTAGACGATAATAGCTAATGTTAGAGAGATGACGTTCTGCACGTTTCTTATCGGGGATAAGAAGTCCTCTTGAGATCAAAAGTTCTACTTGCTCAGCATAGGTCAATGGCGGTTTGTTGTAGACTCCCATATATTAGAATTTAGATACAAAGGTACGAAGTTCTGATGGATTCTTTATAAGTTAGTCCTAGGAAAATGCGATTACTTGCTATTTCCTTACCACTCATCTCTCCGTGTAAGCATATTATCTACCTCTCCCCGCAAAAATAGCAAGCGACCATTAGCTTTGAGATAGGGAATCTTTCCTTGCGACACCCAGTTGTATATGGTCTTCTGCTCAACTTTGAGGAGCTTAGAAACATCAATGACGTCGAGGTACTCTGGTCTGAGAGGTGGATGAACAGTAGTTGCGTGTTCTTGTGCTTGCAATGAAACCAACTCATCAAGTTTAAGTTCCATCTGCAAGAGCTTCTGAAACAAATTCCGAAATTGTTCTTCGGTATAATGTGGATCTAGATAAGGCATGTCTTTCTTTGTTGATAGTTTCCTTGGCTATCCTGAATGAGGATACCTTGTTCCTTCATATAAGCAATATACTTTTTAGCTGTACGGTCTTTAATGTCGAGTTCTCGCATCAAAATCTCACAGAGCTGTTGGTAAGAAAGACGTGTTGCAGAGCGAAAAGCATCACGAATAACTGCGTGGAGTTCGTTGCTCTTTCGTTTATCCTTGTCTTCCTTAGACTTCTCTCCTCGATAAACGTGCATATCGAGAGCTTTGTCCCAGCCAAATAGCGTCATAGGTACGTCTAATGGACTTCCATCACGCACTTTCAAGGCTTTCACTACCGAGTATTCAGGGTTTTCATCTTTCTCAATGGAGAGAATGCCAGCTGCCTTTCGTTGCAACTCAGAACCGATATGCCCCCTCAGCTTGATACCATTCGGCACAAAGTGAAGCACACAGATAATGCACGTGTTGTAAATACCTGCTAAACGGTAGAGTTCATCGACAATGGCGATGCTCTCTGTTTCATCATTAGCGGAGCGAATGAGATCGGCTATGCCGTCAATAACTACGAGATGTATTCCCCCATGTTTGTGATGGAACAAGTCCATACTTTCACGAATGAGTTTTAGTCTGTCCTTTCGAGAGAGAGAAGCGAGATAAAGCGAATGATAAAAATCGGGAACACTCGTGAGAGATGCTCTCCGAAGTGTCTTGCCTAGATTTTTGTGGAGTTGCGCCTCTGATTGCTCGGTATCATAATGAAGCACTGCCAAGCCCCTGGGATTGGGTGTTACCTCAAGCCCTAGCGTTTGTTCTGCCTTCAATCGTTCAGCTCCTAACGTGCCAGCAAGTATAGCTGCGATGTAGTTACTTTTGCCTGTTCCTTCTCCTCCAGTGATACAGAAGAGATTGTCTTGTGTTCCAAGGGGAACTCCATTAACGGCTATCACCGACTTCGATGCATCAGGTGGATTATCATAGTCTATTTCACACGAACGTAGCATCATCATAGTTTGCGTGTACATTTGAGAGAAAAACTTATCGAGCAACTTACGAAAGTCCTCTTCCTCATTACCTAGTGCAAAGTAGTCGGATATATCCTTTTCCGTCTTTGTCCCTTTTAGTGGTAATTGAAGCTGTTGTACCTTGTAAGCCTCTAGCAGATTTACTTGTCTATCAGATTCTCTTATCCCTGTCTCATCCGTATCATAGAGTAAGATAATGTGTCGAAAGCGTAGCTGTAAACTCTCTATGATATTCTCTGGTATTTGTGCTGTTTCACTATTAAAGCATATCGCATGGAAGTGATGAGCAGAGAGGGACAGAACATCCTTTTCTCCTCCAGTGATAAAGAGTATATCTCCTTTACTTGGAATTTGTTCCATTCCGAAGCTGTAAGTATTGGGCATTTGCCCACCATAGAGAAAACGCATCTTTGGACTATTGGGGCGATAGATTTTGATGTATCCATTTCCTATATACGCAAATATGGGTTCTGTCGGTGTAGCCCTGATTTCAAATTGTTTTCCCTCTCTAGTTTGACTAGAATAGCTTTTTAGAGCACGAACCCGAAACCGCCTCAATGTTTCCTCATAAATGCCATAATGAGCCCAATAAGCAAGAAGTGCAGCATCGAAAGGTTGTATCTCAAAACTATAAGGTAGCTCATCAGCCTTTTCTACATGTTTTGTTTGGCATTGAAGAGAGACAGGGGCTGCCGGTTTCATTTTTGTTGAAACAAACTTGTGCAGTTGCTTAACCTCATCTAGAATACAAAGATCTAGGTCTTGGGCTTATCGTTTGGAGTAGCTCTGGAAAACTAGTCTTAAGGTCTATGCCTCTCAACTCGGATACGAACCAGAAGCAATCCCCCGCATAGGAGGGATTGCCATGGTCATAGTACTTATAAGTCGAGGACCTTTTGTCATAATAGATATGGCAAGAAGCTCGCTTATCATCGTAGAACGGACTACGAAAGTTACGATGCAGATTGACCTCGAAGCCTAGATAATGACAGAAGACTCTTAGTCCTCCATCTGTTAATGCTAGTATTCGTTCTTTGTCCATCATGGTTCGTCTTTTTGTTCTAAACTAAGGCAGTTGCAGAGAATCAGTTTATCCTTGTAACGAAGTAGGCGCTCCAACAATTCGTCATTGCGCATACCCGATATGCGTAGACGATTGCATCGAGCGCAGATGAGTAGTGACTTATAGAAGTAACGAACATCTCCACTCTCTGTATAGCGGAAGCGAACAATATTCTTTTTACGCCAACGGTATAAGGTTGATTCTGATACATCCAAGGTATCAATGAGATCCTTGGTAGACATCTCGAGTTCATCGTCGATGTCTTGAAGCAAGTGCGTTGTGCGTTCAACGTACTGCTCAATTCGATTGAGACGGTCTATCAGGTCTTGGTAGACACTGCTTTCCATAGAGATTACTTCCATTACGTTAGGTGTGTTTTAGTAAAGTCAATATCATTACCCCCTTCTTTAAGAAGAAGGTCAATAAGACGATTGAAGGTTGCTTTGTTGTAGGCAGATATTTCAATCCTACCCACAAGTTTTGGTTGCTCATTTGCAAGTAGTGCAAGTACGTCGTAGCATGAGAGGTCTAGAAAGCTCGCATGCTCGAAAAGCTTGTCAGTACTTGGGAAATTTCCCTTAGACTCCCAGCGAGAGATTGTACTTGAGGAAACACCCAGTTTTCCAGCAAGATACTCTTGAGAGATGCCTTTTTCCAGGCGATTTTCTCTCAGAATCTGAAGTAACTTTTTCATATAGTCAAAGTTATAAACGCATCCTAGCTTGACCAACCCATATAATGCAAGTTTGTGCGCCCAATGCAAGAGGTCTTGCATCAGATGCAAAGTAAGTATTAGTAGGAATGCAATAGGGCTGGTATAAGATAAAGGGAGAACAGAATTTTGGCACAATAAAAGTTAGTTTTTTTACAACTACCAAGGAACACTGGTGCACGGTGCAAGACCCTTTATATATAAGGGCTTGCATCGTGCACCAGGCTGTGTAGCAGAAAAATCTGTAAATAATTATGAGAGAATACTTTGGTAAATGGTTCTATTTTATGTACCTTTGCACCAAAGAAAAGAGAGCTATTACGCTTTCAATAGCCCGTCAGAAAGGTAGTCATAAGGTAGTCAAAAAACTGCTACATAATTGCTACACTACCACTTGATTGAATTTGCTAAAGTTCTGTTATACAACGAAATAAGAGAGGAACGTTCCTTTCCCCCTCTCTCCGCAAAGTGGTGTCAAGATGACTTCAAAATGGTCGTCAAAACAGCCTTCAAAAAGCAGATAATCGTTGTAAGACTTATACTTACAACGATTTTTCTTT
>NZ_KB290723.1:0-3189 GCF_000318095.2 Alloprevotella sp. oral taxon 473 str. F0040
GTATGTTTTTTCAGAGAACTCATCGAGCCGAGTAATCTTAAGTAGGCTATACTGTCGTCTCCCGCCATCTCTTAGTGAGTTGGCGAGGGATGTTTGTAAACTCTACAGACGAATAGGCGGACTTTTGCGAAGTGGGCAACGACAATTATCTCTATTACGAATATCATGGCGATGTATCTGAGCGACTTGCTGGCATGTTAATGCACGAAGCTCTTCATGTAATGCATTATAGGTAAATACAAGGTACATTGAATGTCACACACGGAAACATGTCTAAGGCTTATGAATACTTGAAGAAAAACGGATACCCCCAGGAATTTCTTAAGAGATTCTTTGTGGGTGTTGACGATAATCAGATATTCCATTTCAATCCCGACCGCGAACATATTTATATGCTCAAATATGACCATGGGGCAATCAGTGAGGCAATCACAGAATACCAGATGTTTCTAAAACTCCGATAAATTATGACTAAGTCTCTTGCACTTCATAAGCTTCGTACCACCTTGCTTGGACTTGGCTTATTGCTTTCTTTCTTCTGTTGCTTATCTTTCAGCTTAAAAGATTCGTCTGGAGCAGATAAACTTGCTAAGCTTTACCAATTACCATGGGGAACTCACATTAAATACCTTGATTTATCAGGACAAAATCTCACAGAAGTTCCGATACTCTCCATGTACGATATCGAATCGCTCAACCTTTCGCACAATAACATTAGGAGTATCAATATGCGAAATCTTCCAATCGCTTTGAAAAAGCTCAATGTGTCGTATAATCATTTGGCCGACACAATCGTATGGAATGAACTCTATGCTCCAGACCTTCGGGTGCTTAATTTCTCACACAACAGAATAACAGCATTCATTCCTTTGTTTCGGAATATGGACCTGCTCGATCTATCTTACAACGATTTGGTACATTACATAGAGCATAATATGCACTTGAATTGCGAAACGTCTCGTATTCTTGTAGCAAATATCAGTTACAATCCTCGTCTGTCACCAATCGTACTCAGGGTCTACTCTTGGATGCCTCTTCATACGCTACGTATTATAAAAAAAGGTACGCCAGCTGAGCACAAAAGACTTGATTACAATCAGCGCCGCGGGGAAGAAATCGGTTTGAAATATAATCTATATAACCATCTAGACTACTTCCAATGAATATCTTGTTTATCTTCTTGTTTGTGCTATTCTTAGACTTCAATGGTAGCCAGACGCCAGTCAAAGGACTCAAAGCTCTCTACGAATTTCCTGCAGGAAGTCATATCGGGTATTGCGATCTTAGCCATCAACAGCTTAAGACTATGCCTAATCTATCCATGTATCATATAGATACGCTGGATATTTCGTACAATGAGATACGAAGTTTGGACAATGCTCTTCTGTTTCCTCAAGACTTGGTATTTCTTAATATCAGCCACAACAACATGAAGTTTGTTATGATAAACATGCCCAAATCATCTACTGATATAGGGACTAGACGCTTTGTAGGCTTCTATCCAGAGCTATTTCCAAAGTTAGAGCAATTAGATGTTGCTTATAATCGTGTGAAGCGTCTAGTGCTTCCTCCTAGCATTCGTCATGTTAATGCAGAGCATTGTGAATTGCTGTCGAT
Source organism: Alloprevotella sp. oral taxon 473 str. F0040 (assembly GCF_000318095.2). Lineage (GTDB taxonomy): Bacteria > Bacteroidota > Bacteroidia > Bacteroidales > Bacteroidaceae > Alloprevotella. The sequence continues at coordinate 1,618 of NZ_KB290723.1, forward strand.
TCGTCTTTGTCTCCCTTACGACCAGCAGCACAAAATCACTTATCTCAACCTCAACGACAATCCAGAACTATATAGTGTTGTGAACTTTGACGTGAACACAATAGACACATTGCTCACCAGCAATTGTGCAAATGGATATCCCTTAATTAAGGCTCCTGATGAATAAGCTTAACTCATCCCCTCTAAGCGGTTCTCGGATTCACAAGACAATCATTGAGGGTAGAGTTGGTGCTCCAAAACCATCGAAAAAGTAGCTATTACCCATACTCCTTTTCAAAAGACGTTTTCGCCGACATGACATTGTCCAAAACATTTTCACGATTTAGACTTGCTCGTTTGTTTCAAGAAAACGTTTCACTAAAACACTTCATTTACGATGAAACATTTACTCACTCTTCTGTTGGCAGTGCTTTGTATGAGCATGGTAAGCATGCATGATTTGCAAAAAGACAATCGAGAAGAAGCAAAGCGACTTGTGCAAAGCACACAGATCATGACCTTCAATGGCAAAACGGATTCACTGATTCTGATTCTTGATCATGCCATACAGCTAGACTCTTCTCTTTGGGAAGCCTATTCTAGAAAAGCTTTCCTCCTCGATATTGCTGGTCGACAATCGGAAGCTCTCCACATGTTAGAACAGCTTGAACGCGATGGACGTTTCGCTAACCAATCTTGCCTTTTGTTTCATCTGGGCGACCACTACTATTGTGCTAATGATACTCCACGTGGCAAAGAGAAATTCAGACAAGCGCTAAGCATAGACGAGGCTCGCTTTGCTGAACACCCTTGCGATTCTCTCATAACATGGCTAGCTTATGGCTATCGTCGCCTCTATGATGGTAAAACCGCTTGGAAGAAATGTATGGCTCTCTTCAAGAAGTCGCCCATCACGAGTCGGAAAGCACGTAAAGAGGCTATCCAAGAAGTGCGTACTTGGGCTAGCATTGGGGAGGGTCAGATTGGTGCTTGTCTTGACCCTTATAAATTCTACCAATTTGTGGACAAGCAGAAAAAAGAACACTTACAGAGAACTAAGGTAAAAACAAAGCATAAGATTGGCTCTAAACGTCACTAACCTGCTCCCCCACCATCTCCTTGGTGGGTTGGTGGGGGTCCCACAATGAAAATAGCATTTCTTTCAGCCCTCAATCCTACGGACATACACGCTTGGTCGGGGACACGACATTAGATTTGATGAAAAATTAATATTGCTGTCCGGTAAACTTCCTATTGCCAAGGTGGCATCTTGGGGCAGGTGCACCTTTTTGAGAAGATAATGATCGTGTTGGGAAGCAGAAGTCAGTTCTGCCACCATCGGTACACCTACTTGATACCTCATAATGGTGTGTACCTTCATGCCGCCTTTCTTCTTTCCGCTTTTAGGATGTCTACCTACTCCCTTAAGAATGTTATCAAAGAGCGTGATTGTGGTAGAATCCATCATATACAGCTGCTTCTCCCAGGCTTTTTGACAGCTCACAGAGCGGCTGTCCGGTAAAATATGTACTTTTGCTCATGTTACTAGTGTTTTTTTCCAACAAGCAAAGTAACAAAAGAGGCTGAAATCCT
>NZ_KB290723.1:3209-4768 GCF_000318095.2 Alloprevotella sp. oral taxon 473 str. F0040
TCAGCCTTATTTTTATCATCAGAAAAACTTTTACCGGACAGCAATACATTTAATTATATTGCTGTCCGGTAAACTTCAAAACGACACATTTTCCCTATCCGCAACGCCCATCAATAGGCGTTGCAGATTCCTTTTTCGAAAAGTAAGCCTCCTTAGTCAAAGAGTGAAGGTTCGGCGGGTGGCTTATCGTGGGGATCCAAAATCTTCAACCAATCTTTTTCTGGATGCTCGAAGAAACTATAGCAGTCAATGTAGTACATGAGCATGATGCGCACCATCGTGGCCAAATTAGAGAAACTCCAATTGCGTTTGATCCGCTTTTGCAGCACCATGAGCAGTAAATTGGCGATCAATGTTACCCAAATCTGAATTTTGATGGCATTGGCACTCTCCCCGTAGAAATATCTGAGAGGAAAATTCTGTTTGAGCTGCTTGAAAAGTAGTTCTATCTCCCACCTTTGGCGATAGATTTCGATGATGTCCTGAATTGACATTTCCATGTCATTGGTTAACAGCGAGATCAGTTTTGTTTTGTGCTTCTTGCGGTCAGCGTAGGTGATGATTCTTGCCCGGTGCTTTAGTTCCTCTCCTCCTTTGCCCCGTTTGGTAAATACCACTTGCTGCACGCGGTATTCCATCCCTCCTTCCTGTGTCATATACATCACACCCTCAAGGGGTTCGTACCGTAAATTCTTCTTCATCTTGGTGACATACGTCACGCCGGCTTCCGTCATTTCCTCAAACTTGGCATAGTCGATATAAGCTCTGTCAAAAGCCAAGATATCGCCACTATGGTAGTTGGAGGGGCGGAGCATGAAGGAATCCCCTTTGGCCGCCGAGGTGAAACGAATGTCGGAGGGCACAAACTCGTTGGCATGAATATTGGCGTGAACTTTGATGCCGCCCTTCTTTTTCCCGGTCTTCGGATGCCGACCGACGCCTTTGAAAATGAGATTGGAGAAGAGAGAAATGGTCGTCGAATCGATGATTTGCAAGCGTTCGATCCACTTTGGACACCCGCACCGTCGGCTGTCCGCGGAAAGCACGTGCTTATAAGTGGCGTACAGCTCTCCGTAGATGGCTTCAAATATGCATTCATTACGGCGCAGGTTGGCATCCGAGAGTGTGGAGCGACGCGGCATGACGTTAATGCCCAAATGTCCTAGTTTACGGGCTTCGGGGAGCATAGATGCCACGATTTCGCGCAGGGAGTCGAAGCGTTTGACCACTGCATAGAGCATAACGACCAAGTGTTGCCAAGCATCGAAGTGTTTGACGTAGCGTTCTCCACCGTTTTCTTGACTGATACGAAGAATTTGCGCTTTGTCGAGCAAACTTATAAGCTGACCGTACATCGGCTGTCCGAGAAAATGTGTACCTTTGTTCATGGTTATCATGTTTTGTGGTAAAAACAAAGATAAACCAAAAGGCTGAAGTCCAACTACGGACTTCAGCCTTATTTTATGTGGAAAGAAAAACTTTTACCGGACAGCAGTAAAACTTATTACACCCTAGAACGATATGAAAGAGGGTTTTCTCAGACCTTCACCTACTTGCCT
>NZ_KB290724.1:0-19610 GCF_000318095.2 Alloprevotella sp. oral taxon 473 str. F0040
CTACCAAGACTTTCTACAAAAAAATCGGAGGAAATTTTTCAAACACCCAATTTTGCAATGTAATTAGTTTGCAAAATGGATACATAAACCTATTTTCTTCTAAAGACACTACTGAAAGGATTGTGCGACATTATGCAGGATATCATCTAGATTTAGTTCATTCTTTAATACATTAGCCAGTTACCCCCTTCTAGCCCGCCTTATATTGTTTCCCTATGCTTCGTTCTCCAACCTTCTTTCTACTTGCCCACACCTAAACTGGGAGATTACGCGAAGATTCTGGGAGATTTCCTAAAATATCTCCGACATTTAGAAGAAGAACTCCGAGATATCTTTTCAATAGTTTCGAGAAATCATCTAAGGTCTCCAGGAAAAGAAGCCCAACAGATAAAATAACAGAAAAATAAGATAGACCACTCAACTACATAAATACGCACGCGCGAGAAGACTCACCACTACCAGTATGAATGACTGCTATGCCCTGAACGTCATTTGAGAAGTGTGCATAGAACACAAAAAGGTGGTGAAGCACAATTAGCACTTCACCACTCACCAGCCATCGCTCTTTCTCAAAGAGGGAAACCTTTTTTATGTTGCAAATAGAAGTTTATACCACGTTAGCTCCATACCTCTGTTCAAATTCTCGAAGTATCTTCTGAAACTCCAGTGGAATATAGTTCATCGCTTTATGTCGCATGTTCTCAGAAACACCATACAATGCTTCGGCAATTCCTCCTGCAATGCAACCAATAGTGTCGCTATCGCCCCCTATGCTCACGGCATTGCGAACGGCATCTTCGAAATTTTTCGCCTTGAGCGCGCAGATTATGGCTTGCGGCACACTGTCCTGACAAATGCCTCCGTTGCCTTTTCCATCTATGCCTCGCCAAGAATAACGCTGCTGGAGTTCCTCGACTGCCATCGTCAAATCATAACTAAACCTTTGCGTGATACGTCCTTCAATGTCCACAGCAGAAACTCCTTGTCGTGCCCACAAGATGGCCATCGCTGTGGCTTGTGCTCCTTTCACGCCTTCTGGATGATTGTGCGTACAAACTGCAGACTTTTCCGCCCACGTCATCACCTCTTCCTCCGTGTCAAAAGCCCACCCCACTGGAGCGACACGCATGGCACTACCATTGCCACAACTGTTATAAGGCAAAGCTGCTCCACCTCTCGCCTTTTCTACAACCCATTGTTGGAACATCCCTCCATAACTTCCCATAGGACATGGGTAGTTCATGGCGTATGCACAATAAAAGTCAGCAACATCGCCTCCACGCAATATCCACTCTGCAGTGGCAAAGGTGAGAATGCTATCATCGGTGCATTCCATTCTTGTTTGAAAAAAGGGAAAATCTTTGGTGCGGATATTATCAAATTCGTAGATACTACCTACCACATCTCCTATAATTGCGCCTAACATATCTATTTGTTTTTGATGAAATCAAAATAAAGAAGTCACACATTGCACAGGCCATCTACCTTACTTGAAGTACTTGTGATAGCCAGTAGAAAGACAAAGATAAGAAAATGCTTACTAAAAACCAACTTATCCTTCGCAGCTTACATAAATCTGCAGAGAAAAAGCCGTCGGCACTCTTTGTCAATAACTCATTTTCTGTTATCTTTGCATGACAATTTCCAATCATACTACAAGAATTCTACCTATTAAATCATTAGAAACAATGAATAATACCTCTATCAAATCCCGCCTGATTGGCATGAACTTCCTAGAGTTTGCCGTTTGGGGAGCCTATCTTATCTCCATGGGTGGTTTTTTAGCCAGTAAAGGCATGGGAGCCAACATCGGTTGGTTCTACTCCATTCAAGGTGTAGTTTCCATCTTTATGCCTGCCATAGTGGGCATTTTAGCAGATCGCTTTGTACAAGCTCAGCGCATGCTTGCCCTCTGCCACCTGATTGCAGCCATTAGTATGATAGGAGTAGGAATAATCGGTAGCCAATCGACCTTTGACTTTTGGGAAATATTCCCTCTCTACACGCTCAGTGTAGCTGCATATATGCCCACTCTCGCGCTATCTAACTCAGTTTCCTACAACGCGCTTGAAAAATATAACCTCGATACCGTAAAAGATTTCCCCCCTATCCGTATTTTTGGTACGATAGGATTCATTGTTTCCATGTTGGCCGTTGATTTATTGGGATGGCAACACGGGCCACAACAGTTTTACGTATCAGCTGGTTGGGGCATCATACTAGCCCTCTACGCACTCACCCTTCCTGCATGCCCCACAGCCCAACGCAATTCAGGAGAACATAAAGGCCTAGTCGAAGCAATGGGATTGCGCGCCTTCGCTCTATTCAAGCATCGTCGCATGGCACTTTTCTTCATTTTCTCGATGCTGCTCGGCGTGAGCTTGCAAATCACCAATGGATTTGCCAACACCTTCATCAGTAGTTTCAGTGTACAAGAAGCCTTTAAGGGAGTCTTTTTTGTGGACCATGCCAACTTACTCATCTCTCTCTCGCAGTTGTCAGAAACTTTCTGCATCCTCTTGATTCCCTTCTTCCTCAAACGCTACGGCATCAAAACCGTGATGCTCATCGCCATGCTCGCATGGGTGCTACGCTTCGGTTTGTTTGCCATCGGCACTCCAGCTTTTCCCCAAGTCATCTTCCTCATATTGTCTATGATTGTCTACGGAGTAGCATTTGATTTCTTCAATGTCTCTGGATCTCTCTTTGTAGACAAGGAATGCGACCCTTCCATTCGCTCCAGTGCACAAGGCCTCTTCATGCTCATGACGAATGGTATCGGAGCGTCTGTGGGCATGGTTGGTGCACAATGGGTGGTCAATCAGCACACCCAAAACGTGAATGGCGCGCAAATCGGTGACTGGTCTAGTGTATGGTTCACCTTTGCAGCCTATGCCCTCGTGGTTGGAGTAGCTTTCTTTATCCTTTTCCAAGAAAAGACAGAAAAGAAATAATCGCTAGCAAAGAGTCCTGCCCTACATAGAGCATAATCTCAAAAAGCAAAAAATAGCCCTAGAATATCATTCGGCTAAAGAATTAGTTCGGCGCACCTCAGCAGAATATTCTTCTGAAGTGCGCCTTTTCCTTCGAAAAAAGAGAAGATTTCCAAGTGAAACTCGGTAGGATTAAAAACATAAACCTATCTTTGCAGAAAATTCAGCGTCACATCAACACACTGCCCTTCCTCAAAGTTAGATTGTTACAAGGCAGTTGCCGACGATAAGTCTCACTAAACTTCACCGTACGCTATTATGGCAGAACAACATCCACACATCGACACCCTTTGCCTCACTGCAGGTTGGACTCCTAAAAATGGCGAGGCTCGCCAGTTGCCCATTTATCAAAGCACGACTTTCAAATACGAGTCTACCGAACAGATGGCACGTCTTTTCGACTTAGCAGAGTCTGGCTATTTCTACTCTCGTTTGGCCAATCCCACCTGCGATGCTGTGGCTGCCAAAATCACCAAACTCGAAGGCGGTGCGGCTGGTTTGCTCACTTCGAGTGGCCAAGCTGCCAACTTTTTCGCGGTGTTCAACATCTGCAATGCTGGCGACCACTTCATCGCCACCAACGGCATCTATGGCGGCACTTTCAACCTCTTTGCCGTAACGCTCAAGAAAATGGGCATCGACTGCACCTTTGTCAGTCTCGATGCCACCGATGAGGAGATTCAAGCCGCCTTCCATCCTAACACGAAGTTAGTGTTTAGCGAAACCGTCACTAATCCAGGCTGCCGAGTATGCGACATTGAGCGTTGGGCAGGCTTTGCCCATGCCAACGGAGTACCACTTGTGGTAGACAACACCTTCCCCACCCCTGTGAATTGCCGTCCCATTGAGTGGGGAGCCGACATTGTGACCCACTCTACTACGAAGTACCTCGATGGACAAGGTAGATGCGTAGGAGGTTGTGTCATCGACAGCGGAAAATTTGACTGGTCGGCACATGCAGACAAATTTCCAGGTTTGACACAGCCCGACGAAAGCTATCACGGGCTCGTTTACACAGAGGCATTTGGTGCTGCAGCATATTTAGTAAAAATTGTAGCGCAACTGCAACGTGACTTCGGCTGCTGCCAAAGTCCTCAAAATGCCTTTTTGCTCGACAACGGTATTGAGACACTCCACCTTCGCATGGAGCGTCATGTGCACAATGCACGTCGCATAGTGGATTTCTTGAAAAACAATCCTCAAGTGGCTTGGGTGAACTATGCTGGCGACAAGGACAGTCAGGATTATACATTGGCACAAAAATATCTTCCCAATGGCAGTTGCGGCGTACTCTGCTTCGGGCTGAAAGACAAGTCTAGAGAAACTGCAGTTCGTTTCCTCGATGCACTGCGCCTCATCAGCATAGCCACACACGTGGCCGATGCCAAGAGCTGTGTACTTCACCCGGCTAGCCACACCCACCGCCAACTCTCTGACGAACAATTGGAAGCTGCTGGCATCCCTGTCGACCTGATTCGTTTGAGTATCGGTATAGAAAACGCTGACGATCTCATCGCCGATTTAGAACAAGCCTTCCAACAACTCTAAAGAAGCAGCGCATCACTAGCTCTAATCGCTCCCCTCTTTTATGGAATATCCTCCAGAATTAGATATCATCTCTATCCTCGGTCCCACCGCCTCGGGCAAAACGTCCTTGGCGGTGGCCTTGGCACATCTATTAGGCACAGAAATCATCAGTGCCGATTCTCGCCAGGTCTATCGCCGCATGGATCTTGGCACTGGCAAAGACCTTGATGATTACATCATCAATGGCCATGCCGTGCCCTATCATCTCATTGACACGGAGGAACCTGGCACTAAATACAATCTTTATCGTTACCAACACGACTTTTTTGAAACCTTAGGCGACATGCGCTCACGCGGTCTTCGACCTGTGGTCTGTGGTGGCACTGGATTATATCTCGAAAGCATCATTCGTTCCTACAACATTAGTCACGTGCCACAGAATCCTGCCTTACGTGCAGAGTTGGAAGGACAGTCGCTTGAAGCACTCACTGCCCTACTCGCCGAATTAAAAGCGCGTTCAGGACAAGCGATGCACAACACTACAGACGTAGACACAGCAAAACGCGCCATTCGAGCCATCGAAATCGAAACCTACAATCTCGAACACGGAGCCAGTGAGCGCAACTGCCCCACCCTTCGCAACATCACCTTCGGGCTTTCCCTCGATCGTGAAGTGCGTCGTCAGCGCATCACCGAACGTCTACACCAACGTCTCGAAAATGGCATGGTCGCAGAAGTGCAAAACCTCCTTGACGAAGGCATTCCAGCCGAAGATCTCATATATTATGGTTTGGAATACAAGTTTCTCACCCTCCACTGCACAGGACAATTGTCCTACGATGATATGGTACAGCAACTCGAAACAGCCATACACCAGTTTGCTAAACGCCAAATGACCTGGTTTCGCGGTATGGAGCGTCGTGGCTGCCCCATCCACTGGATTGATGCCATGTTGCCCACGGACGATAAACTTGCCATCATCGAGCAAACTTTGAAAGCTCTTTGAGGATTGGCCTATCCATCGCTCTTGTTCATCCTCCAAGTGGACTATCATCAGATTATAAAGTACGCGTCAACAATATAAATAAGGTGAACTTTACAGCCTTCTTTCTCTATCCATTGTCTTGAAGTTTCTATAAAAGTGTCTACTCCTGTTCGAGTATTAGATAATATAGAAAACATTACTACATCTAATTTATTGATACCTGAAGCCATTTTGTTATATTATCTAATAAGGTGGTAAATGCTTGTCCTAAATAGAGCTTCGATTCTTTTCTATGGACGCTAACATAGAGTGGTAAGTAGGATTCTTGATCTTCAAATGAGTGATTTGCGTCGTCAATCGCAATAGAGAAGAAGTTAAAATGCTGGTATTTTAAAAGTGTACACTCTATTCCTTTTTGGTGTTCGATATAATTAAGCAAGTTGTCATTTTTTGCATAAGCAATAAAGATTGGACAGCGAATACTCTGCAGATGTTTTTCCGGGTTATAGCGAATGGCAGCAAGTAGGCGCGCGTCGTTTTTGAATGGTTCTGTTTGACTTTTTACAAACTCTTGCTGTGTTTGTACACCAAAGGATGAATTAATCAAACTCGCATGCTGCTGATAAATCTTAGCCATTTCCTTTTGCAATTCTTTTATCGCCTGCTTATCTCTTGGTTCAGAAGCTAATATGCGAGCCTGTCGGTAAATCGAGTACCTTAGGATATTACTTTCTGAATATGAGTGCCACTTAAAAAAAGGAGTGAGACGCGACATAATTTGTTCGTAATACACATGCTCTCCTTTCACCCCCATAGTAGCAAGGAGGAGAATTTCTTTTACCTCCGTGTTTCTTGATGCCTCAATAATGGCGACAGAACCTCCTTCACTATGTCCGATAACGCCCACTGGATGTGATGCGAAACGTTCATCGGTCTTCAAAAAGGCTAAAGCATCATGGAGGTCGTCAGCTGCATCGTGCATGGTATAACGACCTTCGTAAAGCTGATTCCCTAGAAGGGTGTCGGAGTAACTGCGGTTGTCATATCTGAACGTTGTGTATCCCTTACGGTTTAAAGAGTCAGACAAAGCCTTAAAGAAGCCAACATAGTCCCGATTGAAAGCTTGTGGTGGCGTTACTAAGACCAATATAGGTGATTACTGTGGTGCTTCAGCTACTTGTGAAATAACACCCTGAAGTTTCATTTTCCCTTTGAGTATAGGGAAAGATACTTCAATTTGCCTAATTGTATGTGCATCAATGGGCATAATACTGCCCAACAATAAACAGAAAGCGGTAAAATAAAACTTCAATTCTTGATATCTATTTAGAGTCTTCATAATGGATATTTGTAAATACAAAACTCCACCTTTCTAATAAGAAAGATAGAGTCAATTATATGGGTTAAAGACTTTTCCGGTTCATCCGACATTTGGAATGATGCGGCAATCATGTAGCGCATATAACCTTAACTCAAAGTATCTTTCCTCCCTAAAACCATAATCCACTCTCTTCATTACCTTTATCTTGTTGTTTATCCCCCTCTACTTTTCCTGTCGCAATGGGACAGTTGTACCATACTAGAATACCCGTTCTGTAAGCCATGATCATGTCAGCCATTTTCATCAACTGTGGCACTTAGCTCTCTCGCGCGTGTTTTACCCAATCGAGCATAACCTCTTCGGCTACTTGCTTATGGGGCTGTGTCCATCTCTCTCTCTGAGTTGCTCTTTAAGATAATATGCCTGTGAGAGAGGTTTGTTCATATCCAAAGCATTATCAAGCCTTGTTCGATACTCCTTGTCGAAGATGTCAGCTCCATTGCGTAGCAGCAAATAACGCGTCCCCTTCATGACCTTGCGCTTGTTGATGTCCTTTTCCATGTTGTATTGCACCCAGCGCATATCGTCCAACTTCTCATTCATCAGTTTGACCACATGGAAATGATCGAAGACATGCATCACATTCGGGCAGTTTTCGCTTTTTTTCAATGCCATCACTTCAAATATCTGATGAACATTAAATTTGTAAGCTTTAGTGATTAACTATTACTTTACGCTCTTTGTTTAAGAAGAGTTGTTGCCCTATTGAATACTTCTTAGAAACATCAAATGACGCGAAGTCAGCGATAGAGCGTTGCATAGTCGCATATGCTACGACATTGTCTTTATGATAAAAGAGAAGCGTTGTTACTCCGTCATTTACTAACATTTCCTCACATACATCACGAATATTATCAGGTATCTCCACATTATGCAGGCTATCCATATTTAGATAGGGAGGAACAATGCTAAAGCTATCACATTGTTCTATTGGAGGCAAGGAGAATGATGTTTCTGGCTGCACATGGGATAATGAGAGCTCTACTTTATTGCTTTTTGAACAACCTGCAAGAATCAACAAAGAAAAAATTGCTTTTATTAAAATTTTCATCATCTTTATTTGAGGGTTTAAGAGCACATTGCTCAACTACTTGGTATAACCCCAATTCGGGATAAGTAAGGCTTGTTATTTTGCCTTTAAATAGTTTCAACGAAAGCTCCAATAAGAGGATTATTCTTTTGTATATTTATTATTGATATCCAAACAGATAACGATAAAACAATCCTCAATAAAGCTTATCAGCAAAGTTACGGAAATTTATTGTACTGCAGACGATTTCTGCAAAGAATTATGAGTTGGAATTGAACAAAAGAGCACGTATCCACACGAGTAGAAAAGCGTGTCAAACCTATGCGCATACAAGAAATTCAGCTATTGGTTGCATTTTTTCATCAAAAGATTTGGACATGTGAAGAAAACATTGTACTTTTGCACTCGCAAACCAGCAATAACGGCGAGGTAGCTCAGATGGTTAGAGCGCAGGATTCATAATCCTGAGGTCCCGGGTTCAATCCCCGGCCTCGCTACTTTGAAAAGACTCAAGCACACGCTTGGGTCTTTTTTGGTAGCACAACCATTCTTGCACTTGGAGAACGCTAAAATGCCCTTACATTTACGCTAACAGAGCTTCGTAGCAGAACAAATGTATTCCCCCCAATCATCCTTGTTATATTTGCTCCTCCCTAAGAAATAATCAACACTATAACTTAATTCTACATTATGCACAGATTTCTACAACGAACCATCATGATGCTCCTCCTCGTGGTAGGTTTCTGTTCCTCTGCTTTTGCAGAAAGCACAGAACTCACCGATGGATACTATCGCATCATCAGCAGGCATAATAGTCTGCCCATCCATGTGCACAATCGCCAATTAGGCTATGTCTCAGAACAAGCAGGTTCTGAAACAGCCAATGGTATGGATCTCACCCGAGTGTGGAAGGTGAAACGAGTAAATGACACCTACTGGATCATCAATGTGAGCGAAGGTCTCCCCGTTCAACAGCACGGTCTGATGAATGTCACATTCTCCGTTGGATACACTCCTGCTCACTACTACATCAAGCAAGCCACGGGAAAAGACAGTGAAGATTGTTGGGTGATTTCTACAGACCCCAATTTTAAGGATAAAACGCTTTGGCACAATGGTGGTAGCGGGTTAGTCCAAAACTGGGAAGGAGTCAACAGCAAACAAAATTTCTGGAAGTTTCAATCTCTCACAGAAGATGAAAAGAAAGAAGTAAAGAACTTTGAAGACCAATGGCCTATATTAGAATCCGGCTTTAAAAATCTCGAAAAATTCCGTCAAGGTGGCTTATACCGCATCAAAAATGCGCAAAATCAGTATTGGAAAGAAGAGGTCAAAGGCAATCAAATAAAAGTAACCCCAACAACTTCAAAGACAGACTTTAGCACTCTTTGGATTGTTGAAGCCAACGGAGACGGCTTTGCATTGCGCAATGCAGCTACCAGTCGTTACGCAGCTCCTGTAGATGGCGATAAGCCCCTCACCACTTCTTTAGACAACCGAAAACTGTGGTTAGATTTCAAACACAGCACACCAGGCTATTATAACATCAGTGGTAATAACACCTTCGCTGATGGTAGTTGCTTTGTTGTGACTGCTTCTAATACGTTGAAAGGTGGCAATGCTCGCAACAAGTCCACCTCACAGAATGCAGAAACCAACCAGCCAGTGACAAACTTCTCACCTAACACCGCTGCAGACTGGCAATTAGAATCCGTTACAGATGTATCGGACGATGATATTAAGGCTGAAATTCGCAAGAAGACGAATGCAGCCTTTGAACCCGTTGAAAACAAATACTACATCATTCGCAACGTCGCTTACCCCTCTCGTGTACTCACCACTCGTTTCAACACAAATGAAGTCAATGGTGACGAACGCAACGAACGCGAAATGGGACAAATATGGACTTTTGAGAAGGTAGGCGCTCAATGGGCCATTCGTAGTGTGGTCAATCAACGCTACTACGTAGGCAACACAGCTGCTCTCTCTAAGACCTACGAGATGACTCCCTCTAAAGTGACATTTAAGGTGCAACAGAAAGACAAGTGGTTCCCCTACTTGGCTTTTGTAGCCCGAAATGATGAGAGTCTCCACTGCGCTAGTTCTGCAGACTTCAGAGTCGTGAACTGGTACGCTTCTGCTACGGCTTCAAAATGGCAGTTGGAAGAAATCGAACTGGATCAAGCTGCACTCCAAGCATACAATGATAAAATCAATACGCAGAATGAACTACAGGAAAACAGCTCCAAGTGGACAGAGAAGCTTCAACAGTTTTTCGACGACTATGCTTGCACCAAGTTAAAGGACAACTATAAGAGTATGTCTTCTGAGCAATTCCAACAAGCATTGCATGCTGCAGCACTTCCTCAGTTGCTCATCGACATGGCTATGCGTGTGAAATCAGACACTTGGAATAGTAAAAATGGAGAAGCCAATCGCTATGAAAAGCTCTTTCGTATTCAGGACTACCAAGCCTATAGCCATCCACAAAAATGGGCAAATAATGATAAGCTCATGCCCATTGCTTTTGGACAATACTCGCAGCTCACCAACCCTTCCGGTGTTACTATCCCTGAGAAGGAGTTCGTTTTGCTATTTGTAGACAAAGACGCTCCCGCTGAATGTGAGCTTAAAGCAGAACTTGTACAAGGCAAGAGCACAACGGGTAGTAAAGTAGATCTACATAAGGGGTTCAATATCATCTACTCTAACTCCCCTGCGCACCTCTACATCAACTACGTCATCAACAACGTAGCGTTGAAATACACCGACCAACCCAAGATTCGTATCCACGTAGAAGGTGGACACGCCAATGGATTCTTCGATGCCAACACCATGAAGAATGCAGATTGGGATAACCTACGCAAACTGAAGGACTTTGGTTTCTTCACCGACGATGTGATTCGTTTGAAATCCAAACACACGATCCACAGTCTTAGCCTCCGCGGAGTTGAAGAACAACAAGACCAGCAAAACTGGATCTACAATGGAGTAGACAAGGGTATTACTGGTGTTCTTGACAAATGGGACTGGGTGCACACTATCGAACAAGACTTCTTCCGTCCAGAACAATTTAAAGATCGCTTCAATTGCTTGCTGTTCAGCACCGATGCTAGCGGACTTTACGCCTTCCCCTATGGCACATTCATCGGCACAGTTAGCACCACCTTTAGCTACAAGGAATGGGCAAAGGGTGGACAATACGACAACGGTGGTAACCTATGGGCGGTAGTCCACGAAACAGGACACCACTATCAAAAGCTCTTCAACCTTGCGCGTTGTCTTGAGAGTTCCAACAATCTCTGGTCAAACATCGCCCTCTGGAAACGCGGTGCTAGTGTGAGCCGATTGCAAAATTCACAAAAACTCTTCGATCGTTTCAACCACAACAAGTCATGGCTCGACATGGACTTGAACGATCGCACACGCATGTACTGGCAATTGTGGCTTTACTATGTAGAGTTGGGACACAAGCCAACCTTCTTCCGAGAGCTATTCGACAAATTCCGCGAGAACCCCATCAATTTCTCTAACGCAAAAACGGACTATCTACGCTTTGCCCGTTTCTGTAGTGAGGTTGCAGGCGAGGATTTGACCGAGTTCTTCACCTTCTATGGCTTCTTCAACAAAGTTGGGCAAAACATCCCCTACAAATATAACGACGACTTCTACGACAAGGCTTATGGTGCTGCCACTATCTCTGTAAGCCAAGAAGACATCGAGGAGTGCAAGAATGCCATGGCTCAATACACTAAGAAGAACAAAAACCTCATCTTCATCGACGAGCGCATCCGCAAAACTCCTGCCATCTACGAAGGAGCCAAGCCAGGCGAAACACGTTGGGGAACGATTGGTGGTATGGATCCTGGTGACAACCGCGTGTTTGGTGACGTGGGTCACTACGAGGACTTCGGCAAGCCCGGTCAACCTGGTACTACCGCAACTCCTAATGCCGTGCGCATCGATGGTCGCACCGTACGCATTCAAGGCACTGGAGCCGTGGGCTACAAAGTATACAATGAAGCTGGAAAGCTCGTAATGGTGGCAAACACCAACGACTTTACACTGCTTGATAACTTAGAGCTGTCTAAGCTCACTGTCACCGTTGCTGGTGGTAATGGCGAAGAAGTAGAGGTCATCAAAAATGGTCAAGTGAAGGAGGAATACAAGAAGCGACTCACCTTTGACAACCCTTCTAACCTCACCTTGTCAGAAGGTAAAGACTCTCCCCTCGGTAGATATTATATCCGCAGACACGAAGCTGTTGATGGCAAGTTCTACTATCTGACACCAGACGGACACCCCACGGATCAGCTTGACAATGCAGGTCAATTCCTCGTTATGGCAAGCAGATTCTCTGGTGAATACTACCTCTATTCTATGGGTAAAAATCAATGGATCTCCTATGAACCCAACAAAAACTATTGGGGAGAGCTCGATTATCATGGAGAACCCAACCTTCTCCGCTGGAGCAATGAGATGACCAAGTCTCAAACGTGGAAAATCACTCGCGAGAACAAATACTACAAAATTGCGCTGCAAAAAGACAGCAGAGTATTGTGGAACTGGCATGGAGGTCCATCAAAACGTCAGGTCGTAGGTTTCTACAACAATCAAAACGATGCTGGCTCACGTTGGGTCTTCGTTCCCGCCGACCTCACCACGAAATATCTCGCTCTTGTGAAGCACGCGGACAGCATCATGGTGCGCGATGCAGCCAAGGCTGTAAACACAGCACCTTATCACCAAGAGTTCCGCAAGCATTTAGCCAAGGAACTCGAACGCACTTCTGCTAATGAACAAGACATAGAGAAGCTAAAATCTCAATTGGCAGCTTGGGAAATCTGGCGCGCTGCTGACAGCACACTCGCTGCTGATGCAAGTCACTCTGTGAACACCCAAAAACTCCTCGGTGAGTTCAAAGCAAAACTCTCTGCCACTACGCTGACTACATCTACTGAGAACATAGATTTGCTCAAATCTCAGTTGGCAGCTTGGAAGACTTGGCGTGCTGCAGACAGCACACTCGCTGCTGATGCTAGTCGCGCAGTGAATACGCAAAAACTCCTCGGAGAGTTGAAGACACAGCTCGCGGACGTTTCTTTGGTAGCATCTACCGACGATGCAGAACTGACGAAGGTCAAAGCACAGATTCCAGCTTGGAAACAATGGTTGAAGGCCGACGAACTCTTGCAGAAAGATGCGAACAAAGCAAAGCACAGCCTCACTTTCTACAATTCATTCAAGGCTAATGTAACCAACGCTTCTGCAAGCATTGCTGCCACTGATCCAGCCCTCCAGAAACTCTCTGAGCAAATGACCGCATGGCCCGTGTGGCGCGATGCCGACAGTTTGGTGCAAATCAAACCTTATGGAAATCCCGATAACACGAAGTTCCGCGAACCCTTCACGGAGTTAGTGAAGAAAGACTACACCACTGAAGCTCAAATCCAAGAGCTCAAAGACTTCGGCCGCTACTTCCGTCTGCTCGTCACTGCAGATAGTCTTCTCAGTCTGACCAATCCTGGTTATCCTTTGGCGAAGTTTAAGGAGGCATCGTATGTAGAATCGTACTATCTCCAACCTGCAGCTGCAGTAGACCAACCTGACACTTATTGGGAAGGCCTTCTCGAATCTATCCCAGAAACATGGGCAGGACCTGCTAACCGTACTCAAGTCAAAGAAGACAAAGACGGCTACTACATGCCCGAGGATGGTAAGTTCTATCGACTTCGCAGTTACTACGATGGCAGATACATCACTAGCCAAGCCGTAGAGTCATCTAACGATGGTGTGATGACCCCTCTTAGTCTTTCTAAACAGCAAGATAATTCTACCCTTTGGATTCTTCAACAAGACAACACGGGTAAACAATACCTTGCAGCCGCAAACGGAAAAGGCTACCTCTGTAGAATGGCAAACCAAAACCACGGAAGCCTCAGCAATGAACCTGCTGAACTTTCCTTCGGCACTGCTAGACATATCACTATAGGTAGAGATAATCAACAAAAGATTGGTACCCTCTACATCCGCAATGCTGGTCTGTCTCTTGTAGGTTGGAAAAATGATAATGCCATTGGAGGCCACGATGGCACAGAGACTAACCCCGTATGGCACCAAAAATATGGTTTAGCCGGTACGAGCTTCTACTTCGATACCGTGAAGGATGCCACCTTCACCGTCACCACTTACGCCGGTAGCAATGGTAACTACGCCACCACGCAATTACCTTTTGCTGCAACGATTCCCGAAGGTCTCTTCGTGTATCGTGTGAAACAAGTGGCTGCCGAAAAGAATCTCGAACTCGAGCTTATTGACGGAAAAGTGCTTCCAGCCAACACCCCTGTGATTCTCTCTAGTGCCCATGCAGGCAGCTTCGAGTTGCACCCCACTAAGTGGCATGCACCTATCGACACGAAGCTCCAAGGAACGAACCTTCCACTTAAAGCCACAGACAGAAGTTCTGGCACACACTACTACGCGCTCACCATCGACAATGACACCCGCGAGATGCTCTTCCGCCGTGTCCAGAATGATGTAGACATCCCTGGCAACCGTGCCTACTTCACCCTGCCTATTGGCACTTCTGCTGCGACTTCCCTCTCCTTCATCCTACCTTCTCCTGAAGTGACAAAGGTGAAAGGAAGTCCTGCACAGAAGAACACCCCACACGCCATCTTCAACCTTGCTGGACAGCGTGTCAATGCTTCTTCAGCAACAGGTGTGGTGATTTCACAAGGACAAAAGATGATCATCCGATAATCCTTCTCTCTCTTCTCATTAAGACCGACCCTCCTCACCGAGTGGTCGGTCTTAATGTTTGTTTCCTCTGATATCCTATCTATAGCGCATTTCCTCATCTTCCTTTCCATCAGTGATTAGACCACAACGAAACAATGTCAAAGACTTATCACTTCTCACATAAAATCTTTTTCCTACCTTTGCACCCGACACGCAATAAAAAGGAAACAAAAACAACAACACCCACATTATGCCTCACATGATTCATGATTTCTCCACCGTCACCAGCAAAGGTGCGCCCTACCCTCTCTCTCAACACAAAGGCCAAGTGCTGCTCATCGTCAACACGGCTAGCAAATGTGGATTCACCCCCCAGTTTGCCGAACTCGAACAGCTCTACCAGCAATACAAAGACCAAGGGTTGATGATACTAGGCTTCCCTTGCAATCAGTTTGCGGGTCAAGAACCAGGCTCGGGCAGTGATGCAGAAGCGGCTTGCCAACTCAACTATGGTGTCACTTTTCCCATCATGCACAAGATCAAGGTGAACGGCAGCGAGGCAGATCCGATATTCCAATATCTCAAATCGCAAGCAGGCGGATTCCTCACCAACGCTATCAAATGGAATTTTACCAAATTCCTCATCTCTCGCGATGGCACCATGATTCGTCGCTATGCCCCCATCACCAAACCTAGCAAGATTGCCAAAGATATCGAAGCCCTGTTGGCTCAATCCTAAGAACAAACCGCGCTTAGGCTCAATGCTAAAAAATCACCGCTCACCAACTCGAAAGTTGATGAGCGGTGATGCTCGTCTTTAGGAAAATAAATAGTTAAGCCAACTCAACAATAGTGATGCCAGCGCCACCAAATTGGATGTGCTCATCGCGATAGTCGCGCACACCAGCCACCGTGTCGAGATATTGACGAATCATCGTGCGGAGGGCTCCCGTACCTGTGCCATGGAGGATACGCACCCGCTTTTGTTCGAGGAGCAAGGCATCGTCGATGAAGTAGTTCACAGCCGTAAGGGCTTCCTCGCCACGCATGCCACGCACATCCAGTTCTGGACGAAAATGAAGCTTCTTCTCATACATCGCATCGCGCGTCTCCTTACTCACGAAGGTAGACACCTGCGACACCGAAGGTTTCTCCACAGGGCGTGTGGTCACCTCCAAGCGGTTCATCGGCACTGTCGTGGTCATCACGCCAAACAGCACGCGCACGGTCTTGCCATTGATAGTTTGCACACGGCCCACACTGTGTTGCCCCTTGATGCGCACATAGCAGCCCACCTCCACCTTAGCTTTCGGCACAATGGTAGGTTGAGGATCATTCTTCTGCGCGATGGCACCGAGCAACGAGCCGATGGCCCCCTGCGCCTTCTTGTTGTCTTTTTTGCGCTCTTGGCGACGGCGTATCTGATCCATCTTGCGCGCGATGGCATCGTCTTTCTGTTGCTTTTCGATGGCCTTCACTTCCTCACGGAAAGCCTCCAGTTCTTGGCGCGCTTCTTTGGTGCGCTCCTTCTCTGCCTGACTTTCGCGAATGGTGCGAATGGTGTTTTCAATCGCGGCATTCGAAGCCTGCAACATTCGCTCCGCCTCTTGGCGCGCATCGGAGAGCACATCTTTCTTCTGCTGAGAGAGCGTGGTGAGTTCCTCTTCGTAGTGTGCGATGGTTTGCTCGAGTTTCTTCTCGCGGTCGTGGATGTTCTTACGCTTGTTTTCCCAATACATCTTGTCGCGCACAATGTCTTGGAGATATTTGTCGCTCATTACGTAGTCCTTGCCCACCAGATCTGCGGCATAGCGGATAACATCTTCAGGAAGGCCTATCTTGCGCGCGATTTCCACCGCAAACGAACTACCCGGATTGCCAATTTGCAGCATGAAGAGGGGTTGCATCTTGGCACGATCGTAGAGCATCGCACCGTTGATCACATGTTCCGACTGCTCGGCAAAGTGTTTCAAGTTTTGATAGTGCGTGGTGATGATGCCGCAAGCCTCACGTTCCACAAACTTCTTGAGAATCGCTTCTGCCAGCGCACCACCGATTTGCGGTTCTGTGCCACTTCCAAACTCGTCGATGAGGAGCAAACTCTTGCTGGTGCAATGCTTCATCATCGACTTCATGTTGAGCAAGTGGGAAGAATAGGTGGAGAGGTCATTTTCTAAGCTCTGCTCATCACCGATGTCGATAAAAATGTCGTCGAAAATGCCGCACACTGAGTTCTCACGCACGGGCACTGGCATACCGCACTGGAGCATATACTGCAACAGCCCCACCGTTTTCAAGCAGACGGACTTACCACCAGCATTAGGGCCCGAGATGAGCAAGAGTTTGGCACGATGGCGCAGGGTCACATCCAGCGGAATCATCTTTTTGCCGTGGCGTTCCAGACTCTGCTGCAAGAGGGGGTGGCGCGCTTGCACCCATTCGATGCAAGGAGCTTTCTGCAAACGAGGCACCACCGACTCAAATTGTTCGGTGAAGATCGCTAAAGCACGAAGATAGTCGATGTGCGCCAAAAACTGCATTGAGTGCAGAATATCACTGATATGCGGACGGATTTCAGAAGAAAGGATTTGCAAGATGCGAATCACCTCGCGCTTCTCCGCAGCCTTGAGTTCGCGGATGCGGTTGTTGGCATCCACCACCGCAGCAGGTTCGATGAAGACGGTCTTTCCGCTCGCACTCTCATCGTGGATGATACCCTTGATTTTACGTTTCAAAGCGGGTGCCACGGGGATGACCAAACGGCCATCGCGGAGCGTAGGTGAGACATCACGATCGATGTAGCCCTCTGCTTGCGCTTCGTTGATGATGGAGCGCAGACTATGGCTGATGTTGCGCGAAGTCACCTCGATACTGTGACGAATGTTGAGCAGTTCAGGGGTGGCAGTGTCCTTGACCTTGCCATACTTGTTGAGTACAAGGTCGATGCGCTTGATGATTTGCGGAAATGCGCTCACTCCTTCTGTCATACGTGCCAAAGCTGGATACACCACTTCGGAAGACACCTCGGCATCCTCCGTCTGGCTTGTTCCCTCCTCAGCAGTTGTGGCAGCACCTTCACCTCGTGGTCGGAAAAACTGCACTAGGCTCACCACAGTTTGCAGTGAGCGTTTGAGGTCAAAGAGATCGAGTTCTTCGAGATACGTACGTTCGGGGCGAATGCGCAACAAGGGTTGTCGCACATCATAGAAGTTTTCCTCATACACTTCCTCTTCGGTCATGCGGAAGAGGGCAAATTCGCGTGCTTGTTCGAGCGACTCTTTCACTAGCTCGAATTTATTGGAAAACTTCACCTGATTGTCCACCCACTCCGTGCCTAAGGTCGACATGCACCGCCCTTTGAGCAGGGTGCGCACCTCGGAAAAACCAATTTTATGTTCGAAGTTATTGGGATAAATCATTGGAGTTCTTTCTATTTGTCTGCAAAGATACGAATAAAATGGTGCGTGCACGAGAAGAACCGAAGTTAGCTTTACAAGAAAATGCAGTGCACACCCCCACCAACTGGCTATTTTCAGCTTCCAGGTACCATAACATTCTACATCATGCTCCATCATTTTCAGTCATTAGGTGATTAGGATTTTGTTCTGCACCCTTGTTTCCTTGCTACATCGACCAATGCTTCCTTACAACTGGAGAAAAGGAAATGCAACAGGAAAAAGAGTATGCTTCTAACTATAACTGGTTTAATAAACATAAAAAAGACAGCGCTTTCAGATTAAAAGAAATTTCTTAACCTTTCATTCTCTAAAAAACATGGTATTTACATGATATTTAGGAGAGATGCTCCCTCTATGGGCCACATCATCCCGCCTAAAGTTGAGCAAAAGAAAATCGAGTTGCTTCCTCGCACTAAATTCTCTTCTAAAGATGCTCACTATCAGCATCAGATTCTGGAGGCTCTCACCACACAAGTTTTCTTAAATCCCTATTTTCTTTCTCCAGCAAACGAAGCCCGAAAACACCGATAGAATTAAGGAGCAGTTTCTCGCGCGTGCGCATCACGCGCGCCTTCCCCAGGAGTTTTGTTTTTTTGCTTTCACAACCTTCACCATTTCACCTAAAAATAGGAGGTGAGTTTTCTAAAGAAGCAAAACACCTTTATAAAGTTTGCCGAGGCGATAATCACATCAAAAAACGACTAGTGTGTGAAGGTTGTGAAAGTTAAAAGACAAAAATCCCTGTAATGCGCGCACGCATCGCGCGCGCGAGGGCATTTTTACCTTTGTCAAAACGGAGTTCTTTAGAACGCTTCCTCACCCTCTCTGGAAAATCTCCGATTTTTGAGAAATTATCTCCGAGAGTTTTCTAAAAAACTCCGAGTTCATTCACTACATACTCCTACATTATTCTCCATGCCTCAGAGATATTCTTCTTTGTCTCCATTCTTCAAAACAACTACTTCTACTATAGACTTAGTACCTACAGCTTCCACCTCTAGAAAAATTCGTTATCCGCTTTACCGAAAAATAGGGTTCATGGCATTTCTACGCTAAAAACACCAGCCCATCATCATTATGAAGAACAAAGTTCATCACATTTTCGATATTTTCCCTATGCTTTTTTGCACAAATTATCTGTTTTAAATAGCAAAAACACGGAAAGTGTACATTTTTCTCTCAATATTTATCATATTCATTTGGTTATACAAAATAAAGTCCTAAATTGCGAGCAGAAACAGAATACTCCAAACAACTAAGAATATCAATTCAATGTCGTATCGTAGAAGATGGTGCACTTCTATACAAAAAAAGCAACAAACTGAAGTATATTTTTTCCTTTCAAGAAAGAGATGAGGGGGAAGAAGTTATTTTCTTCCCTGTAAACTATCGAAGCGGGCTGACTTCCACTTGTAAAGTCAGCCCGCAATATTTTGCTACATAAAGAAAGGAAATGAGAAAGACAATAGGTTTCCAATTTACAGCCCTCAGATTG
>NZ_KB290724.1:19630-36279 GCF_000318095.2 Alloprevotella sp. oral taxon 473 str. F0040
GTTTCCAATTTACAGCCCTCAGATTGCGTAATATCACACATTCTATAACACAAAACACTGATTTTAGACGTACTACCCTCTTTTTTTTACGGTTATTGATGATATATTCAAATAAATCACTAAATTGCGCACAGAAACAAAAACATCGAACCAATAATCAATAATTATGGCATTAAATCACAAAATCCATTTGTTATGGGGATTCCTGTTTGCTATAGTTGCCTGCACAGGTAATGAACTATTACCTAGCGAAAACTACAATGGGAATAAATCCACGAATTCGCAAAATATTCAAAGAAGTGAAGAAGAAGCACTTCATATTGCGAATACTTTTTTTCAAGAAAGAAAAGATCTCACACGCTCTACAACAAAGAGTCTTTTTTCTGCAGAAGCACGAACTCTCGCACCTCAAATAAAAGTTCGTAGTGGGCAAAGCTATCCAGCCGTTGACACAACCATGTACTTTATAAATAGAGGAGATAATAATGGTTTTCTACTCGTCAGCGGCGACAAACGCCATCCTGCAATCATAGCCTATTCTAAAAAAGGAAGCCTTCATCTTAAGGACATACGAAGCTCTTCCCCTATGCGTCACTATGTCGAACAATATGAGAAATACATTTCTTTTGAACACGATTCTGCTACAATAGCACATGATAAAGAAATGAGGAAGCGATGGGGAGATAAGTGGAAATTTAAACTTATCCCCTTACACCCAGATTCTATGAAAATACCTGGAGCACCTACGTTGGAGCACGACTATCCTAAGACATCAAGAATAACATTTTCTCCCTTCGAGAAGGAAATCAATTGGGGACAAAAATACCCCTACAATATTACGTTTACTCCTATAAGAGACACAACTCCCCCCGTAGGATGCGCCGTTATTGCCATGGCACAAGTCTTAGCCCTATACAAGCAACCTCAAGCCGTAGGAGACCTCCAGCTGCATTGGGATAACATCTATAACGAATGTACAAACCTCAAAACTTTAGCCGACACATTTTATGCAAACAACGACAAACTGCCTCCTGTATCAGAAAATAACCGATTAGCGATTCTTGAAGTTAGCTCCCTCTGTAAAAAGATTTCAAAACTCGCAGGAACTCGTTATACAACAACAGCAGGAAGTACTTACCCTGAATACATGCCTCCAACGATGCGCAAATTGGGGTTCTCCTGCTCCAATCTTCACCCTATTGAAGGGAAAGAGCTGGTAAACGAACTAAACAATCATCGCCCCGTAATTATTACGGCTACAGGGATAGTAGATACCATAAGTAACCAAAGAGTAGGACACGGATGGATTATTGATGGTTACGAGATTGTCACTGTCGAAGAGCACATAGAACACACAGCTACCTATCTTAAACTGAGAATAAGCGATAACTACTATTTCCGTTGTAATTGGGGATGGAATGGAGGAGGACTAACAGCACCTAATGGCAGTGCCTACTTCTCTTTAAATCATCTGATACCATGGTTTAAGACCCCACAAGAGAAATGGTATATTCCTGCTTATTTTGACTCTATTCTGTTTGGTTGTACAAACATAAAATATAAAAAGAATGAATAGTATAAACAAAACTTTTTGGGGCGCTTTAACATTGCTCTTTTCTCTTTGTCTCCTCTCTTGTCAGACAGATGAGGGAACGGAGCGACCGTCTCCACAAAAGAAAGCGCAATATAAGGATCCGAGACTGGTCATGAGCTACTACAATGATGTATTCGACATCTACAACTTCTGTGAAGCTCCCTTTGTGCATCCAGACACCATACAATGTCGCATCGTGGCGGATGGTACACTACCATACGAAAAGAAACACCAAGCTGTCCCTACCGTGGAGCACAAAGCCCTTATAGACGGATTCATCAAAAACTGGAGAACAGATGAGACTTTTCTATTAAAAAAAAGCTCTTTTGGTATTTTCGATGACTCACTCACAGCTGTAGTAAGACTGACAGGGGAAAAGGCGTTTCCCTCTCCTATATATGCTCAACAACGTATGAAAGAATTGGGGGCAGACCTCCCAGTGCACTATGCGGCAACAGAAGGTTTTCGCTCTGTACAACTGATCAATCCTCCTGTGGCGATTCGCGTAGCCTTATTTTATCGTTATACGAGTAATGATAAAGATCTCAAAACTAGAGAAAAGGATGTAACAGACGAAGCATACATTGTGAGCTTTGACCCTCGGGTGGCTATAACACGCGGAGGAATCGGAGAAAATGGGCGTAACCTCAAGGTGGTACGCCGCAAACTCACCAGCATGACTGCCGAAGACTTTCGATGGCTCAATGCAGACTTCTTCATCGACATTCCACGCAAAGCAGACACACCACGCAAAGACAAGGGGAAGTGCATCGGTGTAAATGTTTATTTAGTACGTGCAGATGGCACAACAGTAGAACCCGACCCCACCTTTCCTTGGGGCGGAGGCATTCCTGTCTTTTATCCTGAATTTGGTTTTGATTTTGAGTATGCCATCCCTTGGTTCTTTCACCACAACCGAGGAATTAGAAAGCCGAAATAGAACACCAAGGCAACCCTACAAAGTGTATTTTCTCCTTTCAAAAAAGAGATGAGAGGGGAGGAATGAATGATGTTCCTTTAAAAACTACCGAAGCGGGCTGACTTCCACTTGTAAAGTCAGCCCGTAATATTTTGCTACATAAAGAATAGGAAAGAGGAGAAGGACAATAGGTTTCCAATTTACAGCCCTCAGATTGCGTAATATAACACAAAGCACTGATTATAGACGTACTACTCTCTTTTTTTTTACGGTTATTGATGATATGTTCAAATAAATCACTAAATTGCGCACAGAAATAAAACTAAGACACCCCATAAAATCAACTATGAAGATGGCATTCTCTCTATTTTCTCGAAAGGTCCACCACACGTTGCTCGTGCTGGGACTTCTGTTTAGTGGATGTTTTCTCCTCTCTTGTCAGACAGATGAGGAGACGGAGCGACCGTCTCCACAAAAGAAAGCGCAATATAAGGATCCGAGACTGGTCATGAGCTACTACAATGATGTATTCGACATCTACAACTTCTGTGAAGCTCCCTTTGTGCATCCAGACACCATACAATGTCGCATCGTGGCGGATGGTACACTACCATACGAAAAGAAACACCAAGCTGTCCCTACCGTGGAGCACAAAGCTCTTATAGACGGATTCATCAAAAACTGGAAAGCAGATGGGAGACTGTCATCCGCAAAAGTACAATGCGCTTTTGGGGTTTTCGATGACTCACTCACGGCAGTGGTAAGACTGACAGGGGAAAAGGCGTTTCCCTCTCCTATATATGCTCAACAACGTATGAAAGAATTGGGGGCAGACCTCCCAGTGCACTATGCGGCAACAGAAGGTTTTCGCTCTGTACAACTGATCAATCCTCCTGTGGCGATTCGCGTAGCCTTATATTATCGTTATACGGCTAATGATGAAGATCTCAAAAGTAGAGAAAAGGATGTAACCGACGAAGCATACATTGTAAGCTTTGACCCTCGGGTGGCCATAGCACGCGGAGGAATCGGAGAAAATGGACGCAATCTCAGGCTGGTACGCCGCAAACTCACCAGCATGACTGCCGAAGACTTTCGATGGCTCAATGCAGACTTCTTCATCGACATTCCACGCAAAGCAGACACACCACGCAAAGACAAAGGGAAATGCATCGGTGCTAAGGTGTATATTGAACGGGAAGATGGCACAATTATAAAATCTGGCTCCTTCCTTCCTGTTGGCGGAGGTATCCCTGTCTTTTATCCTGAGATAGAACATGATTATGACTATGCCATCCCTTGGTTCTTTCACCACAACCGAGGAATTAGAAAGCCGAAATAGAACACCAAGGCAACCCTACAAAGTGTATTTTCTCCTTTCAAAAAAGAGATGAGAGGGGAGGAATGAATGATGTTCCTTTAAAAACTACCGAAGCGGGCTGACTTCCACTTGTAAAGTCAGCCCGTAATATTTTGCTACATAAAGAATAGGAAAGAGAAGAAGGACTATCTCTAAAAATCAGTCCTTTGGAGTATTTTCCCAAGGTTTGATGTGCTTGATCTGTCGCAATATCCAACGCTGGCGACTACGCATGTAAGGCGTGGGTTCCGCACTGTTGAAACGCAGAGGAGCTGGCAGAGATGCGGCTATCATGGCGCAATTTTTACGCGAGAGTTCACTTGCAGAGCAATGAAAATTCTCTTGTGCCACAGCTTCGGCGCCATAGATGCCATCACCCATCTCAATGCTATTGAGATACACCTCCATGATGCGCTCCTTCGACCATAGGAGTTCGATGAGAACGGTGAAATAAACTTCGAACCCCTTGCGTGTCCACGAGGAGGTCGGCCATAAGAAGACATTCTTTGCCGTCTGCTGCGAGATGGTGCTTCCCCCACCACTCTTCCCCCCATTAAGACGTCGGCGCACAGCATAGCCGATGGCTTGGGTGTCAAAACCACGATGCTGTAGGAATCGCTGGTCTTCGCTGCTGATGACGGCGCGAGGCAAAGCCGGAGAAATCTCCTTGAGGGGCACCCAATCGTGTTTCAGGCGCGGAACTTCACCACGCCCCACCTGCTGCACACAGCGAATCACCATGAGAGGTGTGAGGGGCACGGGCACCCAACGATAGATGAGGGTGACCAACACAGTGGAAGCAAAGAAAAGAATGACTGCCCAGCGCAAAATACGCCATAATATTTTGATCGGATTGACGCTCATGAGCAAAGGGAATTCAAAAAGATAAGGCTATAAAATGAACGAAATTAGCCCCAACATGAGAAAATGTTGGAGCTAAACAAGGCTAGTACACCCAAGATGGGCATAAATTAGAAAGGCAAATCGTCCGTGGCATTGGGCTGAACTGCTGGTGCTTGAGGAGCAGCTGTAGGAGCTGTAGGAGCTTGTCCGTAGGCAGCATCGCCAGCACCAGGTTGGTTAAAACCAGCTTGAGCAGGAGCAGCAGCGGGAGCGGGAGCACCATAGGCAGGAGCAGGCGCACCATAGGCAGGGGCACCCATGGCTTGAGGCGCAGTGACACGCCAAGCACGGATAGAGTTGAACCAACGGCCTTGATATTCACGCGCATCTATGTCGAAGCTCACGGTGTATTCTTGACCCACTTGTATGTTAAACTCGCGGAGACGGTCTTCGCCGAAAACTTCAAACACGCAACGACGAGGATATTGCTCGTTGGTGGTTTCGAGCACGAAAGATTGCATCATCCATGCGTTGCCTGTGCGTGCAGAAGTACCCGAACGCTGTTCGAGTGCCACGATGATTTTACCAGTAATTTCCATGTAAAAAAGTATTTTTGTTTGGTATGCAAAGGTAACGATTTCTTTTGAAAATGGCGCGCAAGGGCATGTAATTTTGTGGAGGGAGAGGAGAAAATTGATAGAGGGACGAAAAAAATGAGGGAAGATGCGGTAGAGTCGAAAGAAAAGCGTAAATTTGCGTAATAGTAAAAGTGTGCACTGCTAACACACACTATCGTGCAAAAGCAGGCAAGGAAACAGGAGTTTTTCAAATCTTTTAAGCCAGTCTGCACATCACTTAAGAATCATAACCACAAAGAATAAGCCTTTATATGAAGTTCGTTATTTCCAGTAGCATCCTTTCGCAACGATTACAGACCTTAGGACGTGTGATTCCTTCTAAGAATAGCATGCCTATTTTGGACAATTTCCTCTTCCAAGTGGTCGATGGTAAACTTACCCTTACGGCTTCTGACAATGAAATTACGCTCCGCACCACCCTCGAATTGGTGGAGAGCGATGGTAACTTGAGCTTTGCGGTCAATGCAAAGACCTTGCAAGATGCCATGAAGGAGATTCCCGAACAACCCCTCGAATTCACTGTCAACCCTGATGGACTTGAAATCAGAGTGGATTTCCAAAATGGTCACTACACTCTTGTGGGACAAAATGCCGACGAATATCCAGTGACAAAAGGATTGGAAGGCGAAATGTCTACCTTGGTGGTGGATGCGCAACGCTTGCACAGCAGCGTGAGCCGCGCGCTCTTTGCTGCTGCCGACGACCCTCTTCGTCCCGTGATGAATGGAGTCTTCTTCGACTATCAAAGCAATGGTCTGGCGATTGTGGCTTCCGATGGCCGTAAATTGGCTTGCAGCCGATTGCTCGACCTCACGAGCGATGCACCTACGTCCTTCATCCTCCACAAGAAGCCTGCCAACATCATGAAAGGTATCTTGCAAAAGGAAGCTGGCGACTTGACCATCCAATTCACGAAGCGCAATGCTACGCTCAGCACCGAAAACTACGAACTAGGCTGTCGACTCATCGAGGGTAACTTCCCCAACTACAACAGCGTGATTCCTAGAGAAAACCCCAATCTCGTGACGGTGAACCGCACGGCTTTGGTGTCTGCGCTACGCCGCCTGCTTATTTTCTCCAACGCAGGCAGTCCTCTCATCAAGGTGCACGTAGAACCTGGCCGCATGATTCTTTCTACACGCGACAGCGACTACGGTCGTTCGGGTGAAGAATCTTTACTCTGCGAATATACGGGCAACCCCATGAACATTGGTTTCAAGGGTACGCTCTTGATGGAGCTTTTGAACAATCTCGAAAGCGAAGAAATCGTAATCCAGCTTGCTGATCCTTCTCGCGCAGGTGTCATTGTTCCTGCCGAACAGCCCGAGAATGAGGATGTGCTCACCCTCCTCATGCCCATGATGCTCAACGATTAAGATGAACTATCACTCTTAATCATCACAGCACCTCCGTTTGTCATCAGGTGTCGCTCCTTGAGAGAGACAAGACTCTCACCTCGTCAAGAAGCGAGAGATGATGCAAACGCAGGTGCTGTGTGGGATATTTCCGAAACTCCTTCGACTTTTGACTCCTTGTCTTTATGCTCTCTTCTCTTCACAACAAGCACATCGTCCTCGGCATCACGGGGAGCATCGCTGCCTACAAGGCTTGCACGCTGGTTCGTCTGCTCATCAAAGCTGGCGCAGAGGTGCAAGTGGTGATGACTCCTGCGGCCAAAGAGTTCATCACTCCCCTCACCCTCGCCACCCTCAGCCGAAAAGCGGTAGCGAGCGAGTTCTTTGATCGCAGAGATGGTTCGTGGCACAGCCATGTAGATATGGGACTTTGGGCAGATGCTATGATCATTGCACCAGCTTCTGCGGCTACGCTGGGCAAGATGGCACACGGCATTGCAGACAACTTGCTCATCACCACCTACCTCTCCATGAAAGCACCGGTGTTTGTGGCACCTGCCATGGACTTGGACATGTTTGCTCACCGCACCACGCACGACAATCTCGAGCGACTTCGCGAGTTTGGACACCACATCATCGAACCTCAGGATGGCGAACTGGCTTCGGCTCTCGTGGGAAAAGGACGTATGGAAGAACCTGAGCGGATAGTCGAAGTGCTGGAAGCCTTTTTTGCGCAAAAAGAGGGAGCGACAGCACCCAACGTGGCTTGTGCTGCGCCTAAAGACACACCTTCTCGCGGACGTGTGTTGGTGACTGCTGGTCCCACCTACGAGAAGATTGACCCTGTGCGCTTCATCGGCAATTACTCCACCGGCAAGATGGGTTTTGCCCTCGCAGAATCTCTGGCAGAAGCTGGCTTTGAAGTGGCACTTGTGGCAGGCCCTGTGGCACTCACCACCCAACATCCACGCATTCACCGCATCGATGTGGAAAGCGCAGCCGAGATGTACGAAGCTGCCATGCGCGAATTTCCTTCGTGCGTGGGCGGTATCCTCTGCGCTGCCGTGGCAGATTTCACCCCAAAAGCGGTGGCTACGGAGAAAATCAAGCGCGAAACTACGGGCGAGTGGAACATTCCGCTCCAACCCACGCAAGACATTGCCCGAAACTTGGGAAAAATCAAAGATAATCGCTGGCTCGTAGGCTTTGCGCTTGAGACCCACGATGAGACCACACACGCGCTCGACAAGATGACGCGCAAGGGACTGGACGCTATCGTGCTCAACTCTCTCCGCGATGAAGGAGCAGGTTTTGGATACGACACCAACAAGGTGACGATTTTCACCCTCGATGGTGCAGAAAAAGCCCTTCCCCTTCTGCCGAAAACAGCAGTGGCACAAGCCATTGTACAAGAACTATGCGAAAAATTCTGCTAATCCTTTTCGTCCTCTGCACTGCGCTCATGCCTTCATCGGTGTGGGCGCAAGAACTTGATGCCACCGTCACCTTCAACACCCGACAAATCGAAGGGACGAACACGGCTGTCTTTGACAATCTGCAGCGCGCACTCACCGATTTTCTCAACGAACGCCAGTGGACGAACCTGCAGTTTCGACGTGCTGAGCGCATTCGTTGCACATTCAACTTTACCGTACAGCAATATGATGAGAGTGACCACCGCCTCAATTGCGTGCTCACCGTGACGGCTACGCGCCCCATCTACAACGCGACGTACACCACGACAACTTTCTCCACGCGCGATGGAAGTGTCAACTTCCGTTTTCAAGAATTTGACAAACTGGAGTTCCGCCCTGAGACCATAGACAACGACCTCACGGCGATTTTGGCGTACTATGCCTACCTCATCATCGGTTGGGATCTCGACACGATGTCGCCGAAAGGGGGAACGGAGCAACTGCAAATGGCACAATCCATCTGCAACAATGCGCAATCGCTACAACTCTCTGCCAAAGGTTGGAAGGCTTTTGACGATGGTAAGAATCGCTATGCCGTCATCAACGACTATCTGGACGGAGCGATGGAGCCTTTCCGATTGATGCAATATGAATACTATCGCAAAGGACTCGACCAAATGGCGGAAAATGCCGAACGCGGTCGTGCAGCTATCACTGCTTCTTTTGAACAATTAGCTAAAGCACGCGAGAACAAGGCGATGAGTCTCCTGCCTCAACTCTTTACGGAGTATAAAGCGGACGAGATTGTCAATATCTATCAAGGGAAATCTACCCAAAAGGAGAAGGACTTCTTGGTGGATCTCCTCGGACGCATCAATGCTTCCAAAAATTCTTCGTGGAACAGAATTAGGAATTAGGGGTCATCGACCCTTTTATGCTCGCCACGATTAGCGTGGCTCGGGTTAGAGATTAGACTTTAGACGTTAGTAAGTAGCATTTCTAATAGAAACTAGCGACTGCGCACCGCCCCTCAAAAGCCTAAAGACTGCATCTAACGTCTAAAGTCTAACGTCTAAATTCTAAAGTCTAACCTCTAACGTCTACCCTCTAACGTCTATTTATGCTTCTCTCCTTACATATTTCCAACTATGCCCTTATCGATCAGCTCGACCTCACGTTAGAGCAAGGAATGAGCGTGATCACGGGGGAAACAGGTGCTGGTAAGAGTATCATTTTGGGTGCTCTCGGACTGTTGCAGGGCAATCGCGCCGATGCCAAAGCCATCAAAAGCGGTGCTAATAAGTGCGTTGTCGAAGGCACTTTTGACATCACTGGACTGGCCGTGGAAGAACTGTTGCAAACTGCCGACATAGACCTAGAAGACAGCACCATCATCGTGCGCAGAGAAGTG
This sequence comes from Alloprevotella sp. oral taxon 473 str. F0040, assembly GCF_000318095.2. Classification (GTDB taxonomy): domain Bacteria; phylum Bacteroidota; class Bacteroidia; order Bacteroidales; family Bacteroidaceae; genus Alloprevotella. The sequence continues at coordinate 29,166 of NZ_KB290724.1, forward strand.
ACGGCAGCCGGAAAAAGTCGCACCTTCATCAACGACACTCCTACCACACTTGGCGTGCTGCGCGAGGTGAGCAGCAAACTCATCGACATCCACTCGCAACATCAAAACCTTCTTTTGAGCAACGAGGACTTTCTCCTCGACACTCTCGACTCGGTGGCAGGAAATCAAGCCCTCATCGGCGAGTATCACGTAGCCTTCCAAGCCTGGCACCAAGCGGAACACGCGCTTCGCCAACTCCAGCAGACGGCACACCAACAAGAGAGTGACAAAGAGTTTTGGGAATTTCAGTTGGCTCAGATTGACGAAGCGCAACTGCAGGAAGATGAACAAGCCCAACTCGAAGAGGAGAGCAAAACTCTCGAACACGCAGAAGACATCAAGAGTGCTTGTTATCAAGCTGTGGGATTTCTCCGCAACGATGAGCACGATGTGGTGCAATTACTCCGAAGCGCGAAATCTGCCCTCGAAGGGGCAGCACGCTATATGGGAGGGCTTGACGATCTCACCGAACGTCTGTCGAGTGCGCGCATAGAACTCGACGACATCCTCAGCGAAATCGAAACGAAAGCCGAAGAAGTAGACTTCGATCCAGAGCGTTTGCTCTGGGTGAATGACCGACTTTCCACCATCTATTCCCTAGAAAAGAAACACCAGGTCAGCGAAATCAGCGAACTCCTCGCCATTGCTGAGGATTTGCGCCAACGCCTTTCTGCCATCGACCATGCTGATGAGCGCATCGCTGCGGCAGAAACTGAGGTGAAGCGCACCTTTGCTGCGGTTACTGCCTTGGGGGCTCAACTCACTTCGGCGCGCCAACAAGCGGCAACGGAGATGATGGACAATCTCACCCAAGGGCTGCAAGAACTCGGCATGCCTTCTGTGCAAATCCTCTTCGATTTTACCGTGCGTCCTCGTCCCGACCGCATGGGCTGCGATGCGGTGCGCTTTCTCTTCACTGCCAACAAACAGATGCCGCTGCAAGATGTGGCACAAACAGCCTCTGGTGGTGAAATCGCTCGTGTGATGCTCACCCTCAAAGCCTTGATTGCTCAAAAACGCAACCTCCCCACCATCATTTTCGACGAGATCGACACGGGTGTGAGCGGGACGATGGCAGAGCGCATGGGACGTGTGATGCAACGCATGGGACAAACCGCACAAGTACTCTGCATCACTCACTTGCCGCAGATAGCCGCACTCGGAAAAGTGCACTTTTGGGTGCACAAACAAGAGAGCGACACCGGCACAACTTCCAACATCCGCGCCCTCTCTGACGAGGAGCGTGTGCAAGAAATCGCCAATATGCTCTCGGGAGCTGCCATCACGGATGCAGCTTTAGCAAATGCTCGCCAACTCCTCAATGAGGGGGCACAATAAAAAACAAACCTTCAACCCAAGATTCTTCACCAATGAAATACCTTCTTCCCCTTGCGCTGGCTTTCCTTCCCACCCTGAGCCAAGCACAAAAACCAAACGAAGCACAACAAGCCGTGGTGCGTGTGATCACCCTCAACGAGAAGGGCGACACGCTCCACACCACTTATGGATATTTCGCATCACCCACAGCAGAAGTCGTAGCTCCCTACGCAGCCTTCCGAGGTGCCACGCGCGCAGTCGTGACCGACACCAAAGGTCGCCAAGCCGATGTGTTGCGCATCGTAGCTGCTAGCGACAACTACGACATGGTGCGTGTCACCACTGCCATGCCCACCAAGAAATTGCCCTTCCTTACACGCAGCACAGCAGTGGGAGTGGCTGGCACAGCATGGCAACAGACGTTCTTCTCCACCGAAAAACAAGCGCAACCTCTTGCTACCAACGTCCTCTCGGCAGATGCTAACAACGTCTTCCCTTACTACACCCTGAGTGCACCCAACGAGGAACAATATGTGGGTTGTCCCATCGTGGATAACGGACAAGTGGTGGCGATCGCTCAGCGTAATCTCTTGGACAAAGCGCAAGGCATCTGTGCCATCAGCGCAGCCGTGGCAGATTCGTTCCGAGTGAACGCAGCTGCTGCCCTCAATAGCGATTTCAACGCTATTAGAATACCGAAGCAATTGCCCACCACCAGCGAGAACGATGCCTATTCTTATTTCTTTATGATGCTGCGCACCCAGCGCGACAGCCTGCAAGTGCAACCGCTCATCCAAGATTTCACCACGGCTTATCCTAAACATGGAGCTGCTATGCTCGACCTCGCTAGCTACTATGCTCGTCTGCGCCAATACGCAGAAGCCGATGCGTGGTTGCAGCGCCGTTTTGCCCTCAGTGGTGACGGACTCGATGCCGTCTACGACGCGCAAGCGCAACTCATCTATGAGAAGGCACTGGCCGATAGTACGAACTATCCGACTTGGAATCTCGAAGCTGCTCTCAAGGCTGCTGAAAAATCCTATGCACTGCAGGCCAAACCTGCTGCGCTGCTCCAACAAGGGGTAATCCTCTACAGCATGAAGCGCGACGAACAAGCCTTGGAAAAATTCAAAACCTACAACACCACTGCAGCTGCTTCTCCACAATCTCACTATTTTGCAGCACAAGTGCTCATGCGCATGAAAGTGGCGGACAGCCTCATCGTGGCAGAGCTGGATAAAGCTTTGGAGATAGCCGAAAAACCTTACAAAGGTGGTGACGTGGCTGCCGTCTTGGAATTGCGCGCCTATTATAATGAGAAGCTCGGCAACGTGCGTGCTGCTGTGTTGGACTACAATGATTACGAACAAATCGTGGGTGCTAACCGCCTCTCTGCGCAGTTCTATGCCATCCGTGCCAGTCTTGCTGAAAAAGCACGCATCTACCAAGTAGCACTCGATGACTTCAATTCTGCTATCGCCCGTGCCACCAACAGCGAAGAGCGCGAAGACTATCGCATCAACCGTGCCCTCCTCTGCCTACGTGTCCAACTTTGGGACGATGCCATCGCAACGGCACAACAAGCCATCACGGAGAATCCTCAAGCTGCCGATGCTTATAAAATCATTGGTGTGGCGTATGGTGAACAGAAGAATCGCGCTCGTGCGCTGGAATATCTCACTAAAGCGCAGCAACTGGGTGATGAAAATGCAACTACCCTCCTCCAAAAGTACAGCGCACTCCCTGCCAACCGGAAAGTATCGTCTGCATCACACAGTGCCACTCCTGCTAAACGTGGCTCCGCTGCGGCACGAAAGCGATAAGTACTCACCTTTTGACTGAATACTTTGATATCTTTTCCCTAACGCTGGGAGCAGCACAACAAAAAACTCCGAGAAAACTAAAATTTTCTCGGAGTTTTTTGCGTAAATGTCGGAGAGTTTAGGAAATATCTCGGACGTTTTCTGAGACAAGTCGAAGAATTTCAGAGAAACGTCGCATACCTTTAAGTAATATCAGGAATGCTCTGAGAAATAATCAAAGAGAAGTTGAGAAACATCGGAGATACTCTGAGAGAGGATAGAGACAAGATTATCGTCACTTGAAGAAGCGAGATAAAACTTAATCATGGAGAAAGCATCACTCACCTATCTATCGGAGTTTTTTAGCCTTAGGCATGCACGTAAGTGCCGATGTCTTCGCCTTCCATCACGCGACGGAGGTTGCCCACGATGTCCATGTTGAACACATAGATGGGAAGACCATTCTCTCTGCACATAGCTGTGGCGGTGACATCCATCACCTTCAAGCCGCGCTGAAGCACTTCGTCGTAAGAGATCTCGGAGAACTTCGTCGCGGTAGGATCTTTTTCGGGGTCGGCAGTGTAGACACCATCCACACGCGTGCCCTTGAGCATCACATCAGCTTCGATTTCGATGCCACGAAGTGACGAACCTGTGTCGGTGGTGAAGTAAGGATTGCCCGTACCTGCACTCATAATCACCACTTCTCCGCGTTCCATGGCTTCGATAGCCTTCCATTTGGAGTAAAACTCTCCGATGGGCTCCATGCGAATGGCAGTGAGCACACGATTTTTCACGCCAATAGCATCAAGGGCAGAGGAGAGCGCAAGGCTGTTGATCACCGTGGCGCACATGCCCATTTGGTCACCTTTGACACGATCAAAGCCCTTTCCAGCACCGCTCAAGCCGCGGAAGATGTTGCCACCGCCAATGACGATGCCGATTTGCACACCCATCTGGTGGATTTCTTGGATTTGTGCAGCATACTCGTTGAGACGTTGTGTGTCGATGCCGTGACCTTGTTGCCCCATAAGGCTTTCGCCACTGAGTTTAAGCAGGATGCGATTGAATTTCATATAATAGAAAGATGAAGAAATTTGCGAATTGAAGATGGAGAATGCCTACATAAATCCGAGCCATCGAAAGTTTCCAGCACTTCTCCGCAAATCATGAGCGCGATTGCAGCACAAAATTACACATTGTAGCGGAGGTTGGCAAGATTTAGCCAAATTTTCTGCGCAACACCCCTGGCAATTGCAATGCCATCACCCCACCCCGCAGCGCAAGATAGGCGGTGAAGGCAATCCACAAGGCGTGATTGCCCATCGTGGAAGCAAGCATTTGGTGCAGCAAAAAGAAGAGGGCGGCAGCATAAGCCACCCCCACGAGCATGCTCCGCGTGGCAGTGGTGCCGATGTACAATCCATCAAAGAGAAAGGCGGTGACACTCACCACAGGTAGGGCAATGACGTAGGGTAAATAGGTGCGCGCCACCGCGACGACCTGCGCATCTTGTCCCAACTGCTCCACGATGAAATCGCCCGTCACGAAAAAGAAGGCGGAAAACAACAGCGCAATGATGCCGCCCCACAAGAAGAGGGCGCGCACCAGTCGGCGAAACTCCACTCCATCTCCTTGCCCCGTAATGCGCCCTCCCACAGCCTCACCAGCATAGGCGAAACCATCGAGGAAATAGCTCGTGAGGAGGAAGAGTTGCAGGAGAATGGCATTGCCGGCTACGACATAGTTGCCACTGCGATTGCCGAAGGCGGTGAAAGAAAACATCACTGCCACCAAACACAGCGTGCGGAGGAAGATGAAAACATTGACAGTGAAGAAGCGTTTCCACGCAGCAAGGTCGCGAAACACGCGATGTCCCTGAGAAAACAAGGCGATGCCGTGCTTGCGCGCCACACGAACGGCAAAAGTCAAGGCTAATATCGCCCCCACCCACTGAGCAGTGAGCGCGCCAATGGCTACACCTTCGATTTTCATCTGAAGCCCATAGACAAAAAAAAGGGAGATGCCGATGTTGAGCAGGTTTTGTGTCACCGCAACGATCATAGGATAGACGGCATTTTGCATACCTAATAGCCAACCATTGAGCGCAAACAGACTGAGCATGGCAGGTGCGCCCCAAATGAGCCAATGAAAATAGTCCATCACGAGGACGCGTTGTGCTCCTTCTACCGACATGAGCCAAAGTCCTAGTTCGATGATGGGCTGTTGCAACAAGAGGATGCCCAAACTCAAAGAGAGGGCGATGACCAACGACCGACCTAGCACCACGCCACTCTCACTGAATTGTTCGGCTCCAAAGGTTTGCGCAGCCACACCTCCTGTGCCCATGCGAAGAAAATTGAAGAGCGAGTAGGTGGTTGAGAATAAAGTGCTGCCCACACTGATGGCGGCAAGATAATAGGCGCCAAGATGGGCTGCAATGTAGGTGCCGACGATGCCCAACAACGGCACGGTGATGTTGGTGAAGATGGAGGGCAGCGCTATATGTAGGATTTTTCGGTGCATGGTTCGTTCGTTCAGCTATAGTTCTAGTGGGGGTAGAGAGAAAAGTCGGCTTTCGCTTCACTCTCCGTGAGAGGATTCAAGGAGAAACTTCACAGCTTTGAAATCAAAGGTGCGCAAGGCTCCAGCGTTGTCGCGAAGGGTGAGTAGTCCAGAGGGAGCGACTTGCTCAAAGGTGGCTAAAAATCGCTCACCAGTGGCAGTGTCTTCATAAGGATGTACGCCTTCACGGCGAAAAAGTCGCTGTTGATAAGCCGTGGCTAGGCGCGTTTTGTCGCCTGCCAACCACAGCGCATAGAGGGTTTCAAAGTAGCGCACAAAACTTTCCAATACTTCTTCGGTGTCGATGCGATGCCCCAAAAGTTGTTGCAAAGAAATGGGATTAGGCGCATCGCTCACGAAGCGCGGTTGATTGACATTGATGCCGATGCCCACCATGGTACTCTCCACCATCGCCCCTCGGAGCTGGTGATTGAGGAGCATCCCACATATTTTCTGCGCACCCACATACACATCGTTCGGCCATTTCACACTGACTCCTTCGACATACGCATCGAGGGTTTGGGCGACTGCCAAACAAGCGATTTCAGAAAGATAGAATTGTTCGGTAGCGCACACACCTTGCGGACGGAAGACAAAGGTAAACATGAGATTGTCTCCGCAATCGCTCTCCCATTTCGTTCCGCGCTGTCCGTGACCGCGAGTTTGAAAATCGGTACTCACCATCCACACCTCCCTTGCTGGTGCTGCATCTATGCTGAGCATCTCCATCGTAGTGGGCACGGTGGGGTAATGCTTGCGGAACCAATGTGGAGGGAGTTGGGCTTTTGCTGGTGCACTACACCCTTCGCAGGTGTCTTCTTCGCAGGAATCAGCTACGAAAGTCGGAGCTGCCGAAGATGCTTTGCGAAAGGGCGCAGTATTTTCTCGAAAGTTCGCGGCATCACTCAGGAGATATTGCGTTTCGCTATTAGAAAAAGAGTTCATCAGCAGGATTTTTCGGGTGAAAGCGTTGAGGAAGTTCTAACGGGAAGGCGTTTTTGTAATGGACAATCTCAAACGGTGGTGCGCTACCCACCAAGGCGATGATGTCGAAACGGAAGGGAACATCGCCCACTTGTTGTTGACGCATATAGGCTCTCGCAGCAAGAGAGAGGTGTTCGCGCTTGTGACGGTCTACCGCTGCGGCTGGATCGCTCCATTCATCGGAAGTGCGGGTTTTGACTTCCACAAATACGAGTTCGCCCCAGTCGTCTGCCACGATGTCAAGTTCGTAGGGATAACAACGCCAGTTGCGCGCCAAGATATGATAATCCTGACGAAGGAGGAAAGAACAGGCGAAATCCTCACCTAAATGTCCTAGTATGTTGTGAGAAGACATAAAATTAGAGATTAGATATTAGACGTTAGACATTAGACGTTAGAGGGTCGCA
>NZ_KB290724.1:36299-54646 GCF_000318095.2 Alloprevotella sp. oral taxon 473 str. F0040
GTTAGAGGGTCGCAGACCCTTTTTTGCTCGCCACAAGTGGATCGGGCTTATTAGAGGTTCTAGATCATCTAGTATTTCTAGTGCTTCTTGTTCATCTAGTGTTTCTAGTGCTTCTTGTTCATCTAGTATTTCTAGTCCGATCGCGCTAGCCTTCTAACGTCTAACCTCTAACGTCTAAAGTCTAATCTCTAACACCTATCTTTTACTTTTAAAAAATTGACGCATCAGTTCCCCGCACTCCTCGGCAAGGACACCAGCGGTGACTTGTGTGCGAGGGTGCAAAGCCTCAGGGGCATAGACGGAATAGCCACGTTTGGGGTCGGCAGCTCCGTAGACGATGCGCCCCACTTGCGCCCAGGCCAAAGCCCCAGCGCACATCACGCAGGGTTCGACGGTGACGTAGAGCGTGCAGTCGCTCAGATACTTCCCACCGAGTGCATTGGCAGCAGCGGTGACGGCTTGCATCTCAGCGTGTGCCGTAACATCGTTGAGCGTTTCGGTGAGGTTATGACCACGTGCTATGATGCGATCTTGACACACCACCACTACTCCCACCGGCACCTCGTCGCGATCGGCAGCCATTTGCGCTTGTTCCAAAGCGCGGAGCATATATTGTTCGTCTGTTGTCATTGTTGTTTACAAGATAATATGAAACTTAAAGGATAGAAGGGAGGGAAGGAAGCACGAAAAAGCCAATGCTTCTGCCCGATTTCTAACCTTTCTTCATACTCAAAGCTATGCGGCCGCGCGCTTTATCGACTTCCACCACACGTACTTCCACTTGTTGCTGCACTTGCACCACTTCTGCAGGATCTTTCACAAAGCGGTCTGCCAGTTGCGACACATGCACGAGCCCTTTCGTTTTGATGCCCAAGTCTACAAATGCGCCAAAATTGGTGACATTCGTCACGACCCCTGGCAGCACCATGCCAATTTCCAAATCGTCTATGCTGTGCACGCGCTCCTCAAATTGGAACACCTGTGCCGTGCCACGAGGGTCACGGCCAGGTTTGTCGAGTTCAGCCCAAATGTCGTGGAGCGTGGGGAGGCCCACTTCGGCGGTGCAATAGCGATTGAGATCGATTTTCTGACGAATCTCTGGTTGCGCGATGAGCGACTGGAGATCAGTTCCAGCATCACTCGCCATCTTTTCCACCAGCGCATAGCGTTCGGGGTGCACCGCGGTGTTGTCGAGAGGGTGCTTCGCTTGGGGAATGCGCAAGAAACCTGCGCATTGTTCAAAGGCTTTCGCCCCCAGTCGTGGCACTTTCAATAGTTCTTTGCGCGAAGCAAAAGCCCCATGTTCGGCACGATAATTGACAATATTTTGCGCCAATGACGCTCCGAGTCCGCTGACATAGGTGAGAAGATGGGCGGAAGCCGTGTTGAGATTGACACCCACAGCATTCACGCAATGTTCGACGGTGTGATCTAGCGCGCGCTTCAGGGCAGCTGCATCTACATCGTGCTGATATTGTCCCACGCCGATGGCTTTCGGGTCGATTTTCACCAACTCTGCCAATGGATCTGCCAAACGGCGGGCGATGGACACCGCACCACGCACGGTGACATCATGGTCGGGAAATTCTGCGCGAGCCACTGCCGAAGCGGAATAGACCGAAGCTCCGTCTTCGCTCACCAAGAAAATGGGAATCTCGTCCCAATTCACCTCAGCATTCGCCTGAGATTTCAGACTGCGCACCAGTTCTTCGGTCTCACGTCCTGCCGTACCATTACCAATCGCCACGGCTTCTACGCGATATTGCTTCGCCAATATCTGCAAGGTGGCTGCGGCAGCGGCGCGGTCTTTCTTGGGTTCGTGAGGGTAAATCGTGGTGTTGTGCAAGAGATCGCCTTGTTCATCAAGGCAAACCACCTTACATCCCGTGCGAAAACCAGGGTCGATACCCATGATTCTCCGCGAACCGAGGGGCGCAGCGAGGAGCAGCTGTTGCAGATTTTGTGCAAACACGCGGATGGCTTCTTCGTCTGCCTGCTGTTTACTTTGCGCAGCAAACTCCGTTTCGATGCTGGGGCGCAACAATCGCTTGTAGGCATCGGCGGCGGCAGTGGCGATTTGCGCAGCGGCAGCTGTGTTGGGGCGCACAAAAGGTCGGGCGATGCGGTCGGCTGTCCCGCTATCATCGGCAGGAGCGATGGACACGCGTAGCATGCCCTCCGACTCTCCGCGGCGCATCGCCAACAGACGGTGGGAAGTGCAGCGACGTAAAGGTTCGCTCCAGTCGAAATAATCGCGATATTTAGCAGCCTCTTCCTCTTTGCCTTTCACGAGTTTCGAGGAAATCACGGCTTCTCTACCGAAGACATTGCGGAGGGTCTGTCTGCTGCGTTCGTCTTCGCTGATTTGCTCTGCGATGATGTCGCGTGCCCCTTGCAGAGCAGCAGCCACATCGGGCACCTCGTCGGTGAGAAAACGCTCAGCGGCCAACTCTGGATCGTCTTGAGGACGGAGCAGTAACTTCTGAGCGAGGGGTTCCAATCCTCGTTCGCGCGCCACCTGCGCCTTGGTGCGGCGTTTGGGTTTGAAGGGAAGATAGAGATCTTCCACCTCGGTGGCATCCCAAGATTGTGCGATGCGCTGGCGCAACTCATCGGTGAGTTTTCCTTGCGCTTCGATGGTTTCGAGCACAAAAGCCTTGCGATGCTCAAGTTCTTGGACTTTGCGGTATTCATCTGCCACTGCTGCCACCTGCACTTCGTCGAGTGCGCCTGTGGCTTCCTTGCGGTAGCGAGAAATGAAGGGGATGGTTGCCCCCTCGTCCAAGAGTCTGAGGGTAGCTTCTACTTGTTTATCGCGCAGATTGAGGCGTTGCGCTATGAGATGTTGGATTGTCATTGAGAGGAATGGCCTATTATAGATGAGCAACTTCTAAGGGATTTTTATCGTCTCTGGAGTTTGGGAAGTTTATTCTGCAAGCAGCTCCCTTCGTGCACAGTACTTCCCATCAGATAGTGGCTAAGAAACCGCATCGTTTCTCTTCTCAGAGGCTAAGAAGGTGCCGTTTCTTTGGGCGTTCGCTCCATCCTGGGCAGCAATGCTAACAAGATTAATGGCACATTGCTTTCCGTTTTCTGCAAGAGCCTATACCTAGAAGTTCCAACAAATTTACGACATCTTGGGCATCCTACCAAGGTTTTCGCACAATAGTTAGAAACTCTCATTTCACCATCCTAGTAACTCTACAAGCATACATTTCCTATAACTCTCTAGAAGCTTCATCCTCAAAACAAGTCATCACTCCCCCTCTTTGCGAGTCTTTCCCAAAGCATAACAGTGTTTTCCCCATAAAATCCTCTGTTTTCGAGTTTCATCTGCATCCATCTTTTGTATTTAATACGATATTACACATTAACTCGCACAAGAATCTGTCTCCAAAGTCCACGATATATTTACATAATATCCTAGAAATCAAAATTTACCTTGTTCCTTTCTTTGCAAAATCAACATGACTTTACATTAGTATTCGTGCACGTCACTTACAAATTTCAAACGCTTTTTCTAGAAATAAGTCACTTTTTACGGATAAATACTTGTATTTCAAGAAAAAGATACATTTTACTCCCTCTATTGTTTGGCATATATTGCAAAACATCCTACTTTTGCAAAAGTAAACTCTGATAAAAACAACAAAACTATAGAGATTTATCTCATACAGTCCTATTTTTACCGCTTATGAATAGAAAATTTACTGCTTTCGCTGCTGCACTCTTTGCCTTCGCAGGAATTGGTGTACAAGCTCAGCCACTCCCCCAAGGACTTGCTCCTTTGGTTAGCATTATGCAAGCCAATGCTCAACAAAGTCCTCAATTTTCAATTACTACATGGACTAGCAATAGCTTCACAAATGAAACTCCTATCACAGAAGTAACAGAGCTTTATGAATGGGAAGATAAATCTGTTACTGCCGTTAAAATGGCTAAGGGATTCGCTAGTATTCGTGAGGGAGGAAAGCATTCTTTCACTTTTACCTATAAAGGCGGTTCCAATAAGTTAATAACCATCGCTGTGTTAGCCAAAGACTTAGCTGGCAACGTAGTTGATTTGGCTATGCATAAAGGGGAAACAGGAAATACTAGTAACAACAATACTTATACCTTGGATATTTCCAAGCCAGGACTTTATGAACTCACCTACTTTGTAGCTAGCTTAGAAAACGAGCCTATCACTTCTAATGGGGTGATTACTGTTTCTCCTGCCGTTCATCCTGGTGTAGCCTACTTCGATCTTCCATATAATTCAAAGGCGAAGCTCACTCCTTGGACCCCAAGTGCAGACACTAAGGCAGAAAACCATGTACCCCTTAGCAATACCATTCATAACCAGAATTGGAATGAAAAGCTTTGGCAGGATGTTAACAATCTTCCCGAAAAAGTTAAAGCCTTTGGTTTTTCAAAAGAGCAAGTAAAACAAATTGTGTTGCCTGTTTACGTAAGCAAATCTGGTAAGATTACTGCGAAATACGTATATACAAGTGCTGCTCCAAACGGCAACAAAGCATTGCACCCTGTAGGCGTTGAGTTATTAGATGGTTCAGGCAATGTTGTTGCTTCTGATTATCACAAAGGAAATGCAGGTACCCGAGTAGAAAACACAGAGTATAATCTTCAAGTGGACAAAGGTGGAAACTATAGTCTCCGATTCCTTTGCGAGAACAAATCTGAAGAAATAGCCTCACTCGGTCATATCCAAATCTCTGCTGAGTTAGGAGTCGATGTTTGGCAATTTGCCCAAAACGATTTCTACAATATAAATGTGGACAAGAACGCGACAAAAGGTACCGACCGCTTTATCCAAAGCTTTAAAATATCTACGCCTGGGGGACAAACTCTAGATTTCAGAGGATTTGCTAGAAACAAGGTTTATCTCGACTACACAGATAGCTACAGCATTTTACCTGTACTGCCAGGAGCAGAAGTCAATTTTGACGTTAAATGGGGAGGTAGTTGGATGCATAGTTATCTATATCTTGATCGCAATCAAAACAACATTTTTGACGTCACAAGCATTGACGACGACGAACTCATCTATGCCACTGTATATAATGGTAAAAAGAAGACGAAAAATGGCGTAGAAAATACAGGTGATTCATGGAAGGTCAACTTTCAGGACGGAAGTTTCACGGCTCCCACCACGCCTGGTCAATATCGTCTCCGTTACAAAATAGATTGGAACAACGTAGATCCAGGAGGTAGCACTAACGAAGGTAATAAGATTGCTGATAACAGAGGTAATATCGTAGACTTTATCATTGAAGTACTAAATACAAAAGACTTGAAAAAATGGGAGTTGCAAAACTGGAAGTATAATCTCACAGTGCGCCAATACAAAAATGGCAACTATGCTACTATGATGGTTCCCTTTCCCGTGAGAATTCCGCGAGGAGTTTACGCTTATTTACTCAAGGAAGAACCAACTTCTAATGGCATAAACTTTCAACTTCTTCAAAGTAAAGTCATACCTGCTTATACTCCCGTCTTTATCACAGCAGACAAGGCTGGAGAATATGAATGTACAGCAGAAAGCAATGACCAGCAACCAATTGTTTCTAAACTCATGGGCACCACAGAACCTCTCAAGCAATCAATGCGCGATGAGAATCTGTATAAATATTATGTCCTAGTTAAGAATGCAGAAGGCAACGCTCAATTCTGCCTCATCACAGGATTTACAATCCCGGCCAATCGTTGCTTCATCAGAGTACCCAATGATACTCCTGCAACTGCTATTCATTTTAACGTCCCCAAGCAAGTTGAGCCTACAGGTGTTATAAACATTACTAGTGAGAACAATGCAGACGTTAATGTCACCTACAACCTTGCTGGACAGCGTATAAACCAGTCTTCAGCAAAGGGTTTTGTAATTCGCAATGGTAAAAAGGTGTTGATTCCCTAAACGCTCATATGAGAGCCATCATTAGTCAGAAGATTCTATCACTTTCTCTGTTTACCTTATAGATAATCTGAACCTAAAACAGTTTCATACAACTCTCTCCATTCCTTTCACAAAGGTCATCCTTATTGGATGACCTTTGTTTTTTATTTATTACTGTCCGATAAACTGCAAAAAATCCAGCCCGAAGTCCTATTCTAAAGGGCTTCGGGAAGCTTTCTTGTGCCGTTCGGAAGTTTACCAGACAGTAGTATTTTTATAATATCCTCCATACTTATCAACTCATTCAAAATGGTGACCAAAAGAAGTCTATAGCTTGAGTATCTTCATGCACAAGAAGAAAAGAGGAAAAAGAATTCTGAAAGAGTCAGGGATTATCGTAAGAGGAGACAGAAAAGAGTATTCCCTTTTCCAATAAAAAACGAACAACAAAAAATCCCTCCTGCTGGAAATCCAACAGAAGGGAGGTGCCTGAAACGAGACTCGAACTCGTACAGCCATAATGGCCAAGGGATTTTAAGTCCCTCGTGTCTACCATTCCACCATTCAGGCGTAAGGTGGTGCAAAGGTAAGGATTTTAAGAAAAATGGCCAAATGTTTTTGCTAGTTTTGTACGACAAAAACGTCTGATTGGGTCGAGTAAGCAGCGGAATAACGGTAAAGCGACACATTGGGTTGGCCATCTGCCTTGGTCACACTCACTGCGCCGCCATTGTTGAGGTCATAATGCCGCTGACAACGGCCACAGATGAGCACACCAGGTGCAGAAGATTCCCAAGAAAGTCGGCGTTCAACATAAGCTCCTTGATAGCAAGACGGGCAAACAAGGTCGAAAGCCACGACCGACTGCCGTCCGCTCAGGTCGGGCAAGGCAGGAGGGCCCACCACAAAACCAGCTATCGAAGCAGGAGCTCCATAAGCATCGAGTGCCGTGCGCGGGTATCGGCTCGTACGCTGGGCAGCATTGGTGAAGGTGTAGTACGAGGCATCATACGTGATGGCACACCACTCCCCCACTCCATGCACCGCTGCCGAAAGCACTGGGACAGCTGCCACTGGAGAGAAACGCAAAAAGGCACGATGACGCGAGAAGCGCGAAGTGCTCTCCTCACCGCAAGCCATCAAACTAGCCATTGCACCAAGATACACCGCCATGCCGATGGCTACGAAAGCATGACTTAGCCGCCATTTATGTATTAAAGCCATCATCATTAGCCATTATTGAGCGTACTATATAGGAATCCTCTCTTTACTATACAGAAAGATTTAACCCACAGCTAAGATCTGGCTCAAGAACTGTGCCAAGCCGTCGGGGGCTTTCTTGATGTGCTTCTCCACCATCTTGCGAATGAAGAAATTAAGTTCCACACCTATGGTGACCTTGAGTGCTGCTTGATACGTGCCTTTCTCCACGAGTTGCACCCAGACAGTGGCATTTACGGGAGAATTTTGGGTCACGAGTTTCACCAACTTGCAAGGTTCGCGCTCTACAATGGCAAGAGACACAGGCCCCACCTTAGTTTCGGCAGAGATAGTGTCTTCGGTGAACTGCATCTTCTCCACTTGCTCGCGAATCTCAGCGAGTTTTTCGGGCGACACTTGGTCGGCAGGGAGATTTTGCAAGATGTATTGCATCTTCTCGGGGTCGGAGAAAGCAGCTTTAAGGGCTTCAAAACGGCGTAAATCGGCCAAACGCTCATAAGCCTGTGCTTGTGTAGCATTGACCGTGTAGATTTCGGAGGTATATTTAGTCATCTTTAGGGAGAAATAATCCTTCCTCCCTCCTTGGAGCATGCGAAGGCTGTTGAGAATCATTGGCAATACACCCATGCATGTCCATGTCTATGAGGAAGTGCTGGGAGAATCACTGCTACATGTCGGGAGAATCACCTCAACAAATATAGGAGAACCATTGCAACATGTCAGAGCGAAAGTGCCAACCATCCGCGCCTCTAGCAAATACAAAGGAGGGAAGAAGAAAAGAATGCGAAAAAGAATAGCTACGAAGCCTTACACTTCAGGGCTCCAAGTGGAAGGATTGGCGCGCCAACGAGCCAAAAGGGGCAAATGGCTCTCCTCGATGTAGCCAATGGCACGAGCTGTTTCTACCACAGCCTCATAGTTGGTGAGCGTGGTGAGGGTGACATTCGCAGCGCGGAAAGCCTCTTCTGCCACAGGGAATCCGTAGGTGAAGCTCGCCACCATGCCGAGAATTTCAAAACCAGCAGCGCGGAGAGCTTCAACAGCCTTAAGACTGCTGCCGCCTGTCGAAATTAAATCTTCGACCACCACCACTTTTGCGCCTTCGGGAAGCGTACCTTCAATGAGATTTCCCATACCATGATCCTTGGCTTTGGCACGCACGTAGCACATAGGGAGATCCAAAGCGTCAGCTACCAAAGCACCTTGGGCGATAGCCCCAGTGGCCACACCAGCAATGGCAGTAGCTTCAGGATATTGCTCACGAATCAAAGCCGCAAGTTGATCTTTCACGAATGAACGTACCTTGGGATAGGCCAACGTCTTGCGATTGTCGCAATAGAATGGGGACAACCAGCCACTCGCCCAGGTGAAGGGCTGCGTGGGTTGGAGTTTGATGCACTGCACCTCAAGCAATTGCTGTGCAAATTGGGAAGCGATGGAAGACATATTAGGTTGATTTTAAGTAATTAGTCAGCAAAAAGAAGTCTGCACTATGTGAGCGCAGAGGAGGCTATGCCCTCGCGCAGCGCGTGCACTACGAGTCGCGCTCCTTCTTGTGGGGCAACATTTGTGCCAAGTTGGGCACGCATACGCGCATATCCCGATAATTGTGCTTGTCGAGCCGCACTTTCATCGTCGAGCAGTGGGAGCAAATGACGGGCAATGTGGTGCGGTGCGGTATGATCTGCGATGAGTTCGGGCACCACCTCATCGTCTGCAATGAGATTGACCAAAGAGATGAATCGGCAATTGAGAAAATGCGGTTGGATGGCGCGAACGAGCGCACCGCCTCTGATATGATAGCACACCACCTGCGGCACGCCGAAGAGCGCGGTTTCGAGGGTGGCAGTGCCACTAGTGACCAATGCGGCGTGCGCGTGCTTCAACAGCGCGAAAGTAGCGGAAGACACCAGATGCACATGAGGATGGCCCTCCAAATAAGGCGCATACTCCTCTAGTGCTATACCAGGAGCTGCGGCAATGACGGCTTGAAATCCTTGCGGGTGGGCAGCATGTTCGGCAATAGTATGAACAGATGGCTCTGTCGGTGCAGAAGACTGTCCCTTACCACTGGCCACATGTTCGGCTTGCACCAGCGCAAAGGCCTGCAACATCCGCGGCAGATTGGCGGCAATCTCCGAGCGGCGTGATCCAGCCAACAACGCAACAATCTTGCGCTGCGGTTCCAGATGATGCGTCTCACAAAAGTCCTTCCAAGTACAGGTGTCTTGCTGCAAAAAATCATCGATTTCTGCACGAGAAGGATTGCCCACATAGTGGACAGGATAGCCATGTTTTCGCTCGAAATAGTCCACTTCAAAGGGTAAAATGGAGAGCACCTTATCCACATTCCGGCGAATTTTGCGAATGCGCCCTTCTTTCCACGCCCAGATTTTTGGGGCGATATAGTAGAAGATGGGAGCATCAAGATGTTTGCGTGCCCATGCTGCGATGTTCAGATTGAATCCGGGATAATCCACTAGGATAATGGCATCGGGGCGATAGGCTTCCATGGCTGCCTTACAAGCACGCATGGCACGAAGTATCTGAGGCAAGTGAAGCACCACCTGCACAAAACCCATATACGCCATAGTGCGATAGTGCCAAAGCACCTCCACTCCTGCCGCAGCCATGAGATCTCCGCCCAATCCTTGGAATTGGGCTTCGGCATCTTCCTTGCGAATGGCAGTGACGAGGTGCGAAGCGTGAAGATCGCCCGAGGCTTCGCCAGCAATGATGAAATAGCGCATGATGAGCAGTGGGGATAACTAGGTGAAAAATGCAGGGTGTGATGGAGAACAGCGAAGGTTCACCCTCTGTCAAAGCCAACTTACCACTCCTTTGCACGGAGATGGTCGAGCAGCGGATAATGGGTTGCATCGAGTGTCTGCGGAGTGATGGACACGTAGCCATGAGCCAAAGCCCAGCGATCGGTATCCTTGGCCTCTGGTTCTAGTTCATAAGGTTCGCCAGTGAGCCAATAGTATGGCGTTCCAGTGCGAGGTTTGTAGTTCTCCGCCATCTCATTGACCCAGCGCGAACGTGCCATGCGACACACTTTCACACCTTCAAACGTTTCGACATCGGGGAAATTGACATTGAGCGTGGAATAAGGTGGCAACCCATCGCGAAGTACCTGCTGGACAATTTCTACAATATAAGGCGCACAGGCTGACATGTCGGTATCATAGCTGAAGTGGCAATAGGAAAATCCGATGCCTGGCACACCTTGCAGCACGCCTTCGCTGGCTGCTCCCATGGTGCCAGAATAGAAGGTATTGACACTAGAATTGTCGCCATGATTCACTCCCGACACCACCAAATCTGGTTGGCGATTGTAGCTATTGAGCAAGACATTGAAAGCTAGTTTCACACAGTCCACCGGACTTCCCGTGCAGGAATAAATGTCGAGTCCCTCTTCTTCATGCACCAATCGGCACTGAATGGGCTGAGTGGCAGTGATGCCGCAGCCAAAACCTGAGCGCGCACCATTGGGTGCCACCACCAAAAGGTCGGCAATGGGGCGCAACACATCAATGAGAAAGTTGATGCCAGGAGCTTTATATCCATCATCGTTAGAAACGAGAATAAAAGGACGTGGAGAAGAGGAGGACATATCTACAAGAGATTAAAGAAAACAAAATAGAAGAGCACCCATCAAGGGCGAAGAACAAACATCATCTGTCGCGATGTTGCCACAGCAAAGCCACCATCACGGGTGCTCCCACTAAGGGTGTCACCGCATTGAGCGGCAGTTGTGCATCGCCCCATAGGGGCAGGCGCGCCACCAATTGGCAAAAGAGAAGGAGCACACTCCCCATCAAGAGCGTGAGGGGTAGCAGACGATGGTGGGTGCCTTGCTGGGAAACAAGGCGCGCTGCGTGAGGAGCAGCCAAACCCACGAAGGCGATGGGGCCACAAAGGGCTGTGACCAAAGCTGAGAGCAGTCCGACGACGGCTAAAAGGCGCAAACGCTCACGTTCCACGGAGATTCCAAGTGACTGTGCATAGATGTCACCCAAAAGCCAAGCATCAAGCACACGCAACTGACGAATACTCAAAAGCAACAATCCGCAGACGATGAGAACAAAAAAAGGCAGGAGCGACCAACTCACCGAGGTGCAATCGCCCAAGAGCCATAGTTGATAGTGGCGTAGTCCATCGGCCGAAGCGCGGTGTGCCAAGATGGCCAACACGGAGGTGACCATGAAAGAAAGCATCACCCCAACTAAAAGCACGACAGTGGCACTCGCCACACGGCGACTCACACCCAGCAGCAAAACCAACACCACAAGTGCGCCCAGCAATGCTGAA
Source organism: Alloprevotella sp. oral taxon 473 str. F0040 (assembly GCF_000318095.2). Taxonomy (GTDB): domain Bacteria; phylum Bacteroidota; class Bacteroidia; order Bacteroidales; family Bacteroidaceae; genus Alloprevotella. The sequence continues at coordinate 47,728 of NZ_KB290724.1, forward strand.
AATACGGTGAGAGTGAAACCTGTCAAGAGCGAAACACTCCTCACCATCATCATGGCGAGGGCAGCTCCGAGAGCGGCACCAGCGTTGATGCCCAAAAGCGAAGGGTCGGCTAGCGGATTACGAAAGAGGGTTTGTGTGAAAAGTCCACTTCCTCCTAGAGCGGCTCCCGAGAGGGCGGCGGTGAGTGCGATAGTGAGTCGATGGTGCACCACGATTTCCTGACCTACTGCTGAGACTGTGGAAGGATAGCCCCAAAGCGAGTATGCAGCATCTGCCAGAGCAGCACTCACTTCTTGTGGAGTCATCCACACACTCCCCACAAAAAGATGCAACACCAAAAGCAGTAGCACGAGGCCACTCAAGCTCAACAGAAGGGTGCGATGGGAGAGAGGGGGAAAAGCCATGGCGAGGGGATACGAACAATAAGGACTAAAACGCCGCGAAGACTAGGATAGAAAGACTACAAACTAGGCTTCATCTGACTAAATTTATCTGGACAAGGGATGAAAATAGCGCAAAGTGGTGCTAGAGTCTGAAGGCAACGTGCCGAGCATAATGCACCATTCGCGCAACAACTGCGCTGGGGCAAAAGGGGTATATTCATAATAGGGCACTTGCATCGTGTTGCACACCCACACGCGATGGGAACGCACAGCTGGGAATTGCGCATACACACGCTCTTGCTCCTTTAGTGCCGCATAGTGGCTAGGCACTTCATCCCCTCCTTTGATGACCCACACATCGGCCTTTTGGGCATATTGCCACGCTCGCTCTAAGGGGAGAGGCAGGCTACCAGCTTGGATGTTGTGGCGCAGCGGATAATCTCCTCCAGCATCGGCGATGAGAGTGGCTAGATAGCTGCTGCCTCCAGGCACATACCAAGTGCTTTGCCAAGGTAAATCGAGCCAAACACGAGGTGGTCTCTGCAAAGAGGAGGAAGATACAGTGGAGGAAGCAACCTTCGTTGCTGAGTTAGCAGACGTCTGCTGTTTACTTCTCACATCATTATCTCGGAGACTTTCAGGAAAATCTCGGAGATTTGTCAAATTATCTCGGAGACTTTCAGAAATATCTCGGACATTTTGGGAGCGCACTCCTACTTTCGTTGTGTTTGCAAGTTTTTTGGGAGAAGAAGAAGTGGAAGGAGAAAGAGGATGGGCTGCCCTCTGCGCGGTGCTAACCTGCACGATTCGCACAAGACTATCATAGTGCTGCACTTCTTGTGCGAAGAGGCTGTCAGCCAGTTGGGATTTGCCCCACAATCTGCCGTAAAATCGCATCCACTCTGCACGTCCTAAAGGGGAGGTTTCGAGATAGTCGGCACAATCTACGATGGGGATGCCGGCTCGCTCTAGGGAGGCGTAGCGAGTGTTCTCAAATGGCGCAAAAAGGCATACGTCTGTTTGGACAGCCAAGATGCGCTCCAGGTTGGGTTGGTCGCCACGTCCAAAGTCAGGAAGGCGGAGCTGTTTCAACTCAGGTGCAATGATATAGGCCGTATCACAAAGTCCTACAAGCGATTGTTGTGCTCCCATCCAAAGAGCAAGGGAGGCATGCACGGTGCTTTGCGGCAAAATGCGCTGCAAAGGGGTGCGAAGCAACACGGACGTTGGGTGCTGCGCTTGCAAAGCTTCGAGAGCAGAGGAAGACATCGCTTGATCCACCAATAGATATTGGCGCAACACTTGCGTGGTGTCCCAAGGATTGATGATTTCGACCCACGTGTGGTCGGGATGCTCCGTCATACGCAGCAATTTAGCGTAGCGCAAGGACTGGGCTGTGGGCTGAACAGATGTGGCACATCCGCAGAGCAAGAACAACCATGAGACTATGAGACAATAGTAAAGCTTTAATCGGCACATACCCTTCGAGCTTTTGCCGTTTGTCCGCGTTGCAGACAGGCCTCATCGTCAGTTTGCGGAGCAAAAGGTAGGGTAACTTCGCCCACCAACGACGTGTTCATCAACTGGCAGATGCGTTGATTGTCATAATTATGCCCAAGCAAAAACATCAACTTGGTCACTACGGCTTCGAGTGTCATGTCGTGACCGTTCAACACTCCGGCCTGTATGAGCTGGAGCGACGTGTCATAACGTCCCATGTCCACTGCTCCAGTGGCGCACTGCGTAGTATTGACAATCACCACCCCACGTTCGCTGAGGGTTTTGAGGCGTTCGTAAAGCCAAGGCAGCTTAGGAGCGTTGCCAGCACCATAGGTTTTGAGCACAAGTCCGCGCAGATTGGGGATGTCTAGATAGGCATTCATCACCTCTTCGCGCATGCCAGGGAAGAGGGTCAAGATGGCGATGTGGTCATCGAGGAGATAGTTGGGACGGAAGGGCTTCTCAGGGTCGGGACGATGGATGAAGGCTTCTTCAAACTTGATGTGGATGCCAGCATCGGCCAGATGATGAAAATTGTAAGAGCGAAAAGCGTTGAAGCCCTCAGAGTTAATCTTAGTGGTGCGGTTGCCACGAAGGAGTTTATTCTCAAAGAAGATGCAGACCTCGGGCACCATGGGCTGGCCATCTGGGCATCGGGCTGCAGCAATCTCAATGCTGGTGAGGAGATTTTCCTTACCATCGGTACGCAACTGGCCTATGGGCAACTGACTTCCTGTGACGACGACAGGCTTACCTAAATTTTCGAGCATAAAACTCAAAGCAGAAGCAGTGAAGGCCATGGTGTCCGTGCCGTGAAGGAGAACAAAGCCATCATAATCATCGTAATTGTCGGCGATGACCTCTACCATACGTGTCCAATACTTGGGCTCCATATCGGAAGAATCGATAGGAGGGCCAAAGGTGATTGTTTCGATGTCGTAGTGGAAACGCGCAAGTTCCGGCACGAAGTTGCTGATATGCTCCCAATCGAAGGCTTCGAGTGCGCCAGTGGTGGGATTTTCGAGCATGCCAATCGTGCCGCCAGTGTAGATGATAAGTATCCGTGCTCCGTTCATGTCCAAATTTTGTTTCTGCAAATATACCTTTTTTTAGTGAGATTCTCCACCTTTTCTATTCAAAAAATCCCCCTCACCATCGAGGTTCTCGGCACTATGACAGGGAGGAAATGTAAGGTTTTGTGGCAGATTGCTGGAGATGGATGCGAAAATCCGACGTACGAACAGCAAAATCCGATAAATAGTTGTATCTTTGTCGCAAATTCGCACTGAATTATTGAGGTCTTTTTTATGGAGGTTAGCTTCGCTTTTGAGCAATAATAAACCTTCCCTCTCCCTCTGTGCGACGATGACAAGACGACGATATGAAAGAATTTATACAAACTGAGGTCAAGGCTGAAACGGCTGTCCTTGTAGCACTCATCACCAAGACCCAAAACGAACATAAAACGCAAGAGTATCTCGAAGAACTGGCTTTTCTGGCGGAAACCGCTGGAGCAGAGACGGTGCATCGCTTCACTCAGCGCATGGATGGTCCGAGTTCTGTGACCTATGTGGGCAAGGGTAAGTTGGAAGAAATTCGTGCCTACATAGAGGATTGCGAAAAAGCGGCAGAAGAAGCTGAAGAAGATCCGCTATGGCCTGCCGATGTGGAGAAACCACGCCCCGTGGGTATGGTGATTTTCGACGATGAACTCTCAGCGAAACAACTGCGCAACATCGAGGCGGTGCTGCAAGTAAAGATTTTAGACCGCACTTCTCTCATCTTAGACATCTTTGCGATGCGCGCACAAACGGCGAATGCGAAGACTCAAGTGGAGTTGGCACAATATCGCTACATGCTTCCTCGTCTACAACGCCTTTGGACACACCTTGAACGCCAAGGTGGTGGTTCGGGTGGTGCCGGTGGTGGCAAAGGAGGTAGCGTGGGTTTGCGTGGTCCTGGTGAAACGCAGCTCGAGATGGACCGACGCATCATCCTCAACCGCATGTCGCTCCTCAAAGAACGTTTGGCAGACATCGACCGACAAAAGACTACGCAACGACAAAACCGCGGAAAGATGGTGCGCGTGGCACTAGTGGGATACACCAACGTGGGAAAATCTACCCTCCTCAACCTGCTTTCTAAGAGCGAAGTCTTTGCCGAAAACAAACTCTTTGCGACTCTCGACACCACAGTGCGCAAGGTGATTGTGCACAATCTGCCTTTCCTCTTGGCGGACACGGTGGGATTCATTCGCAAACTGCCCACAGACTTAGTGGACTCTTTCAAGTCTACCCTCGACGAAACGCGCGAAGCGGACTTGCTCGTGCACGTGGTAGACGTGAGTCACCCAGATTTTGAAGAGCAACTGCAAGTGGTGAACCGCACCCTCTGCGACTTGGGTTGCGCCGACAAGCCACAAATCTTGGTGTTCAACAAGATGGATGCTTACACTTGTACGCCTAAAGATCCTAACGATTTGACGCCTGCCACGAAAGAAAACGTGACGTTGCCCGAACTCATGCAGACCTGGATGGGACGCACGCAAGGCACGGGCGAGAACATGACCGAACAACAGGGCACTGCTCCCTTGGACGTGATTTTCATCTCGGCACGCGAGCGCGAAAACATCGAAGAACTGCGCGACCTCTTCTACAAGCGTGTGCGCGAAATCCACGTGCAAAAGTATCCTTACAACGATTTCCTCTTCTACGACTATGATGCAGAAGGGGAAATGGTCTAACCTTTTCCACGACTTCTCCCTCACTCGCTGACTTCCCAACTAGGATTGCCCCAGCAAGTGGGGGAGATTGTCGTAGAAGATGGGGGAGATTGGAGTGGAAAATGGGAGGTTGCACCGATTTTCACGGAGGGACACTCCACAAAAAGACGCTAGACCTCAGCGATTAGAGCCATGCAGGCAAGAAACTCTGCATCGTTCTAACGCTGAGGTCTAGCGTTGTTTATCTCAATCTCTGAGATTGATGTTCAAAAGGTCATAGAGCTTTATAGACAAGCCTGATTCATGATTGCAAAACTAGTGCGAAAGCCCTATTCAGGCACGTAGATTACTTCGCCATTCTCCAACTGATAGGCGACACCTACCTTCTTGCCGCGCGAACCTTCGGCATTGCTCTGGTCGTTAGAGGGCGTGTAGCGTTGTATCTTTTCGCCTTTCTTGGTCACTATCTCCATGTTTTCCTTACCGGGATTCTTGACCATGGTGAAATCTTGCGTACTAAACATTTCGGTCATATTGTAGCGACTCACCAAAGCTACCATCAACGCTACGGCAAACACCATGGCCACGTCAAAAAGGTTGGCCACGCTGCCCATGATGTCGTGTTCTTCGCCACCACCCATCAGACGGCGGCGAGGCTTGTTTCCTACTTTTCTACTCATTTCTACAATAGGTTTGAGAGGATATATGGGGAATCGCTAGGCTAGTCTTGGACATACTTTTGTGCCAAACGTGCTTCGATGAAGTCCAAACGCGCAGCATCTGCCGCCAACCAGCGTTTTTTCACCTGTACCGTCAATGTGCCTATCGCACCAATCACCAAACCCACCACCGTAGTGGCGAAGGCCACCTGCATGTTGTACGCCATGCTGGCTATATCGCCCGAGGAGAGTCCCACCAAAGCAGGTCCCATGGGGATGAGGGTGCCCATGAGTCCGAGCACAGGTCCCATCTTCGCCAACGTGCGAGGGAGATTTTGATCGGCATCTGCGGCAATGTCAAACTCAGCAAGGACACGCTCACGAAGAGGGGCATCATTGCCAGCTGCCACTAGGCGATGATAGAAAGGGGCTGCAATGCCCAATCCAGCGGAAGGGAGTTGTTCAAGAAGAGCCTCCACGTTGTCTGCAGTCAGTTGGTCAAGGGTGGCTGCAATCTGTGCATCTGCCTTGCGGCGCGCAAGCAGTTGTCCGAAAAATCCTCCCACGAGCAAGAGCGCACGCACGAAGAAAAGCACCAAGAGAACGATGGTGGGCACGAGCAATCCCGTGCTGATCCAGAAGAGAATGTCAGAGATATAGTTCATTGTTATAAGGTATGTTTTACTGATTTGCGGGGAATCCTTCCCCGAAAGTCCATCCCGTCAACTTGTGGGGCGGATTTTTCGTGTGGTAAGGGTTGAAGCAATGTGGTGGGAGTGCGGAGCATTCGTGCGCTGCTTGCCACAACACTACTGCCCTACCCTAGTGTTTGCGGAAGAAGTCTTACGACGACTCCAGAAAAAGCCGATGAGCGCAAAGACCACAAAGAGTGCCACGACTGCCAAGAGGGAAAGGAAATCTACATTCCCCACACCTTCCACCGCTGTTCTGCCATTGACGGTGGCAATCACCCCAAGAATACCTATGAGAAGATTGAGGAGGAAGAGGAGCTCTAGGCGAAGTTCGCGTTCGGGAAGGAGAAATTCCAAAACCCATCCAAAACCCACGAAAGCCACAGCCACAATGGCTGCCAATCCCCACGCAACGAGTGCGAAGTCTACGCCAGGGAGGAAGAAGATGGTGCTTACTTCGAGCGAAAACAGCACGGGGAAAATGAGTAACCCTGGGTATATCGCCAGAAGACCGCGCCAGAGTTTGCGCAACAACACGGAGTAGCGATTTTGCGCCACGTAGATTTGTTGGAAAGGCTTCGCAGGGGCTTTAGTGGTTCCCCAACAATAGGCGAGGAGGAAGGCTACATCTATGCTGAGCACTACGGCTGTGTCGCGCATCAAATCAGGATTGGCAAGCCAAGCTTCAATCTGCGTTTTGGATTGCTCCACCGCCCACGGCCAAGCCAGCCCAACAAAGAGAGCGCACAAGGCGAAGGTGATCCAGCGCACTCGTAGTGTCGCCAGCGAAAGTTTGAGCAGCGTGCTCAAACTCACAGCCACCATAAGACAAAGAACGAGAGTTTGCATTTTAGACGTTAGAGAGTAGACGTTAGACGTTAGAGGGTTGCAGCCCCCTTTTGCGCCACGACAAGCGTGACTCGGAGAAATAGAAGTTAGACGTTAGAGAGTAGACGTTAGACG
>NZ_KB290724.1:54666-86652 GCF_000318095.2 Alloprevotella sp. oral taxon 473 str. F0040
GACGTTAGAGAGTAGACGTTAGACGTTAGAGGGTCGCAGACCCGTTTTGCTCGCCACGACAAGCGTGGCTAGGAGAAATAGAAGTTAGACGTTAGAGAGTAGAAGTTAGACGTTAGAGAGTAGACAATAGTCCTTGGAATTTAGACGCTAGCTCTTGGGGCATTTCATCTCCCTCTTTCGAGCATTTTAGCCCCTATCGCCTATTTACCATTAGGACTATGCAGAGCATAACCCTGCATAGTCTGATGGATAGCCTCTAAAGTTAGAACTTTAGGCGAGAAGATTTATTGTTTGTTGCGACGACGGCGCACGAGCACAATCGCACCTGCTGCAAGTGCCACAATCGCTACGACCACGATGACACCACTTGCGATGCCCTTAGAGGTGAGTTGCGAAGTGGGCGCTGCATCTTCGGCTTTCAGCACTGTGCCCTTGCCCGATTTGTCGTTGCGCGCGGCATCTATGCGATCTTTATAGGCCTTAGCCTCAGCAGAAGACACCTTGCTAGCGATGAACTGTTGGAGTTTTTGGTTGTTATTGACAAACTCCGTGCCGGCGGCATCGTACTTCGCCACAAGTTGGGTGTGGAGTTTCGCCAACGCCTGCACCTTGTCTGCCGAAGCCTTCCACATGCCTTTACGCGCACTCTCCAACATGACCGCAGAAATGCCCTGCAACGCAGCGGGATTCACGCGTTCGAAGTATTCGCGCATACCTAGGTTGTGCTTGTCCTTCACGTAGGTGTCGAAGATTTCGTCCCACATTTCATTGTCTATCGCCTCAGGTTTCATCACCTCCCATCCGAAAGTGTTTTTCACCATTTCCTCAAGTCCAGCCGCAGCTCCTTCGCCGCCTTTCATTTGCTCCTTGAGGTAAGTGGGATTGAACATAGAAGTTCTGCTTTCCACTCCGATAGCCTCTTTGACTTCCTGCATGCGCATGTGGTTATGATTACGATAGTCCGCCAAATAAGCATCAGGTTCTTTGCCAGTCACCTGACGTACGGTGAGGTTCATGCCACCCATGAACTCAAACACGTGGTCAAGACTGAGTGCACCCCAAGTGTTATTCTGGCGAGGTTGGATCACTACGTCCGTGCGTGTGAGTGCGGCTTCAAACGCTTTGCTTTGGTGGTCTTCCCACTGCTTTTGGTCGCCATAGAATGCGCCCATATTGTTCAGATAAGCCTCAGCAATTTGCTTGCGATCGGTCCATTTGTCGGACGCCATCGCCACTTCTTGGATACCGGTGCCATAATTTCCGTTCACACCACCGAAGATGCGGCGTGCCGCCCATGCACGGGCTTCCTTGGGAGAGATACCTTTCTCGATGAGCAAGCGTTCGCTTTCCACCACTCCCGAAGCGACTTGGTTCTCAAATTTGTCGTCCTTCGCATCAGCAGCCATTTCTACCGCCTTCTGCAAGAGGAAAAGGCGAGAAGCAGCCAAATCGCGGAGCTGACCACTGGTTTGCACGACCACATCAATGCGAGGGCGACCCAATTCTTTGGAAGGAATGAGGCGCAAATCATTGACACGTCCGAAGGCATCGCGCAGGGGTTCTACACCAAGCATGTAGAAGGCTTGCGCCAAAGTAGCACCTTCGGTCTCGATAAACTCAGAACTCCAGAAGGTATAGCTGACTTTGCGGGGAATGCTGTCGTGGTGACGGCGGCGATATTCCTCGATTGTGTTGCGCGCCAACTGTTTTCCCTTCTCCCACGCCGACTCAGTAGGCGTAGATTCGGCATTGATGGAATAAAGGTTGCGACCAGAGGGCAGCGAGTTAGGATTGGCGATGGGATCTCCGCCAGCCGAAGGCGCGGTGTAGCCACCCGAGAGCGAGCGCATGAGGGTGTTGAGTTCCTTTTCTGGACTTTGCAAGAGCGCGTAACGATAGTTTTGCACATTGCGCAAAGTGCGTTCCACCTCAGCTACCGCATAAGCCATCGCCTTTTGTTCCTTGGTATATTCGGGTTGCTTGGACATGGCAGCCATGGCAGCGCGCATTCGTGCCATCTTCTCCGCACGACTACCACCACCCTTCGCAGCGTTGGGCTGACCTTTCGCAGTAGTGGGATGTCCCATCGCAGCAGGCTTTCCGTCCTTGGCTTTTTGCGCCATCGCTGCAGCCATGGCAGGGGGCATCTGTCCATGAGGCATGCCCGATGCTCCGTGAGGATGACCAGAAGCCCCTTGGTTTTGTGCCATCGCTCCGTGAGGATGACCAGCACTTGCAGGGGTTTTCCCCTTGTCTTCACTCTTCATGGAAGAATCTGCCACAGGTTTTGTAGCGGCTCCCATTTGTTGTCCAGGGTGTCCCTTCATAGCACCAGGATGTCCAGCAGGCATCTTGCCCTTCATTGCAGGCATACCACCTTTTGCAGCAGGCATGCCACCTGGATGTCCAGCAGGCATCTTACCCTTCATTGCAGGCATACCACCCTTTTGTCCGCCTTTAGCCATCATCGCTGCCATCATACCACCATGAGGTTGGGTGAGGGCGGCATAAACTTCACGGGCTTCATTCAACTGTTGTGGGGTGATACGCGCCACTTGGCAGATGGTTTGGTCAGACACCATGCCTTCTTGGTGGAGCAAACGTCCCACCAACTGGCGAGCAGGTACGAGATATTTCTGAGTAAACAAGGCTGCTCTGCGCTCGAAATCGGCAGGCACACGATGTTGCAATTTGTCGATGGCCAACTGACTGTACGCGATGGGATCAGTGGCCATGGCATAGACACTGCTCTCTATATGAGCTGGCGTGTAGACTTCTCCCAAGACGTAGGGACGACCATTGATTTTCTCATTGGAAAGTTCCTCTGCGAAGTGCTCAATGCGTTCGATGTCGGCCTCAGAATAGGGACGCGTGCGCACACTATCCAATCCTAGCGAGCGATGAATGCCCATTTGGATGGTCAAGGCTTTGACCGCCAATGAAGCCTTCTTAAGTTCTTCTTGCTGACGTGCGTTGAGCGTAGGAGCTTTCGCGGATTTCCCCATGTTCTGTTGCATACTTGCTGCAGCCCATAAGAGAGCGTTGTAGTGCTGAATCGCCTTGTCTAAGTCACGATAGGTAGAACGAAGGTTAGACTCCATGAAAGGTGCGGTGAGATAACTCTGAATCGCGCCATAACTTCTGCGTTTGGCGATGATGGCTTCTCCCACATTGGCGATAGAATAAAGGTAGAAATGGGGCATTGTGCCGACCAATCTGTCTGCCCAGTCGTGAGTACTGAGCGCAACTTGCTTGTCCGGTGTGAACTCTAGGCTTCCATGCGTGCCGAAGTGGATGAGCGCATCGGCTTTGAATCCATGTTGCGCCCAAAGATAGGAAGCGAGATAGAGATGCGGGGGAGCGGCATCCACACCGTGGGCAATTTTGAACTCGTCATTGCCCATAGCGGCGGCAGGTTGTGGCATAATCACCACATTGCCAAAGCGCAATCGAGGAATGCCAAGGCGACCATCTTCGGTGGACAAGTACTTTCCTGGGAACGCTCCGTAGGCCTTTTCCACAGCTTTGTAGTCTTCGGCGGGTAGACTCTCCTTGACCCAACTCTCAAATTGGGAACGGGTCACCATTTCGGGCTTTCCCTTGCGCAGGAAGTCCTGCATTTTGCCCACATCATACGTTCCGAGGAGTCCGCCACGTGCTTGAATCATACGACCTAATTCAGCAGCAGAAGCAGGAAGTCCGCTCACATTGTAGCCCTCACTGCGCAGACGCACTAGGAAATTGTACAACGAGGGCACTACTTCCATGCCTTGCGCCACGAGCGCACTCTGACCTGGGCCTTTGTAGTAAACCACAGCGATGCGCTTGTCGGCATTCTTCTTTGACTTGAGCGCGACATAATGGCGAATAGTCGTGGCAAAATCCTTGACACGATCGGGCATGGCGTGCACTTGCAACAAATCTTCTTTGTCCCGCTCGTGGGCAAACACGGCATAAGGTAGGAGAGCACCGTCCAACTCTGGCATACCAACGGTCTGCGAGAGGTAGCCGCCCGAAAGACCTTGCTTGCTTTCCTCCCACTTGCTACGTTCTCTCTGCACATTGATGGGAGCAAAGAAGGGGATGTTTTGACGAAGCAGATAGGCCACTACGTCATCTCCCAAACGACCATGCGCCATGTTGATCATGGCAGAAGGACTGACGCTGTCGATGTGCGCACCTGCGATGAACTCATGTGCATCGTCTACATGATACACCACGAAGTTTTGACGCTCCAACTCCGCCACCAACTCAAAGGGTTGTCCCATGATGCCAGTGACAATGATGCGAGGGGCATCCTTCTTGAAAAGACCATTTTTCTGGAGAAACGCCTCATACTCACGCACCGAATTGAAACCGAGTTCTTCTGCATCAGGATTTTTAGGATCCAGATGGTAGAGCAAGCTCGAAGGATGCTCACGGGGAGCCTCAGCCTCTGGGGCGAGGAGAATTTTTCCATCAATATGCTTGCGCACATAACGGAGAAGGTTGCGATAGTTTTCACGGCCTCCATTGTCCATATAGGCTACAATGCGCGCTGCTGTGGCAGTATCGAGCGAACAAATGTCGTTGGCAGGATTGGTCACCGTGAGTGCCATGACAGGGAGTCCCTTTTCTGCCAGTTTTTTCACCTCAGCACGCTGGGCTTCTGTGATTTTTAAGCCCATGGCGTTGATGAGGACGAGATCATATTTACCGATTTTCTCAATGTTTTCGGCATCTACGTCTTCTAGACTGATGAGGGCATTATCATTGGCTTTGGCGATGTGCCCCGAAGTGAGGGGCTGGAAGTTGACCAAAGCGATGCGAGTGGTGCCCAACCACGTGCGCCACGCGAAGGAAACCGCAATGATGAAGAAAAGAAGCCCCACAAAACCGATCCATAATCGGCGAGACCGTAGGAATGATTGGAATTTTGACATTGGAGATATAGACGTTGGAGATTAGACGTTAGAGGGTAGACCTTAGACGTTAGAGGGTCGCAGACCCTTTCTGCTCGCCACGCAAGCGCAGCCTAGGAAGTAGATGCTAGACGTTAGAAGGTAGACCTTAGACGTTAGAGGGTCGCATACCCTTTCTGCTCGCCACGCAAGCGCAGCCTGGGAAGTAGATGCTAGACGTTAGAGGGTAGACCTTAGACGTTAGAGGGTCTAGAAGAGTTTATCGACATCTATCTTGATCGTTCCCACAAAGGTGCGCCCCACATCGGGAAGTTGCACAGAAGCAGTAGCAGCACGATCACGATAGTCAAATAGATTGTCGATGAGCAATCCCACTGTGATGCCTCGTTTAGGAAGTTGCACACCGAGATTCAACGAACAGAAGGTGCGCGCATCGAAGCGATAGCGATACATCACGGGGAGCTCCACCCCCGTCTGGGAGTTGCGCAACAGACGATAGTCATATTGCGAGAAAGCACAGCCCCAATGCCCATTGAAATCGGCCGTTGCCGTGAGCGATTTTGAGACAACATAGTGATAAGCTGCGCCAAAAGTGAGGCTATGCGGACGAACATCGGAGGTGTTGTACGACTGAGCGAAACGTCCGTGTCCGTTACTCATCTGATAGTCCTTAATATAGTTGTAAGTGGCGCGCACGTGCAGTCCATACGTCGTGGTGTAACGCGCAGAAACTTCCACTCCTGTGGTCTTTCGGTCGTCGAAATTAGCATAACGTATGGTGTCTGCGCTCACGGTCTCGTAGCCGATGTAGTGACGATAGCGATTGTGAAACACAGAAGCCGAAAGATTCAGACGATTCCACTCATATTCTGCCGAAAACGAGATTTGTTCGCTCGTCTCGGGGCGGAGATTGGGATTGCCCACCACGTGCATCACGTTCATCATATTGAAGTCTTGATACACCTCTTTGAGTGTGGGCGGACGATAGCCGTGAGAATAGTTGGCACGCAGCGTGAGATTATCGAGCGGACGGTAGAGCAATGACACTTTGGGCGTGAAGTGCGCGCTGTATCTCCATGGTTTGTCGAGACGCACCCCAGCCACCAGATTCAGTTGTGGGTGGATGTGCCACTCTTCTTGCCCATAGACCGACCACTGAGTGCCCGACACCGCGCCAGAATCTTTGAGCATATAGTGCTTGAGATAGTCGTTGCTCATCTCTGCTCCCAGACTCACCGTGTGCTTGTCGGTGAGGAGGGTATAGTTCAAGCGTGCTGTCTGCTGATGATTGCGATAGGGCGTGATGCTCTTCGGGTCGGCAGCTGTGCCCTCTGCATGAGGATAGTTGTAAGTCTTGGTGTAGGAGTCGTTGAGATAGGACAAATCGAAGCGATGTTGTGGCGAAAGGAGATATTTCACATTAGCTCCCCAAGCAACATCATTGTAGCGATCGTAGCGTTTCCCACCACGCACGAGGGGTTGTCGGTTACTATAAAACGAACCTTTGACTTCTGCGCTAAGACGTTCGTTAAATTGATAGCCCAGTCGCTGCGACACGGTGTTTACGGTGTAGCCCTTGATCTGGAGTGTGTCGGCTTGGCTCTCTTCTACCTGTTTCACGGTGCCATCGGGCGAGATTTGCTCATAGACATACTTGCTCACGTCGGGCACTACGAAACTTTCGCGGCTGCGCCAGCTCCAGTTGGTGAAGGAAGTCCAACCCTTTTTGCGAATCCCTAAATTGGCTCCATATTTTTCTCCATTCTTTCCAGCATAACGTCCGGTAAGACTAAATGAAACTGGGCGTTTTGCCTTGCGCGTGATGATGTTGATGACCCCTCCTTGAGCATTACTGTCGTAGAGTGTGGAAGCAGCTCCACGCACCACCTCGATACGCTCGATCTCATCGGGATTGATTCGGCTATAATCTATGTTGTGATCGCTGCTTTCTCCGCTGATGCGCTCACCATCTATGAGAAAGACCACCATCTTGTTGTTCATCCCTTGATAGGTGAGCGTGGGCAACTGGCTCATTGTGTTGAGACGAAACTGGATGCCTGGGAGGGCATACTGCAACAGTTGCTGCATGTCTAGGGGATTGATGCGATCAATCTCGGCACGTGACACTATGCGTGTAATCACCGGTACATCTTTGAGCGGACGTTCTAGACGAGAACCAGTGACCACCACCTCATTAAAGGCTTTCTCGTCGAAGATACCCGAAGGCCCTTTCGCCTTCTGCCTTACGGACTTTGTTGCGACTGGCTTTTGCGCTCGGACAGACAAACAGCATTGTCCCATGCCTGCAAGAAGACATAGGACAATGAGGGAAGATTTGACGTTATACATTAGATGTTTGACGTTTACATTGGAAGACTATGCAGCAATGGGCGCATCTTTCTACAGACATTCGCTTCCTGACCGCATAGAGGAAGGAGATTATTTTTTGAGATTAGACGTTAGACCTTAGGCACACTACCCCATTGTTAAGGCATTGTATCTAAGGTCTAACGTCTAATTCTTATGTTTTGCGCTTATTTCACAGGTACAGCATCAAAGGTGTAGAAACCATTGTCACCAGCGTTGTTGGTGAATCCTTTGAACTTGAGCAAGAAATGACGACCATCTTTCGTGCGCAGTGCCACCACATTGGGTTTCGCTTCGTAGGAGATGTTAGGCATTTGTCCCTTGCGCTTGAACATCGTGGAGAGCACAGGGTTGCGCACATCGTTAGAAGTATAGGTGAGAATGCCGTTCATCATATTGGCAAAGTCTACCATCACACGGTCTTTTCCTGTGGCGATGGTATCTACCACGCTGATGTTGGCCATATCGGCCGTCTTCACCTCGTTAAACTCGGTAGCAGCAAGGAGTTTTGTGGCGCCATTGTTTGTGCGAATCATGTTGTAGCGGAAAGCGAGGTCCCACTTGATTTTCACATCGTCAAGGCTACCAGCTTTCTTTTCGGTAGTCACCTCCTTGGTTTTGGTGTTGATATAAGTCCACGTGCCGAAATCGGGATGAGTTTCGTGTTCACCAGTGGCAAGATTCACATACGTCCAGTTAGCATACGCACCATGTCCAGGAGTCATGCCGACATTTTTCACGGTGACCACCTTACCCGTTTGTTGCACTTGTCCAGGCAGAGGTTTAGGAGTAGGCTGAGGTTTGATGTTGTTTTCATCTTTGTCGCAAGCTGCGAGCGTGAGGGCTGCCATAGCGGCCACAAGGAGAGTTTTGATGTACATAGTTGTATTAGGAATTGAGGGGGAGAGAAGCCATGCCAATAGCAATAATCTTCAAGTCTTTACGAGCTGTAAACTTCTATCTCCGATGACGTTGCAAAGTTACGGCTTTCTGTCAGCCCTCACAATCGCTATTTTCAGTGATTCTTCGAGATACTTTTCACAGCTTCAGCGATTCTCCTCACCATTTTCCCCTTCCTGATACCTAGATGTAGGGATAGTGAGCAGTCAATCTTAGGAAGTGGCTCTACCACAAAGTCTTCATTTTGCCCTCTTCTTCCCTTACACTCTTGATTATCTTGGAGATTTTCAAAAAGTTCTCGGAGATTTTTTCAAAACTCTCCGACTTTTTTTAGAAAAACTCCGAGAGTCTTGCTCTTACTCTCGGAGCCTTTTAGAGATGTCTAATGAGAAGAAGAATATTTTGTCGGAAACTGCGGTTGCTTTCTCCTAGAATTATCGTATCTTTGTGGATATTGGTGAAATAGTCGCCTATAAATGCGTCTTACATCGCGCCACAAAGGGGTAAGTGCAGGAGCGCGACTCCCTACTATAGGCTAATGCCCGCTATCATGATGGGCGCATTCGTCCTACCGAAAGACATGTGCTCTCCATCTTTCTGTGGCAAGACAAGAACAACACCCCATTTCTCACAACGGCTAACGACTAAAAAGACATGAACCAACTCCCACCCATCATCTCTGACCTCGCACTCATCTTGCTCGTGGCAGGTGTGGTCACTGTCATCGTGCGCAAACTTAAGCAACCTCTCGTGTTGGGCTACATCGTCGCTGGCTTTTTGGCAAGTCCACACATGCCCTATATGCCTTCGGTACAAGACCATGGCAACATCGAGGTGTGGAGCGAAATCGGAGTCATCTTCCTGATGTTTGTCCTCGGACTGGAGTTTTCGCTCAAGAAAATTGCGAGTATGGGCATGCGTCCCGTAGTGGCCACCTCTCTCACCATGATATCCATGATTGGCGTTGGAGCAACGATGGGACAACTCATGGGATGGAGCAATTTTGATAGCCTGTTTCTAGGCGGCATCCTCAGCATTTCGTCCACCACCATCATCTACAAAGCTTTGGACGACCTGGGATGGCTCAGTCGAAGGTTTGCACAAGAGGTGTTTTCGGTGCTGATTCTTGAAGACATCTTGGGCATCTTGCTCATGATTCTGCTGAGTACCGTAGCCGCCACCACCAATGCAGCCACAGGCGGTGGGAGTTCGCTGCTCACTAGTTTGACGAGCCTTGCCGTGTTTCTCGTATTGTGGTTTGTGGTGGGTATCTACGTTGTGCCCTATTTCCTCAAGAAGAACCGTAAAATCATCAATTCTGAGATACTCCTTGTCGTCAGCATCGGCTTGTGCTTCGGCTTGGTCGTGCTGGCCGCTCAAGCGGGTTTCAGTGCTGCTTTCGGAGCTTTCGTCATGGGTAGCATCTTGGCAGAAACCATCGAGGCAGAGCGCATCGAAAAATTGGTAAATCCCGTGCGTGACCTCTTTGGCGCGGTGTTCTTTGTGTCGGTGGGCATGCTCGTAGATCCTGCTGTTTTGGCCGCCTATTGGTTGCCGATTGTGCTCATCTCCCTTGCCCTCTTCGTCGGCATGGCGTTTTTTGGCACCCTCTCCTTTGTCATTGCAGGCCATCCCTTACAGCGCGCCATGCAGTGTAGTTTTTCGCTCACGCAAATCGGAGAATTCTCCTTCATCATTGCCACACTCGGCCAGAGTCTCGGAGTCACCAGTTCGCATCTCTACCCTATTGTGGTGGCGGTGAGCATCGTCACCACCTTCTTAGCCCCTTATATCATTCGCTCTGCCCAACCTGCTTATCTGTTCATCGAACGTTTCCTCCCGGAAGCCTGGCAAGCGCGCACTGCCGACCGCCCTGTTGCGGAAGATAGTGCCATAGCTTCTATTGCAGCAACCACTTCCGCAGCCCTCACTCCCGAAGGCGATGCCGTCACTCCGGTAGGAGAAGCCATAGTAGCCGCTGCTCCCACACTCACCATGGGCAAAGCCGCGCTCACCTTCGTGCGCGCGATCTTCCTCCAAACCCTTGTTTACACCATTTTGTCTGCCACAATCATCGGACTCTCCTTCTCGGCGTTTCTCCCAGTGCTCCGTCACATTCCTCCCACCCATTTTGTGGGCAATGCACTCGCAGGATTGGGCACTCTCTTTGTAATTGCTCCCTTGCTGCGCCCCATCGTGGCGCGCAAAAATCGCAGTCGCGCAGCACAAGTTCTCCGCACCTCCTTATGGGGAAGAAACTTCTTTGGAATCGTCTACGTATTGCGTTGGGCACTGGCCACCTATCTCGTGTTCTATGTATTGGAGTATCTCTCTCCCTTTGCATGGTATTACCACCTGCCCCTTGCCTTTGGTATCATGATGTTAGTGGCCAACAGTCGCTGGGTGAAGTACCAATCTATCAAAGCAGAGCGACGTTTTGCTCACAATCTTCGCCAGCGCGAAGTGGTGGCTCAGCAAAAAAGTTCCAAAGAATACGGATTTGCACGCCGCCTCTCTGCACGTGATGTGCACTTTGCACGCTTGGTTGTTCCCCCCTTGTCGCAATGGGCTGGCCGTTCGCTGGCCAATCTCGACTTTTCGTCCAACGATGGGGTGATGGTAGCAGCCATTATTCGCCAAGACATGCGTATCAATGCCCCCGATGGCCACATGTGTATCTTCCCAGGTGACGAACTTGAGGTGATAGGTGACGACACTAGTTTGGACACCTTTGCCCAGCGCATGGCTATCGAAGTGGAATATCTGATTGAAGATGATGGTCGCGACCACAGTCTTCACCTTCGTCGCATCGTGGCACGTTCCACATCTACGCTCCTCCCTTGCACTGTTGCGGAGAGTGGCATCCGCGATGTTCACCGCTGCATGCTGGTGGGTGTGGAAGACGACTCAGGCAGTGTGGAACTCGCTGAGGCTTCTCGTGTGCTGCATCCCCACGATGTCTTGTGGGTGGTGGGTGAAGAACGCCAGCTCCGAGCCTTAGAAGCCAGTTTGAAAGGGGGCGCACCCACTCAAACTAAGCATACTACTCCCTCCAACTCCTAACGTCTAACCTCTGACGTCCCAAGATTCTTTCTGTGATACTTAGAGCCGCGCTTGTCGTGGCGAGCAGAAAGGAGCTGAGACCCCAAGCAGAAAAAGGTCTACGACCCGTAACGTCTACCCTCTAACGTCTAACGTCTACCCTCTAACGTCTAATGTCTATCATCTAATGTCTAACGTATATATCATCGGTGCTGGTGCTGCGGGCTTTTTCCTCGCCATCACGCTTCGTGAAATCTCCCCTGCCACGCACGTCACTCTTGTGGAACGCGCCAGCCAACCGCTGACAAAGGTGCGCGCCACTGGGGGCGGACGTTGCAATGTCACCAACACCTTCGAGAGCATCGAACAACTCCAAGACGTGTATCCTCGCGGAGCACGCTTGATGCAACGACTCTTCCGCACCTTCTCCCCTAGCGACATCTACGAATGGTGGGAACTGCATGGTGTACCCCTCAAAGTAGAAGATGAAGGCCGTGTATTTCCTCGCAGCAACACCAGCGATGCCATCGCTCAATGTCTGCTCGATGAAGCCCATCGCCTCGGAGTAGAGCTCCTCACCAACACTAGTTTGCAGCACTTTGCTCCCAACTCGGAAGGTGGATTTTCCCTCACTCTTCGTCATCGTGGGGAAGACCGCGTGGCGCACTGCGACCAGTTGGCACTCACCACGGGAGGTGCACCTCACGGAGAAGGGTATGATGCACTCAAAGCTACGGGACATCAACTCGAAAAACCTTGTCCATCACTCTTCAACTTCCGCCTTGCCGATGAGTCCCTGCGCCAACTCTCGGGCATAACGCTCGACCATGTGCTGCTCACTCTAGCAGGTACGAAGGTGCGCACTGAGGGTTCGTTGCTCCTCACGCACCAAGGCATCAGTGGCCCCGCCGCATTGCGCCTCTCGGCTCACGGAGCGCGCTTGCTTGCCGAACGCAACTATCGGGGAGAAATTCTCATCTCCTGGTTGGGAACTCCGGATTTTGATGCCACACTCTCACTTCTCAAAGAGATGCAAAGCGAGTTTTCAGGAAAGACCCTCGGGGCTGTGCGCCCCACTTTCGCACTCTTGCACGACTTGCTCGGACTCACCCCTGCCGACCTCGGACGTGGGGACGAAAAGATTGACTATTCCTCCTCTCCTCTCCCACAACGCCTGTGGCACCATCTGTTGCTACGCGCAGAACTGACCACCGATCGCCGCTGGAGTGAGTTGGGCAAGAAGAATTTCAACCGCCTTGCTACGCTACTCACAGCAGATGCCTACGCCCTTGTAGGACGTGGCACGCACAAAGACGAATTTGTCACCTGTGGGGGTGTCTCTCTCTCATCGGTCAATGCCAAGACCATGGAAAGTAAATCGGCACCAGGGCTTTTCTTTGCAGGAGAGATGCTCGACATTGATGCTTTGACTGGGGGCTACAATCTTACGGCCGCTTGGGTCACTGCTTATGTGGCTGCTCACGGCATGGCTCGGCAGAGTGAGGCTAAGGCAGAGTAATGCTTCGCTATTCCGACGTCAGGGCGCGCATCCCCAAGCCGTTGAGTAGCCCCTACTGAAGGGCAAGCAAAACACGCGGAAGTGTATGCACATTTACGCAGAAGAAATGCCCCATCACTCTGAAGCATAAAAGAGAATATACAAAGTCTCAATCATTTGTACCAAAGCACAAACAAAACAATCGGGAAGAACCTTGCGGCTCTTCCCGATTTTCGTATCCTCGGCGCGGAGGAGTAAAAGTAAAAACTCAGCAGATAAGCTGAATGTAAGACAAGATTAACCTTGCACTTGGTGACTGTAGGGCTTACCCTCTGCGAGTTCGCGAACGCTATTGAGCGTAGTGGTAGCGATGTTGTGCAATGCTTCTTCGGTGAAGAAAGCCTGGTGAGAGGTAAGCACCACGTTAGGCGCACTGAGCAAACGTGCAAGGACATCGTCCTTAATCATATTGTCGCTACGGTCTTCATAGAAGTATTCCTTCTCTTCTTCGTAAACATCGAGACCAGCAGAGCCGATGTGGTGCGTGCGAAGTCCTTCGATGAGATCTTCCGTGTTGATGAGTTGTCCACGACCGGTGTTGATGATCATCACGCCCTTCTTCATCTTAGCGATGCTCTCCGCATTGATGATGTGCTTCGTCTCAGGAGTGAGGGGGCAGTGGAGGGAGATGATGTCAGCATTAGCGTAGAGCGTATTGAGATCCACGACTTCCACACCATATTGCTTGGCAAATTCGTGGTCGGGATAAAGGTCGTAGGCCATGATGCGCATGCCGAAACCATGGAGAATCTTGATGAGCACCTTCGCAATCTTACCCATACCAATGAGCCCCACAGTGCGACCATTCATGTCGAAGCCCAAGAGTCCCTTCAAACGGAAGTTACCTTCGCGCGTGCGGTTCACGGCACGATAAATCTTACGGTTGAGACTCAGCATGAGGGCAACGGCATATTCAGCCACAGCATAGGGAGAGTAAGCAGGCACGTGCACCACATCAATGCGACCTTTTGCAGCTTTGAGATCCACATTGTTGAATCCGGCGCAGCGCAGTGCGATGAGTTTCACACCATACTCCACCAATTTGTCGATCACTTGGGCGTTGCATTCGGCATTGACAAAGATGCACACCACATCTGCTCCCTTAGCCAAGGGAACTGTCTTGAGCGAAAGGTGCTCCTTATAGTACTGGATGTCGAAACCATAGTCGGCGTTGGTGGCGGCAAAGGATGTTTCGTCGTAGGAATGACTGTCGAAAAATGCGATTTTAAGTGCCATAACAATTGTGTTCTTTGGATAAAACCTGGATAGTTGTGTCTATGTGTGGGGCGCGCCGTGCTCTCGATTTTCCAGACCTGTGGAAAAACTGGGACTTTCCGCCCACTGTTCTTGGTGCAAAGGTAGGGAGTTTTGGCGGGTGCGACAAATAAAATGGCACAGCAAAGCGATGTTTTGTGCAATGCTGTGCCATTTTGTTTGCAGGGGTTGGCATTTTCGAGGCTAGAAGTTACCACATCTCGACTCAGTTATCCGTTTTGCGCTTGCGGCGTTTGGTCGCAGTCTTCGGTGCATCAGGATCTTCGATGCTGGCCACGGCACGCACCTGTTGATATTTCACCACAGAAAATCCCTCCAAAGCCACCTCTGTGAGCAAACGCCGCTTGAGGTGGAGCAAATCTTTGAGTTCTTTCAGGCTATTCATCACACGTGTGCCCACGGTCTTGTTCTCTGTGGGCACCGAAAGTTGTCGCATAAACTCCTGAAGTGCCTTTACCTCGGTGAGGAAATAGCGTGCACCCTTCCCCACTCGCTCAGCCAAGTGCTCATTGGTGGCATAGTCATCGTGCAGGGCAATGAGGGTTTCAAACTGCGGACGGAATTTCTGTGCCACGGCTACCATCTTTTGCTGAATAAGAAGGCGATGATTTTGACAATCTTGGATGGTGGCTGGGATGCGCTTGTAGAAATGCTCTTGCAATAGGCGCAACAGTCCATCAAAAAGGATGAGCAGCTGACCAAAGTCGAAGAGTTCACTCATCAGCACAAAGAAATAGGTGCGCTCCATGGCTTCCACCTCCGATTCATTGGGAACTTGCTCCGCCATGGCTTGAGAAAACTGCGCTACAGAAGCATCTTGGATGATGGCTTCTCGTGGTATGGGAGCCGAAAGCACCATGCCTTCGAGGGTCTTGCAACGAGAGAGTGCAACATAGGCCTGACCGTGGGAGAAAGCACTCTGGACATCGATGATGGCGCGCTCGAAGGTTAAGCCTTGACTCTTGTGCACCGTGATTGCCCATGCCAAACGGAGGGGGATTTGCTTGTAAGTGCCATCTACCACCTCCTCAATTTCGTTGGTTTTCTCATTGAGGGTGAAGCGGCTGTTTTGCCAAGATTCCACACCCACCTCTATCTCGTCGGTCGAATCGTGCGGACACACCGTCACCGAGTTGTCGGAGATGTCGGTGATTTCTCCCAACATGCCATTGTAATAGCGGTGTTCGCCCGAACTATCATTCTTAATGAACATCACCTGCGCTCCACGCTTGAGGGTCAGCACCTCAGGAGCAGGATAGGAAGTCTCTGGAAATGTGCCTTCGACTGTGGCACGAAAGTCATGTTCCGCAGCCGATAGGTGAGCCATCTCTTGGGCGTTGATTTGATCGGCTTGGTGATTGTGGGTCACGAGTCGCACATACGTAGCACCCGAAGCCTTGAAATCAGGCAGATAGCGCGCATTGAGTTGCTGTAGTGTACGGTCGTCAGCCCGATTGTCGCGCACAGCATTGAGAAGTTCGAGGAAGTCGAGGTCTGTCTGTCTGTACACCTTCTGTAATTCGATGGTGATGAAGGGTGTTTGCTTCAGTGCGCGGCTCGAAAAGAAAAACTCCGAGTCATAATAGCGCATGAGTTCTTCGCGATCTTCATCACGCACCACAGGAGGCAACTGCTGGAGGTCGCCTATCATCAAGAGTTGTACCCCACCAAAAGGGCGAGGGTCGGTGCGTAATCGGCGCAGCGCAGCATCCATGCAGTCCAAGAGATCGGCTCGCACCATGGAGATTTCGTCGATGACGATGAGGTCGAGCGAACGAATCAACTTGCGTTTTCGGGCAGAAAATCTAAATTGTTCGGTCGAAAATCGACTCCCTGGGATGTACATACCAAAGGGCAGTTGGAGAAAGGAGTGAATGGTCACTCCCCCAGCATTGATGGCAGCGATGCCCGTGGGCGCAAGCACTACCATGCGCTTGTGCGTCTGCTCACGAAGTTGGCGCAAAAAGGTCGTCTTTCCCGTGCCAGCACGGCCAGTGAGAAAGAGGTTGGTGTGAGTGTGCTCTATGATTTTTTGCGCCAATTCGCGCTCTACATTTGCCATAATTTGTGTTTTGATGCCGTAAAATCCTTGTCTAGAACCTGCCAAATATGAGAAAAATGAGGGATTTTTCCTGCAAAAGTACGGCTTTTTTGCCAGGTATTGATTATATTTGCAGACAACCTAGGCCAGAAGTACGCTCTTCTGCCTCCTAAAATAAGCACCACATGACTCCTCCCAACGAAGTTTCCTCTCCACACCACACCCTTGATGCTCCGCAGCACGGAAATCCTCCGTCACCACATGGGGGACACCCCTCTATGGCTGGTCAAGGCAAGGCACCGGCTATGGAGAAAAAGACACTTCGCATGGCGGTGATAGACAACAATGTGTTAGCGTGTCGTGGATTGCAGGGATTGTTGCAACGCCTCATTCCCATCGGGGTGATCGACACCTTCGATAGTCACGAAGCACTCTTAGAGAATCACCCCAATCAGTATGCCCATTTCTTCGTGTCGGCGCGACTCTATTTTGAGCATGCTCCCTTCTATCGCCAGCGGCCTTTCCAAACGATCGTTTTGACCAATGGAGAAAACTTGCCTCCTGTGCCAGGATTGCTGATGCTCAATGTGTGCCGCCCTGAAGAAGAGGTGGTGACCGACTTGCTGCAACTCCACAGTCATGGTCATGGCCATGGGCAGCATCGTCCGCGTGCCTCAAGAGCAGAACTCGAAGCTTTGTGGAACAACCACAACGAAGAGGAACATCAGCCCCTCACCTTGCGAGAAATAGAGGTGGCCACGCTATTGGCTAAAGGACTTATCAACAAGGAAGTGGCCGATCGACTCAACATTAGCATGACGACTGTCATCACGCACCGCAAAAACATCATGACGAAACTCGGTGCTCACTCGCTGTCCGACATCATCATCTATGTGGTGATGAATGGGTATCTCGATTTGGGCGAATAAGACACGACAGTGCTTTACTCAAACCCCTGTGCCAAGAGGCAATCACGCACTTCAAAGAGGTGGTGCACTTGCGCTCCATAGGTGGGATTTTCGTAGTGCATCTGCACGACATCAAAATAGTTGCGCACCATCACTTTGACATCGGGTATCACCATGCCAGGTCGCAACTGGATGCTTTGGGGCAAGCGGTCGAAGCGTTCGCGAAACCACACCACGAGTTCTTGAATCACAGCGCGGTCATAAGTTTTTTGATAAGGAATTGACATAGAAAAGAAGTGTAAGTGTGCACCACTCTTATATTAAGGAGTCGGCTATAACTCATTAAAGTTCTAGCTCAAACCACCCATATCGGGACATTGCCTACTAGAGGGGTGCTCATGTGTAGTGCAAATTTACGCATTATTCTTTAGCACAAGAAGTTCTTCCGCTGCAAAACTCCCCTTGCCCACTCCCTTTCTCCGCACTGGGCCATCATTTTCTAGGAGAGGAGGGCAGAAAAACTCCGACTTTTGCTAAAAGTTTTCCGAGTTTTTTCAAGAAATCTCCGACATTCCTCAGAAAATCTCCGACATTTTTCGAGCATTTAAGCGGTTGTTTGCCCGATAACGTCTAATTCTTAACATCTAAGGCCTAATCCTCGAGCCACGCTTGCGTGGTGAGCAGAAAGGGTCTGCGCCCCCTCTCAACGTCTAACGTCTGATCCCTAACGTCAAACGTCTGCCCCTAACGTCTAACGTCTAATCCCTAACGTCTAACATGTCCACCATCTCCCCCCGACTATATTATCCCTACACCGTAGAACCCTTCCAAGAAGACTTCACCAGCAGACTAGCGTGGAGTACCTTGGGCAATCTTTTGCTCCGTGTGTCATCGCTGCATGCCGAATCTCACGGATTTGGCTACACCTACATGAACCAACATCACCGCGGATGGGTGCTTTCGCGCCTAGTGGTGGAAGTCAACGAGATGCCCCGCACGGGAGAAGACTACACCCTTTCCACGTGGGTCAATAAGATATTCCGACAATTCACCGATCGTCTCTACGCTGTGCAAAATGCACAAGGCGAAACCGTGGGTTATGGTCACAGCACGTGGGCACTCATCGACTACGACACGCGACAACCTATCAATCTGGAAAACCTGCCTGATGGAGGATTTTCGGGAGCTCTCCATGCCGAAGATGTACCCATCGCAGGAGCTGGTCGGGCACGAGTGAAGTGTGAGACACCCTGTTTGGTGCACCGCGCTGCCTTCAGCGATCTCGACATCAACGGACACGTCAATTCTATCCGCTATCTCAGCCTTATCCTCGACACTTTCTCCAAACAGTGGCACGAGACTCACCAAGTGAAACGCATCGAAATGTCCTATGGACTGGAAGCCTATGCTGATGACGAACTCCGGGTCTATACCGACGACCTCGGCAATGACCGATGGGCTTTTGAGATTCGCCGTGTGCGCCCCTCAGAAGGGGAACAAGAAACGCTCGTGGTGCGCAGCATCATCACTGCCCCTGCGGTGTGACGGAACGACCCAAAAGGCTTTCTGAGCAGATGGTACTACGCCTCTTGAAAAGACGAGGCAGGCCTTCGCTCTCTCCCTCCATCAAGACAGAGACGGCAATCGAAAAAATGCTTTTATGGGCTGCGATTTTTCAAGAAAAACATTTGGAGATTCCGCAAAAACGCACTAACTTTGCACCGCAATCTCCGAGAGGAGCACTGTGAAAGCCGGAATAGCTCAGTTGGTAGAGCGACGCATTCGTAATGCGTAGGTCACGAGTTCGAGTCTCGTTTTCGGCTCTCAGATTAACCACCCAATAAGTTTGGGTGGTTTTTCTTTATACAGCATAAAAAACTACGGGCAAAAAACAACCAAATCACTAAGGTTTCGTAACTTTGCAGCCAGATATTACCACCCGTAATAGACTAAAACTGAATTTATGACCGCTATTTCCGATTCTACACTTCCACAAAAGCCGAAGTGGTATGCACCAGCCACGCACCTTCAATGGTGGCTCACATGGGTTTACATCATCGTTGGGGTGATCATCATGTGTTCTGGCTTCGTCTTCTTCATCAACCCCTATCACATTGTCCCTGGGGGCGTGTATGGTGCTGGCATTGTGCTGCACAGCCTCTTCCCGAGCATCCAAGTCGGCACGTTTGGATGGTTTTTCGATGTCCCACTGCTCACCCTCTCTGCCATATTCCTAGGAGCTAAAATCGGCTCACGCACCATCTTTGCTGCGATGATGTCGCCTTTGGTGATGAACTTGCTCGACTGGATTGCCTATCCCAATGCTGCAGCCATGAAGGCTCTCGACCCAACTCAGCTCTTTGGCGGCGTGATTAACATGAGCGAACACCTCATGCTCACCACCATCATTGGTGCGGCCACCATCGGATTGGGTTGCGGTTTGGTGGTGCGCCAACAAGCCACCACAGGGGGCACAGACATCGTGGCGATGTTCTTGCAAAAATATCTCAACATCCGCTTCTCCAACGGTATTCTCATCTGCGATGCAGTGGTGGTGCTTTCAGGTCTCTTGGTCTTCGGCCTTGGTCTTGGCCATATAGACTCAGGCACTAGCGGCCCTTCTTGGCACCTCTCCTTCTATTCACTCATCGCCATCTTTGTTTCGTCCAAAACCATCGCTTACGTGATCAATGGCGCGCAAGACGACAAACTGGTCTTCGTGGTGTCTAACAAACCTAACGAAGATTTCCGCCAGTTTATCCTGCAAACGCTCGATCGCTCGGCCACACGCATCAAGAGTAGCGGACTCTACACCAACGACGACAAAGAAATGCTCTTCTTGGTGGTATCTAACAAGGAGATTCCCGCAGTGAAGCTCAAGATTCAAGAAGTGGATCCCAACGCCTTCGTAGTGGTGAGCGATGCTCATGCCACTTATGGTGAAGGATGGCGACCACTGCCGCTTCCTGGTGAGATTACCGCAGAGTAATCCTACAACTATCTTGCCTTATCATTGGCTTACGATTCTATTAAAGCAAGTCCGCATCAGCACACTAGTCTGTGTTGATGCGGACTTGTTTTGTAAGCCTCCAGGAATGCACATAGCATGATAGCGCAAAAGAAAGACAGAGGCTAACGAAAATCGGTATTGTCCGAAAAAGTGTGTAAGATTCTCTGTCTTCCCCCTTTAGCCCCTTACAAAATAAAAACGGCAACGCAGTTGAACCTGCATTGCCGAGCATGAAAAAACAAATAAGAGATCGGAACTTGTGCCTACGAGGTGCGAGTTCCGATTGGACTTTAGCCTAGATATTTGAGCAAGATGCTCACGTTGGCCTCCTCGCGTAGGCGACGCAAAGCACGCTCCTTGATTTGACGCACACGTTCACGGGTGAGATTGAGTGTAGTAGCCACTTCTTCAGCCGTCATTTCCGTGCGACCGATACCGAAGAGCATTTTCACCACGCTGCACTCACGCTCTGAGAGCACTTGAAGGGCGGTGTCGATGTCGGTGGACAGCGATTCGCGCTCCATACTATTATCTGTGCCAGGTGCTCCTTCATCGGTCATGATGTCGATCATGGAGTTGGTCTCGTCGTCTTGGAAGGGTGCATCCACACTCACCTTCTTACCACCAGCATTGAGGCTGTCTTTGATGCGGTCGAGGTCGGTGTCGAGCAGTTCGGCCAATTCTTCTGCAGAAGGACGGCGTTGGTAGAGCTGTTCAAACTCAGTGGTGGCACGACCAATCTTGGCCTGCAAACCCACTTGATTGAGTGGCATGCGCACGATACGGCTTTGCTCACTAATCGCCTGGAGAATGCTTTGACGAATCCACCATACAGCATAAGAGATGAACTTAAAACCACGCGTCTCGTCGAACTTCTGTGCAGCTTTCATCAAGCCGATGTTGCCTTCGTCGATGAGGTCGTTGAGCGACATCCCCTGATTTTGGTATTGCTTGGCAACGGACACCACAAAGCGCAGATTGGCCTTCACCAAACGTTCAAGAGCCGCTTGGTCACCATGGCGAATGCGCTGTGCGAGTTCCACCTCCTCATCCATTGAGAGGAGTTCAAGACGACCAATCTCAGTGAGATATTTGTCGATTGCGGCATCACCACGGTTGGTAATACCTTGAGAAATTTTTAGTTGTCGCATAACGGACGGGGAAATATTGAAAGGATTTCACGACAATAGGCCGCAACCAACATGGTTTCGTTTGCTACTTAACCACGGCGGATGCGCCCACGCAGCTACAAATATACAACATCTGTTGCGATAATTCAAACTTCTACCTTATTAAATCAGAGACTTTCAGTTTTTTCTGAAGATTATGAAGACTTTACTTGCCAGATTCTACATTTTATAATAACTTTGAAGCCTAAAAGCATACACAAAATCTGAGTGCAGTTTTCCACTATGGAAGACAGCTACTAGGATGATTTTGTGCGCAGCAAACCTAGAACCGCGAGACTTCGCTTGATAGTGAAGACAGACAAGCCTACACACCTTTCGATCATGAACGACTATTTGCAAAAACTAGATAGAACGGTCGACGAGATGCTCGATCGTTTGTCGCAGAGATTCCCTGCCGAAGACATGATTCGCCTACGCCAGGCCTATCTCTTAGCCAAAGAAGCGCACGATGGACAGAAGCGCGCAGCAGGAGATCCCTATATCATGCATCCTGTGGCCGTGGCTCGTATCGTGGCTGAGGAGTTTATGCTCGATGCTAACTCTGTGGTGGCCGCTTTCCTCCACGATGTGGTGGAAGACACGCCCTACACGATCGAAGATATCCGAGAACGATTTGGCGATGACGTGGCCTTCCTGGTGAAAGTGGTGACCAAACCGAGTAAAATCGCAGGAGCAGCTCCCGACGTGCGGAAACAAGAGAACAACTTTCGCCAACTTCTCGACTCGCTTCGCCATGACATCCGCGCAGTCTTCGTGAAATTAGCCGACCGCCTTCACAACATGCGCACCCTAGGCGACATGCTGCCCGAAAAACAAATGAAGATTGGAGGTGAAACCGACTTTTTCTACGCCCCATTTGCCAATCGTTTGGGACTGCACAACCTGCGCCGAGAACTCGAGAATCTGTCTTTTCGTTTCCGTTGCCCCGACCGCTATGAGCGATTGCTACAACTACTAGAGCAAGACATCGAAGAGCATCACGACGAACTCTCTAAATTCACCTCTCGCATTGAGCAACTGCTGGCTGAAAAGGACTTGCCCGTGCGCACTGAAGTGCGCTATCGATTGCCCTACAGCATCGACACACGAATGCGCAAGTCGGGACGTGACTTCCACCACATCGACCATCGCTATGTGATTCGTGTGATATACGACCGTAGTCGTCTCAACGAGGTGGACAAAAAGCGCACCGACAAGGCCATTTGCTTGCGCATCTATGGTGTACTAACCAATCATTTCCAAGAGAAAGTGGGCAGTTCCATCAACTATATTGATGTGCCTAAAGAGAATGGCTACCAATCCTATCACGTGCAACTCCTGAGTGGTTGTGGTCGGTGGGACGAAATCCACATCTCTTCAGAAGAAATGGTGACCCGCACCAAACTTGGCCTCATCGTAGATCGCATCGAAACCCATCGCAACAAAGAACTAGGCGGCGGTGTGAACCAACTTTTGAGCAAATCGGACAGACAGTGGATTGACAAGTTTTGCGTGCAACTGCAACAAATCGCTGAGAGCGATGGCGATGGTGACTTCATGGAAGGCGTGACTGCCAGCCTTTATAGCGAAGACATCACGGTCTATGACGTAGACGGCACACCCATTCGTCTGCCCCAACAAGCCACAGCCCTCGACTTTGCCTTTGAACGCAATCTTGGCAAACACGCACAATACGCCCGCATCGATGGCAAACTTGCTTCACTCCCCACTGTGCTCACGCATGGATGTTGCGTAGAAATTGGCACGCATCCACAAGCGCATCCGCTGCCCGAATGGGAAAAGGTGGTGACCACCTACCGCGCTAAAAGCTATCTATCGCGCTATTTCCAAAACCTCCACACGGAAGCTCCCCATCGCTGCCCCATCTGTCAGCCTCTACCAGGGCAGGAGGTGATAGGGTTCACCAACGAAGCACAGGGTGATGGCCGAGTGGTGATTCACCGTCGCGATTGTCGCCGCGCCATCAGTCTGTCGGCACAGCGTGGAGATGCCATTGTCAATGTGGACTTCCCCGTTACTGACTATACCTACGAAGTGCGTACCCACCTGCGGGCTATCGATCGCTTTGGACTGCTCAGCGACATCACCGAATGCCTCACGCAAGGTCTACAGCTCAACCTCTACCGCATTGAGATGGAAACTCGCGACAACATCGTAGAGTGCACCCTCCACTATGCCGTGCACTCGGCCGAAGAGCTTCGCACGGCGGTGCGCTTCTTGAGCGTCATTGAAGGCGTGGACGAGGTGTTGAAGGCTTAAATGCTAGAGATTACGAAAGCATTGAACTAGGATAACAAAGCATTAAATTCAACCCAACTTTACCCTGCTGCCCTTCTCAGAAGAAGGGAACCATACAGAACACAGCATGAGCAAAAGAATCTGCCATCTAGGGTTTACTCCTGCCACAAAACGGACAGCGCAGAGGTAAGCCCGAAGAGATTCTTCGCATTTCTTGTGCCCGAAAACCAGCATAATTCAAAATAAAGCACTACTTTTGCAGCCGTTAAACAGCGAATGCACGGCCTTAGACTCGCAGCACACCGCATGACGATGCCTCGGACGTTGCAGCTGAAGCCACACTTATAGAGCTTTCCCAAGAAGGTCTTTACCCCTGGCAACCAGCAGATTCGCGCTAATTTTCACCCAAATGGACGACTATCATTCGGAAACGTATCAAATCTTGCTTGGATAGGACGGAGCTAGGCTTTCTTCCTACCCACATCTCCTTTTTGAAATAAGAAGAAAGCTCGTTATGCTCACATATTGGAACTACAATCAAGGTCTGCGCACACAAGACGAATGGTCGCCCAACTGCTGGGTTCAGGCCACATGTCCCACGCCTGAAGACGAAGAATACCTCAAAAAAACACTGAAAGTGCCCGACTACTTTCTCGATGACATTCGAGACAAGGACGAACGCGCACGTTATGACTACGATGAGGGCTGGATGCTCATCATTCTCCGCATCCCCTACCAGAAAGAAGAACAAAGTCGCACTCCGCACACTACGATCCCCATGGGATTGATTCTCAACAAAGACATCTGTTTGACCGTGTGCCACTTCGAGACCAACATGATGTTGGACTTCGTGTCGTATCAGCAAAAGCGAAACCTCGGATTCACCGACTCTGTCGACTTTGTGTTCCGTCTGTTTCTGTCCAGTGCCGTGTGGTATCTAAAGCGACTCAAGCAAATCAGCACTATTATTGATGCTGCCAAACGCGACTTGGACCGCCCCATCAACAACGCGGATTTGATTAATTTGTCGCGGTTGCAAGATTCACTCACCTACTTTGCTACCTCCATTCGTGGCAATGAGATGCTCCTCTCCAAGTTGAAATTTAAGTTGCCCGTCGACGAACTCGATGCCGACATGATCGAAGACGTGAACATTGAGATGAGTCAGGCGCGAGAAACGACCAACATCTACACCAACATTCTGGAGTCGACCATTGATACCTACGCGGCAATCATCAACAACAACATGAGCCAGACGATGAAGACGATGACTTCTGTGAGCATCATCCTCATGTTCCCCACGCTCATAGCCAGCATCTTCGGCATGAACCTCCACACAGGTATCGAGCTTTGGGTATGGGGCTTCCCACTCACCATCGGTGGTTCAATCTTCGTCACGGGGCTCTTCATTTGGTATTTCCGCAAAATCAACTGGATTTAGTCGTAACACTCAATACACAGCTGAGATCTTTTCCCAATCTACTCCGAGTTTTTTCAGAAAATCTCCGAGTTTTGTGAGGTGAATCAAGGCGATATTATAGAGAAAACGACTAAAATCAATCAAAACTCAACTCCTTTAAATTAAATATTCTCTTCAAAAAGAGACGAAAAAGGACACTTTTAAGGGTTAAAGCCTCATTTTCACGAAGAATTCAGGCTTATAAATGCAGATTTCGGCAAAAAGATTTGGATATTCCTATCTTTTTGCCGTCATTTGCAGTAACGAATTGCTCGAAAAATAGGAATCTCAATTGTTGATTTCTGAAAAAATCGACCATTTTGATTCACATCTCTCACCCATAAATGACACTCCCCATAATGAGTGAACACGTAGATCCTCAGCTCCAAGTAGCTGCCACTGACCACGTCGCTAACGACACTGCTGAAACTGCCACTACTGCAGCGTCGGCTCCTGCTGTTACAACCGAAGAAGCCACCACTGCAACTCAAAACGCGGATTTGACTACACCCGAAGCGGTGATAGCTCAACTCAAACTTTTGCTGGAACAACCCGAAACCGCCGACCGCACCGCACTCGATGCGTGTCGCAGTGCATACTATCGTCTCCACAACGAGGCGGTGGCAAAAGCACGTGAACAATTTGTGGCCGATGGTGGCGACGAGTCTGAATTCGTGGCTCCTGACCAGCCTTTAGAAGCAGAATACAAGCAGTTGCTCTCCGAGATTAAGGTGCGCCGAGCAGAAATGGCAGAGAAGGCTGAAGCAGAACGCCAAGCTAATTTGGCGCGTAAGCTCGCCATTATCGAGCAAATCAAGGGTTTTGCTGCCGATGCTGAGCAAATCGACAAAAACTACGACACATTTAAAGCTCTCCAATCAGAGTGGAAGGAGATTGGCTCTATCCCAGCCGAACACGTGACCGACACGTGGAAAAACTTCCATCACTATGTTGAGCAATGCTACGACCTCTTGCGCATCAATCATGAGATGCGCGAATATGACTTCAAGAAAAACTTGGAGATTAAGACCCGTATCTGCGAGGCTGCTGAGAAACTCACTGAACTGGAAGATGTGATTAGTGCGTTTCACCAATTGCAGCAGTTGCATATCGAATTCCGCGAAACAGGCCCTGTGGCTAAGGAGTTGCGCGATGAGGTGTGGAATCGCTTCAAGACTGCTTCTACCACTATCAACAAGCGTCACCAAGACTTCTTCCTCGCGCAAAAACAACAGGAAGAGGACAATCTCGCACGCAAGACTGAACTTTGCGAACGCGTAGAAGCCATCGACCTCTCTGCCCTCCACACGATGAACGACTGGGAATCTCAGTCTAAAGAAATCGTCGCTCTCCAAGCCGAGTGGAAGACCGTGGGCTTTGCACCCCGCAAAGCCAATCAACAGATTTTCGACCGTTTCCGTGCAGCTTGCGACCTTTTCTTCACCGCTAAGTCTAAGTTCTACAAGGAAGTGCGCGAGACACTCGCTGCAAATTTGGCCAAGAAGACTGCCCTCTGCGAGAAGGCTGAACAGCTGAGCGAGAGCCCCGATTGGGCTGCTACGACCAAGGCACTTGTTGAGCTACAAGCCGAGTGGAAGACTATTGGTGCGGTGGCGCACAAAGCCAGCGATGCCATTTGGAAACGCTTCAACACGGCCTGCAATGCATTCTTTGATCGCAAGAAAGAAGCTAATGCAGGCAATAACGAGGAAGAAATGGCCAACTTAGCCAAGAAGCAAGACATCATTGCTCGCTTGGAACAACTCATTGCTGAAGGTAGCGATAAACTCCATGATGCTGTCAAAGCTCTTCAAGCCGAATGGAACGAAGTAGGTCACGTGCCTTTTAAGAAGAAGGAAAAGATCTATCGCGCCTATCGCAAGGCTTGCGATGCGCTCTACAATACGATTCACGAAGAAGCTGGACGTCGTCGTATCGACAATCTTGCACGTCGTGTAGCAGCACAAGGTGGCAATGAACGTCAACGCCTCCAACGGGCTTATGATGAGAAGAAAGCTGAGATTGCCACCTATGAGACTAACTTGTCGTTCCTCACGGCCAAATCAAAGTCTGGTTCTTCTTTCGTGGCCGATGTGGAACGTCGCATCGAGATACTCAAAAAAGATCTCGCTCTCTTGGCCGAAAAGATAGCTCAACTGGCAGAGTAGCTAATTATAGAATCAAACATCTACGCCAAAGGTTTATAGTATTTAATATACTTAAGCAAAACTCCCAACTAAGAAGATGTACTCATTAAAGACCAGTGTGTACTTCTTCTTAGTTGGTTCATTTATTAAACACCTAATCTTATACAAACAACGATGAAACAGAAAACGTATCTCAGTCCACAAATCCAATCTATCACCATGTTATCAGAAGGTATGATAGCTGTGAGTGGCCAAAATACCAATAGTCAGCTCCCACTTAACGATACAAAGGTGACCGAAGAGCATCTATCTACTATAGGTTCTCGTGGAATGGACGAGTCAAACAATTCTATTTGGGGAGAATAAGTTCTGTTCATCATCTTTGCCCTGCTCTGCAAGAGTAGATATTTAACCCACTTGTTGCTCCATGCCGCCAGTATACTCTAAACCACTGTCGGCATGGAGCTTTTAGTTTGTTATACCAGTGGTGTTTCTAGACTAAGCCCAATCTTATCCCATTACACGATAGTTTATGCCCATACTTCCCATCACCTCGCTCCATCATCCAGGAGTGGAAATGTTCACTTCCCTCACCGAAGCTCAACTGCGCAATCGTCTAGATCCTTCACAAGGGATTTTCATTGCCGAGAGCCCCAAAGTCATTCACGTGGCACTCGATGCAGGCTATACTCCTTTGGCACTGCTCTGCGAAGAACGCCACATCACGGGCGATGCAGCCAGCATTATAGACCGATGTGGCGACATTCCAGTCTACACTGGCAAACGGGAACTGCTGGCTTCCCTCACGGGCTATACGCTCACACGAGGAGTGCTTTGCGCCATGCGCCGCCCTACTCCCCCCTCACTCGAGACGGTACTTCACGATGCGCAACGAATCGTGGTGATAGACGGAGTGGTAGACACCACCAACATCGGAGCTATTTTCCGCTCTGCTGCCGCCTTGGGCATAGATGCTGTGCTGCTCACCCCCAGCTCGTGCGACCCACTCAATCGCCGTTCCATTCGTGTGTCCATGGGAAGCACCTTCCTCGTGCCTTGGACTTGGGTGGCTCCTCCACTCACTTGTCTTCACGACTATGGTTTCACCACTGCTGCGATGGCTCTCTCAGACGACTCTATCCCACTAGGCGACCCTCGTTTGCATGAATATGAACGACTCGCCCTCATCATGGGCACAGAGGGTGACGGACTCTCTGCACAAACAATAGTAGACTCCGATCTTGTGGTGCGCATCCCCATGTCGCACCAAGTGGACTCTCTCAACGTGGCGGCCGCTGCGGCTGTCGCCTTTTGGGAACTCCGCAAACGAGAATGATGTAGGAAGTATCCTCCGATGCACCAACTGGACTATTTATAGATACTCTAAGTCATAAAAAAGAGTAGCCTCACCACGAAAGAATGCTTGACGACCTCTTTGCGGCAAGAGAGCACCACGTGATTTAACCAACAAAACAGAATAAAGAAACGTGTGAAACACAAGCACCATTGAAAATAGCCAACCTGATAAGACATGAGAAGCTATGTCTATGGCCGCAACATAAGGTGGTTCTAAGAACTTATGCCAACGGACGATTCGACAAGTAATGTTGAATAGTGGAGGAAGCCTCAGGGAATGCTCCCCCTCACCCAGGGTGAGTAGCAAAAAAAAAAGCGATATCAGCACGATACAAAATATGCTTTTCACTTGGAAGATTCCCTTGAATCTTGTACTTTTGTCGTGAATACACACTATCTTCTACCCTACCACAAAATAGAAGAACCATGAAAACATTAGATCCACAACCTCAAGAGGTTAAGGACAACCTTGAGGAACTCCTTAAAGACCTGGACGAGAAGGTGCCTCCCAAACAACTCGACCGCAACCTGCTCATCGCGACTTGGAATATCCGCGGCTTTGGTGACCTCACCCGCAGCTGGATGAGTCAAGAGGGCGATAGTCCTCGCCGCGACCTCCACTCCGTGCATTGTATCGCAGAGATTATCAGACGATTTGACGTCATCGCTATCCAAGAAGTCAAATCCAACATCAGAGCCTTGAGAGACACACTCAAAATACTCGGCAACGAATGGTCTATGATTTTGACCGATGTGAACCAAGGCTCTGTCGGCAATGGCGAACGCATGGCGTATCTCTTCGATACACGCCGAGTAAACCTCTCAGGCTTAGCAGGCGAACTGGTGGTGCCAGACGAATGGCGCAGCGGTGTGTCTAAAAATGTGATGCAGGAACAGTTTGTTCGTTCGCCTTATGCCGTGAGCTTCCGTTCTAAGCACCAAACCTTCATCCTCGTTACCCTTCATGTACTCTACGGCACGAAGGCTAGTGATCGCGTGAAAGAACTCAAAGGGATAGCCCAATGGCTGTCGTCGTGGGCGAAAGACGTCAATGCCTATCATCAGAATCTCATCCTCCTTGGCGACTTCAACATTGAGGCTCGCGGAGACCTGCTCGAGCAGACCTTCCTTTCTGAAGGGCTATACGTGCCTGAGGGTTTACGGAGCAAGGAGGTGAGTCGTTCCATCTTCAATGACACAAAGTTCTACGATCAAATCGCTTGGTTCAATGGCAGCAATGGACAGCCGAAACTCTCCTTAGAGTTTGTGCGCGGTGGCAGCTACGACTTTGTCGCCACTGCACTCAAAAACAGAGGACTGAGCAAGCAGAAACTCTCTTTCATGATTTCCGACCACTACCCTTTGTGGGCAGAGTTTAAGCTCTAACGACTATCGCCCAACAAGCAGACGGGAAGTGGAAGCAAGAGCCTATCCATGTCGCACAAGCCTGTGGAATGCTCGACTGTAGCCCTTGCCTTTGCGCTAACCATAGTTTCCATATCTCTCCTCCGATAAGTTCACGGTGAGCTTAGCAACAGAAGCTGAAGAGAATTCCCCCCCCAAAAAAAATAAACTAGTACCACTTCAATAAATAATACAATGAAAAATCTTTTACTCTTCCTTTCCTTGAGTTGGGCTGTACTTTCTGCTTGTGCCCAAGCCGAAGTTCTGCTTCCTCAGGCTCAGCAGACCTCCATCTATGAAGAGCAACTCGACTATCCATCGGGAATAGGGGATCGTTGCTATCTTATCTTTTGGAAAGATTCGCTAGGTGTGCATGGATGTTTAAATGCTACAACAGATGAGTTTTTTCTAGTTAGAGAGGGATACCTTCCTGGTTATGAGATTCGTCCTTTGCAAAACATCATTGTAAAACAGGATTCCTTGTCTTTTACAGTCGAAGCAGGGGTAGAATTTGACTACCCAGTTCCATTATATTGCAAGGAGGAGGCTACAGCGCAGCGCATGGGCATCCCCCGTTGGATACAAAAAGGTGCCAAACCTGATGTGACCACCCGTATATACAAAGGGAAAATCGAAGCCAACCGTTTGGTAATAGATGAGGGGGAACCTTATAGCATTCCTAGGAAACGTGTTTTCATTCGCTGTAATTGAGTTCAACCTTTCACTACTATTCAACACTACGTCATGGAAGCTCTAGACTCTCATGATGTAGTGCTTGTTTATGATACTATTAAGCCAAACACAAGAAAGCATATTGCATGCTCTCTATTTGTCACACTCCTCAGATGCCCTTGGACAGGCTATTCTTATCTCATACATCAGATGGAAAGAGGCAATGATTATCTTCCACAAGAGTAGAATCCAATAAATAGTAGACTTGAATAAACTCGCAATTTTAGCCCCTCTCCATGTGAGTGCTACAAAAGAATATGATATCTTTGCAATTGACGGGGAATTATACACTATATGATTCCCAAAAGAGCCTCTATTCTCCATTTATTCAATAGACTAAGAAAGCTCTTAATGACAGGGAAAAACAAACATTCTTAAAAAGAAGAAGATATATGGTATATGTACTTTTGCTACGTGGAATCAACGTAGGCGGAAAAAACAGGGTATCTATGAGTGATTTGAAGAAAGCACTTTCAGAGGAGGGCATTGAAGATGTTGATTCTTACATCAATAGTGGTAACTTGTTTTTCTGCAGTGCGGAAAGTATTGAGCATTGTCTCTCAAAGATAGCACGTATGCTAGAAAGGAACTATGACTTTTCTATTCCTTTTGCTTTGATAAGCAAAGAAGACTATTTAGCAGAAAAAGCAAAGCTGCCTGATTGGTGGCAAGGAGAATTGGCAAGGAGAGACGTCCTGTTCATCCCCAATCACATTGACCAATCGGCAATTATAGATTTCATCAACACCTCTGAGTTCTACAATGAAATCGTTCATATCGGTA
The DNA here is from genome assembly GCF_000318095.2 of Alloprevotella sp. oral taxon 473 str. F0040. Lineage (GTDB taxonomy): Bacteria > Bacteroidota > Bacteroidia > Bacteroidales > Bacteroidaceae > Alloprevotella. The sequence continues at coordinate 85,978 of NZ_KB290724.1, forward strand.
GCCATGCGATATTTTGGGGCAAATATGATGAAGCGGAATATCTGAAATCTACTTATCACAAAAAACTTATGAAACAGGATTTTTATCAGCACATCACCATTCGCAATGGGAAAACCTACGAAAAAATAGCGGAAATCCTGGAGAAAAAAGCAGAGAAGCACTAGACAGCTGCCGCAGAATAGGAAATAAAACGATGAATTGAAGGGTGCATATTAGGACATCCAAGAAATAACACAAAAGAGTATTTAGTCTTCTCTTATAAATCACAAAACTCTATTAGTTGACCAATCTTTCTATCCAGTTCTTTTAGGTCTATGAATTGAGAACTACGATAAACTTCCTTGCCATCTAATATGAGTAATACGGTTGGACCTGAATATACAAGGAAACGACTAGCAATCAAAGGCTCCTCTGTTATGTCAGTATAGAAAGACACAAGTTGAGGGTAGTTCTCCGTTAACGATGCAACTTTGCTAAACATAACATTGCAAACTCCACAATCGGGAGCCTTAACATAGAATAGGCAGAGACGGTTTCTATTGATAACGAGCTCTATATCATTGATATTCGTTTGATGATTCATATATTTTCGACCTTTACATGATTGTCTACATTTGTTTTCACTTCATGGCCATGGTTTAGCTAATCACCTACTGTTCATTAGCCAATTCAAAC
>NZ_KB290724.1:86672-89258 GCF_000318095.2 Alloprevotella sp. oral taxon 473 str. F0040
ATTCGTTTGATGATTCATATATTTTCGACCTTTATTTGATTGTCTACATTTGATTTCACTTCATGGCTATTACTTTGCTAATCACCTACTGTTCATTAGCCAATTCAAACAGCCACTACAAAGATAGTTGTTTATTCTTATTTCCCCTTCATTTGATGCTCACGAATAGCATTCACAAAAACATAATGATGAAATACCAAACAAAGTAAGTATATTTGCAGCAATGTATTCAAAACCAACAATGCTGACATCACCTGTACTTTCTAAATCTAAATGCAAAACGTCTATCTGTTTCCCATAGGGTCTAATCTATGAAAAACGAATGAATCGTTGCACTTCAATTTTGAAAGGACGCCCTTAGTAAATTCGACAACTCCACAGAAGCAATTTCAAAACTCCAATTAAATGGAGCAATGACTGATGCATTTTGGCGTGCAGAATTTGAAATAGATTAAGATTAGGTCTTCTGTCTCATTTCCTTATGCCAATTGGGGTGGGGCTAAAAATATAGAAGTTGTGACAAGAAGTTATCCGAAATATGGGGAGGGTGGTGCTATCCAGTTCACAACTAAGAGCCAGATAAAACTCCTTAGGCTGGTAAATATCAAGACGGGAGAGGTTATAACATTCTAAGTATGCGCAAAAGAAAACTTGAAGAACGATTAGTCCAAGTGCTTCGGCACGACTATGGTTTTTATAATGCTATATTTAAGTGACAAGGACTGCCTCCTCCATTGGACACCTCTTTCGATAGTCTTCTGCCATTCTTGAGAAGACTAGAGCAAAAAGGAATAATCAGGTTGTTCACTATCGAAGGAGAACAGATGATTGAAGTCATTCGCTGTCCATAAAAGGAGGTGTGTGATATCCAAGGGCGTTCAAGTGGGTCTCATGTCAAAAGCTTCCCTAATATCGTAATTCTAACATACTAAGCATGTCTACAATATACACGGAAATAGCCAAGATTGAGCATGTCGCAGGCTTTGATCCTAAGACTGGATACTAGCGCTTACTCCAAAGATAATAAGAGATACATTCGTTTTGGAAATACATTATTGGAGTATGAAGAGACCTTTTTACTATGGGGGAAATGAAAAATGGAAAGAATTAAATGACTATTTTATTCGACATCAACTTAATGGTGAGTGGCCACCTTTTAATGGCTTTATAGAATCTCATAAAGTGAAACTTAAAAAAGGAGTGGTTCTTGACAGATATGACTATAATGGAGCTTCTCAGTTAGATGGTATTCATAGAGGAAGATTTGCTTCTCCTAAAATGTCAGATGGAACTAGGATTCCTTTTCAAAATCGAGCCTTAAGAGGCAATGAATCTAATTATATTGAATTCTATGAATTAGTCGTTCTCGAAGATTTTTCTGTAGAAATGGGACCGGCAATCCCTTGGTTTAATCAGCCAGGGAAAGGTATCCAAATTCTATTTTCCAAAAGACATCGAAGAGTTAATCAGAGAGGGAAAAATGAAAATTATAAACTTAGTAAGACGAAATGATTCAAGTGACGATAAATGATAAATATATTTTGAAGCCATACCAATCACAGCCTTTGCACAAAGAAGATTTTATATCTCTGAGGTTTGATGATATCGTAGAACGCATATATGTTTACAAAGAAAATAAATCAGAGAGCTTTATATCCTTTGGATTGACCTACCCTAATGATAAAGGGATTTCATTAGAGGAAATTGAATCTATAGCGAAAAAATTAGGCTCATTAGAAAAGTTGGTATATCCTCAAACTGGATATATTGCATTTCAAATAAAAAAACATGATGAAGTAATATCTCCATTTGTGATTTTAATGCACAAACATATCTTTTATTTTGGACTTATCTCCGGAGACTATTCAAGAGGTCCAGAAACAAAAATAATGCTATTGGGAGTGCACAAGTAAAGAAAAAGTAATTTACACACCAAGGTAGCATCAGTATGATAAATTCATGTACATGAGCTGGGCCTAAAAAACTTTAGTTGTTCTACTTGTAATACAAAGACTGTTGGTTAATAGTGTAAAATGAAGAAAGGCAATCAATCTAACAGATAATTCGTCTCCAACCTCTCGATGAGTCGGAGAGCGTGCTCATCGGTAAGCTGGAGAAACAATTGAGACAGGCGGAGAATTCCGTTGATAAACCGGCAGACGCTGTTGTAAAGCCGGCAACAATTGCCGATGAAAGGGGCGTAAGTGGTGAATCAAAGACACCGTCGCGATCGCTATCCTCTGAACTCACCGCGCTGCAAAAAGAGTCTGTTCAACGCTACCAGAACCTTGGGCTGGAACAACTTGTCTCATTTCGGGAGCACCCAGCTTATCAGCAGCTTTCGGATATTGATAAGACGAAGTTTTTAAAGAAACTTCAAGGATTTGAGGACGACGTTCTTCGCGAACTGGACGCCGATGAACAAGCGCTAAATGAATTCGTCAATTCTCTCAAGTCAGAAGCCAAGAGCGAACAAGCTTGGTTCAAGAGAATGATGGAGGGCATCCGCTTCAACAAGGAGCGTGCCAAGTTCTATTCTTTCAATGAGGTTTATTTAGAAGCACCAAAGAAAGAGACAAAGGTGGC
>NZ_KB290725.1 GCF_000318095.2 Alloprevotella sp. oral taxon 473 str. F0040
GATGCGCTTGTCGGCCTTGTCGGTGGGCAGCGGCTCTTTGTCCGTGCCGAGCGTCTGTCCCCAGACGTTTTCGGTGCGGTCGCCCTGCAACAGCTTGGCCATTTCGCCGCTCTTCAGTCGCTCGGCGGTTACCTGCTTGCCCTGCGCTTTGCCGCAGGTGTTGAGGTAGTAGCAGTCGGTGAAGGTGTCGCTGATGCCCTTTTCCGTGCCGAAGGTTTTGCTGTATTTGCTGTTGGCGGCGTTGTTCTTGCCGACGTAGAGGCAGCGAGTCAGCGTGTAGGTGCCACTATTAGACAAGACAAAGCCGGCCATCGCTCTCTCGCTTTCATCCGCATTGTCGGTGATGCTGCCTTTGACGAGGCAGTCGGTGATTTGAACCGAGGCTCCGTAGGCTACCGCTTGAACCATGCCCGCGGCTTGGGAATCATTCCAACCACCGTTCCCCCCCGTGATGTCCACGTCGCTGATGCAGCCCGAGATGGTGGTGGTGCCCAAGGCTGCACGAACCATTCCGGACAAGCTGTAACCCTTCGACGTGATCTTCCCTTGGGTGCGCAGGTTCTTGATCGTGGCGTTCTCCACATAATAGAAGGGGGCGATTTGGTTATCTTCGCCCGCATTCCAGTTGAACGAGAGCGTATGGCCGTTGCCGTCGAACGTGCCGGAGTACGGGTAGCTCACAGAGCCCAGCATCACGATCTCCCCGCCGAGGTCCACGTCCTGCGTCAACTTGGCGTTGAGGAAGGGCTCGCCGTTGTGGTTCACGCGCTGGCAAAACGCTTTCCATTCAGCCTTCGAGCCGATGCTCACTACTTCGGTGCCATTGTTGCCCTGCGCCCACGTCGGCATCGTCAGCACAAGGGCAAACAAGAAGAGGCAGAGCCTCTGAATGATGTTTGTTGGTTTTGTTTTCATTTTACTGGAATTTCAATTAAAAAAACAAATGTTCTTTTGGTTATCAGGGGTATAGTTACTGCGTTTTCCGGAAGACTTCCTTGTATATTTCTGTCCGCTCCCGATTACGTCGTACGAGAAGGTTGATTGTATCTTTGGAAAGGGAATCTAAAAGGTGCTTGTGCGCCAAACCGTCGAACGGCTCTTCAAACGGACGGAGATAATACAGCTTTTCCTTTCGCATGGAGATTTCGGTGAATGTTTCATCCATCTCGAGTGAAAAGCCGATGATGATTTCTCCGGTTTCATTTCTTAAGATGTATACCCAACAGTTCTTTTTCATCTTTGCTGCTCGTTGATTCTGTTGCAAAATTATTCCACGAAGACCAACAGGATGTTTCATATTTGAAAAAACTTGTATCATATTTGTAATTCACTAAGAAATGACGATTTATAAACATCCAGAACACCTATACCCCCTCATCGGATAAGTCCTTTTGCAGTTTTCTTTTTTTCTTTGGAAACAGCTTTGTATTCTGAAGGAGACATCCCGAAGAAAGCTCGGAAACAACGGTTGAATGTGGCTCGGGAATTGAATCCTGATCTATTTTCCACCTCGTTGATGTTCAAGTCGGGATTGTTGGTGAGCAGCGATGCCGCGTGTCGCAACCGGTAGCCGTTGATAAATTCGTTGACTGTGGCTCCATCGGCATATTTGCGCACGGCATTGGTGATATAGACGGTATTTGTTCCAATCCGCTTGGAGAGCAGATCGCGGTTCAACTCCGGGTCTTTATAGATTTTCTCATTTTGCATCAGCTCACACAACCGGCGGTAGATTTTCCCCTCACGGTCGAGTTCTTCCTCGGGAACGAGCCTTGCGGCGGTCTCCATGTCGCTTTCTGCCTTGCGGTATAATAGAATGGAGTCGTACAACGCCCTGTTTTTACGGCGCAAGCGGCGGGTGTAGATGATGTACAGGATGACGGTGGCAAGCAGCAGTGCCCCGATGATGAGTGAGAGGTAGAGCCGTGTTGTGATGACCTCGTTCCGGAGTGTGAGCTTGTCAACCTCGAAGATGGTGCGCAGTTCGTCGAGCTGCTTGGCAAGCTCGGTGTTGCGCAGCTTGTCTTTGTGTGGGATGACAAGGCTGTAGAGTTCTGCCGCTTCCTTGTATCGTCCGGCCTCGGTGTAGAGGTTGGCCTGCTGCATCTGCACGGTGAGCAGGCTGACGGAGTCGCCGGCGGCAGTCATGATGCCCATGTTCTCGTTGTTGCAGGCAATGGCCCGGTCGTACTGCCTGATGGCTGCATAGTAGCGGGCTTTCACTTGAAGGAGCTTGAATCGGGCGACGGCTTTGCGCCCCTCGGCATATTTATCGGCGAGCTGCAGCAATTCCTTGGCGCGGTCGTAATGCCCTGTTTCCAATTCAGCGACGGCTGTTGCCAGCGTGCAGTAGAGATAGCGTCCGTTGAGCGAGGGTGTGTAGCCTTTTCGCAGGGCTTCGTTCTTGTATTTGTCGATGACCGCTTTCCATTCCGTGCATTTCGCTCTTAGCTTGTCATATTTTCCCAGTCCGTCGAGTATTTCGCCCAAAACATGATAGGCAGAGAGCAATTGAGAAATCTCATCTTCTTTGGAGAGGGCGGCGATGCTCTCCTCGATGGTCTTCTCGGCTTCGCGGAAGCGTCCCATTGTCTGATAGATACATGCCAAGCCATAGGTGGAAGTGCCTAATCCATAGTTGCTCTTTCTTTTTCGCGCATCGGCATACATCTTTTGCGCTTCAAACAATGCGGTCTGCACCTTGTCTTCATAGAGGTAACTCTCGATGAGCACGTTCCACGCATTGTAGTAATAATCCCATGTGCCGTTCTTTTTCATGGCACTGAGAACTTCGGGCAAATAGTAGCTAATGCTGTCGGTCATCTCGTTGTTGTAATAGCAATACAACTGAGTGACGCGCGCCTGGGCTTCCGCCTCCTTGTCTTTTTGGCGTAAGGATTCGGCAAGATATTCTCGGATGCAGCGTAATTCATAGCCCATATTATCTTCGGCAGCTGCCAACCGGCAAAGATTATGGTAGGCCTGCAAAAGTTTTTCTCCCTTTAGGTGCTTCATCTCTTTGCGGATGGAGTCTGCCGGAGTGGCGGCATACATTTCTCCTGCGGAGAGTATAATGACAAACAGTAATGTGATAAAATGTCTCATTTCCGATATATATTCAGTTTTACAGCTTCATAGACATAACAGGTTTCTTGTCCTTCCTCCCCTAAAGTATATCCCGCAGGTAGTAGCAACGACTGCTCTGTTTGAGCTGTTTTCTATCCCTGCCGTGCCACCAGTATCAGGACGAAGAGGTAGGTGCTGAGCCTGATTCTCTGAATGATGCCTGTTGTTTTCCATTTGCCATAATCTCATGTTCTTTATGAATAACTCTTTTTGCTAATTATGGATTAAATATATTTCTACGTTCTCATTTTCTCATTTCGCATTCCTTTCTGCTGAATTTCGCATGCTGGACAGTTCATTTCTTGGCTGTTCTGCAAGGAATATTTCTGTGAGAACAGCTAAAGACTATACAAAAATAACAAACAGAATGTTATAAATCAGAGTTTCTTAGCAGAAAGACCATTTAAAAGCTTTTATTACCCCCCTAAAAACCTTAATCACCCCTTAAAAACACCTAATAAGAAGCTTGGTAAAGAGAAAACAAAAACGTACCTTTGCAGTCGTTATAAAAAGTAAGAACGGCAACAATGATCATTCATTTTCTCACAGAAAAGGTATCGGCATTCCTACGGTCGCGCACTACAAACACCATTGAGCGGCACCGAGTCATCGTGTATTTGCTCCACTCTGTACTCGTTGTTACCGTCATCTCCTTGCAGTTCATGGGGCTTGGAGGTTCGCAGGAAGCGTTGCCCCAGACGATGAGCGGCATCCATCTGGCGATGTGTCTCCTTTCGCTGTCGCTCTACCTCACGCGGCGGCTGACGCTTTCCAAGGCTTTTTCACTCGTGGCGCTCGTGGCACAGTGTACCATCGCCGTGCGCTTCTTTTATTTCGCTACGGTGCGCCCCGACCATTTTCTGCAGCTCATCCTTATCAATCAGATAACATCCCTGCTGGCGATCTTCTTCCTTGTGTTGAGCTTTGTCCGGCTCACCCCCTTTATCGTCTCTGCTATCAGTGTGGTTAGCTACGGTTGTGTGGCAGCCTATCTTCAAGAGCCTTCGCTTTGGCGCCTGTTCGCTTTCTTCCTCTTCGTGCAGTTTTTCCTCTGCACGCTGGGCGAACTGCTGCGATATAATGTGATGAGTGTAACGAAGGAAAATACCGATTTGCATCACCGTGAGACGACACTGATGCGCGTCGTCAGACTGAATAAACAGGAAATAGAGGCCTACCTGCGCATGAGCAGTAACGACCACCCATCGCCCGAGGACACGGACCGCCTGTTTTCCATGCTCAAACCGAAATCGCAACGCAACCTTATCAACGCCGTGCGCCTGCATCTGAAAAAACACTTGATGGATGACTGCGACCTCGCCCGGCGTTTCCCCTGTCTCACTAAATCAGAAACGGATGTGTGCCGCCTCATTCTCGCAGGAAAGAAGCGGAGCGAAATCTGCCTGTTGCTCGACAAAACCGAAAACAATGTTGACGTGACGCGTAACCACATCCGCAAGAAACTCAATGTACCCACTGACCAAGACTTGCAGAAATTTCTCATCAATTTACTGATAGAAAAAGAATATTCGAAAAAGGAGGAAATAAATAAATAAGTTCCTCTACCGGAAACGTTCATATTTATTTATAACATGCCATTATCCGCTTTCCATACAGATTCGGATGATGGCTTCTTGTTTTTTCCCTGTATTTCCCGCTTTTCCCAAAAGTTTTTCAATCTCTTCATATACCTATAATTTAGCTGCTTGATTACAGTATTCACCATATTAAAATTTAGAAAAATGGAATCAAACAGCAATGACAATTATGTGCTGGTATTGGGAGACCGCACGGAAGTGAAGAACGAGAATGATGCAGGACGTAGAGTCAACCGGCAAGGGCAAAATTAAACTATTCTTTTGAAGAACTCTGATTTCAGTTTTTCAAAGCTGAGTTTCTGTCTCAATC